>NZ_CAXHYI020000004.1:0-6101 GCF_964021195.1 Bacillus nitroreducens | reverse complement strand
AAAGTTCTTTGAAAACTGAACACAATACAAGCGTCAATGTTAATTCTAAGTAACAAAACTTATTGAGCAATCAATACTCTATTGGAGAGTTTGATCCTGGCTCAGGATGAACGCTGGCGGCGTGCCTAATACATGCAAGTCGAGCGAATCTAAGGGAGCTTGCTCCCGAAGATTAGCGGCGGACGGGTGAGTAACACGTGGGCAACCTACCTGTAAGACTGGGATAACTTCGGGAAACCGGAGCTAATACCGGATAACATATGAGTCCACATGGTCTCATATTAAAAGATGGCTTCTCGCTATCACTTATGGATGGGCCCGCGGCGCATTAGCTAGTTGGTGAGGTAACGGCTCACCAAGGCAACGATGCGTAGCCGACCTGAGAGGGTGATCGGCCACACTGGGACTGAGACACGGCCCAGACTCCTACGGGAGGCAGCAGTAGGGAATCTTCCGCAATGGACGAAAGTCTGACGGAGCAACGCCGCGTGAGCGAAGAAGGTCTTCGGATCGTAAAGCTCTGTTGTTAGGGAAGAACAAGTATCGTTCGAATAGGGCGGTACCTTGACGGTACCTAACCAGAAAGCCACGGCTAACTACGTGCCAGCAGCCGCGGTAATACGTAGGTGGCAAGCGTTATCCGGAATTATTGGGCGTAAAGCGCGCGCAGGCGGTCCTTTAAGTCTGATGTGAAAGCCCACGGCTCAACCGTGGAGGGTCATTGGAAACTGGGGGACTTGAGTGCAGAAGAGGAGAGCGGAATTCCACGTGTAGCGGTGAAATGCGTAGAGATGTGGAGGAACACCAGTGGCGAAGGCGGCTCTCTGGTCTGTAACTGACGCTGAGGCGCGAAAGCGTGGGGAGCGAACAGGATTAGATACCCTGGTAGTCCACGCCGTAAACGATGAGTGCTAAGTGTTAGAGGGTTTCCGCCCTTTAGTGCTGAAGTCAACGCATTAAGCACTCCGCCTGGGGAGTACGGTCGCAAGACTGAAACTCAAAGGAATTGACGGGGGCCCGCACAAGCGGTGGAGCATGTGGTTTAATTCGAAGCAACGCGAAGAACCTTACCAGGTCTTGACATCCTCTGACACTCCTAGAGATAGGACGTTCCCTTCGGGGACAGAGTGACAGGTGGTGCATGGTTGTCGTCAGCTCGTGTCGTGAGATGTTGGGTTAAGTCCCGCAACGAGCGCAACCCTTGATCTTAGTTGCCAGCATTCAGTTGGGCACTCTAAGGTGACTGCCGGTGACAAACCGGAGGAAGGTGGGGATGACGTCAAATCATCATGCCCCTTATGACCTGGGCTACACACGTGCTACAATGGATGGTACAAAGGGCAGCGAAACCGCGAGGTTAAGCCAATCCCATAAAACCATTCTCAGTTCGGATTGCAGGCTGCAACTCGCCTGCATGAAGCCGGAATCGCTAGTAATCGCGGATCAGCATGCCGCGGTGAATACGTTCCCGGGCCTTGTACACACCGCCCGTCACACCACGAGAGTTTGTAACACCCGAAGTCGGTGGGGTAACCGTAAGGAGCCAGCCGCCTAAGGTGGGACAGATGATTGGGGTGAAGTCGTAACAAGGTAGCCGTATCGGAAGGTGCGGCTGGATCACCTCCTTTCTAAGGAAAAAGTCGAAAAGCGAAGGTGACTGTTCAGCTTCGAAAAGTGCTGGAATTTCTGAAGGAAAAGTCAGTAGACTTTGACAGAAGAAGTGAAGCAATCTCGAGAGGCTAGGAACCGTAGCTAGACAATAGAAGTTCTACGAACTTCATAAAAAAGACGTTTTGTATTGTGGTCAGTTTTGAGAGTGCTTTTTGTACTTTCAAAGGTCGATTTTTGCCTTTCGCAAAAATCAATTGTGCTTGCGTCTGCAAGATTAGTCAATGATGATTAATTCCTCAGCGCAAAGCTACATGAAGACTATTCACTGATGTAAATCACGATGTGATTGATGTCAGTAACTTCGTTCTTTGAAAACTAGATAACGTAACAAAACATTCATTGAAGTAAGTTCTTTAAAACTTATAGGCGCATGAGAAGCGAAAAGTTCGACGAACTGATGGAGGAAGCACCAGAGCGTATTTAACGGTACGTGAGGATGCTGACGAGAGCAGTGACGAAGAAATTTGAAGCTTATCGAAGCCGAACAGGTTAAGTTATAAAGGGCGCACGGTGGATGCCTAGGCACTAGGAGCCGATGAAGGACGGTACTAACACCGATATGCTTCGGGGAGCTGTAAGTAAGCATTGATCCGAAGATTTCCGAATGGGGAAACCCACTGCTCGTAATGGGGCAGTATCCTTACCTGAATTCATAGGGTAAGCGAAGGTAGACCTGGGGAACTGAAACATCTAAGTACCCAGAGGAAGAGAAAGCAAACGCGATTTCCTGAGTAGCGGCGAGCGAAACGGAAGATAGCCCAAACCAAGAGGCTTGCCTCTTGGGGTTGTAGGACACTCTATACGGAGTTACAAAAGAGCGAAGTAGACGAAGCGACCTGGAAAGGTCCGTCAGAGAAGGTAACAACCCTGTAGTCGAAACTTCGTTCTCTCTTGAGTGGATCCTGAGTACGGCGGGACACGTGAAATCCCGTCGGAAGCTGGGAGGACCATCTCCCAAGGCTAAATACTCCCTAGTGACCGATAGTGAACCAGTACCGTGAGGGAAAGGTGAAAAGCACCCCGGGAGGGGAGTGAAATAGAACCTGAAACCGTGTGCCTACAAGTAGTCAAAGCACATTCATGTGTGATGGCGTGCCTTTTGTAGAATGAACCGGCGAGTTACGATTACGTGCAAGGTTAAGTCGAAGAGACGGAGCCGCAGCGAAAGCGAGTCTGAATAGGGCGAATGAGTACGTGGTCGTAGACCCGAAACCAGGTGATCTACCCATGTCCAGGGTGAAGTTCAGGTAACACTGAATGGAGGCCCGAACCCACGTACGTTGAAAAGTGCGGGGATGAGGTGTGGGTAGCGGAGAAATTCCAATCGAACTTGGAGATAGCTGGTTCTCTCCGAAATAGCTTTAGGGCTAGCCTCGAGTATAGAGTCTTGGAGGTAGAGCACTGATTGGACTAGGGGCCCTCATCGGGTTACCGAATTCAGTCAAACTCCGAATGCCAAAGACTTGATTCTCGGGAGTCAGACTGCGAGTGATAAGATCCGTAGTCAAGAGGGAAACAGCCCAGACCACCAGCTAAGGTCCCAAAGTATACGTTAAGTGGAAAAGGATGTGGAGTTGCTTAGACAACCAGGATGTTGGCTTAGAAGCAGCCACCATTTAAAGAGTGCGTAATAGCTCACTGGTCGAGTGACTCTGCGCCGAAAATGTACCGGGGCTAAACGTATCACCGAAGCTGTGGATTGTTCTTACGAACAATGGTAGGAGAGCGTTCTAAGTGCAGCGAAGTCAGACCGTGAGGACTGGTGGAGCGCTTAGAAGTGAGAATGCCGGTATGAGTAGCGAAAGAGGGGTGAGAATCCCCTCCACCGAATGCCTAAGGTTTCCTGAGGAAGGCTCGTCCGCTCAGGGTTAGTCGGGACCTAAGCCGAGGCTGAAAAGCGTAGGCGATGGACAACAGGTTGATATTCCTGTACCACCTCTTTACCGTTTGAGCGATGGAGGGACGCAGGAGGATAGGGTAAGCGCACTGTTGGATATGTGCGTCCAAGCAGTTAGACTGGTAAGTAGGCAAATCCGCTTACCGTAAGGTTGAGCTGTGATGGCGAGGGAAATATAGTACCGAAGTTCCTGATTCCACACTGCCAAGAAAAGCTTCTAGCGAGGTAAATGGTGCCCGTACCGCAAACCGACACAGGTAGGCGAGGAGAGAATCCTAAGGTGATCGAGAGAACTCTCGTTAAGGAACTCGGCAAAATGACCCCGTAACTTCGGGAGAAGGGGTGCTTTTTAGGGTGCATAGCCCTGAAAAGCCGCAGTGAATAGGCCCAGGCGACTGTTTAGCAAAAACACAGGTCTCTGCGAAGCCGCAAGGCGAAGTATAGGGGCTGACACCTGCCCGGTGCTGGAAGGTTAAGAGGAGGGGTTAGCGCAAGCGAAGCTCTGAATCGAAGCCCCAGTAAACGGCGGCCGTAACTATAACGGTCCTAAGGTAGCGAAATTCCTTGTCAGGTAAGTTCTGACCCGCACGAAAGGTGTAACGATCTGGGCACTGTCTCAACGAGAGACTCGGTGAAATTATAGTACCTGTGAAGATGCAGGTTACCCGCGACAGGACGGAAAGACCCCGTGGAGCTTTACTGCAACCTGATATTGAATTTTGGTACAGCTTGTACAGGATAGGTAGGAGCCTTGGAAGCCGGAGCGCTAGCTTCGGTGGAGGCGTCGGTGGGATACTACCCTGGCTGTATTGAAATTCTAACCCGAAGGCCTTATCGGCCTTGGAGACAGTGTCAGGTGGGCAGTTTGACTGGGGCGGTCGCCTCCTAAAGAGTAACGGAGGCGCCCAAAGGTTCCCTCAGAATGGTTGGAAATCATTCGTAGAGTGTAAAGGCACAAGGGAGCTTGACTGCGAGACCTACAAGTCGAGCAGGGACGAAAGTCGGGCTTAGTGATCCGGTGGTTCCGCATGGAAGGGCCATCGCTCAACGGATAAAAGCTACCCCGGGGATAACAGGCTTATCTCCCCCAAGAGTCCACATCGACGGGGAGGTTTGGCACCTCGATGTCGGCTCATCGCATCCTGGGGCTGTAGTCGGTCCCAAGGGTTGGGCTGTTCGCCCATTAAAGCGGTACGCGAGCTGGGTTCAGAACGTCGTGAGACAGTTCGGTCCCTATCCGTCGTGGGCGTAGGAAATTTGAGAGGAGCTGTCCTTAGTACGAGAGGACCGGGATGGACACACCGCTGGTGTACCAGTTGTCCTGCCAAGGGCATAGCTGGGTAGCTATGTGTGGAAGGGATAAGTGCTGAAAGCATCTAAGCATGAAGCCCCCCTCAAGATGAGATTTCCCATAGTGTTAAACTAGTAAGATCCCTCGAAGATGACGAGGTTGATAGGTCAGAGGTGGAAGCATGGTGACATGTGCAGCTGACTGATACTAATCGATCGAGGACTTAACCAAATAGAATTGCGAAGGCGACTGTATAGGAGCCGTAGCAAGACATTAATGAATGTGCGTACGTTATCTAGTTTTGAAGGAATGAATCCTTCTTATAGTTTAGTGACGATAGCGAAGAGGTCACACCCGTTCCCATACCGAACACGGAAGTTAAGCTCTTCAGCGCCGATGGTAGTTGGGGCATTGCCCCTGTGAGAGTAGGACGTTGCTAGGTTGAAAAGATGGAGGATTAGCTCAGCTGGGAGAGCACCTGCCTTACAAGCAGGGGGTCGGCGGTTCGATCCCGTCATCCTCCACCATAATTCCTAAATGTGCCGGTTTAGCTCAATTGGTAGAGCAACTGACTTGTAATCAGTAGGTTGGGGGTTCAAGTCCTCTAGCCGGCACCATTTAGAGCCATTAGCTCAGTCGGTAGAGCATCTGACTTTTAATCAGAGGGTCGAAGGTTCGAATCCTTCATGGCTCACCATTTTATTTAAATATGCGGGTGTGGCGGAATTGGCAGACGCGCTAGACTTAGGATCTAGTGTCTTTGACGTGGGGGTTCGAGTCCCTTCACCCGCATTATGCGGAAGTGAGTTCAGTGGTAGAACACCACCTTGCCAAGGTGGGGGTCGCGGGTTCGAATCCCGTCTTCCGCTCCAGAAGTTATTTACTAAATTGCCGGGGTGGCGGAACTGGCAGACGCACAGGACTTAAAATCCTGCGGTAGGTGACTACCGTACCGGTTCGATTCCGGTCCTCGGCACCATTTTAATAGTAAATGCGCCCGTAGCTCAATTGGATAGAGCGTCTGACTACGGATCAGAAGGTTATGGGTTCGACTCCTTTCGGGCGCGCCATTACGGGAAGTAGCTCAGCTTGGTAGAGCACTTGGTTTGGGACCAAGGGGTCGCAGGTTCGAATCCTGTCTTCCCGACCATTAATATAATCCATTTGGGGCCTTAGCTCAGCTGGGAGAGCGCCTGCCTTGCACGCAGGAGGTCAGCGGTTCGATCCCGCTAGGCTCCACCA
>NZ_CAXHYI020000003.1:77500-3812000 GCF_964021195.1 Bacillus nitroreducens | reverse complement strand
AAAAGCCTTTAAAGGAAAAGGAGGAGGTGAAAGAAACAAAAGAGATTAGAGTAAGTACCACAGATCCAGAAAGTGGGTTTATGTCGCGAGACAATAAGCAAGAGATGTTCTGTTATTTAGACCATCGGACAACAGATTTGAAGTTTAACATTATAACTGATGCATTCGTAACTCCAGGTAATGTCCATGATTCAATACCATATCTTAGCCGTTTAGATCGTCAAATCTTACGATTTAACTTTAATGTGGAAGCTGTTGCTCTTGACTCTGGATACTTAACTAATCCGATTTGCAAAGGATTATCAGATCGTAAGATCTTTGGAGTTATTGCCCATAGAAGGTATCAACCAACAAAAGGACTCTTTCCAAAATGGAAGTTTAAATATAATAAAGAAAATGACATTTATGTTTGTCCAAATAGCGAGGAACTAACATATCGTTCAACTACAAGAGAAGGTTACCGAGAGTACAAGTCAGATCCCAAGAAATGTTCAACCTGCCCTCTTCTTGAACAATGCACTAGATCCCAGAATAAGCAAAAAGTTGTTACTCGTCATGTTTGGGAAGATCATAAAGATAAGGTGAGGCTAAATCGCCTCTCTCCAGAAGGGAAAATTCTTTATAAGTTTAGAAAAGAAACCGTAGAGCGAAGCTTCGCAGACTCAAAAGAGCTGCATGGGCTTCGCTACTGTAGGTTACGGGGAATTAAAAATGCTAGTGAGCAGGTATTACTTACAGCAGCCTGCCAGAACATGAAAAAGATTGCCAACCACCTAGCCAAGCAAGGCTAGATGGTTGGGAGTGATATTTTCAAGATTTTTGATAAAGAATAATGTCAACTTACAACTACAAAAACCACCGAAAACAAAAAGTGTAGAGAAAAAATACCCCTTTCTCTACACTCTGAGATTAGTAGGTACCACTCTACTAATCTCTTTCCAACGTTAGCGTGTGCTTCATCACAATTCGTTCAGGATGTGAATACACATTAAGCTTTCCACCGCGAATAAAACCAACCGCGGTAATATTAAGTTCCTCTGCCATTTTAATGGCTAAATCGGTGGGAGCAGATTTTGATAAGACAATGCCAACCCCGATTTTGGCAGCTTTTAGTAGAACCTCAGACGAAATCCTTCCGCTAAATACAATGACTTTATCACGAACAGGTATTTTATTGTTTAAGCAATACCCATATATTTTATCAAGTGCGTTATGTCTACCAATATCGGTTCGATTTACAATCATTTCGTTTGGTGTGCAAAGTGCGGCATTGTGCACGCCCCCAGTATCTTTGAATACAATACTACTATTTTGCATGTCGTTCATCAAGGTGATGCATTCTTCGGGTGTAAGGGTAATGGTTGATGTAGATGTTTTAGCCGTCTTGGCATCATTCACAAAGTAGAACTGTCTGCCTTTGCCACAGCATGAACCGATGAAACGTTTAGAATAGTAATCTTGACTTGTTGTCACTTCATGCGTTGTTTCAACATAGGCGTAGCCAGCACCCTCGTCAATATGGAGACTCTTAATGTCGTCTCGGAACCTGATGACTCCCTCAGAAGCTAAAAACCCGATAACGAGCTCATCTAGTTCAGAAGGGGTACATACCATCGTAGCAAATTCTTGTTGGTTTAAGATAATCGTTAACGGATATTCACTGACAATTTGATCTTCCTCTTCAATTAACTGACCATCTGCAAATTTGATAATTCCTTTTCTTACAGTAATGTCGTCCAACTTGTATACACCTCACTTTAATTCATAAAATCAGTTTGGATGCGTTTTCCTCATAGATTACTAATTATATAAACATATTTTTTGGGGAAGTACAACTATAACTTTTTCACTATTCGGATGAATTTAGTGAAAAGGTATTGTATTATTTTGCTAGTTTTGTTACTATTTTAACAAATAGTTCACAATATAGACACACTTTTGACACAGGATAGCGAACCTGTCTCTGTTGCAAAAGGTGGAATATTGGAAACGATTACTGTTAGTTTTATAGTAGCGATCCTGCTAGAGAAATTAACCGTCATCAACCCTAGTTGCTAATATATGCATAGGGCTGTTGGCGGTTTTTGTATTTTTAGGATCCTACAAATGTCAATAATAACACTATTTTAAAGGAGAGAAGAAATGGAGAAGACTAAAAATCGTTGGCTGATTGCAGCTTCAGCTGTTGGAATTCACTTATCAATCGGTTCGGTTTATGCGTGGAGTGTATTTACAAAACCTCTCCAAAATCAATTTGGCTGGGATTTAACGGACATTAGTATGACGTTTAGTATCGCAATTTTATTCTTAGGTTTATCAGCTGCTTTCCTAGGGCATTTTGTTGAAAAATATGGACCTCGTGCATCAGGTCTTCTTGCTGCTGTTTTCTTTGGCGTGGGAATTACAGGGTCTGGTATTGCGATCCACTTAGAATCATTGCCATTATTATACTTATTCTATGGTGTATTCGGTGGAATCGGACTAGGCGTTGGTTACATTGCTCCAGTATCGACACTAGTAAAATGGTTTCCAGATCGACGTGGGATGGCAACGGGTCTTGCCATCATGGGGTTTGGATTTGCCTCATTAATTAGTAGCCCTATCATGCAGAAACTGATTGTTTCTGTGGGCATTGCAAATACGTTTTTTATTTTAGGTGTATCATACTTTGCGATTATGATTTTATCATCACTATATCTTGCTCCGCCTAAAGCAGGCTGGATGCCAGCAGGATTCAAAGAGAAAGTATCAAATGGGACTACAAAATTAAAGCAGGATCTGTCCCAACTAACAGCAAATGAAGCAATTAAAACAAAACGCTTTTATTATTTATGGTTAATGCTTTTTATCAACGTCACATGTGGGATTGCTATTATCTCCGCTGCTTCTCCACTTGCACAAGAAAGTGTTGGTTTAACACCAGTTGCAGCTGCAGCATTAGTTGGGGTTCTCGGGGCATTTAACGGACTTGGACGAATTGGCTGGGCTTCAGTATCGGACTACCTAGGCAGACCGAATACATATACCATATTTTTTGTGATACAAGTAATTGCGTTTCCATTACTACCACATGTATCGAATCCATTGTTATTCCAGGTGTTATTAGCACTTATTTATACATGTTATGGTGGTGGATTCTCCGCGATACCAGCATATATTGGCGATTTGTTTGGAACAAAGCAACTTGGTGCAATCCATGGTTACATTTTAACAGCGTGGGCAGCAGCAGGTCTTGCAGGTCCAATGTTTGCCTCATGGATTCGTGACACAACAGGAAGTTATACACAAAGCTTAACAGTATTTACTGCATTATTTGCAGTTGCTTTGGCCGTTTCACTTCTAATTCGTTTGGATATTAAGAAACTACAAAAGCAACAATCTGCAAATGCTGAGCTTGCTGGTTGACATTCACTAGTAATTTGATTAACGTAAAGTTAACGAGTAACTAGTTTAAGAGGTATGCATAAAATGAATAAATACGAAGCAGAGTTTAGCAATTTAGTTAGGTCGTTCCGCAAAAAACATATGGGGAAGGGACCTAGTAAGATCACCACAACATTTTGTAAAAATTGGGCTATTTGTGAGATGGAGGGAAACTTATCTCCAGTTGAAAAGTTCATTGCGGGTGCGGATGAAGGAAAACAGATGCTACGTGCCGCACGTACCGAAATGGTAAAGGAAATGTATCGCAAAAACAGGCCAATTGAAATGGAAGAATTTCTAGGGGCAAATCTCGTCGACTTATTTGTTGATATTGATATTGATCGAGATTTTGGTATGTCAGTGTTTGTATTCGATCAAGATTTAGTGAAAAAATTTAAAGCAAAATAGACAACGATATAATTTGTGTTGGCACTTGGTAGCGACCCTGCTAAAGACTAACCACCGTTTCATTTTTCTACCAGTTTAGAATGATGTTCGGTGGTTTTTTCTTTACCAGGAGGAATAACCACTTTGAATGTAGAATGCAATAAATAATATATTCTTTCTTTACCCATACACATAGTAGTAGTGAAATAAGGAGAAGGGGGATTAAAAAATGGGGAAAACAAAACATCAGGGTCCAATTAAAGCAACGAAAATGCCACAACCAAAGCATTGGGTCAGTCCAATCCCTTTTGGTTTAGGTAAGGTAAAGCCTAAGCATATTAGAGATACAATGAAAGTCGCGTGGGAGAACAAGGATAATCTCGGATATGCCACTCGGATACTAACACAAGGGGTTTGTGACGGATGTGCACTAGGAGTTTCAGGTCTTTACGACCAAACATTAAAGGGTCCACATATGTGTACGACCCGTTTGAATGTTCTTCGCTTAAGTACGATGCCAGCGATTGACTCAGACATTCTTCATAAGGATATTGATGAATTAAGAAAGTATAACAGCACGGAGCTTCGACAGCTAGGAAGAATACCGTATCCAATGATTCGTCGCAAAGGAGATAGAAAGTTTTCTAGAATCTCTTGGGACGAAGCAATGGACATGATAGCCGAAAAAATGAAAAAACTTAATCCAAAGCAATATGCGTTCTATCTTACTTCTCGTGGGATTACAAATGAATCATATTATGTAGCAGCTAAGGTTGCTCGTTTCTTAGGTACGAACCATATTGATAACGCTTCACGTATTTGTCATTCTCCTAGTAAAACAGCGTTGAAACGTTCCGTTGGAGTAGGGGCATCAACTGCTAACTATCAGGATTGGATCGGGACAGACGTTTTAGTGTTCTGGGGTAGTGTAGCCTCTAACAGTTCACCTGTTTCAACAAAATATATGCTTGAAGCAAAAAAACGCGGTACAAAGATTATCGTGATTAATCCTCATCGAGAACCAGCAATGGATAAATATTGGATTCCATCTAATCTGGAATCTGCCTTATTTGGAACAAAGGTCGCCGATGATTTTTACCAAGTAAGCATTGGTGGAGACATTGCCTTCATGTTCGGAATAATGAAGCATTGGTTTGAAATGGAAGAAAAACATCATGGTTCCGCGATTAATCATCAATTTGTGAAAGAACATGTAAATGGGTACGAAGAGTTAAAAGCACATGTAGAAGCTCAAAACTGGGATGAAATCGAGAAATCGTCAGGTGTCACAAAAGAACGCATCATCGAACTAGCCGAAACATTAGCGAAGAGTAAAAATGCGGTATACACTTGGGCAATGGGCTTAACGATGCACTCGTTCGCTACCGATAATATTTCACAGGTTGCTAATCTCGCCTTGTTACGCGGACACTTAGGTCGCAAACATAATGGTCTCATGCCATTCCGTGGTCACTCTTCTGTACAGGGTTCTGGTGAGATGGGAGCAGATCCATTTGTGCTACCTGGTGGTGAATTTGACGAAGCGAATATTCAGCGTATTGAAAAGGTATGGGGCTTTGAATTACCAAAATGGCAAGGAGATATTGTAGGGGTCACTCTGGAAAACATTGTGCTACCTGAGGATCATGAACGCAAGGTAAAACTTTACTATATGTCTGGTGGTAATTTCTTAGAAACGATGCCAGACCCTGATTTCGTAGAAAAAGCACTATCAGAGCTTGAAATCCGCGTTCATCAAGATATCATTTTAAACACGTCAACCTTGGTGGATGCGAAGGAAGCTGTCATTGTTTTACCAGCCCAAACACGATATGAACAAGAAGGTGGAGGAACCTCTACGTCAACAGAGCGTATGGTTTATTTTTCACCTGTCATTGAAGGAAATAAAAATGAAATTAAAGAAGCCCGTGCGGAGTGGAAGATTTATGTTGATCTGGCAAAACGGGTTAAACCTGAACAGGCACATTTAATTGATTTTAAGAGTGGACAGGAAATTCGTAACGAAATTGCAATTGCGAATCCAAATTACGACGGCATCCAACACCTTAAGAAAAAAGGGGACGTGTTTCAATGGGGTGGCGCATGGCTATGTGAAGATGGAATTTGTCCGACTCCAGATGGAAGAGCGAATTTAATTCAGGTTGACATTCCTGATTTAGGGAAAAAAGAAGAGCAATTTGTGTTAACGACTCGTCGTGGAAAGCAATTTAACTCGATGGTTTATAAAGAGGTGGACCCATTTAATGGTGCTGGCCGTTATGATGTGTTAATAAACCCAGAAGATGCGAAGGAGCTACGTATCACGGAAGGTGAAGCAATTGTGGTTCATAATGGATTTGGTGTCTTCCAAGGAAAAGCCAAATTTGCCGATATTGCCAGAAAAAATCTAGGCGTATTCTTCCCAGAAGGTAACTTCTTATTACCAAAAGGCCGTTATGAGAAATTTGCAGGTATTCCTGATTATAATATTGCCGTGTATGTAGAAAAAGCAGAGCGCTTCAATGCAAGAAAAGACACACAATATCAAGAAAAAGAAATCGAGGATGACTTAGACGTAAATCCTCCAGCATAAAAGATAAGCGCTAATCGCTCCCTGATTCCTAGCTAGATCCAAGAAATACTGTCACTACGAGAATAATACTGTCACTATGGGAAAAATACTGTCACTATCCAAGAAATACTGTCACTATGCGAAAAATACTGTCTCTGGGCAGGCATGTCCAATGCCTAACGCTCTAAATCCTAGCAGTCCTGACATAGGCGATAAGTATAAGAAGTCTGAATCGATTGAGTAGATCAGTGAGCCGATCGCGTATGGAGCTAGACATCATTGCTTATAAAAAGTTGTCCCCAAAACTAACATTTTGGGGGCATTTTTATGTCTTGATTAGGGAATGGATAAAAGTAATGCTAGATTTGAAGGGATGTTACCATTGCTTTCGTTTCGTGGAGATGCGCATAAAATCTATTTAAAGCTTAAAAAGAACGTAAAGAAAGACTACACCTTTGGGCATATGAGGGATATGGAGGAAGTCCGGGAAATCAAGCAGTTTTATGAGAAAATTGATTCACAAACGTTAAAAATTATTTATTATCGCATGCTAAAAGAACAAAATGGATCTGGAATGATTCCCATTTTAATCACTGCGGTTCCGTGGTTTTTGTTTCTGTTTTCCAATCAATTGCAAAAGTTCCTGTTTGGAAAAGGGTACTTATATTTGGTCCTCTTTACACTCATTTATTTCTTTCTGCTTTTTTTCACAGTCGTCTTACATTTTCGTGAAAAAGCATGGGCTTCCTTCCATATTCAAATGATTTGTGACATTGTCGAAGAACGAAAAAAAGTTGGGAAATGACCTCCCAACTTCTTTTTAATAAAGTAAATATATAATTGATAATGTTAAAATTCCCATCATGACAGATGATATGAGTCCAACAAATAAAGGACGGAATCCAACAGATTTTATTTTTTTAAAATCAGTTCCGAGCCCGACACTTGCCATTACCATGAGGATTAAAAACTTTGCTACTCCATCTGTCACACTTGTAATTGATGATGGAAGGGAGAAAATCGTATTTACCGCAACTGCTCCAGCGAAAAATAAAATAAAGGTTGGAAAAACCTTACTAATTTTTACCTTATGACCTGTTTCATTTTTAGACTTCATTGAGATAAAGATAGATAAAAGAAGAATCACTGGCACAAGCATAAGAGTTCGAATTAGCTTAATCACGACCGAATTTTCCCCAGCAGCATTACTATAACTGTACCCAGCTGCGACCACTGATGATGTATCGTGGATGGCTAATCCTGCCCATAAACCAAAGATCTGATCGGACATAGAGAAAAGTTGTCCCAAAAGCGGATAAAATAATACTGCCAACACATTAAATGCGAAGATAGTATTGATTGCATACACTGTTTCCTCTTCTTTTGCGCGAACGATCGGACTAGAGGTGACGATTGCCGTGGCCCCACAGATTGCTGTTCCAAGTGAAACAAGAAGTGGAATATTTCCATTTAACTTGAAAAGCTTGGCCAATAGAAAAGTAAAAAGAATTCCTGCTAAAACGGCCATCCCAACTAATAGAATTGCTTCAAATCCAAGTTGGAAAATACTGGCGTAACTGAGACCGAATCCAAGGAGAACAATTGCAGCCTTCAGTAACGTTTTTAGCGTATAGGTTATCCCTTCTGAAAAAACAACGGGAATGGTTAAAAAGTTTCGGACCAGAATTCCGATGATGATCGCAATTACAGCCCCGCCAATCAATGGAAAATCATTTCCTAATGAGTTCGCCAAAACACCAATAATAAAAACAAGCGCGATACCAGGCAACTTATTTCGTAGTGAAAGTGTATGTTCGAATAAGTATGATTTCTTTTCAAAAGATTGTGATACTTCTAGATTTGCATTACTCACGTGATTCATCCCTCTAAACTTGTTTTATACCCACTATCTTACCATAAGGGAGGCACCCTTCACACCTTAAACTTATTCTATTATAATGAATGTAGGTGAATTGTCACGTTTAAAGTGGCATAAAAAAAGAGGAAGTGACTTCTCACTTCCAAACACGAACAGATAAAGAATAAGGAGCTAACACCACACTGTATAGTATGCGAAAAGATAACTGGACATGTGGGGTAGTACACTACGTCAAACGCACATTTTTACCAAAAATAATAAAAAAGGTGTTTTTTTTATGATCGAACAAGCGAAACAAGTATTACAATCGTATTTTGGATATCCTTCGTTTAGACCTGGACAGGAATCCATTATCGAAAATATTCTACAGGGAAACGATACGCTGGCTATTATGCCTACTGGCGGGGGAAAATCTTTATGTTATCAAATACCCGCCCTTATTTTTGAAGGAGCCACCATCGTCATTTCCCCTTTAATCTCATTAATGAAGGATCAGGTAGACACATTGCTGGGTGTCGGGATTCCAGCTACGTATATTAATAGCAGTCTATCATTACAAGAAATTCAGGAAAGGCTGCAGGATGCACGAGCAGGTCGCTATAAAATTATTTATATTGCACCTGAACGACTTGATTCCTCGGGGTTTCGATCCCTTTTATCTTCTTTACCGATTTCAATGATTGCAGTTGATGAAGCTCATTGTATTTCACAATGGGGACACGATTTTAGACCAAGCTATCGAAATATCCATTATATGATTGCAGAATTACCGTCAAAGCCTGTTGTAGCGGCTTTAACGGCAACAGCAACGGTCGAAGTAAAGGATGATATTTGCAGTCAACTTAAAATTGATTCTTCTGCAGTTTTTATTACAGGATTTGCTAGAGAGAATTTAACATTTAACGTGCTTAAAGGTGAGAATAAACGAGATTTTATTAAGAGCTTTTTACTAGAAAATAAGAATCAATCAGGGATTGTCTATGCTGCAACACGTCGTGAGGTCAATGAACTTCATTCCTCACTAAAAAAGGAAGGGTTTTTAGTTGGAAAATATCACGCGGGGCTTTCTGATGAGGAGCGAAAGCAAGCACAGGATGATTTCCTATTTGATACGGTAAATGTCATGATTGCAACAAATGCATTCGGAATGGGAATTGATAAAAGTAATGTAAGATATGTCATTCACTATAATCTACCTAAAAATATAGAAGCCTATTATCAAGAAGCAGGAAGAGCGGGGCGTGATGGTGAAAAAAGCGATTGCTACCTTTTATTTGCCCCCCAGGATATTCAACTGCAAAAATTCCTTATCGAGCAATCGACAATGGATGAAGGGAAAAAAGAACAAGAATACCAAAAGCTTCAGCAAATGATTGATTACTGCCATACTGAAAAATGTTTGCAGCAATATATTTTGGAGTATTTTGGTGAGAAGGAAAGCACCGAATGTACCCGTTGCTTTAATTGCAAAGATGACCGTGAAAAAATCGATGTTACAACGGAAGCGCTCATGGTGTTTTCTTGTATCAAACGAATGAAAGAAAGATTTGGGAAAACATTGGTTGCGCAAGTCCTAAAAGGTTCCCGAAATAAAAAAATCAAAGATTTTGGTTTTACTTCGTTATCCACTTACGGTTTGCTAAAACAATACTCAGAAAAACAAATCGTTGCCTTAATCGACTATTTAACGGCAGAAGGATATGTGAAATTAACAAACTCCCAATATCCAGTACTCATTTTAGATGCAAAAGCCTTGCCAGTTCTAAAAGGAGAAGAAAAAATCTATAAAAAAGAACAGGTGAAGAAAAAACAGATTGTTACTGACAACACATTATTTGAAATCCTTCGTGAGGTTCGGAAAGAAATTTCATCGCGAGATCAAGTCCCACCTTATATTGTCTTTTCTGACAGTACATTGCGTGAAATGAGTGAAGTGGCACCAACGGAAGAAAAGGAATTACTTGAAATAAAAGGGGTTGCCCAAACGAAATTAGAACGATATGGTGAGGATTTCTTAATCGCCATACGAAAGTATCTGGATGAAAAAACTGCGATAATCGAATAGACAATAAAAGGCACCACATTTGTTTGTGGTGCCTTTACTTATGCCTGGAATAGGGTTTCCATGTCTTGATTTCGTGTTTGTTGTTCTTCCTGTGTCGCTAAGTCATATTTCTTTAATAGGTGAAATAGCTCATTTAGAACCTGTTGCGAATGCTCAGCTTTAAGGAATTGAGTTGCTTTTTGGTACAGTTCCCGCGGTAAAAAACTTTCTTGGCTCTGAAGCTTCTTCATAACATCCTCAAGTGAATGGTCGATATTACATGTAGACATCATAATCCCTCCATTTTTACTTCTACTTACATTCTAGCATGTTTGAAGAGGGATGAATAATAAGGTATAAAATTAGAAATCACCATACAGAATGGCAGTTAGCTAAATGCGCAAATTCTACAGGTAGTCTTTATCGTAACTACCACACCTCAGTATTGCTAGGCAAATCTCACAAAGCTCAGGTACAACATTCAAAGTGATATCCCACACATCCCATTTCATACCTTACTGATAAAATGGGCAAAAGGAAGAAGGGAGGTTTATGATGGCCTATTATTTTTGGATTTTCTCGAACGTACTACTCGTGTTAATAACTTTTATTTACATTTGGATTTTTAGTACGCACGATTCTCAGCTTGTCACATTAGGGCAAGTATTTGCTCAAATGGCGGTTATTTTTTTTATTGTAAACGTAAATATGTATTTTATTTTTCTTGTGATTCGTAAAACTAAGGTGCGCAAGTTGAAAATATCACTTGCGAAGATTTCACGCTATATGATGAAATCCCATATCAAGCTGGCTGTCATTGGGACGATATTGATTGTATTTCATGGAGGTATCATGATCGTTACACTTGGGGAAACACTGGGGTATACACATCCTAAGATTTTGAGTGGGATATTTGCAATGCATTTTTTAGTGGTTACCCTTTTTGCGGGTTATCTTCGGCACAAAAAAGCTTCGGGATTTCGGAGAAGGTTTCATTATACAACGGCCTTTTTATTTACATGTATGTTCTTGGTTCACCTTTTTTTACCGATATAAAGATAAAAAAGACCGTCCACATTTCCGTTCTGGTTAGTCCCGCAACGATGCGAATTTGGAAGTGGTGGACGGCCTTACTTGTAGTAT
Organism: Bacillus nitroreducens; assembly: GCF_964021195.1. Taxonomy (NCBI): domain Bacteria; kingdom Bacillati; phylum Bacillota; class Bacilli; order Caryophanales; family Bacillaceae; genus Bacillus; species Bacillus nitroreducens. The sequence goes on along the minus strand of NZ_CAXHYI020000003.1, from coordinate 3,800,552 downwards.
ATGTTATTACGTAAATAAATTATGCGTTCTTTAAAGTGGCAATCATACTATTTTTTATCTCATTCCAAAGCTCTTTATCTGTTGTAATGCGCTCTACAAAAGATTTAATAAATGCCTTGAATGCAGCATCATATTCAGGTGACTCTTTATCAGGAACATTTGCTTTTAATTCTTCAGCAATTTCTTGTGCTTTTGGTGATCTTGGTCCCCATTTCCCGACCTCTTCAAAGTCCTTATTGATAAAAATAAAGATAGGAATTGAGCGGGATTTACCGTTCGTGAGATATTGATCCATTAACTCTAAATTTTCATCGCGAATTAAATAACGTGTTTCGAGTAACGCTTCATCAGCCATTCTCATGAAGATTGGAAGATTTACCATGGCATCTCCACACCAATCAGCTGCTAGTATGATGGCTTTTAGTTCTTTTTCCTGAAGTGCCCGTAGGAATACTTTATCGGATTCATCTAGTTCAAATTCATTATATACTTTTAACAGATTCTCTTTGTGAACTTGCATGCTGTTAATGTACTCATATTGGTTCATGCCTTTCTCAAACCATGGTTTTAAGTCTGCCATATGTATTTCCTCCTCAAAAATAGGTTCTTTCTTTTTACTATAAAGGATAAAGGCGATTCTAACCACTAAGATGCTTATGAAAAATCATGAACCGATTTGTAAAATTCATACGTATCATGTATCGGAAAGCTTGGTATAATGGGTTCTTCTTCAATAAGAACATCTGTTAATACATAATAGTCCCCATTGGCAGAAGGCATTTCTGTTTGTTCCCATTTCCAACAAGCACCTGAAAATGCAATCAGGTTATCCTGAAGAAGCCTAATTTCATGGAGAACGCCATTTAGTTCAACAAATCCAATACCGTTATTTTCTTTAAGTTGCTGAATTAATTCTTGTTTAGAAATTTTCATTTTCATCCCCCCAATTATTGATAGTTTTACCCAAAGGCTAATGAGTAAGCTATCCAAGTATTGTTAGTTGAATGGTTCATATTTAGCTGAAGGAAGTGACAAAATAGGGGGGCCAAGGAGAAAGTGAAAGCGACTCGCCCAGAAACTTGAAAATGGGAGGACTGTGAGTGTCACGGCCTTCATTTCTTTATTAGCACATGCACATCCCGTCAGAGGCTTCTAAAAATTACAAGAGTATTTAAGCCATTGTTATGGAGTTTCCAAATCTCTCGAGTTTCTAGTCGCTTCCTTTGGTGATTATGCAAGAGGAGTTGAGTGCGCACGTGAGATGGCAAAGGTCACTGTTGGATTTACTTAAGAATCGAAAAAACAAAAAGATTGCACTGGCAATTGATACTTCAACAAATCAGGTACGGTCGATTCTCATAAACAATATCATAAAGTTTTTTGGAGAGATGCATCCAGAGACACATCTGGTACAGGCTGATTTTAAAATCAGAAGCATTACACCGATCCAAAACCCTACCATCAAATACTATACGCATGGCAAATCCTCGTATACAGAGGTACTGGAATGGGCGGATCAAGAGAAAATTGATACCCTTTTCTATATAACAGATGTCACAGGATATTTTTATGATGAACTCGATGTTCATACAGAAATATTCTGGCTCGTTCCTGATGACTATGTTCCAAAAGTACCATTTGGAAAAGCGATAAAAATTGCCTAAATGATTACAAACGCCTAGAATAAGTAATTCTAGGCGTTTTACTGTGGTGTTCATTTGAATTGATAAATTAAATTCATACTTGACGGATTGGAATAAGTTGATTATATTTTAATACGTTATTCATATAAAGGGGGGATAAATCAAATGAGTTTACTTGGTTTAGTAAATATCGTATTGATGGTCTTATTACTAATATTATTGTTTTATATGCAAAAGAAGCATGTCTCATTTTCTAAACGTGTATTTGCAGCACTAGGTTTAGGGGTTGTTTTTGGACTTATCCTACAATTAATCTATGGATCAGATTCAGAAATTATATCCGAGACAATTAGTTGGTATAATATTGTTGGTAATGGCTATGTGAAGTTTTTACAAATGATTGTCATGCCACTTGTGTTTATTTCAATCGTATCTGCTTTCACAAAGATGAAATTAGCAAATAATATTGGAAAAATAAGTGTACTTATCTTAGGGATTTTAGTTGGTACAACTGCAGTCTCGGCACTCGTTGGAATTGGTACAACTGTTGCGTTTGATTTAGAAGCATTCCAAATTGAAGCTGGAGATGCAGAAACAGCAAGAGGAGAAGCAATTGAAGAACGATATGCAGGAATTCAAGACAGAACGTTTCCAGAACAAATTCTTGAATTATTACCAGCAAATCCATTCTTAGATTTCACTGGGGCTCGTTCCACTTCAACAATTGCAGTTGTAATTTTTGCGGCGTTTCTGGGAATGGCGTTTCTTGGAGTTCGTCGTAAAGATCCAGAAAATGCGGAGATGTTTGCAAAGATTATCGATGCTATTTATGCCGTTATCATGCGAGTGGTAACGTTAATTCTACGTTTAACTCCTTATGGTGTTCTTGCGATTATGACTCGTGTAACAGCTACGAGTGATTATGGTGCGATTTACAAGTTAGGAAAATTTGTTGTTGCATCATATGTTGCATTATTGATTGTTTTTGGTCTTCATTTATTATTACTTGCATTAGCTGGACTAAATCCAATTACGTATATTAAAAAGGCTTTCCCTGTCTTAACTTTTGCATTCACGTCAAGAAGTAGTGCAGGAACATTGCCACTAAACATTAAGGCACAATCAAATGATTTAGGTGTACCAGAGGGAATTGCAAACTTTGCTGGTTCATTTGGACTTTCAATTGGACAAAACGGATGTGCGGGTGTATACCCTGCAATGCTTGCGGTCATGATTGCTCCGACAGTAGGTATTAATCCATTGGATCCAACATTTATCATAACACTCGTAGTGATTGTTGCGATCAGTTCATTTGGTGTTGCTGGAGTTGGTGGAGGAGCAACATTTGCTGCCATCCTTGTTCTATCAGCACTGGATTTACCAGTTGCATTAGCAGGTCTTCTAATCTCTGTTGAGCCACTTATTGATATGGGACGCACAGCCCTTAACGTAAGTGGAAGTATGACAGCTGGTGTTCTTACAAGTAAAATGACAAAAGAACTCGACACAGATACTTATACACAACCAACACAATCACTAGGTGCATAAACCATTGAAATAAGACCCTGATATGGGTCTTATTTTTCTTTCATATATACATGCAAAAGAACCAACCGTTATTTTTAACGATTGGTTCTTTTTATTGAGCGTATTAACTTTGTACAAAATAATTTTATTGCCGCGGTAGTTTGAAAATCTTAAACAACGAAAGCCCTACCTCTCTTTCGTCCTCACGGCTCCGAAGCCGATCCAGTGTGAATAAGTCTTTCTCAAATGTAAAAGATAAAACGAAAATTAAAAATTTATCTATTTTAAAATTAAATGTTTAAAGTTATTAGGGAGTAAAGTATTATTATAGAGGAGCTTATTAGTATTGTCAAATTGTTATGGGGTGCTTGTCATGTTTAATACTATGTTTAAAAAGAAATTATTGCTTATTTATTTTTTGGCAGGCCTAATTTGGATTACATTTTCAGAATATGTGCTTGACCAATTTCCATCTGCGTATGCGAACTATATCCAGATAGGAAAAGGTGTTGTTTTTGTTATTTTCACTACAGTTCTCATCAATCTCATTATAAATAAGCATGATGCTTATATAAAAGCGTTGGAAGAGCAAAATGAGTTGTCGACTCTCATTAACGCTATGCCTGACTTTGTTTGTTTTAAGGATGGAGAAGGAAGATGGATTCGAGTCAATGAGTACGGTAAAGATTTATACCAGCTCGATGGAAAACCATATAAATACAAGACAGATAAAGAACTAGCGGACATACTGCCTGTTTTTAGAGATCCATTACTAAGATGTGTGAATTCAGACGAAGAAGCTTGGAATAAAGGCAAAACAACCCGAGTCGAAGAATCTTGCGTTCTCCCAAACGGGGAAATAAAAACGTTTGATGTTATTAAAGTTCCTTTATTTGATGAAGAAGGGCGTCGTAAAGGTCTAGTGACAATAGGTCGTGATATTTCTAAATTAAAGGCTGCAGAGGAAATTGCCTTAAGAAGGGAAAAACTATCTGTGGTTGGTGAACTGGCTGCAGGGATTGCCCATGAGATTCGTAATCCTCTTACAACGATTAAAGGGTTCGTCCAATTACAAAAGGAGACGAATAAATCAAACGAAGCCATATCTGATATTATTCTTTCAGAACTTGAGCGGATTAATCAAATCGTGAGTGAATTGCTCGTCTTTTCAAAACCTCAGAGTAAAATTATGAAAGAGTTTGAAGTGAAAGAACTGATTAACTATGTGATGAAACTTACATCACATCAAGCCACCCTTCATAATGTTGAGATTGTTGTTGAAAACAATGCAGCACAAGCGAAACTTTATGGGGATATGAATGAGTTAATTCAAGTATTCGTAAATGTCATGAAAAATTCAGTCGATGCCATGCAAGATGGTGGGAAAATGAAAATTCGTACTAAGATTGTTGGTAAAAAGATTCATATTGAAGTGATCGATACAGGAGTTGGTATTCCAAAAGAACGACTTGAGAAAATTGGAGAACCATTTTTTACTTTAAAAGAAAAAGGAATGGGCCTTGGTCTTACAATGAGCAACAAGATTATTCAGGACCATAAGGGTTCATTCACAATAAAAAGTAAAGTGGGCTTAGGTACGAAAGTGATCATAACCTTGCCAATCGTCGGCAGTTAAGAGGAGAGCGTACTCTTTTTTCTTATATAGCCGTTCGACCTTTTGAACCATTTTTTTAATTGTGATTGACGCCTGGCGCAAGCAACCAGCCATCTCTCGTCTTGCCAATCCATGAATATGATCAAGCCAAGATAAGAAATGTAAATGGAAAGTAAATAAAAATAGAAAAAGAACCTAGTTTCAGGTTCTTTTTCTATTAAGTACGCTAATTTATTAAACGTTTTGTTTGCTATTTTCTTTTATAACAAACTCTACCGCTTCAGCTACAGAATGTACGACGTAATTTGCTTCTTTTTTCACATCTTCGTGAGCAGTAGACATTGCAAAACTATAAGGCGTTAATTGAAACATTGGAATGTCGTTATACGAGTCTCCGATACATGCAATCTCCTCAGGTTGTAAAGATAATTCCTCTAATAGCTTTTTTATGGCGTTTCCTTTACTGATTTGTTTTGGCATGATATCTAAAACATGTTTTTCCGAAATAAATAAATCAATTTCATCTTTAAATTCGCGAGCCAATTTTTCATAACTTTCGATAATATCATTTTCAAAACCAATTAGTGTAATCTTTGATGGCTTAATCTCTCTTAATTTCGTACCAATTTCAGGGTCTATGATAATGGGGTGGAACATTCTTTTTTGAACATCCTCCACATACTCATTGTTTTCATGCGTGTAATTTGTATCGAAGCTACATACAATGGTCACGAATTTGGGATCTAGTACTTGGTGATAGATACTTTCGGCAACTTCTGTTGTAAACGTTCGAGAGAATATAGACTTTTCTTCGTGTGTTGATGCAAATGCTCCGTTCTGGCTGATGCGATGAAATTTTGGGCCAATTGCTTTTATGACCTCTTTGATTTCATTGTCCATTCTTCCTGTTGCAATACTGACTTGAAGTCCTTCTTCGAGAGCTGTTTGGAGAGCTTTAGCGTCTTCAGGTCTAACCGTATTGTCTTCTTGTAAAAGCGTACCATCTAAATCACTAACTATTAACTTTATCATACTAACACCTCTATGCTGCTTTATTTAAAGGGAAATGGCAATATGTTGTCATTATACATGAAAACTGTAAAGATTATTATAAATTTACATTACAGTTGTAAAATGGGTAAATAACTTTTGTTGACGTGAACCAAATGTGATGAGTAAGATAGAGAAGGTAGGAAACATGTTAAAGGAGAAGGAAATAGGATGGAGTCCTTTAAAATAAAAAAAGTTTTAAATAATAATGTCTTAATTGCAGTACACAAAAAGATCCAAGAGGTCGTGTTAATTGGAAAAGGGATTGGTTTTGGAAGGAAACAAGGTGAGGAGATTTCCCCACAAAAGGCAGAGAAAATATTTGTTTTAAAGAATCAGAAGGAACAAGAACAATATAAAATGTTGGTTACCCAAGTAGATGAAGATTTTATCGAGGTCATGAATGATGTGATTCATCATATAACAAACAGAGTCCATGGACAGCTAAATGAGCATATCCACATTGCGTTAACCGATCATATATCATTTGCGATAAAACGATTGGAACAGGGGCTAGAATTTACAAATCCATTCTTGCTCGAAACGAAAAGCTTATATCCTACTGAATATGAAATATCAGAGGAAGTGATTAAAATTCTTCAAGATAAGCTCGGGGTTAGCTTCCCAGAAGGAGAGATTGGATTTGTTGCCTTGCATATTCATAGTGCGATTTCCAATCATACACTTTCTGAAGTAAATCAATACTCTCAATTAATTGGACAAGTAGTTGGAATGATTGAAAACTCGCTGGATGTTACACTTGATCGACAAAGTATTCATTATTTAAGGCTCATTCGCCATCTGCGTTATACAATTGATCGAGTGAAGTCAGGTGAAGTACTCGAAGAACCAGAGAGTTTAAAAAAAGTCTTGAAACAAGAATATCCGATATGCTATAATTTGTCCTGGAAAGTTATTAAAGTGATGCAACAGGCATTGAAAGTAAAAGTATATGATGCAGAAGCGGTCTATCTGACGATGCATCTTCAAAGGTTAGTATCGAAAAATATATAACGTTTACGTGTTACTGATACGATCAGGCATGAGTGAATAATGATTGAAAGGGGTATTCTATCCCTATATTCAATCGTTATTTCCTCATGCCTTTTTTTATTTTCATTGTTTGCATCAAATATATTAATCAGGAGGTTTGACACTTGTTTAAAAACATTTTTGGAGTACTCCAAAAAGTCGGGAAAGCATTGATGCTACCAGTTGCAATATTACCTGCAGCAGGTATATTATTGGCTTTTGGTAATGCTTTTCAAAATCCCAATTTAATAAAACGGTTACCATTTTTAGAAGCTGATTGGATTCAACTTGTCGCGACTGTTATGGAGCAATCAGGAGGAATCGTCTTTGATAACCTGGCCCTATTATTTGCAGTAGGTGTAGCTGTAGGTTTAGCAGGGGGAGAAGGCGTTGCAGGGTTAGCGGCGTTCATCGGTTATCTCATTTTAAATGTTACAATGGGGGTTGTTTTAGATGTATCCTCAAAAGTAACGATTACAGGACAAGACCCTGTTAGTACAGGTTTTTCTGATCCTGCATTTGCCTATGTGCTAGGAATACCGACACTCCAGACGGGGGTATTCGGAGGCATTATTGTTGGTGTGCTAGCTGCATATATGTATAATAAGTTTTATGCAATTGAACTACCTTCTTACTTAGGATTCTTTGCAGGAAAGCGCTTTGTTCCAATTATTACCGCTGTTTCTGCTCTAGTTTTAGGAATTTTAATGATCTTTATATGGCCACCAATTCAATCAGGTTTGAATGCTTTTTCTCATTTTATGGTTGATTCAAATCGTACGTTATCTGCTTTCATATTTGGAGTCATTGAACGCGCTTTAATTCCATTTGGATTGCACCATATTTTCTATTCACCGTTCTGGTTTGAATTTGGACAATATACAAATGCAGCAGGTGAATTAATTCGTGGTGACCAAAAAATCTTCTTTGAACAAATTAAAGATGGTGTAGAGTTAACAGCGGGTACATTTATGACAGGTAAATTTGCATTTATGATGTTTGGTTTACCAGCAGCTGCATTAGCGATCTACCATGAAGCACGACCAGAGCAAAAGAAAATGGTTGCTGGAATTATGGGTTCTGCCGCACTAACGTCCTTTTTAACAGGGATAACAGAACCACTTGAGTTCTCATTCCTATTTGTTGCGCCAGTCCTATTTGCCATTCACACTATTTTTGCTGGATTGTCATTTATGACGATGCATTTATTAGATGTTAAAATTGGGATGACATTCTCTGGTGGAGTCATTGACTTCCTACTTTTCGGAGTGTTACCTGGACGTACAGATTGGTGGTTAGTGATTCCAGTTGGTTTAATTCTAGCTGTCATTTATTACTTTGGTTTCCGCTTTGCGATTCGGAAATTTAACCTTAAGACTCCTGGGCGTGAAGATGTATCAGATGATGCAACAAATGCTAAAGCAGCAGGGAAGTCAGGGGACCTTCCGTACAATATCCTACAAGCTATGGGCGGTAAGGCGAATATTTCACATCTAGACGCTTGTATTACGAGATTACGTGTAGCTGTGAATGACATCAAGGAAGTTGATAAGGAGCAACTGAAGAAATTAGGTGCTTCTGGGGTAATAGAAATTGGTAATAACATTCAAGCTATTTTTGGTCCAAAGTCAGATACATTGAAGTCCCAAATCAAAGATATCATGGACGGAAAAGTACCAACTCCGACTGAGGTATCTCCAGAAACAGAAGTATTAGAACAGGTTGAGGACATCATGCCTGAGCCACTCGAAAATGAGATGGGAAATGATGAGCTTATTTCGCCTATTAAAGGGGAATTACATCCTATTACAGATGTGCCAGATCAAGTGTTTTCAGGCAAAATGATGGGGGATGGATTTGCTATCCTACCAACAGAAGGATTAGTTGTTGCGCCTGCAGCTGGAAAAATCGTTAATCTTTTCCCAACCAATCATGCAATTGGTTTAGAAACGGTAAATGGCAGAGAAATCTTAATTCATTTTGGAATTGACACAGTTAACCTAAAGGGAGAGGGCTTCGAACCTCTAGTTTCCCAAGGAGATACTGTCGAAATAGGACAACCTCTATTAAAGGTTGATCTAGAATATGTTAAACAGCATGTACCTTCTATCATGACTCCGATTGTCTTTACAAACTTAAGAGATGGAGAACAAATTCGTTTGAATAAGCAAGGTACTGTTGATATAAAACAAGAAAATATTATAACTATTACAAAATAAAAGGAGAAATGCAAAATGGCAGAAAAAACATTCAAAATTACAAGTGATTCAGGAATTCATGCACGTCCAGCTACTTTATTAGTACAGGCTGCTGGTCAATTTAACTCAGATATTCAATTAGAATACAATGGTAAATCAGTGAATCTTAAGTCAATCATGGGTGTTATGTCACTAGGGATTGGACAAGGAGCTGAGGTGAAAATTGTTGCAGAAGGTGCTGATGCAGACGCAGCAATTGCAAAACTAACCGAAATTATGGATAAAGAAGGGCTTGGTGAATAATGTCTGAAGTAATAAAAGGGATTGCTGCTTCAGCAGGAATAGCAATTGCAAAAAGCTTCCGTTTGGAGCATCCTGATTTAACGGTTGAAAAACAAACAATTACAGATAAGGATGCTGAAACGAAACGTTTTGAGAAAGCTGTAAATCAATCAAAACAAGAATTAGAACTGATTAAGAATCGTGCAAATGAAGAATTGGGTGAAGATAAAGCAGCTATCTTCTCAGCTCATCTATTAGTGTTAGAAGACCCAGAACTCCTTAACCCGATTAAAGATAAAATCAATTCAGAAGGTGTAAATGCAGAATTTGCACTCCAGGAAGTTGCGAACATGTTCATTACGATGTTCGAAGGTATGGATAATGAGTATATGGCTGAACGTGCTTCAGACATTCGTGATGTAACAAAGCGTGTATTAGCACACCTATTAGGCGTCACCATCTCAAATCCTAGCTTGATTTCAGAAGAGGTTATTATTATTGCGGAAGATTTAACACCTTCTGACACAGCACAATTAAATCGAAACTATGTAAAGGGCTTTACCACTGATATTGGAGGACGTACTTCTCACTCTGCTATTATGGCGAGATCTATGGAAATTCCTGCAGTTGTTGGTACGAAAGCCGTTACGTCTACGATTGAAGATGGTGTAATGGTAATTGTTGATGGACTTGACGGAGATGTCATTGTTAACCCAACTGAAGAGGTTCTTGCACAATACCGTCAAAAGAAAGAACAATATGAAGCTCAAAAAGAAGAATGGGCGAAGTTAAAAAATGAAAAAACGGTTACGAGTGATGGGCAACATGTAGAGCTTGCAGCAAATATTGGGACACCAGAAGATGTAAAAGGTGTTCTTGATAACGGTGGAGAAGGGGTAGGACTTTACCGTACTGAATTTTTATATATGGGTCGTGACCAGTTACCGACAGAAGATGAACAATTTGAGTCTTATAAAACGGTACTTGAAAAAATGGAAGGCAAGCCTGTTGTTGTACGTACACTAGACATTGGTGGAGATAAGGAACTTCCATATCTAAATCTACCAAAGGAACTAAATCCATTCCTAGGTTTCAGAGCAATACGTCTTTGTTTAGAAGAACAAGACATTTTCCGTACGCAATTACGTGCATTATTGCGCGCTAGTACATACGGGAATTTAAAAATCATGTTCCCTATGATTGCGACACTTGATGAGTTTAGACAAGCGAAAGCAATCCTACTTGAAGAAAAAGACAAGCTTGTAGCTGATGGTATTGCGGTATCAGATTCAATTGAAGTTGGAATTATGGTGGAAATTCCTTCTACTGCTGTCTTAGCTGACCAATTTGCTAAAGAAGTTGACTTCTTCAGTATTGGAACTAATGATTTAATTCAATATACAATGGCTGCTGACCGTATGAATGAACGGGTGTCATATCTTTATCAACCATACTCTCCTTCCATTTTACGCCTTGTTTCAATGGTCATTGAAGCAGCGCATAAAGAAGGTAAGTGGGCAGGCATGTGTGGAGAAATGGCAGGAGATCAAATTGCAATTCCGATTCTTTTAGGACTTGGACTTGATGAATTTAGTATGAGTGCAACCTCGATTCTACCTGCACGAACACAAATTAAAAAGCTATCCAAAGCGGAAATTGCAAGTTTTAAAGAAACTATTCTTTCAATGAGTACAACAGAAGAAGTTGTCGAATTTGTTAAAGAAAAATTCATGAACTAAAATAAAGCGAGTCTAACTTTTAAGGGTTAGACTCGCTTTTTATATGGTTTTAAACGGGTTTTTCCATTCCATTAGCAAACCATAATGACAGGATTCTTCATCTTCTAAATAGTTTTCAATCAGTTGGACTGGTGTACGGCCACATTTCAGTAAGAAGGTAATAACAGGATCTTTTAATTCACCCGTAATAATTTTATTAATATAGTTTTCTGCACTCATCACTGCTGCATACTTAGAATATCCTGAAACTCGGCCACCACCTAATAAGCGATCTAGGTTTAAATGAACCACTACCTCATACATGGATTGCATCAACCATTTTCCAAGTCTGTATGTTCGATATGAAGGACTGACGCAAATATCAACAATATATAAAGTATTTCCGTTAGGATTGTGATTTCGAATATATCCGTTATCTGTCATATCCTCCCATGTATGTGTAGGGTGCTCAGGATCAAATGGAACAATTAAACCCGTCATTGACCCACATATTTTTCCATCCACTTCGACACAGAGGGCACCCTCTGGGAATCGCGTTACATGATTATGTAATTGTTCTCTATTCCACCACAAATCGGAAGGAAAAGGTGGAGGAAAACTTTCTTGTTGGATTCGAATTAAATCATCAAAATCATTCTCCGTATACGTACGGATGACGGCCCTTTTTGGTTTATTTCCATCAAACACATACATGTCTTTTCGAAACATCCTATCACCTCATACCACATTTTACGATATGAAAGAGATAGTGAAAAGAAAAATATTGGCTGTTTTATCACTTCTCATAGTACGGGTAGTATGCTTCAATCAAGTAGATTAACAGTACATGTAAGGATTTAACTAAGAATTAATGTGTGAATGTCATTTCATGTAGGCAACAGCTTTCAATTTATGTGATAGAAAACGTCATCGAAACTGGGTATTTGACTCGGTGTCAAAAAAGCGATCTACTACTTCTTCAATCAATGCAGGTTCAGGTTGATCTCCAGTAAATTCAAAAGTCAGCTCCTGAATAAATTCACCGTCATGATAGACATGTATGGCTCCCTTTTGATTAATCGTACTATATTCTGTTTCGAACCGATATCCATCACGATCTATTGCTCCCATCGTCATCTCTCCTTTTCTTTTAGCTTATTTTTTATTGTTCCTTAATAAGGAGGAATAAGTACATATTTTTTACTAATTACGCCAATATTAACCTTATTCAACTGCTGTTTTTATGCATATAAGCTATGGTGAGGAGGTAGGAAAATGCCAGATCATGATCGTGATTATCATGGACGTGACCCGCATTTTGATGGGCGTTATGAAGGTGTAATCAATAATAGTATGACAGGAAATCAGATTGGAGTGAGAACGGATATAAACCCAGAAAATAGGGAGCAACCGAAAAATCCTTATCAAATCAAACCAAAGGTTGATAAGGAAATGAAGAAGTTTCAGGATATGTTTGAAGGGGAATAAATAGAAAAAGCCAGCAACCGTATATAGTTGCTGGCATCGTTATGTTAGCACCACCAAGCAGCGCCAACAATGATTAGAAGGATAAACAATACTACGATTAACGCAAAACCTCCGCGATAGCCGTAGCCACCATAACCGTAACCACCACATCCGTATCCCCAGTAACCCATAATTCATCTCCCTTTCTATAATCAATTTATTTTTTATGGTTAAAAATTTAATACCCTACATATGCAGCTCCAACAATGATCAATAGAATGAACAATACGACAATCAAAGCAAAACCTGCTCCGTAACCTGCGCCATGAGATCCACTCATTTAGAACACCTCCATTTCTCTTTGGTATATCCTATGGGACCCACACAGTTTTCGTAAGGTACAAATCCCCAATTTTCCCAGATTTTTTTGAAGAAAATATGTTATGATGAATTAAAAAAGGAGAAGGAGATTAGGCAATGGTACATACAAACACAGTAAATGAAAAAACAGTGATTGGTTTTATTGGTACAGGTGTAATGGGAAAAAGCATGGCAGGCCATATACTTTCAAATGGATATCAGGTACTTGTCTATACTCGTACAAAAGAAAAGGCTGCAGACCTTTTTGAACAAGGAGCTATTTGGAAACATTCAGTTGCAGAATTAGCCAAAGAGGCGAATGTTGTCATAACGATGGTTGGAGAACCATCAGATGTGGAAGACATTTACCTTGGAGAAAATGGCTTAGTTGTGAATGCGAAAGAAGGGACCTATTTAATAGATATGACAACTTCTACCCCTTCTTTAGCGATTAAAATAGATGAAGCAGCAAAGCAGAAAGGAATCTATACATTAGATGCACCAGTGTCGGGTGGTGATGTTGGAGCAAGAGAAGCCAAATTAGCCATCATGGTTGGTGGTGATGAAGCTGTATTTGAAGCATGCAAACCAATTCTTGAAACAATGGGAGAAAATATTGTGTATCAAGGTCCAGCAGGTTCTGGTCAACATACAAAAATGTGTAATCAAATTGCCATTGCTTCAAATATGATTGGCGTGGCGGAAGCAATGGTTTACGCAAAGAAATCTGGACTTAATCCTGAAACCGTTTTAAAAAGTATCACAACGGGAGCAGCTGGTAGTTGGTCTTTAAGTAATCTTGCCCCAAGAATGATCGCTGGTAATTTTGAACCTGGTTTCTTTATTAAACACTTCATTAAAGATATGGGAATTGCGCTAGAAGAAGCAAAAGCCATGGATATGAAAGCACCAGGACTTCAATTAGCAATGGAATTGTATCGTGAATTAGCAGAACAAGGTGAAGAAAACAGCGGTACTCAGGCTATCTACAAACTCTGGAAATAATTTGTCAGAGGGACAAGTCCAATTTTGACTTGCCCCTTAACGTATATAAAATCCCCGTAGAGAAGAAAATAATGGTGATGATTCTCTAAGGGGGTGTAACAGTCGTGGCAAAGCGTACTAAGAAAAATGATCCTGAACAAAAAAACAAAAAGGGCTTTGACTCAGCAGTAACGGATACTGAATTCGGCAATGAGCTAGGAAGTGCTGCAGCAAACAGAGCCCATAAGAAAAAAGCGAAAAAAGAAAAAGCCCCAAAAAACGATGGGAAATATGAGGGTGGGCTATAATTAACATACGTAAGAATCGACAAGTAATCGTGACTTGTCGATTTTTTTTGATACAATTTATTTCCGCTCAGGCGCTACATTTATAAGCGGGTATGGGTTGGGCCTTTTCAACGAAATGAGAGGCGACTTACACTCAAAACGGGAAAATTAGCCGACCAAAAATCGCCACGGCCACATGTTAGTCGGCACTAGCTCATACTGTGCGTCGGAGACATAGACAAAGAGTCGCTTTGTTTCTAAAAGGAGGAGTTGAAATTTCTCAAGCTTCTAGCAGCTGCAACTAGACACATCACTAAACGCTCCCTGTGGGTCTCAAGCCGCATGCTAATCTGAGTAGGACCCTGAAAAAATACCTTGAGTAATCCCACACACGAAGAAAATGCTTATATTTATATGTTCAAGTAGTCGCCACTTTCCACTACAACCAATAGATATATTTTTCCAACAGAGACCATTATTTAGCAAGCAACCTTAATTAAAATGAAAAGCCAATTTCAAAGCAAATCTTGTTCTTCTTAATATTGTCGAAAAAACACTCGGAATTTTGTGTAAATTTCATTATAATAATAAAAACAGGTCATTCTGCCTATGGATATGAACTCAGCCCTAAATTAATGTAATAGTATAGTAAAAAAATGGTTATTTGAATTTAAATTGTAAAACACAATGATACATAAGAATGAGTTTAATGGGAGGAGGGGGTTCAACAGATGAAGGTGAAAAAACAAAAAAGTGCTTCAGAACAATTACCACAAGTACAAACACCTATTCATTTTGTATTAACAGTCACGAAAAATGGTAAAATCCTCTATATATCTAATAATTGTACGGAAATTCTAGGTTATGCAAAGGATAGCTTAATAGGAACTTCAATAAGGGATATTGTACATGAAGATGATCGATTCATGCTTGAAAGCTACTTATTTAATAAACAAGATCGTTCCACATGTGCACTTAGGGTTATGAAGAAAACTCATGACTTCATTTGGTTTGAGGCAATTGTTGAACCCATCTATGACTCCAGTTCTTGTGATTACGAAGAAGTTTTACTAAAAATGAGAGTGCTAGTAGAGCCATCACATAAACAGATCCATGAAGAAAATAATAGGAATTCCCTCTTTTCAGCTATTGCTGAAGTGGATGTACTCAAAAGTAATCTAGTTGATGCACCAATCCTAATCGATGAGGCTCCATTTCCAATTATCATCTCAAAATTAGGCAAAATTACATATATGAATCGTGAAGCTATATCATTACTTAAAATTCAAAACCCAACAGACGTAATAGGAAGCACTATCTGTTCTTATATCGATCCAGAATTCCATACGGTTGTTGAAAAAAGAATTCAGCAGCTTCGAAGTGGTTTTCGTTTGGGAATTATTGAGCAAAAATGGAGAAAACAAAACAAGGAAGAAATTTTTGTCGAGGTAAAGGAAGTACCCATTTACATTAAAGATGAAATCTATGAATATCTAGTTTTACATGACATTTCATCAAGAAAATCCTTTCATGATATTATCCATAGGAGTCGAGAGCGGTATCAGCGAATTGTCCAAAACTCGATTGATACAATTGCGGTGATTTTTCAAAATAACTGGGTCTTCATTAATGATTCTGGAGTGAAAATGTTTGGTGCAACGAGCTACACAGAAATGTTAGGTAAAAATATCTATACATTCCTTCACCCAGAAAATCATGATGAAGTGAGAGAATTTATCAAAATTGTAAATGAGGAAAAGAAAGAAGTAAATTTCAGCAAGCAATCATGGTACACGTTTCAAGGTAAACAAGTATACACTGAATTAATCGGAATACCTACAACGTATTTTGGCGAGTCAGCCGTTCAAGTGATCATTCGAGATATATCAGATCGAATAAAAGCTGAAGAATTAATGATTAAATCTGAAAAACTTTCAATTGCTGGACAACTTGCTGCTGGTATTGCACATGAAATTAGAAATCCTTTGACCGCGATTAAGGGCTTTTTACAATTGTTTAATGATGATTTTGATGGCAAACAAAATTATTTTGATATTATTTTTTCAGAATTAAATCGGATTGAGTTAATTTTAAGCGAGCTTTTGTTATTGGCAAAGCCGTCTGAAATTAAATTTAAAAATAAGGATATTCGTACGATCTTACGTGATGTGGTCACCTTGCTTGAAACGCAGGCGATTTTACAAAATATTCAAATTAATATCGAATTTCAGAATGAAGAATCGATCATAACATGTGATGAGAATCAGATTAAACAAGTATTTATTAATCTGATTAAAAATTCGATTGATGCGATGGAAAACGGTGGAAATATCTATATCCGATCAATTGTTACACAGGAATTCATCTACCTGTTATTTATTGATGAAGGGTGTGGTATTCCGAAATCGATCCTCGATCGAATTGGTGAGCCTTTTTATACCACCAAAGAAAAAGGAACAGGACTTGGACTTATGGTAAGCTATAATATTATTGAAAATCACAACGGAGAAATTAAGGTGGATAGTAAGGAAAATGAAGGGACAACCTTTGAAATTAAGCTTCCACGTATTCACGAAAACGGTGTTGCACAATAGGCTACATCGTTTCAGTCTGTTGACAAATTCTCGCATACTTCGTTGCTAGCCTCACACGTTCGCACATGTAAGCAACTTCTATTCGCGTCTTCGATCGGCTGCTTGCTTGTCTGACAAGCGTTTTAAGACAGTTTGGGAAAGTGAATTTTACTCGTGTTTCCTATCAAAATGAGTATAGACAAAGTCAAGTTTGACTTTGTCTACACTCTGCAACGATGTAGTACAATACGCTGCATCGTTTTTTTATGTGCAAAATAAAAAAGGCTAGTGGTTCTGCACTAGCCTAATAAGTTATTGTAAAAATTCGTGTTCAGAAAGTAACATTTTATATTGTTTTGAAAGCTCCATAAATAAGGCTTCATCTTGGTCAATAAGTGATTGATCAATTTGTTTTACTAATTGCTTTTTTCTAAAGGAGGCCAGTGATTGGATGAGAACCATTTCGGCTACCTTTGCATACATTTCTTCATCAGGCTTTTGAGAAATAACGACTACCTCATTTTTCTGCTCATTGTTCAAATGGTCCATTGCTTAATCACTCCTTTGAATTTTTCGCTTAGCAACTGAAAAACTTCATCTTCTAAGCTCCACTAGAATGTGTAAATTGTAAAGATTTGATTACATCTTCTAGTTGTCTTTCTATTATGAAGGAAGAATGAAAAAAAGTAAAGTGTTTTATTAGAAAATTTAGATATATCTGAACTTGGTTATGCCTGGCACATATGGATAGAAGTGTAAGAGAATATGAAAAATTGGGTTAACTTCCTATTCCGATTCATAGTATGGAATGAAGAACTTTTTAACTTTCTTACTTAGCAGAAGGTCACTTACGTTTTCAGAGTAGGAGGATCATGCACAAAATGAATCAATTCAGTTGGGTCATTCCCAAAACACTTGATTAAAATGAAGGAGGTACCTGCTATGAATCGACCGTATAGTGGTTATCAAATGAACCCATATTATCGGGCAGTTCCATATTATTATTATCCGTATTATCCAGCAATTAACTATCAACAAACATATTATATAAATTCTCCAACATCTGTTGACCAGACTAGACAAACGGCAGAATTCCAAAAAGTTTGGCAAGAAGTAAGCAAACAGCTACAACCGCAATTTGATCAATTAGCAGAGTATAATGTGAACCAGAGATTGTCGCAATATATTGCGATGCAACTTGTTATGTTTACAATTATGACGCAGCATCAGTTTTCTGGTTCTTTAGAACAGAAAGTAAATCAAACTTTTCGAGTTTTTCGTAATCAAGCCAATTGGTTCTTTGCTATCCTATCTCCTTACCGCATCCCAGAACGTGTGCTGGAAAGAGTATTGAAAGACATTATTCGATTAACCTATGAAAATATCGGTTATTCGCCTGAAAAGGATTGGAGTGAGTGGGAAGACCTAGGAGGATATTTAACAGCTGGTCCTTCAGCTACTGTTCTTGGAAGAAATCAACTAGACGTTTATGTACGGGGGAGAAATCGGGTACTTTATCATCGAATATGGAATGGTTCAAGTTGGACAGATTGGGAGAATCTTGGCGGCACCCTTACATCCTCTCCAGCTGCTGTGTCATGGGGACCTAATCGGGTGGATGTTTTTGGACGAGGAGAAAATAACCAATTGATTCATAAATATTGGAACGGAACGGACTGGAGTGAGTGGGAGGATTTAGGTGGTGTGTTGACCTCTTCACCTGCTGTCGCTTCATGGGCGGAAAATCGACTTGATGTGTTTGCAAGAGGTATGGACCGTCATCTTTACCATAAATATTGGAACGGTTCAAATTGGAGTGATTGGGAAGACCTAGGTGGTGTGTTGACCTCTGCACCTGGTGCAGTTTCATGGGGACCAAACCGGATTGATGTCTTCGCAAGAGGAGAAAATCGTGCGCTTTATCATAAATATTGGAATGGCTCAAATTGGAGCGATTGGGAGGACCTAGGCGGGCAGTTAACTTCAAGTCCAGCTGCTTCATCGAGGCAACCTAATAATCTTGATGTATTTGTTAAAGGAAAAGACGACCACTTGTATTATAAGAATTGGAATGGAAGTCGTTGGAATGATTGGGAAAATCTAGGTGGAACACTAACTTCTGAACCCTCCTCAGCCTCTTGGGGACGTAATCGCATCGATGTCTTTGCGAGAGGTGAAGACCACCAATTAATCCATAAATGGAAAGCCTGATGGACGCGAAAGGAGAGCATTTATGCCTAGATATGTATGGGGAGTCAATTCAGCAGTAGCAGCAAACGAGGAATTATATACATGTGTGAAAAGTAAATTTGGAAATCCAAAATTCTGGGGGAGATATGTAAGTGAAGTCCCGAATGTATCAGTGGGACTAACAAGGAAAGAAATATCTTTTTTGCATAATCGTGGCATTAAGGTATTACCAATCTATCAGATTTTCTCTGATGCCACTGGATATGAAAAAGGCCAACTTGCTGCAAGAAATGCCGTTTTTAATGCAAAACGTTTAGGATTCCCCAATCAAATCGCGTTGTTTGCAAGTGTCGAGCGAGTAGTTGATGAAGCTTGGATTCGAGGATGGGTAGAATCGATCTATCCAAGTGGCTATCGACCTGGAATCTATCATAATCCAGTTGAAGGAAATTTTGCAGGAGCCTATTGTGAAGCAGTTCGAAATAATAGAGAAGTAGCGGTTCAAACGTTATTGTGGAGTACGGACCCTTCACCAGGAGTAACAAAAGAACGGAAAGCCCCTGTTTATAAACCGTCTTCTCCAAAATGTAAGGCAAATGTATGGGTATGGCAGTACGGAAAAGATGCGGAAGTCTGTTCAATCGATACAAATCTTGCAGACCAACGTGTTTTACATTATTTATTTTAAAAAACCAGGCGGATAAATCACCTGGTTTTTTTGTGTTTCGATAAAGAGCGTAGGGTCTTACCACATAAGCAAAGCTTTCGGAAGGTAGGCTTGTCAGGTGTTTGTCATCTAAATTGTGACTCTATGATTTATCTAATTATCGATAACTTTCTCCTAGCTTTTTAAATACAGGCTTTTGATACGTTCGTTTTTTGTGAGGTGTAACATTTTCATTTTTCTCTTCTAAACCTACATACTGTTGTAACAAATTTTTAGCTAGAGAGAGGGATAGATGGGTTTTTGGATTTCGATATGTCTGATTCAACTTGCCAAGGTGTGGTAGGTGTGTGAAGTCTTCTTTAGTGGGAGGCATATGAAAATAATAGTCTCCTGCCGAAATTAAGACATCGGATTGTTGCTGACTATTTTTTGGATTTCTAGAAAAATGAAGTCCTTCTTTTTTGGCTTTTCCTTCTGAGATAAGCTTTTCTAATGCTTTTCGCTTCAGTAAGTATAAAAATTTTGGATTTGTAGCAGTTTTGGCGTGTCGGTTTACGACAAAAATGGCACGAGCGAGGTTGTCCACAGTTTGTTCAAGTGGGACTTGATTTACCTTTTTTTTCATACTTTCTCTCCTTTCTATTCTTTATTATACTGGTAGTAGTCTATTTTGACAAATACTCTATATTTCTGGTCATTTTATACTTGAAAAATATAGGTTCTTTTCTAATAGAATGTTGCTATTGGATAAAACTAACCTTTTGATTTCAGCGGAAGGTGGCGACTCCCGCTCAAAAGCGTCCACCTGCAGCCAGCCGAAATCAATTGTGTCAAAAACAACAAAGTTTGCGAAAATAGCCAAAATATAAAACGCGTAAAAACATAGATTTTTTAAAGGATGGTTGTTTTGAACGATCATGTAAACCAATTGAACGAAACGAAAAAAGCATCCACCTAGAGTGTTTATCAATAGTACCAATTTTACAAAAACACCCTAGGGACAATGAAGGATTTTGCCGATAAATGTAGAAGAAGTATGTATATTAGATATGTAGTGAGGAATGGTCTCATAATGAACAGGATGAACAATGTAATTTTAACGGATGAACAATACAGCCGTTTTGATAAGAGAATCGAATCGATGATATTTGAAATTATTCTTAAGCATATTAAGGATTTAATTTATGTCATGAAAGTTGAAGCGAATGGCGACTTCTCCTATGTTTTTTTGAATGAAGAAGCAAAAGGGCATGCCAAATTGACGAACGATAGTATTGGAAGAACACTTCAAGAGGTACTACCCATTAAAACGGCAAATCGTTTACATAAACAATATAAGGCTGTTTTAGAAAAGAAAAAACCTATATCATACCAGGATGTTGTCATTCTAGCAGATAAAAAAGTTGTTCACGGTGAGTCCATTTTAACACCAATTTTTGATGAAAATGGGAACATCCCGTTTATCGTAAGTGTAACACGAGATATCACTAAAAGAGTGGCCGATAAAGAAATGATTACACACATGGCTTATCATGACCCACTTACTGGACTCCCAAATCGTAGTTCTTTGAGTAAAGATCTAGATCAAGCAATCGAAAAATCAAAAAGTGGTTATCAGAAGCTAGCACTAATGTTTATCGATCTTGACCGTTTTAAATATTTTAATGATACCATGGGACATCTTGCCGGTGATCATCTATTACAAGAAGTTGGGAAACGACTCACATCGATTGGTCAAGAAAACTATAAAGTGTTTCGCCAAGGCGGGGATGAATTCATTGTGATCCTCCCAAACACATCAAGAGAAGACGCTGAAGAATTTGCACAGAACGTGATTCAAGTTCTTAAAAAGCCTTTCGTACTGGAGAATAAGGAGTTTGTCATTTCGGCCAGCATTGGAATTAGTCTATTTCCTTATGATGGAAGAGAGGGTGGCACGTTGCTAAATAATGCCGACACCGCCCTATACCGTGCGAAGAAACTAGGTAGGTCGCTTTATCAATTTTATAATAGTGACATGCAAAAGCAAAATTCAAATGTCATGCAGCTAGAAATAGACCTACGAAAAGCAATTGAAAATCAGGAACTCGAAATCTATTTTCAACCTCAGCTAGACTTAGCTACAAACATGGTTTCTAGTTTTGAAGCATTAGTGAGGTGGAACCATCCAACTCTTGGGCTAGTTTCGCCTGCTAGTTTTATACCGATTGCTGAGGATACGGGACTTATATTACCAATTGGGGAATGGCTTATCAAAACGATTTGTCAGAAGCTAAAAGCTTGGAAAGAAAGTGGCTATAGTCCTGTTTCAATAGGCATTAATCTATCACCCGTGCAATTCCAGCAACATAATTTAGTGAAGATCATTCAGGATAATATTGAGGAGAACCAACTATATCCAGGTAGTCTTGAGTTTGAACTTACTGAAGGTGCCATGCAAAACCCAAATCAAGCGATGGAAACACTTATGAAATTAAAGGAAATTGGTGTCCGTATAGCTGTGGATGATTTTGGGACAGGCTATTCCTCTTTAAGCTATATTAAAAAACTTCCAATTGATACATTAAAAATTGATAAGTCATTTGTTAAAGATGTACTACGAGATGAAAAAGACGCAGCTATAACAACTACAATCATTCATCTAGCACAAAGCTTGGGACTTTCTGTGATCGCAGAGGGTGTTGAGGAAGCACAGCAAGTTGAATTTTTTAAGATAATGGGTTGTCATAAAGTACAAGGATATTTCTTCAGTAAACCATTACCTGAAGAAGAAGTGATTGAACATTATTTTAAAAACAAGTAAGAGGATGCCGTTTGGACATCCTCTTTTTGTTATGGAGAGCGAAGTGTAAAAACAGAGATTTCAGGTTTTGAGAGAAACCTAACTGGAAGCCTCGTTGTTCCGAGTCCACGATTTACATAAAGGGCCATTTGATTTGGCTCAATGATGTAATCACCCTCATAGTAGATACTACCAAGTGGGGGAGTAATAAGAGGTCCTATAAATGGAAGTTGTATCTGTCCACCATGACTATGACCTGACAATTGCAAATGCGCTCCATTTTCAGCTGCACGTTCGGCAATATCGGGCTCATGTGCTAGTAGAATCGTATAACTAGAAGGATCCACATGTTGGAAGGCTTGTTCAAAACTAGGGCGCCCAAGCATGACATCATCTAATCCGACAACTGTTATTTTTGAATTCTTCAAGAATACTTCCTTCGAGCTATTCATTAAGAGAGTGAAGTCCGTTTGTTCCATCAGATTTTTATAAATGTCTGATCCATATCCTCCATGGTCGTGGTTTCCGTAAATAGCAAATTTTCCAAGGGGAGCTTCCAATCGACTTAAAATCGGAATGAGGTAATTGACAGCACCATATTTATTAGGCTCATCCATTAAATCCCCAGTAAAAAATATGAGATCGGGTTTGAGGTCATTTATTTGCTCCACGATTTTATTTAGTTGTTCCAATGTAAAGTGATGCCCGACATGTGTATCGCTAAATTGGACAATTTTAATGTTGTGAAATTCATTTGGTATATTCGGGTGTTTAATTGTATGATTTGAAATTTCAAGTTGTTTTGGTTCAACATACCGAGCATACCAATATCCTAGAACAGAGGCAAAAACAGCTGTAGATGTGGCAGTTAATGCCCGTTTCATAAATTTTCGTCTTGTGAGATTTTTTGACATTCTAACCGCCAACCTATCATCAATAATCATTTGAAACTCTTAAACTAGTGTAGCATATTCATATTCAATTGAGTTTTAAATATGTATTACAGTTATCTGCAAATTTTTTCACATGACTCACGCCAAATTTCTCTCCTTTTTTCAAAATTAGGTTAAATTTATTGTTAGTATGGATATAAATGTGTCAAAATGTGCCATTATTTAACGAACGATTCATATCCACCGAACCTTCAGAAATTGTTAAAATGATGGTACTTGTACAAGGTTAGTTACATCACATCGAGCATAGGCGCATACCTTATGTACAAAATAATAACGGCAGCTTTCAGTAGGTGTATTTACCACAAGAAGCGATTGACTTAGACTGCACGTGCCGATGGCGCCTGAAGAAGACTAAAATGGAAGGATGATATTTTGAGCAAGCGAATTACACTACTATTCATTGTCATTTTTTTAATCGGACTTGTAACTGTACCTACGGCTAAAGCATCATCTGGACTACCACTTTCACAAGAGCAAGTGTTTTCCCTTCTACAGGAAGCTTTTACGGCGCAAACCTCATTAACTAATGAGTTTCGTTCCTATGATGAAGTTCAGCAGATCTTATCACCATATTTTAACGAGGAATATATGAATAAATTTCTCGAGGAGAATGTAATTAAAGAAGAACAAGGTTATATTGTATACGGCTCTGATTTTGCGTTTTATTTCATTCCATTTTACTCCTATTCAGAGCAAACGAAGATTTTGTTTGATAAAGAGGAACATAAAATTTTCGTCTATGAGTTCTTTGAATCCCCAGAGTCAGGACCTGTTGCATATGATGACCATTTTGAAGTAATCACGTTAGAAAAAATAAATTCAAATTGGCTGATTACTGAATTATCAATTGAGGATGAAGCCCCTTCAGTCAAACAGAATTCAATTCAGGAAGAAACCGAAAATGCAGAGACGACATTTTTGACATGGAATCCATTCCATGCATTCTTACTTGAAATGGATAATCGAACACCGTATTTTTATCAAATCTATAAAAGTATTTTCTAACCTAAAATAGAAATCCCAAATGGGATTTCTATTTTTTTACTGTTTAGGAAATAAACAGTATCACCTAATGGATAATCTACACCAGGTTGTCCACCTCAAGCGTAAGCAACCAGCCTCTCTTAACGTCTAGCCTATCCGCCTTGAAGTCAAAAAACACGTCTTTAGCCCTTATTGTCTTATACTGTTAGACATACTAAGGACAAGGAGGGTTCGAGAGCATTAGCATCAGACGAAAGGATGTTTGACATCGACGTTTGCACAGAACGTGGCAGTTAGTTAGTCGATGTTTCACTTTCAAGGCGTTTACGTTTTTGTTCTTTAAGAATGGAATCGACTATTCCCATCGCACATATATCAAGGTCAATTTCAATAATTTCATACACATCGTGATTCCGGGGAACTTTTCGTTTATCGAGGTAGGCATGGACCTCTTTTAAGATGATATCCTTTATGAAATCCTTGTGCTCGGTAGGACTTGCCGTAGGATTTATTTTAAAAGACTGATTTCCTGCATTCACAAATATAGGCAACCAACGTTTTAGTTGGGTATATACTTCATTTACATTTGTAGACATGCCGTAATGGCCAAAATAAATAGCTGAAACTCCAAGTGCTTGTACTTTTTCCGCAAATTCAATCATCTTGTCAGGACGAAATTGATTTGGAGATGTAGAAGGTAGATAAAGTTCAATTTGATCTTTCACAAGCTCATGATAATATATGCCAATAGTGTCTCCAGTAAAAATGCCGTTACTTATCGGATCATAAATACTAAAATGATGGTTGGCATGACCAGGCGAATCATAGAAAACAAGTGAACAATTTGGCCCAATTGTCAGCTCTTCTTGGTCTTCTTTTACAATTAGTTTCTCATCTGGGATAGGTAAAATTGGGTCAAATAAGGAATCAAAGGTTTCTCCATAAACGGCTCTCGCACCCTGAATTAAACGAGTGGGGTCTGCCAAATGTCTTGCCCCTTTAGGATGTACGACGACCTTAGCATTTGGACAATGCTGTAACAAGAGTCCAGCTCCTCCTGCATGGTCTAAATGGATATGAGTGACAATGATATACTCCACATCGCTTGGTTGAATTTTCAGTTCTTTTAACCCATCTAAAATATAAGGAACTGATGGACTTGCACTTGTTTCAACAATCGTAATTTTTTCTTCTTTAATTATGTAAGAACCTGTTCGTGCTTTTCTTCCCAAATCATGTGCATCAATTAAAAAGATTCGTTCATTAAGTTGTGTAAGATTTGCCATGTTCTCCTCCAATTTTTTATTGTGCCGTAGCTAATTTTATTGTATTGTTACATAGTAGTTATTGTAAAGGTACTTGCGTGTAATATTCTGAAAATATTAGTCGGGTTGAAAAATGATCAATTTCGTGGATAGAAGCACGATTATTGCTTAATCCTAACAATAGAAACAGGCTTCACGCATATGAAAGGAGAGGCTACTATGTCGCAGTTACAAGGAATCATTACTCGCCTAATAAGCCTTCAAGAAAATGCAAATGGTGGAGAGACACCACAACGTTTCTTTGAAGTGAATGGTGAAAGAAAGTGCAGTGTAAAATATTTTAACAAGACAAGTACATTTGAACTTGAAGTATACCAACAAGGGGAAAAACCCAAAACATATCAATTCGATAATATTGACATGATTGCAATTGAAATTTTTGATTTGATTAATTAATTACTTGATTAGGTTCGGCTTTCTGCCGAGCCTTTTTTCGTTCTAAAGGACGATTTTATCATCTCACTCAAATATTACGAGTTATCCACACAAAATTATGGTAAAATAAAAGTGGTGCATAAAAATAGTAAACAGTTAAAATATGAAAATTAATACGATGTGAGGTTGTGAGGCTTACATGTTTGGTCTTCAAAGTGAAAATGTATTTGAAACATCTATTAAGGACTTACTTATTCCTGCGGATAAAGTAGCCCATGTCCAAATAGGGAATAGCTTAGAACACGCACTTCTGGTTCTTACGAAAACAGGTTATACCGCGGTACCTGTATTAGACCCAACGTATAAACTGCACGGATTAATTAGCTCCACACATATTCTCGACTCTATTCTTGGCTTAGAACGAATTGAATTTGAACGCTTAGAGAAAATGAAGGTTGAAGAAGTCATGAATAGTGAAATCCCTCGATTAAATCTGAATGACAATGTGCTAAAAGGACTTGATCTAGTCATCAATCATCCATTTGTATGTGTTGAAAATGATGACTTACTTTTTGAAGGAATTTTTACACGTCGGGCAATTTTAAAACAATTAAATAAACAGCAAAAGTTAAATAAGTAAACAAAATCCTCCGCTTTAATTAGGAGGGTTTTTTTGTTTGTAATAAAATGATCGAATACATACGAGTAGTAGCTTTCACACTCCGAAATGTTAACCAACAATGGTAAAGAAGTGTGAGTTTCACGTACGTGTCAGGATTCACCAATGTAAAAATATCACATCTTGATAGAAGTTTCTCTTTATATCCATTACACTATACTATAAGTAAAACTTATGGCTGTTTTCAGGAGGTACGAATGTGCAACTTTCAGAATTTCAATTATTAGTGGTCCTTTCGACTGAGTTAAATATGAGAAAAGCATCCGAAAGATTATTTGTTACACAACCAGCATTGTCCCAGAGGTTGCAATCTATTGAAAAATCTTGGAACACGAAAATTTTTATCCGATCTCAAAAAGGTCTCACTCCTACACCTGCTGGTGAAAAAATTATTGAATTTGCAAAAGAGGTTGTTGAAAAGGAAGAAAAAATTAGAGAACAACTACAAGGACTGGATCAAGAAGTTCACGGTACACTAAAAATTGCTTGTGCATCCATTATTGGTCAAAATTGGCTTCCTAAGGTTTTAAAGAGATATGTGAACAAATATCCACAAGCAAAAATTTCATTAATTACGGGATGGAGTAGTGAAATTTTAAAAAATTTGTATGATGATACCGTCCATATTGGAATTATTCGCGGTAAGCCTGACTGGAAGGGTGCAAAACACCATCTCTTAACGGATACAATGTACTTAGTTGATAAAGAAATCCAAAAAATCGATCAAGTGTGGGAAACAGATCGTCCATTTATTCAATTTAAGAGTGATTCTACTTATTATCAAGAAATCCAAGAGTGGTGGCATCGCACATTTCAATCAACACCTCGTAGAACGATTGTTGTAGATCAAATTGAAACATGTAAACAGATGACATTGAATGGAATTGGGTATGCAATACTACCATCTGTGACATTAAATAATGACGAAACGAAAAATATTTATAAGATTCCATTGTTGAATGAAAACAATCAACCGATGAAACGTGATACATGGTTAGTAGGGTATGATTATGCTTTCGAATTGAAGCAAGTACAGGCATTTCTTGAATTGATCAAGGAGAATGCTGATACTTTTTAGTCGACTTAGAGTATTTTCATCCACTTTACTTGACGATGTAAGTCAATCCATCCATATCGAATGTTGCAAGGAGCGCTTTTCTTACTATGTGTGGAATAATCAAAGTCTGAATGTGACAAATTACATATATGAGGAGGTGGATGATTAATGGCGAAAATTGGAGTAGAAGGTTCTTTAACAAATGTTCAGCAGGCTCTACAAGAAAAAGGCTATGAAGTTGTTCAACTACAACAAGAAACTGACGCACAAAACTGTGACGCTTGTGTTGTAACAGGATTAGATTCGAACGTAATGGGTATGGCTGATACCGTCATGAAGGGACCTGTTATAGAGGCGAACGGACTTACTGCTGATCAGGTTTGTCAAGAATTAGAGAATCGTTTAGGGCAAGCTTAATATGTGATAAAACAATACTTACTAGGCCAAGTCAAAGATGACTTGGTATTTTTTTTGTTGACTATAAAAAATATTTAACATTTTCAGATAATACACTAGATATTTATTTCGAAAACCGATATATTATATGTTACGTAGTTTTTTACGTTTTATGGAAACACCAAGGAGGAATTTTATGGAGACATTTAAGAAGTTGAAAGGGTTTTATTGGCCGTATCGTAAATATTTTTTCTGGTCTTTATTTGCGCTTGTTTTTGTGACAGGAATTACAGTCGTATACCCAATCGTACTTCAAATTACCATTGATGAAGTCATACGAGCAGAGAAGTATCAGCTTGTACCATATCTTGCATTCGGTTTTATTGGCATTATGTTGTTAAAGGGGATAGCTACATATTTTAACCAATATCTTGGAGACTTATTTGGGATTACAGCAGTTTATAAAGTAAGGAATGCCTTATATGAAAAGCTTCAACGTTTGTCCTTCAGTTATTATGACAATGCGAAGACAGGGGATCTTATGTCACGTTTAACCGCAGATGTTGAGGGGATACGTTTCTTCCTTTCCTTTGGTTTTGCTGAATTACTTCGCTTTACACTTTTAATTGTCTTTAGTTTAATCGTAATGTTTTCTTATTCGGTTCCTCTTACATTCGTTACAATTATGGCACTACCGTTCTTAGCCATAGTTGTTTATCGGTTCGATAAACGTGTTCATCCAGCATTTCGTAAGGTACGAAAAACATTTGGTCGTTTAAATACCAATGTTCAAGAAAACATAAGTGGAATTAATACAGTCAAGTCCTTATCACGTGAGGAATATCAAATTTCTAAATTCAATCGTTCCAATGAAGGTTACCGTGAAGTTTCACTTGCGACATCAAATGTGTGGGCAAAGTTTTTTCCGTTGATGGAATTTATCGGCAATGTTTGTGTCGTAGCCCTTTTATCTTATGGAGGGTATTTAGTCATTGAAGGATCCGTTTCGTATGGGGAACTCGTGGCATTTTTTAGTTTAGTTTGGTATTTGTTAAATCCCATTATGAACCTTGGCTTTATCATTAATATGTTCTCACAAGCGAAAGCATCAGGTGAGCGCCTCCTTGAGATTCTTGAGGCTGATGAAAAAATTATTGATCGAAAAGATGTCATAAACAAAACGAGACTACAGGGGCATGTTGAATTTAAAAATGTCAGTCTTCAATATACAAAAGATGATGAAAAAGCATTAGAATCTATCTCGTTCACGGCTGAACCAGGAAAAATCATTGGTTTAATCGGTCCAACAGGTTCAGGTAAAACAAGTATTACTCAACTGATGACGAGGTTTTATGAACCTGTAAAGGGTCAAGTTTTTATTGATGGTCGAGATGTTTCAGATTATTCTATTCAGACCTTAAGAAGTAATATTGGATTCGTCATGCAAGAGTCGTTCTTATTTTCGTCCACGATCCGCGCAAATATTGCCTATGGTCGACCTCATGCCACTATGGATGAAATTATCGATGCAGCAAAACGGGCACAAGCACATGATTTTATTATGGAACTCCCAAATGGTTATGAAACAATGCTCGGTGAACGTGGTATGGGGCTATCTGGTGGGCAAAAGCAACGAATTGCAATTGCAAGAGCGATTTGTATCGACCCAAGTATATTAATCCTCGATGATGCGACAAGTGCCGTTGATATGGAAACCGAATTCAAAATCGGGCAAGCATTGAAAGAAGTCATGAAGGGACGTACTACTTTCATTATTGCACATCGTATATCTTCTCTAAAACATGCGGATGAAATCCTTGTTCTTGAAGACGGTGCAATTGTTGAACGAGGTACTCATGAAGAATTGCTGAAGCAGGAAGGTCCGTATCAACGTATCTATCAGATTCAGTATAAAGACCAAAAAGTTGTCCAAAAGGCGCAGGTAGGATAGGTGGGGGTGAGGTAAATGAATAAAGTAGAAAAACGAGATATGAAACAGCGCTTCCATTATTCAACGGATCAAGCGATTGAAAAACCGTTTAATTGGAAACAGATGCTTAGATTATTAGGGTATATGAAACCATATTCTAAGAATTTATTACCACTAGCCATATTGATGGTATTATTGACAACGGCTGTTAGGTTGATAGCTCCTATTCTTATTGGAAAATATACAATCGACCATGCAATTGCGAACAAAGATGTGAATCTATTAATTCTTTTAGTCGGAACGATTGCAGCATTATATGCAATCAATTATGTAGCCAATATATTTCGGATCAAATGGACGAATATGCTTGGGCAGAATATCATTTATGATTTGCGTAAGCATCTTTTTACACATGTCCAAGGGCTTTCCCACCGTTTCTTTGATCAGCGTTCGGCAGGTTCCATTCTCGTTCGAATCCTGAATGATGTGAATTCACTTCAGGAATTATTCACAAATGGGGTTATTAATCTATTAATGGATTTTGTCCTATTGTTTGGGGTTATCATCATTCTCTTTAGCTTAAGCCCCAAATTAACATTGGCTATTCTAATTATTCTACCGTTAATGGTCTTCATCACGACAAAACTTAGACGGAAAATTAGAAGGTCATGGCAAACCGTTCGGATTAAGCAGTCCATGTTAAACTCGCATTTAAACGAAAGTATTCAAGGAATTCGTGTCACTCAAGCATTTACTCAAGAAAAGGAAAATATAGAGTTTTTTGACGGAATAAATAATGAAAACTATGAAAGTTGGCGTGATGCTACCCAGAAGAACGCGATGTTTCGACCATTTGTTGAAATGACAAATGCAGTTGGAACGGTGATACTAATTTGGTTTGGAGCTACTCTTATCCAAGCAGATTCCTTAACCATCGGCGTTTTTGTTTCCTTTGCATTTTATTTAGGAATGTTTTGGGAGCCGATTTCACGTTTAGGTCAAGTATATAACCAACTACTAGTTGGGATGGCCTCTTCTGAACGAATTTTTGAATATATTGATGAAAAACCAATTGTTGGTGAGAAAGATCATGCCATCAACCTAACGGAAATGAAGGGGAAAGTTGAATTTGATCAAGTTGAATTTGCATATGATGAAAGTCGTAAAGCGTTAAAAGGTGTTACCTTAACAATTGAAGCGGGCCAAACGATTGCATTAGTAGGTCATACAGGATCAGGAAAAACAACGATTGCGAATCTGATTAGTCGTTTTTATGATGCAACAAGTGGGGAGATCAGAATTGATGGAATCGATATTAAAGATTTATCACTCCAAAGTGTCCGTTCGCAAATAAGTGTTGTACTCCAAGATACGTTTATTTTCTCGGGTACGATTAAAGACAATATCAGGTTTGGACGCCCGGACGCAACCGATGAAGAGGTAATGGAGGCTGCAAAAGCGGTAGGGGCTCATCCTTTTATTATGAAGCTTGTCAATGGGTATGACACAGAAGTTGAGGAGAGGGGCAATATTTTATCAGTTGGTGAAAGACAATTATTATCCTTTGCCCGCGCGCTACTGGCAGATCCGAAAATATTGATTTTAGATGAAGCAACGGCAAGTATTGATACAGAAACCGAGGTTAAAATTCAACTTGCATTAAAGCAATTACTAAAAGGACGTACAGCGATTATTATCGCTCATCGACTTTCAACGATTCGTGAAGCTGATAAAATTTTTGTACTGGATCATGGTGAAATAATTGAACAAGGAACCCATCATGAACTAATGAACGAAGAGGGAGAGTACTTTGGATTAGTAAAAGCGCAATATAAGATGCTTGAAGCAATGTAGGACTAGGATATCCTAGTCTTTTTATATTGCATAGGTAGTGCTTTAAAAATATAGAGTTAGTATGATACAATCAATGGTATCTAAAATTTGGAGGAATAGTAGTGAATAAAAAGGAATTTGCGGTAATTGGCCTTGGTCGTTTTGGAGGGAGTATCTGCCGCGCCTTGAGCGATGAAGGTATGGAAGTAATGGCGATGGACATTGATGAAGATCGAGTCAATGAATACTCTACGATTGCTTCGCATGCGGTTGTAGGCGATTCAACGGATGAATCTGTTCTAAAAAGTATTGGTATTCGAAATTTCGACCTTGTCATAGTTGCAATAGGAGACAATTTGAAAGCAAGTATATTAACGACCATCATTTTAAAAGAATTAGGCGTTAAACAAATTTGGGTGAAAGCCCAAAACGATTATCATGAGAAGATACTAAGTAAAATAGGTGCGGACCGCATCGTCCACCCAGAACGAGACATGGGAAAACGGATTGCTCATAATATTATCTCTAATAATGTACTAGACTATTTAGAACTATCAGATGAACATAGCATTATTGAAATTGTGGCTGGTAATAAAATCGATGGAAAATCCCTTATTGATTTAAATGTGCGAGCAAAATATGGAGTAACGATTGTTGCGATCAAAAGGGGAAAGAATATTATTGTGTCCCCTCAGGCAACCGAGCTTATACATAAAGGAGATATCCTGATTATGATCGGGGCCGATACTGACATCAGTCGTTTTGAAAAGAATTTAATTGAAGAAGAATAAACGTCCCAAATGGGGCGTTTTTTTAATTTTTATAAAAGGTTTCAACTTGGATAGTCTTTTTTTGTTTTTTACTAGGCTTGAGTGAGGCAATTTAATATGAGCGTTTATAATTTAAAACCCACTGAACTAGGATCAGTGGGAATCAACATTGAATATAAGTGCAAAAAAGGTATATCTTATACCTCCATAATAATCGGTAAGATCATTGGACGGCGTTTTGTTTTCTCATAAAGGAAAGGCGCAAGAGTATCTGTGATTTCATTTTTTATCTCAGACCATTGTGTAGTGCGACGCTCCATTACTTTGTTTAAATGTTTAGTAATCAAGGATTGTGCATCATTGATTAAATCTCCTGACTCGCGCATATACACAAAACCACGAGAGATTAAATCAGGACCTGCCGCAATTTTAAAGTCTTTCATATTAATACTTACTACAACAATGACAAGGCCTTCTTCGGATAGGATACGGCGGTCACGTAATACAATATTACCGATATCACCAATCCCACTACCATCAATATATACATTGCCTGAAGGAATTTTTCCTGCTACAGAAGCTTCATTCTCACTTAACGCAAGCACTTCACCATTATCCATAATAAAGCAATTTTCTTCTAGTACTCCACAATCGACAGCAGATTTCGCGTGCATTTTTTGCATTCTGTATTCGCCGTGAATTGGCATAAAATATTTTGGTTGCATGAGGCGAAGCATTAATTTTTGCTCCTCTTGTCCCCCATGACCAGATGTATGGATATTACTTAGTGGTCCATGTATCACATCTGCGCCAGCACGGTAAAGCATATCAATGATTCGACTAACACTAAGTGTATTCCCTGGAATAGGAGATGATGAAAACACAACAGTATCCCCAGGAATAATTTGAATTTGGCGATGTGTACCATTCGCAATTCTTGAAAGGGCTGCCATAGGTTCACCTTGACTACCTGTACAAAGAATAACTACCTTATTAGCAGGAAGGCGGTTGATTTGGTTCGCATCAATAAATGTATCTTTTGGGCATTGAATATAACCAAGGTCATATCCAATGGTTATCGCAGATTCCATACTTCTTCCGAACACAGCAATTTTCCGATCGTTTTGAACAGCAGCTTCAACAACTTGCTGGAGACGATGAATATTGGAAGCAAAAGTAGCGAAGATGATTCGACCATCTACCGTACGGAAAATATCGTGAATACTTTCGCCTACTCGTCTTTCCGACATCGTGAAATGTGGTATTTCAGCATTTGTACTATCAGATAATAAACATAGTACTCCATCTTTACCGATTTCAGCCATTTTTTGTAAGTTTGCTGGCTCGCCAACAGGAGTGAAATCAAATTTGAAATCTCCCGTATGAACAACTTGTCCTGGAGGGGTTTTCACTACAATTCCATAAGAATCAGGGATACTATGGGTTGTTCTAAAAAACGTAACCGATGTTTTGCGGAATTTTATAATGTCATCTTCTTTAATTTCAATTAACTTTGCTTGGCGGAGTAGACCGTGCTCTTCTAATTTGTTCCGAATTAAACCTAAAGCAAGTTTACCTCCGTAGATTGGTACATTAATTTCACGCAATAAATAAGGTATCCCACCAATATGGTCTTCATGGCCGTGTGTGATGAATAGCCCCTTAATCTTTTCTTCGTTCTTGACTAAATAGCTGTAATCAGGAATGACATAGTCGATTCCTAACAGCTCGTCCTCTGGAAATTTAATTCCAGCATCGATCAGGATAATTTCATCCTGAAACTGTACGCCATAAGTGTTTTTACCAATTTCCCCGAGTCCACCTAAGGCGAAAACAGCTGTTTGATCGTTCTTAACAAATTTCATAATTCATCAAATCTCCAATACTTTATAATCTTCATCTAGTTTTTCATATTCAAGATATGGACCTTCCACCTTTTGAATATATTCAATGTTAATTTTCCGTTCCATTAGTTTCTTGCGTACCTCAACTTGAGATTCTGCTTCAACATACATGGTTCTTGTATTTTCTCTTACTGGAACTTCATTTGCATCATCTTGATAGTAAATTTTAAAAATCATTGCCAAATCTCTCCTTAATTTCCGAAAGTTAGAGTAACTTTTTCTATTATATAAAAATATAACATGATTTTCATGTTTTTTCTTTCTTTTCCTAAATTATTCTTATCAAAGAGAATGAATAGGTAAAAAAAGAGGGGTGTCTTAGAGGCAAATTCTTTGACTTATCCGAATTAAGTCAGATATTTGAAGAACAAAAAAACCGCACACCTAAAAATTAATTATAACATTAATGAAAATGATAGTATATAGAGTCCACACAAAAGGTGAGTAATTATGTCTAGCGTATCACGTGCTGTTGAGGTTACAAATCAGTTCATCAAGAAGGTTCTCTGGCAACCTTCTTGATGGTTTGTTTGTCTGTGACTATCTAGGTGAAACTTTATAAAATGTTCTTAGGCAATTGTTTTCCTTTTTAATAAATCCTGCCATTGCTTGAGTAACTTTTTCCGTAACTTTTTTAGCATGACTATCATCTCCTTTTTTCTTAGACTTTAAACTTTAACGATTACTATATTTGTCTATATTATGTGGAAAAATGGAGTACTTTATCAGGCAAATAATTGGAAAGTAGAAATATAGTGACAAAGGAGTATAAATAGGAGGGATGCATTATTTTACAAACGACGTGTGGCATAACCTTTAGTTGGAGATGCTAAGAAAGTTTGCGTAATTCCTCCTAATAAGAGTAATATGCAGTTTCAATAATACCGTGTTTGCTATAACAGGATAATATAAAAAAGTACCGATATGACTTACACATCGATACTCATTTTCTCCTTTAACATAGGAAGGATTGCGGAAATTAATTTATCGTTCAATTGGAATCGCATTTTCTGGTTCGGCAAACGGGTTCTCTTTATTAATGTGGTCATAGAACATAATTCCATTTAAATGATCAATTTCATGTTGAAAACAGATAGCTGGTAATCCTTTAAGTTTCAAGATCACTTCCTCACCATCAAGTGTCGTCCCTTTTACTTTAATTTTTGCATAACGAGGAACATAGCCTGGTACCGCTCTGTCAACGGATAAGCAACCCTCTCCACTTGTTAAATAGCTTTTTTTCACTGAATGACTAATAATTTTTGGATTAAATAATGCATAACTATATAGCTCACCATTTTCATCATGAAGATGCACAGCGATCATTCGTTTTGAGACGTTAATTTGCGGTGCCGCAAGTCCAATTCCTGGTCTAAGTCCATATTTTTCAGCAACTTCTGGATTTTGACTGTTGATAACATATTCAATTAACTCTTCTAGTATTTTACGATCTTCTGCAGATGCGGGTAATGGTACCTCGTCTGCAACCCTACGTAATGTTGGGTGACCTTCACGAATAATATTTTCCATCGTTATCATAATTATCACTTCCTGCTCTTGATGATGCTTTTTTTAGCTTAAGTTTACCAGAGGTACGTTTAATTGAAAATACAAAAGTATGAGTTGAACCTGAGTTCTAAAGCTTGTATAAGCTCATATATTAATATCGTTTAAACAAAAATATATTAGGAAATCGTATTATAATATAGTATATTGGAAGTAACTAAGGGGGAGCAGATGGTGAAAAATAAAACGGGTATTATTGTCTTTCTTTTCATTCTTATGAGTTTTCTTCTAATGGGGTGCATGGGCGGTCCCTCACCTGAAGAACAAATGTATGAGACATTAGAAAAGGTTGTATCGATTGAAAAGGACTTCGAAGAACAACAAAATCCATTAGTCGAACTTGAGAAGAAAGAAAAAGCGCTTTACGATGAAATTTTAACTTTAGGAATGAAGGAATTTGAACAAATTGTTTCTTTATCTAATGAAGCTTTGACAGTTGTCGCGGATCGTGAGACAAGAATCAATAATGAACAAGAGAGTATCAATGCTTCTAAAAAAGAATTTCAAAAGGTTGAATCCATCATTCAAGAGATTAATGATGAGAAGGTAAAAAAAGAGGCAAATGATTTAGTCACATTGATGAATCAGCGTTATGATAGTTATGATGAATTATATAAATCATACAAAGAAGCCACTCAACATGATAAGAAGCTGTATGAAATGTTTCAAAATGAAGAATTAACGATGGAAGAATTAGAACAACAAATCAATCTAATTAATGAGACATATGAAAAAGTAGTGACAGCAAATGAAACATTTAATCAACTTACAGACCAATACAATAAAGCAAAGATTTCGTTCTATCAAAATGCGGGACTAAAAGTTGAAATGAAAGAAGAATAAAAAACGAATAGAAAAGGGCTATCATTAAATGGTAGCCCTTTTCTTATACCGTTTTTTCGAGTTTTCTTAAAGATATACTAATATACATAGAGTTTTTATAGTACAGGTAAAAAATGTGTACTGGTACAGTTTGAGTAAAAAGGGAATTATGAGAAAAAATAAAAAATAAAAAACCACAACAAAAACAGTAAACAAACAATTTGACGTGTGTCTTACGTTGTTGTAAACTTGGTTATGGAAATAAGGCAGTTGTATCAATTGCTTTTCTAAAATAATTAATACAGATTTATTTAGGAATAAAAATATCCTTTTCGAGCATGGCGTATTATCGCTTCTTCTACAGGTCATTACTAAATGGATAAAAAGAGTCTTTGAAAAGTTATATTTTTGGGTAACCTAATGCTGTATGTTTTGTATCAAGTTAACTTTATTTCATTGGTTCTCACCATAATAAAGTTAAGAACCAAGGTGAAAACCACCGAGGCATATTTTGATATTAGAAAATAGGGTAAGAAAGGAAGCGAGAAAAGATGGCTGTAAAAGCAAATGTCTTTGATTTACAAGGGCAACTGAAAAAAGTTGCTGAAAACTTTCCTATGTTTCAGATCTTAAATGAAGAAGGAGAAGTAGTAAATAAAGCTGCTGTTCCTGATTTAAGTGATGATCAATTAAAAGAATTAATGAGAAGAATGGTTTATACAAGAATTCTTGATCAACGTTCCATTTCTTTAAACCGTCAAGGACGTTTAGGTTTCTATGCACCAACTGCTGGTCAAGAAGCTTCTCAACTTGCATCACAATTTGCATTAGAAAAAGAAGATTTCATTCTACCAGGTTACCGTGATGTACCTCAAATCGTATGGCATGGTTTACCATTATACCAAGCATTTTTATTCTCACGTGGACATTTCCATGGAAACCAAATGCCTGAAGGAGTAAACGTACTTTCTCCACAAATCATTATTGGTGCACAATACATACAGTGTGCTGGTGTAGCATTAGGTATGAAGAAACGTGGTAAGAAATCAATTGCGATTACTTATACAGGTGATGGTGGTACTTCACAAGGTGACTTCTATGAAGGAATCAACTTTGCAGGTGCATTTAAAGCACCAGCTGTATTCATCGTACAAAATAACCGTTTTGCAATCTCTACTCCAGTTGAAAAACAATCAGCAGCTCCTACATTAGCTCAAAAAGCTGTTGCAGCTGGTATTCCTGGAATTCAAGTTGATGGAATGGATCCACTTGCTGTATACGTTGCTGTTAAAGAAGCACGTGAACGCGCAATTAATGGTGAAGGTCCAACTCTAATTGAAACAATGACATACCGTTATGGTCCACATACAATGGCTGGAGACGATCCAACAAGATATCGTACGGCTGAGCTCGACAATGAATGGGAAAAGAAAGATCCACTTGTTCGTTTCCGTAAGTATCTTGAAGGTAAAGGTATCTGGAACGAAGAAATTGAAAACCAAGTCATTGAAGAAGCAAAAGAAGATATTAAAAATGCGATTAAAAAAGCAGATGAAACACCTAAGCAAAAGGTTACTGACTTAATTTCACATATGTTCGAAGAGCTGCCTCATAATTTAGAGGAGCAAATGGAAATCTATAAAGCGAAGGAGTCGAAGTAAGCCATGGCGCAAATGACAATGATTCAAGCAATCACTGATGCGTTACGCACAGAATTAAAAAATGACCCAAACGTCTTAGTTTTTGGTGAAGACGTTGGTGTTAACGGCGGTGTGTTCCGTGCTACTGAAGGTCTACAGGCTGAATTCGGTGAAGATCGTGTATTTGATACGCCACTTGCTGAATCAGGAATTGGTGGACTTGCGGTAGGTCTAAGCCTTGAAGGTTACCGCCCTGTCCCTGAGATTCAATTCTTTGGGTTTGTTTATGAGGTTATTGATTCCATTAGTGGTCAATTAGCTCGTATGCGTTACCGTTCAGGTGGCCGTTATAATGCTCCTGTTACAATTCGTTCACCATTTGGTGGTGGTGTACATACACCAGAACTTCACGCGGATAGCTTAGAAGGATTAATGGCACAACAACCAGGACTTAAGGTTGTTATCCCATCTACGCCTTACGATGCAAAAGGTTTATTAATTTCTGCGATTCGTGATAATGACCCAGTTATCTTCCTTGAGCATATGAAACTTTATCGTTCATTCCGCCAAGAGGTTCCTGAAGGTGAATACACAATTGAAATTGGTAAAGCAGAAGTGAAGCGTGAAGGTACAGACCTTACTATGATCTCATATGGTGCAATGGTACATGAGTGCTTAAAAGCTGCAACTGAATTAGAAAAAGAGGGCGTTTCTGCTGAGGTTATTGACCTACGTACGGTAAGCCCATTAGATATTCCAACCATCATTGCTTCTGTTGAAAAAACAGGACGAGCTATTGTTGTTCAAGAAGCTCAAAAACAAGCTGGAATTGCTGCTAACGTTGTTGCTGAGATCAACGATCGTGCAATCTTAAGCCTAGAAGCACCTGTATTACGTGTAGCTGCACCAGATACAGTATATCCATTCTCACAAGCTGAAACAGTTTGGTTACCAAACTTTAAAGATGTTTTAGAAACAGCTAAGAAAGTATTGAACTTTTAATCAATAATTAGGGATTAAATCCTTACTTAGAACATAAAAAGCCTATGGTGTATAAGCTATTAGACTTGATGAAAAAAACATACGAAAAGCTGTACACTATTGGCTCTTTTTACATGAAACTAACAATTTAGGAGGCGAATACCGTGGCATTTGAATTTAAGTTGCCAGATATCGGTGAAGGTATCCATGAAGGTGAAATCGTAAAATGGTTTGTTAAACCAGGCGATGAAGTAAACGAGGACGATGTACTATGTGAAGTCCAAAATGATAAAGCAGTAGTTGAAATTCCTTCTCCTGTTAAGGGGAAAGTTCTAGACATTCTTGTAGAGGAAGGAACAGTTGCAGTAGTAGGTGACACACTTATTAAATTTGATGCTCCTGGATATGAAGACATCCAATTTAAAGGTGAAGAATCTGACGATGCTCCTAAAGCTGAAGAACCAAAACAAGAGGCAGAACAACCAGCTGCTACAGCACCAGCTGCAGAAGTGGATGAAAACCGTCGTGTTATCGCGATGCCATCTGTTCGTAAATATGCACGTGAAAAAGGAATTGACATCAAAAAGGTTGCAGGTAGTGGCGATAATGGTAGAATAATGAAGTCGGATATTGATGCGTTTGTATCTGGCGGTGCACCTGCTGCTCAAGAAACAACAGCAGCTGAGGCTCCAGAAACAGCAACACAAGAAACTGCAAAAACTGCAGCGAAACAACCAATTCCAGCTGGCCAATACCCAGAAACTCGTGAAAAGATGAGTGGAATCCGTAAAGCAATTGCAAAAGCAATGGTTAATTCTAAACATACTGCTCCACACGTTACATTAATGGATGAAGTAGATGTGACAGAACTCGTTGCA
The DNA here is from genome assembly GCF_964021195.1 of Bacillus nitroreducens. NCBI lineage: Bacteria > Bacillati > Bacillota > Bacilli > Caryophanales > Bacillaceae > Bacillus > Bacillus nitroreducens. Next base: position 3,760,081 of record NZ_CAXHYI020000003.1, on the reverse strand, counting down.
CACCGCAAAAAATTCAAAGCAGTTGCAGCTGAAAAAGGTATTAAATTAACATACCTACCATACGTAGTGAAGGCATTAACTTCGGCATTACGTGAATTCCCAGCTTTAAATACATCTCTTGACGATGCAACAGATGAGATTGTTCATAAGCACTACTACAATATTGGTATTGCAGCTGATACAGATCGCGGACTACTTGTACCAGTTGTTAAAGATGCAGATCGCAAATCCATCTTTACTATTTCAAATGAAATTAATGAATTAGCAGGTAAGGCTCGTGATGGTAAGCTTGCTCCAGATGAGATGAAAGGTGCATCTTGTACAATAAGTAATATTGGTTCAGCAGGTGGACAATGGTTTACTCCTGTAATTAACCACCCAGAGGTTGCAATCTTAGGAATCGGTCGTATTGCAGAAAAACCTGTTGTTAAGAATGGTGAAATTGTTGTAGCTCCAGTACTTGCTATATCATTAAGCTTTGATCACCGTATGATTGATGGTGCTACCGCACAAAACGCACTCAACCAAATTAAACGTTTGTTAAATGATCCACAATTATTATTAATGGAGGCGTAATTCAAATGGTAGTAGGAGATTTCCCAATCGAAACTGATACAATAGTAATTGGTGCCGGACCAGGTGGATATGTTGCAGCCATTCGTGCAGCGCAACTGGGACAAAAGGTAACTATCGTAGAAAAAGGCACTGTTGGTGGTGTTTGTCTTAACGTTGGATGTATCCCTTCTAAGGCATTAATCTCCGCAGGACATCGTTATGAAACAGCTAAAAATTCTGAATCAATGGGAATCAAAGCTGAAAATGTAACTCTTGATTTTTCAAAAGTACAAGCATTCAAAGATGGTGTTGTTAAAAAATTAACCGGTGGAGTAGCAGGATTATTAAAAGGTAATAAAATCGACGTTGTACAAGGGGAAGCATACTTTGTTGATGCAAATTCTCTACGTGTTATGAACGAAGATTCAGCACAAACGTATACGTTTAAAAATGCGATCGTTGCTACTGGTTCTCGTCCAATCGAGATTCCATCATTTAAATATTCAAAACGTGTTTTAGATTCAACTGGAGCATTAGCTCTACAAGAAGTACCTGAAAAAATCGTTGTTATCGGCGGCGGAGTTATCGGTATTGAACTTGGTGGAGCTTATGCAAACTTCGGATCACAAGTAACAATCCTTGAGGGAGCAGATGACATTCTTCTTGGTTTCGAGAAGCAAATGACTCAAGTTGTTAAAAAGAACCTGAAGAAAAAAGGTGCAGAAATTGTTACGAAGGCATTAGCTAAAGGTGTTGAAGAAACAGAGAATGGCGTAACTGTGAAGTATGAAGCAAACGGTGAAGAACATTCAATTGATGCTGATTATGTATTCGTAATGGTTGGTCGTCGTCCAAACACTGATGAGCTTGGTTTAGAGCTTGCAGGCGTTAAAATGAACGAAAGAGGCATTATTGAAATTGATAAACAATGTCGTACAAGTGTAAGTAATATTTATGCGATTGGTGACGTTGTTCCAGGACCTCAATTAGCACATAAAGCATCTTATGAAGGTAAAATCGCTGCAGAGGCAATCGCAGGTGAGCCTTCTGAGATTGACTATTTAGGAATTCCAGCTGTTGTCTTCTCAGATCCTGAACTAGCAACTGTTGGTTACACAGAACAACAAGCAAAAGACGAAGGTCTTGACTATGTTGCATCTAAATTCCCATATGCAGCAAATGGTCGTGCACTTGCTCTTGAAGCAACTGACGGTTTTGTGAAACTAATCACTCGCAAAGAAGATGGCCTTCTCATTGGTGCTCAAGTAGCTGGTGAGAGTGCGTCAGATATTATTGCTGAGCTTGGTCTAGCAATTGAGGCAGGTATGACTGCAGAAGATGTTGCTATGACTATTCACGCACACCCAACTTTAGGTGAAATTACAATGGAAGCAGCTGAAGTTGCTTTAGGAACTCCAATCCACATTGTAAAATAAATGAAGAAAAAATCGCTCCAAGTAATTGGGGCGATTTTTATTTTGATAAAAATTCAAATGGGTATTTTTAAACGAGTATTCTTAGTTTGAACTTGTCGATGTTGATAGGATATCCTCAAGAGGAGTAATAATATCGTCTTTTTCAACAATCCCTTCGATTTTTGCAAGGATTTTATTGTGTTGAATAATTAATAATGAAGGAAATTCTTCCACCTGATAATTCGTATATTGTCGATTATCATCAGAAGAAATTACCTTCATGTTTTCAATTTCTGTTGGATATTTAGCTCTTAACTCCAATAAGGCATCGTAATAACTGCTCTCATTCCGTAAGTTCTCCACATCTGAAAAGAAAATAATTTGTTTTTCATTGTTTTCTGGTAGTGGTTGCTGATTGTTGAAAGAAGAACAAGAGGCAAGTATAAAAAAAGAAAGTATGATTAGAATAGAAGGTTTCATTTTTATAATCACTCTTCCATAAAATAGTTAAAAGTATAGGACATTCCAGCTATTTGAATAATACAAAACACCTATATTTCAGATAATTTTATTCTAACATGTATTGGAATCATTCTTTTCGATGTCATCGATTTGTTACGAAAATGAAAAATACTACCATTTTTTATTGCATATAATTTATATAGTAAAAATAAATATATAAAGACAAGCAAACATGCATAGTTAGTAAAAGGAGAGCATTGCCATGAAGGTCTATGTTATTGGATTATTTCAGGTGTTAATTTGGAGTATATTTTCATTCGTTACATGGCTATCTCGATCTGACAGTTTAGTAGCAAAAGCAATTTTGTTAATCATTTTTTGTTATTTTGCTTTTCTGATTGCAATTAAAATTGGTTTAACACGAAAAAGTTCTCTTCTAACAACAATCATCACATTCTTAAGTTTTTTTACCTTTGAAAAACTATTTTGGGCTATTACTTAAAACAGACCATATCCGTGTAGATATGGTCTGTTTTTGGTTGCTTATTCTTTCGTATCTTTTCCTGGATTCACTACCTTGTACATAATAATTTGTTCCTGTTTAAAAGATTTAAGCAGAGAAATCATGATACAGATTAACACGATCGTAAATGGAAATGCAGCAATAATAGATGCCGTCTGAAGTGTGGATAAACCACCTGCCCACAGAAGAATTGCAGCCGATGCTGATTGGATAATTCCCCAGATAAATTTAATCAAATTAGGTGGATTTAGGTTTCCGTTTGTCGTCTGCATTCCAAGTACAAATGTAGCAGAATCTGCTGATGTTATAAAAAATGTACAAATTAAGAAAATCGCGAGACTAGATAATATGATGGAAAACGGGAAGTTTTCAAGTACTGAAAAAAGGGCAACTTCCATGCCTCTCTCATTCATGATCGACATGACATCTATATTCTCGAAAAATTCAAGATAAATCCCAGAACCTCCAAATACAGAAAACCATAATGCACTAAAAATAGTTGGAACCGTAAGCACTCCAATTAAAAATTCCCGAACTGTACGACCTCTAGAAATTCTAGCGATAAAGGAACCAACAAAAGGTGCCCATGCGATCCACCATGCCCAATAAAAAATTGTCCAATCTTGAACCCACGTGCTTTCGGTAAATGGACTTAAGCGAAGACTCATGGATGGTAAGTTTTGAAGATAAGCACCAATGGTTGTTGTAAAAAGATCCATAATAAAATTAGTTGGGCCAGCAAATAAAAGGAAAAACATTAGCGAAATGGCTAAGATAATATTTAAATTACTCAAATATTTGATTCCTTTATTAAGACCTGTTTGTGCTGACAACATAAACAGTACAGTAACAATGGCGATGACAATCAACTGCGTGACAGCATTATTTTCAATCCCAGAGAATAAATAGGCAAACCCTCCACCTACCTGAATGGCTCCTAACCCTAATGAGGTTGCTACTCCAAAAACAGTGGCAAAAACAGCTAGAATATCAATGAAAACCCCTAGTTTTTTATCCACTCTATCACCAAATACAGGCCGTAGAATTTGACTAATTAAACCTGGTGATCCTTTTCTGAATTGGAAATAAGCTAGTGCAAGAGCGATCACCGCATAGATTCCCCATGGATGAAGACCCCAATGAAAAAAGGAATATCTTAGTGCAACACGTGCTGCTTCGTCAGTGATGCCTGCGCCAGCCGGCGGCGTGTGATAATGGTAGAGGGGTTCTGCAACACCCCAGAATACAAGACCAATTCCCATGCCAGCACTGAATAACATTGCAAACCAACTCATATACGGATATTCAGGTTCTTCATTATCTTTACCAAGTCTGATATTTCCGTATTTCGTAAATATCAAGACAAGCGAAAATACAAGAAAAGCGGTACCAGATAGTAAATAAAACCAACCAAATTTCTCAATAATAAAAGATTGGACCGAAGTGGCAACATTTTCTAAATTAGCATTTGGTAAATAGCTCGCAGGAATGACACCCCATACAATAAAAATGATGGCAATAATCACGGATATCGTAAATACAGGAGTAAATTTTTTCATATTAATGCCTCCTCACCTGTAAAAATAAGCTCTAAGATTGCCTGCCATTTATTCCTTCCAGTAAAGTATTCGTAAAAGCAAGGAGGAATATTCGAACTAACATCAATCAGTGAGGCTATCTAATTCTCCACAGATAATAGGGTAATGTGTTTGAAGATGTTTATGCTATTGAACTCATTCTTCTAAAACTGCGACAAAGTGGACTCCCATTTTAAGGCCAAAAAAAAATAGCCTTATCGGCTATTTGCGTTTATAGAAATACATAATTCGTCCATTGAACAGATGTAATTCCCCTGCAAGTTTTTTGGCTAAAAACTTGCAAAATTCATTTGCTTTTCCTTTATCACCAGCAGTTGAGTTGGCTGGTAGGTTTACTTGAATGTAGGGTCGCTCCAATTTTTCACCATTATCATCCTGGAGACTTTCTTGACCGACCCCTACGACAATTGCGTGGTACTTTTGGTGATCTGATTTTAAATAAAACCAATTGTTTTGTTGATTTACTTCTTTTATTTCGTATGGAAATGCAGCATTGTCATAATCCCAATCTAGTTGCTGACCAGTTTTACCGGTGATCTCTTTGTAATAGGTAAAAAGGTCTTTAACATCATCAAGTGAAATACTCTGTACATTTGATGCAGGAACAAGTTTTATGTATGCGTTTACCAAACTCTTCACTCCTACTCAAGTTTATGTAGATAATCATACTGTACTAACACTATTATTCTAGCATTTAAAAGACATCGCTTACAACCAAAGATTGTACAATGAACATATTGTATGATGATAGGTTGCAAATATGATTACAATTTGCTAAAAAATACAAATAATATAACATAATTAACTATTGACGAACTTAATGTGACATACTATTATATAATTAATAAAACATAAAGCGTTTTCAAGATTAGTTAAAAAACTATTTTGGGAGAGGGGCTTTGAATAATGGGAATCATCATCTGTCAAACTTGTAGCGAAACAATCGAGCATTTTGAATATGAGAAGGTTACTACACTTTATTCAACGTGCGACCATTGCGATTGTCAACAAGAAGATAAATAACTAATAAATCATATGAAAAAGCATGCAAAAAAATTGCATGCTTTTCTTTTGGTTTGATACGAGCGTCACTAGGAATCAACTTGTCAATCCAGAAGGTATAGGTACAGCCTGCGAGTCTCTAGCAATTAACAATAAAGCATCCAAGTTACCTAATTGCCCTGTGTTCTTTGATGACACGTAAAAAGTGTAATTCAGCATCTTCAGGTCCTTGTACTGGAAGGCCGGCCTCAATATTCGTTCGAATATATGATAAATTTTCCTCTGTAATGATTTCCCCAGGGATAAAAATTGGTATTCCTGGTGGATAAATCATGACAAATTCTGCAATTACCCTACCTGCAGATTCATCAAACGGTACAACCTCTGTTTCAGAATAAAATGCATCGCGCGGTGATAAAGCAAGAACAGGAATATCTGGTAGTAACACTTCTGGAACGGATTTTGATTCTGACAGGTCTGCTACTTCTTCAGTAAGTTTTGCAAGAGCAGAAATAAGCAAATCAGCCTCTTTTTTTGTATCTCCAGGTGTAACGATACAAAGTATGTTGTAGAGATCGGACATCTCAACTTCGATATTGTATGTTTCTCTAAGCCAAAGTTCAGCATCCGAACCTGTTATCCCGAGATCTTTCACCGAAATAATTAGCTTTGTTGGATCTAAATCAAATGTAGCTTTTGTACCAAGGATTTCACGCCCGACACAAAATAGGTTTTCAATTTCATTAATTTTATCCCGCATATAATTCGCTAACTGAATCGTATTTTCGATAAGTTCATAACCTCTTGTAACTAATTGTTTTCTTGCGACATCTAAGGAAGCTAATAATAGGTAAGAGGTAGACGTAGTTGTTAGCATACTTAAAATGGATTGAACCCGATTAGGTGATACTAAGCCCTCTTTTACGTTTAATATTGAACTTTGCGTCATGGAACCACCTAGTTTATGTACACTAGTTGCGGCCATGTCAGCACCAGCCTGCATGGCTGACATTGGTAGTCCATCATGAAAATGAATATGAACACCATGTGCTTCATCAACGAGTACAGGTATATCATAGGTATGAGCTAGATCTACAATTTTTTTAAGGTCAGCCGAAATCCCAAAATAGGTAGGATTAATAACGAGCAGTCCTTTTGCGTCAGGATGCTGTTCTAATGCTTTCTCTACTGAATCAATTGTGATTCCATGAGAAATTCCTAATGTGTTATCGATCTCTGGATGAATGAAAATGGGTACTGCACCAGAAAAAACAATCGCAGACATAACAGACTTGTGCACATTTCTAGGTACGATGATTTTATCGCCAGGGCCACAAACGGCCATAACCATCGTCATAATCGCTCCGCTTGTGCCTTGTACGGAAAAGAATGTATGATCTGCACCAAAAGCTTGTGCAGCTAGGTCTTGGGCTTGCTTGATCATTCCCTTTGGTTGATGAAGGTCATCTAGAGGCCCAATGTTAATCAGGTCAATTGAAAGGGCGTTATCGCCGATGAAATTTCTAAATTCTGGGTCAATTCCTGTCCCTTTTTTATGGCCAGGTATATGGAATTGAATCGGATTCTTTTTTGCATGTTCAACAAGGCCAGTAAATAATGGTGTTTCATTTTGTGACAATTGATCATCACACCTCTTTAATTAAATTTCAAATTAATGTCTTTCCCAACTAGTTCCAGCACCTATCCCATTAGGTTACTAACCATTAGTGCTCACAAGTCACTATCACAAACTTATGCTTTTTTTGACATATACAAAGAGTAGGGATGTACAGGTAACTTAGTCATCCGAAGAAAATGCAAGGTGTATCTAAGGACAAGCATACATTAACGTTCATGTTGAACGTAGCTTGAGATAGGTATTGTCCATATTACAGCGTTCCTTCACGTTCGACACATAAAACAAGTGAATTATAGCACTTCTTATTTAATTTGCATACAAAAATATTTCTCTTTTTTAAATTGTCACAACTGGAGATTATTAAACATTTATATAGTTGTTAAACTTTGCTTTAAATATTAGTAACCACTTTACTATCCTATGTATAATAAGAAAAAAGAGGAGTATCGAGAAGTCATATCGAAATGGATTAGAGGAAAGGTGGGGAATAGAATGAATTGGGAAACAAAGGTTTCTACTATATTAGGTATTCAGTATCCAATTATACAAGGAGGACTTGCATATTTAGCCTATTCTGAACTAGCGGCTGCGGTCTCAAATGCAGGAGGTCTAGGACAAATCACCGCCATGTCACTTGACACTCCTGAAGAACTTCGAAGTGAAATTAAAAAGGTTAAACAACTTACTAATAAACCATTTGGGGTTAACTATGCGATCGGACAACATGGTAGACCCTTTTCTGAAATGCTTGAAGTTGCGATTGAAGAAGAGGTACCTGTTATTACAATGACAGGAGGAAATCCAGCACCTATTTTTGAACAATTGAAAGGTGTAAATACAAAAAAGCTTGTCCTAGTTGCGGCTAGAAGGCAAGCTGAAAAGGCGGAAGAATTAGGAGCAGATGCTGTAATGGTGGTGGGTCAAGAAGGTGGTGGCCATCTTGGCAGACAGGATATCGGAACAATGGTCCTGATTCCACAGGTGGTAGATGCTGTATCCATCCCTGTTATTGCTTCTGGTGGAATCGGGGATGGACGTGGCTTAATGGCAGCGTTGAGCTTGGGGGCAGAGGGTATAGAGATGGGAACTCGATTTATTGCAACGAAAGAATGCGTGCATGCTCATCAAGCTTATAAAGAGGCATTGATAAAAGGAACGGAGAATGATACAGTCGTGATAAAACGTTCATTAGGTGCACCAGGCCGGGCGATATCGAATGAATGGACCTCCAAGATCCTCCAATTGGAAGAGGCAAATAAGGGGTATGAAGGATTAAAGGAATATATAAGTGGTCAAGCTAATAAGAGTTATATTTATGATGGGAAGCTTGATGGTGGTTTTGCTTGGGCTGGGCAAGTGATGGGCCTGATTAAAGATGAACCGACAGTCGCTGAATTATTTGAGCGCATCATCTTAGAGGCGGAGCAAATCAGAAACAAATGGAGTAAATAGAGGTGAGTTAGTTGGATTTGGATTACCAATATCCGATTTCTTTGGATTGGAGCACAGATGAAGTTGTTGATGTGATTACCTTTTTCGAATGTGTTGAAATGGCATATGAAAAGGGTGTTGCAAGGGAACAAATAATGAAGGCTTATAAACGCTTTAAAGAAATTGTACCAAGTAAAGCGGAGGAAAAACAGGTTTGCGGAGAATTTGAAGAAACCAGTGGTTATTCTGCGTATCGTGTTATTCAAAAAGCAAAACAAAATACGGAATTGATTAAAATGTAATGTGTCTAACAGAAACGGATACATAGTAAAAGGGATGTCTTATTAATTAAATAGGACATCCCTTTTTGATGTAAGCTTGTCGAAATTAGAAGTTTTATTTGAAACTTATTTTGAACTTTCTTGCGCAAGCTGATATAATGGAATTAACTTTCTGAAAGTTTCATCAATTACTTGTATCAATTCTTCACCATTCATTTCAAGTACTTTATCTTGAGAAATAGTCACTCCACAAAGAATTTCTGCCTTTTTAACCTTTTGTAGTCGTGTGAACATTGATTCCAGTTCTTGTTCGTTTAGATCATGATGAGTGAAAGTATTTGGTACTGTGTGATCAACAGACCATTGGAAATGGCTAGGGACACTTTCTCTAACTTTCTTTGAATACTCCATTAATTTTTTTCCAAATTCAACTTTGATTGGTGCCTCATAAATAACAGCAAACCAAACAAAAAGATGTGTATGCCACAAGCCGATTTGGAAATGAGGCAGCATTTTATAGCCGCGATTATTATTAGCAAAAGCTACCCAAGTATCTTTAGGTGGATTAATAGTCCTACGTGCATGTTTAGCTACGTGTGGAAACATTTCATCTCCTGTAAGACTTGATAGCGTGGGGGCAAAATGATATCCTAATTCCTCTAATTTAGGTCGCACATGTGTAATAAGTGCATCCATACGGTTTTCTAGTCCATCTATTGTAAAAACATCAAAATCCTCTTTTGTAAACCCTGTAAAAGCCATTTAGGTATCCTCCTATTGATATGTCTATTCGTATTTTACCAAAAGTATCGGAAAATCTGCACTAACTTGCTTGAGGCTTATCTAGGTATTCGCACATATTTGTTACAATGTTATTGTTTTTTCATAGTATAAGATAACTAGAAGTATCAGTCATTAGAGGAAGATGAGATTTAAAAAGATGAAAGGGGTGCAGAAGATTGAAACAAGTGATGAATGATTTTAAAAGAAGAGACGGAGAAAAACGCTTGGCTGTGTTACGTTTGGAAGTAGACTATGAATTGGCAACCCTTTATGATGCGATGATTGAAAATGATGATAAGAAAAAAGCTGAATGTAAAAAGAGACTTCAAAAATTAAGTCAAGAAATGAGTAAACTTGAAGCATAATAGCAAAGTGAATCATACTAGTATTTCCTATAAAAACGAGTATAGACAAAGTCAAGTTTGACTATGTCTACACTTTGAAGCGAATCTTACATGATTCGCTTTTCTTATTGCTTGATTTCCACTAAGTAAGTAAAGTAATCTTTAAAGTAGAATAAAAAGCGTATACTATTCCTTGGGATAAGAAAAGTGAGGTTGAAAAATGGTTAATTGGGATGAAATCGATACATATGCAAAACATTGGATAAAAGAAGCGGGGGAGCGGATTCGTGATTCGTTTAAAACGAAGCTCGTTGTGGAAACAAAATCTAATCCTGATGATCTTGTAACCAATATGGATAAGGAAACGGAACAATATTTTATCGAGAAAATTCATGAAACCTTCCCTTCACATCAAATTCTTGGCGAAGAGGGTTTGGGGGATAAAATACAAACACTAGAAGGGATCACATGGATAATTGACCCAATCGATGGCACTATGAACTTTATACACCAACAGCGTAATTTTGCGATTTCAGTTGCTGTATATGAGGACGGAGTAGGGCAAATTGGACTTATATATGATGTGATCCATGATGAGCTCTATCATGCTAGAAGAGGCCGAGGTGCATATTTTAACGACTCTAAAATAGAGCCTTTAGGTGATGTCCCACTTGAAAAAGCAATTGTTGCTATAAATGCCACGTGGGTAACCGAAAATAAGCGAATTGACCCTAAGATTCTTGTTCCAATTGTAAACGCTGTACGTGGAACACGTTCCTACGGTTCAGCTGCACTCGAGCTGGCTTATGTCGTTACGGGAAGAATAGACGTGTACATCACTATGCGCCTGTCCCCTTGGGATTTTGCAGCAGGCGTCGTGTTGTTGAATGAGGTGGGTGGTGCTATTACTACTCTAGATGGAGAACCATTAAATTTTTTAGTTGAAAATAGTGTATTTGTGGCCAGACCAAATTTACATAAGGAAATTTTTACTAAATTTTTAAAGAGGAAATAAGATTTAAAAAAAAAGAGCGTGGAAAGGGCAGAATTAGAGTCTGCCGTTTTCACGCATTTTTTTCTTTGTCGAAAAGCCTAAACCTGTCACTATAATTACTGCAATAATAGACAAAATAATACCAAGGAGACTTCTTTCAGCTACCGCTACACCAATAAGCATAATACAAACTGCTACTGAAATTGCAATAAGAAGCAACGGGATATTTACATTTTTCATTCCTTTTGAGCTCCTTTCCTATGGAATGTCATGCTTTTAGCGCCTAGCCTCAGAGGTCTAATAACCTGTGGCAACAAAGGTTAAAGAAAACTTTACATTTTCAGAACACTCGTTTGTGTGGCTAAGCAAGGGCTTGTGCAATCCTTAATTATTTTACATTTTTATATGTATTAATTCTACTGTTTGGTATATAATGTTTAAGTCTTTCATTTTTTAATAGTAAAAAAATGTAAAATGAAATTTAATTCTTTAATTTGATCTTAGGAGATGTGAAATCGTGACACTACGTAATGACTTACGAAATATAGCAATAATCGCTCACGTTGACCATGGTAAAACGACACTTGTTGATACAATGCTACACCAATCAGGAACATTCCGTTCAAATGAACATGTAGATGAACGTGTAATGGATTCAAATGATATCGAGCGTGAACGTGGTATCACCATTCTCGCCAAAAATACAGCTATTAACTTTAAGGGTACTCGTATAAATATCATGGATACCCCTGGACACGCTGACTTCGGTGGAGAAGTTGAGCGTATTATGAAAATGGTTGATGGCGTACTGTTGGTTGTCGATGCTTATGAAGGTTGTATGCCACAAACTCGTTTTGTATTAAAGAAAGCATTAGAACAAAATCTTACACCAATTGTTGTAGTGAATAAAATTGACCGTGACTTCGCTCGCCCAGAAGAAGTCATTGATGAAGTCATTGATTTATTTATTGAACTTGATGCTACTGAGGAACAATTGGAGTTCCCAGTTGTCTATGCTTCGGCACTTAATGGAACTGCAAGTACAGACCCTCATCAGCAAGATGAGAATATGGAAGCATTATTCAATTGTATCATTGAGAACATTCCTGCTCCAGTTGATAACAGTGAAGAACCATTACAATTTCAAGTAGCACTTCTTGATTACAATGATTATGTAGGAAGAATTGGAATTGGTCGCGTATTTAGAGGGACCATGCATGTTGGCCAACAAGTTGCCCTTATGAAATTGGACGGTAGTGTAAAACAATTCCGTGTAACAAAAATCTTCGGTTTCTCAGGTTTAAAACGTATTGAGATCCAAGAAGCAAAAGCAGGAGACCTTGTCGCAGTATCTGGTATGGAAGATATTAATGTTGGTGAAACAGTTTGTCCGATTGAGCACCAAGATGCATTACCAGTTCTTCACATTGACGAACCGACACTTCAAATGACATTCCTAGTAAACAATAGTCCATTTGCCGGACGTGAAGGGAAATTTGTAACAGCTCGTAAAATTGAAGAACGCCTTCGTGCACAACTTCAAACGGATGTAAGCTTACGTGTTGAAAATACAGATTCTCCAGATGCATGGATTGTTTCTGGTCGAGGAGAACTTCATTTATCGATATTAATCGAGAATATGCGTCGTGAAGGCTATGAACTTCAAGTGTCTAAACCAGAAGTTATCGTCAGAGAAATCGATGGCGTTCGTTGCGAGCCAGTTGAGCGTGTTCAAATTGATGTTCCAGAAGAACATACAGGTGCCATTATGGAATCAATTGGAGCACGTAAAGGTGAAATGTTAGACATGATTAACAATGGTAATGGTCAAGTACGTCTTATTTTTATGGTACCTGCCCGTGGACTAATCGGTTACACAACTGAATTTTTAACACTAACTAGAGGGTTTGGTATCTTAAATCATACGTTTGACAGCTACAAACCAATGGCTTCAGGTAATGTTGGCGGTCGTAGAGCGGGTGTACTTGTTTCAATGGAATCTGGAAAAGCAACCCAATACGGAATTATGGGGATTGAAGACCGTGGTACGATTTTTGTTGAACCAGGTACAGAAGTGTATGAGGGTATGATTGTTGGAGAGCATACTCGCGAGAATGACCTAACAGTTAATATTGTAAAAATGAAACAAATGACAAACATGCGTTCAGCGAATAAGGATCAAACAACAACAATGAAAAAGCCACGCATTATGTCACTAGAAGAATCACTTGAATACCTAAATGATGATGAATATTGTGAGGTAACTCCAGAATCCATTCGTTTACGTAAAAAAATTCTTGATAAAAATGAACGTGAAAAAGCAGCAAAACGAAAAAAACTTGCAGAAGTTAATCAATAATGTTGTGAACCTTGTCCCTTTTTGATACTTTTAGGATAGGAAAATGGGATAAGGAGGGGAAAGTGTGGATATTATTGATGAAATGTGGCCAATTGCAAAAATCATCTACAGTAATACAACACCTGAAACAGGTGCAAATATTTTATATGTTGTGATTTTGCTTTTGACCATAATTGTATATAATCTGGGCTTTGCAAGAAAGCTCCCGTTACTAAAAAACATTGTCGTTTATATCTTTTTAGCTTTAGGTTGTACTGTTTTGACATTATTAGGTTCTCTTTTACCGATAGCAGAAGGATTAGCGATTGCCGCTCTTTTATTATTGATTTATAAAATTAGACTGCATCAAACAAAGCAAAGTCAAGTCCAATAAAAGGAGGCAATCATATGAAATCCCTGCAGGATGCGATATATAATTGGCTAACCATCAAAATTGTTGCAGAGGCTAGGCCAGATGATAAAGCTGCAAAAGAGACCTTTGACCTTTTTGAGGATATATTAGTAAACGAGTTTAAGCTGGAAGATATCGAAATCCAAAAAAATGATGTTATGTACCTTGTGAAATATAAGATAGATGGAGAAGCGAAAAGTGCAAGATTCCCAACTGAATTAATCGAGGTCATGCATGATCAAATCAGTCAAAATCCAGAGAGATATCAAAATTACGAGTAAACGTAAAAGCCGAGCAAATCTGCTCGGCTTTTGGTTTATCGATTTTTAACAATTTTTTGCGCATGGAGCACATTTACGGTAGCATTACGCTTGTGACATAAGAATAGCATTGTCTTAAGAAAATACTGGATGTATTAACACTACGTTTGTGATCAAGATGAAAGCATTTAGATGGAATTCACTCTAAATGCGACTTGCAGAGTTGTTTTTACCACCAATCATCATCTGTTTTCTTTTTACGGTAAAGTTTGAATTTGTTTGTAGCGATACGTTCATATGTTCTTTTTTCGATACGGTCGTGGCATTCTAGACACATATATGTATGGATTGGGCGGTTTCTAAGTCGCTTAGCGAGGCTAGAATCATCCTCGATTTCTTCGATTTTATCACATATTACACATTTAACTTTCATATTTTTGAACCCCTCAAGTATTGTCGGTAATCTTTTTTACGTCTTGCTCAGACGGCTTACTGCTCGATGTCACAAATCCAATCGCCTCGGAAGATGAGGATCACCTTCTGTCAGCGCTAGTCTTGTGCTTGTCGCCGTTAGACGTGTGCCTATCGCTTTTCTTTTATGTCTAGCTCCAGGCGCAAACGGCTCGAGGTCACAATCCAATCGCTTCGGAAGGTGAGGATCACCTTCTGTCAGCGCTAGTCTTGTGCTTGTCGCCGTTAAACGTGCGCCTATCGCTTTTCTTTTATTATACAACATTCCGTTCTTTTCTGACAAAGTTTGTCTTTTAGGGACATATAAAAACAGTGTGAGATAGCATTCCTCACACTGTTTTACTTGGAGCTTTTATTTGTCCATGTTGTTGTTCGATTGTTCTTGTTGTTTTTTATTAATTTTTTGTTGCTCTTTTTTGTTCAGTTCACTGTCATTTGTTTCTGTTGGTTCCGTATTTTGATTATCAAGTAAATCATTCGGTACATTAGGCACCAGTCGACCAACGATTTGAGCGAGTTCATCTAAAATACCTGTAACAGGTCTACCATTTTCAATTTCTTTTCCCATCTGACGTAGGCGTTCAAAGGTATCTGCATCCGCAATTACGATCGCATTTGCACCATAAGGGTCATGTTTGAGGCTTTCAGCGACAGAATATTTAATCGTCTCGACTCTTGAGCGCTCTAAATTTGCACCTACATCAATCCCAACAATGGCAAATTTCCCTAAGACGACCGCTGTTGCATCATTGACATTTGGAATACTAGTTGCAATTTCAACTAAGTGAGCCGCAATTTCTTGGCCTGTTTTTCGGTCGATATGGTTTTCGACTGTATTTTGAACCTTTACACGGTCGTCTTTTTCATTTTCACGAGCGTTATTATTCGCACCGCAACCAGAAATAAACAAGATGATGCTTGAAAACAGAAGGATATATATAATTCTCACCGTTTTTGCCTCCCATCGTCCAAAATGTTTTCTTACTTTATTGTTTAATTATTCTTCTATCTTTATTCATTCCTACATATATTTTTATCAAAGGTCGTCCTTACAAGAACAAAAATAGGATTGACAAATATAATAAAATAAAAAATATTTTCACACGATTAACCTGTTTCACTCCTAAAACAAAAATGAAGCGGACTTGAGTAGGAGGCGTGATTTTGGGGAAAATTTATGTATTAGATACGAATGTATTATTGCAAGATCCAAGAGCAATATTCTCGTTTGACGATAATGAGGTAGTAATACCAGCAGTAGTGTTAGAAGAGGTGGACTCAAAAAAACGTTATATGGATGAAATAGGTAGAAACGCTAGGCAAGTTTCAAAACTCATTGATAACATGAGACAGACGGGGAAGTTGCATGAGAAAATCCAGCTTGAAACGGGTGGAACGATGAGGATCGAATTAAACCATCGATCTTTTCATGAATTACAAGACATCTTTATTGAAAAAACAAATGATAATCGAATTCTGGCCGTTGCCAAAAACCTTTCATTAGAAGAACAATCAAAAGAAAATGGGAAACAGGTCATATTAGTTAGCAAAGATGCATTGGTCCGAGTGAAGGCTGATGCATTAGGCTTACAAGCGGAAGATTTCCTAAATGATCGAGTTGTTGAGGTTGACCATATTTATTCGGGATTTCTCGAAGTATATATAAATCGTAGCCTTCTTGACCTTTTTTATGAAAAAGGTGAGTTACACGTAACTGAATTGGTGAATCATCCATTTTATCCGAATCAATTTATTATTTTAAAAGATGCACTAGGCGGTTCAGCATCTGCAATTGGGATTGTAGATAAAACAGGAAAGGTAGTAAAAAAGCTCCATTTTAAACAGGATCATATTTGGGGTATAAAGCCACGAAATGTACAGCAAACGATGGCATTTGAATTATTATTACGAGATGATATTCCATTGGTAACATTAATAGGTAAAGCAGGTACAGGAAAAACATTACTGACACTTGCAGCTGGCCTTATGCTAACTGAGGACTTAGGGGAATACAAAAAGCTCTTAGTTGCTAGACCAATTGTCCCAGTTGGTAAAGATATAGGTTTCTTACCTGGAGAAAAACAAGAAAAGCTTAGACCATGGATGCAGCCTATTTATGATAATCTTGAATATTTGTTTAATACGAAGAAGCCAGGTGAGTTGGATGCTATTTTAGCTGGTATGGGTTCGATTGAAGTGGAGGCCCTTACGTATATCCGAGGAAGAAGTATACCAGAGCAATTTATTATCATCGATGAGGCACAAAATCTAACAAAGCATGAAGTGAAGACCATCCTCACTAGGGTTGGGGAAAAAAGCAAGATTGTTTTTATGGGTGATACCGAACAAATTGACCATCCTTATCTGGATGAGTACAATAACGGGTTAACATATGTTGTGGAAAAGTTTAAGGATCAAAAGATTGCTGGGCATATTAAGTTAGTAAAAGGTGAAAGGTCTGGTTTAGCACAACTAGCTGCAGATATCCTCTAGCACAGTATAGGCCTGTCACGAACCTTTAGCGAAAGGTAAGTGGCAGGCTCTATTGATGTCTAGCTGAAGGCGCCATCGGCTCGAGGTCACAAGCCAATCGCTTAGGAAGGCAAAGAGCGCCTTCTGTCAGCGCTCGTCTTGTGCTTGTCGCCGATGAGCGGGCGCCTTTAGCTTTTCTTATTATTCGATAACAAATCCAGTGATATTTTTGATTGGATTATGACGATTTGAGCCATCACCAAAGTAAAAATGAACAGGCCCATCTTCACGTAAAGGTTTTCCTTCATTTGAGAATCCTAGGACAGCCTGGTATGCTTCTTCTAGTGGAACGGTTGTTTCTCCATCCTGTTGAATGATTTTTAACAACGAAGCACCTTCAGTTGGTTCAGCATTGTTTATAAAATCTTTAAGCGGAATTCCAAATGTGCCTGTTAATGCTTGTTCTTTTAAATACTTTTTCTCCGTTTTTAAGGTAGGCGGATATATCGCACCTTCACGAATTTCTCGATCCCAGTGTTCTGAAACCGATTTTGTGTAATCGGTTAAATCTTCAGTTGTTTTTTGTTCTGACTCGAAATATGTAAGTAAATCTACTCGACGATCATCAAAAATCCACACACTTGGATCTAATGTAATCTTATACTTTGTCTTTCCTTCAATCATGATAATAAAGTTCATCGCAAATCATTCCTTTCCATCATAATTATAGTGGTTTTAAAACTGAATAGGAAGTATCAACTGTTTCAATACCTAAGTGAAAGCTGTATTTATGCCTAATAATAGGGTATATTTAAATTTAAGATTGCTAGTCTTGTCTATTTATTCTTGCAATTTTACTATATACAGGTTAATATTTATAGATAGGATTAGGTATCGCTTCGCGAACGGAGGGGTTATGAATTGACTTCAGAGATTTCAGTGAATCATCGTGAAAAAGCATTATCTTTGCTACAAGCAGATGCTGAAAAAATATTAAAACTTATAAAGGTTCAAATGGATAATCTTACCATGCCTCAGTGCCCATTATACGAAGAAGTCCTTGATACGCAAATGTTTGGATTATCACGCGAAATTGACTTTGCAGTAAGATTAGGATTAATAGAGGCGCCAGAAGGTAAAGAGCTCCTTTCAAAACTTGAGCGCGAGTTATCCGTTCTTCATGAAGCTTCGACTCGTAAGTAACCAATAGATAAATCAACTCAAATTAACCTGAAACCAGGATAATTTGAGTTTTTTTATAATAGGGTTTACAGTTTTCCTTCAATAAAGTATTTTAATTTAAAGGATTCTATCCCTAAATCACACTAGTAAGAAAATATAGTAGGTTGAAAGAATACAATATTTTTTCGACACGAAACTAAAAAATATTGTACAATAAAGTGAAACTCCAAATTGTCGGGGTTTCTTCAACCTCTCGCGATTATTATTTGTTGTGGCTCAATGATGAGGGCCAGACAGACGTAGTTCATAATGTGGCTCTTTTGCTCCTAGTTACATTTATGACCTTAATCGGGCACGTTATATGTCAGCGTATTGATCTATTTAAAGCTTAGACTTGAATCGTGCAGCTGTGTTAATGCGAGATAAAGAACGATACCTTGTATTTAGAGGATGATGTCCAATGCTCAAAAAAATTTTAAAATCGTATGATTATTCTTTACTAATAGCTGTTTTTCTTTTATGTTCTTTTGGACTTGTAATGGTCTATAGTTCAAGTATGGTCATTGCCTCAGCTCCAAAATTTGGAGAAAATCCGTCTTTCTTTTTTGACAGACAAAAGATGGCCTTGTTTGTCGGCACATTTGCCTTACTGTTAACCATGATTTTACCTTATAAAATATATGCATCAAAAAAGATTCTTGTAGCAATTGTACTTGGATCAGTTGCCATGCTTTTGTTAGTTTTTATTATTGGACATACTGCGAATAATGCACAAAGTTGGATTATGGTGGGTGCAAGGGGAATTCAGCCTTCTGAATTTACGAAATTGAGTGTGATTATTTATCTTGCTGCTGTTTATTCAAAAAAACAGGCATATATCAACCAATTCGGTATTGCAGTCATGCCTCCTATCATTTTCACCCTCGTCATATGTATGACAGTAGCCATTCAGCCCGATTATGGGACAGCCTTTATTATTGGATTAATTGCTTTATCCATTATTTTATGTTCAGGAATGGGTATGAAAAGCATCGGAAAACTAATTTTGCTTGGCCTCATTACAGCCGTTCTCCTTTCTCCAGTTTTATATATACTATCAGATGGGATTTTATCTGAGGGCAGAATGGGCCGATTCTTAGGATTTATGAATCCATTTGAAGATGAGGTAAATGGATACCAGCTCGTTAACTCCTATATTGCATTAGGTGCTGGAGGTTGGACAGGCCTTGGTTTAGGGCAAAGTATTCAAAAGTTTAATTACCTTCCAGAAGCCCATACAGATTTTATTATGGCTGTTATTGCAGAAGAATTAGGTTTATTTGGTGTCATGTTTGTATTATTATTATTAGCATATATTGTTTTTCGAGGATTTCAAATTGCAAGAAAATGTAATGATCCATTTGGTAGTTTACTAGCAATTGGCATTTCCTCTATGATTGCGATTCAAACTTTTATTAATTTAGGTGGTTTGACAGGATTAATTCCAATCACAGGGGTTACATTGCCATTTATTAGTTACGGAGGTTCATCTTTGCTATTATTATTAGCCTCAATGGGAATTTTGATAAATGTTTCCATGTTTACAAACTATCATTCGATGTATAGTAAAAAAGAAAATAAGCCGCCTATTCAACCGGCTCGTTCCTTTCAAAAAAATTATGTCCCCTATAGATAAATTTTTATCTATAGGTTGATTATATATTTAAATGTTTATTTTTAAGAAGGAGGATTTATATGGAGAAGCGCATCAAGAAGGTACTAGTTGCCAATCGAGGGGAAATCGCAATACGTGTATTTAGAGCATGTACAGAACTAAATATACGTACTGTTGCAATATATTCTAAGGAAGATGCAGGTTCTTATCACCGTTATAAAGCGGATGAGGCTTACTTAGTTGGTGAAGGGAAGAAACCAATTGATGCATACCTAGATATCGAGGGTATTATTGAAATTGCAAAAGATAATGATGTAGATGCCATTCACCCTGGTTATGGTTTTTTATCTGAAAATATTGATTTTGCAAGAAGATGTGAAGAAGAGAATATTATTTTCATAGGACCTAAATCTTCTCATTTAGATATGTTTGGAGATAAGGTGAAAGCAAGGCATCAAGCTGTAAAAGCTCAGATCCCTGTTATACCTGGTAGTGATGGTCCACTAAAAAGCCTAGAAGAAGCAATTAAATTTGGTGATCAATATGGTTACCCAGTTATTATCAAGGCATCACTTGGTGGTGGCGGACGTGGTATGCGTATTGTTCGAAATAAAGCAGGTATTAAAGAGTCCTACGAACGTGCGAAATCCGAGGCAAAAGCGGCATTTGGTAATGATGAGGTTTATATTGAAAAACTAATTGAAAATCCAAAACATATTGAAGTTCAAATTATCGGTGATAGTCATGGTAACATTGTTCACCTATATGAACGTGATTGCTCTGTACAAAGACGTCACCAAAAAGTAGTTGAAGTAGCACCAAGTGTATCTTTATCCGAATCATTGCGCCAAGAAATTTGCGACGCAGCTGTTAAATTAATGAAGAATGTAGATTACTTAAACGCTGGAACAGTGGAGTTCTTAGTTGCTAATGATGAATTTTATTTTATTGAAGTGAACCCACGTGTTCAGGTTGAACATACGATTACTGAAATGATTACTGGTATTGATATTGTGCAAACTCAAATTCAAGTTGCTGAAGGTCTTTCCTTGCATAGTAATGAAATTGGTATTCCTGCACAAGAAGATATCACAACACATGGTTATGCGATCCAATCTCGTGTAACAACAGAAGACCCATTAAATAATTTCATGCCAGATACTGGTAAAATTAGTGCGTATAGAAGTGGTGGCGGTTTTGGTGTTCGTCTTGACGCTGGAAATGGGTTCCAAGGTGCGGTTATAACACCTTACTATGATTCTTTACTCGTAAAGCTTTCTACACAAGCTTTAACTTTTGAGCAAGCTGCATCCAAAATGGTCAGAAACTTGAAAGAGTTCAGAATCCGTGGAATTAAGACAAATATTCCATTTTTAGAGAATGTGGTTAAACACGAGAAATTCTTATCAGGCGAATATGATACATCGTTTATTGATTCATCACCTGAGTTGTTTATTTTCCCGAAACCAAAGGACCGAGGAACAAAGATGCTTTCTTATATTGGAAATGTATCTGTCAATGGTTTCCCAGGAGTCAAAAAGAAAAGAAAACCAGTTTATGATAAACCATTCTTACCTAAAGTAAGACATGATGAACCAGTACCTTCAGGAACAAAACAAATTCTTGATCAACTGGGTCCAGAAGGGGTAATGAATTGGGTTAAAGATCAAAAACAAGTTCTCTTCACTGATACAACGTTCCGTGATGCACACCAATCATTACTTGCAACAAGGATTAGAACGACTGATATAACACATATTGCAGATCCAACTGCACGACTATTACCTGAATTGTTCTCACTAGAAATGTGGGGTGGAGCTACATTTGATGTTGCATACCGTTTCTTAAATGAAGATCCATGGGAGCGCCTTGCAACATTACGTAAGCAAGCTCCAAATATTTTATTCCAAATGTTACTTCGTGCATCAAATGCAGTAGGTTATAAAAACTATCCAGATAATTTAATTCGTGAGTTCGTGAAAGAATCAGCTGATTCAGGTATCGATGTATTCCGTATCTTTGATAGCTTAAACTGGGTAAAAGGAATGACTTTAGCTATTGATTCTGTTCGAAACAGTGGAAAAATAGCAGAAGCTGCCATTTGCTACACGGGTGACATTACTGATCCAACACGTTCAAAGTATGACTTGCAATATTATAAAGACCTTGCAAAAGAACTCGAACAATCGGGAGCTCATATGCTGGGCATTAAGGATATGGCAGGCTTACTTAAGCCGCAAGCTGCATATACGTTAGTTTCTGCATTGAAAGAAACTGTATCAATTCCTATTCATTTACACACGCATGATACAAGCGGTAATGGCTTAATGACTTATGCAAAAGCGATTGAAGCAGGTGTTGATATTGTTGACGTAGCGGTAAGTTCTATGGCTGGATTAACATCACAACCAAGTGCAAACTCACTATTATACGCATTAGAAGGGACAGATCGAAAACCAGATCTTTCTGTAACTGCCTACGAAGAGATTGCACGTTATTGGGAAGGTGTTCGTAAATATTATCAAGATTTTGAAAGTGGAATGACTTCACCACATACTGAAGTCTACCAGCATGAAATGCCTGGAGGACAATATAGTAACTTACAACAACAAGCTAAGGGAGTTGGACTTGGCTCAAGATGGGAAGAAGTAAAAGAAATGTATCGTCGTGTCAATGATATGTTCGGCGATATTGTAAAAGTAACTCCTTCTTCTAAAGTTGTTGGAGATATGGCACTTTACATGGTTCAAAATAATCTTACCGAAGATGATATCTATGAAAGAGGAGAGTCACTTGATTTCCCAGACTCAGTTGTCGAACTGTTTGAAGGATATTTAGGTCAACCACATGGTGGTTTTCCAAAAGAACTTCAACGTATCATTCTTAAGGGTCGTGAACCTATTACAGTCCGACCAGGAGAGTTACTTGATCCAGTAGATTTTAATGATATTAAAGATACATTAACGCATAGTCTACATCGAGAAGTTACGAATAAGGAATTAGTTTCTTATGCATTATATCCAAAGGTGTTCATGGATTATCAAAAAATGTTTGAACAATATGGTGATATTTCAATGCTCGATACACCAACATTCCATTATGGTATGAGACTTGGTGAAGAAATCGAAGTAGAAATTGAACAAGGTAAAACATTAATTGTTAAACTTGTTTCGATTGGTGAACCACAGGCTGATGGCACGCGCGTTGTATATTTTGAATTGAATGGACAACCTCGTGAAGTCATCATTAAAGACGTAAATATTAAGTCGACTGTAGTCGCTAAGCTAAAAGCTGATCGTGATAACGAAAACCACATTGGTGCAACAATGCCTGGTACTGTTATTAAAGTATTAGTTGAAAAAGGCGATAAAGTAAATAAAGGGGACCATCTCATGATCACAGAAGCCATGAAGATGGAAACAACTGTACAAGCACCATTCTCAGGTGTTGTAAAGGATATTCACGTTACTAACGGAGAAGCGATCCAAACAGGTGACCTATTACTTGAATTAACAAAATAAGAACAAAAGAGCCTCGGGGTAAATTCCCTGAGGCTCTTTTGTGCGCTTGGCAGCGCATCGGACTAACAGGTGAAAGTCCTGAACACACCGTAGTGGCGGAAGTGTATAGCTGACAAGTAGTGCATTGCCGTGAGGCAATGTGCAGAGGACTTGAAGGCAAAACCTGGAACAGGTGACAATCTAACCATGTTGGCTGGCAGAGTCGGATAACCCTGCAAAAGAAGGGAGTGTCCAAAGCCACAAGAGGGCTCTGTTAGTTAAGAGGACTGGATTCAGGTGAAAGCCCGATGACGTGACCCAAGGAGGTCTCATCGTTTCCGAAATACGGTAACCCTTATTCAAGTCCGTGATGGATAAGATAAGATTATGAATGGTGAGAAGTCAGAGCAGGGGATAGTAGTGAAGAAGCTTACCGGAAAGGTCGCAATGGTGAGTGACTTAATACAAGTTATTAAGAGGAGCCTTAACCCAAAAGGTAGGGACTCTATGCGAAGCCCGTCTGTCCATGGAAGAAAAAAAACCGAGTTATCTTAGAATACGTCATGTCCATACAGAAACCGATAGGACAAATCCATAGAATCGGGGTCGAACAGAAGGGTAGACCGTATGGGGGCGCAGTACTTTGTGGACCTGTTGATATTGCGGAAATTGGGCTAGTCAATCATCAGACTGAAAGGAAAGATACGGAACATGAACGGAAAAGAAGGCAAACAAGGTTTTCGTGAGGGAGTAAGGATTCCACAAAAGAGAAAGTGGTATAGTCTTATAGATAAAATATGGGCAATGCCAAACATGGAGGAAGCCTTTAAAGAGGTTAAAAGAAATCGAGGTGCCGCAGGGATAGATGGAGTAACAATTAAGGCTTTTGAATTTGGTGTGGAGGATAATGTACAAATCCTTCAACGTGAATTACGAGATAAGACATATAAGCCGAGACCAGTGAAACGAGTATATATTCCAAAGGCTGATGGTTCAAAAAGACCTCTAGGTATCCCAACCGTGAGAGACCGAATAGTACAGGCTTCTGTACGCAGAATAATAGAGCCAATCTTTGAAGCTAAATTTCTTGATTGTAGTTTTGGTTTTCGACCGAACCGAAGTGCACATATGGCATTGGATAAAATCCGAAAGGATTTATTGGATGGTTATGTGTATGTAATTGATGCAGACCTAAAATCATACTTCGACACAATTCCACATGACAAACTAATGTCACTGGTTAGAGAAGAAATAGTGGATGGAAGTGTCATTGGACTACTTGAGAGTTTCCTCCAAGCAGGAATCATGGAAGGTGGAAGTTTCCACTTAAATGAAAAAGGTACTCCGCAAGGTGGTGTTATTAGTCCGCTTCTTGCGAACATATACTTGCATCCGTTAGATGAATTAATGACGGAGCGTGGACATCGCATTACGAGATATGCAGACGACTTCGTCATCTGTTGTAAATCACAAAAGGGTGCAGAAAGAGTACTTAAATCCGTTACTCGATTTCTTGAACAAAAACTCGGTTTAACTGTACATCCTGAAAAGACTAAGATTGTTGATAATATGAAAGAATCCTTTGTATTCTTAGGATATGAATTTAAACAAGGTTATTGGGTTAAGCCGTCAGAAAAATCGATAAAGAAATTTAAGAATAAGGTAAAGGAAATTACAAAGCGAAATCAAACAATAAACATGGAGAAGCTAATTAAAGAGAAACTTAATCCATACCTGCGTGGCTGGGCTAACTACTTCGGATACTGGCATTCCAAGACTCTATTTACGGAGTTTGACAAGTGGATTCGGAGGAGACTACGGTCCGTTCAATTGAGGAGCTGGCGAAAGATAAGAAAATTGCACAGAGAACTACGAAGAAGAAAGTGGAAAGGAGAACTTCCACAGTTGCGCATGTATGCTTGGAGAAGTTCTATGTCTACCCCAGTGCATGTAGCACTTCCAAATGAATGGTTTAAAGAAATTGGTCTCATATCTTTAGTGGATATTTACAATGAACATCATCCCCAACGGGGATAATCATGGAGGAGCCGTATGCGATGACCCGCACGTACGGATCTGTGAGAGGCGCATGAATAAATTCATGCGCCTACTCTATTATGAAAAAGGACTTTTTGTAAAATTTGGATACTGAGATAATGGATTGGCGGATATCAATGTTTATTTTATCTTTAGGAACACTCAATTAGAAAAACTGATGAAAACTAAAAAATAACCTAAGGATGACCGAGGGCACTGAAAAAGTCCCTTTCTAAAATTGGTGTTGATTTCCGCTGCAGTCACTCGCTTTCCGCGGGCGGTCCGGGAGCCTACTCGTCGCTGTGCTCCTGCGGGGTCTCCCCTGGCCACGCTTTTCCCGCAGGAGTCTCGTGCCTTCCGCTCCAATCAACATTAGTTAAAAAGGTATTATTTTCTCTGAATTTGAGAAAATAATACCTTTTTTCATTGTATAATGGTTGTATCAATTCTATGTGGGTGGGTTCTATGATTCAAAAACAACAATCAATGACTTTTAGTCCGTTTATGCAAATCTATGATATTGTCGTTCCGCAGGATAATATGCTACGGAAAATTAATGAACTTGTGGACTTCTCTTTCGTATATGAAGAGCTTAAGGAAAATTACTGTCATGATAACGGTCGAAATGCTGTAGACCCTATTCGCATGTTCAAATATTTATTGCTAAAGACTATCCATGACTTGTCTGATGTTGATATTGCGAGCGTTCTAAGTACGACATGTCCTTTAAGTATTTTTTAGATATGGCTCCTGAAGAGCCAGTGATTGATCCGAGTTCTTTAACTAAATTTCGAAAACTGCGTTTGAAAAATGTTGACCTATTAGATTTGTTAAACAATAAAACTGTAGAAATTGCGATTGAAAAGGAAATCATCAAAAGTAAAAGTATTATAGTAGATGCTACCCACACAAAAGCACGGTATAACCAAAAATCACCTAAAGAAATCTTAATGGAAAGCGTAGCTGCCAATCAAGTGGATACCTATTATTTTGATATCGAAAAGTGTAAACACTGTCCATTTAAAGAAGGTTGCTATAAGGAAGGTGCTAAAAGTAAAACTTATTCTGTTAGTATTAAATCAAATGTACAAACTGAACAGATGGAATTTCAGGAAAGCGACTATTTTAAAGAGAAATCCAAAGAGCGTTATAAAATAGAAGCTAAAAGTAGCGAATTAAAACACAGACACGGGGTTGATGTAGCGAAATCCTCGGGTCTAATTGGCATGGAATTACAAGGTGCCATGGCGATATTTACGGTAAATATAAAGCGGATTTTAAAACTATTAGGGTAATAACCCAGGGTGAAATGGTATCATATGCATAAAAAAGACGACTTTTAATTCAAAAAATGAATTTTAGTCGTCTTTTTTGATTTATCAATTTAATCACCTATAAAAAACGTAAGTTTTTCAGCTGCCTCGGATGACCCTAGGTTATTTTTTATGGAATTGAAATCGTTTGATTTGGATTGATTTTTTCATCATTCGCATTATCAGTTTCTGCTTGTATCGCTAATTCATTTTTCTTGCTTCTTGAAGATAAAAGGATAAAGTAGCTTAATACTCCAAATAGACAAGAAATAAATAAAGCGTGAGCTAGAGAGACAAATAAATTAAGTCGAGTGAAAACAACGACAGCGCCTGAAATGACTTGAAGGATGGCTAAACCAAGTACGATGTTCCAACCGTAATAGAGAACTCTTTGATGTCTATAGTGCTTCGCAATATTCACTGCAAGCCATACTATCCATAGAACCAATAAGCCAGCTAACATTCTGTGCCCCATCTGAACCCATTCATGGATTTGTGTAGGGAAGCCGATGTTGTTATATGTACACACTGGCCAATCAGGGCAGGCAAGTGAAGCTCCGATATGACGTACAAGTGCACCAGAATAAACGACAACTAAACTATAAATGGTTAATGCGTAAAAGTGCATTCTTAGTTTCGGGTCAATTACAAGTGAGCTGGCATCAAACTTTTTATCGACTTCAAATATAAGCAAAGTCAATAGTAATACAGATGCAAATGAAATGAGCGAAATACCAAAATGGAGTGCTAGGACAACATCAGATTGACCCCACATAACAGCAGCTGCTCCTATTAATCCCTGTAAAACTAAGAAAAAGAATGATATAAATGCTAGAAATTTCGTTTCTCTAATGTGGCCAATAGCTTTCCAAGCCCAAATAGATAAAATGAGAACTAAAATTCCTACACCTCCAGAAACAACCCTATGGCTAAGTTCAACTACTAACTCAAAGGTAATTTCTTCTGGGATTAACTGTCCGTGACATAATGGCCATGATTCTCCACAGCCGTCACCAGAATCTGTTTTAGTTACAAGTGCACCACCGATTAACACAAATAGCATACCGATCGTTGTAATTACCGATAACCATTTTAATGAACGGTTCAAATTATCACCTACTTACTATAATGAAACATACATTTAACATACATTCTATTATTTAACTATATTTCTACGATATTCATCTTATCTAAATAACAGATAAAATTCAAAGAAATGCTATAATCGATATTACACAATTTACGAAATCATTACAACCCACCTAAATTCGAAAAAAATTTATTATTGTAGTAAAAAAGGTTGAATATTTTCAAGGAGTTTGCTAGAAATAGATAGGGGAGAACATTTACGTTTCGACAAAACCTAAAAATCATGAGGTTAACACTATTTTTACAGTGTGAATGGTAATTATGACGCGGTTTCGCCTTACATGAAGGTCACAAAAAAGTCATAAATTATTAACGATTTGTTCACAAAAAAACCTTAAAGTGTGATTTAATATACAGAAAGGGTATTTTTTAATATAATTTATAATATACACAACATAATAATAGCGATAATATGATTGTGCTTTATTACATACATAGTAACTCGAAAACGCTTTTACACTTTTCAATAGGTTTTTTAATACAGAAAGTAGTACAAAATGTTTTATAAAATGAAAATATATAAAAACGAGGCTGATAAGATTGCTGCACGCAATTATGAAGTGAGTCTTTAAGTTTATTGTTAAATAAAATAAGGAGGCTACAGGATGACGACGACTAGGTCTGTACTAGGTACAGATGAAAAAATACAAAATGAAGAAACTCGTGGTCAGGAAAATAGTTCTACGGCCTATAAGGATTTTCTTTCGCTTATTAAAATTGGTATTGTTAACTCCAATTTGATAACAACCTTTACTGGTATATGGCTCGCCCTATTTTTTACAGGGAAAAGTTTCATGCAGGAATTAGATATCGTTTTATACACACTTCTAGGTTCTGCATTAGTCATTGCGGGTTCCTGTGTAATAAATAATTATTACGACAGGGATATCGATCATGTAATGGACCGTACGAAGGTGAGACCAACCGTTACTGGTAGAATTAATCCAAAGCATGTTTTAGGATTGGGTATAATACTCATACTATTAGGAACGGGATTTTTACTACTAACGACAATTACGGCTACGGTAATTGGTATTATTGGTGTGTTTTCATATATTGTACTTTACACTATGTGGTCAAAACGAAAGTATACCATTAACACTGTTATTGGGAGTATCTCAGGGGCTGTACCTCCACTTATAGGTTGGGCAGCTATTGACCCCGATTTGCACCTCATTGCATGGCTTTTATTCTTGATTATGTTTATCTGGCAACCGCCACATTTCTTAGCATTAGCTATGAGAAGAGTTGAGGAGTACCGCGAAGCGGGAGTTCCGATGCTTCCAGTGGTGCACGGTTTTGCAATGACAAAGAGACAAATCTTAATATGGGTTATTTGCTTACTACCACTACCATTTTACATGTTCTCTTTAGGCGGTTTATTCGTATTAATCGCCACTCTTCTAAATATCGGATGGTTAGTCCTTGGTATTAGAGGATATAAGAAGAAGGATGATATTAAATGGGCAACGCAAATGTTTGTTTACTCGCTTAATTATTTAACGATTATGTTTGTTTCTATGATAATTGTTACCTTATTATAAGCGGGTTTCAAAATATAAATGAATCTTCTATATAGTAGAAGGTTTTACTATCTTTGTTAAAAAGATAATGCAAAAAAAATTGAAAGAGGGGTTTGATCAAGCTATGAAAAAATGGCTACCAAATTTGCGCTTGTTGGCACTATTTAGTTTCATGGCGCTACTGTTAGCTGGCTGTGGAGAACCATTTGTTTCTGCACTGCAACCAGCAGGGGAAGTTGCTAAAATGCAATTCGATTT
The DNA here is from genome assembly GCF_964021195.1 of Bacillus nitroreducens. Classification (NCBI taxonomy): domain Bacteria; kingdom Bacillati; phylum Bacillota; class Bacilli; order Caryophanales; family Bacillaceae; genus Bacillus; species Bacillus nitroreducens. The sequence goes on along the minus strand of NZ_CAXHYI020000003.1, from coordinate 3,730,485 downwards.
AATGATTTTAGCAACACTAATCATGGTAATCGTTATTGCAGTCGTTACGGTTATCTTCATCATCACTTTAGTCAAATTTAGACGTAAAAAAGGTGAAGAGAACAAGATTCCTAAGCAAGTAGAAGGTAATCATACGTTAGAAGTAATTTGGACTGTTATTCCGATTCTTTTACTATTAGTTCTAGCCATACCTACTGTATCTGCTACATTTGAATTAGCAGATGTTAAGGCTATGGAACCAGACACTAGAGACGAAGATGCAGTAGTAGTTAAGGTTACTGCAAACCTATATTGGTGGGAATTTGAATACCCTGATCATGAAATTGTAACTGGTCAAGAATTAGTTGTTCCTACTGATGAGAAAGTTTATTTTGAACTTATAGCATCTGATGTTAAGCACTCATTCTGGATTCCAGCTGTTGGTGGAAAACTAGACAATAATACAGATAACGTAAACAAATTCTGGTTAGAGTTTGATTCTGAAAAAACAGAAGAAGCTGGTGGCTTATTCTATGGTAAATGTGCAGAGCTTTGTGGCCCATCACATGCTTTAATGGATTTTAAAGTTAAACCACTTCCACGTGCTGAATTTGATCAATGGGTGGACAAAATGGTAGCTGCTAAGGATGCTGAGCATGTACCTGCATCTGATGTTGCAAAAGCAGGAGAAGAACTTTTCACTTCTAATGGCTGTATCGCCTGTCATGCAGTTAATCCAGGAGAAGTCCGTCCGAAACCGGGTACTGGACCAAACTTAGCAAACTTTGGAGATCGCTCAACAATTGCAGGTATTTTAGAATTCGATAAAGAAAATCTAAAAAAATGGTTGAAAGATCCTGAAGATGTTAAACCAGGAAACCTTATGACTGATACGTACGATCATGATGGTTTATCTGACCAAGATTTAGATGCATTAGCTGAATATCTAATGGGTCTTAAAATTGAAGAATAATGATAGTAGACTAAAATAAGGAGGTCACATTGTGAGTACTGTAGCTCAGAAAAAAGGGTTTGGCGCTGTTTTATGGGATTATTTAACAACCGTTGACCATAAAAAAATTGCTAAACTTTATATTATGGCTGGTGGCTTCTTCTTCCTACTTGGGGGAATTGAAGCACTACTAATTCGGATTCAGCTCGCTGTACCCGACAGTAACTTTGTAAGTGCAGGCTTTTTTAATGAACTTTTAACAATGCATGGTACAACAATGATTTTCTTGGCAGCGATGCCACTATTACTTGGATTTATGAACGCCGTAATGCCAATTCAAATTGGTGCACGTGACGTTGCATTTCCATTTTTAAACGCTTTAGGTTTTTGGTTATTCTTCTTTGGGGGATTATTCTTAAATCTAAGTTGGTTCTTAGGTGGAGCACCTGATGCAGGTTGGACTTCCTATGCATCACTTTCTTTACATTCTGAAGGTCATGGTATTGATTTCTATGTACTTGGTCTTCAAATTGCAGGTCTAGGTACTTTAATTGGTGGTATTAACTTCTTAGCGACAATCATCACAATGAGAGCACCTGGTATGACTTACATGCGTATGCCGTTATTTACATGGACTACGTTCGTAGCATCAGCACTTATTTTATTCGCTTTCCCACCATTAACTGTTGGATTGCTCTTACTGATGTTTGACCGTATCTTTGGTACAGCTATTTTCGATCCTGCATTGGGTGGAAATACAATTATTTGGGAGCACTTCTTCTGGATCTTCGGTCACCCAGAGGTTTACATTTTGATTCTCCCAGCATTCGGTATTTTCTCTGAGATTTTCTCTACATTCTCAAGAAAAAGACTATTCGGATACTCTTCAATGGTATTCGCGACTGTTTTAATTGGATTCTTAGGTTTCATGGTGTGGGCTCACCACATGTTTACAACTGGTTTAGGACCAATCGCGAACTCAATCTTTGCGGTTGCTACGATGGCAATTGCAGTTCCGACTGGTATCAAAATCTTTAACTGGCTCTTCACTATGTGGGGAGGATCACTAACATTCCCAACACCAATGATGTATGCTGTGGCATTTATTCCATCGTTCATCATGGGTGGGGTAACAGGAGTAATGCTAGGTTCTGCTCCTCAAGACTATCAATATCATGACACGTATTTCGTAGTTGCCCACTTCCACTATGTAATCGTTGGTGGGGTAGTATTTGCGGTACTTGCAGGTACACACTACTGGTGGCCAAAAATGTTTGGTAAAATGTTAAACGATACACTTGGAAAAGTAACGTTCTGGTTATTCTTAATTGGATTCCATTTAACATTCTTTATCCAACATTTCCTTGGTTTAATGGGAATGCCACGTCGTGTATTTACATTCCTACCAAACCATGGTTGGGAACTTGGAAACATGATCAGTTCTATTGGGGCTGCATTCATGGCAGTAGCAGTACTTATTATGCTCTATAATATTGTGGTTACATCTGTTAAAGGTGAATACGTATCAGCAGACCCTTGGGGAGATGGACGTACACTAGAGTGGGCTGTTGCATCACCACCTGCTGAGTACAACTTTAAACAATTACCATTAGTTCGTGGATTAGACGCTTTATGGGTAGAAAAAATGCAAGGTAAAAAAGAAATGACTCCTGCAGAACCGCTTGGAGACATTCATATGCCAAATAGCTCAATCCTACCTTTAATCATCTCTTTCGGACTATTTGTAGCAGCATTCGGATTCTTATACCATCCAGACGGTGTAAGTTGGTCTGTTCCAGTTATGATCATTGGAGGAATCATTACTTTCGGTTCAATGACTTTACGTTCTATCATTGATGATCATGGATACCACATTCATAAAGAAGATTTAATGGATGATGATGACAAGAAAGGGGTTGAGGCATAATGCATGTGGAAGAAAAATTAACAGCTGAAACATTTCCTGCAGAGCCTGAAAAAGCGACCCTTGAAGGAAAAAATAAATTTATTGGTTTTTGGCTCTTTCTTGGAGGCGAAACAGTTTTATTCGCCTCTCTATTTGCAACATATCTAGCATTAAACAAAAGTCATGCATCAGGTCCTTCTTCACAGGAATTATTTGAATTACCACTAGCTTTCATTATGACAATGATTCTTTTAGCAAGTTCATTAACTAGTGTGTATTCAATGTACCATATGAAGAACTTTAACTTTAAAAAGATGCAGCTTTGGATTGGTCTAACTGTTCTTCTTGGAGCATCTTTCCTAGCATTGGAAATTTATGAGTTTAACCACTATGTACATTTAGGCCATACTATTACTGGTAGCGCATTTGGATCTGCGTTCTATCTACTTGTTGGTACTCACGGTGCTCACGTATTATTCGGATTATGCTGGGCTATTGCACTTATGGTCCGAAATTCAAAACGTGGTCTAGATTTATATAATGCGCCTAAGTATTATGTCTTCAGCCTTTATTGGCACTTTATTGACGTAGTTTGGGTGTTCATCTTTACTGTTGTATATCTTATGGGAATGGTGGGATAAACACATGACAAATAATACGAATCATTCTAATGTTGATTTAGCCTATCGTAGACGTAAAAGTGCAGAAGAAATGAAACATCATGTGATATCTTTTGCTCTCATGATCTTTCTAACAATCATTGCTTTTATTGCAGTTGGATATGGTGATTTCTCCCCATATCTAGTAGTACCATTTATTCTACTACTAGCTGTAGTTCAGGTTATTTTACAATTGTATTACTTCATGCACATGAATCAAAAAGGACATGAGGCACCAAAATTGTTCCTATTTACAGGAGTATTGATTGCTGCTGTTACAGTCCTTTGTTACTCAACCATTATTTGGTGGTAAGAGTCGAAGAAAGTCGGTGGTATAACCGGCTTTCTTTTTTTGTATATTGGCTGTTATCGCGTGATTTTTGACACTAAATGTTCATAAATGGTTTGTTTGCATGGGTATTTCTATAAGGGTATAATTAATAGTATATGTATGCTGTTTAATTTGTTTAAAGGGGTGAGGCTAGATGTCTATAGATATCTTCGGTTTTCGGGCATTGTGGAGTCCATACTTTTTTGTATCACTAGTAATTGTTACCATTTTATATTTAATGATTGTCGGTCCCTGGAGACATCGATTTTCTCATTCTGAACCTACATCACTAAAAACGAAAATTTTATTTATTATCGGAATGATCCTCCTTTATCTGTGTAAAGGAAGTCCGATTGATCTCTTAGGTCACATGACAATGACTGCCCATATGACTCAAATGGCTGTTTTATACTTAATTGTCCCACCATTTTTCATATTTGGTGTACCTAATTGGATTTGGAGAAAGATTTTTAATAACAGAGTAATGAAGCCAATTGTAAAATTTCTTACAAAACCTTTAATTGCTTTAGTTATGTTTAATGGGTCTTTTTCTTTGTATCATATCCCATTGATTTTTGATTTTGTGAAAATTAACGTATTTATTCATGCGGCGACAACTACGTTTATATTTATTGCTGCTTTCTTTATGTGGTGGCCATTAATCAATAAGTTAGAAGAATGGAATACATTATCAGGTATCAAAAAGGTTGGTTACATCTTTGCAGATGGAATGTTATTAACACCTGCCTGTGCATTAATTATTTTTTCAGATACAGCCATGTATGCAACGTATACTGAACTTAGTTCATGGATGAACGCTCTTGCACTCTGTGTACCTGCCTCGATGCTTGAAAGTATGAATCTTACTGGACCTCAGATGTTTGGATTTATGCCTCCACTAGAAGATCAACGAACTGGTGGGGTTATTATGAAAATTATCCAAGAGTTCGTCTATGCAGGTCTATTAACAAGAGTATTCTTTGAATGGGTTCGCAAAGAACGTGAGGAAGAAAAAATACTGGATAAAAAATTAATGGAAGAACAATTATTTAACCCACGAACAACAAATTAAATAGAAAAAAGAGAATAAAATGGGAGAGGTTAGCTATGAATATCCCGTTATTACCTACACTGAGCACAGCTTTTATTGTTTTAAGTGCAGTTACAGTTGGAATCGGTTGGTATTTAATTAAACAGAAAAAAATTGATGCTCATAAAAGAGCAATGACAACAGCAGCAGTTTTTGCACTGATTTTCTTTGTGATTTATATGTCGAGAACAATCTTTATTGGAAATACTTCATTTGGTGGCCCAGATGATGTGAAGTTGTACTATACTATTTTTCTAATCTTTCATATCACACTGGCAACAATTGGTGCGGTTTTTGGAATAGTTACGCTCTATCTAGGTTTTAAAAATAATATTACAAAACATCGTAAAATTGGTCCAATAACGAGTATTATTTGGTTCTTCTCAGCCTTAACTGGTGTTGCAGTTTATTTACTGTTGTACATTTTTTATAAGGGTGGAGAGACCACATCGATGTTAAAAGCCATTTTTGGTTTTTAAATGAGTTAGAGATTGTAATATGTATAAGGTGTTCTAGAATACAATATTCTAGAGCACCTTTTTATTTTGTATAAGATTCACATAAACCTATGATTCCTAATTTATCAATGTTAGAGGGGAGTGTTAAGGATGATTGAGATCTTTACAGAAAACTTATTATTAGTTCCATGTTCTTTGGATATTGCCAAATCATTAGTTTTTCATCGCAAAGAACTTGAAAAACGATCACCTATAACGATTCCACAAACATGGCCATCTCCATTAATAACTGGTATTCTTCCGTTTTATATAGAAAAACTCGAAAAAGACGAAAGCCATTATGGATGGGGGTTATGGCTAATTATTAATTATGCTGAAAAACGAATCATCGGTGATATATATCTTCAAGGGAAACCAGATAAAAAGGGAAATGTCCAATTAACGTATACGATGAATCGAGATTATCAACAAACAAACTTAACATACGAAGCGGTAGATGCATTAATTGATTGGCTTGTTGCTCAAGCAAATGCAAAAAAAATACTTATGGAGTGCAGCGATAGTAATTACCAATCGATTCAGCTTTTTGAAAAATTAGGGATGAGGTGCACAAGGAAAGATGGTAGGTTTTTAACATGGGAGTTACGAAAGGCTATTTAAATAGAGAAAAGATTTTCTAGACTAGTGCCCAAATCATTTCAAATTGCATATGGTGGGAGTAACCATATTTTTTATAGAATAAAAAGAAATGGGAAAGGGAAGTGGTTGGGATGGTTAGAAAATCATTAGAAAACGGTTCTCTATATATTAGGAATGATGTTTTTGCAATGATAGCTTCTATTTGTGTAGAGGATATGGAGGGGGTAACCCTTGTTGCGGGTTTCAAAGATGGAATGTCTGGAATTCTAAATAAGAACTTTCATAAAAATGGAATTACTGTTATTGAAGAAGATGAGGAATGTATTTCGCTAGAGATTAAAATTGCGATTGAATATGGTTTAGAAATAAAAAGAACATGTGAACACCTTCAAACGGCAATCATACAAGAGATCAAAAGCATGACAGGTATTTCATTGTCAAATCTGACAATGAAAGTTGAGGGACTAACAAGAAGCAAGGCTTTGGTAACAACGTAAAAAGGAACAGCTTTACTGTTCCTTTTTTTAGATTTAACTGTCTGATTCAGTTGTATTGGAAGACATCGAGCACCTTTTATCAGCATTTGGATGATTGTATCAAATTCTTTAAATGTCTTCACGTATACTTATTATGCGTTTACAACTGCATCGAGTTGTTGCTTAACATTCGAAAGGATACGATTACATTGGTCGACTAGTGGTTTAGGAAATACCTCATCTTCTCCATATTCAACGCCATGTGGGTAATAGTATTTACCAACAAATGGAGCTAATAGCTTAACAGTTGCTCCTGTCGCATTTTCCTCGATAATTCCTTCAACTGCATAACCTTGAACACGAAGATAGTAAATGTCTCCTTTAATTTCAAACTTATAATCATATGTAATTCTTTCATAATCCCACTGACCTGCAAGAATAAATCCTTCAGATGTCATAATGTCAGTTAATCTTGATAACTCGATTGTTACGTTTTCAATCCCCGTATTTTCAAATTTCATGTAAATTCCCTCCAAAAACCGTCACTAAACGATTTATATGTTCTCAGTATAATAATAGTACGAAAACATTCAAGTTGCAACGCCTGACTTTAATATGTCACGAAAATTAAAAAATATTTGATGTGAAATTTCTACAGAATTGGTCAAACTAACTAGGAAAGGAGGGACAAGATGAAGAAATTTCTTTTTATTATTACAGCTGTACTATTTGTTTTTAGTAGTCCAATTATTGCGAATGGACAAGGTACCACTACATATACAGTGCAGCCAGGAGACTCTTTATGGAAGATTGCTGTACGTTATCAGGTCGGATTGACAGAAATTATTCAAGCAAATCCACAGTTTCGAAATCCAAACCTCATTTATCCAGGACAGAAGGTAACCATACCAATTTTAGATAATGTCAAAAGTATTGAAAATCAGGTGATTTCTTTGACCAATCAGCAAAGGGCAAAATATGGTTTACCTGCATTGAAGATTGATTGGGAACTATCAAGGGTAGCACGTTATAAATCTGTGGATATGAGAGACCGAAATTATTTTGACCATACTTCTCCTACATATGGTTCGCCATTCACGATGATGAAAAACTTTGGCATCTCTTACCGTACTGCCGCTGAAAATATAGCAGCGGGACAAAGAACCCCACAGGAGGTAGTAAATGCATGGATGAACTCTCCTGGTCACCGGGCCAATATTTTAAAACGTGATGTTACACATATTGGTGTTGGCTATGCAGAAGGTGGATCAAAAAGGCATTATTGGACTCAGATGTTTATAGGAAAATAAAGCATAAAACGAGGATGATAACATGAAAACTGTGCGAGATATTATGAGTACTGATATTGAATATTGCACACCTTTAGATAATGTATATGAAGTAGCTGTTAAGATGAAAGAATTAAACGTCGGCGCAATACCCATTCTAGAGGATAACAAATTAATCGGTATGATTACTGATCGAGATTTAGTTGTACGTGGATATGCAGAAAAAAAAGCAGGATCTAATCAAGTGACAAATGTGATGAGTGAGGACTTAATTACATGTTCACCTGACACTTCACTTCAAGAAGCATCCGAGTTAATGGCCAAGCATCAAATTCGCCGTTTACCAGTTGTAGAAAACGGACAACTCGTTGGAATTGTTTCTCTAGGTGATTTAGCAACAAATACCATGTCGGATGAACATGCAGGAGAGGCCTTAAGTGACATCTCTGAACAAGAACCATTACATTAAATAAGTGGGGACCTTTGGGAGGCACGCAAATAAGTCACCTCTTTATAGTTGGTGCTAGTTGCAGAATTGATACTCGCTTCTCAAGGGCGGTTTGGTAGCCTACGCGGGTCGTTATGCTCCTTGCTGGTGCTTCCTTGGTCATGCTATTCCCTCAAAGAGCATCGTGCCTTACTCGAATCAACAAATTTAATAAAAGGTATCAATATCTCTAATATGGGAAATTTGATACCTTTTTTTTATTGACAGTGCACGGGTTTTGTACATTGCGTTTTTCTCGATGTATTTACGCATAAATCTAGTGAAAATTTAATATATATGATAGAAATTGATTTATGTTAGGAAGTGGTCTTCTGAAATTGGCGAAGATTGTTGTTACAATCCTACTATTATCTTCTAGCATATTCTATATTTCTATTAATTATGGAAGAACAGAAAGTGTAAATGGACTAGTTCATACCGCTCCTTTAACCAGTACAATTGAAAGAGGTCTACCGTATCAAAAGGATATCCTTCAATTTAATGGTCTCTATTCCCTCATTGGAATGGAAAGTTTAAAACTAAAAGAAAAATTAGGTGAGCCGAGTCGAATCGATCGTTCCTCCTATGATTATGATTGGTGGGTATATAATACGAATTTTAATCATTATATTCAGGTTGGAATTGAGAATGATAAAGTTGTAACTGTATTTGGAACAGGAAATGATGTAGAAGTTGAACCTTTTAAAATAGGACAACCATTAGCAGAAATTGAAAGAAAAGGGTTAATTAAATCAGAAATCTCATTAAACGTAAATAAAACCCCATACCGATTTGTCTTAACAGAACAGGAAATGAAAACAAAGCCATTGATTTCAATGGGAGAGGTCTTTATCCAATTGTATGTAGATACGTTTACGGAAAAAATATCAAGTGTTCGATTTTTAGACGGAAAAACATTGATAAAACTTCGGCCATATGAGCTGGCCTACCGTGGAGAATTGTTGTCCGCTAAGAAACTATCAAAATCTGAAAGTATGGAAGTCGAAAAGGGTAACAAAGCCCAGATTTATGATTTAACAAACATTTATCGGAATAGACATGGATTACATCCTCTAAAAGGAGACGAACAATTAGCGGAAGTGGCCTATTTACATAGCAAGGATATGCAAATAAATGATTTTTTTGACCACTTCTCCCCAACTAATGGTGGGCTTGCAGAAAGACTTGAAAAGGGAGAAATTAGTTATCAATTGGCAGGAGAAAATATTGCAGCAAAATATGTAGATGGAATCGCAGCAGTAGAGGGCTGGCTAAATAGTCAAGGTCATCGTGAGACTTTATTAAATGAGGAGTACAATTATCTTGGAGTAGGGGTATATGAAAAGTATTACACACAAAATTTTATCCAGAAATGGAAATGATATAAGAATGCAATACATCGTTGTGTATTGCTTCAAAGTGTAGACAAAGCCAAGCTTGACTTTGTCTACACTCATTTTTATAGGAAACACACGTAAGATTCATTTCCCCAGACTGTCTTGAAAACGTTTGTCAGACAAGGCGTGGCAGTTCGAGACGTGAATAGAAGAAGTTGCCTTCATGAGCGGACGAGTGAGGCAAGCATCGAAGTATGCGAGCGTTTGTCAACAGACAAAAGCAATACATCGTTGTGTATTGCTTTTGGTATGTCCTTATATCTTGGTTGGTCGGTCAATGATGAAAAAGCTACCTGTAGCATGTGCAATTAGCGTTCCGTCATCGCGAAATACTTGTCCTTCAATCACGCATATTTTCGATCCCTTATGAATTAATTTTGCAACACATCGCAATTCTTTCCCTATACCGGGAGCCACATAATTTATTTTCATTTCAGTTGTTACAGCTGCCTTATTCTGTGGAAGGACTTGATGAACAACCGAGCCCATTGCGGAATCAAGCAATGTTGCTGTCATTCCACCATGTACAATTTGTAATGAATTTTGTATTAGTGCTGTATTGGGAATCGTGATTTCATATGTTTGGGAATCAATGACTCGACGACTAGTTTGTAATAAGCCTCCAATATATGAGCCATTTTGCTTGGTGTGTTTACGAATTACAGCATCGATTACAAGCTCCAGTGTATGTTTTTCTTCTTCAGTTGCTTCGAATAAAAATGATTGTAATTTTTGTAGAATACGATCTTCCATCCGATGACCTCAAATCCGAAATATTTTTATTATTCCTATTTTAACAATAATACATAAAAGTTTGCAATTAAAATGGGCGAACAAAACAATTTAATAAAGATAAACTATAGTAGGCAATTATATGACTTTATTCAGCACAGGCCAACAAATTTTCAAAGTTTAGAATGTCCGAAGTAGGTAAAAGCAAATGTGAGATGGGTTTTACGAAAGCTGAGTAAAGGAGCCTCTGATAGACGCCAGGATTATTTAACTTGCAAATCAAGGACCAATCACACCACATCATTGGGTAACGTTCTTAACACCCACTACTTGTGGGGAAAAAATCGGGTAAAAATACGTCAGCCATATTTGATAAATAGGTTTGTAGAGGTGATAAATATGGGGAAAAATCTTCATCCATCTATTCAAGAATTTAAATCCTTCGTGAAAAAACATCCTTTGTTGATTCAGGAAGTACGAAAAGGGGACCTTAATTGGCAGGAAGTATATGAAGATTGGTATATACTTGGTGAGGATGATGAGAAATGGAACAAATATAAGGAGAAAGACAGTCAAAACGATGATAGCGACAAAGTAGATTTTATCGGGAAGATCTTTTCAACCTTAAAAAATGCAGATATGAATAATTTGCAACAACACATCTCAAATGTGGGGGAAGCTCTTTCTACGATTCAAGCCGTAATTCATCAGTTTCGTGGAGAAGAAAAGTCAACTCAACAGCCATCTTCACCCCATCAACACCATCCATTTGCGTTTCGCAAAGATTAAAGGTGAGAAGGGAGAGCATAGATGCGCAAAGAAACATACGAATACATCAACGCCCAAAAAAAACTACGGGCTTTCGTGCGTCAGAACCCAATTTGGTACCGAAAATTAACCCGTAATCCGACCGATTTTTCTAGCTTGGAACATGAGGCCAAGGTGTATTTCAAACAAACAGTCCCACATAAAGTGCAAAAACTGAATCAATCCTTAGAAATGGCCTCTTTCATGCTTCAAATGTATCAAGGCATGCGACAAAGTGATTAATATCATCCATCTCTACCTAAATTCAAACAGTCGAGTATAAAACCTCGACTGTTTGTTTTGTTACCAAAGATGCGATTTACGAAAAATCATGGTATAGTGGATGTGGAGGTGTTTTATATTGATCGCTACAACAGAGAGAGTTGAAATACTTGATGAGGCGCGAAACCTATCATTGATGATTCTACAATCAGAACTAGCAGAAGAATATCGAAGCTGTTTATATACATTGCAAAAAGATAGAGAAGCACAGAAACTAATTGCTGAATTTCAAGTCATGAAGGAGAAATATGAAGAAGTTCAACGATTTGGAAGATATCATCCTGATTTTCGAACTGTTTCCAAAGAAACAAGGGAATTGAAAAGAAAACTTGACCTCCATGAAACAATTGCGGATTTTAAAAAGGCAGAGGACAACCTACAAGGAGTACTTGACGAGATAAGTGTAATCCTTGGTGGGGCTGTGTCAAAGCATATTAAAGTCCCTACAGGGAATCCTTATTTTGACTCAATGTCGAGCTGTGGTGGCGGATGTGGTAGTGGCGGAGCGTGTGGATGTAAGTAATTCAACTGGAATCTGTTTCATTTTTCAGATAAAGCAGTTTTTTTACATGGTTCTTATTGTAAGAAATTAACACACTGTGCTACACTATAAACTAAGTTACTGAAATAAGGAGAAAACACTATGATTGGACAACGCCAAGGAATAATTGTTTGGCTTCACTCGCTAAAGCATTCAAAGATGCTGCGTAAATTTGGCAACATTCATTATGTTTCAAAACGTCTAAAATACGTAGTCCTATACAATGATATGGAAAATACGGATTCAATCGTGGAGAAATTAAATTCTCTATCCTATGTAAAAAAGGTAGAACCATCATATAAACCCTTTTTAAAGATTGAATTCGAAAACAAAAAACCAGATCGAGCAAAGGAATACGATTATAAAATTGGATTATAAAAGGGGCTGTCCGATAAGTCCTAAAAAATAAGGCAAGGGAGAAAAACGACCGTTTTTCTCCCTTGCCTTTTCGTCTACTACACGGGCCTCGTGATGTTGTGGAATAAGAGATTCGATATCATAAATCATTTGAATTTGTCGATTATCGTATGGTTTGAAAGTAGGGGCTAATTGTCTTGGATTAGGTTCTTTTTGTTTTTCTTCATTTTGAACTTCTAGTTTCTCCTCTTCGAACTCTGGAAAAAGGGAAGTTTGCGTGTTAAATTTTCATTAGTAATTAATTGATTGCTCATAAAAAATCATCCTTTCTGGAATGTTGTGTAGTAACTTCATTTTACTAAAAAGGATGATTTTTTTGTGTGTTTTTTAAAAAGTTACGAGTCAATACTATTAAATTTTGTAACCTTGTTGATTGTAGCGGAAGGTACGAGACTCCTGCGGGAAAAGCGTGGCCAGGGGAGACCCCGCAGGAGCTTGCGACGAGGAGGCTCCCGGACCGCCCGCGGAAAGCGAGTGCCTGCAGCGGAAATCAACACCAGATTTTTTAGTAAACCCAAAAAACAAAAAATGAGGGCTGTCCTCAAAAGTCATTTTTCAGTACTTTTTTGGACAGCCCCTTTTTATGTATGTTATTGCATCGGTGGTATGTAACGGTTCATTCGTAATATACCAATTAAGTGTTGGTAGTAAAGTTCTTTTTCGTTAAACATCGTTGATGGTTTTACATCGAGAGTGATTATTGGTAAATCGAGTTCAGTTGCTACTTCTGCAAAGAGAGTGTAACGTTTATTCGGTTTGACCTCAGGATTCGGAATTCCTTCTCTACAAATATAAATGGCTTGAAAGTCACCTGGATCAGTTGGCTTAAAAGCTACAGCCAAGGAAGTAACTTGTCTGTCATTAATTGTGGTGTGAAAAGCAAATAGCTTTGAAACTCTGCTTCTATTTCCTCTAGCAAGCTCAAGAAGTTCATAAATATCAGAATATCCTTCACCAAGCTCTATAAAACGTTGAATCATCTATATACCCCTCAATTTTCATATTTTTCATGTATACTGTACCATGAAAAGATTAAAAGAGACAATTAAATAACAAACAAATTATGCAACCGCCTTAAACAGTGACACATCAACGAGTTAAGATACTTTTGCTAAATGAACTTACCCTCAATAAAATAATTCTTCAAGATAGAAATGTATGTAAATTAAAAAAACCCTGCAAGACGACCTGCAGGGTCCTTCTATTCCATGCTTTTAAAAACCGATCACATGGAGAAGGCAAAGGGAGAGGAGAAACCGGAGGAAGAACTTATGGGGAAACGTAAGTCTTCTCCGCGGTTGGCAACAACATCCTCGAATGATGTTGTTATTACTAATTATGACCAATTGAAAAATGTGTATACATGAAGTTATATATTTTTTGAACTATGAAGATTTTGTCGAAATTTTGTCTTGAATTTTTGGATTCTCGTTAACAAACAATATTGTTTATGGTAGGATAATGTTATTCAATTTTACATAGACAGTGGTGATAGTTGTGAGAGTTGTATCTGGATCGAAGAAAGGTCTTCACTTGAAAGCGGTACCAGGAGTATCTACAAGGCCGACTACAGATAAAGTGAAGGAAGCCATTTTTAATATCATTGGTCCATATTTTGATGGTGGGTACGGACTTGATTTATTCGGTGGAAGCGGGGGGCTTGGGATCGAAGCGTTAAGCCGTGGAATCGACAAAGTAATCTTTGTCGACCGTGATCAAAAAGCCATCCAAACAATAAAGGGAAATTTAGATATATGTCGTCTACAAGATCAAGCAGAAGTGTATCGAAACGATGCTTATCGAGCATTAAAAGCGATTATGAAGCGAGAAATCAAATTCGATTTGATCTTTTTAGATCCACCATATAAACAGCAAAAGTTGATGGAGCTCATCGAAGCCATTCATGATCATCAACTTTTAACGGATAATGGTTATATCATTGCAGAACATGGTTCAGACGTCATGTTGGAACAATCAATAGGCAATCTTACTTTAGTTCGCCATGAGATATATGGAGTGATTGGAGTTTCAATCTATACATATATAGAGGAAGAGAGAGGGGAAACGATATGACGAGAATTGCGGTATGCCCAGGAAGCTTCGACCCTGTAACAAACGGGCATCTAGATATTATTAAAAGAGGGGCAAAGGTTTTTGACAAAATTTATGTGTGTGTGTTAAATAATTCTTCGAAACAGCCTTTGTTCACTGTAGAAGAGCGAATTGAACTTTTACAAGAAAGTACGAAGGAATTACAAAATATAGAAGTGGAATCTTTTCAAGGTCTCTTGATGGATTACGCTAGTCAAAAAAATGCGAATGCCATTTTAAGAGGTTTACGTGCCGTATCAGATTTTGAGTATGAAATGCAAATTACCTCTATGAATCGTATATTAAATGAAAAAATTGAAACTTTCTTTATGATGACGAATAATCAATATTCATTCTTAAGCTCAAGTATTGTTAAAGAAGCTGCCAAATATCATGGTGAGATTTCAGAGCTCGTGCCAAAGCCAGTAGAAATGGCTTTGAAAGAGAAATTCAAAAGCCCCGCAAATTAAATGCGAGGGCTTTTCACTTTCCCGACGTATATGACAATGTAACAAAGTAATGAAAAGATTGTGAAGAGCGGACCATACGTGATTAAACCATCCCATATTTTTTCCATCCAGATAGGTGTATTCTCTGTTATGAAAGGTGTGAAGATTCCAAACGTTTCTTCAGAACCAGCGTTTTTAACGTAGAGTGGATTCCATAATAAATAGGTGAGAAATCCAGCAATAAAACCGTGCATAATTCGTGCGATAAAAAAAGGCTTAAAACGAACATCTGTCTCTGCCAAAATACTTGCAACTTGCGCTTGAACGGAAAGTCCGCAAAATCCAAGAATAAAACTAACCGTAATCACCTTTGGGAGTAGATCTATATGTTTTAATTCACTTGTCATCATCGAACCAGTCGTAATTTCAAATATTCCAGAAATAAGCGGAATACTTAGTTCTGCTGGCATTTGAAATAGCTTTAAAAACAAGGATAATCCACCAGCGACTAGTGCAATAAAATTAATTAAAGAGAGTAGTTTATTAAATACCGAGAATAGGATGATAAATCCGCCAATCATCAGCAAGGTATGAATCGAAGTAGACACCGCATCGCCTAATAGTTGACCAAATGGTCTTGTCTCTTTCAGTCTTGTCCGGTGAAGTTCCTGCAAGGCTTTTACAAGTATACTCTTTTTTTCTTCATCTTTTGGGGTATGTTCATCATGTTTGTTACCGTGAAACCTCATGATTAATCCAACACAAAAATTCCCGACGTAATGACTGACTGCAAGTAAAATTCCGAGTTGTGGATTTTTAAAAAAACCGACAGATATAGCTGCAAATATAAAGAGGGGATTCGAAGCGTTAGCAAAAGAAACGAGTCGTTCTGCTTCAACTCTTGTAATCTGTTTCTCTTGTCTAAGCCTAGCTGTTAGCTTTGCACCAGCTGGAAAACCTGAAGCCATCCCCATAGCCCATGCAAATCCGCCGACACCTGGCACTCGAAATAAAGGTCTCATTAGAGGTTCAAATAAGACACCGATAAATTTAACTACACCAAAACCGATTAATAACTCAGAAATGATTAAAAAAGGCAGTAGGGATGGAAATACAATTTTCCACCACATTTCCAATCCAACTTTTGATGCATCGAGTGATTCCTTTGGAAAATAAATAAGGGCAATTGTTAGTAGAGAAATTCCTGCTGCAATTGCTACGGTTTTAAATCTAGATCGTATCAATGGTACTCCTCCTACAGATGTCTTCTTTTCTTCTATTCAGTAAACAAGGATGTTCAATAAGTCTGTCAAAAAGAACACATTGAATGTATGCGGATATTGCTCCAATTACCTGGTGAACATCTAAGTTAAGCCTTTGAGTCGTTTAGTCATTTTAAGAAGTAAATTCCCGAGCTCAAAGTCTGCAAGGAAAGTTAACAAGCAGTTGCCTCGTTCTGGTACTCCAAGCTCCGCCGTCTTAAGATATTGGTTCTTTTTTAATCTCCTTTTGAACACGCACATTATTCCAACAAGTGATAGAATAAGAGAGCACACAATTTTCTGAAATGATTATGTAGTTTCTGAACAAAATTGATTCATTAATCGAAACGAAGGTTTGTACATCTATTTAAATATACGTGTATAGGTGGGAAGTTTAGACCAAAAGAATGTACAAGTTTCATTTCTTTTTTCATATACTGGAATAAAGTGAATTTTCTCTCGGGTAGGGGTTTCTTCATTCCTCCAAATGATTTTCCTACCCACAAGATATGGGTCACATAGACAAGTCACTCGAGATATACCGTTCGTAGTCTTTGTTCAATCATTCATAGGCTTTTCGGGTGAGAAGATCCCATTGTACCTCGGGGTTTCGAAGGAAGTTAATGCGAAAAATGAACATTAAATATTGCTGGAAGTCTTATAGTTGGGAGATGGATGATTCGTATGAATGAACCGAAAATTGGATTAGCACTTGGATCTGGTGGAGCGAGAGGGTTTGCACATTTGGGTGTAATTAAAGTTCTTTTAGAGGAAGACATTCCAATCAATCTCATTGCAGGAACAAGCATGGGGGCTTTGGTCGCAAGTTTTTATGGAGCGGGACTTGATATCAATCGTTTATATAAACTTGCACTTGCCTTTAAACGAAAATATTACTTGGATTTTACCGTGCCAAAGATGGGCTTTATTGCAGGAAAACGAGTGAAGGAGCTCATTCGAGTCTTTACACATGGTAAAAACATAGAGCAGCTTGATATACCAGTTGGTATTGTTGCGACTGATTTGTTGAAAGGTGAAAAGGTCGTATTCCGAAGTGGTCCAGTTGCAGATGCTGTAAGGGCAAGTATTGCAATCCCTGGAATTTTCGTGCCCGAGAAAATAGATGGTCGGATACTTGTAGATGGGGGAGTAATTGATCGGGTTCCTATTTCCGTAGCAAAAGATATGGGAGCAGATATCGTTATTGCGGTAGACGTCTCTCATGTTAAAATAAATGAAGAGATTTCTTCAATATTTGATGTGATTTTACAGAGTATAGATATCATGCAAAAAGAGCTTGTGAAGTATGGGGAATTTTCTTCAGATATTATGATCCGACCACATGTAGGCCATTATAGTTCACGTGCTTTTACAAATATTGAGGACATCATTCAAATTGGGGAAGAAGAAACTAGAAAACAACTTCCTAAGATCCAGGAGGCAATCGCAAAGTGGAAGGAGTCTGCATTGAATGAAGAGAAAGAGAAATAAAGCATTTTTTAGAGTACTTGCAGTCGGAGTGGTGCTAGCAATTCTAGGTACCT
Source organism: Bacillus nitroreducens (assembly GCF_964021195.1). Lineage (NCBI taxonomy): Bacteria > Bacillati > Bacillota > Bacilli > Caryophanales > Bacillaceae > Bacillus > Bacillus nitroreducens. The sequence continues at coordinate 3,712,697 of NZ_CAXHYI020000003.1, read as the reverse complement.
TTATACAGCTTCCCTATTACGTAACCAAACCAGGTATGGCAACAGAACTGGATCCTATTATTAAGGTGGAAAATGGTTATAAAGAAGATGGGGAATTCATGTTAACTACCATCCGCATGGGCAAGGCAAATATATTTAGCTATGCGTGGGCAAAAGTGGCAAACTATCATGAAATTCTACCAATAAAGCGCGTAAGACGAGAAAATGAAAGCGACGAGGAATATTCAAATCGCCAATTATATTATATGGAGGATTCACAAGAAACGGCTATAGCAGTGGCCTATAAATATGCTGACAAGCATGTAACCCTTAAAAACAATGGAATTTACATAATGGGGATTGTTGACGGAATGCCTGCAGAGAAAGAATTAAAGCCAGGTGATCGAATTTATGCGGTTGACGGGATGCAAATTGATGAGCATACAAAATTTATGAATTATGTGGCTGATAAAAAGGACAAAGACATCATAAGCATTGAGATTGAACGCAATGGAGAGGAGAAGACGGTTAAGATTCCATTGGCTCCATTTCCTACTAATCCAGAAAAAATAGGGATCGGGATTGAGTTAATCACAGATATTGAAGTGGAGACCGATCCGAAAGTTGAAATTGATACTGAGAAAATCGGGGGTCCATCTGCAGGACTTATGTTTACACTCGAAATCTACAATCAGCTTACAGAACAAGATTTAACACACGGATTACGTATCGCAGGAACAGGGACGATTAATATAGATGGGCAGGTCGGTCCAATTGGTGGAATTGGTCAAAAAATTGTTGCCGCCGAAAATTCTGATGTCGACATTTTCTTTGCTCCAAATGAAAATGGAGCAGTTGATTCTGATTATCAACAGGCATTAGCAACTGCAAAGGATATTAAAAGTGACATGAAAATTGTACCTGTCGATACATTCGAAGATGCACTTCATTTTCTCGAAAATCTTGATGTGGATAAAATAAAAAACTAGCCGCTTCCAATTGGGAGCGGCTTTTGACGTTTTAGTTATAGAAATAATTGCTGTTCTTCATTGTATCTAATTGGAGGCGTTGCGTATTCCTGACGTAGAAGTTTGGTACGAAGTGGTTCAGGAAAAATCGCTAAATACGTTTGCGCCGCCTTCCAATCTAATGAAAAGAGCTCATCAGAAAATGAGGACCCTTTTGAAATAATCGGAAGTTCAACTTGTTTTTTTATGTGGTTTAAGTAGGTTTGTCCTTTTAGGGACATGCCCAGTAACCGAATATAGGTTGCGACTGGTTTCTCATTGATTGGTTTTAACTGTTCTTTTGTTGTATTGGTTAAGATGTGTACGCAAAGTCTTTGTAATCTTGTCCATGTGTAACGCTTTGTTTTAATTTTTTCCATAAAGTCTTGAAAGGAGACCGATTCAGTAATATAAGTTAACAACCTATTTTCGATCCCTTCTTCGGCCTCATATATTGTTGCTAATTCGGAGGAAGTAGACGTCAGCAGCCTATACTTTAATAAAGAGAAATACTCCTCCCATCTGTGGAATAAATGATTTTCTTGATAGTAGGTAGTTAGCCATTTGGCGGTAGAAGATGGTACGTAATTTTTCACTTCATCTATGTTTTTCTCAGTAGAAAACAAGGTTTTGCGTATACTAGTTGCACTTGCAATGGATTTATGTGAAAAAGTCTCATCATGATATCCAGCAGATGTTCGCATAATCGTTTTTGCTTTTAGCGAGCTATTTTGATCATGTATTGCTTTCACGTAATGATAGCCTAAAATATTATTGGGTTTTGATAAATCAACATATGTGTGCTGACTCTCAAGTGAAGAAAAAGCAAGTGAAGCTGCTTTTGGGTAGCTGTACCCTTGTTTCATGAATTGACGCGTGGTGTAATCATAGGATTGCTGATTTTTTTTCATGAATATGACAGTTCTTTCAAAATCTTCGATTGTACCGTTTTCACTTCCAAAACAAACTTCTTCACATCGTAGTGCACTTAACAGTGAAATGGCTCCATTTGCAAAGTTTTGAGCTTTTTGGGTCGCAAATGCATAAGGCAACTCAATAACGATATCAACGCCTGCTTCTAATGCCATTTTCGTTCTTACCCATTTTGACACAAGGGCAGGTTCGCCACGTTGCAGAAAGTTACCACTCATAACGGCTATGGTACAATCGGCATCTGTCTTTTTTTTGGTCTCATCAAGATGGTATTTGTGTCCATTATGAAATGGGTTATATTCAACAATTACACCTACAGCTTTCATTATTTCACCCTTTTTCTATGTATTACTTCAAGTTCCATCAGTCTTTGGTTTAAGTTAATTGGCTTGTAGAAATGATCTTTTGTTCGAAATTGTCATAATAGTTCCAGACAAGAACCAGAGACACTTACTGGAGCATTTTTTTCTTTGAAAAAGTTTATTTTTTAAATATCATTTTTTTGGAAAAGCTGATATAGTAGAACAGTATCTACAAGTTAGTATAGTGTAAAGAAAAAATATTGACAAATGTAATCTGCAAAGCTATAATTACCTTTGTTGCGCTTCGAGGTGATTTCACTTGAAATGGACAATTAATCAATTAAATCAGTTAGCAGCACGGAAAGACTTAATGATTGATGAAGTTGTTGATGTAACAGACTTAATGGAACTTGAAAAATCAATACGTGATATTTCTCCAGTAAAAGTTACTGGTCGTGCTGATTTAAGTTCTACAAAAGCGAGTTTTCATTTAACGATTTCAGGATCAATGATTCTACCATGTTCTCGAACGTTGGTTGACGTAAAGTTTCCATTCGAGATTAAAACAACTGAAACCTTTTTACTTAGACAAACTTCTGAGTTTGACCTTGATTCGAATGATGATGTTCATCAAGTCGAAGGTGAAGTAATTGATTTACTTCCGCTAATCAAGGAAAATATTTTAATCGAAATACCAATGCAGATTTTTTGTGATGATTCGAACTCTAAAGATGCTGCACCACAATCAGGACAAGGTTGGGAAGTTATCACGGAAGATGATAAAAAGAACAAGATTGATCCTCGATTGGCTGGACTTGCAAAATTCTTTGAAGACGAATAAAATCCATCTAACTTTGAGAGTGGTTTAAAAAGGAGGATGAAAAGGACTAAGAATTTTAAGTTGGCAGCTTTGAGTACCAAAGCGTAAGTTCTACGTAAGGTATGGAGAAGTAAGCCAATCTAGAAATTCGATAAGTCATTTTCGGCCGAATTTTTTGACGTCCTCTTTTAATTTTTTTAAGGAGGTGGGAATAATGGCTGTACCTTTTAGAAGAACTTCTAAGACAAGAAAAAGACTACGTCGTACACATTTCAAGTTACAAGTGCCAGGTATGGTGGCTTGCCCAAACTGTGGTGAAATGAAATTAGCACACCGCGTATGTAAAGAATGTGGAACATACAAAGGAAAAGAAGTTGTTAACAAATAATCTTATTGTTAACAGTTAAAGCGTATCATTAACATATCTATGTTAATGATACGCTTTTTAATTTGTCTAAAAAATGGTGTGATACTTACCTTTTGCTATTAAACTGACAACCTTGTCTTGCCAGTCTGGAATTATAACCATTACAATTAAATTAATAAATGATTTGTACAGTGTGAGAGGGGCCAGTCATGAGCAAATATGTAGTTATTCGTGATGAAAAAGGAATTGTGTGGTTTACAATTAATCGTCCTGAAAAATGGAATGCAATTGATTATGATGTCATGGACGGACTAGCAAAAACAATCCATGAAGTAGAAAGAAATGATAGTGATAAAGTCCTGGTGATTACAGGAGCGGGACAGAAAGCATTTTGCTCAGGAGGTGATCTATCTGTTTTTCAACACCTCAATACAGAGGAAGAAGCATTTCAAATGTTAAGTAAAATGGGTCTGATTTTATATTCACTTGCTACATTATCGAAACCAACGATTGCTCTAGTGAACGGACTAGCAATTGGTGGTGGCTGTGAATTGGCAACTGCCTGTGACTATAGACTAGCATCTCGTGAAAGTAGATTCGGGTTTGTTCATGGTAATCAAGGAATTACCACCGGATGGGGTGGTGCGACTCTCTTACTAGAAAGAATATCGATTGATAAGGCGTATCACCTCCTTTGGACAGGGAACATTCATACGGCTGAGGAAGGAAAAGAACTTGGTTTTATTCAACATGTCCTATCAGAGGGCAATTTCATAAAGGCCTGCGAAGAATTTATTTCTAAAGAAATCTTACATACTTCTAAAGTTATAAAATCTTACAAAAAAGTAGTAAATAGGAAATGGATACAAACGGACTTGAAGGAGAGAATCATGGAGGAAATTAAGGAATGCTCAGCATTGTGGGTGTCTGATGAGCATTTTGATGCTGTTCGAAAAATCATGCAAAAAGAATAATTCTTCTCTTACTAGAGTGTGAATAGTCTATCTTTTCTACTACATGCATATGTATAAGTAAAAAAGAAGTTTAGGAGGGAAAGATATGACTTCAACACGTCAAGATGCATGGACTCAGGATGAGGATTTATTGCTTGCTGAGGTAGTATTGCGCCACATCCGTGAGGGAGGTACACAACTCGGTGCTTTTGAAGAAGTTGGTCGTACATTATCACGAACTGCGGCAGCATGCGGTTTTAGATGGAATTCATATGTACGCAAGCAATATAAATCAGGAATTGAACTTGCTAAAAAACAACGAAAACAATTAAAACAACATAATAATGGAGAACAGATCAAGCAAACATCTGCAGAACAGCAGCCAGCAGAACACACCACGACTAGTAGCCAACCTCCAGAATTACGTCTAAGGGATGTTATTCACTTTCTTGAAAAATATGAGAAAACAGAACATGAGCTCCAGAATGTTTTAAATGAAAATAAGAATTTGACTAACCAAATTACCAAACTTCAAGACCAAGTGAACACCTTAAAAGCACAAAATAATACATTAGAAAATAATATTCAATTAATTGAGGAAGATTATAAGGCATTAATTGAAATTATGGAGCGTGCTCGAAAAATGGTGGTTCTTCAAGAAGATGAAAGAAGTAAAAAGGTGAAATTTCAAATGGACCGAAACGGCAATTTAGAAAGAGTTGAAAAATAAACATAAAAAACAGCTGACAATACGTTCAGCTGTTTTCTCATGTTTGTCTAGATATTTTAATTTACTCTATTTCATGTACACCTTCTGGAAACCAAAGGAGAGGGTTTTCTCCAAGGTCACGCTCCATATGGTATGTGGCAGGTTTGAAGCCCATCTTTTCCCAAAAAGCAGAAGATTTAACGCGTGGATTCGTTTTTATCGGAAGGTTGTATGATTTTGCATAATCCACTAATGCTTTTCCGTATCCCTTGTTTTGATAGTCTGGAAGGACCTCTAACTTCCATAGCTCTAAATAATCCTGTGCAGGCTCAAAATATTTGTTAAATTTTTTATCAACACGGTATAGGCTCATTCTTGCTACTAATTTGTTACCAAAATAAATTCCGTAAAATGGTGAAACGCTATCATTTTCAATAATATTCGATTCAAGATCCTCAAGCATGGAGAGTTCTTGAAGACCGTATTCTTTAAAGGCTTTAAATTCTTCAAGTGTTTTATAGTTTACTAATAATTTTTCAACTTTTGCCGTATACATTGGATATCCCCCTTGTGATTCTAGTAAGAGAAACTCAAAAATTCTGATATTACAATCATTATACAATAAATTTACATAGTATTCTGTAGAAAAATATAGAAAGCGTTTTCAACATTATGCAGGAAAATGTAGATAGGTGTAGAAATTATAGAATGTATCCTTTGAAGAAAGGGGAAAAGGCCTTGAAAAAAGTGTTAATTGCTAATCGAGGAGAAATCGCATCAAGGATCATAAAAACCTGCCATGAGTTGGGGATTGAAACAGTCGCTATCTATTCTGATGCAGATCAAGAATTACCTTTTGTCAAAAATGCAACCGTTGCGCACCGAATAGGTGAGCCGCAAGTTTCTAAATCTTATCTTCAAATGGAAAAAGTGATTGAAATTGCGGAGCAGGAAGAGGTGGATGCAATCCATCCAGGCTATGGATTTTTATCAGAAAATCCTCAATTTGCACAAGCAGTTACAGACAAGGGGATTGTTTTTATAGGTCCTCCTCCTTCGATCATTTCACTTATGGGAGACAAAGTGAAGGCAAGACAAACGATGATTAAAGCGGGTGTGCCTGTTGTTCCAGGAAGTGAAGAAGGAATCCATACGATAGAGGAAGCTTGCACACTGGCTACAAGTTACGGCTATCCTGTCATGTTAAAGGCAAGTGGGGGCGGGGGCGGAATTGGAATGGTTTGCTGCCATTCGGAAGATGAATTGCAAAAAGCGTTCCAAACAACCAAATTGAGAGCAAAATCGTATTTTGGAAATGATAAAGTATTTATTGAAAAATTTATTCCAAATGCAAGACATATTGAAGTTCAAGTTTTTGGTGATCACCACGGAAACATTGTTCATTTATTTGAAAGAGATTGTTCGATTCAACGACGTAATCAAAAAGTGGTTGAGGAAACTCCGTCACCTTTTTTGTCTAGTGTAACGCGAGAAAAGATCTGTCAGACAGCAAAAAAAGCTGCTGAATATGTGGGGTATACAAATGCAGGAACCATTGAATTTATTGTAGATGAAGAAGAAAATTTTTATTTTTTAGAAATGAATACAAGGCTACAGGTCGAGCATGGGATTACAGAAATGATAACGGACGTTGATCTTGTCGAATGGCAGTTGTTAGTTGCAAGGGGGGAAAAACTGCCAATGACACAAAGTGAAATCAACTCATTCGGCCATTCCATTGAGTTTCGGCTTTACGCTGAAGACCCAATTAGGTTTTTTCCTTCACCAGGGAAAATCGAGGAGTTCAGATTACCAAGCAATATTCAAAACGTTCGAATTGACAATGGGTATGAGGTAGGTTCGATCGTTACTCCTTTTTATGACCCAATGCTTGCCAAAATTATTGTGAAAGGAAATACCCGTCAAGATGCCATTCAAACAGCAAAAAACTATTTAAATGAAATTGTCATTAAAGGAATAAAGACGAATATTCCTTTATTTATCCAAATTATAAATGAAGAGTCATTTCTTCATGGAGAGTATACAACAAACTACTTATCATTGATAAATAAACGGTAGGAGGAATGATGATGAAGGAAATTACAGCAAGTATGGCGGGAACGGTATTACAAGTATTAGTTTCAGAAGGTGATGAGATTAACGAGGGTCAAGTAGTGGTCATGCTTGAATCCATGAAAATGGAAATTCCAATCGAAAGTACAGAAACAGGAACAGTTACAAGTATTAAAGTGAATATCGGTGATTTTGTAAATGAGGAAGATGTATTACTTGAACTAGAATAGGAGGGGAATAAATGCTTCGTACGAAGGACTTAGATCAAAGACTAATCGAAAAAGGAAAAGAAATTGAAGCGGGTGGACATGAAAAATATCATCAAAAACTTAAAGAACAAAACAAACTCTTTGTTCGTGATCGCCTTGCTCTTTTATTCGATCAAGGGATCTATCAGGAGGATGGCAAATTCGCCAATAATACCGCAGAAAATCTTCCAGCAGATGGTGTTGTAACTGCGATTGGTAAAGTAAATGGCCAACAAGTATGTGTAATGGCCAACGATTCGACAGTAAAAGCAGGTTCGTGGGGAGCACGTACTGTTGAAAAAATTATCCGAATCCAAGAGACTGCAGAGAAGCTTCGTGTCCCACTTTTATATTTAGTAGATTCAGCAGGTGCACGAATTACCGACCAACTGGAGATGTTTCCAAATCGACGCGGGGCAGGACGGATATTTCACAATCAAGTAAAACTTTCAGGGATGATTCCTCAGGTTTGTATATTATTTGGTCCATCTGCAGCAGGTGGAGCCTACATACCTGCTTTTTGCGACATCGTTATTATGGTTGATAAGAATGCCTCTATGTATCTAGGTTCGCCTCGTATGGCGGAAAAGGTAATAGGTGAAAAAGTCACATTAGAAGAGATGGGCGGTGCAAGAATGCATTGTACCGTAAGTGGTTGTGGTGATGTACTTGCAGCAAATGAAGAGGAAGCCATTCAAAGTGCGCGAAATTATTTGCGATTTTTCCCTTCAAATTATTTAAATAAACCTGCTATAACAAAAGGATGTTTACCAAAAGAAGGAAAAAGTCTTCAAGAGATTATTCCAATAAACCAGAATGCACCGTTTAATATGTATGAGGGCATTGATGCCATAATTGATGAAGGAAGTTTCTATGAAATTAAGAAGCTATTTGCACCTGAAATCATTACTGGGCTTGCCCGAATAGATGGCAGGCCAGTCGGAATTATCGCGAACCAGCCAAAGGTTAAGGGTGGCGTTTTGTTTGTGGACTCTGCTGATAAAGCAGCTAAATTTATCACATTATGTGATGCGTTCCACATCCCATTAGTATTTTTAGCGGATGTACCTGGATTTATGATTGGAACGAAAGTCGAAAGAGCAGGGATTATAAGACATGGTGCAAAACTTATTGCAGCAATGAGTTCTGCAACGGTTCCAAAGATTTCAGTTATCGTTCGTAAGGCATATGGTGCTGGACTATATGCAATGGCAGGTCCTGCATTTGAACCTGATTATTGTGTTGCGCTTCCAACTGCTCAAATTGCGGTCATGGGACCAGAAGCAGCAGTAAATGCGGTTTACTCGAATAAAATTAATGAAATCGAAGATCCAAAGGAACGAATGGCCTTTGTTCAACAGAAACAACAGGAGTATAAAGAATCTATTGATATTTATAAGCTTGCGTCTGAACTCATTATTGATGATATCGTTCCAGCCTCTGATCTGCGCACTGTCCTCATTAATCGTTTGGAAGCGTATGAGACAAAAGAACTTGAATTTGGAAAAAAGAAACATCCTGTTTATCCAGTATAAGCATTATTTCAGTTGTAATGGGAAGTAAGACCCTCAGTGTTCAAAAAGGTAGTGTAGTGACATCACTTTTCCAAATCCGATTGGTCTGACAGACTATCTGTTGGGAATGAGACTCCTAAACTAAATGAAAATCCACATAATTAACCCCAAGGGAATGACCTTTGGGGTTTCTTTTCTAATGAAATCAGCTTTCTGCAATTTTTCCTAGACTGTACTAGTCATTTTGTCGGATTATTTGGTAATATGAAGGTAGAATGAATGATGGAGTTGGAACGATGAAGATTGGAATAATCGGTGGAGGTTCAATTGGGTTACTTTTTGCAGGGTATCTTGCCGAAAGTCACGACGTAACGATATTTACACGAACTGAACATCAGGCTAATGAAATAAATAAAAAGGGTATAACAATAGAGAAAAAGAACAACGTCAAAACCTTTAATGTACAAGCTAAAATAAGCTCATCAAGCGTAAAAGAGATGGACTTACTCTTTATTGCGGTGAAACAATACATACTAACGGACCTTCTAACACAATTAAAAGATATTGAAAAAGTTGGTATGATCTGTTTTCTACAAAATGGTATGGGCCATATTGAACATATAAAACAACTTCAAAATGCAACTATATTAGTGGGTATTGTTGAACATGGCGCATTAAAAGTGGATAATACCACGGTTATACATACTGGCATTGGACAAACAAAGATAGGTACATACAAAGGGAATGTACCCGTGTTAGAGAATATCCATACTGATTTTCCAATTGAATTTCATGATGATTGGTTTGATATCTTATCAAATAAATTGGTTGTGAATGCCGTCATAAATCCTTTAACTGCTCTTTACCGTGTCAAAAATGGGGAACTGCTAGAGAATAGCTATTTCCATAAACAAATGAAAAACGTCTTTCGCGATATTGTATCTATTATACCTACAAATGAAGAAAAAATGTGGGAACTCGTGACTACTATTTGTAAAAATACAGCAAGCAATAAATCATCTATGCTGCGTGATATTGAAGAAGGAAGAAAAACGGAGATTGATGCGATTTTAGGTTACATATTAATAGAAGCAAAAAAACGGAAACGTGAATTAACCATCACTCAATTTCTTTATGATTCTTTAAAAGGAATTGAATATAAAGGGGGATAGGGTATGATCGACTTTTTTGCAGGGCTTGCGGCAACATTTGTTACAATACCCTTGCTTGGATTCATACTAGTTTACTTGATATGTAGATTAATGATAAAAAACACAAGAAAATCTCTATTTCTTACGATAGACATTACGACCATATTTTTTCTTTTGGCGGTTCATTATCTATTACTTGTAATAGTTGGGAAAAGCTTGCTTGGGTTAATCATCCTTATTTTAATCTTAGCAGCCTTGGTAATTGGATTTATCACTTGGAAAAACAAACATGAAATTGAAATTATGAGGATCATTAGGAAATCTTGGCGTTTTGCTTTCCTTGCTTCAACTACAGCCTATTTTCTATTACTATTTATCGGGATCATTCAAAGTATTGTTCGTACAACGTTAAATTAATCAGCAGCTGAGCGAATATTTTTGGTTTATAGAAAAAGCGTGCTATACTCTTCTAAGATATAAACTGGAATAAGAAAGGAAGTTCAAGAACATATGGAGGTTTTGGATCTCTCTCTGCCATCTTCAAATCGCTTGGTAAGCGACTATCTTTTAAATAAAATGGATATAGAGAAATTTTTTGATTACGATATACACTCTCCTCTTGTATATGAGGTGAGAAAAAAAGATTTAGAAAAAAGGCATTTTGACCGAAAAAAACTAGTGGAACACTTACTCTTTTATAATAAAAGACTAAACTACCATCCGAACACGATTGAGAACATTAACAAACTGATGGATCCAAGTAGTCTGGTGGTAATTGGTGGACAGCAAGCGGGTGTATTGACAGGACCGTTATACACAATACATAAAATAATTTCCATTATCAAACTTGCCAAAGAACAAGAAGAAAGGCTAAATGTACCTGTTATTCCAGTGTTTTGGATTGCTGGAGAAGATCATGACTTTGCAGAAATTAATCACCTTTATGTAAGTTTGAAAAATGGTATTCGGAAAAAGGCAGTGCCGCAATATCATAACCGCAAGACAATGGTTTCTTCAATAGAAATTGAACAGGACGGCCTTAAAGAGTGGATAGAAGAAATTTTTGAGACGTATGGTGAAACCAATTATACAAATGGTCTCATTGACCGTTTAAATGGGTATGTGGAAAACTCAACTACATATGTAGATTTTTTTGTGCAAATGATTAATGACTTTTTTGGAGAGTCAGGATTAGTTCTTGTGGATTCAGGTTCAAAAGAGTTTCGATCCATTCAATCGGACTATTTAAGAAAAATGGTTGAAAAGAATAAAGAGATCCATGATTCATTATTGCTCCAGCAGGAAGTATTGTCTTCACACCACTATCCAAGAACAATTGAAATGAATGAGTCGAGTGCGAACCTATTCTATACGCAAAATGACGAACGCATATTGCTCGAATATAATGTGGAACATGATGTCTTCAGTGGAAAAAATAATGAATGTATTCTATGTGGTGATGAATTATTAGAAATTGCAGAGAAACAACCAGAACGATTAAGTAATAATGTAGTAACTCGACCTGTTATGCAAGAGTTTGTTTTTCCAACACTCGCATTTATTTCTGGACCTGGTGAGGTTTCGTATTGGGCAGAGCTGAAAAAAGTATTTTCCGAGATGGGAATGAAAATGCCTCCTGTCGTACCTCGACTAATGATGACGTTTGTGGAAAGGGCCATTGAGTCCAATATTAAGGAAGTGGGACTAACAATTCCAGCCGCCTTATCTGGTGAAGTAGCAAAAGCGAAAGAGGCATGGTTGGCACAGCAAACAGCAGATGTGGACGATATTATTTCGGAAGCAAAGAAAGAAGTAGAATTAATACATAAAAAAGTACGAAAAGTGGGGCTTGAGGTTGATTCTGGTCTAGCGGATCTCCTCCTAAAAAATGCTCAAAATGTTCAAGCGCAATTTGATTTTCTAAAGAACACATTAAATCGTAGCATATTGGAACGAAATGAAATTGAGCTAAATCGTTTTAATCGAATTGAAACATCGCTTCTCCCACTTGGCTCCCCACAAGAGAGAGTGTGGAATGTTTTTTACTACTTAAATAAGTATGGAGACGATTTTATCTACGATTTATTACAACTTTCGTTTGAATTTAATGGAAAACATAAAGTTATTAAGCTTTAATATAGATATTTTGTTGAAAATCCTCGGAATTCCGGGGATTTTTTTATTGGAATAATTTATTAAATTAGGTGGTGGAAAGTGGGGGATTGTGGTAAGATAAAATCAGAAAGTGGGGACAATGGATATGTTCATGGGAGAATACCATCATACTGTTGATACGAAAGGCCGAATGATTATACCTGCTAAGTTTAGGGAAAACCTTGGTGAAACGTTCGTTTTAACTAGAGGTTTAGATAAATGTTTGTTCGGTTACCCACAATCGGAATGGAAAATACTTGAAGAAAAATTAAAAACACTCCCACTTACTAAAAAAGATGCCCGCGCTTTCACACGCTTTTTCTTCTCAGGAGCCATTGAATGTGAACTAGATAAACAAGGTAGAGTAAATATTACAACGCCATTACTTTCATACGCTGGCCTTGAAAAGGAATGTGTGGTTCTTGGTGTATCTAACCGTATAGAAATTTGGAGTAAGGAGAGCTGGGAAGAATATTTCGCGGCATCCGAAGAATCTTTTTCTGATATAGCTGAAAATATGATCGGTTTTGATATTTAACCTAAATTCAGTGGGAAACCACAATTATTGTGGAATGTTGAATGCTTTAGGAGTATACTAATTTTCTAAGGTGCAAATCCTGACTGAAAGCATGGAACTAAAGACTAAGAACACTACTTCAGGTGGCAAAGTCTACGTGACCACATCCTGTTGGTCATGCAAAATCGGGCAGGTAAATACGCCAAGGCGCATTTGATTTATCTTTTCTGTTAAAGATAAGGATAAGACAGAGTTAATATAAGAGGTGTAATTATGTTCGAACACAAAACCGTTCTATTAGAAGAGGCTGCTGAAGGATTAAAGATTCATCCAGATGGAATATACGTTGACTGTACACTTGGTGGTGCAGGACACAGTTCATACATAGCTTCAAAACTTTCAAACAAAGGCAAGCTCTATGCGTTTGATCAAGACGATATTGCGATCGAAAATGCAAAGGACAAGCTTGCGCAATATGGTGACATCGTGACCATTATTAAAAGTAATTTTGCAAACTTAACTGAAAAATTGCATGAACAGGGTGTAACTACTGTTGATGGCATCCTATTTGATTTAGGTGTTTCATCCCCACAACTTGACACTCCCGAACGTGGATTTAGTTACCACCACGATGCACCACTCGATATGAGGATGGACCAAGATGCAGCATTATCCGCTTATGAAATTGTTAATAATTGGTCTTATGAACAAATGGTGCGTATCTTTTTCCAATATGGAGAAGAAAAGTTTTCAAAGCAAATCGCTAGAAAAATAGAAGCTGCAAGAGAAAAGAAGCCAATTGAAACAACTGGTGAATTGGTTGAATTGATTAAAGAAGGAATTCCAGCTGCAGCCAGAAGAACTGGAGGACATCCAGCGAAAAGGATATTCCAAGCGATTCGAATTGCTGTAAATGATGAATTAAAAGTATTTGAAGATGCCATTCAACAGTCGATTGAACTTCTTTCGCGAGGTGGGCGTGTGAGTGTAATAACCTTCCACTCACTTGAGGATAGGATCTGTAAGGTAGCCTTTAAAAAAGCAAGTGAAGGTCCACCGTTACCACCAGGACTTCCTGTGATTCCTGATGAATACAAACCGACTTTAAAATTAATTACAAGAAAACCGATACTACCATCGGACGAGGAATTAAAGGTAAACAACAGAGCACGGTCAGCTAAACTAAGAATCGCCGAGAAACTTTAATCGAACCGAGTTTGCTTAATAATAAAGGAAAGATACTCAAGGAGGGATATGATGGGTAATTTAGCATACAAAGTTAGACAAACGCAAGAACAACAACCAAATCAGACACCAAAGATTCGTCCAGCAAGAAGACAGAAATTCCGATTTACGTTAGGAGAAAAGCTATTAGGGATTCTATTCTCAGTAGCAGTGATATTCTGCGCAATTCATATCATATCTACCCAGGTATCGATCTACAAAACGAATATCGAAATCCAACAAATCGAGTCGTCAATTAGTCAACAAACGAAAACGAATAATGACCTTTATGTACACGTCCAAGAATTAAGCGAATATGAGCGCTTATGGGAAAAAGCTAGAGAACTTGGTCTTGTCTTAAATGAAAATAATGTAAAAGTTGTTCAAGGGAACTAACATGAAACAGAAGGTCAAGAATAACAATATAAATAGAGGAGCAGCATTTATTAGTATAATATTTGCTTTGCTCTTTTTTATATTGATGACAAGATTTGTTTATATACAAGGTACAGGTACGGTTGATGGTGTCGTCTTAGCCGCTTTAGCAGAAGAAAAATACACAAAACAACGAACGATTGAAGCACACCGTGGAAGCATTTATGATCGAAAAGGTAATGCAATTGCTGAAGATACTTCTTCTTATACAGTTGTTGCAATTCTTGATGAGGAATTAACTGTAAATGAAGATAATCCTAAGCATGTTGTTGATCCACAGGAAACGGCACGAAAACTAGCACCCCTTTTAAACATGGAAGAAAGTAAAATGTATAATATTTTAACACAACCTGAAAGGAAACAGGTCGAGTTTGGTTCTTATGGTAGTGATATAAGCACATCACTTAAGCAAGAGATCGAAGCTTTAGAATTACCTGGAATAGCGTTCAGAAGAGAGTTGAAACGCTACTATCCGAATGGGACCTTTGCTTCGCATCTTGTAGGATATGCCCAAAAAGTAACGGATGAGAAAACAAAAACTACAGAAACTGTCGGTATGCTTGGAATAGAAAAAAGCCTAGATAAATATCTTCAGGAAAAAGATGGTTATATGAAATTCCAAAGTGATACGAAAGGGTATAAGTTACCAGACGCAAAAGAACAGATCATTCCACCTGACAATGGAAGTGATGTGTATTTAACAATCGATCAAACCATTCAAACCTTTTTAGATGACGCTATGAATACGGCAGTTAAGGAGTATCAGCCTGAAAAGGTAATTGGAGTTGTTGCAAACCCGAAGACGGGTGAAATCTTAGCAATGGGAACAAGACCAAGCTTTGATCCAAACGTCAGAAACATAACAAATTACTTGAACGATGTGATTTCGTATCCTTTTGAACCAGGTTCTACGATGAAGATCTTTACACTAGCAGCAGCGATTGAAGAAGGTGTTTATAATGGAAATGCTACCTTCATGTCTGGAAGTTATACTGCTGGTGGAGAAACAATCCGTGACCATAATAGAGTTGGTTGGGGTTCAATTACCTATGATGAAGGTGTACTTAAATCGTCAAACGTTGCATTTGCAAAGATTGCAAAAGAACAATTAGGTACGGATAAATTATTAGAGTATATTGGCCGTTTTGGTCTCGACCGCCCAACTGGCATTGATTTAGAGGGGGAGGTCGAAAATCGAATAAACTTCAAATATGAGATTGATAGAGTTTCAACATCTTTTGGACAAGCGTCGTCTGTAACCCCAATACAACAGATACAGGCAGCTACAGCCATAGCGAATGGTGGAAAGATGATGAAACCGTATGTTGTGGATAAGATCGTTGATCCTGATACGAATAAAACAGTTCTCGATCACAAACCCCAGGTAGCAGGACAACCAGTATCAGCAGATACAGCTGAACAAGTATTAGATTTATTAGGTAAGGTTGTAACCGATGGGACGGGTAGACCTTATAATATAGAAGGCTATCAAGTTGCCGGTAAAACGGGTACAGCTGAAATCCCAAGTCCAAAGGGTGGATATCTATATGGAAGAGGAAACTATATCTATTCTTTCCTTGGAATGGCACCTTTGGATGATCCTAAACTAGTGGTATATGTAGCTGTTCAACAACCAAAGTTAAAAGATACAGACATTGGCAGTGAACCTGTTGCGCTCGTATTTAACCCTGTAATGAAAAATAGCTTACAATATTTAAATATCCAACCTACTGAACAAAAACAAGACGAAAATGTAAATGATTATAAAGAAATTGTGGTTGATTCGTATGTAGGAAAAACAATAAAAGATGCAAGAGCGTCAATTGAAAAACTTAATCTGAAAGCAACTGTTATCGGAAATGGGAAGAATATAGTAGATCAAATTCCTCGAGAAGGAGAAAAAATGGTTTCAAATGAACAGGTATTCCTTCTTACTGATGAAGTTGCTAATTTGCCAGATATGACAGGCTGGTCCTTAAGGGATGTAATGAGACTTGCAGATTTAACAGATATTCAAGTTTCGCATAGTGGTAATGGATATATAGTTGAGCAAAGTTTAGCACCAGGATCGGTTATAAAAGCTGGTGATAAACTAACTGTTAAACTAGAACCACCGAATACAGTAAATGAAGAACCAGTTGAAGAAGAGACTAATACGCAAGAAGAGTAAAGGGGCTGTCCGATAAGTCCTAAAAAATAAGGCAAGGGAGAAAAACGACCGTTTTTCTCCCTTGCCTTTTTGTTTTTTGGCTCTATAATATTTGTTGGGGTTTAAACAAAATTTTGTGTGCATAAAAAAACACGCAAACTCCTCATTCTTTTATACTTGAATTGTCGAGAAACAAGTCTAAAGAATGGAGTTGCGTGTATATGGATTTTACCATGATTATTCCTGGATTAAAAGGGTCTATCCTAACCAATGTTGAAGAAGTGGGCGAAGTTATCCGCCTGTACGTTGAAATGGAGCGAAAAGTACATCGGTGCCCTAAATGTAATCAAAGGACGAGTAAAATTCATGACTATCGTATACAAAAAATTCAACACTTAAAGTGGTTTGAAAGAAAAACCCAAATCTTTTATAAGCGTAGACGATATGTCTGTGAATGTGGGAAACGTTTTTCAGAGAAAAATCCTTTTGTCATGCGTTATCAACGTACCTCAATAGAATGGAATCAAGCTATATCAATTAAAGCGATTAAAGGAAAAACATTTAAGGAAACAGCTGAAATCTACGGGTGTTCATCTTCAACCATTATACGTCGATTCGATCAAATTTCACGAAGTGAAATTCATCCGGTGGAAGAATTACCTACAGTTATAGCTATTGATGAATACAAGGGTGATACCCGCGAAGGGAAATACCAGTTAATCATTGCGAATGGGATAACAAAAGAACCGATTGATATTCTACCAAATCGTTATAAACGTACGATAAAAGACTACTTAAGAAAGCACGGATCTAGAGTGCAAATAGTCATAATGGATATGAATCATTCCTTTAAAGCAGCCGTTCAAGAGGCATTGGGTAAACCTGTTATTGTAGCTGATAGATTTCATTTTTGTCGTTACATCTATTGGGGGCTTGATGGAGTAAGACGTCGAGTACAAAACCAATTTCATGGCTACGACCGTAAAAAGTGTAAACGTATGAAACATGTCTTTCATAAAGACTGCCAACGCTTAACTAAGGATGAGAAATGGCATTTAAATCGTTACTTGGAGATGTCGAATGAACTCAAACAAGCATATGAAATTAAAGAGGCATATCGTACTTGGTTTTTACGTGCCAAAGAAAACGGAAAAAACAGTATCAGTTTGGTTAAAAAGGAATTGGAAGAACTATATAAGTTAATTGAGGATTCAAAGATACCTGAAATGATTAAAGCAATAAAGACCATACAAAATTGGCAAGTTGAAGTATTAAATAGCTTTGCCTATGAATATTCAAATGGGTTTTTAGAGGGAATTAATAATTCAACCAAAGTTCTAAAGAGAAATGCTTATGGATTTAGAGTTTTTGAACGCTTTAGGGCGAAGATTTTATTAACACACAAGTATAAAAGAATTGGGGTACATATTGGTTAACCGAGTTGGTGTGATTCTCCTCTATAAAAAATGATGAATGGTACCATCCATCATTTTTTATAGAGGCCACCAAGCGTAGCGCGGTAGCCTAAAACCCCAACATTTGATTTAGAACCTGTTTTTTTCGATTTTTCTCTGAAAGTAGCTGGCGTATGCCTGCTACTTTCAATATATTGTGGGCTAATGCCACAAATCCAAACTCGACATATACTTTGTCGAGCCCCCGCAGAGAAAATCTGCGAAACGACCTATTGCCCTTGATGTGACCGAACACACTTTCTGCTTCAACTTTACGTTGAGCGTAGATAGCGGACTTTTCATCACATTCAAGGGCTGTTTTAGCCTTGGCTTTCATTTCTTCAAAAATCGTATTCCAATGAATCTGACGATTCCCTTTTGCTTTTGTGCATTGTACTTTTAGTGGACAATCGGTACAATCTTCACATTCATATATTTTAAAACTTTGCTCGTAGCCAGATTTATTCTTTTTATTCAGGTATTTTTTAAACGTTACTTTCATTCCTTTCGGGCAAATAAAATAGTCGTCATCTTCCACGTAAGTCCAATTTTTTGCGTTTTTGATGTCTTTTTTATATTTACGGGTTTGTTCCTGTACATAGCTTCCATACGGAATAAGAAACTCGAATCGTTGCTCGTTCTCATCTCCGACAGCGTAAACATAATTCTCCTCACTACCATATCCTGCATCGGCAATAACCGTTTTGGGTATCGGTAAAGAAGAAGCTGCCAGTTTTTCCATATGAGGGATGAAGCACCGAGTGTCTGTTGGGCGTTGATGTATTGTATAGTATAGAATAAACTGGTTTTCTGTTCCTACTTGTACGTTGTATCCTGGCTTAAGTTGGCCATTTTTCATATGATCTTCTTTCATACGCATGAAGGTGGCATCTTTGTCCGTTTTAGAATAACTATTACGATCACCTAAAACTTCATTTTACTAAAAAGGATGATTTTTTTGTGTGTTTTTTTAAAAGTTACGAGTCAATACTATTAAATTTTGTAACCTTGTTGATTGTAGCGGAAGGTACGAGACTCCTGCGGGAAAAGCGTGGCCAGGGGAGACCCCGCAGGAGCTTGCGACGAGGAGGCTCCCGGACCGCCCGCGGAAAGCGAGTACCTGCAGCGGAAATCAACACCAGATTTTTTAGTAAACCCAAAAAACAAAAAATGAGGGCTGTCCTCAAAAGTCATTTTTCAGTGACTTTTTGGACAGCCCCTTTTTTGGTGCATTAACCTCGATTCTCTTACTCTCGTTCTAATCAACCATGTACAAGCATATAGTTAGACGAGCCTTGGATTTTATGTTTTTTAGGGGGTACGTCTGTATGCGAGTCTCAAATGTGACAGTTCGAAGAAGATTACTATTAGTACTATTAATAGGTCTATTATTGTTTTTAATTATTGATGTGCGTTTAGGGTATGTCCAATTTTTTGTAGGGAATAAACTAACAGCACTTGCAAAGGACTCATGGAGCAGGGATATTCCATTTGAGCCAGAACGAGGCAAGATACTGGATCGGAATGACGTCGTTCTTGCTACAAATCAAAGTGCACCGACTGTTTTAGTTGTTCCCCGGCAAATCGAAAATCCTGCTGAAGCTGCGGAAAAGTTGGCTGCTGTGTTAAATATGTCAAAAGAAAAGGCGTATAAGAAAATTACTCAAAATGAATCGAAAGTCTACATCAATCCAGAGGGTCGAAAGATTTCCCATGAAAAGGCTAATGAAGTCCGTGACCTTGGTTTAAAAGGTATATACATTGCAGAGGATTCAAAACGTCATTATCCGTTTGGTAGTTATCTTTCTCATGTATTAGGTTTTGCTGGAATTGATAATCAAGGATTAACAGGTTTAGAGAAAAGTTATGATGAACAATTAAAAGGTGAAAAAGGAAGTGTTCAATTTTATTCAGATGCAAAAGGGAGAAGAATGCCAGATATTGCAGATGATTATACACCGCCAAAGGATGGCCTTGATTTAAGGTTAACCATTGATACTAGAATTCAAAGTCTAATTGAACGTGAGCTTGATAATGCAGAGGCGCAATATAATCCAGACGGGATCATTGCAATTGCGATGGATCCAAACAATGGTGAAATATTAGGGATGTCTTCAAGACCTGACTTTGATCCAGCAAATTTTCGAAATGTGCCACAAGAGGTGTACAACCGTAATCTCCCAGTATGGAGCACGTATGAACCCGGTTCGACCTTCAAGATTATTACCCTAGCTGCTTCACTTGAGGAAGGGAAGGTAGATCTAGAGAAAGAGAATTTTAATGATCCAGGTTTTGTAAAAGTTGGGGGTGCAACCCTGAAGTGTTGGAAACGGGGTGGGCATGGTCATCAAACGTTTTTAGAGGTCGTTCAAAACTCATGTAACCCAGGTTTTGTTGAACTTGGTAATAGGTTAGGAAAAGACACTTTATTTAAATATGTGAAAGATTTTGGATTTGGCCAAAAGACTGGAATCGATTTACAAGGGGAAGGTACGGGTATTCTATTTAAACCAGAAAATGTAGGACCAGTAGAGTTAGCGACAACTGCATTTGGTCAAGGTGTAGCAGTAACACCGATCCAACAGGTTGCAGCTGTGGCGGCTGCTGTAAATGGAGGAACTCTATATACCCCATATGTAGCAAAAGAATGGGTTGATCCTATTAGTGGAAAAGTTGTTGAACGGAATGAGCCTGTGGCCAAACGTCAAGTAATCTCAGAGGAAACATCAGAAAAAGTGAGATATGCCCTTGAAAATGTAGTTGCCAAAGGGTCTGGTGGTGGAGCTTATGTGGATGGATATCGTGTAGGTGGAAAAACAGGTACAGCCCAAAAATCCAAAAAAGGTGGGGGCTACCTTCAAAATAACCATATTGTTTCCTTTATTGGATTTGCTCCAGCGGATGATCCAGAAATTGTTGTCTACATTGCTGTAGATAACCCTAAAGGGACAGTACAATTTGGTGGAGTCGTCGCAGCTCCAATCGTAGGTAATATTATGCGTGAAAGTCTTCCACTCCTAGGAATTGAAAAGCGAGACAACCAAATTGAAAAAGAAGTCAGACTGTGGACAGATAAAAAATATCTTGATGTCCCTAATGTAATAGGCTTAACAAAACAAGAACTACAACAACAATTAATGAATATAAAATTAGATATTAGTGGAGAAGGAAATGTTGTTGTTGACCAGTCTCCGAAGGCAGGAGAACGAGTTCAGGAAGGAACGACATTACGCATCCATCTTGGAGAATCCGCAGATTAAAACGAATGAAAAAATGTGTAAAAGAAGCGCTATGGGATTCTTCCTTTAGGCTTCTTTTTTCTATAAAAAGGAATACCTTATAGAGAGAGGAATAAAATTTTTTATAAGGCAACCAATTCTTCAATCTCAAAATGTGAATCCAATTATACTTTCTGTAATGATTACTATAAATCATTATTATAAGATTTGAAATCCTGAGTAAATTTTTCGAGAGGAAATGGTAAAATTCATGATGAGACTCCAGGAGTTATTAGCTAACCTACATGATTTTACGGAAAAAGGTAATGCCAATCCTTTTATCACATCTCTTGAAATGGACTCAAGGGAGGTCAAGAAGGGGAGTTTGTACTTTTGTATAACAGGTAGTACATTTGATGGCCATATGTTTGCAAGCGATGCTGAAGCTAATGGTGCTGTGGCGATTATTGCGGAAAAAGAGGTGCATGTGTCCATCCCCGTTGTACTTGTAAAAGATACAAGAAGAGCGATGGCTGTTCTTGCAGATGCCTTTTACGGTCAACCCACACATCAACTGCATTTAATTGGTGTTACTGGAACAAATGGGAAAACATCAATCAGTCATATTATTGACGAAATTTTTAACGAGGCAGGAATTAAAACTGGACTTATTGGAACGATGTATACGAAGATTGGTGAACAACTGTATGAAATGAAAAATACAACACCAGAGTCCGTATTGCTACAAAAATATTTTCATAAAATGATAGAAGAACAGGTCAAAGCAGTTGTAATGGAGGTCTCCTCTCATGCATTGGACATGGGCAGGGTACATGGTTGTGATTTTAATATTGCGGTCTTTTCAAATTTAACGCAAGATCACTTAGATTACCATCACACTATACAGGAATATCGTAGAGTGAAAGGTTTATTGTTTGCTAGTTTAGGAAATCGGTTTGACAAAGACAATCCGAAGTTTGCTGTATTGAACATCGACGACCCAGCCTCGAAAGAATTTGTAAAGTCCACTTCAGCAACTGTTGTTACGTATGGATATCATCATACGGCTGATATTATGGCATCTAATATCAGAATGACTGCTTCTGGTACAGTATTTACTTTAAAAACACCTTTTGGTTCATACGAAGTAAATTTAAAATTAATTGGGTTATTTAGTGTCTATAATGTATTAGCAGCCATTACAACTTCTATTATTTCTGGGATACCGATCGCTCCAATCATTACAGCAGTGGAGAAGGTAAAAGGGGTACCAGGACGTTTTGAAATTGTGAACCAAGGACAAAATTTTACAGTGATTGTAGATTATGCTCATACTCCCGATAGTTTGGAAAATGTTTTAAAGACGGTAAAGCAGTTTTCAAAAGGGAAAATTTTCGTCATAATTGGGTGTGGTGGGGACCGAGATCGTTCAAAAAGACCGATCATGGCTAAGATTGCAACAAAGTTAGCGGATGTGCCTATTTTCACATCTGATAATCCTCGTTCAGAAGACCCAATCCAAATTTTAAAAGAGATGGAGGCCGGTGTTGAAGGTGAGTCTTATATCACAATTCCTGATCGTGAAAAAGCAATATTTTATGCTATTTCAAATGCGGGAGATAATGATATAATAGTCATTGCTGGCAAAGGACATGAAACCTACCAAATCATTGGAAATAAAACATATTCGTTTGATGACCGTCTTGTTGCTGCCCGTGCAATAAGCGAGTTGAACTAAGTACTAATCATGAAATTCTATCTAAAAAAAATCGAAGAAAATGGGTATGATAAGATGAAAAATATGAGACAAATAGCGGATAAAACCGAACAAATGAACTTAAACAACATGTTCGCACAAGCATTTACAATGACTGGAAAAGGAGGGGACAAGAATGATTGAAGAAGTAGTCCTATATTCAATCGCAATTGGATTTGTCATTAGCGTCATTCTCTCCCCAATCTTTATCCCTTTCTTACGTAGATTAAAATTTGGACAAAGTATCCGAGAGGAAGGTCCAAAATCGCATCAAAAGAAATCTGGTACACCTACGATGGGTGGCATTATCATTATGGTATCCATCTTACTCACGACTGTAGTGGTGTCAAATCGTTTTGATGAACTGTCAATTACTACATATTTACTTTTATTTGTGACATTAGGGTACGGGATATTGGGCTTTTTAGACGACTTTATTAAAGTGGTGTTAAAAAGGAATCTTGGTTTGACTTCTTTACAAAAATTACTTGGTCAAATTGTTATTGCTATTATATTTTATTTTATCTTCAAACAAAATAATTTCTCAACTGCAATCTCAATACCAGGGATAGATTTTGAGTTTGACCTCGGAATCCTTTATGTGTTTTTCATGATCATTTGGTTAGTTGGATTTTCCAATGCTGTCAATTTAACAGATGGTTTAGACGGATTAGTATCTGGTACAGCTGCAATTGCTTTTGGAGCATTTGCTGTTTTAGCATGGAACCAAGCCCAATACGATGTGGCTATTTTCTGTGTGGCTGTGGTCGGAGCTGTTCTAGGGTTCCTTGTGTTTAATGCCAACCCAGCAAAAGTGTTTATGGGTGATACGGGGTCACTTGCACTTGGAGGAGCAATAGCAACTGTTGCTATTATGTTGAAACTAGAAATTTTACTGTTATTAATTGGTGGGGTTTTTGTAATTGAAACATTGTCTGTTATCATTCAAGTGATTTCGTTTAAGACAACAGGAAAACGGGTATTTAGAATGAGTCCTTTGCATCATCATTACGAATTAGTGGGCTGGTCTGAGTGGCGAGTTGTGGTGACGTTTTGGACAGTTGGACTATTATGCGCGATTCTTGGAATCTATATTGAGGTGTGGGTTTAATTGAAAAATACAACTGAATTTACAAATAAACAAATTTTAATACTCGGACTTGCCAAGAGTGGCTTTTCTGCAGCAAAAGTTCTTCAAGAAGTTGGGGCTAATATTACAGTTAACGACCAAAAGCCATATGAAGAAAATGAGCCAGCTCAGAAACTCGAAAAAATGGGAATAAAAGTAGTATGTGGGGGTCATCCAATTGAAATATTGGATGATCATTTTGACTTTGTGATTAAAAATCCTGGAATCCCGTATAGTAATCCACTACTTGTTAAAGCGAAACAAAAGGGGATTCCAATCTTAACAGAAGTGGAACTTGCATATCACATTTCACCTGCTGATTTTATTGGGATTACGGGTTCAAATGGAAAGACAACTACAACTACTTTGATTTTTGAAATGCTACAAAAGGGTGCAAAATCACCATTAATTGCGGGAAACATTGGAACAGTTGCTTGTGAGGTAGCCATGTCCGCAAAAAAGGAAAATATCATTGTTACGGAGTTATCATCTTTTCAGCTAATGGGGATTATGGACTTTGCTCCCAAAATTGCCGTATTATTAAATATTTTCGATGCGCATCTTGATTATCATGGAACAAAAGAAGAGTATGTAAAAGCAAAGGCTAGAATCTTTGAAAATCAAACTGAAGAAGATTATAGCGTAATAAATATTGATGACAAGGAAGTTGTTTTAGCTGCAGAGAGTAGTCAAGCGAAAAAGATTCCATTTTCAACCACACAACAATTACAGATAGGCGCCTCAATTCGAGAGCAGGCTATCTATTTTAACGATGAAAAAATCATTGAAACTAAAGACATTGTCTTACCAGGACAACACAATCTTGAAAATATCTTAGCTGCTGTCGCTGTTGCAAAGCTACTTGCAACCCCAAACGAGGCGATTGTCGATGTTTTAACAAGCTTTACTGGTGTTAAGCATCGCCTCCAATATGTCACAACAACTCATAATCGAAAGTTTTTTAATGACTCAAAAGCAACGAATATACTAGCAACGAAAAAGGCGATTTCAGCTTTTGAACAACCACTTATCTTGTTAGCAGGTGGGCTTGATAGAGGAAATGAATTTGATGATCTTGTTGATGACTTAAAGCGTGTGAAGGCATTGGTTGTTTTTGGTCAAACAGCTAAAAAGCTTGAATATGCTGGGAAACTTGCTGGAATAGAAACAATAAAAGTCGTCGATAATGTTGAGGCAGCGGTAATAGAAGCTTACAATCTTTCAAATGAGGGTGATGTTATTTTACTATCACCTGCATGTGCTAGCTGGGATCAACATAAAACATTTGAAGAAAGAGGAGACATTTTTATAGACGCCGTGCATAAGCTTAAGTAAGGGCTTGGACAATTTAGATTAATTTAGCATAAGCATCAAAGCCTATGAACTCATGAGCTAAATCACACCAGAAATCAGGATTTCGAAGTTTGATTTAGCTTCCACTCGTGGGTTTTGAATAGGATGTTCTAACATCGACGTAGACACAGATTGTGGCTGGTTTTAGTCGATGTTCAACTTCTAGTCTTTTGCTTATTCCTTGCTCTGAATCTGAATGTAGAGGTGTTTTGATTGTGACCCAAAGAACAACTCCTGATATTATTTTAATTATTACTACACTCACCCTTTTAGCAGTAGGATTAATAATGGTGTATAGTGCCAGTGCAGTATGGGCTACCTATAAATTCGATGATTCGTTTTTCTTTGCAAAAAGACAACTTTTATTTGCCGGTGTTGGGGTCATCGCGATGTTTTTCATTATGAATGTGGATTATTGGACATGGAGAACATGGGCAAAAGTTCTGATCATTATTTGCTTTGTGTTATTGGTTGCGGTTCTAATCCCTGGAATCGGTATGGAACGTAATGGTTCACAAAGCTGGATCGGTGTCGGTGCATTTTCAATCCAACCTTCCGAGTTTATGAAATTAGCGATGATTGCGTTTCTGGCTAAATACCTGTCAGAGAATCAAAAGAAAATTACCTCCTTTAAAAAAGGACTAGTTCCTTCTCTATCCCTTGTATTCCTTGCATTTGGAATGATTATGCTTCAACCCGATTTAGGTACAGGAACGGTAATGGTAGGCACATGTGTAGTGATGATATACGTAGCAGGTGCAAGGATTTCTCATTTTGTTGGGCTAGGCTTGCTCGGGGTAGCGGGTTTTGTTGCTCTAATCCTTTCCGCACCCTATCGAATTAAACGAATCACTTCTTTTTTAGACCCCTGGGAAGATCCATTAGGCACTGGATTTCAAATTATCCAATCCTTATATGCAATTGGGCCAGGCGGTTTATTTGGCCTAGGATTAGGGCAAAGTAGACAAAAGTTTTTCTATTTGCCTGAACCACAGACGGATTTTATCTTTGCAATCTTAGCTGAAGAGTTGGGCTTTATCGGTGGCTCATTCGTCATTATCTTATTTAGCATTTTACTATGGAGAGGCGTACGGATTGCACTAGGTGCTCCTGATTTATATGGGAGTTTCCTTGGAATCGGGATCATCGGCATGATTGCAATTCAAGTTATTATTAATATCGGAGTTGTAACAGGCTTAATGCCTGTAACAGGAATCACTCTCCCATTCCTTAGTTATGGGGGATCATCTTTAACCTTAATGCTGATGGCGGTAGGTGTTCTTTTAAATATTAGTAGGTATTCAAGGTATTAACCCAAAAACCTAAGAATATATGTTATACTATGAAAAAAGTTTAACCCTGTTTAATGAAACAGGGTTAAACTAGTTTTAACAAAGATACTTCCAAATGGGAGGAAATGAACGTTGAAAATTATTGTAAGTGGCGGAGGAACAGGTGGTCACATATACCCTGCACTCGCCTTAATTAAAGAAATAAAAAAACTGAACCCTTCAGCTGAATTTCTCTATATAGGTACCGAGAAGGGCTTGGAGAGTAAAATTGTAACTCGTGAAGGTATACCTTTTAAAACGATTCATATTACAGGATTCAAACGGAAAATTTCCTTTGAAAATATTAAAACAATCACTCGGTTTATAAAAGGTGTTCAAGACAGTAAAAAATTAATTAAAGAATTCAAACCAGACGTTGTGATTGGAACGGGTGGATATGTATGTGGCCCAGTTGTCTATGCGGCGTCGAAATTACATATTCCAACGATTGTTCATGAACAAAATAGTATCCCTGGTCTAACAAACAAATTTTTAAGCCGTTATGTAAATAAGGTTGCAATTTGCTTTGAAGAGGCCCGTACCTATTTTCCTAAAGAAAAAGTTGTCCTCACTGGAAATCCAAGAGCTTCAGAAGTCATTGGTAAAGACGGGAAGGCTGGTCGAGCGTCTGTTGGTCTTAATGCTTCTCAAAAGTCAGTCCTGTTAGTGGGTGGTAGTAGGGGAGCAAGACCACTAAATGATGCGTTTCTAAATGCTTTACCCGAAGTAAAGAATAAAGAGTATCAATTTTTATATGTTACAGGTGAAGTTCATTATGAGAATGTAATGAATCAGGTAAAAGCAGTAGGAAATCCTGATAATGTGATCATAAAACCGTTTATTCATAACATGCCAGAAGTACTTGCAGGTGTTGACTTAGTTGTTGCTCGTGCAGGAGCAACAACACTTGCTGAGTTAACTGCTTTAGGTTTACCTAGCATCTTAGTACCGAGCCCATATGTAACGAACAATCACCAAGAAAAAAATGCAAGATCCTTAAGTGATAAAGGAGCAGCCATCTTACGTCTTGAACAGGAGCTAACAGGGAGTCAACTGATTAAGGACATTGACTCTGTCTTATTGAACCAATTAAAATTAGAGGAAATGAAAAAAGCATCCTCTCAAATAGGTATTCCAGACGCTGCAACACGACTATATAAGGAAATGCAAAAACTCGTCTAGGCATTTGTGCCATGAATCATCACAGAGCATATGATACAGTACTGTTAATCAACTAAAGGAATACTGATAGGAGGTTATTATGGACAATATTGTAAAAAAACTACAAGAGGCAAATGTAGGGAAGGTTCTAGAAAATGAACCTTTAGCCAAGCATACAACAATAAAAATTGGTGGCCCAGCTGACATATTTATTGAACCAAATAGTATTGAATCGTTAAAAAAGACACTTGAAATCATAAAAGAGCATGGAATTAAATGGAGAGCAATCGGAAGAGGTTCCAACCTCTTAGTTTCTGATAAAGGGATCGAAGGGGCAGTTATTAAACTAGGTAATGGAATTAACCATCTAGAATTAAAAGGGACTACATTAACAGTTGGTGCGGGTTATTCGGTTGTGAGCCTAGCTATCCAAATTGCGAAAAAAGGCTTATCTGGACTTGAATTTTCAAGCGGAATTCCAGGTTCAATTGGCGGAGCTGTTTATATGAATGCGGGAGCACACGGTTCCGATATATCGAAAATACTGACAAAAGCACATATTTTATTTGAAGATGGCAGCTTTGAATGGCTTACAAATGAGGAGATGGAGTATTCGTACCGCACATCTATTCTTCAAAAGAAACGCCCTGGAATTGTAGTTGAAGCAACCTTTAAATTAACGGAAGGGGATAAATCAGATATTTCGGCCGTTATGAAGAAAAATAAAGAATATCGAAGGGATACACAACCATGGGATCTTCCTTGTGCAGGAAGTATCTTCCGTAATCCACTTCCAAATTATGCTGGCCAGTTGGTCGAAAAATCAGGATTGAAAGGTTATACCATTGGTGGAGCGAAGATATCTGAAATGCACGGAAACTTTATCGTTAATGCTGGAAATGCAAAAGCACAGGATGTCCTTGATCTGATTCAATATGTAAAAGATAAAATCTTTGAATTACATGGCGTGAAAATGGAAACGGAAGTTGAAATAATTGGTCGAATGTAGTCAGTTTCTACACCCATTTCTTTGGAAAATATGATATAATACAATAACATGTATGTGTTATTCGT
Source organism: Bacillus nitroreducens (assembly GCF_964021195.1). Classification (NCBI taxonomy): domain Bacteria; kingdom Bacillati; phylum Bacillota; class Bacilli; order Caryophanales; family Bacillaceae; genus Bacillus; species Bacillus nitroreducens. The sequence continues at coordinate 3,683,686 of NZ_CAXHYI020000003.1, read as the reverse complement.
AAATGTACAAAAACGGCATGTATACATGCCGTTTATTCTTTGGTTCTAAAACTATTTTATGATTGGAATATTAATTTTTTATTTCTAGGTTATCCTAGAGCGGGGTGAATATATTTGGAAAAGCAAAAGGTTGTTACCATAGAAGACCGAATTCCAAAGCTAAAGCAAAGAAGAAAACAAAAAGCGAATAGACGGTTAATTATGTATATAACATTCTTCTTTCTATTGCTTTCAGGTATTCTCTATTTCCAATCTCCTTTAAGCAAAATTGGTAAAATCACCATTTCTGGCAACCGAAATATATCATCCGAACAAATCATGTCTTTAAGTAAATTGGAAGTTGGGACAAGCTTTTGGAAGGTTGATACGGATGGGGTTGCAGAAAATATAAATAAACATCCTGAAATTAAAGAAGTAACAATTGAAAAAAGACTTCCAAATCAAGTATTAATCAATGTTAGTGAATTTAAGAGGGTAGGATACATTAGTGAACAAAATACTTTCTATCCGATGCTTGAAAACGGAGAGATTATTGAAAAACCACAAATGAATGGCTCAAAAGCGATTCCAGTTGATGCACCAATCTTAGTTGGTTGGGATGATAAATTCTTTAAGCTTCTATCAAAAGAACTAAATAAAGTCCAACCATCAATTTCGAAACTTATCTCTGAAATTCATCATACTCCTACAGAATATGATCCACTTCAGATGACTCTTTATATGGTTGATGGGTATGAGGTAAAAGCAACAGTTCGAAGTTTTGCTAAAAATATTTCTGCATACCCGACGATTATCAGTGAATTAGATCCATCTTTAAGAGGGTATATTGAACTAGATGTTGTACCCACCTTCAAACCATATGAATATGAGAGCACCAACGAGGAAGAGGAGATGATAACAGATGAAGGTGAAGGGTAAGCATGTTATTCTCTCTTTTGTATGTTTAGTCCTTGGTTTTATCATTTCATTCTCGTACCAGTTTACAAAGGAACAGTTAAATTCAAGACAGATGACTGAAGAACAATGGAATGAAGAAACAAAGATTCGAGCGGAACTAAATGAACAGAATGAAAAAAATAATGAACTACAACTTAAACTGATTGAAAAACAAAACCAAATACAAGCAATAGAAGAAGAACTCGCCAATAAAGAACAAGAGCAAATTTATTATAATCTCGTTGAAGAGGTAGAAAAGTACCGCATGATTGTTGGGGAAATCGGAGTGAAAGGTCCAGGCGTAATTGTTACGTTAGAAGATGCTTCTTATGTACCATCTGGACAAGATGTGAATAATTATTTAGTTCATGAGAGTCATTTATTCAAAGTTATTAACGAACTATATATATCTGGAGCCCAAGCTGTTTCAGTAAACGGGAAAAGACTTAGCCATGATTCGTATATTTATTGTAACGGTCCTGTTGTAGTCGTGGATGGTCAACCGTACCCAGCTCCATTTGTTATTTCAGCGATTGGTGATCCAGATGTGCTTGTCCCTGCCCTAAATATGAATGGTGGAATTACAGATCAATTAGTACAGGAAAATATAGTTGTAAAAATTGAAAATAAAAATGAAATTCAAATGGACCCACTCATTAATGCAAAAAAATAAGAAAGTATATATTGTTCTAATAGAAAAGGCAGGTGGTTTTATTGGACAAAAAAAAAGGCATAAGTTTCACAGTTATTACTTGTATTTTAGGCTTTATGGTTGCTGTCCAATATCAAACCATTAAAGAACCAGAGGTACGTGATACTCGAGATCTTTGGGAATTACGGGGTGATCTAAAACAATCACAAGAGCTTTACACAGAATTATTAACCAAAATCTTTACATATGAAGCCAAGTTAGAACAGTATGAAAATGAGCGTGACGATAGTAAAATCCAAATTCTGAAGGATACCCTTGACGAATTAAAAAGTCAGGCAGGTCTAACAGAAGTAACAGGACCAGGAATCACGATAACAGTTGAACAATCGTTCAATGAAGCGGGGATCCAAGCGACCACAATTACTCCGAGTTTGTTGAAATGGCTAGTCAATGAATTGAATTCTTACCAGGCAAAGGCTATTTCAATTGACGGTCATAGAGTCATTACAACCACAGTGATTCGAGAAATTCAAGGAAGACCGAAAATTGATTCTTATTCCATAAGTCCATTGCCAATTGAAATAAAAGTCGTCGCCGATGATGCTGAGAGATTATATAACAAACTCAAAGCATCAGATGCGGAGCGTCAGTTCTTTATTGACAATTTACGCTTGAAAATTTCAAAGCCTAGTAAAGTCGTTACAATACCTGCTTATGATGACCCTATTAGAATTACAGAAATGGAACCTAATATGGAAGTAAGATAAAGTGACACTCCATACAGTGGTATCCCCCACAGTATAATTGGTAAGGCTCACAAGAAGTGGGTCACAAAGACGTTGACATAGATTTGTCGCTCATAGTCTTTGTACATTAGTTTGGGCATTTACTGGTAATTTAGTGACTCCCTATAATTTATGATCCTAAAGTAGGGACATACTATCAGTCGAATGCGGGATAAAAAGGATAAAGGTGGAACAAAGTCATGTGGCTCCCTATTTTTGGTTTAATAGTCGGAATCATCCTCGGACTGTTATCGGAATTTAAAATCCCAGCAGAATACTCAAATTACTTATCAATCGCGGTGTTAGCTGCTCTTGATACACTTTTCGGTGGTATTCGTGCACATTTGCAAAATATTTATGATCAGTCCGTCTTTGTTTCTGGTTTCTTTTTTAATATTTTATTGGCCGCAAGTTTAGCTTTTCTAGGTGTACATCTTGGTGTAGACTTGTACTTGGTAGCCGTTTTTGCTTTTGGAGTAAGACTCTTCCAAAATATTGCGGTGATCCGACGAATAATTTTATCCAAATGGAGCTTTTCTCGTGATAAAATAGAAAAAAATTGATTTTTATAAAGGGAAAACCCCTATGGTTGTTGAATATTTTTCATATACAAAATAATTATGAAAAATGTCAGTTGTTGTTCGACAAACGATATTTGAAATGGTGTTATTTGAAAGAAGGAGGTGCCACAGAATGAACAGCAATGAAATATGTGTTAGTCTTGACATCGGTACATCCAATGTTAAGGTAATCATCGGCGAAATGGTAGATGACTCACTTAACATAATAGGTGTGGGTAATGTTAAATCAGAAGGGTTAAAAAAAGGTTCAATTGTAGACATAGATGAAACCGTTCATTCTATTAAAAAGGCAGTTGAGCAGGCAGAAAGAATGGTAGGCATTTCTATTAATCAAGTAGTTGTATCCGTTCCAGCAATCAACGTACAATTACAGGATGCCCATGGTGTTGTGGCAGTTTCTACTGAGTCACGTCAAAATCGTGAAATAAGTAATGAAGATGTGTTACGTGTTATAGATGCCGCGCAATTTATTTCTCTACCACCAGAGAGAGAAATTATTGATATGATCCCGAAACAATTTATTGTGGATGGATATGATGAAATTAGTGACCCACGAGGTATGTTGGGTGTTAGACTTGAAGTGGAAGGAACGATTATTACAACTTCACGTACAATCTTACATAATTTGTTGCGTTGCGTAGAAAAAGCAGGACTTGATATCACAGCTATTTCTTTGCAACCTCTTGCATCAGGTTCAATTTCATTATCTGAAGATGAGAAAAACTTAGGCGTTGCCCTTGTTGATATTGGTGGAGGCTCTACAACGGTAGCTGTTTACAATAATGGCTATTTAAAAGAAACTAGTGTTCTTCCAGTTGGTGGTGACCATATTACGAAGGATATAGCAATTGGTTTACGAACATCTACAGAAGATGCAGAAAAAATCAAAATTAAACATGGACATGCCTTCTATGATGATGCTTCTGAAGAAGAAGTATTTGATGTTCCAATAATAGGCAGTGATCAACATGAGCAATATAACCAACTGCAACTTTCGGATATCATCGAAGCTAGATTGGAAGAGATTTTACTATTAGTTCAAAAGGAAATTAGGAAAATGGGTGTTGGAGATCTTCCTGGTGGCTATGTCCTTACTGGTGGAGTAGTGAATATGCCTGGTGTATTAGAACTATCCAATCTCGTATTACAAAATAATGTGAGAATTGCAAAGCCAGATTATATTGGAGTTAGGGAACCTCAATATGCAACTGGCGTAGGGCTATTGCAGTTCGCGTATGAGCAAGCAAGAATTCAAGGTAGAAAAATTAGCACGACAGTTCAAGTTGAAAATCCTGAAAAAAGACCTGCTAGACAGCCCCAAGCGAAAAGTCACCCTAAAAATTCAAAAGAAGAACAAAAAATTGGGAAAAAGGTTAAGAGATTTTTTGGACTCTTCTTTGAATAAGTTAGATTACAAGAGAAGTATATTTGCGAATTAGGAGGATCTTATAATGTTAGAGTTTGATACAAACGTTGATCAATTAGCTACGATAAAGGTAATAGGTGTAGGTGGCGGCGGTAATAATGCTGTAAACCGAATGATTGAACACGGTGTTCAAGGTGTCGAGTTTATCGCAGTAAATACGGATGCCCAAGCCCTTAACCTTTCAAAAGCTGAGATAAAAATGCAAATTGGTGGAAAATTAACTCGTGGTTTAGGTGCTGGAGCAAATCCAGAAGTCGGTAAAAAAGCTGCTGAAGAAAGTAGAGAACAGATTGAAGAAGCTCTTAAAGGAGCAGATATGGTATTCGTTACTGCTGGTATGGGTGGGGGAACAGGTACAGGTGCTGCCCCTGTTATAGCTCAAATCTCTAAAGACTTAGGTGCTTTAACAGTAGGTGTTGTAACAAGACCATTTACATTTGAAGGTAGAAAGCGTCAAACTCAAGCTGCTGGTGGTATTTCTGCTATGAAAGAATCAGTAGATACATTGATCGTTATTCCGAATGATCGTCTACTTGAGATTGTTGATAAAAACACGCCAATGCTTGAAGCGTTCCGTGAGGCGGACAATGTATTACGACAAGGTGTACAAGGTATCTCTGACTTAATCGCTGTACCAGGATTAATAAACCTTGACTTTGCTGATGTTAAAACAATTATGTCTAACAAAGGTTCTGCATTGATGGGAATTGGGGTTGCGTCAGGAGAAAATAGAGCTGCTGAGGCTGCTAAGAAAGCTATTTCAAGTCCATTACTTGAAACTTCAATTGATGGTGCACAAGGTGTCCTAATGAATATCACAGGTGGAACGAACTTGAGCCTATATGAAGTTCAGGAAGCCGCAGATATTGTTGCATCTGCTTCAGATCAAGAAGTAAACATGATATTCGGATCTGTCATTAATGAAAATCTGAAGGAAGAGATTGTTGTTACAGTTATTGCTACAGGTTTTACAGAGGCAGAAGTTAATCCTGCGGCACGTCCGTCTCGTCCAATCGTTAATGTGAAGCCGCAACAACCACAAGTACAGGTTACACAAAGAAGAGAAAGAGAAATTAAGCGTGAAGAGCCCGTTCAGGAAGTAAATCCACGCGGTTCTGTACATGTTGAGGATGAAATTGATGTCCCAACCTTCTTACGAAATCGAAACAGAAGAAGATAACTTCAATTTCGGAATTGCTGAAAGTGAATCATCGACGTTTACCACATAAGGTGGCTAACGTCGATGTCAATTGTCTTCGGAAATGTTCTGCATTTTCTTGGTGCAATGTTTTTACTCTCGAAGCATTCCTCGTCCTATGTAGTTCAGGCAATGACAAGAAAGCCGCTAAAGGCATGTTCTTTGCCTTTATTGACAGATTGGTTTGTGACCAAGAGAGGCTTGGTGCGAAATTTTAACGTAGTAGATTACGGAATAACTACTTACTTATTAAATATTAGAATTACTTCTTTGTTAAAAAAGCATTTGACAATATGATTGTCGAATGCTTTTTTTTGTATTTTACCTCATATACTATATAATCCCCTTGGTTCTAAGTTTATTGACAAAATAAGAACTAATCTCCCAAAATTTCTCTTTTATTATCGGCATGAAGTGACAGACTTCCATATAAGATGTACTATATACTATTTTTTAAGATAAGAAATTAGCAATAGGAAACAGTAAAGTGATAATTGTGAAAGGAGAAATGGATTGTCAATTTATTTAGATGTCATTTGGTTGTTAAACTTTTGCTTTGACGCCCTATTATTACTCTTAACGGCCATGATCCTAAAACGTAAGATTATAAAATGGCGAATCTTATTAGGTGCATTAATTGGTTCATTGTTAGTTTTATTAGTGGTTTCTCCTTTTTCAGCGATTGGTTCACATCCTGTCACAAAACTACTCTTTTCAATTCTAATTGTAGGAGTTGCTTTTGGGTACAATCGGTTTCGTTATTTCATACAAGGACTATTAACCTTTTATTTTGCTACTTTCATGATTGGGGGTGGAATGATAGGGGTTCATTACTTCTTAGAGTTTGATGTTCAAGTTTTTGACGGCACGATTCTTACTCAATCAAATGGCTATGGGAATCCAATCAGTTGGGGGTTTGTTTTACTTGGTTTTCCTATTTTGTGGTATTTCTCCAAAAATAGAATTGAAGAAATCGAAACAAAACAAGTTTTTTATGATCAGATTGTTACCGTCAAGCTTACAATCGACGATGTGACACTACATTTAAAAGGCTTAGTTGATAGTGGAAACCAATTGTTTGATCCAATTACGAAGAGCCCAGTAATGATTTTAGATACGAATAAATACGAGGATCTATTTCCAAAAACATTAATAGACCAATCAAAAAATATAGAGCTATTAACAAATGAAACAACAACTGAGACTCATAAATGGGAAAGCCGTGTGAGACTTATTCCATATCGAGGGGTTGGACAAGAGCATCAATTTTTACTGGCGCTTAAACCAGATCAAATTACCATCTTTCAAGGTAACGAAGAAAATATTGTCAAGAAAGGTCTGGTGGCCTTAAATCATACAACTTTATCTACTGATGGAGAGTATGATTGCATTATTCATCCAAAAATGCTTGTTTCAGCCTCAATTCAGTCAGCTTCTTAAATAAAGAGTGATACTTATAAATATCATACTCGCGGTTTTTACAAAATAGAAGGGAGAACTTACTTGTGACAAAACTAAAATTAAAACTTACATATTGGTGGTATAAGTTATTAATCAAATTAGGCTTAAAAACGGATGAAATTTATTATATTGGTGGCAGTGAAGCCTTACCTCCACCATTATCTAAGGATGAAGAAGAAGTCCTCTTAAATAAACTACCAAGCGGTGATAAAGCGGCAAGGTCGATTCTCATTGAAAGAAATTTGAGACTCGTGGTGTATATTGCACGAAAGTTCGAAAATACAGGGATAAATATTGAAGATTTAATTAGCATTGGGACAATTGGACTTATTAAAGCAGTTAATACGTTTAATCCTGAAAAGAAGATCAAACTTGCAACATATGCTTCGAGGTGTATTGAAAATGAAATTTTAATGTATCTACGTAGGAATAATAAAATTAGGTCAGAGGTATCTTTTGATGAGCCATTAAATATTGATTGGGATGGTAATGAACTATTATTATCAGATGTATTAGGAACTGAGGAAGATATTATTACAAAGGATTTAGAAGCAAATGTTGACCGAAAGTTGTTAGTGAAGGCCTTACATCAGCTAAATGATCGTGAAAAACAAATTATGGAACTACGTTTCGGATTAATTGGTGGCGAAGAAAAAACGCAGAAAGATGTTGCCGATATGCTTGGGATTTCACAATCTTATATTTCAAGATTGGAAAAACGAATTATTAAACGACTACGAAAAGAATTTAATAAAATGGTGTAATATTTAAATTGCGTCAATCCAATTGATTCACCTGGTTTTGCTATTATTATGGAAATTGTTGTGAATTGGAAATGCATATTTTTCCCTCTAACGGAGATACTTAACTTTGTACAGCAACTCCTGTTAGGAGGGAAAGAATTGACTCGAAATAAAGTAGAAATTTGTGGTGTTGATACATCAAAACTCCCCGTTCTAAAAAATGAAGAGATGCGACATTTATTTAGACAAATGCAAAGTGGAGATTTATCAGCACGCGATAAGCTCGTAAATGGAAATTTACGACTTGTCCTCAGTGTAATTCAACGTTTCAACAACAGAGGAGAATTTGTGGATGATTTATTTCAAGTCGGTTGTATCGGACTAATGAAATCAATCGACAATTTTGACCTTAGTCAAAACGTGAAATTCTCCACCTATGCAGTTCCGATGATTATCGGTGAAATTCGGCGCTATTTACGAGACAACAATCCTATCAGGGTGTCACGCTCGCTGCGCGACATTGCTTATAAGGCATTGCAAGTAAGAGAGCGTTTGATGAGTGAAACATCAAGGGAACCTACCGCAGAAGAGATTTCAAAGGTTCTTGAAGTTCCGCACGAAGAGATTGTATTTGCACTAGATGCGATTCAAGATCCAGTATCATTATTTGAACCAATTTATAATGATGGCGGGGATCCTATCTATGTTGTAGACCAATTAAGTGACGAGCGAAGTCGGGATTCCAACTGGATTGAAGAAATTGCCTTGAAGGAAGGCATGAGACGATTGAATGATCGTGAAAAATTAATCCTACGAAAACGATTTTTTCAAGGAAAAACACAAATGGAAGTTGCTGAAGAAATCGGAATCTCTCAAGCTCAGGTATCACGTCTTGAAAAAGCAGCAATTAAACAAATGAATAAGAATATCCAAAATTAATGATGGGTTGAGCCCACAAATGGACAAGTTATAGGATGAATAAGCAAATTAACTAGACATTCGATACATTCGAATGTCTTTTTTGTCTCATAAAAGGCAGTTTGTCACTCATATAGTAGTAAGGGAGAGGACTAAGAGGAGGCAGGGGGATATGGTTAAAATTTCAGATTTTCAGGCAAAGGATGTTGTAAGTGTTGTCGATGGAAAAAGGCTTGGGAATATCGGTGACATTGACATTAACTTAACAACTGGAAAGATAGAGTCTATTATAATCGGTGGATATGGAAGAGTGTTAGGCTTGTTTGGCCGCGATGAAGAAATCGTGATACCATGGAGAAATATAATTAAAGTTGGGAAAGATGTAATTCTTGTTAGAACACAGAATAACATTGAATAATTTCGGCTAAATTTGACATTTTTACTAACATATTCTCCTTTCTTTTGCTAAGATATGATAAAATAAGCAATTGAAGGGTTCAATTTTCTAAAAAATACATTGTTAACCAAATTAGAACGCTTGATTAACTGTGCAATTAAAGGAATGTTGTTATGATGCATGAACCATTTATTCAAAATACGGATCAGGTGTTAACGTACACTGGTTGGAGCCATTTTTCAAATCAACTTATTGTTGGATTTACAACAAAAAATGGTGGTACCAGTAAAGATGAATTTGGATCCTTAAATTTAGGGCTACATGTAATGGACGAGTACAACTCGGTTGTCTCCAATCGTAAAAAACTAGCAGATGTTCTTCGTTTTCCAACAGAACACTGGGTTTGCTCCGAACAAACACATAAAAATAAAATAGCTAAAGTCACTAAACACAATCTTGGTGCAGGGGTAATGACATATGAAGATAGCATCAAGGATACAGATGGGTTATTTACAGCGGAGAAAAATGTTCTATTGCCCCTTTGTTTTGCAGACTGTGTTCCACTTTACTTTTATGCACCTTCAAGAGAAATAATTGGGATTGCTCATGCAGGATGGAAGGGAACCGTTCAGGATATTGCAGGAGAGATGGTTCGTGCTTGGTCAAGTGAAGGGATTAATCCACTGGAAATCCATGCTTTAATCGGACCTGCAATTGATAAATGCTGCTATATTGTGGATGATTATGTTATGAACTTTGTAAAAAAATTGGATAATGTCAATTCAAAACCATACAAAAAGATAAGTAACAATCAGTATCGATTAGATTTAAAAGAATTGAATTATCAACTGTTGGTAAGAGCAGGAATTCCTCCTGAACAAATTCAAGTTTCCTCTTATTGTACATCTTGTGAGAATCAGCTTTTCTTTTCGCATCGTAGGGATGCTGGGAAAACGGGAAGAATGATGAGCTTTATTGGCTTTAAGGAGGATTAAACGACAATGAGTGTCAAAGAAAATCTTGTAGATATACAAGAAAAGATAGAAGAGGCGTGTAAAAGATCAAATCGATCTGTAGACTCTGTGTCAATCATTGCAGTGACAAAATATGTAAGTATTGAAACCGCAAAAGAAGCTATTGAAGCAGGAATTCAACATATTGGTGAAAATCGCGATGATGGATTGGTAAAAAAAAGAGAAGTATTGGGTGACGAGCCAACCTGGCATTTTATCGGCTCACTTCAATCTAAAAAAGTAAAAAAAATTATTGATAAAGTCGATTATATTCACTCATTAGATCGAATCTCTTTAGCAGAAGAACTACATAAACGAGCAACTGGGAAAATAAAATGTTTTGTACAAGTGAATGTATCAGGAGAAGAGTCCAAACATGGACTGTCTCCAGAAAACCTTGTGCCATTTATAAAAGAAATCGAGAAATTTACTTCGATTGAGATTGTTGGCTTAATGACGATGGCTCCATTCACTGATGATACATCCATATTACGCGGTTGTTTCCAAAGGCTACGTAAACTAAGGGATGATGTACAAGCTATGGGTTTACCTTATGCTCCTTGTACGGAACTATCTATGGGGATGTCAAATGATTACGAAATTGCGATTGAAGAAGGAGCTACCTTCATTCGCATCGGCACTTCACTTGTTGGGAAAGAATTTTAAGTGAATCAGAAATATTTCACGAAATAAAAAATTTTGGAAGTGAAAAGAGAGGTGTATACAAATGAGTATAAAATCCAAATTTAAAAACTTCTTTGCGCTAGAGGACGAATATGATTACGATGAGGAAGAATTTTTTGAAGAAGAAGAACCCACTAAGACTACACGTCCTGCTACGAAACAAAATGTAGTGAGTCTTCAAAGTGTCCAGAAGTCATCAAAAGTTATTTTGTTTGAACCACGGGTATATGCTGAAGCACAGGAAATAGCCGATCATTTGAAGAGTAGACGAGCTGTCGTTGTGAACCTTCAACGCGTACAACATGACCAAGCAAAGCGTATTGTTGACTTTTTAAGTGGAACTGTTTATGCAATTGGTGGAGATATTCAACGTATAGGTTCAAACATCTTTTTATGTACTCCTGACAATGTTGATGTGTCTGGAAACATCTCTGAGATTGTTTCAAACGAAGATTATGCTGAAAAGGGGTGGTAGACGAATATGGGAATTATTTTCGCTATTTTAAGTCAGGTACTTGTACTTTATTCATATGCGCTCATTATTTATATTTTGATGTCATGGTTTCCGAATGCAAGGGAGTCTGGGATTGGCCAATTCCTTGCTAGAATTTGTGAGCCATATCTAGAGCCGTTTCGAAGGTTCATTCCACCATTAGGAATGATCGATATTTCTCCAATTGTTGCAATTTTAGTTCTTAATTTCGCAGGTAGAGGAATTTATGCCTTACAAAGTATGTTCTAAAAAATAAAAAAGGGCCTTATCCAAGGTCCCTTTTCTGCATTAAAAATGAGGTTTATATACATATGAATTTATATCAACATTTTCGTAAAGAAGAACATGCATTCATTGATCAGGTCTTGGAATGGAAGCAGACTGTGGAGAACCAATATAGCCCAAAGCTAACTGACTTCCTTGATCCACGTGAACAGGAAATCGTACAAAAGGTGATCGGTACAAATGGAGATACACAAGTTGAATTTTTTGGTGGAATAAAGGGGCTGGAAAGACAACGTGCATTTTTATACCCATCTTATTTTACACCTACTGAAACAGACTATCAGCTATCCTTTTTCGAGTTAAAGTACCCTGTGAAATTTGTGACAGTGGATCATCGAAAAGTGCTTGGTTCCTTAATGTCACTAGGTTTAAAACGTTCAAAATTCGGTGATATACTTACTCAAGGTGAACGCATTCAAATTATAGTGGCTCAAGAAATTGCGGACTACGTACGTATGAATTTGACTTCAGTGGGAAAAGCAGCAATTACGTTAACAGAAATTAATGCGAGTGATTTACTGGAAATAACTGAAGAGTGGACAGAACAGACTGTAACTGTTTCTTCATTACGCTTAGACACTGTACTTTCGTCCATACTCAATATTTCTAGACAAAAAGTACAAGCTTTAATTGAAAATGGACTTGTTAAAGTAAATTGGAAGAAAATCGAGCAAACTTCATTTGAATGTAAAGAACATGATGTCCTTTCTGTTCGAGGACATGGAAGAAGTAAGCTACATTCCATTGATGGAAAAACTAAAAAAGACAAATGGAGAATTATTGTAGGTAGACAAAAATAAATCGAAAAGAATGCAGGAATTCCTTCTTTTTTGTCGAATTGTAAAGTATCATTCATATAAAGGTTGTTTTCTATTTAATACTATTTGGAGGTGGCACCCGTGCCTTTAACGCCATTAGATATCCATAATAAGGAATTTAATAAAGGTTTTCGCGGCTATGATGAGGACGAAGTTAATGAGTTTCTTGATCAAGTCATAAAAGATTACGAAATGGTTATTCGCGAAAAAAAGGAACTTGAATCAAAATTATCAGAACTAAATGAAAAACTTGGACATTTTACAAATATCGAAGAAACGTTGAATAAATCAATTCTAATCGCTCAAGAAACAGCTGAAGAGGTAAAACGAAATGCTTCAAAAGAAGCAAAGCTAATCGTAAAAGAAGCCGAAAAAAATGCAGATCGTATTATTAATGAGGCATTGGCTAAATCTAGGAAGATATCAATTGAAATCGAAGAATTGAAGAAACAATCAAAAGTATTCCGAAATCGATTTAAAATGTTGATTGAAGCACAATTAGATTTACTGAACAACGATGATTGGGATCATTTGATGGAATACAATGTAGAGCCCGTTTTTGCAGAATCAGAAGAAAACTAGTTTGCACACTTGACTCTTTGATTCGATACGCATATAATTTTAAAACAACTAATTAAATAACATGCAGCTATGAAAGGGACAGTAGTTCTTATTAGACTTATTATAATGTGAAAGCGAGTCAGGGACGGTGGAAGCCTGATATAAGTGATAAGAATGAAAATCACCCTGGAGTTCGGTGCTGAACAAATATAGTGTTTAAACCTATAGAATTTAAACATTTCTAAGTAAGCATTTCGCGAATCATTCACGTTACGAATGTCGAGTGGACGAATGAAGTATATTCGTCTATAAGGGTGGTACCGCGAGAGCCTTCTCGTCCCTTTTTGGGATGAGAAGGCTTTTTTGTATACATTTCGTATTTGTACCATGTTCATCAAAAGCTGCGAGGTAAGTTTCAATCATATTAGGAGGAAATGGTAAATGGATTACAAAGACACATTATTAATGCCAAAAACGGATTTCCCAATGCGTGGAAATCTTCCAAATCGTGAACCACAGATTCAAGAAAAATGGGAAAAAATGAACATTTATCAAAAAGTTCAAGAACGTACAAAAGGTCGTCCTTTATTTGTCCTGCATGATGGCCCTCCATATGCAAATGGTGACATTCATATGGGGCATGCATTAAACAAAATCATCAAGGACATGATTGTTCGTTTTAAATCAATGAATGGTTACTCTGCACCATACGTTCCAGGATGGGATACACACGGTCTTCCAATTGAAACTGCATTAACAAAAAATAAAAAAGTAAATCGCAAGGCGATGAGTGTAGCAGAATTCCGCAAATTATGTGAAGAATATGCATATGAGCAAATCAATAATCAACGAGAACAATTCAAACGTCTTGGAGTTCGTGGGGATTGGGAAAATCCTTATATTACTTTAAAGCCTGAATATGAAGCCCAACAAATCAAAGTGTTCGGTGAAATGGCTAAAAAGGGGTATATCTATAAAGGACTCAAGCCAGTGTACTGGTCTCCATCAAGTGAATCAGCACTTGCAGAAGCAGAAATTGAATACCAAGACAAGCGTTCTCCGTCTATCTATGTTGCATTCCCTATTAAGGATGGCAAAGGTGTATTAGAAGGTGACGAAAAAATCATTATCTGGACAACAACACCGTGGACAATTCCAGCAAACCTTGGAATTAGTGTACACCCTGACCTAGAGTATAGTGTCGTGAGTGTTGACAACAATAAATTTGTTGTTGCTTCCGCGTTACTAGAATCTGTTACCAAAGAAATTGGTTGGGAAGAAGTAACGGTTGTTAAAACATTAAAAGGCCGTGAATTAGAACATGTTGTTGCCCAACATCCAATCTACGGTCGCGACTCTCTAGTCATGTTAGGAGAACATGTTACCACTGATGCAGGTACTGGATGTGTACATACAGCACCTGGTCACGGGGAAGATGACTTTATCGTTGGACAAAAATACGGAATTGGCGTTGTATGTCCTGTTGACGAAAAAGGGTATATGACTGCAGAAGCAGAAGGTTTTGAAGGATTATTTTATGATGAGGCAAATAAGCCAATTACAGAAAAATTAAATGAAGTTGGAGCGTTATTAAAGCTTTCCTTCATTACTCACTCATATCCACATGATTGGCGTACGAAGAAGCCAACGATCTTTAGAGCTACAGCTCAATGGTTTGCTTCGATTAAAGATTTTAGAAATGAGTTAATGGAAGCTGTTAAAGAAACAAAATGGGTTCCAGCATGGGGCGAAACAAGACTTTATAATATGGTTCGTGACCGAGGTGACTGGTGTATTTCACGTCAACGTGCATGGGGAGTTCCAATACCAGTCTTTTATGGTGAAAATGGAGAACCAATTATCACGGATGAGACAATTAACCACGTATCAAATTTATTTAGAGAATATGGTTCAAATGTTTGGTTTGAACGTGAAGCAAAAGATTTATTACCAGAAGGGTTTACACATGAATCTAGTCCGAATGGTATTTTCACTAAAGAAACTGACATTATGGACGTATGGTTTGACTCTGGATCATCCCATCAAGCAGTTCTCTTAGAAAGAGACGAGTTACAACGTCCTGCAGACCTTTATTTAGAAGGATCTGACCAATATCGTGGTTGGTTTAACTCATCATTATCTACTGCTGTAGCTGTAACAGGCAAGGCACCATATAAAGGTGTGCTTAGCCACGGTTTTGCCCTTGATGGGGAAGGTCGTAAGATGAGTAAGTCATTAGGCAACGTTGTAGTTCCTGAAAAGGTTATGAAACAGCTTGGAGCAGATATTTTACGACTTTGGGTAGCTTCAGTGGACTATCAATCAGATGTACGTGTATCTGATGCTATTTTAAAACAAGTAGCAGAGGTATATCGTAAAATTAGAAACACATTCAGATTCTTACTAGGTAACTTAAATGATTTCAATCCAAAAACAGATGCAGTTCCAGTAAATGAACTACGTGAAGTAGACCGTTATATTCTTGTTAAGTTAAATAATTTAATTGACAAGGTTAAATCATCTTATGAAAATTATGAATTTGCGGGAGTTTATCATTCTGTTCATAATTTCTGTACAATTGAGTTAAGTTCATTCTATTTAGACTTTGCGAAGGATATTTTATATATCGAACCAGCTAACCAGCATGATCGTCGCTCCATTCAAACAGTTTTATATGAGGCACTATTAAGCTTAACTAAGCTTGTAACACCAATTCTTCCACATACTGCGGACGAGGTATGGTCACATATCGATTCTGTTGAAGAGGAAAGTGTACAACTAGTTGATATGCCAAATTCAGTAGAAATTCCGAATGCAGATCAAGTTGAAGCTAAATGGGATTCATTCATGGAACTCCGTGATGATGTTCTTAAAGCGTTAGAAACAGCTAGAAATGAGAAAGTAATTGGTAAATCATTAGCTGCAAGTATTACCCTATATCCAAACAATAAAACGAAAGAGCTTTTAGATTCTGTTGAAGAAAATGTACAGCAGCTCTTTATCGTATCAGGCTTAAAGATTGCGGGCTTATACGAGGATGCCCCAGAAGACGCACAAGTTTTTGACAATGTGAAAATTGTAGTAGAACCTGCAGAAGGTGAAACGTGTGACCGTTGTTGGGTTGTAACGCCGACAGTTGGTGAAGACCAAGATCACCCAACCCTTTGCACACGTTGTGCTACTGTCGTGAAAGAAAATTACGTCAACTAAAAAAGTAGAAAAAGCCATGAATCAAAGGTTCATGGCTTTTTTTTACACTTATTTTATCGAAATAGTACGTTAAGATAACTGTTTACAATTACATTGCTTGTCAACCGTCAAATTTTACTAAGAAATACGTATTATGTATATAGAATCATCTGATAGATCATTTGAGAAGGAGGATTAAAGGACTGAGGAGACTCAACCGCATACCGTAGATATTTTGCATATACGTTTAGCAGAATAGGTAGAAATTAACGTATCATATTCATTCTACAGGAAAAACTTGTTGGCTTTAAGAAAATATTGTTCAGGTAACACTATCCTTACTCACCTTTAGAAATGTTCTTTAGCAGTTAACTTTAATCAGCAAAAGTCTAAATCTTCTGCTGAATAAAGTAAAAGCCTCTGGCGGATGCCACGATTTTTCAAATGGAATTTTCGAGCAAAGGATTAAAGACTAAGGACGCCACACCCTATGGCGATGTCTTTGAGACCCACATCGTGTGGGACCTAAGAAAATCTGGCCCAAATACGCTAAGGCGCATTTGATCAAAGCATGATAAGGAGGCGTTCCTATGAACGATCAGTATGCAGAGATTAAAGCGGAATTAGAATTAACAAAGAAAGAACTATTATCAAGATTGATGAAATCAACTCAATATGAGGTAAGCCAAGAATTGTTTTTTCAGAATGAACAATCCGAAAAAGAAAAAATTATTATCAATCATATAAAAGAAGACCTACACGATGTAGAGAGAGCCTTAACTAAAATGGATACAGGAACGTTCGGACTCTGTGAGGAAACAGGTACTGAAATTCCAATCGAGAAGTTAAAGATCCTTCCAACAGCACGAACCATTTTTGAATTTTCCTTCACTGATTTGTATGACAGAAATGCTTATCTTTCCCCTCAACAAGAAAATCACCTTTATGTAGTAAAGTAGTAAGCTTTATTCAGCTGTTGGATGAATAAAGTTCTGCCTTTTTGAAAAATGCACAGTTTATTAGCAAGTAGTCTTTCAACAAAAGTATCGAACATTACGAAACCACATCCTTTTCCAAAATCACTTGTGAGGGTCCAAAAACTGGGCCCTACTAAACCAAGGTGTTTTGTTGGTGGGTTTTGCTTCTCATCGTTTTAGGTTTTTGTCTTTAGCTTTTAAATAAATTGTACACTCGTCCTATCATGTGCTAAAATCACATAAGGTAAAGTTTGTTAACATGGGGGCGTTTGCGTGCATTATTATTTAATTGCTTTATTTGTTATTTTATTAGATCAAGTAACAAAATGGGTCATTGTACGTTATATGGAACTTGGAGATTCAATTGAAATTATATCTGGTTTTCTGTACATAACCTCTCATCGTAACCGTGGCGCGGCATGGGGGATTTTACAAGGACAAATGTGGTTCTTCTATATTGTGACCGTAATTGTTGTTGTTATGCTCGTTTTATACATACAGCGTCTCAAACCACACCAGCGTTTATTTGGCATCGCACTTTCATTGATGCTCGGTGGCGCAATTGGTAATTTTATAGACCGTATCTTTCGAAAAGAAGTTGTCGATTTTATAGATACATACATTTTTTCATATAATTTCCCAATCTTTAACATTGCCGATTCTGCCCTTGTTATTGGTGTTGGTTTCATATTTATTTTAACAATTTTTGAAGGGAAATTAGAAAAGGAGAATACAGATGAGTCAATTCGAACTAACGATTGAAGAGCATCAGCAAAATGACCGAATTGATAAGATAGTCTCTGCCTATAATTCAGAGTGGTCAAGAACGCAGGTTCAGTCTTGGATTAAGGATGGAAATATTGTAGTCAATGGGAAAAAAGTTAAAACAAATTATAAAGTGAGTGTTGGAGACAACATTCAAATTGAAATACCAGAGCCACAAACTTTAGATGTTGTCCCAGAGGAAATGAATCTGGATATTTATTATGAAGATGCAGATGTGCTTGTTGTCAATAAACCAAAAGGAATGGTGGTTCATCCTGCTCCAGGTCATGTCAGTGGAACGCTTGTAAATGGTCTGATGGCACATTGCAAGGATTTATCTGGAATCAATGGGGTATTACGTCCTGGAATTGTCCATCGGATTGATAAGGATACGTCTGGCCTATTAATGATTGCGAAAAATGATCTTGCACATGAATCTTTAGTCAATCAATTGGTGGAAAAGACCGTAACTCGAAAATATAAAGCTATCGTCCATGGGGTTATTCCTCATGATCAAGGTACGATAGATGCCCCAATTGGCAGAGATAAAAAAGATCGTCAAAGCATGACTGTGACAGATGAAAACAGTAAAGTTGCAGTCACACATTTCAATGTATTGGAACGCTTTAAGGACTTCACTTTTATTGAGTGTCAGCTTGAAACAGGACGTACTCATCAAATTCGTGTCCATATGAAGTATATTGGATATCCTTTAGCCGGTGATCCGAAATATGGTCCAAAGAAAACGTTGGATATAGGTGGCCAAGCATTACATGCTGGGATACTTGGTTTTGTTCATCCTAGAACAAAGGAGTATCTTGAATTTGAAGCCCCACTACCTCCATATTTCGAGGAACTTATCGAAAAATTAAAACATTAACTTTTAGTTGGCTTTTTTGTTAAAAACGATTGACAAAATTCGATAACAGGATTAAGATTAACTTAATTTAATGAGCCCCTTTAAAGACAGTCCCGTGAGGCTGAGAAGGAAACGGTTATACATGAGGATACAAATATGTCCTTTTGTATACATGACTATGTCCTCTCACTTACGGTGAGAGGATTTTTTTTTGAAAATCAATGTAATGTGAGGTGTAACAAATGGCTGAAACAGAAAAAGCTGTAGTTTTAGATAATCAAGCAATTAGAAGAGCGCTAACTAGAATCGCTCACGAGATCATTGAAAAAAACAAAGGTATTGAAGATTGTGTGATTGTTGGGATCAAGACAAGAGGAATCTACCTAGCAAAACGAATTGCAAGTCGTATCGAACAAATCGAAGGTAAACAAGTTGCCATCGGTGAACTTGATATCACATTATACCGAGACGATTTGACGACAAAAACGGAAGATCATGAACCAATTGTGAAAGGTTCTGATATCCCCGTCGAGATTACAAATAAAAAAGTAATTCTTGTTGATGACGTCTTATACACAGGTAGAACTGTAAGAGCTGCACTAGATGCGTTAATTGATATTGGTCGTCCAGCACAAATACAGTTGGCTGTATTAATTGACAGAGGTCATCGTGAGTTTCCAATTCGGGCAGATTATGTTGGAAAAAACATTCCAACAGCTAGTTCTGAAAGAATCGTGGTTGAATTAGAAGAAGTCGACCAAGATGACCAAGTAACTATTCATAAAAAGTAACATCAAAAACGACAGCGCCTTGTACCGCATTCGTTTTCGAGTTTCAAGGTGTTAAAAGCTAGACAAATAAAATAAGTACCCTTTAATTGTAGTCCAGAGAGGCTAACAAAGGGGTGACATTCCTTCTCAAATGGAAAGGATTTGTGTACCTCTTTGTGTAAAAAACACAAAGATTTTTTTGTTTTGGGTATGTTAACAATGGGGAGGAAACAATGAATATTCATAACCAAAAGATTGTTTTAGACATAAACGATAAACCATCTGCAGGGCTCTTTGCAATTTTAAGTCTGCAGCATTTATTTGCAATGTTCGGTGCAACTATTCTTGTACCATATCTAGTTGGCATAAGCCCTGGTGTGGCTCTCATTTCAAGTGGATTAGGGACACTTGCATTTCTATTAATTACAAAGGGGCAAGTACCTGCATACTTAGGATCTTCTTTTGCCTTCATCATACCGCTTCAAACAGCAATAGCAGCTGACGGTCCAGGTTCAGCCATGATGGCAAGCTTACTAGCGGGTCTTGTATACGGAATAGTCGCTCTCATTATCAAAGCAACAGGACATAAATGGCTCGTAAAGATTCTACCGCCAGTGGTGGTTGGCCCAGTGATTATCGTAATTGGTCTAAGTTTAGCTGGTACAGCTGTAGGGATGGCAATGAATGATGCAAGTGGCGCATATAGCTTAAAACATTTTTCTGTAGCATTAGTAACACTAGCCATCGTCATTATTGCAACCATCTTTTTTAAAGGTTTCTTTAACCTAATCCCCGTTCTGATTGGGATCATTGGTGGGTATGTATATGCACTAGTAATTGGATTGGTTGATTTTACAGCAGTAAAGCAAGCAAAAATTATCGAAATTCCAGATTTCATTATTCCGTTCGTATCGTATACACCAAGTTTTTCAGTGGACATGATCGCGTTAATAGTCCCAGTGGCAATTGTAACTTTATCAGAGCATATTGGCCACCAAATGGTGCTAAGTAAAGTTGTTGAAAGAGACTTAATTAAGCAGCCAGGTCTACATCGTTCCATTATGGGAGATGGTGTAGCAACGATGATTGCTTCCTTACTTGGTGGTCCGCCAAATACAACCTATGGAGAAAATATTGGTGTACTTGCCATTACGCGTATTTTTAGTGTATATGTAATCGGTGGTGCAGCAGTAGTCGCGATATTCTTTGGTTTCAGTGGTACAATCAATGCTTTAATTAGCTCGATTCCGACTCCAGTGATGGGAGGAGTCTCCATCCTCTTATTCGGAATTATAGCGTCGTCAGGTTTACGTATGCTAGTGGATAGCAAAGTTGATTTGAGCGAAAACAGAAACTTAGTGATTTCATCCGTTATTCTGGTTGTCGGAATTGGTGGAGCATTCATTAAAGTTTCAGGTTTTGAAATTCACGGTATGGCATTAGCTGCAATCATTGGGATTGTACTAAACCTAGTTCTTCCAGGTGGAGAAGTAAGTGAAGAAGAAGATATTTACGCAACTCAATTAGAAGATGATAACTCTGTAGCATAAGCAACACCTTTTAAAGTAACCCAGAGAGGTTAAGAAGGGTGTAAGGATCTGGCAAAAGGGTATAGCTTTCTTGTACCCTTTATTGTCCAAAACCTTATTTACACACCCTTACCCAAGCAGGTAAGGGTGTTTTTTTATCCCACTTTTAACGGGCAGTAAGCCCCTTACCTCTAGATTTGAGAATATGTAGAAGATAGGTGAGGGCATTGCTCATAATGTCCGAATGGCCTAGTGCTTTTATGATTAGGAGGAGAGAAAATGAATCATTTACTTACAATGTCTGAGTTGAGTGTTGAAGATATTGATCGCATTCTTTTTGATGCAGAGCTTTTTGCAGACGGTAGCCAGTGGAAACTAGAACAACAAACATTTATTGCGAATCTCTTTTTTGAACCAAGTACTCGTACTCGCTTTAGCTTTGAGGTAGCTGAAAAAAAATTAGGTGCTGAGGTTTTAAACTTAGAATCCCTAACATCCAGTGTTCAAAAAGGTGAAAGTCTCTACGATACTGTTAAGACACTGCAATCAATCGGAGCAAATGCGGTTGTGATTCGTCATCCAAAAGACGAGTATTTCAATGAATTACAAAAGGGAATCAATATTCCTATCGTAAATGCAGGTGATGGATGTGGTCATCATCCGACTCAGTCTCTCCTTGATTTATTAACAATTAAGCAAGAGTTTAAAAGATTTAAAGATTTGAATGTATTGATTGTGGGTGATATTAGTCATAGCAGAGTAGCGCGTTCCAACGCACAAAGCCTAACAAGACTTGGGGCAAACGTATATTTTTCAGCTCCATTAGAATGGCAGGATCAAACGACCCCATACGGAATGTATGTTGACCTTGACGAAGGTCTTAAAGAAGCTGATGTTGTGATGTTGCTTCGTATTCAACATGAACGCCATAAATTTGCGATGGATCTAACAAAGGAAGACTATCATCAACAATATGGCTTAACGATAAAGCGAAGTGAAAATATGAAGAAAAATAGTATTATTATGCATCCAGCTCCAATTAATCGTGGAGTTGAAATTGCAAATGAATTGATAGAAGCTCCACAATCAAGAATTTTTAAACAGATGGAAAATGGTGTATTCGTAAGAATGGCAGTACTAAAAAGAGTATTACAACAGGTTGAAGGAGGAATTTTAATATGAGCACTGTATTAAAAAACGCCAAGATATTAAACGAACAAGGTGAACTAATAGCAGCGGATATCAAAATTAAGGATGGTTTAATTGAGGCCATTGGTACAAAAATTGATTCCACAAATTGTGAAGTGATTGATGTCGATGGAATGTTCGTATCTGCAGGGTTTGTTGATGTCCATGTTCATCTGAGAGAGCCTGGTGGAGAACATAAAGAGACAATTGAAACAGGAAGCCTTGCAGCAGCGAAGGGTGGCTTCACTACAATCTGCGCAATGCCTAACACAAGACCAGTTCCAGATACAGTTGAACAAATGAATAAGCTACAACAAAGAATTAAGGATACAGCTCATGTTAATGTTCTTCCATATGCGTCTATTACCATTCGTGAGCTTGGTGAGGATTTAGTTGATATGAATGGATTAAAAGAAGCAGGAGCTTTCGCATTCACTGACGATGGTGTAGGCATTCAATCTGCTGGAATGATGCTCGAAGCAATGAAACAGGCTGCAGCCATAGATATGCCAATCGTTGCCCACTGTGAGGAAAATACCCTTATTAATAAAGGTGCAGTTCATGAGGGTGAGTTTTCGAAGAAACACGAAATCAATGGTATTCCTTCAGTATGTGAATCCGTACATATTGCAAGGGATGTATTATTAGCTGAAGCTGCTGGTTGTCACTATCATGTTTGCCATGTAAGTACGAAGGAATCTGTTCGAGTCATTAGAGACGCTAAGCGTGCAGGTATCCATGTGACAGCTGAGGTAACTCCACATCATTTATTACTATGTGATGAAGATATCCCTGGACTAGATACAAATTATAAGATGAATCCTCCACTACGTGGAAGGGAAGATTTAGAAGCACTTATTGAAGGACTTCTTGATGGAACAATAGACTTTATTGCAACAGACCATGCACCACACACGACTGAGGAAAAAGCACAGGGAATGGCATTAGCACCTTTTGGTATTGTTGGATTGGAGACAGCATTCCCACTTCTCTATACACATTTTGTTGAGACAAACAAAATCACACTTAAGCAATTAGTAGACTTTTTAACTAGTAAACCAGCAAATACATTTAATCTACCATTTGGAAGCTTAGAAATTGGAAAAAGTGCTGATCTAACAGTCATTGATTTACATGCTAAAGAAACAATCAATCCTGACAACTTTGTATCAAAAGGAAAAAACACTCCTTTTGCTGGTTGGGAGAGTAAAGGTTGGCCAGTTATGACAATCGTTAATGGCCGCATTGTTTGGCAGAAAGGAAGTGTACTTGCATGAAACGACAACTGATTTTAGAAGATGGTACTGTTTTTGTAGGTGAAGGTTTTGGGGGCAAAACAGAAAAAATAGGTGAAGTAATATTTAACACAGGAATGACAGGCTATCAAGAAATACTTTCTGACCCTTCTAATTGTGGGCACATTGTAACACTTACTTACCCGTTAATTGGGAACTATGGGATTAATCGAGATGATTTCGAATCTATTCATCCCTCAATCAGCGGGCTAATTGTGAACGAAGTTTGTGACCATCCTTCCAATTTTAGAAGTCAATTCAGTCTTGATGAATACCTTAAGTCAAATAATATCCCAGGTCTTTCAGGAATTGATACAAGGAAGTTAACAAGAAAGATTCGCCAAAATGGGACATTAAAAGGTGCGATTTGTGGGACGGACGTTAATGTTGACGAGATTGTTAAGGAACTTAAAAATACACCTGTATCAACAGATCTAGTTAAACAAGTTTCAACAAAGAGTGCATATCCAAGTCCAGGTCGGGGACATCGAATTGTTCTAGTAGATTTTGGAATGAAGCATAGCATCCTTCATGAATTAAATAAACGAGACTGTGACGTAATTGTTGTTCCGTACAATATGACAGCCGAAGAAATCTTACGTCTAAGTCCAGATGGAGTGTTATTAAGTAACGGACCAGGAAATCCAAAGGATCTACCTGAAGCAATCGAAATGATTCAAGATCTCCTTGGAAAGGTGCCACTGTTTGGGGTATGCCTTGGCCATCAACTATTTGCTTTAGCAAATGGAGCAGAAACAGAAAAAATGAAATTTGGACATAGAGGTTCAAACCACCCTGTAAAAGATATGAAAACAGGAAAAATCAGTATCACTTCTCAAAATCATGGGTTTACCGTAAATAAAGAATCATTATTGGGAACAAAACTTGAAGTCACATATATGGCATTAAATGATGACACGATTGAGGGCTTACGTCATATCGAATACCCAGCATTTACTGTGCAATTTCACCCTGAGGCATCTTCAGGTCCTGACGATGCAAATAGCTTATTTAACGACTTTTTACAGATGATTGAAAACTCCAAGAAAGAGGGCGAAGAGCTATGCCAAAACGCTTAGACATTAAAAGTATATTAGTAATCGGGTCTGGTCCGATTGTGATTGGGCAAGCTGCTGAATTTGATTATGCAGGTACACAAGCTTGTTTATCATTAAAAGAAGAGGGATACCGAGTTATTCTAGTTAACTCTAACCCTGCGACCATTATGACAGACGTAGAAATTGCAGATAAAGTATACATCGAGCCTCTAACATTAGAGTTTGTTAGTAAAATCATCCGTAAAGAAAGACCAGATGCGATTCTGCCAACACTTGGGGGACAAACTGGCTTGAACATGGCCGTTGAACTTTCAAATTCAGGCATTCTTGAAGAATGTGGTGTCGAAATCCTCGGAACTACACTATCAGCCATCCAACAAGCTGAGGACCGTGATTTGTTTCGTAATTTAATGAATGAACTGAATGAACCTGTACCAGAGAGTGATATCATTCATAACCTAGAAGAAGCCCATCGTTTTGTTGAAAGAGTTGGTTATCCAGTTATCGTAAGACCTGCTTTCACATTAGGAGGTACCGGTGGTGGAATTTGTACAAATGAGGAAGAGTTAATTGAAATTGTTTCAAGTGGGCTAAAAAATAGTCCAGTAACCCAATGTCTTTTAGAAAAAAGCATTGCTGGTTATAAGGAAATTGAGTTTGAAGTGATGCGTGACTCAGCAGATAACGCCATTGTCGTATGTAGCATGGAAAATGTGGATCCAGTTGGTATTCATACAGGTGATTCTATTGTAGTTGCGCCAAGTCAAACATTAAGTGATCGCGAATATCAAATGTTACGTCACACATCTTTAAAGATTATACGTGCGCTTGGAATTGAAGGTGGCTGTAACGTACAACTGGCGCTTGATCCGTATAGCTTCAATTACTATATTATCGAGGTTAACCCGCGTGTCAGTCGTTCATCTGCCTTAGCATCAAAAGCTACTGGTTATCCAATTGCTAAATTAGCAGCGAAGATTGCCGTAGGATTAACATTAGACGAAATGAAAAACCCTGTGACAGGAACAACCTATGCAGCATTCGAACCAACGATTGACTACGTTGTGACAAAGATTCCACGTTGGCCATTTGATAAGTTTGAGTCTGCTAATCGTCTATTAGGAACTCAGATGAAAGCAACTGGAGAAGTTATGGCAATTGGACGGAATTTTGAAGAATCGATTTTAAAAGCAGTTCGTTCACTTGAGGCAAATGTCACGCATATTGAGCTTGAAGATGCAACAAACGCAGACCTGGTAACGATTGAGAAGCGAATTAAGAAAGCTGGAGATGAACGTTTATTCTATCTTGCAGAAGCGATTAGACGTGGTGTAAGCATCCAACAAATTCACGAATGGTGTGAAATTGATTTATTTTTCCTTCAAAAGTTTGAAAATATTATCAAACTAGAAGAAAAATTACGTCATCATATTGGCGATTTAGAACTATTATCGATTGCGAAAAAGAAAGGTTTTGCGGATACAATTATTGCTAAACTTTGGAATCAATCCGAGATTGACATATATGAAACTCGTAAACAAGCGGGAATTGTTCCTGTGTATAAAATGGTTGATACATGTGCAGCAGAATTTGAATCTGCAACACCTTATTACTACGGAACTTATGCGGATGAAAATGAATCAATTGTTACGGATCGCAAAAGTGTGATTGTTCTTGGTTCTGGTCCAATCCGAATTGGACAGGGGGTTGAATTTGATTATGCGACGGTACATTCAGTATGGGCAATTAATCAAGCGGGCTATGAAGCGATCATTATTAATAACAACCCTGAAACAGTATCAACAGACTTTAGTATTTCAGATAAATTATATTTTGAACCTTTAACAA
Source organism: Bacillus nitroreducens (assembly GCF_964021195.1). Classification (NCBI taxonomy): domain Bacteria; kingdom Bacillati; phylum Bacillota; class Bacilli; order Caryophanales; family Bacillaceae; genus Bacillus; species Bacillus nitroreducens. Next base: position 3,657,257 of record NZ_CAXHYI020000003.1, on the reverse strand, counting down.
TCGAAGATGTTATGCATATCGTCGACCTTGAACAACCTGAAGGTGTAGTTGTACAGTTCGGTGGTCAAACGGCTATCAATCTAGCAAGTGCTTTAGTTGAACGTGGGGTAAAAATCTTAGGTACATCTCTAGAAGATTTAGACCGTGCAGAAAACAGAGATAAATTCGAGCAAACAGTCGTTTCGCTTGGAGTTCCTCAACCAAAAGGAAAAACAGCAACTTCAGTTGAAGAAGCCGTTGTTATCGCTGAATCAATTGGTTATCCAGTTTTAGTGAGACCTTCATATGTACTAGGCGGAAGGGCAATGGAGATTGTTTACCAAACAGAAGAACTTCTTCACTATATGGAAAATGCGGTGAAGATAAATCCAGAACATCCTGTCTTAATTGACCGTTATTTAACAGGTAAGGAAATTGAGGTAGATGCAATTTCTGATGGAGAAACCGTATTTATTCCTGGAATTATGGAACATATTGAGCGAGCGGGAGTACACTCAGGTGATTCAATTGCTGTATATCCACCACAAACGATATCAGAACATGTCAAACAACAAATTGTGGATCATACAATTTCACTAGCAAAAGGGTTAAATATTATCGGTCTACTCAATATTCAATTTGTTGTTTATAACGAAGAGGTATATGTGATTGAAGTAAATCCACGTTCGAGCCGTACAGTACCATTTTTAAGTAAAATTACGGGAGTACCGATGGCGAACATTGCGACAAAGGTAATACTCGGACACTCATTACCATCTTTAGGTTATGAAACAGGTCTGCAGAAAGAAAGTGAAGGAGTTTATGTGAAGGTTCCTGTCTTCTCATTTGCGAAACTTCGAAATGTCGATATTTCACTCGGACCTGAAATGAAATCTACTGGTGAAGTTATGGGACGAGACAATACACTAGAAAAAGCTTTATATAAAGGTCTTGTTGCTTCAGGAATTACGATTCCAAATTACGGTTCCGTTTTATTAACAGTTGCAGATAAAGATAAGGAAGAAGCACTTGAAATTGCTAGACGATTCCATGCAATTGGTTATAAACTCTTAGCAACAAGTGGTACGGCAAGTTATATAAAGAAAGCAAATATTCCTGTTACGGTTGTCAATAAAATTGGTTCTGAAACACCAAATCTTATTGATGTTATTCGCCAAGGAAAAGCACAGTTTGTCATTAACACCTTAACGAAAGGAAAGCAACCTGCTAGAGATGGATTTAGAATCCGTCGAGAAACAGTCGAGAATGGTGTTGCATGCTTAACATCATTGGATACAGCAAAAGCAATTGTGGAAGTTCTTGAATCCATGACGTTCTCAAGTGATGCAATGGGTTCTCACGTACAAAATCGTGAGGTGGTACACTCATGATGAAAAAGGAACTAATGCAAGTAACAAGTCACACTCAAATTGCAAAAGATATATTCGAACTTACATTAACTGGTGATTTAGTACAGGAAATGAGTCACCCAGGACAATTTGTCCATGTAAAAGTGAGTGATGGCCTTGATCCTTTACTAAGAAGACCGATTAGTATTGCAAATATTAACAGAGAAAAGCAAGAATTCACGCTGATTTATCGAAAGGAAGGACTCGGAACCCGAGTCCTTTCTGAAAAATCAATTGATCAAACAGTTGATGTTCTTGGTCCTTTAGGAAATGGTTTTCCAGTTGAAGAAGTAAAACAAGGACAAACAGCATTACTAGTTGGTGGTGGGATTGGTGTTCCCCCTCTTTATGAATTATCAAAACAACTAGTATCAAAAGGTGTAGATGTAGTCCACGTACTTGGATTCCAAACTAAATCTGCTGTATTTTATGAAGAACAGTTTAATCAATTAGGCCAAACCTATATTGCTACTGTAGATGGGTCAGTTGGGACGAAAGGGTTTGTAACGGATGTCATTAAAAATGAAAATCTTACATTTGACACTCTTTATTCCTGTGGTCCAACACCTATGCTAAAAGCACTAGAAACAAGCTACCCTGATCGAAATGTCTTTATTTCATTAGAAGAAAGAATGGGCTGTGGCATTGGTGCATGTTTTGCCTGCGTATGTCATCTGCAAGATGATCCTGAAGGGTATTCTTATAAAAAGGTTTGCAGCGATGGTCCAGTTTTCAAGATTGGGGAGGTGGTACTATGAACAGACTTCAAGTTGAACTACCAGGTTTATCACTAAAAAATCCAATCATGCCAGCATCAGGATGTTTTGGTTTTGGTAAGGAGTACGCAAAGTTTTATGACTTAAGTGAACTAGGTGCCATTATGATTAAAGCAACCACTCTAGAACCAAGATTCGGAAATAACACCCCCCGAGTTGCAGAAACGAGTGCGGGGATGTTAAATGCAATTGGATTGCAAAACCCTGGCCTACAAAAAGTTATATCTGATGAACTTCCGTGGCTTGAGCAATTTGATGTGCCAATTATCTCGAATGTGGCTGGTTCACAAATTGAAGACTATGTAGAAGTGGCCAAAGAAATTTCAAAAGCACCGAATGTTCATGCGCTAGAATTGAATATATCTTGTCCCAATGTGAAAACAGGAGGAATTGCCTTCGGGACGATTCCTGAGGTTGCTGCAGAACTAACGAGATACGTAAAAGAAGTATCAAGTGTACCTGTATATGTGAAATTATCTCCAAATGTTTCAAACATCATTGAAATGGCAAAAGCCATTGAAGAAGCAGGCGCAGATGGGTTAACGATGATAAATACATTAATTGGTATGAGAATCGACCTTAAAACGGGAAATCCTATCCTAGCAAATAAAACGGGTGGTCTATCTGGTCCAGCAATCAAACCAGTTGCGATTCGTATGATACATGAGGTCAGTCAAGTAGTATCGATCCCAATCATTGGTATGGGAGGCGTTCAAACAGCTGAAGATGTACTTGAATATGTTTATGCGGGTGCAAGTGCTGTCGCAGTAGGTACTGCCAATTTTGTGGACCCATATGTCTGTCCAACTATTATCGACGAACTTCCAGGATTGCTAGATAAATATGGTTTCGAGCATATTTCTGATTGTCAAGGAAGGAGCTGGAAGTAATGAAACGACCGCTTATTATTGCGTTAGATTTTCCAAACCTTACAGAAGCTAAAGGATTTCTAAAAGATTTTCAAGAAGAAGAGCTTTACGTAAAGGTAGGTATGGAACTTTTCTATCAGGAAGGACCATCCGTTATCCAATTTTTAAAAGAACAAGGACACGCTATTTTCCTCGATTTAAAGCTTCATGATATACCGAACACTGTATTTTCCAGTATGAAGCGCCTAGCTGCGCTTGGTGTAGATATGGTCAATGTACATGCTGCAGGAGGAAGGAGAATGATGGAAGCCGCTCTTGAGGGACTTGAAGCTGGAACATTAAGTGGCCAATCAAGACCTACATGTATTGCTGTTACACAGCTTACAAGTACCACTGAAGAAGTAATGAGAAGCGAGCTACTAATTGAGCGTAATCTTCTTGATGTCGTTGTCGAATATGCAGCGTTAACGAAAAGAAGTGGATTGGATGGTGTTGTATGCTCTTCGCTTGAAGTTCCTGTCATCAATCAACGAATAGGAAATGAATTTATGACGGTTACACCAGGAATACGCCGGGCAAATGATGAAACAGGTGACCAAGCAAGAGTTGTGACACCTGAAAAAGCGAGAGAATTAGGTTCATCGGCGATAGTTGTTGGTCGTTCCATTACACGGGCACAAAACCCATTACAAGCATATAAGCAAATGAAAGCAGCATGGGAAGGGGTACAAGTATGAAAAAAGAAATAGCAGGGCATTTATTAGAAATTGAAGCTGTATTTTTACAGCCGAATGAACCATTCACTTGGTCATCGGGATTAAAATCACCTATTTACTGTGATAATCGAATGACTTTATCTTTTCCAGAAGTTCGGTGTAAAATTGCAAAAGGCTTATCTGAATTAATACAATCACATTATCCTGAAGTAGATGTAATTGCTGGAACGGCAACGGCAGGAATCCCTCATGCAGCATGGGTAAGTGATCTTTTACAATTGCCGATGTGTTATGTTCGCAGTAAGGCAAAAGCACACGGTAAAGGGAATCAAATTGAAGGTAAAATCATGAAGGGGCAAAAAGTTGTGGTGGTTGAAGACCTTATTTCAACTGGTGGTAGTGCCATTACGGCAGCTGAAGCACTCCGAGCAGCAGGGTGTGAAGTACTTGGGATCGTTGCGATTTTCTCTTATCAACTTCCAACAGCTTCAGAGAACTTAGAAAACGCAGGTGTTACTGCTTTTTCATTAACTGATTACTCAACATTAATTGATGTTGCACTAGAAAAACAAGTCGTGTCAGAAAATGATATTGAGAGCTTACAAAGCTGGCGTGAAAATCCATCTGAATGGAATACGACTAAAGCGTAACGTTACTCTTCTTAAGTCTATTCGTGACAATCTAAGACATGCTCTGACAGAAGTCCTATAGGATTGGAGTAATTGTTATAAGCCTTCGCTAAAAAACACACCGAAACTACATGATGATATAAAAATAACCCTAGGCACCATGGAGCCTAGGGTTTTCTTAGTTTTAAAATAACATCTTCTTCAGGTGTAACATACACGGTTTGTTGATTATCGTAGATTACAAAACCAGGCTTTGAACCATTTGGTTTTTTTACATAGCGTACCAATGTGTAATCAACTGGAACGGAAGATGAGTTTTTTGCCTTACTGAAGTACGCCGCAATCGTCGCAGCCTCAAGGATTGTCTCTTGTGTAGGTTGTTTACTTCTTATGATGACATGTGAACCAGGTATGTCCTTCGTATGAAGCCAAATATCATCTCTCGCGGCTAGTTTATTTGTTAAATAATCATTTTGTTTATTGTTTTTGCCAACAAGAATCTCTGTTCCGTCAGTTGCTTGATAATGCTCAATGGCTGGTTTAGCGGGTTTCGATTTTTTATTTCCTTTTTGCTGTTTATTTTTAAGATAGCCTTCCTCCATAAGCTCCTCACGAATTTCTTGTAGATCCTTTGGAGCAGCAGATTCGATTTGTTGCAAGAGAGAATCAAAGTAGGCAATCTCTTTATTGGCCTTCTCTATCTCATGCTCAACATATGTCACAGCATTCTTTGCTTTTTGATATTTTGAGAAATAGCTTTGTGCATTCTCAGAAGGTGTTTTTTGAGGGTTTAACGGAATCTTTATTGTATCATTGTCTTCTGAGTAGTAATTCGTGACCTCAATTTCCTTATCCCCCCGGGTGATTGCATACATATTCGCTGTAAGAAGCTCCCCTAAAAGTTTATATTTTTCAGCCTTTTCCGATTCTACTAAAGTTGCTTTAAGTTTTTTGATTTTTTTCTCATTTTTTGATTTTTCATTGATAATAAATCGCTCTAAATCGTTCCCTTGCTGTTTTACACGATCTCGTTCTGCTTTTCCAAAATAAAAACGGTCAAGCATTTCACTGATTGTAGCAAACTCCCTAGCCTCACCATCGAGGTGTTGTAAAGGTAGAATATAGAAATAGTCCTTATGCCCCTTCGTGATAATTTGCGGTGACACTTGATCTTGTTTAAGGGCATCAATCATGGAGAGAAATGGTCCAGGTAGAGTTTTGCGATTTGCAATTCCAGCTCGAAAGACAACTTCTCTTGCGAATAATGGAGAGATTCCAGCAAACTGATTGACAATTTGTTGATCTAATCGCCCTGCATTAAAGTCAATTTTTTTCAAGAAAGCTTCTTCATCAACAGTAAAAGGGTTCAGCTTTTCTTGTGTGGGCGGAAACACATAGGTATGTCCTGGTAATACAGTACGGTGTCGATTAACCGCTGGTGATATATGTTTAATGCTATCCAGTATCGTCTGTTTTTCCTTATCAACCAGAATGATATTACTATGCCTTCCCATAATTTCAATAATAAGCTGTTTTAATGATACATCGCCTAGTTCATTTCGTCCTTTTATGTCAAAGATGATAATTCTGTCCATATCTACCTGTCGAATGCTTTCAATAATACTACCTTCAAGATGCTTGCGTAGTAGCATACAAAACATTGGTGGTTCATTTGGATTCTCATATAACTCATTCGTTACATGAATGCGTGCATAACTCGGGTGCGCAGAAAGTAGGAGTTTATGGTTTTTCCCACCTGCTCGAACTTGAAAAATTAATTCGTTTTTATAGGGTTGATAGATTTTTGAAATTCTACCGCTTTCAAGTAACTGTTGTAATTCCTTCACGATTTGCCTTGTGAAAATTCCATCAAAAGTCATGTGTATTTCCTCTTTTCTATATAAATAGAAGCAACGCCTGCTACAAGTTTTAAATTAATTGTACCAACAAAATCGCAACATAGAAAAAGTATAGCATTTTTTTGGACGAGACTGAATAAGCTTTCATAGAGATATAACTAATTGATTAATTGATTTATTGCGAGGGGTGTGTAAAAGACAGATGAAGTGGTATGAACTCAGAACAGAAGAAGTCGAAGAAAAGGTAAATACAAGCCTTTCCAATGGTCTTACCGAACAAGAAGTAAAGCAACGACATAAGCAGTTTGGCTACAATGAATTGAAGGAAGCCGAACGCCCTTCAGCACTTTTGCTTTTTTTAGCTCAGTTTAAAGATTTTATGGTGCTTGTATTGCTTGCCGCAACCTTGATTTCTGGGTTGTTGGGGGAATATATTGACGCCATCGCAATCATGGCAATTGTTTTAATTAATGGGTTTTTAGGCTTTTTCCAAGAAAGAAAAGCAGAAAAGTCACTTCAGGCATTAAAAGAGCTGTCTGCACCACAAGTAAATGTATATCGGAATGGTGAATGGGTGCGAATTCTTTCTAAGGAGCTCGTCGTAGGAGATATTATCAAATTCTCAAGTGGCGATAGAATTGGTGCTGATATACGACTAACGGAAGTAAAGAGCTTAGAAATTGAAGAATCTGCCTTAACAGGGGAATCAGTACCTGTTACAAAACATGTAGATCCGATTCGCGATGATGAAGTGTCCTTAGGTGACCAGGAAAATATGGCATTTATGGGAACAATGGTTACACGAGGAAGTGGTGTTGGAATTGTAGTTGGCACTGGCATGAATACTGCAATGGGGCAAATTGCTGAACTCCTTCAAACAGCACAAACGATGATTACGCCACTACAAAGAAGATTGGAGCAATTAGGGAAGGTCTTAATCACTGTAGCATTATTCCTTACTTTATTAGTTGTAGTTGTTGGAGTTATTAATGGTCATGAGCTATATGAAATGTTCCTGGCAGGTGTATCATTAGCTGTTGCAGCCATACCTGAAGGTCTACCTGCGATTGTAACAGTCGCCCTATCATTGGGTGTTCAACGAATGATCAAGAAAAATGCAATTGTCAGACGATTACCAGCTGTTGAAACATTAGGCTGTGCATCTGTCATTTGTTCGGATAAAACAGGGACAATGACACAAAACAAAATGACGGTTACACATCTTTGGTCAGGTGGTAAGACGTGGTCTGTTTCTGGTACAGGCTTTGAAACAGAAGGTAAATTCTTTTTTGGAGATAGAGAGATCAGACCATCTGAAAATAAAACCCTTCAACAACTGTTGACGTTTGGTGTGTTATGTAATAATGCTTCATTAAAACAAACCGAGAATGAAATCGTACTTGACGGAGACCCTACTGAGGGTGCGTTGCTTGTTGCAGGAATGAAAGCTGGCCTTTCCAATGAATTTTTAGCCGATCAATTTGAGGTTGTTGAAGAGTTTCCTTTTGATTCTGCTAGAAAAATGATGAGTGTGATTGTAAAAGATCGTTCTGGTAATCAATTTGTCATTACAAAAGGTGCTCCAGACGTTTTACTAGGTAAAAGTAAATCTGTATTATGGGACAATAGGCAACAAACTTTATCAAACGAGTACGAAAATAAAATTATGAAGGCGATCGAAGATTTGGCATCAAACGCACTTCGTACAATAGCAGTTGGCTTCAAACCATTAAGACCTAATCAGAAATTAGTATCCGAGCTTGAAGCAGAATCTGATTTAACCTTTATCGGAATCCAAGGAATGATTGACCCGCCACGTCCAGAAGTAAAAGCAGCGGTACGAGAATGTAAGGATGCTGGTATTAAGACGGTTATGATTACAGGTGACCATTTGATAACAGCTAAGGCAATTGCTTCGCAGTTAGGTATTTTACCTCATGGTGGAAAAGTACTTGATGGAAACGCATTATCTAAAATGGACCAAGATGAGCTCGAAGAAATTGTAGATGATGTTTATGTATATGCAAGGGTTTCACCTGAGCATAAATTAAAAATTGTCAAAGCCTTACAAAGCAGGGGACATATTGTTGCAATGACTGGTGATGGTGTCAATGATGCGCCAGCAATTAAGGCATCTGATATTGGTATTGCAATGGGGATTACGGGAACAGATGTAGCGAAAGAAGCGTCATCACTTGTACTTCTTGATGATAATTTCGCAACGATCCGTGCAGCAATTAAAGAAGGTAGAAATATCTATGAAAATATTAGAAAGTTCATCCGATATTTGTTAGCTTCTAATGTTGGTGAAATTCTAGTGATGTTATTTGCGATGCTTATGGGTCTTCCATTGCCACTCGTACCTATACAAATCCTTTGGGTCAATCTTGTTACAGATGGATTACCAGCGATGGCATTAGGTCTTGACCAACCTGAAGGTAATTTAATGAGACATGGCCCACGTCATCCAAAAGAAGGAGTATTTGCTAGAGGGTTGGGCTGGAAAATCATTAGCAGGGGATTCTTAATTGGAATCGCAACCCTAGCAGCTTTTGTGGTCGTCTATCATCGTGATCCTAGTAATCTTGGATATGCGCAAACAATTGCATTCGCAACACTTGTAATGGCTCAGCTTATTCATGTATTTGATTGTAGGAGTGAACGGTCAATTTTCCATCGTAATCCGTTTCAAAATATGTACTTAGTATGGGCAGTAATATCATCAATTGTATTAATGTTAGTCGTTATTTACTACCCACCACTTCAACCGATCTTTAAGACATATGCAATTGATCCGAGAGATTGGCTCCTAGTGCTTGGAATGTCTGCGATTCCAACGTTCTTACTAGCGGGATCATTATTAACAAGCAAACAGTCAAAAGCACAAGCATAAAATAAGATTTGGCTTTTGGAATTTAGTAACAAAACTATGTTATAATTTATGAGGTAATGGAGGATTTACTCTATTACCTTTTTCGTTTTTAAGGAGATATTATATAATAATAACTATTCGATTCTTGAAAACAATGATAAAATAATGATGTTTGTACCTGTTATGTTAGATTGGAAGTGAATATGATGATTACAAGTATGACAGGTTTTGGACGTGCTAAAAAGGAATTACATGATTTCACCATTTACGCAGAACTTAAATCAGTGAATCACCGATTCTGTGAGATCAATACAAGATTACCTAGACAATTACTGTTTTTAGAGGATAAAATAAAAAAGGCAATAGTAGAACACGTTAAAAGAGGTCGTGTGGAAGTGTTTCTTTCAATTGAAGGAGAAGGTCTCGTCACGAAAACTCTTTCCATTGACTGGGGTTTGTTAGATGCTCTCGTTTTATCAACAAAACAAATTCAAGAAAAATATCAACTTACCGATAAAATAACTACGCAACTACTTCTATCAAATGAACATATCCTCTCCATTGAAGAAAAGGAAAAGGAGAATAAAGATCTCGAAACAGCTATCATTGAAGTGATACAAAGCGCTGTGCAACAATTGAGACAAATGAGGGAAGTTGAAGGGCAGAAATTATTCGAAGATATTCTTTCATTTCTCGGCCAAATTGAAAAAAATGTACATAATGTGAAGCAATATGCTCCAAAGGTAATTGAACAGTATCGTGACCGCATTGAAAAAAGAATCAAAGAATATGTGGGTAATGAGTTTGATGAAAATCGGATTCTTACTGAGGTGGCTTTATTTGCGGAAAAAGCTGATATTAGTGAAGAGGTAACACGCCTTGAAAGCCATATTAGTCAATTCAAGGAAACCATTCATTCCAATGAACCTGTTGGTAGAAAACTTGATTTTATTGTTCAAGAGATGAATCGAGAAACCAATACCATTGGTTCAAAAGCAAATGATCCTTTAATTGCAAAACATGTGGTAGAAATGAAAAGTTATCTAGAGAAAATTAAAGAGCAAGTCCAAAATATCGAGTGAACTTGATTATAAAGCCATTATCACGGCGAAAATAGAGAGGTATAGTATGGGGGAGATTAAGTGCAAATTAAATTAATAAATATCGGATTCGGAAATATTGTCTCGGCTAATCGAATCATTTCAATCGTTAGTCCCGAATCTGCTCCGATTAAACGAATAATACAAGATGCTCGTGATCGAGGGATGCTCATCGATGCTACGTATGGCAGAAGGACACGTGCGGTTATGATTATGGATAGCGACCATATTATACTCTCTGCGGTCCAGCCTGAGACAGTTGCACAAAGACTCTCAAAAGAAGATGAGTTAACAGATGAAGGGTAGGTTTAATTAGGAATGAAAGAAAGAGGTTTACTAATTGTTTTATCAGGTCCATCTGGGGTGGGAAAAGGAACTGTTCGAAAAGCGATCTTTTCACAGCCTGATACTAAATTTCAATATTCGATATCAATGACAACGAGGAAACCACGTGAGGGAGAAGTAGACGGAGTTGACTACTTCTTTAAGTCAAGAGAAGAGTTTGAACAGTTAATTAAGGAAAACAAGCTTCTTGAATGGGCAGAATATGTTGGGAACTACTATGGCACTCCAATTGATTATGTTGAGTCAACCTTACAAGAAGGAAAAGATGTATTTTTAGAAATTGAAGTACAGGGAGCACTTCAAGTTCGAAAGGCGTTTCCAGAAGGATTATTCATATTCTTAGCACCACCTAGCCTGAAAGAGTTAAAGAACAGAATCGTTACGAGGGGAACTGAAACTGATGATTTAATTCTTAACAGAATGAAGGTTGCAAAAGAAGAAATTGAAATGATGGACGCATATGATTATGTAGTTGAAAATGATCAAGTAGAGCTTGCTTGTGAACGTATAAATGCAATCGTAACAGCCGAACATTGTCGACGTGACCGCGTGGCTAGACGATATAAAAAAATGCTGGAGGGAGAATTTTAAATGTTAAATCCATCAATTGATTCATTATTAAATAAACTAAATTCCAAATATACACTTGTAACTGTTGCCGCTAAAAGAGCTAGAGAGATGCAAGATCATAATAACGGATTGATACAGAAACCCGTATCTGTTAAACCCGTTGGAAAAGCGTTAGAAGAAATTGATGCAGGTATACTTTATTCTTCAACTGAAAATAAAACTGCGGTTGATACTTCACCAACAATTACTGAATAACCAAAAATAACAACCTCTCATGTAGGTTGTTATTTTTTTAAGAGATGTAGAAACTACTAGCCCGACGAGATTATAAGCCAAGCCAATTTTACTTTAAGAAAGTAAAATGACTTTATTAACTTATCGGACTACGCAGGATGTTTTGACGTCTACGTTGTATGTGTGCCACAGGACGTGGCGGATTTAAGTCGGACGTTCAATTACTAGGTTCTTTAACTTTTAAGAGGGGGAACTTTTATGCTTAATAAAAAAATACTGCTTTGTGTAAGTGGTGGAATTGCTGTATATAAGGCAGTAGCTTTAACGAGTAAGCTGACCCAAGCAGGCGCTGAAGTAAAAGTGATGATGAGCGATTCTGCGACGAAGTTTGTAACGCCATTAACATTCCAAGCTTTATCTAGAAACAATGTATATGTAGATACATTTGATGAAAAAAATCCAGCGGTAATCGCACATATTGATCTTGCTGATTGGGCAGATTTGGTTGTTGTTGCACCTGCGACTGCAAATACTATTAGCAAGCTTGCAAACGGAATTGCAGACAATATGATTACGACGACTTTGCTTGCAACCACAGCACCTGTCTGGATTGCTCCTGCAATGAATGTCCATATGTATGATCATCCAGCTGTCAAACGAAATATTGACATACTAGCTAACGATGGTTATCAATTTATTGAACCATCTGAAGGCTTTTTAGCATGTGGATACGTAGGGAAGGGACGTTTAGAAGAACCAGAAAAGATTGTTGAATTAATGACTACATATTTCGCAGAGAAACCATTTCTGCAAGGCAAGAAAATATTAATAACGGCAGGTCCTACTCGTGAGAAGATAGACCCTGTTCGTTTTTTTACAAATCGTTCGACAGGAAAGATGGGATATGCACTGGCAGAAGCAGCAATGAAAGCAGGAGCAGATGTAACGTTAATTTCTGGACCTACAAATCTTCCTGTACCATCAAAAGTAAAATTCATTCAAATTGAATCTGCTGAAGAGATGCTTACACAAGTGCTTGACCATTATAAGCAGACGGATATCGTGATTAAGTCAGCCGCAGTTGCTGATTATCGTCCAAAACAGGTTTATGATGGAAAGATGAAAAAGAAATCTGGAGATCTTGTACTTGAGCTTGAGAGAACGACGGATATATTAAAGACATTAGGTGATCAGAAGGAACACCAATTATTAGTTGGATTTGCTGCTGAAACAGATCATATTGAAGAATATGCAAAACGAAAGCTCGCATCAAAGAATTTGGATATGATTGTTGCAAACAATGTGACAAAACAAGGAGCGGGTTTTGGAACTGATACAAATCTGGTAACCATTTATAAAAAAGATCAAACGCATATTGAACTACCATTGATGTCTAAGTTAGAAGTGGCGAAATCAATTCTAAAAGAAGTAAGTAAATTAATGGATGGCGAAAGTAAATGAAAATCGCAAGTATAATCGTTGATGTACCTGCCATGCAGACGGATAAAACATATGATTACATTGTTCCAGAAAAATGGAGTGATATCGTTGTCCCTGGAATGAGGGTCGTTGTACCATTCGGCCCTCGTAAAGTCCAAGGTTTCGTTATGGGTCTGTCTAATAATACCGAAGTAAATAAGTTAAAGGAAATTCATTCCTTACTGGACCTCACACCAGCCTTAAACGAAGAACTTCTTCAAATCGGAAAATGGTTAACGGAAAAAACACTGTGTTTTACCATTTCTGCGCTCCAAGCAATGCTTCCATCCGCAATGCGGGCAAAATATGAGAAAGAAATAAGGTTACTTGACCCTGCAAAAAGACATGAATTAGACCCTTCCATACTCTCATCCTTTGAACAGAATGACGTAATTAGTTGGGAAGAAGCAGAAAAGAACGACTTATTGCATATATACCAAAAGGATATTAACAAGGGTCTTCTTGAAGTCGTCTACAAAGTAAAAAATAGAGGCAATAAAAAAACAATGAAGCAGGTAGAACTTCAACTTTCTAATGAAGAAGCAATAAATGTGATGCAAGAGCTCCCTGGATCCGCCAAAAGACAGAAAGAAGTACTCGAATTTTTTCTTGAAAATCATAAACCCATTTTCTTAAAAGACCTATTGCAAGCAGTTGGAGTAACCGATAGCACCATTCGAACAATGGTTAAAAAAGGGTATCTTCGAGAACAAAATGTTGAGGTTTACCGTGATCCATACGCGGACAAGCAATTTGAGCAAACTTCCCCAATGACATTAACGACAGAACAGCAAAATGCCATTTCCCCTATACTTGCTTCAGTTGAGGAAGTGAACCATAAGGTCTTTTTAATGTATGGAGTTACTGGAAGTGGAAAGACAGAAGTATACATGCAAGCAATTGATGCTGTATTAAAGAAAGGGAAAGAGGCCATTGTACTAGTCCCTGAAATCTCGCTCACCCCACAAATGGTTAGTCGTTTTAAGGGACGATTTGGATCTCGAGTTGCAGTCATGCATAGTGGACTTGGTATTGGTGAGAAGTATGATGAATGGCGGAAAATTTATCGTAAAGAAGTAAGTGTTGTTGTGGGGGCGAGGTCTGCGATATTTGCTCCGTTTGAAAATATTGGGATTATTATTATTGATGAAGAACATGAATCTAGCTATAAACAGGAAGACAACCCGAGATATCATGCTAGAGATGTTGCGATTTTTCGTGGACAATTGCATCGAGCCCCGGTTGTTTTGGGAAGTGCAACACCAACACTAGAATCATTCGCGCGTGCATCAAAGAGTGTGTATGAACTTATCACTCTTAAGGAAAGGGTCAACAACAGGGCTCTGCCGACAGTGGAGATTGTTGATATGCGAGAGGAATTAAGGAACGGAAATCGTTCCATGTTTTCAAGTCTATTATTTGAAAAATTAACTGATCGACTTGAGCGCAATGAACAATCAGTATTGTTTTTGAATAAGCGCGGTCACTCTTCTTTTATCATGTGTCGGGATTGCGGATATGTAGCAAATTGTCCATATTGCGACATTTCATTAACGTACCACAGACATCAACACCGACTAAAATGTCATTATTGTGGATATGAATCATTCATGCCAAATACATGTAACGAATGTGGTAGTGAGCATATTCGGTTCTTTGGAACAGGAACCCAAAAAGTTGAAGAAGAACTGACCAAGGTTTTACCTGAAGCTAGAGTCATCCGAATGGACGTTGATACAACTAGCCGAAAGGGAGCGCATGAAAAATTACTGAAGGAGTTTGGTGATGGAAAAGCAGATGTACTGTTAGGCACACAGATGATAGCAAAGGGACTTGATTTTCCAAATGTCACACTTGTCGGTGTTTTAACAGCAGACACAATGTTGAACCTACCAGACTTTCGATCATCTGAAAAAACGTTTCAGCTTCTTGCACAGGTTAGTGGGAGAGCTGGGCGTCATGAACTACCAGGTGAGGTCGTGATTCAAAGTTACACGCCAGAGCATTATAGCATTGAGCTTGCAAGCCAACATAATTATGATCATTTTTATCAAAATGAAATGAAAATAAGGAAAGCCCACGCTTATCCACCTTATTATTACCTTGCGTTAGTTACGGTTACACATCCCGAATTAACAAAAACAGTGGATGTTGCAGAGAAAATTGCGATCCATCTACGAAAATCTTTGTCACCGCAATCCATCATATTAGGACCTGTGACTTCACCGATTGCTCGGATTAATAATAGATATCGATATCAATGCATGATAAAATACAAAAATGAGCCAAATTTGAATAAGATTTTAAAAGGGATTTTGGACCGGTATCAAAGAGAAATGGCTCAAAACACCCTAACATTATCAATTGATTTAAATCCATATATGATGATGTAGTTTAAAGTTACTGAAGAAGAGAGAGACTGATAGAAAAGCAAAGGCGGCATAATTCCAGCTTAGAGCAGGCTACAAGCTAACGCTAGAATCCTAGCAAACCTGATATAGCGATTAGTGTAAGTTGAGCTCTGGGACTTAGGGGAATCTTAGCTGCATTCGATGGTCTTACACTTTTAGTCAATCGCTTTGGCTGGACATAAAAAACTTGTCTTGGAGGAAACACCTTGTCTGTATTACCAATCGTTAAATATCCAAATGAAATACTTGAGGTTGAATGTGAGAAGGTATTAACATTTGACCGAAAACTATCAAAGTTAATGAAAGATATGTATGATACAATGCTTGAGGCGGATGGTGTGGGATTAGCTGCCCCTCAAGTTGGAGTTCCTAAGCAAATCGCAATCGTAGATATAGGTGATGAGAGCGGGCTTATTGAACTGATCAATCCCGTTATATTAGAGCAAAGAGGCGAACAGATTGGTCCAGAAGGCTGTCTCAGTTTTCCGGACCTTTTTGGTGAAGTGACTCGAGCTGATTACGTCAAGGTAAGGGCCCAAAATCGAAGAGGAAAAACATTTATTATTGAAGCAAATGGATTTTTAGCTCGTGCGATTCAGCACGAAATCGATCACCTTCACGGAGTTTTATTTACTACTAAGGTCAATCGTTTTTATAAAGAAGGAGAAATTGAAGGGTAGGTAATAACATGGAACGAATAGTATTTATGGGTACTCCTGATTTTTCAGTACCTGTTTTACGACAAATTATTGAGGACGGATATGATGTTGTAGCTGTTGTCACTCAGCCAGACAGACCTGTTGGAAGAAAAAAAGTGTTAACACCACCACCAGTTAAAGTGGAGGCTCTAAAACATAATATCCCCGTTCTACAACCTAATAAAATCAAAGAAGAACAAGAAATTGAACGAGTATTAAGTTATAAACCTGATTTAATCATAACGGCTGCTTTTGGACAAATCCTTCCGAATGAATTACTGGATGCTCCTAAATATGGATGTATTAATGTTCATGCATCACTATTGCCAGAATTAAGAGGTGGAGCACCCATACATTACTCAATTCTTCAAGGGAAGGATAAAACAGGCGTCACCATCATGTACATGGTAGAAAAGCTAGATGCGGGGGATATCTTAACACAAGTTGAAATTCCGATTCTAGAAAATGATCATGTAGGCTCCTTACACGACAAATTGAGTGTAGCAGGATCAAAGCTATTATCCGAAACAATTCCTTTACTTTTAGCTGGAAAATTAACACCAATTAAACAGGATGATTCTAAAGCAACATTTGCACCTACTATTAAACGTGATCAAGAAAAGATAGACTGGACAAAAACTGGGGAAGATATCTATAACCATATTCGTGGTCTACACCCATGGCCTGTTGCATATACGACCTTAAATGGTGAAGTAATGAAGGTATGGTGGGGACAAAAGGTGTCTTCGGAAACGTCAGAGAAGCCTGGTACAATTGTTTCAATTGAAAAGGATGGATTTATTGTTTCAACAGGGAATACTACTTTTATAAAGGTTACGCAACTACAGCCGTCAGGTAAGAAAAAAATGAGTGCTGAACAATTTCTGTTAGGGGCTGATCTACAGGTGGGGACTATACTAGGAGAGAATAATGGCGAAAATTAAAGTTCGAGAAGTAGCACTTGAAATATTATTACAAATTGAAAAAAACCAAGCATATAGCAATCTACTCCTGAACCAAATGATTAAAAAACATGAGGTGAACGGAAAAGATATTGGGTTATTAACTGAGATTGTATATGGAACGATTCAGCGCCGGGATACATTGGACTATTACTTAGCACCTTTTATAAAAAAAAGTAAGAAGCTGGATCTCTGGGTAAGGATTTTATTAAGACTTTCTCTTTATCAAATGGTTTATTTAGATCGAGTTCCAGAACGGGCGATTTTTTTCGAGGCAGTTGAAATTGCCAAGCGAAGAGGTCACAAAGGAACAGCTTCACTCGTTAATGGTGTTCTCCGTTCTATTCAACGTGAAGGCATACCAACTTTGGATCAAATAACTGATGAAGTGGAAAGATTAGCAATTGAAACAAGTCACCCACTTTGGCTGGTAAAGCGATGGGTAGATCAAATAGGTATTGAGGAAGCACGAAAAATGTGTGAAGTAAATTGTACTCCACCTGAACAAACCGCACGTGTGAATACCGTTGCAATTTCAAAAGAAAAACTCATGGAATTGTTAGAAGAGGACGGGATTGAAACGGCAGAGGGTGATGTATCTATAGATGCAATTAAGGCTGTTCGCGGAAATCTTGCTAATTCGAAGGCATTTAAGGAAGGGTATCTTACCATCCAAGATGAAAGCTCAATGTTAGTAGCAAGAGTACTTGGAGTGGAAAAAGGAGACCAAGTCCTTGACAGTTGTGCTGCCCCTGGCGGAAAGACAACGCATATTGCAGAATTGCTTCAAAACACGGGGAAAGTATATTCATTAGATTTACATGAACACAAAATTACATTAATTAATGAAGCGATCAATCGATTAGGGCTTATAAATGTAGTGACAAAAGCTCATGACAGCCGAAAAGCAAGAGAAATCTTCGAAAGCGGTAGTTTTGATAAAATCCTCGTTGATGCCCCTTGTTCTGGTTTTGGGGTTATTAGAAGAAAACCAGACATTAAATATTCTAAATCATTGTCTGACAACCAACAGTTAGCAAAAATACAGTTAGCTATTTTAAATGAGGTTTCATCTTTATTAAAAAAAGATGGTATACTCGTGTATAGCACATGTACAATAGATTACGAAGAAAATGAAGGTGTTATTAAAACTTTCTTGGAGCAAAATAAAGATTTTGTACTCGATACAATTGAAGACTATCTCCCTGAAAAAGTAAAGCCTTATAGTAAGAATGGACAAATTCAGCTCTATCCACATTATTTTGGAACGGATGGATTTTATATTGCAAGATTAAGAAAGCAGGTGTAATGTAATTGGAAGAAGTACAAGCAACTAGAAGAAAGAAAAAACAAAACCTACCTAATACAAAACCATCAATTTATTCTCTTCAATTAGAAGAACTTGAAAATTGGCTAATCGAAAATGGAGAGAAAAAATTCCGTGGAAATCAGATTTTTGAATGGCTCTATTCGAAACGAGTTACGACATTTGATGAAATGACAAACCTATCGAATGCATTAAGAGAAAAGCTTGCTGAGCATTTTACGATTACGACTCTTAAGACGATTATTCAGCAAACTTCAGCTGACGGGACAATGAAGTTCCTCTTTGAACTTCACGATGGGTATTCAATTGAAACGGTCCTAATGAGGCATAGCTATGGAAATTCCATCTGTGTGACAACACAGGTAGGATGTCGGATTGGTTGTACGTTCTGTGCATCAACACTTGGAGGTCTTAAGCGTAATCTAGAAGCTGGGGAAATTGTTGCTCAAGTTGTAAAAGTCCAAAAAGCGCTTGATGAGACAAATGAGCGTGTAAGCCATCTGGTCATTATGGGAATTGGTGAACCATTTGATAATTATGATCAAATGCTTTCATTCTTAAAAATTATTAACCATGATAATGGTTTAAATATTGGGGCTCGTCATATTACCGTTTCGACAAGTGGAATCATTCCAAAAATCTATAAGTTTGCAGATGAAAAATTACAAATTAATTTTGCAATCTCTTTACATGCACCTAACACAGAAATTCGAAGCAGGTTGATGCCAATTAATCGTGCATATAAATTATCTGATTTGATGGAAGCTGTTCGTTATTATATTGAAAAAACAGGGAGAAGAGTTAGTTTTGAATATGGGTTGTTTGGCGGGGTTAACGATCAAGTTGAACACGCTGAAGAATTAGCAGAACTATTAAAGGGAATTAAATGTCATGTCAATTTGATTCCTGTCAATTATGTTCCTGAGCGTGACTATGTCAGAACACCGAAAGAGCAAATTTTTGAATTTGAGAAAACATTGAAGAAACATGGTGTAAATGTGACAATTCGTCGTGAACAAGGTCATGATATTGATGCTGCCTGTGGTCAATTACGTGCAAAGGAGCGTAAAGAGGAGACGAGGTGAACCAGATGAAGTCGTTCTTTTTGACAAACCGGGGAAAAGTAAGGCAAATAAATGAAGATAGCTGTGGTGTTTACCATAACAAGAGTGGACAAGTATTAGCTGTAGTGGCTGACGGAATGGGAGGTCACTTGGCTGGTGATGTTGCGAGTAGTATGACAACATCACAGCTACAGTCTTTTTGGGAACAAGTAGAAAAGATTAAAACACCAGATATAGCAGAAGAGTGGCTGAAAGAACATATTTTAAAAATCAATTCCAATATCTATAGACATTCTCAGGAAAATGAAGAATGTAAGGGAATGGGAACGACTGTTGTTGCTGCAATATGTACGGATTTGTTTGCTACAGTTGCACACATCGGAGATAGCCGTTGTTATGTTTTAAACAGTCATGGGTTTAAGCAAATTACGGAAGACCATTCTCTTGTAAACGAACTAGTGCGCTCTGGACATATCTCAAAGGAAGATGCAGAACATCATCCCCGAAAAAATGTTGTTTTGAGAGCATTAGGTACAGAAACAAATGTTCAGATTGATTTAAAAACGCTCATATTGGATGAAGGGGACATGCTTTTAATTTGCTCTGACGGTTTATCCAATAAAGTCGGGGATGATGAGTTAAAAAGCATTCTTGAAAGTGATGAAACGATAGAAAAAAGGTCTGAAAAACTCATCCAATTGGCCAATGATAATGGCGGAGAAGATAACATCACTCTCGTAATTGTGGATTATACGTCCGAAAGTGAGGGCGAGTAATCCTATGCTTATTGGAAGACGATTAAGTGGTCGTTATAAAATTCTCGAAGTCATTGGTGGAGGTGGGATGGCGAATGTATATCTTGCACGAGATATCATACTTGAAAGAGATGTCGCCATTAAAGTACTTCGTCTAGATTTTTCAAATGATGAGGAATTTATTAAACGCTTTAGACGTGAAGCTCATGCCGCTACAAGTCTTGCTCACCCTAATATCGTAAGTATATATGATGTTGGCGAAGAAGAGGATATATACTATATCGTTATGGAATATGTCTCTGGCCAAACTTTAAAGCAATACATACAACGAAATGCACCGCTTCATTCAAAAGAAGCAATTAACATTATGCTGCAGTTAACATCAGCCATTACAAGTGCCCATCAAAATCAGATAGTTCATAGGGACATTAAGCCTCAGAACATATTAATGGACCACGATGGAACAGTGAAGGTGACCGATTTTGGGATTGCTGTAGCACTTAGTTCAACAACCATTACTCAAACAAATTCTGTGTTAGGTTCTGTTCATTATTTATCACCAGAACAGGCAAGAGGTGGTATGTCGACAAAAAAATCAGATATCTATTCTTTAGGTATTGTCATGTTTGAGCTTTTGACTGGTCGGCTTCCATTTGAAGGTGAATCAGCAGTATCTATAGCTTTGAAACATTTACAATCGGAAACACCATCACCAAAAAGATGGAATGCAACCATTCCACAAAGTGTAGAGAATATTATCTTAAAAGCAACCGCAAAGGATCCATTTCATCGATATGAATCTGTTGAAGAAATGGAAGAGGATTTGCAAACGGCGTTATATCCAAATCGTTTAAATGAAGAGAAATTTGTTATACCTGACATGGATGATGAAGTCACAAAGGCTATACCTATTATTAAGGATAGTGATTTGTTCAATGATTCTGATGAAACGATTGTAAAAGAGCCCCAAACTGATAAACCGAAAGAGAAGGAAAAGCCAAAACCACAACAAAAGACGAAGAAGAAGAAGAAGAAAAACAAGCTTTTATTAACACTTGCTATTGTCTTTTTCTTAATTCTCGCAGCTGGTGTAGCGGCTGTTACAATCTTTCCAGCATTATTTTTACCAAAAGATGTGGATGTTCCAGATGTATCGAATTTGACCTATGAACAAGCTGTCAAAAAGTTGGAGGATTCTGGTTTTGAGATTGGAGACACATTTGAAATCAGTGACGAAGAGATTCCAGAAGGTTTTATAATACGCACTGATCCTGAAGCAGGCGCTTCTGTAAAAGAAGGGGCCGAAATTGATTTATATGAAAGTACTGGTAAAGAAAAGGTAGCATTTAAGGATTATGTTGGTAAGAACTTTGATGAAGTGAAAGAGAAATTGGAAAAAGATAACTATTTAGCTATTTTTTCTAATCAAGTATTTGACGACAGTTCCCCTGGAACAATTCTTGATCAATCAATTGATGAAGGAGAAGAGGTTGTTCCTGAAGAGACGGAAGTCACATTTGAGATAAGTAAGGGACCAGAAACTATTAAACTTTCTGATTTGACTGGTTTTACAGCTAAAGCACTTGATAATTATGCGAGTCAACATGGATTATCGATTGATTATTCAGAGGAGCAATATTCTGAAGAAGTACCTGCTGGTTTAGCTATTTCGCAAACACCTGCCAAAGACACAGATTTAAAAAAGGGTGACAAAGTGAAAGTAATTATGTCAAAAGGTCCCGAGCCGAAAGAGCCGAAAACCGTGAAGCAAACGATCACAGTTGACTATATCCCAAATGAAGAAGAACTTCCACAGCAGGTAAAAATTTATATACAAGATGCAGAGCATAAAATCACTGACGTATATAAAGAGATTGAAATCACGGAGAATTACTCAATAGATATTAATTTTGTCATTAATCCTGGGGAATCAGCTGAATTCATGGTGTATGTAAATGGTGTTCCACATCAAAGTGAGAAAATACCATACCCAGAGGAATAGGTTGCAAAGGTAGTGGAAGATAACCATTACCTTAAGAGATGTCGTGACGAATGAAATGAAACAAGGAGTGAAACTATGCCAGAAGGCAAAATCATAAAAGCATTAAGCGGTTTTTATTATGTTCAAAACAACGAAAATGAAGAACTGATCCAATGTCGAGGTAGAGGAGTCTTCCGGAAGAACAAAGTGACCCCATTGGTGGGCGATCATGTCGTTTACCAGGCAGAAAATGAAACCGACGGATATATTTTGGAAGTATTAGAACGCAAAAATGAACTAGTACGTCCTCCCATTGCAAATGTTGATCAAGCAATATTAGTTTTTTCAGCTATGAAGCCTGATTTCAGTCCTTTGTTGTTAGATCGCTTTCTTGTATTAGTTGAATCAAACGATATAAAACCTATAATTTGTATAAGTAAAACGGATTTAATTTCAGATGATGTTTTTCAAAAAATTGAAGAGTATGCAAGAATCTATCGAGAAGTTGGGTATCAGGTCTTGTTAACGTCAACGAAAGATAGAGAGGGGCAAGAAGCTCTCCTACCTTTATTAGAAAATCAAATCTCTGTATTTGCAGGACAATCAGGAGTCGGTAAATCATCCTTGCTAAATACACTAAGACCAGATCTGGAATTAAAAACTGATGAGATATCAAACTCATTAGGCCGTGGAAAACATACGACAAGACATGTCGAATTAATAAAAGTTGGAAATGGTCTTGTTGCGGATACTCCTGGATTTAGTTCATTGGAATTTCTCACGATTGAATTAGATGAGTTATCCTATTGTTTCCCAGAGATTTATGACGCAGGAGCGAATTGTAAATTCCGAGGTTGCACACATATTTCCGAGCCTAAATGTGCAGTTAGACAAGAAGTAGAAGAAGGAAAAATTACACAATTTCGCTATGACCACTATGTAAGTTTTTACGAAGAAATAAAAGAGAGAAAGCCGAGGTACTAAAGATGATTAAGATTGCACCATCGATTCTATCAGCAGATTTTGCAAAACTTGGAAGTGAGATTAAGGATGTTGAAAATGGAGGAGCAGACTATATTCATGTAGATGTTATGGATGGTCATTTTGTTCCAAATATCACAATAGGGCCCCTCATTGTCGAGGCAATTCGCCCAATTACTGATTTACCATTAGATGTCCATTTAATGATTGATAACCCTGATCAATATATTCCAGAATTTGCAAAAGCGGGTGCAGACTTTTTAACTGTACATGTTGAGGCATGCCCACATCTTCATCGTACGATTCAGTTAATTAAATCACATGGTGTAAAGGCTGGTGTCGTTCTTAATCCAGCAACCCCTGTAGATACCATAAAACATGTGATTGAGGACATTGACTTAGTATTGTTAATGACTGTAAACCCTGGTTTTGGAGGTCAAAAATTCATTCATTCTGTCCTTCCTAAAATTGAGGAAGTTGCAAAAATGGTAAAGGATAAAAATTTACAAGTTGAGATCGAAGTTGACGGTGGAGTTAACGAAGAAACAGCAAGATTATGTGTTGAGGCAGGTGCAAATGTCCTAGTTGCTGGTTCAGCCATATATAACCAAGAAGACCGAAAAGCGGCGATAGAAAAAATTCGAGGACTATAATAAAAAGAGCAGAGAAATCTGCTCTTTTTTTATGGGTTTTTAACTAATTTTGCACAAAGTTTTCTTTACGAACTTCGATTGAATTGTACTTTTTTTTCCCAGATGGGCATATGAATATTTTAAGCAAGGTTACAAGAGAATTGCTTTTATTTATATGTACTATGGTACGATTTATTTTCATTTGAATATTATTATAAGGTAGACTAAATGGGATTTAATAAAAGTACGTGATAAGCGCATTGAGGAGGGAAAGTATGAAATTTTATACGATTAAGTTACCAAAGTTTTTAGGTGGTATTGTCCGTGCGATGTTAGGATCATTTAAAAAAGAATAAAAAAAGCACCGTCCGTAGGTGCTTTTTTTGTGAAAAAAATTAGCTCTTACGATTGTAAGAGCTAATTTTTCTTTATTGATAGCGCAAGCGTCTTAGCTCCGAGGTATAAAGCCAATTGCTTCAGATGGTAAAATCACCTTATCCTTAAGCACTTGTCTTATACTTGCTGGAGCCGAGCAGTCGCTTTGCTTTTCGTTATTACACGCGTTCTACTTTACCAGATTTTAAAGCTCTTGCAGAAACGTATACGCGTTTTGGTTTACCGTCAACTAAAATACGAACTTTTTGTAGGTTAGCTCCCCATTTACGTTTTGAAGCATTCATTGCATGGGAACGAGCGTTACCAGTGGTAGTTTTTCTACCTGTAATTACACATTTACGTGCCATTCTATTTCCCTCCTAACTTACACAGCAAAAATCATACATAATCGCTTTCTTCATAGAAATACTTATATAATTTATCATACTAAAAAGGATATTGCAATAGTTCAAATCATGTCTTTAAAGTAAAAATACTTGTCAAGACATAGAATTTTTAAAAAGCAATATAATAAAAGATGATTATACATACAGTAAACCTAATGAATTACTTTAAAAATGCTTTATGTTATAGTAAAATGACTTTAGCCAAGGTGAACAATTATAAAGGGGGAGAATTTTATGTCCATCGAATTAAAAACGAAGTACGGACAAATTGATATATCAAATGATGTAATTGCAACGGTTGCTGGTGGAGCTGCTATAGATTGTTACGGTATTGTAGGCATGGCATCTAGAAAGCAGATTAAAGATGGTATTACTGAGCTTTTACGTAAAGAAAATTTTGCCCGCGGTATTGTTGTTCGTCAAGAAAATGATGAAGTACATATCGATATGTATATAATTGTAAGTTATGGCACGAAAATATCTGAGGTTGCTCACAATGTTCAATCAAAGGTGAAATACACATTAAACCAGACAGTGGGACTTGCTGTCCAATCGGTTAATATTTACGTGCAAGGAGTTCGTGTTACGAACCCATAAAGAGGAGGAAATTCGTGTGTCAATTACTACATTAGATGGAAAACGTTTTGCAAAGATGGTGTTATTCGGTGCTACTCATTTATCGAATAATGCAAAAATGGTAGATGCCCTAAACGTTTTCCCTGTCCCAGATGGTGATACTGGAACGAATATGAATCTTTCCATGACATCTGGAGCAAAGGAAGTAAAAAATAATGTGACTCCACATATAGGGAAGGTCGGTGCCTCTTTAGCCCGAGGTTTACTAATGGGTGCAAGAGGTAATTCTGGTGTTATCCTATCCCAGCTTTTTAGAGGGTTCTCTAAAGCAATTGAACAGAAGGAAACATTAACTGCTTCTGAGTTTGCTCACGCATTTGAAATGGGTGTGGAAACAGCGTATAAAGCTGTTATGAAACCAGTTGAAGGTACGATTTTAACAGTTGCCAAAGATGCGGCAAATCGTGGTGTTGCTGTAGCGAAAAATGAGTCTGACATTATTGTTGTAATGGAGGAAATCGTAAAGGAAGCAAATGCTTCGTTACAACGTACACCTGATTTACTTCCAGTGTTGAAGGAAGTAGGTGTTGTTGATAGTGGTGGTCAAGGATTACTCCTTGTCTATGAAGGTTTCCTTTCTGAATTAAAAGGACAATCCATTGAGAATATGTCAATTGCAGAGCCATCTATGAACGAACTTGTAAATGCGGAACATCACAAAAGTGTGCAGAGTCATATGAACACTGAGGATATCGTGTTTGGTTATTGTACAGAATTCATGGTTAAGTTCGAGGAAGAAAAAACAACAAAAAATCCATTTTCAGAAGATAAGTTCCGTAATGATCTAAGTAAATACGGTGATTCGTTATTGGTTATTTCTGACGACGATATTGTAAAGGTACATATCCATTCTGAGCAGCCAGGTGAAGTTTTGTCATACGGACAACGGTATGGTAGCTTAATTAACATGAAGATTGAAAATATGCGCGAGCAGCATACGGCAATTCTTAATGAAGATGAAGCACCTGCACAAATCAAACAAAATAAAGAAAAAGAAAAGTATGCAATCATTACTGTTGCGATGGGTTCAGGAATTACAGAATTATTTAAAAGTATAGGAGCACATGTCGTTATTGAAGGTGGACAAACGATGAATCCAAGTACTGAAGACTTTGTGAAAGCAATCGAATCAGTAAATGCGGAAAACTTTATTCTCCTCCCTAATAACAAAAATATCATTATGGCAGCTGAACAAGCTGCATCGGTTGTGGGTGGTAATGTTGTCGTTGTACCTTCGAGAACAGTTCCACAAGGAATGTCTGCTCTCTTAGCATTTAACCCAACGATTGAATTGGAAACAAATCAGTCTTCAATGAAAGATGCTTTAGGAAATGTTAAGACTGGACAAATCACATATGCAGTACGTGATACAAATATTGACGGAATTGATATTTCTAAAGATGATTTCATGGGCATTGCTGATGGGAAAATCGTCGTGACGGATAAGGATAAGCTTAAAGCGGTCAAAGAACTCTTAGCAAAAATCATTGCTCCTGATGAAGACGAAATTGTAACCATTATTTATGGACAGGATGCTACAGAAGCAGAAGTTGAGACAATCACCCAATATATTGAAGAAGAGTTTGAGGACATCGAGGTTGAAACACATAATGGTGAACAACCACTCTATTCGTTTATTTTCTCAATTGAATAAGTATTGTAAAATAGAAGGGATGATTCCCTTCTATTTCAATGTTTGGGCACATTTTCCTGTAGAAAAAAAGTTTATAGATAACTAGAGTAATTAGTAAGAACATAGTTAGACCTTACACCATAGAAAATAGTATGTAAGGGGGAGAAACGATGAAGTATAGAAGTGTTTTTGATATTATTGGTCCGATCATGATTGGACCTTCAAGTTCACACACTGCAGGGGCTGCGCGTATTGGAAGAGTCGCAAGAAGTTTATTTGGTCGAGAACCGAAATGGGCAAACATCTCCTTCTATGGATCTTTTGCTCAAACATATAAAGGTCATGGTACAGATATAGCCATTGTCGGTGGATTACTCGATTTTGACACTTTTGATGAAAGAATTAAAACTTCTTTGGAAATTGCCAAAGAGGTTGGATTGAAGATTCAATTTCATGAAGAAGATGCGATCCCAGATCACCCTAATACCGCCCGTGTATCAATTGGGGATGATGAAGGAGAATTAGAGCTTGTTGGGATTTCAATTGGCGGAGGGAAAATCGAAATAACAGAGTTAAATGGATTTCAGCTACGTTTATCTGGGAATCACCCTGCCATCCTCGTTGTCCACAATGATCGATATGGAGCAATTGCAGGAGTTGCGAATGTACTAGCAAAATATGCAATTAATATTGGTCATATGGAAGTAGCAAGAAAAGAAATGGGAATGCAGGCCCTTATGACAATTGAAGTTGACCAAAATATTGATCAGCCAATTCTAGATGAACTTTCTACCTTACCCAATATAATAAAGGTAGCCAAGATAAACGACTAATTATTTTCTATTCAATTGACATTATGTCTATCTTCATGTGCCATCTTGTCGCAGATAAATGGGCGTGTATAGCGCCTTTATCTCACTTTTATCGGGCGGAAAAAAATCTCACCTCTAGATTCGAGACCTCAAAGAAGAACGATGGGGGTTAGCTGCCCGTAAACGAATACCACCTCGAGTGGTATCGAATTTGTTAACCACCTCGTGTGGGATCTAACTAACAATCAATGGTAATGAAGATAACCCTGCAATTACAGTTTCGCTATATGATAGGAGGGTATTTATGTTTCGGAATGTTGCTGAGTTAGTAGAACTGGCTACTGTTAAAAATATGAAAATAGCAGATGTGATGATTGAACAAGAAGTCAGTGTTACAGGCAAAAGTCGTGATGAAATCATCTCTCAAATGGAAAAAAATCTAGAAGTGATGGAAAGAGCAGTTGAAAGGGGCCTTGCTGGCGTCTCATCCCATTCAGGTTTAACAGGCGGAGATGCAGTTTTATTACAAGAATATATAAAAAAAGGAAACTTTTTAACTGGTAGAACCGTCTTAGATGCTGTCAGTAAGGCTGTTGCTACAAATGAAGTAAATGCTGCTATGGGGACAATTTGTGCAACGCCTACAGCTGGTTCTGCTGGTGTTGTACCTGGAACATTGTTTGCCGTGAAAGAAAAATTAAATCCAACAAAGGAACAAATGGTGCAGTTTTTATTTACAGCTGGTGCTTTTGGTTTTGTTGTAGCCAATAATGCTTCTATTTCGGGTGCTGCAGGTGGTTGCCAAGCAGAAGTTGGCTCAGCTGCAGGTATGGCGGCAGCTGCAATTGTCGAAATGGCAGGAGGTACTCCGCAACAATCTGCAGAAGCGATGGCGATAACATTAAAGAATATGCTCGGTTTAGTATGTGATCCTGTAGCTGGCCTGGTTGAAGTGCCATGCGTAAAACGTAATGCGATGGGAGCAGCAAATGCGATGGTAGCTGCTGATATGGCGCTAGCAGGTATATCAAGTAGAATTCCATGTGACGAAGTAATTGATGCAATGTATAGAATAGGTCAGACAATGCCAACGGCACTTAAAGAAACAGCGCAAGGAGGACTAGCGGCAACTCCAACAGGTCGTGCTCTTGAAGCAAAGATCTTTGGAAGTTCCCTAAACAACGGTGAATAATCATCTACAAAAGCCTGTTACTGAAATAAAAGGGATCGGTGAGGAGACAGGTTTACAACTAAATGATATGAATATTTTTACCGTTTCTGACCTACTATTACACTTCCCTTATCGATTTGAAGATTACAGTTTACGGGACCTTGCAGAGGTGAAGCATGAAGAGAAAGTCACTGTTGAGGGGAAGGTTCATAGTGAACCCCTGTTAACCTATTACAATCGCAAACGTTCTCGCTTAACTTTCAGAGTCCTAGTTGGTCGCTATTTAATTACAGCGACCTGTTTCAATCGGCCGTATTATAAGAATAAGATTTCATTAAAT
This sequence comes from Bacillus nitroreducens, assembly GCF_964021195.1. Lineage (NCBI taxonomy): Bacteria > Bacillati > Bacillota > Bacilli > Caryophanales > Bacillaceae > Bacillus > Bacillus nitroreducens. Next base: position 3,628,235 of record NZ_CAXHYI020000003.1, on the reverse strand, counting down.
GACACGATTACAGTTACGGGGAAATGGGACCAACATCGGCAAACAATAACTGTGAGTGAACTTGTATTTGGCCCAATGAAAAAAGATAACACTATCGAACCTGTCTATTCGGTAAAAGGAAAAATTACTGTTAAAGGAATGAAACGATTTATTGGGCTCGCTCTCAAGCAATACGGTGACCATATCGAAGATAATCTACCAGGACAATTGTTGTCGACATATCGTCTTTTACCTAAGAAGCAAGCAATAGAAATCATGCATCATCCAACAAGTCATCAAGACTTAAAGCAAGCCAGAAGGCGTTTTGTATATGAAGAATTTCTGCTTTTTCAACTGAAAATGCAAGCATTAAGGAAATTTGAGCGAGAACAAACGGCGGGTTTAGCCATGGAATTTCCGATGGTGAAACTAGAAAAATTTCTGGAAGGACTACCATTTCCGTTAACAAATGCTCAGGAGAGGGTTGTTAATGAAATCATGAATGACCTACGTTCTCCTTATCGAATGAATCGATTGCTTCAAGGTGACGTTGGATCTGGTAAGACTGTTGTTGCTGCCATAAGTTTATATGCTGCAATACTTTCGGGGTATCAAGGGGCATTAATGGTCCCAACAGAAATTTTAGCCGAACAACATGCTCACTCACTTACTGAGTTGTTCTCTGGGTATGGGCTGAATATTCAGTTGTTAACAAGTTCGGTAAAAGGGAAAAGAAGGCGAGAAATTTTACAAGAACTTGAGTCGGGAGATGTTCATATTTTAGTGGGAACACATGCACTTATTCAGGATGAAGTTAATTTCCAACGATTAGGTCTTGTCATTACGGACGAACAACACAGATTTGGTGTGGAACAGCGGAGGATTTTACGTGAAAAAGGAATAAATCCTGATGTGCTTTTTATGACTGCGACACCAATACCGAGGACATTAGCTATTACTGTCTTTGGGGAAATGGATGTTTCAATTATTGATGAGATGCCAGCTGGACGAAAAAAAATTGAAACATATTGGGTAAAGCATGACATGTTAGAGCGGATATTAACCTTTGTGGAAAAAGAGATTACCAAAGGAAGACAAGCTTATGTAATTTGTCCTCTTATAGAAGAATCAGATAAACTTGATGTTCAGAATGCGATAGATGTGCACTCAATGCTTTCTTTTCATTTCCAAAATAAAGCAAACGTTGGCTTAATGCACGGTAGATTATCTGCCGATGAAAAGGAACATGTCATGAGGCAATTTAGCGAAAATGAGATTCAAATCCTTGTTTCAACAACAGTTGTAGAGGTTGGTGTGAATGTTCCAAATGCAACATTGATGGTCATTTATGATGCTGAACGATTTGGACTATCACAACTACATCAATTACGTGGTCGTGTTGGACGAGGTAGTGAACAATCGTATTGTATTCTTCTTGCTGATCCGAAATCTGAAGTTGGAAAAGAACGAATGACAATCATGACTGAAACAAATGATGGTTTTGTATTGTCGGAAAAAGATTTAGAGCTTCGAGGTCCAGGCGATTTCTTTGGGAGGAAGCAAAGTGGTGTACCAGAGTTCAAGGTGGCAGATATGGTTCATGATTATCGTACCTTGGAAGTAGCTCGAAATGATGCTTCAAAACTAATAAATTCGCAAGTGTTCTGGAATGAACCGTCTTATCAACCTCTAAGAGATCACTTAATTCAATCTGGAGTTCTTGATGGTGAAAAGCTCGACTAAAAGGTAGATTGTTAGAAGTATTTCTTCTTGCAATCTGCCTTTTTAAATTATATACTAACTATTAGTACCTAGTCATAAGAGTGCGGACGGTGTGTAACGAATGAGAAGGAATAAAAAAGAACGGCAACAATTACTTCAGGAAACAATTAAAGAGAATCCATTTATTACGGATGAAGATTTGGCTGAAAAATTTATGGTAAGTGTTCAAACGATTCGTCTGGATAGGCTAGAATTATCTATTCCAGAACTTCGTGAACGAATTAAGAATGTTGCCGAAAAAAAATTAGAAGATGAAGTGAAATCTTTACCAATTGACGAAGTAATTGGTGAAATTATAGATATCGAGCTTGATGCTAGTGCAATTTCAATCTTTGAAGTCACAAATGAACATGTTTTCAAACGAAATCATATTGCCCGAGGCCATCATCTCTTTGCCCAAGCAAACTCGCTAGCAGTTGCTGTCATAAACGATGAACTTGCCTTAACAGCAAAAGCAAATATTCGTTTTACCAGACAAGTTAAATTAGGTGAAAGAGTTGTTGCAAAAGCAAAAGTGAAATTGGCCCAGGAAAAGGGAAGAACAATAGTAGATGTAAATAGTTTTGTTGGAAGTGAACTTGTATTTTCTGGTGAATTTACGATGTACCGCTCAAATAAACAAGTAAATTCTGATTCATAAAAAAACAACAAATGACCAAACATTATAACTACTACCTATATATAAGCTAACTAAAGGAATGATACTAGATGAAACTTGCAATTGATGCCATGGGTGGAGATCATGCACCAGAGGAGATTGTAAAGGGAACGATGACTGCATTACAGCAGTATAAAGACCTAGAGGTTACTCTGATTGGTGATGAAGAAAAAATTCGTCCATACATAACGTCAGATGAAAGAGTATCGATTTTACATACAACAGAAGTGATTGAAGGCACAGACGAGCCTGTGAGAGCTGTAAGAAGAAAAAAGAATGCTTCCATGGTCTTAATGGCGAAAGAAGTGAGTGAAGGACGGGCAGATGCATGTATTTCAGCGGGGAATACTGGTGCCCTTATGACAGCAGGACTTTTTATCGTTGGGAGAATTGAAGGGATTGACCGCCCTGCATTAGCACCTACCCTACCTACTTTGGATAAAAAGGGATTTATTATGTTAGACGTCGGCGCTAACGTTGATGCTAAATCAAATCACCTATTGCAATATGCTATTATGGGATCCATTTACTCTGAGAAAGTTAGAGGGATTAGTAATCCTAGAGTAGGACTATTAAATGTTGGAACTGAAGACAAAAAAGGAAATGAACTTACGAAAGAAGCATTTGAATTAATAAAAGCAACAAATCTTAATTTCGTTGGGAATATAGAAGCTAGAGATCTATTAGACGGGGTTGCAGATGTGGTTGTCACTGATGGATTCACAGGAAACGTAGCCTTAAAAACTATTGAGGGTACTGCCCTTTCCATGTTTAAAATGCTTAAAACAGCATTTACGAGTAATCTGAAAAGCAAAATTGCGGCAGGTCTATTAATGCCTGAGTTAAAGGGATTTAAAAAAACGTTGGATTACTCTGAATATGGTGGTGCTGGCTTGTTTGGATTAAAAGCTCCCGTTATTAAAGCCCATGGTTCATCGGACGCAAATGGGATATTTAGCGCGATTCGCCAAACCTATGATATGGTAGAAAAAAATGTGGCAGGTACCATACATCAAACATTAGAAGAAATCAATTTGAAAGAAGAAGTATAGGGGGAGTGTAGGATGGGTAAAATTGCATTCGTTTTTCCAGGACAAGGTTCTCAAATTGTAGGAATGGGTAAGGAATTAGCAGACTCTTCAGAAGTTGTACATGATATATTTACTAGGGCAGACAAAGCTTTAGATGAAGAGCTGTCTTCTCTTATTTTTAATGGCCCACAAGATACACTAACGTTAACGGTGAATGCACAACCTTCACTATTAACAACTAGTATAGCGATTCTTGAAAAGTTTAAGGAAGCAAATGTATCACCTTCCTTTGTAGCAGGCCATAGTCTTGGTGAGTATACAGCCTTAGTAGCTGCTGGAGCACTCAGCTTTGAGGATGCAGTCCGTACAGTACGCAAACGTGGTGAATTTATGGAAGAAGCCGTTCCTGCAGGACAAGGAACAATGGCTGCCATTCTCGGAATGAGTAGTGAAAATCTACAAGAGGTGACCGATGAAATTTCTTCAACTGGTCATCCAGTACAACTAGCGAATATTAATTGTCCAGGTCAAATTGTTATCTCAGGAGCATCTGAAGGGGTTAAAAAGGCTTGTGAATTAGCTAAGGAAAAAGGTGCTAAACGTGCCATCCCATTAGAAGTAAGTGGTCCGTTTCATTCTTCATTAATGGAGCCTGCCGCTGAAAAATTACGTGCAGAATTAGACCAAATTGAGATTCGTGATGCATCGGTGCCTGTAGTTGCCAACGTGAATGCGAAAGAAATGACATCTTCTACGCAAATAAAGGAAAATCTTGTTAAGCAATTATATTCTCCTGTATTATGGGAAAATTCAGTTCAGTATATGCTAGATCAAGGTGTAGATACCTTTATTGAAATTGGTCCTGGAAAAGTTCTTTCAGGTTTAATTAAGAAAGTAAATCGCAGAATCTCTACATATGCGATCAGTGATTTAGAAACTCTAGAAGCAGCAATTGGTGCGTTAAAGGAGGGGAATTAACATGATTAATGGCAAAGTAGCACTAGTTACTGGTGCTTCACGTGGAATAGGTCGTACAATTGCACTTGAATTAGCAAAAGCAGGTGCAAAAGTAGCAGTAAACTATTCTGGTAGTGAACAAAAAGCAAATGAAGTTGTAGATGAAATAAAAGCATTAGGGCAAGAAGCTATTGCGATTCAAGCGAATGTGTCGGATGCTGATTCCGTTCAAAATATGGTGAAAGAAGTAATTTCCACTTTCGGTAGCCTTGATATTCTCGTTAATAATGCAGGAATTACAAGAGATAATCTATTAATGAGAATGAAAGAAGATGAATGGGACGATGTTATTAATATTAACTTAAAAGGTGTATTCCTTTGTACGAAAGCTGTAACTAGACAAATGATGAAACAGCGTTCTGGAAAAATCATTAATATTGCTTCTATTGTGGGAGTTAGTGGAAATCCAGGACAAGCTAACTATGTTGCTGCTAAAGCGGGAGTAATTGGTCTAACAAAAACAGCGGCTAAAGAGTTAGCTAGCCGAAATATTACAGTGAACGCAGTAGCACCAGGGTTTATTACTACTGATATGACTGAACAGCTTCCTGAAGATGTAAAAAACGAAATGCTAAAATTAATTCCACTAGCTCGATTTGGTGAAACAACCGATATTTCTGGTGTTGTTTTATTCCTTGCATCTGACAACAGTAATTATATGACTGGTCAAACCTTGCATGTTGACGGTGGAATGGTAATGTAGGTAAAGTGGACGCATGAAAGTAGAAGGAAATCGAAAACATTTGCTTTTCTACTAAAGATGCTTGCGCTTTTCTAGTAAAACAAAATATAATACCTTGAGGGGAGGTGAATGGAAATGGCAGATGTATTTGAGAGAATTACAAAAATCGTTGTTGACCGCTTAGGTGTTGAAGAATCAGCAGTAACATTAGAGGCTTCTTTTAAAGATGATCTTGGAGCGGATTCACTAGACGTTGTTGAACTAGTTATGGAACTTGAAGACGAGTTTGACATGGAAATTTCAGATGATGAGGCTGAAAAAATTTCTACTGTTGGTGACGCTGTAAATTACATAAAAAGCCAGCTGTAATTTAAATCAGTAGGGATTTCGTCCCTACTAATTTAAATTAAGCCTCCGGCGGATGTCACGATTTTGAATTGGAATTTTTCGAGTATACTCGAAAAAAATCGGCGGCAAATACGCCAAAGCGCATTTGATATTATGAAAGTTAAGTCCCGTTATTAAACGGGGCTTTCTCAAGGTGTAAAGCGCAAAAGCCTAGCCCAATGAGGTCTAAACACAAGGCAAGAAAGCAAAGAACAACTTTTTTGTCAAAGATCAATAGTTTTGTCTCAATTTGCACAGGACTAGAAATGCTATGTCTGCATGACAATTGTACGAAGAAATGCAAAGCATTTTCGGATGCGCTAATGTCTACGTTTGCCACAGAACGTGGCGGTATAGAGTAGACGTTCGACTCCTATTGCGCCTGCGCTTTTCTAATTGGAGGTAACGTAAGGTGAAGCGGACTAATAAAGACAGAAACAATAAGTATGCTCTAAAATTCAAAGCTTTTCAGGAGCAACTTGGAATTCAGTTTGATAATGAGAGTCTTCTTATTCAAGCATTTACACATTCATCTTATGTGAATGAGCATCGAAAAAAGCCGCACGAAGACAATGAACGGCTTGAATTTTTAGGGGATGCTGTTTTAGAATTAACTATTTCCAAGTTCTTGTTTAAAAAGTTCCCAATCATGAGTGAAGGTGAGTTAACAAAAATGCGTGCAGCAATCGTTTGTGAACCTTCATTAGTAACACTAGCGAATGAATTAAAATTCGGGGAACTTGTTTTACTAGGAAAAGGAGAAGAAATGACTGGTGGAAGAGAGCGACCAGCCTTACTTGCTGACGTATTTGAAGCATTTATTGGAGCGCTCTATCTTGACAAGGGGTTAGAAGTTGTCAACCAGTTTTTAGATAAAACAGTTATTCCAAAAATTAATGCAGGTGCTTTTTCTCATGTGATGGATTATAAGAGTCAATTGCAAGAGTTAGTTCAGCGAGACGGTACAGGGATCATTGAGTACAAGGTACTTCAAGAAAAAGGACCTGCTCATAGTCGTGAATTCGTTTCAAGAGTATCCTTAAATGGTGAAGAATTAGGAACGGGTACAGGACGATCGAAAAAAGAAGCTGAACAGCATGCGGCAGAAATTGCTTTAATAAAGCTCAAGAATAAACAAAAATAAGCACATGCCCCACGGAACTCGTGGGGTAATATTTTTGCCATTTTTAGTAACCACAAAAAGGCATCCAATAAAATACTAGTTTATGATAAAATATGTAGGACTTGAAATTGTAACCCAAGGGGGAAGTTTATGTTCCTCAAACGTTTAGATATAGTAGGATTTAAATCGTTTGCTGAAAGAATTGCAGTAGATTTTGTGCCAGGTGTTACCGCGGTTGTGGGACCAAATGGCAGTGGGAAAAGTAATATTACGGATGCTGTCCGTTGGGTATTAGGAGAGCAATCAGCAAAATCACTGCGTGGAGCGAAAATGGAAGATATCATTTTCGCAGGAAGTGACAGCCGCAAAGCATTAAATGTGGCTGAAGTAACTTTAACATTAGATAACGGTGATCATTTTTTACCAATCGATTATCATGAAGTAAGTGTTACACGTCGTGTTTATCGATCTGGTGAAAGTGAATTTTATATAAATAAACAAGCATGTCGTTTAAAAGATATTGTTGATTTGTTTATGGATTCAGGCCTTGGTCGAGAAGCTTTTTCAATTATCAGCCAAGGGAAAGTAGAAGAAATTTTAAGTAGTAAAGCTGAAGAGCGAAGAAGTATTTTTGAAGAAGCAGCTGGTGTGTTAAAGTACAAGACTCGTAAAAAGAAAGCAGAATATAAACTTGCTGAAACACAAGAGAATTTAAATCGAGTCAATGATATTATTCATGAGCTTCAGTCACAAATTGAACCGTTAAATATTCAGGCTTCAATAGCGAAGGACTATCTAGAAAAGAAGAATGAACTTGAAGCAATTGAAGTAGGATTAACCGTTTATGAGATTGAAGAACTTCATGAAAAATGGGAAAAGCTCTCAAACCTTTTAGAAGACCATCGAGAGCAAGAAATTGCTTTAAACACAATGCTACAAAGTAAAGAAGCGAAAATCGAAGAAATACGAAATGGGATTGAATCAACAGATGGAATGATTCATGAATTGCAACAAAATCTTTTACGTACAAGTGAAGAACTTGAAAAATTAGAAGGTAGAAAAGAAGTTTTAAGAGAGCGTAAAAAAAATGCAACACAAAACAAGAGTCAACTTGAAAATTCCGTACTTGAATTATCTCAAAAGTTGGAGACGTTAACTGAATCAAAGAAAATTGAGCAAATAGAACTCCAAAAGCTAAATGAGGAAGTTAAACAACTTGAACAACAACTAAAAGAAAAACAAACATTGTTTGCATCATATGATCAGAACATTGAAGAGAAAATTGAAACCTTAAAAAGCGATTATTTTGAACTGCTCAATAAGCAGACATCTTTTCGAAATGAAGTTACCTATATCAAAGATCAGCTTATTCAACAAGAAGCAAAAGTATCTCGATTAGACGAAACGAATCAAAAGTATCTAACTGAACGTAAGGAAATCTTAGATGAAAAAGTTCGGTTACAAACGAAGCTTTCTGTCATTGAACAAGAAATTAATAATCAAATTGTTTCATTTAGAGAGTTACAAACAAAATTAGAAAATAGTAAAAAAAGCTATCAAAAGCAAGAAAGTATGCTATATCAAGCTTACCAGTATCTCCAACAAACAAAATCTAGAAAAGAAATGCTTGAAGAAATGCAAGATGACTATTCTGGATTTTTCCAAGGAGTAAAAGAAGTTTTAAAAGCAAGAAATGAGCGACTTGAGGGTATTGAAGGGGCAATTGCTGAGCTCATTCATGTTCCTAAGGAATATGAAACTGCGATTGAAATTGCTTTAGGAGCAGCAACGCAGCATATAGTGGTAGATAACGGAAAAAATGCAAGAGCAGCTATACAATACCTTAAGAAAAACTCCTATGGACGAGCGACTTTTTTACCGATGAATGTGATTAAAGAGCGTTCGATACCTCGAACACAGCTTGTAGCGATAAAAGGTCATAAAGCATTCATAGGGATTGCTTCAGAATTAATTACGTTTGAAAGTAAATATCATTCAATTTTTGCGAATCTGCTAGGAACTATTTTAATTACGACAGATTTAAAGGGTGCGAATGAACTAGCTTCACTTATTGGTCATAAATATCGAGTAGTGACTCTTGATGGTGATGTAGTGAACCCGGGTGGATCGATGACTGGGGGAGCTGTTAAACAGAAATCAAATTCTCTTCTTAGTCGTGGACGAGAACTTGAGGCAATAACTGAAAAACTCAAGGATATGGAAGCTAAGACAGCTGAATTAGAAAAAAACGTTAAAGATAAGAAAAAGCAAATTTCTGCTCAAGAAGAGATGCTTGAAAAGCTCCGTCATGCTGGGGAGACATTACGTTTAAAAGAACAAACTCTTAAAGGTGAATACCGCGAAGTGGCTTTGAAAGAACAAAACGTGAATGGCCATTTGGAATTGTATGATGATGAGAAGCAACAATACCAACAAGATAAGGACAAGTTGACTTCTCGTCTAAATGAGTTAACCGAGGAGTTAGCATCTTTAGATGAAGAATTACACTTATTAGATAAGACCATCCAAGAGTTAAATTCTCAAAAGTCTGACCAGCAGACTTCACGTGAAACTTTACAAGCAGAAATCACCGATCAAAAGATTTCTTTAGCTAGAAAAAAACAAGCACTCGAACATCAGCAAGAAAAAATGAATCGTTTGGAAGCTGAATTCGATGAAACAAAAACTAGGTATACTGATGTGAAAGAAGATTTGGCTCTACTTAATAATGAAATGACCTCTAGTAACTCAGGAGAACTAGAGTTAGAAGAAGCAGCAAAGCAAAAGTTCAATGATAAAAAAACAATGATTGAAATGATTAGTAACAAAAGAGAGCAAAGGCTAAATCTACAAACGACTCTAGAGGACCTTGAACGAGAATTAAAAGAATTAAGGCGTCAGTATAAACAGTTAGTTGACATCCTACAGGATGAAGAAGTAAAGGTAAATCGTTTGGATGTGGAACTCGAAAATTGCTTAACACATCTTCGAGAGGAATACTTATTAACCTATGAAGCTGCAAAAGAACAATTTCCGCTTCAAATAGAAGTTTCTGAAGCAAGGAAAAAGGTAAAACTAATAAGACTTGCCATTGATGAATTAGGAACCGTGAATCTTGGAGCTATTGATGAATATGAGAGGGTTTCAGAAAGATATACGTTCTTAACAGAACAACAATCTGACCTTGAAGAAGCAAAGGACACGTTGTTCCAGGTGATAGATGAGATGGATGACGAAATGAAAAAGAGATTTGAAACGACATTTACAAGTATCAGATCACATTTTGAAACTGTTTTTCAAGCCCTGTTTGGCGGCGGACGAGCAGACCTCCGCTTAACAGATCCAGATGACCTGCTGAATACTGGAGTTGAAATAGTAGCTCAACCTCCAGGTAAAAAACTGCAAAATTTAAGCCTGTTATCAGGTGGGGAGAGAGCATTAACAGCTATTGCCTTGCTGTTTTCAATCCTTAAAGTTCGCCCTGTTCCATTTTGTGTACTTGATGAGGTAGAAGCTGCACTTGATGAAGCGAATGTATTTCGTTTTGCGCAGTATTTAAAAAACTATAGCGATGAAACTCAATTCATTGTTATCACCCACCGAAAGGGTACCATGGAAGAAGCGGATGTACTGTATGGTGTAACAATGCAGGAATCAGGGGTTTCTAAACTAGTTTCAGTCCGTCTTGAAGAGACAAATGATCTAGTATCTCAACATTGATTGAAAGGGGATTGACATGAGTTTTTTTAAGAAATTAAAAGAAAAGATTACAAATCAAGCTGATGCTGTAACTGAAAAATTTAAGGATGGTTTGTCGAAAACCAGAAATACCTTTTCGGAACGAGTAAATGATTTAGTTGCTCGATACCGAAAAGTTGATGAGGACTTTTTTGAAGAACTTGAAGAAATATTAATTTCTGCTGATGTTGGCGTTTCTACTGTTATGGAACTCATTGATGAATTAAAGACGGAAGTGAAACGTAAAAATATACAAGATACAAAAGAGCTTCAAAGTGTTATTTCAGAAAAGCTAGTTGAAATTTACCAAGGTAACGAGGAGAAATCCTCAGCACTGAACATTCAAAAAGATGGCCTCACTGTTATTTTAGTAGTAGGTGTAAATGGTGTAGGTAAAACAACATCTATTGGAAAGATTGCAAATCGCCTTAAAAATGAAGGGAAATCAGTTCTTTTAGCAGCGGGCGATACATTCCGCGCAGGCGCCATTCAGCAACTTGAAGTTTGGGGTGAGCGAGTTGGTGTAGATGTCATCAAGCAATCGGAGGGTTCAGACCCTGCAGCAGTTATGTATGATGCAGTTCAAGCTGCTAAATCACGTAATGTTGATGTATTAATTTGTGATACAGCGGGACGCCTCCAAAACAAAGTCAATTTAATGAAAGAGCTTGAAAAGGTAAAACGAGTTATTGAACGTGAATTACCAGGAGCTCCACATGAGGTCTTACTCGTTCTTGATGCAACAACAGGGCAGAATGCATTAATTCAGGCTAAAACATTTTCTGAAGCTACCGATGTTACTGGGATTGTCTTAACAAAGTTAGATGGGACAGCTAAAGGCGGAATCGTTCTAGCGATTCGCAATGAATTAAACATTCCTGTCAAACTCGTTGGACTAGGAGAAAAAGTCGATGATCTCCAAGATTTCGATGCACAAAACTATGTTTACGGATTATTCGCCGATCTCGTTGAAAAGGCAGAATAAGGACTAACCAAAAAGAGCCGATGAGGCTCTTTTTGTTGTTCGCTACATTTGTTATGATATTATTAAAGTAAAGGAAATTAACTTGACAACTGATATGGAAATAGGTAAACTATTATCGTGTAAAGGTATTTCACTTAACAAGGGGGAGATACTATGCTAGAAAAAACAACGAGAATGAACTATCTTTATGATTTCTACCAATCGTTGTTAACACCAAAGCAAAGAAATTATATGTCTTTATATTATTTAGATGACTTTTCCCTTGGTGAAATAGCAGAGGAATATGCGATTAGTCGTCAAGCTGTCTATGACAATATCAAGCGAACAGAGACAATGCTTGAGGAGTATGAGGAAAAACTGTTACTATTTCAAAAATTTCAAGAGCGTAGAAAACTGATCGCCGAGTTAAAGCAGATTTCACATGAATATGAGGATAGCGAAAGGCTCCAAAATGTGATACAGTTGCTTGAGAAATTAGAATAGGGGGCGGTGAAAATGGCATTTGAAGGATTAGCCGAACGACTGCAAGGAACTCTACAAAAAATTCGTGGCAAAGGGAAAGTATCAGAGTCCGATGTTAAGGAAATGATGCGAGAGGTTCGTCTAGCTTTATTAGAAGCAGACGTGAACTTCAAAGTTGTTAAAGACTTTGTAAAACGAGTTAGTGAGAGAGCAGTCGGGCAAGAAGTAATGAAAAGCTTAACTCCAGGGCAACAAGTAATTAAAGTCGTTCAAGAGGAACTAACCTCTCTTATGGGTGGCGAGCAAAGTAAAATTGCAGTTGCTAAAAGACCGCCAACAGTAATTATGATGGTAGGATTACAGGGTGCAGGTAAAACAACAACTACTGGTAAGCTTGCAAATCTATTACGTAAAAAACATAATCGTAAACCACTTCTTGTAGCTGCTGACATCTATCGTCCAGCTGCGATAGACCAATTGCAAACTTTAGGAAAACAGCTAAATATGCCCGTGTTTTCTCTTGGGGACAAGGTAAGTCCTGTTGAAATTGCAAAACAAGCTATCGAAAAAGCGAAAGAAGAGCATCATGATTATGTGTTAATTGATACAGCAGGTCGCTTGCACATTGATGAGGAACTAATGGACGAGCTTAAACAAGTAAAAGAAGTTGCAAATCCTGATGAGATCTTCCTTGTTGTTGATGCAATGACTGGACAAGATGCCGTTAATGTGGCGCAAAGCTTTAATGATTTGCTAGGCTTAACAGGTGTAGTTTTAACAAAACTTGATGGTGACACCCGTGGTGGTGCTGCCTTGTCAGTTAAGGCAGTTACAGATACACCGATTAAGTTTGTAGGTCTTGGTGAAAAGCTAGATGCTCTTGAACCATTCCATCCTGAACGAATGGCTTCTCGTATTTTAGGAATGGGTGATGTGCTTTCTCTTATTGAAAAAGCGCAAGCTTCTGTGGATGAAGACAAAGCTAAAGAGCTTGAAAAGAAGTTTAAATCCATGTCTTTCACATTTGATGATTTTCTTGAACAGTTAGCACAGGTTCGTAAAATGGGTCCACTTGATGAGATTCTTGGTATGCTACCTGGAGCTAACAAAATGAAGGGCCTTAAAAATATTCAGGTAGATGACAAACAAATCGGCCATGTTGAAGCGATTATTCGTTCTATGACAAAAGCCGAAAGAGAACAACCTGAGATTATTAATTCAAGTCGTAAAAAACGAATTGCAAAAGGAAGCGGTCGGACTGTACAAGAAGTCAATCGTCTCTTAAAGCAATTCGAAGACATGAAAAAAATGATGAAGCAAATGACTAATATGTCAAAAGGAAAGAAAAAAGGGTTTAAATTTCCTTTTATGTAAGAAAAAACATGGTAAACCATTCGTTTTTTCTTGAAAAAATGTAGCAATTTAAACCATTTCGTTGATGTAAAGAAAAAACACTTTACAAACACATTTGAAACAGTTAATATTATATCTTGTTGAAATATTTTCGGAGGTGCTATATAAAATGGCAGTAAAAATTCGTTTAAAACGCATGGGAGCTAAAAAGACTCCTTTCTATCGTATCGTAGTTGCAGATTCACGTTCACCACGTGATGGACGTCAAATTGAAACACTTGGAACATATAATCCAGTTGTTCAACCTGCAGAGGTTAAAATTGATGAAGATCTAGCTTTAAAATGGCTACAAAATGGTGCAAAACCATCTGACACAGTTCGTAACTTGTTCTCAAAACAAGGAATTATGGAAAAATTCCATAACGCAAAAAACGGTAAGTAATGGGTAATTCACAGATGAAAGAGTTAATTAAAACAATCGTACAGCCACTTGTTGATCATCCTGAAGAAGTTGAAGTTAGCGAGACTTCTGACGACCGTAACATCACATATTTACTAAGTGTAAATAAAGAGGATATGGGTAAAGTGATCGGAAAACAAGGACGTGTTATTAAGGCGATTAGAACTGTTGTCTATGCAGCAGGGACAGGACATGATAAACGAATTCATCTAGAGATTAACGAGTAAAAGAAACGTGAAAGCAGCTGGACTGCTGGATCCAAATAAGACAACGAAAAGGGAGAGGGGAACCTCCCCCTTTTTTTCTATACAAAATCTTAAGGGATGTGTGCATGTGAAAATCCTCCAAACTGTTGAAGTAAGACAGATCTTAACGGAAAATAGCAAGGCAAAACTCATCCATTCATTACAATTGAAGAAAGACCAGTTAAATAAAGAATGCGAACAACTTAAATTTGAATGTAAGAAGATGGAAAAGCTTAAAAAATTCGATCCAACAAAAATTAAACAATCCTTTACAAATGAAATAGACATCAGACAGGAAAAAATAAAACAGCTTGATTTTCAAATCAAACAAATACATATGCTACCATTAGGTAGTGAGATAAAAGAAAATGAAATTCAAGCTATCGTTGATTTAAATGTAGGCGATAACTGGGATGATTTAATGGCGACACGAACGATTGTGATTAGAGAAGGAATTGTTGAAGAAATTCGATAGAGGTGAAAAAGAAATGGACAAGTGGTATAACGTAGGTAAGATTGTTAACACTCACGGTATTAGAGGTGAGGTTCGAATTATTTCAAGAACGGATTTCCCTGAAGAAAGATACCAAACTGGAAATACATTACATATCTTTTTACCTGATAAAGAGCCAATTGAAGTGACAGTTAAATCTCACCGCACACATAAGAATTTTGATTTAGTTACCTTTGAGGGTTTTGATAATGTAAATGATGTTGAACCATTTAAAGGAGCACTACTAAAAGTTCATGAAAGCCAACTTGGGGAATTAGATGAAGGAGAATATTATTTTCACGAAATTATCGGCTGTACGGTGTTCACAGAAGAAGGCGAAGAATTAGGAACGATTAAAGAGATTCTAACACCAGGTGCTAACGATGTGTGGGTTGTTAAGGGAACAAGGGGGAAAGAAATTTTAATTCCGTTTATTGATGATATTGTAAAGGAAATCGATATTGAGGAAAAAAGAATAACGATCGAACTTATGGAAGGACTAATCTAACATGAAGATTGATATCTTAACCCTTTTTCCAAATATGTTCACTGGTGTACTAAATGAGTCTATTTTAAAAAAGGCTCAGGAAAAAGAGAAGGTTTCTTTTAGAGTGGTAAATTTTCGTGATTACGCCGATAACAAACATCAAAAAGTAGATGATTATCCCTATGGTGGTGGAGCAGGAATGGTATTAATGCCACAACCGATTTTTGACGCAGTGGATGATTTGACGAAACAAACAGAATCTACACCTAAAGTCATTCTACTCTGTCCCCAAGGTGAGAGATTCACTCAACGTAAAGCAGAAGACTTGGCTAAGGAAGAACACCTTATTTTTATTTGTGGCCATTATGAGGGCTATGATGAAAGAATACGCGAACATTTGAGTACAGAAGAAATTTCAATTGGGGACTTTGTTTTAACAGGTGGGGAACTTGGAGCAATGGTCATCACTGATAGTGTTGTGCGACTTTTACCAGGTGTCTTAGGAAACGAGGACTCACCAGTTCTTGATTCACATAGTACGGGGCTACTTGAGCATCCTCATTATACAAGACCTGCAAATTTTCGGGGAATGAACGTTCCTGATGTGTTATTATCAGGTAATCATAAAAATATTGAAGAATGGCGAGAAAAAGAATCACTTAGACGAACATATAAAAGAAGACCAGATTTGCTCAAAAACTATCAACTTTCCCCAAAACAAGAAAAATGGGTAAAGGAATTTAAAATAGATGAAGAGTAGCTATTGCAACCATAACGTAACTATGGTAATATACTCTTTGTGACTTAGGGCAATTGTCCTCTGTCTTATTAAGATGTTCCGCTGCAATGAATCGATATTGGAATGAGCATCTGTTGGAAGGAGTTGAAAAAACGATGCAAAACATTATTGAAGAAATCACAAAAGAACAATTAAGAACTGACCTTCCTGTATTCCGTCCTGGAGATACTGTACGTGTACACGTGAAAGTTATCGAGGGTACTCGTGAGCGTATTCAGGTATATGAAGGTGTTGTGATTAAGCGTCGTGGTGGAGGAGTTAGTGAAACATTTACAGTTCGTAAGGTATCTTACGGAGTAGGTGTTGAACGTACATTCCCTGTGCATACACCAAAAATTGCGAAGCTTGAAGTAGTACGCCGTGGTAAAGTACGCCGTGCGAAATTATACTACTTACGTGAACTTCGTGGTAAAAAAGCACGTATTAAAGAAATTCGATAAAAAGCGAGAAGGAGCTTGTATAAAAATAACAAGCTCCTTTTACATTTGTAGAAATAATCATTATAATAGAAGAATAATACATAAATCTGGGATGAAAAGCTATTTCATAGAGAGAAAAGAGCAGGTGGAGGAGAAAGATGGCCAAACATAAAAATGAACTTTGGGAATGGATAAAAGCGTTAGCAGTTGCTGTTATTTTAGCAGCAGTCATCCGTTATTTTTTCTTTGCACCGATTGTCGTAGACGGGCTATCGATGATGCCAACTCTTCATCACCAAGACCGAATGATCGTCAATAAAATTGGGTATAAGATTGGAAATCCTGAACGCTTTGATATTGTAGTCTTCCATGCAACAGTAGAAAAGGATTATATCAAGCGTATAATTGGATTACCAGGTGATAGAATTGAATACAAAGACGATACCCTATTTATTAATGGGGAGCCGTATGAAGAACCATATCTTGATGAATACAAGAAAAATCTAATAGATGGACCGCTCACAGACCCATTTATTTTAGAAGAAGTACCAGAAGGGCATCTATTTGTTATGGGAGATAATCGTCGTTATAGTAAAGACTCACGCCACATTGGCCCAGTTCCTATTAGCGAGGTCCTTGGAGAAACAAACCTTATTTATTGGCCACTTTCCGACTTTGGCATCGTGAAATAAGTATAAACATAAAATTAACCAAATAAGTTGGTGAAGAAATGACAATTCAATGGTTTCCAGGCCATATGGCAAAAGCAAGAAGACAAGTTACCGAAAAACTTTCATTAATTGATATTGTTTTCGAGTTGGTTGATGCTAGAATCCCTGCATCGTCAAGAAATCCAATGATTGATGAAATCATTAAAAACAAGCCAAGACTTCTACTTTTAAATAAGGCTGATATGGCTGACCCAAAAAGAACAAAAGAATGGATTGAATACTATAAAGACAATGGTATACCTGCTTTAGCGATCAACTCACAAGCAGGCAATGGTATGAAACAAATCGTTAGTGAAGCAAAAGTGATTCTCAAAGAGAAATTTGACAAAATGGCGGCTAAAGGGATTAGACCCCGTGCAATTCGTGCTTTAAT
This sequence comes from Bacillus nitroreducens, assembly GCF_964021195.1. Classification (NCBI taxonomy): domain Bacteria; kingdom Bacillati; phylum Bacillota; class Bacilli; order Caryophanales; family Bacillaceae; genus Bacillus; species Bacillus nitroreducens. The sequence continues at coordinate 3,611,031 of NZ_CAXHYI020000003.1, read as the reverse complement.
AGTAGGTATACCGAATGTGGGAAAATCTACACTTATAAATCGATTAGCAAAGAAGAATATTGCACAAACTGGCGATCGCCCTGGCATTACAAAAGCTCAGCAGTGGATTAAGGTGGGTAAAGAATTGGAATTACTCGATACACCTGGTATTCTTTGGCCAAAATTTGAAGACCAAGAAGTTGGTCTTAAATTAGCTACTACAGGTGCCATTAAAGATACAATACTAAATCTGCAAGATGTTGCTGTATACGCCCTACGGTTTTTAGAGGATAACTATCCAGACAATTTAAAGGATCGGTTTGGCTTAGACGAGATACCAGAAGATATCGCGCTATTATTTGATGAAATAGCAAAACGGCGAGGAAGTATGATGTCTGGAGGTTATGCAGACTATGATAAAACTGCAGAAATCATCATCCGAGAAATTAGAACAGAAAAATTAGGTAGGCTTACATTTGAAAGACCGTAAGAGGTTCGCATTTTGCGAGCCTTCATTTTTTTTTATAAATGCCGATATAAAATACATAAAGCAAATGGTATTGAGGGTGAAAGAATGTCACAGTTCACAATTAAAGAAATTGAAAAACAACTAGCGATGATACAGGATGAACAAGATGAGTTTCTAAAACTTTGTGAGGAAGATTCTCGTAAAGGGGTTCAGGTTCTCATCGAACGTTGGAAAAAGAAAAAGGACATCGAAAAAGCTCAAAAACAACTTTATGATGAGATGACCAAGTATGAACAATCCCTTTTTAATAAGCGGCTTAGTAACATAGCTGGCGTAGATGAAGTGGGCCGAGGTCCGTTAGCTGGCCCTGTTGTAGCCGCAGCTGTTATTTTACCTCAGAATGCATTCATCCCAGGTTTAAACGATTCAAAAAAACTATCTGAACAAAAAAGAGAGGAATTATTTAAACAGATAACAGAATGTGCCGTATCAATTGGAATTGGGATCATACCAGCTAACATAATCGACGAAATGAATATTTTTCAAGCAACTAAGCAAGCGATGAAAAAGGCAGTTCTTGGCTTATCAGTAAAGCCAGAGCATCTTTTAGTAGACGCAATGGAAATACCAATCGACATCCCTCAAACATCCATCATAAAAGGGGACGCTAATAGTGTTTCGATAGCAGCCAGCTCGATAATTGCAAAGGTTACGAGAGACCGTTTAATGAAGCGATTAGGCCAGGAATATCCGCAATACGGATTTGAAAAACATATGGGATATGGTACTGCACACCACCTTGAAGCACTTAAAAAATATGGTGTTACAGAGGAGCACCGACGTTCATTTGCTCCAATACGGGAAATGGTAGAGGTACAGTGATGATGCCTTTTAACATCATTCAAGCATTATTTAAGAGTGGGGCCATTCAAACGTTTCACTCTTCTTCAACACTAAGTGATAGCGAAGTAAAGTTAGCAAATCCTTCAATTAAAATATTAGACAAATTACTAGTTACTAATAGTGAAATGACTGAACTCACATTTAAAAATAGGCAATCACTTCCAAAGGATACTATTGAACTGACAACGAGTGAATCAAATCAATTCCTTCAGGAACAAGTATCTTTTAAAACAGCAGATTTAGAGTACATTTCACTTCGGATATCTGGCAGAAAAAAGAAGGGTAAAATAGATCCTACTTTTTGTCAGCTGCTTTTTTCGCTAAATCTCACAAATTTGAACGAAGTCCTCATTGATGTGCGGGTTCAAAATCGTCTAGTATCAATCAAGATTTATAACCAAACAGTAGGTGTTGAATCTTTGGCAAATGATTTGAAATCATCTCTAAAAACGAGTCTAGAATCACTTGGGTATCAGCTTTCAAGTGTAAGTGTAGATAATCTAGCAATAAATGAAGTGATGAAAGATCAAGCTGATTTATGTAACTCTACTAATAAAGTGGATATTAAAATATGAAAAAAGAACGAGAGAACAAAAAGAGAGCGGCTGTTGCCTTGTCCTACAAAGAAAATGTAGATTCTGAGCCAAAAGTGGTGGCAAAAGGTAAGGGTAGTGTTGCTGAACATATTATTCAAAAGGCTAAGGAAAATAAAATACCGATTCAAGAAGATGGTTCTCTAGTTGAGTTATTGAGCGAATTAAAATTAAAAGAGGGAATTCCTCAAGAACTATATCAAGTGATCGCAGAAATTTTTGCTTTTGTATATAATATAGATAAGAATCTAAAAAAATAGTTTCTTGGTATAGCAATTCTTGCAATATTTGCCGAAAAAAGAATAAATTTTTGCGAAATGGTAGACAAGTAGATTTTCTAGTTATAAAATGAAAGCGCAGTCTAATTTTTGTCTAGTTCAGCGTCATTAGGACTTGAGGCTAACTCTAGTCAATAATGATGTGCTTTTCTATGCAAAGTAGGATTTGTCGAAAATAATTGTCATAGAAAATTCGAAAAGTTAAATGTATAATAACATTTGGACTGACAATGCTTTCTTTACTTTTTTTACATCAGAATGGAGGATGGAAAATGAATATCCATGAGTATCAAGGAAAAGAGATCCTCAGAAAATACGGGGTAGCTGTTCCAAATGGTAAGGTTGCATTCACAGTAGATGAAGCTGTTGAAGCTGCAAAAGAACTTGGATCACAAGTTTGTGTTGTTAAAGCACAAATTCATGCTGGGGGTCGTGGTAAAGCTGGTGGAGTTAAAGTAGCGAAAAACCTGGACGAAGTTCGTACATATGCAAATGAAATCCTAGGTAAGACTCTTGTTACACACCAAACAGGTCCTGAAGGTAAGGAAGTAAAACGTCTTCTAATTGAAGAAGGCTGCGATATTAAAAAAGAGTACTATATTGGTTTAGTACTTGATCGCGCTACTTCTCGCGTAGTTTTAATGGCATCTGAAGAAGGTGGAACAGAAATCGAAGAGGTTGCTGAAAAAACACCTGAAAAGATTTTTAAGGAAGAAATCGATCCTGTAGTTGGATTACTGCCATTCCAAGCTCGTAGAATCGCATTTAATATTAACATACCAAAAGAATTAGTGAATCAGGCTGTTAAATTTATGACAGCGTTATATACTGCTTTTGTTGAAAAAGATTGCTCGATTGCTGAAATCAACCCGTTAGTGGTAACTGGCGACGGTAAAGTTATGGCATTAGATGCTAAATTGAACTTCGATTCTAACGCATTATACCGCCAAAAGGATGTACTAGAATACCGTGATTTAGATGAAGAAGATCCAAAAGAAATCGAAGCATCTAAATATGATTTAAGTTATATTTCTCTTGATGGAAACATTGGCTGTATGGTTAACGGTGCAGGTCTTGCAATGTCAACAATGGACATTATTAAGCACTACGGCGGAGATCCAGCGAACTTCCTTGATGTTGGGGGCGGTGCAACAGCTGAGAAGGTAACTGAAGCGTTCAAAATTATTTTATCTGATGAAAACGTTAAGGGTATTTTCGTGAATATCTTTGGCGGAATCATGAAGTGTGATGTTATTGCAGAAGGTGTTGTAGCTGCAACGAAAGAAGTAGGATTGCAAATTCCTCTAGTCGTACGTCTTGAAGGAACAAACGTTGATTTAGGTAAGAAGATTTTACAAGAGTCTGGTCTAAATATTACAGCTGCTGAATCAATGGCTGACGGTGCACAAAAAATCGTATCACTAGTAGGGTAAGAAAGGCAGGGGACTAACATGGGTGTTTTTGTTAATAAAGATACAAAAGTAATTGTTCAAGGAATAACAGGTGCTACGGCCCTTTTCCATACAAAACAAATGCTTGAATATGGTACTAAAATAGTAGGTGGTACTTCACCAGGTAAAGGTGGAACTGAAGTAGAAGGTGTTCCTGTATTCAATACTGTTAAAGAAGCAGTAGAGCAAACAGGTGCTACAGCTTCTGTCATTTACGTACCTGCTCCATTTGCTGCAGATGCGATCATCGAAGCAGTAGATGCCGAATTAGATCTAGCAATTTGTATCACAGAGCATATTCCAGTATTAGATATGGTTAAAGTTAAGCGCTTTATGGAAGGGAAAAAGACTCGTTTAATCGGTCCAAACTGCCCAGGTGTAATTACAGCTGACGAATGTAAAATTGGTATAATGCCTGGATATATCCATAAAAAAGGTCACGTAGGTGTTGTATCACGATCAGGTACTTTAACATATGAGGCTGTTCATCAATTAACACAAGCTGGAATTGGACAATCAACAGCTGTAGGTATTGGTGGAGACCCTGTTAATGGTACGAATTTCATCGATGTATTGAAAGCATTTAACGAAGATGAAGAGACATATGCGGTAATCATGATTGGTGAGATTGGTGGAACAGCTGAAGAAGAAGCTGCTGAGTGGGTTAAAGCCAACATGACAAAACCAGTTGTAGGGTTTATCGGTGGGCAAACTGCACCTCCAGGAAAGCGTATGGGTCATGCTGGTGCGATTATCTCTGGTGGTAAAGGTACTGCTGAAGAAAAAATCCGTATTATGAACGAGTGTGGCATTAAAGTCGCAGAAACACCATCCGTAATGGGTGAGACTTTAATTTCTGTTCTCAAAGAAAAAGGGTTATACGAGAAGTGTAAAACGCACTAATTAAATACATGAATTGAGGCAGTTCTTGTCTAAAAGGACTGTCTCTTTCAGATGGAAAAAGGAGAACTAATGGACAAATTTCGTGAAAAATTAATACATTTACATCATTGTCGAGGAATAGGTTGGAAATCTATTTTCCGAATTCTACAACATGATCCTACACTTTCTTCTATATATAATTACCCCACTTCTTTTTATGAAAAGATTCTTCCCCTTTCAAAACATCACCTCACAATTTTTTTAAAAGATTTGCATTCTTTATCAATCCAAAGTATGCTAAAACAATATAAGGAAAATAATGTGGGGATTATTACCATATTCGATCAAGAGTATCCTAGACTTCTGAAGGAGATTTTTGATCCACCTTGGGTCTTATATACAGCTGGGAATCAAGTTTTGTTAAAAAGCGAGAAATTATTAAGTGTTGTTGGGTCTCGTACTCCATTACATACAAGTATGGAATGTATGACAAAGGTTTTAGTACCTTTGATAAAAGAAAATTGGGTATTAGTAAGTGGATTGGCGCGTGGAATAGATACCATGGCACACGAATTAGCAATTGAATATAATGGGCATACAGTTGCGGTCATAGCTGGTGGCTTTCATCATATTTATCCTCAAGAAAACAAAGAATTGGCAAGTACTATCACCCAAAATCATATCCTAATTTCTGAATATCCTCCAAATACAAAACCTGAAAAATGGCAGTTCCCGATGCGGAATCGAATTATAAGTGGATTGTCACATGGTACTTTAGTAGTTGAAGCAAAAGAAAGAAGCGGTTCCTTAATAACTGCAGATCAAGCTCTTAATCAAGGGAGAGAGGTTTTTGCAATTCCTGGCTCGATCTTAGAACTTTCTTGTGTAGGAACGAATAAATTAATTCAGTCTGGTGCAAAATTAGTGCTCAACAGCGAGGATATACGCTTAGAAATGGATCATTTGAATAAAAATAAATGATGAAAAAAGAATAAAATTATCATAACAGTTTGACAAACTGTAGATGAATATTTAATAATATGGAGGATTTAACTTTCATATCAAGTAAATGATGCGCTTTTATTTCAAAAGAGCATTTGATGATAGAAAATAGGTAGGATTTATTATAAATAGAAATTTATTTTACCTCTAAGGAGGAAGCGTTACATGTCGGACTATTTAGTCATAGTTGAATCGCCTGCAAAAGCGAAAACAATTGAAAGATATTTGGGGAAAAAATATAAGGTAAAAGCATCAATGGGTCATATTAGAGACCTTCCAAGAAGTCAAATGGGTGTAGATGCAAAGAATAATTATGAAGTAAAATATATTACCATTCGAGGAAAAGGTCCTGTATTAAAAGACTTAAAAACAGCTGCTAAAAAAGCAAAAAAAGTCTATCTAGCAGCCGACCCCGACCGCGAAGGGGAAGCAATTGCTTGGCATTTGGCACACTCTTTAAATTTAGATATCACTTCAGATTGCCGTGTCGTTTTTAATGAAATCACAAAGGATGCAATTAAAGAGTCATTTAAGCATCCACGACCAATTAATCAAGCGCTTGTAGATGCACAACAAGCTAGACGCGTTCTTGACAGATTAGTAGGCTATAATATTAGTCCCTTATTATGGAAAAAGGTGAAAAAAGGGTTAAGTGCAGGACGAGTACAATCCGTTGCTGTTAGACTCATCATTGATCGAGAAAAAGAAATTCAAAGTTTTGAGCCAGAGGAATATTGGACAATCAAAGCTGGCTTTCTAAAAGGAAATGAGCAATTTGAAGGTCAATTTTATGGTGTGAATGGTAAAAAAATAGAATTGAAAAATGTAGATGAAGTAAAAAACATACTTTCTCAAATTGATGTTAATCTTTCAGTTAAACAGGATGAGGTAGAAGCTGAACTTTCAAATAAAGCGAAATCGTTCACGATCACCTCTGTTACTAAAAAAGAACGAAAAAGAAATCCAGCTCCACCGTTTATCACTTCTTCCTTACAGCAGGAAGCTGCACGTAAGTTAAATTTCCGTGCAAAGAAAACAATGATGCTGGCACAACAATTATATGAAGGAATTGACCTTGGTAAGGAAGGTACAGTTGGTTTAATTACCTATATGCGTACGGATTCAACTCGAATCTCGGAGACTGCTACCCAGGAAAGTACCCAATATATTGAACAGACATTTGGTAGCCAATTTCTAACTGACACTAAAAGGAAAGAGAAAAAAGGGACTAATACACAGGATGCCCATGAAGGGATCCGTCCAACTTCTGTTTTTAGAGAACCAAATAGTTTGAAACAATACTTGAGCAGAGATCAACTCAGATTGTATAAATTAATTTGGGAACGGTTTGTAGCAAGTCAAATGGCTTCTGCCGTGATGGATACGATGAGTGTTGATTTAAAGTATGGTGATGTTTTATTTAGAGCAACTGGATCAAAAGTTAAATTCCCAGGGTTTATGAAAGTTTACGTAGAGGGCAACGACGATAATGTTGAGGAAAAGGAAAATATGTTGCCTGATTTAAAAGAGGGAGATCAAGTCTTCGCAAAAGACATTGATCCAAAGCAGCACTTTACTCAGCCACCTCCTAGATATACGGAAGCTAGACTTGTTAAAACTCTTGAAGAACTAGGGATAGGTAGACCATCCACATATGCACCGACTCTTGATACGATCCAAAAAAGAGGCTATGTGGCACTGGATAACAAACGATTTGTACCTACAGAACTAGGAGAAATTGTTGATGAGCTAATGCTCGAATTTTTCCCTAAAATTTTAGATGTAGAGTTTACTGCAAAAATGGAGAATGATCTTGACGAAATAGAAGAAGGAAAAACCCAATGGATCAAAATCATTGATGAATTCTACAAAGATTTCGAGAAAAGATTAGAAATTGCAGAAGCTGAGATGCAAGAAATTGAAATTAAAGATGAACCTGCAGGAGTAGATTGTGAAAATTGTGGTCACCCGATGGTTTACAAAATGGGGAGATATGGAAAGTTTATGGCGTGTTCTAATTTCCCTGACTGTCGTAACACGAAACCAATCGTTAAAGAAATAGGAGTTCCTTGTCCCAAATGTGAAAAGGGGAACATTGTTGAAAGAAAGAGTAAGAAGAAAAGAATCTTCTTTGGTTGTGATCAATACCCAGAATGTGATTTTCTGTCATGGGATAAACCACTTCCACGAAAATGTCCAAAATGTGAAAGCCTGTTAGTTGAGAAGAAACTTAAAAAAGGAATTCAAGTTCAATGTGCGGAGTGTGACTACAAAGAAGAAACACAAAAATAACATATAGTGGTGGGCCTAATGTTTGGCTCACCGCTTAGTTATGAAGAGAGAAACGGGAAATAACCATTTCTTGCGCAATTCAGAATTTTTTAAAAAAATCAGAGTTTTTATTTGCAAGGGCTACTAAATTATGATAATATTTAGTAGCCCTTGTGAGGTGAAAACATTGGAAAATGTGAACAAATCGTTACAATTATTCAAAGATTATTTACAAATCGAAAAGAATTATTCACAATATACAATTGTGCATTATGAGCAATCGGTTGATCATTTTTTTCAATTTCTGAAACGGGAGTCTATTTCAGATTTATCTGATGTAACATATTCGGATGTGCGATTGTATCTTACCGAGCTGTATAAGAAACAATATGCAAGACGTACTGTTGCTAAAAAAATATCAACATTACGCAGTTTTTTTCATTTTCTTCAAAGGGAAAATCGTATTAACCAAAATCCATTCACATTCGTATCCTTACCAAAAAGGGAACAAAAGCTTCCACACTTTTTATATGAGGAAGAATTGGAAAAGCTATTTCGTGTTTCAGATCTTTCAACAAGTTTAGGGCAACGAGATCAAGCCCTACTTGAACTGCTTTATGCGACTGGAATCCGTGTGAGTGAATGCTGCAAATTAACACTACAAGATTTAGATTTTTCTTTAGGAACAGTATTTGTTCGCGGTAAAGGGAATAAGCAGCGTTACGTTCCTTTTGGAAGTTATGCAGAACAAGCACTTACAAACTATATTTCACATGGTCGCAAAGAGTTGCTTGAAAAAGCCTCAGTACATACGAATCATTTATTCCTAAATTTTCGTGGTGGACCATTAACAGCTAGGGGAGTCCGTGTTATTTTGAATAATATGATTAAAAAAACCTCCTCTACAATTCATATTAGTCCACATATATTAAGACATACATTTGCTACACACCTTTTAAACGAGGGCGCTGATATGAGGTCTGTACAAGAACTATTGGGTCATGAAAACCTGTCATCCACACAGGTTTATACGCATGTGACAAAGGATCATTTACGAAATATTTATCTGTCCTCACATCCACGTGCATAAGGAGGTTGTTTAATAAATATGTCAAATTTTCATGCAACAACTATATTTGCTGTAAAACATAAAGGAAAATCAGCAATGGCTGGAGATGGTCAAGTTACCTTTGGAAATGCTGTGGTTATGAAACATACAGCAAAAAAGGTGCGTAAACTATTTCAGGGTAGGGTTATAGCGGGTTTCGCAGGCTCAGTTGCTGATGCCTTCACCCTATTCGAAATGTTTGAAGGACGGCTTGAGGAGTTTAATGGAAATTTACAAAGAGCAGCTGTTGAACTAGCAAAAGAGTGGAGAAGTGATAAAGTTCTTCGTAAATTAGAGGCAATGCTTATTGTTATGGATGAGAAAGATTTGCTTCTTATTTCTGGTACAGGAGAAGTAATTGAGCCCGATGATGGTATTCTAGCAATTGGTTCTGGTGGAAATTATGCTCTTTCTGCTGGTCGTGCGTTGAAGAAGTATTCCGGTGAACATCTAACAGCAAAAGAGATTGCAAAGGCGTCATTAGAAATTGCAAGTGAGATTTGTGTGTATACAAATGAAAACATTATAGTTGAGGAACTATAAGGAGGGGATTTCATTGAAGACTAATTTAACCCCAAGACAGATTGTAGAAAAATTAGACCAATATATTATCGGCCAGAAAGATGCTAAAAGGGCAGTATCGGTGGCGCTAAGAAATCGATATCGCCGTAGTTTGTTAAGTGAAAAACTAAGAGATGAAATCGTGCCCAAGAATATTTTAATGATTGGGCCGACAGGTGTGGGTAAAACTGAAATTGCAAGACGACTTGCCAAATTAGTAGGGGCTCCTTTTATTAAAGTAGAGGCTACTAAATTTACTGAAGTTGGATATGTTGGCCGTGATGTAGAATCAATGGTTCGAGACCTAATTGAAACGTCCGTACGTCTTGTAAAAGAAGAAAAAATGTCAGAAGTAGCAGATCGAGCTCAGGAAAATGCGAATAAGAGAATTGTTGAGTTACTTGTTCCAAGTAATAAAAAACAAACAACTTATAAAAATCCACTCGAAATGCTCTTTGGTGGGAATACTAATGAGCCAGACGAAGAAAAATCACCAGAGGAAGATAGCTTGACTGAAAGAAGAAAACGTATGGCTCATAAGCTTGAACTTGGTGAACTAGAGGATTATTACGTTACTGTAGAAGTTGAAGAGCAGCAAGCTTCCATGTTTGATCTGCTACAAGGATCAGGTATGGAAAGTATGGGCATGAATATGCAGGATGCGCTAAGTAGCCTAATGCCTAAAAAACGAAAAAAGCGGAAACTAACTGTTAAAGAAGCTCGAAAAGTACTAACGAATGAAGAGGCAGCGAAGTTAATTGATATGGATGAAGTTACTCAAGAAGCAATTAATCGTGCAGAACAATCGGGTATTATTTTTATCGATGAGATTGACAAAGTTGCTGGAAAGAGTCATAATTCTTCTTCTGCAGATGTTTCAAGAGAAGGAGTTCAACGTGACATCTTACCGATTGTTGAAGGTTCAACGGTAGTAACGAAATATGGGTCAGTGAAAACAGATCATATGTTATTTATTGCTGCTGGAGCTTTTCATATGTCGAAGCCATCAGATCTAATTCCTGAATTACAAGGCCGCTTTCCAATTCGTGTCGAGTTGACAAAGTTAACAGTTGATGATTTTTATCGCATTTTAGTTGAGCCGGATAATGCGTTATTGAAACAATATTCAGCATTATTAGAAACAGAAGGTATACAACTTGAATTTTCTGACGATGCTATTCGTAAGATAGCTGAAGTTGCCTTCCAAGTGAATCAAGATACGGATAATATTGGTGCTAGACGCCTACATACAATTTTGGAGAGACTGTTAGAGGATTTATCATTCGAAGCACCAGATATTACGATGGAGAAAATCACGATAACTCCACAGTATGTAGATGAAAAGTTGAGTACTATCGTGAAAAACAAAGATTTAAGTCAGTTTATTTTGTAAGATTATCAGGAGGAACAAGTAAATGCCATTATTACAAAAAACAAGAAAAATCAATGCAATGCTGCAAAATGCAGCTGGAAAGCCAGTTAATTTCAAAGAAATGTCAGAAACTTTACGCGATGTAATTGGAGGAAATGTCTTCTTGTTAAGTCGCCGTGGAAAACTTCTTGGTTTTGCCATCAATCAACAAATTGAAAACGAAAGAATGAAGAAAATGATTGAGGATCGTCATTTTCCTGAAGAGTACACCCAAAGTTTATTTAACATTACGGAAACTTCTTCAAACCTTGATATTGAAAGTGAATATACTGCATTCCCGATTGAAAACAAAGAATTATTCAAAAGTGGTTTAACAACAATTGTACCAATTATCGGTGGTGGTGAGCGTTTAGGTACCCTTATCCTTTCAAGACTAGATCAACGTTTTGAAGATGATGACCTAATTTTAGCTGAATATGGTGCTACTGTTGTAGGTATGGAAATACTTCGTGAAAAAGCGGAAGAAATTGAAGAAGAAGCAAGAAGTAAAGCAGTAGTTCAGATGGCAATCAGTTCATTATCTTACAGTGAATTTGAGGCTATTGAACACATTTTTGAAGAATTAAATGGCAACGAAGGATTATTGGTTGCAAGTAAAATTGCAGATCGTGTTGGTATTACAAGATCTGTTATCGTAAACGCTCTAAGAAAGCTTGAGAGTGCAGGTGTAATTGAATCTCGTTCACTAGGTATGAAAGGTACGTATATTAAAGTACTTAACGATAAATTCCTTTACGAATTAGAGAAATTAAAATCAAATTAATAAAATAAAAAAGAAGATGGATGTTCTCCATCTTCTTTTTTATGAAAATTTTGCAGTCAATGAATATCACATATTGTCGTTTTTTTGTAGTGGAAATAAGTACTTGTCTCTAATTGTAAAAAACACGTGAAACTTTGTGTCTAAAATTCTATAATATTGGATAGAAATCGTGGTCGAAAAGACCTATATTTGTCGAAAAACATCATATTTTACCGATTCGTTCATAGACAGAAAGACTATATTTCATTACAATGATAAGAGTTATAACAATTCGTTATATATATTCGAAATGTATTTATTTTTTGTGAGGGGATTAGATGAAACTTTTTTCTAATACAATTCATTCGCTGGAGAAAGCATTGGATTATTCGGCGCTGAGACAGAAGGTGATTTCAAATAATATTGCGAATGTGGATACACCAAATTTCAAAGCGCAAGACGTAAGCTTTAGGAATCTCCTTTCGAATGAATTAAATAGTCGGATCAGGGCTAATCGGACGAATAACAAACACGTAGAATTTACTAGTAGCACTCGTTCAAACGGTCCGATTATTAGTAAAAATGATACAGCATATAACCACAATGGTAATAATGTTGATATCGATAAGGAAATGGCGTTATTAGCTGAAAATCAAATTTATTATAATGCTGTAACTCAAAGAATTAGTGGGAAATTCAATACATTACAATCTGTCATTAAAGGAGGGAACTAAGCGTGTCTATTTTTCATAGCTTGAATACGAGTGCCTCAGCACTAACTGCTGGAAGACTCAGAATGGACGTTATTTCCTCGAATATGGCAAATGTAGATACAACTAGAGGGAAAATTGTCGATGGACAGTGGCAGCCATATAGAAGAAAAATGGTCGTTCAGCAGCCAAACGGCAGTAGCTTCTCTTCTCATTTATCCAAGGCGATGAACCATTCGAAGGTAGGTAATGGGGTCAAGGTGACGAGTATCGTCGAAGACGACACTCCTTTTCAGCTTGTCTATAACCCTGAACATCCTGATGCAAATGAAGAAGGATATGTCGCTCTACCGAATGTAGACCCACTAAAGGAAATGGTCGATTTAATAAGTGCAACTAGAGCTTATGAGGCAAATGTTACTGTCTTTAATGCTTCCAAAGGAATGTTAATGAAAGCTTTAGAAATTGGAAAATAGGTGATAAATCGTGATTGAGAAAATAAACATTGCAGCACCAGGTAAACTTACTATGTCAGAAATTCAGCCCAAAGCTGCTAGTGTTGTACAAAAAGAGTTTAGTAATTTTTTAAAAGACGCAATCAATAATGTAAATGAAGCCCAGCAGTTTTCGGATAAAATGACTGAGAAACTGATTAACGGTGAAAATGTTGATTTGCACCAAGTAATGATTGCTTCTGAGAAGGCAAGTGTTTCATTGCAGGCAACACTTCAAATTCGAAATAAAGTGATAGAAGCATACCAAGAAATCATGAGGATGCAGGTGTAATCCGAGATTTTAAAACGATAATTAGGGGTATGTAAATGAATGAAAAACTACTTTTATATAAAACTAAGATAAGTGAATATTGGAAAAAGCAATCACGTCTCCAAAAGACGACGATTATTGGGTTGCCATTATTATTAATTGTGATTATTTCACTTACTGTTTTTATTACAACAAAATCAACACTTGTTCCTTTGTATAGTAACTTATCACCACAGGAAACAGGACAAATAAAAGCAACATTAGATGCTAGAGGCATTCAATCAGAAATATCAAATAACGGTTCAACTATTAAAGTACCGGAGGAAATGGTAGAGTCCTTGATGGTTGAACTTGCGGCAGAAGGAATACCAGATAGCGGTAATATTGATTATTCGTTCTTTGGTCAAAATGCTGGCTTTGGGATGACCGATAATGAATTTAATATGCTTAAGCTAGAATCTACACAAACGGAATTAGCTAATCTAATTAAAGGCATCGATGGAATAAACGATGCTAAGGTTATGATCAGTATGCCGAGTGAAGGTATTTTTGTGAAAGACATCCAGAATGAAGCATCTGCTTCCATTGTTCTAAATACAAAGCCAGGATATAAGTTTGATGGTCAGCAAATAAAATCCCTTTACCACTTGGTATCTAAGAGTATTCCTAACTTACCTACTGATAATATCGTCATTACTAACCAATACTTTGAGTACTTTGATTTAGAAAATAATGAAAATTTATCTGCAATTGGCAATGTAGCATCACAGCTTGATTTAAAACGTGAAATCGAAAGGGATATCCAAAGACAGGTCCAACAAATGCTTGGAACCATGATGGGACCAGATAAGGTTGTTGTATCTGTGACAACCGATATTGATTTTACAAAAGAAAACCGTCAAGAAAGCATCGTTACCCCTGCAGACACTGAGAATATGGAAGGACTCGAAATTAGTGTTGAACGAATTACTGAAACCTATACGGGCGAAGGAGCACAAGTAGGTGGTACACCTGGAACTGGAGGAAATGAAGTCCCTGCTTATAATACAAACGGACAATCAGGTAACGGGGATTATGAACGTATTGAAGAGCGTGTGAATAGAGATGTGAATAGAATCACAAAGGACATTGTTGAAGCTCCTTATAAAATAAGAGATTTAGGTATTCAGGTCATGGTAGAAGCACCGGATCCGAAAAATCCTGCTTCAATGCCACAAGAACGTGTTGAAGATATTGAGAGGATCTTAAGCACGATTGTGGGGACAAGTATTAACCAGGATGAGGATAAGGTTTTAACACATGAAGACATTCAAGATAAAATCGTTGTTTCTGTTCAAGAATTTAATGGTAAAGCTACTACCGTTTCTGAAACACCAGTTAATGAAGGTTTACCGATCTGGATTTACATTGTAGGTGGATTATTAATTTTAGGACTTATCATTCTATTAATCTTAGTTTTACGTAAGAAGAAAGTGACGGAAACGGAAGAAGAGATAACTCAACCTGAGCCTGTATTCTTTGAACAAACAATTCCAGATGTAAATGAAGAAAAAGAATCAGATACAACTGTGCGCAGAAAACAATTAGAGAAACTAGCCAAAGATAAACCAGAAGACTTTGCGAAACTATTACGTACTTGGTTGGCAGATGAGTAGGAGGTTGGGGTAATGGCAAAACGAGAATTACAAAACGGGTTAACTGGTAAACAAAAGGCAGCCATACTTCTTATTTCATTAGGTCCAGATGTGTCAGCCTCAGTATACAAGCATCTATCAGAAGATGAAATTGAAAAGTTAACACTAGAGATTTCGGGCGTTCGAAGAGTCGAAGCTAACACGAAAGAACAAATTATGGAAGAGTTTCATCAAATCGCAATAGCTCAGGACTATATTACTCAAGGTGGTATCGGCTATGCAAAAACAGTTCTTGAAAAAGCACTTGGTGAAGAGCGAGCGGGGGTCATTATTAATCGACTTACATCTTCCCTTCAGGTTAAACCATTTGATTTTGCAAGGAAAGCTGATCCTGGACAGATTTTGAATTTTATACAGAATGAGCATCCACAGACAATAGCTTTAATTCTATCGTATCTAGACTCTAGGCAGTCTGCTCAGATCTTATCTGAACTACCACAGGAAGTTCAAGCTGATATTGCAAGACGGATTGCAATCATGGATAGAACTTCCCCTGAGATCATTAACGAGGTCGAACAAATTCTTGAGCGTAAACTATCAGCTACTGTAACACACGATTATACACAAACAGGCGGTATTGAAGCTGTTGTAGAAGTCTTAAATGGAGTAGATAGGTCAACGGAAAGAACGATACTAGACGCTCTTGAAATACAAGATCCAGGTCTTGCGGAAGAAATTAAGAAGAGAATGTTTGTATTTGAAGATATCGTAACACTTGATAATCGTGCAATTCAGCGTGTTATTCGCGATGTTGAAAATGAGGATCTCATGCTTTCTCTTCGTGTTGCAAGTGAAGAAGTTAAGGATATTGTCTTTAAGAATATGT
The DNA here is from genome assembly GCF_964021195.1 of Bacillus nitroreducens. Lineage (NCBI taxonomy): Bacteria > Bacillati > Bacillota > Bacilli > Caryophanales > Bacillaceae > Bacillus > Bacillus nitroreducens. The sequence goes on along the minus strand of NZ_CAXHYI020000003.1, from coordinate 3,595,365 downwards.
CAAAACGGATGGTTGAAACCTTTCAGGAGGAAATGGAATATATGGGGCCAGTCCGGTTGCGCGATGTTGAAGAAGCACAATCTCGTATTGTAGCGGTAATTCGTAGACTTGAAGAAGCAGGTGAAATCGTCATCGCTCGTGGTGGAGGAGATGATATTATTGTCTAATGTTATTAAATCGAGTTTGATCGAGCCAAAGAATCATCAAAAAAGGGTGATAGGCCTTAAATCTCTACAAACTTCAGGAAATAAACTACCAAGCCAACAACTACCTGATTCAGAGTTTCTTACACAAAAATTACTTGATGATGCGAAGGAACAGGCTGATAAAATTGTGCAAGATGCAATATCATACTCTAATTCACTTAGGCAACAGGTAATAGTAGAAAAACAAAATTGGGAAGAGGAAAAACAAGCACTCTTTACTAAATCGTCAGCTGAAGGTTTTCAGACTGGGTTGGTTGAAGGTCGAGAGCAAGGCTATCAGGAGTACACAAGTTTACTAGCAGAGGCTCGCCAAATAATTGATGCATCTAAACATGACTATAATCAATACCTAGAATCTTCAGAAGAAGTTATTGTAAAGCTTGCTATGACGGTTGCTGAGAAGATAATCGGAGTTCATCTGTCAGAAAATCCAGATGATTTTGTTTATCTTACTAAAAACGCACTGAAAGAAGTAAAAGAACATTCGGATATTACCATCCAAGTTCATCCATTATTCTACCAAGTAGTTGTGCAGCGAAAAGAAGAGCTATCAACTGTACTTAACAAGGAGACGGACTTATTCATCTACCCAAATGAAGAATTGAACGAACAAGACTGTGTGATTGAATCGTCCTTTGGAAAAGTTAATGCAAGTGTGGACACTCAGCTTTCGGAAATAAAAGAAAAACTTCTTTCATTATTATTGGAGGAATAGTTATGAAAGCAATCGATCTTCTTGCTGAAATCCAGTCAATTGATTCGTTCAAACGTTACGGAAAAGTTTCGAGAGTTGTAGGTCTAATGATTGAGTCGCGTGGACCAGAGTGTTCGATAGGTGATTTGTGCCATATTTATGTTGGAATCTCACATAAAAGGCGTATACAGGCAGAGGTAGTAGGGTTTCGCGAAGAACATGTGATCTTAATGCCTTTTTCTAATGTCAAAGATATTTCTCCTGGAAGTATTGTTGAGGCAACTGGTAAGCCACTTGATATAAAAGTAGGTTCAGGATTAATTGGTAAAGTTTTAGATCCTTTAGGACATCCACTTGATGGAAGTGGATTGCCTCGAGGATTAACTTCCGTACCAACCGAACAGGATCCTCCTAATCCATTATCTCGTCCTCCTATTCGAGAACCAATTGAAGTAGGGGTCAAAATGATTGATTCCCTTTTAACTGTTGGTAAAGGTCAACGTGTTGGTATTTTTGCAGGAAGTGGTGTGGGTAAAAGTACATTATTGGGAATGGTTGCCCGTAATACAACAGCAGACATAAATGTCATCTCGCTTGTTGGAGAGCGTGGACGTGAGGTAAGGGAATTTATTGAAAAAGATTTAGGTGAAGAAGGTCTCAAAAGGTCAATATTAGTGGTGGCTACTTCCGATCAACCAGCCCTTCTACGAATTAAGGCAGCAATGACCGCGACTGCGATTGCTGAGTATTATCGGGATCAAGGACTCGATGTCATGCTCATGATGGACTCCGTTACGCGTGTTGCCATGGCAAGTCGGGAAATTGGTTTAGCGATTGGGGAACCTCCAACTACAAAGGGTTATACACCCAGTGTTTTTACTACACTACCAAGATTATTAGAAAGAACTGGAACAAATCATTTAGGTTCAATTACAGCATTCTACACAGTGCTAGTGGACGGGGATGATATGAATGAGCCGATAGCAGACACAGTTCGTGGGATTCTTGATGGCCATTTCGTTCTGGATCGTAGTCTAGCTAATAAAGGCCAATACCCAGCTATTAATGTATTAAAATCAATTAGTCGTGTAATGAACCAAATTACATCTCGTGACCATAAAAGCAATGCAGAGAAGATTCGAGGTCTCATGGCCACATATCTTAATTCAGAGGATTTAATAAATATCGGAGCTTATAAGAGAGGATCTTCTATAGAGGTGGATGAAGCAATAAGGTTTTATCCAAAAATAATTTCTTTTTTGAAACAGCAAACGGATGAGAAATATAGTTTTGAAGAAAGTTTGCGGTTATTGGCACAATTGGCTGAAAAAGGTGAATAAAACAAATGAGTTATAAGTTCAAATTTCAAAAAGTTATGTCGATAAAAGAAAATGAGAAGAATCAGATTTTAGCAGATTACAAAACATCGGTTAAAGAATTTGAAGAAGCCGCTGAAAGTTTGTATGAAACGTTAAAGAAAAAGGAAGTCCTTGAAGAAAATCAAAGAACGCAGTTACAATTTGGCCTATCTATCCAAAGTATTCGGCATCAGCAATCATTCATTACAGGTTTAGAAAGGACCATTTCGTATTATCAGCAACTTGTCATTAGAGCACGACAAAAAATGCAGCAACTTCAAGACTTGTTAACAGAGAAGAATATTGAAGTTAAGAAATATGAGGTCATGAATGAGAAAGAACTTGCCATTTATGAAGGTCAGTTGAAAATACAAGAAAGCCAGATGATGGATGAAATATCCATTCAACAATATATGTCTAAAGGAAGATAGGTGATCAAATGGAGACAAGTGAAAAAGAATATAGTAAGTTTCAATGGTTTCTGTTTGTCGTTCTTATTCCTACCATCTTTACACTTATAGTCGTTTTTGTTCTATTATCAGTTGCGGGTTTTAATCCTCTTGGAGCCATGAAAGAATTTGCTATCAAGGTGCCAGGTATATCTTCCATTTTTAATGATGAAGAAAAAGAGGTTCAAAAACTAGAAGAGGCTGAGGGATCTGTAGAAGAGTTAGAGGCTGAGATATTAGCAAAGGAAACAAAAATTACCGAACTAGAAAAAGCTTTAGAAACGAAGAGTGGGGAAATACAAACACTAGAAAATGAGATCAGAAATCTTTCGGATGAACTTATTAAACTTCAGGACGAACGTTTGGCGAAAAGTAAATCATTAGATGAATTAACTAAAATGTATGAAATGATGTCTCCAAAAAATGCGGCAAAAATTATTCCTAATTTGAAAGAGGAAGAAGCAACGGAGATTCTAACAAGTATCGATACGAAAAAATTAGCTGCCATCTTTGAAAAAATGGCACCAGAAGATGCTGCGAAATTCACCCAATTAATTACTCAATAATGATGCATTGTCTTGAAGGGAGGTGAAATAAGGTGAACATGGTAGCACACTTAGGACATTATCCAGAAATAAGTAGAAAGACTGTCGAGGTTATATCAGCAGTTAAAAGTAGTAATTCATTACAAGGGAATTTTCGTGAAGCTCTAGATGCGATAAAAGTTGTGGACCGTTCACAGACAGTTGAATACCATGAAGAAAAGACTTTAACTAATGTAGAGCAAGAAAATCTACTTGACGATTCTGCAATTGAATCAATAGAGAAAGCATTATATGAAATCGAGACTTACTTGAGGGATGGGGCTAATTCACCTGAATTTGAAGATGTCCTTAACGCACTTCCACTAGAATTGGTTAATCAAATCATGACATTTGTCTCTACGATTAAGTACGATGAAAGTCAACTTAATTTAGATAAGGTTACTAGTAGTTCGGAGCTTATTGGCCTTCTTTTAATAATCAAGACGTATGTCGAAAATAATCCCTCTCAACAAAAGAAAGGTCTTTTGAACTTAATAGAAACATTAAAAGTGAAGTATAGTGATATGGTCTCAAAAGAGCCACCAAGTGTTATGCATACGACTAATATAAGGTATCAGAAGTTTATCCATGAGTTAATGGAAAACATAGAAAACATACTTACTAAATCAGAAAAGCCTATTTCGGAATTACAGTCCCGTATACATTATCTACACACAGTTCATGCGAGATATTTTTCTACGCCAAAAGGGATAGAAAAACCGCAGACGATTATCACTAACATTCAAGAACAAAACGTAAGTACTATAACACAAAATCAAAGATTGACAAACGAAACTATACCTTTGAATGAAGCGGGTTCAAACCTAGTATCAAAAGCTCAGCAATTTTCAATTTTTGTTGAACAGTCGAATACGCCATTACCAAATCAACAACAATTTATTAGGCAGTTTCAAAATATATTAGCAAGAAGTAGCTTTTTGAATAATGGTGGACAACAAAAATTATTAATTAATCTTTACCCTGAACATCTTGGTTCATTACGAATTGAACTACTACAAACGGAGTCAGGGATGATTGCTAGAATTATGGCCTCAACGAGTCAAGCAAAAGAATTACTAGAGTCACAATTAGCTAACCTAAGGCACACTTTCATCGCCCAAAATATTTCAGTTGATAAAATTGAAGTTTCAACACAACTACAATATCAAACTGAGAGAAACATGCAGAGGGAAAATGAACATCAACAAGAACAACGTCAACAATCAGATAGACAACAAGATGAACAAAGCAAGCAAGAACATGGCGGCGACGAAACATCTTTTACTTCTACTCTATTAAATGAGCTTGTTAACTTTAAAGTATAGGTGGTGAATGAATGTCTACTAAAATCGATTCAAGTCTGTATCTTTCTAATCTAAAACAAGAGAGAAAAACAGGTAATGATATTTTAGGTAAAGATGACTTTTTAAAAATATTAATGACACAACTTCAAAACCAAGATCCATTGAATCCAATGGAAGATAAGGATTTTATCGCTCAAATGGCTACCTTTACTTCACTTGAACAAATGACCAATATGAATAGTACACTACAAAAATTTGTAAGTGAAATGCAGGGTGAACAACTATTAAAATATAGCAATATGATTGGAAAAGAAGTGGAGTATAGCTATAAAACAGAAGATGAGGACGGAAGTGAAATTATAAAAAAAGGACAAGGAATTGTCAATTCTGTTTCTCAAAAATCAGGTTATATTGAGTTAGAGTTGAAAGATGGAACTAAGATATATAGTGATGAAATCTTAAAAGTTAAGGAACCTTCTAACGAGGAAGAATAGGAGGTGATAATGTTGGACCATCGAATTCTTCAATTGCAAACTCATCCACTTTCATTGCAAACACAGAGAAAAGTACAGCAACCTCAACAACCTAAAATATCGTTTAAAGATGCACTCGAAAAAGAGACAAGCTTGGTGATTAGTAAGCATGCACAAAAGAGATTAGATGAGAGAAATATTAGTATTCAAGATTCGAAGTGGAAAGAAATTCAAATGAAAATATCTGAGGCGAAAACAAAGGGCATTCGAGATTCACTAGTTGTAACAAAGAATGCAGCACTAATTGTTAATGTTCCGAATAATACAGTCATCACTGCGATGAATCGTGATGAAGCGAATTCTCAGATATTCACGAATATTAATGGGACGATTATTTTAGATTAATATAAAATGGCTGGACCTTAAATGGAAGCCAATGGTGTGCGGACTGACAGAAGCCACCTAAAATCGAAAGGGGAAAATTAAAAATGTTACGTTCAATGTATTCAGGTATCAGTGGATTGAAAAACTTTCAAACAAAGTTAGACGTGATTGGAAATAACATCGCTAACGTAAATACTTATGGATTTAAAAAAGGTAGAACTACTTTCTCAGATATGATGAGTCAAACCATTCAAGGCGCAAAAGGTAGTGATAATTTAAGAGGTGGTGTGAACCCAAAACAGGTTGGTCTAGGATCTACACTATCGACAATCGATACTATTTCTACCCAAGGTAGCATCCAGTCTACAAACCGACCGCTTGATTTAGCTATTTCAGGAGCAGGCTATTTTACAGTGTCGGATGGACCAAACACTTATTATACAAGAGCTGGAAACTTTTATTTGGATGAATCTGGTGATTTAGTTAATGCCAATGGTTTAATAGTTGAACCTGGGATAAATATACCATCTAGTGCACAAAGTTTTAGTATTGACTCCGCGGGGGTAGTTAGTTATGTAGACGATACTGGACAATTACAAACCGTGGGAACAATAGAAATCACTGTTTTTGCTAACCCAGATGGCCTTGAAAAAGCTGGAGATAACTTATTTATTGAAACTCAAAACTCAGGAACACCTACTACTACAACAGCAGGAAACGGTGGAGCTGGAAAATTAATGGCTGGTGCTCTTGAAATGTCAAACGTTGACCTTTCTGAAGAATTTACTGAAATGATAGTCGCTCAACGTGGGTTCCAAGCAAATACCCGTATTATTACAACATCTGATGAGATCTTACAAGAGCTTGTAAACTTAAAACGTTAAGGGGGTTAGGGGTTTAATTCATTAAAAAACCCATGTGTATTGATAACTCTAACAAAATTAAATAATAAGAAGTTTACTTTAAATGCATTGTATATTGAACAGGTTGAATCCTTTCCTGATACAACAATTACTTTAACAAATGGAAAAAAACTTGTTGTGAAAGAAACAGAAGGAGACGTACAAGAGAAGGTACAAGAATTTTATCAAAAAATAAATGTTCTTGGCCGTCATTAGGGAGATAAGTTGCTATGAAAAATAAGTTGCTTGTAACAATGGTCATCATCTTAAGTATTATTACCTTAGTTGGTACGGCCGCTTTCATTTTTTTAACAAAAGCAATAGCTAGTGATAACAATCAGGAAGAGCCATCTATTGATGAAATACTTAAGGCAACTGTGGAGATTCCAGAAATTACAACAAAACTCTTAAGTGATGACTATATTCGTATATCCTTTAAAGTCCAAACAGATGGAAAAAAGGGAAAAGAAGAGTTAGAGAAGCGTAGCTTCCAAATAAACAATATTATAATTAAAGAACTTTCAAATATGACATCTGATGAATTTAAGGGTGAGGAAGGGATTGTGAATCTTGAAAATCGATTAAAGGATCGAATTAATGAATTAATGCAAGATGGTACAGTCGTTAGCGTCTATGCGACATCCTTTCTTCCGCAGTAGGTCATGAGATTTAAATTACTAAAAATGATGGTTCAATAAGTGACTAAAAGGACGCGTAAAAAATTGTCACGTCTTTGAGTTTTATTGGCACTAGCACAACATGTGCTTTTAAAGGTCGAGACGTGACTGTTTTGAGGAACGGGATATTAAGACATAAATATCTTGATGTGCCATTTTCGGACACTTTTTGAGCAATCTTTATTGAGCGGAGGTGGAACCTTGCCTGGAGATATATTATCCCAAAGTGAAATAGATGCTTTACTTTCGGCCCTTTCAACTGGTGAAATGAATCCAGAAGAACTTAAAAGAGAAGAAAGTGAACGCCGAGTAAAAATATATGATTTTAAAAGGGCGCTTCGTTTCTCAAAAGATCAAATTCGAAGTATCACTAGAATACATGAAAACTTTGCACGGTTATTAACAACCTATTTTTCAGCACAACTTCGAACATATGTCCAAATATCAGTTGGAACTGCGGACCAATTGCCTTATGAGGAATTTATTCGCTCAATTCCTAATATGACAATTTTAAATGTATTTGAAATGCCACCACTTGACGGGCGTATCATATTAGAGGTGAATCCCAATATTGCATATGCAATGCTTGATCGTTTGCTCGGAGGAAGAGGTACAGGATTAAATAAAATTGACAACTTAACAGAGATCGAAACGAAATTAATGAGCAATATGTTTGAAAAAGCATTCGAACAAGCGAGGGAAGCATGGGCTAATTTAGTGGAACTTGACCCGATTTTAACGGAATTTGAGGTAAATCCACAATTCCTTCAACTTGTTTCGCCTAATGAAACAGTGGTTGTTATTTCACTAAATACGCAAATTGGTGAAACAAGTGGAATGATTAATATTTGTATACCTCATGTTTTCCTTGAGCCAATTATTCCAAAACTATCGGCCCATTACTGGATGCAATCTGCACCTAAAAATGAAAAAAATAGTGAAGAGATTGCTAATATCGAAAACAACCTTAAGGATACTAAACTACCAATTGCTGCGGAATTAGGGACAGCCAATATTGCAATTCAGGAATTCTTACTTTTGGATATTGGTGATACCATCCAGCTTGATAAAATGATTCAAGAACCAATCGTGGTAAAGGTTGAGGGAATTCCGAAATTTACTGCTCAGGTTGGAAAGTTAAATAAAAAACAGGCCGTGCAAATCCTAGAGGAGATTAAAAGGGGGGACAGCGAAGATGAATAATGGAAATATGCTATCTCAAGATGAAATCGATGCATTACTACGAGGTACTGCTGATTTAGACAACGAAGAAAAAGTAGCAAATAATAATGATAAGCCCCTGGTAGAGGATTTTTTATCCGTACTTGAACAGGATGCCCTCGGGGAGATTGGGAATATATCGTTTGGTAGTTCAGCAACAGCCCTTTCTACTTTACTCAACCAAAAGGTAGAGATAACGACACCAAATGTTTCTCTAGTGGTAAGTTCAGAACTTGAACAAGAGTTTCCACACCCATATGTGGCAGTTTCCGTAAATTATACAGCGGGTTTTACAGGTACAAACCTGTTAGTAATTAAACAAAGTGACGCAGCCATCATTGCTGACTTGATGCTTGGTGGAGCTGGGGTTGCAGCACCAGAATCTCTTAGTGAACTTCAGTTAAGTGCTGTACAGGAAGCGATGAACCAAATGATGGGTTCTGCAGCCACCTCTATGTCAACAGTTTTTAGTAAAAAAGTTGATATATCTCCACCAAATATTGACATTCTGGACATAAAACATGGTGAGGGTGCTGAGAATCTTCCACCAGATGATATTTTGGTAAAAGTGTCGTTTCGATTGAAAATTGGGGAATTGATTGATTCATCTATCATGCAACTTGTTCCAGTCGAATTTGCGAAAGATCTAGTGGGAGAACTTCTTTCATCACAATCTGAAATGGTTGCTCCAACCATGGAGGTTATTTCAGAACATCAGGAATATAGTGAGATTACTGAACAACCGTCAATTGTGAACGAACAACAGAATAGACAGCAAATGGAATCAACTCACGAACGTTCTTATCAATCTGTTCAGCCTGATAGCAATCAACCTGTTTCAAATAGTAATCCACAGCATCTAGGTGGAATCCAAATGAAACAACCAGAAATTCAACCAGCCGTTTTTTCTGAGTTTGAACCAGTTCATTTACAAGAGGCTGAATCAAGAAATTTGAATATGTTATTAGATATTCCTCTTCAGGTTACTGTTGAATTGGGTAGAACAAAACGATCTATAAAAGAGATCCTAGAATTATCTGCTGGCTCTATTATTGAATTGGACAAGCTCGCAGGAGAACCTGTTGACGTTTTAGTTAATGGCAAACTCATTGCACAAGGTGAAGTAGTTGTAATTGAAGAAAATTTTGGTGTCAGAATAACTGATATTATTAGCCAAAGTGACCGCATTAAAAAATTGAATTAAATTAGGGGGCTTTTCTAATGGGACATAAAATACTTATTGTAGATGATGCAGCATTTATGAGAATGATGATTAAGGATATCCTAACTAAAAATGGCTATGAGGTCGTTGCTGAGGCGGCTGATGGCGCACAGGCGGTTGAGAAATATAAGGAACATAACCCAGACCTTGTTACCATGGATATTACAATGCCAGAGATGGATGGTATTACTGCGTTAAAAGAAATTAAAAAGATTAATCCAAATGCAAAAGTTATTATGTGTTCAGCTATGGGGCAACAAGCAATGGTCATCGATGCCATTCAAGCGGGAGCAAAAGATTTTATTGTTAAGCCATTCCAGGCGGATCGAGTGATTGAAGCAATCAGTAAAACATTAAGCTAATGATATTTATAAAATATAGTTTTCTTATGCGGTGACCAAATACAAACTCAGGAGAGTGGCAACAAAAGTGAAGTATTTTAATAAAGTTTTTATAGCACTTATCTTCTTTCATGCCTTGCTTGTCACTTTTCCTGTACAAGCTGTAGAAGGACAGATTAATAAAAGTGTCAGTGACACACTTGGCCAGCAAGAAGAACAAAAAGATAGGAATTTAAATGATGAAGAGCAAACAGAGATTCCAAAACCTGTGAATGAGCTTACTGCTGGCGACTTTTTTAAGATGATTTTTACAACCTTATTAGTTCTTGCACTGATTTATTTTTTATTGAAGTTTGTGAATAAAAGAAATCGAATGTTTAACGGTCAGAAATTTATTGAAAACTTAGGTGGGACTAGTTTAGGAACAAATCGATCAATTCAAATCGTTAAGGTCGGGGAACGAATATTGGTTGTAGGTGTAGGAGACTCGATTCAACTTCTTAAGGAAATCGATGATGTTGAAGAAATCAAAGCCATTATTGAGCAACATAATTCAACGCTAGAATCCATTATTCAACCAAGAGATGTAATAAATCGATTTTTTGATAAAAGAAGGGAAGCGAAGGATGAGGACAAGCCTTCATTTTCCTCCATCTTAGAAAAACAATTTTCAGATTTAAAGCAAGGGAGAAAGAAAATTGTCGAGCAGCTTGAAAAGAAGGAGTCTAGCAAAGAATGAATGAATTCATGGAATTTTTTAATACTAGTGCCCCTGAGAATGTTTCGACATCGGTAAAACTTTTTCTCCTTTTAACTGTTCTATCACTCGGACCTAGTATTTTGATATTGATGACCAGTTTCACTAGGATTATTGTTGTACTATCGTTTGTTCGGACATCCCTTGGAACTCAGCAAATGCCACCGAATCAGGTGTTAATTGGATTAGCCTTGTTTTTGACATTTTTTGTGATGGCACCTACTTTTAGTGACGTAAATGAGCAAGCATTGACACCACTTTTTAATGAAGAAATAAATTTAGAGGAAGCCTATAACCGTGCGGCAATTCCATTTAAAGAATTTATGAGTGCACATACTAGGCAAAAAGATTTAGAACTGTTTTTGAACTACTCTGGTGCAGAGCGACCTGAAACGATAGAGGATATTCCTTTAACTGCCTTGGTTCCAGCTTTTGCAATAAGTGAACTAAAGACAGCTTTTCAAATTGGTTTTATGATTTTTATCCCATTTCTTGTAATTGATATGGTTGTGGCCAGTATCTTAATGTCTATGGGGATGATGATGCTTCCTCCAGTTATGATTTCCTTACCATTTAAGATTCTTTTATTTATCCTTGTGGATGGATGGTATTTAATTGTTAAGTCCTTATTACAAACCTTCTAGAAGTAGGTGAACATAATTGAGTTCTGAAGCAGTAATTTCTTTGGCAGAACAAGGTGTTTATACAACTTTAATGATTAGTGGTCCTCTCTTACTGGTAGCTCTATTTGTTGGATTACTTGTCAGTGTGTTCCAGGCAACAACACAGATTCAGGAGCAAACATTGGCATTTATTCCAAAAATTATCGCAGTACTTGTGGGATTAGTGTTTTTTGGCCCTTGGATGCTTTCAAGAATGGTTGCATATACACACGATATTTTTAGTAATTTAACAAGATTTGTAGGATGAAAAAATGACAGAGGTCTATACCTATTTCCCTGCATTTTTGCTTGTATTAGTGCGGGTTACTAGCTTTTTTGTAACAATGCCACTATTTTCATATCGAACCTTACCTGCTTCACACCGAGTAGGACTTGCATTTTTTATTTCATGGATCATGTTCCTGTCAATGGAAAAACCAATTCTTCAAATTGACGGGTATTTTATCATGTTAATTTTTAAAGAGGCAATGGTCGGATTAATGGTTGGCTTAGTTGCTTATGTAATCTTTGCGGCCATTCAAATTGCAGGTGGATTTATTGATTTTCAAATGGGGTTCGCTATTGCAAATGTGATCGACCCGCAAACAGGGGCGCAAAGTCCGTTGATGGGACAATACTTATATACGTTTGCACTTTTGTTTTTATTGTCTATCAATGGTCATCATTTGTTATTAGATGGTATCTTTTACAGTTATGAATTCATCCCGATGGAGCAGGCAACCCTTCCGTTTGGTGATGAAAATATAGTGGAGTTTATTTTACAGGCATTTGGTGCGATGTTTATTATTGCATTTCAAATGTCAATGCCAGTAGTAGGGGCGTTATTTTTAGTTGACATAGCTTTAGGAATTGTGGCAAGAACGGTTCCACAGTTAAATGTGTTTGTTGTAGGTCTACCACTAAAAATTGGGGTAAGTTTTGTCATAATGTTTATTGCAATGACAATGATTTTCATGCTTGTTGGGGTTCTGGTTGACCAACTTGCTTTAACGATGAGAGGTTTATTGGAATTGTTAGGAGGAAGCTAAATGCACTATATTCGTCTTGACCTACAATTTTTTGCAGGTGAAAAAACAGAAAAAGCTACTCCTAAAAAACGCCAAGAAACTAGAAGAAAAGGGCAGGTTGCAAAAAGTGCGGATGTAAATACGGCAATTTTGCTCCTTTCCGTTTTTTTTACTCTCATGGTTTTTGGTGGCTTTTTACTTGATCGTATATTAGCTTTTTTAAAACATTCATTCACTCAATATGTATCCATTACGCCTACAGAACAAAGTGTTCAACAGGTTTTTATTGAATTATCATTGGAAGCAGCAATTGTGTTAGCACCTATTATGATAGTTGCCCTTATCGCTGGGGTTGCAGCTAACCTCATGCAAGTCGGTTTTTTGTTTTCAACGGAATCGATTCATATGAAACTCAGTAAACTTGATCCGATTCAGGGGTTTAAGCGTATTTATTCGATACGTGCACTTGTTGAGCTCATTAAATCTATATTAAAAATAGTTATTGTAGGTGGTGTGACTTTCGCCATTCTTTGGTTCCGTATAGAAGATATTTTGTCTCTACCCCAGAAAACCGTTGGTGCCGCTCTGATTATACTTGCTAAACTGACGGTACAGATGGGGTTGTTTGCGGGTGGGGCACTGTTATTTCTTTCATTTTTAGACTATCTATATCAACGCTTTGATTATGAAAAAAACATTCGAATGTCAAAGCAGGATATTAAAGACGAGTATAAAAAGACCGAAGGGGATCCTCTGATTAAATCAAAGATAAAACAGAAACAACGTGAAATGGCAATGAGTCGCATGATGCAGGAAGTACCAAATGCAGATGTCATTATTACAAACCCTACCCATTATGCGATTGCTCTTAAATATGATGAATCTAAAATGGATGCCCCCTTTGTAGTGGCCAAGGGTGTTGATTTTATTGCACAACGTATTAAAGAAATTGGGGCAGAATATGAAATTACTACTATTGAAAACAGGCCACTTGCTAGAGCCTTATATGCTGGAACTGAAATTGGTGATGCGATACCAGAAGAATATTTTAAAGCAGTAGCAGAAATTCTAGCTTATGTGTATCGCTTAAAGGAAAAAGTATGAGCAATACTTTGTTTTTGAGTGGTTTGTATAACACCCTCATCTTGTGTTTTTTGATTTAAAGGAGAGAAAATAATGCGAGCAAGAGAATTATCCGTTTTACTTAGTGTGATCTTAATAGTTGCAATGCTTATCATCCCATTTCCATCCTGGTTGTTAAGTATTTTAATATTGATAAATATCTCTCTTGCATTGCTGGTCCTCTTAACCTCTATGAATATGCAGGAACCACTTCAATTTTCCATTTTTCCATCATTACTCCTACTATTAACCTTATTTAGATTAGGGTTAAATGTTTCTACAACAAGATCTATTCTTGCTACAGGGGATGCTGGTGGAGTTGTACATACCTTTGGTACCTTTGTTGTTGGTGGGAATGTTGTTGTGGGATTCGTCGTCTTTCTAATCCTCATTGTGATTCAATTTATTGTTATTACAAAAGGATCTGAACGTGTATCAGAAGTTGCTGCTCGTTTTACACTAGATGCTATGCCAGGAAAACAGATGAGTATTGATGCCGATCTGAATGCTGGCATGATCTCGGATAAAGAAGCACGTGAACGCCGTGACAAGGTAAGCAGAGAAGCAGATTTTTACGGGGCAATGGACGGAGCAAGTAAATTTGTGAAAGGTGACGCCATTGCAGGGATTATCATAGTACTTATCAATTTAATATTTGGTTTTATTATTGGAATGACACAGCATGGATTAGGATTTCAAGAAGCCATTTCTAAATTCACCCTATTAACCATTGGGGATGGGCTTGTAAGTCAGATACCCGCGTTACTTATCTCGACTGCAACAGGTATTGTTGTAACTCGTGCTGCATCTGAAGGTAACTTAGGAACCGACATTACGAAGCAATTATTTGCATATCCAAAAATGCTTTATGTTACAGCAGGTACAATCTTCCTACTAGGTTTGTTCACTCCTATTCATGATTTATTAACGATATCTATCTCAGCTTTATTAGCTATTGGTGCCTATATGATTTCTAAAGATAAAGATCGGGAAATTCAAATCGAACCAGAAACGGAAGAAGAAGTACAAGTAGAAGATCTTAAGAGCCCTGAAAGTGTTGTTAATCTTCTAAATGTGGATCCGATTGAGTTCGAATTTGGATATGGTTTGATCCCCTTGGCAGACACAAATCAAGGTGGAGATATTTTAGATCGAATTGTTATGATCCGTCGACAGTTAGCCATAGAACTTGGTCTTGTCATTCCAGTCGTAAGAATTAGGGACAATATTCAATTACAACCGAATGAATACCGTTTAAAAATAAAAGGAAGCGAGATGGCAAGAGGAGAACTGTTGCTCGATCACTACTTGGCAATGAGCCCAGGGTATGATGACAATTCGATAGAAGGGATTGATACAGTTGAACCTTCGTTTGGATTGCCTGCAAAATGGATTTCCGAGGATATGAAAGATCAAGCAGAAATGCAAGGATATACGGTAGTGGACCCACCGTCTGTAGTGTCCACGCATATTACCGAAATCATTCGAAGAAATGCCCATGAATTGCTTGGTCGACAAGAAACAAAGCAATTAATCGATCATTTAAAAGAATCTTACCCTATTTTAGTAGAAGAAGTGACACCTAATCCACTCGCAGTCGGGGATATTCAAAAGGTATTAGCCAAATTGCTGAAAGAAAATGTATCAATACGAAATCTACCGATCATTTTCGAAACTCTGGCAGATTATGGTCGAATGACAACAGATACGGACTTATTAACAGAATATGTAAGGCAATCACTAGCTAGACAAATCACAAACCAATTTATTGTCTCAGGTGAGACTATGAAAGTTGTCACACTTTCAGGTAGGGTGGAGAAAGCAATAGCTGATGGTGTTCAGCAAACAGAACACGGTAACTATTTATCAATTGAGCCAAGCGTTTCACAATCAATTATTGAATCAATTGCAAAACAGATTGAGTCTGTAAGTATTCAAGAACAAACACCGATTTTATTATGCTCGCCTGCTGTTAGAATGTATGTAAGACAGTTAATTGAACGGTATTTCCCACAGATTCCTGTGCTTTCATATAATGAGCTTGAGGCGAATGTAGAAGTTCAAAGTGTTGGGGTGGTGAACATAGATTGAAGGTAAAAAAATTCATTGCATCTTCTATGCCAGAAGCAATGCAATTGATTCGTACTGAATTAGGTAGTGAAGCGGTTATTTTAAATTCAAAGGTTGTTCAGACACCAGGCTTTTTCGGTCTGTTTCGAAAAAAAAATTTTGAAGTGATCGCGGCTATTGATTCAGAATTTACAAGAAATCAAAAGATGCAAATAAAAGAAAAAGATAAACATGCACCTAATACCGAACTAAAAAATGAAGCTGTAGAGCCTATAGCTCAAAAACCAGTTATTAAAAATGAAACAAAAGTTACAAACAACACCTCTGAAGAGATATCCAAAGAAATTCAGGAACTCAAGGCAGCCATGAAGGAGTTATCCTCCGACCTGAATCCTTACACAGGACCTCTTCAGGAAATAAATCAATTGTTGCACGAACAAGAGATTGATCCAACAATTCGAAAAGAATTGATGTCTAGTTTGTTGGAAAAATGGTATCAATCTTCAAAAGAGGCTTCATTTAAAGAAGTTAAAGAATGGACAAAGACCATTCTCCTATCGAGGATATCTGAACTAGATTATGGTGGTGTGACATATCATAAAAAATACATTAATGTTGTTGGTCCAACTGGTGTCGGAAAAACAACAACGATTGCTAAAATTGCAGCGGACTGTATGTTGAAGGACAACAAAAGCATTGCATTTATTACCACAGATACATTCCGTATTGCAGCAATTGAGCAATTAAAAACATACGCGAAAATTCTAGGTGCTCCAGTGGAGGTTTGTTATTCATTTGACGATTTTAAACAAGCAAAAGATAAATATAAGGATTATGATGTTGTATTTATCGACACGGCTGGTAGGAATTTTCGTAATGCAAAGTATGTAGATGACTTAAATAATCTCATTCAGTTTTCAAGTGATATGGAGACGTTTTTGGTGCTTTCGTTAACATCCAAGATGAGTGACATGAAAGCAATATATGAACAATTCTCGAAAATTGATATTAATAAGTTTATTTTTACAAAGGTTGATGAAACAACAAATTTTGGAGCAATGATGAATTTAATTGTAGATTCAGAGGTTGGTGTCGCTTATCTAACGAATGGACAAAATGTCCCAGATGATATCGTCGTTGCCACACCTAACTTAATCGCAAATACGATACTTGGAGTCGATGAATGATGATGGACCAAGCTGAAGTTCTTCGTAAAAAATTAGCATCAAAGAATAACCAAAATCAACCGAAGACAATAGCGGTCATTAGTGGAAAAGGGGGTGTAGGTAAATCAAATCTATCACTTAATTTTTCCATCGCCTTGTCGCAATTTGAAAAGAAGGTCTTGTTATTTGATATGGACATTGGGATGGGGAATATTGATCTTTTGATGGGAATTACTGCTCGTCACACGATAGTTGATTTATTTGAAAATAACCTCTCCATTAACGATATCATAATGAAAGGCCCAAAAGGAATTGATTATATTGCGGGAGGTAGCGGTTTACCGACTCTCTTTAAACTCGACAATAAAAAATCTGATTATTTGATTAACCAATTGCAAGTTCTACTCACAGATTATGACTACGTTATATTTGATATGGGCGCTGGAATGACGGAAGAAAATGTTAAGTTTCTATTGGCTATGGATGAAATCTTTGTCATTTTAACTCCTGAACCAACATCAATTACTGATGCATACTCAGCCATGAAATATATTTGTATGTTTGACCAGTCTATTCCAATGTATTTACTAGTAAATCGTGCTGAAAAGGAGACAAGTGGGATACAAACCTCAAAAAGGCTGAAGCAAGCAGCGTTGCAATTCTTAATTAAAGAAGTTGCAATATTAGGTGTTTTACTTGACGATAAAACCGTTCAAAAGGCTGTCATTCACCAAGAACCATTTTTGCTTTATGCACCGAATGCTGGGGTTAGTAAGAGTTTAATGGAGATATGTAAAAAGTATTTAGAGATAAGAAACGAGCAACACATTAATAAGAATCAACAAAGTTCCTTTATATCAAAGTTACAGCGTTTTTTCGTACGTGGTAGATAGGAGACGACAATGAACAAGATAAATGTACTTGTTGTAGATGATTCAGCATTTATGAGAAAACTTATTACTAGTTTTCTTCAGGAAGATTTAAGAATTGAAGTTGTTGGCACTGCAAGAAATGGAAATGATGCTTTGGAAAAAATCGAAAAACTGAATCCTGATGTAGTTACGTTAGATGTAGAGATGCCTGAAATGAACGGCATTGAAGCATTACGACGAATTATGAGTGACTTTCCTCGCCCAGTTGTGATGCTTTCAAGTACAACAAAGGATGGGGCAGATAACACGTTACAAGCCATCCAGTATGGAGCTGTTGATTTTATTCAAAAACCATCAGGATCTATTTCGATTGACCTTCACCTTATCAAGAATGAAATTGTGACAAAAGTACTACAAGCGGGTAAAGTTAATGTTGAATTGTTGAAAAAGCCATTAAGTATACAAGAAACTCCTACTACTAGAATGATAGATTATAGTAAAATAGAACTAGTAGATCGTGGGAGTTTTAAAAAAATCGTTTGTATTGGTACTTCAACAGGAGGACCAAGAGCATTACAAGAGGTTCTTCCTAAATTACCTAAAAATTTCACTGCTCCCGTTGTAATTGTTCAGCATATGCCAGCGGGTTTTACAAAATCATTAGCCGACAGACTTAATAGTTTATGTGAGATTACTGTTAAGGAAGCAGAAAATGGAGAGTTTCTAAAGGCTGGAACGGCTTATATTGCACCTGGTGGTTCCCATATGAAAATTAAAAAAATTGGTACAACCCTCGCTGTCAATATTGATAAAAGTGAAATCAGGAATGGGCATAGACCTTCTGTTGATGTTTTATTTGAATCGATAAGTGAAATTGATGGAATTCAAAAAATCTCTGTAATCATGACGGGGATGGGGTCAGATGGTTCTCAAGGATTAATTAAACTGAAGAATACAGGAAAAGTGATTTCGATTGCAGAATCAAAGGAAACTTCTATTGTGTTTGGAATGCCAAAGGCAGCAATAGAAACAAATTTAGTAGATCGAGTTGAACATTTAGAGGCCATTGCAGATTCCATACTTAAATTTACATAGGCAAAGGGGTGTTACGTGATGGAAATGGATCAATATTTAGAGGTGTTTATTGAAGAAAGTAAAGAACATCTCCAGGCTTGTAATGAGCATTTATTACATTTAGAAAAAGAACCTGAAAATATTACAATCGTTAATGAAATTTTTCGCTCTGCCCATACATTAAAGGGAATGGCTGCAACAATGGGCTATGAGGACCTTGCTAGTCTAACCCATCAGATGGAAAATGTGCTCGATGCTATTCGTAATATGAAAATAGAAGTTACACCATCCATTTTAGATGTTGTTTTTAAAGCTGTGGATTATTTAGAAGAAATGATTTTTTCAATTGCCGACGGTGGTGATGGAAAAAAGGATGTTACAGATGTTGTCTTATTACTAAAGAAAATTGAAAGTGGAGAACACAACACGGAGCTTAATACATCTACTACGGTAGAAATGAATGCTGAAAGTAAACATCCAGCTGCGAAGGCTAATTATGATGATTTTGAGTTAACGGTGATACAACAATCAACGGAACAAGGGTTTAATTGTTATGAGATCACAATAAGTTTAGTTGATGATTGTCTTTTAAAGGCAGCTCGTGTATTTATGGTTTTTGAGGTTCTTGAACAAGTCGGTGAGATTATCAAGTCTATTCCATCTGTGGATCAACTAGAAGAGGAGCAATTTCAAAATGAATTTACTGTAACCCTCTTATCTATGGAATCTGCAGAACATATTGAAAAACGTATAATGAAGGTTTCTGAAATAGATAAGGTAGTCGTTCAGTACTTTTATTCAAAGGAGACAACGAGTCAACCAAAAGAACTGATTCAGGCACAAGCTGAAGTTGCTCCTGCCCTTGTTGAAAAAGTGGAACACGAAAAAACTGAAAAAGAGACAAACCACGCACCAAAGTCTAATAGTAAGAATGGAAGTAATCACAAAACGATTAGAGTAAATATCGAAAGACTAGATATATTGATGAACCTTTTTGAAGAATTAGTCATTGACCGTGGACGATTAGAACAAATATCAAAAGACCTCAATCATTCTGAGCTGAATGAGACTGTTGAAAGAATGTCTAGAATTTCTGGAGATTTGCAAAATATTATCCTCAACATGAGAATGGTTCCTGTTGAAACAGTGTTCAATCGTTTTCCACGAATGGTTCGTCAATTAGCGAGGGATTTGAATAAAAAAATTGATCTTCAAATTATCGGTGCCGAAACAGAATTAGATCGTACAGTTATTGATGAAATTGGTGATCCACTTGTTCACCTTTTACGAAATGCGCTAGATCATGGTATTGAAACTCCAGATGTTCGATTACAATCTGGAAAGTCAGAAACTGGGACTGTTATTTTAAGAGCTTATCATAGTGGAAATCATGTCTTTATTGAGATTGAAGATGATGGCGCTGGAATTAGTCGAGATAAAGTCATTCAAAAGGCTATAAATAAAGGACTTGTTACTGCAAAAGGAGGCGAGTCTTTAACAGATAGTCAAGTATTTGATTTTATTTTCTCTTCAGGTTTTTCAACTGCCGAAAAAGTGTCAGGTGTATCTGGACGTGGTGTTGGTTTAGATGTTGTGAAGAATACGATTGAAGCTTTAGGCGGTACGATTACGATTCAATCAGAGATAGGAAAAGGGTCAATGTTTTCAATCCAGCTACCACTTACATTATCAATTATTTCAGTATTGCTTGTTGAGGTTCAAAATGAAAAATATGCAATACCACTTTCTTCAATTATCGAAACGGCCATTATTAAGAAAAGCGATATTCTGCATGCACATAACCAAAAGGTAATTGATTTCAGAGGCAAGGTTGTACCGTTAGTAGACTTGAAGGAGATATTTGAAGTCCCCATTTCCAATGAAGAGGATGATTACCTATCAATTGTGATCGTGAAAAAAGGAGATAAATCGGCTGGTCTTATCGTAGATTCTTTCATTGGACAACAAGAGATTGTATTGAAATCTCTAGGAAACTATTTGTCGAATGTATTTGCGATATCTGGAGCAACTATACTTGGCGATGGACAAGTTGCCTTAATTATTGATTGTAATGCATTGATAAAATAATTTAACAGAATAAAAGTTATTGGTTGAAGGGAAGAAATTAAATGTCTGAACAAGCAACTGCGTTAAAGGTAATTGTATTTTCACTTCTAGATGAGGAATACGCAATCCCTGTATCCCAGGTTCGCTCAATTGAAAAGGTACAACATATCACGCGTGTACCTAGAACAGAACCTTATGTAAAAGGTGTGATTAATTTAAGAGGGGTTGTAACCCCAATCATTGATTTAAGAACTCGTTTTGGTATGCCTGAGACTGACTATTCAGATAGTACCAGAATTATTATCGTTGCTACAGAAGATGTAGAGGTAGGAGTAGTTGTAGATACAGCTAATGATGTTATGGATATCTCAATGGACACGATTGAGCCACCACCAGAAATTGTAGGTAGTGTTGAGATTGAATATTTAGAAGGTGTGGCAAAACTAGATAAAAGATTACTTATCTTATTAAATTTAGATAAGGTTCTTAATCCAGACAGAGTTAGTAAGATCGAAGGGTGATGGATGTGTCATTTTTCCAACGTATTAATTTGACTCATTTAGATATTTTAAAAGAGATTGGAAATATTGGAGCAGGTCATTCCGCTACAGCCCTTTCAACACTTCTAAATCGTAAAATTGATATGCGAGTACCCGATGTGAAAATTGTTTCATTTGATGAGATGATGGAATTTGCTGGGGGAGCAGAAAATGTTGTTGCAGCAATCTACCTTCGGTTCGAAGGAGATATGACAGGTAATATGTTTTTTATTTTGCAACTACCTCAAGCAACAAAACTTATTCAGGACTTAATAGGGGATGAAAGCTTCTCTTTTTTAAGTGATGTTCAACATGAAATGGGCATTTCTGCTTTCCAAGAGGTTGGAAATATTTTATCGGGTTCGTATCTCACATCATTATCAGATTTTACTGGATTAAATGTATATCCTTCTGTTCCAGGATATTCAGTAGATATGGTGGGTGCAATCATTGGTTACGGTTTATTGGAACTTTCACAGGTTAGTGATTTTGCTATTGTCATTGAAACTGCTATAAATGAATCAGAAGATCATGCAAACAATCATGTTAATGGGCACTTTTTACTTTTACCTGATCCCGATTCATTTGAAAAAATCTTCACCGCTTTAGGAGTTCATACACATGATTGAGTCAAAGCAGGTAATAAAGGTCGGAATAGCAGACATGAATGTCGTTGCTGCACCAGACTTAATTCGAACATCTGGCCTAGGATCATGTGTTGGTGTTGTAATATATGATCAAACTAAGAAGGTAGCAGGTCTTGCCCATATCATGTTACCGAGTTCAGCATCTACAAAAGCGGGTAACTTGAACACCGCCAAGTATGCTGATACTGCAATTGAGGAACTAATACAACGAATTATTACAATTGGGGGTAGACCCATGGGATTAAAAGCCAAGATTGCTGGTGGCTCCCAAATGTTTCAATTCCAATCAGGTAGTGATATTATGAGAATCGGTCCACGAAACGTCGATGCCGTTAAAGCTGAATTAGAAAGACTTAATATTACACTTGTCGCGTCCGATGTTGGGGGAAGTAATGGTCGTACTATTGAATTTGACCCTATGTCAGCCATTCTTAAAATTCGTACTGTCAATAAAGGTACAAAAGAAATTTAAACAGGTAACATTGCAAAAAATAAGCGAAAGGAGGAGTAGAATGTCCAGATTATCATCTACAGACACGCAAGAATATTGGCAAAAATGGACCGACTCACGAGATACCGATGCAGGGGATGCCCTTGTCAGAAAATATATGCCACTTGTTTCATATCATGTACAACGGATCTCGGTTACGCTTCCAAAAAGTGTGAACAGAGATGAGTTGAATAGTCTAGGGATGATCGGTTTATATGATGCTCTGGAAAAATTCGATCCTTCTCGTGATTTAAAATTTGATACATATGCATCCTTCCGAATTCGAGGAGCGATAATTGACGGTCTTAGAAAAGAGGATTGGTTGCCAAGAAGTGCAAGAGAAAAATCAAAAAAAGTAGAAGCTGCTATAGAAAAACTCGAACAAAACTTGATGAGAAACGCAACGATTCCAGAAATTGCAACTGAGGTTGGGATGAGCGAGGAAGAAGTATATCAAACGATTAATGAAGGCTTTTTTGCAAATGTACTCTCAATGAATGAATATCAACATGATGAAGAAGGTAGTGATAAATCAGCGTTTTCAATCAAGGACGATACAACATTAACTCCTGAAGAACATGTTGTGAAAAAAGAATTATTAAACCAATTGATTCATGTGATTCAACAGTTGAATGAAAAAGAACAGTTAATTATAAGTCTATTTTACAAAGAAGAACTCACCTTAACTGAAATCGGTCAGGTTATGGGATTATCAACATCTAGAATTTCGCAAATTCACTCGAAGGCCCTTTTTAAGCTTAAAGAGATATTACAGAAACACATCCACTAATAAAGGGTAAGGGTGTTTTAAAATAGCGTCAGGTTAAATCAGTCATTCTCTTACATCATGATATAGCGCAACTAGTAAATAAATAGATTTCAATCCATTGCCTTTCGTAAAAAATATGCGTAGGAAGAAGTGAATAAATTGAGTCTTAAATTAGTTGAATTGCAAGTTGCGCTTCCTAGAACACAAGATGTAGGGAAAATTCATGAACAACTAATAACGCGCGGACAGCACATGCAAGAGCATATTTTCTCGGAAGCGGAAAAGATAGAAAAAAGAAATAGAACCATTGTCAACGAGAGCAACGAAACAGAAAATGCACACTTACATAAGGATCAGACATCGAAATTGTATCCAGAACAACGAACACATAAAGTGCAAAATCCTGAACAAGAAAATAAAGAACACCATCCTTATAAGGGGAATTTTATTGATTTTTTAGGATAGAGGGATTTTGAATGATAACCATATTATTTATACTTTGTTTTGCCTTAATTGCCTTAGCCTTTTTTTTAATTATTCTTCTATATCTTAAATTTACTCAACTAAAAGATATAGAGATTAAACAAGAGCGATTACTTAAAGAATTTGAAAGTGTGATCACTTCATATGTAATGGAAATTAAAGAAGACAATGAAGTGTTTTTAAATAGAATTCAACAAATACAAAAGTCAACAGAGAATAATGAGGATGAAACTGAAACTTTACATAAATACAAAGAAAAAGACAACCTCGAAAATAGAGAAAGTACGATGGATTCGTTCTATTTTAAAGAGCCAGAACTAACATCAGATGAGCTTCAAGACATGTTACCGTCTTATTCAGATCACGGAGATAACATACAATTAGATAAGGTAGAAATAAAGTCTGAGCAAGTTCAATCAGAAGATCAGGAGGAAAATGTAGATAATCTTGTCAAAGATATCGAAATCCTAATGAAGCATGGTCTTTCTTATGAGGAAATTGCAAAAAAGTTAAAAAAAGGAAAAACAGAAGTTGAACTTTTACACAAATTTCGTCAAAACAACTAATTTTTCTTGCTCTCATGTTTTGATTGTGATATATTAATTTTTGGTGTTATCACACACGTTCATAGATTTAAGCAAATGGTGCTGTACAAACAGTTTTGTTTAAAGATGATATGGACGGAGGAAAAAAAACCATTAGGAGGATTTACACATGTCAGTAATTTCTATGAAGCAATTGCTTGAAGCTGGTGTTCACTTCGGTCACCAAACACGCCGTTGGAACCCAAAAATGAAACGTTACATCTTCACAGAGCGTAACGGTATCTACATCATCGACCTTCAAAAAACTGTAAAAAAGGTTGAGGAAGCTTATAATTTCGTAAAGGAATTAGCAGGTAACGGTGGAACTTTGCTTTTTGTTGGTACAAAAAAGCAAGCTCAAGATTCTGTTAAAGAAGAAGCTGAGCGTTCTGGAATGTACTATGTTAACCAACGTTGGTTAGGTGGTACATTAACAAACTTTGAAACAATTCAAAAGCGTATCAAACGTCTAAAAGACATTGAAAAAATGCAAGAAGACGGTACTTTTGATGTTTTACCTAAGAAAGAAGTTGTAGGACTTAAGAAAGAATTAGAACGTCTTGAGAAATTCTTAGGTGGAATTAAAGATATGAAGCAATTACCAGATGCTTTATTCATCATTGACCCTCGTAAAGAGCGTATTGCTGTTGCTGAAGCACATAAACTCAATATTCCGATCGTTGGTATCGTTGATACAAACTGTGATCCGGATGAAATTGATTATGTAATTCCTGCAAACGATGATGCAATTCGTGCGGTTAAGCTTTTAACAGGAAAAATGGCAGACGCTATCCTAGAAGCTAAACAAGGTGAAGAAACATCTGCTTAATGAGCGAAAGGTGATAAGAGGTTTATGCCTTTTATCACCTTTTTTAAAGACAATGTCTAACTCAGATGCAACTGGTTAACAGGTCATAAGACAACCTCTTCTGAAGGTATTGAATACGTTTGGAATTGTTATCGTATACTTGTTACTTAAAGGATTGCATGTAACGCTTCTCTAAGAATTATATAATTCCGCAAATTAAGTCATAATAGAAGAAGACTATCTAACAGTTATTTGAAATTGAACAAATAGTAGTACATAGTAGCAAATAAGGAGGAAAACATAATGGCAATTACTGCACAAATGGTAAAAGAGCTCCGTGAAAAAACTGGAGCAGGTATGATGGATTGTAAGAAGGCTCTTACAGAAACTGATGGTGATATGGAAAAAGCAATTGATTACCTTCGTGAAAAGGGTATTGCGAAAGCTGCGAAAAAAGGTGATCGTGTAGCAGCTGAAGGCTTAACTTCTATCGAAGTACAAGGTAATGAAGCTGTCATTTTAGAAGTTAACTCTGAAACAGACTTCGTTGCAAAAAATGAAGGTTTCCAAGCTCTAGTAAAAGAACTAGCATCTCACCTATTAGCAAATAAACCAGCTACAGTTGAGGAAGCATTAGAACAAAAGATGGACAACGGTGCAACTGTTGCTGAGCATGTGAATGCTGCAATTTCAAAAATTGGTGAAAAATTATCACTTCGTCGTTTTGAAATTGTAACTAAAGAAGACGGTGATGCATTTGGTGCATACCTTCACATGGGCGGTCGTATTGGAGTTCTAACAGTTCTAGGTGGAACTTCAGATAGCGATATTGCTAAGGACGTTGCAATGCATGTAGCTGCTGTTAATCCTAAATATGTTTCACGTGATCAAGTATCTGCGGATGAAGTTGAGCGCGAGCGTGAAGTACTAACTCAACAAGCGTTAAATGAAGGAAAACCTGAAAATATCGTATCGAAGATGGTTGAAGGACGTCTTGGTAAATTCTTCGAAGACATTTGCCTTCTTGACCAAAGCTTTGTTAAAGACCCTGACCACAAAGTTGGTAAATATGTACAATCTAAGGGTGCAACTGTAAAGAGCTTTGTTCGTTACGAAGTTGGTGAAGGTATCGAAAAACGTCAAGATAACTTTGCTGAAGAAGTAATGAGCCAAGTGAAGAAGTAAAAAGAAAACAGGGAACACATCATGTGTTCCCTCTTTTTGAAAGGTTTAGCTTTAAATCAAGTACTGACGCCATGGCTGACTAATTATAAGACAATTCTTTAGAGATTTTCTGTTAGTTGGTTCCCATAGATAGGCGCAATGTACTTTTCTTATAAAGATGGAGGTTTTTTATTCAATGAGCGATGCCAAATATAAACGTGTAGTGTTAAAATTAAGTGGAGAAGCATTAGCGGGTGAGCAGGGATTTGGCATAAATCCATCTGTAATCCAGTCTGTAGCCAAACAAGTGAAGGAAATTGCTGAGCTTGGAGTGGAAGTTGCTGTAGTAGTTGGCGGTGGAAATATCTGGAGAGGTAAAATTGGAAGTGAGATGGGTATGGATCGTGCAAATGCCGACTATATGGGAATGCTTGCAACAGTAATGAATTCCTTAGCATTGCAGGATAGTTTAGAAAATCAAGGTATCCAAACTCGTGTTCAAACATCCATTGAAATGCGTCAAGTTGCAGAACCGTACATA
Source organism: Bacillus nitroreducens (assembly GCF_964021195.1). Classification (NCBI taxonomy): domain Bacteria; kingdom Bacillati; phylum Bacillota; class Bacilli; order Caryophanales; family Bacillaceae; genus Bacillus; species Bacillus nitroreducens. The sequence goes on along the minus strand of NZ_CAXHYI020000003.1, from coordinate 3,568,707 downwards.
AGAAGAAAAGCAATTCGTCATCTTGAGAAGAAACGAGTTGTAATTTTTGCAGCAGGAACAGGAAATCCTTATTTCTCTACTGATACAACTGCTGCGCTACGTGCTGCTGAAATAGAGGCAGAGGTTATTTTAATGGCGAAAAATAATGTTGATGGTGTTTACACTGCAGACCCAACTAAAGATAAAACAGCTGTAAAATACGAGACCTTATCCTATCTAGATGTCATCAAAGAAGGATTAGCTGTAATGGATTCCACAGCTTCTTCACTTTGTATGGACAACGATATTCCGTTAATCGTCTTTTCAATCATGGAAGAGGGCAATATTAAACGTGCTGTACTCGGAGAAAATATTGGAACGATTGTAAGGGGGAAATAACTTTATGGCAAATAATACGATAAACCAAGTGAAAGATAAAATGGCTAAAGCAGTTCAAGCGTTATCTCGTGAACTAGCAACTGTTAGAGCTGGTAGAGCGAATCCAGCTATTCTTGATAAAGTTACTGTTGATTATTATGGTGCACCTACGCCATTAAATCAATTAGCATCTATTAATGTTCCTGAAGCTAGAATGCTTGTCATTCAACCATATGACAAGTCAGTGTTAGGTGATATGGAAAAAGCGATTCAAAAGGCTGATTTAGGTTTAAACCCAACAAATGATGGCTCTATTATTCGTATTTCAATCCCGCCACTAACTGAAGAAAGACGACGTGAATTAGTGAAGGTTGTTAAGAAGTATGCAGAAGAGTCAAAGGTTGCTGTTCGAAATGTTCGTCGTGATGGCAATGATGAATTGAAGAAACTTGAGAAAAACGGTGAAATCACAGAGGACGAATTACGTAGTCTGACTGAGGATATCCAAAAACTTACAGATGAATCTATTAATAAAATTGATTCTGTTACAAAAGAAAAAGAAAAAGAAATCATGGAAGTCTAATCCATTTCAATGTACAATATATTGTAAAAAGACCCTCTTACGTTTACAGGGGGTTTTTTTGTTAATACTGTCTACTAATTAGTTACCTCGACCAATTAGATGGTAAAATGGATTGATACGGGTGTTGGAGGACTTATTCATGTTTAAAAAATTTAAAAAGGCGAAGAAAAAGCCTATTTCTATTTCGGAAGAGGAAATAGCAAAGGGGCCAATTCCTAATCACATAGCAATCATAATGGACGGTAACGGTAGATGGGCAAGAAAACGATCATTGCCACGAACTGCTGGTCACCATGAAGGAATGAAGGTTGTTAAAAAGGTGACAAAACTTGCTAGTAGACTAGGAGTTAAGACGTTAACAGTCTACGCGTTTTCAACCGAAAACTGGAAGCGTCCAGAGGATGAGGTTAATTATTTATTAAAACTTCCCCAAGAATTTATGGGAACCTTCCTACCAGAGTTAATTGAAGAAAATGTACAGGTCCGAATTATGGGGAATAAAAATGCGATACCTGCACATACTCAACAAGCGGTTGATAAAGCGGTAAACGATACAAAACATAACACTGGCTTGGTTTTAAACTTTGCCCTAAATTATGGAGGCCGCGCAGAAATCTTAGATGCGGTAAACAATATCGTTACGGACTATCAGGAAGGTCGTATACATAAACAAATAGATGAAGAACTTTTTTCAGGGTATTTAATGAGTGCAGGATTAGCAGATCCTGATCTATTAATTCGAACAAGTGGGGAAATTCGACTAAGTAATTTTATGCTCTGGCAGCTTGCATATACAGAATTTTGGTTCACCGATGTATTATGGCCTGATTTTAAGGAACAACATTTGTTAGAGGCAATAAGTGGTTTTCAAAAGAGAGGTAGACGATTTGGTGGTTTATAATTGTAATCACCAATCCGTTTTCAAAAAGGAATGATACAATGAAACAAAGAATTATTACAGCGATAATTGCAGCAGCAGTCTTTATACCTATTGTGATTATTGGAGGTATCCCATTTACAATCCTGGTCTATTTAATGGGGGCAATAGCAGTTTTTGAGCTATTGAGAATGAAGCACATTCATATTGCATCTATCCCAGGGATTATATCCCTTATCTTGTTGTGGGTTATTTTAATACCTAGTGAGTATAATGAGTTTTTTACGACTTTAAAATTTACGAAAATTGAATTGGTCCTCCTTATCGTCTTATTTATCTTGACGTATACTGTTATTTCGAAAAATAACTTTAGCTTTGATGATGCTGGACTTATTATTTTAGCGGCGCTATATATTGGATTTGGGTTTTATTATATGATTGAAATAAGAGCGCTGGGATTAGCATATATATTTTATGCGTTCGTTGTTATATGGACAACTGATTCAGGTGCCTATTTTGTTGGTAGAAAGTTGGGTAAAAATAAACTTTGGCCAGAAATAAGTCCAAATAAAACAATTGAAGGATTTATTGGGGGAATTGTAACTGCAGTTGTTTTTGCATTGATTTTTAACATGATTGCAGATTTATTTGATTCCTTTATTTCCTTATTTATTGTGACATTAGTCGTGTCAATTTTTGGACAAATTGGGGATCTAGTAGAATCTGCATTGAAGCGACACTATAAGGTAAAGGATTCAGGAACACTCTTACCTGGTCATGGTGGTATATTAGACCGGTTTGATAGTATGCTTTTTATTCTACCGATTCTTTATTTTTTACGAGTTATCCTTTAGTAGTGGTTGTAAATTGGGAGTGAGTTTGTGAAAAAAATAAGTTTATTAGGTGCGACAGGCTCAATTGGGCAGCAAACATTGGATGTGATTGAACAACATCCAGATCAACTGCAGCTTGTAGCGATGTCATTAGGAGAGAATATTACACTAGGAAGAGAAATCATACGTAAGTTTTCTCCAAAACTTGTTTCTGTAAAATCAAGAGAAACATTTGAAATTCTTAGAAATGAATTTGAAAGTGACATTCAGTTTGTTTATGGTGATGAAGGACTGATCGAAGTTGCTACATTTGAAGAATCCACAATTGTACTTAACTCAGTAGTGGGAAGTGTAGGTCTTCTGCCAACACTTAAAGCAATAGAAGCAAAAAAGACGATTGCTCTTGCTAACAAAGAAACATTAGTAACAGCAGGTCATCTTGTTATGGATGCAGCTAAACGTAATGGTGTTGACATCTTACCTGTTGATAGTGAGCACTCTGCTATTTTTCAATGCTTACAGGGTGAAAATGAAAAGAATGTGGACAAAATTATTCTTACTGCTTCAGGCGGGAGTTTCCGTGACCGAACTCGTGAGGAACTTGAGGGAGTTTCGATTGAGGATGCACTCAATCATCCGAACTGGTCAATGGGTGCAAAAATAACAATTGATTCTGCGACAATGATGAACAAAGGATTAGAGGTCATTGAGGCTCACTGGTTGTTTAATCTTCCTTATGAAAAAATTGAGGTTCTTCTTCATAAAGAAAGCATTATACATTCTATGGTTGAGTTTCAAGACAGTAGTGTCATCGCTCAACTTGGAACACCAGATATGAAAGTGCCTATCCAATATGCCTTTTCATATCCTGATCGTTTACCAATGTCGGCTTCTAAGGATAGATTAAAACTTTGGGAGATCGGTAAACTGCATTTTTCAAAGCCTGACTTCGACAGGTTTAGATGCCTTGGATTAGCGTTTCATGCAGGAAAAACAGGTGGGACGTTACCAACTGTATTGAATGCAGCTAATGAAGAAGCCGTAGCAGGATTTTTGAGTGGGAAAATTTCATTCTTAGAAATTGAAGAAATGATTGAGGAAACAATGGAGAAACATCAGACCATCCAAAACCCTAGTTTGGATATTATTCAACAGGTAGATAAAGAAACACGGGCATATGTACGTGAGTTAGTAGAGAAAAAATAAAGAATAAAGTCAACTAACAAAAGGTGGTTAAATATGTGGAGACTGTGATAGCCTTTATATTAATTTTTGGTGTACTCGTATTTGTTCATGAGTGGGGACATCTCATGTTAGCAAAACGAGCAGGAATTCTCTGCCGTGAATTTGCAATTGGGATGGGACCAAAGGTATTTACCTTTACTAGAAATGAAACACTTTATACGATTCGTCTCCTCCCAATTGGTGGATATGTTAGAATGGCTGGCGAAGATCCAGAAATGATAGATATTAAACCAGGGCATAATATCGGCTTATTATTCGATAAACTTGGGAAAGTTGATAAAATTATCTTAAACAATAAAGACAAATATCCAGATTTAAGAGTCATAGAAGTAGAAGAAGCAGATTTGGAACATAATCTCTTTATTTCAGGGTATGAAGATGGAGAAGATGAGACTTTAAAGCGATTTGAAGTTAGTGAGACTGCCTTCTTTGTTGTAGATGGACAAGAGACTCAAATTGCTCCATATAACCGTCAATTCGCCTCTAAAACGTTAATTCAACGAACATTGGCAATTGCTGCTGGGCCAGCAATGAACTTTGTACTAGCTTTTGTTATTTTAATCGCTCTTGGATTGTTACAAGGTACTCCAGTTGATAAACCTATCTTAGGTCAATTAACAGAAGACGGTGCTGCAATTCAAGCTGGTCTTCACGAAGGGGATATTGTTCGTGAGGTCGACAATGAACAAGTATCTAGCTGGAACGAAATTGTGGAGATAATTCGTGCACATCCAGAAGAGGAAATTCCATTTGTTGTCGAACGTAATGGTGAGCTTCTGGAAATATCCGTTACACCAAAAGCGCAACAACTAGAAGATCAGACAATTGGCATCATAGGTGTATATGGTCCAGTTGAGAAATCTGTCATACCTTCGTTAAAACATGGCGTGATGGAAACCTTTATGTGGACAAAAGAAATTTTATTAGGACTCGGAAAGCTTATAACTGGACAATTCTCCATTGATATGCTTTCAGGGCCAGTTGGAATATATGTTTCAACCGATACAGTGGTTCAGTCAGGAATCTATTATGTGATGAAATGGGCTGCTATACTTAGCATCAACCTTGGAATTGTCAACCTTTTACCATTGCCAGCTCTTGATGGTGGAAGATTAGTGTTTTTTGCAGTAGAGGCTGTACGTGGAAAACCAATTGACAAGCAAAAGGAAGGTATGGTTCATTTTATCGGATTTGCATTACTAATGCTGTTGATGTTGGTTGTAACTTGGAATGATATTCAAAGATTCTTTTTATAAAGTAAACCTTAATTAGTGTGGGGATTCAAATTCTGTTTCCCCTCTAATTGTTTGCCTGCGACCCACTCATGTGGGAGTCTTTCCACCCGTTAATGCGGGATAACTTAAGTTGAAATTATAATGAGGTGCAAGATATGAAACAAAGTATGACACTTATACCTACACTACGTGAAGTACCAGCAGATGCTGAAATCAAAAGTCATCAACTCTTAATTCGAGCAGGTTTTATACGACAAAATGCTAGTGGCGTGTATAGTTATCTCCCATTAGCAAAACGTGTACTACAAAAAATTGAGACAATTGTCCGTGAAGAAATGGAGCGTGCAGGTGCTGCTGAACTTCTTATGCCTGCTTTAACTCCTGCAGAACTATGGCAAGAATCTGGTCGGTGGTATTCATATGGTCCAGAACTCATGAGATTACATGACCGTCATAAGCGTGATTTTGTACTGGGTCCTACGCATGAGGAGACCATCACTAGCATTGTTGGCGATGAAATTAAATCATATAAGAGATTGCCACTTACTCTTTATCAAATCCAAACTAAATTCCGAGATGAAAAAAGACCACGTTTCGGACTATTACGTGGCCGTGAATTTATTATGAAGGATGCATATTCTTTTCACGCAGATCTAGAAAGTTTAGATGATGTTTATGAAAAAATGTATACTGCCTACTCTAATGTGTTCGCTCGTTGTGGATTGAACTTCCGAGCAGTCATGGCGGATTCAGGTGCGATGGGTGGAACAGACACTCATGAATTCATGGTGCTTTCTGAAATTGGGGAAGATACAATTGCCTATTCAGATACATCCACATTTGCAGCGAATATTGAAATGGCTCCAGTAATCATGGAATACCCAAAAAGTGATGAGCCTGTAAAAGATTTAGAAGAAGTAGAAACAATCGATATAAAAACGATTGAAGAGGTAGCGGGTTATCTTAATGTTTCAGCAGAAAAATGTATCAAATCATTACTATTCCAAGTGGATGATAAGTTTGTGCTAGTATTAGCTCGTGGGGACCACGAAGTGAATGACATAAAAGTAAAAAATTTACTTGGAGCTACAACAGTTGAATTAGCAACTGCAGAAGATACTGAAAGAATTATGGGTTGTACAGTCGGTTCACTAGGTCCAATTAATGTGTCTGAAGACATTACTGTAATTGCTGACCATGCCGTAGCATCAGTTGTTAATGGTGTTTGTGGTGCAAATAAAGAGCATTATCATTTTGTGAATGTGAATCCAGATCGTGATTTTGCTGACATTCAATATGCTGACCTACGGTATATTCAAGAAGGAGATCCTTCTCCAGATGGACAAGGAAAAATCGTTTTTGCTGAAGGGATCGAAGTTGGTCATATCTTTAAGCTTGGTACACGCTATAGTGAAGCTATGGACGCTACATTCCTTGATGAAAATGGAAGAGCACAACCTATCATCATGGGTTGCTATGGTATTGGAATTTCAAGAACCCTTTCTGCAGTAGCAGAACAATCTAATGATGAAAATGGTTTAATTTGGCCATCAAATCTTGCACCATATGATTTGCATCTGATTCCGATAAACATGAAGAATGAAGAACAAAAAGCCCTTTCTGAATCGTTATACCTAACCTTACAGGAGAGTGGTTACGATGTTTTATTTGATGACCGAGCTGAACGCCCAGGTGTCAAATTTGCCGATTCTGATTTAATCGGTCTTCCTCTACGTATTACTGTTGGGAAAAAAGCAAGCGAAGGTATTGTTGAAGTAAAAGTACGTAAAACAGGGGAAACATTGGAAATAAATATTGAAAATCTAATCGAGACAATTAACAAATATGTAGTAAAATAAAGAATAGAAAAGAAAAGGGTACCTCTGTATATGTTGAGGTACCTTCATTATTGTTTAAGTGAAAGAGCAGGATAATAGTGTGAATATAGGCCGCTAATCTAGGCATTTTCGTCTGAAGAGGGGGAACGAGGATGGAATTATCGCCACAGCAGAAAGAGCGTTTTAATGTATTGCTTCAACAACTTGAATTAACAGATGATGCACTTGTAGCGCATTTTGAAAATGCAGGAATTGAAAAACTTGTAATTGATAAAGAAAAGAAAGCATGGCATTTCTTTTTCTCATTAAATAAATTAATTCCAGCAGATGTTATGAGAATATTCTCTACACAATTACGCACAAAGTTTACTAATATCGCCTCAGTAAGTTTCTCAATACGTGTACAATCACAACATGTCACCGAGGAGATGGTTCAAGCCTATTGGCCTCTATGTTTACAAGAGTTAGATGGAATCGCTCCACCGATACTTTCTTTATTGCATAATCAAGTACCAAAACAACAAGGTCTAAAACTTCATATCAAAACAAGAAATGATACAGAAGCGACTGCCATAAAGAAAAAATATGCTCAAATAATTGGACAGGTGTATGAGTCATATGGTTTTCCATTTTTTCAGCTTGAAACAGAAGTAGAAGTCTCTAATAAAGAATATGAGCAATTCTTAGAGAAAAAACAACAGGAAGATCAAGAAAAAGCTTTATTAGCTGTTGCTGACATGCAGAAGAAAGAAAAGGAAAAAGACCAAGCTGGCGCAATCTCAGGACCTATTACGATTGGTTATACAATTAAAGATGATGAAGATTTCAAAGAAATTAGTTCAATCCTTGATGAAGAACGTAGAATTGCTATTCAAGGTTATATCTTTTTTGCAGAGACGAGAGAATTGCGTAGTGGTAGAACGCTTCTCACGTTTAAAGTGACAGACTATACTGATTCGATATTGGTGAAAGTCTTCTCTCGTGATAAAGAAGATGTTCATCTATTACAAGCCATCAAAAAAGGAATGTGGGTACGGGTGCGAGGAAGCATTCAAAACGATACATTTGTCAGGGACCTAGTTATGTTAGCGAATGATATCAACGAAATACAGCCTTTAAATGAAAGAAAAGACACCGCGCCTGAAGGAGAGAAGCGTGTTGAACTTCACCTTCATTCACCGATGAGTCAAATGGATGCTGTAACATCAATTAGTCAATATGTTGGACAGGCTAAAAAATGGGGACATACTGCTATTGCTTTAACCGACCACGCAGTTGGACAATCATTCCCAGAAGCATATGCCGCTGCAAAGAAAAGTGGAATAAAGATGATTTATGGGGTTGAAGTTAACTTAGTAGATGATGGTGTTCCTATTGCATATAATTCACAACACAGGAACTTAGAAGAAGATACCTATGTCGTCTTTGACGTTGAGACAACAGGATTATCTGCGGTTTATAATACGATTATCGAATTAGCTGCGGTGAAGGTTAAGAATGGAGAAATTATTGACCGGTTCGAATCATTTGCTAACCCACATCATCGATTAAGTGCAACTACCATCGATTTGACAGGCATTACAGATGATATGGTTCGAAATGCACCTGAGGTCAGTGAAGTTCTAGTTAAATTTAAGGAATGGACTGAGGATGCCATTTTAGTCGCTCATAATGCGAGCTTTGATATGGGCTTTTTAAATGTGGGTTATAAAAAAGCGGGGATCGAACAAGCAACAAATCCAGTCATTGATACACTCGAACTTGCTAGATTCTTATATCCAGAACTTAAAAATCACCGTTTAAATACATTATGTAAAAAGTTTGATATTGAGTTGACACAGCATCACCGAGCAATTTATGATGCTGAAGCTACAGGGTACTTAGCGGTGAAATTATTGAAAGATGCGGCTGAAAAAGGAATCGCATATCATGATCAACTTAACGATTACATGGGACAAGGAAAGGCGTATCAACGCTCTAGACCTTATCATGCAACTTTGCTAGCACAAAATGATGTAGGTCTTAAAAATCTATTTAAATTAATTTCCTTATCCCATATTCACTATTTTTATCGTGTACCTCGTATTCCGCGGTCTCAACTGCAGAAATATCGTGAGGGAATTCTAGTTGGTTCTGCTTGCGATAAAGGGGAAGTCTTCGAGGGAATGATGCAAAAATCTCCAGAAGAGGTAGAATCCGTTGCTCAGTTCTATGATTATTTAGAAGTACAGCCACCTTCAAATTATAAGCATTTATTAGAATTAGATTTAATACAGAATGAACGTGAGCTTAAAGATATTTTGAACAATATTGTTAAGCTTGGAGAAAAGTTGAATATACCTGTTGTTGCAACAGGTAATGCGCACTATTTAAATCCTGAGGACCATATCTATCGAAAAATTTTAGTAAGGTCTCAGGGTGGTGCAAATCCATTAAATCGTCATTCACTTCCAGAAGTTCATTTTCGGACAACGAATGAAATGTTAGACTGTTTCTCTTTTCTAGAAAAAGAAAAAGCAAAAGAAATTGTCGTAACAAATACACAAAAAATAGCTGATATGATTGGCGAAGTAAAACCAATCAAAGATGATCTTTATACACCTAAAATTGAGGGTGCTGACGATGAAATTCGTAATATGAGCTATAGTATGGCAAGAAGCATCTATGGTGAGGACTTACCTGAAATTGTAGAAAAACGATTAGAAAAAGAGTTAAAAAGTATTATTGGGCATGGATTTGCGGTTATTTATTTGATTTCGCATAAACTTGTAAAAAAATCACTTGATGATGGATATCTTGTAGGTTCACGTGGTTCGGTAGGGTCTTCTTTAGTCGCGACAATGACAGAAATTACAGAGGTTAATCCCCTACCACCACATTACGTTTGTCCAGATTGTAAACATTCTGAGTTTTTTAATGATGGATCTGTTGGATCTGGTTTTGACTTACCAGACAAGGAATGCCCACAATGTGGTGCGAATTACAAAAAAGATGGTCATGATATCCCGTTTGAAACTTTCCTTGGATTTAAAGGGGATAAAGTACCAGATATTGACCTTAACTTCTCAGGTGAATACCAGCCCCGTGCTCATAACTATACGAAGGTTTTATTCGGAGAGGATTATGTATTCCGTGCTGGAACAATTGGTACAGTAGCCGAAAAAACTGCCTATGGATATGTAAAAGGGTATGCTAATGACAATAATTTAACGATGCGTGGAGCAGAAACGGATCGATTAGTTGCGGGTTGTACAGGGGTCAAACGGACAACGGGTCAACACCCAGGGGGCATAATCGTTGTCCCAGACTACATGGATATTTATGATTTCTCACCGATTCAATATCCTGCTGATGATACAAATTCCGAATGGAAAACAACACATTTTGATTTCCACTCGATTCACGATAATGTATTAAAGCTTGATATACTTGGTCACGATGATCCAACTGTGATTAGGATGCTTCAAGATTTAAGTGGAATTGATCCAAAAACGATACCTACAGATGATCCTGAAGTTATGAAAATTTTCAGTGGTACGGAATCTCTCGGAGTAACAGAAGAACAAATTATGTGTAAAACGGGAACACTGGGGATTCCAGAGTTCGGTACACGATTTGTTCGTCAAATGCTAGAGGATACTAAACCAACTACTTTCTCAGAACTTGTTCAAATCTCTGGTCTGTCACACGGTACGGATGTATGGTTGGGTAATGCTCAGGAGCTTATCCATAACAATATATGTACGCTAAGTGAAGTTATTGGTTGTCGTGACGATATTATGGTGTATCTCATATATAAAGGCTTAGAGCCGTCATTAGCCTTTAAGATCATGGAATCTGTACGTAAAGGTAAAGGACTAACAGATGAGTTTATTGAAGAAATGAAGAAAAATGATGTTCCAGATTGGTATATTGATTCATGTCTAAAAATCAAATATATGTTCCCTAAGGCCCATGCTGCCGCATATGTATTAATGGCCGTTAGGATTGCGTATTTCAAGGTTCATCTACCATTACTATACTACGCAGCATACTTCACTGTTCGTGCTGATGATTTTGATGTTGATGCGATGGTTCGAGGTTCTAGTTCAATACGTGCGAAGATCGATGAAATTAATGCAAAGGGACTTGATGCTTCACCTAAGGAGAAGAACCTCCTTACTGTTCTCGAATTGGCACTTGAAATGTGTGAGCGAGGTTTTGCCTTTAAGAAGGTTGATTTATATCGCTCGAGTGCTACAGAATTTATCATTGATGGGGATGCACTTATACCACCGTTTAACTCAATTCCAGGACTAGGTACAAATGCAGCAATCAATATTGTAAAAGCTAGAGAACAAGGTGAATTTTTATCGAAAGAAGACTTACAGAAACGTGGTAAAGTATCCAAAACAATCATGGAATATCTAGAGAATCATGGATGTCTTGAGGATATGCCAGAACAAAACCAATTATCGTTGTTCTAATTGTATGCAGTTCAACGAATGTCTCTATCGGACATAGAATGGACCGAAAGATAAATGACCTTTCGTTTTTCTATTCATTTTGATTTGCATATAAATACCGATTATGTTATAGTTTTTATGGAAATACTATGTATATTACTGGTAAAAGAGTGGGGCTTCCCACTCTTTATTCTTTGGCTGAGGCTAAAATTGTGTATCAATGTGTTTAAGATGGAACTTCTCTATATTTTCCAACTGCCTCCCTGCTATTATAGCAGGGTGTTTTTACACTACTTAGGAAATACTATGAATAAAACAAAGGTATTCCTTGACAGCTTAGGAGGAAAAACATGAGCAAAAAGGTAACACAGATAGTGGAAGAATTAGTGATACCTATATTAACTGAATTACAGATGGAGCTTGTTGATGTCGAGTATGTAAAGGAAGGGAAAGACTGGTTTCTTCGTGTCTACATCGATTCAGAAAAGGGTGTTGATATCGAAGATTGTGGTACAGTTAGTGAAAAATTAAGTGAAAAACTTGATGAAGTAGATCCCATTCCGTATAACTATTTTCTCGAAGTTTCTAGTCCAGGTGCTGAGCGGCCATTGAAAAAGACAAGTGACTTCGAAAAGGCAATTGGAAAACAAGTGTATGTCAAAACATACGAGCCAATCGATGGGGAAAAGATTTTTGAAGGAGAGCTTGCTTCATTTGATGGTAGTCTTGTGACAATGAATATAATGGTTAAGACACGAAAAAAATCTGTTGAAATTCCGTATGAAAAAATCGCAAATGCGAGACTTGCTGTTACTTTTAACTAAAAAAGTGAGAGTTCAAAGTGTGATGAAATGGATGAGGTTGTCATTTTCACCAGACTATTTGAACAACATCTAATAGGTTTGAGATAATAAAGGGGGATTTGAAATCCAATGAGTAGTGAATTATTAGATGCCTTAACATTGCTCGAGAAAGAAAAAGGCATTAGTAAAGATGTGATTATAGAGGCAATCGAGGCAGCTCTTATTTCTGCATATAAGCGGAATTTTAATCAAGCTCAGAATGTAAGGGTTGATTTAAACTTAGCAAATGGTTCAATGCGAGTGTTTGCTAGGAAAGATGTAGTAGATGAAGTGTTTGACCCACGATTGGAAATCTCCTTAAGTGAAGCTAGAACTATTAATCCAAACTACCAAGTGGATGACGTTGTTGAAATTGAAGTAACACCAAAAGATTTTGGACGTATTGCCGCACAAACGGCTAAACAGGTCGTTACTCAACGTGTTCGAGAAGCAGAAAGAGGAGTTATCTACTCAGAATTTATTGATCGTGAAGAAGATATTATGACGGGAATTGTACAACGTCTTGATTCTAAATTTATCTATGTAGCTTTAGGTAAAATTGAAGCATTACTCCCGGTTAATGAACAAATGCCAAATGAACAGTATAAGCCTCACGACAGAATTAAAGTCTACATAACAAAGGTTGAAAGAACGACAAAGGGACCACAAATCTTTGTTTCTAGAACACATCCTGGATTACTGAAGCGTCTATTTGAAATTGAGGTTCCAGAAATCTATGATGGAACAGTAGAAATAAAGTCAGTCGCTAGAGAAGCGGGAGATCGTTCAAAAATTTCTGTCCACTCCGATAATCCAGAAGTAGACCCAGTCGGATCCTGTGTTGGACCAAAGGGGCAACGTGTTCAAGCAATCGTGAATGAATTAAAAGGTGAAAAAATTGATATTGTTAAATGGTCCGATGATCCAGTTGTTTTTGTAGCAAATGCTCTAAGTCCATCTAAGGTTCTTGATGTCATTGTGAATGAAGAGGAAAAAGCAACAACTGTCGTTGTCCCTGACTATCAATTATCATTAGCCATTGGTAAACGAGGACAAAATGCACGATTAGCAGCAAAATTAACTGGTTGGAAAATTGATATTAAAAGCCAATCAGAAGCTGAACAAGCAGGAATTTACCCAAGAGAAGGCTTTGGACTATTTGAAGACGATCAACTAGAGGAAAACGAGGAAGAAGCATTCGATTTGCAGACTGAAGAAATCGAGTGAGGTGGAAAAATTGGTAGGGAAGAAAAAAATACCATTACGTAAGTGTATAGTTAGCGGTGAGATGAAGCCGAAAAAGGAACTAGTAAGAATTGTCCGTTCCAAAGAGGGTGAGGTTTCAATAGACCTTACTGGAAAAAAGTCAGGGCGAGGCGCATACCTAAGTAAGGATAAAGAATGTATCTTGCTTGCAAAGAAAAGGAACATACTAGCAGGTCAACTAAAAGCTACGATTGATGATTCAATTTATGAAGACTTACTCCAACTGGTAGAGAAAGAGAAGCTTTCATAAATGGAAAAGTGGATATCGTTATTGGGACTTGCCAATCGAGCAAGAAAGGTCATTTCAGGTGAAGAACTTGTTGTGAAGGAAATTCGCAACGGAAACGCAAAAATCGTTTTATTATCTGATGACGCTTCAGCAAACACTACAAAGAAAATCACAGATAAATGCACGTATTATCAGGTTCAACTTCGTAATGTAAGCGATCGGTACACATTAGGGCATGCGATTGGAAAAGATGCTAGAGTAGTTGTCGCTATTACAGATAGTGGGTTTGCAAAAAAAATTAGTCACTTGCTCGATTAACATATTTGGGGGTGAACATATGAGCAGAATGCGTGTATACGAATATGCAAAAAAACAAAATATCTCAAGTAAGGAAGTTATATCGAAGCTAAAAGAGATGGACATAGAAGTAAAAAATCATATGGCAACAATAGAGGGAGATATTTTGAATAAATTGGATCAAACATTTGGTAAAAAATCAGAAGCACCAAAGGCTTCAAACGAACAAAATAAAAATAACAGTCCAAAACAACCAGCTAATAATGCTACAACGAATGTGACTGAAAAGAAGGATGCTAAGAAAAAGCCAGCACCTTCTAAAAATCAAGGACAAAAGAAGGGCTTCCAGTCTAATAATCGAAACAATAATCAAAAGAATAAAAAGAGACAGGGTAATAATCGACCAAATCATCAACATCAACCTGTTCAACCAAAGCCTGAAAAGAAATTACCTGAAAAAATTACGTTTATCGGTTCATTAACAGTTGGAGAATTAGCTAAAGAACTTGGCAAAGAGCCTTCAGAAATTATTAAGAAGCTCTTTATGCTTGGGGTAATGGCGACAATTAACCAAGAACTTGATAAAGATTCTATCGAATTAATCGCTTCAGAGTACGGTGTAGAAGTAGAAGAAGAAATTGTCTTTGATGTAACTGAATTTGAACAATATGTCGAAGAAGATAATGAGGAAGACTTAATTGAAAGACCTGCAATCGTAACAATCATGGGACACGTTGACCATGGTAAAACAACAACTCTTGATTCAATTCGACATACAAAGGTTACTGCTGGAGAAGCTGGTGGGATTACTCAACATATCGGTGCCTACCAAGTTGTTGAAAATGGCAAAAAAATAACTTTCTTAGATACACCAGGACATGCCGCGTTTACGACAATGCGTGCTAGAGGAGCACAGGTTACAGACATAACAGTATTAGTTGTAGCTGCAGATGATGGTGTAATGCCACAGACAGTAGAAGCAATTAACCATGCTAAAGCAGCTGAGGTACCAATTATCGTTGCTGTGAATAAAATGGATAAACCTACGGCAAACCCTGATCGAGTTATGCAGGAATTAACTGAGCATGGCCTAGTTCCTGAAGCTTGGGGAGGCGAAACCATTTTCGTACCGATTTCAGCATTAACTGGTGAGGGTATCGACGAGTTGCTTGAAATGATCCTTCTCGTTAGTGAGGTTGAAGAGTACAAAGCGAATCCTAAAAAGAGAGCAACAGGTACTGTAATTGAAGCAAAGCTTGATAAAGGTAGAGGATCCGTTGCTACGTTATTAGTTCAAAATGGAACGTTACGCATTGGTGACCCAATTGTAGTTGGAAACACATTTGGTCGTGTACGTGCAATGGTTAATGATTTAGGCCGTCGTGTTAAAGAAGCAGGTCCTTCAACTCCAGTTGAAATTACGGGACTTAATGATGTTCCACAAGCTGGTGACCAGTTTGTTGTCTTCGAAGATGAAAAGAAAGCACGTCAAGTTGGAGAAGCTAGAGCTCAGAAACAATTAGTTGAGCAGCGTGGGGATAAAGTAAAGGTTAGCCTAGAAGATTTGTTTGAACAAATCAAACAAGGTGAAATGAAAGAAATTAATTTAATTGTAAAAGCTGATGTTCAGGGTTCTGTTGAAGCCTTAACTGCGTCACTTCAAAAAATCGACGTAGAAGGTGTAAAAGTTAAGATTATCCATACTGGCGTTGGTGCAATTAATGAATCAGATATTACGCTTGCATCAGCTTCAAATGCTATTGTAATCGGCTTTAATGTTCGACCTGATGTTAATGCGAAACGTAAAGCGGAAGAGGAAGAAATTGATATTCGTCTTCACCGCATCATCTACAAAGCGATTGAAGAAATTGAATCTGCAATGAAGGGTATGCTAGATCCTGAATTTGAAGAGAAGGTAATTGGCCAGGCTGAAGTACGTACTACTTTTAAAGTATCTAAGATTGGTACGATTGCTGGAGCTTACGTGACAGATGGGAAGATTACTCGTGACAGTGGAGTACGTCTCATCCGTAACGGCGTCGTAATATTTGAAGGTGAAATTGATACGTTGAAACGTTTCAAAGATGATGTGAAAGAAGTAGCTCAAAACTACGAGTGTGGTATAACAATTGCGAAATACAACGATATTAAAGAAGGAGATATCATTGAAGCATTCGTCATGCAAGAAGTTGAACGCCGTTGATCGGATATGTTGAGTGCGAATGTGTAATTTATGATGTAAATTCTTTAAAAGCGAAGCGTGCTGTTTTGCAGAGCGTTATAACGAGGCTCAAGCAAAAGTTTAATGTTTCAGTGGCTGAGGTTGACCATCAGGATACATGGCAGCGAACAAGGCTTGCGATTGTTACTGTTGCATCAAGCCGTAAAGTCACTGAACACGAATTAAACAATGCTCTAAAGTTTATTGATTCGTTTCCAGAATTAGATCGAACAGTAACCGATTTTGAGTGGTTATAGACGAGGTGATACAAAGATGAGTTTACGACCAAATCGTGTTGGAGAACAAATGAAAAAGGAATTAAGTGACATCATTGGACGGAAGATTAAAGATCCGCGCATTGGATTTGTAACTGTAACCGACGTTCAAGTTACTGGAGACCTTCAACAAGCAAAAGTTTTTATTTCGGTTTTAGGTGATGAAGAGCAAAGACAGAACACTTTAAAAGGTCTTGCAAAAGCGAAAGGCTTTATCCGCTCAGAAATAGGTCAACGTATTCGTTTACGAAAAACACCTGAAATTCTATTTGAATTTGATGAGTCAATAGACTATGGAAATCGAATTGAAACAATCCTTCATGAAATTAATAAACAGTCAAATCAAGAATCAAACCAAGAATAGAAGAAAGGATAGGCTTTATAATAAAAGTCTATCCCTTTTTCAATTTTATTTATGAACATTTCTTAAAAAGTGATCGGTAGGGGAGTGACAATAGGTGGATGGAATTTTACTACTTAATAAACCAAAAGGAATGACTTCTCACGATTGTGTTTTCAAGGTCCGAAAGCTAGTGAAAATGAAAAAGGTAGGCCATACTGGAACATTAGACCCTGATGTATCAGGAGTTCTACCTATTTGTTTAGGAAGAGCTACAAAAATCGTTGAATACATAACAGCCGCAAA
This sequence comes from Bacillus nitroreducens, assembly GCF_964021195.1. NCBI lineage: Bacteria > Bacillati > Bacillota > Bacilli > Caryophanales > Bacillaceae > Bacillus > Bacillus nitroreducens. The sequence continues at coordinate 3,551,518 of NZ_CAXHYI020000003.1, read as the reverse complement.
TAAAACCTATGAAGGCGAAGTAACGATAGGTTTCTCAACGACTACTGAGGATTCTTCTGGTGAAAAAGTAGAAGAAAAAAGTGTAAATAAAGATATAACAAAAGATGAAGTGTTGAAAGTGTTTCGTTCCTTAACTGGAGAAATTATTCAAACACCTCCAATGTACTCTGCCGTTAAAGTAAATGGCAAGCGACTATATGAATATGCAAGACAAGGAATGGTAATTGAAAGACCTTCACGAAAAATTACGATACACAAATTAGAATTGCTTAGTGATATCAAAAAAGATAATGGGACGATTTCATTTCGTTTTCGTGTTACCTGTAGTAAAGGTACATATGTAAGAACTTTAGCTGTTCAGATTGGTGAGCAACTGGGGTATCCATCCCATATGTCTGATCTAAAACGGACATCATCTGGCGAATATACACTTGACCAATGTATAACTCTAGATGAACTAGAGTCCCTTGTTCAAAAAGGAAACATTGAAGAGCATTTACTTTCAATTGAAACGGCTCTATCTCATTTGCGCAAAATATTAATTAATGATAAAGTAGCAGAGAAAGTAAAAAATGGGGCAGTACTTCCATTACCACAAGAATTAAGTGATATTCAGGTTGAGGAACCTATTGTTACCCAATGTAATGGAGAAATCCTAGCAATATATCAAAGACATCCAGATAAACCACAATTGATAAAACCTATCAAAGTATTAGTAAATAACCAAGAATTAAAATAGGTTTGGATAGGTTATTCAGTGTAGAAAAGGTGAAATAGAAGTGAAAACGATTCATATCACACATCCACATTCATTTACTAAGACAGATTTTCCACCAACTGTGTTGGCGTTGGGATACTTTGATGGTATACATTTAGGTCACCAAAAAGTTGTTGAAACTGCAAAAAAGGAAGCAGATAAACAAGGAATCGCTTGCTCTGTTATGACATTTGACCCACATCCATCAGTTGTATTGAGAAAAGGTGGAGCACATATCGAATATATAACCCCTTTACATCATAAAGAAGAGCTTTTTGCTGACTTGGGAATTGACTATCTCTATATAGTGAATTTCACATCTGAGTTTGCAAGTCTTTCACCACAACAATTTGTGGATGAATATATTGTAGGTCTTCATGTTAAGCATGTTGTTGCTGGATTTGATTTTACCTATGGGCGATTTGGAGAAGGAACAATGGAAAATCTTACCGAACTCGCAAAAGGAAGATTCACTCAAACAACTGTAGAAAAATTAACCTTTAATAATGAAAAAGTGAGTTCTACGCTTATTCGAAACCATATTGCATCAGGAGAAGTTGATCAATTACCATGCCTGTTAGGTCGATACTACTCAATTAAAGGGATAGTCGTTGATGGCGAAAAACGAGGCAGAAAGATCGGGTTTCCTACAGCCAATATAAAATCGAATGGAGATTACATTATTCCGAAAATGGGAGTCTATGCAGTTCGATTAAAAATCGATGCAAAATGGTATAATGGAGTATGTAATTTAGGTGTAAAACCTACTTTTCATGAAAACAAAACAGTACCATCTATTGAAGTTCATTTATTCGACTTTAACGAAGATATTTATAGCAAAGAAGTTACTGTTGAATGGCATAAGCGAATTCGTTCTGAACAAAAGTTTTCATCTGTTGAAGAATTAGTTAAACAAATTGGGCAAGACAAGGAACATGCGAAGGAATACTTTGAGAAAATAGCCGAACATACTTGCTTTTTATCGTGAAAAGTTGTATTCTAGTTAAGTATTATAAAGAACCATTGCGTGGCAGTTCGAATCACCAACGTCTGCTAGGTAATTGGGGATACTATTATTAGGAGGTGAATAGGATGGCAATCACACAAGAGCGTAAGAATGAAATTATCAGCGAGTTCAAGACTCACGAAAATGACACTGGTTCTCCAGAGGTTCAAATCGCTGTCCTAACTGAGCAAATCAATAAGTTAAATGATCATTTACGTACACACAAGAAAGATCATCATTCACGTCGTGGTCTATTAAAGATGGTTGGTAAACGTCGTAATTTATTAACATATCTACGTAATAAAGACGTAACTCGTTACCGTGAATTAATCAACAAGCTTGGACTACGTCGATAATCTACGAAAAAGCGGGAGCATTCCCGCTTTTTTATTAGGTTAAAAATGGAGGGATTTTTTTCCTTCCTTTCTACCAAATTGAAATAAAATTCACTTTACATATGGAACAAGTATTGATATGTTCGAATAAATTAGTTCATACTATTAATACATAAACTGAATGTGATATGAAAGAGGGGTACTAATATATGGAACAAGGAAAGCAAGTCTTTTCCATGGACTGGGCTGGCCGACAACTGACCGTAGAAATTGGTCAGTTAGCGAAGCAAGCGAATGGAGCTGTATTAGTTCGCTATGGAGAAACAGCTGTTTTAAGTACAGCAACAGCATCAAAAGAGCCAAAACCGTTGGATTTCTTTCCGCTGACAGTAAACTATGAAGAAAGATTATATGCGGTTGGAAAAATTCCTGGAGGATTCATCAAACGGGAAGGAAGACCAAGTGAAAAAGCTATTCTAGCAAGTCGATTAATAGATAGACCAATCCGACCTTTATTTGCGGATGGTTTCAGAAATGAAGTACAAGTTGTCAGCATTGTCATGAGTGTGGACCAAGATTGTTCTTCAGAAATGGCAGCTATGTTTGGTTCGTCATTAGCTTTATCTGTGTCAGATATTCCATTTGAAGGTCCAATTGCGGGCGTTACTGTTGGTAGAGTTGATAATGAATTCATCATCAACCCGTCAGTGAAGGATCAGGAAAGAAGTGATATCCATCTAGTTGTTGCAGGTACTAAAGATGCCATTAACATGGTTGAAGCAGGTGCAGAGGAAGTTCCTGAAGAAGTAATGCTTGAAGCAATTATGTTTGGACATGAAGAAATCAAACGTTTAATTGAATTCCAAGAAAAGATTGTTTCAGAAGTTGGTAAGGAGAAAATGGAGATTGTTCTCTATGAGCTTGATCCAGAATTAGAAGCACAAATCCGTGCAAAAGCTGAAGAGGACATTAATAAAGCTGTACAAGTTGCTGAAAAGCATGCAAGAGAGGCTGCAATAAATGAAGTTAAGGAAACGATTGTTGCAGAATACGAGGAGCAAGAAGCTGAAGAAGCAACCATTAAACAAGTAAAAGAAATCTTAAATAAACTTGTAAAAGAGGAAGTACGTCGCTTAATTACTGTTGAAAAGGTACGTCCAGATGGAAGGAAAATTGATGAAATTCGCCCTCTTTCATCCGAGGTAGGCATACTGCCACGTACTCACGGCTCAGGTCTATTCACACGTGGACAAACTCAAGCATTAAGTATTTGTACCCTTGGAGCACTTGGTGACGTGCAAATCCTCGATGGATTGGGAATTGAAGAAACGAAGCGATTTATGCACCATTACAATTTCCCTCAATTCAGCGTTGGTGAAACAGGACCAATGAGAGGTCCAGGCCGTCGTGAAATTGGCCATGGAGCATTAGGTGAACGTGCACTTGAACCTGTTGTACCTTCTGAAAAGGATTTCCCATATACCATTCGTCTTGTATCGGAAGTGTTAGAATCAAATGGTTCTACTTCTCAAGCAAGTATCTGTGCAAGTACATTAGCGATGATGGATGCAGGTGTACCTATTAAAGCACCTGTAGCAGGAATTGCAATGGGTCTAGTTAAATCTGGAGAGCACTATACTGTGTTATCCGATATCCAAGGAATGGAAGACCACTTAGGAGACATGGACTTTAAGGTTGCTGGAACATCAAAAGGTGTAACCGCTCTTCAAATGGACATTAAAATCGAGGGTCTTTCTCGTGAAATTCTTGAAGAAGCATTACAACAAGCGAAAAAAGGTCGCTTGCACATTCTAGATTCTATGTTAGCAACTTTAACTACACCACGAACTGAATTGTCTAGATATGCACCTAAGATCTTAACAATGGCTATTAATCCAGATAAGATCCGAGATGTAATTGGACCAAGTGGAAAACAAATCAACAAAATCATTGATGAAACGGGTGTAAAAATCGATATTGAGCAAGACGGTACGATCTTTATCTCATCAGTTGATTCAGAAATGAATGAAAAAGCGAAGAAAATTATTGAAGATATCGTTCGTGAAGTAGAAGTAGGTCAAATGTACCTTGGTAAAGTAAAACGTATTGAAAAGTTCGGTGCGTTTGTAGAAATTTTCAGTGGTAAAGACGGACTTGTTCATATTTCAGAGCTTGCTGAAGAACGAGTTGGAAAAGTCGAGGATGTTGTTTCAATTGGTGACGAACTACTTGTAAAGGTAACAGAAATCGATAAACAAGGACGAGTAAACCTTTCAAGAAAAGCCGTTTTACGTGAACAAAAGGAAAAAGAACAACAAAAACAATAAATAAATCCTTTCGCAAAGCCTGGTAAACCGGGCTTTTTAAGTTTTAGTAAAACATCTTTATAAAAAGGCTCTATAATATTTGTTGGGGTTTAAACAAAATTTTGTGTGCATAAAAAAACACGCAAACTCCACATTCTTTTATACTTGAATTGTCTAGAAACAAGTCTAAAGAATGGAGTTGCGTGTATATGGATTTTACCATGATTATTCCTGGATTAAAAGGGTCTATCCTAACCAATGTTGAAGAAGTAGGCGAAGTTATCCGCCTGTACGTTGAAATGGAGCGAAAAGTACATCGGTGCCCTAAATGTAATCAAAGGACGAGTAAAATTCATGACTATCGTATACAAAAAATTCAACACTTAAAGTGGTTTGAAAGAAAAACCCAAATCTTTTATAAGCGAAGACGATATGTCTGTGAATGTGGGAAACGTTTTTCAGAGAAAAATCCTTTTGTCATGCGTTATCAACGTACCTCAATAGAATGGAATCAAGCTATATCAATTAAAGCGATTAAAGGAAAAACATTTAAGGAAACAGCTGAAATCTACGGGTGTTCATCTTCAACCATTATACGTCGATTCGATCAAATTTCACGAAGTGAAATTCGTCCGGTGGAAGAATTACCTACAGTTATAGCTATTGATGAATACAAGGGTGATACCCGCGAAGGGAAATACCAGTTAATCATTGCGAATGGGATAACAAAAGAACCGATTGATATTCTACCAAATCGTTATAAACGTACGATAAAAGACTACTTAAGAAAGCACGGATCTAGAGTGCAAATAGTCATAATGGATATGAATCATTCCTTTAAAGCAGCCGTTCAAGAGGCATTGGGTAAACCTGTTATTGTAGCTGATAGATTTCATTTTTGTCGTTACATCTATTGGGGGCTTGATGGAGTAAGACGTCGAGTACAAAACCAATTTCATGGCTACGACCGTAAAAAGTGTAAACGTATGAAACATGTCTTTCATAAAGACTGCCAACGCTTAACTAAGGATGAGAAATGGCATTTAAATCGTTACTTGGAGATGTCGAATGAACTCAAACAAGCATATGAAATTAAAGAGGCATATCGTTCTTGGTTTTTACGTGCCAAAGAAAACGGAAAAAACAGTATCAGTTTGGTTAAAAAGGAATTGGAAGAACTATATAAGTTAATTGAGGATTCAAAGATACCTGAAATGATTAAAGCAATAAAGACCATACAAAATTGGCAAGTTGAAGTATTAAATAGCTTTGCCTATGAATATTCAAATGGGTTTTTAGAGGGAATTAATAATTCAACCAAAGTTCTAAAGAGAAATGCTTATGGATTTAGAGTTTTTGAACGCTTTAGGGCGAAGATTTTATTAACACACAAGTATAAAAGAATTGGGGTACATATTGGTTAACCGAGTTGGTGTGATTCTCCTCTATAAAAAATGATGAATGGTACCATCCATCATTTTTTATAGAGGCCACCAAGCGTAGCGCGGTAGCCTAAAACCCCAACATTTGATTTAGAACCTATAAAAAAGCTTTATTATTTGATTTCTGTTCTACCTTGTCCCTCCTTTACATATTTTCTAGTAAAGAGGGGGATAGTTATGAAAAAACAATACATACAGTTTTTAGCTTTTATATGTATTTTATTGGTTTCAATTGGATCATTACATAATCCGTTTACAAATGATTACGTCAGGGGTCTAAAAGAAAACGCTGAAGCGATCCCTGTAAGTGGTAAAGGTGACCAGTTATTAAATGAAATCGAGAAAAGGGCAATCGAGTATAGTATTCCAGCAGAAGATGCAAAGATTGACCCTGTTTGGAAAGCAACTCCTGGCTTAAATGGACTGGAAGTGGATATAAAAGCATCATTTGAAAAAATGAAAAAAGATGGCGATTTTAATGAAAATAAGCTTGTATATAGGCAGATTTCACCAAAGGTTCATCTTGAAGATTTACCTTCAACTGCAATTTATCGTGGAAATCCGAACAAACCAATCGTTTCATTTTTGATAAACGTGGCATGGGGGAACGAATATATCCCTGATATGCTTAAAACTCTAAAGAAGCACAATGTGAGAGCAACATTTTTTCTTGAAGGAAGATGGGTAAAGGAAAATCCTGATTTAGCAAAAATGATTACAGATGCTGGCCACGAGGTTGGTAACCATTCCTATACACATCCAAATATGAAAACATTGGCCTCTAATCTAGTAAGAGAAGAGCTACTTAAGACAAACCAGGTTATTGAGGCTGCTACAGGTAAAAAGCCAACTTTGTTTGCGCCACCTAGTGGAAGTTATCGTGATGAGGTCGTAAAAATAGCAGATGAACTTGGCATGAAAACAATCATGTGGAGCGTGGATACAATAGATTGGCAGCGCCCTCAACCACATGTGCTGGTTCAAAGAGTTATGGGTAAAGTTCATCCTGGGGCCATGGTGTTAATGCATCCAACATCACCAACCGCTCAAAGTCTTGAGCGATTAATTATTTCTATCAAACAAAAAAATCTTGCAATCGACAACGTTTCTACATTATTAAATGAAGAACGTATTATACTAAAGAAAAAGTAACGTTGTGTTCTTAGAACAGGAGGAATCCAGACTTGATCAAAAAATATACTTGTCAAAATGGTGTAAGAATTGTATTAGAAAATATCCCAACTGTTCGATCAGTTGCAATTGGTGTTTGGATTGGTACAGGTTCACGAAATGAAACCCCAGAGAACAATGGTATATCACATTTTCTGGAGCATATGTTTTTTAAAGGTACGAAAACAAGAACTGCAAGGGAAATTGCCGAGTCTTTTGACAGTATAGGTGGACAGGTAAATGCATTTACCTCAAAAGAATATACTTGTTATTACGCAAAAGTCTTAGATGAGCATGCAAAATTTGCACTAGATGTTTTAGCTGATATGTTTTTTAATTCAACTTTTGATGAAGAAGAATTAAAAAAAGAAAAAAATGTCGTTTATGAAGAAATAAAGATGTATGAAGATACACCAGATGATATAGTTCATGATTTATTGAGTAAAGCGACTTATGAAAATCATCCACTAGGATTTCCGATATTAGGTACTGAAGAAACGTTGGCCACTTTTAATGGGAATACGCTTCGTCAATACATGAATGAAATGTATACACCTGAAAAAGTAGTTGTGTCAATTGCAGGTAATATCGATGAAAAATTTATATCTGAGGTAGAAGCATATTTTGGTAATTATTCTGGAAGTCAATCTAATCAAGAATTGCAGAAACCTGTATTCCATACAAATAAAATCACCCGAAAAAAAGATACTGAACAAGCACATCTCTGTTTAGGATTTAATGGCCTACAAATTGGGGATAAAGATGTTTATGACTTAATCGTGCTAAATAATATTCTTGGCGGTAGTATGAGTAGCAGATTGTTCCAAGAAGTACGTGAGCAAAGAGGGTTAGCTTATTCTGTATTCTCCTATCACTCCTCTTATAAAGATACAGGGATGGTGACCATTTATGGTGGTACAGGTAGTAATCAATTAAACCTCCTGTACGAAACCATTCAAAACACCTTAGCTAAGCTAAAAGCAGAGGGAATTACTGAAAAAGAATTAAAAAATAGCAAAGAACAAATGAAAGGTAGCTTGATGCTGAGCCTCGAAAGTACTAACAGCAGGATGAGTCGCAATGGAAAGAATGAATTATTATTAAAGGAACATAAAAGTCTTGATCAAATATTAGAGGAAATTAATGCAGTAAATGAAGAAAGTGTGAATGCGATGGGTAAACGCGTTTTCACTGATGATTTTTCATTAGCTTTAATCAGCCCTAATGAAGATCTACCACTAAAGTGAAATGATCAATAAGAAGATTTCCTCAATTTCGACCCGTTCCTATTCGTAAGGTACCAAATTGAAATTGCTTCTAAAAAAGTGGACTACTCCATAATATGTAGTAAGGACAATGAAGGGGTGGTCTTATTGAGGCTAAGTGAACTAAGTGGAAAAGAAATTGTCGATGTAAAACGTGCCGAGAGACTTGGGGTTTTAGGACAAACAGATTTAGAAATTGATGAAAGGACGGGTCAAATAAAGGCCCTCATCATTCCTTCTTTAAAATGGTTTGGATTAAAAAGACAGGGAAATGAAGTCCGAGTTTCTTGGCAACATATCCGTAAAATAGGTACTGATATGATCATCATTGATATTCCAGATGAATATGGAACTGAAGAAGAAATTGAATAACACTCACAAAAAAACCACGAGTTTTCGTGGCAGCTGAAAAACTTACGTTTTTTATAGGTGATTAAATTGATAAATCAAAAAAGACGACTAAAATTCATTTTTTGAATTAAAAGTCGTCTTTTTTATGCATATGATACCATTTCACCCGGGGTTATTACCCTAATAGTTTTAAAATCCGCTTTATATTTACCGTAAATATCGCCATGGCATCTTGTAATTCCATGCCAATTAGACCCGAGGATTTCGCTACATCATACCCGTGTCTGTGTTTTAATTCGCTATTTTTAGCTTCTATTTTATAACGCTCTTTGGGTTTTTCTTTAAAATAGTCGCTTTCCTGAAATTCCATCTGTTCAGTATGTACATTTGATTTAATACTAACAGAATAAGTTTTACTTTTAGCACCTTCCTTATAACAACCTTCTTTAAATGGACAGTGTTTACACTTTTCGATATCAAAATAATAGGTATCCACTTGATTGGCAGCTACGCCTTTTTTACCTTGTCGAGCTTTGCGAATGGCCATATGTCCTGCCTTACAGACATACATTCCAGCATCTTTATTACATTCAAATACATCCTCTTTCTTACGAGTACCTTGAGTAACAGATGGGTTTAATTTAGCAACTAGTTTTATTTCATTCTTTTCAGTGTACTCAATATTTCCTTTTTCAGAGTAGGCTGCATCACCAATAACTGTTTCAACATCTATTCCAGCTTTTTTACTTTTTTCTATGAGTGTCTCAAGTTGTTTTCCATCATCTTTCTCACCTGAAGTAACTGACGCGGCTGTGACAATGCGTTCCTCGCTCATCGCAAGATGTGTTTTGAATCCAAAGAAGGCAGTATCGGCACTTTTGTGCCCTATTTTTGCATCTTGGTCCTCGGAAATCTGTAAGTGTTCAATATCATCCTCGACAGTTTCTTTCAATAAATTTAGTTGATTGGAGCGGAAGGCACGAGACTCCTGCGGGAAAAGCGTGGCCAGGGGAGACCCCGCAGGAGCACAGCGACGAGGAGGCTCCTGGACCGCCCGCGGAAAGCGAGTGGCTGCAGCGGAAATCAACACCAATTTTAGAAAGGGACTTTTTCAGTGCCCTCGAGTTTTCGTGGTTTTTTTTAATCCCTTCCTCCACAGCCTAAAAATTCCCTCTAACTTTTATTTCCTTATGGGTAATTAATGCTATTCCAAGAGAATTTCACCTTGTTGATTCACCTATTTAAGCAATACCTCATAGTATGGTGAAGTAAATAAAATTATGGTGATTTTATTAGAAGTAAGTGTTTTAAAGAAGTTTGAGATTGAAATGAATTGGGAAGTGCCATTTTGTCATGTACTCACATAGCTTTGTGTTTTCACTTTAGGTAGAAGAAGGTGATAAAACGTATGTTAATGTTAACTGATATGCATGTTGCAATCATTGGTGGCGATGCACGACAGTTAGAAATTATTCGTAAATTAATTGAACTAGATGCAAGACTTTCTTTAATTGGTTTTGATCAATTGGACCATGGATTTACTGGAGCTTCAAAAGTACGAATAGATGAAATCGATTTTTCAGATATAGACGCCATAATATTACCAGTATCTGGAACGAATAATGAAGGAGAAGTTGAAACGATTTTCTCCAATGAGACAGTCGTCTTGTCTGAAGAAATACTGTCGAAAACACCAGAACACTGTGTAGTTTATTCAGGAATTAGTAATTCATATCTAGATGGAATAATTAAGGCAACCAATCGAAAGTTAGTCCGTTTATTTGAAAGAGATGATGTAGCCATTTATAATTCAATCCCTACTGTGGAAGGAACAATTATGATGGTCATTCAACATACCGATATAACCATCCATAATTCAAATGTGGCGGTTCTGGGGCTTGGAAGAGTCGGAATGAGTGTTGCGAGAAGCTTTGCTGCGTTAGGGGCAAATGTAAAGGTAGGTGCCAGAAAATCAGAGCACATTGCAAGGATTTCCGAAATGGGGTTAACACCATTTCATTTATCTAACATCGCCGAAGAAGTGAAGGATATTGATGTATGTATCAATACGATCCCACATTTAATTGTTACGGCTAGTGTCATTTCAAAGATGCCTGCTCACACATTAATTGTCGATTTAGCCTCTAAACCAGGAGGAACCGATTTTAGATATGCTGAAAAAAGAGGAATTAAAGCTTTATTAGCACCTGGATTGCCTGGAATTGTTGCTCCAAAAACAGCCGGGCAAATTGTTGCGAACGTACTATCTCAATTACTTCTTGAGTTATTACAGCAGAGAGAGGGGAACGAATAAAATGACTTCATTAAAAGGGAAAAGAATTGGATTTGGTGTGACTGGATCCCATTGTACGTATGATGCAGTATTCCCAGAGATTGTTAGACTTGTAAATGAAGGTGCAGAAGTAATACCTGTTGTCTCTTGGACCGTCCAGTCAACAAATACACATTTTGGGGAAGGTGCCGAGTGGGTAGAAAAAATTGAAAAAGCTACTGGAAACAAAGTGATTGATTCAATTGTAAAAGCTGAACCTTTAGGTCCTAGAATGCCGCTTGATTGTATGGTCATTGCACCACTTACAGGCAATTCAATGAGTAAATTTGCTAACGCCTTAACAGATTCCCCAGTATTGATGGCTGCTAAAGCTACATTGCGAAACCAACGTCCTGTTGTTTTAGGGATTTCAACAAATGATGCTTTAGGTTTAAATGGTGTAAATCTAATGAGATTAATGGCAACTAAGAATATATATTTTATCCCATATGGCCAGGATGCACCTACGAAAAAACCAAATTCAATGGTAGCTCGAATGTCATTGCTTAGAGATACTGTAGTAGCTGCAATTGAAGGTAAACAATTACAACCCGTAATTGTTGAAAAATTCCGTGACGACGAAAAATAGACATTATTTTCACAATATAGGAGAAAGAATGAAAAATTCTCTCTCCTTTAGTCCTTGTATGTGGTAAAATATATATCATTAAACGTAAATTAGACGTTCTAGTAAGACTAGGAAGGGGAATTATTCAAAATGACAGAAGTAAGAGAATTACATGTTGCGGTAGTAGGAGCAACAGGTGCAGTAGGAATGCAGATTATTAAAACATTAGAAGAAACTGATTTTCCATTGACAAAACTAACTTTATTATCATCAGAACGTTCTGCTGGTAAAAAGATTATGTATAAAGGTGAAGAAGTAACAGTTGAGGTGGCAGCACCAGAGAAGTTTGAAGGTGTCGATATTGCTTTATTTAGTGCTGGTGGCGGGGTTTCAAAAGAGCTAGCTCCAGAAGCAGTAAAACGTGGTGCAGTTGTAGTAGATAACACGAGTGCATTTAGAATGGATGAAAATGTACCTCTTGTTGTACCAGAAGTAAACGAAAATGACCTTCTAAATCATAATGGAATTATTGCAAATCCGAATTGTTCAACTATTCAAATGGTTGTTGCTTTAGAGCCGATTCGCAAGACATATGGTTTAAGTAAAGTAATCGTTTCAACTTATCAAGCAGTATCTGGTTCAGGTGTAGCGGCTATTCAAGAAATGAATCAGCAAACACAAGATATTATTGAAGGAAATGAAATTTCACCAAAGGTTTTACCTGTAAAAGGCGACAAAAAACATTATCAAATTGCATTCAACGCAATTCCACAAATTGACAAATTTGAGGATAACGGCTTCACTTTCGAAGAAATGAAAATGATAAATGAAACAAAGAAGATTATGCATCTTCCAGATCTTCATGTTGCAGCTACCTGTGTGCGTCTACCTGTTGAAACGGGGCATTCAGAATCTGTCTATTTTGAGACAACTCAAAGTGGGGTATCAGCACAGGATGTAAAAGACCTATTAGCAACTGCACCAGGAGTTGTATTAGAAGATAATCCAGCTGAACAAGTGTATCCAATGCCAATTAATGCGGTTGGTAAAAAGGATGTATTCGTAGGAAGAATTAGAAAAGACCTAGACCAAGACAATGGGTTCCACATGTGGGTTGTATCTGACAATCTATTAAAAGGTGCAGCTTGGAACACCGTACAAATAGCAGGAAGCTTAGTAAAACTAGGTTTAGTTGCAAAATAATCGTTTCAACCAAACAAGAGGTGGTTACATGAAGATTGTTGTACAGAAATTTGGAGGAACCTCAGTTCGGGATATAGAATCGAGAGAAAGGGCATTAAAACATATTGAAAGTGCCGTTTCCGATGGGTATAAAGTAGTTGTCGTTGTATCTGCGATGGGGCGCATGGGCGACCCATACGCAACAGATACATTGATAAGCTTAGTTGGTGAGCATGATTCAGGGATAAGCAACAGAGAAATGGATATGTTGATTTCATGTGGTGAAATTATATCCAGTGTTGTTTTTACTAATATGTTAAATAAGTCTGGAATCTCTAGCGTGGCCTTCACGGGTGGGCAGGCTGGCTTCCGAACAAATAATGATCATACCAATGCTCGAATTACGGAAATGAAATGTGACAGGCTCCTTCAAACCCTTGAAGAGCATGATGTTATTGTTGTAGCTGGTTTTCAGGGAATTTCAAAATTAGGTGACGTTACAACACTAGGACGTGGTGGAAGTGACACATCTGCTGCAGCTCTTGGTGTTGCCTTACAAGCTGAATGGATTGATATTTTTACAGACGTTGAAGGTGTTATGACGGCAGACCCACGTATTGTAGGGGATGCAAAACCGTTATCTGTTGTCACTTATAACGAGATTGTAAATATGGCATACCAAGGTGCAAAAGTGATACACCCACGAGCTGTTGAAATCGCGATGGAGGCTAAGGTTCCAATTCGAGTTCGTTCAACTTACTCAGACGCTCCAGGCACACTTGTGACAACGATCGATAAACGCAGAAATGTTGAAATCAAGGATCGATTAATTACGGGGATTGCACATGTAACGAATGTTACTCAACTTAAGGTTCAAGCTAAAAAAGGTCAATACAATCTTCAAACTGAAGTTTTTAAGGCCATGGCACATGAAAAAATTAGTGTGGACTTTTTTAATATTACTCCAAACGGAGTGGTCTATACGGTCTCTGGGGACATGACAACAAGGGCTGTTACAAAATTGAAGGAATTGGGCTATGATCCAATTGTAACCGAAAAATGTGCAAAAGTAGCAACAGTTGGCGCGGGAATGAATGGTGTACCTGGTGTTACCGCTAGAATTGTAACTGCACTTTCGGAAAAAGGAATCCAAATTCTTCAATCGGCAGATAGCCTTTCAACGATTTGGGTGCTAGTTAAAGAATCAGAAATGAAGGAAGCGATTAATGCTCTTCACAAGGCATTCCATCTATCTGATGGACCTGTTGGAGCAGAAGTGGTAGACTTCTAATTAAAAGGGCCCCCATTCGTATGGGGTGTCCCTTTTTAATCAATTCCATTTCAATTTAATATTTTTTAGAGCAAGCCTAGGTATTTAGTCTGATAAATACCTAGGGTAATTGATAGGAGTGGGTGTAGAAGCATGATTGATTTAGGAAGAATCTCTACGGCAATGGTGACACCATTTGATAGTAAAGGAAACATTGATTTCGGTAAGACAACTCAGTTGATCAACTATTTATTAAACAATGGTACTGAATCGCTGGTTGTAGCAGGTACAACAGGTGAATCTCCTACATTATCATCAGAGGAAAAGGTAGCTCTTTTCCGTCACGTAGTAAAAGTTGTGGATGGTAGAGTTCCAGTCATTGCAGGAACGGGAAACAATAATACGTACGCTTCAATTGAACTTACTAAAAAAGCTCAAGAAGCTGGTGTTGACGCAATTATGCTTGTTGCACCATATTATAATAAACCAAACCAAGAAGGACTTTATCACCATTTTAAAACAATTGCAGAAAGCACGAATCTACCTATAATGCTTTACAATATACCTGGTAGGTCAGTAATTAATATGTCTGTAGACACAGTCATTAAACTGTCTAAGATTCCTAATATTGTAGCCATCAAAGAAGCAAGTGGTAGCTTAGAAGCTATGACTGAAATTATTGCCAACACTGCTGAAGATTTTGTTTTATATAGTGGTGATGATGGAATCACATTACCAGCACTTTCCATTGGTGCAAAAGGTGTGGTATCGGTTTCTTCACATGTAATTGGAAACGAAATGCAACAAATGGTAAAGGCATTTTTTGAAGGTAATGTAACAGAAGCTACTAGACAGCACCAAAAGCTATTACCAATTATGAGAGGACTTTTTGCGGCCCCAAATCCTGTCCCTGTAAAAACAGCTTTACAAATAAAGGGTCTAGATGTTGGGTCTGTCCGTTTACCGCTTGTACCATTAAGCGAGCAAGAACGTGTTCAAATAACCAAATTATTATCAAATTAAATAGGAATAAGTTTAAAGTCAATCATAAGATTGGCTTTTTTCTTTGCCTAGATTTCAGAATGAAAAGGAAACATGTGTTTATACTAAATGGTAAATGGCTTGAAAGGAGAATATAATGAATAATAATCAATACATAAACGAACAACAACCTCAAGGGGATCAAGATAAAAAAGATGAAAAAAGCTCTACCTTGGTAGAAAAAATACAGGCATTAGGACAAACAAATGTCCCACAAATGTCAAATGACAGTAAAGTTCATTGCTTAACCATTGTGGGACAAATTGAAGGGCATATCCAATTGCCACCTCAAAATAAAACAACTAAATATGAACATGTTATTCCACAAATTGTAGCGATTGAACAAAATCCTAAAATAGAGGGTTTATTAGTCATACTAAATACTGTGGGAGGAGATGTTGAGGCAGGACTCGCGATTTCTGAGATGCTAGCATCACTGTCTAAGCCAACAGTCTCCATTGTTTTAGGAGGCGGTCATTCAATTGGAGTACCAATAGCCGTTGCATGCGATTATTCTTTTATTGCAGAGACCGCTACGATGACAATCCATCCAGTTAGGCTGACTGGCCTTGTTATCGGGGTTCCACAAACGTTTGAATACTTGGATAAAATGCAAGAGCGTGTTGTGAGTTTTGTGACAAGTCACTCCAATATTACGGAAGAAAAGTTCAAAGAATTAATGTTTACAAAAGGAAATCTAACGAGGGATATTGGAACAAATGTAATTGGTTCAGATGCGGTAGAATATGGACTTATAAATGAGATAGGCGGGATTGGTCAGGCAATCAAAAAATTAAACGAGTTAATTGAGGAACGAAATGTTACTGACGAAAGCGGGAAGATGATTCAATGATTTTGTATACAATGATGCCACAGGAGTTAATATATCCACAAACTGAGATGGAGGCAAGTAATTTTAAATATGTAGATGTTGATGGTGTTTCATTAGCTGTTAGTCAGGGATCAAATGGCGAATATACAATTGAGAGAGTCATGAGCACCAATCCACAACATTATTTAGACGGAAAGTATGCACCAGGGCAGAAAATAAGATTTTGAGACAAATTGGTATATTGTGTTATAATTTAAGAAGATTAACTATAGCAGCCATTATATGGCTGCTTTATCTATTGATTGGTAGAGTAGGTGTAGTATGGCAAAACGAAAACGAAGACAATCTAAACGAAAAGATGAATGGAAAAAAACACTTAAATTTGAATTACTTGGACTATTATTGTTAGCTCTAGCATGTATAGGACTTGCAAGACTAGGAACAGTAGGAGTCGGTCTGGTCTATTTATTTCGATTTTTCCTTGGAAACTGGGACATTCTTGGATTAATCGGACTTTTACTCGTTTCGCTTTATATCATTTGGAATCGAAAATGGCCGCAAATCATTACGAGACAATTACTAGGTGTCTACTTAATCATAAGTGCGATTTTGTTATTAAGTCATATTCCATTATTTAATTTGCAAACGAATGAAGGCAAATTCACAGACCCAAGTGTCATTAAAAACACATGGAGTATGTTTTGGGCAGTTGTGAATGGCAATACGAGTACAACTGATCTTGGTGGAGGAATGATTGGTTCACTTCTCTTTGCAATCTCTTATTTTTTATTTGATGAAGCTGGTTCGAAGATCATTTCTGTTTTTTTAATCGTAATAGGTGGTGTACTCGTAACTGGTAAATCACTTCATGACACGATTGCAAAAATCTTTGGTCCAGTTGTAAGATTTATTAGAAACCAATGGATCGCTTTTATTGAAGATATCAAAAATTACTTCCAGAAACGTAAAAACCAACCTAAAAAAGATAAACAAAAGAGGAAGAAAGATAAGGGTCTGGATGTCGAACCTGAAACAGATCATGTGATGGAAGAATCACCAGTTGAGATCCCAATCGAACCGATTATTTCAAACTTTGCCGATAAAGCTTATACAAAAGAAACTCAAGTACCTCTTGATAAAAAAGCGGATAAGCAACAAAAGGTCGATGAGGTTGACCATGATGAAAAAATCGCAATCACCTTTACAGAAGGTGAACACGAGAATGTAGATTATGAATTACCACCAATCGATCTGCTTCATCCACCAAAGCAAACGAGTCAAAGTGCAGAACATGAAAACATCTATGAAAATGCTAGAAAGCTAGAAAAAACATTTCATAGCTTTGGTGTAAAAGCAAAGGTTACAAAAGTTCACCTTGGACCAGCTGTAACTAAATATGAAGTGTATCCAGATGTTGGAGTAAAGGTAAGTAAAATCGTAAATTTAAGTGATGATTTAGCCCTTGCTTTGGCGGCTAAAGATATTCGGATAGAAGCACCAATCCCAGGGAAATCGGCTGTTGGTATTGAGGTTCCAAATTCTGAAATTGCGGTTGTATCATTGCGTGAAGTATTAGAGGATATTGATCCTACTCTTGATTCGAAATTATTAATTGGTCTTGGGCGTGATATTTCAGGTGAAGCAAAATTTGCAGAGCTAAATAAAATGCCTCACTTATTAGTCGCAGGGGCGACAGGAAGCGGAAAAAGTGTTTGTATAAATGGGATTATTACAAGCGTATTAATGAGGGCAAAACCTCATGAGGTAAAAATGATGATGATTGACCCGAAGATGGTTGAATTGAATGTTTACAATGGGATCCCACATTTATTAGCACCTGTTGTGACGGATCCAAAAAAGGCATCACAAGCCCTTAAAAAAGTCGTAAATGAGATGGAACGACGATACGAATTATTTTCACACTCACATACACGAAATATTGAGGGATATAACGAGTATATACGCCGTCACAACAACGAGGAAGAGGCGAAACAACCGACTCTCCCTTATATTATTGTGATTGTCGACGAGCTTGCAGATTTAATGATGGTTGCTTCATCAGACGTCGAAGATTCTATCACACGTCTAGCACAAATGGCACGGGCAGCAGGAATTCACTTAATTATTGCAACACAAAGACCTTCTGTTGATGTAATAACAGGTGTCATAAAAGCAAATATTCCATCCAGAATTGCATTTAGTGTTTCGTCCCAAACAGACTCTAGGACTATTTTAGATATGGGAGGAGCAGAAAAACTACTAGGCCGAGGTGACATGCTATTTCTGCCTGTAGGAGCTTCAAAGCCTGTACGTGTTCAGGGAGCTTTCTTATCAGATGATGAGGTTGAAGAGATTGTAAACTTTGTTATTTCTCAGCAGAAAGCTCAATATCAAGAGGAAATGATTCCTACTGACACTGTTGAAACAACCGAAGAAGTCGATGATGAATTATATGATGAAGCAGTACAGCTTATCATTGAAATGCAAACGGCATCTGTTTCAATGTTGCAACGTAGATTCCGAATTGGTTATACAAGGGCTGCTAGACTTATTGATGCAATGGAGGCAAGAGGTGTGGTAGGTCCTTATGAAGGAAGTAAGCCTAGAGCTGTACTCATAACGGCAAAAAAAGATGAAGACGTCGGAAGTTAAAAGAAAAGGACATTGCACATTGGGATAGATATTTATTTCAGTTTTTACTAATAAAGAAAGGCAATTGGTCTTCTTTCAGAGTGTAGACAAAGTCAAACTTGACTTTGTCTACACTCATTTTTATAGGAAACACTAGCAAGAATCACTTTCCCAGACATTATTAAAAACGCTTGTCAGACGAGGCGAGCAGCCGATCGAAGACGCGAATATAAGTTGCCTTCATGTGCGGACGAGTGAGGCTAGGAACGAAGTATGCGAGCGTTTGTCAACGGTTTGGAAGAAGGGTGAATGCTCTTCTTTTTTTGTTTTAAGGGTATAATAAGCATCCAACACTAGTCTCAAGACAAAAAGTAATTTTAAAAAAAGTTCATTACTCTTAAACAAAGACTTAGTACGACAGATAACATCTTATTGTTTAATACGTACTAGATAAATCTTGCAAAGCATGAAGGATGAGGAAATTCTACGCTTTATTTTTCGACAAATTCCGCAATTGTTATTTATTTCTTTATTAAAAAATGTTATATTAAATTTTGGTAATACCAGTCTAACATCAGAGGTCTGATGACTACACAAGATAACTGGGGGGAAGGCAATGACTATAAAAATAGATAATCGGCCATTGTACTTGCAAGTAATTGATAAAATCAGACTTGATATTGATAATGGCGTTTACAAAGAGAAGGAGAAACTACCATCTGAATTTCTCCTAGCTAAACAATTAGGAGTAAGTAGAGCGACATTAAGAGAGGCGTTACGAATTCTTGAAGAAGAGAACGTCATTATTAGAAGACATGGTGTTGGAACATTTGTAAATGCGAAACCTGTATTCAATTCAGGAATCGAGCAAATGAGCAGTATTACTGATATGATTATTCAAGCTGGAATGTCCCCTGGTACGATTTTTCTGTCAAAAACGATAAAGGGACCGACAGACAATGATATAAAAGGTTTTAATTGTTCAGATGATGAGGAAATAACTGTGATTGAAAGGGTCCGAACTGCAAACGGAGAGCCTGTCGTGTATTGTATTGATAAAATACTAAGTAAAAATTTGCCATCCAGCTATTCACATGAAGAATCAATTTTTGAATTACTAGAAAAGATAGCTGGAAGAAAAATAACATATGCAATTACACATATCGAACCTATCGGATATCATGAAACAATCTCACCGACTTTAAATTGTGAACCAGAAACGGCCTTATTGTTATTAAAACAGATGCATTATGATGAAAATGACGAACCTATTTTATTCTCATTAAATTATTTTAAATCAGATAAGTTTTCTTTCCATGTTGTAAGAAAGCGAATCTTGTAGAAATGGAAATAATCTATTTTAAGGAGGTGAATAAAGAATCTGTTACTAACAGATATTTATAGTATGGCAATACTTTAATTAAAATTTTAGGGGGTTAATCCATGTTTAAAAAGAAGGCTGGTTTTGGTCTTGCATTCCTTCTTGCAGCTGGAACATTGCTAGGTGCATGTGGAAGCACAGATGAAGAAGGGACAGGCACAGGAAATGAAAAAGGTGCAGATCTTAAAGTAGGTATGTCAACCGATGCAGGTACAATTGATGATAAATCATTTAACCAAGGTGCATGGGAAGGAATTCTAGCAGCTAAAGAAGAGTATGGGATCCAAGAAAAATATCTGAAGCCTGCAGGAACAACAGAAGCAGATTATCTTAAAGAAATTGGTAACTTATATGATGCTGGTTATAAATTTATCGTAACACCTGGTTTTAAATTTGAAACAGCAATCTATCATGCACAATCTAAATATGAAGATGCAAAATTCGTAATTTTAGATGGTACTGCTCATAAAGGTGACTTTGTTCCAGCTGTAGCTGACAATACGGTTGCTGTATTCTTCGCGGAGCATGAGTCAGGATTCTTAGCTGGTGTTGCTACTGCTCTGGAGTTAAAAGAAGGAGAAGCAGGATTTATCGGTGGGATGGAAATTCCAGCTGTTCAAAAATTCAACTGGGGCTTCCAACAAGGTATAGCCTATGCAAATGAAAACTATGGAACAAACGTAACGATTGACGAAAATAATGTCGTTTATACAGGAACGTTTGAAGATTTAAATATCGGTGGACAAATTGCGTCACAAATGTATGATCGTGGAGTAGATGTTATCTTTGTTTCAGCAGGTGGTGCAGGTAATAGTGCAATTACTGAAGCGAAAAACCGTGCTAAAGCAGGAGAAGAAATTTGGATCGTTGGTGTTGACGTTGACCAATATGCAGATGGAATTTATGATGGAGATAAATCTGTTGTCTTGACTTCTGCAATGAAAAAAATTAGCCATTCAACTAAAGATTTGATCAAAAAAGAACTTGATGGAGAATTCCCTGGTGGTGAAACCCTCACTTATAATGTGAAAAATGATGGTGTTGGTATCCCAGAAGAAAATCCGAACTTAAGCGATGATACCACAAGTAAAATTAAAGAAGTATATGAAAAGATTAAAGCTGGTGAAATCGAAGTCTCGGATGAACAAGGTGACTTAATCAAGTAATATTTTTTGTTGATCAAGAGACGGTTTCATCCGTCTCTTTTCTATGTAACCCTTTGTGTAACAACACATTTTTTGTCTATGATTGGGGACTCCTACTATTAAAGAATTGAGTCTAGAAAAAGGTGAGTGCTACTATGGAATATGTTGTAGAAATGCTTAATATAAGGAAGGAATTTCCTGGTATTGTAGCTAATGATAATGTCACTCTTACTTTGAAAAAGGGAGAGATACATGCTTTACTAGGTGAAAATGGAGCAGGAAAGTCCACGCTCATGGGTGTATTATTTGGTATGTACCAACCAGAACAAGGAATGATTAAGGTAAATGGGGAACAAGTACAAATCACGAACCCGAATGTGGCAAACCGTCTTGGTATAGGGATGGTTCATCAACACTTTAAGTTAGTAGAAAACTTTACAGTAACTGAAAACATTATTTTAGGTAATGAACCATTAAAAAGTGGGGTTGTCCTTGATATTCATTCTGCTGCAAAAAGAATCGAAGAGTTGTCTAAATATTACGGACTAAATGTAGACCCTCATGCAAAAATAGAAGATATTTCTGTGGGTATGCAACAACGCGTAGAAATCATGAAAATGCTTTTCCGTGAAGCGGATGTGCTTATCTTTGATGAGCCCACTGCTGTGTTAACCCCAAGTGAAATAGATGAATTAATGAATATTATGAAGAATCTAATTAAAGAAGGAAAATCCATCATTATTATTACTCATAAATTGAAGGAAATAAAAGCTGTAGCTGACCGCTGTACCGTAATCCGAAGAGGAAAGTACATAGGAACAGTAGATGTGGCTGAAACAAGTGAAGCAAGCTTAGCTGAAATGATGGTTGGTAGACATGTTTCCTTTAAAGTTGATAAAGAAGAAAGTAAACCAGGTGAACTGGTTTTAGAAATAGATTCACTTTCCGTAAAAAATAATCGAAAAGTCATGGGGTTAAAAAACTTTTCTCTTTCTGTACGAAAAGGAGAAATCGTTGGGGTTGCTGGAGTTGAAGGGAATGGCCAGTCAGAATTAGTCGAAGCAATTACTGGTCTTCGTAAAGTAGAATCTGGAAAAATTCTATTCAATGGTGAAGATATCACGAATCTTCCAGTACGTACTAGAATTGAAAAAGGTATAGCACATATTCCAGAAGACAGACAAAAACGTGGTCTAGTACTAGATTATACACTTCAATCCAACATGGTATTAGAGGTCTATAAAAAGCCACCATTTTCAAAACATGGACTATTAAATTTATCCGCAATGAAAGAATATGCAAAAAATATCATTGAAAAGTTCGATGTGCGCTCTGGTGAAGGTGAAGTCTCCATTGCTAGAACATTATCTGGTGGTAACCAACAAAAAGCGATCATTGGGAGAGAACTTGAGTTAGACCCTGATTTACTAATTGCCGTTCAGCCTACACGTGGTCTTGATGTTGGGTCAATCGAGTATATCCATAAGCGTTTAATTGAACATCGTGATAGAGGTAAAGCTGTACTGTTAATCTCGTTAGAATTAGATGAAGTCTTACAGCTTTCTGATCGAATTGCTGCCATTAACAATGGGGAACTCATAGGGATTGTCAATGCCTCTGAAACAAATGAGAATGAGGTTGGTCTCATGATGGCTGGTGTAAGTAAGGAGAGAAGTGTATGAGAAATACAATCATTTCATTAATTGCCGTACTTTTTGGTCTAATAGCTGGCGGTCTGTTAATGCTATTTATAGGGAGCAATCCTTTTGAAGGGTATCTTTACTTATTTCAAGGGGGATTGAAAAATATTTCAAGGTTTGGTGATACATTAGCAACTGCCACTCCGCTCATTTTTACTGGGTTATCTGTTGCTTTTGCATTCCGTACTGGCTTATTTAATATCGGTGCTTCTGGACAAGTTCTAATTGGAGGATTACTTGCTACTGCAGTTGGCTTAACATTCGACTGGTCACGTCCATTTTTATTACTTGTTATGATTTTAGTAGGTTTTCTTGGTGGAGCTTTATGGGCATTAATTCCAGGGGTACTTAAAGCTAGATTTAATGTACATGAAGTAGTTTCAACTATTATGATGAACTGGGTTGCCTATTGGACAGTTTATTATGTAGTTCCAGGATATTTTAAAGGTGAATTTCTTGAGACCGAATCAAGAAAATTACCTGATGAAGCTACATTACGAACACCATTTCTAACAGACCTTTTCCAAGGCTCTTATATTAACATTGGATTGTTTTTAGGTGTTATTGCAGTAATCGTCATTGGATTTATTATAAATAAAACGACGTTAGGTTTCGAATTAAAAGCTGTTGGATTTAACCGTCATGCCGCAGAATATGCAGGTATGCGAGTGAATTCAAATATTGTTTTATCTATGCTGATCTCTGGTGGTTTAGCTGGTCTTGGTGGAGTAGCCATGTATACAGGAAATGCAACGAGTATGCAAATTGGAATTTTGCCATCTCAAGGATTTGATGGAATTGCTGTAGCCCTATTAGGTGCTAATAGTCCAATTGGAGTATTCTTTGCAGCTGTCTTTTTTGGGATTCTATATTCGGGAACCGGTTTTATGAATGCCATGACTGAAATTCCACCTGAAATTGCGAATACAATCATTGCAATCATCATCTACTTTGCTGCTACTAGTATTTTAATTGAGCGATTACTAAATAAATTAAAGAAACGAAGAACGAACAGTACTGCTGTGAAAAAGGAGGAAGTGTAAAATGTGGACTATTATTGAACAGATCTTTCCATATGCTATTGTTTTTACAATTCCTCTTCTCATTACAGCACTTGGTGGATTATTCAGTGAACGAAGTGGTGTTGTCAATATTGGTTTGGATGGATTAATGATTTTTGGTGCTTTTGCAGCAGCTCTGACCATTAATGCACTTCAAGGAACGATTCCGAACCATAATCTAGTGTTATGGATTGGTGTACTTGCTGGAGCGGTTATGGGTATGATATTTTCTTTATTACATGCGTTTGCTAGTATCAACCTCAATGCAAACCAAATCATTAGTGGTACAGCGATCAATATGATTGCAGGGGCATTAACCGTATTTTTAGCTAGAAATATGACAGGTAGTGGAAATATCCGAATTACGAGTGGGTTTTTCCCAACAGACGTTCCAGTATTATCTTCTATACCTGTTATTGGTGATTTGTTTTTCACAAGAACCTACCCAACAACATGGTTTATTTTACTCGTTTTATTAATTAGCGCATTTGTATTGTTTAAGACAAAAACAGGACTTCGTTTACGTTCTTGTGGTGAATTTCCACAGGCAGCGGAAGCAGCGGGTGTAAACGTAAGAAAAATTCGATATTTGGGAGTTATCCTATCTGGAGCGTTTTCAGGTTTAGGTGGCGCCATTATTATTGTGACTTATGCAGGAGAGTTCACCGGGAATGTTTCTGGTTTAGGGTTTTTAGCACTTGCTGCCTTAATATTTGGTCAGTGGAAGCCGCTTGGAATTTTAGCAGCTACTTTATTCTTTGGATTTGCAACAACTGTTGCAAACGTATCGTCTGTTATACCAGAGCTTTCAGCGATCCCACCAATTTTCTTGAAGATTTTCCCATATGTAGTGACATTAATTGCATTGGTGATATTTTCTAAATCTTCACAAGCTCCAAAAGCTGCAGGGGAACCATTTGATTCAGGTAAGCGATAAGATAAATTTTTTAAAGGAATGGCAGTTTTGTCATTCCTTTTTTGAAATAAAAATGTACAGGAGGATACCAAATGAGCAACAAGGAGAAATTATGGGGGAGCATATGTCTCTTGTTAGTCCTGTTAGCCTATATTGTACCGTACATCTTTTTATCAGACGTGACAGCGTGGTATGGCAGTTTTTTTCTATGGCTAGTTTTGGGTCTGTTTATTATTTTAATTAATCACATCATAACTAGGAATTGGAGGTGATATATGTATGGATTTAACAGTAATTTGGTGGGGAATTATCATTTATATTGTACTTTCCTTACTTGTCGCCTACTTATCTAGAAGTGATAAACCGCTAAATATGGAAGGATATTTTTTAGGGAATCGGAAAATGAACGGTTTTGTTTCAGCCTTAAGCTATAGTGCAACAACGTATAGTGCATTCATGATGGTTGGTTTGGCTGGATTAACATATCGTGGTGGTGTTGGTGCGTTTGGGTTTGAAATTATTTATTTCATGGGAGTAAGCCTTGTTGCCTTTTTTGGACCGAGATTTTGGATCGTAGGGAAGAAATATGGGTATGTGACCCCATCTGAAATGTTAGGTGACCGCTACGATGATAAGCGGGTGGCGGCTGTTATTTCAATTTCTAGCTGTATTTTTCTTATACCATATAGCGCAGTACAACTAGCGGGAATTGGTTATTTACTTGAAGGGATGACTGGCGGTGGAATTTCCTTTACCACAGGCGCAGTTTTAGCAACCGTATTAGCACTCATTTTTACATATATATCAGGCATTCGCTCAGTAATGTGGACAGATTCCCTGCAAGCGCTCGTGATGATTGTTTCATCAACCCTTGTTGTAATCATACTTGTTAATGCTCTGGGAGGATTCGGAAGCTTTTTCAATGAATTAAGGACGAGCCATCCAGATTCGTTAACAGTTCCTGGAAATGGGTATTTTAGTTTTCCGACTTTCTTATCACTAACCATTCCGTGGATTTTCTTTAGTTTATCTAATCCACAAGTGAGCCAGCGACTGTATATGCCTGCTTCTTTAGGTAGTTTACGAAAAATGCTATTCGTTTTCCTTATATTTGGTTTTATTTATACGATTGTTTCGGTCATGTGGGGGTATTCAGCACTTTTATTATTCCCAGGCCTTGAAAATCCAGATGTGGCAACACCAACTTTGCTTTCATCTAAATATGTCCCAACGATATTAGGTGTAATTGTCATGGTTTCCATTATGGCGGCAGCCATTTCTACAATTGATTCCATTTTATTAACGCTTTCTTCTCTTTTTGCAAGAGATGTATATGGAATGTCCTCAAAAAATAAGGATGAAAAACGACAATTAAAAGTTGGTAAATTTATAATTCCAGTTATTGCTATACTTGCCTATGGATTTGCTGAATTACAGTTAGATTTAATAGCTGTACTCTCGGTGGCCTCTTCTGCAGGCTTAATTGTTGCTGTCCCAGCCATTATTGGAGCATTTTTCTGGAAAAGAGGGACTGCAGCAGGAGTTATGACGAGTGTAATCATCAGTGGATTAGTAGTAGTAATCCTTGAATCCATGCAACTTAAGCCGTTTGGATATGGTTCTGGTGTTTGGGCATTACTTCTTTCAATTGGATTATTTGTTGGAGTAAGTCTAGTCACTCGACCACCTGAAAAGAAAGCAAACGAATTCTTATCATATTTAAAGAGTGAACTTGTCAAAATTAAATAATGATAACAACAAACCAGGATCATTTCTGGTTTGTTTTTCTTTTTAAGGAAATAATAGGTGCCATTACTTGAATTAATTGCTATTCTGAGGTTATAGTGATTTTAAGATTATTTACGCAGGTTTAGTTGAAAAATAGCTATATAGGAATTGCAATGACCATAAAGGAGGCAATGCTTAGATGAATTTATTGGATGAAACTGAACATAAGTTAAATGGCTTTACTCTTCATACGATTAATACAGATAAATTTAAAACGAATACGCTTGTCCTTAGAATGAAAGCTCCGCTTGAGGAGGAGTATGTAACACAGAGAGCATTACTGCCCTATGTTTTGCAAAGTGAAACACCAAGCTATCCTTCTACAACAAGTTTACGCTCCTATTTAGATGAATTATACGGTGCAGTCCTTTATGTCGACCTCGCTAAAAAAGGGGAGCACCACATTATTACATTTTTTATTGAAATCGCGAACGAATTGTTTTTAAAAGACCAAACACCTTTACTTGACAAAGCAATTTCTTTATTACAAGAAATCGTTCTTTCACCTGTCACTGTAGACGGTGGTTTTAAAAATGAGGTCGTAGAAAGAGAAAAACGTAGCCTTAAACAACGAATACAGGCGGTCTATGATGATAAAATGAGGTATTCAAATTTACGACTAATAGAAGAAATGTGTAAAGATGAACCATATCATCTCCATGTCAATGGACGAATTGAAGACCTTGATCAGATTTCAGCCGAATCACTTTACAGTTATTATCAAAAAGCATTAGCAGAAGATGAGATAGATTTATATGTAATCGGGAATATTGAGCCAGAAAAGGTAAAAGATGCAGTTTCTTCTGCATTTGTATTCACAGATAGAAGTAAGCGTCCTCAACAAGAAACAAAAACAAACCAATTTGTTGAAGTGAAAGAGGTTATTGAAAAGCAAGATGTAAAACAAGGAAAACTTAATATTGGTTTTAGAACTAATACGACATATAGTGACCCAGATTATGATGCACTTCAAGTTTTTAATGGAATTTTTGGTGGCTTCTCGCATTCAAAGCTATTTATTAATGTACGTGAAAAAGAAAGCTTAGCCTACTATGCAGCTTCAAGGGTTGAAAGTCATAAGGGTCTACTAATGGTGATGTCTGGAATCGAATTTGCTAATTTTGATCGTGCAGTCACCATTATAAAGGAACAAATGAAAGCAATGGTTGTTGGCGATTTTTCAGAGGACGTATTAGCTCAAACTAAAGCAGTCATCATAAACCAACTATTAGAAACCATCGATACATCAAGAGGAATGGCAGAGGTTTTATATCACAATGTTATTTCTTCAAATGTAAGAAAACTCGAAGATTGGATTGCTGGAATAGAGTCAGTTACTAAGGAAGAAGTTGTCAAAGTTGCAAAGAAAATTGAACTTGATACCATCTACTTCCTTACTGGATTGGAGGGCGGTAAGTAATGGAGAAAATCTCATTTGATCAACTTCAAGAAGACCTTTTTCACGAAAAGCTACAAAATGGCCTAAACGTATACATCCTCCCCAAAAAAGGTTTTAATAAAACGTATGCAACTTTTACAACTAATTATGGTTCAGTCGATAATCAGTTTATACCACTAGGGAAGAATGAATATGTCCATGTACCCGATGGAATAGCCCATTTTTTAGAGCACAAGTTATTTGAAAAAGAAGATGGAGATGTGTTTCAGGATTTTAGTAAACAAGGTGCATCGGCCAATGCCTTCACTGCATTTACAAGAACTGCGTATTTGTTTTCAAGTACTTCTAATGTGGAACTGAATCTTGAAACTTTAATTGACTTTGTTCAAAGTCCATATTTCACCGAGAAAACAGTTGAAAAAGAAAAAGGTATCATTGGTCAAGAAATCACGATGTATGACGACAATCCTGATTGGAGACTATATTTTGGTGTAATTGAGAATATGTATAAAAATCATCCAGTTAGGATTGATATCGCAGGTACAATTGATTCAATTTCAAAAATAACGAAGGATATGCTGTATGAATGCTATGAAACCTTCTACCACCCAAGTAATATGGTGTTATTTGTTGTAGGTCCGATTGAGCCAGAAAAAATAATGGAACAAATTCGATCAAATCAAGCAAAGAAGGATTATAAAGATCAGCCCGAAATTAAACGCCATTTTGAGGAAGAACCAGTTGAAGTAAATGTAAAAAAGAAAGTGCTTGAGATGAATGTTCAATCCTCTAAATGTATGGTAGGCGTTAAGGCGTTGAATCCGTCACTTAGTGGTAATGCATTATTAAAACGCGAATTATCCATTACAATTATTCTTGATTGGCTTTTTGGAAAGAGCTCAAAGCATTATCAAGAATTGTATGAAGAAGGCTTAATTGACGATACCTTTTCTTACGATTATACCGAGGAACATGGATTTGGTTTTGCAGTTGTTGGTGGTGATACCCCAAATCCTGATGTATTGTCAAAAAAGGTAAGAAATATTATGCTTTCAAGCAAGGGTGCAGGGATCACCTCCGAGGAGCTAGAGCGAGTAAAGAAGAAAAAAATTGGAGCCTTCCTCAGGTCATTAAACTCACCAGATTATATTGCAAATCAGTTTACACGGTATGCCTTTAATGATATGAATTTATTTGATGTAGTACCAATGATGGAAAGTTTAACAGTTGATGATATTACGAATACTGTGAATGAGTTTTTCGATGAAATTCGAATGACAGAGTGTCAAGTGGTACCTAAAAAATAAGTAAGTCTTAAGCATCCTTTATAAAATAAGGATGCTTTTTTAAGGGGAAATCAGGATGAAAAAATATGCATTAATAACAGGAGCTAGTGGAGGGATTGGCAGCGCGATTGCAAGAGAAATTGCAGCTTTAGGTTTTTCACTCTATCTCCATTTCAATGAGAACGAAAAAGCAGTAAGAAACTTATCAGATGACTTAGCAAAAGAGGGTGTAGAAACATACCTGGTTAAGGCTGATTTTAGTCAACCAAATGGAGTTGAACAGGCAGTCAACCAAATTCAGCACCCGATTGATGCAATTATTCATAATTCGGGTAAAAGTTTATTTGGACTTATGACTGATTTTAGCCAAGAAACAGTTGATAAGATGGTGCAGTTACATGTCACTTCTCCCTATCTTTTAACAAAAGCTTTACTTCCTACCATGATTACGAAAAAAAGCGGGAATATCATCGTTGTTTCATCGATTTGGGGAATCACTGGTGCATCATGTGAAGTACTTTATTCGATGGTGAAGGGTGGTCAAATTTCGTTTGTTAAAGCATTAGCAAAGGAGGTCGCAATAAGCGGTATACGTGTAAATGCTGTTGCTCCAGGGGCAATTCATACGAATATGCTTCAAGAGTTTTCTGCTGATGATTTAGAAAGCATTAGTCATGATATCCCAATGGGGCGAATAGGGAACCCAAAAGAGGTAGCGGGTGCTGTTTCATTTTTACTTTCAAATAAAGCCTCTTATATTACAGGACAAGTATTGTCTGTAAATGGCGGGTGGCATTGTTAGATTTTTTGAACCGTTAATTATTACGAATAATTTATTATACATTCGACAAACTAACAATGTACTAACCTAATAAGGAGGGTCACTTATGTCAGTACTAGACAACTTTGAAGAGTGGAAAGATTTTTTAGGTGATCGTTTGCAGCATGCAAAATCACAAGGAATGGATCAAAACGTTATCAATGATATGGCTCATCAATTAGGTGACTACCTAGCGAGTGAGGTTGAGCCGAAAAATGCTCAAGAAAAAGTGTTACGAGATCTTTGGAACGTTGCATCTGAAGAAGAGCAGCAAGCGATTGCAAATGTTATGGTCAAGCTTGTCCAAAGCTAAGATGTATCAATGCGAAGTAGAGAGGATTTTCCTCTCTTTTTTTTAGGTAAAAATTCGATCAATTTTTTTCCTCCTCTATAAAATATGAAATGATTCGTTTATAATGAAAATGATGCAATCTTTTATATTTTAGAGACTATAACCACAACCTATTGGTGATGAGGGGCTGGGAAAATTGGAGAAAAAAGAATGGTATTTAGAATATGAAATAGCAAAAAACCGTCCGGGACTTCTAGGTGATATATCTTCTCTATTAGGGATGCTTTCAATAAATATTGTGACAATAAATGGTGTAGACGATCGTAGAAGGGGTATGCTTTTATTAAGTGATTCGAATGAGCAAATTGAAAGACTGGAATCAATTTTGCATACGATGGATACGATAAACGTTACGAAACTAAGGGAGCCTAA
The DNA here is from genome assembly GCF_964021195.1 of Bacillus nitroreducens. Taxonomy (NCBI): domain Bacteria; kingdom Bacillati; phylum Bacillota; class Bacilli; order Caryophanales; family Bacillaceae; genus Bacillus; species Bacillus nitroreducens. Next base: position 3,520,810 of record NZ_CAXHYI020000003.1, on the reverse strand, counting down.
GCTTCGTGACAAGCTTGCTGTAAGGCATGGAAGATATATACAACGTGATGGTGATGATAAAAAAACCTTTCGCTTTACTCGGGATGAATTAGGGTTGCTTGTTGATTTTATGGCTGAACTCTTTAAACAAGAAGGTCACAAGCTAATTGGGATTCGTGGTATGCCAAGGGTTGGTAAAACTGAATCAGTTGTTGCGGCAAGTGTTTGTGCACATAAAAAGTGGTTGTTTGTTTCATCTACTTTACTAAAACAAACCATGAGAAATGAACTTATTCAAGATGAGTATAATGTAGATAATCTTTTCATTATAGATGGAATTGTTTCAACAAAGCGTGCAACGGAAAGACATTTACAGCTAGTGAGAGAAATAATGAGGCTGCCAGCAGTCAAATTAGTAGAACATCCCGATATGTTTGTTCGTCACACAGAGTATACATTGAAGGATTTCGATTATATCATCGAACTTCGCAAAGAACCTGATGAGGAAATTACATATGATTTTGAAGATGGACATTTTTCACAATCTAATTTTTCAGGTTTTGATTTTTAATAAGTAAAAATCTTTACTGAAAAGGATAAAAATGCTAGTATTATGAACGCAAATACACCAATAGATATCTTGAGAATTGGTAGGTGAATAAAATGACAGAGTTAGGATCCCGACTTAAAGAAGCGAGAGAACAAAAAGGTTTAAGTTTGGATGATTTACAGCACATGACAAAAATCCAAAAAAGGTATTTGGTAGGGATTGAAGAAGGAAACTATAGTGTGATGCCTGGTAAGTTCTATGTTCGTGCATTCATTAAACAATATGCGGAAGCTGTAGGGATAAATCCTGAGGAATTATTTGAAGAATTCAAGTCGGAAATTCCCGGAACGCAAAATGATGAAATTCCTGAGCAGATTTCTAGAGTACAATCAAGAAGACAGATTTCATCAGCAAGTTCGAAAATGATAGATAAGGTACCGATGATCATCTTGGCCCTTTTTCTTATTGGCGGTGCAATGACAATTTACTGGTTTGTATCGAAAAAGGATGTAGCCCAAGAACCAGATACCCAAATTGAAAATCCAGCAACAGAATACGATGAATCAGATGAGCCACCACCTACATCTGCTGAAGAAAAAGAAAAGTCAGATGAAGAAGAGAAAGTAGCTGGTGAAACAGATAATGCTCCTTCAGATGATGAGGAATCAGTTGATGAGCCTCCTACTCAAGAACTAGTTGAACTTGAAAGGGGTAAAAGTACTGCAACCTATGAGTTAAAAAATACCGATTCGTTTAAGGTCAAACTTACAGCTAAAGAAGGTGGGCAAGCGTGGGTTGCTGTCACCAATAAACAAAATGAAAGATTTGTCTGGAAAAACATTGCGGATGGTCAAACAGAGGAAGTAGATTTGTCTAACCAATCAGAAATTAATTTTAATATTGGAAGATCCTCAGATCTTGCAATCGAAATTAATGGTGAACCATTCCAATATCCATTTAACACTGGAGAAGTTGTTCAACAGATTATTAAGGTGAAATTTACTCCTGTAACAGGGGAATAACAAAAAAGTCATCATAGTGATGGCTTTTTGTTTCGTATAAGTGGTATTATCACTATTATAGATATTTTAGTATTACCTGGAGGTATGAATGTGAATTTACCAAATAAGATTACTGTAGCAAGAATTTGTTTAATCCCACTTTTTTTAATTGTCATGTTTGTTCCATTTGGATGGGGAAATGTTGAGGTTGGTTCAATGTCTATCCCTGTTGCCCATTTAGTGGGTGCGATTATATTTATCGTAGCTTCTAGTACAGATTGGATTGATGGACATTTGGCAAGAAAGTATAACTTAGTAACAAATCTTGGAAAGTTTTTAGACCCTCTCGCTGATAAGTTACTTGTATCAGCGGCATTGGTCAGCTTAGTTCAGTTTGGACTTGCACCTGCATGGATGGTTGTCATTATCATAAGTAGGGAATTTGCCGTTACGGGCTTACGACTGTTACTGGCTGAAGGTGGCGAGGTTTCAGCAGCGAAAATGCTTGGGAAAATTAAAATGTGGGCTCAGGTAGTTGCTGTTTCGGTTCTATTATTACATAATTGGCCATTTGAATTTCTTTCAATCCCGTTTGATATGATTGCACTTTGGGTTGCTGTCATTTTTACTGTTATTTCTGGTTGGGATTATTTTGCAAAAAACAAAGGTGTGTTTGCAAACTCAAAATAGGATGGTGATCTAATCGAATGAATGCTGAAATAATTGCAGTAGGCTCTGAGCTCCTACTGGGTCAAATCGCTAATACAAATGCACAATTTCTATCCAAACAACTTGCTGAGATTGGAATCAATGTCTATTACCATACGGTTGTAGGTGACAATCCAGCTCGATTAGCAGATGTCATTAAAATCTCACAATCTCGTTCAGATTTAATCATTTTCACAGGTGGCTTGGGACCAACTAAGGATGACTTGACAAAAGAGACAATCGCCAAGATGTTGGATAAGCAACTCGTGTTTGATGAGGATGCATTACATAGTATTGAAGATTATTTTAAGAGAACAAATCGTCATATGACCGAAAACAATAAAAAGCAAGCACTCGTAATTGATGGATCAACTATTTTACCAAATGATCATGGGATGGCACCAGGAATGGCATTAGAGGTTAATAAGATTACATATATGCTTTTTCCTGGTCCACCAAAAGAGTTAAATCCAATGTTTTTATCCTATGGAGCACCTTTTTTATTAGAATCACTTGGTGTTGTGGAACGCATTGAATCAAGAGTACTCCGTTTTTTTGGCATTGGGGAATCACAGCTTGAAACAGAGCTTGAGGATTTAATTGATAATCAAACAAATCCAACAATCGCACCTTTAGCAGGTGATGGAGAGGTTACCATTCGCTTGACGGCAAAACATAGTTCACTAGAGGCTGCTAATCAACTATTAGATGAAACAGAGGCTGAGATATTAAAAAGAGTTGGCCCTTTCTTATACGGGTATGATTCGACTTCGTTAGTTAGTGAGGTTATGAACAAACTCAAGAGTACAAAGTTAACGATTGCTAGTGCTGAAAGCTTAACAGGTGGGTTGTTTACTGAGGATCTTACCAATCTAGCGGGTTCTTCTGCCGTCGTGAAGGGCGGAATAGTTTGTTACACAAATGAAGTGAAGGAACATGTCCTTCAAGTTAAGAAAGAAACACTTGCAACAGATGGAGCTGTTAGTTGTAAAGCAGCTGAGCAACTTGCTGAGAATGTCAAGAAGCTCTTACAGTCTGATATTGGAATTAGCTTTACAGGAGTTGCAGGGCCTAGTGAATCGGAAGGAAAACCAGTAGGTACTGTCTATATTGGGATTTCATATTTAGATCAGCCAACTAAAGTTTATTCTTTACAATTGGCTGGTTCCCGTCAAGGTATTCGAAATAGAACAGTCAAATACGGTTTTTATTACTTACTACAATTATTAAATGAACAGAATAGCTAATTAATTTTACAAGACGATCTTTTAGGTCGTCTTTTTTTCAAATGTATGTAAGTATGGCTAAATATAAACGTCTTGTCTTTGTCTAAATTTTTACATACCTTTCTTCAGTTAAATTATTAGAAATCAAGGGGAAATTCATATAAACTAATCATAGCGGTAATAAAAGGAGGAATACCTGTGTTAAATGACAAGCAAACTAAACCTGTTGAATTTTCAACAGAAGGTAAAGGTAGTCAAGGAACTCTGAACGAACAAAAAAGTATCAAGAAATTCAAAAGCTTGGAATTTGACAGTTCCTCAGGATTTATTTGCGACATTAATACTGGAATTTGTGGTCCAGTAAAAAAGGAAGAGGGAAAAGAATGAAAATAACAATATGGTCCGATTTTGTATGTCCCTTCTGTTTCATTGGAGAAGCACATCTTAATAAAGCATTAGAGAATTTCACCCATGCTAATGAGGTGGAAATCGAGTATAAAAGCTTCTTATTAATGCCAGATGCGAAATATGTTCCAGGGCATAGCTATGCTGAAACATTTTCTAGCATGAAAGGTATGCCAGTTGAGCAAGCGCAAGCAATGCTTAAACAAGTGACTGACATGGCTGAGAACTCTGGAGTTAAAATCAACTATGATATAGCAAAACTCACGAGTACGTCTGATGCACATCTTGTTTTTCAATATGCAAAAGAGCAAGGAAAAGGAAATGAATTTTTCAGTCGTTTCTATAAAGCTCACTTTCAAGAAGGTGAAATGATTAGTGATATAGAATCGATTGTTCGATTGGCGGAAGAGGTTGGACTTGACGGCACTGAGGTAAGGCAGGTTATTAACAGTAAGGACAATATGGATAAAGTAACAAATGATATCTCTGAAGCACGTTCAGTTGGTGTACAAGGTGTTCCTTTCTTCGTATTTGATAATAAGTATGCTGTCTCTGGTGCACAGCCAGTTGAAGCGTTTAGTCAAGTACTTGATAAAGTTTGGGATGAAGAACATTCTAATAAGTAGTTACTCGCATTGTCTCTAATATAGTCTTAAATAAGGAATGGTGTAAGCTCCAAATGCTTACGCTATTTTTTTATAGGAAATAAAATGCAATCATGTGGTTATTAATTGGCTTTTTTCCAGGCTGTTTTCGATTATTGACATAATTGATTTCCGCTGCAGGTCGACGCTCCTGAGCGGGCGTGGCTTGAGCCTCCTCAACGAAATGTGGAGGAGGCTTGCAGTCAAAACGAGAAAATTGGCCGAATAAAATCGCAACGTCCTCAGTCTAGTCGGCACCAAGCACGTCCTGTGCGTCGGAGACTCGGTCAAAGAGGCGTATTTTGCCTCTAAAGGAGGAGTTGAAATTACTCGAGTTTCTAGCTGGTGCAACTGAACAAGTCGCTAAACGCTCCTGGGGGGTCTCAGGTCTCACGCTTGTCTGAGCAGGACTTTAAAAAGCTTCCTTGAATCAACCTACGCACGAAGAAAATGTGAATACATTTTCGAGGAGTCGCCACATTCCGCTGAAATCAAAAGATTGTTGTTATGAATTGTTGGACTTTCACAGGACAAGGGAGCTGTAAGAGCAGCAGGATCACCTTGAAGGTGATAGCGTAATAGTTCTTATGTTTAAATTTTTTTAATGTATAATCTTCCAATTTGGTAGTCTTACTTTCTAAGAAAATATAATTATCTACCATTAAAATTGGATTTATGGGAAAAAACTATTAATGAAAATAATCGAATGAATGTTCGACTTTTTGCTTGGCAAATCGAATAAAACATTGTATAGTAATAATAGTGTTTCACGAATAAAGGAGGAAAAATAGTGAGTGATCGTCAAGCGGCCTTAGAAATGGCATTGAAGCAGATAGAGAAACAATTTGGTAAGGGCTCAATCATGAAGCTCGGAGAACAAACCGATCGTATAATATCCACTGTATCTAGTGGTTCACTTGCAGTAGACGTAGCATTAGGTGTTGGAGGATATCCAAGAGGACGGATAATTGAGATATACGGGCCAGAAAGTTCTGGTAAAACAACTGTAGCACTTCATGCGATCGCTGAAGTACAAAAAACAGGTGGACAAGCTGCGTTTATTGACGCAGAACATGCATTGGATCCAGTTTATGCACAAAAGTTAGGTGTAAATATCGATGAACTATTATTATCTCAGCCTGATACTGGTGAACAAGCACTAGAAATTGCTGAAGCATTAGTACGAAGTGGTGCTGTTGATATTTTAGTAGTTGACTCTGTTGCAGCACTTGTTCCAAAAGCGGAAATCGAAGGTGAAATGGGAGACTCCCATATGGGGCTACAAGCTCGTCTCATGTCACAAGCACTACGTAAGCTATCTGGTGCAATTAATAAATCAAATACAATTGCAATTTTCATTAACCAAGTCCGTGAAAAAATTGGCGTTATGTTCGGAAACCCAGAAACAACTCCAGGCGGACGTGCGCTTAAATTCTATTCTTCTGTAAGACTAGAGGTTCGTCGTTCAGAACAATTAAAGCAAGGTAATGAAATTGTAGGGAATAGAACAAAAGTCAAGGTTGTCAAAAATAAAGTAGCGCCTCCATTTAGAACGGCAGAAGTAGATATTATGTACGGAGAAGGTATCTCAATTGAAGGCGAAATAATTGATATCGGATCTGATCTCGATATCGTCCAAAAGAGTGGTTCTTGGTATTCTTATAATGATGAGCGAGTTGGTCAGGGTCGTGAGAATGCAAAACAATTTTTAAAAGAAAATCCTGATGTGCGTAGCGAAATTCTTCAGCAGATTAGAGATCATTATGGCCTTGATGGTGTGAAAACTGCTCCTGAAGATGAAGAACAAGAAGAATTTGACTTATAAAATTTATAAAGAAGGAGACACATTACTCGTGTCTCTTCTTCCTTTTCCCCTCTCTACAGTTTTATCACTTCTACAGATAAAAATTTTCCAATAAGAAAAGCGTAAATCCACAATTTTTCTACCCGAAATTTCCATTTTCATGCAACACTATTTCTGACAGGTCTTGACAATAAAAATTCACACATTTACAATTAAAATGTATATTTTATACTTTGTTAGTATTAAAACGTTAGAAGCAAAACTCGGTTTGAGCTTTTGCTATTCAGACCCGGAGTAGCATTTAAGTTGCTTTCGGTCGTAACCTAAGAATCTGATTAGCTTAAAAAGCCTTTGTGCTGTATATTGTCTAACTTTATTTAGCAGGCTTTTTAAATCCTGTTGAATAAAGTCTAAGCCGTTGGTGTAGAAATACGATTAATCGAGAAGACTCGAAAAAATCTGAGTACACATACGCCAAGGTGCATTGATTATGTACATGCCGACATTTTGATCTAGCAAGAAAAAGTTCATAGCAAGAGGAGGTGAAGAAGATGGATCCCATTTCTATAATCATCTCCGCTTTGTTTGGCCTAATCGTCGGTGCGATTGTTGGCTTTTATGTTCGTAAGTCTATTGCCGAAACTAAAATTGCAGGAGCAAAAAGTGTTGCCGATCAAATTATTGAAGATGCGAATAGGGAAGCAGATTCATTAAAGAAGGAAGCACTGTTAGAGGCAAAGGATGAAATTCACAAACTTCGTACAGAGGCAGAAAAGGAAATCCGAGATCGAAGAAACGAACTACAAAAACAAGAAAATCGTTTATTGCAGAAAGAAGAGAACCTTGATCGTAAGGATGAAACATTAGATAAACGTGAATCCGTATTAGAGAAGAAAGAGGATTCTCTCGCTCAAAGACAACAGCATATTGAAGAGATGGAAAGCAAAGTGGAAGAGATGGTGCAAAAACAACAAGCTGAACTTGAGCGTATTGCTAGCTTAACACGCGATGAAGCAAAGCAAATCATCCTTGAACGCATTGAAAATGAGCTTTCCCATGATATAGCCGTGATGGTGAAAGAAGCAGAAAGTCGTGCAAAGGAAGAATCAGATAAGAAAGCAAAAGAAGTGCTTTCGCTTGCTATTCAAAGATGTGCCGCTGATCATGTAGCAGAAACTACTGTATCTGTAGTGAACTTGCCAAATGATGAGATGAAAGGACGTATTATTGGTCGAGAAGGAAGAAATATCCGTACGCTAGAAACATTAACGGGTATTGACCTAATCATTGATGATACACCTGAGGCAGTCATATTATCTGGATTTGATCCAATTCGACGTGAAACAGCAAGAATTGCGCTTGAAAAACTTGTTCAAGACGGACGTATTCACCCTGCACGTATTGAAGAGATGGTTGATAAATCTAGACGTGAGGTAGATGAATATATTCGCGAAGTGGGTGAACAAACAACCTTTGAGGTTGGTGTTCATGGACTCCATCCAGATTTAATTAAGATTTTAGGTCGCTTGAAGTATCGTACAAGCTATGGCCAAAATGTCTTAAAACACTCAATGGAAGTATCAATCTTGGCAGGATTAATGGCTGCTGAGTTAGGTGAAGATGAAACCTTAGCTCGTCGTGCTGGTCTATTACATGATATCGGTAAAGCTATTGACCATGAAGTGGAAGGTAGCCACGTTGAAATTGGAGTAGAACTAGCAATGAAATATAAGGAGCATCCAGTAGTAATCAATAGTATTGCTTCCCACCATGGTGATACAGAACCTACAACGATTATTGCTGTTCTAGTAGCTGCTGCTGATGCTTTATCTGCAGCAAGGCCAGGTGCAAGAAGTGAGACACTTGAAAATTATATCCGTCGCTTAGAAAAGCTTGAAGAGATTTCAGAGTCCTATGATGGGGTTGAAAAATCCTTCGCTATTCAAGCGGGACGTGAGGTAAGAATAATTGTAAAACCTGATGCAGTCGATGATTTAAATGCACATCGACTAGCCCGTGATATCCGTAAACGAATCGAAGAAGAGTTGGATTATCCAGGCCATATCAAGGTAACCGTTATTCGTGAAACAAGAGCAGTTGAATATGCAAAATAAGAGCGGACTTTTGACCGCTCTTATTTTTTTGCCTATATAGGAAACATTTAGATCGAATTTTATTGGAAATCTCCCTTTGATTATTGAGATTTTTTTCTATTTGTGCTTCACTTAATGATGAAAGGGGCTTTTACATGAAGATTTTATTTATTGGTGATGTAGTTGGATCACCAGGAAGAGAGATGATTCAGGAATATCTTCCGAAACTAAAAGCAAAATTCCATCCCACATTGACAATTGTGAATGGAGAAAATGCTGCATCAGGTCGAGGAATTACAAAAAAAATCTATAACCAATTTCTCGAAAACGGTGCTCAAGCAATAACTTTAGGTAATCATACATGGGACAATAAAGATATTTTTGAGTTTATTGATACAGCAAAAAACATGATTAGACCAGCGAATTTCCCAGAGGGAACGCCAGGTCAAGGAATGATGATTAGCAAAGTGAATGGACAAGAGGTGGCCATCATTAATCTGCAGGGAAGGACATTTCTTCCAGCGATTGAGGATCCTTTTAAAAAGGCCGATGAATTAATTGAACAAGCGAAAAAAAGAACTTCTATTATTTTTGTTGATTTCCATGCAGAGGCTACAAGTGAAAAAATCGCAATGGGCTGGTATTTAGATGGGCGGGTTACTGCTGTTGTTGGAACACACACACATGTACAAACAGCTGATAACCGTGTTTTACCACAGGGAACAGCATTTATCACTGATGTCGGAATGACAGGACCTTATGATGGGATATTAGGGATGGATAAAGAGGCTGTCATTCAAAAATTTAAAACCGCATTACCTGTACGCTTTGAGGTCGTTAAAGGAAGAACTCAATTAAATGGAGTTCTTATTAATGTAGACTCTAAGAGTGGTAAGGCAAAAGGGATTCAACGTATCCTTATAAATGACGATCATCCATTTTTCGATTAAATGTAATAAAAAGGTAGTCTAACCAAGATAAGCCATAATTATCTTGGTTTTTTAATGGAATGATTAAGTTTTTGAATTTTTAGAAAAAGATTAGAAACAAGCAGGAATACAAGTAGTTTCTAGTGAATATAGTAGTTATGGGATCATTATTCGTTGTTCAATAGGACTCGGTAATCCCTGTTAACTTTATATGCCATGGTAGATTTGCGATGATCGTAAAATTACTGATGGTGTGTTAGTGGGTATGGTTCTACCAATCACTCAGGGAAACATTGTAAAGAACAAGGAGGAAAGTAGAAATGGAAATATTAAAAGTTTCAGCAAAATCTAATCCTAACTCTGTAGCTGGGGCACTTGCGGGGGTATTACGTGAAAGAGGAGCTGCAGAAATTCAGGCGATTGGTGCAGGTGCATTAAATCAGGCAGTGAAGGCAGTAGCGATAGCTAGAGGGTTTGTGGCACCGAGTGGAGTGGACCTAATTTGTATTCCAGCGTTTACTGATATTCAAATTGATGGTGAAGAAAGAACAGCTATAAAATTAATCGTCGAACCACGATAATGGTATGTACTTATATAAAAGTAAGGTAAGTGACGGGTGATTGCCTGTTTGTCAACCAAGAGACAAACAGGTATTTTTGTGTACAATAGACAAAAGAAGGAGTTGATCTCGACTTGAAAATATTTGATGCCCATTCAGATGTTTTATATAAAATGTGGATGGATCCTACGATCGATTTTAGAAATTCATCGAAATTACATATTACCTATGACCAATTAAAAGCAACTGGTAGTAAGGTACAATGCTTTGCGATTTATATTCCTGAAGGGGTAAAACCTGAGAGTCGTTTTGAAGTGGCGTTGGAAATGGTAGAGATTTTTTATCAAAAAGTAATTGCCCCATTTCCTTTATTAAAAATAGTAAGAACTAGGGAAGATATCTTATCTTTAAAGGAGGGTGAGATTGGGGCTTTCTTAACCCTAGAGGGCTGTGATGCGATTGATCAGAGTATCGTAAAGCTACAGTCATTAATTAGGCTTGGAGTTTCTTCTGTGGGACTAACATGGAATTATGCCAATTTTGTTGCCGATGGGGTAGGTGAGCCACGAGGAGGAGGATTATCTAGTTTTGGTGTTGAAGTAGTAAAAGAACTCAACAACGCATCTATTTGGACAGATGTCTCTCATTTGTCAGTAAAAGGGTTTTGGGATGTCATGGAAGTAGCTGATTATCCAATTGCTTCACATTCAAATGTAATTGAAATTTGTAATCATCGTCGAAATTTAAACAAGGAACAGATTGAAGCATTAATTAAAAAGAATGGTATGATTGGAATCACATTTGTTCCACAATTTTTACAAAATCAAGGTGATGCATCCATTGAGGATGTTGTGAAGCATCTCGACTATATTTGTTCATTAGGTGGAGAAAATAATGTGGGATTTGGCTCTGATTTCGATGGAATTACAGATACTACAATGGGGCTTGAAAATTACAAAGGATATGAAGCACTGATTAATAAATTATTAAAACATTATTCTGAAAAACAAGTAAAAAAATTCTTGTATGACAATTTTATAGAAAATTTACCTGTGTAAAAAATAAGTAATTGGTTCATAAAGTATAATTTATTGAAAAGTTAAAAAATAATTATTTTTCACTGTTATTTTCTTTGCTAAGGGTTGCTTTTTTTCCTTGATAGGTCTAGAATTGAAAGCGTTTAGTACATATCCAACCAAATAAAATTGGACAGCTTATTGCACCAAAAATTCGGGAAATTTAACCACTCTGTTGTTAAAAAAAGTCCATTTTTATTCCTATAGAAAAATGTACAACTCAGTTGGTAGGTGCTATTCACTGAATATCCAAAAGATAATATATAGAATGTATTCCAAAGGGGTGTAAATCATGATCAATCAACTTTCGTGGAAAGTTGGCGGGCAACAAGGGGAAGGAATTGAAAGTACTGGGGAAATCTTTTCCGTCGCTCTAAACCGTCTAGGTTACTATTTATATGGATATCGCCACTTTTCATCGCGTATTAAAGGTGGACATACGAATAACAAAATTCGTGTAAGTACAACTCAAGTTCGTTCTATCTCTGATGATCTTGATATTTTAGTAGCTTTTGACCAGGAAACAATTGATTTTAATTTTCATGAACTTAGAGATGGTGGAGTAGTGCTAGCGGATGCAAAATTCGGACCTACTATTCCAGAGAATACTAAAGTTCGATTGTATGCTGTACCTTTTACTGAAATTGCTACGGAACTTGGGACTTCCCTCATGAAGAACATGGTTGCGATTGGTGCAACTAGCTCATTATTAGACCTGGATTTGAATGTCTATCTCAATGTAGTAGAAGAAATCTTTGGTCGAAAAGGTCAGCAAGTTGTAGAGAAAAATATGGAAGCAATCAAAGCTGGGGCAGAATTCCTAAATAACCAACTTAGCGAAGACGTAAAGATGAAGCTAGAAAAAGCAGATGGAAAGCAGCGCATGTTTATGATTGGTAATGATGCTATTGCTTTAGGTGCTCTAGCAGGTGGAGCAAGATTTATGCCTGCATACCCAATTACCCCTGCCTCTGAAATCATGGAATACTTAATTAGCAAATTACCTGAATTTGGGGGAACAGTTATTCAAACAGAGGACGAAATTGCAGCTTGTACGATGGCAATTGGGTCCAATTATGCAGGTGTTCGTGCATTTACTGCTTCTGCTGGACCAGGACTATCATTAATGATGGAATCAATCGGTTTATCGGGTATCACAGAAACTCCACTTGTTGTTATTGACACACAACGCGGAGGACCGAGTACTGGCCTTCCAACAAAGCAAGAGCAATCTGACTTAATGGCGATGATCTATGGTACTCATGGTGAAATACCTAAGATTGTGATGGCGCCAAGTACTGTACAGGAAGCATTTTATGACATCATTGAAGCATTTAACCTTGCGGAAGAATATCAATGTCCAGTTATTTTCCTAACAGATTTACAGCTTTCACTAGGTAAGCAAACAGTTGAACCGCTAGATTATTCAAAAATTGAGATTCGACGCGGCAACCTGATTTTAGATGATGATAAATTACAAGAGTTAGATAAAAAAGAATACTTTAAGCGTTATGAAGTGACAGAAAGTGGTGTATCTCCACGCGTCGTTCCAGGTGTAAAAAATGGAATACACCATGTTACTGGTGTTGAACATAATGAACAAGGTAAACCATCTGAGGTTGCAAGTAACCGTAAAGACCAAATGGATAAACGCCTTAAGAAGATTAATAACATTCAATTCAAGACACCTGTCCATAAAAATGTGAAGCATGATGAGGCGGACCTTCTGTTAGTTGGTTTTAACTCAACTCGCGGTGTGATTGAAGAAACAATGACTCGTCTTGAGGAAGATGGTATTAAAGTGAATCATGCACAAATTCGTTTAATCCATCCATTCCCAACGGATGAAATGTTGCCTTTAGTTGAATCAGCTAAAAAGGTATTGGTCGTTGAACATAATGCTACTGGTCAGCTCGCAAACATTATGAAGATGAATGTAGGACATGCAGACAAGATTACTAGCTTCTTAAAATATGACGGTAATCCATTCCTACCTCATGAAGTTCATACAAAATGTAAGGAGTTGTTCGAATATGGCAACGTTTAAAGATTTTCGTAATAATGTAAAACCTAACTGGTGTCCAGGGTGTGGAGACTTCTCCGTACAGGCAGCAATCCAACGTGCCGCTGCAAATGTTGGACTTGAGCCTGAACAGTTAGCTGTTATTTCAGGGATTGGATGTTCTGGACGTATTTCTGGATATATTAATGCATACGGATTACACGGAATACATGGACGTTCATTACCAATTGCGCAAGGTGTAAAAATGGCAAACCGGGATTTAACTGTCATTGCTTCTGGCGGAGATGGTGACGGATATGCAATTGGAATGAGCCATACGATTCACGCAATCCGTCGTAATATTGATATCACATATATTGTCATGGATAATCAAATATACGGTTTAACTAAAGGACAGACTTCACCACGAAGTGAGATGGGCTTTAAAACAAAAAGTACGCCTAAAGGATCAATTGAATCCGCCCTTTCGGTAATGGAGATGGCATTAACTGCTGGAGCTACATTTGTCGCACAAAGTTTTTCAACAGACCTTAAAGATCTAACAGCAATCATTGAAGCTGGAATCAAGCATAAAGGTTTCTCTTTAATTAACGTATTTAGCCCGTGTGTAACGTATAACAAAGTCAACACATATGACTGGTTCAAAGAAAATCTAACAAAGCTAGCTAATGTTGAAGGATATGATCCAACAGACCGATCCATGGCTATGCAAACATTAATGAAGCATAATAGTCTTGTAACAGGAATCATCTATCAAAATACTGAAAAACCTTCTTATCAAGAACTTGTACACGGTTATAGTGAAACACCACTTGTGCATGCAGATTTAAAACTGGATAAAGAAAAGTTTGATAAACTTGTTGAAGAATTTATGTAAAACAAAATGACCCTACTGAGGCAGATTCCCTTAGTAGGTTTTTTCTTTGTCTAGGTAACCACATTGAAAGTGTAATACTCTTCTGTCAGAAGGTTAAGTTGTAAGAGTGAGCATTTTTTTGATAACACATAATGGCTAAGGTGCCTATACATTTCTATATCTTTACTCGTCGTTTGTTGAGTGATAAAATAGGCATGTATGTCTTGTCTATCAATAATGTACAATTTTCTACAATTTTATGGTTTTATTGTAATAAAACATATTAAACCTTATACTAGTAAAATGTGTAGGTTTTGTAGCGAAACTTAAACGTCAAAGATAGTGTTGAAAGAGGAAGGAGATTTTGCATGAACGAAAAACAACGTCTTGAAAGTACCCAAGTAAAGCCTGCGGACAAAAAATCCGAGAAGGATTACAGTAAGTATTTTCAGGCTGTTTATCAACCACCTTCATTAAAAGATGCGAAAAAACGTGGTAAAGAACAAGTCAATTATTTAAAAGAATTCTCAATTCCTGAAGATATGAAAAACGCAGGAAAAGGAAAACGCTTTTTAATCCGTACGTATGGTTGTCAAATGAATGAACACGATACAGAAGTCATGGCAGGTATATTCATGGAAATGGGCTATGAGCCAACTGAAAATACCGAAGATGCGGACATTATTTTACTAAATACATGTGCGATTCGTGAGAACGCAGAAAACAAAGTATTTGGTGAAATCGGCCATCTTAAACCATTAAAACTTGAAAAACCAGATCTTTTAATTGGTGTTTGTGGATGTATGTCCCAAGAAGAATCAGTAGTTAATAAAATTCTTGAAAAACATCAATTTATCGATATGATTTTTGGTACACACAATATTCATCGCCTTCCTTACATTGTAAAAGAAGCAATGTTCAGTAAAGAGATGGTTGTTGAAGTGTGGTCGAAGGAAGGAGACATCATCGAAAACCTTCCAAAAGTACGTAAGGGTAATATAAAAGGTTGGGTAAATATTATGTACGGATGTGATAAATTCTGTACGTACTGTATCGTCCCTTATACTCGTGGTAAAGAACGTAGTCGTCGCCCTGAGGATATTATTGAAGAAGTCCGTCATTTAGCACGACAAGGGTACAAAGAGATTACCTTACTTGGTCAAAACGTAAATGCTTATGGGAAAGACTTTACTGATATGAAATATGGTTTGGGAGACTTAATGGATGAGATTCGTAAAATCGACATTCCACGTGTTCGATTCACAACAAGTCATCCGCGTGATTTCGATGATCATTTAATTGAGGTACTTTCAAAAGGTGGAAACCTCATGGAACACATTCATCTTCCAGTTCAATCAGGAAGTTCACAAGTGTTAAAATTAATGTCTCGAAAATACACTAGAGAATCCTATCTTGAGTTAGTTCGCAAAATGAAGGAACGAATCCCAAATGCATCCTTTACGACTGATATTATTGTTGGTTTCCCAAATGAAACGGATGAGCAATTTGAAGAAACCCTTTCTTTATATAGAGAGGTAGAATTTGATTCAGCATATACCTTCATTTATTCACCACGTGAAGGTACACCAGCAGCAAAAATGGAAGATAACATTCCGATGGAAGTGAAAAAAGAAAGACTTCAACGTCTAAATGCATTAGTTAATGAGATTTCTGCGAAGAAAAATCGTGCATACCAAGGGCAAATCGTTGAAGTGCTTGTTGAAGGTGAAAGTAAAAACAATCCTGATGTTTTAGCAGGATACACAACTAAAAATAAATTGGTCAATTTCATAGGACCAAAATCAGCAATTGGTAAAATTGTAAAAGTAAAAATAACACAAGCAAAAACTTGGTCATTGGATGGGGAAATGATCGAAGAACCGGTAGAGGTGAAATAACATGGCACTATACACAAAAGAGCAAATTGTAGAACGCGCAACAGAACTAGCAAAAATGATTGCAGAAACTGAAGAAGTTGATTTCTTCAAACGTGCAGAAGCACAAATCAACCAGAATAAAAAAGTTCAGGAAATTATCGAAACCATTAAAAGCTTGCAAAAACAAGCTGTTAACTTCCAACATTATGGAAAGTCTGAGGCGTTAAAGCAAGTTGAAGATAAAATCGATCAATTACAAGAAGAACTAGACAGCATTCCAATTGTTGAAGAATTTAAGAATTCACAAATTGAAGTGAATGACCTTTTACAACTTGTCTCACATACAATTTCAAACAATGTCACAAATGAAATTGTTTCATCGACAGGTGGAGACTTGTTAGCAGGTGAAACGGGATCTAAAGTAAAGAATAAAAGTGGATGTGGCTGCCACTAATCGAACGAAAAAAAGCAAAAGCGTAAAGCTTTTGCTTTTTTTATTGTTTTAAAGTGATTACGTTTTAACCTTACATATGATTTGAATAAGGGCTTCTGCATTTGTTCTATTAGGGGATGGTTATATCAAGTTTTTCATTTTGGCTTGTACGCTTTTAAAAAATGGTACATAAATGGGCGAACGCGCATACAATTAATTATACGGTAATCGTAAGTTCATCTATAAAAAGAAGGACAATGCGTATTTTTAGGTACTTACTCTACATTTCAAATTTACCCTTTTTTGAGTGTACATCAAGAAGGAACATCGAAGTGACTTGTAAAAAGTTTTGAAAAAGAAATCAGTCTTTAGCACACTAGTCAAATGTCCCGCATAGGATGAATTGAAGATTGATTGAGGAGGGTTTGCTCGAATGTCTAATAAATACAGAGAGATTATAACAAAAGCTGTTGTAGGTAAAGGACGTAAGTTTTCACAATCTACTTATACCATTAGTCCACCACACCACCCATCAAGTATTTTAGGGTGTTGGATCATTAATCACCGTTATAAAGCCGAGAAAAAAGGTAATACGGTAGAGGTGCATGGCACATTCGATGTCAACGTGTGGTATTCGTTCGGTAACAATACAAAAACAGAAGTCGTTACTGAAACACTCTCATACACAGACCATATCAAATTGAAGTATAGAGATGAGAATTTCTTAGGCGATAGTTGTGATGTAATCGTTGAAGTGTTACAACAACCAAATTGCTTAGAATGCACAATTTCACCTAATGGAAACAAAATTCTAGTAGAAGTGGAAAGAGAGCTTCTTGCAGAGGTAATTGGTGAAACAAAAGTATGTGTTCATGTAAATCCTGATGGATGTTATGAAGACATCAAAGATTGGGATGTTGACGATGAAGATTTTGAGGACTTAAATCCTGATTTCTTAGTTGGAGACTTAGAGGAATAATTGAAACTAGGAGGCATGACTTCCTAGTTTTTTTTCATGTTTTGGAAGACAAGTCCTGCCCAACTCAATTTTAACTTATGTTATAATATGAAAGGAATTAATCTATAGAGTCGGTATCCGACTTTATAAGATAAAGCCTCTGGCAGATGCCACGATTTTTAAATGGAAAGTTTTCGGATAAGCCGAAATAAAATCGGGCGCAAATACGCCAAGGCGGATTTGAAAAAGTGTTGGGGGATTTATAGATGGCAGAGTATACGCCGATGATAAAGCAATATTTAAGGATTAAGGCAGACTATAAAGATGCCTTTTTATTTTTTAGACTTGGTGATTTTTACGAAATGTTTTTTGAAGATGCAATCAACGCATCTCAAATTTTGGAAATTACATTAACAGCTCGAGATGGCGGTTCTGATGAAAAGATCCCAATGTGTGGGGTTCCATACCACTCAGCTGCAGGATACATCGAACAATTGGTGAATAAAGGATATAAAGTTGCAATTTGTGAACAAACAGAAGATCCAAAACAGGCAAAAGGTGTTGTAAAACGTGAGGTAATCCAATTAATTACTCCTGGAACTGTCATGGAGGGTAAAAACCTTCTAGATAAAGAAAACAATTTCTTAGCATCTATTTCTAGTTTTTCAGATGGTTCTTTCGGATTTGCTTTAACTGACATATCGACTGGAGAAAATCGTGTAACATTATTATCTTCCCATTTTGAAGATGTTATTGGAGAAATCTATGCGAATGGGGTCAAAGAGGTTGTGGTATCCTCTGAATTTGATGAGGATAACCAAAAAGCAATTATCGAACGGTGTCACGTTACAATTTCTTATGAAGACAATTGTGAGGTAGCAAATGAATTTGAACAACTAACAAAGGACCTTGAAGATGAAAAATTGGTCCACACGTTTGGAAGGTTATTAAATTATTTAATAAAAACTCAAAAACGTTCACTTGATCATCTGCAACAGGTCCGTATTTTTTATACAAATCAATTTATGAAAATTGACCTGTATTCAAAGCGAAACCTAGAACTAACTGAAACAATTCGAAGCAAAGGTAAGAAAGGTTCTTTACTATGGCTATTAGACCAAACGGTTACGGCAATGGGTGGACGCTTATTAAAACAGTGGATTGATCGACCGCTATTAAATAAAAGCGAAATTGAATCTCGTCATCATATGGTTCAAACCTTTATTGATCACTACTTTGAAAGATTAGAATTAAGGGATTTATTGAAGGAAGTATATGACCTTGAACGTCTTGCAGGAAGAGTGGCATATGGGAATGTAAATGCACGAGACCTTTTGCAGTTAAAAAAATCGCTTGAACAGGTACCAGGTATTTATCAACTTGTGACACAGTTACAGCACCCTTATGCAAACAATCTTGCGAAGCAAATGGATTTATGTGAGTCATTAACTGATCTTCTTCAGCGTTCCATTAAGGATTCACCACCGATGTCCATTAAAGAAGGGGATATCATTAAAGATGGTTTCAATGAAACCCTTGACCAATATCGGGATGCAAGTCGGAATGGAAAATCATGGATTGCTTCGTTAGAAAAACGGGAGCGAGAAAAAACAGGGATTAAGTCTTTGAAAATCGGTTATAACCGCGTGTTTGGTTATTATATTGAAGTAACAAAGGCGAATTTACAATTTCTTCCTGAAGGTATGTATGAAAGAAAACAAACGTTAACAAATGCGGAACGATTTATCACGCCAGAGCTAAAAGAAAAGGAAACACTCATTCTTGAAGCAGAGGAAAAGATTGTCCAATTAGAATATGATCTGTTTCTTGATATTCGAGAGCAGGTTAAAAGTTATATACCTAGACTTCAGGCTTTAGCGAAGGTCATTAGTGAGCTTGATGTGCTGCAATGTTTCGCGACGATTAGTGAAGAGCGCCATTATTGTATGCCACAGTTTTCTAAAGACAAGCTCTACATTAAAGATGGCCGCCACCCTGTAGTCGAAAAAGTCATGCAAGCTCAGGAATATGTTCCTAATGATTGTGTGATGGAAAAGGGGCGTTCCTTACTTCTCATAACAGGACCAAATATGTCAGGTAAAAGTACGTATATGAGACAAATTGCACTAACTTCAATCTTGGCACAAATTGGTTGTTTCGTCCCAGCAAGTGAAGCAATCTTACCGATTTATGACCAAGTGTTTACACGAATTGGTGCAGCAGATGATTTGATTTCTGGACAAAGTACATTTATGGTTGAAATGCTTGAAGCAAAAAATGCAATCGTGAATGCTACGTCAAATAGCTTGTTATTGTTTGATGAAATTGGGCGTGGGACATCTACGTACGATGGAATGGCCTTGGCTCAAGCAATCATAGAATACATTCACCAACATATTGGATCACACACTTTATTTTCCACTCATTATCATGAGCTAACAGATTTAGAATCACAACTTGAGAATTTAGTAAATGTTCATGTAAGTGCAATAGAAGAAAACGATAATGTTGTCTTTCTCCATAAAATTAAAGAAGGTGCAGCGGATAAAAGCTATGGGATACACGTTGCAAAGCTTGCCGATCTTCCCGATCGCTTAATTGAACGTGCAAATGAAATATTAAACCAATTAGAACAAGGTGAAAAGGAAGTAGTTGTAACGAAAGAGGAATCTACTTCTTTAACCGATCAATTACAGCTTTCATTTTTTGAGGAATCAAGAACCTCTTATAAAAGTGAAGAAAAACATGTGTCATCAAAGGAAAAGGATGTCTTGAAATCTATTAAAGAGATGGATATTTTAGGCCTTACACCTTTGGAGGCTATTAATAAATTATACGAAATTCAAAAACAACTTAAAGGATAAATGTGAGGTGAAGGCATGGGTAAAATCATTCAACTGGATGACCTTCTTTCAAATAAGATTGCAGCTGGTGAAGTGGTTGAGAGGCCAGCTTCCGTTGTAAAAGAATTAGTAGAGAATGCCATTGACGCAAACAGTACTGTAATCGAAATTGAAATTGAAGAAGCAGGCCTTTCCAAAATTCGGATCATTGACAACGGAGACGGAATGGATAGTGAAGATTGTATAAATGCCTTTCATCGTCATGCAACTAGTAAAATAAAGGATGAAAATGATCTATTTCGAATTCGGACACTAGGGTTTAGAGGAGAGGCACTACCAAGTATTGCCTCTGTCTCCGAACTTGAAATGAAGACAAGTACTGGGGACAATTCTGGTAGTCATATTATCATTAAGGGTGGACAATTTATTGAGAAGAAATCAACAAATAGTCGTAAGGGAACTGATATAACGGTTTCTAACCTCTTTTTTAATACACCTGCTCGTTTAAAATATTTAAAAACTGTTCATACAGAATTAGGAAATATTACCGATGCAGTGAATCGAATCGCCCTTGCACATCCAGAAATATCATTCCGCTTGCTTCATAATGGAAAACGCCTTTTATATACAAGTGGCAATGGGGATGTTAGACAAGTTCTTGCTGCGATATATGGACTTTCAATTGCAAAACAAATGGTTCCAATTAATCTGCAATCCTTAGATTTTACAGTAAAAGGCTATGTCTCGATGCCTGAAGTGACTAGAGCATCGAGAAACTATATTTCAACCATAATTAATGGTCGTTATATTCGTAATTATCCACTTGTAAAAGCCATTCAACAAGGCTATCACACCCTTTTGCCAATAGGAAGGTATCCGATTGTCTTGTTAGATATTATAATGGATCCATTGTTAGTAGATGTGAACGTGCATCCAGCAAAACTCGAAGTACGAATTAGTAAGGAGCAGGAGTTAAATCAATTAATTGATGAAGGGATTAAAGATATATTTAAACACAAACAATTAATCCCAGATGCTGTAGCTCCTAAAAAGAAAGAAACACCAAAAACAGAACAGCAGCAATTTGTGTTTCAACATTCGCTAAAAACCGAACCGAAAGAAATGCAACCATTCATTCCGCAAGTTACTGATTTTAACGAAGAAGTTTCAAAAAAGCAGGAAATTCCGATCGAAACTCAAACGCAGGCGATACCAACATCCTATGAAGAATCAACAGAAAGGAAAAAAATGGTAATTGCAGAAAGTGATGAAGAGTCAATCGATACTTTTGAAGACGGTGAAGAGCGGGATTTTACAGGCATTAATACAACCGTAACTGAAACAGAACGCGTGCCTGTCATGTACCCGATTGGTCAAATGCATGGTACCTATATTCTCGCTCAAAATGAAAAAGGTCTATATATAATTGACCAACACGCTGCACAAGAACGAATTAAATATGAATATTTCAGAGAAAAAGTAGGAGAGAACATCACAGATCTCCAAGAACTACTACTTCCAATCACTTTGGAATATTCAACTGATGAGTGTATCAATATAAATGCTCACAAGCATGAGTTAGAGCAGGTGGGGATTTTCCTTGAACCATTTGGTCATAACAGTTATATTGTTCGATCTCATCCACAATGGTTTCCTAAGGGCGATGAAAAAGAAGTAATTGAGGAAATCATTGAGCAAGTACTGAATGATAAAAAAATAGATATTAAGAAATTAAGAGAGGCAGCAGCCATTATGATGAGCTGTAAGGCATCTATTAAAGCAAATCATCATTTGAGAAATGATGAAATTTTTGCTTTACTTGAAACTCTTCGTAAAACAAGTGATCCCTTTACATGTCCGCATGGACGGCCAATCATCATACACCATTCGACCTATGAAATGGAGAAGATGTTCAAACGTGTGATGTAAAGGTTAGTATAATATATAGTTGAAAGCTTGCTCTTTTTGCGAGTTTTCAACTTATAAGCCAAAAGTAGTATGTAAGTTTTGTTAATGTTAGAAAAATATGTTATTTTCTAAGTCAATTTGGATATAATAATTTAGTATTCGTCTTATTATCTATGTTACGATAATAGTATGAATTGAAGTAAAGGTAGTGGTTGATTGGAAGACATGAATAAAGAAAAGCTAGTTGTTCTGATTGGACCAACTGCTGTTGGAAAAACAAAGCTAAGTATTGAACTTGCAAAAAAATTAAATGCTGAAATCATTAGCGGAGATTCCATGCAAATTTATAAGGGGATGGATATTGGTACAGCCAAAATAACATCTGAAGAAATGGAAGGGATTCCTCATCATCTCATTGATATTAAGGAACCCCATGAAAGTTTTTCGGTTGCAGAGTTTCAAGAAGTGGTACGAAAATTAATTACAGAAATACATAAGCGGGGCAAATTACCAATGATTGTCGGAGGAACTGGGCTATATATTCAATCAGTTATATTTGATTATCAGTTTACTGATGATGCTTCAGATCCAAAATACCGAGAAATATTAGAACAACAAGTTGCCGAAGAGGGCGTTGATACTCTTTATCAAGAATTGCAACAAATTGACCCTGACAGTGCAAAACGAATCCACCCTAATAATGTAAGAAGAGTCATTCGAGCGCTAGAAATTTTTAAAACAACTGGGAAAACGATGACGGAATATATGGATGACCAAAAACAAGAACTCGTTTATGATCTTGCGCTCGTTGGTTTAATGATGGACCGAGAGTTGTTATATGAGCGAATCAATAAAAGGGTCGATCTGATGATTGAATCTGGCCTGCTACATGAAGTAGCTCGCTTCTATTCTCAAGGTTTAAGAGATTGTCAGTCAATCCAGGCAATCGGATATAAAGAGCTATATGAGTTTCTTGATGGAACTATTTCGCTTGAAGAAGCCATTTCTAAACTCAAGCAAAATACACGTAGATATGCGAAGAGGCAATTAACGTGGTTTCGAAATAAAATGAATGTAAAATGGTTCGATATGGGTTCGAAAAATAGTTATAAAGAAAATTTTAATGAAATTTATAAATATATTGCAGGAAAGCTAGGAATTTAAGAGAATAGTTAATAATAGGATTATTCGTTTTATCCAAAAAAGGGCAATGACAGTTCTGAGCATCTTGCTTTAAAGTTTAGAGGAGGACATTTCATGAAACAAGCAATCAATATTCAAGACCAAATTTTAAACACTCTACGAAAGGATGGGACATTTGTAACTGTATTTTTATTAAACGGATACCAATTACGAGGATTAGTAAAAGGTTTCGATAATTTTACAGTTTTATTAGAAACAGAAGGGAAGCAACAGCTTATTTATAAGCATGCAATCTCTACTTTTGCGCCACAAAAAAATATTAAATTAGAGCTTGAATAAGAATAAAAAACAACCTTACTTTTTTTAGTAAGGTTGTTTTTTTTGGCTCTATAATATTTGTTGGGGTTTAAACAAAATTTTGTGTGCATAAAAAAACACGCAAACTCCTCATTCTCTTATACTTGAATTGTCCAGAAACAAGTCTAAAGAATGGAGTTGCGTGTATATGGATTTTACCATGATTATTCCTGGATTAAAAGGGTCTATCCTAACCAATGTTGAAGAAGTGGGCGAAGTTATCCGCCTGTACGTTGAATTGGAGCGAAAAGTACATCGGTGCCCTAAATGTAACCAAAGGACGAGTAAAATTCATGACTATCGTATACAAAAAATTCAACACTTAAAGTGGTTTGAAAGAAAAACCCAAATCTTTTATAAGCGTAGACGATATGTCTGTGAATGTGGGAAACGTTTTTCAGAGAAAAATCCTTTTGTCATGCGTTATCAACGTACCTCAATAGAATGGAATCAAGCTATATCAATTAAAGCAATTAAAGGAAAAACATTTAAGGAAACAGCTGAAATCTACGGGTGTTCATCTTCAACCATTATACGTCGATTCGATCAAATTTCACGAAGTGAAATTCGTCCGGTGGAAGAATTACCTACAGTTATAGCTATTGATGAATACAAGGGTGATACCCGCGAAGGGAAATACCAGTTAATCATTGCGAATGGGATAACAAAAGAACCGATTGATATTCTACCAAATCGTTATAAACGTACGATAAAAGACTACTTAAGAAAGCACGGATCTAGAGTGCAAATAGTCATAATGGATATGAATCATTCCTTTAAAGCAGCCGTTCAAGAGGCATTGGGTAAACCTGTTATTGTAGCTGATAGATTTCATTTTTGTCGTTACATCTATTGGGGGCTTGATGGAGTAAGACGTCGAGTACAAAACCAATTTCATGGCTACGACCGTAAAAAGTGTAAACGTATGAAACATGTCTTTCATAAAGACTGCCAACGCTTAACTAAGGATGAGAAATGGCATTTAAATCGTTACTTGGAGATGTCGAATGAACTCAAACAAGCATATGAAATTAAAGAGGCATATCGTACTTGGTTTTTACGTGCTAAAGAAAACGGAAAAAACAGTATCAGTTTGGTTAAAAAGGAATTGGAAGAACTATATAAGTTAATTGAGGATTCAAAGATACCTGAAATGATTAAAGCAATAAAGACCATACAAAATTGGCAAGTTGAAGTATTAAATAGCTTTGCCTATGAATATTCAAATGGGTTTTTAGAGGGAATTAATAATTCAACCAAAGTTCTAAAGAGAAATGCTTATGGATTTAGAGTTTTTGAACGCTTTAGGGCGAAGATTTTATTAACACACAAGTATAAAAGAATTGGGGTACATATTGGTTAACCGAGTTGGTGTGATTCTCCTCTATAAAAAATGATGAATGGTATCATCCATCATTTTTTATAGAGGCCACCAAGCGTAGCGCGGTAGCCTAAAACCCCAACATTTGATTTAGAACCTTTTTTTTCATCTTGTCTATTTTTTCTTCAAGATTTATAAATTACCTCATATACATATATAGTGAAGGAAATTTATTTTCTGGGAAAGCGCAATCTTTGACAAAAAGCACACGTTATTTGTAATAAACACGAAAAAAATGTTGAAATAAAAAGGAAAAACGTATGTATGTGTTAGGTCTAGCTGCAGGCGCCATCGTTCTCTGTTCTGGGCTAATAGCTTCGGAAGGTAATAGAGCACCTTCTGTTAGTTTAACTTATGCTTGCCGCCTCTGCCAGGACGGCAAGGATGACAGCTTTATGCGCAGGATGTGCCTACCCCTAGCTGTAATTGGGTCGCCTTACGCTTTTGTTTTTTCCTTGGGCTTTTGTCACGAAATAACACTAACAACGTATAATGTACACAGAATGAGAGGTGAGAGCTCTTGGATCAACCAATTAAAATGAAAAATAATGGACAAATAAATGTTGTTTTGAATGGAGAAAAAAAGAAACTAAAGGTACTTCATTCAACACCAAAGGACGAATTCTCAACAAGAATCCAAACAAAACATGCAGCTCTAAAAGAAATCGAAGAAGAGATGAACACACTTGTTGGTATGGAAGAATTGAAGAAAACAATTAAAGAAGTATATGCTTGGATATATATAAATAAAAAAAGGGAAGAACAAGGTTTAAAGGTAGGTAAGCAAGCATTGCACATGATGTTTAAAGGTAATCCTGGGACAGGAAAGACCACTGTCGCTCGATTATTAGGGAAATTATTTTTGCAAATGAATGTTCTTTCAAAAGGCCATCTGATTGAGGCGGAACGAGCAGACTTGGTTGGCGAATACATTGGTCATACCGCTCAAAAAACAAGGGATCTAATTAAGAAAGCAATTGGCGGTATTTTATTTATTGATGAGGCTTATTCACTGGCAAGAGGCGGTGAAAAGGATTTTGGTAAGGAAGCAATTGATACCCTTGTAAAACATATGGAAGATAAACAACATGAATTCGTGTTGATTTTAGCGGGATATTCAAAAGAAATGGATCATTTCCTCTCTCTTAATCCAGGACTATACTCTAGGTTTCCCTTAGTGATTGATTTTCCTGATTATACGGTCGATCAGTTGATGGAAATTTCAGCAAAGATGATGCGCGAGCGTGAATATGTTTTTAGCCCAGAGGCAGAGCGTAAATTGCGTGAGCATTTACAAGCTGTTAAAATGGAGTCGTTTCCTGGTAAATTTAGCAATGGCCGTTACGTACGAAATATAATTGAAAAATCAATTCGGACACAAGCAATGAGATTATTGATTGATGACTCGTATAGTAAACAAGAGCTTCAAACCATTCGAACTCAGGACTTGATTTTCAAAGAATAACATGCCGCCTATTTGAATAGGCGGTTATTTCATTTCAAGTTGGTGTAACTACAAGAAATTTGATATGATAGCTAAAGAAAATGACCTTTCATGAAAGTAGGTAAATGAATGGCAAACGAGCAAAAGCAAGAAATGGAAAAAGCTATACTTGTAGGATGTCAAGTTCAAACTGAAGATGATAGTCGTTTTCAGTACTCTCTGGAAGAATTGCAGTCCTTAACTAAGACAGCAAAAGGACAGGTTGTCATGACCATTACCCAAAAGCGTGAGCGTGTGCATCCTGCTACATATATTGGTAAAGGTAAAGTAGAGGAGCTTGTGAACCTTGAGGAAGAATTAGAACCTGATGTGATTATTTTCAATGATGAATTATCACCAAGCCAGGTTAGAAATTTATCAGCAAAGTTTCAAGCGAGGGTGATTGACAGAACACAACTCATACTTGATATTTTTGCCTCTAGGGCTAACTCTAAAGAAGGTAAATTGCAAGTGGAATTAGCCCAGCTTCAATATCTACTTCCACGACTAATCGGAAAAGGGATAGAATTATCTAGACTCGGTGGAGGAATTGGAACAAGAGGACCTGGTGAAACAAAACTAGAGACAGATCGACGACACATTCATAAACGCATCGATGACATCAAAAATCAATTATCAGTCATCGTACAACATCGTGAACGGTACCGTGAACGAAGAAAAAAGAACAATACATATCAAATCGCATTAGTGGGTTACACAAATGCTGGGAAATCTACTTTGTTTAACCGATTAACGGAAGCAGATTCATTTGAGGAGAATTTATTGTTTGCGACACTTGACCCGATGACTCGTAGGATGATACTTCCTGGTGGGATAACGACCCTTTTAACGGATACAGTTGGATTTATCCAGGATCTACCAACTTCGTTAATTGCAGCATTTCGCTCCACATTGGAGGAGGTGAAGGAAGCTGATTTAATCCTTCATGTAGTTGACTCGTCTAACCCAGATTATTTTAACCACGAACAAACAGTTAGTAAACTATTGGATGAGCTGGGAGTCGAATCAATACCGATCCTGACACTCTATAATAAAAAAGATAAAATCCTCCCTGATTTTGTGCCATCATCAAATACGAAATCAATTTTGGTTAGTGCATTTGAAATCAGTGATTTAGTCCTTATCAAAACTAGAGTAGAGGAATCGATGGTTGAGCAGATGACAGAATACAAGGTGTCATTACCTAGTTCAGAAGGCAGGCTATTGGCCCTTTTGAAGCAAGAAACCATTTTAAAAGAATTATATTACAATGAAGAATCGGAGAAATATGAATGCAAAGGTTTTATTTTTCCGAATCATTCCTTACTAGGACAACTAAGGGATTTTTATTCATAAAGGGGAAAACAACATGTTTACAGAATTAGATTATGGTCAACTAATTTCGGAATTAGTTGATGAGACAGAGCAGAAAATTAAAGATGTACATATGAAGATTGAACAAATGATTGATTATAATCAGTTCCGTGTATTAAAAAGCTTTCAAGATAATCGTGTGAGTGATTTTCATTTTAATCCATCCACGGGCTATGGCTATGACGATAGTGGCCGAGATACTTTAGAAGATGTGTACGCGCATATCTTCGGTGGTGAAGCCGCTCTTGTCCGACCTCAAATAATTTCAGGTACCCATGCAATTTCGATTGCCTTGTTTGGAGTCTTACGGCCGAATGATGAATTGCTTTATATTACTGGAAATCCATATGATACATTAGAGGAGATTGTTGGCATTAGAGGTTCAGGTAATGGATCATTAAAGGAGTTTCATATTGGCTATAATACTGTTGATTTAATGCCGAATGGGAGACCTGATTTTGAAGCGATTAAAAATGCCATCAATGAAAATACAAAAATGATTGGTATTCAACGTTCAAAAGGGTATGCAACTAGACCATCTTTTACAATTGCTGAAATAAAAGAAATGGTAGAGTTCGTTAAAGAAATTAAACCAGACGTTGTTGTTTTTGTTGATAATTGTTATGGAGAATTTGTAGAAAAACAAGAACCTTGTCATGTGGGGGCAGATTTAATTGCTGGTTCTCTCATTAAGAATCCAGGCGGTGGGCTTGCTAAAACAGGTGGATATTTGGTTGGAAAAAAAGAGTTAGTTGAAGCTTGTTCATATCGGATGACGTCTCCTGGAATTGGGTCAGAAGCAGGAGCATCACTTTATACATTGCAAGAAATGTATCAAGGATTATTCCTTGCTCCACATATTGTTGGACAGGCCTTAAAAGGAGCTGTATTTACAGCAGCTATTTTAGAAAAGATTGGCTTAAAAACAGAACCTAGCTGGGATAGTGAACGAACGGACTTAATTCAATCTGTTCAATTTGATAATAAGGATATGATGGTAGCATTTTGCCAGGCTATCCAATTTGCATCACCTGTAAATTCACATGTAACGCCATATCCAAGCTACATGCCAGGGTATGAGGATGATGTAATCATGGCGGCAGGTACATTTATTCAAGGAGCAAGTATTGAATTAACTGCAGATGGGCCAACGCGTCCTCCGTATGTAGCGTATGTACAAGGTGGTCTTACTTATTCACATGTCAAGATTGCGATTTGCTTAGCGATCAATCAATTACTTTCTAAACAACTGCTTTCAATACAAACAGAGGGGTAAATTCCCTCTGTTTTTTTTGTGATCTTTATAGGTATTCCAAACTAATTTAGGCAAGATCATTTTAAAAAGTTTTCATGTCAGATTTTCTAACATTGTGTTGACAGATAATCTGACATCATATAAAATCTAACTATTCATTGCAATGAGGAGGGTCCCATATGAGTGATGAAATTAGGCGTTCCATGCCACTCTTTCCGATTGGAATTGTCATGCAATTAACGGAATTATCTGCTCGGCAAATTCGATATTATGAGGAAAATGGTTTGATTTCTCCTGCAAGAACAGAAACAAATCGAAGACTATATTCATTTAATGACGTGGATCGATTACTTGAAATCAAAAGCTTAATTGAACAAAAGGTTAACTTGGCTGGAATAAAACAAATTTTTGCAGTTCAAAAACAGGGAAAAGAAATAGAAGAAAAACCTGTGGAACCTGTGAAACAAGAAATTTCTAATTCTGAGCTAAGAAGACTTTTGAGAAATGAGATCTTACAAGCAGGAAGATTTAAAAAGCAATCAAGTCCACATCATGGTGATATGTCGAGATTTTTTCATTAGGCTCTTTTCTTAAAGATTGTCGGGGAATTGGAAGTTCGTGTATCAACACATCTAACTAATAACAATGTTTATGAAAATAGCCTATATAAATAGCAACAGATGACAAAACTATACTTACAACTAGGTTTGGGGAGGAAGACTTAATGTCCAAATATACGAAAGATGATATTTTTCGTTTAGCAAGTGAAGAAAATGTGAAATTTATTCGTTTACAATTTACAGATATCCTTGGAACGATTAAAAATGTTGAAATTCCTGTAAGTCAATTAGAAAAAGCATTGAGCAATAAAATGATGTTCGATGGCTCTTCCATTGAAGGGTTTGTGCGCATTGAAGAATCAGATATGTACCTTTTTCCTGATTTAGACACATGGGTTATTTTCCCATGGACTGCCGAAAAAGGAAAAGTTGCTCGTTTAATTTGTGATATCCATAATGCAGATGGTACCCCATTCGAAGGGGACCCGCGAAACAACCTTAAAAGAGTCTTGAAAGAAATGGAAGAGTTAGGATTTACGGATTTCAATCTCGGACCCGAACCTGAATTTTTCTTATTTAAACTAGACCAAAACGGCGAACCGACTCTTGAGCTTAATGATAATGGTGGTTACTTTGACTTAGCACCTACGGACCTAGGTGAAAACTGCCGTCGTGATATCGTATTAGAGCTTGAAGAAATGGGATTTGAAATTGAAGCTTCTCACCATGAGGTAGCACCTGGACAACATGAAATTGATTTTAAATACGAGGATGTTCTTACGGCTTGTGATGAAATTCAAACGTTCAAACTTGTTGTAAAAACCATTGCACGTAAACATGGTTTACATGCAACCTTTATGCCGAAGCCATTGTTTGGTGTAGCTGGATCTGGTATGCACTGTAACCTTTCATTGTTCAAAGGCGAAAAAAATGCATTTTTTGATCCAGAAGGCGACCTTCAATTAAGCGAAACAGCGAAACAATTTATAGCTGGTATTCTAAAGCATGCTCCGAATTTTACAGCTGTAACAAATCCGACTGTTAACTCTTATAAACGCTTAGTTCCTGGTTATGAAGCACCATGTTATGTGGCATGGTCTGCTCAGAATAGAAGTCCACTTGTTCGTATACCAGCTTCACGTGGATTAAGTACTCGTGTAGAGGTACGTTCTGTCGATCCTTCTGCAAATCCATATATGGCCATGGCTGTATTACTCGCTTCTGGTTTGGATGGTATTAAGAATAAATTAACGCCACCTGCACCAGTAGACAGAAATATCTATATCATGAATAAAGAAGAGCGCAATGAAGCGGGAATCGTAGACTTACCACCGACACTATCTCTAGCATTAGATAAGCTTAAGCAGGATGAGGTGTTAATCAAAGCGTTAGGCGGACATTTATTCGAACATTTTGTTGAAGCAAAAGAAATTGAATGGGATATGTTCCGTACTCAAGTTCATCCATGGGAAAGAGAACAATATATGAAAATGTATTAATAAAATAATAAGAACCCTTACCATTCGTGGTAAGGGTTCTTTGATGTTAGCGAGAAAGAACATTTCGATAACGAAATGTTCTTTTGCTACTTAATGAATCGTACGGTATACGCCAACCACTTTTCCAAGAATGCTTACGTTCTTTAGAATAATTGGTTCAAGCATAGAATTTTCGGGTTGCAAGCGAATATGGTCTTTTTCTTTAAAGAAACGTTTTACGGTCGCTTCATCTTCTTCTGTCATCGCAACGACAATATCCCCGTTATTTGCTGAATTCTGTTGTCTAACGATTACATAGTCTCCGTCGAGAATTCCAGCTTCTATCATACTGTCACCCATGATTTCTAGCATGAAAATTTGGTCGTCATGAGCAGCGAAACGATCAGGCAATGGAAAGTACTCTTCAATATTTTCTACCGCTGTAATGGGTTGACCAGCAGTGACTTTACCGATGACAGGAACATTTACGACATTTGCAGTCGGAATTGTTTCATTTTCATCGACATGTAAAATTTCGATGGCACGAGGTTTTGTCGGGTCTCTTCGGATTAACCCTTTGCTCTCAAGTCTGGACAAATGGCCATGTACTGTTGAACTTGATGCAAGTCCAACAGCTTCACCAATTTCCCTAACGGAAGGTGGGTATCCTTTATCTTTCACTTCTTGTTTAATGTAATTCAATATATCTTGCTGTCTTTTTGAAAGCTTAGTTGTCATCTACACTCATCCCCTAACTATAAATATTCTTTTTATATGTATGTTTCGTGTTTATCTTCTTTGGTTTATTTATCTACACGATTACGACAAATACCGAAATTCTTAAATAAAGTATAACATGTTTTACTATGTTATACAAACATAAGTTCGAATTATTGTTGACAAAAACATTTGTTCGGTATATGATAAAAACATAAAATGCGAACAAACATTCTATAGGAGTGAGAAAGATGTTAAAAAATATAAAAGACGGGTTTATCTATTATGTACTTTTTGTTTTATTAAGCATGGGAATGGTGTTCATTACTGCAAGCTAAAGGAAAAAGACAATTAGTAGAACACTTGTAAAATTTCCTTTCATCTAGTACTATGTACTATGATTTAGAAATGAAAATACAAGGAGTCATACTATGCTTTCAAAAGATAAAATTGAGCGGATCAACGCACTATCAAAGAAGTCTAAAACAGTAGGCCTTACTGATAAAGAAAAAGAAGAACAACAAGAACTAAGGCAAGAGTATTTACGTGTTTTCAGAAGTTCAATGACTAATACATTACACTCAGTAAAGATTGTCGATCCTGAGGGTAATGATGTAACTCCAGAAAAATTAAAAGAGAGTAAACGTAAAAATTTACATTAACAAAGAATACATAGATTTCTATGTATTCTTTTTTTTTGTGCATACTACACAAGAACCCATTATTTTTACATGATAAAGAACAAAACTTGAAAGGATGAATTGCTTAATGACACATTCAATTACTGATTTATCAATAGCCTCGATTCGAACACTTTCAATCGATGCAGTAGAAAAAGCAAATTCAGGACATCCAGGGATGCCAATGGGCGCTGCGCCGATGACGTATACACTTTGGACACGACATATGAAACACAATCCGAAAAACCCAAACTGGTTTAACCGTGACCGCTTTGTTCTTTCTGCTGGACATGGATCTGCGCTTTTATACAGCATGCTACATTTATCAGGTTATGACTTAACGATTGACGATTTAAAGCAATTTCGTCAATGGGGAAGTAAAACACCAGGACATCCCGAATACGGTCATACAGCAGGTGTAGATGCTACAACTGGTCCGCTTGGTCAAGGTATTGCTATGGCTGTAGGAATGGCAATGGCAGAACGACATTTAGCAGCTGTTTACAATAAAGACCAATTTGAAATCGTTAATCATTATACATACGCCATTTGTGGCGATGGTGACTTGATGGAAGGAGTATCTAGTGAGGCATCATCAATGGCTGGCCATTTGAAACTAGGTCGCTTAATCGTTTTATATGATTCCAATGATATTTCACTTGATGGAGACCTTGATCAGGCTTTCTCTGAATCTGTAGAGCAAAGATATAAGGCATATGGCTGGCAGTACATTCGTGTTGAAGATGGAAATGATATTGATGCAATTGATAAGGCGATTCAAGAAGCAAAAGGGGATTTAGATCGACCAACACTCATTGAGGTTCGAACAACAATTGGTTATGGCTCACCGAATCGCGCAGGAAAATCAAAGGCTCATGGGGAACCATTGGGAGCTGATGAATTAAAATTAACGAAGGAAGCATACAATTGGACGTTTGAAAATGATTTTCATGTTCCAAATGAGGTTTATACTCATTTTGAGGAAACAGTGCAAAAAACGGGAGCAGAGAGTGAGCAGGAATGGAACAATTTATTCAGTAGCTATAAGGAAAGTAACCAAGAGCTTGGAAAACAGTTGGAAATGGCTATAAATGGTACTCTCCCAGATGGTTGGGAAAAATCATTGCCTGTTTACGAAGTTGGGAAAAAGCTAGCAACTAGAGCATCATCTGGCGAGACATTAAATGCCATTGCGCAAAGCGTGCCACAATTTTTTGGTGGTTCGGCTGATTTAGCGGGGTCAAATAAAACGATGATCAATGGTGCATCTGATTTTATGCCTCATGATTATAGTGGTCGCAATATATGGTTTGGGGTTCGTGAGTTTGCAATGGGGGCTGCCTTAAATGGAATGGCTCTCCATGGTGGTTTAAAGGTGTACGGTGGGACATTCTTTGTATTCTCTGATTATTTACGTCCAGCAATAAGACTTGCCGCACTTATGAAAGTACCTGTCACATACGTATTTACGCATGACAGTATTGCAGTTGGTGAAGACGGACCAACACATGAACCAATCGAACAATTACCTGCATTAAGAGCAATGCCAAATTTATCAGTTATCCGACCTGCAGATGGAAATGAAACAGCTGCAGCATGGAGAGTTGCGATCGAGTCAAAAGAGGTTCCAACTGCACTAGTCTTAACAAGACAGAACTTACCGACATTAGAAGGAACGGCTGAAAAAGCATATGAAGGTGTACAAAAGGGTGCTTATGTCGTATCTCCTGCACCATCAGGACAACCGGTAGCCCTACTGTTAGCAACTGGTTCGGAGGTTAGTCTTGCCGTTGAAGCACAAAAACAACTAGCAAGTGAAAATATTGAGGTATCGGTTGTAAGTATGCCATCATGGGATCGCTTTGAAGCTCAGTCACAAGAATACAAAAACTCTGTAATCCCTAAAAATGTAAAAAAACGACTAGCGATCGAAATGGCTACTCCACTTGGCTGGGAGAGATATACAGGCGATGAAGGTGATATTATTGGAATTCATGAATTTGGCGCCTCTGCTCCTGGTGAAATTGTGATGAGAGAATATGGATTCTCCGTAGAAAATGTGGTGAATCGAGTCAAAAAATTACTTCAATAATTTAGAAAGGGGGTCTAAAAAGCCCCCCTTTTTTACATAAGTAACGCTTTCGACAAAACTAGACGATTCTTACTCCAGTATAAGACAAAAAGCACAGACTCTTTCAAATATACTATTTGTAACAGGTAATAGTAGGAGGAAAGAGTATGAGAGAATACCACATATATTTAATAGAAGAGGAATTTGCCACTCATTACTTTGGTCGTGAATCACTAATCTATCATCTGTTTTTAGAACATAATCAATCCAAACATGAACGAAAAGAAGTGTTAACGAAACAAATAGAGTTTATTACAAGAACAATTCCATCGTTACGGATCCAACAGAAGATCGAATCAAGCCTAGCTCATTATTCCGTTTATAAGCATCAAAGCCATATACATACTCTAGAATGGAATGAATTTAATAGTTACGCCAAACTAGCAGTCAATAAAAATTTTATTCATCTTCAATCAACAGGCAGCTATGAAGCTGAAACAGCTTTCTTTGAAATCCTTCGAAAATATGATCGCTGTTTTTTAGCAATGGATTTTACATCAAATAAATATGGATGGTTAAACCCTATAAAAGAAAGAAAGTTTGTATAAAAGGCTAGGAAAACACTAAACAAATATTGTATAATTGCTATTGGTTTAGTACACTGTAGTGAGACAACATGAAGGAGGAAGTTTTGGTATGGAATTATGGTTAGCTATCTTACTAATCGTGGTAGCTTTACTTGGTGGCGTAGCATTAGGTTTCTTTATTGCACGTAAATACATGATGAACTATTTAAAGAAAAACCCACCAATCAACGAGCAAATGCTAAAAGTAATGATGATGCAAATGGGTCAAAAGCCAAGTCAAAAGAAGATCAATCAAATGCTAAAAGCTATGAATGGTCAAATGGACAAGCAATAAACATCAGGGGTTTTTGGTCAATTACTAGTGAGGCATATATAAATATCTAGATTAGATGTAATTTGCCTCATCACTTTGATGTATTTTACGCTTTCACAATCAAAAAACACTTTTTCTGTTGAAATATCAACTAGAAAGGGTGTTTTTTTATGTCTAAAAATATTGAACGAATTAGAATCGTGTTTTCTTTTTATAGTTCGAAAAAATTAGCTAAGAATGATTGCTAACAACAAAAGAAAATGTCAAATACAATGAATGGTCAAATGGACAAACGATAAAATCGGACAAGCATATCTGCATCCAACTACAATCAGTGCCACTTTTCTAGTGTGAAATCACTAAAAAAGTGGCTTTTGTTTTTCCTTTTATAACTCTCTTTGAGGCACGTTTAACTCAATGATATTTCCATCAGGATCGGTGCAAAAAATTTGGGCGAAACCACTGGCGCCGTCTGGTTTTTCAAGAACAGGTACATTGTTCATGGATAACCAATTCAGTGTATCATAATAGTTATCAATTCTTAGTGCCACATGACCTTCACGGCTACTAATGCTTTTGTCTTTGCGAATCGTTTGTGATTCAGGCAAAACAATTAAATGTATTTGTTGATTTCCAACGGCATACCACGCACCTGGAAAATCAAAACCTGGGCGTTCAAGCTCTTCTAAACAAAGAATATTGCTATAGAAATCCTTTGCTTTTTCAAGATTTGTTACCGATAAACTCACATGATGAAGTTCCTTATATTTAATCATTCCTAATCACCTCAATATATCATCTAACGAACATTATAGTTGAAAATTTTAAGAAATAGAATGATTTCCTTTTATTTTTTCAATTATTGCTTGGTTTATCTTTCTAGAATTATAAAAATTTGGTAAACTATTATGGCTCACTTATTTCGTCTTTCGGAGGATTATAGGATGAAAATCTTTATTGATTTAATGTGGTTTTTTAAGCAGGAGAAAAAATCATACCTGATGGGAATCATTTTATTGTTAATTGTGGCTTTGTTGGAGCTTGTACCACCAAAAGTTATCGGCATGACAGTTGATTTTATTACACAAGGAACGTTAACGAAGGAACGTTTATTTAAATGGTTGGCTATCTTGCTAGGAACCGCATGCACGGTATATATTGTTCGCTTCTTCTGGCGAGTCATGATTTTTGGTTCGTCTGTTAAGCTAGCAAGATTGCTGAGGAACCAATTGTATGAACATTTTACCAAAATGTCTCAAGGTTTTTTCCAGAAGAGAAGAATAGGTGACCTAATGGCACATTCTACAAATGATTTACAGGCTATTCAACAAACAGCAGGCTCTGGTGTCTTAACTTTAGTAGATTCACTTGCTACAGGTGGTTTTGTCTTATTGATGATGGCTTTTACAATTAGTTGGAAACTTACATTAATCTGTCTTATTCCTTTACCATTTATGGCACTGTCTACAAATTATTATGGGACCCTTTTACATAGACGTTTTCATAAGGCGCAGGAAGCCTTTTCAAGTTTGAATGATAAAGTGCAAGAAAGTGTTAGTGGGATTAAGGTCATTAAGACGTTCGGTCAGGAAGAGGAAGATATCGAGTCATTTCGAAAACAGTCCGACGACGTAGTCAAAAAAAACCTATCTGTAGCAAAGGTAGATGCTCTCTATGATCCGACGATTTCATTGATAGTCGGAATCTCCTTTTTTCTAGCGATTGTATTCGGGTCCAGGTATGTACTGGCAGGCGAAATGACTTTAGGAGAACTAGTCTCCTTTACAACCTATCTAGGACTATTAATTTGGCCACTACTTGCTTTTGGCTGGTTATTTAACATAGTGGAGCGGGGAAGAGCATCCTATGATCGTGTTCAAAACCTTCTCAACGAGCCCATTGAAATAACAGATTCTAAAGAACCAAATGAAAAAACTCCAACAGGTCATATTACATATTCCATCTCCCACTTTTCATATCCAGGAGAACAAAAGCAAAGCCTTGGGGACATTCATTTTAGCTTAAATAGAGGTCACACACTTGGAATTGTTGGGAAAACAGGTGCAGGAAAAACCACTTTGCTAAAACTACTTATACGTGAAATAGAGGGCTATGACGGTCAGATACTAATAGGTGAAAACGAGATTAAATCTTATACCTTAAATGCGTTACGTAAAGGTATTGGCTATGTTCCACAGGATCATTTTCTTTTTTCAGCTACAGTTGCAGACAATATTGCATTTGCAAAACCAAATGCCTCGATGAAGGAAATTATGGAAGCGGCAAGTTTAGCTAATATTCATGAGGATATCCTACAATTCACAGATGGCTATGAAACCGTAGTTGGTGAGCGTGGTGTTTCACTATCAGGTGGGCAAAAACAGCGGATTTCAATTGCTAGAGCATTATTGTTGAATCCAGAAATCTTAATTCTTGATGATTCCTTATCTGCTGTTGATGCTAAGACGGAAGAAGAAATATTACGTGCCCTACGGGAAAATCGGAAAGGAAAAA
Organism: Bacillus nitroreducens; assembly: GCF_964021195.1. Classification (NCBI taxonomy): domain Bacteria; kingdom Bacillati; phylum Bacillota; class Bacilli; order Caryophanales; family Bacillaceae; genus Bacillus; species Bacillus nitroreducens. The sequence goes on along the minus strand of NZ_CAXHYI020000003.1, from coordinate 3,483,024 downwards.
CTACGATTATTACCTCACATCGATTAAGTGCAATCCAACATGCTAATCAAATTCTTGTCCTAGAAGATGGAAATATCGTACAGCGTGGTACACATGACGAGCTTATGGAGAATGAGGGTTGGTACCGTGATATGTATCAGCGACAGCAACTTGAATCTCTTGTTGAGCATGGGGGTTAAATCATGACGAAAATGACTAAAAAAGACCAAAGGCGTGCCATAGTACGGCTGCTTTCTTATACAAAATCACATTCGAAAGAATTCATCATTGCCTTTTCCCTATTAATACTTGCCACGATTGGGGATATCATTGGTCCCATAATTATAAAAGTATTCATTGATGAATACTTAACACCTCGAAACCTACCAGTTGAGCCATTGGTATACTTAGGTGCGTTATACCTATTTATTCATGTAACGAAAGTCATTCTTCAGTACTTTCAATTGGTAAAGTTCCAGGAAATTGCATTAAAAATTATTCGAGAAATGCGAGTCGAAGTATTTTCAAAGGTTCATAAACTCGGGCTTAAATATTTTGATAAAACACCAGGCGGAAGTATAGTCTCAAGAGTGACAAATGATACAGAGGCTATAAAAGACATGTTCGTTGAGGTTGTTGCAACCTTTGTCCAAAATGGTGTGTTATTGATTGGGATTTTTATTGCGATGTTTTATCTAAATGTACAACTAGCACTCGTTTGTTTATTACTAATACCCATTCTCTTTGTACTAATGCAAACATACCGTAAATTTAGTTCAAGGTATTACCATGATATGCGTGAACGATTAAGTCAACTAAACGCAAAGCTTAATGAATCACTTCAAGGAATGGCGATTATTCAAGTGTTCCGTCAAGAAAAAAGATTACGTCGGGAGTTTGCTGAAATTAATGAGGCACATTACCAAGCTGGGATAAAAAATATTAAGCTAGATGGTCTCTTATTAAGACCAGCAGTAGATTTCATCTATATTATAACCATTATTATGGTATTAAGCTTTTTTGGTATTTCAGCTCTTGAGAGCCCGATAGAAGTAGGTGTTCTTTTTGCATTTGTTAATTATTTAGAACGATTTTTCGAACCAGTGAACCAAATGATGATGCGCTTATCTCTCCTTCAACAAGCGGTCGTTGCATCCCAGCGAGTATTTGAGCTTCTCGATCATGATGAACTAGCACCGCAAACAATCGGTAATAAGAATCCAACGATAGAAAAAGGAGAAATTGAATTCAAAAATGTTAGCTTTTCCTATGATGGAAAGCGTGATGTCTTAAAAGATATTTCATTTACTGCAAAAACAGGGGAGACTGTTGCAATAGTAGGACATACGGGCAGTGGAAAAAGTTCTATTATTAATCTTTTAATGAGATTTTATGACATTGAACATGGTGAAATATTAATTGATGGACATTCGATTAAAACATATGAAAATAGTATGCTTCGTCAAAAAATAGGTCTAGTCCTTCAGGATCCGTTTTTGTTCGTCGGGACAATAAGGGAAAATCTTCGGTTAAACAATCCAGACATTACGGACCAGGAAATGGAGGAAGCAGCCAAATTTGTTCAAGCAGATCATTTTATTTCTCAGCTGGAGGGTGGTTATGATTATCATGTGGTTGAACGAGGAGCCACTTTCTCAAGTGGACAAAGGCAATTGCTAGCATTTGCACGAACAATTGTTATGAATCCGAAAATCCTTATTTTAGATGAGGCTACAGCTAACATTGATACAGAGACGGAAGAGGAAATCCAAAAGGCCCTTGAAAAGATGCGACAGGGAAGAACGACAATTGCGATCGCTCATCGGTTGTCTACCATTCAAGATGCTGATCTCATTTTAGTTTTACACCAAGGGGAAATAGTAGAGAAAGGTACACATCAGGAGCTTTTAGCTAAAAAAGGATTATATTATAAAATGTTTTTACTTCAGAATGGTAGTATTGAAAAAGCGGTCATGTAAGAAGCCTCTCATGAATTTGAGAGGCTTTTCTGTGTTCTTTCAGTATTATATTGGTTTAAAAGGCCATCTAAATCTTGGCTTACTTTAATAGTAACTGCAGCTGTATACCCATGCTTCAGAACTATTTCTACCAGTTCAGTTCTTTTTTGTTCAATTTTAAGAAGAAGTTGTTCTTTAGACACAAGGAATAACCCTTTCTTGACATATTATCAAAGTCGTCTTACGAATTATGTATAGTATAACATATAATGGGAATTGAAAGATATATAAGTTGTTTGGAAATATCTTCAACATGAAAGACACAAAATGTTCATATGAAAAAATTATGAATATATATTATTATTTGCTAGAATGATAATGAACATCATTTTAGGAGTTGTTACAATGGCAGATGTAAATGCGTTTCTTGCTTTTGGTGCAGGATTTTTATCGTTTATTTCACCTTGTTGTTTACCGTTATATCCAGCATTTTTATCCTATATAACGGGTGCATCTGTAAGTGAATTGAAAACAGATAATGCAATGTTACAAAGACGGAGTATTTTACATACGATTTTCTTTTTAGTAGGATTTTCGGTTATTTTCATCATGCTAGGTTTTGGAACATCATTTGTTGGTCGAATTTTTAGTGAGTATCAAGATTTAATTCGCCAAATTGGGGCCATTTTTATAATATTCTTTGGTCTTGTTGTGCTAGGTATTTTAAAGCCAAGCTTTCTAATGAAAGATCGTAAAATTGAATTTAAAAATCGTCCAGGTGGATATATAGGATCAATCTTTATTGGAATGGCTTTCGCAGCGGGATGGACACCATGTATGGGACCTATCTTAATGTCTGTTATTGCACTAGGTAGTACAAATCCTGATTCGGCGATGTTGTACATGGTATTGTATTCACTAGGATTCTCCATTCCATTTCTCATTCTTTCATTTTTCATTGGACGTTTACAATGGATCCGAAAGAACAGTATTAAGATTGTAAAAATTGGTGGTTATGCCATGATTATCATGGGGGTTGTCTTGTATTTTGACTGGATGACCAAAATTATCGCATATGCTACTGCTATTTTTGGTGGATTTACTGGTTTTTAATCGAAACAACCTGAGAATGATATTCAAAGGGGGAAATTTGATAGTGGCTAGAATTTTAGTTGTTGATGATGCGAAATTTATGAGACTTACTCTTACAGATATATTAGTTAAAGCTGATCATGAGGTCGTTTCAGAAGCTGAAAACGGACTTGAAGCTATTAGAAAGTACAAAGAAACAAAACCAGATCTCGTTACAATGGATATTACGATGCCAGAGATGAATGGCATCGATGCTGTTAAAATGATAAAAGAATGGGATCCAAAGGCACGTATTATCATGTGTTCTGCTCTGGGACAACAAAAAATGGTTGTTGATGCCATCTCAGCAGGTGCGAAGGATTATATTGTAAAGCCTTTCGAAGATAGCAGAGTTGTTGAAACGATAAATAGAGTGTTAAATTAATTAAAAACCCATTTAAGAATCAGACTTAAATGGGTTCGTTTAAATTTAGTGATAATTTGTTTAAAGGAATGGTTGACTTGGTCATTGCATCTTCAATTGTCGCAATCATGATGGCGATTTTCGCAACTTTTTTAAGAGCAAAATCATCTCAAAAACCTGCAACAATTAAAAAGATTATTTTACCACCTGTCTTTATGAGTACTGGTGCATTAATGTTTGTTCATCCTATGTTTAGGGTAACACCTATCGAAATTCTAGAGGCTACAGTAGTAGGATTGCTATTTTCGATTCTATTAATAAAAACCTCATCATTCGAAATTAGAGATAATGATATCTATCTTAAGCGTTCAAAAGCGTTTATGTTCATCTTAATTGGCTTATTGACATTCCGGATTGTCTTAAAGTCAGTATTAAGCACAACAATTGATTTCGGATCTTTAAGTGGAATGTTTTGGATTCTTGCTTTTGCTATGATTGTGCCATGGCGAATTGCCATGTATGTGAAATATAAGAAGCTTGCTTCAACTCAATAAAACAAAACTCGGCATTTTTGCCGAGTTTTGTTTGGTTTAGAACAGCTCCTTATACGGAGTCACATCTATTTGTTTTTCTTTTAATGTTTTTAATAAGAATTTATGATCCCGTTTTGGTGTGGCAATGATATACCCTCTTACAACTAAATCCTGTGATATTTGTTTTGCTTTCTCTTCTAGGGCAAGTTCACCAATTTTACCTGCAATTTTTTCTCTTGCTACATCCCGAAAGAGCTCAGGCACAGGTTTAACTAAATCCTCTAGTAATTCCTTTTGGTCGCTTGGCCATAGATGCCTAGTTTTTTCTATGTAATAATCCTGCCAATCTAATTCAGATTTCCCATCTTCTTTCGGAAGTTTTTTTAAAAACTTTCGAAACATGAAAAAGCCTCCAATGGCAAGCATTGTAATAAAAAAGACAACCCATATAAGAATAAACCATAAAAACCATCCGCTAAGCATGAAATTGTTCACCTCAATAGAACATTATACCGTATCAGACAAGTGTTTTGAATAAAGTTCCCTCTTTTTATACGAAAATAATAAGAAGTTGAACAATCATATTATTGTTTCCACTAGGGAACTATACGAATATGAAAAAAATTCTATTTTTACTATGTCTCTTTTTATTTGTATGTGGGTTTTCCGAAGGAGAAGCTGAAGAATTGGTAAGGGTACGACTTAAAAACTTTGTCGGTGACACTGATGAAATTCAGATACAAATACAAGGTGATTATTTCAGTTTAGACCCGACACTATCATTAAAAGAAGGAGTGAACTACAGCTTATATGTTAAAAATGGAAAAATGCATATTAAAGGAGGAGAAGTTAATCAGCAGGTTGAACAAACCTTTTTACTAATCCCTCAAAGCTATAATGAAAACACTCGCGTCTATATTAATGAACGACCATACTTAGGTGCGATGGAATTTCAAGTCGAAAACAACCATTTTGTACGTCCTGTCAATCAACTACCATTAGAAGATTATTTAAAAGGGGTTGTCCCGCTTGAAGTGTTTCCTTCTTGGAATATCGAGGCGCTGAAAGCACAAGCACTAGCTGCAAGGACATATGCTGTTTCACATCTGAATGAAGATATGGATGATACAACCTTTTATCAGGTATATGGGGGCTATGTATGGAATGTGAGAACGACTGAGGCCGTTGAAGTCACAAAGGGTCAAGTTATTACATATAAGGACAGGCTAATTGATGCTTTTTATTCAGCAAGTAATGGCGGAATGACGGAAAATAATAAGAATGTCTGGGGCGGAAAAAGCAGAACTTTTTATCCAATTAAGGAAGATCCCTTTGATCCCATTCACCCGTGGGAATTTAGATTATCTAAAACACAAATAAACCTTGAAGAAATTGATTGGGAATCAGCAGATGCATGGGAGAACTTACAAGAAACAGATAAAGAAATAACCAATAACATAAAAAGATCGCTCAACCGACAAGGTTTTCCAGGAGATATTGCAATCCTTTCGATTCCAAAATTCGAAGTAAACTCTAACAGATTCGAATCAAACCGTTCCATGACGGGTACAATTGAGGTTGAATTCCTACAAAGGCTAGTAGATGGAACCATTTTATTAGGGAATGTAACATTAGAGAATGTTCATTTAAATCGAATACGTCCTATGATAGGCGGTAATATCTTTAAGAGTTATTTAATAGACTCACTCCAATCGAATGACTCCGAATACGTAATGAAGGGGAGAGGGTATGGGCATGGAGTGGGGATGAGTCAATGGGGAGCAAGTATAATGGGGGATAACGGGAAAAAATACGATGAGATTATTCATTTTTACTTTCCAGGAACAACGATAACGAATTATGAAAAGATTCTAAAGTAAAAAGGTCCTGTAACAATTACAGGACTTTTATTTTTATATGATTTTTGTTATTTTTGCGTTTTCCATTTTTATTAATATAAATTTCGAGGATTTCATTTCGAAAAAGTGCTTCAATTTTCTTTCTTTCTAATTCGAAAGGAAAGGTGACGACTCTTTCAGTTAATATTGTGTCATTTGGAGGTGTTTCGCAATCTGTCAATTTGATATGAAATGTGTCGTTCAAAACATGTAACTGGATTTGTTCAGGTTGATATCCGGTTAATTCAGCTTCAATAATATATTCATCTTGTGTTTCAAATAAATCAATTCGAAACTGATATTCATCTAATAGATAGGGATCTTCTAGAAATTGTCTCATCCAGTCCTCCAACCCATTCAAGCGAAGAGGGTTGGATTTATCATAATTATTCATAATTTGGACCTCCATGAAATTCTATATTCAGGATATTCAATAAGTTGGTTCTTTGTGATACTGAAAATAGCGAAAATTGTACAATCTGTTTGTAAAGTGTAATGCAATCATGTAAAAATAAGGATACATAGTGCATTTGTGGAGGATTTTAAATGAAAAATTTGTTTCAACTGTTGCCAGCCATACATGACCTACAAACGACCCCGATGTTTGCAAAGCTTTCGAAACGTTACCAAGTGGAGAAAGAATATTTGACAGATATATTAAGGCAAGTTATATCTAGCGTTCGAAATGAAATTGTTTATGGGGAATGGAATGAAGGGATTTCATCGAAGGAAGAAATGATGGCGTCAATTTTTCAAAGAGGAGAAAAAGAGTTAATAAAAAACACGAAATATTACTTAACAAAAACAATCAATGCAACTGGTACCGTTCTACATACGAACTTAGGACGTGCTAGACTAAGTGACGAAGCAATTCACCATGTTGTAGAAATTGCGAAAGGGTATTCAAACTTAGAATATGACGTGTTCGAAGGTACGCGAGGTTCCCGTCATTCCATTGTAGAATCTTTATTAATACAATTAACAGGTGCTGAAAGCGCGATGGTGGTTAATAATAATGCAGCAGCTGTCTTCTTTATTTTACGTGCATTAGCTAAAAACCAAGAGGTGATTGTTTCTCGGGGCCAATTAGTAGAGATCGGGGGATCATTTCGAATCTCTGCTATTATGGAGGAAAGTGGTGCTAGACTTGTTGAGGTAGGGACAACAAATAAAACACACTTAACCGATTATGAAAATGCTCTAACCGATCAAACATCGATGATCCTTAAAGTTCATACTAGTAATTTTAAGACAATCGGTTTTACTAAGACCGTTGAAATCCCAGAACTCGTTAGTCTAAAGGAAAAGAAAGACGATCTTGTTATTTATGAAGATTTAGGAAGCGGAGTTTTATATGATTTTACAGACCATGGGATCGGTGATGAACCAGTAATAAAAGATATTTTGGCTCATGGTGTAGACCTTGTTTCATTTAGTGGGGATAAACTCCTTGGTGGTCCACAAGCGGGAATTATTGTTGGGAAAAAACGCTTGGTAGACCAATTAAAAAAACATCAACTTGCTCGTGTATTGCGAGTTGATAAAATGACGTATGCTGCACTTGAAGCAACGTTATTAGATTATCTCAAAGGAAAATATAATAATATTCCAACGATACGGGATATCATAACTCTAAAAGAGGAAATAAAGGGACGTTGTCAATCTTTTAAAGAGAAATTAGAAGAAAAAACGAAACTTTATCATGTAGAAATAATAGAGGACGTTTCACCAATAGGTGGGGGTACGATGCCTGGAGTTGAAGTACCTACTTACGTTGTTCGTTTATCGCACATAAAAAAATCAACAATGGAGATATCAACTTTACTTCGTCAACACTCAATTCCGATCATTTCTCGAATTAAAAACGATAAGGTCATACTTGATTTTCGTACCATAGAAAACGAAGAAATCGAAGAATTAGTACTTGCGTTTACACTCATTGAATAAGAAGCCGCTAAAAAAAGCGGCTCTTTATTTTTACATATCGTGGCCAGCATTATTCTTTTGTCTTGTGTGATTTCGGTTTTTTACTTTTTTAGAACCGCTCATTGGCTGAGGTTGACTACCTGTACTTTGTCCACCATTTGCTCGAATATCCTTGAACGTGTTTTTTTCTCCCATGAATTTTCCCCCCTTTGTGTTATTAGGATAAGTGTATTTCCACTTTTTTATGCGATTTTGCACTGAATGATTTTTTGGAAAAAAGGGAAGCTATAATTGCACGAATCACCTTAAGGGAGTTGAAAAAATGCCATATCATAAGGATAAGCAGCAAGCATTCCAAGCTGCACAGCAGGGAACAGAGCAAGCAAGAGACGTTTATGAAAATATTGTTTTAAATGATCCTGATTATGGAGCTCATTTAAAGCGATTGAAAAATGAGGTAAACGAAGCTTATCAACAAATTGAAAATGCGTTAGAAGTGGCATCAGAGCATCAGAAAGCCCAACTTCAGCAATTTCAACAGGATTTAGATTCCATCATGAATGAAGTGAATGAATAAAAACAAGCCCGCATAATGCGGGCATTCATTTTATCAGTACGGTTTTGCTTTTGAAGTCTTCAGTATCGTAGTCCGATGCTATCACAAACGATTTACACTGAGCGGGTTGCTCTCGCATCGTAGGCTTACTGATTTTTCTTCCTTTTTTTATTGTTTTGTCGTTGTTCTGCTGTTAAGGGTTCATTTGCGAACTCTTCATTGTATCCAGCTCCAACACCTTGTGCACTTGCATCATTCATTCCTGGACGTACATGATTTGCTTTGCGTTTCGACATTCTCTTCACCTCCAACTTTATTTTCTTCCATTTTCGTCAAATTATCCTAAAGCTTTATAAGTAAAACTTATAGAGCATAATAACTTTCTTGTTATTTACTTATGTCTATAGTTATATTAATATATGTATTGGGGAGTTTTGAAATCTCTTATATTTCGACAATTTAATTAAATTGCGATATTATTTAAATGAAGGGGGTATACATATGGCAAAGCATGATGTATTTAATGCACGTTCTTCTTTTGAAGCAAACGGCAAAAAGTATAACTATTATAGCTTACAAGCATTAGAAGATGCGAAAATTGGTAACGTTTCAAAATTGCCATATTCCATTAAGGTTCTATTAGAATCTGTACTACGTCAAGTTGATGGAAGAGTAATTAAAAAGGAACATGTTGAAAACTTAGCAAAATGGGGAACAGACGAGTTACAAGAGGTAGATGTTCCATTCAAGCCTTCTCGTGTAATTCTTCAAGACTTCACAGGGGTGCCTGCTGTTGTTGATTTAGCTTCACTTCGTAAAGCAATGGCTGACATGGGTGGAGACCCACAAAAAATCAATCCAGAAATCCCAGTTGATTTAGTAATTGACCACTCTGTACAAGTTGATAGAGCAGGTACACTTGATGCACTACAATTTAATATGGAGCTGGAATTCGAACGTAACGCTGAGCGTTATAAGTTCTTAAGCTGGGCTACAAAAGCTTTTGATAACTATCGTGCTGTACCGCCTGCAACAGGTATTGTCCACCAAGTTAACCTTGAGTACTTAGCAAATGTTGTTCATGCGGTTGAAGGTGAAAACGGTGAATTTGAAGCATTCCCAGATACACTAGTAGGTACTGACTCACATACTACAATGATCAATGGTATTGGTGTTCTTGGTTGGGGTGTTGGAGGTATTGAAGCTGAAGCAGGTATGCTTGGTCAACCATCTTACTTCCCAGTACCTGAAGTTATTGGTGTTAAATTAGTAGGTACATTACCAAATGGTACAACAGCTACGGATTTAGCTCTTAAAGTAACGCAAGTATTACGTCAAAAGGGCGTTGTTGGAAAATTTGTTGAATTCTTTGGTCCTGGAATTTCTCAACTTCCACTTGCTGACCGTGCAACGATTTCTAATATGGCGCCAGAATATGGTGCTACATGTGGATTCTTCCCAGTAGATGAAGAAGCTTTAGAATATCTTCGTCTAACTGGCCGTAATGAAGAACACATTAAAGTTGTAGAAGAGTATTGTAAAGCAAACGGCTTATTCTATACAGCAGATGTTGAAGATCCAATTTTCACTGATGTTGTTGAAATCGATCTTTCTGAAATTGAAGCAAATCTTTCTGGTCCTAAACGTCCACAAGATTTAATTCCACTTTCAAAAATGAAAGAAGCTTACCAAACCGCTTTAAAAGCAACTGGTAACCAAGGATATGGCCTAACTCCTGAAGAAATTAACAAAGAAATTACTGTGAAATTTAATGATGGTGAAGAAGTACAAATGAAGACTGGTGATATTGCAATTGCTGCGATCACAAGTTGTACAAATACTTCTAACCCATATGTTATGTTAGGTGCTGGACTTGTTGCGAAAAAAGCAGTTGAAAAAGGTCTAGAAGTTCCTAAATTTGTAAAAACTTCATTAGCACCTGGTTCTAAGGTTGTTACTGGTTATTTAGAAGATTCAGGATTACTTTCTTATCTAGAAAAACTAGGATTTAGCACTGTTGGTTATGGATGTACTACCTGTATCGGTAACTCAGGTCCTTTAGCACCTGAGATTGAAAAAGCAGTTGCAGAAAACGACCTAATGATTACATCTGTTCTTTCTGGGAACCGTAACTTCGAAGGACGTATTCACCCACTAGTGAAAGGTAACTACCTTGCATCACCACCACTTGTAGTGGCATATGCACTAGCTGGAACTGTCGATATTGATCTTGAAAAAGAACCAATCGGTAAAGATAAAGACGGTAACGATGTATTCTTCAAGGATATCTGGCCTTCTGCAGAAGAAGTGAAAGCAGAAGTTAAGAAAACAGTGACACCTGAACTATTCAGAAAAGAATACGAACGTGTGTTTGATGATAATGAGCGTTGGAACGCAATTGAAAGTACTGACGAAGCACTATATGTGTGGGATGAAGATTCAACATACATTCAAAACCCACCATTCTTTGAAGGTCTGTCTAAAGATCCTGGTGAGGTTAAACCATTAAGTGGACTACGTGTAGTTGGTAAATTTGGTGATTCCGTAACAACTGACCACATTTCACCAGCAGGTTCAATTGGTAAAGACACACCAGCTGGAAAATACCTACAAGAAAAAGGTGTTTCTCCTCGTGACTTTAACTCTTACGGTTCACGTCGTGGTAACGACCGTGTGATGACAAGAGGAACATTCGCGAATATCCGTATTCGCAACCAAATCGCTCCTGGTACAGAAGGCGGCTGGACAACTTACTGGCCAACAGGAGAAGTTATGTCTATCTATGATGCTTGTATGAAATACAAGCAAGATGGAACTGGCTTAGCTGTTATTGCTGGTAATGACTATGGCATGGGTTCTTCTCGTGACTGGGCTGCGAAAGGTACAAATTTACTTGGCATTAAGACAGTTATTGCTGAAAGCTTTGAGCGTATCCACCGTAGTAACCTTGTATTGATGGGTGTATTACCACTTCAATTCAAACAAGGTGAAAATGCTGAAACTCTTGGCTTGACTGGTAAAGAAGAAATCGAAGTTAAGATTGACGAAAATGTAAAACCACGTGACTATGTAAAAGTAACTGCTACTGACGAAGAAGGAAACAAGAAAGAATTTGAAGTACTTGTTCGTTTCGATAGTGAAGTAGAAATTGATTACTACCGTCACGGTGGTATCCTTCAAATGGTACTTCGTGAAAAAATGAAAGGCTAAATTGAAAGGCAGATGCAACTGTTCAACGATTGCTGAAGCTAGACAAACCTTTACACTCTTAGGCAGTTTTGTGATGTTCACAAAACTGCCTTTTAATTTTTCTCTCTTATACAATTTTGTAGGTATAATGATACTAGAGAAGACCTTTGAAGTATTTTTTTACGGAGGATTCGAATGGTTAAAAAAATTGTCATAGCACTTATTCTGTTTGGTTTGGTTGGATATGCTATATTTGAATTTGTAGAAGATAAAAAAAGGGGAGTAACAGGTATTGAAATTGGAAACACTGCTCCTGACTTTGAATTACCATTATTAAATGATCAAAACGAAACGATTCGTTTATCAGATCTAAGAGGAAACAAGGTAGTTGTGAACTTCTGGGCTTCTTGGTGCAAACCATGTCGTGAAGAAATGCCTGATATCCAGACATTTTATGAGACAAAAAGTGATGATGTGGAAGTATTAGCAGTGAATATGACGGCGTCAGAAGTGAAGGCTGAAAATGCACATGAATTTGTTGAAGGGAAAGGCTATACATTTCCACTATTAGTAGACCCAAAAAACCAAGCCAGTAGTGATTATAGGGTTTTAGGATTACCAGAAACCTTCTTCATTAATTCAGATGGAACGATTAATCATTATATTAAGGGACAAATGGATCTAGAAATGCTTGAAACCCAAGTGAATAAATTAAAATAACGGAAAGAACCAATTTAATTTGGTTCTTTTTTTTATTATAGTTTCAAAATAGTAAAGAAAAATTATTAAAAATAAATTTTCGAAAATTTGTAATAATTTGTTCGTTTTTTGGAGAAGATTACTATTACAATGGTATATAGAGGAAGGTGAGAAAATTGAGAAAACTTAGAAAGGTTTCGTTTGAAGATTTGGTTAAAGAAAACAAACTAGAGCTACTAAAAGACCAAGAAGCAATGGAGCGTATTGAGGCGAGATTAGAGCAGAAAAGATTAGAAAAAGCTGAGTGAAATTTTCCACCAAATCTTTCATATGGATACATCCTCCACTACTTTTTTTACATGAGAATCACAATTATAGGTGATAATGTAAAAGAGGAGGGGGAATTAATATGCCGAAAAATAATCATAACCAATTTAAAAATAATCAAATTGGAACACAACCACGTGGTTTTGGTGGAAATAAAGGTAAGAAAATGCAAGATAAATCAGGTCAACATGCTCAGGTTATGCAAACGAAAGGTGAATAAGTTAGTACGAAAGGACGTCTTTGATAACGTCCTTTTTTCATTATTTGGTTTGACTATCCTTTTTTTTCATAAGGATTCTCTTATTTTTAGAAATAAAATTTCTAGATGTGATGCAAAATAGAGATGTAATACTATTACATAGGAGGTAATGTGATGACTCACAACAAACCAAAACCAGACGATCGTAGTAATAATGTAGAAAGACTGCAGGACATGGTTCAAAATACGATCGAAAACATTGAAGAGTCCCATGAAGCTATGCAGTTCTCAAACGAACAAGAACGCCGAAATATCGAGGCAAAGAACCAACGTCGAGAAGAATCAATTGCAGCAATGCGAGAAGAGATTAAAGACGAAGCTGCTGCAAGGGAAAATGGATATAAGTAAGGTAAGAAGTATGCCATGATTGGCATACTTTTTTGATGACATTTCATTATTAAGGATTTTTGGATATGTGATACTATATGAATATGGGATATTTCATTTATATGTAGGGAGAGGTCCAATTGCTTATATCAAAAAAAGAAGTCGAAGTAAGATATGCAGAAACTGACCAAATGGGTGTCGTCTACCATGCAAATTATTTAGTTTGGATGGAACTTGGTAGAACTCAGCTTATTAAGGATTTAGGCTTTAGTTATGCGCAAATGGAAAATGACGGAATACTTTCACCAGTTATTGATCTACAGGTTTCCTATAAAAAACCATTAAGATACGGTGAAACTGCATTAGTTAAAACATGGATTGAACATTATGATGGGCTACGTGTGGTTTATGGATATGAAATCGAAACACCAGATGGAGAAGTATCCATCACTGGAACTTCGTCACATGTTTGCGTGAAAAAAGAAACTTTTCGTCCAATTTCGATACGTAAGCATTATCCCAATTGGCATGATGCATATGAAAAAGCGAAAAAGCAAGGGAAATAAAAAAACAAGGCATGCCTTGTTTTTTTATTGCTCTTTATTGATCCACTGATTCATATGGTGAGTCATTTCTTCATATTTACTTGGTGCATTACTTAATCCGAATGACTTTGCATTTTGAAGTGGTACGACTTTAAAGTTTTTGTAGTTGTTATTTGTAACGTATGTTGGTGTAAATTGTGGGTTTTCGATTCGAATGATTGTTTCATCTTTTGACTTAACTTCTTTCACAATTTCTACGTTCAAAACCCCACCAATATCTTTATAATCTTTCATCTGTCCAGATAAGAAATTCCCTAAAGAGTAGACAACGAATGTTCGGTTACCTTCTTTACCTGTTAACCAATCCATCGGTTGTAAGACGTGAGGGTGGTGACCTATGATGAGATCGACTCCCTCATCCGCTAGCTGTTGAGCAAGTTCTTTTTGATAATCATTTGGGTATAATTGATACTCATTCCCCCAATGCATGCTTACTGTAATCACATCCGCTACTTGCTTCGCTGCCGTAATGTCCTCTTTAATTGCATCCATTTCAATTAAATTGACAAGGTACTCTTTACCTTTTGGTACAGGAATACCATTGGTTCCATACGTGTAGGAGAGGAAAGCAATACTGATTCCATTCCGATTTAATACTCGAATTTTACTTTTATCTTCAAAGCTTTGGTAGCCACCTGTGTATTCCATTCCAATTTTATTCAGATAATCGGTAGCACGAATGATTGCCTTTTCCCCGCGGTCAAGTGTATGGTTGTTGGCAATCGAAACAATGTCTACACCTGCATCCTTAAATGCATCAGCTACCTCAAAAGGACTATTAAAGGAAGGATAAGTGGATAATCCGATTTCAGTTCCCCCCACAATCGTTTCTTGATTTGCGATCGTAAGGTCTGGACTTTCAAGTAAATCTTTCACATTTGCAATCATCGGTTTAAAATCATAGCCGGCTCCAGTATTAGCGTCATTATAAACTGTGCCATGTATTAAAATATCGCCGATTGCTGCCAAAGTCATTGAGGTAGTATATGGCTTGAAGCTTTGTTCAGTCTGTTTAAATTCATGATTTTGAGCAATGTAGGCTTCCGTTGATGTGTTTGCTTTAACATTATTAAATGTGAAGTAGGCACCTACTGAAACCAGTAATAAAATCATAAAACTAATCAAATATTTAATGCTAATTCCTGACTTTTTTCTCCTTCTGCTTTTTCTCATAGACTATTCTCCCTAATTAATAGTTCAATCTATTTCTACTATAATACAAAACTATGAAAAAAAGGTAGGAATTTATCGAATATTGATGAAAAAAGACGTGTGATTGGTTATTCACACGTCTTACTTTTTGGCGACAGCTTCAAGGCAAAAGTCTCGGGTCAAAAGCCAATTACTTAAGAAGACAAATAGAGCCTTCAGTGGATGCTCGTCTTGTGTCTTTGATGCCGATATTCTGCGCACTGGGCTTCCTATAGCCATTTAATTTTTGGTTCTGTTTTGTTTCTAATCCTTGATATATTTGCTCGATGGCGATAGAATACGAACGCCGCGAGTAAAGAGACAACAATGATTAGCGGATAATCTGTTTTAATAAAAATACTATATACAATACTATAAGTGATGCAGTAAATGGCCACTAACATAGAGGAAAGTGAAACCATCTTCGTCAACTTCAAGAAAATAAAGAAACATAATAAAGTTGTAATAAACAGGAGTGGATTATAACCTAATAGTACTCCACCAGACGTTGCAACAGCTTTACCGCCTTTGAATCCAGCAAAAATTGGATACATATGCCCGACAACTGAAACCATGCCGACTAATAGTGGATGTAATCCGCCAGAGTCACCTAAGATGATAAGTGGTAGTAGCGTCGCTAATGTTCCTTTTAAGATATCTGCGATCGTTACGATTAATCCCGCTTTTTTCCCTAGCGTACGGAAAGTATTGGTTCCACCTAAATTTCCGCTGCCATGCTCCCGAATATCAATTCCATACCCAACCTTCCCAACGATTAAACCAGAAGGTATGGAACCTAAGAGATAAGCTAGGAGTATAATAACTATATTTAGTAACATATACATAACCCCTTTAATAAAATAGATAAGTGCTTTATGCAATATTTTAGCATTCTTTTGTGATTATACCATGCTTGTACATGTATTCTCATTATCCTAAGCATTTTTCTTGAAAATATTTTTCCATACATGTATGCAAAATATTTAAAAAAGGGTGTTTAACGATTCAGACTTATTGAAAATCAAAAAAAATGCAGGAATATCTCAGCATTTGACCGAAATACTATGTTATATATATATATAGGGGGCTCGTCAAAATGTCTTTGGAAATACCAACACGTGCTGAACTTGGTGAAATTTTAAAGAAAAGTAAACGGATTGCTGTTGTAGGTTTATCTGATAATCCTGAAAGAACCTCCAATATGGTAAGTAAAGCGATGCAGGATGCTGGGTATGAAATCATTCCCGTAAATCCAAATATTGAGGAGACTTTAGGTGTGAAAGCCGTTAAATCACTTAAAGAAATAGAAGGACATATTGATATCGTGAATGTATTTCGCCGTTCTGAATATTTAATGGATGTTGCGAAAGATTTTATTGAAGTTGATTCAGATGTATTTTGGTCACAGCTTGGATGTGTAAGTGAAGAAGCCTATCACTTTTTAAAGGATCGCGGACATACAGTTGTAATGGACCGCTGTATTAAGGTAGAACATGCTTTGACAAGATAACATTGACGCGACAAAAAATCCTTGTTTTACACAAGGATTTTCGCCTTTATGCGAGAAACGGTTTGCGAAATCCTAATAAAGTTATAAAATAAAAGGTAGGTTATTAAAAGATAAAACATTTGTTCTGTTAAGTGTGAATGCTTATATAGAGAGAGGCTAATTGTTAGCTATGTACTTGAGCAAGACTCAGGTGTTTTGTATATGAAAGGGGTATGTTTTTTGGCAAAGCAGCAATTTGACTACAATGATGATGCAATACAGGTTCTAGAAGGCCTTGAAGCAGTTAGAAAAAGACCTGGTATGTATATTGGGAGTACAGATAGCAAAGGTCTTCACCACCTTGTTTATGAAATTGTAGATAATTCAGTGGATGAAGCTTTATCTGGTTATGGTAATCATATCATTGTGAAAATTCATAAAGATAATAGTCTAAGTGTCCAGGATAAGGGTCGCGGCATGCCAACAGGAATGCATAAGATGGGTAAGCCTACGCCAGAAGTTATTTTCACCGTGCTGCACGCAGGCGGAAAATTTGGACAAGGCGGGTATAAAGCTAGTGGAGGCCTTCATGGTGTAGGAGCTTCTGTTGTAAATGCTCTATCAGAATGGCTTACCGTTACGATTAAACGCAATGGGTTTATATATGAACAACGCTTTGAAAATGGTGGGATTCCTGTTACCACTCTTGAAAAAATCGGTAAAACCAATCAATCTGGTACGACGATTCATTTTAAGCCAGATCCGACTATTTTTAGTACCACTTCATTTAATTACGAAATTCTAAGTGAACGCTTAAGAGAATCCGCCTTCTTATTAAAAGGATTAAAAATTGAAATATTTGATGAGAGAAATGATCTTCATGAAGTGTACCATTATGAAAACGGTATTGAAGCATTTGTTGAATATTTGAATGAAGAGAAAGATGTATTGCATCCTGTTGTCTCTTTTGAAGGGATACAGAACCGAATTGAAGTCGATTTTGCATTTCAATTTAATGATGGGTATTCAGAAAATATTCTATCCTTTGTTAACAACGTGAGAACAAAAGATGGAGGTACCCATGAAGTAGGATCAAAAACGGCATTAACTCGAGCATTTAATGAATATGCACGAAAAACAGGCCAACTAAAAGAAAAAGATAAAAACCTCGATGGTTCTGACATACGTGAAGGATTAACAGCTATTGTATCTGTCCGTATTCCTGAAGAGTTATTGCAATTCGAGGGGCAAACAAAAGGAAAACTTGGTACAAGTGAAGCACGTTCGGCTGTTGATTCAGTTGTATCTGAAAATCTTGCTTATTTTCTCGAAGAAAACCCAGAGGTTAGTACACTACTTGTAAAAAAAGCAGTTAAAGCTGCACAAGCACGTGAAGCCGCTAGGAAAGCGAGAGAAGAAGCGAGAAGCGGGAAAAAACGCAAGAAATCTGAAGCGTTATTAAGCGGTAAGTTAACACCCGCACAATCTCGGAATCCAGAGAAAAATGAACTCTACTTAGTAGAGGGGGATTCTGCAGGTGGTTCTGCCAAACAAGGACGAGATCGTCGTTTCCAAGCAGTTCTTCCGTTACGAGGTAAGGTCATTAATACGGAAAAAGCAAAGCTCGCTGATATTTTTAAAAATGAAGAAATCAATACAATTATTCATACAATTGGCGGCGGTGTTGGAGCTGACTTTAACATTGAAGATATTAATTACGACAAAATTGTCATTATGACAGATGCCGATACGGATGGAGCACACATTCAGGTCTTGCTATTAACATTCTTTTACCGTTATATGAAGCCATTAATTGAAGCAGGTAAAGTGTATATAGCTCTACCACCACTTTACAAAGTAAGTAAAGGAACTGGAAGAAAAGAAGTAATCGAGTATGCCTGGGATGATAATGAATTAAAGAGTGCAATCAGTAAGGTAGGAAAAGGGTATATGATTCAACGTTACAAAGGTCTAGGAGAGATGAATGCCGACCAGCTTTGGGATACAACGATGAACCCTGACACGAGGACCCTTATTCGAGTTCGTATCGATGATGTAACAAGAGCTGAACGAAGAGTTACTACTCTAATGGGTGACAAGGTGGAACCACGTAGGAAGTGGATTGAATCAAACGTTGCCTTTGGTCTTGATGATGATTCGAATATTCTGGATAATGAAAACTTATCGGTCGTAGAAGGGGAGTAACAATAGATGGTATTAACAGAGAAATTCCGCGATTTGCCTCTTGAGGAGGTAATCGGGGATCGGTTTGGTAGATATAGTAAATATATCATTCAAGATCGGGCGCTACCTGATGCAAGGGATGGTTTAAAACCTGTTCAAAGGCGGATACTTTATGCCATGCATGTCGAGGGGAATACGGCAGATAAGGGGTTTCGTAAATCGGCCAAAACAGTTGGTAACGTAATTGGTAACTACCATCCACATGGTGATACATCGGTATACGATGCAATGGTTCGTTTAAGTCAGGACTGGAAGGTTCGTAATGTCTTGATTGAAATGCATGGAAATAACGGTAGTAACGATGGAGACCCGCCAGCAGCTATGCGATATACGGAAGCACGTCTTTCAAAGCTTGCTTCTGAGCTTTTACGTGATATTGAAAAGAATACAGTAGAATTCATCCCAAACTTTGATGATACAAGTAAG
This sequence comes from Bacillus nitroreducens, assembly GCF_964021195.1. Lineage (NCBI taxonomy): Bacteria > Bacillati > Bacillota > Bacilli > Caryophanales > Bacillaceae > Bacillus > Bacillus nitroreducens. The sequence continues at coordinate 3,463,923 of NZ_CAXHYI020000003.1, read as the reverse complement.
GAACCTGTTGTTTTACCAGCAAGTTTTCCGAATTTGCTCGTAAATGGTTCCACTGGTATTTCAGCGGGGTATGCAACAGATATTCCGCCTCATCATCTCGGTGAGGTCATTGACGGTGTGATTATGCGAATCGACAAACCAAATTCTACTGTCGATGATCTGATGCAAGTGATTAAAGGACCTGATTTTCCAACTGGCGGTATCATTCAAGGAATTGAAGGAATTAAGAAAGCGTATGAAACAGGAAAAGGGAAAATTATTGTACGAGGGAAAGCAGAAATTGAGGACCTTCGCGGTGGCAAGCAACAGATTGTAGTAACGGAAATTCCATATGAAGTGAATAAGGCGAATATGGTTAAAAAGATTGATGAGATCCGCTTGGACCGAAAAGTGGAAGGGATAAGTGAAGTTCGTGATGAAACAGACAGGACAGGTTTGAGAATCGTCATTGAACTGAAAAAAGATGCGGACGCTCGTGGGGTACTAAATTTCCTCTATAAAAATACTGATCTTCAAATAACTTATAACTTTAATATGGTTGCTATTTTAGATAGAAGACCCGTATTAATGAGCTTACCGAAAATTTTAGATGCTTATATTAACCATCAAAAAGAGGTTATCACGAATCGCTCTCAATTTGAATTAGAAAAAGCTCAAGAACGTCAGCATGTAGTTGAAGGACTTATTAAGGCGTTATCAATCTTAGATGAGGTAATTGCAACAATTCGAGCATCGCAAGATAAGAGGGATGCTAAGAACAATTTAATCAAAAAATTTGATTTTACAGAGGCACAGGCGGAAGCTATTGTATCCTTGCAATTATATCGCTTAACCAATACAGACATAACAGCACTTCAGCAGGAATTTGATGAGTTAAATCAAAAAATTAATGAATTAGTTGAAATACTACAAAATGAACGCAAGCTCCTCCAAGTAATTAAGACAGACTTAAAGCGTGTGAAAAAGACATATGCAGATAATCGCCGTTCAAAAATAGAAGAAGAGATTGAAGAAATAAAGATCAATCTTGAGGTGATCATTCCATCTGAGGATGTTATCGTCACTGTAACGCAAGATGGGTATGTAAAACGAACAAGTCCACGCTCTTATGCTGCTTCAAATGGGCTTGACTTCGGTATGAAAGATACAGATCGACTATTACGGAAATTTGAAATTAATACGACAGATACATTGTTACTCTTTACGAACAAAGGGAACTATTTATATCTTCCTGTACATGAACTGCCTGATATTCGATGGAAGGACCTTGGCCAACATGTTGCCAATATAATCGCCATTGATCGTGATGAATACATCATTGAGGCATTCCCAGTTACGAACTTCGAGCTACCTGAATACCTTCTATTCACTACGAAGAATGGAATGGTGAAAAAATCCGAGTTATCTCTATATAAAGCACAACGCTATTCAAAACCACTTGTAGCGATGAATTTAAAAGGTGATGATGAAGTTGTAAATGTTCATATTACAAATGGCAATATGGATGTCTTCTTAGTTACTCATCTAGGGTATGGCCTGTGGTTTGGAGAAGAAGAGGTTAACGTAGTCGGAGCAAGAGCTGCAGGGGTTAAAGGTATAAATCTTAAGGACGGAGATTATGTCGTTGCTGGATATGTCGTGCCACCATCAACACCAGTTGATATTAGTATTGTTACACAACGTGGTGCAGTCAAGAAAATGAAAATCACTGAATTTGAAAAAGCAACAAGAGCAAAACGAGGATTGGTTATGCTTCGTGAACTAAAAAATCATCCACATAGAATTGCAGGAGCACATATAGTTTCAGAATTAGATGAGTTATTCCTAAAAACACAAAACGGTAAAATCGAATCGATTGAAACTAAATCTTTACGCCCAAATGATCGGTATAGCAATGGTTCGTTTATAGTAGATACAGATGAAGCGGGAGAAGTAATTGATACGTGGATAGAGACGAGAGAAGAATCGAATAATGAACCCAATTCTTGATTTACAAACAGCTACCATTTGGTAGCTGTTTTTGTGTTGAAAAAGATACATTGTCAACATTTCTGTATCGATTTTGAAAAAATATTTATATTTTAAAAATACCTATTTTCCTGTACAATATTCTTATAAGGATATCGGATTAGTAGAGAGTGGGTAATATTTAGAAAATGATAAAAAAATATTTTACAAAAAGAAATATTCTCCTTGTCATAGCAGTAATTGTTTTATTGTATTTATTACCAATGTCAATTTCATTGATTTTGGCCTTTCTTACAGCGCTCTTATTAGAGCCAATTGTCAATTTATTAATTACAAAATACCGATTTAAACGAATCTATTCTGTAACTGTTACGTTTGTAATATTTATGGTGTTTGTTTTATTTTTGGGATATTTGTTAGTCAATGTCATAATCAATCAATTGATTACCATCGTGAAAAATATTCCGTTTTACATATCTAGTATAGATACTGACCAGATTATTGCAACGTTTCAAAAGTTTGAGACATACTTTGAAGATTTACCAAAGGAAGTCTTGGATTCAATCATGAATACCCTGTATTCGTTCCAGGATTTATTGATTGTTGCCGCAAGAAATATTACAGAGGGTACTTTTAGTTTCGTATCCAGTCTTCCAGAGTTATTATTAGAACTGATTGTTTATTTAGTAGCAGCCTTTCTTTTTATGAACGATTTTCCTGGGATCAAAAATAAATTCAAGGCAATGTTGCAGGATAGCTCTATCGAGAAGATAAAAATTGTCACAACCCAATTGAAAAAAATATTTGTTGGCTTTATTAAGGCTCAAATTATCCTAAGTGGGGTAACTTTTATCATTACGTACATTGGCCTTTGGGTACTAGGTGTAAACTATCTTTTTATCATATCTTTGCTCATCGTTCTTGTTGATTTACTACCCATTTTAGGTACAGGGTCATTTATTGTACCTTGGGCAGTCTTTGTTTTAATAAACGGGAATACAAAGCTAGGGATAGGATTAATCATTCTTTTTGTACTGATTACAGTAATACGAAAAATCATTGAGCCAAAAGTGTATTCATCGAACTTTGGTATCAGTGCCTTGGCAGCACTTATCAGTATGTATTTAGGATTTAAAATCATTGGTATTGTTGGTTTACTCCTTGGACCGTTACTCGTAATCCTATACGATTCATTAACAAAAGCGGGGGTTATTAACCTAGGCTTAAATTCTAATAAATTATAAGAAAAAAGCTACCTCATCGGGTAGCTTTTTTCTTATAATGTTTCATTTATCTTTGTTTCTAAGTAGTCTTTAAATGCTTCCATGTCATTTCGGTTATTGAATGCGGCTTGAGCAGTGGTATTATTGCCGCCACCTTTACCATTGAAATTTTTCAATTCTTGCTTGAATAATTGACCACATTGAAGGGGGATAGAGCCATTATGTGAAAGTAGCAATTTATTTTCAAGCGACGTTGTAAAAATGACACATCGATTTGATATTTCATTTATTTCTTTCGCAATGCCTTGAAGATCTTTCAATGATTTATCCTCGAAGGAGCTAACAATCAATTTTCTATTAGAAGATTCGACTAATTCCTGAGCTAGAAACTGATTTATTTTTCCATTTAACTCCTCAATTTCTCTCTGATACTGTTTGTTTTCAGTTTCTAATTTCGAAATTTTTTCGGCGAGACCTTCACGGTTTGTGCTATGTTGGTTTGCTAAAGTTATTAAAACTGAATGTGTTGCTTGATAATCTTTCAAAGCACGGCCACCAAAAATAAAGTATACACGCGTATTGCCTTTGCTTTTCTCTGTTTTTAACAGTTTCATTAGTCCTAATTCACCAGTTCGCGATACATGTGTTCCTGCGCATGCTGATGTATCAATGCCATCTATTTCCACTATACGCATATCATCACCTTCCACATCGGGCATTTTTCGAAGGGGAAGGGTTTCAGCTTGTTTTTTAGAAACAAAATATGTTTTGATTTCGCGGTTTTCAATGATCGCTTTATTCACTTGATTTTCAATGTGCAGAAGTTGATCATCATTTAATGTAGGAACACTTAAGTCAATTGAAACCGTATCTTTTCCTAAATGAAAGCTTGATGTATGGGCATCGTATTCTTCAATACAAATCGCCGATAATAAGTGCTGGCCAGTATGCTGTTGCATATGGTCATATCTTAACTCCCAATCAATTTGACATTGTACAGCTTGATTAGCTGGGGGATGGGGGAGTTTATGATATACTTCACCGTCATGTTGATAAACATCTAAAACTTGAATATTATCTATTAGCCCTGAATCAGATGGTTGTCCACCGCCTTCAGGATAAAATGCGGTTTCCGCTAGTGTAATAAGACAGTAATCATCTTTATGTATCACGTTTGTAACAGTGGTTGTCCAATTTTTTAAATATGCGTTTTCATAATAGAGTTTTTTGGTCATAGAATTCTCGATCCTTTCAATATCAGATAATACAAAACATACTAGAAAAGAAGGAAAGTTTCAATTCTTAATATGTTCATTGTCATAAAAAAGGGAGAGGAGGAGCAACTTAATGGTAAGTGAGGAGTGGTATAAATGGTAGAAAATCAACTAATCGTAGGTGAAATTGAAGACGATGCATTTGTGTTAACACAATTTAAGCATATGAATACCCAGTCAGTAATTAGCAAGGAGAGGCTAGAAACGATTTGCGACTATTTAATGAAAGAAATAGAAAGCGGAGCACAAGAGCATGTTATAACATTAAATGATCAAATACCAGTTAGGGTTAGTCATGAAGAGATGGAAGAGTTGTTAAGCAGATTTATGGTTATTCGCGAATTATTGAATTGAGAAGCAAAGTTAGAAAAAGGAGTTAGTTTATCATAATTATATTATGTAAACTAAAAACACTAACGAACTGAGGGAGGGATCGCGTTATAAATGATGATGTTTTTTTATAACAATTTCCATTCCCATCTCAATTAAAGTGTTAGCATGAGTATTAAGCCTGCGAGCCCGATCTTTAAGTAACTCATATTGCTTGTTACTAAATGTTGTGCCCATTTTAATTCGATCAACAGGTTTAACCGGAGGTTTAAAATCTTTAGGATTTTTATAGCATTCTAATACGTAATCAATAGCCTCAGTTAATAATTGATTAACGGGAACCTGATTACGATTTGCAATTTCTTTGATTTGTTCAAGTAAAGCATGGCTAATCGTTGTATGTTTCGTAACACGATCAGGATTATGTTGTCTAATTTTGCTTTCATAAGGCATTTAAAATCAACTCCCAGATAAGTTGTATACTGCAAGTTATGTACGAATGCTTAAGAAATGAATATTTATGTTCATTATAACATGGTTTATCGTTATTTTACTGATTCAAACCAAGTTCCTAGAATAGATATTATGTAAACTAGAAACGAACTGCATTAGAACAATAATGGTTGCTCTTAGTTCCTGGAATATACTAACTAAGGAACCTACACCCTTTCGAGAGCCTCATCTTTGGAACAGAACGGCCAGGTAAATATACAGGGTACAGTTACGTAATCAAGTTGCTGAGGCTCTAATTTAGGATCTAGTAAGGAGAATTATCTTTTTTTCGAAATCTATGCGGTAAATTTATCTAAGTTGTTCTTTTGTATAATCAGTATTTTTTATTAACTCTTGATCATCAAGTAATTTTCAAACTTATGCTCGTCTTTGTTCATTCTGGGTCACCTATTTCAAATTTCATTATATTAATGAAATTTATTATGAATACTATAAACACCAAAGGTTTAACAACCAATTCTAAAGTTTCTCTTTCGATTTCGACCAGAGATAATATTTAATGCTTCAATTTCGACATAATTCGAGCTCGTGAACGCTTTACAAATTCAACTATCCTCTGTTATGTCAATTTATTTGAATTAGATTCTATTGTATTCATAGACTACTTCCCCATCCATCTACTGATGTATTCCCAGCAAACATCATTATAGGATAGCGTAATTACCCAACTGAATGTAAAATAAGCTGCACCTACAGTGGTTATTTTGGTTTGTAATACTAGCAACGATCTGAAGATATGTTATGGCAAAAAGAAATGATTAACCTAACAAATTTACATAGTATTTAAACTTGTTCGTATTCATAATGAATTCACCTATTTTAAAATTAGAGTATTACCGTTATTACCGTTTGTAATAACAATTAATTCTGTTGGCAAGTTTATAAAATGATGAATAATCTCTATTTATATATTTTCGGACGATGAAACACTTACAAGGGAAATTTCTATTCTAACAGCCTTTTTGTATTCACCAGTATCTGGTTAACCACTTATTAAAACGTCTGTAGGTTGAAAAAATTCATTTAAAAATAGAAAAACGCAGAGAATCTCTGCATTTTCCTATCTACTTAAGTATTTGAAATAATAAGATTAAAGGTTACAGCAAAGGATTATTTGTTATTTCAGAATGAATGTCTAAAGAGGAATTTCTCTCTTCCTTACTGTTACGGTAACTTCTTCATCACAATATCTAATAAGTTCTATCATATTTTTAACGAGAGCATTGTGATAGATCTCTCCGTTTTCCTTTGTTGAAACAGTGGGGTCACCAACAACTCCAACATTAATTGCACCTTCACGATACACACCTACATCACTAGGAACGAAAACTTTATCTCCTTCAACAAAAGGGTCATGTTGTAAAAATGGGTGCTTATTGTGTACATTTTTGACTGCTTTTGAAGGGTCGCAGAGTTCTGGATATAGATAATACATGTGTGAGGTTTCCATCTCAGCAGCATGTCCTACGCCGCCGGGTTCTGAAACTTTGATTTCTCTCGCAATCTGATCAGCAATATAAAAAGGATCGGCTATTCCTAGAAATGCTCCAGTTTCATTGCGTAGTTTTGTAAGAGCTATTTTTAATGGAGGCAGATTAGCCTCACGATGACCATTTAAAACGATAATTTTTTCAAATCCATGATAGATTAAGCTCTTACAAATATCATATACCAAATTCGTTAAGGTTTCTGGGCGCAATGTAATTGTTCCTGGAAAAGCCATATGATGTGGTGCCCAACCGACCCAATTTGGAGGAGCCACTAGGGTATTGGTTATTTCTGCAACCTCTTCCGCAACCCGAAGTGCAACAAAAGAATCTGTCCCTAGTGGTAAATGTTTCGCATGTTGTTCTACACTTCCTACAGGTACAATAATTGTTTTTTTCGTTTGTAAATACCGCTCAACATCTTCCCATTTATTTTCTTGTAGCCATACACTTTTCAATGAACTCATCTCCCTTATTCTTTTGTGATAGTCTCCATATCTTTTTCATCAAGGTATTCCCACCTACTTTTAGAATATAGATAATAAAAAGCAGTAATCAGGACGAGCCAACTAATCCCGATTAATAGTGGAAGTGTCTCAATATAAGTTAGAATCCAAAAAGATCCGATTGCAGCAACGATTGCCAATATGGGAATGTTTTTTATATTTACTGGAAATCGGAAAACGGGTCGCAAATGTGGTTGTTTTACACGTACTACAATTAATGCAATGTTCATAAGTGCCATCATAAGCCAGTTTGCAAATACTGCAGCTCCCACCGCAATTGAAATAGCTTTACCATATCCCATCGTACTCATAAGAGTAGTCCCCAATGCAATAATACCTGTAAATAAAGTGGCTGTAACAGGAACATGTGTCTTCGGGCTCACTTTCGCTAAAAATGCCGGAACAGCATTTTCTCTAGCGGCAGCAAATAACATTCTAGATGAACCTAATAAACAACCAACTGTTGAAGTGCCAGTTGCTGTCAATGCAGCAATCGCAATTAACACAGCACCTACTCCAGGAAGAACGGTTTCAATTGCTAATGACAAAGGTGCAGTCGAAGCTGCAAGGTCACTTGGGGTTGCTGCTGAAACAACGCCAAATCCAGTTAAGCAATATAAGACAACAACTGTTACAAGTGATGAAATTTGCGCTAGTGGGAGATTGCGACGTGGATTTTTCGCCTCTTCTCCAAGTGTTAATACTGCTTCTACTTGCATTTGTCCAAAAGCAATTAGTGCAGTCGCAGCAAATACTCCTGTCCATCCATTCGGCATAAAGTCATTATGTAAAAATGGCCCAACAGGATTTTGAAAAATAGTAATAATTGCAATTGCGAATAATGCTATTACCTGGATGATTGAAAAAATGGTATTTATTTTACCTGTAGTTTTAATACCGATTAAAAGTAATGCAGTAATTGCTATTGAAACAACGGGCGCAACAATTGTTGGAGACAATGATGGAAAAATAAAATTGAAGTATCCAGCAAAGCCAAGATTTACAGCCCCAGCAGCAAAAGCAAATGATAGAAAATATAGACCTGAACACCACAATGCCATCAAACGGCCTAAATCCTTATGTATTGGTGAAAACGCAAATTTTGAATAGGCATATGAAGCTCCTTCATACGGCCAGTTCGAAGCTAACTCTGCATAACTCATACTAGAAAGAATTGCAATAATCCCCGCAATTAAAAACGCAATAAATAATGCAGGTCCTGCCTGTGCAACCGCAGGCCCAATTACCGTGAAAATACCCCCACCTATTAATGCACCTACGCCGACACTCCATAAATCAACAAAACCTAATCCTCGACTCAGTTTACCACTTCCTATAGCAGGATGGTTTGTAGATGTTTGTAGATTCATATTTCTCCCTCCATTTCACTATTCGAAATATCAATTTCATTTTGTGATTTTTGATTATTATATACTATTTTTCTTCAAAAATCATCAAATTTTGAAAATTTTTTGATTAAAGAAAACACTTAAAAAGTGGCACGTATTAAAGAAAACAGGGCCCATATTAAGACCCTGTTTTTAGACTTTAATATTTTTTTTGTATTTTATTGGCGCTTTCTTTTAAACTAGCGATCAAATATTGCTGTTTTTGAGAATCAACTTTTCTATCGTCCCCAATTACGCTTAATGCAGCAATCACACGTTTATTTATATCGAAGATCGGAACGGATATCGCAATTGTTCCCTTATGTAATTCTCCTTTACTGATTGCATACCCATATTCTTTTATTTTTTTTAATTCAGTGGAAATCATGCAGGAATCGATTTTTGTATTTGGTGTAAAAGATGTGTACGTATAACTATCTAGAATAGCTTTTTGCTCCTCCTCAGGTATAAAAGCTAAAAGTGTCCGCGGACAGGCTCCTGCGTATAAAGGAACACGCCTTCCTACCTGTGGAAATACTCGAAAAGTAGTTAAAGATTCAAACTGTTCAATATAAACGGCTTCATTCCCATCACGAATAGCCAATTGAACTGATAATCCACTTTCATTACGTAGTAACAACATTTCTTGTTTTGCAAGTTCTCTAATATCAAAATGACTGTAAACAATTTGGCTTTTTTCTAAAAATGCCATGCCTAGCTGAAATCTTAATTGACCATCTTGACTGACGCGCTTAATATACCCAAACTTCTCAAGGGAAGAAATTATCCGGAAGACAGTGGGTTTAGAAAATGTTGTTTTCTCAGAAAGTTCATCCAATGTAAGGGAGGGATTTCTTAAATCAAAGCATTCGAGCACCGAAAGGGCCTTCTCTACACTACCATTTCTACTTGCTACCTCTTTCATCTTGTAACTCCTTTGTTTACTAGACACAATATTACTTAAGGTGAACAACTTTAAACCCTAATGGGGAAATATGATCACACCATTCCTTCGTGTACTAGATACCTTAATATAATAAACCTTTAAACATACTTCTATATGAATAAACAAAATCCTTCAAAAAAATAAAAAGTAACAGCATTAATGAATGTGTATTGTCTAACAAAACTTTAAATGTCTAATGAATATACAATAAAATTGATGTTATTATATATACCCAAAGTATAAATATAAAATGAAAAACAGGAAATAATCTATTTCCTATTGCTAGCCGTTATTTTTTCTATTGCATGCATGAATATGTACAATTTAATACAAAAGTCAAATGGATAATTGTTCCCCTTTAGCTTTTTACCTCAAGTAACATTACAAATCACTATTTTTTTTATTTTGATTATCAGTTATTCTATGGTAAATCTGAGCGATAAAGAAAGTAGTCAATGCTACTAATATAGCTCTTGGTACACCATGCTCCACAAAATAAGCTATTAAAGCCGCGATGATTCCTGCTAAGCCTGATGAAATAAATACCCACTTCCAATTTGGCGTCTTCATACTGATGTTCCCTTCTTATTCATTTTTTAATCTAAAACCATATATGTAATTAAGATACATAAGTCTAGAAATTACTCCAGCTACCGTTATTACAATACTTAAAACCAATACCGCTAAATTCTTAGACGTAACTCCAATCTCCCTATTTGTATATTTTGGAAATATATGAAACTAGGTTCATTATAACCATATTATTCCAATGATTTATTGGGTAATTTGATGTATTTCTGTTAGAAACTTTTTTGGTGAAAAAACCTGGATACATCAATTTTGAGGAAATTATGAAAACTGAAGATTGTGAAGAATGTGATGAGCATGAATAGGATAAACATGCTCATCTTTGGTTCGAAAGATACCGTTTTTATTTCTCTTTAGAGGGGGCTGTCTCCTTTACTGACTGTACTTATATTAATAACAGCAAAATAATGAGAATTATTTATTCTTTAAACTATCCTTTTCTAAATTATCTAGCCGTTTATGTGCTTGTTTTGAACTCTCTTCTACTCGAGTAATACGTTCCCCCAAGGCAATCATTTGCCGTTCATTTGCTCTTAAGTCAATACGGATATCATCTACCCCTTTGCTTATATACCTCAATTGAGCTCGTATTTCGGCATCAGCTTTGACATCATCTTTCTCTTCCTTCTGGAGATTTAACAGATGCTTTTTCTTGTTTAACAGGTATCCTTGATATGCAATAATCAATCCTAATACAGAGATTAATACCCCTAATTCAATTGTCATTTTCTTCACACCCCTTCAGGGCATATTAAAAAGCCCTCGTTTGTATATCATCTACGTTGTTTTCTTTAATGACAAGTGAAGCTTTACTAATAAACATGAGCGGGATCGGCTCTATCCAACGTAAATTCGTAAAGACTTGTACAAATGTTGAGCAATTTTCATACGACCTTTTCAGCGCCTAACGTAACTAACTTCTTTGTATGTGATACACCAGCTCGCATACCAGTCTCCTACATCTAAGTCCTTAAATATAGGATTCAGATCCTTTGTACGGTTCAAAAATCAGTATCATAGATATTAATCGCTCGTACTTATCCATTAGCAAATGCAAGTATGACTTCCCTATCAAAGATGACATGATGTGTATATAATGATGGTTTCGATAGTTGTCATTGGTTATTGAACCGTATTGAGTTTAATAAAACCAAATCAACGTCCTTTATCAGCTGTATAAGCAATGGGGTTTTGATGATGGTAAAAGTGATCATTCTACTCAACATTCACCATCCTTACTTAATACAGTATGTTGTTCTGTTAACTTTTGTATAGATAGAACGATTACTTCCTGCAAATTATAAAAAGCTATCTTGACTAAGATAGCTCCATTACTAATATCAAATCTATCAAATTCGTTAGTCAAGTACTTCTCAGTAGATAATCAAACTATTTTCAACTGAGTGTAGACTAACACAAGAGTAATTGTCGGTAAGTATGTTAAAAGGGAAAATGTCATACTTTAAAAAGTTCGATTAAGACACTCAAATTAGCCTTTTCGATTGCTAATATATCTATCCAGTATCTACTCATATTTTTTCATATAATGGCAAATTGTCCTTGTGTTAAATTTTTTCGGTTGTATTTTCTCTGACTATCTATAAAATACACTTAAACAGTAGTCATTGTGAAGAAGTTATTAATCTATACATGTCATGCTTTCGATAAGTTGTGTGGCAGTAGTGATGAAATGATTAACCAAAGTGGAATGATCATCCGCTCTCCACGCTAGACTTATCTCAACTCTTGGAGCTTCTTTTTCTATGTTGATGTAGGATACATCACGTTTATGAAAGTCAGATGTCGATTTAGGTACGATACTAATTCCTAGTCCAGAGGCAACTAATCCTATCACTGTCTGTATTTCTTTGACACCTTGACGTATGTTGGGGCAAAAACCAGCATTGTGACATTTTAAGATGATGTCATCGTACCAATTTGGCCAAATTTCCCTCTCAACCAATATAAATTGTTCATTTCTAAGTTCCTCTATTGAAATAGAAGTTCGTTCCGAAAATGGATGTGAATTCGGTACGACAGCGATGCATGATTCTTGAAAAACGGACTTAAGTGATAAAAGCGGATCAAAAATAGGTGGCCTCACAAAGCCAATATCTATTTCTTTATTATGCAATGCGTCAATTTGTGTTGGCGTAGGCATTTCTTGAAGAATTATGTCAACGTCTGGAAACTGCTGTTGAAAGCCACGAACTACGACAGGAAGAATACTAAACGTTGCTGAACCAACAAACCCCAGCACCAATTGTCCTGCTGTGCCACTTTGCACCCTTTGGGCTAAAGATTTAGCCTCCTCTAATTTACGCAGAATTTGGCGCACTTCTTCTAAAAAAGTCACCCCAGCATTTGTCAACGCTACATTTCTTTTTGATCTCTCAAACAACTTTACTCCAAGTTCACCCTCGAGTTGTAAAATCTGTTGACTTAAAGGTGGTTGTGTCATTTGTAAACGTTTTGCCGCACGACCAAAATGTAACTCTTCTGCAACAATCATAAAATATCTAAGTTGACGAAGTTCCATGTTTTCTCCCCCGCCCCCATTAAGTCGTATTACCACTTAATTAGTTGATATTTATATATTAGACATAAAGTAAATCTCAATGTAAAGTCTTTTATAAGAATGAAATTGAATTTGAAATATAAAGTAAGTAACCCAGTCATTATGCCAGTCTTTAATTTAGATTGGATTCTAACACTGAATGAGTGTGAACTCAATTGATTATTCCTATTTCTTAAAAAAATGATAATGGAGAGGGCATTTGATATGAATATTGGAATGATAATGCTATGTATGATTTGGGGATTTAATTTCGTCATCATGAAATTAGGGAATGGTTCTTTTCCCCCAGGAGAGTTTGCTGCTTTCCGATTTTTAATTGGTTCCTTTGTACTCCTTGGTGTGTGTTGGTTGAAAAAAGTACCACTCCCAAAAAAATGCGATCTCAAGTGGTTCATTTTATGTGGACTGTTTCAAACTGCCTATTTTAACATAGCCATTCAAATATCACTCAACTACATAAGTGCGGGCCTTACCTCAGTAATGACTTACAGCATGCCTCTCTTCTTGTCAATTATGGCACACAAGTGGATTCCTGTTGAAAAGCTAACGGCTCGTAAAACATTCGGTATCTTAATCGGCATTGTGGGATTAGTTCTAGCGATGAATATTCGTTTAGATGGATCGTTTTGGATTATCTTATTGGCTTTAAGTTCCGCTATTTCATGGGCAGTTGCTAACTTGATTTTTAAAGTGAAATTAAAGCATTGTGACACGGTTCAGTTTACCACTTGGCAAATGACAATTGGAGCAGTGGGACTGTTCGTTTATACCCTTATATTTGAACACGGTGATTCTCATTGGGGTGTTATGCCAGTTATGTATATTCTATATTCTGGGGTTATAGCATCGGCATTGGCTTTTGTTATGTGGAATCGTATTTTAAAGAATACGGAGGCAAGCAAAGCATCGATTTCGTTGTTACTGGTACCTATCGTTGGGGTCATTTCTGGATATATCTTTTTACAAGAAACCTTAAATGTAGTTACATTGTTAGGCGTTTTATTTGTATTAATAGGTATCTGGTTTGTAAATAGTAAGAGTATCCAAGAAACAAAGAAGAACTTTTCAAGAAATATCGGTAAAGCGTTAGATTAGGATACGAATATGATAGTTTAATAACTGATTTCACGGTACGTTTAATCATTAGTTAGAAGGTACAAATGAAATCAATTTAAATTATACGGTTTACAAAAGAAAGCTATCAAACTAGGATAGCTTTCTTTTGTGAAAGTATCTTTATCCATTCCAGTCTAATTTTACTTGTTCAACATTAATACTTTACATACATTTTCTACTGTATTCGTAAGATTATTCTCACCTGAGGTTAATGCATGATCCAATGTTGTAACTTCATTAAGTATACTAAAGATAGCCGTAAATCCATTTTCATATAATTTTTCTATGTCATTGCCCACTCGTCCTGCAAAAGCGATGACTGGAATGTGATAACGGCTTGCTAATGAAGCAACACCAAATGGGGTTTTTCCAAACAATGTTTGGTGATCAATACTTCCCTCTCCAGTAAAAACATAGTCAGCACCCTGTATGGTTTGTTCCAATCCTGTAAATTCAATGACTAAATCGATTCCTTTTAGAAGTCGGGCATGTAAAAAAGCAATTAATGCAGCGCCTAGACCTCCTGCTGCACCAGCCCCAGAGATTGATGAAACATCCATACCAAGCTCTTTATGTATGATAGTGGCATAATGAACTAAGTTTTTATCAAGTAGTTCAACCATTTCGGGTGTTGCTCCTTTTTGTGGTCCAAATATAGCAGAAGCACCATTTTCCCCTGTTAGAGGATTAGTCACGTCACATGCTACATCGATTTGAACATCCTTTAATCTAGGGTCTAGACCACTGGTATCAATCGAATATAATTCATTTATCGCTCCACCACCATAAGGTAATTCAGCCCCAGTCTTATCCTTAAAGGAGACTCCAAGTGCCTGAAGCATTCCTATACCACCATCATTTGTTGCACTTCCACCAATCCCGATTAGAATTCGATTTACCTCTTGATCAAGTGCATGTTTAATGAGTTGGCCTGTTCCATAGCTTGTTGTGATTAACGGATTTCTGTCGTCTTTACGAATGATTTGTAATCCGCTTGCACTAGCCATTTCAATAATAGCTGTCTTTTCAACAATGCCATATTCAGCTACTACTTTGTTTCCTAAAGGTCCAATTACCTCTGTTTTTACGAGCCGCCCATTCGTTACGCTAGTAAGTGATTCAACTGTTCCTTCTCCACCATCTGCCATTGGAACAATGACACACTCAGCATCAGGAAACACATGTTTAATTCCACTTTCCATTGCTAGAGCCGCTTGTTTAGCAGTCATACTTTCCTTAAAAGAATCTGGAGCCAAAACAAATCTCATACCCATCTAGTCCTTTTCTCAATTTTATATTTAAAAGAAAGTAGGGTGACTATGTGTCACCCTATATACTATTATATGAGTTTCAGAAAGCATTCTGCTAGAGAAAACTTTAAAACTCTATATTTTATTTGTTTTTGCGTCAGAGACTAATCACTACTCTTAATCACGATTTAAAGTGTTTTTTTATAAAATGTTATTTTCTTTAAATCGTTTTCCATTATTGATATAAAATGTAGCCCCTTCTTCGGCACGTTCAATCAAACTACTCGATAGTTCTTTCAATACTTTTGCTGGTACACCAGCAGCGAGCATCCGTTCTTCAATTGTTTTATTTTCAGTGACGAGGGCACCAGCAGCAATGAACGATTGCTTTTGAACAGTTGCTCCATTAAGAACGGTGCCATTCATCCCGATAACTGCGCCCTCTTCAATTGTACAACCATGAATGACACAATTATGTCCAATTGTTACATTTTTTCCAATGTAGGTTGGATAACCTGGATCCGAATGAATGACCGCCCCGTCTTGCACATTTGCCCCTTCGTCTATCATTATTTTTTCATTATCTCCTCTAATTACTGCATTAAACCAAACTGAAGCATTTGCCTTAATTTCTACATTCCCGATGATTTGTGCCCCTGGTGCGATATAGGCAGTTGGATCAATTATTGGTGTATACTCGCCCAAACGATAGATTCCCATTTTTGTAGCCTCCATTTTCTCCATTCGTATTTTACTCTCCAACCCATTCGGGAGAACGTTTTTCTAAATAAGCTGATACTCCTTCAGCAAAGTCCCGACTGCCGTACACCTTAGAAACGACATCATGAAATGCATTTTCTGGGATATTCATCCTTTTGTTTTTGTTTATTCTGATCATGGCTTCCTTTGTTGCATTAACAGTTAATGGAGCATTCTTCGTGATTTTAGTAGCCGTTTCTAACACTTTTTCAAAGAAGTTTTCTTGATCTAAAACAGCTGTTAACGCACCAACTTTGAAAAGTTCCTCAGCCGAAATAACCTGAGCAGTGTAAAGTAATTCCTTCGTTCGCATTTGCCCAATCTCTGTAACTAATCTTTGATAATTGTTAAAGCTCAAGCAATTACCAAGTGTCCTTGCCATTGGGGCTCCAAATTTTGCTTTTGGTGTGGCGTAACGTAAATCGCATGCTAGCGATAGAAGTAGCCCTCCTCCAACCGCATATCCATTTACAGCTGCGATCGTTGGTTTAGGAAAGAATGCCAACTGATCAACAATACTGTCAATTCTAGCCTCATAGTCTATTCCATCTTGACCAGAAAAGCCTTTAAATTGCCCAATGTCTGTACCTGCTGCAAATGCTTTTTCACCCTCTCCACGAATGACCAGTACACGAGTTTCGGTATCATTTGCAAGGTACTTTAAATGTCCTTCAAGTTGCTGATACATCTCCCAAGTGATCGCATTAAGTGCATTAGGACGAGATAGGGTTAATTGGGCAACAGCACCAAAACGTTCTAATTTGACGTTTCCGACATCAACTGCTTCATTTACTGACATAAATTTACCCCTCCTGTTTTAATTGAATGTAAGTAATTTGTTTTCTTTATTTATCGGGATGCTTGCTTTTGCATTTGTGAATCGACGACCCCTTGTTGGACTAATGCTTGGATTTCTTCATCGGAATAACCAAGCTGTTTTAAAACATCTTCAGTATGTTCTCCTAATAAAGGAGCAGGTGTTTTAATTTCAACCTTTGAATCTGAAAACTTCGTTGGAGATCCAATTACATTCATCTTTCCTAACAGTGGATGCTCCATTTCCACTACCATATCTCTTGCAAGGTAATGTTCATTGTTAAGTGCTTCTGCAAAGTTGTTAATTGGTCCTGATGGTACTCCTGCTTGTTCACACTTACTAATCCAGTAACTAGCATCCTTGGTAGTGGTGATTTCTTCTATTTCTCTTTCCAGCTCTTCAACATGTTCATGGCGAAGTGAGTTTGTTTTATATCTTTCATCATTTACCCATTCTGGTTTTTCAAGTACCTCAACAGCAAATTTTTCCCATGTCCTTTGGTTTGCGCACCCAATCATCATGTATGAATCTTTCGCTTTGATGGCCTGATATGGAGCAGATACTCGATGTCTCCATCCTGATGGCTCAGGAATGACCCCTTTTGCAAAATATGCAGCAGCTTCCCATGTAAACCAAGGCAGTCCTACTTCTGCAAGAGAAATGTCAACATGTTGCCCTTTTCCTGTTTTTAATTTGTGGATGTAAGCTGCTAATATGGCATATGCAGCTGTAATTCCAGCACCAATATCGTAAACAGCGACACCAGACTTTAATGGCCTTTCGCCTGGAAGTCCTGTCATGCTCATTAACCCTGTCATCCCTTGAGCAACTAAGTCAAACCCACCTTTATGAGAGTACGGGCCAGTTTGACCGAATCCTGAGATTGAACAATAGATAATCCCTTCATTTATCTGCTTCATAGAATCGTAGTCAATTCCTAGTGACTTAGTTACACCAGGTCGATAATTTTCCACAATAATATCTGCTTCCTTTGCTAACTCGTTAAAAATCCTTTTCCCTTCTTCAGTTTTTAAATTTAATGCTACACTTTTTTTATTTCTATTAATTTGGAAAAAGCAAGTTGATTCTCCATTTACATAAGGACCCATTTGTCTTGAGTCGTCACCGCCATTAACCTTTTCAATTTTAATGACTTCTGCACCTAGGTCGGCTAAAACCATTGTGCAATAAGGGCCAGCCATAATTTGAGATGCATCTAAAACCTTTACTCCTTTTAAAGCTGTCATTTCTTATCACTCCTATTAAAAAATAATGATATGAATCTAGGACTACCTTAGTTCACTCTAATGACTAATTTTGTGGTTCTGCTTAGTTATATAATCACTTATCAAAATCTTGTATATTGTATTTTGCATACTGTATACGGTATGTTTCGGTCTGAGTGAATATGTGAGTTTGTAGTAGTTAAAGAATGTCTAACTTGACATTGCCTATGCCCTTCTTATCCCCATGGTACACCAATTAGTACGAATAAGAGCCAAGCTAATCCTGGACCTAATACAACGATAAATCCAGCAACAGTTAACAGTTTTGTATAGTACTCTCTTTCACTCATCCCTTGAGCATTTGCAACAAGTAATGCTCCACTCGTTGAAAAAGGACTTAAATCGACTATACTAGAAGCAATCGATATTGCTGCAATGACTCCAACTGATGAAACCGCTGGGTCCTGAAGAATTGGTGCAGCAAGTGGGATAATCGCTGCTAAAAACCCTGTTGTTGATGCAAATGCAGAAATGATTCCTCCAACGTATGAAGCTGCTAATGATGCGATATATGGACTTTCTACTGATGCAATCAGATCAGTCATATAATCTAGGGCCCCAATACTCTTAAGTACACTCACATATGTCACAATACCAGAAATCATAAAAATGGCTGTCCATGGTAAAGTGCCAATTACTTTAGCATTCTGTTTTGGCGCCATCAATGTAAGTACAAAGCCGACTAAAAGTGCTGAAAAGCCCATGTCCATTTCTAATACAAGAGCCATTACAATAAGTGCCCCAATTCCTAATAACGTCATTGCTCGATACCAAGTTAATGTCACTTCTTCGCTAGCTACACCTTCTTCTAAAGTAGCAGCTGCATAGGCCTGTGATGCCATTTTGTTTTTTAGTAGACTGATTCCACCCATTGCCACATAAACAATAATGGCAGCTAATGTACTAAATAATGTTGTATTAATGAAAAGTAACACTGGCTCATGCGGTATCGCACTTGTTTCCATCACCCCTTTAACAATTAATCCAAAGAGGTTTAGTGGCGAGAAAGCACCAGCAGTTGAAGCGATAACAACTAATGAACCCATCATCACAGGATTTATGTTGTTCTTTGCAGCAATTCTTAATGCAATTGGAGCAATAATCATGACACAAGCAGTAGCCTGTGTACCAATCGATGCCAATAATAGAGTGATAGCAAACATGACCCATGGCATCATTCCGATATTCCCTCTTACTAGTTTCATTCCCCACTTTGTAATTAAATCGATAGTTCCATTATTCTGTACGATCCCAAAGAAGAAAGTAACCCCAGCAAGTAGAATGAATAAGTTCCCTGGATAACCAGCAAATATATCATTGATTTCCATACCTGCGATTATTGATCCGACTATAAAAGATGCGATAAAACCTAATAGTCCAATGTTGATCGGTAAGACCGAGCCTATTATGAACATGAGTAAAAGAATTAGGATTGAAATTAATTCAATGCTCATTATCATACCTCCTATGTACAAAATTAAAATTGCATAAGTACCTTGCGATTACGAACAACTACGTACTAAATCATTCATTGATGTAATGGAATTTCTAATTACTGGTTGCGCTTACAATTTGCGAGTGGTTAATAAAAAAGAATATACTCTCATGTATTTTATTTTCTTCTATTTTTCACCCCTATTCACTGTATACTGTATACAGTATTCGTAATTCAATATTAATTACGATTCATCATTAAGTCAACATAATTTTCAATCTATTTAGAATGTTTTATATTCAATGTGATCATCATACAAACCTTACAGATTTTCTACTATAATTTTTTGATTAAGACTTTATACCATGCCCCTTTTATATTTAGGTTGAATCGTGTAAATGATTTTTCAATACGTTTTTCTGGAAAAATAAAAAATGATCGTTTTTTTAAAAATCAACACTAAAAAATTTTTAATTTTGTTTAAAGAGACCTCACCTACCTCCTTCTAGGCATACAAGTAAAATAAAAAGACCTGAGTCTGGTTGGATACCAAACTCAGGTCATGAAAATAGATGAAACTTTTTTATTCCAATACGGATTGACCTCTTATATGGTCATTCTTAAGATGTTCCTCAATTACTTCTAAAGCTTTATTTACATCCCTAGACTTAATTGCATTAAAAATATTTACATGTTCATGATAAATCTCTTTATAATATTCTGGTTTTTTGTTAATGTTTGCTCTATTAATTAACAACAAAGATCGTACGTGGTTTAGCAGATACGCTAGTTGACGATTTGAACAACTTTCAATTAATAGTTCGTGAAATTGTGTGTTTAACTCAAGGATCTTGAAACTATCTCCGTCTTCAATTGCCTCTTTAGAATCGGCTAAGACATCAGACACTTTATTCAGTTGTGCCTCTTTAATTTCCTCAACAACCATGCGAATCACTTCTTTTTCTAACAGCACTCTACATTGAAAAAGTTGCAAGAAATCTGATTTGTCTAATTCGACAACTTTCATGCCTGATTGATCTTGGACAATTAATCCTTCCGTCTGCAATTGTCTTAATGCCTCTCTTAAAGGAGTTCGGCTAATATTATATTCCTCAGCAAGTTTTGACATGACAATCTTCTGTCCTGGTAAGATTTGCCCAGTTAAAATTAATTTTTTAAATTCTCTATATGCCTGTTGGTATAAAGGTTGGATAACATTTATCTTCAAATTTTTTTCCTCATTTCCCGTATATAATATAGCCCTATCTATTTTATAGAATATATAGATTTTTCAATTTATGCAACCTATAAGAACAAAGCCTTATTAAGGAATGAAATCGTAACATGATTCTTCTTTTAGAATAATTGTGTTCTTCCTATTATTCTTTCATATTACTAAAAAGCTAAATGCGAACTAAGGTTCCCTCTCCTTTAATCAAGCACGGATTACATCAAAAAACATACATAAAAACGAAATAGAACAATAAGTTTACCTCTCAAACTGAATCTAGGAAATAATATTACTATATTTTTATCTAAATTATCTTAGAAAAATATCTCCAGCTAACTCCTGATAGCTCATAGTAAAACATATTATTTAACGATAAAATGGTTGGGAGCCTATCGGTATATCCAAATAACAAAAAACTGAATGGATATTTAATCGTACTTTTGACATTTAGTCCCCTTCCCTCACGTCTGGTAATAAAATCAATTTACAATGACACTAGTGATAAATTTTGTTAATCTAGCTGTATATATGATGTGTCCTAAAACATGGAAATGGACTAAAAAGAATATAAATTTATAAGTTAGAGTTCCAGCTAGATGTGAAAATAGCAAACTTTAAGTCCCCTATTTTAGTTATGCCGAAATGCAAAGCATTGCCATTAATCCACTAAGAAATGAGGGAATAACATGTATAAATTGTATTGTAGAAGCTTTCAAACTGTAATGAAAATGGCTTCCTACATGTTGCCTTGGCGTGAACCTGAATTAGTAGAAGGAGAAAAAAGTGTTTTGAAACTGCCAACGTTGATCAAAAGTCAAGAAATTGATTGTGTCTTAATTGTCACGGATGAAGGAATTGTTTCTTTAGGTCTAATGGATGATTTCCTTACAGGCTTAGCTAGTGAAGAAATAAACTATGTGATTTATAATAAAACTGTGCCAAATCCCACGATTGCTAATATTGAAGAGGCTTTACAACTATATAAGGCAAACAATTGCAAAGGGATTGTTGCTTTTGGAGGAGGATCTCCAATTGATTGTGCCAAGAGTGTAGGGGCACGACTTGCAAGACCTAATAAGACGATTAAACAAATGAAAGGCGTGTTAAAGGTTTTGAAGAAGATGCCTCCATTGTTTGTTGTTCCAACAACAGCAGGAACAGGTAGTGAAGCTACACTGGCGGCAGTTGTTTCAGACAGCAAGACACATGAAAAGTATGCCATTATGGATACTTCACTTATTCCTCACTTTGCGGTCCTGGATCCGTTATTAACAGTAAAACTTCCTCCACATATCACATCCACAACAGGAATCGATGCACTTACACATGCAATTGAAGCGTATATTGGAAAAAGTAATACAAAAGAGACCAAACAATGGAGTGTTGAGGCTGTCAAATTGATATTTGATAATCTTTATGAGGCTTATAGAAATGGTGAAAACATGGCGGCACGTAGAAATATGCAGAAAGCTGCCTATTTAGCGGGTATGGCTTTTACACGTGCATATGTTGGCTATGTTCATGCAATTGCACATACTCTCGGTGGGAATTATGGTGTGCCACATGGCCTTGCGAATGCCATTATATTACCTTATGTGTTGGAGTATTATGGAGAGTCCGTATATACCCCATTGGCGGAATTGGCTGATATCGTGGGGATAAGTGAACAAACTGATTCAATTGAGCAAAAGGCAAAAAAGTTTATCCGTGCAATTAGAGAACTAAATGAACGAATGGAAATTCCTTCAGTGATAAACTGTATTATTGATCACGATATACCAGTTTTAGTAGAACGTGCATTAAAGGAAGCCAATCCACTCTATCCTGTCCCGAGGATTCTGTATAAACAGGATATGTTAAAACTTATTCAGATGATTAAGGCATAATTTGAAAGGAGGCAATGTTGTTGGAAAATTACAAGTCACTCGTAGATAAACAGAGGCAATTTTTCAGGAAAGAAAAGACTAAAGATATATCATTTCGGATCCATGCCCTTCAGGAATTAAGAAAAGCGATTATTGATCATGAACAAGCGTTATTAGATGCATTACGGAAAGATTTAAATAAGTCGGAATTTGAAGCCTACACATCTGAGATTGGTTTTGTCCTTGCAGAAATCCGTTTTACCATTAATCATTTGCGTTCATGGGTAAAACCAAAGAAAGTAAAAACACCTATGACTCACATTGGATCTACTAGTTACATCTATTCGGAGCCATATGGGACAGTCTTACTCAT
Organism: Bacillus nitroreducens; assembly: GCF_964021195.1. Lineage (NCBI taxonomy): Bacteria > Bacillati > Bacillota > Bacilli > Caryophanales > Bacillaceae > Bacillus > Bacillus nitroreducens. Next base: position 3,440,990 of record NZ_CAXHYI020000003.1, on the reverse strand, counting down.
TGCACCATGGAATTATCCATTTCAACTTGCGATAGCCCCTTTAATTGGAGCCATAGCTGCAGGAAATTGTGCAGTCATTAAGCCATCAGAGTTGACACCCAATACTTCCGAGATTTTAGGAAAAATCATAACTGAACTTTTCCCCAAGGAGTATATCGCGGTTATTCAAGGAGGTGTTAAGACTAGCGAGGCCCTTCTAAAGGAGAAATTTGATTACATCTTTTTTACGGGGAGTGTGCAAGTTGGAAAAATTGTTATGGAGGCTGCTACGAAACATTTAACCCCGCTAACGTTAGAATTAGGTGGTAAAAGTCCTTGTATTGTACACGAAGATGCAAATAGTAAGTTAGCAGCAAAGCGTATTGCATGGGGGAAATTCACGAACGCTGGTCAAACGTGCATCGCACCTGATTACCTTTATGTACATAAGAACATAAAAGACAAATTCCTAAAGCAATTTAAAGAAACAATTACCGATCTATATGTGAAAGAGCCGTTGGACAATCCAAATTTCACCCATATCGTCAATGAAAGACATTTCAATCGGTTGAGTTCCTTTTTAGATAACGGTGATCTTTATATAGGTGGTAGGACGCAGAAAGAGGATTTAGCGATTGAGCCGACAGTCTTAACGAACATTACATGGGATGATCCCGTCATGCAAGATGAAATTTTCGGACCTATCCTTCCTGTACTTGAATATGAAGAACTATCAGATGTAGTGGAAGAAATCCATAAGCATCCCAAACCACTAGCATGCTATATTTTTTCCGAAAACAAATCCGTTCAACAAAACATGTTGAACAGTATTTCCTTTGGCGGTGGCTGTGTGAATGATACAGTCTATCACTTTGTCTCACCGTATTTACCATTTGGTGGTGTTGGAACAAGCGGATTTGGGGCTTATCATGGTAAAGGTAGCTTTGACACCTTTTCCCATAAAAAAAGTGTCCTTAAACAAACCACCTTATTTGATATACCATTTCGATATCCGAACGTAAAAAATGGCCTTAAAAAGATTAAGATGTTCTTAAAATAGAAAATGAAAAAATGTCCAAACAAGTTAACAAACATTGTTTGGACAAGTAATAAATTTAAAGGAGTTAAAATCCTCTTCCTCCACCGCCAGATCTTCCGCCTCCTCCGCCAGAAAAAGAAGAGCCTCCACCACCGCCACTTGAATTTCTTTGGATTTTCTGTCGAGTGACACGTGTGTTGTAATGTCGATCCATTTTTTTCGTTACTTTAAATGAGTTTGAATCTAAATACGTATGAGCGGTTGTGGACGAGCGCCCTCTGTTGTTCATGGCCATGACACCAACAGAAATGCCCCCAATTACAATGGCTATTCCAAGATATAGTAATAGTTCTTTAACAATTTCTCCTTGCGAAGGACTTGTGGAATAAGATCCATCTGACTGCGCATAGTTTCCTGATGAAGTTGAGCCTTCAGGAATTCCTGATGACATCACTTGTTCAAGATCAACTAAGAATGCCTTTGCACTTTCACCAAATGCCTCTTCTGTCAAATACGGGTATACATGGTCTAGAACCTCTTCTACGGTTGTGTCTGGAAAGTAATCAACGATTCGGTCTCTCGTAAAGATATAGACTTCACGATTATCCATGTCGATTAAATACAATATCCCGTCTTCTGTTTCTCCATAACCGAATCCGTTCTGATCATAAAAATCGCTAGCATATTGCCTTGCCGATTTTCCTTCACTATCATTCGTTGTGACAATACGTATATCCATTTGAAATTGTTCACTTAATCTATTTGCCTCATCTTGTAATTCTACCTTTTCGACATCTGAAAATAAATTCGCCTGGTCAAAAACAAATTCTGTATTCGCAATCACAGCTGTCGCAAAACCGAACAAAAGGAGGATAAATGATAGAAAGAGAATCTTTTTCTTTACCATATAAATAGCCCTCCTAATGAAAGAATCGCAAAGACACTTGCAGAAATCATACCAAACCACTTACTTGCCCTGTCAAAACTTATTGGTAGGTCCCCTGCAATTTTTCCAGTTTGCCCGTTCATGGCAAAGATATAGGTCTTGCCTTTAAATTGGTACGTGAACATCCATACAGGTAATAAAACGTATTTTGCTTTTACATTCGATAATTTTACGTTAGTATCTTGAACGGAAACCCAATTGTACCCATGAATGGTACCTTCAAGTAAGGTACCAACATTATTACGTAGGATGTTCGAAATTCGACCATATACATCGTTTTGGTTCATATCGTATTTTTCTGCAAAAAAACCTGATAAATAGGACATCGAAAAATCGGTTAGATCACGATAATCATAAGGTTCAAGGATGGACATTAGTTTATCATCCATCTTTTTAGAACCATCAGCAGGTACATCACGAAAGATGGCTTTCCCTTCACGCATTACCTTATAATATTTTGTTTCGGTATATCGTGTATCCCCAATTGTATAGCTGCGAACCCTTCTCGCTTCACCTTCAATCTTTCCAGTTGTGTTACTATCGAATAACCAAAATGGAACATAGATTCCAGATAGTTTTTCAAGCTGTGAATTTGATGTGAAGAATTTAGGAAGTAATGGCTTGCTCTTACACCATTTAACAAATGTCTCTTCTGCCTTTTTGCGATCAATTTTAAAGGGGATGACCATCTCAGGACGGTATTCTCCCTCTAACTGTCTCGGGATGATCGTTGGATTATGACAATAATAACAAAAGGTTGCGGCTGTGGTATCATCGGTGACGATTTCAGCTCCACAGCTGCTACATGTATAGCCTGTTGCCTTTTCATTAAATTCTTGATCTAGCTCTTTTGCATGATGGAGTGATTGTTCACTCGTTTCAGCTTCTTCCTCTGCCCTTTCACGGTCAATAAATTTCTTTACATCTTCTTCAGAAAATTCACTTAAACAATAATCACAGGTCCAGTTTTGTGTGTCCGCTTTGAATGCAAGCGGTCCCCCGCAATTTATACATTTATAAACTATTACCCCCAACCATTATCACCTCTTATTCTTTCGTACATGGTTGATTAATGTTCAAAACGTGTTCCACATTCTGGGCAGAATTTTGCCTGTTGATTAGATGGTTTAAACCCACAATTTTTACATGTTAATTCTTCAGGCTTTTTATTTCCACAATTTGAACAGAACTTTCCACTGTTTTCCTGACCACATTGACATTTCCAAGTTTCTTTTGCTACCTGTTTTGGTGAGCCACACTCTGAACAGAAGTTTCCAGAGTTTGTGTGGCCACACGAGCATTTCCATTGATTTGAGTTAGCAGGCTGCTGATTTTGTTGTGTTTGGGCTTGTTGCTGCATTTGCTTACGATTTGTTTCGGATGCCGCACCCATAAATCCACTCGTTCCTTGCATGCCCATACCCATACCTAGAAAGCCTTGCATCGAACCCGCTTCATTCGATCCAGCAGCTTCTAAGCCCCTAGCAATGGCACCTTGTACATACCCTTCACGTACAGATGGATCTTGTAACATGGCACCCTGGTTTCTCATGTTGATGAGTTTTTGTGATTCTGGATCATACGTAATACTGTTAATCCCGACCGATTCGATCTGCATACCTCTCATACGTGTCCAATCTTCATCGAGAACGTCAGCCATATATTTTGCAAGTTCCATTCCTCTTGACGTAACATGTGAGATACGAATTCCATCTGCCGACATTTTATTAATAGCCGTTTGCAAGGCATTCATATATTCAGATAAATATTGAAGATTAATGTCATTAATATCTACATTCGATTTATTACGAGGAATAGCTTCCATGTAAAATTTGATAGGGTCTACGATTTTAATGGAATATGTTCCATGCGCACGTAAAAATAGTTCCGCATTATAAAAATTATCAAAATAATTAATTGGATTACGAGTGCCAAACTTAATCCCTTTAATTTCTTGGAGATTGATAAAATACACTTTTTGTGAGGTGGATGGAACACCGCCAAACTTAAATCGATTAAACGTTTCATATAATGCTTCTTCAAACTGCCCATTAAATAAGGATGGTTGTGAAGAGTTGACAACTTGGTAATAGCCTTCTTCAGCTGTATAATCTACTATTTTTCCGCCATCAACTAAAATCATAAATTGATTTGGATGTACATGAATGATCGAACCATTTGAAATCGTCGAATCGGTTCCCTTAAAATTTTGATTTCGACGATCTTTTGCCCGAACTTTCACTCCAACTGACATAACGGTTGTATCACTCATCGCTTGTGGTTCAATGACCTCAAGCCATTGGTCTGCTAAATTCCCTTTTACTGCACCTACTGCTGCTTTAATAATTCCCATTCATAACGCCTCCTGCAAAATCTACTCCATTGTAACTATATGAAATAGATAACAAATTATATAAGTATGATACCAAATTAAAGAATCATTTGTTGTATGAACTAATATGTAATACGAATTAAATCGGGATTAGGTTTCATTTTCAGCTGATATCATTGGAACACGAATAAAAACTGACTGGAAAATCCCACTCAGTTTTTACACTCCTTATAATCCATTTACCCATCTACTTGCCATATCAATCCAATTTTCTACTGCTGGCTGAATATGATCATCTCTTCCCTTAAATTGAGATTCTCTTGTTCCAAGTGATAAGCCATGCACTCCTTCTGGAAAAATATGCAGCTCAAGCGGGATTTTATGTTTTAATAAGCTTTGCGCAAAAAGCATGCTGTTTTCAACAGGTACGGCCATATCAGATGCTGTGTGCCATAAAAAAGTGGGGGGTGTTTCATTTGAAACTTGATGTTCCAGTGATACAAATTGTCTAAGGGTTTCATCCTCAGACTGATTACCTAATAAAGCGCGGAAGCTACCATCGTGAGCATGCGGTCCAGATGAAATAACAGGATAACTTAAAATTAATCCATTAGGTTGGATTTGCTCTTTTGAATAGGGTAGTTGTTCCTTTATAAACTCCTTATCCCAAAACACACCTAAGCTGGCTGCTAAATGTCCTCCAGCTGAAAAACCCATCACAATGATCTTATTGGGATCCACATTCCAATTTTCAGCGTTCTCCCTTATCAATCCAATTGCGCGCGCAAGTTGACAAAGTGAATGAGGAAAAACAGCAGGTTCAACACTATACCGTAAAACACTTGCATGAAAACCTCTACTAAGCAATTGAATGGCGACAGGTTCTGCCTCACGGTCTGATGTATGTACATAGCCACCGCCAGGACATATAACAATCATTGGTCTTTTACGGTCAGGGTCAATACTAGGTGAATTATCAATGATGTATGTATAGAATTCAGCTTTTTCATTGTTATGAATAATTTCATATTTTTCATGTTTCATTGCACTACCACCTCTATTAAAGTCTATTTCTTCGGCATTTTATACGCATTGAACTTCTATTTTTATATGTACAAAAGAAAATCAACTGAACATATAGGTCTGTCTTTAGGAACAAAAACTATGAATTCCACGACCATATGACAAGGTCTTAAGATTCACGTTGTGCGGGAGATATTCCTATTGAATGATGCTCTCCTCTATTAAATTTCGACATTCATTTCGATCATCCTTTAAGAAAATAGAAAAAGGCTGGAAAATATCCAGCCATTCTTCTAAAATCCTATTCATACCGCAAAGCATCAATTGGACTAAGTTTCGATGCTTTGTTTGCTGGTAGGATTCCAAATATAATACCAATAAACGCTGAGAAACCAACACCTATGATTACAATAAGTGGACTTACAGTTGCTGAAATTGGTGCAAAATTAGATACGATGATCGTTCCTAAGGTAGCTAGACCGATCCCGATCATACCGCCTAATGAAGTTAATGTCATGGATTCAATGAGAAATTGCAATAGAATGCGACCTCTTGTTGCCCCTAGTGCTTTTCGAAGGCCAATTTCTCTCGTTCGTTCAGTTACAGAAACGAGCATGATATTCATTACCCCAATACCACCTACTAATAAGGAAATACCTGCGATGCTTCCGATGACCAAGGTCATAATGTTAATAACTGTATCCAATTCCTGCTCATATTCAGAAAAGTCATTAACGGTATATATTCCGTCTTCGAGTTTTTTTGCTCGTGTTAGGGTATCTGCGGCAGAACGACCGATTTCTGAGATTCGTTCTGGATCATCTGCAACAATAGCCAATCGTTCAATTTCTAAATTTCCAAACATCATCGAAATTACTCCTCGAGGCATTAGCATTTCTCCTGATTCATTATAACGATATTGTTCAGGAATAGGAGATTCATAGACACCAATAAGCTTATATGGATTCCCATTCAGCTCGACGATTTCACCGATGATATCATCTTTCCCTTGAAAGAATTTATCTCTTGCAACCGTATCGATCATCACGACACGATTTCTTCCATCATTGTCTCGTGCATTAATAGGGCGTCCTTCGACAATGTGAATATCTCGGGCAGAAAAGAATTCAGGTCCAACTCCAGTGATCTCCATATCTCCCTGCTTATCATTGTAAGTCATAGGGCCCCATCCTTGGTTTGTCGCAATAACCGCCTTTACACCTGGTACTTGTGAAAGGGTATCAACGTCTTCAGAGGTTAGTTCAGGTTCCATCCAGAACATCTCTGATTCTTCCTCCCCCTCTTTAGGAATCGGCTGATACCAAAGATCGACCGCATTTTTTTCAAGACTAAAAAGCTCCTCAGTCATCTTAGATTTAGCACCTTGGCCGATGGCGACAATAATAATTACAGCAGCGACACCAATGATTATCCCAAGCATTGTTAAAATGGAACGTATTTTATGACTCCATATCGAGGATAATGCTACTTTAAAACTTTCTAATAGACTCATAGATTTCTCCTCTGATCATCCGTTATCAATCCATCCTTTAATGTGATAACCCTATTTGCATATGCAGCAATTTCTTCCTCATGTGTAACAATAATGACGGTTCTTCCCTCGTTATTTAATTGGACCATTAGCTCCATGATTTGTTCACTCGTTTTCGAGTCAAGAGCACCAGTAGGTTCATCTGCTAATACAATGGAGGGGTTGTTCACCAGTGCTCTTGCGATTGCAACCCTTTGCTTTTGTCCACCTGAGAGTTGGTTCGGCAAATGCTTCATGCGGTCTCCAAGTCCCACCTTGTCCAACATTTCCTTTGCCCGTTGGATTCGTTCCCGTTTTGGTATACCAGCATAGATTAAAGGCGACTCGACATTTTTCAATGCATTATGCCGAGGTAATAGAAAAAATTGCTGAAAGACGAATCCGATATGTTCATTTCGTAATTTGGCTAGTTTTTTATCCTTTACTAAACCGATTTCCTCATTATTTAATTCAAACGTCCCAGAAGTAGCTGTATCTAAGAAACCAATAATATTCATTAACGTTGATTTTCCTGAACCAGACGGTCCCATGATTGCAATAAATTCTCCATCTTCAATCGTTAAATCAATGCCATGTAAAACAGGTACCTCTAGGGCACCGTTCCCGTATACCTTTGTAATCTTACTCAACTTCATCAAAGGAGGTCACTTCCATTCCATCATACATGCTTTCATATGGAGCGATTACAATTTGTTCATCCTTTGTAATACCTTCTGTAATTTGGATAAACTCATCATTCATCGAACCTGTTTGAACTTCACGTCTTTGTAGGAATCCGTCCACTAGAACATACACAACTGATACTCCACCTTCATCTAAAATAGCGGTATGTGGTACGATTGGTAGAATTTCAGTTCCAGGAATTCGGATTTCTAATGAAACGTGAAAACCATGACGTAATTCTGATGTATCATCTGTAATCCCAACCTTGAATGGATACATGGTGACATTTCCGCCACCCATGCCATAAAATTCGCCGCCTTCTCCACCAGCGTCGCTCCCATCTGGGAATTGAGAAACAGATTCGATTATACCTTTCCACTCGCGGTCCTTATATACCTTCGGACGGACAATTACCTCTTGTCCTTGTTGAATCTTTACGGCATCAAACTCACTCATTGTGCCAATGACTTTATATGGTTTGTTGGAAATAATATGTATAACAGGTTCTGTTGCACCCGCTTCTGTTGTTGCAAGGTTCTTATTTACCTTCACAATCGTGCCATCAATCTTACTTACAACTGTCATTTCTTTTTTCTGGTTCGTGATTTCAGTAATTCTCTCGTTTGCAGCTGTAATTTCAGATTTCGTATTTTCATATTGTAGTTCCATTTGCACTTTTTCACTTGTAAGTTGGTTCACATCTTCAATAGGTACTTCTTCGACTTGTTCTTTTTCTACTTGTTCTTGGTCCGGATCTTCCTTCGTTTCAGTGGTCTCTGGTTTAGGCTTGTTTTTTTGTGCTTTTATCTTCTTTTTTGCTTCATCTATCCGTTTACCAAGTGATGCGATTTGACTTTGTTCTGTTTTAGCTCTGACCTGAATTAAGTCTCTTTCTCTAGTTGCCCTTGCTAACTCAGTGTCTAGCTTAGAAGTGTCATAGACAAATAGTGGTTCGCCAGCCTTAACCGTTTGGTTTTCTTCCACTTTATATTCCTTAATCGCTCCATGTTCTGGATTTAAGTATACCTTCTGCTCGCCTTCTGGAACAATCTGGCCTGTAACTAGAATGGTTTCTATCAATTCCTCTTCTTTAGCTTTCTGTACTGCTACGTTCATTTCATCGACTTGTTCACCTACAGATGCAAGGCTTTTCCCTTTTATGAAAAAGGAAACTGAACCAATGGCAATTGCGAGTACTCCCACAATCGACAAGACCCAAATGATAACTTTCTTTTTCTTCACCGAACTTCCCCCTATAGTTTCTAATTGGTTAGGTAAAATATCTCTAATTTCTACTTTCAATGAATGATAGTGAAAAGTGATGGAAAAAAATCCAAATTTTACCCTAATCATTAAGACGGCAAACTTTGCTAAAAGGTTTCATTATTTTACAAATATTTATAAAAAATTACAAAAAAAGATCAACTAGGCAAAACTAGTTGACTTTTTTATTGGCCTGGAATAAGTCTTTTCTCTTGAATCCCTGTACAAGTTCAATATCATTTCTTCACGTCTTTTTTGTTTCGTTGCTTCTTGCTTTGCACTGTATACAAAAACAGTCCAATCTTTCGGTAGCCTGTGTGTTGTTCTACATCTGTATATTTGATTTATTTGTAGATATCAACAATAGATGAATGAATACATTTCTTAGTTTACTTTGCTATTTTTTTTGGACAAACAGTAATACACTCTATCGTTTTTCATAAAATGTACAAGTTGTCATTTTGTGGATGGAGTGATTGCGTTTGAGTGTGACCATATTAATTAGTTATATCATTTTGGGTTTGACGCTGGCCGCTCCGATTGGTCCTGTTAACTCAGCACGATTAGATAAGGGAATAAAAAATGGGTTTTGGCATGCATGGGTGGTTGGTTTCGGTTCAATGATAGCAGACGCTATTTTCATGCTTGTGGTTTATTTGGGATTGGTTCATTTTCTTGAACTTCCACCTGTACAAGTGTTTTTGTGGTTATTCGGCGGTTTTGTACTTCTATATTCAGGATTTGAGAGTATGCTAGGGGCTAATTCGATTGAAATAGAATATAACCGAAACAAAGAATCTCTTCTAAAATGTTTTTTAACTGGGTTTGTCATGTCTATTACGAGTCCGTTATCGATATTATTTTGGCTAGGTATCTATGGCTCTGTCCTAGCGAAAACTGCCCAAGAAAATGGAACCAGTGATTTGCTTATTTATAGCTCCATGATTTTTCTTGGGCTTACACTTTGGGATGTTTTCGTAGCAGCACTTACCACTTTTTTTCGAAAGTTTTTAAATAGTATCGTTCTGACTTGGATTTCTCTTTTATCAGGTTTATCATTAATTGGTTTCGGGCTTTATTTTGCTTATCAAGGAATTCGAGCTATATTTGGATAAGAAATCATTTTAGATTCTACTTGGGCGCCTCTCGAAATAGCATTCATTACAAATGGCAAATGAAAAGCCGATTGGTAGGTTCTTTCCACAACGCTTACATACTCTCTTGGTGGATTGAATTCCAGATTTTAAATGTTCATGAATCTTATCACTTATTTCTTCCCTTACCCTTTCCCAGTAATGAGCTTCTGTCTGTTTTCCTATTTTATAAAGGAACAATAAGTGAAGGCCAACAGCTTTATAGGAAAGTTCAAGCTCTTCCAGTCCTGAGTCTTTAACGATGGGTTCAGGTAGTGGTATCCCATCTACAATTGCTTCTAGAGTCTTTTTCCATTGTGTCCTTAGGGATGGTTCATTTGATGAAAATGGTAAATGTAAAAAGCCATATAGGTCAGGTAATGAGAGTTTTGCCTCAATGATGGTATCTTCAACCAACTCATAAAGCATTCGCTCTTCATAAAGACTGGCCTTTTTTGTACCTTCTGGACTTTTAAATTGATCCCACAGATAAAAAAACATGCTCATTTTTCGAGAGTATTTTTGAAAACGTTCAAGGATCGCATTTGTCGGTGCGATAGCAAAGCCTTCAAGCGGAGCATCTTCTTGTTCCAAGAGACGTGTCATTGTTTTTATGTCACTCGTAAAGGCAACTTTTCCGATATCATAAATTCCTCGTCTTCCCGCTCGTCCTGCAATTTGCTTTACTTCCTGCGAGGTTAATAACCTTCTTCTCGTACCATCGAATTTATCATTTTCTAAAAACACAATCCGCCTAATCGGTAGGTTCAATCCCATTCCAATCGCATCGGTTGCAACAATTACAGTTGTTTCGCCATTATTAAATCGTTGAATCTGTTTTTTGCGTGTTTCTGGTGGCATACTACCGTAGATCATACTCACTCGACGTCCACTTCTCTGGAGTTCAGCAGCTGTCTCAAGGACTCTTCTTCTTGAAAAACAAACCAACGCGTCTCCTTTTTTTGTCTGGTTTAAACGAAATAGTTGTGGCTCGATTTCTAATGGCACATCTCGGTGATACTCATGTACTTCCACATTTGAATTTCCAAGTAGCTGAAGTATCATCCATTTTGCATGAAAACTACAAATGATGTGAACCTCGTTTGCATTTGCAGTAGTAATTGCTTTATACCACGAGAAACCACGATCCTTATCCGCAATCATTTGGGCTTCGTCAATGACAACCACATCGTAAAAGTCTTTCTCTCTAAGCATTTCAACGGTTGCTGAAAGATGATTAGCGCCTTCGACAACTTTCTCCTCTTCCCCTGTTTTTAAGTTACAAGCAATCCCTTCTTCATTCAATGTTTCATAAATCTCAAGTGCCAATAATCGTAATGGGGCTAAATAGATCCCGCTGTCTGCTTCTTTCATTCTCTGGATGGCTTGAAAGGTCTTTCCTGTATTCGTTTCGCCTACATGTAGAACATACTGGATATTTTGCCCAGGTGATAAATTGTAAGCACGTCCGAAGATATCTTCGATCATCCTACGTTCTTCTTCTTTTTGACGCCTTAGTTCTTCTTTTTCCTTTTCCGCTCGTTCTCTTCTTTCGGTAATATCCTTTTCAAATAAGATCCGATGTGTTTCCAAATCGAATGGAATATCTATAAGCTTGACAAGGTCTGGTACGTATTCTTCTACTAGATCTTCAAATAAGTCATCACGTATATCTAAAAAATTTTCATATGCCGCTTCTTGTAAGAATACATCCGTCAATGGTTCTTTAAAGCTGTTCATACATTCTTCGAACATATGTTTTGGAAGGTGAGATTTAAGCCAATTTGGACCGAAATCCATTAACTGCTGTAATATGATGTCCTCATATTGCTCAACTAGATCTTCATGATAGAAATAACGATTATGGGCAAGTTCTGTTTCTTCGTAAAGATAGGAAGCAAATGTGATATCATCAGAGGATAAAACCGTTCCCTTTTGTTCAATCTCAATGGCTAAATGACTCCCAAGTAAATAACGAATCTTTAAATAGAGTTCGTCGTAATGCTCATTTAGGATTTCATTTAGATAATAATGAAGTTTGAGCATGAATTTTCTCTTGTTTTCGCGTTCCTCTTTTTTCCTAATTCGGGCTTCATACTCCGTTCTTGCTGATAGATAGTTTTGTTTCCATTCCTCAGGTTGATTTGCATATTTTACTTCTAGCCATCCAATTAAATCATAAGATTCAACATCCCGTATCTCAGATCTAAATAATTTATTTAAGAGCTTTTTCCCAACCCCTTCTACGTCAAAATCATGCTCGACTAGATAGGCCTTTTTCTCTGAAATAGTTGCCTGGGTCGCTGTATTCAGCCAAGCGTTAAGCCAGATTTGTTCGATGAAAGCCCCACGTTCACGTAAATATTGCTCAAATGAAGGGACCGTTTCTTTTTGTTCTAAGTAATGATGGATATCATCCATCACCATCTGTTTTGCACGTGCAATTGCTTGATTAAAGTATTGTTCAAGTTGGATGCTCATTTCATTACTCCTTATCAACAAGACCTATAATGTTTAGTTTACTTATGTCTCAAAAAAATATGTTTTTATAAGGATGATATTACCACAACTCTATATGTAATCCTTTTGTTACAATTTGAAGATAATGAAAATCAGGAGGACAACATTATGAACAAGCGATATATTATCCTTCTTTTTTTATTGGTTCTATTTGGTGCTGGTTACTTAACAGGTGCATGGTTAACAAGCGAAAAACAACAGGAAATGAAAATAGGTAGTGAAGTACCTTTATCATCAAAACCTCCAAAACCAAAAGAAACACCGAAACTGGATAAAATACAGTCAAAGGTACTGATTGGATATGTACAGGATTTTCGCGATCCTAATCAAATAGATTACTCGAAGCTCACACATCTTGTTTTTTCCTTTGTTCATCCAACAAAGGATGGACATGTCTTGTTTACTGGTGACCATGCTGTTCAAAACCTGAGAAAAATGGTCGAGAATGCACATCAACATGATACAAAGGTTATGCTAGCTGTTGGTGGCTGGTTCCATATGAATGGTGGCGAATCCTATGATTATTTTTCAGCTGCATTGGCCAATAGAGAATCTCAAGCCAGACTCGTAAATGAACTCAATGACATTGTAGAACGGGAAAACTTAGACGGAATTGATATTGATTTTGAACATCCGCGTACAGATGCCGATGCCCAGAATTTGAATACGTTTATGAAATCGTTAAGTGAACAAATGCATGCTAACAATAAGGAGCTATCCATTGCGGTTCATTCAAAAATTCACGGACAAACCTTAACCGAGCTTGCATATGTAAAATATGAGACAGACATGTTTCAATCAATAGATTATGTAAACATTATGGCATATGATGGGCAATGGGACGGTGGTTATCATGCTGAGAATTTATCACCCTATCCTTTTACCGAAAGTATCGTTGCCTACTGGTCAAAGTTGTTTGACACACACAAATTGGCCAAGAGCAAACTTGTCTTAGGTGTCCCACTTTATGCACAGCCAGAAGACCCTAATAGTAAGCAACTCTCTTATGATGCTATTGTAAAGGTGAATCCAGCAAATGCAGAACATGATACAGTCAATCTGAACGGTACAACCTATCATTATAACGGACAAGTAATGATGTCCAGGAAAACGAAGTTAGCATTAAATCACGGATTTGGTGGCATGATGATGTGGGAACTAGGTCTTGATACACCAGGTGCTGACAGTATAGCAAACAGACTATATGATTCTCTGACTACTACAAATGTCAATAAATATTACACACTAAAGAAATAATATTTGTCATGTAATTTCATTTTTCAACCATCCTATCAAATGGAGGTGAAAACATGGCAAATCGTAATCCAGTTGAATTTACTGGGAAAGTGTTAGATAAAAGAAATACATTAACAGGTCCAGATGATGCAGGAAAAGTAGGCCATCCGAAACGTCCTGGAAATGTACCAATCCAAAAAGAACAATAAAGTATGAAATAAACCCATTCATTCTGGGGAAGATAACCCTATACTGATTGGAGGAGTTTCCCGATGAATGATCACAATGAAGAAAGCTTACATTCTAATGATAATCCTCTTCGTGAACGAATGAAGAAAAGGAATCCAACAGACTTTAGTAGTTCTTCCTTAAGACGAATTGCACTGACACAATTGAGCCGAAAACGGTAAAAAACGTTAGGGTTGCCCCTAACGTTTTTCTTATACGAATACTGGAAGTAGTTGTTCGTAAAGCTTCAAATATTCTTTTGATGAAGCAGCCCAGCTGAAATCAAGTTTTAATGCACGTTCAGATAATTCTTTCCATTTCTTAGGTTGGAAACGGTAGAACCAAATGGCACGCTCAATGGTATATAACATGTCATGCGCATTGTAATTTGCAAAGCTGAACCCATTTCCTTGGTCAGTGAATTCATTATATGGTTGAACTGTATCCCTAAGTCCTCCTGTTTCCCTTACAAGTGGGAGAGTACCATAGCGGAATGCTAGTAATTGACCAATCCCACAAGGCTCAAATTTTGAAGGCATTAAAAATAAATCTGAACCAGCATATATTTTTCGTGATAGTTTTTCGTCAAAAAAGATGTTTGTCGATACTTTTGTTGGATATCGGTATGCTAATTCTCGAAATGCATCTTCATATTGGCTATCTCCTGTACCTAGTAAAACAAATTGTACATTTTGGTTTAGAATCTCCTCAAACACATGTAAAACAAGGTCAATCCCCTTTTGTTCGACAAGTCGGGTAATCATGGAGATCACGGGAATCTCAACGTTTACAGGCAGGCCGAGGTGCTCCTGTAAAGCCAGTTTGTTTTGTATTTTTCCTTCATATGAATGGAATGTCGAAAAAATTGCTTTGTCAGTAGCGGGATTATATTCTTCTTCATCAATCCCATTCACAATTCCATATAATTCTTCATTTCGCTTTCGCAAAAATCCATCTAATTGTTCTCCATAATAAGCTGTCTGAATTTCCTGAGCATAGGTAGGACTAACGGTTGTAATCGTATCACTAAAGGAAAGTCCAGCTTTCAAATAACTTATATTTCCGAAAAATTCAACTCCATCAATATGGAAATAGCGATCACTCACATCTAGTAAATCACTTAATACTGATTTCGGGAATACCCCTTGATAACGTAAATTATGAATTGTAAATACAGTCTTAATCCCTTGATAATCTGGATGATTCGAATAATGGGCATCTAACAAAAGTGGAATGGGTCCTGCTTGCCAGTCATGACAATGTATGACATCTGGTTTCTGTCCAAGATACGGAATGGCCTCTAGCACCGCCCTTGAGAAAAAGGCAAATCGTTCCCCATCATCATAAAAGCCGTAACTACCATGGCGTTTAAAATAATATTCATTATCTAAAAAATAATAGCAAATTCCGTTATGAACTAATTTTTCAATTCCACAATATTGTTTACGCCATCCTAATGGAACTTCAATAATTCGTTCCAGTACAAGTTGTTCTTTATATTTTTGTGCTAAATCCCCATATTTCGGTAAGATGACATCTACGTGTACACCTTCCTGTAGTAATGCATTCGGAAGAGCACCGATTACATCTCCTAGTCCGCCTGTTTTTATAAATGGAGCACATTCTGATGCTGCGAATAGTACGTTCATGATTATCCCCCATTAAAGTTAAATAATATCAGCTTTTTTAATTACAGTTGGGCTAAACTCCCCAATGATTGTTTTTTCAGAAGTGATGTTTACTTGTTTATCTGTTATAACATTGTCAAGATATGAACCTTCGTCAATGACACTCTTTTGCATAATAATACTATTTTTAACAATTGCCCCTTTGCGGATTTTTACACCACGGAATATGATACTATTTTCAACTGTTCCCTCAATATCACTTCCGTTCGCAATCAGTGAATTGCTAACATTAGACGTTGTCGAGTATTTAACTGGAGGTTCATGCTTTGTCTTCGTATAAATCTCCCAGTTGTCAAAGAAAAATTCTTTTGTTACTTGCGGATTTAAGAATTCCATATTCGTTTTATAATAACTTGAGATGGAATGAATAAATGGCATATATCCTTCAAAATGATAGCTATTAACCTGGAGACGAGGTAAATTTGCCTTGACTAAATCACGTATAAAATCATATTCTCCATTTTCATAGCATTTCTTAATAAGCTCCATTAACAATTTCTTTGAAAATACAAAGGTTTCCGTACAAATAGGATCCCCCTGTTTTGGAGCTGTATAGAGCTCTATATTCGTCACTTGCTCCTCTGCATTTAGACAGCATGTATGATAGATCGGCTTATCAACTGGCTCCCCATCAAATTTCTTATATACAATCGTGACGTCTGCCCCGCTCTCTCTATGGCTTTTAATCACGTCGTTAAAGTTAATTTTATAGACATGATGTCCTGGAGATAAAATGACAGTGTCTTCATGTGATCGTTTGAAAAATTCAAGATGATCATAAAGCTGTTGAATGTCACCCACTATACTTTTGTCGGAGTGAATGGGCGGTAAGATAAATAGCCCCCCATTTCTTCGATCAAGGTCCCATTCCTTGCCATTTCCTAGATGATCCATAATGGAACGGTATTTGTCCTTTGTAAAAATAGCCACTTTTTTAATTTGGGCATTAATAAAATTGGACATCGTAAAATCGATTAATCGATATCTTCCTCCGAATGGTACGGCTGCCAAACAACGATGCTGTGTTAGTTCTTTTAAATATTGCTTATCGTTTACTAAATTTATTACACCAATTACACGTTCCAATCCCATCTCTCCTACCTGTTTGTTATTATTTGCTTACTGTTAATGGTCTTACATTGGTTTTGTCCCCAACTAGTGTGATGGCAGCGTCAGGGGCATCTGATCCAATATGTGCTCCATCTGGGATAGATAAATCATTTGCAATAATGGCTTTGTGAATGGTCACATTTTTTCCAATTTTAGCATTTGGCATGATGACAGAATCTTTTATGATTGAGTTCTCTCCAACGTGTACATTGTAAGACAGTACGGAGTGATCAATCGTACCATGTACAATACAGCCCTCATTAATTAAAGATTGGGAAATCTTTGCGGCTGATGAAATATATTGTGGCGGATGAGTGGCAATTCCAGTAAAGAATGGCCAGCTAGGGTCATGTAAATCAAAGCCTGGTGCATCATCTAACAAATCCATATGTGCTTCCCATAGGCTATCAATGGTCCCAACATCTTTCCAATAACTATCAAATTGATAGGCATATAATTGATTATTATCAGTTAGTAATTTAGGTATAATGTCTTTTCCAAAATCATTGGAAGAATGAATATCTGCTTCATCTTCTATTAAATACTGCTTTAATAGTTTCCACTTGAATAGGTAAATCCCCATTGAAGCGAGGTTGCTTTTTGGATTTGCTGGTTTTTCATCAAATTCTACAATTCTATTTTCATCATCGGTATTCATAATTCCAAAGCGACTTGCTTCCGCCCATGGAACTTCAATAACCGCGATTGTCGCATCCGCATCTTTTTCAAGGTGAAAACGAAGCATCTTACTATAATCCATTTTGTATATATGGTCGCCCGATAAAACGACAACATATTCTGGGTCATATTGCTCAATATAATGAATATTTTGGTAGACTGCGTTAGCAGTTCCTTTGTACCAATCCCCACCATTTTTTCCAAGGTATGGTGGTAAGACTGTTACTCCCCCATTGTTCCGGTCTAAATCCCATGGACGTCCATTGCTTACATAATTATTAAGTACATGTGGACGGTATTGGGTTATAACACCAACTGTATCAATACCTGAATGAGTACAATTACTTAAAGGAAAATCTATAATTCGGTATTTTCCACCAAACGGAACAGCGGGTTTGGCCAGGGTAGTTGTTAATTCCCCCAATCTTGACCCTTGACCACCTGCTAATACTACTGCAATCCACTTTTTTGACCTCATTTTACGACGACACCTCTTTTTCGCTTTTTTGTCTGTTTTCTAAAAATACTTATTGCTAAAGGTGGAACTTTAATTGTCATGCTATATGGTTGATTATGCGCTGGTGTCTTATCAACTGGAATTGGATCCGCATTAACCTGACCAGAACCTCCAAACTGCTCTAAATCACTGTTAAACATTTCGATATAATTTCCAGTAGAAGGGACACCAATGCGATAATTTTCATAGACTTCAGTAGAAAAATTACACACGATGATGGAATAATCACCTTTTCTTTTTCCATGTCTCATAAATGTAATCACAGATTGTTCGTGGTTATCTGGATCAATCCATTCGAACCCTTCTTGTTCATGATCCACTCTCCATAAACTAGAATTCATGAGATAGTAATGCTGAAGTTCTTTAAAGTAGGTCTGAAGCTTTTTATGAGAATCATAATCTAGCAGCATCCAATCTAGCTCCTCAAGCTCCTTCCATTCTGAAAATTGGCCAAACTCTCCACCCATGAAAAGAAGCTTTTTCCCTGGATGTGTCATCATGTATCCAAATAACAATCGGAGGTTAGCAAACTTTTGCCAGTAATCACCTGGCATTTTATCTAATAGGGATTTCTTCCCATGGACAACATCATCATGGGAGAAAGGTAATACAAAATTTTCTGAAAATGCATAGAAAAAAGAAAACGTTAATAAATTATGATGATAACGTCTGTCTGCTGGGTGTAAACGCATGTATTTAAGGACATCATTTACCCAGCCCATATTCCATTTATAATTAAAGCCTAATCCACCTTCATAGGTCGGTGCTGTCACAAGAGGATAGTCAGTTGCCTCTTCTGCCATCATTAATACTCCTGGATGTCTTTTAAACATGGCTTCATTTGCTTTTTTAATAAAATCAATGGCTTCTAGGTTTTCTTCACCACCAAATTGATTAAAAAGCTTCTCTTGTTGCGGGTTATCATGGTTAAGGAAGATTAACGATGATACTGCATCGACTCGAAAGCCATCAATATGATAGACATCCATCCAAAAAGCTAGATTAGAAAGTAAAAAACTATGAATCTCTGGTTTTGTAAAATCAAAGCTATATGTGCCCCATAAAGGTCGGTCTGCACGTCTTGAATCAACTGGCTCATAAAGTGGTGTTCCATCAAATCGGCCTAATCCATGCTCGTCACGGCAAAAATGTACTGGAACCCAATCTAAAATAACACCAATGCCATTTTGGTGACATTGGTCAACAAAATACATAAGGTCTAATGGACTTCCATATCTACTAGTTACGGAGTAGAAACCTGTTATTTGGTAGCCCCATGACAAATCAAAAGGATGTTCCATAATTGGCATTAATTCAATATGTGTAAATCCGTGCTCTATACAATAATCTATAACTTCGTCAGCGAGTTCACGATATGTATAAAAGCTGCCATCCTCTTTCTTTTTCCAAGAACCAGCATGTAATTCATAAATGAGCATTGGATTATTATAGGAATCGGCTTTGTCTCGATTTCTTATCCATTTTTTATCATTCCACTCAAACTGGTCTAGTCTGGTCACAACTGATGCTGTATTCGGCCTTACTTCTGAAAAGAATGCAAAGGGATCCGCTTTTAGTTTCTTTTCACCATTTGCAGTGGTGATCTCATATTTATAAAGATCACCTTCTTTTAAGCCTGGAATAAACCCAATCCAGACTCCAGAGTTTGGGATCATTTCAAGTTCATGATTACTTCCCTCCCAGTTGTTAAAATCCCCGACGACTGACACTGCTTTAGCATGTGGGGCCCATACCGAAAAGCGAACACCATCTTTTCCTTTATAGGACATGATGTGGGCACCAAGCATATTGTAGGCTTCTAATAAAGTTCCCTCATGAAACAAATATAGATCAAATTCACTTGGGAAAAGTTCAATCTCTTTTTCAGCGATTGAATTCATCATGGTATCCTCCTTTTGATATATGTAATGAGAACGTTAGTAATACCAATAATTTTAGCTTTTTGTATGAAATCTTCGTAAAACGAAGATAGGCATTACTGTTTCACTATATTATATTAATTCGTCCATAAGCTAAAATATTCCTTTAGCGAATAATGTTTTTTATTGTCGTAATTGGTAGAAACAGCAAAAAAATATTATTTTGATGAAGATAAGATATTGAAATCGCTTACATTAAAATATTGATTAATGTGAGTTTTTTACAATTATTCACAGAAATGAGTTATATTAGAATAACATTATATCCATAGTGGTAATCGCGTTATTTATTATATTAATATAACTTGGTGGAAAAGGCTTATCTTTATGAGGAATAATAAATGGTTTATCACAAAAAAAAAGCTGCATTTGCAGCTTCAGGCTGTCGAGAAAGTCTCGACAGCCTTTATTCTTTTGATACACTTTACTAATTCACCGCATTAATATGTTATAATATAGTTAATAAATTAGGGTTGGTGATATTGTGTTAAATACTAGGGAAAATACACAAAATGAAATTGAATTTGTATCAATTGACGAGCTTGTTCCAGATAACCATCTGTTACGAAAAATAGATAAATACATAGATTTTTCTTTTATAATTGAGAGAGTAAAACCTTACTACTCTGAAGATAATGGTCGACCTTCGATCGACCCTCTTGTTCTTTTTAAAATGATGTTTATTGGATATTTTTATGGTATCCGTTCCGAAAGACAACTTGAACAAGAGATAAAACTTAATGTCGCATATCGTTGGTTTTTAGGTCTCAGATTTAAAGATCCTGTACCACATCATTCCACAATAAGCTGGAATCGCCATAAGCGTTTTAAAGATACAGACATCTTCCAAGAAATCTTTGATGAAATTGTTCTTCTTGCAATGAATCACAAAATGGTTGGCGGAAGAGTCTTATTTACGGACTCCACTCATCTCAAAGCTAATGCGAATAAACATAAATTTACAAGGGAAGAAGTTGAAGTAGAAACTCGTGAATATTTAAATGAGTTAAATAAGGCAATTGAAGAAGATCGTGCTGAACATGGAAAAAAGCCTTTAAAGGAAAAGGAGGAGGTGAAAGAAACAAAAGAGATTAGAGTAAGTACCACAGATCCAGAAAGTGGGTTTATGTCGCGAGACAATAAGCAAGAGATGTTCTGTTATTTAGACCATCGGACAACAGATTTGAAGTTTAACATTATAACTGATGCATTCGTAACTCCAGGTAATGTCCATGATTCAATACCATATCTTAGCCGTTTAGATCGTCAAATCTTACGATTTAACTTTAATGTGGAAGCTGTTGCTCTTGACTCTGGATACTTAACTAATCCGATTTGCAAAGGATTATCAGATCGTAAGATCTTTGGAGTTATTGCCCATAGAAGGTATCAACCAACAAAAGGACTCTTTCCAAAATGGAAGTTTAAATATAATAAAGAAAATGACATTTATGTTTGTCCAAATAGCGAGGAACTAACATATCGTTCAACTACAAGAGAAGGTTACCGAGAGTACAAGTCAGATCCCAAGAAATGTTCAACCTGCCCTCTTCTTGAACAATGCACTAGATCCCAGAATAAGCAAAAAGTTGTTACTCGTCATGTTTGGGAAGATCATAAAGATAAGGTGAGGCTAAATCGCCTCTCTCCAGAAGGGAAAATTCTTTATAAGTTTAGAAAAGAAACCGTAGAGCGAAGCTTCGCAGACTCAAAAGAGCTGCATGGGCTTCGCTACTGTAGGTTACGGGGAATTAAAAATGCTAGTGAGCAGGTATTACTTACAGCAGCCTGCCAGAACATGAAAAAGATTGCCAACCACCTAGCCAAGCAAGGCTAGATGGTTGGGAGTGATATTTTCAAGATTTTTGATAAAGAATAATGTCAACTTACAACTACAAAAACCACCGAAAACAAAAAGTGTAGAGAAAAAATACCCCTTTCTCTACACTCTGAAGCTGCATTTGCAGCTTTTTAAGATATCTTTTGTTGAACCATATCTTCTATTTTAGTTAGGAAAATATAGGACATTGCGACCGACCATGCTAATGGAGTATTTCCATTTGGTCTATTTGTTCCCCCAACATAGAGTTCAGGGACTTCCCAATTATCAGGTACTATCCGTTTTGTTTTTTCAATGTATTCACTTGCTTTATTAAATTGACCTAATTCTAGATAACAAAGTCCTAACCATGGGAAACCAAAACACCATTCGGCTTCGCTACCTTCATTATAATATTGATCATTCTCATAGCGGATGACACCATATGTCCGCTCTAACTTTGAGGAAACGGTTTCAACAATTTTCAGCGCAGTGTCGCGTTCCACTACCCTGTATGGGAAGACAAGCGAGAGCAGTGCTAAATCAGTGTCTTTTGTTTCACTCTCTCTAGGTAAGAGGTTTCGGAGAGCTTCTTCTCCTTTTTTAATGAGATCATCTTTCACATTTACAAGGATTTTCACGGCATTTAGTCCAGCAACACACGCTCCTATACTTGAAGCATGGACTTCCATGTTTTCCTCCCACATCCCATTGTCTTTTGCCTGCCAGTATTGAAGACATTCTAGATAGTCAACGAGTTTTTGAACAATTTCTATATCTTTTTTATCACGGATTACTTTTTGCCCGAGTCGGTATCCTTCACCAATTCCCCATAGAAACGCGCCTATTGCGTCGTTTTGAGCATGCCCCCATTCCACAGGCAGTTCTTTAAGTTCTGTAGAATACCTTGAATGGATATATTCAAACAAATAGATTGGTTTTTGTTTCCGATGGATATCAATCTTCCACTCATATGTTCGAAACATATCAAGTAACGCATGGTAAGCCTTCGCATATCTTTCAGATGGTTCATTAATGAAAGGAAGAACGGTATATACTATATCTCGAATCCATACATAACTATAATCATTTGATAAACTTGCTGTGTAAGCACCATTTGATAAACGCATACGGTCAAGAACCTGAATTGCTTTATTGGTATACATTTCGTATCACCCCATTAGCTTATTTATTATCATTCATTCTTGACAACAATCATATTTATAAAACAGTCAAAATCCAATTTATGGTCATTTCACAATTTTATTTTTAAATTTTATCTTTACTCTATACTATGTAAGCAAAGTCAAAATGATAACAATTGTCTATATTTTGTGAGAAATACCTACTTTTTGTGCCTATTATCGCCCGAATTTTCTTGTTTCACAAAATGTTTCACGAAAAATGTCCAAAATTCTTGAAAAAGAAAAAGACCAAATGATTCATTCTCCAATGAAATTTGGTCTTTCCTGTTGACTTACTTATTATTAAAGATGGTTGAAATAATCTCATCTGTTGTCATATTGCTGTTGATTTCAAAACTGCCAAGCTTTAAGTATTTTGCAACACCTTTTTCTTCTACTAAATAGGCAAAATCCCATGCATCCCCACTAATAATATTTGCTGAGATAAGGGCTTTACCTACCTCATAGCTTGTCATACCTTCTGAAACGGTTATAACTGTGGTATGAACTTCTGGCTCAGTTGGTTCTTCCTGGGTTTCTTCCTTAGTAGTGTCAGCTTTTTCTTCTTTTTGTGGTGCTTCTGCTTCTACAGGATTTTTTGCTTCAGCAATTGCTTGGTTCCACTCTTCTTCTGTTTGTACGACATAGCCTTCAGTGATTAGACGGCTTTTTAATTCCTCAATCGATGTTTTTTCCTCAGCTTTTGTACTTTTTGCTTGTTCTGGCCCAAAAAAATAAACAACTGCACAAACTGCTGTTGCAAGGAAAAGCCCAGAAGCAAAACTAGTCAATATTTTAGCATTCATTGGGCAACTTTTCTCCCTTCCGTTTGTTTCATAAAAGGAGAAAGCATGGATTGAATATCAATTTCACTTAATTGCTTCTCATCTGCAATACTTGCAATTGAGTATCCTCTTTTATATAAATCGAGGACATCACGAAGCAGTTCTCGCTGTGTTTGATCAGTCGTGTCAATACCTGTTTGGTTAGCAAGTATTTCGTTGTCGAGCTCAAGTTTCCTCATTTGCTGTTGAAGCTTGTTGATTTCTTCCATGAATGTAACTGAATATAATTCAAGCTCTCGCTGCTCTGCCTTTTTTGCCTTTTTCGTAAGAGTATAGGATAAAATGAGCATCCCTGCTGCTATCCCAAACAATATGACTAACGCCCATTCCATCATTGGACATCATCCTTTCAAAACTTATTATCTTACATCAGATTATTATACAATGAAATAGGACAAATTTCGATGGGATTCGATAAATTCCTTCGATAGTCAGTGTGAATGGAAGAAATTAACGAGAGGAAAATAAGGTTTCACTCCTTTTGTCCTATGTACTTTGGCTATTTGGTGTTGGTTCATTTTTTTGGCTAACCAACCAGTCAATATTGGAAATAAAAAAGATGCCCCATTAGCAAAATGAGACATCTCTAATAAAAATTACTCTTTTATAAACTCCTTTGTGCTTCTAACAGTATCGATTGGTCGAACGTAATTTTCAATCTCTTTACGCTTTGGCTCTAAGAATGGTGGTAAAGAAAGTTTTTCACCTAGAGTTTCATATGGTTCATCTCCCATAAACCCTGGACCATCTGTAGCGAATTCAAATAGGATTCCAGGTGCTACCCTAGAATAGAGTGATCCGAAGAAGAAACGATCTACAAAACCTGATGTTTGGAAACCGAACGTGCGTAATTGTTTATCCCACTCGTCAAGCACTGATTTATCTTCGACACGAAAAGCGGCATGGTGAACTGTCCCAAAACCTTGTTGCCCTGGAGGGAGTATCGTGTTATTCTCAACGACAATTTGAGCTCCATTTCCACCTTCACCTACTTCAAATAAGTGGAATGAACCCTCGTGTGCAATTTCTCTGAACTGTAGAACCTTTTCAAGCATTTCTTTAAAGAAATCAAAATGCGCTGTACGAATGAATAATGGTCCTAAGCCTGTAATCGCATATTCTAATGGAATGGGTCCTTTTTGCCATGGTGTCCCCGAAGCAACTCCCTTATTATGTTCATCTGAAACTAATTGATATTGCTGGTCATCAAAATCAACGAAAGATAGTGTTTTTACCCCGAATTGTTCCTTTACTCCAAAATGTTTCACATTTAATCGGTCGAAACGTTTTACCCAATAATCGATTGCCTCATCGGTTGGTACACGGAATGATGTTTTGTTTATTTCATTTGTCCCATGTTTTCCTTTTGGAATACCAGGAAAATCAAAGAAAGTCATGTCAGTACCTGGACTGCCTGTATCATCTGCAAAAAATAAATGATAGGTTTGGATATCGTCTTGATTCACAGTCTTCTTTACCA
The DNA here is from genome assembly GCF_964021195.1 of Bacillus nitroreducens. Taxonomy (NCBI): domain Bacteria; kingdom Bacillati; phylum Bacillota; class Bacilli; order Caryophanales; family Bacillaceae; genus Bacillus; species Bacillus nitroreducens. Next base: position 3,415,815 of record NZ_CAXHYI020000003.1, on the reverse strand, counting down.
ATCTCATTCCTAATACATAAGTAAAAAACTCATAGTTTTTTTCTGCACTACTTGTGATGGCTGTAACGTGGTGGATTCCTTTTAAACCGTTCATAATTATATGCCTCCAATATAACTGTCCCTTATATTATCTACAGGAAGTTAATGATTTAATATGAAATTAAAATTACCTTTGGTTAAAATATCTTAAATTCAAGATAATTATACAGTGTAAACGAATATGTGTCAATAAACAGATGTTAGATGAAAAAAAGTCCCCACATCTCTGTAGGGACTCTTCTTGAATTATTCTCCAATAACTACACGAAGAACATTAGGTCGGTCTTTAAATGTTTTTGTACCTGCACCATACCCGATTGAAGAAACTTTCATCGATGGAAGGCTGCAAAATTCATCCGTAAGTACAGAAATAATCCCTGCCCCAGTTGGAGTCGTAAGCTCAAATCGTATATCACTTTGTTCAATTGGAACTCCTTTTAAAATTTCAAGTGTTGCAGGTGCTGGAACTGGATAAATTCCGTGATCAATATGGATTCTTCCTGTACCAACAGGTACTGGAGAAGATTTTATCGTAGTAATGTTAAGTTGTGTTAGTAAAATAGCTACTCCAACTATATCAATAATGGAGTCAACAGCACCTACTTCATGAAAATGGACCTTCTCTAGAGGTAGTCCGTGAATGAGCCCTTCTGCCTCACCGATTTTTCTAAAAATCTTTAGTGACATTTCTTTTACTTCAGGGGCTAATTCACTATTTTCAATCATTTTTACTATATCTTTATAGGCACGATGTGAATGGTCATGGTGGTGATGATGATCGTGATCATGTGTATGTTCATGATGATGACTATGGTCATGATCGTGAGTATGCTCATGGTGATGGCTATGAACATGATCGTGAGTATGTCCATGGTCATGTTCATGAGTGTGTTCATGATGATGGTCGTGATTATGACCATGGGTATCACTTTTTAAAATAACATTAAATTTTGTTGAAGTAATTCCGTTTTTGATGACCTTTTTCCAATTCAATTCGTATTCATCTTGAAAATGTAGTTTTTTTAACTCCTCAACAAGATGATGTGGGTCTGCACCTGAGTCAAGTAATGCTCCAATTACCATATCCCCACTAATTCCAGAAAAGCAGTCAAAATAGAGTGTTTTCATAATTATTTTTGTTCTCCTTTACGAGCAAGTTGGTCAATCAAGACCGCATTGTATGCTCCGCCGAAACCATTATCAATATTCACCACACTAATTCCAGATGCACAAGAATTAAGCATGGTTAAGAGAGCTGACAGTCCGTTAAAGTTTGCCCCATACCCAATACTTGTAGGAACGGCAATGATGGGATGAGAAACTAAACCACCAACGACACTTGGTAGTGCGCCCTCCATACCTGCAACAACAACGGATACATTCGCCTGTTGAATTTCTTCAATATTATCAAGTAGGCGATGGATTCCAGCTACCCCAACATCATAAAAACGACGAATATTACTACCCAACACTTCTGCTGTGATGGCAGCTTCTTCAGCGACTCTTAAATCAGAGGTTCCAGCACAAATGATGGCAATAAAGTGATTACTTTCGTTATGTACCTGTGTATGGTCTTTCCAATAAAGAATTTGTGCTGTTTCATTGTATATAAATTCAGGGTTTGATTGTAAGATAAATTCCGCTTTTTCCTGATTAATTCGGGTTACAAGGACACGATCTCCGCGACCTTTAATTACATTGACAATTGAAAGAATCTGTTCCTTTGTCTTTCCCTCACCAAACACAATTTCAGGAAAGCCCTGTCTGTTTTTTCGATGGTGGTCAATTTTAGCAAACCCTAAATTTTCATAAGTAGCAAGTTGTTGCTTAGCACTCTCGATACTTAACGTTCCTTGCTTTACTTGCTCTAATATTTCTTCTACCATATTTCACACACCTTAATCGATATAAAATCGATGGTTCTTGAAGCGTCAGTAGTCACTGACGCCAAGATTACTTAGAAATGTTTTACAATATCTTTTTCAATCGCAACATATTTTTCAAAAATGGTTTTATATTTTTCATGAGTTTCCATATTTGGAACAACTGGTTCGCCCATTGGAATATTATGTTTAATTTCTTCAAAGGAATTAACTTTACCTATACCAACCAACGCTGTCCATGCTGCGCCCCATGCAGCACTATGATGTGTTTCTGGTACATATACTTCTTTCCCAAACACATCAGCAAGCATTTGAAGCCATAAGGATGAGCGTGCTAGACCACCGTTTACATAAAGCTTATTCGTTTCTCCAGCTTGTTTCTCTAGTGCCTTGCCGATTTGGTATAAATTAAATGTAATTCCTTCTAATACAGCGCGAACAAAATGTTCTGTTTTATGTGTAACAGACATTCCAAAGAAATTTCCTCGTGCATTTTGATTCCATAAAGGAGCTCTTTCTCCATTTATATATGGGTGGAAAAATAAACCGTCTGCACCAGGTTCAACCTTTGAAGCTTCTGCGGTAAAATGATTAAAGTCTTTCTGATAGTTAAGAGTTTCTTTTAACCATTGTAGGGCAATTCCACCATTATTTGTTGGACCACCTACAATAAAATATTCTTCCGAGAATGCATAACAGAAAGTTTCATGGTCTTTATTTGATTGGAAGCCTTTTGTAAACTGACGAATAGCTCCACTTGTACCAACAGTTACCGCAACTTCTCCAGGTGAAATAGCACCTATACCTAAATTGGCAAATTGACCATCGGCAGCACCGATGATAAATGGCATTTCACTTGAGATCCCCATTTCTTCAGCAATTGTTGGATTGATGCTTGTTAATTGATAAGTTGGTGGCACAATCGTCGAAAGCATGTCTTCTGTAATACCAGCTTTATCGAGAACTGCTGCATCCCATTGAAATGTCTTCCCATTAAACATTCCAGTTGCAGATGCCATCGAGTAATCAATCACGCGCTCGCCAAACCATTTTAATAGTAAATATTCTTTAATGGATAAGAAATAGTTTGATTGAGTATATGGAATATAATCGACTTCCTTCATCCAAATCAGCTTTGCTAACGGTGACATCGGATGAATCGGCATACCAGTTCTTGAATAGATTTCAAGACCGTTTGTTTCCATAAGTTCAGTTGCTTGTTTAGTACTTCGTCCATCTGCCCAAATAATAGCTTGAGAAAGAGCTTCTCCATCCTCTCTCATACAAATAATGGAATGCATGGCAGCGGAAATACCTAAGCTAATAATCTCTTCCTTGTTAACATTCGCTTGCTTGATGGCCATATTTATAGCCTTTACAGCAGAACGTTCAATTTCATCAGGATCTTGCTCGACCCAACCTTGTTTAGGGTAATATGAGGTCACTAGATCCTCTGCTTCTGCAACTACTTTACCATCTAAAGTAAAAACTACTGCTTTTGCACTGGTTGTCCCAAGATCGAGACCAATAACGTACTCATGTGACATACCTACATCTTCCTTTACACGTTCTATATGATGTTCAAAAATGGTTGAAAATGACACAACGAAAGAGATATTTCCATTAGATTCCATTACATCCTGAGGAACCGTGGTGACTGGCTTCTCTATTCCTAACATTTTATTCAAAGCCACATTGGTTTAACTTTCATGCGTGGGACGTAACGATTTTTGTCGTCGTGGGTCTTTTTCATAACCTTTTGAACTCGTATTTCGTTTGAATCTTTGTTAGTTTGTGACTTAATGTTACCATATTATTCTTTCCAAAGAAAAAGCTTTGGAAAGATTCCAAAGCATTCTCATTAGAAAAGCGCAAGGCGCGCTAGCTTAGGTTACACTGAATAAGACAAGTGCTGATAGATGGTACAATACCTTCATAAAAGCGGTTGACTTAGACTGCAAGAACCGATGGCGCCTGGAGCTCGTAATAATCTTTAAGAAAGTACTTTATTCATACTTCCACTCTTGTAACCGACTAAATCTAGTGTGATATATTTATAGCCAATTGAGTTTAATTCTTTTGAAATAGTTTCATGGTTCTCCAAAACGATTTTCATATCATCTGGTTCAACCTCAATCCGTGCAATTTCCTGATGTGTACGAACGCGGACCTGACGAATATCTAATGATTTTAGAAAGCTTTCTGCCTTTTCAACTTTAGTTAATTTTTCAATTGTGATTTTTTCACCGTAAGCAATCCGTGAAGATAGACATGCAAAGGAAGGTTTGTTCCAAGTTGGCAAATCAAGCTCACGGGATAATTCCCTGATTTCATCTTTAAAAAGATTTGCTTCTTGTAATGGACCACGTATGCCTTTTTCTTTGGCTGCTTTCATACCAGGACGGAATTCATTCATATCATCTGCAATAACTCCGTACACTACATTGTGTAAACCTTCTCGTTCCATAACAGGAAGGAGATGATCAAACAGACTGCTCTTACAGAAGTAGCAACGATTCCGATCATTCTCAGTATATCCTGGAATAGCAAGCTCTGATGTTTCTATCACACGATGATTGGCACCTATATGTTTTGCAAGAACTTGAGCTTCTTTTAACTCAGTTGAGGGATAGGTTTCTGAATCAGCTGTTACTGCAAGTACATTCTCTTTCCCTAGTGTATCAACAGCTACCTTAAGTAAAAAGGTACTATCAACACCACCAGAAAATGCAACGACAACAGATTCCATCTCTCGGAGAATTGACACAAGCTTTTGATACTTTTCATCGATCATTTGCCTTCTCCCCTTTGCTCCCAGTTGTAAATTAGTACTTTTATATTTATATTGTTTTAAAAAAATAAAAGAAGGTGAAAGTGTCCCTACTTTTTTAGTTACCCATTCTTGGGTAGTACACTTAATCAGACATATACGGGCAGTTGGGTTCCCACTTATCTTCTAGTTCCTTAGAATTGTAAAGTGGGAATCTGACTGCCCGGAAAGAGTGGAATAGATTAGATAGTCATAGCTCCGAATCCACCGTCAACGCGAAGGAATGTTCCAGTTACAAAGCTAGATGCTTTTTCACTTGCAAGGTAGATTGCAGCTCCTTTAAGCTCATCAGGGTTTCCGAAACGATTCATTGGAGTGTGACCCATGATAGATGCAACACGCTCTTCACTTAAGATTTTACGATTTTGTTCAGCTGGGAAGAATCCTGGAATGATTGCATTTACACGAATGCCGTGTGGTGCAAATTCTCTAGCCAAAAATTGAGTCATGCTGTTAACACCAGCTTTTGAAACTGAATACGTAAATACTTTAGAAAGTGGTGTTGTAGAAGACACAGAAGAAATATTAATAATACTTCCTTTGCGTTCTTTGTCGATCATTTTCTTAGCGAAAATTTGTGTTGCAATGACATAACCTTTTAGGTTTACATCCATGATTTTGTCATACTCATCCATATCAAGTTCGAAGAATGGAGTTGGGCTATTCATACCAGGTGCGTTAAGAAGAATATCAATTCCACCTGACCAAGCTTCAATTTCGCTTGCAGCCTTTTCAAGTGATTCACGGTCAAGTACGTCTGCTGTGAATGCTTTTGCAATTCCGCCCTCTGCCTCGATTTCTTTTACAACTGCTTCCGTTTTTTCAAGATTACGTCCAACAATGGCTACTTTTGCGCCTTGTTCTGCAAAACCTTTACAAATAGAAGAACCTAGTACACTATTTCCACCGATTGCTACTGCTGTTTTTCCAGTTAAGTCGAATAAATTAGTCATGTCAATTCCCCATTTCTTTATGTAGTTAGAACTATTAACTTGAAACGGGATCTTACCCCCGTTTCAAGTTTTAAAGTAAGTTTCCGTTTTCGTCAAAATTGAATTCATAAGGTTCAGATGCCTGCTCCATATTTGGATGTTTCTGAATGTATTCTAGAAGGGCTTCAGATACCTCGATTTCACTCACATGTAATGTATCTTTTATACGGACCATTTTAACTTTTGTAAAGTCTAAGATATTACATGTCTTAATAGCCGCTTGAATAGCTTCTTTATCATTGGGTAGTGTAGTTGCAATTTTTGTTGGTGCAACAACTGTAGAAGTTAACCCATTTGCATAGGTGAATTCACGGTCCATTTTATCAACTAGACGTTGAGTTGTGAAATCAGCTGTTCCTACACCATTTGCATTTCCTTCTGTTTCTGGAGTAAGGTCTAGGACAACCATTTTGTTCACATCAGGGCCACCGTGTGCATACGGAGTTGGGTACCGTCCCGTAATATTAGGATCCATACCGTCCCCACTTATGTTTTTACCAATTTGATCAATGATAAGAACATCAATTTGGTCAAAGAATAATTTTGGTAGTAATTTTTTAGCTTGGGCTTGAAGCTCAGGTTCTTTTTCGACAACTTCGTCTGGAAGCATAACTTCAAGTCTTGCAACACGATCAAAAGCATTTTCAACTGTAGCAACACCAAATAGGAATGGTGTTTTTTCCATAATCATTTGAGCCATTGCTGGAACATTCTCAGCCATGTATTTAAACCCTAATTGATGGCATGCCTCTGCGCCTTTTTGCTTGCCGAGACCAATGCTGATCATTTTTTGGATTCCACTTTCCACTGAACCACGGAAAGCTGTATGTGGTTTTACTCGGTTGATGACAACAATGCCATCTGCTTCTGATGCATACTTATCTATATAAACTGGTAAGCCATTTGGTAATTCACCAAGTTTTATGACTTCCATTGATGATCGAATTTCACATCCAGCACTTTCTTCTGTCACACCGAGATGTTTTAACACTTCTCGTTGTCCTTCACCAGTTGCGCCACCATGGCTACCCATACTAGGTACGATGAATGGTGTTGCACCTTGGTCTTTGATGAACTGAACAGTTGTTTTAGTGATATCAACCAGCGCGTCAATTCCACGACTTCCAACTGCAATGGCAATTTCCATGCCTGGTTTGATCGTTTGTTTTACTTCATCTCGTTGAAGTTTATTTGTTAATTCTTCTACAAGATTTTCGATTTTTGAATCATCAAAGTTTTGTTTCACTTTCACCATTTTTGGAACAGGAATATCCTTTAATAACTCTTGGAGAATACCCATAAAAGACTCCCTCCTTATGAACATTAGATTTATAAAAATAGTTTACGTATGTTCAGAATACAATGTCTCTTATATTCCTATTAAACAACAAAACATTTGGAGGCTTAAATATGTAATCCCTTACATCTAGAGATGGGGTTTTTACAAAACAAAAGCCGGGGTTTCAATGTTGAAACCCCAACAATGTTTTTTCTCGCATTCACTGGCAGTAAGATCTCCGCTTCTATACTTCAGGGGAAAATCAATTGTCAGTAAAAGCTAGACAAGAAATACAAGGACTAAATTCGTCACGTTCTGTGACAGCGTCTTTGTGACCCAACTAACATGAAGTGGGAGAAGACCTCTCCTACTTCATGAAGTTTCATTTTATTCCATCCAGTTCGTATGGAATGTACCTTCTTTGTCCACACGTTGGTAAGTGTGAGCACCGAAATAGTCACGTTGTGCTTGAAGAAGGTTTGCAGGTAAAGTTTCAGTGCGGTAGCTGTCATAGTATGCAACTGCACTTGCGAAACTTGGAACAGGAATTCCGTTTTCAACTGCAAGTGAGATTACTTTACGTAATGAAGCTTGGTAACCTTCTGCAATTTCTTTGAAGTAAGGGTCTAATAATAGGTTTGGTAATTGCGCATCACGATCATATGCATCTTTGATTTTTTGTAGGAATTGCGCACGGATGATACAACCACCGCGGAAAATCATTGCGATTTCGCCGTAGTTTAAATTCCAGTCATACTCGTCAGATGCTGCACGCATTTGAGCGAAACCTTGTGCATAAGAAATAATTTTACTTAAGTAAAGTGCTTTACGTACAGATTCAATAAGTTCTTGTTTATCTCCATCAAATGGTTGTACAGATGGTCCAGAAAGAACTTTGCTTGCTTTTACACGCTCATCTTTCATAGCTGAGATGAAACGAGAGAATACAGATTCAGTAATGATTGGTAGTGGAACACCTAAATCAAGAGCATTTTGGCTAGTCCATTTACCAGTACCTTTTTGACCTGCAGTATCAAGAATTAGATCAACAAGAGGTTTACCTGTTTCTTCATCTTTTTTAGTGAAGATATCTGCAGTGATTTCAATTAAGTAGCTGTCTAGTTCACCTTTGTTCCATTCAGCAAATACTTCATGAAGTTCGTCTGTACTTAATCCAAGCACATTCTTTAAGATGAAGTAAGCTTCACAGATTAATTGCATATCTCCGTACTCGATACCGTTGTGTACCATTTTCACATAGTGCCCTGCACCGTTTGGTCCAATATATGTACAACATGGGTCACCTTGTACTTTCGCAGAGATTGCTTTTAGAATTGGTTCAACTAGCTCATAAGCTTCTCTTTGACCACCTGGCATAATAGAAGGACCAGTTAATGCTCCCTCTTCACCACCAGAAACCCCAGTTCCAATGAAGTGAATTCCAGTAGATTCTAATTCTTTGTTACGACGGATAGTGTCTTGGAAGAATGTGTTTCCACCATCAATTAGAATATCATTTTCTTCAAGATATGGTTTTAAAGATTCGATTGTTGCATCAGTTGCTGCTCCAGCTTTAACCATTAATAAAATCTTACGTGGCTTTTCTAATGAATTAACGAATTCCTCAATTGTTTTTGCACCAACAAAGTTTTTGCCAGCTGCTTCATTATTAAGGAAATCTTCTGTTTTTTCATATGAACGGTTAAATACAGCTACAGAGTATCCTCTGCTCTCTATGTTTAACGCTAGGTTTTTACCCATTACAGCCAATCCAACTACACCAATTTGTTGCTTAGTCATAAAAATCATACCTTTCTCAGTTATGTAATAGAAATAGAAAACAAATCATAAAGTTATTTTGTGTATCTTTTAATGGATTATAACATCTATTTAAAAGATTATGGTGATGCAAATAATTAATTTGTTTCCTAAACTAACTATTTATATATAGAAGAATATACTGTTTACATCAATTCGTCAACTATTGAAATTCATAGATTCTATAAAATTATTAAACTTTTATTTTTTGAAATATCTCAAAAACTATGAAATTTTATAATTGATTATCTAAAAAATAGTGTTACAATGAGTAATAATTTAAATTTTTTGATTTTACTTTATTCTACAAAAGTGTTCTACTTTAATTGAATGAAAGTAAATTTTAAATTGGAGGTAAAATTAGATGTCTGAATTACGTAGTAATATGATTAAATCAGGAATTGATCGTGCTCCTCATAGAAGCTTGCTTCGTGCAGCAGGAGTAAAAGAAGAAGATTTTAACAAACCATTTATTGCAGTAGTAAACTCATATATTGATATTGTTCCAGGACATATTCATTTACAAGAGTTTGGAAAAATCGTGAAAGATGCCATTCGTGAAGCTGGCGGCGTTCCATTCGAAATGAACACAATTGGTGTTGATGATGGAATTGCGATGGGACATATTGGAATGAGATATTCTCTACCAAGCCGTGAAATTATTGCTGATTCAATAGAAACAGTTGTATCTGCTCACTGGTTTGATGGAATGGTCTGTATTCCAAACTGTGACAAAATCACTCCAGGTATGATGATGGCTGCGATGCGTCTAAATATCCCTACTATCTTTGTTAGTGGTGGTCCAATGAAAGCTGGTCGCGATGCTGCTGGTAACCCACTTAACCTAAATTCAGTATTCGAAGGAGTAGGCGCTTATCAGTCAGGTAAGATTGACGAAGCAAGATTAACAGAAATTGAACAGTTTGCCTGTCCATCATGTGGTTCTTGTTCTGGTATGTTTACTGCTAATTCTATGAACTGTTTAGCAGAAGGACTTGGACTAGCTCTTCCTGGCAATGGTACAATTCTTGCTGTTTCAGAAGAAAGAAAAGAATTTGTTAAAAAATCAGCGAAACAATTAATGAATTTAATTGAAAAAGATATAAAACCACGTGATATCGTGACAGTTGAAGCAATTGATAATGCATTTGCGTTAGATATGGCAATGGGCGGTTCTACAAATACTGTCCTTCACACTCTAGCAATAGCAAATGAAGCTGAGATCGAATATTCATTAGAACGTATTAATGAAATTGCAGCACGTGTTCCACATCTAGCAAAAATTGCTCCTGCTTCTGACCATCACATTGAAGATGTCCATGAAGCTGGTGGCGTTAGTGCAATTATTAATGAACTACTTAAAAAGCCAGGTGCAATTGATGGTGACCGTATAACAGTTACAGGTAAAACATTGAGAGAAAATGTAGAAGGCTGTGAAATTACTAATCATGAAGTGATTCGTCCACTTGACAATCCACATTCTGAAACTGGTGGATTAGCTATTTTATTTGGTAACCTAGCTCCTGAGGGTGCTGTCGTTAAGGTTGGTGCAGTTGATCCAGCGGTTGGCGGTTACCACAGAGGTCCTGCTATTTGCTTTGATTCTCAAGAGGATGCATTATCAGCAATTATAGTTGGTAAGGTAAAAGAAGGCGATGTCGTCGTGATTCGTTATGAAGGCCCTAAAGGTGGCCCTGGAATGCCAGAAATGTTAGCACCAACATCCCAAATTGTTGGTAGAGGTCTAGGTGCGAAAGTTGGTTTAATTACGGATGGACGTTTCTCAGGAGCATCAAGAGGTATTTCAATCGGACATATCTCTCCAGAAGCTGCTGAAGGTGGTCCAATCGCATTTGTTCAAGATGGCGACTACATTGAACTTGATTTAAACAACCGTACGATTAAATTAGAAATTTCGGATGAAGAAATGGAAAGACGTAAGGCAGAATGGAAAGGTTTTGAATCAAAGGTGAAAAAAGGCTACCTTGCTCGCTATTCGAAGCTAGTGACAAATGCAAGCACAGGTGGAGTCATGAAAGTTTAATCACTTCTTCCTACTAAACAGCTTGATTCAGTTGAATCAAGCTGTTTTTCGTGATTCATAGAAATTGTGTAGTTAAATACTTATTGTTAAAATGAGTAGTGTATATGAACCAATTTCCAAGATAGTCGATACATTTAGAAAGAGTTATTTTTAAATGGAGTGAAAATCATGAGCGGAGATCGAAAGCTACTAGGGGAAAAACGAAGAGAAACAATCATAAAATGGCTAAAAGAAAGTCCAACACCCATTATTGGCGAGGAACTATCAAAACGAGCAAATGTCAGTCGCCAAGTAATTGTTCAAGACATTTCTTTATTGAAAGCAAAAAACGAACCAATTGTTGCGACGAGTCAAGGTTACATCTATTTGGAGGAGCAGCCATTGCAGGAAAATTTCTCGCGCATTATTGCCTGTAAACACACACCTGAGGAAACGATGGATGAACTCAATCTTCTTGTTGATAATGGTGTGACAGTTCGTGATGTCATTGTTGAACACCCTGTATATGGAGAAATTACGGGATCATTAATGATAAAGAATCGATTCGAAGTTAAACGTTTTGTAGAGAAAATATCCGAAACAAACGCCTCCCTGCTCTCATTGTTAACGAATGGTGTACATTTACATACGATTGAAGCAGATTCCGTTGAAAAATTAGATGCAGCCTGTGGAGCCTTACGTGAAATGAAAATCTTACTAAGTGAATAGTCAATAATAAAAGGCAACAGTCTAACTTAATTTGACTGTTGCCTTTTTGAATAGATTTACACCATAACCTTACAAATATCATTTGAAAACTCTACTGGGTCTTGAATTGGTAGACCTTCGATAAGAAGTGCTTGGTTATACAATAAATGCGTGTATAAATCTACTTTCGTTTTATCATTTTCAAATGCATTTTTTAAAGATTGGAAGACTTCGTGATGAACGTTAATTTCTAATACTTTATCAGCTTTGATGTTTTGATTGTCTGGCATTGCATTTAGGACTTTTTCCATTTCAATCGAGATCTCGCCCTCAGATGATAAGCAAACTGGATGAGTTTTTAGACGCTTAGATATTCTCACATCAGTTACTTTCCCTGCCAGTGCATTTTTCATATATTCAAGGAGTTCTTTATTTTCGTTCTGTTCTTCTTCAGTCGGTTGGTCAGTATCGCTTGGTTCAAAGCCTAAATCACTACTTGATACGGATTTAAATTCTTTTTCTTTATATTTTTGGAGCATTTTAATAGCAAATTCGTCAATATCTTCAGTGAAATAAAGAATTTCAAAGCCTTTATCAGCTACTAGTTCTGTTTGTGGGAGTTTGTCGATGCGTTCAACAGATTCGCCTGTTGCGTAATAAATATACTTTTGATCTTCTGGCATTCTTGATACATATTCATCAAGTGTAACAAGCTTTTTCTCTTTGGACGAATAGAAAAGTAACAAGTCTTGTAGAGTTTCTTTATGACTACCAAAATCACTGTAGACACCAAATTTTAATTGTCGACCAAAGCTATTATAAAACGTTTCGTATTTTTCACGATCATTTTTTAGCATGCTTTGCAATTCGCTTTTGATTTTTCTGTTAATATTTTTTGCAATTAATTTTAATTGACGGTCCTGTTGAAGCATCTCTCTTGAAATATTCAGTGATAAATCTTCGGAATCGACTAATCCCTTTACAAAACTAAAATGGTCTGGAAGTAAATCAGCACATTTATTCATAATTAAAACGCCATTAGAGTATAACTCCAAACCTTTTTCATATTCCTTTGTGTAATAATCAAACGGAATATTTTCTGGAATATACAAAATCGCATTATAACGGATTGTACCATCCACACTGATATGAATATGTTTTAATGGTTTGTCAAAACCGTAATGCTTTTCGTTGTAAAATTTTTCATAGTCTTCATCGGTTAACTCATTTTTGTTCTTTCTCCAAATTGGAACCATACTATTGATAACTTGTTCTTCTGTAACTTGCTCGTATTCAGATTCGCTTCCTTCTTTAAGTTTGCTTGTAGTGACATCCATCTTAATTGGATAGCGGATGAAATCTGAGTACTTTTTAATGATTGACTTTAAGCGATACTCTTCCAAAAACTCATCAAAAGAATCGTCTTCTGTATTTTCTTTTATTTTTAAAATGATATCAGTACCAACCGTATCCTTTTCAACCGTTTCAATCGTGTATCCATCTGTACCCGTTGATTCCCATTTAAACGCTTCCTCACTACCTAACGCTTTACTGATGACCGTCACTACATCAGCAACCATGAAAGCAGCATAAAACCCAACACCGAATTGACCAATGATATCATGTCCATCTTTTATTTCGTTTTCCTTTTTAAAAGCTAACGAACCGCTTTTTGCGATTGTTCCAAGGTTTGTTTCAAGCTCTTCCTTTGTCATCCCAATCCCAGTATCAGAAATGGTAAGAGTTCGGTTTTCCTTATCTGCTTTGATTTTTATGTAGTAGCTATCTTTATCAAATTGATAACGGTCATCCGTTAATGCCTTATAATAGATTTTATCAATTGCATCACTTGAATTTGAGATCAATTCTCGTAAAAAGACTTCCCTTTGTGTGTAAATAGAGTTGATCATCATTTCTAATAATCTTTTAGATTCTGCTTTAAATTGTTTTTTTGCCATGCTAAATCTCCTTTCCAATAAATCGATAGGTATTCTTTTGATCATATTAGCACTCGCGGACTCGGAGTGCTAATGCCCAATTTTTTAATACCATATTTTAATTTCTCTGTCAAATATGTATATCAATTATCATTCAAAAAAGTTATGATCTCCTCTTTCTGTTTTTGAAAGGATTGTTCACCAAGTTTAATAAGTAAATCGACGTATTCAGGTGCATCAAAAGGAATCTCTTGGCCAAGATCTTCATTAATACGAAAATAATTATCGCCTAGAAGATGTTGACAATGATACGTTACAGATTCTGATGATAGATGTAGAGCTAAGTCCAATAACTTTGGTGTCATTCTCATAGAAGGAAGATGAAAAGGAAGCCATGTATTTACCCCCCATTCATTTTTAGTTTCGATTGAAAAATCAATTTTTTGTAATCCTGTTCCGATCGACATAATTTGAATATCTGCTAGTTCTTTTTTAAAATGGTGTTGTGCCTCCGTAATACATACGAGAGACGGATTATTTGCCCACAGTCCCCCATCAATAGCTAAATAGCGGTTATTAATGTTATTAGGCGGGAAAAAGACAGGTGCAGAACATGATGATAAAACGGCATCCCATAGTTTTATCGATTGATCACTTTGTTCGTCGTTTCCATAATTCGATCGATGGACAAACGGGTTACCGTGAGTAATATCAACACTTGGGATAAGTAATGGTTTACCTATATCAGATAGCAATATCTCACCAAAAGCTTCCTGAATATAGTGACGCAAGTATCGATCACTGTAGACGCTCTTTCGAAGTCCAAATGTTGATTGTTTCGTGAAAATTTTTTTTCCGTATTTAATATAACTATCCTGTACATCTCTCATGTCTAATTTCATAACCGTAGAAGCAGCAACAATGGCCCCAGTGCTAGTCCCTGCAACCATGTCAAACATATCTGAAATGGGTTGGTTAAATTCTTTTTCGATCTCTTGTAAAATGGCAACAGCATATACTCCGCGAATTCCGCCCCCATCAATACATAGGATTTTCATATTATTCACCTATTTGAGTTTATATTTTTATTAGTGTTCCCTCTGGAGAATGTAGGTATAAGTGGCAAAAAAAGATGCCCAAAAAGGGCACCTAAATTTGCTCCATTGCTGTCATAATTTCTTCTGGTGTTGGGAATCTTCCTATCTCTTTTTTGGAGAAGACCTTTTCTCCGTTTACAACTACTTCAAATACCCCTCCTGAGGCAGGAATGAGTTCGAAGTTCGTAATTTTTTGCCTGAAATGTGAGAGTAGTATTTCCGCAAGACCTGCGGCTTTTGGTGCATAGTTTCATTGCATGCAAAATTCAATGGATACTTTGTACATGTCGAAAAACCTCCTAATGTTTGTTTTTCTTTATCCATACCCTATTCCCTTCTTGCCGTTTTGTTAAATTTAGAAGATCTAACAACTCCAAGAAAGGAATGAGATATTTTCGTGATAAGTTAAGAATGTCTTTTGCTTCAGAGAGGCTAAACTGTTCTTTTGTATTTGCTCTTAATCTATTTACAGTATATTCAAATGCGTGTTTGTGTATTAACGTCTCATCATTTAGTAAAAATGCTTGTTTTGTTTTTATTAGATATGTTTTTAGCTCATTAGAATCACGATTCGTAAGAGCTGCCTCTTTTATATATTCAGTCCATTTTTTAGGTTGTACTCCGTCATGTAGTAAGGAAGAAACAATCTTTTTCATGTGACCACTTGCAAGGTTTGGTTGAAAATTTGATAATGATAGATATTGATCTTCTTTCTTAATTTCTTGATTTTTAATTAGTTCATCAAGACAAAAATCCAGTATATTTTTATCTTGATGAAGTGCTTGAATAAGTTCTGCTTTACTCATACCTATTCGTAATGGAAAGTCTTTGTGATAAACCATTAATGTATGAAGGACATCTTCCTTTAACGCTGAAACAGTTCGTGTAGTACAATAGCCACTATTAAATATTTTTAAGTATTTGCCTGTCGATAAAATCTCAGCAACTGTTCCCTCTGGTAACGAAGATAATCGGATCAGCTCAAGCTTGGATAATAACGTATATCTATGGAGTAGATTATCTATAACCTCTGAAGGTGAACTCTCCATTTGCATTCTGAGCATAGTAATAGTTTCTACACCAAATCGGTATTTTCCTCCTAACGGCTGAATAATCCAACCACCACCAATCGTTTCAACTGGGGTGGGTCTTCGCAAGATAAAGCGATCGCCACGTCGTACAACAATCTCTTCATCTAGCCGAATCTGACAAAGGATTTCATTTTCTGATCCATCTAAGACATTTCGATCAAAAAAGACAATTTTACCATAAGACTCTTTCGTACCTACATGTAGCTTAACTGGTGAACGTTGTTTAAGGGGCATTGCTAGTTTTGTGACTAGCTGTAATGAAACATCAATTGTATTTGTAACCTGGTAGTTTTCTGAATCAACAAGTACGTCACCCCGTTTTATTTCCTCTTTTGAAACTCCCGTTATATTAAGTGCTGTGCGTTGGCCTGCCTGTGCTTTCTCTGTTACTTGGTTATGTACTTGGATTTGTCGAATCCTCACTTTTTTACCTGATGGTAATAGAGTGAGTAATTGCTCTTTTGTCACACTGCCTTCAAAAATGGTTCCTCTAATAACCGTACCATGCCCTTGGACTGTAAATACTTGATCGATTGGTAATCGAAATGAACCGTTACGATTCTTTTGAGCTAAGTCATTTAACTCTATCTGAATAGCGTGTTTTAGCTCAGGAATCCCTTTACCAGTTAGACTATCAACGAAAAGAATGGGGGCTTTTGTATAACCGATTTCCTTAAGTAATTCTTTGATTTCTTCAAAAGCGAGTTCGAGCAAATCGTCTTCTACCTTTTCTATTTTCGAAACGACGACCATACAATTGGTGATACCCAAAAATCTTAAGATCTGAAGGTGTTCTTTTGTTTGTGGCATGACCCCTTCGTCTCCAGCAATGACTAGTAAGACAAGATCAATCCCAGCAACACCCGCAATCATTTGCCTAATGAAACGCTCGTGACCAGGTACATCCACAATCGATACTTGAATATCATTGTCTAGTACAAGTGGTGCAAAACCAGGTTCGATTGATATTTTGCGTTCCTTTTCTTCCTTTAAGCGGTCGGTGTCAATCCCAGTTAACGCTTTTGTTAGTGTTGTTTTACCATGGTCAATATGTCCAGCCATACCAATTGTATAAAATACATCAGCCATGCTTTTCCTCCTCTCTTATAAAGTTCCATTCTCATTAACTCTACTTTACTAGTTGGCTCGAGATGAATTCAAGCATGATAATTATCATTTGCCTAAAAAAGAGGTTCCTGTATATAATGAAAGATAGTTTGGGGCTGGCTGGGGTGCTGGTGTCCCCCTGGGTCTTCAAAACCCTGAGGGAGGCGCGTGTCGTCTTCGGTGGGTTCGATTCCCACACAGTCCCGCCATAATTAATCTTCTACTATTGAAATGTAAATATAATGTGAAAGGATTGAAGTCGATGTCTAAAAAGGAAGAAATCATTAAATTGACCTCCCTTTCAACAAAAGCTGGCTGAGGATGCAAAATCGGTCCTGAGGACCTGACGCAGGTTCTGCGTCATTTACCCAAAGCAACACCAAATCCCAATTTATTAGTTGGACTTGATACTCCTGATGATGCAGGTGTGTATAAAATCAATGATGATCTTGCGCTTGTACAAACACTGGACTTCTTTACCCCCATTGTGGATGATCCATTCATGTTTGGACAGATTGCCGCGGCTAATGCTTTAAGCGATGTCTATGCAATGGGAGGAAAACCGATTACGGTTATGAACATCGTCGCCTTTCCTATTCATACGCTAGATAAAAGTATCTTAGCAGACATTCTTGCTGGAGCTGCTGAAAAAGTAAAAGAATCAGGTGCTTCATTAGTTGGTGGTCACTCAATTGATGATAAGGAACCAAAATTCGGATTGTCCGTAACTGGTACTGTTCATCCTCGTAAAATTCGTACTAATCATGGCGCAAAGCCTGGTGACCGACTTATTATAACCAAACCAATTGGAGTTGGGATTTTAACAACAGCAATTAAAAGGGAATTGTTGGATCAAGAAAATATTAAAAAAGTGACTGACGTCATGGCAGCCTTAAATAAAAATGCGGCTGAAGTCATGGATCGTTACCATGTAAATGCTTGTACAGATGTAACTGGTTTCGGTCTTCTAGGACATGCAATGGAAATGGCTGAAGGAAGTCAAGTTGGAATCACCATTCAATATGAAAATGTACCAATCTTACCGAGAACCAAAGAACTTGCTGAGCAAAAAGTAGTTCCAGGAGGAACGAAGAAAAACCATGCATGGTTAGCAGAACGTGTAGAGTATAGTGCAAACGTAGACGAATTGGATCAACTCATATTGTGTGATGCGATTACCTCTGGAGGACTTCTCATATCTGTTCCAGAAACAGATGCAAAAAAATTAGTTGAAGAATTACGTGATAAGAATGTTGAAGCTCACATGATCGGTGAGGCAACCAGTGAAAATCCTGGTTATATTAAAGTGATCTAAAGGACTCTCTTAGTTAGAGTCCTTTTCAAGTTGATTGGAAATAATAACATCTATGAAATTATAAATGAGGTGTGTCTATTTTGAAAATGAAAACCATTTATGTTTATCTACTTGTTTTTACACTATTACTCACTGCCTGTAACTTCGGTGATAGTGAAAATAATAAAGAAACTTTCACAATTGGAGTGATCCCCGTCCAAACAGTTGGCGAAATGGAGACGGCCATGGATAAACTGCAAACGATTTTAGCAGAAGCACTTAACCGTGATGTTTCTGTTGATGTATATCCAGACTATAACGGTGTAGTTGAAGCGATGAATTATGACAAAATTGATATGGCCTATTTTGGACCATTAACATATGTTGTTGCCCACGAAAAAAGCGGCGCAAAAGCGATCATTACGCAATTAATTGACGGAGAGCCTTTTTATCATTCGTATATCATTACTCATAAAGATAGTCCGTTACAGTCTATTGAAGATTTAGTAGAAAATGCAAAGGAAATTGAATTTGCTTTTGGTGATATTAATTCAACTTCAGGTTCTCTGATTCCTTCGATTGAATTACAGGATCGAGAAGTTTATCAGTCTGAAAATGAACATCAGTTTAAATCTGTTCGATTTACTGGGTCACATGATGCGACTGCCTTGGCCGTTCAAAATAAACAAGTTGGTGCTGGTGCCATCGATAGTGCTATCTATAATCAGCTAGTTGAAACTGAGAAAATAGACGGTTCGTTATTAAAAATCATTTGGCAATCAGAAAAATTATTTCAGTATCCGTGGGCTGTACACAAGAATACAGACGAAGAAACAATTCAAAAGCTTAAGGATGCCTTTTTAGCTATTAATGACGAAGAAATATTAGCGGCATTTGGTGCAAGTGGTTTTACAGAAGCATCAGATGAGGACTATGACAGTATCAAGCAAGCTGCAATCAAACAAGGAATTATCAATGAATAGAGCTGATTCACATGTGGTTTAACCGAAATACCTTTTTTACTGTAGTTCTACTATTAGTTGCAATCATTATTAGTATGAAATTAACGGAATTTGATCTTTCAAAATTTCGTGATTTTCGAAATATGATTGATTTTCTTTCACATTGGTTTCCAATGGATTTTTCCGTATTGCCAAAGATGCTTCTGGATACCGCTGAGACCCTAGCAATGGCATTTCTAGGAAGTGTTTTTGGGTTAATGATTGCATTACCAATCAGTTTTCTTTCAGCAAAAAATACTTCACCATCAGGAATTGTTTACAATTTGGTTAGAATCTTTATGAGTTTTATTCGTTCTATTCCAGAAATTGTGTTTGGATTAATACTCTTAACGGCATTAGGTCTTGGTCCCTTCCCTGCTGTATTAGCCATAATGTTTCACAATATCGGGGTACTTGGAAAGTTAATCTCTGAACTGATAGAATCGACTGACCCTGGTCCACATGAAGCCATGAGAGCAGTTGGTTCAAAAAGCTGGCTAGCAGCATTATTTAGCATTCTTCCTCAAATATGGCCAAATGTTTTGTCTCAATATTTCTATCGATTTGAGGTTGCAATCAGGACCTCACTCATACTTGGTTTTATTGGTGGCGGTGGGATTGGTCAACGTCTTTTTAATGATTTTAAGAGCTTTCAGTATTCATCCGTGTCGTTAGATGTTTTATTAATCATGTTACTTGTCATCCTCGTTGATTCGTTCGGAAGCTTTATTCGGAATAAAGTCATTTAATAACAGATGTACATACATATATACTCGGATTTGATTGGAGTTTGAAACAAATGATTGAATTAAAAGATGTAACCGTCTATTATCAAAATGCAAAGAAACCTGCAATTCACTCAATAAATCTAAGCTTTGGTGAAGGGGAATTTGTCTGTGTGTTAGGTAAAAGTGGCGCTGGGAAATCAACGCTTATTAGGTGTATGAATGGTCTTCAAAAACCCACATCAGGTGAAGTGTTTTGGGATCGTGATCCTTTGACGAAGAAAAATAAAGAACAACAGCGACTCATTCGTAGAGAAATCGGAATGATTTTTCAGCATTTTAACTTAATTCCACGCTTAACGGTCTTGCAAAATGTATTAACTGGCATGTTCGGCTATCGGAGTTCGGTGAAAAATTTATTTGGAATCTTTTCGAAGGAAGAAATGAACGAAGCAAAACATGTGTTGGAAGTTGTCGGTCTTTTAGAATATGAAAATCGACGGATCGAGCATCTAAGTGGAGGTCAAAAACAACGAGTTGGGATCGCTCGAGCATTAGTTCAAAAACCACGTGTGTTTTTAGGTGATGAACCAGTTGCAAGCTTAGATCCAGGTACTGCTATTCATATTTTCACTTTAATCAAGGAACTACATGAACGCCATAACCTCCTATCTGTTATGAACTTGCATGATGTTGAATTAGCTAAAAAATTCGCTACTAGAATCATTGCATTAAAAGATGGGGTCATTATTTATGACGGTAATCCAATAGATTTCACCGAAGGTATTTTTAAACAAACGTATCACTCATGAAAACAATTCCTTATTAGGAAGGAATTGTCAGAGTGTAGAGAAAGGGGTATTTTTTCTCTACACTTTTTGTTTTCGGTGGTTTTTGTAGTTGTAAGTTGACATTATTCTTTATCAAAAATCTTGAAAATATCACTCCCAACCATCTAGCCTTGCTTGGCTAGGTGGTTGGCAATCTTTTTCATGTTCTGGCAGGCTGCTGTAAGTAATACCTGCTCACTAGCATTTTTAATTCCCCGTAACCTACAGTAG
The DNA here is from genome assembly GCF_964021195.1 of Bacillus nitroreducens. Classification (NCBI taxonomy): domain Bacteria; kingdom Bacillati; phylum Bacillota; class Bacilli; order Caryophanales; family Bacillaceae; genus Bacillus; species Bacillus nitroreducens. Next base: position 3,394,930 of record NZ_CAXHYI020000003.1, on the reverse strand, counting down.
CGAAGCCCATGCAGCTCTTTTGAGTCTGCGAAGCTTCGCTCTACGGTTTCTTTTCTAAACTTATAAAGAATTTTCCCTTCCAGAGAGAGGCGATTTAGCCTCACCTTATCTTTATGATCTTCCCAAACATGACGAGTAACAACTTTTTGCTTATTCCGGGATCTAGTGCATTGTTCAAGAAGAGGGCAGGTTGAACATTTCTTGGGATCTGACTTGTACTCTCGGTAACCTTCTCTTGTAGTTGAACGATATGTTAGTTCCTCGCTATTTGGACAAACATAAATGTCATTTTCTTTATTATATTTAAACTTCCATTTTGGAAAGAGTCCTTTTGTTGGTTGATACCTTCTATGGGCAATAACTCCAAAGATCTTACGATCTGATAATCCTTTGCAAATCGGATTAGTTAAGTATCCAGAGTCAAGAGCAACAGCTTCCACATTAAAGTTAAATCGTAAGATTTGACGATCTAAACGGCTAAGATATGGTATTGAATCATGGACATTACCTGGAGTTACGAATGCATCAGTTATAATGTTAAACTTCAAATCTGTTGTCCGATGGTCTAAATAACAGAACATCTCTTGCTTATTGTCTCGCGACATAAACCCACTTTCTGGATCTGTGGTACTTACTCTAATCTCTTTTGTTTCTTTCACCTCCTCCTTTTCCTTTAAAGGCTTTTTTCCGTGTTCAGCACGATCTTCTTCAATTGCCTTATTTAACTCATTTAAATATTCACGAGTTTCTACTTCAACTTCTTCCCTTGTAAATTTATGTTTATTCGCATTAGCTTTGAGATGAGTGGAGTCCGTAAATAAGACTCTTCCGCCAACCATTTTGTGATTCATTGCAAGAAGAACAATTTCATCCTTTAAAACGCTTATGACGATTCCAGCTTATTGTGGAATGATGTGGTACAGGATCTTTAAATCTGAGACCTAAAAACCAACGATATGCGACATTAAGTTTTATCTCTTGTTCAAGCTGTCTTTCGGAACGGATACCATAAAAATATCCAATAAACATCATTTTAAAAAGAACAAGAGGGTCGATCGAAGGTCGACCATTATCTTCAGAGTAGTAAGGTTTTACTCTCTCAATTATAAAAGAAAAATCTATGTATTTATCTATTTTTCGTAACAGATGGTTATCTGGAACAAGCTCGTCAATTGATACAAATTCAATTTCATTTTGTGTATTTTCCCTAGTATTTAACACAATATCACCAACCCTAATTTATTAAATATATTATAACATATTAACGCGGTGAATTATTAAAGTGTATCAAAAGAATCGAGTAGGAGGAGGTGATTAACCTCCGACCTCTCACACCACCGTACGTACGGATCCGTATACGGCGGTTCAATTTTATACTAAGCATGTACTTTCATGTAGTGTTCTCTACACGAGATTAGCCCAAACTGGGCTAATCTTTTATTTGTTATAGTTGTAGTAAGCACCCACGAATAGGCAATGCGGACTGCTCCTTTACTTGTATGGCTATATTGGTATGCATTATGTTTGTTCATTCCAAGTTTGATTAAATTTTTCCTGCGATTTTTGGCTGTTTTCCATTTCTTCCAAATGCAAGTTCTTAATCGTACTCTAATGTGTGAATCTATATCACCTAACAATGTTTTCATATAGCCAATTTTAAATTAGTTCACCCAGCCTCGTGTTAGTTGATTGATTCTTTCAACCTGATACTTCGTATCAACACCCCAGTTTCTCCGTGTTAGTTGTTTCAACCTAAACTTGAAGTTTTCTACTGACTTTTGATGTGGTTTTGCTTTGTACAAATCCATTTGATAATCTTTAAAGAAACCGAATCCTAGAAATTTCATGGAGGGGTCATTTGGTCTTGTCACTTTCGTTTTACTGGCATTAACAATCAAGCCTAGTTTTTCTTCTATGAACCTCGTAACTGACCTCATCACTCGTCTCGCAGACATCTCGCTTTTGACCATAATAATGCAGTCGTCAGCATATCTAACAAAACGGAGACCTCTTCTTTCAAGTTCCATATCCAACTCGTTAAGCATGATATTGCTGAGTAAGGGTGATAAGTTTCCTCCTTGCGGAGTTCCTATGACTGTTTCTTTATAGTCTTCGTTGATTTGTACTCCACTCACTAAGAACTTACGAATTAGTGAGATGACATCACCATCGTCTACTGTTTTTGATACAAGGTTCATTAGTCTATCATGGTTGACCGTGTCGAAGAAACGTTCTAGGTCAATATCTACAATCCAATCGTGACCCTCGTTTAGAAATTCTAAAGCTTGTACTATAGCCATCTCTGCATACCGACGTGGTCTGAATCCATAACTATATTCACTAAATTGCCTATCAAATATGGGTGTAAGTACTTGTGCAATTGCTTGTTGGATGACTCTGTCTTTGACCGTTGGTATTCCCAAGAGCCTAACTCCGCCGTTTGGCTTAGGAATCTCCACTCTTAATACGGGAGAGGGTTGATACTTTCTTTGGCGAATTTGTGAGATGATTTCATCCTTATTTAATGCCATATATGCCCCTAATTCCTCTACGGTCATTCCATCTACACCAGCTGCACCTTTATTCTTTTTCACCTGCTTGAATGCCAGGTTAAGATTATCCCTGTTTAGAATTCTATCCAGTAGTTTTTCCTCGTACATGCTTGTTATTTCCTTTCTGTCTCGTGAAGGCGGTATCCACTTTGTCGCTTATGTGCCAGTGGTCTATTTCCTCTTCCAATCGAGATTTCTATAACGATAAAATTGTTCAGCCCTTCGCTCCTTCTAACTTTCATTAGACATCTTCACTACTACGGCTTCTGCTGACTTCTCACTATCCAGTCTTATATCTCTATAAGATTTTGGTATAGCCTAGTGAGACCTCCCCAGTTAAGGTACGAACTCTTTCCCTCCATCTATCTGCCATATTTACAACGTATGAAACTAATGTAGCTATTGGACTTTAACTTCTTATGCAGTCTTATCCTCATACGTTGCCTCCTATATGGTTTCTGTTCGTCAGACCGGAGGTTTGCCTCGAGCTTCCTTCAGATTCCACGTCGCCATGAACACCCTTGCTTTTGGCTATGTGCTTACCGCTACAAGGTCGCACTCGGGACTTTCACCCGTTAGAGTTCGCCCATGCTGGGCGAACATAAAGGCTGTCGAGACTTTCTCGACAGCCTGACAATTCCTTATTAGGAAGGAATTGTTTTCTTTATTAAGAATTGTTATACTTCTTGTATATTAATAGAAAAGAAGGTACATGCATTGTCAAAAACGAAATTACAATATTGGCTTATTCAAATTCTGTTGATTTTAACGATTGTTTATGTTTCAACGAAAATTACTTTTTTATTTCAACCAATCGGCGTGTTTTTCTCAACAATCTTTTTCCCAATTTTGATTACTGGATTTCTTTATTTTCTATTAAATCCTGTTGTCAAATTCCTTCATCGTCATAAAGTACCAAAGAGTCTAGGTATTCTCATTATATATATTGTTTTCTTTGGATTACTTGTGGTAGCAGGTGTGAATTTAGTACCTGTTATTTCAAATCAATTTACGGCACTTGGAAACGCGCTACCAGGCTACGCAAATCAAGCGATGGATTTTTTCGAGGAGTTCTCCAAGTCTTCTGAATTTAAATGGATTCAAGATGAACAACAGGAATTACTAAACACAATTGAAGAGAAATTAATTGCCTTCGCAAATACGTTACCAAATCGAATTACTGGCGGCATTACGCAAATTATTGGAGTTGTTACCAATATTGCGATTATCCTTGTAACCGTGCCATTCCTTTTATTTTATATGTTTAAGGATGGCGACCGATTTCCTCAAGCCATTACACGGTTCTTCCCTACGACTTATCGGGATGAAGCTCTTACCATTTTAAAAGAAACTGGGGACACACTTTCTGCTTATATACAGGGACAGGTTACCGTTGCTTTAGCGGTTGGAACACTCTCTTTTATTGGCTATTTAATTATTGATTTACCGTTTGCGTTAGTGATGGCATTGATCGTTGCTGTTACAAATATTATTCCATATGTTGGACCACTTCTCGGGGGTGCTCCTGCTGTTATTGTAGCCCTGTTTGACTCACCGATGAAAGCAGCATTAGTGGTATTAGTGATTGTAGTAGCTCAGCAAATTGAAGGGAATGTTCTTTCACCACTTATCCTAGGGAAATCCTTGGACACACACCCTGCAACAATCATTATTCTGTTATTAGCAGCAGGGAATCTAGCAGGAGTGTTGGGAATGGTCTTAGCGGTCCCAACCTATGCAGTTGTCAAGACAATCGTCATCAATATTGCCAAATTCCTAAAAGCGAAGAAAAAGGCCGATTTAACGGTGGATGTGTAAATGAAAACCACGGGACATATGTTCCGTGGTTTTTAGTCATTTAGTATAGGTAGCCCTACCTCTTTAGCAATTAATTCATAAGATGTTAGTCGATCCTTTTGGGAGTGCGTGATGGTTACAATCATTATTTCGTCTGCATGGTATCTATGTTTTAACTCTTGTAATTTATCCTTTACTTCTTTTGGATTTCCAACTATGACTCTTTGTTTCATTTTTTCAAAACCTACGTGGAGATTCTCTTTTTCAAGATAACTCTTTGCTTTCGAAATGGACGGAACCCCATCTGTCCCTTCTCCCTTTTCGCGTTGTTTACCCCATACATAGGAACTTAACGCAATCTCTTCTGCTTCTTCACTTGTTTTGGCACAGATCGCAGAAACGGTAACCATTACTTGTGGCTTGTCCCCCTCGTTTCTCGGTATATAATTATTCCGATACTCTTGGACGATTTCTTCCCCATCCTTGTCACTCATGAAAAGTCCGAACGTGTAGGCTAACCCTTTTTCAGCAGCAAGCTTTGCACTTTTTTGACTAGTCCCTAGTAGCCATGGAGTTGGCGGAATTGCTGGGACTGGAGCTGCTTTCAAGGTAGCGAACTCATGGCCAATAGGAAAATCACGATGAATAAAATGAAGCAGCATGTCAATTAACTCTGGCATCTTCCATACCTGTTGTAAAAAGTTTTCGGATAAAGCATTTGTAGCTTCGGCAGAACCCCCAGGTGCCCTTCCGATCCCAATATCTATTCGATTTGGAAATAAAGTGGAGAGCAAATTATATACCTCAGCAACTTTATATGTTTTATAGTGTGGGAGTAATACAGCGCCTGAACCGATTCGAATCGAGTTCGTCTGTCCCCCAATATAACCTAACATTACTTCAGGTGCTGGGCAGGCAAGCCCCGGTAAATCATGATGCTCAGCAATCCAATATCTCGTATAACCCAAACGTTCTCCTGCTTGTGCGAGCTTCAATGAATGTAGTAATGCATCCTGTGGGGATTGACCAGCTGAAATAGGCGCTTGATCTAATATACTTAGTCGTATCATTTCCCCACCTACTCCAAACTCTCGCAAAGGGTTAGACGAAAGTCCCCTACTTGATCTTTTTCATATAGATTTGTAATTGAGGTTGAATATTCTTGAATCGTAACAATACAATTAATCTTACGTTCTGGTACCTTTAAATTGAATGTTCCTTTATATAATAGTGTTGCTACGTCATGGTACTCCTCACTTGTAACTTTAAATTCAACCTTTACTATCAATAAATTGTTTTTACGTTCTTCATAATAATCCGATACTCTCAGTTCGTAATCGTTTAAATATATTTCAGTAACCAATTGTCAACACTCCTTTGTAAGTTCGAATTTCTTTCGCAATCGTTTTGGCTTTTTATAATCTAAGTATTAATTATAACAGTGATGACTAGAATTACGAATAATTGACATGGCAGTGGAACATGTACTGTTAAAATGGCAAAATACAAATCAAGTTGTTTTAAGGAGTTGTCTGTTTTGAAATTTCAGTGGAATTTTTTAGTAGGACTGTTATTTGCACTTATTATAGCGATTTTTGCGGTAGTCAATGTAGATTCTGTAAGAGTTAATTTTGTTTTTGGTTACACAGAAATCCCACTTATTTTAATTATTTTAGGCTCTGCCCTTCTTGGTGGTCTGATTGTAGGGATGTTCGGGATTTTCCGCCAATACAAACAACAAAGACAAATTAAGAAGCTTGAGAAAGAGATCGAACTTCTGAAGAGCTCAAAAGTTGAGAGAACACCTGAAGAAGAATCAAAATCGAAAATAGAAAAAAATAACCTGAATGAAAAATAAGGAAAGGCGAGCTGCCTTTCCTTATTTAAATTATTCCACCTGTACCCCTTCCACTGGCTCCAATAACCCCATCTCTATGCATGTTTCAAGCTGTAGGGTTTTCAACCCCTTCTGAAATTGAATCTCAATTTTTCCTTCAGATACTGAAACAATCGTCCCGTGTCCAAAAACACGATGTTTTATTACCATATCAACCTTTACATCTTCTAGCTTTTTAAACGCATGTGGATTATATGGAATTGCGGTTTTGTCAGTAAGTACTTGTTTTTTCTTCACTTCTACTGATTGGTTTCGAACTGGTGGTGAAATGATATTTTTTACATTTGTTACAAAACGTGACCCGACAACATCTTTTCCATTTTGTTTATTAAATGATAAAAGTTCGAGCTCTTTCTCAGCACGAGTCATTCCAACATAAAACAGTCTAACTGCCTCTTCCATGAGGTTGCGATCGCCATTTTTATATTTTGTGATCTCGTCATGAGAAGGAATTACACCTTCAATAAGATCAATCATATAAACCTTCTTAAATTCAAGGCCCTTTGAGCTATGAAACGTCGTTAACGTGACCGCATCTTTGTTTTTATTAAACTTTGAGACTTTCAACAGATTTTCAAGATGCTTGAGACGTTGGGCAAATTGCTCCATCGTCTCAAGTGAATCAGCAATCTCTTCAAGAGTTTGAAGTACACTAAAAAGATAGTCCGTCTTGAACCCCAGCTTCTTACTCATTTCCTTTAGTGTTTGATCATAGCCAAGTTGATTTCTAATTCGCTTTATGACCTTATGTGGCTTGTTTCCTTTCATTTGTTGAAAGGTTTCCTGAGCAGTTTTGATTTCCTTAAGTTGATAATCTTTCAGACTCTTATTTTGTAAAAGTCGATCAAAGATAGACTCAGTTGGCTTCTTTTTTGTGATATCGAACAATTGTTCTCTCGTGATGAAAAATCCACATTTTGTATATATTTGTTCAAAGACATCAAACCGTCTGTCTGTATATGTCATCCTCATGAAATTCAATATATCTTTTACAACCCAATGTGAGAAAAAACGGTTATCTGAGTCTTTGATATAAAATGGGATGTTATTTCGATCAAGTTCATTGATTAACATGATGGAGGAAGAATTGTTACGATACAAAATCGCGACATCTTTCTTTTTGTCTGCACTGTCTATTTCTTGCACAAGATATTTTGCTTGCATTCGACTATCTTCAAATTGTCTGATCGTAATTGGCTTATGGCTTGGATTCTCTGTGAACATGTTTTTATCATAACGGTCTTTATTACGCTTAATGAACCGATTCGCAATGTTCACAATATCTTTTGACGAACGGTAGTTTTGTTCCATCTTCAAAATGACCGCATCTGGATAGACTTGCTTAAAATCTAGTAAATATTTGGGTTCCGCTCCCCGCCAAGAATAAATAGATTGATCATCATCTGCCACCACATAAAGATTTTGGTGAGGTTTAACAAGTTTTTCAATAATCGAATGCTGTACAAGTGAGGTATCTTGACTTTCATCGGTAAGGACATAATCATAACGATTTTGATATTTTTTTAAGATCGTCATATCTGAGTTGAATGTTTCATTCGCAATAGTGAGCATATCGTCATAATCTAGTAGAAGTTTAGAAGGATTCGCATGCTTTAACTTTTCATATTCCTCCACAATTTCTTCAACGAAAGGGATCTCACATTCAACCTTTCCCCACTCATCACGTGAGAGAAGTTTATTTTTTATATAACTGATAAAAGTTGTTAATTCTTCTAATTGTTCTTCGGTGATGTTCTCTCCATTTAACGATTTAAATAGTTTACGTAATAACAGCTTTTTAGTAGGACCACCATCTTGATTTCCTTCAATTAATTGATACGAAATACCTCGTTTATGAAAATAATCTCGAACAACTTGGAAGGCCAAACTATGAATGGTAGAAAAATCGACAGAATCTATCGGATGATCTGGAAAGAAGCGCGAAAATCGTTCTTTCATATCAGTTGCAGAAGCACGACTAAAAGTAACGGCTTTTATGCGTGAAGGTTCAACTCCTTCTTCTTCAATCAAATAACCAATTCTCATAATTGTGGTTGTTGTTTTACCCGAACCAGGTGAAGCTAATAAGAGTAAAGGACCTTTCGTGTGGAGAATAGCTTTTTTTTGGACTTCATTTAATTGCACACCGAGCTGTGTCTTTTTTCGATTAAAAAAACTTTCCCCTTTATACATGTTAGCCCACCTCCATTTTTCATCAAACTATCATTATAAATTCTAATCATTTTATTGACAAGGTTGTAGAAATCTAAATGAACAAGACATAAAACTAGGTAAATATTGGTACGTTATAGTAAGAAGGTTAGAGGAGTGATCACGCTTGGATTATCGAATTGAAAAAGATACGATGGGAGAAATCAAAGTACCTATAGATGCCTATTGGGCTGCTCAAACTCAACGTAGTAAGGAAAATTTTGCAATTGGTACGGAAAAAATGCCTTTGGAAGTCATTGATGCCTTTGCAATTCTGAAACGAAGCGCAGCTATCATAAATAATAAACTCGGAAAATTAAGCCCAAATAAAGCGAAAGCTATTACACACGCGTGTGATGAAATTTTATCAGGCCGTATTTATGACCATTTTCCACTTGTCGTGTGGCAAACAGGTAGCGGGACGCAAAGTAATATGAATGTGAATGAGGTAGTTGCCAATCGTGCTATCCAATGGTTGAAGGATAATGGAATAGACGAAAGGATTCATCCGAATGACGATGTGAATATGAGCCAAAGTTCAAATGATACGTTTCCAACAGCAATGCATATTGCTGGAGTGAAGGCAATTCATGAACGTCTTCTTCCTGCTATTCGGTCCTTACAGGCAACACTGGAACAAAAGGTACAAGATTTTTCGAACATAGTCAAAATCGGAAGAACTCATTTACAGGATGCTACTCCTTTAACACTTGGACAAGAAATTAGTGGCTGGGTTCATATGTTACGTCGCTCAACGGAAATGATTAAAGAATCTACTGAAAAATTGCTCGCGCTTGCCATAGGTGGGACAGCAGTTGGTACTGGTATCAATGCTCATCCAATGTTCGGGGAATATGTTTGTAAGGAAATCTCCAATTATACGAAGTACCTTTTTTATACGTCTGATAATAAATTTCATGCGTTAACAAGTCATGATGAGATTGTCTTTGTACACGGAGCTTTAAAAGGATTAGCTGCAGACTTGATGAAAATAGCTAATGATGTTAGATGGCTTGCCAGTGGGCCACGGTGTGGGATTGGAGAAATAACCATCCCAGAAAATGAACCAGGAAGCTCCATTATGCCTGGCAAGGTGAATCCAACTCAAAGTGAAGCACTGACGATGGTTGCGGTTCAAGTCATGGGGAATGATGCCACAATCGGAATAGCTGCAAGCCAAGGAAATTTTGAATTAAATGTATTTAAGCCTGTTATCATCTATAATTTTCTGCAATCCGTAAGACTACTATCTGATTCCGTAGAATCCTTTACCAAAAACTGTGCAGTAGGAATCCAGGCAAATGAGGCAGTGATTTCAAAATATCTAAAAGATTCTTTAATGTTAGTAACAGCCTTAAATCCACATATCGGCTATGAAAAAGCTTCGGTTATTGCAAAGCACGCCCATAAAAACAATATCTCGCTAAAAGAGGCAGCCCTTCAGTTGGGGATATTAACTGAATTAGAGTTCGAAAAATATGTAAAGCCTGAGGATATGGTGTATCCGAAGGAATGACAATAGCCTTCCATGATGGAAGGCTATACTTGTTATAGAGTTGAAAATTCTTCTACTAACTCATTAAATTTCTTTAATGTATTTTCGATTGGATATGGCGTTGTAAGGTCTACACCTGTCTGTTTCAACAGTTCAAGTGGGTAGTCTGAGCTACCGCTTTTTAAGAATTCAAGATAGGACTCGAGCGTTGTTTGATCCCCATCTAAGATCTTTGTAGCAATATGAATGGCCGATGCAAAGCCTGTTGCATATTTATAAACATAAAATGGACGGTAAAAATGCGGGATACGTGCCCAGCCATATTTAACCTCATCATCGAATACAAGTTCTTCACCGTGATATTCTCTAAATAAGCCTTCATATACTTCGCTAAATGATTCAACATTTAATGGAAGACCTTGTTCAGCCATTTCATGTGTTTTCTTTTCGAACTCAGCGAACATCACCTGAGTAAAGAACGTCCCTTTAAATTTATCAATAAAATGATTGATTAAGAACTTTTTAACCTCTTCGTTTACTTCCGTGTTGAGTAAGTAATTGATTAGCAAGACTTCGTTTACTGTTGATGCAACCTCCGCAACAAAAATACTGTATCGGGCCGTAATTTGTGGCTGATGCTCAGAGCTCAATTTACTGTGGACCCCATGGCCACATTCATGAACTAAAGTAAACAGACTGTCAAGATCATCCTGGTGATTTAAGAGAATATATGGATGGACACCATACACGCCTAGATTATAGGCACCAGAACGTTTACCTGGCGTTTCTCTCACATCAAAATAACGATTTTTTCTAAATTCCTTTAATGTATGAATATAGTCTTCACCTAATGGAGCAAGTGCTTTGCACATCGTTTCAAATGCTTCATCGTAGGATATATCCTTCTTCGCTCCACTCACAAGCGGGACACTTAAGTCATATTGGCGAAGCTCGTTAAGACCTAACTTTTCCTTTCGAAGTTTTGTGTATTTATGCATGGTACCTATGTTTTTCTTCGTTGTCTCAATTAAATTTACATACACTTCTTTTGGCACATTATCTCCGAATAATGCTTTTTCAAGTGCCGAAGGATAATGTCGTAGCTTTGAAATGGTAACATTATTTTTAATTGCAGCAGACAAAGTAGAAGCAATTGAATTTTTTAAATGAACATATGGCTGGTAATAGGCTTTGTACGCCTCTTTTCGTTTCTCGCGGTTCTCATCTTCGATTAACTTTGCGTACATTCCCCTCGTTAATTCGACCTTTTCACCGTTATCCGTTGTTACCTTACCGAATCTTATATCTGCATTATTCAACATACCATACGTCGTACTTGGTGCAGACAGGGCCTCTCCTAATCTTGACAAAATTTCTTCTTGATCCTTATTCAATACATGTGGTTTGTAACGGAAAGATTCGTAAAGCTCCTTTTCAAAGTATTTCAGTCCCTCTTCCTCAGCAATATAGCTTTTTAAGGTCGATTCATCTAGACTTAATAAAAATGGCATGAAAAAGGAATTAGCGGAGCTCACTTTCACACTTAGCTGTTTGGCACGATCCATATAGGATTGTGATTTTGTTACTCTTGTGTCTTCATCCACCTTTAACATGGCATATGCGTAGAGTTTATTAAAATGGAATGAAAGCTTTTCACTTAACGTTAAATACTCATATAATGATTGACCGTTATGGATATTCCCATCAAATGCGGCAAGTTCCTCCCCCATTTTTTCAATCAGTTTGTAGTCTTCCTCCCATTTAGAAAGGTCGGAATAAAGGTCATCAAGGTTCCATTTTTCCTCTATTGGTACGTCGTTTCGAGATTTATACGTAGTTGTCATCGCAATTCTCCTTTATTTAAAATTAAAAAACTTTTATTATGTAAGAAAGAAATATATGATATGAACTAGATATGTTTCATTTTATTGTATATGAATTACATAAATTTGTAAAAAGTGAAAGGATGTTCATGCATGGCGAACAAATTACCTCATGTAGAGGACTCAGCTAGAACGGTATATCTTCCCCCAAAAGGAGAATACGAAACATTTGTAGATGAAGCACATTATGAAGAAAAGGTTCGAGAATGGGGGCTTTCTGTTAAAAAAGAATATTGGTACAAAGACAGAACTCATCAACGACTTGTTACAATAAAAGGATATGAAGTATATGGGAAAACTCAAGAGCATAATACCATTGTATTAGAGTTTGAAGATGGGAATTTAACATGTGTACATCCTGCGTATTTAAAAGAAATGCAATCACCAAGTTTTACAAAAACAGCCATATCAGATACATCGGTGACTTCAGCAAAGAAAAAAGAAACTTCACCAAAGGTTACAACGAAAAAATCTGAAACATCAGAGTCAAAACCAACTTCCGAAAAGAAACAGCCTGAGAAGAAAGCAACAACTACAAGAGCACCGAAAATTGAGCTCCCTACTGATAAGGTTCATTTTACTGCAAATGTAAAACAATTTGCATTAACATGGAACCATTTTAACGAGGACAATGATGAAGTCGTTGTGCTTGAAAACGTTGTGATTCAACAAGAAGAACCACTTGAAATTGGGCTCGCTTGGTGTTCACATTCAAAGACATTGAAGAAATTAGAACTTGAACCAGGGAATTCGTTAGAATTTGATGCAAAGATCGTGAAAAAGAAGCTTGCAAAAGGCAAAGATGTCGAGGAAGAATTCCTCATTGAGGAACCTGTTCACTTTAAACTTAATAACCCGTCTAAACTCAAGAAAAGCTAAACCAGCTAATAGTTTGTCAATATTTTTCAATAAAAAGTTTAAATTAGCCATGGTATACTAAAAATGTGCATGCCAAATAACCCTCCATTAATACCTTTTTGGAAGGTTTTGGTTTAGTTAGATAGATATAGTTTTTAAGCTATATCTTGGAAGGATGTTTTGTTTTTTAATAAGGCATAAATCCAATGTAAGAGCTTATTTACGCAAGCGATGACAGCTACTTTAAATGGTTTTCCTTCTTCTCGTTTTTTATCATAAAATTCTCGCATTCTTTTGTTTCGAGGGATGATCTCATCAGTCGTTTTCTTTTTACGACAATCTCGAATTGCACAACGAACTGCCATGAATAATGCGTGACGAAGCCTGCTAGATCCTCGTTTTGTAATCCGATTTCTAGTGGCAGAAAATTTACCAGATTCGAATACACTGGGATCAACTCCAGCGAAAGCTACTAGCTTTTTAGGATGATTAAATCGATCTATCTCTCCAATTTCTGAAATAATCGTGGCGGCGATTTTTTCTCCGATGCCAGGGATAGATTTGATAATATTATATTCTTCAATTTCTTTAGCGAGGGCATCTATCTCCGACTCTAACTTTGATAGGTGCTCTTTGTATTGAAGAATCATTTTTATATACATACCAAGGCTTAAAATATGGCTTCGATAGATTGTCTTTTCAAAGGGATTACGAGCCGCCGCAGCCTTAAGTTGACTAGCCTTTTCCTTTGCCCACCTGCTTGAGCGACTCTTACAAAAATCATTTATTTTATCTGTAATTAATTCTTCGCTAGTACCCAAAATATCCTCTGAAGAGGGGAACTCTAAAAGAGTTAAAAGTGACACCATCGAATATAAATCCCCAAAAACCCCTTTATATTCGGGAAATACTTGTTCAAGCACTGCCTGAAATTGTAGCTTGGTCTGTATCATAACGCCCGTAATATTTTCATGTTGTCTTGTGAGGTTCCGAAGGTTTAATAATTGGACTCCACGCTTTTTATACGGCTCTAACTCCTCCTTATAGAACAATTCACAAAGAAGATAAGCGTCAATGGCATCTGTTTTTACTTTTCTTAAACTGGATGCTCTTGCCTTATATGAAATCAATGGATTGATGATAATCAGTAAATACCCTCGCTCCTCCAAATATTGAACAACTGGAGTTTGATAATGCCCAGTAGCTTCTAAAATTACAGAAGGCTTCTTTCCAGACTCTCTTTTTATTTCCTCAAGAAACTCTACAAGTGAGTTAAGTCCTTCAAGAGTATGAGAAACTTTGAAACTCTTACGATATGGTTTGCCTTTATCTAAAAATGCTTGAACCTGACTTTCTCCTTTTGAAATATCCAGACCAACGACTGGATTCATACTATCTCTCCTCCTAAAATAAGTAGTTTGCCAGTAACCCCTAATCCTCCATGCAGTGTCACAGCTTCGCTTGTTATTCGAGATCAAAGTCCCAACCAGCCTCAATCATGTTTCTACAAGTAGGGGGTGAACGGTTTAGCTGACGGGGTCAAGCCCCACGGGCAGATACGTTCTACCCTGGCTACTGTTATAATAAAACCATATAAAAAATGGTCAACCAGAAATATTTAGCATTCTGGCTAACCTTATAATACGAAAAGAGCAGATTTGTTCTTTTAGCTATTTTTTGTGAGTTTAATTCAAGCGAACATCTGTTTGTTTGCTATTTAAATTGATGCTGACGAAAATTGATTATCTGTCAATAGCATCCTATGCTTGTTGCCGATGTATTGGCATTCATTTCGTGTAAGAGTATTTCTTTTTATAGTGAGCGAGTGTCAGTAATGGGAAGATATATCGATAACTATGATAGTGAATATAAAAGTCTCCTGCCATCCCTTGCCCCTTTGGATATTTTGTTGTCCAATCTTCACGGTTTAAATTCGAAACAAGAAATTGAATTCCTGATTCGATCGCCTTCGTCGGCTTATCATTTGCTGCGATAAGAGCATCTACTGCCCATGCCGTATGTGTTAATGTGCTTGTATTTAGTGGAACATATTTATCTTTACTGTCGCTTTTACATGATTCTCCCCACCCACCATCCTGATTCTGAATGGATTCAAGCCATTTGACGGCTTTCTTGATCGAAGTATGTGTAGATAACACCCCGACTGCTTTTAAACCTGTAACGGCACTCCATGTCCCGTATATAAAACAAATCCCCCAACGCCCATACCAGGAACCATCTGACTTTTGGTTGTTATTGAGCCATTTGACCGCAGACCGTACAGAAGGGTCATGTTTTGGCATTTTCGTAAATGTCCCAAGATACTCAAGTGTCCGACCAGTCAAATCAGCTGATGATGGATCGGTTAAGATAAAATCTGCTTTTTCAATCGGTAGGATGCTTAAAAGCTTACTATTTGTGTTTTTCTCAAACGCTGGCCATCCACCATCATCATTTTGCATCGTTAAAACCCAATGTAATCCCCTATTCCAGGCCTGTCGATAAACGGGTTCTTTTTTAACCATTCTTGCAATCGAACGCAATGAAGCGGTTGTGTCATCCACATCGGGATGAATCGTATTCACATCCGCAAAACCCCATCCACCAGGAAAGCCTGTTGGATTTTGGATGACCCAGTCCCCATACTTTATATGTTGACGATTCAACAAGTAGTGGTTTGCTTTTTTTATCATAGGGTCGGTAGATGGTACACCAGCTTCCTGAAGAGCGTAACCAAGGAGTGATGTATTCCAGACGTTCGCAGTGGTATATTGCACATGTGTATAACCATCTATTTCTGTTTTCATCGCCTTTAATCCACTGATGGCATTTGTGATGATAGGATGTTTTTTTGAGTATCCTAATGCGAGTAACGCAAAAATCATCAAAAATGTTGAACTAAAATAACCTAAGAATGTTCCATCAGGTTCTATACGGCGTAGCATATATTGTTTCGCTTGTTCGGTTGCTAGTTGGTGAATATATGAAGGAAGTCCAATTATATGTTTGATCCCCTGTTTTATAATTGAATACAATGAACGCCACTCTTGTGAATCACGAAAATCAATGATTTCAACGTCCACTTGTCTTGCTAAGGGAGTTAAATCAGGAGTATTTTTTGTTGTAAGACTAAATTTTTTATCAGCTAGAATCATAATTGGTGTGAGATTTGCTCTTCCGAATTCTGAAAAACTATAAAAATGAATCGGAAATGAAGTTGGTAACAGGATTAATTCGACAGGCAATGGGAAAAATGCCGGCCACTTAAGTTGACCTGTTAAGGCAAGCATGAACTTTGTGAACATATGGCAGTTTTCAATCCCACCATTATTTATGATGAATGACCTTGCGCGCCTCATTCTTTTATCTGTTTTTTCAATGAACCCCGAATATAACAGTGCATAGTACGCCTCTATGGTAGCTGATAGATTACCTTCTCCTTCATCATAAAAAAGTTTCCATGCTCCATTTTCTTCTTGTTTACTTAGGATTCTTTCGGTTAATTGTTGAATTAATTTCTCATCATTTATTTCAAGTGTTCTTAATAAAATAATCATATAACAATCGGTTGAAATTCCCGTTTCAAATGGATATAGCCATGAGCCATCAGGAGACTGATCCTGTCGAATTGTCTCAATTAGCTTTTGGATTCCGTTATCTACTTTTTTAAACATACGCCACCTCCACTTAAGGCCTATTCCATACATATTCACTGGAAAGCGAGAGCATTCATCGAGGAGGTTATCAGCCATGTGCTTTCTCTTTAAAAAGAAAATCGCTCCACTCTCTGAAACTCTTCAAAAAATCAAAAAAGATTTGAAGAAGAGGCAGAAACGAACTACATATAAAACACATCTATTGGTAGAAGAACAGCATCTGATCCAGCGGATTAACGAGTTAACGAGGCGTTTTAATCTGAACAATATCACGAGGACGAAAGCCTACCTTGACTTTTACCTTACTCATCCTGAAATTCATTGGACATTTCTAGGACATATGGTTTCTCGTAACGGTGGCTGGAATATGACGGATCTAAAGGGGGGACAGCTGTCTAGAATTTTGACGGAGCAAGAAGCAAATGTATATTTTTCGTTTTTGGAGCGAGGAAATTGGTTGATATTTCAAGATGCATATCCGCAATTTTTACTCTACGAAGCTAGTAAACTATATCGACAAAACTTATTTTACCTTCTCCCTCATTTTCATGTATCCATTTTTATGGAAGTTATGTGGAATTATTTTTGGGAGAAACGGGATAAGAATCTTTTAACGATTGCACAAATTATTAACGAACAATATTATCTCGAAAAACGGATCATTTCTAATCCAACATATAAAAAACAAATTTTTGGTACAGTTGAATTCAAGTTACAGGACTTATTTGAAATGAATCATATTTTATTTCCATTTGAAGAAAAGGGACGTGTTCAATTATTTGGTCAAACCCTTCATCAATTTAAAGATGTACGAGAGAGAATTTTGCTAGGTAAACGATTGTACTCCATTTTATTCAATGATAAAAAGCGATTGAAATTAGTTGAGTCGTGGGCAACAAAAGTGCAACATACTGGGTCAAGAAAAGATTACTGGCCACATATTTTTAATGATGTAGATGAAGGATTACCTGGTTCATTATTAAAAACACGTGTGAAATCTTGTGAACTTACAAAAGGTTCCCCAAGAATCTACAGCCCAAGATTAGAGATGGCATGGAAAAATAGTAAACACCCCGCTGCTGAAATTGGAGACTGGTACAAGGATTGGGAAGTGCTTCGTTACTTCAACAATGGTCAGGAAAATGTGGATGGAGAGATCATACATGAATATTGTAAAACACTTGAAAAATTTGAATTCGCAGCAATCGCCAAAAAAGCCATATCGATTTTGGATTAATTCAGGTCTTGTCATTACGTTGCTTTTAGGTATTTTAATAGGTACTTATCTTGACCTTTATTATGTTGGAAAAGGGCTATACTCTTTTCCAAAACGCCCATTTCCAGAAATATTTCCTGTTCATGTGGGCTTTACTTTAGTTGGATTACCACTAATGTTATGTGTATCTTTATTAATCAGTCAGAGGCTAAATGTATTTGGAAAAAGTATTTTTATCATATTCATTTCCAGTGCCGTAGTTGTTTTAGAAAAACTTTCGGAAAGATTGGGTTGGTTTGTTCATGATCCTTCATGGAAACATGTCAATTCATTGTTTGGTTATACGATTTACTTTTCATTGTTATTGGTTGTTTATCATTTTGTATCCACGAAAAAAACCTGACAATTATGGAGGGCACTGAAAAAGTCCCTTTCTAAAATTGGTGTTGATTTCCGCTGCAGTCACTCGCTTTCCGCGGGCGGTCCGGGAGCCTCCTCGTCGCTGTGCTCCTGCGGGGTCTCCCCTGGCCACGCTTTTCCCGCAGGAGTCTCGTGCCTTCCGCTCCAATCAACATTAGTTAAAAAGGTATTATTTTCTCTGAATTTGAGAAAATAAATCTTAATGGAAGGCGTAGCTGCCAATCAAGTGGATACCTATTATTTTGATATCGAAAAGTGTAAACACTGTCCATTTAAAGAAGGTTGTTATAAGGAAGGTGCTAAAAGTAAAACTTATTCTGTTAGTATTAAATCAAATGTACATACTGAACAGATGGAATTTCAGGAAAGCGACTATTTTAAAGAAAAATCCAAAGAGCGGTATAAAATAGAAGCTAAATATAGCGAATTAAAACACAGACACGGGTATGATACTATGTCAAGAAAATAGACACAGATTTTTCTACCGCGCTTTCGCTTGGTAGCCTTCATAAAAAAGTTTAAATAAGAGCGATTTAAACTTTTTTATGAAGGAAAAATTAAGCTGCATTTTTTCCATACATACACTCAAATTCATTCGGTGTAAAGTAATCCAAGGTCGAATGGATCCGCTTGGAATTGTAGAAGAACTCGATGTATTCAAATAATGACTTTTTCGCTTCTTCCCTCGTACTATATTTCGATTGATAAACAAGCTCACGTTTAAGAATACCGTGAAAGGACTCGATACAAGCATTGTCGTAACAGTTTCCTTTTCGGCTCATGCTGCCGATCATTTCGTATTTTTTTAATAGATTCTGATACTCATAGGATGCATATTGAACACCCCGGTCTGAGTGATGGATGACTCCTTTTCCTGGCTTTTGGCGTTTGTAAGCCATTTTTAATGCAGAGATTACTAATTCCTTTGGCATGGTTTTATCCATAGCCCAACCTACTATTTTACGAGAATACAAGTCCATTACGCTCGCCAAATACAACCAACCTTCATCGGTTGGAATATAAGTGATATCAGTGACCCACAACTGGTTTGGTTTAGAAGCTTTAAACTGTCGATCTAATACGTTTTCACTTACCGGATGCTTATGCTTCGAATTAGTTGTAGCCTTGTATTTTTTGACGGTACAAGATTTCCACTGGTTCTTAGTCATAATGCGTGAGACTGTACGCTCACTAACCTCCACACCACGTTTATTAAGGGTTTTAGTAATTTTAACACTGCCATAACGCTGTTTAAATTCTAGGTGGGTTTGAAGAATTTCTTGTGATAATTTCTCATGTTTTTTCTGCCTATCACTTTTAGGTCGTTTTAGCCATTTAAAGTATCCACTTTTGGAAACTCCCAGAACGCTGCACATCTTCTCCACTCGGAAGTGGGAGCGGTTTTCATGAATAAATTCATATTTTACCGAGGGCTTTTCGCGAAGTAGTGCATCGCCTTTTTTAAGATTTCATTTTCCTCCTTTAGATCGCGTATTTCCTTCTGAAGGGCCTTTAATTCAGCCTCTTCTGATGAAAAAGATTTTACAGCCTTAATTTCTGGTTGCTGACCATACCTTTTCACCCAGCCATGTACAGTATTCTCGTTGACACCAATTTCTCTAGCTACCTGAGCTACAGCTTTATTGTTTTCACTGATATACTTTACTGTTTCAATTTTAAAAGCTTCATCGTATCGTTTACCTCTTGCCATACAGACACACCTCGTTATAGTTGATATATTTATTATAACAATCTGTGTCTACTTTTTAGTCTAGCATCAGTATGATGTAGCGAAATCCTCGGGTCTAATTGGCGGAATTACAAGGTGCCATGGCGATATTTACGGTAAATATAAAGCGGATTTTAAAACTATTAGGGTAATAACTCAGGGTGAAATGGTATCATATGCATAAAAAAGACGACTTTTAATTCAAAAAATGAATTTTAGTCGTCTTTTTTGATTTATCAATTTAATCACCTATAAAAAACGTAAGTTTTTCAGCTGCCTCCAATCATGTCAGGTTTTGTTTACGATCCTAATAAAAGCTCACTTCTTCGTTTACTAAGGGTGGCATTCACACCTTGGCTTTGCAGTTGCTTAAGGATTTGATGGATGGACTTCTTCGGTTTTTCACGTTCATGGGCTACTTCCTTCGGTTTTGCATCGTGAATCGGTTGGTTCATTCTATGAAAACTCCTTTAGGAATATAGATTTCGTTGTTCTTTCTGTTTTTCCTCATTTAAAAATTCGATGAAATAATGCATAGCAAGCTTTGGTTGCTCTTTGAGACGTGATATATAATCTTGCTGTCTCCCTTCGGTTACAACATCGCTCTTTTTGATCCTTTCAATAATATAATTTGAAGAAATTTCTTCGATTTCTTTTTTCTTAAATTTTGCTTCCTTCGCTAATGCAAATCCGATTGCACCAAGAATAGCGTAAATCACCAGTGAAGGTATGGATTCATTGGTAAATGGTATGAAGAAAAGTAAAAAGCCTAAATTAAAAAGTGAAATCGTGATCAATGGAAACGACCAGAACATATATTTAGAGGTCTTTATCATGATCGGTCCGATTTTTTTATGTAGTTGTTCAAGTTCCTTCGTAATAAATAATGGTAAATTCTTAGTTGTGAAGATATTCAATGTATACTCCCCTTCCTATAAGCGTGAATGAGAAAAGGCCTATATCTATATAGATATAGGCCTTAAAAAGGCAAAAAGACCTACACCGTAGTATGGTAAGGTCTTGCTAACAACGTATAGTTGCCAACAAAGCCGAGAGAATGATTCTCCGTATTGACGACTTTGCTGTTAAAGCTACTCCCCTTAAGGAAATTACGATTCATTTTATTAACTACAATTCTAACATAAACACCAAGTACTAACAACCATTTAATAGGTTTATTCTTAAGTTCCCAATAAAAATAACTTGACATTTTTCAATGATTTTTAGTGTATTCATTTATTAGTTCCATAATTTCTAAATTGGCTCCATAGATTTATTATGATTGGAATTTGACATGAGGTTGTTTCAAAAACTTATTTTATTCTGTTTTCTAACACTTCTATTTCGAATATGAATTAGAAATGCTATAAGTAAACATAAAAAAACGATCATCCATTTCATATTTGTAAAACTAGCACTGGTTTTTACCAATCCCTCTGAAATTAATCCGCTGTTTATCATATAAAGATGAAGCAAATTTTCAATTATATCAAATACTCCAGCTATGAATGGTAACAAAATAACAAGGCTAATTCTTTTATTATATATACACTTTACAAAAGCTCTACTCATAATGGAGGCTAAGAAAAAGGCATAAAAAAGGGGGTGAAGAAAATCAAAATAGTAATGAAAGATATATAACTCTAATGTCCCTGAGGCCTTCCATTTTTCAATGACTTGAGAAAACATTATATGATCAAAGGTTGTTTGTAAGATAAGTACTTCTCTCAAGTCCACCTTCGCTAAGATGCATCCTATCATGATTTGTGACAGTAGAAAAACAATTCCCAAAACGATAAGTGAACGGGTTTTTCTTAAAAGTCGTTGTAGGGTATGAAGAATATTAATTGTTTATCCCCCTCGTCTTGATTGCAATTCGTTTTCTTATTTAATTAAATCTGCAATCTGACCATTTGTGGATTCTAAAAGGTCATTTACTTTTAAGTGGACTTGCATTCCTATCTTTCCTGCACTAACAATGATGCTATTAAGATTTAATGCTGTTGTGTCAATAAAAGTAGGGTATGCTTTTTTCATACCAACTGGAGAACATCCACCTCTTATGTAACCTGTGTGAGTTTGTATATCTTTAACAGGAATCATTTCTATTTTTTTTACTCCAGCAACTTTAGCAGCTTTTTTTAAATCAAGTTCTTTTTCTACTGGAATCACAAATACAAAAATGTCCATTGTATTGCCTTGTGCTACGAGTGTTTTGTACACTTGGCTTGTGTCTAGGCCAACCTTTTCTGCGACAGATACTCCATCGATTTTTCCATCATTGCTTTCGTAAGTATAGACTTCATATTGAACCTTTTTTGAATCTAAAATCCTTAATGCGTTTGTCTTTCCTTTAGCCATTATCTGGCCTCCCTATCTGTACCTTTTTATAAGACAAGAACAAGGCAGTACGATGACTGCCAAACTTACCATTCTTTTTTATTGGTTAGTGTTGTAATATGTGCTGTATGATGATTACCATGCCATGCACAAAATCCTAAAAATACACCTAATTTCAGTTTTTCACCCTCTGGGTGCACGTATGTTAATTGATAATCATCTATGTTTAAGTTATGTAGGAGCTTAACCCAGCGTTGATGTACACCCTCAATGATTAATAATGAAGCATCTACTGGTAAAGTCGAATCAGATAGCTCAGACCACTTCGCTTCATCATATGGTTTAATAACTGGGTTGTTTTCTGTTAGTGCTAATTTAAAACGAATATACGAATTCATCGATGCATCAGCAAGATGATGGACAACTTGTCGAAGTGTCCAACCACCACCACGGTAAGGTGTATCAAGTTGCTCGTTGGTTAAATGTTCGACTGCTTCTCTTACTTTTGTTGGTAAGGCTTCTATTTCCTTTATCCAGCCAGCGACTAATTCTTCCGTCAATTCTCCATCAAAATGGAATTCCCCAATAGGATAACGTTCATCCATCCTTTTCCCCTCCCAAAAATTTAAGTCTTACAACTATTCTAACAAATGTGTAAAAAATTTTCTGCAACACATTCTCTAACTAAGTAAGAATTCATGGTCATTCGAAAGAAGTTTGATTTGAAGGTGAAAAATCATCCATAATTAGGGGGAAATGCCGAAAACTCCACTAAAGAAAGTGACACGTTATCATAAAAAATAAGCGAACCTTATAGAGATTCGCCTGATTAAATGATTTTAACAAAAAAATGACGGGTTCTAGGACCGTCAAACTCACAGAAATAAATTCCTTGCCAAGTTCCTAAGAGTAAACGACCATCAGAAATAATCACATGTTGAGAGGGCCCAACAGTACTTGCCTTCATATGAGCAGCTGTGTTCCCTTCCATATGACGGTCAAGTTGGTGATCCCAAGGGTATACTTCATCAAATCGGCGAAGCATATCACGCTTTACATCGGGGTCTGCATTTTCATTTATGGTGATACCCGCCGTTGTGTGGGGGCAATATACAATCACAGCTCCCCCTTTAATCCCACTTTCATTAACAACTGCTTGAACTTGTTCTGTTACATCAATCATTTGGTCACGTTTTGTTGTTTGTATAGTAAATTTAGTAGGCATAATTGATTTGTCTCCTTTACCCATTATCCAAAGAAAAGATCAAGAATGTTTGATGCCGTTGATGAATCTTTATTATAGAATTCAGAATATCCACAGTTCTTACAATACACAACAGTAAATCGATTGTTTTGAATATCTAACATTTTCGTGATCCCTGATCCTGTCATTGAAACATCCTTTGTACCAGCTTTCGTACTCCCGCATTTAACACAGCCTTTTTCTTTCATCTAAATTCCTCCCTTTATAATACTTATATTATTTACGAATATATAGCTAAATAGTTTCAATCATTTTCACTTGATATTTCTGCAAGTGCTTTTTGAATCGTTGGATATGTAAATGTAAATCCTTCTTTTATAAGTCGTTCTGGGGTTACCCATCTGCTTTTTAAAATTAGTTCTGTTTCTGTCCTGATGAAAAATGCACCAAGTTCAAGTAGCCAAGATGGTGCAGGTAAACCAACTGTTCTGTTATATACTTTTCTGAGACTTGCCATCAGTTCCCGATTCGTAATGGGATTGGGTGTGGAGCAATTAAAGATTCCAGTTAAGTGTTGATGGTTTCTCACGTAAAGGATAATATTAAATAAATCATCAATATGAATCCAACTGAATTTTTGAGAACCTGGTCCTTGAATTCCCCCTAGACCAAAGCGTACTAAATTTTGATAAGGAACCATCACACCTCCATCTTTTCCTAGTACGATAGAAATACGTAGTGCTACTTGTCTTGTATTTGGAAATTGAAAAGAGAAAAATGCTTCCTCCCACCTTTTTGCAACATCTACAGAAAAACCAGTTCCAATTTCCCCGTCTTCTTCAGTCATAGGTCTGTCTTCAGCATGTCGATAAATTGTTGCAGTACTTGAATTAATCCATAATGAAGGGGGATTTTTGCATTTTTGAATAGCTTCGCCTAAATGTTTTGTAGTTTCTATCCGTGATTGGAGGATTTCTTGTTTGTTTTTTTCATTATATCTACAATTGACAGACTTCCCTGCAAGATTAATAAGTATATCTGAACCTTCTAGTGCTTGAATCATTCCATCATGGTCATTCCAATTGATGTGAGGATAACTTCTTGATATTATTTTTACTTCATAATCAAGCTCCGTAAATTTTTTTGAAAAATAAGTACCCACAAACCCAGTACCACCTGCAAGGACGATCTTCGTTTTCATTGTTCCAGTCCCCCTTAATATTTCTTTTACTAGTTTATCACCTTGTATAGGTACCTGTATTGTATCTTCGAAAAAAACAAGCATAATAGATTTGAATTCTAAATATCTAAGAAAGGCTGGTTGTAAGATTCTCAAAGAAAGAATAGAACACTTGAACTAAAAAATAATGAAATCTTTAAACCGAAAAGGCACCCATTAACGGGTGCCTGCAAATATTTATATCGAAGCTTGTTTTTGTTTATGAATCCACGGATGTATGCGAGTGTACAACAGCATGAAGATCGTTGTGACAATCAATCCTTTTAATATGTTAAACGGAAGGATTGCGTAAACTACCATTTTGAGTGTTTCAGGTGCAGACATTGCTGGTATGTTTAAGAAAAAGTTGAATGCTGGTAAGAATACGTAATAATTAAGGACACTCATGATGATAGCCATCATGGCTGTACCGCCAATTAATCCGATGGTTAAGCCTAATTTTGATTTTATTAGCTTGAAAATGTAGTAGGTTGTTAGAACAAAAATAATCCCTGCTACAAAGTTTGAAATATGGCCAACTGGAACACCTGTTTCACTACCTGTAATGAAATAATCAATCATGTTT
Source organism: Bacillus nitroreducens (assembly GCF_964021195.1). Taxonomy (NCBI): domain Bacteria; kingdom Bacillati; phylum Bacillota; class Bacilli; order Caryophanales; family Bacillaceae; genus Bacillus; species Bacillus nitroreducens. The sequence goes on along the minus strand of NZ_CAXHYI020000003.1, from coordinate 3,369,867 downwards.
TTGAATAATTCAACTAGGATAGCTGCCATCGGTCCAAAAGTTAGTGCTGCAAGTAATGCTGGAACATCACTAAAATCAACGTTCAAAAAGCTTGGGAATGTAGGCAATGGAAAATTCAAAAACATAAGGATGTACGATATCGTACTCAACATTGCAATTGCCACAAATTGACGTAAAGGTATTTTCTTCATTTTCTTTTCTCTCCTCTTTTGCGATCCACTTCAAAAGAAGAAAGTTCAGCTCTCAAGACATACCCAAATAAAAACCCCCAAGAATTTGCTTCTTGAGGGAGTTAATGTAAAGGCATGCTTAATAAACGTTCGACTAATAAATTTTTTTCGAACGTGCAGAACCTCCATCTTCTCCCATCCAGACTATACTGTCGGCTTTGGAATCGCACCAAATCCTGCCTTGCGGCTCGCGGGCTTAGAGAATATTTTCTCATCACCGCCGGTCGGGATTTTCACCCAGCCCCGAAGATAGATCATTATTTTATTTTGAATTCATTGTATCAGCTTTCATAACTATTGTGAAGTATTTTGCTTCAAATAGACAAACTTTATAGTAAATGTCCCTATGTTCACATCCAACAAAGAATGTATATCTTACTTTCCATCGACTACTTCTTTTAATATTTCATAAGATCTCTTTTGTTTATCTGGATCATAAATGTATGAAACAGCCATAAGTTCGTCAACATTATATTTCTCCTGGAAGCTAGTTAATTGACTACGGATTGAATCTTTACTTCCCAACAGTGTCACACTTGACATGGATCGTGCCATTTGTTCTTCTTGAAGAGTCCAAAGTCCATCCATTGTATCAACTGGTGGTTGTAGCGGGTTTTGTGAGCCGCGTACAACATTTAAGAAAAATTGCTGCATCGTTGTGATTTCCTTTTTTGCCTCTTCGTCCGTTTCAGTTGCAATTACATTTAGACAAACCATCATGTATGGTGAGCTTAAATACTCGGATGGTTCGAAACGATCACGATATATGGAGATCGCTTCTTCCATGAATCTTGGCGCAAAATGGGAGGCGAATACGTATGGCAATCCTAACTTTGCCGCCAAGTACGCGGAATCAGTTGATGAACCTAGAATATAAATAGGTACATTTGTACCAACTCCTGGGTACGCCTTCACATAGCCTTGCTTTTCCATTGGGCCAAAGTATGTAAGTAATGCATTTACATCATTTGGGAATGTATATACAGAATCATTATTTGAACGTCGTAAGGCACTAGCTGTCATCATATCGGTACCTGGTGCTCGGCCAAGTCCTAAATCAAGCCGATCTGGATATATAGTAGCCATAGTCCCAAATTGTTCAGCCACGACTAGAGGTGAATGGTTTGGAAGCATGACACCCCCAGAACCAACTCGAATGGTTTCGGTGTGCTCTAAAGTGTGTTTAATTAAAATCGGTGTCGCAGAACTAACTAGTGTTGGAGTGTTGTGGTGTTCAGCAATCCAATAGCGTTTATATCCCATTTTTTCAGTTGCTTGAGCAAGGTCAATCATATCATCAATTGCGTCTTTTCCATCCTTCCCCTTGCGGATTGGCGCGAGATTTAGAACGGATACAGGTATTTGTATATTTGTCATTTGCATTTTTCCCTTCTTCCATTTTCTTATTTTCTATCTTAACAATTCATTGAAAAGAAACAAACTTTCCTGCTTGAGGATGTCTTTGTGAGATCCTACTTTTTATTTACATGGCTAAAGAAAGGAATTAATAGTAGAAAAGAATTAGGTAAAAACTAATGAGGGAATTATAGGATAAGGTGGAGTTATTATGCATTTTTTTGCTTCACAGGAACATCTCACTGTAGCGGAGTGGGTTCTCAGAGCAATTGTTGGTTTTACGTTTTTTGTTGTAATTGCGAGGATAATGGGGCAACGAACCATTTCGCAGGTTGGACTTCTCGACTTTGTGATTGTTTTACTAATTGGAAATATAATTGCTCATCCGTTATCTGATGAAGAATTAGGATTAACAGGATCAATGATTACAATGACTGTTATTTTGATTGTTTATTTGGTTGGGGTTTTATTAAGTTTACGTTTTAAAAGAGTTAGAAAATGGTTTATCCCCACGCCTATTCCACTTATCGAAGATGGAAAGGTTTTGTATAAAAACTTGAACAAAGCAAGAATCTCAATTGATGTATTGTTATCAGAATTACGAATGAAAAATATAGAAGATATCCAGAAAGTTGCTCTTGCTTTTTGGGAACCAGGTGGATCTATCTCCACCTTTTTGAAAAGTGAACATCAACCATTAACACCCAGTTCCATTCAAACTCCCCTCCAACCCTTTTATTATCCTAAGACTTTGATTAAAGAAAGAAAAATTATTTATGAAGAGCTTGAGCAAATCGGGAAAAATGAAGATTGGCTCTTAAAAAAGATTGCAATGAGCTATAAAAACGTCACAATGAATGAGATTCTACTAGGAACAATTGATGAAAACGAAAAGATAACCTTGTTTCTGTACCACTAAAGACATTTAGCTCCTTAAAATACGCACTACATAAATTGGTCATACTAACTCAAGAAAATTTAAATTGGAGGATTTGGCTTGGAACAATCATGGATTTCCCTTATCCCATTCATTATCGTTATTGGGATGGCAATATGGTTAAAAGATATTTTACCTGGGCTTGTTTTAGGATTAGTTGTTGGTGCAATCCTTGTTACATCTGATATATTAGCTGGAGCTGGGCAATCCATTACGTACATTGTGGCAACTTTATCAGATCCAACGAATATAAAAATTGTGAGTTTTCTATATGTGTTTGGTGGATTGGTTGGAATGATGAATATTGCTGGGGGTATTAAAGGATTTACAGAATGGATTGGGACAAAGATTAAAAGTGAGCGTGGTTTGCTGGGGTTAATTTGGTATACCCTCCCTTTTACCTTCATGATGCCTATGTTTCGCATTATGATGATTGGGCCGATTATAAAACAATTGATTAAGAAAATGAACCTTTCAAAGCAAAAAGTCGGCTTTACATTAGATATTTCAACCGAATCGGTTATTGTATTATTACCAGTTGCGACTGCATTTGTCGGATTCATGGTATCTCTCGTTGAGGGAGGTATTAAGGGACTTCATTTAGGTATGTCCGCTTATGAAGTGTTTTTATTAAGTATTTTGTTTAATTTTTATGCGATTGTGATGCTATTGATTGGAATTATTCAGACGTTTTTACCTTCTAAACCAAAATCGAAGTCAAATATGAATGACTCGGATGAAGAACATGAACATGAGTTTCATCGAATGGGGATAAAGAAAGAACTTTCTCTTGTAAAAGCTCAACCATGGCATTTGATTGTCCCTGTGTTTTTACTTTTAGGATTATCTCTTTATCTGTTATGGGAAGATGGTCGTTCTCTCGGAGCTAAAACCATATTTGAGGCTTTTTCAATGGCTGATGCAACCTTCGTGATGCTTTTAGCTGTATTTATCACACTCATTTTTACATTTGTTTTTTATATCATTCGAAAGCAGAAACTACATGAAATTATGTATCATTTCTACGATGGTGGAAATCAAATGATGCAAGCCATTAGCCTTCTCATTCTGATTTGGGCTCTCACGTTATCAGCAGAGGAACTTGGCTTTTCTGCATTTATTAGCTCTACCTTAGGGTCATTTCTACCAGGATTTCTTACTCCAGCTACTATTTTTTTAATTGGTTCTGTAGTCGGATACTTTATTGGCTCTTCATGGGGAACTTGGGGATTATTTATGCCACTAGGAATTGCATTGGCCTTATCAACTGGTGCTTCTATCCCGTTAACCGTAGGAGCTGTGTTTGCAAGTGGTGCCTTTGGAGCGTTGACTTCTCCATTAGGTGATACTACGATCACGACAGCTTCAATCTTAGATCTAGACCTCGTAGATTACGCTCAGTATAAATTAAAACTCTCGGCAATTGGTGCTGTCATTGCTACTGTGCTTTACATCATTGGTGGCTTACTAATCTAAAAAAGACTAAACAAAGGCTGTTTAGTCTTTTTTCATCTATTCAAATGCACCTTGTAATCTTTGTAGCTAATATTTAGGTCAACAAGAGATGGCCTTTGCGTTTGAGTCTTTTTGCTCAGTTAGTTTCGGCTTTCCCACTGATTTGCTTTGTTACGGTTTTCTGTTATTTATCAGTTAAAATTGCGTTCAGAAAACCGTTTAAAAGCAGAGCTCTTTAGTACAATCCCAATAATGATAAATCCGAAAATTGATCCTGCAATTGAACTAAAAATAAAGGAAGGTACGAAACCAAATAAAGCCACATTTTGTCCAAGAATCAGTGTAGCAATTGGATAACACGCTAGCGCACCCAATAACCCAGTTCCGATTATCTCGCCTGTCATTGCCATTGAGGTTTTCTTCGTTTTTTTATATAAATAAGCAGCTAAAAATGCTCCAATCATACTACCTGGGAATGCGAATAAAGAACCTGTTCCCATCATGTTCCGAATAAGTGAAACGGAAAAAGCTTGAAGTACAGCATAAGCAGGTCCCAAAATAACCGCAGACAATACATTAATAAAGTGCTGCATTGGAAAAACTCTTGTAAATCCAAAAGGTATTGAAAAGAGATGGCTAGTAATGGTCCCGATTGCAACAAACATGGCTGTTAGTGTTAATTTTAGTGTTTTATTCAAGCTAAATTCTCCTTATATGATATTAATTCATCACCAAGCCGCCATCAACGACAAGGTTTTGTCCGGTAATACCCTTGCTCCATGGGGATGCGAAGAATAGCACCGCATTTGCTACATCTTCTGGAGTCGTTACTTTTTGAAGTGGTGTGGAATCCTTGATTAATTGGAAAACCTCCACAGAAGTAGCTGAACTTGCATCAGTTGTTTGTAATAACCCTCCTGAAACCATGTTTACATTGATTCCATATGCACCTAGGTCCTTGGCCATACTTCGAGTGAAACCCAATAATGCAGCTTTGCTTGTGTTGTAATCATGATACGCAACGACAGGATTTTGAAAAAGATTAGTTCCAATTGTTACAATACGTCCAAACCCAAGTTCTTTCATACCTGAGATTGCAGCCTGTGTCGTATGTAATGCCCCTTTTATTGCGCCTTCAAGCTGTATATGATAATCCTCCCATGCAATTTCCTCGGCGCTTTTTCTTGCGATTGGATCAAAACGGAAGTTAATTAAGGCGTTATTGATAACTGTTGTGATTGGTTGATCAAAATGTTTTTTGGCTTCTAAGAAAAGATTTTCCACTTGTTCATGATTTCTTACATCGGCTTGGATTGCAATTGCATGATCCCCAATTTCTTCTTTTAATAATAAAGCCTTTGCTTCACTTTGGTAATAATTGATGACTACTTTTGCTCCTTCGTTCGCAAATGCTTTGACTAATTCTTTGCCTAACCCACGTGCACCACCAGTAACGAGAACAACTTGATTCTGTAATTTCACGCTAGTAGCCTCCTTAATTAATAAAATAAAAATACCGCAAAAAAAACAGGCCCAAAAAAATGGACCTGGTTTAGGTTTCAAGAAAAATGGAAGTTTACCACTCTACTTTCCTCCGCCGGTATTATCCGGATCAGGTCCAAGGGTTAAAAAACACTTGTTTTTCTCTCAGCCCGACTGGGCACCCCTAGTAGTTTGCGAATATTCTTTATTTAAGAATAGTATGTTCCTATAGAATTGTAAAGATATATGATTCTTTGAGTAATGAAAAAAATATCAAATATATTTACTACCCTCTCTAATACTCAATTTGGGTAAATTTGTGTTACGAATAAAGTCCCGTACTGAATTCGGATTGGTCTTTGAATACTCTCGTAATGCCCAACCAATTGCCTTTTGTATGAAAAATTCTTTACTTTCAGCATTAGCTTTTATGTATTTGTATAGTTTTGTTTCATTTGTTTCTTCTTTGTATTTTAGTTGAAATAGGATTGAAGAACGTATTAACCACATGTTGTTACTGTAGGACCAAATTTCAATTTTATCCTCAATCACACTTGGGGTTTCTTTTGCTATTTTTCCAACAAGATGTGGAGAAAGGACATCGACAGTATCCCACCAAGATTTAGTTGTAATGAGGGTTTCAATAAAGGACAGGTGGCTACTATTGATTTTTTTAATTGCTCTTACTAAGTAGTCTTGTGCTGCATACTGATATTCTCTTTCATTCTTCTTCCATAATTGATTAACTAACTCAAGATTCAATTCTTGTTTTAAAATACCTGTTTGCTTATAAAAATCACGCATTAATTGTCTTCTTAATGGTGTTTTTATACCAAGGAATGGAAAATGGTTTTTCATATATTTTTGCATGGGTATGGCGTTTTCTTCGTCTCGATTCTGTTCAAATAATGAAACAAGTTGGTTTAGTTCCTTCATATCATTCGCCCCTGTAGACTCATTTTCCCTATTATACGAATTAAAAGTAAAAAATACTATCTTTTCTATGTAAGACTACGTCCGAAAAGATAGTATTTTGCCCTTGTTATTTTGGATTAATAGGAGTTACGACTGCAAATAGGTTTTCTGTTGGATTATTTAGGTTTACTTCAATAACCTTGTACCCTTCAAGGTCCTTGTAATCATTTGAAACAGGTGTTTTGATCTCGTTGCTCATCTTTCGTACTTCCCTTCTAACTATTTTCTCACACAATAGGTAGTATATGATGCGGTTACGAAAATGTGCCTCTTTTTTTAAAAACTTTTTCAAACCTTAAATTTTTAATGCCTCATCACGAACGCGGTCCATAAATTCCTTCACCACATCATGATTTGCATTTTTGCTGCTTAACTTCAGCATGGCTCTTCCGACAAAGTTAACTCCCTTGTTTTGTCCCTCATAAATGAATTTGGTGTGAGAGTCGCCTAACTTAATGAGTGTAAAAGTTGTCGTAATTTCGAAAGCTTTCCCTATTACAAAGCTTGTTTGTTTTTTCTTTTTATTTTCGGTGTCTTCATATTGTGTTGTTTCAACGATATAAGTTTCTACTCGTTTTCCCTCACGATATTTCTGCTGATGTTTTGCGCCGACTTCCCCTTCTGTTTTCTCAAGTAAGGTATGTTCCTCAACCTTTGGCATGATTTTTTTTATATTTTTATCCGAAAATAGATTCCATACCTTTTCAATATTTGCCTTTATCGTTGTTTCCTCTTTCCATTCAATCATTGTTTTGTTTATCCTCCTTACCAGATGCAAGAAATTCATCGATCTGCTCAATTTGAAGATGAAGATCTGCAATTTGTTTTTCTATATTCTCTCTCTTCTGGAGAAGTAAAATCTCCAGGTGTGCAAATGATTCATCTTCCATAACCGATATCATCTCTTGGATTGAAAATCCTAGGTTTCTTAGTTTCGTTAAAAGTATCGCAAGAAAAAAACTCCCATCATCATAATAGCGATACTTGTTTTTCGGATCGATATAAGCCGGCTCTAACAGTTTAACTTCCGCATAGTATCGCAATGTTTCCTTGCTCAACCCGGTCATTTCAGCAAATTCACTTATTTTATACAACTGCTATCCTCCTTGTTTTATCCACCTTTAACGGGAGTAAGAATGCCACTTTGAAATTATTAAATGCACGATGTGGCAATGTCTTTGTAACCTTCATCGTGTATGTCTTTTTGCAAAACCTATGGAGAGGAGAAATACCCTACACTAGTGGAAGACAACTTTATCTTAAACTATGGGGTGCACCACTCGGTCAACACATATCATTCAAAGTTTGTCCATCTAGTATTTCTTCAAACAGTATCTTGGTAAAAGTATTTTTTACTGCGATCGATACTATCATTCTAGTACAGTAGTTTACGAAAAAATAATTTGCTACTCGCTTTTATGAATGAAATCATGTGTAAAATAAAACAGAAAATGCCATATTAGTAACAAACTATATTGGAAAGGATGTGGAATTTTTAGTGAAAGATAAACATTTGAAAAATCAAGTTCTGTATATTACAAATCCCGCTTATGATGTGTTGCATTCAGAAAATCTACTTGATGAAACGAACGAAGAAAGTCAACGTGAACAAATGGTTCAGCAAGAAATGGATAAATAAAAAAACGGAGGACAATTCAAAAATTGTTCTCCGTTTTTGACCGTTAATCAAGCGGTGTAATTTCCACATTCAGTACCCCAACACTCGGTGCTGCACCTAGGGCTTCGAAAGCTTTACGGTGAAGATTGATTCGATTGGCTGGATATTTCTTCACTTCGTCAACAACTGTTACAATGACGTCTTGATGTGGGACAAACGAAACATTTCTCACCCGTAATCGTTGACCACATTTAAAAGGGCTATTTTCTCCGACCGCTACAGTCATATTGTTATCGTAGGACCAACCTAATTCACATTTTGTTGGTGTTCCGCCCCAGGTCCAAGTGGCTTTCCCAAGGATGGTATCTGGGTTTCGGTTCCAGTCCCAGCCATAGTATGGTGCTGGATACTGCGGCACGTACTGATGATAGTAATAACCATCGTACAAATTCCGTGGTTCTAAGTATCCGTGACAATAAGGGCAGTAATAACCAGATGTATGTCTTATCATCTCACTTCTTCTCCTTTGAAACTTCCTAATTACTTCGTCTACTTAAATGTATGTCACTTGACTAGTAATGGTTCCAATTGGAGTCGTACTTGGTATTCGAAACTTAAAGTGTGAGATTTTGTAATTTCTAATTCTGTGAACGAAATAAACCGAGTAGATCTGTTTTATTCGTTACAAGGTCCTCTAGTGTATACCCATTTAGGACATTTATAAATGCCTGTAATGCTTCATTTAAAGCAAATTTAAGTTTACAAGAAGGTGAGATTGCGCAATATCCCCCTCCTGATTTAAAGCACTCAACTATATTGAAGTCGTCTTCTGTCTTGGATACTACTTCCCCGATGTTAATATCTTTTGGATGCTTAGCAAGTTTGAAACCACCATTACGCCCCCGGATGGTAACGATATACTCTAGCTTTCCTAAATGATGGATGATCTTCATTAAATGGTTTTTTGATATATGATAAGCATCTGCAATTTCTTGAATCGTAGTTAATTCTTCATCCTTTTTCAAAGCCAAATACATTAATACACGTAACGCATAATCTGTATAATTTGTTAACTTCATTCTTATAAAACTCCTTACATTATGAGTTCTAAATAAGTATAGCATGGAAGTCCTTTTTTTGCGCAAATGTGACAACTTTTCAAAAGATGTATTTAAAGGGTATCTTTTATTCGCACTGTCATTATATTATAAACATGTATTTAAAATATTTGTTTTGAAAGGACGTTATGTAATGCTAAGTCAAAAAACAATTGAAATCGTGAAAAGCACTGTCCCAGTACTCGAAAAATACGGAAAAGATATTACTACTCAATTTTACAAGCGTATGTTTACAAATAACCCAGAACTATTAAACATTTTCAACCACGCGAACCAAAGACAGGGTCGTCAACAAACTGCATTAGCGAACGCGGTATATGCTGCAGCAGCTAATATTGATAATCTAGGAGCGATTCTTCCAGTTGTAAAACAAATTGGACAGAAACACCGTGCATTAGGCGTTTTACCTGAACACTATCCAATAGTTGGTGAAAATTTACTTGGAGCAATTAAAGAAGTATTAGGAGATGCTGCAACGGATGAAATCATCAATGCATGGGCTGAAGCTTATGGTGTTATCGCAGATGCGTTCATCGGAGTTGAAAAAGAAATGTATGATGAAGCAAAACAACAACCAGGTGGCTGGGAAGGTTTTCGAAACTTTGTTGTTGATCGTAAGGTAAAAGAAAGTGATGTCATTACATCTTTCTACTTAAAGCCAGATGATGGAAAAGAAATATCATCGTATCAAGCAGGGCAATACTTAACAGTTAAGGTACAACCTGAAGGTGATCAATACACACATCTTCGCCACTATAGCTTATCTTCAGCACCAGGAAAAGACTACTACCGAATCAGCGTAAAACGTGAGGAGCATGGTGTGGTGTCTAATTACTTACACAACGAATTGACCGAAGGCGATGTCATACAAGTAAGCGCTCCAGCTGGAGACTTTGTTCTTGATGCTAAAAATACACCTGCTATTTTAATTAGTGGCGGTGTTGGATTAACACCAATGGTCAGCATGTTAAATACGATTGTGGAGCAACAGCCTGAACGTGAAGTGATGTTTATACACGGTGCTCTGAACAGCAACGTTCATGCATTAAAGGCAGAGGTTGAAGAAATCGCGGCTAAACATGATAATGTAAAGAATTTCGTAGTATACTCTGAGCCAACTGAGCAAGATCGTGAAGTTATGAACTTTGATAAAGAGGGTTTCATTGACCTTGAGTGGTTAAAAGCAACTGTAGATATGAAAGATGCAGATTTCTATTTCTGTGGTCCAACTCCATTCATGAAAATGATGTATCGCTCATTAAAAGAATGGGGAGTTGCATCTGAAAATATCCACTTCGAGTTCTTCGGCCCAGCAAGTGAACTAGAAGAACCGACAAAAGTTGTAAATGCATAATCAATAGTTTTCAAGAAACCTTTAGTTTTGAATATGAAAAGTATTGTTTCTGTTACAAAATCGCCACCTAGTTAATACTAGATGGCGATTTTTCATACTTTGAATTGAGGATAAAAGTACTCATTTCATAGTCGGAACATATTTCGAAGTCTCATTACATTGTAAATAAATGCTGCATCTCTACCCTCTTTTGTGTATCGATTTCTTTGTCTACTTAAACAATCCATAAATGCGTAATCACATTCTCGTGAAGGGCCATATTTTTGATAACATAAATCATGTCTCATGCAACATGAATCTACCTGATTTGTAGGTGGTCCAGAGCCTCCACAGCCAGGTCCGCACCACCTATATCCTGGCAAACAAAAACCGATCCCTCTCCTTCTTTTCATTCTTATATTCCCCCTTTTAACGATCAAACCTACTACTAAAATATTTTGAAAATGAAGGAAAGGAAGGGCAAATACCATGCATACCTATTTGAAAATTAAATAATGATTGAAAAGTCTGATAAAAATTTGGTACTATTACTCTTATATGCACTTACACGGGCTTTCGGTTAGTCTATTTAAATCAACTTATTTACATTGAAATCACAACATGAGAAGGAGATTAGCATGAAAGGAAAACTTCATTATGCATGGATAATCGTCTTTGTTACATTCCTTGCATTTCTAGCCGTTCAAGGAGGTCGGTTAGCATTCGGAGCGTTTGTGGAGCCTTGGGAACAGGATCTACATATGGATCGGGCGACAACGTCTCTCATTTCTACAATTAGTTTTATTATTTATGGTTTATCACAGCCCTTTATCGGTAGATTAATAGATCGATATGGCGCACGCCTAATTTTATCAGTTAGTACCTTTATTGTGGGAATCAGCTTCTTTTTTATTACCTTTGTAACTCAACCATGGCAATTGTTCGTCCTCTACTCCCTTGTTTCAGTTGGAGTTGGTGGGGCTTCTAATGTGGCTGGGACTGTTCTGATTACAAATTGGTTTAATAAAAATCGCGGACTTGCACTTGGAATTATGGAAGCAGGTTTTGGTTTTGGACAAATGCTCCTTGTTCCAGGGTCATTACTTTTAATTCATTGGTTTGATTGGCGAACGACTATTTTTATTTTAGGTGCGTTGTTGATTGTTATTGTGTTCCCTGTCGTTTTATTCTTTTTACGAAATCATCCAGATGAAAAAGCGATGGAACCTTTGGGTGGAATGGTGGTTGAGAATGATCATTCAAAGACAGAACATGAGAAGGAATCGATATTACTAAAAGACTTATTTAAAATGCGGCAATTTTGGTTCTTAATGATGCCTTTTGCTATTTGTGGATTTACCACAACTGGTTTGATGGATACCCATCTTATTCCATTGTCTCATCACCATGGTTTTTCAGTGACTGTAACTGGGACCGCCGTTAGTATTTTAGCAGCTTGTAATATAATTGGAATATTGCTATCTGGCGTTATAATAGACTACTGGAGTAGTCGTAAATTATTAGTATTTATTTATTTTACTCGGGCCTTAGCCATTGGCATTCTAGTATACTCACATAATACAGTGTTGTTATTGGTGTTTGCCGTTATTTTTGGATTTGTTGACTTTGCTACAGTTGCACCAACTTCATTATTGTTGACTCAATACTTTAAAAACTATTCAATAGGATTTATTGTTGGATGTTTATCCCTTAGTCATCAAATTGGTTCTGCTATGGGAGCTTATATACCTGGACTTTTATTTAGCACATATGGTAACTACAACATAGCTCTCTATATTTCGATACTTATTGTAATAGCTGCAGCCATTATGAACCTATTATTACCTGAACCAAATCAATTAAATATGCCAGAAAAAAGGGCAAGCTAGACGTTTAGCTTTGTCCTTTTTGCTTCATCCTATCATCTCTACTTTAGAAATAACATCATCTAGGTTACATAATGATATTATAATCAACTTTAAATCATTCACTTCTTCAACGTAAATTTCAGGTACCCTTTTTTAATTTCTAACATATAGTATCAAGTAACGATTTGGGCTCATATTTACGAATTTTTCATGAGGTGATCCGTATGTATGTAATTCATTACTATGAAAATAAAAATAACCTCCTCACTCAGTTGGTACAAAATATTCCAGCCGTTGATGATGTAATTAAAATAAAAGGACGTAAAGGCAAGGTCATAAACATAACGTATAACGATGAAAGAAATGTTCATGTCCAAGTTGAATTAGAACGTAAAGTTAAGAAGAAAGCTATCGATGATTCCAAAAAAAGAAGAAGATAAATGGTATGTGTTGGTTATGAGAAAATGTTTAAAAAAGCCTGTGCCTCATGGTTTTCACATGTAGGAACAGGCTTATCACTATTTCCACCATTCATCAAACATACTTGCTGGCATGTGCCGTTTATGTTGTGAAATGTAGTACCGTCTTTCAATTTTTTCAGCGTCTTCTTTTGAGATTTGTTTACCTTCTAAGTAATCATCAAGTACGTCATACGTTATTCCAAGCTCTGTTTCGTCAGCCTGTAATGGTTTGACATCTAATAAATCTGCTGTTGGAACTTTCAAATAGAGACGTTCCTCCGCTCCTAATTCTTTTAATAGAGCGCGTCCTTGACGCTTGGTCAGTCCTGATAACGGCAATAAATCGGCTCCTCCATCCCCATATTTCGTGAAGAATCCTGTGATTGCTTCAGCAGCATGGTCTGTTCCGACTACTAACAAATTGTGCATGCCTCCAACTGCATATTGAGCAATCATTCTTTGTCTGGCTTTTACATTACCTTTATTGAAGTCGCTGATGTCTTCAGAAGTAGAATTTCTATACTCCGTTACAAATGCATCAACCGTTGTAGCAATATCAAAGGTAATTGCACGATCAGGTTTGATAAAGGATAATGCTGCCTGAGCGTCATCTTCATCCTTTTGAACTTTGTATGGCAAACGAACTGCGACAAAGGTTGCCTCTTGTCCCTCACGACGAAGTTCTTCAACTGCCATTTGACAAAGTTTCCCAGCCAATGTGGAATCCTGTCCTCCGCTTATTCCCAATACAAAACCTTTTGCTTTGCTTTTTAGTAAATAATCCTTTAAAAAAGCAATCCTCAGTTTGATTTCCTCTTTTGGATCAATAGTTGCCTTTACATGTAAATCTTTCATAATCTGTTGCTGAATACTCATGAATATTCCCTCCCTCGTTTACTCGCAACAAACTTTTTATCCATTTACCTTTTCAATCATTTCTTCAACGCTTTCCCTTACTTCTGCAATTCGTTTCATCTTATTATCCCAACAAGCTTGGCTTAAATCGACTGGATATTCTTCAGGCATGGTGGTACGTTTGTACTCATCCCATAGTAACTCAAGGTTATCCTTTAAAAAGCTGCGAATTTCTTGTAATGTTGGAATTTCATATACGCGTTTCCCATTTTCGAAAATTGTATGTTGTAATTCTCTTGCTTCAAAATTTGTCACAAATTTACTAATAAATGTATGAACAGGATGGAACATTTTAATTCGTTCTTCATTTTGTGGGTCTTCATGTTCAAGTGTAATATAATCACCTTCAGATTTTCCGCTGGTCTTATTAATAATTCTATACACTCTCTTTAACCCAGGTGTTGAAACTTTTTCAGGATTTGCACTTATTTTTATAGTGTCTACCATATTCCCATTTTTATCTTCGATCGACACAAGCTTATAGACAGCCCCTAATGCTGGTTGATCATAGGCTGTAATGAGCTTTGTTCCAATACCCCAAGAATCAATTTTTGCACCTTGTGATTTTAAGTTAATGATTGTATTTTCATCAAGGTCATTGGATGCGACAATTTTGGCATCTTTAAAACCCGCTTCATCAAGCATTTTTCGAGCTTCTTTTGATAAGTATGACAAATCTCCGCTATCTAAGCGAATGCCGATAAAGTTTATGGTGTCCCCTTTTTCTTTTGCAACCTTGATTGCATTTGGAACACCTGATTTTAACGTATCATACGTATCAACGAGAAATACACAATCTCTATGTGTATCCGCATAATGTTTAAATGCTTCGTATTCATCACGATACGCCTGTACCAAGGAGTGTGCATGAGTACCAGAAATGGGTATATTAAATAATTTTCCAGCTCTAACGTTTGAAGTAGAATCAAAACCTGCAATATAGGCTGCTCTTGTCCCCCAAATGGCTGCATCCATCTCTTGGGCACGTCTTGTACCAAATTCCATTGCTATTTGATCACCAACAACCTGTTTTATACGTGAAGCCTTTGTCGCAATTAATGTTTGGTAATTAATAATATTTAAAATCGGTGTTTCCAGTAGAGCTACCTCACAAATTGGTCCTTCAATTCGAAGGAGTGGTTCATTTGCGAACACAACTTCTCCTTCCAATACAGATCGAAGTGTTCCTGTAAAACGAAGCTCTTTCAGATAGTTCAGAAAATCATCAGCATATCCTTCTTCTCTTAAGTACTCAATATCCGTGTCGCTAAAGGAGAAGTTTTCGAGAAGATGAATGATTCTCTCAAGACCTGCAAAAACAGCATAGCCATTTCCAAATGGCAATTTGCGAAAGTTCACCTCAAATACGGCTTTACGATTATGTACGCCTTCTCTCCAATAAATCTCTGCCATATTGATTTGATATAAATCTGTATGTAATGCAAAACTGTCATCCTTAATATATTTGTCCATCAAATATTACCTCCAATAAATAAAACCGTGTAGAATTAGCGAACTTCTGCACCGAGTGAATCTTTAAAATGCCCAAGTGCCCAATCATGTCCAGCTTGGTTAAAACTTGCAACGGCTGAGCTATGAATGACAATTTTAAATCCACGGTTATAAGCATCTACAGCTGTGTGAAGAACACAAATATCTGTACATACTCCAACAATATGGACTTCTGTGATTCCACGCTCACGCAATTTTATTTCAAGATCTGTTCCTGCAAAGGCAGAATATCTTGTTTTATCCATCCAGTACACATTCTGATTAGTCTGCTGTTCATTAAACACTCTCTGTAAGTCCCCGTAAAGCAATCTTCCTGATGTATCTTCTAGATTATGGGGTGGGAATAATTTTGTTTCAGGGTGTAACTCGTCTCCTTCTTTATGAAGATCAATTGCAAAAACAACAAAGTCATCATTCTTAATAAATTCCTCAGTGATACGAACAATTTCTTTCTCGATCTGCTGACCTGGTTCTCCACAAGTCAACGCACCATCATTTGCAACAAAATCATTTGTATAATCAACATTTAATAATGCCTTTTTCATTAGAATTCCTCCTCTTTCCTTTAATCATTCGGTTAGCAGGTATATAGTAGCATAATTAAGGTGAGTGTTACCTTTAGTGGAAAATTTTATAGAACCATAAAGTTCATTTTATACGAACTTTGTTGGTTTTTGAATAGAATTGATCGTTTTTGTAAAATCTTAAGTATGCAAAATGGACGTGGAGATGTATAAATGTTTAAAACAATTACGGAACAAGATTGGGTGAGTGAATATATTAAAAGGAAAAAGAATCCGCTCCCTGTGGTGTTAGGAACTAAGGGTACGTGGACAGGAAACAGAAAACCAATGATTATTTTAATAGGATTTACATTGGTAGATGTTTTAGTCCTCGGAGATTTATATGGGGTATCCCATCATCCTGTTCGAAAAATGAAAACGAAAGAAATAACATATTTTGCGATAAATATTATTGATAAGAAAAAAGTAAAAGAAATAATGAATGAGTGGAACATCGATTGAATAAAAGAACCCCTACGTGTGTACGTGGGGGTTCAAAGGCTATGTCTGTCAATCTTCATCTAATTCTTCGTCAAAAATCTCATCAAAGGCCGCAGATACTTTGTTAAATTCCTCATCACTTTCAATTGCTGAGAAATCGCCCTCTTCGTCTATTTTCAAAAAGAATATATCGATATCCTCCTCTGAGTCCTCTTCTAAGTCTTCTACAAAGCTAACTGCTGCGTAATCTATCCCTTCAAACTCTACGACGCCAAGAACCTCAACATCTTGCTCTTCACCAGTCTCATCACTTATTGTAAATACTTCACCGACTTTTACTTTTTCCATTATGCTTGCCTCCCAATGAATGATGTATGATATTATCTTTCCAGTGTACAGTTTAAAACATACCATAAATACATGAATAAATGGCAAACTGGAGATAATAATCCTGTGAAATCTTTTTTCACAAAAATCAATGTGGAGGGATATATATTGAATATTCTATTTCGCATCTTTCTAGAGTTTTTTTATACACTAGTCAAATTGAACATCTTCATGAGGAAACTCATTTTTAGACTTACGTATTTGTTACGCTCTCCGGTTCTTGCGTAGAAGAATATTCAATCGTTATATCATTTTCTCATTGATAAACATGCATTGAATTTAAAACGCATGGAAAGACCCCATTTTCTACGATTGGGGTCTTTTTTATGTAAATGTAGTTAAAATCCAATTTTACTCCAATCAAATAATGCGCCAGGGTCTGTTTTTCTTCCTCGTGCATATTCATCATGGCCAATTACATGGCTTCTATTAGGTACAATTGCTGGATTTCGTTTTAAAATAATTTGTACTAATCGGTTAAGTGATTGATACTGTGCTTCCGTAAAGCCTGCTAATGAAGTATCAATTTGGTTATAAATATCCTCTGGTACAATCGCTGTCATCTCCTCTTTTGTACCCATTGCGATAAGCTCAATCCCTATCGAATACTCATTCATTTTGTCGGCGTAGGATGGAAATTCAACCAAACTGCCTTTCCCAGCATGATAGGCTACCCTGTCCTCGGATACGAGGTTGTAGATGTTTCCTTCACGGTCAATCAGGTAATGAACAGATAGACCATAATCTTCAAATATGGAATAAACATCATTAAAATTATATGGATCCTTTGGGTTAACTGCTGCATTACTTATAAAGTGAATCATCAAATGAGTAATCTCATTTGTCCGTTCCTTTGAATGGTCAAGTGGTAATGGTTTATCAATCGTTGGAATGAGCTCGATCGAGGCTACTTCTACTTCTGGTTTTTCAATCTTATTTTGTTCAGAACAACCAAAAAGTAAGCATAAAAAGAGTAAGCTCGTACTATAAAGTTTTAATTTCATATTGAGTTCTCCTACTTTACAATCTTACACGCTATTCATGTAGGTAATTATACCCAAACACCTTTGTGTTATCTAGTAATTATTATATATAACAAAGTCTTAGGTGTCGGTCTAAAGTAGGATCAGCGTTATTCAAGAATATCCATCGGTAAATCTATTATCAAACTTGAACAAAAAAGCAACTAGTACAGTGGCTATAACATTGTATGCTTGAAGTTTTCGCTTTAAATTTCAAAATCCCAATCGTCTTTTAGAATTAAATAAAGGACTAATAAATCATTTTCTAATTGTTTATACGTTTTCCCTGTTATTTCAATTCCTGCCTTAGGTAATAAAATCCCTGCAATTTGCTGTGTGCGTGTATCCCTTATATGATCTTTTAGTTGTGTAAATCGGTTGCAGTAAGTCTGAAGAAGCTTCCATTCTTCGTTTCCGAATGATTTTAATGCCCATTGGTCAATTACAAGGGAGTTACTTGAAAGTCCTCGCATCCTAATTTCTTTTTCAAGGGGACTATGTTTTTTCTTGTTTTTTGCTCTTCTTTCGTGGATTACAATTGTTCCAGCGACTAAGTCTCCGATCCGCTTATGTTTAGAATGGAAAAAGATCATCATAATACCTATAAAATAAGATGCTGGCAAAGAATCAATGATCCGTAGGAAATTTCGGATAAAACTGGATAACAAAGTGATACTATGACCATTTTCCTGAATAACACGAATCCCGATGATTTTCTTTCCAATTGTCTTTCCTCCTGCAAAAAATTCAAACAGAAAAAAATACCCCCAATTTAGTAAAAACAACAGAACGATTGTAATGGCAACTGGACCTGAGAATAAAGTTTCGGAAATAAACCAAAATTCAGATCCTCCATAAAGGATGAGTACTAATGTAAGTAGAATGAGTAGACTAACCCCCATTAATATTATCGTATCAAGCACAAATGCAGCGGCCCTACTGCCTACCCCAGCTAATTGAAATTGGATGGAAACATACTCAGGAGTTTTTATATTGTTTTTTTCTAGATTCAAAAGGATCCCCCTTTTCTCCACTATTTTTCTTAGAAGCTATTTCTATTTTTCTCTAAAATTACTATAATAAGGATATCTTGCGTTTAATGGCATATAGTGTCAGTCTGGGGCAATTCATGTTAAGCGCTTGAATAATGGTACAAAGACACGAACGTCTTAGTGTCCACCCATGTGGGTCTAATTACAAGAGGTGATAACAAATTGAATTTGAAGCAATTTGTAAAACAACATCGTGACGAATGGAAGCATCTAGAACAATTGATATCGATCTTACATAAAAGAAGAAAATCACGAAACAGTACAGAAATAAATGAGTTTTATCAATTATATCAAAAATGCGCTGCTCACCTATCATATTGTCAGACCTATTTTCCTAATGAGGAAATAACCCCTTATTTAAATGGTCTTGTCTCAAAAGCTCATAATCTGCTTTACAAAGATCAGGTTTCAAGTTTTGGACAAATCCGCTATTTCTTTAGTACGAAATTCATTGGGCTTTTACTAGAACAATGGAAGTTTATCGTTGTTGCTTTTATATTGTTTACATTGGGAGCAGTAGGAAGTTTTTTATCGGTCCTCCAGGATCCTCTTCATATGTTCTCCATTCTGCCTACCGAAATAGCCCAAGGTGTTGATCCCGATTATTTAGGAAGTCAAGATGGCATGGTCGATTCATCCCTAATGTCCGCAACCATTATGACTAATAACATACAGGTAGCCATCCTTGCCTTTGCAAGTGGCATAACATTTGGTATTTTAACGGTCTATGTCTTAATTTATAACGGCATTATCGTTGGTGCGCTGGCTGGCTTATTTTGGCATTATGGCAAAACGTATGATTTTTGGGCTTATATTGTCCCACACGGAATGATTGAGCTTACGGCTATTTTTATAGCAGGCGGCGCTGGGCTTTTAATGGGTTACAAACTACTTGTTCCAGGTCATTATTCGAGAGTTTACCAGTTGAAATATCAAGCAAAACGATCGGTCCAACTACTTTTAGGAACGATACCGCTATTTGTTATTGCAGGTATAATTGAAGGTTTCATTACACCTGCTGCCATTTCTCTTGAAGCAAAATATGCGGTTGCCTTTATAACGGTTATTGGTTTGATCCTTTATATTGTGACTGGTAAACTCTTTTTAATGAAGAATGAGACTACAGTAAATTCCGATTCATAATATCAATGTAATATGAAACAGCTGTAACGGCTAATTTATCTTCTTTGGCCTCTATCATGATGAGGCCTTGGTTTTCCCATTTTCGTTTTCTCTGCTTCTTTTCTAATACTTGCTGTTGAGCCATACTTTTTAACATTGCTATATGATCATTCGACGGATTTTCTTTCACTCTTTGGGCTAAGACTGGGTCCTCTATACCGATCATCAGAAAATAATGTCGCTGTCTAAGTTTTCGTAGATAGATAAGTGCACTCTCTTCCCTAATAAAAGTATATACATCGCTAAATAGCATCAAAAGGCTACGCTTTTTCTGCACGGTTTCCAAATACGAAAACACGGCCCCATAATTAGATTCGGAAGCATCTACCTTCAATCCATAGATAGCCCTTAAAATGGTTTGAAGATGGGCCAACCCTTTTCCAGCTGACACATATGTCTTTACTTCTGATGAAAAAGCTAAAATGGATACATAGTCACCATTTTTAAGTGCAGCAGTTGCAACAGTAATTGCCGATTCTATAGCTCGTTCAAGGCGGTTACCTTTTTCTAGTTCAGCTCCCATCATCCTGCCGCAATCTAGTAAAATTGTAATATGTTTACCATGCTCTGGTTCATACTCGTTTGTCATCACTTCGTGTAGCTTCGCGGTCTGTCTCCAATTTATGGTGCGAGGATCGTCTCCAACAACATAGCTTCTAATTTTTGAAAACTCACCAGTACCTGTTTGATGCTTTCGAATTTTTATTCCTTCATATAATAAGAACTTTTGTGCATTTTCAAGATAATGTCTTGCTTCTGATAAATCTGGAATGACTCGAACATCGTTTGTTAATGGAAAGGTAATTTGTTTTTCCCATAAACCAAGAAAGCTCTTGTATCGGAAATATAATTTAGTAATTTGATAATCTCCCCGATCGCTTGCTTTCGTTTTGTAGATAATCTTTGATGATTTTTCTTTTGCAATCGTCCCTCTAATTGGAAAGGAATGTGTGAAAGAATCTGGGATTCCATCAATGAAACGATAGGTTAATCCGAATGATGAGTGATTCGTTATTTCAATCTCGACAGGTATGGCTAGCCCTCTCTCTATTTCTTCCTGTACTTTGCGCTTAGCAGAAAGCTGTTTCTTTTTTGGTGAGAAGTACAAATCAACAAAGCTTGCTAACAAAAAAAACAAATTTAAACCTATGATCATAGACCAAGAGATTTCAAGCATTAGACTGGCTAGCAATGCGATTGAAAGAATAAACAAACAAATAAGTAATCGTTTTGTGGGCAAAATGCCGCTATCTAGGAACAGGAACCGATCCCACAAGTTCTTCAATGATTTCGTCAATGGTGATTCCCTCCAATTCTGCATGTGGAGATAACTGAATTCGATGTCTCAATGCAGGCTTTGAGACCATTTTTACATCATCTGGTGTGACATAATCTCGTCCAGCTAAATAGGACCATGATTGTGCTGCTTTTGCGATTGAAATGGCAGCCCTTGTACTTGCACCATATCGTATCGTTTCGGACTCTCGTGTTTTGCGAACGATTTGCATAATGTAATTAAGGACGCTATCACTTACAGTAACTCGTTCTATTTCCCTTCGAATGAATAAAAATGTGGAAAGATCAATGACTGTAGAGCTATCTTGGGTAGATAATACTTGCTCAATTACTTGTTTCACAACATTTCTTTCTTCATCAAAAGATGGGAATTCAATTTGAAGTTTAAATAAAAATCGATCTTGCTGGGCTTCTGGCAAACGGTATGTACCCTCAAATTCAATTGGGTTTTGTGTAGCTACAACAAAAAACACTTCTGGTAGCTTGTAAGTCTCGCCTTGAATGGTGACTTGTTTTTCTTCCATAGCCTCTAATAAAGCAGCTTGTGTTTTTGCAGGCGTACGGTTAATTTCGTCAGCTAGTAGAATATTCGTGAAGATAGGTCCTTTTAATGTTTCAAAGTGTCCTTCCTTCATGTTGTAAATCATACTACCTGTGATATCACTTGGTAATAGATCAGGCGTGAATTGGATTCGAGTAAAATCTCCTCCGAGCAATTTTGCAAGTGTACGCACCATTTGTGTTTTCCCTGTACCAGGCACTCCTTCAAGTAGAACATGACCACCTGCTAGAATAGCAGATAAAAGAAGCCGTAAGTTTGTGTGCTGACCTAAAATTCGCTGCTCATATTTTTTAAGTAAGGATGTGAGTTCTTGTTTCATCCTTTCTCCACCTCTTTTCGTAATTCATCTAGGTTCTTTGACCATTGCAAATAATCATGTTTAGATAGTTTTTCAATTTTTAAGACAGTTGATAGACCTTGTAGATATCGCTTAATCTCATCTTCCTTTTTTCCAAACCAGTGTTGTGTTAGTTTCGTTGTTAGGTCAGTCCATTCCCGATGAACAGGTATTCCCCATTTTTCTTGTAACAACTGTTTCACATACTCAGCTTGTATATGTAAAGATTCGTGATAATAGCGACCTCGTATGTACCAAGCACTTAAAGCTCGTATATTCTCATCACTGAATCGAATAGACTCCTCTCGAGGGACAATCACAGGGCCAAATCTCTTTCCTTTATACCAAAGCCAAAGAAATACTAAAAATGCCGCTTGTAAAAGGAATAGTAAGAACCATTTCGGATATAATGTGGTGAAACTAACCGCGTTTTTTGTACTATGAATATATTCATCAAAATAATAAAAGGATGTTTGTTCATCTTCAATTAACGATAAAACGAGTGGAATATGTTCATAGTCTAAGAGGCGGTCATTTGTGAGCCATTCAGGTGTAATAGCCGTAATTAATTCACCATCACCAATTTTTCGACTTGTCGCAATCGCACCTGCATCATCTTCCAGGAGAATCCTTTCATTTTCAGCAGGAATGATTCTATTTGTAGATTGAATGAAAGCTGTATATTCTCTTCCCTCTTGATCTTTCATGGATATGGCTTCATCCATGAAAGAGTCAATATCTGCTGGAAGTGTCTTCAAATCAAACATTCCTCTTGGATTAGCTTTAAACAAAATAAGCCTGTTTCCAGCTTCAATAAATTGTAGATACCCATTTGCATCTTCCTGCTCTGGTGTAAAATAAGGCTCCACCATAATCAGGACTTGATTTTCGTCTTTTTTTGTAAGGTATTGAGGTGAATGTGACCACCTTTTCACTTGATTTTTATCCTGTAAATATGTATAAATGGCTTTCAGACCTGTAGGAGAAGGAGAATCAGAAACATAGTGTGGATACGCTTTTGGGTTAAATGATTCTATATAATAAGTTAGCGCGAGTAGAAGTACAATCAGTCCTATTAGGGTTATCCATACTTTACCTTTGCGCATTCTCCTCACTCCCTTCTGTATCAATTAACCTGACAAAAACTTTTTCACGAAATTGAATATATTCCTCTCTATTAATCTGATATTCTCCATATGCTACCTCATCAAATACTAATGCCAAATCATAAAATTCATTTGCCAAAGTCGGATTGACTTTACGGAGTTCGTCATAATACTCCCAGTTTGTTTTCCATGCTTTTGCTTCGAGCCATTTTTTTTGATGGAAAAGGAGAAGCAGTGCTAAAAATAAATGTCTAGTTGCAGCTGAAAAATCTTGAACATCTTGATGCTTATGTGCTTCCTGTAAATGTTTCTGATAGGTCCAGTTAAGTTCCTCAGTTGAATGAAGTGGCTTATGTGTACTAAATTTCTTGGGTCTTCTATTTCGAATCAACAAAAATACCGCAAGTCCCAAAAGGAAGAGAATCGAAAGCATGATTAAGAATAGCACAACGTCTGCAGCACCATTTGCCGAGCTTATTGATGGAAATAATCGTTCCAATACATCGGCTAGCCAATCTTTGATTCTGTTCCACCATTCTTGAAATATATTTCTAGATTCATCATAGTAGACTCGATACTCTTTCTCCTTAAGAATGTCCTCAATCCGTTCTCTTGAATCCTTCATTTCTCCCATTGCCTATCACCACTTATCTTGGTTCATTGAACCCCTTAATCATTTCATCCAAATCCTCTGCATCATGTCGAACCTTTGCATCAAGATACATGACTCCGTAGCCAACAGTAAATAGCAGATTCGTAAAAATTGTTGTTAGGTTCACAATTAATGTAAGTAGAACACTATTGCCTAAAAAGATACCAAACGTCGCTTCAATCGCAAGGCTTATGGCACTGATAATCAAAAAGAATATGATATAAAGACTAAATAATACCCATCCACGATTACGGGATAATTGCCAACTCCGAGAAAATCCAGGAGATTCATAGTCTAGTACAACAGAACCAAAATAAAAGCCCCAACGTGTCATTAAATACCCAATACCGACATACATTCCAATCCCTAATACAATAACAAATAATATACCGATAACGGGCACTCCTATGGCGCCGAAGATTCCAATCGGAAATAAGATCATCAGAGATACAAATAAAAATCCAAAGGCAATCAGACCAAATAAAATATTACTTCCAAGCATTGCCCAAAATCGTGTAAAAGCCTTTTTTATCAAGGATCCGATTGTGTATTCCTCATTTTTTCGAATGTGGTTTAAGGCTAATAAGATTGCAGCTGTTGCAACTGGAAATAAAACAATACTTATCAGACCAACTAAGAGCGTTCCAATTGCTCCACCTAATCCGATCGTTTCTGCAACTGCTTCTTCATCAAAGCTAGAAAGTACTTGGGTAAACCAATCATCGCCAGGCCCAGTTTCTCTGAAAAAACTGTTTCCTGAGGCCAGTAGGATGAATGCTTCAAGTATGTATACGGGTCCCATAAAAATAAGCAGAATGGTAAAAAAATCACGAAATCGTTTTCTGCTTAAACTAAATGTAAGATCAAGAATTTCGCCAAAGCCCTTTGGTTGTGAAAACTTGGTGTTCAATCTGCCATCCCCCTAATGTTAAAAAAGTTGGTAATATCGCCTATTTTAACATTATTCTGGAAAATTTTCTGTAGGTTTTTAGAAAAAATTTCAAAATTCCAGAGGGGAAAAATTAAGGCCTGATCTCGTATAGGAATCAGGCCAAATGTGATGATTAGTATAAAATTATGATTTAATGGCACTTGCGACATCATAATGACTAAGTTCGATTTCCAGTTGTTTACCCATGGCAAGCTTTGCTAATTCGCCCCCTAAAAAAGGTCCGACTGTTAGCCCTGAGGCTCCTAGTCCGTTTGCAACGTAAAGATTATCAAAATCTGGTATTTCACCGATAACTGGAAGGAATTCTGGAGTAAAAGGTCGAAAACCAACCCTTGTTTCTAATATCGTTGCTTCGGACAATTCAGGAGCAATATGTAATGCTTTATCAAAAATTTCATGAAGCCCACCTGCTGTAATCCTTGTATCGATGCCTTTATTATTTTCATGCGTTGCACCGACAACAATTCTTCCTTCATCAAAAGCTAAAATATATTGATCGTTTGGTGGCATGACCACAGGATAATGATCTGTAGTTGTATTTTCCAGATGAAGATGTACAATTTGTGCTTTCTGTGAGGATACAAGAAAATCTATTCCAAGTGGCTTAAGCAATTCGTTTGCCCAAACTCCAGCTGTAATTAATACCTTGTCAGCAATCACCATCTCATCATTAATATTTACCTCAATTAATCGCCCATTTTTTGATTGTAAACTTCCATTACCTGTTCGAAAATCGGCACCAAAATGTTTGGCTGCGCGTATTAACGCATTACGAAGCTCTCTTCCATTCACTCTGGCAGCACCACTAATATGTACGGACGAAAATTCATTTGATAGTGGTGGAAAGAGTTCCTTTGTTTCTTCGGAACGAAATCGTGTGATTTCTCCAATTTCAGGTGCATCTTCCCGACGAATGTATGCTCGCTCTTCCATTTTATCGAGTTTCTTTTCATCGGTATGGAGACTAATCGCTCCAACCTTTTTATAACCAGTTGAAGTCTCGCCTAATGATTCGAGTTCGCTAATTAGAGTGGAATAATATTTTGCACCTTCTTTGGCCAAATGGTACCAAGCCTTGTTTCTTCGCTGAGAAAGCCATGGACAGACAATCCCTGCCGCTGCATCAGTTGCTTGACCGTGATCCTTTCGGTCAACAATGATTACTTTTGCTCCTTCTTTAGCAAGATGATAAGCAGTGGAGGCACCTAAGATCCCCGCACCTATTACAAGATATGTTGTCATTGTTTCAAAATCCCTTCTATGTTTTACCTATCGTATATTTTACTAAAAATAGACCACAGAAGCATCTTCCTGTCGAAATTTGTATATTTTTCAGATTTTCATCCATAATAGACATAACGCTGTAAAATATAGGAAATAAATATGATACAAACAGCGGTGATTAATTGAAAGGAGGAATGAACTAAACAGTGGCTAAAAAAAATAAAAACCAGCCTCAAACAGGAGCAAATAGTATGGACACGGAATTTGGTGCAGAACAAGGTTTAAGTAAGAAGGCTAGGAAAAAAGCTGCTCGTGAAAATCGAAAAAAAAATAAGTAAGTAGCAAATTTACGTACCGGTACATATTTGACCTGTTCCAGGCTTTTTTAGGAACGGGTTTTTTCTTTTATTTTACACGTTATTGGACAACTGTATTTCCCCATATACTCCTTATAAGGAGGCGGTTTAATTGAAACAATTGGACATCCAAATGATATTATTTGTGGGTGCAACGTTAGTTCATGAATATTGGCTGTATTGGGGTCTTCCTAGGGTCTATTATTGGGACGTTAAGCGTACTCATCTAAATAAAATGGAAGACGAGATAGACGATAAAATTGCATAAAAAAGGGATAACAATTGTTACCCCTATTCGTTCACCTTAAATAGTCGTAAGCTATTTAATGTGACAAGCAAAGTTGCCCCCATATCGGCAAAAATGGCAATCCATAGTGTAAGCCAGCCTGGGACAACCAATAGTAAGGCTAATGCCTTTATAGCTAATGAGAAAGTAATATTTTGTTTGATTATCCTTAGTGCTTTTCGACTTAAATGGATTGTATATGGCAATTTGTTTAGGTCGTCCGACATTAATGCGATGTCTGCCGTTTCGAGGGCAGTATCGGTTCCTGCACCACCCATTGCAATACCGATAGTTGAAGCTGCTAATGCGGGCGCATCATTAACGCCATCTCCCACCATTCCTACTTTTCCATGAATTGATTGTAACTTATGGATAGCTGATAATTTGCCTTCTGGTAGTAAATCTGCATCTATATTCGTAACGCCAACGTCTTTTCCGATGGCATCAGCTGTTCGCTGATTGTCACCAGTAAGCATAACTGTTTTTTCAATGCCTATCTTGTGTAATTTCTGAATAACCGCTCTAGAGGATTCTCTTAATTCATCGGCTACAGCTATCAGTAGAAGAATCTTAGCTTCAGTTCCGAAGATAATAACCGTTTTACCTTTGTTTTGTAATGCATCTATTTTCTCTTGCTTTTCTTGAATAAAGTTTCTGTTAATTTCTTCAAAAAAGTTTGGACTACCAACGTAATAGATTTCTCCATCGATTTTAGCCATTAAGCCTTTTCCTGTAATTGATTGGAAGTCTTCTATGATGACATGCTGATATGGGAGACCTTCAGCTTTTTTTAGGATGGCTGAAGCAAGTGGATGTTGGGATCCTTTTTCTATTGCTGCAGTTAGCATGAGCCATTTCTCTTCCTTGTTATCAAAAGAGATAAGATCAACAACCGATGGGGTACCTTTTGTTAAGGTTCCTGTCTTGTCAAATGCGATTACATTAAGTGATCCAGCTTCTTCAAGATGAATGCCCCCTTTTATCAAGACTCCATGGCGGGCAGCATTTCCAATGGCTGTTACAACTGCAACAGGTGTGGACACAACTAATGCACACGGACATCCAACAACGAGAGCTGCCAATCCTTGATAAATCCAGTCATTCCAATTTGCACCAAAAAATAATGGAGGAACAACGGCGATTAACATCGCAAGTACGATAATTGCAGGCGTATAGTATTTTGCAAATCTATCGACAAACGCTTGAGAAGGTGCACGTTCAGCTTGGGCTTCTTCTACTAAATGGATAATTTTCGCAATCGTTGTGTCTTCCACCCGTTTTGTTACTCGTACTTCCAAGAGACCTTCTTCATTCAATGTTCCAGCAAAAACCTCATCATGAATGGTTTTACTTACAGGGACGCTTTCGCCTGTTATGGAAGCTTGGTTAATGGAAGAGCTCCCTTTTATCACAATTCCATCCATTGCAACCTTCTGACCCGGTTTCACAATCATAATATCTCCAACTTGAATATCCTCAACGGGTATGAGCCTTTCTTCTGTCCCATGCCGAATGAACGCTTCATTAGGTGCAATGTCCATTAACGACTCAATTGAATTCCTTGCTTTATCCATCGAATAGCGTTCTAACGCTTCACTAATTGCAAATAAAATCACAACTGTTGCGCCTTCTCCCCATTCTCCAATCAGTGCAGCGCCAATAATCGCTATAGTCATGAGTGTACTCATATCAAAATTGAAACGACTCAGGTTCTTAAAACCTTTTATAAATAGAGTATTTCCACCGATAAGTATAGCGAGAGCATACCCAATTGTTGAAGAGAGATGACCTTCTCCAAATTGCTCACCTAGTAACCAACTGAATAATATTATTACCGCTGATAGATACACTTTCCTGTTTTGTTTTTGCTTCCAGAATGAAACTTGCGGTGCAGCTTTTTCATGTTCTTCTCTTAATTTCAGGTTTTCAAATGCACCAGCTTTTTCAAGCTCCTTAATCGATGTGTTTCCTGTTACAGTTATTTTAGAAGCTCCAAAGTTTACATTTGCATCTATAACACCATCCAGGTGTTTGACGTTCGATTCGAACGTTTTCGCACAACCTGCTCAGGAAAAGCCTTGAACCCGATAGGTTTTTGTAGCTTGTTCAGACATATCCTCACCCCCGAAAAACAGATACTAATGTAAGTATACACTTTTGATGCTGGCGCTTACTAGAAGATAGGATCATAATAGGCTGCCCTTATTTTATCTACGTTATTTATCCCAAACTTTTGCTAATGTCTTACGGAAGAATATATCTAGCTCCTTCGTTGGATTGTGGAGCTTTGTTTGTAGCGTTAAGGCATTTTCCTCTATGTTATCAAGTTCATTTTTTATATAACGATCTAGTTCTATTGATTGGTTGATGGCCTTTTGTCCAGAAGACTTTAGATGAATGATGTTTTCTATGATTTTTTTTATCTCACCATTTGGAATGAGTTCTTGTATCAAATGATATAAATTAAGGTTCCCCATGCATTTGTTCGTTTCAATAAATTTTGCCATTAATAGTGGCCGTATAATATTTATATAAATTTTACTATTGGGTCCCTTTTCTTGTAATGTTTTATAATTTCCTTTGGCCATTTTTACATAATGGTAGATACAAGGAATGGGTGAAAAAATGGACGTTTCTAATTGATGCATTTTTTCAAGAAAAGAATATTTTTGGATATAAATAATGCCTGAGTGTAACCATTCCAATAACCCTGGGTTTGATTTACGAAAAAGTCTAAGTGCCTTTGTTAACTCCCAACCACTCATATCTATTAAAGGATCTACAGGGCAATCTACTTGATCATGTTTTGGAATTTCAAGTACATCTCGCTTTTGATCGATCGATAAATACCAATCCTTTTTATGTATGTAAATGAAACGAATATCGAAGTCACTATCTGGAGAAACAATTCCCCATGTACGGCTACCTGCTTCACATGCGTAAAGAATTTTGATGTCATATTGCTGTTCAGTTTGGTGAAGAATTTCAATAATATGTTCCTTCAATCGAATTCCCCCATTACATAGAAAAGGAGATGTTGCTATCCATCTCCTTTTACAAAATAGTATTCACTTTTCATGTATACATAAACCTTATAATTACATGTGCTGCAAGCCTACTAGTGATATCGCGTACATCCTTAGATGGGTCGATTTCAACAATATCCATCGCTTTAACTTTTGGATGTTTTACAGCTTTAGAAATACTTGAGAGTAACTCTCTTGATGTCAATCCACCAGGTCCAATCGCAGGACATCCAGGCGCGAAAGCTTGATCAACTACATCCATATCGACTGAAAGGTAGATAAAATCGACTTTTTGAGCTAATCGTTCCGTTTCTTTTTGAATGATTGACACAATACCCATGCTGTCAATATCATCCATTGTATAGATTGTGACTCCGTTGCGAATACAATAATTATGATATTCCTCCGCATTTGAATAATCTCGAATGCCGATTTGTATTAGATCTTCCCCGTTTAGATAACCACCATCGAGCAGACTTCGGAATGGTGTCCCATTCGTTCGACCACCATCTTCAAAATTTCGTACATCGTGATGGGCATCCCATTGAATGACACCAATACGACCGAATTGTTCATGAAATGCTCGAATCGAAGGAAAGCTCACCCCATGGTCTCCACCGAGCATGATATATCTTTTGCATGCATTGGTTTGAATCATTTCCCTTACACTAATATAAACCCTTTCTGTCGTCTCAATTAAGTTGGTTGGATGGGTATGAACATCTCCAAAATCGAGAACGTGAATATCCTTAAAATCATGGTTCCTTTCTCCTGAATAAGTGGAGTAGGCATGAAGAGCATTCCGTACCGTTTTTGGCGCGTCAGCAGCAAGTGAAGGTGAGATTGATGACTTTGATACGGGAAGTCCAATTATACCAATGTCCCCCTTGGCATCATGTTTATACGTTTTTATACATTCGGTCACCTTCGTTACATACTGGTCTTTGAAAATGACTGGCTGACCAGGTGTAAGGTATTGAAATTCAAACATTGTCGTTTCTCTCCCAAATTTTTGTTCCATTGACATATACGCTGTTTGTGTGATTTACGCCAAAATGATAGGGAAGGTACATATAATTTGGAATATCCCATATTACAAAGTTCGCTTTTTGACCAATTTCAAGAGTACCCGCTTCTCCCCCTTTTCCGATAGCGAAAGCAGCATTGACCGTGACTGCATTCCAGATTTCTTCAGGCGTCAATTTAAGTTTAAGCGCTGCCAGTGACATAATCAGCTGGAGGTTTTCTGTTACACAACTCCCTGGATTAAAGTCGGTCGCTAGTGCAACTGCTGCACCTGAATCAATCATATCTCGGGCTCGGGCATATGTTTCTTTCCCAA
Organism: Bacillus nitroreducens; assembly: GCF_964021195.1. NCBI lineage: Bacteria > Bacillati > Bacillota > Bacilli > Caryophanales > Bacillaceae > Bacillus > Bacillus nitroreducens. The sequence goes on along the minus strand of NZ_CAXHYI020000003.1, from coordinate 3,338,821 downwards.
GATAGAATGTCGTTCCTGGCAGTAAAACTGCCACTGTTTCCCCTTCAGCAAGCATCCTTATTGCTTCATCAGAAGCAGCAACTAAATGGTCTGCACTGATTGCTCCAAGCTCGACAGCTAGTTCTGTTCCACCCAAAGAATCAATTTCATCGGCGTGAATTTTTATACCAAATCCCTTTTCCTTCGCTTTTTGTAAAAATGACTTTGATTGTTGTGTGGTGAATACACCTGTCTCACAGAAAATATCAGCAAACTCAGCTAGTTTTTCATTTTTTATGGTATCAAGGAGTTGAATCATTTCCCCAAGAAATTCATCCTCTTTTCCTTTATAGGTTGGAGGAATTGCATGGGGACCTAAAAAGGTTGAAACAATTGAAATAGGATAGAGTTCTTTTAGTTTTTTTACTACTTTTAGTTGTTTTAATTCCGTTTCTGGTTCCAAGCCATATCCACTTTTTGCTTCTATCGTTGTCACTCCGTATGATATAAATCGATTTAAATGGAAGGAAGCTTTTTCAAGTAATTCTTTTTCTGTTGCACTTTTTGTGGCCTCAACAGTCGAAAGAATTCCTCCCCCCTTTGCGAGAATATCAAGGTACGGCACTCCAGCTTGCTTTAAAGCGAGTTCTTTTTCACGTGAACCGCCAAATACTAAGTGAGTATGTGGATCGACCAAACCTGGAGAGATGACTTTTTGTTTGGCATCTATATTACAAGTTGCATTTAGGTGTTTTGATTCTTCATCCGTGCCAATCCAAGCGATCTTTCCTGAATGGACGGCAAATGAAGCATTCTCTTTAATTGGAAGCTGCTTCATTTCTTCCCCTTTGAGGGGGTTGGTTGATTCAATAGGTAAAATCAATTGCCCTATATTGTGTACGAGTATATCGTATTCCATGAGATCGCTCCTTTTCTAGTAGAATGAGAGATTTTGAACCAGATAATGCGATATTTTAAACGTATCTATTAAGTTACTAGTAAGTTTGTTTTTTTATGCATTAACGCTTTGGAAATGTGTCCTTTCTTTTGTGAAATGTTACCTAAGTTGAAGTTATTGTCCTCTACCTTTTACAATCTGTTTTCTAGCCCAAACCTCTTATAACATCGGGATGTCTACCCCTTTTTCCTTCGCGACTTTAATTGCTTTTTCATAGCCAGCGTCCGCGTGTCGAACAATCCCCATTCCTGGGTCTGTCGTAAGTACACGACGTAAACGCTCTTCTGCTAAATTCGAACCGTCAGCAACAGCAACCATTCCAGCGTGTAAGGAGTAGCCCATACCTACGCCTCCACCATGATGGACAGAAATCCACGAGCCACCAGCTGCAACATTAATCAGCGCATTTAGAATCGCCCAGTCGCCAACTGCATCGCTGCCATCTTTCATGCTTTCTGTTTCTCGGTTTGGAGACGCTACAGAACCACAGTCTAAATGATCCCGACCGATTACAATTGGTGCTTTCAATTCACCTTTTCGCACTAATTCGTTAATAGCGAGGCCCATTTTGACTCGTTCTCCATATCCAAGCCAACAAATACGAGCTGGAAGCCCTTGGAACTCCACTTTTTTCTGAGCCATATCAATCCAGCGATGCAAAGCTTCATTTTCAGAAAATAATTCTTTTAGAAGGGCATCTGTTCGATAGATGTCTTGTGGGTCACCAGATAAAGCAGCCCATCGGAATGGTCCTTTCCCTTCACAGAATAATGGACGAATGTATGCTGGGACAAAGCCTGGAAAATCAAATGCACGTTCAACACCTTGATCTTTTGCAACTTGGCGGATGTTGTTCCCGTAATCAAAGGTTACTGTTCCACGTCGTTGAAACTCAAGCATTGCACGAACATGCTTTGCCATTGATGCGTTTGATAATAACACGTATTTTTTCGGATCATTTGTGCGTAATTCATTTGCTTCTTTTACAGAATAGCCTTCAGGCACATACCCATTTAATGGATCATGGGCAGATGTTTGGTCTGTCATCACATCAATTTGTATGTTTCTATCTAATAGTTGATGATGTACTTCGGCAGCATTTCCGATGAGACCAATCGACAGAGCTTCACCATTATGCTTTGCTTCTAATCCCCATTTAATCGCTTCATCAATTGAATCTGTCATGCGATCACAATATTTCGTCTCCAATCGTTTCTGTATACGCGACTTATCTACTTCAACCGCAATACAAACACCATCGTTCATGGTTACTGCTAGTGGTTGTGCTCCCCCCATACCACCTAATCCAGCTGTGAGTGTGATCGTGCCTCTTAATGAGCCACCGAAATGTTGACGGGCCAGCTCAGCAAAAGTTTCATAGGTTCCTTGTAATATGCCCTGAGAACCAATATAAATCCAACTACCAGCAGTCATTTGTCCATACATCATCAATCCCTTTTGGTCAAGTTCATGAAAATGCTCCCAATTGGCCCATTTTGGAACTAGCACAGAATTTGAAAGTAAGACGCGTGGTGCTGCACTGTGTGTTTTAAAGACCGCAACTGGTTTTCCTGACTGAATTAGCATTGTTTCATCATTTTCTAGGCGTCGAAGCGTATTAACTATAGCATCAAATGCTTCCCAATTTCGTGCGGCTTTACCAATACCTCCGTATACAACAAGCTCTTCTGGTTTTTCCGCAACAGCAGGATCTAAATTGTTGTACAGCATCCGTAAAGCGGCCTCCTGCTCCCAGCCTTTACATTCAAGTTCCAATCCTTTTTTAACATGAACGACACGACTTTGAATTGACATACTACATTCTCCTTTACTATGTTTTATTTTGCTCCATCCTTACCAGGCAGTATGGCATTCCTTTAAGATTTATAGGAACAAACGATGATACGTACATGATTAACTGCCGATAAAGGTCCTCTTAAAGGAACAATTACTTCGTACACTACGTCCTTATGGAAACGTCTTAGTAACCCACATCGTGTTTCTCTCAGCTAAAATTTCACTTTAATATTGGTTTGGAGATTGGCTGTCCACACTAGATTATTTTTTTTAAGCCATTCGGTTACTCTCTCAATGTCTTCAGCAAACATACGGTCTTGATTAATGGTTGGGACAATATTTCTCGCTTTGTAATAAAATGCTTTTGTTGCAGGTGACATTTTCTCGATTCCACGATATTCAACTGCTTGCAAAGCACAGATACATTCTATCGCTAAAACCCTACGCACATTTTGGATAATCTGGTAGGCATGACGTGAGCCGATTGTCCCCATACTTACGTGGTCTTCCTGATTAGCTGAAGATGGAATGGAATCTACACTTGCAGGATGAGCAAGTGTTTTATTTTCAGAGACAAGCGAAGCAGCAACATATTGCATGATCATGGCACCAGACTGTAATCCTGGTTGCGCACTTAAAAAGGGTGGTAAATCATTGAGATGGGGATTGACCAGCCTTTCAATCCTCCGTTCCGAAATACTGGCAAACTCGGCAACTGCTATTTTCATAAAATCCATCGCAATCGCGATGGGTTGACCATGGAAGTTTCCACCTGAAATAACTAAATGGCCATCGTCAAAAACCAAAGGGTTATCAGTTGCAGCGTTGATCTCGATTTCTAGTTTTTCCTTCACATAATCTAATGCTTGCCAGGAAGCGCCGTGTACCTGAGGGATGCAACGTAACGAGTAGGCATCCTGTACTCTTTTATCTCCCTGCCTAGTTATCAATTTGCTTCCAGCTAAGATGTTACGGATTCGTTTCGCCACATCTATTTGCTGCGGATAACCCCGCGCTTCATGAATGGCAGGATGAAAAGCATCAATGATACCTTCTAATCCTTCAAGTGTTAAGCTCGCAATCATTTCACTTTGTAAAGCTAGGTTAGAAGCTTCAATCCAATTAATTACACCCATTGCTGTCATAGCCTGTGTTCCATTAATCAATGCAAGACCCTCTTTGGCCTGCAGGACAACTGGCAGAATACCTTCTTTTTCAAAAACTTTCTTAGTCGGTAATATCTCCCCGTTGTAATGCACATTACCTTCTCCCAGAAGCACTAGAGCCAAATGAGAAAGTGGCGCTAAATCTCCAGATGCTCCTAGTGATCCTTGCTGTGGAATTACAGGATGGATGTTCAGATTTAGTAAGGTGACGAGCTTTTCCGCAATCACGGGACGTATTCCAGAATATCCTTTCAGTAGTGCATTTAAACGAAGTAATACCATTGCACGTGAAACAACTTCAGGAAAAGAATCACCAACCCCACAAGCATGGGAGCGTATTAAATTTAGCTGTAAATCATTGACATCATCCTCGGCAATGATGACATCACTAAACTTTCCGAAGCCAGTGTTAATTCCATAGACGGTCCGTTTATCTGCCACAATTTTCTCAACCGCTTTGCGACTCTGTTCGACTTTTCGAAGTGATTCCCTGCTAATTGTTACATGTTCACCGTCATAACAGATTCGTTTCACTTGTTCTAAAGTTAACGACTGTCCTGTTAACTCAACCATACATCATCCCCCTAAATGTTTATGAATCGTAAAATCAGAAATGAGAAAATAGAAAGAAAAAGAGGCGACAATGGCATAGAAATACCATCATCGCCTCCTATTGACTAAAGGACTATAGGCAATGTAAACAATTATAGATTTTAAATATGATTAATTCCGAGACCAATTGTTTCGTGTTCCAACCCTTTAATTGGTGCACCAATCGTTCCGTAAAAAGCAACGGCTATCCATTCTCCCTCTTCTTCACTTGTATACGGTTCCCCACGAACAATCGCAAACCGTAAACCAACTGTACGGCTAATTTCACCAATTGCGGTTTGCCCTCTTGTCACACCTTCAATGCCCTCAATAATTGCGTGATATAGGGCATGTGTTTCCCGGTATTGTGAATCATGAATCAGGCTATGACGTTTTGCAGCTGTTTCTACAGCAGCAATCACCTTTTGCATGTTCATCGAACCAACTTTACCTTGACAGTATTTCACATTCTTTAGTGTAGATGAAAAAGGATCCATTTCGTCTTCGGTTAAGGTTGCTAATAATACAGCAATCTTTCCAATTGCTATTTTTTGACTCATATCGATAAACCTCTAATTTCTGAATTTTCCTATTATCTAGTAACTTACATTTATTGTATAGGTGAGCCAAATCATTTGTCAATAGAATTGGAAAATTTTAGTATATTAATATAGTAGTAAATTAGCAGGGTAAAGTATAAGTAGTACTTCTGAATTTTTATTTTTTATAAAAGATTGTTTTAAACTATGGTTTCGAGCTTTAGGGGGAAATTACTTGTTAAATTATTATTTTAAGATAGTATATGGGTTTGAAAAAGTTAACGTGGTTAATGATGCCAACGCGAAGAATATTTCAGAAGTAGCTCTTGCTTTCCAATGAACCTTTTTACGGAGGGGAAATATCCTTCCAGAGGTATCGACGCTTTTTAAACAGGGGTTGATCCTTTCTCTCCAAGCAACAAGTGTGGCTAGAATGGAGACGACACCTTCTGATGATAATCGGTAAATTCTATCAGCATAAAGAGCTACAAAATATTAAAACCACACAGATTATCTGTGTGGTTAATCAATTGATCACTCAAATCCTGCTGTCATTTCGTCAGGGTTGGATCCAACTCGATCATTTTTATTGAGTGCGCTTATTTTTACCATATCTTCTTGTGTGAGTTCAAAATCAAATACATCGGCATTTTCTTTAATTCGGTTTTCCTTAATTGATTTTGGAATGGTCACAACACCGTTCTGAAGATCCCAACGTAAAATAACTTGCGCTACAGTTTTATTGTATTTATTACTAATTTCAACTAGTGTTGGGTCATTTAGTAATTCACCACGTTTAAGTGGAGACCAAGCTTCTAATTGAATTCCTTCCTTTTTACAATACTCATGCAAATCTGTTTGCGTAAGATGAGGATGGTATTCAACTTGGTTAACCATTGGTTTAATTTCTGAATTATTGATAAGGTTTTCAAGATGGTGAATGTGGAAATTACTAACACCAATTGCACGTACACGGCCATCTTTATAGAGTTTTTCAAGTGCGCGCCATGTATCAATATACTTATCTTTACCTGGCCAGTGAATGAGATATAAGTCTAAGTACTCGAGACCAAGCTTATTAAGGCTTGTTTCAAATGCTTGAAGTGTTGATTCATAGCCTTGATCGCTATTCCAAACTTTAGAAGTAACGAAAAATTCCTCTCTGTTGATTCCAGATTCACGAATGGCTTGTCCTACACCCTCTTCGTTTTGATAAACAGCAGCAGTGTCAATGCTTTTATAACCATGCTTGATCGCCCATTTTACGGAATCGATAACCTCTTGTCCTTCTTTAACTTTAAATACACCAAGCCCAAACCAAGGCATTTTCACGCCGTTATGTAATGTCGTTGTATCTTGAAGACTCTTTACCATATTTATCCTCCTTTTGGTTTGAAAGATTTACCATTAACAGTTTCTCACACGTTAAGTAAATTTTCAATTATAAAGAATTTCGTTTAATCATTATTTTTCTTATCAAAAAAACGATACCTGTAGAGGCATCGCATTAAAGTTACTGCTTTGTTGGTGTGATCCTTTTTTGAATACGCTGATTATCCAATAAACTTAGGAGTTGCGACTGGATAAGTTTTGATTCAATCGTGGCATGTGATGGGTCAGCGAGATTAACTTGTTCTATTGGGTCTTTCGTTAAGTTGTAAAGCTCGAATTGATCAGGAAGGGGTTCCGTTTTTGTTGTAACTTTTAAAACTGAAATCGTGACTTCTTCCTCTATTAGAACCTCGCTCTCCACGCTTGTTACCTGGTCTTCGATTCCAGGGTTACTCCAAAATTGAGGGTTATCAAAATACCGAGTCAACTTCCATAGTTCCTTTTTTCTTTGAAGACCTGTTGGAATGTATGCAATCACGGTTTCAAGGTGGTTTGGTTGTACGACTGAATCATAAGGTTTGCCAGAGAATGTTGTTTGATGTAGTCCCCTCGTTACATCGTCGTCCGTCATAAAATAGACGGGCTCATTTTCACGTAGAATTTCAGTTTTTTCTTTTAGTAATGGAGTTAAGTTACGTCCAACAGGCGGATGCACTTCAGAATGAGTCTTTTTTAACTCCCTTTGAGCACTACTTAAATCAATATCGGCTAATCCTAATAAAGTTGGCAGAATATCAACATGACTTGTCAACATAGACGTTGTTTTACGCTCTTGAAATAATGTAGGACTATGAATAATAAATGGTACATGTATGGACTCTTCATACGCGTTATACCACTTTTGAAACAAACCGCCATGTGCCCCAAGCATGTCCCCGTGATCAGAGGTAAAAACAACAATTGTATTTTCATAGAAACGTGAGTTTTTCAGGGCGTTGTATACCTTCCCCATTTCTATATCGACTTGTTTTTGAAGAGAATAATATAACTGTCGATAAAATAAACTGTCCCTTGTAGGTTGAAATGTTTTATGGTAGGTTTCACGATAGCTTTTTTGTGCAGTAGGTTTTGTATCTAAAGATTCATTAGCTGTAGGTGCAGGCGGAATATGTGGAAGTGTGTGATCTACCTCAAAATGAAATAATGGTGAATGTTCGGTTAGGTCACCAAACAGTGTGATATCATGTGGATTTAAAAAAGATGAAACGATAAGCCATGGTTCCTCATTAGACTCTTTTTCAAGGGAACGAATTAACTCTACAACTTCTCGCGCATATACTTCATCACGCCCTTTTGTTCCGATACCTGCTGATGAAGCAGAATTTCTTGGGTCTGAGCCATGTGGTTCGGGACCTAGCCATCCAGAAAATCCAAATACATCAAGACGGTTTGCATCCAAATATAGTTGTTCCAATTTGCGGTCTGGAACTCCAGTAGTAGGATTATAGCTTTTTAGTGCTTGATGTGTACCTGGAATTAAAATATCAGCTACACTTGTATGCCATTTCCCTTTCCAAAATGTTTTGTACCCACCATGACGAAAATAATCTCCAAATGTAGGAACGGTATTTGGATCTAGCCAAAACACATCAGGTTCAAAGCTTTCTGCAGCACCCCCTATTGTTTTTGTAAGTCCGTGTAGGGATGGATATTGTCCTGTATATAATGTAGCTCTACTAGGAGAACATGCAGTACTTCCCACATAATGATTCAAGAATTCAAATCCATTTTTCCGAAGTATTTCCTGAGTTTTAAGATTCTCTTTACACCATTTTTTTAATGGTTCATCCTCATAGACGGTTGGAAAACGCTGTTCATCCACAATAAAAAACAAGAAATTGGGTCTTTGTTTTGGCGACGGTTTGTCATGCACTTTCTTATTCACTTGGAAAACCTCCTTTACGCCAAGTATTCTTTATCATATGCCTAGTATAAGTTGGAATTTTATTATCTAGAACTTTTCTTTTACTTTATTTAATAACTTTATTTGATGGTTTAGCCATACCTGTAGCATAAGTTTTTGTGATGTGGTGATATACCAATAATCGGTCTAGCGTTTATCTCCCAGTGTTTAACGATGCCGTAATATATTGGTACCTGTACTTGCAGTAAATTTTATAACATTTAATATGGAGTTGGATCTACCAGTAACTTTATATTCGTTGTAATACCTCCTGAACATAAAAAAAGAGAGGTTCCCCTCTCTTGCGAAAATTGGTTTACTTAAACCAACCAGGCTGTCGAGAAAGTCTCGACAGCCTTTATTCTTTTGATACACTTTAATAATTCACTGCGTTAATATGTTATAATATATTTAATAAATTAGGGTTGGTGATATTGTGTTAAATACTAGGGAAAATACACAAAATGAAATTGAATTTGTATCAATTGACGAGCTTGTTCCAGATAACCATCTGTTACGAAAAATAGATAAATACATAGATTTTTCTTTTATAATTGAGAGAGTAAAACCTTACTACTCTGAAGATAATGGTCGACCTTCGATCGACCCTCTTGTTCTTTTTAAAATGATGTTTATTGGATATTTTTATGGTATCCGTTCCGAAAGACAGCTTGAACAAGAGATAAAACTTAATGTCGCATATCGTTGGTTTTTAGGTCTCAGATTTAAAGATCCTGTACCACATCATTCCACAATAAGCTGGAATCGTCATAAGCGTTTTAAAGATACAGACATCTTCCAAGAAATCTTTGATGAAATTGTTCTTCTTGCAATGAATCACAAAATGGTTGGCGGAAGAGTCTTATTTACGGACTCCACTCATCTCAAAGCTAATGCGAATAAACATAAATTTACAAGGGAAGAAGTTGAAGTAGAAACTCGTGAATATTTAAATGAGTTAAATAAGGCAATTGAAGAAGATCGTGCTGAACATGGAAAAAAGCCTTTAAAGGAAAAGGAGGAGGTGAAAGAAACAAAAGAGATTAGAGTAAGTACCACAGATCCAGAAAGTGGGTTTATGTCGCGAGACAATAAGCAAGAGATGTTCTGTTATTTAGACCATCGGACAACAGATTTGAAGTTTAACATTATAACTGATGCATTCGTAACTCCAGGTAATGTCCATGATTCAATACCATATCTTAGCCGTTTAGATCGTCAAATCTTACGATTTAACTTTAATGTGGAAGCTGTTGCTCTTGACTCTGGATACTTAACTAATCCGATTTGCAAAGGATTATCAGATCGTAAGATCTTTGGAGTTATTGCCCATAGAAGGTATCAACCAACAAAAGGACTCTTTCCAAAATGGAAGTTTAAATATAATAAAGAAAATGACATTTATGTTTGTCCAAATAGCGAGGAACTAACATATCGTTCAACTACAAGAGAAGGTTACCGAGAGTACAAGTCAGATCCCAAGAAATGTTCAACCTGCCCTCTTCTTGAACAATGCACTAGATCCCGGAATAAGCAAAAAGTTGTTACTCGTCATGTTTGGGAAGATCATAAAGATAAGGTGAGGCTAAATCGCCTCTCTCTGGAAGGGAAAATTCTTTATAAGTTTAGAAAAGAAACCGTAGAGCGAAGCTTCGCAGACTCAAAAGAGCTGCATGGGCTTCGCTACTGTAGGTTACGGGGAATTAAAAATGCTAGTGAGCAAGTATTACTTACAGCAGCCTGCCAGAACATGAAAAAGATTGCCAACCACCTAGCCAAACAAGGCTAGATGGTTGGGAGTGATATTTTCAAGATTTTTGATAAAGAATAATGTCAACTTACAACTACAAAAACCACCGAAAACAAAAAGTGTAGAGAAAAAATACCCCTTTCTCTACACTCTGATTGGTTTACTTAAACCAACCTTTTTCTTTTGATTGAGTGATAGCCTCGATCCGATTTTTCACTTCCAGTTTATCCAAGATGGTAGAAATATAATTTCGAACAGTTCCTGTTTTAATACGTAATTCATCGGCAATTTCTTTTGTGTTTTTCCCATCTGCGACGAGTTCGAGTACTTCTCGCTCACGACCTGTTAATGGATTTTCATCAGCATATAGATCATCCATTAATTCTGGTGCGTAGACACGTTTGCCACTCATCACACTTCGGATTGAGTCTGCAAGTTCCTCACTCGGACTATCTTTAAGTAAGTATCCCTTCACACCCGCTTTTAAAGCACGTTGAAAATAACCTGTACGTGCAAATGTGGTTAAAATAATTACTTTACAGTCTGTATCCTTTAATTCTTCAGCGGCTTCAAGTCCTGTCTTTTGAGGCATTTCGATATCCATCATACAGATATCGGGCTTGAGCTCTTTTACAAGAGAAATAGCTTCTTGTCCGTTACTTGCCATCCCCACTACTTCCATATCATTCTCTAAGTTTAAGAGTGACCCTAACGCTCCAAGGACCATTCTTTGATCTTCTGCAATCACGATTCGAATCATAAAAGTCCCTCCACCTCTACCTGTTTGCGGACATTCGGTATTTTAATAATTAGTGTGATCCCGTCTTCCATTAATATTTCTAGTGTTCCATTAACAAATTCAAGGCGTTCCCTCATCCCTTGAAGACCATGTCCATCACCAACATCTTTCGTTGGAATGCTTCCGATCCCATCGTCTTTAATAATTACTGAAATTTCATCATCATGTTGTAGGATTTTAATTTTACAATGGGTCGCATGGCTATGCTTTACTACGTTATTGATCGCTTCTTTTATCAACATGCTAATCATATTTTCGTAGAAAAGTGAAACATCTTTTAAATCTTGAACATATTCAAATTCGATTCCAGCGGCTTTTAATATTTCCTTTACACGAATAATTTCATCCTTTATACGAATGCCTCGCATCTGAGATACCATTTGTCGCACTTCATTTAGTGCGGTACGTGCGGTTTGTTGCACATCCTTTAATTCATTCCTTGCTTTTTCTGGATCTTTATAAATTAGTTTCCTTGCTAAGTCACTTTTTAGTCCGATCATTGAGAGCTTTTGTCCTAATGTATCATGAAGGTCTCTAGCAATTCGTTGACGTTCTTTATATTTTACAAGCTCTGCAATCCGTTTATTCGCATCCTCAAGCTGTTCCTCTAACTTCTCTTGTTTCTTTCGATTATATATATTAAAAGGTAACAGGATTACACTAATCCAAATAATGATAGCGAAAGGCAGCTGAGATAAAAATACCTCGTCCTTAATTACGAGATTATAATTAATTGAAAATGTAGTAGCTACTAAATGGATGATATACAACGTTAAAAAAGCTACACGATTCTTTATATTCCCATTGTAATATGCAATATAAAACGAGAAATAGATAAAGGCAAACAGAATCGACATGGTTAACGATATTCCAATTAAGATGGACGTCCATAAATAGACTGGCCATTTTTTAGAAATAAAAGCAAAACGTAGTGAAATGAAAAAGATAATCGTCAAGATGAGTCCAGTAATGATCTCAGGAGTAGATGACGATTGAAAGATGAAATAAAACGGTAAAATGCTCATTACTGCCCAAATATAGGGAGATATTCCAGACCATTTTTGAAAAAACGAATATTTCTTCATTGAGTTTACCTCATTTTTTTACTTGTATAATATCATGATTACATAGACCTTGGCTATTTTATCCATTTTTCCACATGATGTACAATTTTTTTGAAATATACTATGATTAGCAGAGGATTATCTTACTCATCGGATAAAGTACATAAATTTAGGATGTTTTCGCACTGATTGTTGCTCTATAACCCTCTTAGTCAAAGTAAATTGAAGTTTAACGATGTGTTGATTTCGGTTGTGGATGGACGCTTATATTACGGGCATGGCCTTAGCTTACCCATCCTGCAGTGTGAAGAGCGAGAAGGCTCGCCCGCGCACCCGCTAAAAAGCAGAGTGTGTAGCAGACCAGAACGTTGTCTTTAATATAATTTTTTATAAAAGAGCCTAAATTTAAAGGAAAACCCAGCTTATTTTTCTAAGCTGGGGATTTTTTTGACATTCTTTTGCTCGGCAACCATCTCTTTAATTTTTCCATATCCGACAAAGACCTTTTCATTTTCGTCCCATAAACGGAATTTTAAAGATTTAAGACTTGTTTTTAAGGTGATAGTTGGCACATGTTGAAGTGGAGCAGTTTGATTATGCACCTCTTCAAGCTTGTAATTTGGAACGCGTGGACTTAAATGATGCACATGGTGATAGCCAATGTTTCCTGTTAACCACTGCAAGGGCCTAGGAAGTTTGTAAAATGAACTACCTTCAACTGCCGCTTTTACGTATTCCCAATTTTCATCTTCTTCAAAATAAGAATCTTCAAATGTATGCTGAACATAGAATAACCAAACTCCTGCAATTCCTGAAACCATAAAAATCGTTCCTTGCACGAGTAAAAACGATTGCCAACCGATTGTAACACAGAAAATGGCTGCAATTGTCACGATCCCGAGATTGGTGATATACGTATTGATACGCTCTTTCGATTTTGCTTTTCTTCTGTTAAAACGATTTTCAATTAAGAACACGAAGATAGGACCTAATATAAACATCACAAATGGATTGCGATAAATTCTGTAGCATAGACGCTTCCAAACAGACGCTTCCAAGTACTCTTCAACTGTTAAGACCCAAATGTCTCCAGTGCCACGTTTATCGAGATTGGAGCTTGTTGCATGATGGACAGAGTGATCATGTCCCCACTTACTGTATGGAAATAATGTTAAAATACCGCAAATGGTACCAATGATTTTATTTGCCTTACGATTTTTAAAGAACGAGTGGTGACAACAGTCATGAAAAATGATAAAAATTCGCACAAGAAACCCTGCTGCAACTACTCCTATTACCAGTGTCAAAAGGTAAGAAATATCCAATGCATAATAGGCAAGTGCCCAAAGTCCAAAATAAGGAATGATGGTGTTGCAGAGTTGGATCAAACTTGCCTTAAAGTTTGACTTTTCAAACGGTGCCACTTGCTTACGTAAACTTCTGTGATCTAATTTGTTCATATAATCCTTTCCTTTCTAGATGTTCATTTCATATTTTAAGCAAATTTTCAAAATTAATTAGGGAATTTAGCTAATAAAAACCAAATATTTCTTCATTTACTATGCTATAGGAGAAACATGAAATGTACTAGACATAGGTGTCATGTGAAATATATGACAAATGTCATATGTTGAGTTGAAAATTTAAAATACACAAAAAATTAACACAGGATTCTGGGCTAATGAGAGCTTTTCATGTTATAATTATTTGACAGAATATTTCAACTGTTACTTTAGCAAATATCTAAAAAGGAGGAACTATATGTATAAATTAAAGGAAAAAGAGAGAATCTTCATTTATACTGGTCCTGATGGTTCTGGAAGAAAAACATTAGGCAAAATGGTCGCTACAGCATTTGATATGCAAACTGTTCCCTCATTCACAACCCGAAGCCCTCGCCCCTTTGAAAATAACGGAGAAGACTACCACTTTGTAAGTAAAGAAACTTTTCAACAAATGATGCAGCAAAACGAATTCCTAGAGAGTGTCGAAATTGATGGACATTATTATGGAATTCGTGAAATCGACATTATCAATATTTTTAAAAAACATAAGATTGTTTATTTAACGCTTAACCCTGAGGGAGCCAGTCTATTAAAGGAAATGTATGGAGATAAAGCGATACGCATTTTTGTATATGCTGATCGCGAAACGGTATATGAACGACAAGTTAAACGTGGTGATTCTAAAGAGGACATTGAAAGACATATGAAACACTACGATGAAACCATGGCCTATAAAACGTCATGTGAGCATGTGTATGAAAATTATGATTTACCACAAGTCTCTTACCAAATTAGTGAAATGATTGAAACGTATCTTGATAGACAGCTAATTGCCGATGACTATTAAAAAATAACGCCCTGTGGTTGAAATGAAACTCCACAGGGCGTTATTTTTATCTTATAGGTTATTAAAGCTTTCAGTTAATACTGGTACAACTTGTTTTTTACGAGAAACAACGCCTTTTAATTCTGCCGTTTTGTTATCAAGTGTTACATTGAATGCTTTTTCAACGGCTTCTGTTTTCGCACCAATTGCTAGTCCTACTGAGTCATTGTTTAAAATGTCTGTAATAACAAGAAGGAATAAATCCAGCTCGTTATCTTTGATTTGTTGATTCATGACCTCTTCAAGCTCACTTTGTCTTGCGAGTACATCTTGTGGGTCAACCACATTTACTTGAGCAATTTGTACTTTGTTGCCATTCATCGAGAATTCTTTTGAATCTAATGAAACCAATTGTTCAGCTGTTTTATCACTTACATTTGCACCTGCTTTTAACATTTCAAGACCATAACTTTCTGCGTCTACTCCAGCAATTTCAGCTAATTCACGAGCAGCTGCAATATCTTCCTCTGTACAAGTTGGTGATTTAAATAAAAGTGAATCTGAAATAATTGCAGAAAGCATTAATCCAGCAATATCTTTTGTGATTTCAATATTATTTTCTTTATAAAGCTTGTTAAGAATAGTTGCTGTACAACCAACAGGCTCAACTCGGAAATACAATGGGTCACTCGTTTCGAAGTTTGCCACACGATGATGGTCAATAACCTCTTTAATTGCTACATTTTCCAGACCGTCAGCACTTTGTTGACGCTCATTGTGGTCCACTAAGATAACATTTTGAACCTCATTCGCTACATTTTCAACTAAACGTGGTGCATCTGTTTTAAAATAATCCAATGCATATTGAGTTTCACTGTTTACCTCGCCTAAGCGAACTGCTTCAGCGTCCATGCCCAGTTTCTTCTTTAATTCAGCATATGCAATTGCTGAGCAAATTGTATCGGTATCTGGGTTCTTATGACCAAAAACAAGTACTTTTTCCATTTATTCATTACTCCTTATTGCTTAATATGTATGATGTACTCTATCATTTTACACAAAGAATCACGTACATTAAAGAAGTTTAGAGATTTTTATTCATTTTCTTCATCTAAATGTGTTTTACAAAACTCAAGAACAACTACCTCTTCTTCTTCCTCAAGCTGAAAGTCTAGCACTTTTTGAGTGCCTTTGTCATAGAAAGAATACTGAGCAATCCGTTCTCCCTTTTGATCAACTGCAAAAATCACTTTTAGTTCAATTCCATGTTCAGAGTATAGTTCATCATCCTCGGGAACTTCAATATCTAGAAAGAATTCATATCGGTCTCCTTCTAATATACCTGTTGGATCCTTTAACTTTTCAACCGAGTATCCTGTTATATTCATTTTTATGTCCATCCTTTCACTTACGTTAAGCTCCGTACCTATTATACACATTCTTTCCAGAACAGTGAAAGAAGATTTCTATTCCGCACTTCTTTTCATTTTGTACACTTTTAAATCATAGGACTTCCTTTTATTAAATAAACTAATAACATATCCTAAAACGAAAGCTTAAGGTGAATACCCAACTTTGACAAGTATGAAAAGCATGAATCAAAGCAGTTACAATTTCATGAAGTTGGTCACTTTCAGCTGAAAATTGGAAAAGGAGTTGTGGTCAAATGGCAGTAATGAATAAGATTGCATTATTATTTGTCGTTCTGTACTCTGGTATCATTTTGGCAAATACGTATTTAGGGGAAACGGAACGGGTACAGTCTAATGTTGTTATTTTTGTATTGAATGGATTTGCTTATATTGTATCAGCGATGGAAATGGAAAAAGAGAAATCTCAGCTTTCTGAAAATAGATCAATCGCATAAAAACGACCGCTTCGATTCCTTAAGCGGCCGTTTTTTTATCTTTTCCGTATATTTACAAGAACGTTTCTTCTAATATGTTCTGCAAAATCTTCCAAAAGTTTGATTGAATTGATATCTTGTTCAAATAATGGGATATACAATTTTTGTTGAGATGGAAATTCTTTTTCGATACTAGAAATATAGTCTTTTTCTAGTTCTTTACGCCTTTTTAAAAATTGGCCAACAATATCTTCATTTAAAATTTTATTAATGAAAAGCGTATTGATTGATATATTATGTCTACCCAACAATTGTAAAGCTTTTGCTGTTTCAATAATTGACAGTCGTTCGGGGTTAAGAACGAAAATGAACCCTGTTTGGTTATTATTTAAAATGATTTTCCTTACTGTAGAAAATCGTTCCTTGCGTTGCTGTAAAACTTTGTAGATTGGATCATCAATGGGTTCCCCATCATTTAATAGCTGTGTATAGGTTTCATTTCGCTTCTTTCTTCTCTCAAGCATTCCATCAATCCACACACCCATCAATTCAGGTAAAGTCAATAATCGGATCGTGTGTCCAGTTGGTGCAGTATCAAAAACAACTGTATCGTACTCTTTCCCTTCGTCAAGGATTATTGATACAATTCGATCAAAAAGTGCTGCTTCTTCTGCTCCTGGTGAGGAGCTAGCAGCTTCAATTTGCCGATTGACCTCTTCCTGCATATGTGAACTAACAACACCTCTAATATTTTCTTTAACCGAGTTAATATAATTCTTTGCTTCTATTTCAGGATCAATCTCCACTGCATCTAAACCTGGATAGACCCTTATAGCTCGATTGTTTAATGGCTTATGAAAAATATCACCTACATTATGAGCAGGATCTGTAGAGACAAGTAACGTTTTGTAACCTTGTTGAGCATGTAATAACGCTATAGCTGATGCACTCGTGGACTTTCCCACCCCACCCTTTCCACCAACAAATATAATTTTATTTTTACCAATCATGTTCTCCCCTCCTATTAACAACACCGTATACCTGTAAGTGGTGATTTTTCCATCCCCATACGTAAATGCCACTCATGAAATTTCTCAATTATATAAGGGTATAGCTCTAATGTATAGTAGAAAGCAGGATTTGGAAGACCAAGCGTTTCTGATAAACATAATAGTAAGAAAAGGTCGTCTTCATCTCGTAGCTCTCGTGCGATTTCTGTTCGATGATTAACTGAGAGTATCTCGTCGTATAATTGAAGCAACCTTTTTAAAGCATCTATTCCCTTCATTTCATTCCCTTCTTTCTATCAGTAAAAAAGGAAGCCCCCATATCGAGGTTTCCTTTTTCATACTGGTCTTTACATGTTTGAGTCAATGTTGTGTGGTGGCTCTTTTTTACTTAACTCTTTAAAGGCAGTTAAGACAATCCAAACTGCAAAAATCAAGATAATACTTCCAAGTATAAATAATAGTAGATTAGCATCTGTACCCCCTACACCTGCCCAGTCGAAAATCACTTGCTGTATCATTGCCCATACCGTCATGACGAGTAAGAACAGCATTGGAATTATGGTAACTAGATAATTTCGGCCTAGTCGTTTTAACCAAACAGAGATTAATAGTAAACTAATTGCAGCCAAAAGTTGGTTAGAGGTACCAAATAATGGCCATAATACATAACCGCCTGAACCAAATCCGTTAGGGCCTTTTGGTAAAAGAACTAATGCAGCACTTGTAGCAACTGCTACTGTTGTAGCAACATGAGTTTTTTGTAGAGAAGAAACTTTATACTCTGCTCCTAGTTCTGCGATAATGTATCTCATTAAGCGAACAGATGAATCAAGCGTTGTTGCAGCGAAACTAACGACGATAATTGCAATAATTGTTGCTGCAATATCAGCAGGAATTCCTATTCCTGTAGCTAATTGCGCTCCACCAGAAATAAAGTTTCCGAGTCCACCAGAGTTCGCTGCGGAAAAACTACTATATGCTGCCTTAAAATCTCCAGCATTAGCAAATAATGTTACACATGCAATAATTGAAATTAAGGCTAGAAATCCTTCCCCTACCGCTCCAAAGTAACCTACGAAGCGAGCATCTGTCTCTTTATCCAATTGTTTTGATGACGTTCCTGAGGATACTAAACCATGAAATCCAGAGATGGCACCACAGGCAATTGTTATAAACATCAAGGGTAACCATGATTTATCGGTAGCCTCTGCATTCATCATTGGTGCTGTTACATCAGGGTTAAGGAAGATAAGCCCTAGATACATGATCGCTAATCCTATTACAAGTTGATGGGAGTTGATATAGTCTCTTGGTTGAAGTAATTTCCAAACTGGGAGTGTAGAAGCAAAGTAACAATAAACCATTAAGATAATGATCCAAACAAAGAATGCCATTGATACACCGCTTAGACCGAATAATGAGGCTGCGTCTGGACCACCAAAATAGCTTACTAGATCGATTTGTAATGCAGGAACTTTACTGGTTAGAACGGCTGAACCATACATGATGATTAATGCTACTACTGAAGGTAGTAACATGCTCCCTTTTTTTCTATAGACAGCATAGCCAATCCAAATGGCAAGTGGTATTTCAATAAATACTGGAATCACACTAGCTGGGAATTTAATAAATAGATTTGAGATTACCCAGGCAAATACAGCATTTACCATCAATACAAGAATCAAGATGATAAATAAAAATAAGAGCTTCGCTTTTTTACCGATTAATTTATCGGCTAATGTTCCTACTGATTGCCCCTTATTTCTAACTGACAGAACAAGTGTTCCGAAGTCGTGAACCCCTGCTGCAAATACTGTACCTAGCACAACCCATAACAGCGCTGGCCCCCAGCCCCAATAAACGGCAATAGCAGGGCCTACAATGGGAGCAGCACCTGCGACTGAGGTAAAATGATGACCCCATAGTACATGTTTCTTCGTTGGTACGAAGTCTACACCATCGTTAAATTCGTGAGCAGGTGTAACAAAATTAGGATCAAGACGGTAAATTTTCTCTGCAACAAACTTTGAGTAATACCGATAGCCTAAAATAAACACGATAGTACCAAATACAGCTAACCAAATTGCACTCAAGTTATTCCCTCCTATTCAATTTTTTAGTTCAGAAATTAAAGATGAATACTAATTTTTATGTAAGCGTTGTCAATAATATTATTTAAAATGGTCACAAATTCAAAAGACAAAAATCTAAATGTACATATATAAAAAAATAACAAAACCGCAGTATTAAATATTCTGCGGCTTTGTTATTTTTTTTAGGAAAGTAATGCTCGGTCATTGGTCATTTTTGCGCCTCTGATTCGTTGGAATTCATTAAGTAATTGCTCAATTGTCAAATTGGCTTTTTCCTGCTCATCAACCTCTAAAATAATTTGTCCCTTATCCATCATGATGAGACGATTTCCTAAATCAAGGGCTTGTTGCATATTATGAGTGACCATCAATGTTGTTAAGTTATACTTTTCAACAATTTCTTTTGTTAAATTTGTAATTAGTTCTGCACGAGCTGGGTCAAGTGCTGCAGTATGTTCATCCAGTAATAATATTGAAGGCTCAGTGAAAGTTGCCATTAATAATGATAGAGCCTGACGTTCCCCTCCAGAAAGCAAACCTACTTTTGCTGACAAACGATTCTCTAATCCAAGGTTAAGTGTTTGGAGTACTTCTCTAAAATAGTCCCTACGTTTCTTTGTAACTCCTCTTCGTAGCGTCCTTGTTCGATTTCGTGAGTAAGCCATTGCAAGATTTTCTTCAATGGTCATATTCGGTGCAGTTCCCGCCATTGGATCTTGGAAAACACGTCCTATAAGCTTGGCACGTTTATGTTCAGGTAAAAATGTCACATCCTTACCCGCAATTTCTACTGATCCAGCATCAGGTATAAGTACACCTGAGATAACATTCATTAAAGTGGATTTACCAGCACCATTACTACCGATGACTGTTACAAAATCGCCTTCTTTTAGTTGTAGATTTGTCCAATCAAGCGCGATTTTCTCGTCAGGAGTACCTTCATTAAAGATTTTATGAATTTGATTTAAGTGTAGCATTGGCCTCACCCTTTCTTTCTGAAGGTACGCTGTTCATTTTAACTAGCTGTTGTTGTCGTTTTGCCCTTCTAGCTTTCTCTCTTGTTCCTTCAAGGATTTTTGGAAGAATGAGTGCAATGATAACGATAATAGCTGTAATTAACTTCATATCTCCTGGTTGTAGGAACTCAACACGTAAAGCTAGCGATACGACAATTCGATAAATAATGGCTCCACCAATTACGGCAAGTGTTGCTCTTGCGATTGTTTTTACACCGAATAGTGCCTCACCGATAATAACAGATGCTAAACCAATGACAATCATCCCAATTCCCATTCCTACGTCGGCGAATCCACCCTGTTGAGCAATGAGTGATCCTGAAAATGCAACAAGTGCATTAGAAAGGCCTAAACCAAGGATAGTCATTAAATTGGTATTAGCAGAAAAGCTTGAGATCATTTTTTTATTGTCGCCAGTTGCTCTAACTGCAAGACCAATTTCTGTTCGAAGAAACATATCAATCAAAAATTTAATCAGGAATGTAACGATTAACATAAAAAGTAAAATGCCCCACGTTTTAGGTTGACTGCCACCTAAACCAATTGCGGCTAACACAGAATTGAAAAATGTATCTAATCCTAATGAAGCAAACACGTCTGTTACACTTGTAAATGCAGTGTCAATATTTAATAGTGAAACATTTGATTTGCCCATAATTCGTAGATTGATTGAATACAGGGCGATCATCATCAAAATACCAGAAAGTAGTGCGTTAATCTTACCGACCGTGTGTAGTAATCCTGTGATACTACCTGCAATAAATCCTGCTACAAGTGCTAGCAATGTAGCGATAAAGGGATTTACTCCATTGGTAATCAAAATGGCGGAAACAGCAGCTCCTGTAACGAAGCTGCCGTCAACCGTCAAGTCTGGAAAATCTAAAATACGGAAGGAAAGGTATACACCAATTGCCATGATAGCATAGATGATTCCTGATTCAAATGCTCCAAATAATGCTGTAAACATGTTGAATCATCCTTTCTTTTAGTGCGTATTAAAAAGGTACGTGTGGAACGCAAGTGTTAGCTAGCGAACTTTCACAGGAGGTGGTGTCTTCGATGTTCGATATGTCGAAGTTCCTCATTCGATGTGTCAAAACACCGAACCTTTTGAACAATATTTTTATTCACCTTCGTAGATTTCAGCAATCTCTTCCCATTCAGCTTTAATTTCAATTCCTTGTTCTTCTGCTGCTTTTTTATTAATGAAAAGTTGTAGACTGTTAGGAAGTTCTACTGGAATCTCAGATGCTTTCTTTTCACCTTTTAGAATTTGTGCTGCCATTAGTCCAGATTGATATCCGATATCATAGTATTCAAACCCACTTGCAGCAAATCCACCTGCTTTCATCGAGTCAAGCTCACCAACAAACAATGGAATGTCTTTTTCGTTTGCAACTGCAATGATTGAGTCTAATGCTTGAACAGCTGTATTATCAGTTGGAATATAAATCGCATCAACACGGCCTACTAGACTTTCAGCTGCTTGTTTAACCTCAGCAGTTGTTGAAACTGATACTTCAACTAATTCAGCACCATCTTGTTCTGCAAATTCTTTTACCTGTTCAACCTGAACAACAGAGTTTTGTTCACCAGAGTTGTAAATGACACCAATCTTCTTTGCTTCCAATTGTTGTGTAATAAAGTTGATTGTTGTTTTTGTAGCATCTGGATGGTTATCAGTTGTACCAGTGATATTTTCACCAGGCTTATCGAATGCTTCAACTAAGCCAGCTCCTACAGGATCTGTTACGGATGTGAAAATAATTGGAATTTCATTTGTTGCATTAAGTGCAGCCATTGCACTTGGCGTTGCATTAGCAAAAATTAAGTCTACTTGGTTACCAACCAGGTTTTGTGCAATTGTTGCTGTGTTACTTTGCTCACCTTGTGCGTTTTGGAAGTCAATTTTCAGATTATCGCCTTCCTTAAATCCTTCATCCTCTAATGCTTTTTTAAATCCTTCCGTTGCTGCATCCAAAGAAGTATGTGGTGCGTATTGTGTAATACCAACTACCACTTGCTCTTTTTCATTGTTGTTACTGCTCTCTGATTTCTCAGAAGTTTCATCCGAAGATCCACAGCCCGCTAAAGCGAGAAAGCCTGCTAACAACACTCCTACTAATTTTTTTGATCCTTTCATTGAAATCCCCCTCAATCTTCTGTATTCTATTCTAGTGCCTATTTATTATACTAGAATAATATTTTTTCACACATTTACTTTAATGTGACACAGCATAGAAGCGTTAATGTGTGTTATTAGTTATTCGTAATATACCATTCTAGTGAATCAGAGTCAATCGTTTTCTGAACATTTATGATTTTCGAAAGGTTGTTATATGTAGAAAGCAAAATACGAGGATTAGCAAATATTAATTCATATTTTATTTGTTGAAATCAGACAATATAAAGATAAGTAAACAATGAGGTGTATCTAATTGAAGGAATCACAACAATGGTCATCAAAATTAAGTTTCATTTTAGCGGCAGCTGGATCTGCAATTGGACTTGGAGCAATATGGAAATTTCCTTATGTTGCAGGTACTAGTGGGGGCGGAATCTTTTTTATCATATTTTTAATTTTTACCTTATTAATTGGTTTACCCCTATTATTAGCTGAATTTGTTATAGGAAGATCCACTCAAAAAAACGCCATACAATCTTTTAAAGAATTAGCACCGAACTCTAATTGGCATATTCTTGGTCGTTTAGGTTTTTTTACAAATGTAATCTTGCTCTCATTTTATAGTGTGGTAGGCGGCTGGATTATCGTTTATTTAGTTAGCGGAGGTATTGGAAAATTAAATGGCTTAACAGAAATAGAATATGGGATGTACTTTAGTGAAGTAATTTCAAACCCTATCCTCGTACTAATTGCACAACTTACGTTTATTTTAATTACGATTTTTGTTGTAACAAAAGGGGTTCAAGCAGGAATCGAGAAAGCAAATAAATGGATGATGCCTTTGCTCTTTATCCTTTTTGTGGTGATTATTATTCGTTCTACTACCCTTGATAACTCTATTGAGGGAATCTTGTTTATTTTAAAACCATCTCTGTCATCCCTAACTTCAGATACGATTCTATTTGCATTAGGTCAGTCATTTTTTGCATTAAGCGTTGGGGCATGCGGTATGTTAACGTATAGCTCTTATCTTTCGAAAAAGGAGAACTTGGTACAGTCTGCCTTTTCGATTGTATTATTAAATATCTTTGTTACATTATTGGCGGGGTTAGCTATTTTTCCAGCAGTTTTTGCGTTTGGCCTGAAGCCTGACGCTGGACCTGTTCTCTTATTTAACGTGTTACCAACAGTATTTAGTAATATGCCGTTCGGAATGGTCTTTTTAGTTGCTTTTTTACTTCTGTTTTTATTTGCAACTCTTACTTCTGCATTTTCTATGCTCGAGCTAATTGTTTCGATCTTAACGAATGGAGATGTTCGAAAACGAAAATTTTATGGATGGGTTTCAGGTATTATTATTTTTATTATAGGAGTGCCATCAGCGCTTTCATTTGGAGTTTTGAGTGAAGTGAGCCTGTTTGGAAAATCTATTTTTGATTTTTCGGACTTCCTTGTAAGTAATATTCTATTACCCATGGGTGCGTTATTTATCTCTATATTTGTGTCTTTTAAATTTCCAAAAACAGAACTTTTTAAGGAAATGCAATCGGGTAGTAACTTACCAATTATCCTATTGAAGATTTGGTTCTTTTTAATTCGTTATATTGTGCCAGTCGTTATTATTATAGTTTTCTTGGATAGTTTAGATATTATTTAAAAAAGGTGTCCTGTTTTTTACGCAGGGCACCTTTTGGTATAGTATGCTTTTACTTCTTTTATACTTAATTTGTTTCTTTAACGACTTCTTTATCAACCAGAGCTTCATTTAGAATCACTTTAATTCGTAGGATTCGTTTTTCGTCCATCTCCAACACTTTAAAGGTATGATTTTTATAGTCGATTTCTGGAAGTTCGTCACCTGGTGGGATATAACCAAGCTGACCAATCACAAAACCGCTTAATGTGTCATAATCATCTATCGGAAGGTCAATTTTTAATATATCTTCAACTTCATATAAATTAATCCTTCCATCCATTGAATATGTATGTTCATCGAGCTGAATAATTTCTTCATCTTCAATCGTATAATCATCGTATTCATCGAATATATTCCCTACAATTTCTTCGATTAAATCTTCGATTGTAACAATTCCATCTGTCCCACCATACTCGTCAATAACAATCGCCATATGTATATTGTTTTTCTGTAATTCTTTAAACAATTCATTTGTGTGCTTTGATTCTAAAACAAAATAAGGGTCTCGCAGCAAATCTTTTAAATTAAACGAAATTTCATCACAATCATCAACAAATTTAAATAATTCTTTTGAATGCAAAATTCCAACTATGCGATCGATGGTTTCATCATATACAGGAAATCTTGTATATTTTTCAACATTCACAAGATGAATAATTTCTTTCAATGTAGAATCTAATGGAATGGCGATGATATCTGTACGGTGTGTCATGATATCTGAAACAGTTTTATTATCAAATTCAAAAATATTATTAATCATGAATTTTTCAGATTCCTGAATAGTACCTCGTTCTTTCCCTACATCCACCATCATTCGAATTTCTTCCTCTGTTATATTTTCATCATCAGCGTTTGGATCCACCCCAAATAAACGAACTAAACCATTAGTTGACAATGTTAGCAACTTGACGAAAGGAGCTGTGAGTTTTGACAGAATCGTTAACGGTCTTACAGCAATTAACGAAATCTGTTCTGCTTTTTGTAATGCAAGTCTTTTCGGTACGAGCTCCCCTATCACTAATGTAAAGTAGGATAAAATAAGGGTAATGACAATCACTGATAAAGAATCAATAAGAGCTGGTGCTAGTGGAACACCGATATCAACTAACCAATTCGTTAAATATGACGCAAAGCTACCAGCTGCAAAGGCACTCGCTAAAAATCCTGCTAACGTGATTCCAATTTGAATTGTTGCTAAAAACCGACTAGGATTTGAAAGTAATCTATGCAATAAAACAGCTTTTTTATCCCCGCTATCAGCCATCATTTTAACTTTATTATCATTTAAAGAGACCATTGCCATTTCAGAAGCTGCAAAAAATGAATTTAATAAAATCAAAATAACAAGTATTAAAATTTCAACAAGCATGTCAAATTCCTCCAATGACTCAAAAAACAACGCAAAATTTTCTCAAACACGTCTTGTGGTTTATTTGTATCAGGTTTATTAGACACGACAATGAGGGTCACAAAGACGTTGCTACAGGTACGTAAATAAGCTTTTCTAATTAAAAACTTAACTAGATTCCCCTCTATTCGCCATAGGGCTTTCATTTTTATCAACTGGCAGACTAATTAAAGTTAATTTTCCCCTTATATCGCATGTCTTATGCTAATTTTGCTAATTGCTTTCATTTCAGACATTTGTTTTGCTTGAAATTTTACATTTATTTACAGAAAGATTTGAAGATTTTATAATTTAAATGGAAGTTATTTATCATGAATCAAAGATAATAATACTGAAATAATATTTTAGGGGCCTAGTTTGGAATGCAGCACTTGAAACAGGCGGTGTTTTAGTTGGCGATGAGGTAAAAATCTCAATCGAAATCGAAGCTGGAAAAGCTGAATAATGATCAAATGTGCCAAGCGCCTTTAAAGTGAAAGATCGACTATCTACTTTAACGTCTTGTGGCAAACGTCGATGTCAACACATCTTCAAAAATACTTTGCATTCTTGTTCGTGCGATACTAATCCTCTCGAAGCCTTCCTTGTCCTGTGTAAGTTCGACAAGCACAAGACGAGCTGGATTAAGGCGTGTTCTTTGACCTTCGTGCCAGATTGGCTTGTGATCTCGAGCTATTCAAAACTAGCTTTTCCTAGATAGTTACTTTAAGCGTAATCAATGATGAAAACAGACTAGGCGCTGGAGCTGGATGTAAATAAATCAATGTAGAAAATGATCTCTAAGAAATCTAAAAAGCAGGCATTTGCCTGCTCTTTAGTATTCATAAAGTATTGTGACGATTTTATTTTCAATCGGTTTTCCGTGTGCATCATTCATTAAGTTATTCAATAAAATAGAGAAAATAAGCTCCTCTCCATTTTTTGTTTCTATGTATCCTGATAAAGAACTCACTGTTCTTATCGTTCCAGTTTTTGCTTTTACCTTCCCTGCTATATCAGAATGATTCATACGATAGCGTAAAGAACCTCCAACGAGTCGTTCGCTATTTCCTGCAACAGGTAAAGAATTCAAGAAAGTGGGAAACCAGGTTTGACTTTGAACGGAATAGAGAAGTTTGGAGATATCGTTAGCAGAGACTAAGTTAACATGTGAAATTCCAGATCCATCTCTTATGACCATATTACTTGGATCGACACCGATTTTTTGAAGCTCCTCTTTTACAACTTGGATCCCCTTCTCCCAACTGCCTTCTCCTTTTTTGACACGCCCCATTTCCTTTACTAATGTTTCACCGTGTCCATTATTACTTAACTTCATAAATGGTACAAGAAGCTCGCGTAGTGGAATCGATGAATCGGATGCTAGTAGTTTTGCAGACTCAGGTGTTTTTGCTATCCCTTCTGTTCCAATTACGTGGATCCCTTGTTCGGAAAGAGCTTGCTTGAATAAATCGAGTGCATAACCTGTCGGCTCCCATACAGTCATCCATTCTTGCATTGGTACAGCGCTTACTGGAATAGTTCCTTCAATTGTAATGACATTCTCACCATGTTCCCGAATGATCTCAATTTTTTTGGGCTCTTCTTTCGTAACTGTTTTTGTGTTGTTGATAATTTTCAGGTAATGAGTTGAAGGAGTAAGTGAGATCTCAGCTTTTTCCCCTACTTTCTTATTAGGTGATACGTTCACGATTACAGTACCTGAATCATAATCCTTGTTCGGTGAAGCTGTTAAAGCTGAAACCGCAGAACCGTAGTAATACGTTTCATCACTCCAGGTTAAGTCAATTGAATATCGTTCATCATCATACCAGCTATCATCCGCAATGATATTTCCAAAAACGGTATCGATGCCAGATTCCTTAACTTTTTTTGCAAGCAGATCTAAATCTTCGTGACGGAGAGTGGGGTCGCCCTTTCCTTTTAAATATAGATTTCCAGTTAGTTTCTTTTCTTTTATCTCTCCATCAGTAAGTACCTCTGTTGAGAATTGGTAATCTTCACCAAAAGTTGATAAAGCGGTTGCAGCTGTTATAAGCTTCAAATTCGATGCAGGCCGTAGTCTAATATCCCCTGCATGCTGATATAAAATTTCTC
Organism: Bacillus nitroreducens; assembly: GCF_964021195.1. Taxonomy (NCBI): domain Bacteria; kingdom Bacillati; phylum Bacillota; class Bacilli; order Caryophanales; family Bacillaceae; genus Bacillus; species Bacillus nitroreducens. The sequence continues at coordinate 3,311,261 of NZ_CAXHYI020000003.1, read as the reverse complement.
CTGTTTTTGCAGAACGAATACTAATACCTGCAATTGCCCCTTTTAAATTGGGTTCATTTAAAATTAGTTGATTCAACTGACTAAACACTTGATTTTGGTTTGCATTTGCAGTCACTTTACCTTGTGTTGAAATATCAATGGATGGAACAATTGCTATAATAAGAAATAGTACTGCACATAGCAATAATTTTCTATATCTAATAATTAGCCTTCCCCTCCTCTAGCACTTTTGTACAATTTTGTAACTATTACCATATTTTATACAATATTCTTCCTATTATGAAGTGAAAAAATAAAGCATCCATTATTGGATGCTTTTGTATTTTATAAAAACACGAAGTATATAACCGCTGCAAGTATGATGCGATAAATTGCAAATGGTAAAAGTTTAATTTTATCGATTAAACGTAGAAAGAATCGAATCGAGATAAGAGCAAATACGAATGCACTGATGAATCCTACAATAAATACAGGAAGTGCGTCCATTGAAAAATACTCTAAATTTTTCAGGAGTGATATTCCGCTTGCTCCTGCCATAATTGGTACAGCCATAATAAATGTAAAGTCCGCTGCTGCTCTATGACTTAATCCGACGAGTACACCACCCGAGATTGTAGCACCAGATCTTGAAAAACCAGGCCATAATGATAAACATTGGATAAGTCCTACCGTTAAAGCTTGCTTATACGTAATTTGGTCAACAGTTTGTGTATTTGGATTTCTTGCACTATACCGGTCAGCAATGATCATTAAAACTGCACCAATAACAAGTCCAATTAAAACTGTTTCAGTTGTGAATAAGTATTCATCAATCGTATCCTCAAACAATACTCCAAGAACACCTGCAGGAATTAAACCTACTATGATATGAGTTAATCGTAGCTGTTTTGCACCAACTGGAACAATCTTATTTTTTCGATTTAATCCTAATAAATCAATAAATCGGTTTTTAAATACGACAATAACGGCTAAGATCGAGCCGAGCTGGATGACGACTTTAAACGTATTGGCAGGGTACTTTCCAAGAAACTCCTCCGTTTTTAGCCACATGTCATCAACAATAATCATGTGGCCAGTTGAGGAGACTGGAGCAAATTCTGTTAGTCCCTCAACCAAGCCTAAAATAATCGCTTTAAATAATTCGATAATATCCATAAGAAATATTGTACTCCTTTTTATAAATGTCTAGCTCCAGGTGCAGAGAGCCACTATTATCTCGTTTTTGATCTTCTTTTTGTAAAAAAGATAACAAGAAAACCAATACCCGCCAATGCGATTAACGCATATGTAATATTCGAGTAAATGTCCATGTAGTGAACGATTGTATCCCATGATTCGCCAAAAGCAGCACCAAGCAAAACAAGGATGATATTCCAAATTAATGTTCCGAGTGTTGTAAATAGAATAAACATCCAGAAGTTCATATTTGACATCCCTGCAGGTATTGAAATTAAACTTCTGATTAATGGAACCATACGACAGAAAAAGACGGTCCAGTAGCCATATTTATCAAACCAAGCATCTGCTTTATGGATATCCTCTTTTGTTACACGTAAAATTCGACCATAACGGTCTATAATTTTTTCTAAACGTTCGACGTCAAGTAAACGCCCTATTCCGTATAAGATAACTGCTCCTACAACTGATCCAAGTGTAGCGGCAATGATAACGCCTGTTACGGTTAATCCCGTTCTTGTTGTCATAAAGCCACCCGCGGTCAAGATAACCTCCGATGGAATTGGTGGGAAAAGGTTTTCTAGTGCAATCAATAGAAAGATCCCGATGTACCCAAATTGTTCCATAAACTCTGTAATCCAGTTTTCCATGTTAACCTCCAAATAAGCTGCTACTATCATACGCAAGTAAGAAATGAGTAAAGGTGGTTTAGACCCCTAAAAGATCGTCAAAAATAGAAAACGTTAGTAACCGACGATAGATTTTTTGGAGTCCATCACGAATAGGCTGTTCCCTACTTTACTAAAAGCACCTACCAACTGATAGCATTCCTATTGTAATCTATGTTTGTCCATCTTTAAAGTATTCCTTGAAATTTTTCTCATTCCTGTAATTCTAAAACAACAGGGCAATGATCACTCCCCATTACGTGTGAGTGGATTTGTGAATCTTTTAGTTGGTCTTTGAGCTTCTCTGAAACAATAAAATAATCAATTCTCCACCCAATGTTTCTCTCCCTTACATTTCGCATGTAGCTCCACCATGTATATTGATCCGTTGCATCTGGATAAAAATATCTAAACGAATCAATGAAACCAGTATTGAGCAATTCTTTCATTTTCCCTCGTTCTTCATCAGTGAATCCAGAATTTCCACGATTTGATTTTGCATTTTTTAAATCGATTTCGGAAACCGCAACATTTAAGTCGCCACATAAAATAATTGGCTTTTTCTCATTTAAATCAGTCAAGTACTGACGCATTCTGTCTTCCCACTGAAGACGAAAATGAAGTCTCGCGAGGTCTCTTTGTGAATTCGGTGTATAGACATTAATAAGATAAAAATCTTCATATTCTAATGTTAGAATCCGTCCCTCTGGCTCTTCGTTTTCATCTCCTACCCCATATGTAACAGAAATTGGTTTTTTCTTTGTGAAAACAGCTGTTCCAGAATAGCCTTTTTTAAGCGCATAGTTCCAGTATTGGTGGTAGCCATCAAGGTCAAGTTCAATTTGGCTTTCCTGTAGCTTTGTTTCCTGCACACAAAAAATATCGGCATCTATTTCATTAAAATAATTCAAAAATCCTTTTTTTACACATGCACGTAATCCATTTACATTCCAAGATACAAGTTTCATATTCTTTAAGGTTCCTCTCTTTGTTACTCCTCGTAAATCATCTTTCTAGTCATACCACCATCAATGACGAGATTAATTCCAGTAACAAAATTATTTTTTGGATCGGTTAAATATAGACATGCATTCGCAATATCTGCTGGTTTTCCGACCCTGTTTGAAAAATGTTGCTCATGGTCGATGTTCCGAAGTTCATGATAGTCTCCAGTTTCGATCCAACCTGGTGAGATTGCATTAACAGTTATCCGATAATCAGAAAATGAGGCAGCAAGAGCGTGAGTAATCGCAACAATGCCTCCCTTAGTGGCTGCATATCCTTCTGAATGAGGTTCAGACATCAATGCCCTTGTTGATGCAAGATTGACGATTGAACCTCCTTTATGTTTCATATATTTGGCTGCTTCTCTCGAACACAGAAATACACTTCGTAAATTTGTGTAGATCACATCATCCCATTCATCAACCGTTACATCAAAAGGTGATTTAAACAAACCTTTTCCTGCATTATTTATTAAAATATCAATTTTACCATAAATTTGGTAGGTTTTAGACATTAAATGAATGATATCTTGCTCATTTCTTACATCGGTCTTAATAAAAGTAGCAAATTCACCGTATTTATTAAGATTATGTGCTAGACTTGTCCCACCGTCGACATCTATATCCGCTAATACAACCTGATCACCATTACCAACATATCCTTCCGCAATTCCTTTTCCAATTCCATTTGCCGCTCCAGTAATGATTACAACTCGACTCATTTTCTTCACCAGCCTATTTAATAGTTTCAAAACATCCTTTCACCATTATAATCGACGATTATCATCTGGCAAAATAAAACAAAGATATAGAGAATACGAGCATGTTAAAATGACAAGGAGGAGTGAGATTAATGGGGAAAAAAGTATTGGTGTTTTTATTCTTTATTTGTAGTTTTCCAGTTCTATTAAGCTTAAACCCTATCATCTACGACTCTTCATATTATGCAAAATATGAATCTCCTGAAGGGATTCTTTTCTTAAGCTATTCAGAAAACTGGGATGAAAATCAATTAGAAAACTTGTACCTTGAATTAGTTAAAAATAATCACGGTGAGGAAATTAACCTTTTACAAGAAGTAAGAATAGTAGGTGGAGCATCCCCTACAAATGATCGTATTAATGGGGTCTATCACCCTTTCATTAGCAGCATTACTCTTTATAAAGGGGATTTGTATTCAGATACACGGGATTACCGTGATACTTTGGCACATGAATATGGGCATCATTTTGCCTATTACTATTTTCCTTCACATCATTTCCCGTTTTCCAAGTGGGCAAAACTTCGTGGCTTAGAAGATATGCCAGTTCGTTGGAATTCATTTTTCAATTATTCTATTTCAGCTCACGAATGGCACCCACAAGAAATTTTCGCGGAGGATTATGTTCTCTTATACGGTGCAATGAATGAAGTTGACCCTAATGACATTTATACAAACGAGGCATTTTATTTACGAACAGAACATGAGAATCAGAATCTCGAAAATGTTCTTGGAAATACCGAAATCCATCAGTTTTTAGAACAAAAATCAGGCGTTAAAATTGATGAAAATCGTAAACTCAAAACTCCTGAGCTTATAGGAATCAATGACGGAAGTCTAACTTTTTCAGTGGAGAAGAAAGAAGATATTGCATATCGGCTTAATCTAGCAGACGAAGAATACTATGAAATAACAAATGACAAAACTGGATTGATCACTTTCTCTAATATTGATATTCCGGAAAAAGCTATTGTTTCAATTGATGTTCTTGATTTAAATACGTCAATTGGTTATCGTACATTTGATATCCCTCTAGAATCAGAGGATTTAATAGAAAATTAACCGCATTTCATTATATAATAAGATTATCATGTTAAACTTTATTTTTGTAAGGATATTACAGATTAAAGTGTAAACCTTTGGCGTTTGCCTCAGATGTTCAAAAAGCGACTCCCTATGGAAGCGAAATTCTGGGTGCAACATAGCAAAGGTGGATTAGATTGAAAGGCGGTAATGACGATTCCAACACCGAGTATGGAAGATTATTTAGAAAAAATATACTTAACAATTCAGCAAAAAGGATACGCTCGAAGTGTAGATATTGCGTCTTCATTAAATGTCCTTCCATCTTCTGTTACAAAAATGATGCAGAAATTAGATGAAGAGGGATTCGGGATTTACGAAAAATATAGAGGCTTTGTACTTACCGAAAAAGGTACAACCACTGCAAAGAAACTAGTAGAAAAACATGAAATGCTTGAAGATTTCTTAAAAATGATAGGCGTTCAAGATAAAAATATCTATGAAGAAGTGGAAAAGCTCGAGCACTATATTAGTAAAGAAACTTCTCATTGTTTGACGACCTTGATTGAATTTTTTGAAGAAAATCCAGCTGTAAAAAAGGACTACTTAAAGTTTCGTAAAGAAAAAATATAAAATAAGCTCAGAACTGTTCGAGGCAGCTGAAAAACTTACGTTTTTTATAGGTGATTAAATTGATAAATCAAAAAAGACGACTAAAATTCATTTTTTGAATTAAAAGTCGTCTTTTTTATGCATATGATACCATTTCACCCTGGGTTATTACCCTAATAGTTTTAAAATCCGCTTTATATTTACCGTAAATATCGCCATGGCACCTTGTAATTCCATGCCAATTAGACCCGAGGATTTCGCTACATCATACCCGTGTCTGTGTTTTAATTCGCTATTTTTAGCTTCTATTTTATAACGCTCTTTAGATTTTTCTTTAAAATAGTCGCTTTCCTGAAATTCCATCTGTTCAGTATGTACATTTGATTTAATACTAACAGAATAAGTTTTACTTTTAGCACCTTCCTTATAACAACCTTCTTTAAATGGACAGTGTTTACACTTTTCGATATCAAAATAATAGGTATCCACTTGATTGGCAGCTACGCCTTTTTTACCTTGTTGAGCTTTGCGAATGGCCATATGTCCTGCCTTACAGACATACATTCCAGCATCTTTATTACATTCAAATACATCCTCTTTCTTACGAGTACCTTGAGTAACAGATGGGTTTAATTTAGCAACTAGTTTTATTTCATTCTTTTCAGTGTACTCAATATTTCCTTTTTCAGAGTAGGCTGCATCACTAATAACTGTTTCAACATCTATTCCAGCTTTTTTCCTTTTTTCTATGAGTGTCTCAAGTTGTTTTCCATCATTTTTCTCACCTGAAGTAACTGCCGCGGCTGTGACAATGCGTTCCTCGCTCATCGCAAGATGTGTTTTGAATCCAAAGAAGGCAGTATCGGCACTTTTGTGCCCTATTTTTGCATCTTGGTCCTCGGAAATCTGTAAGTGTTCAATATCATCCTCGACAGTTTCTTTCAATAAATTTAATTGTTCCTTAACTTTGGGGTACTGAACAAGAGTTTCTTCCTTCTCAATTACATCTATAAGTTTTTGACTGTACTCAATTTCATCTTCTAGGGCATCAAATGTAGTTTTATTAGGAAACTTATCTTTCATTGTTTCATCTATTTGCTATACAGCTTTTCGTAACTTTCTTGAGCGATCCATTAAGATTTCTTTAGGTGATTTTTGGTTATACCGTGCTTTTGTGTGGGTAGCATCTACTATAATACTTTTACTTTTGATGATTTCCTTTTCAATCGCAATTTCTACAGTTTTATTGATTAACAAATCTAATAGGTCAACATTTTTTAAACGCAGTTTTCGAAATTTAGTTAAAGAACTCGGATCAATCACTGGCTCTTCAGGAGCCATATCTAAAAAATACTTAAAGGACATGTCGTACTTAGAACGCTCGATAATATCAACATCAGACAAGTCATGGATAGTCTTTAGCAATAAATATTTGAACATGCGAATAGGGTCGACAGCATTTCGACCGTTATCATGACAGTAATTTTCCTTAAGCTCTTCATATACGAAAGAGAAGTCCACAAGTTCATTAATTTTCCGTAGCATATTCCTGCGGACCGACAATATCATAGATTTGCATAAACGGACTAAAAGTCATTGATTGTTGTTTTTGAATCATAGAACCCACCCACATAGAATTGATACAACCATTATACAATGAAAAAAGGTATTATTTTCTCAAATTCAGAGAAAATAATACCTTTTTAACTAATGTTTATTGGAGCGGAAGGCACGAGACTCCTGCGGGAAAAGCGTGGCCAGGGGAGACCCAGCAGGAGCACAGCGACGAGGAGGCTCCCAGACCGCACGCGGAAAGCGAGTGGCTGCAGCGGAAATCAACACCAATTTTAGAAAGGGACTTTTTCAGTGCCCTCTGAGCTTTTTTAATTGAGTTGAAATTTGATGACTTCATCCAAATATGTCGTTCGCTGATTTCCTTGAATTTGTAACTTGCTAGGAATAAACTCCTCAAGTAAGTTATCATTAAGTACCTCAATAATCATCTTCGTTTGGTATTGACGTGGAATATTCTGTTCTTGCATTAAAGAGTAATAAGTATGTTCATCTAGATCTAATTTTTTTCCATTGCGATCCATAAATGTTCCATCTATCTCCATCACTCCCATCGAGGTAGGCGTAAGTTCATGTTGATCAAGGAACTCCAAACTTAGTGATTCAAATTTTCGCCCTTCATTCAATTCCATTTTCATCTCAATTTTCGTAGGCTGACCTAGTATTACTTTTTCGATTGAAATTTTACTTCCCATGTAGTCAAATGTTTGTGGGAATGGTTTGTTTATATCAATATCTACTTTGTAGTTATCGCTCGTAAAATATGACAACGAATTTAAGAGAACATCCACTTCTTTTGGCTTCTCAAAATACATTGTGTTGAAAACTGCATGATAACCGTTATATCCCCCCTCTAGACTATGAATGGGAAAGCTATACCCAAATAACAGTGGTTTGGTTATCTTCTCCTCTGTTTTAATTCCTTTAAAATAAACCTCATTTAGGCTTATTTCATCTGAGGTTACTTCAGGTCTAAAGTGAAGGACTGTTACAGTTGGAGCGATGATAAACGAATCGAATTGAATAGGGATTCCGTCAACCGTAATAACTTTGTCAACTTCATGAACGATCGATGATTTTTTTTCAATCGGAATTTCAAAATCCCATTTACCATGAATATATCCTTCTGTTCCATAGTAGTACATCCAAAGTGCATTTTCGAAATCCTCATCCATTTTTTGTAGCTTTGATATATTGAGTTTTATTGTTTTGGTTTCATCTAAAATAGGTAATAAACTTATGGTACCCTTGAAAATATTACCTTCACTTTTTAAGGGTTGTATTGGTAGCTGATTGATAGGATATGTCGTCTGATTTAGAGTTGTGACTTCATCAGGTATAATCACACCATCCCACACATTAATCGCATATTGATCGTCGTTGTTAAGATTTTCAACCTCATAATAGATTAAAGTTTGAAATTCATCTGCAATTGCACTTTTTATTGTTACTCTTATCCCATTGTTCTCTTGAACAAGATTTAGAGGCTCACCCAAACCACGTTTTAAATAATTAAGTAGTTCTTCATCCTCCTTGCCCTGCCAACCTAACCATGAGTAGTATGCATAAGCAAATCCGTTTGTCACAAACCCAATTATCATAAATACAGCAATCATAGATGTGAATGCAATGCCGATTCGTTTCTGTTTTTTGCTTTTCTTTCTTTTTATTTCCTCTACTTTATTGATTCGATTAACCACAACGTTCAGAAAATCAGTAGGAATGTTAATCGATTGAGCTTCATCATAAAGAATATTTATTGTGTCTTGAAAAGCAGCTAGGCTACTTTGACATCTTTGACAGGTGTGTAGGTGAATTTCTAGTTCAATTTTATCAGTACGTGCAATTGTACGATTAAGATAAGATAGAAATTTATCCTGATAATGAGTGTCCTCTTCCCCACTTAATCGTTGAATCCCTTTATGTATGTGCTGTAAAACTGTTTTATTTGGGATTTCAAGAATGTCAGCTACCTTTTCAACTGATTGCCCAGCTACATATGTTAAAACAACAGCATCTTTGTATATCTCATCGAGTTGGTCGAATCTAGTTTGGCTGTATGCATGGTGTCGCTGTTGTTTGCATTCTTGAAAAAAAAGCGAGAACATCCAACTTTCAATGTTGGGATTCCGTTTCTGTTTCTTCGCTTCACTATGTACAGTCATGATTATGTTGTAAAAAACGTCTTGTATGGTGCTATTATTTTTTATATAGACATAGGCCAATTTATATAGGCTGTTTTTTCTTTGTTCAAACCAATGTAATATCGCTCCTAAGTCCTTTTCTCGTATTCTTTTTATCATTTCAGGATCTGTTTCTATTATGTTCACAATATATGCCTCTCTTTAAATAAGTACTTTCTCTTCTAAATAATTCAACATCCATGCCATGAATCCCTTGTGTAAATCAAAAAAGACTAAATCTGTTTTGATTTAGTCTCAGACTGTTACAGACGCTCGCATACTTCGTTTCTTGCCTCAATCGTCGGCTCATGAAGACAACTTTCCTATTCACGTCTTTGATCGGCTGGTCGCCTTGTCTGACAAGCGTTTTCAAGACAGTCTGGTAAAGTGAATCCTGCTAGTGTTTCCTATAAAAATGAGTGTAGACAAAGTCACGTTCGACTTTGTCTACACTCTGACACTAACTCTGTTTTAATTTAGACTTTAATGTAGGTTATTTCTTTTTCAAATCCTCTGTCTCTTCCTCATATTCTTCTGCAAACTCGGTTTGAAAGTTAGGCCTATAGATAGGTCTTGTTGTTTCTTCGTGTTCGTCAAGTACCTTGTTTTGCATATAAGCATGAAATAATGCTTCACCTAACGAGATGAATCCAGCAGCTGCTATTGAAGCAGTGATAAGTCCAGATGTATTATCCATAAACGTATAACTCAAGAGCCATATGGCAAAAAAACTAAGACCAAAATCTGCAAAAGTAGCAACCACATTCCCCATTCTTGGTAATGTAAATAAATCTCCTACAACGTATGCAAGACCCGTTACGAGTATACTCATTAGGAGAATCTCTCCAAAGGAAGCCCCTCTAAAGATTCCAAAAAGGGAAAGAAGTACAATTGAAATCATGATAAATTTAATCCCTAAAGCTTTTGCGTGTTTCATTCCTCGACATCACCCTTTATATTCTTATTAAGCCTTATCATTTGATGAGTGCCCTTAGAATATAAAAGGTAATTACTGGTCTTAGACAGGTTATATGACCTGATTTTCTAATTGACTATGATACAGATTGTGATAATAGCCTTTTTGTTGCAATAATGAAGCATGATTCCCTTTTTCCACTATCTTACCATCTTTTAATACGATAATTTGATCCGCTTTTTCAATCGTGTTCAATCGATGGGCAATAATGAAGCTTGTTTTCCCTTTCATCAAACGTTGCAGTGCTTCTTGAATTTTCATTTCTGTGACAGTATCGATGCTACTAGTCGCTTCGTCTAAGATTAATATAGATGGATTAGCAAGGATCGCTCTTGCAATTGAAAGGAGTTGTTTCTGTCCTTGGCTAATACCACTACCATCCTGTTTTAAAATAGTCTTATATTGGTTTGGGAGCTTCTTAATAAACGAATGAGCATTTGCCAATTTTGCAGCTTCGATTACTTCTTCGTCAGTCGCGTCTAATCTTCCATAGCGAATATTATCCAAAATCGACGCTTGGAATAAATACACATCCTGTAGGACAAATCCCATATGATGACGTAAGCTTTCTCTTGTCATCAAAGATGTACTGATTCCATCGATTGTAATCGAACCCGAATCTGGTTCATAGAACCTAGATAATAAATTTATTATCGTTGTCTTACCTGCACCAGTTGGTCCGACAAACGCAACCGATTGTCCAGCTTTTACCTCAAACGTCACATCATTAATCGTATTCCCATCTTTTTCATATGCAAAAGAAACCTTGTTAAATCGAACGTCTCCTTGAATACGAATCATGTTTTTTGCTTTTTTCTCATCCTTAGTTTCAACTTCTTCATCTAAAATATCAAAAACTCGCTCTGCTCCAGCTATTGCAGAAAGTAGTGTATTGAATTGATTTGCAAGATCATTAAGTGGCCGTGTAAATTGTCTCGAGTATTCAGCAAAAATAACAATTGTTCCAATCGTGATATGACCATTTAATGCTAAAACACCACCAATACCAGCAATAATCGCAAAGCTCAAATTATTTAACACGTTCATCAGTTTAGGTATAAATCCAGAATAGGCCTGAGCATAATAACCTGCTTTCTTGAGTTTTTCACTTTTTTCTAAGAAAGCATTTATGACGGTTTCTTCCTGTGAAAAAGTCTTCACAATTCTTTGACCTGAAATGGTTTCTTCGATATATCCATTCAAATCTCCTAAATGCCTCTGCTGTTCCTTAAATAGCTTTCCAGTACGCTTTGTGATCCACCTAATTCCGAAAAACATAATCGGAATAATAATCATTGTAATTAGTGTTAACAATGGGCTTAACCAGAGCATAATCGCTACTGTTCCAACAAGAGTTAGGATACTTGAAAATATCTGAATAACTGATGTATTAAGAGTTGAACTAACATTTTCAATATCGTTTGTAATACGACTCATCAACTCGCCATATTGTCGTTTATCAAAAAAGTGAATGGGTAACCGATGCAATTGTTCAAAAAGCTCTGTCCTCATTGAAAACACCGTATTTTGTGCAATGCCTACCATCCAATAGTTTTGATACCAAAGGGATAAGGAATGAAGAATATAGACTTCCCCTAATCCAAGTAATAGAAGGATGATGCCTTGATGATCTTGTGACACGATGTATTCATCAATCCCCTTACCAAGTAAAAATGGACCCAGGAGTCCAAGTCCCGAACTCGCCAAAACCATCGCTAGTACAGCTATCAGTAGTTTATAATTGACAACTAAATAGGACCAAATTCTCTTTAGAGTACCAATTTTGTCTTTTGCTTGCTGCGGCTTTTTTCCGTGATTTTGCTTAGATCGATTCGTTCTCATTGACATGCTGTGGTCCCTCCTCTCCAAATTGTGTTTCATACACCTTTTGATAAAATGGTGAGGATTCTATCAATTCATCATGACTTCCCGAAGCAATAATTTTCCCATCTTCTAAAAGTAAAATGGTATCGGTTGCCATAGCTGTGTAGATCTTAGATGTAATAATCAAGGTTGTACATGAATAGTTTTTTAGTTCTTCCAATAGTTTTGCTTCTGTTTGTAAATCCAATGCACTCGTACTATCGTCTAATAATAAAATTTTCGGCTCCCGTACAAGTGCTCTAGCAATGGATATCCTCTGTTTTTGTCCACCTGAGAGGTTTACCCCTTTTTGACCTATAACGGTTTCATATTGCAATGGAAACTTTTCGATGGTTTCATGTATTTGGGCACGTTTGGCAGCAATCATAATTTCCTCCAATGACGCATCCTGCTTGCCCCAAAGAATATTGTCCTTAATCGTCCCCGTAAACAACAAAGCTTCCTGTGGAACATAACCAATTTGCTTGCGTAATTCTTTTAGCTTGCGATCTTTGACATCAACATCATCAATTAGAACATTTCCTTGAACAACGTCATATAATCGTGGAATGAGTTGAAACAATGATGTCTTTCCAGAACCTGTTGCTCCAAGAATAGCTACGGTTTCACCTGGTTGAACTGAAAACGTAATATCCTGTAATACCTTTGTATTTGTACCTGGATACGCGAAATCAACATGAGAAAAAGTAATTTTTCCTGCTGTTTTCGGAAAATTTTTCAACTCTGTGTTTGCTTCTACCAAATCAATTTCTGTATCGAATACTTCAATAACACGGTCAGTTGAAGCTTTTGCTCTAGAAAAATGCATAATAATCCATGAAAAAACACCAAGTGCCCCAGTTATACGTGTCGTATAGTTAATGATTGCAACAACTTCCCCAACTTGTACATTTCCAGAACTTACATCCAGACTACCGAACCACAGAATCGCAATAATACTTCCATTCATCAGTAATAATAGCACTGGCATAGTTAGTTCAATTAGGCGAAGCGATTTGATCGTCTGATCTTTTAAATCTTCATTTGCTTGAAAAAATCGTTGAGTTTCATGTCTCCAACTGACAAACGCTTTGATAAGACGCATTCCAGATAGATTTTCCCTCATCACACCATTGACTGAATCTAATTTCTGTTGAACAGATTGGAAAAGCCTTCTCGCTTTTGTCATGATAAAGACAAGAAAAAGAATAAGAAATGGAATCGTTACAATCAGCATCATCGCAAGCTTTGCATTTACGAGGAAGGCCATAATCATTCCAAAAATAATCAACATGGGTGCTCGTATTGCAATGCGTAAACTCATAAATACTGTATTTTGCAGTTGAGTGACGTCATTCGTCATTCTGGTAATCAATGTTGCTGTATCAAATTTTTGAAGATTTGAAAAGGAGAATGATTGGATTTTTGTAAACAAGTCTTTTCGTATGTCATACGCAAAGCTTTGACTTGTATGTGAAGCAAAGAAGGAATTTGCTATTCCAGAAATAAAAGCTAGGATTGAAATACCAACCATGATTCCTCCCCACTTCAAGACAACTGACAGATCTTTTTGTAAAATACCATCATCGATAATTTTTGCCATTAAAAGCGGTTGCAATAGTTCAACTGCGAGTTCTACAAATGTTAATAACAACGCGACTGTAATAACGAGTCGATATGGTCTTAAATACGCTAATATCCTAATCATATGAGGCCTCCAAAAGTATGTACAAAACAATTCTATCTATTTTACTGAATTATTTTAATCATACAATAAAATTCTCTGATATTATAGAAAAAAAACCAAAAGGCTTATGCCCCCTGGTTTTATGAGTTTTGTAGACTATGAGAATATAATTTTTGGCTGGCAAAAAAGCTAATAACTGTTGCAAGTGTAACAGCTATGATCATATACAAGGTCAAATGATGCATCCCTTTTTCCACATTAATTTGATTAGTAATCAGCATTCCCATAATACTTGCTCCAAACGTCGTGCCAATATTTCTAGCAAAAAAATGAAGACTTGTTGACATACCCTTTTGATGTGCTTCTGCCATTTCCTGCGAGCCGATTGTTCCAATTGTCACAACGATACCAAAGGCAAACCCTTGAATCGTTAGAATTCCAAAAATATACCAGAAGCTAGATTCTTTATTCAAGAATAAAGCTAGAACCGCAGAAAGGACGAGAAGTCCGTTTCCTAAAAATATCGTTTTGCGATATCCATATTTTAAAATAAGCTTCCCTGATGGAACAGATGCCAACATCCAAGCAGCACTCATTCCGAACAGTACAAGTCCACTTATTATAATTGAAACCCCTTGAACCTCTTGCATAAAGAGTGGAATATAATTAGAAAACGCAAAAATACTTAAGAATATCAACAAACCATTTATGTTTAACCATGAGATGTTTTTATTGCTTAAGATTTCAATTGGGATAAAGCGTTTATCCGATTTCTTCTCACATAAAAGAAAGAGAACTAGGAATATAATCCCAAGTAAATTATAGATTAAAAGATTTTTAGTTGTTATAGTATTCATTAAAAATGAAAGCATGCTTCCAGTAAATAGTATAGCGCTAAGATAATTTAGTGGATTTGTATCCTTCGTAATGTTTTCTTTATATGGAATTAAACATAACAGGACGATGATTCCGATTGGAATATTAATAAAGAAAATCCAACGCCACGACATAGATTCTACGAAAAATCCACCGATTAGAGGTGCGATTACAGCTGATACACCCCACATGGCTGAAAAAAAACCTTGTATTTTTCCACGCTTTTCGATCGAATAAAGGTCTCCAGCAATGATCATTGTCAAGGGTGAAACCCCTCCAGCACCTAATCCTTGAATTCCACGATAGATAATTAATTCAATCATGGAATTTGCCAAACCACAGAGCAATGAACCAATGGTAAAAAGAATCATCGAAATACTAAATATCTTTTTTCTTCCATAAATATCGGCAAGTTTCCCGAATATTGGTAAGGAAACAGTGGAAAATAAAATATAGATGGCAAACATCCATCCATAGAACTTATAACCTCCAAGTGTTTCTGAAATGGTTGGGGCTGTAGTCTGGAGGATGGTTGTGTCCATAGCACTAATAAGCATCGCCAGCACAATACTTACTAAAACAAACGGTTTAGATTTCATCTCTTTCTCCCCTATACGCTTTGAGTTCCTCCATTATACTACAAATAATGGAAATGAAAATAAATATGTTTTTTCAAAAAAATTGTGTCTCCTAAAAAATAAATGAGGTAATTATATGATTCGCATTACTGCTATTACAGATAACCATGAACGATTGACAAATGTTCCTATTTCAGAAGTGAGAAAGAATGATTGGAAATGGTATTGGATTGATTTTAATTGTCCTTCAGAAACAGAGATGGAGGAACTATCACGTACACTTCAGTTTCATCCCTTGGCAATTGAAGACTGTATTCATGTATTGCAACGGCCAAAATTAGATTTTTATGATTCAAATACCTTTTTCGTTTCACATAGTCTCTCTGGTAATACGATGGAAAAGGAAGAAATTAATATGTTTTTAGGTGAGAATTATATTGTGACTTTTCATTTAAAAGAATCAAGTGAAGTAAATGAAGTGTGGAATAGGCTAAAAGCTTCCGACATGATACAAAATTGGGATCCCTCCCTTGTTTTATATCATATCATTGATAAGTTAGTTGATAATTATTTTCCAATTATCTATCATCTTGAAGATACATTAAAAGAAATAGAAGAAAATTCAAATGAAAAATCAATGGAAGAACTTTTAGATGAGCTTTTTGAAACGCGTCATCATTTACTCACGCTCCGCCATACTGTGACACCGATGAGGGATTTGGTCTATCGAATCATTAATTCGCACCGATTGGAATTTCTGCAGCACCGAATTGAATATTTTCATGATATCCATGATCATTTGTTACGTCTAACAGAAAAAATTGATGCAAACCGTGAATTAACAGCAGATATACGCGATAGTTATTTGTCACTTAACTCCCACCAAACGAATAAAGTGATGCGAATTTTAACCGTCATTACAACGATTTTCATGCCACTCACTTTTATTGCAGGTATTTATGGCATGAACTTTACGTATATGCCAGAACTCACATATAAATATGGTTATTTTGTAATTCAAGCGATTATGATTGTCATTGGCATTGGCATGTTTATATGGTTCAAGCGAAAAGGCTGGTTTCGGTGAGATGTTTGAATCGATATGAACTTGTCATCACAGTAAATAGAAGTGTCTCGGTTATCTGAGGCATTTGCAATAACTTTCTGAAAATACTATCAATGGATCAGTCTTTTCGTTTATAATAAAAATTGTTAGAGTACCGAAATAGTTACTAGGAGGTAAGATCATGACAATGGTGAAGGAAAAACTACTAACACGTGCTGAAGTGCCAGTTGAACAAACATGGAAACTAGAGGATTTATTTCTATCGGTTGAAGCATGGGAACAGGAATTAGCTGCACTTGAGGTTGATGTATCAACTGTTACAAAGTACAAAGGTCAATTAGGAAATGGAGCAAAGGTATTTTTAGATTGTTTATTAGCAAGAGAAGAACTTCAAAAACGTATGATTTTAGTAGGTACATATGCAAACTTACGGTTTAATGAAGATGCTACAAATTCTGAAAATCAAGGGAATGCAGCAAAGGTTTCATCTATTTTCTCATCAATCAGTGCGGCTCTATCATTTATTGAGTCTGAAATCCTAGCATTACCAGATGGTACAATTGAACAATACATAAAAGAAGAAAAAGAGTTAGAAGAATTTAAGAATAATTTAAATGTCATAATGGACAAAAAGCCACATACCCTCTCACCTGAAACAGAAGAAACACTGGCAGCACTTGGTGAAGTTCACGATGCACCGTATATGATTTATCAACGAAGCAAAGCATCTGACATGACCTTTCCTTCCTTTAAAGATGAAGAAGGAAAGGAGCTCCCACTTTCTTTCGCATTATTTGAGGATCGCTATGAGCTTTCGGAAAATCCAACGGTAAGGAGAAATGCATTTGAGGCTTTCTCTGATACATTAAAAAAATATAAAAATACGTTTGCTGCTGCCTACGGAACGGAAGTAAAGAAACAGGTAGCATTATCCAAATTGAGAAGCTATGAGTCTGTTACACATATGCTTTTACAACCTCAACAGGTTACATTAGAGATGTATCATAATCAGTTAGATATTATTCAAACTGAGCTAGCGCCACATATGCGTAGATTTGCTAAGCTTAAACAACGTGTACTCGGTTTGGAGAAAATGCATTTTAGTGATTTAAAAGCACCACTTGACCCAGATTTCAACCCAAAAACAACGTATGAAGAGGCTTCAAAAACAATTCTAGAAGCTTTACAGGTGATGGGACCTGAATATAGTGCAATCATGGAAAAGGCACTTACAGAGCGTTGGGTCGACCTCCCAGCAAATATCGGAAAATCGACAGGTGCTTTCTGTTCTAGTCCATATGGAGCACATCCATACATTCTTATTACTTGGACTGACACAATGCGTGGTGCCTTTATTTTAGCTCATGAACTTGGTCATGCGGGTCATTTTTATTATGCAAATGGACATCAACGAGTTGGCAATACAAGACCATCCACTTACTTTATTGAAGCACCTTCGACCATAAACGAATTGCTGCTAGCAGAGCACCTATTGTCGAAAACGGATGATAAGAAAATGAAACGTTGGGTAATCTTACAATTGTTAGGAACGTATTATCATAACTTTGTCACTCACCTTCTCGAAGGTGAATATCAACGCCGTGTCTATGCGCTTGCGGAAGACGGTAATCCAATAACCGCACCAGGATTAAGTGCCATTAAAGGTGACGTATTAAAATCCTTCTGGGGAGATACAGTCGAAATTGATGATGCTGCAAGTTTAACTTGGATGCGTCAGCCACATTACTATATGGGACTCTATCCCTACACATATTCAGCAGGCTTAACAGCCTCAACTGCTGTTGCTCAGTTAATCAAAGAAGAAGGTCAGCCTGTCGTAGAACGTTGGATAGAAGTATTAAAGGCTGGTGGCACGATGAAACCCCTAGAACTACTTAAGCATGCTGGCGTTGATATGTCTAATCCAGATGCAATTCGAAAAGCAGTTGCGTATGTAGGCGAGTTAATTACTCAATTGGAAAGTCTTTACGAATAAAAGGAAATCAGGCTGTCCAAAAGGTCAAGGAAATGTGACTTTTGTGGGCAGCCTTTTTAATTATATAAGATGGGCTGTTGATTTCCGATGTAATTACTCGCATTCTTACTCGTATCATAGAGAGTTTTTTAGGATTTTCATTTTACCATGAATGATTTACAAAATAACCATATGGTAAAAAGTTTTCATATCAGCCTGTACAAGCCATGATTACATTTCCGTCTAGGTCTTTAAAATTGAACCAAGCAAAATGATCTCCTACCCTTTCTAATTCTCTTACAATTTCAATATTGTTAGCATTTATAAAATGATAGGCTGCATCAATGTCTTCAACGATAAAATTAAAGATCGGGTTCGGTAATGGTCTGTGAGTAAAAGTAGGATCAAATGCGTGGTCATCTAATGTTAAACTCGTCGTTTTGAGTAACTGGAATATTACAAACGGGAGATTGCACCTTATTTATATCAAATTTAACCCCTAAGATATGGCTATACCATTCAGCTGATTTTTTTTAAGTCTGAAACGTGTATGAATACCCTACCCATTGTATTTTTAATCGGTGTTTGTTTTACCTTTTTCTATTTCATACTTCCATTTTAAATCAGTGGTGTCTTGCGAATTTTTACGCTTAAATAATCGGTCAATCGACCACTACTACGTCGATTCCCTTTATAAGGCATACATTCTATAAAAAACAAAAAATCCCTTTAGACTTACTCACAAATCTCAGCTAAAAAGCTCACCATTAAAGGTAAGCTTTGTGTGGCGATATGAATATCTGTTGTGTATCGTTTTGACTTACCTGCTATTTGTTAAAAACACGTAAATGATTGGATTTGTCGTAAGCTTATTCCGAAATAGACCCATCTAAAGCCATTCCATCTATAGCCCGAGACTGACCTTCTACCAACAAATGTAGGGTAGAACCAGAATTGTCCTGGACCTCTTAACCATACGTAGGTATATCTAAATAGGCATCCTCGTATACTTCCTGGATCGATTGCAAATGCTTGTGCTTGTTGGTTTTGGGTTGGAACAAATGATGGAGGTGGTGCTGTTGGTGGTCCTCCCCCCTGTCCACCAAATGGTGGGAATCCGCCTGGTCCTTGACTTGAGGGTCCAAATGATGGCCCCATTGACCCTCCTCCGAAAATTGGAAAAAGGGAACCGAGTTGTCTTTCGTAATCATGAGGAGATTCAAACTCTGTGTGGTATGGTTGTGTTGCCCCCATATACCCATACGGGTCATAATAATACATCTTTTTATCACTCCTTATTCATAGGCTACTAGCATCCTATTCTATAGGCTTATGCCTTTCAACTTGTACAACTAAAATGGGCATTTACCTAGATAAAAAAATGACCCACCATACGATGATGGCGGGCCATTTTTTAGTGGTCTCTTTGCACAAAATAATTTAATATATGTTTTAAAAATGTCGTTCTTAGTGGAAGATCTTGTAATGTTTCCATCGCCAAACAATAGTGCTCCCACAGTGCTTTTCTTGCACCATCTACTCCCAATACTGTTACAAAGGTTGACTGATTATTTTTTAGATCATTGCCAGCTGTTTTTCCAAGAATTGAAGATGTGCTTTCCACATCTAGTAAATCATCCTTTATTTGAAAAGCAATACCAGCATGATAGGCAAACTTTTTTAACGCATTAATTTTGAATTCGTCTGCTTGAGCAAGTATGGAAGGCATGATAAGTGCTGCTTCAAATCCTTTTCCTGTTTTTAAAAAGCACATCATATTAAGTTCATCTAGTGATAGATGTTTTCCTTTCGATTCTAAATCCATCGCCTGACCTTTACACATATCCATCGTACTCCCAGATGAATACTGAATCAATTTAAGAACTGTTTTCGGATCAAAATGAGTAAGGGATGCCTGTTCAAATGTCGCGTTTTGTGTCAGAAAAAGCCCTGTTAACTCTGCAATAGCTGTATTATATGCTTGGTGGACGGTGGATTTTCCACGCCGAAAAGACGCATTATCCTGGGATGGCAGGTCATCATAAATTAACGATGCTGTATGCATGTATTCAATTGATTTTAAAAGTGGCAAAATGGTCATTTCATCTAACCCGTATTCTTTTACGCCCATCATCCAGGTCAATATCGGTCTTAATCTTTTTCCATCTCCTTCAAGACTGTAATTTGCGGCTTCGGTTATTGGAGTAGTGTCATTGTCTATATTCTGAATCTGAAAATGGCTATTTAACTTTTCACGAACTTTTTCTACCATTTCGATAAACTGTTCATGGTCTTCTCGTTCATTTCTTAAACTTGTTACCATCTGATCTCTCAAGAGTTTGTCAAAAAAATCAACATCATCTGCACGACGAACCATTTTTTGAATTAACTTGTCAAAGGCTTCATTTCCAGTAGAAAAAGTGGCCATTACTTCTTCATACACTTTATTTCCTACCCGTTGTTTATATCTCTTCAATCCATTAATGGCACGATTTAAAATAATCTCACGGACTTTCGGATCTTGATTGTATACGTTATGAATTAAGAAAGAAATGACAGACCAATATAGCTCAAATGGATTTACTAAATCACTCCGCTGCTGATGATGGGTTAAATAATACGTATAGGGTGTTACTGCACCATCTTCTAAATCGGAAAACATATCTGCAAAATCATCTGCGAGTTGGTTATAGATACCATAATAAAAAATTCGGGTGTTAATCTCTTCGTCCTCAGAGGCACGAATAAGCGAACGAACTATCAATCTAGATGAAGCAGATTTAATGATGATCGGTACAAATAAATCTTCATTCGTGTAAGTTGAATTTGACAAGTCTTTTTCACGGTCGACTTCTTGGGATTTAAAAAAGACATAGGACTGTTCAAAAAAGGAATCTAGTGCTTCTTTAGGCTGATTACTTTTAATATATTGGAAGGCTTCTGATAATTCTGCGTGTATAAATTCTAGCAACACTTTATTTTCATCCATCCAATTACCTAAAGCAGGGACAGTACCTGTTAGAAGTGTAGACCGAATCAGGTCCGAGTACTGCTGCTTTTCTTTGTTTGACAGAATGTTGGCATCTAATAAATCATCAATAAATGGATAAGTGAGGCCATAGGCATAGCCTAGTCGTAAAGCCACATCAAGTCTTTTGGCACGCTTATTTGGTGAGAGATTCTCTCCTAATTCTTCTATTTCATTCATTACGACTCCTGCAATGATCTTAAGCAGTTTTCTCTGGGCATGCGTCGCATCCATTCCCTCTGGTAGATTTCTAGCAACAACTTTTAATTTATCAATTAACCAAATAATCGTTGACTCAATTCCCTCTTTTTGTCCCCATCTATACAATCCTGCCATGGTAAACAGATCCATATGATCTTGTTTTTTCTCTTTTGCTGTTCTTTCTAGTAGACGCTCCTTTAAATTGGTTACCACGCTCTGAATTCTCTCTATCGTCTTCTTGGATGTAAGATCTTTTCCCATATCTCTCATAAAAATATAGGAAATACTGCGATCTAAGTAGCTCTCTAGTTTGCCGTTGTAATGTAGCCAACGAATATAACGATCATAACTTCCTTTTTCAAAGTTTTTCTTTTTGCCTTTAAACGAAAAGATCGAACGATGAATATGGTCTTGTTTCCAAGAGTGTATATCACTTGTTAATGTTTCAATATACTGCTTCTCCTTCACGTCTTTTAAAAGCGACTGAAGATACTGTTCAGCTTGCTTTTGTTCATCTTGATATTTTTTTTGGGGATTATTTATTAATCCTACATTCATCTTTTTGATACCTCAACTTTTGTTCATTCCTTTTGTGTGAAACATAATCATATTCAATTCATTCTACCTTTAAACTAACACATTCTTTACATGACGACCATTTATGTATTTGTAAATGAAATATCTTCTAAATATATACTTCGACTATTCATTTACTTGTACCTACTTTCATCATAGGTATATAAAGCATATTAATGTCAGTATATTTCTGACTTATGCTTAATATCCCATGTCTTTCCAACTAGTATTCTATAGCGTAATATCGTTTTATATGTGTTGTATAAATTTATAAATTTATACCAAACGGCTGGTTTTCGTCCAAACAATGTAGCAAACTGGATGAATAAGAGATTTCAATATAATCTCAAACAGCTAGTGATGGAACGTTCGTTACACATTACAGATTATCTGTATGACAAGCTGATGGTAAATACGATCTTGAAAAATATGTGAACCGTGGAGATCCAGTTGATTTCTTTAAAACTGGAGATAAAATCACACCTGTTTCAGGCAAAGTCCATTCAGGCTCATACTACTTCTGAAATGGATATAGTTCGACTCCAGCAAATTCTGGAATCCATATAACGGATATCGTTGAAAATGAAGCTGGTTCAATCACAGGTAAATTTTATTACAGTACAAACCAAGGTAAGAAAAAATAATATTTCCATAATGCTAAATTGTTCTCCCCTACTTCTTTTCTTATGTTCTTATTGCGAGTGGTTTGCCTGCCCTTGAAGTGTGGGATACGAATGAAAAAACCTGAGTCATATTCGAACTCAGGTTTCTTTCCATTTAAAAACGCCCTATTTATCTAACTTTAGTTTTGCTAATGCATCGGCTAATGCGGTATTGATTGGTTCTTCTTTTTGTTGTTTTTTCATGTAGCTGGAAATTTCCCGCTTCGAGAGTTTTCCTGCTTGATTCTTTTTACGGCGTTCGTTGAAGGTGGCTAATTTCTCTCGATGACCACATTTACAAACGAATATTTGGCCTTCTCCTTCGCCCCGCAATTCTAATTTCTTATGACAATTTGGACACCTTGCATTTGTGAGTTTCGCAATATTTTTACGATGTCCACACTCACGGTCCTGACAAACAAGCATTCTTCCTTTTTTGCCATTCACTTCAAGCATTAATTTCCCACAGTCTGGACATTTCGTACCTGTGATATTATCATGCTTGAATTTTGAATCACTTGTTTTGATGTCGGAGACAACTTCCTTTGTATACTGCTTTATATCTGAGATAAATGCATTCTTTTTTAGACGACCTTTTGCAATTTGTTCGAGCTTCTGCTCCCATTCTGCGGAAAGGACTGGAGATTTTAAATCATCTGGAACAAGCTCTAAAAGTTGTTTTCCTTTATTTGTGATGTGGATGTCTTGGCCTCTTTTTTCAATCAAAAATGTATTAAATAGTTTTTCTATAATATCAGCACGCGTTGCAACCGTACCAAGTCCGCCTGTTTTTCCAATTGTCTCAATTAGGTCCTTGCTTTCTCCTGCCATGTATTTAGCTGGATTTTCCATAGCTGAAAGTAACGTCGCTTCATTGAAAGGCTTTGGTGGTTGTGTTTCTTTTTCGATTTCTTTAACGGAATAAACCTTCAGGCTCATTCCTGTTCGTATGGAAGCTGGAATTTGACCATCATCCTCATTTTCATCCATTGTTGTAATGACCTCTTTCCAACCTAAAGAGGTGACTGTAATTCCTTTTGCAACGAAAAGCTCGTTGCCAATTCGTGCTTGAACTGTTTTCTGTTCATACGTATAGGGTGGTAGAAATACCGCTAAGAAACGTTTTACAATGAGGTCGTAGATTTTTTCCTCTTTCGCAGATAACGATTGAAAGTTTGGACGTTCTTCAGTCGGAATAATTGCATGATGATCTGTAACCATAGCATTATCAACAAACGATTTATTTGTTTTAATACTCTTTAAAATCTTTGCTCCAAGCTTTGCATATGGCTGAACCATACACGCTTCAATTCGATCTTTTAATGTATCAATAATATCTGTTGATAGATATTTTGAATCCGTACGAGGATAAGTTACAAGTTTATGTTGTTCGTAAAGTTTTTGAAGTACATTTAACGTCTCTTTCGCCGAGAAACCAAATCGTTTATTCGCATCTCGCTGAAGCTCTGTTAAATCATAGAGCTGTGGTGCATAGCTTTTCTTTTGTGATGTTTGTACATCCGTGATTTTTGCTTCTTGTCCCTGTAGTGATCGGACAATCGATGCTGAAACATCTTGCTTGAAAATTCGTTGCTCTTTCGTTTTTTCATGTTGCCATTTCAAAGACAATGTTTCCGTCATCGCTTTAATTTCATAATAAGGGATCGGATTAAAGTTTCTAATTTCCTCTTCGCGTTTTGCAATTATTGCTAAAGTCGGTGTTTGGACACGTCCGCATGAGAGTTGGGCGTTAAACTTAGTTGTTAGTGCTCGAGTCGCATTGATGCCAACGAGCCAGTCAGCTTCTGCCCGAGCAACAGCTGAAGAATACAGATTTTCATATTCTTTTCCGCTTTTTAGGTTCGCAAATCCTTGTTTAATTGCTTTATCGGTCACAGAAGAGATCCATAAACGTTTGATCGGTTTACGTGTATTTGATTTTTCGATGATCCATCTCGCGACAAGCTCTCCTTCTCGCCCTGCATCTGTTGCGATAATAATTTCATGTACATCTTTTCGATGCATTTGCGCTTTTACCGCACTGTATTGCTTACCAGTTTGTTTAATGACGACAAGGCTTAATGGATTAGGAATAATCGGTAAGTGCTCTAATTTCCACGATTTATATTGTTCCCCATATTTTTCGGGGTCTGCTAATGTGACAAGATGCCCTAACGCCCATGTCACGATATATTTATCCCCTTCGAAAAAGCCATTCCCTTTTTTGTGACAATTAAGAACTCGGGCAATGTCTTTTCCAACAGAAGGTTTTTCTGCAAGAACAAGTGATTTCATTTTAATTCCTCCAATTCACTCTTCCTATTATACACGATTCCAAATTGAAGGCATAAAGAAAACCCGGTCTTATTTACCGAGTTTGGTTAACTACAATAGGAAGTGCAATTTGGAATTCAGTTAAACTGGAGTCTGAAGTGCAGGAGATCGTTCCCCCATGTTTCTCAATGATTTTTTTACATACAAATAGTCCGATCCCTGTCCCGAATTCTTTTGTTGTATAAAATGGTTCAAAGATCGTATCAACCGATTCCTTTGGTATCTCGGGTCCGTTATTAGAAATGGACACAACAATTTGATGTTCAACTTTTTTACCTTTAATCATA
This sequence comes from Bacillus nitroreducens, assembly GCF_964021195.1. Classification (NCBI taxonomy): domain Bacteria; kingdom Bacillati; phylum Bacillota; class Bacilli; order Caryophanales; family Bacillaceae; genus Bacillus; species Bacillus nitroreducens. The sequence goes on along the minus strand of NZ_CAXHYI020000003.1, from coordinate 3,286,154 downwards.
ATGGTACGATCGGTTTCACGTTGTCTCAGTGCGTCGATGGAGTTTATGAGAATATTTAATAGAACTTGTCTGATCTCGTCTTCATTAACGGTAATACGTAAGTCAGCGTCAATATCCGTTAAAACTTTTACATCTCCCTCTAAAATACTAGCATAAATAAAATCAGTAATATCGTTAAACAAGTCAGTTAATGAAATCTCGTTCTGGGAATTCTCCACCAATTCTTTCTTTGAGACATGAAGGAATTGTGAGATTTTGTAATTTAACTGATTTAATTCATGACTTATGATGTCTAAATATTTTATATCAGGATTATCATTACCGATTAATTTGACAAACCCGATGATTGCTGTAAGAGGATTTCGAAATTCATGAACAAATGTTGATGCCATCTGGCCTAATATGGTTAGGCGTTCTTGATGACTTTGGTCTATGTATTGAATTTTCTCTTGGAGCTGCTTTTCTTTCATTTCCGTGTATTTTGAAACAGCGTGATATGAAAATAAGTCAAAGATGCGATTTACTTCCTCAAAAACAGGAGCTAATTGTTTATGGTCTAGATTTGCCTGATAGATATATTTTAAGATTTCAGATCTACCGAGATTGACATTATAGACAAATGCACCAATATTAATATTGGCTTCTACACGTTCTTCGGCAAGTTTATAGGCAAACAATTTAATCTGTTCTTCATTGATTGGATTGATTAATGAGTTTTTGATCAATTCAAACATCGTTAGACCATTTAATACTACTTTATCTTTATGAACATCATTCTCGGCTATCACGGTTCTTTCTTTCCATGATTTTAAAAAGTATGATAAATTGCTTTCTAGGTAATAAATAAGTTCTCCTACAACTTGATTCATTTTCGTTCAAGTCCTTTCATCATCTTACATTACTCCATAATATGTATTTATTCTACATTTTTTGCAAATCTCCTTTTTGAATTTTAAAAAAATTAAAATAGTAGACAAGTTTCCTATAGGGTCAAGCATACATTATAGAAAGAGAAAGGATAGGAGGGTTGATAAATGAATTTTGTAGTGATTAAAAAAAGTTGGATTGTTACTGTTTTGGTTGCTGCAATGGTATTAATTGGAGGCTGGATTTGGTTAAAACCTGAAATCATTCCGACAATTGCTCCACTAGCCGCTAAAGATGATGTTGTCATACATATCACAACAGGAGAATTAAAATCAAAAACAGATGACGGCAGAGAAATTGAATCTTACTTCTGGAATCCTGGCACTGTTTATGTACCACAGGATAAGGAGGTAACGTTCAAGATTTTTGGCGTAAACGGTAAGGAACATTCCTTCTATATCGAAGGTACAGACATAAAAGGCACTGTGAAAAAAGGTGAAGAAATTACAGTGAATACAACTTTTAAAGAAGAAGGCATGTATCGCATCATTTGTCTGAATCACTCAGATATTAATAATAACGGTCCAATGATTGGTTATATTGTTGTAGATTAACTTAAATAATGCAAGGCACCCCAATTCTAGCTAAAGGCAGGCACGTCTTGTGCCTAACGCTAGAATTCTTAACGTCCTAGTATGGCTTGTGGCGTTTTAGTAAATGGTGCATAAAGCTAGAAATGAAAAACAGGAGAGCTAACTCTCCTCAGAGTGTAGAGAAAGGGGTATTTTTTCTCTACACTTTTTGTTTTCGGTGGTTTTTGTAGTTGTAAGTTGACATTATTCTTTATCAAAAATCTTGAAAATATCACTCCCAACCATCTAGCCTTGCTTGGCTAGGTGGTTGGCAATCTTTTTCATGTTCTGGCAGGCTGCTGTAAGTAATACCTGCTCACTAGCATTTTTAATTCCCCGTAACCTACAGTAGCGAAGCCCATGCAGCTCTTTTGAGTCTGCGAAGCTTCGCTCTACGGTTTCTTTTCTAAACTTATAAAGAATTTTCCCTTCTGGAGAGAGGCGATTTAGCCTCACCTTATCTTTATGATCTTCCCAAACATGACGAGTAACAACTTTTTGCTTATTCTGGGATCTAGTGCATTGTTCAAGAAGAGGGCAGGTTGAACATTTCTTGGGATCTGACTTGTACTCTCGGTAACCTTCTCTTGTAGTTGAACGATATGTTAGTTCCTCGCTATTTGGACAAACATAAATGTCATTTTCTTTATTATATTTAAACTTCCATTTTGGAAAGAGTCCTTTTGTTGGTTGATACCTTCTATGGGCAATAACTCCAAAGATCTTACGATCTGATAATCCTTTGCAAATCGGATTAGTTAAGTATCCAGAGTCAAGAGCAACAGCTTCCACATTAAAGTTAAATCGTAAGATTTGACGATCTAAACGGCTAAGATATGGTATTGAATCATGGACATTACCTGGAGTTACGAATGCATCAGTTATAATGTTAAACTTCAAATCTGTTGTCCGATGGTCTAAATAACAGAACATCTCTTGCTTATTGTCTCGCGACATAAACCCACTTTCTGGATCTGTGGTACTTACTCTAATCTCTTTTGTTTCTTTCACCTCCTCCTTTTCCTTTAAAGGCTTTTTTCCATGTTCAGCACGATCTTCTTCAATTGCCTTATTTAACTCATTTAAATATTCACGAGTTTCTACTTCAACTTCTTCCCTTGTAAATTTATGTTTATTCGCATTAGCTTTGAGATGAGTGGAGTCCGTAAATAAGACTCTTCCGCCAACCATTTTGTGATTCATTGCAAGAAGAACAATTTCATCAAAGATTTCTTGGAAGATGTCTGTATCTTTAAAACGCTTATGGCGATTCCAGCTTATTGTGGAATGATGTGGTACAGGATCTTTAAATCTGAGACCTAAAAACCAACGATATGCGACATTAAGTTTTATCTCTTGTTCAAGTTGTCTTTCGGAACGGATACCATAAAAATATCCAATAAACATCATTTTAAAAAGAACAAGAGGGTCGATCGAAGGTCGACCATTATCTTCAGAGTAGTAAGGTTTTACTCTCTCAATTATAAAAGAAAAATCTATGTATTTATCTATTTTTCGTAACAGATGGTTATCTGGAACAAGCTCGTCAATTGATACAAATTCAATTTCATTTTGTGTATTTTCCCTAGTATTTAACACAATATCACCAACCCTAATTTATTAACTATATTATAACATATTAATGCGGTGAATTAGTAAAGTGTATCAAAAGAATAAAGGCTGTCGAGACTTTCTCGACAGCCTGAGGAGAGCTAACTCTCCTGTTTTTATATTTTCCGCACTGTAATCGCATTTGTTGTTTTTTTGATAATACAGTCTTCAATATCAGCTTGTCCAAGGAGACCCAGGGTAATAGCAGCTTCAACCTTCTGTTGATCAGGTTGTTTAATAACTCTAATGCATTCGACAAGATTTAATTCTTCTAGTTTTTTAACCATTTTCTCATCATGGTAGCTTTCAGAGGAACGAACTTGGCGTTGAATCTTGTAGTTTCCTACAATTGATTCCCCTTTTTTGTGTTTTCCTACTGTCTCATCAAAATACACGTTCAAGACTTTCTTCATTTCTTTTATTTCCTTTTCAATCTCCTTCGCCTTTTCACTTAATGTAAAATACTTACTAATGAGCTCTTCAGGAAGTTGTGTAAAAGACTTTGAATCTTGCAATTAGCTTCACCCCTAAAATCCTTGATACTTCATCATATGAAGTGGGATGAAAGAACATTCTAACACAAAAGATTTTGGAAATAAGAAAAGAGCAATAACCGTTATACGGCTTTGCTCCAATAAGTTATATACTCTTATACAACAGCTTTTTAAGTAACGGAAACAGGACATCTGGCAATTGGTCAATATTTGGAACCAAGATGCTATACTTTCCATAAATGTTTTGAATTGTTGTTTGTTGACCTTCATCGATTTCTCCATTTGATAGAAAGACGTTAATGACTTCAATTCCATGCTTACGTGCTTTAATAACTGCTTCATGTGTATCGATAATCCCATTTTGCTCGTAATCAAAAGCGGCTGGCTCGCCGTCAGAAAAGACAAGCAGAAATTTTTGTTTTTCAGTTCGTTGTAATAGCTTTTTTGTTTGCAAACGAATTGAAAAACCGTCGCGATTGTCTTCTTCGGGCTCAAGTTGCATAATCTCTGCACCATAACTTCGCTTTAAGCTTGAGTCAAAATCAATCACCGTTTGCATATAGTTTGGTTGTTTCGTACTATCAGCATCATTTGTATCCTCCCAGAAACCGGTTATATCATGAGGTACTTGGACAGATTTTAGCGCTTCATGAAACAAGGCGATGCCTAGTTTTGTCTGGTCCATTTTATCGTACATGGATGCTGAGCAATCAACTAACAAACTGAACACTGCATCAATTTGATGGGACGGCTGCTCTTTCTTATAAAATAATCTAGGATTGTCATCTGTAATCATACGAAGCAACTTTTTATTTAAACGGCCAAAATGTAGATCTTCTCTAGGAAGATTCTTTTTATGCTCTAGAGTTTTTAGGATCATTTGCTTTAATTTTTTCTGATAAGGAGCAATGATAGCCTTGTTTTTCTCGTAGTCGATAACTTCATCGTCTGTTGGTTTTCTAGCCTTCTTAAAAACAGGATAGGCAAAACGATTTTCCTTTCCAAATTCGGACTCTGAGGAACCTTCCTTTTCTACGTGTTCCATTTCCATTGCTTCGATTTTGGAATAATCATTGTTTTTACTTTGTTGTGATGAACCTTGCACCATACCTAAAGCCTGATCACCTTCTTCGCCTTCTCTCGCTCCTTCGCCCATGAGGTTGGTTCTGGAGCCTTGTTCTAAGTCAAATTGTAAAAAGCTTTTGGTAGGTGTATTTGTTTCTCGATGCCAGGTTTCGAACTTCTCCTCATGGATGTCTTCGTCTCCTTTTTTCACGTCATCGAGCACATCATTATTTTTTAGTTTATCTTTTCGTTTCAAGTCATCAATTGTCAAGCCGTTCTCTAGTTGCTCGTAATCTAGCTCTGGTAAATGAAAATACGTATTCAACATATCCTCATCGAGTACATCTTCTAACACATCGATGATTTCCTTACATACAAACACGATCTCTTTGGTTGATTTCGCATCAAAGACTTTCGCCAGTTGACTTCGAAGAAATGGAATCACGAGGTCAATTTTTTCTTGAATCGAAGGGATTTCTTCTAGTGGTGATTCAGCTGTCAAAAGTAGAAATAGTGTGTTGAAAAGAGCATCTGTTGGAACACTCTTCACAATGTTTACATGAAGTTGGTCCTCATAATATTTGCGATAAATCCGTCGTCTTTCATTAAAGGCTCTACGTGTTCCAGGGCGTTCCTTTATACAAAGTTCCTCTAGACGGAAATCTTCAAAAAGCATAAACAATTGCTTTGCAAAACTAGACAAGTCAGACTTTCTGCAGAATGCTAAATAACGATCAATTTCTTTAAAATCAGTGTGTTTCATGCTGCCGATTGTTCGCAAAAAAACATCACTTAATAATCCGTTTCGTTTGTCATTGTTAGGTCGATTATCCCAAAAATGGCTAATGATGATTTTGGGTTGAATCGGATCAAGGTATGACTTATAACCTAATTCGACTTCAAGTTCGGGATTCTTTGAGATTGTTTTCGCAAGGTCTGATAATTCCATGAACAGGAAGGAATCCACCTTTTTATCATTGAATTGTATAAATCTCATGGTTATAACCTCACTCAAACAGAGTTTCTGCTATATTTTTAACCGCTGCTTTCTCCCGATCATCTTCAAGTTTTTCGATAATTCCACGTTCGATTGCACGTAATGGCGGCATATACATCGCTAAATCACATGTATCAATTAGTGCTCGAATCGAAGCGGCTTCCTCAGAAAGCATCCCACCACGAACCTGTGTAATTAAATCTGATGATAAGGATACAAATTGATTGATTAATTTTTCATCTTGTAATTCCGTTTGGGTTTGAAGGACATCTTTAAGTGTTTCACCTTGAATATAAGGAACATCAATCACCACAAAACGGTTTTTCAATGCCTCATTTAATGGCACAGTGCCTACATATCCTTCATTAATTGCAGCTATGACACCAAAGCCGTTTTCTGCACGTACCACTTCAGCGGTAAATGGATTTGTAATCATTTTGCGATAATCTAGTACACCATTTAGGATGGGTAATGTTTCAGGCTTTGCCATATTGATCTCATCAATATAAAGTAAATAGCCTTTTTTCATCGCATTTATCACAGGCCCAGGAACAAAATCAATTTTCATTTTTCCTTCATGCTCTTGGATTGTTTTAAAACCAAGCAAGCTTTCCGCATCTAGGTCAACTGAACAGTTAATGCTGTACATTGGCTGCCCAAATAATTGAGAAATTGTCTCCGCAAGCTTTGTTTTTCCAGAGCCAGTTGGGCCCTTTAGAAGTACATTTTTTCCGATGCTTAGAGCTATTATCGCGTCACGAATAATGTTAATATCTGATGGTGTGTACCCACCTTTTCCAATTAGAAGCTCATCACTGGTAACGCGGCTTTTTCTATTTGAAATTTCGGTTTGTATATTTTTCGGTAATGTTAAATCTTCAAGTTGAATAGTCATGAAGTATCAAATCCTCTCGTATATATCTTATACCCTCACGTATTTTAACGTAGTTTATCCAGTCGAGCAATGAATCCACCTTATAAATCATATATTTGTACATTTTTCAAGAAAATATGGTATGATAATAATAACAATTCGTAAAATACAAATAGACCGCAGATGTTGCGAGCATCTACGGCCTAGCAATAGAATGGTCCCACTAAGAGGATCAGCCTAAACGAATAGACCTCACCCGATTTTTAGCCGAATAAGGGAGGTCTATTTTTTATTGTTGTCAAAAGATAATATCGCAACAACAAGTGACGCAAACGAAAGCATAATTACAAGGCTCTCATAAATCGTCATATAGGCATCACCCCCTTTCTTGGGAGCTTAGCCGACCACCCTTATGGACAACCTATTGCATATTTATTATAGCATATTTTACCACACGAACACACGTTTCAATTAAAATTGGTTCTTTATACTCACAAGAGAACCGTCGATGTTCGCTTTAATTGCATCTTCTTTCTTTTTGAGATGCTCTCCAATATATGAAACCAGTTCATTGTCAAATGCTAATCCACTTGCAAATTGACGTTTGACAAACCGTTCAGCCTCTTCAAACGTTGCAAACTTTGCATCCAATGTTTTCTTCTCATGATGGATTACCCAATTGTTTTCTTTTTTGAAGATGAACGACTTTTCGCCTTTTCGATTTACATAGAGAGTTCCATTCTCGTTCTCTTTAAGATTAAGTAGGTTTTCAGGCGCATCATGACGTATCGCATATAGTGGAAATGTATTTTTGACGAATAGTTCAAATGCCGAATCACCTAAAGTGCATCCTGAAGCTTTCGGATGTCCTCCGCCACCATATCGTTTAGCAAATTCAGATACATCTACTTCATCATGTATCGTACGCAATCCAATTTTTTTCGTACCAACATTTAAAATCGCAATTAAGTCTAAATGAGGATTTAGCTTACCAAGGGCATTTCCAAGCTCAGAAATATATTGCTCAGCATGAACCACACCGACACAATATTCCTCAATAAAGATTTGAACAATTTGTCTATTTTTCGAATTGATATAACGCTCGATCTTCTTGTCCTCTGTATCTAAGAGGAATTCTTCCCCTTCCGTTAATTGGAAGGATTCACGATTGTTTTGAAGCCTCTCAAGCATTTTTTCCTCAAATTCTTCAATTCCAATAATAAAAAATAAATCATTTAGACGTTTTGCTTCCACTCGATTTTCAGACTCCCATTCCCATGTATCATAGAGTCTTACTAATTCGATAAATTCTTCTAACCCTTTATGTTCTTCGATTAGATTTTTCTCACGAAGAAACTCATAGTACAGTGAAGTTGCACAGGTTTTCTTACCAGATTCATATTCAGCCTGTACAAATCCCCAGTCATATTTATTAAAATGCATCGCTGTCTTGTGGTGATCCACCATTTGTATATGATGACCTGCTTTATGTCGTTTCTCTAATGCTTTTTCATTTTTTTCATTGACAGCAAGGTCTGTTATATATACTTTTGATTGATTATGTTCGGGTTTTTCAATAAATTTTTCTACACGCTCATTTAAATTTCGGTAAGAGCAATAGGAGACATCAACCTCTTCACCAAATGCAAGTTTGGCAACAAGTCCACATCCTACGCCATCTAAATCACTATCTGAAAATAACTTTATCAAGTCGGATTCCCCCTTTACTCCTAGTTTCGATAACATCTGCTATTTTCATACCCATTTACTACTTTACACTAAAAAATAAAAAAGGACGAGTCTTCCCTTAGGAATTGAAAAATATTTTTCTTCAATCAAGTCACTTTTGTGATATAATCCATTAATCATAATGAAGGTAAAAGGAAATGGTTCTATGTATCAAACATCAACACTAAAAGAAAAATATAAATTATTTATTCATATTCTCATTCCGATTCTCGTTACACAGGTTGGTCTCAATCTGATGACTTTCGTTGATACAATGATGTCAGGTCGTGCTGGAGCATATGACCTCGCGGGTGTAGCGATTGGCTCTAGTCTTTGGGTACCGGTGTATACAGGTTTATCGGGGATTCTATTGGCAATTACACCGATAATTGCCCATTATGTTGGGGCAAGACAAACGGATAAAGTTCCTTACTCAGTTATGCAAGGCATCTATATTTCTGTATTCATCGCCATTGTCGTAGCATTGATCGGTGCAATTGTATTAAATCCCATCTTAGGACTTATGAAATTAGATTCAGAGGTTCGTGAAATTGCAAAAGATTATCTCATTGGACTTTCTTTCGGAATTGTGCCGCTCTTTATTTATACTGTACTGAGGTCATTTATTGATGCTCTAGGTCATACTCGCGTAACGATGATTATTACGCTAACTTCCCTTCCAATTAATGTGATCTTTAACTATTTATTGATTTTTGGAAGGTTCGGTTTTCCTGAACTTGGTGGGGCTGGAGCTGGCTATGCAACAGCGATTACGTACTGGTTAATTGTCATTATCTCAGTATGGATTGTAGTAAGACAAACACCGTTTAACGAGTACCGTGTATTACGAAAATTCTATTCAATATCTCTATCAAGCTGGAGTGAGATCTTAAAGCTTGGCTTGCCTATTGGATTCGCAATCTTTTTTGAAACGAGTATATTCTCTGCAGTAACACTCCTTATGAGTGAATTTAATACAATCACAATTGCTGCTCACCAAGTCGCAATTAATTTCTCGAGTTTGTTATATATGATTCCATTAAGTATATCAATGGCTCTAACGATTGTTGTAGGTTTTGAAGTCGGCGCAAAAAGATTTAGCGATGCAAAACACTATAGTGTTATAGGTCTTTGTAATGCTGTATTTATGGCTCTTGTGTGTGCAGCGATTATTTTGGTATTTCAAGAGCCGATTGCCAAAATGTATTCAACAAACACGTCCGTTATCGAATTAACAACTCAATTTTTAATCTATGCGATTTTCTTCCAACTTTCAGACGCGATTGCAGCACCTATACAAGGTGCACTTCGCGGCTATAAAGATGTAAATACAACCTTTGTAATGACTCTTATTTCCTACTGGGTAATTGGTTTGCCTGTAGGCTATGCATTGGCCAACTTTACATCTTTCGGTGCTTTCGGCTATTGGATTGGGCTAATTGTCGGTTTAGCTGCTGGCGCGATCACGTTATCAGGTCGACTCATCATTGTTCAGAAAAAAGCAACCAAATTAAAATTTAATATGGATTGATGGTAGGAGCTGTCCTTTGGGGACAGCTCCTTATTTATTTGTGAACTGGGATATAATTGAGATCGTTTGGGAAATGACGTACCGTCATTAACGCTATATTAACTAATGAATGACGATAAATGATATAGCGCAACATTAATTAAAGTATAATCCTTACTCCATATTTCAAATAATGAAATCTATATTAATTCACTTAAAAATTTAAGCTCATCTTCGTGTGAAAACTCATTTGAATGCGGAGTTTCAAGTACAAATGGAATTTCTGCAAACACTGAGCTTGATAACAATTCTTTTATTTGACTCACCTTAATTTCACCATGTGGAATAGTAGCATGGCGGTCCTTCATTGAATTTGTTGGATAGGCAGAATTGTTTAAATGAACCGCTTTAACATGGTCAAAATATCCAAGTTCTATCCCTTTCGACTCAACCTCTTGCCAATTCTCTCCATTCCATACACCACTTGCGAACATATGACATGTATCCAAACAAAAGCCAATTTTCTCAGGATACTCTGTTAGTTGTCTCACCTGAACAAGCTCTTCTATTGTTGTTCCAGTTGGACCGCTTTTTCCTGCGTTATTTTCTAGCAAGATAAGCGCTTCCCCGTCCCACTTAGACAGAACATCATTTATTGTTTCTATCATTCGTTGATATCCCTCAAGTGGATTCGTAGCATTTTTTAACACACCAAAATGAACGACGACACCAATCGATCCACATTCATTTGCAATGTCTAAATCATTTAAAAGCGAGTCCTTTACTAGTTCAATGTGATTCTCATCCGCTACTAAATTTGTGGGGTACGGTGTATGGGCGATGGTTAGTAATCCATGCTCTTTACAAAATTGGCTACACTCCATGGCATCACGACGATCAAACTCCTTCACAGAAAGACTTCGTGGATTTTTCGGAAAGTATTGAAAGGATCTTGCACCAATTTTAATAGCATGCCGAGCAGCACCTAAATAGCCATCTCGTATACTGATATGACTTCCAAATCTCATGGTCTCGTCTCCTAAACTACGTATATGCTTAGTTTTTCATTAAGAGTAAGAACTATTCATGTATTGGACATACTAGTTTTTGAGGTGACTTGATTTGGAAAATTATACGTCAAAAGATGAGTCAGTCGTGAATAAGTCAATCGAGGAATTAGAAGAGGAAATGGGCCTGTACCTCGTATCACCTGAAAAAATAAGTTCGATTTATGAAAACGAAGAAGAATAAGAAAAGAGCGAACTGAGAGTTCGCTCTTTTCTTCAGGTTTAGGAAATTATAAATTTCAAAATTACATGCATCGGCAACATCATCACTCGAAAAAAACGCAATGCAGGATCAAGAAAGTGTAAACATCGCCACATTAGTAACTGATGTTTGACTATATTTCGTTCATCCGTTCTGTATTCGTTCTATTTCTTCTAAGTAGAGATGCTGAAGGTTGAGTTTATCTTCTACTGTTAAAGTAGAGTCAAATATGCGCTTACTTGCTAAGATAAATTTCTCTAAAGGAGTTTTTCGAAGTCTAGGATGAGTTAATTCATCCAGTAAATCTCTCCGAATTGTTTCTCGTAGAATGTCTTCACTGTTTAAGTCCTTTTGCCAAAGTCTACGATTCATCCAAAGTGATTGATATGCTATTAAAAGTTGGTCAAAATCAACTGGATCTTTCTCTTTCTCCATGTTTTATAGAGCCCCTTTATTCTTAGAGTATTTTAGCTCCTATACTTAATCATCAAATTTATATGTCCAATACACTTCTGTACGAAGCCACTCAATCATTTCATCGTCATTGTCCTCAATTTTTTGAAGTAAATTTCCCATTAATCCCTCTGTTTGAGAACGATGTGCTTTTAAAGTAGCAAACTTTTTATCTAATACACTGCTGACATCAAATTCGACGTCGTGTTCACCAATTTTTTCGACGCGGTTATGTGTAATAGCTTTACAATATACTTTAGGTCTATTTTCTTTTGGTATACGTCTAACGGCACGAATTGTCGCTTCACCTGTCGCATCATGATCAGGGTGAACACCATGTCCTGGATAAAATGTAATAACGAGTGATGGGTTCACTTCTTTGATAATTTCTTCAATCGTGTCTGCAATTTTTTCTGGATCCAGGAATTCTAATGTTTTATCACGATAACCTAACATACGTAAATCCGAAATACCGCATGCTTTACACGCTTCTTTAAGCTCTTTTTTACGAATCTCAGGTAAAGTTTCGCGGTTAGCAAAAAACGGATTCCCAAGATTTCTACCCATTTCACCTAGTGTTAAACAAGCATAGGTGACAGGAACCCCTTTTTGTGTATTTAAACTGATTAAACCTGAAACCCCAAATGCTTCATCATCAGGATGTGGAAGCACGATTAAAATATGTCGTTCCATTTTATTTCTCCTTTGCTTTCGAATATGCCATCGACTTTTACGTTAGATTTTGAATGGAGTTTTGCTTATCTGAAGGGCAACTGCAAGTTTTCCTTCTTCATCATGGCCAGCCAGTAATAAGCGATCCATTTCATCTAACTCCCAATCGGTTAACCCTTCTGCATAAATCCAACCTATATCCATTTTAAGACCAACACGATATGGGTCATTTCCGACAATTTTTCCTTCTGTGAATGTAACAAGGGCGTTTCGTATAAAAGCACCTGCCGATGTTTTGCGTGCGCCAGAATGAACTGCATAAGCACCATTAGTTGTTTCAAGATGAATATATACGTTTTGGTTCGCAAAACCATCAATTAATTTTTGGACAGCTTCTTTCTCAATTGGTTTCAAATGTGAATCCTCCAAACTCTAGATATAAATATAATAATCATATTTAAATATTAACGATTTTATCAATAAAATTCCAATAATGCGAACTATAAAGTGAAACTTCAATCATAAAAGGGTGGTTTTTACCCTTTTATGATTGTTAGATGAGGCCCACAGGATGTGGGTCACAAAGACGTTGCCACAGGAAGTGGCGCACTTAGTCTTTGTTCGAAAGTTCGGACCTTTACGGGCAAAGTTACAAGAAAGACCCATGGTAACTATTAAAAACCTAGTAATGAATGCCTAATTGTCTAAAAAAATGGAATAAGGTTTTAAAGGTAGCATTTAATTACGGATATGGTATGATTTTCTACGTATTGGGTATATTACGAATATGAAGAAGGTGGTGAACAAAATTGTCAATAGAAAACATTGAATTACAGAATAATATGGAATTCGGTATAACACCGAAATTCATACCAAACTTATGCGAAGCAAAGACCTTAAAAGTTGTTGAGATAAATAATTCATCTGTCCGAATTGAACTAGAATCAAAGCAAAAAGGTGTCTTCCCACTCTCCCATTTTCAATATTTAATTCGCCATGGGGCCCTTGTATTACCAAAGGAAGAAGGAGAAGAAACTGCATAAATGAAAACAACCATCAGATAGATGGTTGTTTTCATTAGAATTATTCACCAAGTTTTTCTTCTTTTAATACACCTTCAAGTCCTTCAATTGCTGCATCTGCATCATTACCTTCAGCTTGAATTACAACTGTAGAGCCTTTAGGTACACCTAGTGACATTACACCCATAATTGACTTTAAGTTCACTGACTTGCCATTGAAACTAAGTGTAATTTCTGATTGAAATTGACTTGCTTTATGTACGAGCTTCGTAGCCGGTCTAGCGTGTAATCCAGCGTCGCTTGTAATTGTAAAAGTTTTTTCTGCCATAATTAGTAATCCCTCTTTCTATTTTTCTTACTACTATAGAATAGCCATTAATGGACAAGATAATCAAGTATAATTTTCAAATTTGACAATTTGGACAAAAAAAAGTTTTCTTTGAAGATATTTCCTCCCTCACAATTTGCGAATTACACCGAACACATGATTCACCTTCTCGGTCATAGACCTTACATATTTGATTATATCCACCCGTTAATTGATCTTCTCTAAACAGTGGTTGCTCTATATACCCTCCAACCTGAATGGCTTCTTGGAGAACAGAAGTAATGGATTTATACAATTTGTTAACTTGTGTAGCATCAAGTGTATCGAATGTCCGAGTTGGTAATAGTTCTGATGCGAAACATATCTCATCAGAGTAACAATTTCCGATTCCAGCGAGAAAATGTTGATCAATCAGTGTTGTCTTAAGCATACCTCTTTTGCTTTCAATTAATTTCTCAAACGCTTGAATGGTAAAACTAGGCTGTAGTGGTTCTGGACCCAAATCTGATAATTCTTCTTCAACTTGTTCGGAAGAAAGTAGGTGTAAATACCCTAATCTCAGTCCAATAAAACAAAGGCTTTGAGTTCCAAAGTTGAGGATAACTTGTTTTGTCCTTGAAATGGTATTTCCATCACTTTCTATATACATCAAACCACCAAGCATGAGGTGTAATAGCAACTTTTTTCCATTTGATAGGTCAAAAATAAGATGCTTTCCCCTCCGATGAATTTGGGTAATTTTATTATTGACTAGTTCATTTGTAAACTTGGAAACCGCGATATTTATTGATTTTTCACGATTTACTTCTACGGACTTTATTGTGTAACCTGCTATTTTTAGCTGGAGGAGGTTTTTATAGGTTTCCATCTCTGGTAGTTCAGGCATCATATCACCTCCGATGTAAGTTGTGCTTAGCATAAACAAAAAAGGATGATAACATGTATGGAAAAAGCCACGAAGGAAGACCTTCGTGGCAATGATCACTGTAATTTTTCAATTTCATTTTGAAGTTGCTTCGTACGTTTTGCATTTCCTTCTGCGAAATTTGCAAGTCTCACTTTCAGTTCTTCATCATGATGAACACGTTCAGAGGTAATTAAATAGCGCCGCATTAATTCTGATTCAGCCGTATAGGCTGTTTCTAGTATTTCTTTTAAAGAAACATCAGTAAGGGCATCTTCCCGATCATGATCACGGTCAAAATCCTTTTCATGATTCATTTCCATCACCTCTTTAAAAGTATTTGCGGTTTCGAGGTGATTAAGACTGTAAAAATTAGTAAGGATTAAGATTCTTCAAAAACACCTTTAATTGGTTGTCCATTCTTGACGTGTGTGAGTACCCCACTCTCATCTTTTGCGATTTTACCAGAAACAATGACATATTCAATTCCTTTTGATAAGGAAGCTGGCTTTTCAGCAGTTGAGGTATCAATGATTTCATTGTAGTCAAAAATCGTAATATCTGCGGTTGCACCGATATCTAGTCTACCTCTAGTCGCCATTGCAGGTGCAATATCCTCAAGCTGTCTTGCAGAGTGAATCGTGATTTTTTTCATCCCTTCCATCAACGGCAATACATCTACGTCTCGAATATAGCGACCAATAAATCTTGAGAAGGTACCTGCCCCTCTAGGGTGATTGTACTCACTATCCATTGTGGCATCACTGCCAATCATGCTATGTTCGACCTGTAAGGCTTGAATCAGTTCTTTTTCATCCATTGCGTAAACAATAACTTGTCCACCTCTAGCACGGTGTATCGGAAAAGTTTCCTCTGTTAGACGCTCTGTTGTTCCCGCGACTTGAATATCTGAATACGTAATGCCAAAACGTGTTTGCCAGTCACCTGCCAGTCGTTCAAATGAAATATTAGTTGCCCATGAATCATATGGGTACACATCATATGTCACTTGGTACCCTTCTGCGCGAGCCTCTTCGATTAATGCGAGTGCTTCATCCATTGCACCCGTTCCACCTGTACTATGAAGATGCATAAAATGAACAGGAGCTTCAAGTTCTCTCGCATACCCAAGAACTTCTTTCACAGAATCTATACTTGTATGTTCTCCGGTTATACTAGAATGTCTGCCATGGAAATGGGTTACAAGCCCATACTCCTTTGCAACCTTCATAATAGCCTTTATTTCTTCTGGAGATGTACCAGGATAATATTCAGGGCTAAACGCTACAGAGAGCGCACCCTTCTTAATTTCCTCACGCGCACGATTCACCATATAATCAATTTGTTCCTGTGTCGGCGTTCCATGGTTGCCAAGTCCTGCCTCATATCTAAGACGCACTGCGAACAAGGCGCCCCCATAATTAACGGATGTTGGATATTTTTCATATTGATTAAAAAATCCATGAAAATCAACGGTACACCCATGCATTGATAAGTTTGTTGTCACTCCATCACCAATTTTAAATTTAGCGGCCATTGGATTTGGATTGAATGAAAGCATATCAATAAATCCAGGACTTACGATTTTTTGAAATGCATCGATTTCTGTTTCACCTTGAATAGTTGCTTTTGTAATGGCAGCTACTTTGTCTCCATTAATACCTACATTGTAACCAATTTTAATCGTTTCTTTATCTGGATCAAGAACGATTCCATTTTTAATGACAATATCAAATGTTTGATGTTTTTCTTCATGAGCGGTTTGTGGGTAATCAAACATTTTAATCAAAAGTTTATCTTTGTCCGATTTGAAGCCAATCAACTGCTCGCCGTCAAATAAAAACTTATCACCACTGATATTTTTAAGTTGAGTTGTTTTATTTGTCGCTAATTCATGTACATAAGCAGACACTTTGCCTTGATCCTTAATCGTATAGACAATTTGCTCAAGACCAGGGGTTGAATCGACCCAGTCAACTGTTGCTGACTCTGAAGGAAGGTTTACAACAAGTAAATCCATATGCGAATTAAATTCTGTAGTATTAAATATGATTTCGGCTTTCTTCATTTCTTGGTTGTTTTTCGCATACAGCATACCTTCCATGTAACCATTTTTAAACTTAATATTGCTAATGTTTGCTGAATCTTCAAAAGCCAATTCAGAGACAGTTTCTTTTGTCGCAATATTTATAATTTGGATGAAATTGCTTCCATCTTCCTTTTTACCGTATAAATACAACAAATGAGAATCTGGATTCACTTCAACACCTTGATAATTATTTTCTGGTATGTCTGGGATTTGAAAATCAGCCCATGGCATAACATTTTCTATTACAGATTGTTGGTGGTCTCCAATATAAAGCTTTTTTTCACCTTTTTCTTCAAGCATGGCAAGCACTTGATTTCCATAAAACGTAATTCCCTCAATTTTAAAGCCATTTACAATAAGTTGGCTTTTAACTTCTTCGTCAGACTTTGAAAATTTTTCGGACGGTGACAAGAATTTTGAACCAAGAAAGAACAGAAATATTACAATTGCCAACGTTACGCCTATTTTTACAAAACGATTTTTCATATTAATCACCCTAACAAAAGAGGAAAAAATTTCGAAACGCGAAATCTTTTCCCCCTAATCAAAATGCGCCTGACATATATCCTCGATTTTATTCGAACGATCTTTAAAAAATCGTGGCTATCCCTCAGAGGCGTTCATATCATTTTAGCTGATGCTAAAATATGTGTATATTACTCTTTTAATGCTGCTTCTAATGCTACTTCGATCATATCATTGAATGTCGTTTGACGTTCTTCAGCAGTTGTTTCTTCCCCTGTTAAAATATGATCACTCACTGTTAATACAGATAATGCATTTCGACCAAATTTTGCTGCTAATGTGTAGAGCGCAGTAGTTTCCATCTCTACAGCGAGTATTCCATATTCTGCCCATTTTTCTAATTCAGCATTTTCGTTATAAAAAACATCACTCGTAAATACGTTTCCTACCTTTAATTTTAACCCTTTTTCCACACCAACATCATATGCTTTTCTTAATAAATCAAATGAAGCAGTTGGCGCGTAGTCCACGGATCCAAAGTTGATACGATTCATTTGTGAATTTGTTGAAGATGTCATTGCCAAAATCACATCACGAACCTTTACATCCTTTTGAATAGCCCCACAAGTACCGACACGAATAAGATTTTGGACTCCATATTCATTCATCAACTCATGTATGTATATTGAAATCGACGGAACTCCCATTCCAGTTCCTTGAACAGAAACACGTTTTCCTTTGTATGTACCTGTAAAACCAAGCATACCTCGTACTTCATTATAACATTTCACATTTTCAAAAAAGTTTTCAGCAATATATTTTGCACGCAAAGGGTCTCCTGGGAGCAAAATTGTTTCAGCAATATCCCCTTTTTTCGCTCCAATATGTGTACTCATGTATGTACCTCCTATGTAGTAGAATTGAACTCTATCTATGTTACCACAATTACATTCTACTTAAAAATTTTCATTAACGCAAAATTATGGGGAAAGCTATGGTTGTAACATTTTCTTAAGGGGGTGTTCGTACGTGGGGAACAAAAAAATGAGTAAGAAATTAAGACAGGCTGTTGACTATGCAAATGCTACTGACACAACAAAGGGTGTTGGAAATCCACCAAATACATCAAAAAAAGAAAAAGATGGCTTTATACAGCCTAAGTAATGGAGGGAATATGTAATGGGAAAGAAAAATCGTAACCGTATCAATGCACCTAAGAAAAATAACCATATACCACCTGAAGCAATTGAGGCAGAACAAAATGCACATGGAAAAGAATTTTCCGCAGCGGGCGGACGTAAAAACGGACCTGGACATAATGAATGAGTAATGAATAAAGGGACGGCCAATGGCGGTCCCCCTTTTTGATGTGTAGCTTTAGATTGTATAGTAATTGTGTACTCGAAAAGGTCAACGGAAAATTTAATTGTAGAATTGTCTAGGCTTAGGTCGGTGTTTCATATCTATGAAGGACCTTCACAGTAGAACTTTTACAATGATCGGGACTTCATGCCATCAATAATGAAGCTTTATTGAAGTTCGAGACTTTGCTCTAGACTTCATTATAGTGCTTATAGAAATTAGGTAGAGCACATATTATGCTTTTCTCAATTACAGCGTTATGTTGATCACAGAAAAGCTTCGATATAAGGTCTTTAAATTTTTTTAACTATATTGACAGGGAATTTGCTATTTTTCAATAAAAAATACGGCGGGTTACCCCCCGCCGTACTATGTACTCAGTCGCTTTCCTCGTCAATGACACATTTATAGAGTAAGTATTCAAATGTAATATCCGCTAGTTCCTCTAGCTCTTCCTCACTCGGGGCAAATCCCCTTTGGACAAGCTCGTTATAGAAAAACTCAGCTATTTCCTCCGTATCAATAACAACCTCAATCTCCTTCAGCATGATCGCCCCCTTTACTTAAGATGTATGTCAAAAAAACATCACCTATGTCATTTTCATATGTATTTAATTTTTTAGTCATGAAATCGAATGTTCATACATAGAATGGGATATAAATAATTTGGACAAGCCTATTGGAGGGGTTTTCATGACAAACAAAGGCGTTATCGTATCATTTCCAGTTAAAGAAGAGGTCAAAAAGACAAATACATTCCTTGAATTCATTGACGGAGACGGGTTTGACAAAATGTTAGGAAAAGTAACAAACGGTCTATTTTCAGTTATTATATTTTTAGGGATCCCATATTTCTTTCATGTGTTATTACAAGCTTTTTTCATTCGTTAATCGTTACCTTTCCCAGACTCAAACTTTTGTAAATTTCTTAAAGCAAGGTCCATCACGTCTTTATATTTTTGATCCTGGAACATTTCGTACAGGATCTTGTAGTCATTGTAAACGTCAAGTAAACCATCAATGATATCTTTTTTCTCTTTTTTTAGATGCAAATGCTTTTTTTCGGATTTACGATAGATATCCATATTTTCATACATCCCCGCATTATTTTTCTTTTTCACAAAATACTTTAACGAATATTTTTGAAGGAATGTTTCAGCTTGATCAAAGTCTGCAAGTAGTGTTAGCTCATCCTCACCCGCTTCGAGCCACTCACCGTCTGTTACTCGTGCTAGTTCGTAAATCACATCCTCCCACGCACCCTCTTTATATCTCCAGATTTCAGTGTGTATGCCAACAATTATAAACACATCATTGTCATATCCTTGCACGAAGACAAGGTCACCAAAATAAAATTTATATTCAATTTCAATTTTTTCCGTTTCGATTGGCTTTGCTTTGTATTGGGAAAGCAAGGTTAGAGCAGATTCCGAATAAAAGACATCTCCTTTATTCACTTTATAAAGATAATTTCCATCGAGCTGGCGAATCTCCGTTACAGAACCAACAGTTCCATATACCGTAACGACAACGATATCCCCAATTTTGAATTTTGGTTGTTTGCGATTATCATCCATATCCTCATCCCTTTTGCTTTTGTGTCGATTTGAAGGGTGTGTGATAGTATATGCAAGTCTTTTGCAAAACGGCATTCGTTTAGGGCTTGTGGAGCAAGAAAAATATAGGGGTGCCGAGCCTAAAATTTTGGAGGCTGGGTGTTTCAGTTTCGTGGATAAGAAACCAGGTTGAATAAGAATAAGTGGCAGTAAATTTTGATAGTGCAATATGTCGGTGTTGGGCAAGCATGAATTGCTAGTGACAGTATTTTTGGGATAGTGACAGTAAATTTCGTATAGTGACAGTATTTTAAAATTAGTAACAGTATTTTTCGGATAGTGACAGTATTCTATATTTACACCAGAAAAATCGATAAAAAACCACCGAGAATCGTTATCTCGGTGGCTTAATTCAGTCTTCATTCACATATAGCTCCCAGGCTTTATCAAAAGTTGACATGCTTTTTAAATAATGTCCGTTAAGTTCTAAATATGAGCTCAATTCATCATAATCCTTCGAATAAATTGGAAAACTATGATCCAAATAAAGGTCGTTTGCAAACTGACTAATCTCATCTTTTGTTTTTTCTGCACGATATTTAACAATATAATGATAAAATGACTTCCCCAAAATAACACACCTACTCTTACGAACAGTTTTTAGGTCATTTTATCACGTCACTCTGTCATGTCAAATAAAAAAATAAATTCGGTAGTAAAAATAATATATAGTTTATTATTTTAATCATTATATTTCAAACTCATTCACAAGTTAAAGTGTACCTTACAAAATCGACTACTGTATGGTGGGTAAGATCGAAATTTACTAATGGTTCGAATTCGATGGATATTGGTTTATAACTAGGATGATCTAAATCAATTAATATTTTCCCATTTATTTCGGATGTAATCGGATCTATATCGATGCCATCAATTGTTTCCCCACCTTTACAAATAACCTAATTTTTGTCAATTCGGTACACTTCCTGCACTTGATCTGATTTTATATCAAACACGCCATCCGTCCATGTAAACGTTACAATTACTTTTTCCACTATTCATTCTCCTTTTTCGTTGAATCTTATCTTCATGTCCATAAAGGAGAATTTACTATGGATATTGATTTATTCCATGAAGTGGCGTTTCCAGAAATGGTGGTCGTTCTAATACTTTTGAAAATGTATGGAATACCGAGTCTAAAAAGGCTGCCCTGGTATTAAAACCATTTAGAACAGCCTTTTTATTTGATATGAACACTAAAATCGAAAATAGTTATGCTTTAAGAAACGTGGAATTTCCATTAGTTCCTTGTACTGTACGGTTTTTGCAAGTTTTTTTGTATCGATTAACATGAGCTGGTCTTCGATTTCATTGATGATGTTTTCCTCTTGATACTCCATACCACAATCGCCGCATTCAACACTTGGTGTATCTGTTATTTCAATTGCCCGCGTGCCATCAGGCAATTCCCAATAGACACTGTTCGTCACTTCTTTCGCGTTTTGCGAATCACACCACATACACTTCAACAAAATAACCTCCTCCCCTTAGCTTGATGTTTCCTCTTCTTTACCACCTTGCATTTTCTTCAAAGTAGATAGATATTTTTTCTCCTTCAACTGATCACGTTTTTCACGTTTATCCTTTAATGTGCTATGGGTAGGGTCTTCTGTGTATTTCTTTCTTCTTGTAAGTCGACTTATCCCCTCTGGTACAAGATTGAATCCGTCTCCTAGTAACCCCGCAATCCCAACTTTCGATTTTTTATTTTCAAGTGATTCGTAATGCTCTGAAAAATAAGCATCCGCACGGCCAGGCACATAGTTTTCTGGTTCAGGATATGTCGTAATGACACCTTCAAAGTTACGAAGCACTACTTTTTCTGGGCTTTGAGAAAGTAGATAGTTCGGCTGTAGCGCTATTTTTCCGCCTCCACCAGGTGCGTCGACGACAAATGTTGGTACAGCATAGCCTGAAGTGTGGCCACGCAGTCCTTCGATAATTTCAAGACCCTTTGAAACAGGGGCTCTAAAGTGTCCGATCCCTTCTGATAAGTCACATTGATAGATATAATAAGGACGAACCCTGATTTTAACTAAATCATGCATAAGCTTTTTCATGATTTCCACACTATCATTAATACCAGCCAAGATAACCGATTGATTTCCAACTGGAACACCAGCGTTCACTAGCATTTCACACGCAATTTTTGCTTCCTCAGTGATTTCAAGTGATGTGTTGAAATGAGTGTTTAACCATACTGGATGATATTTCTTTAAAATATTACATAAGTTTTCGGTTATTCGTTGTGGAAATACAACAGGAGCCCTTGTTCCAATTCGAATAATCTCGACATGCGGAATTGCACGCAAATTTTTTAAAATGTATTCAAGAATATTGTCGTTGATCAGTAGTCCATCACCGCCAGATATTAAAACATCGCGTACTTCTGGTGTATTTGCGATGTAACCAATAGCTGCATCTAGCTGTTTTTTCGGCACTCCCATACCGATTTGGCCAGAAAATCGTCTTCTCGTACAGTAACGGCAATACATCGAACATTGGTTTGTCACTAGAAACAAGACCCGGTCAGGATAGCGATGAGTGAGTCCTGGTACTGGTGAGTCCTCGTCTTCCTCTAACGGGTCCTCTAAATCGTATTTCGTTTTGTGAATTTCCTTTCCGATTGGAACTGATTGCATACGAATTGGACAACGCGGATCATCTGGGTTCATTAATGACGCATAATAAGGTGTTATATTTAAAGGAATCGTCTTTGTTGAAATCAATACACCCTCTTCTTCCTCAGGGGTTAGATTTATCACCTTGCGCAAATCGTCTATCGTTCGGATGGTATTGGTTAATTGCCAAATCCAATCATTCCATTGTTCTTCTGTTACATCCTTCCATAGCTCAATGTCTTTCCAATGACGTTTAGGTTTATATAAGTTTATTTGCATAAAAAATCTCCTCCCTATTCATATAACATGCAAAAAGCATGCCATACTTTTAAATAGAAAGGAGATTTGATAAAAAATAGGCTCATATTTTCATTTTTTGTAGCTTATACTGCAAGGTTTGTCGTGGAATTTTTAGTAGTTTAGCAGCTTGGTTGATATTCCCACGTGTTTTTTTCATGGCAGCTTCAATTAATGATCGTTCCGTTTCTCTAACTGCTTGACGAAGTGGTCTTATTGTAGACGTCGAATTCATCTGAGGGTGTTCAACAAGATGGTTCGGAAGCAATTCCTTTGTAAGCGAGTGTCCTTCGGCCATAATCATGGCATGTTCAATAATATGTTTTAACTCACGGACATTTCCAGGCCACTCATAGTTTGAAAATAACTTGATAACCTCGTCTTCTACTACTGAAACGTTTTTTTGAAGGTTGTGATTATTCATCCCAATAAAGTGATCCACTAAATATGGTATATCCTCTTTACGATCACGCAATGGTGGAATTACCAATGAAAGTACATTTAAACGATAATATAAATCAGGTCGTAGTTCACCATCCTTCACACAATCGGCTGGATACTTATTTAATGCCACTATCACGCGAACATCGACCTGGAGCGCTTTCGGGCTTCCGATTCTTCGTACCATCCCGTCCTCAAGCACACGGAGTAACCGAGATTGAAGCGCAAGTGGCATTGAATTAATTTCGTCCAAAAAAAGTGTTCCACCGTGTGCAATTTCAAATAATCCAGCCCGATCGACCGCTCCTGTATAGCTTCCTTTTACTGTTCCAAATAAGATGCTCTCTAGTAAACTTTCTGGTAACGCAGCACAGTTTTGTGCAATAAATGGTGCTTTTCTTCTTGGTGAAGCATTATGAATTGCTTGAACGAGCAGCTCTTTCCCAGTGCCTGTTTCTCCATACACAAGAACGGTTGAGGAGGAGTTGGCAACCTTTGTTGCCTGTTGTTTTACATGATTAAAGTGCTCATTTTTCGTCAGGATATCATGAAAGGTGTATTTTGCACCATCAATTTCATGAGGTTTTTTTGATACTTTGTGTACTTTGGATTGCAGGTCCATCAATTTATTGGACAAGTCTTTGATCTTAGAATAATCTTTTCCAATTTCAACGGCGCCCATAAATGTCCCGTTTATATGAATTGGAAGTGTCGTATTCACCGTATCGATCAGCTTTCCCCATTTATTTTTATACGTTTGGGGTAGATGAAAAATTGGTTGTCTTGTACGAATGACCTTTAATAGTGTGCTAGAATGCTCATTTAAAGAGGGAAACACCTCAAGAAGATGTTTTCCGAGGACCTCCTCTTTTGTGAGCCCATCATGCTTAGCTGCTACTTGATTATAGAAGATGGTGATTCCTTCTTCATTTACAACGTGAATTGCTTCGTCAATGCTATCTAAAATAGCGAGAACGAGTTCTTCTCCGATTTGCATGTATCTCCACCTCCTAACTTGAATGACGAAAATCTGGCACTTACTGCCGAAAAATGAACATAGGTACAATTATTCCTTAGCAAAACTATTTAGACTCATTAGATAAATCCTTCACCCATACATTCATGTCTTCAATCTTGTCAAAAATATAACAATTGTTAGTGAGTCTACCCGTGTATGTGTATCCTAGCTGGTAAAAGCTTTTATTCATACCATATGAAAGTGCCCTCGCGATTGAAAAGGCACAATAGATTCCTTGATTTACAAGTTCTTGTTCTAGTTGCATCAAGAGTTTTTTCATGAGTCCGTGCTTCCTGTATGCATCCAAAGTTGCGCAGTCGGTAAGCTCTGCATGATAAAAGTCATGATTCATTTCGGCTGATGCACTACTGACAATCACATCACCGTCAAGAGCAACATAGAAAATAGTCGAATCGTTTATAGCTTTTTTAATATAATCAGGTTGATTCAGTGGAGTTGGATAGATTTGGAATACAGTATCATATAAAGTAGCAAGTTGCTCTATGTCATCGACTGTTGCTTTGCGGATAATAAACGGTGTGTCTGTTAGATGATTTTCTCGTGGATGACGAAGAATGTCAGTCATGATCTGTTCTTCTTCCATCCATTTATCGCTGTTTCGCCTTTTATTTGTTAAATATTTCGTCACAAAATACGCATCACTGCCATTAAAATATTTCGGGATCACTGCTTCAATCATATAACCACGAGATATAAAACAAAGGAGATCTTCACGTTTCGCCATCCAAATGATTTTTTCAAAAGAATGCTGCTTGGCAATTTCATTGACCTCGGTTAAGAAGCTCATTACATTTCCTCGATAGTCGATCACTCTAAGTCGAAGGTTGAAATAATCTACAATAATGTTTGCTTTATATGTAGCTGCTTGTATTTTTTTCTGTTCACTGTATTTTTGAATTGACAACATCAATCCTCCTCATATCGTAATAATTTCATTGTTACTCTACTACTTCACACCATGTTAGGATGGTTTGGGCAATAATTTCTGCTGTTTCAAATACCCTTTCAAGTTCAATATATTCATTTGGATAATGGGCAACCTCCGTTGTTCCTGGACCAAACACGATTGTTGGTATTTTACCAACCGCAGTTAACAAACCACCATCTGTTCCCCAAGGTGAGGCTTCGATAATAGGTTCCCTTCCCATCACTTGTTTAAAACTTGTTTTTAAAACATTCATAAGTTCATGTTCAGGGTCAATTGTCCCTGGTACCCACCTAGCTCCAAACCATTCCAATCCGACTGGATGGTCTTTAAACCAAGGATCACTTTCAGGTAGTTTTTCAAGCCATTGTTGCATTTCTGCTTTAGCCTGTTCTATTGATTCTTCTGGTTTGACACCCATACGTCCTTCGAGAGTAACAACGTCTGGAACAGACGAAGGCCATGTCCCTCCATTAATTTTACCAATATTTATAGGAACTGGGATAGGTGTATTTTTATATAATGGGTCATTAATTGACCCATTTCGTATCATTTCAAGTTTTAATAAATGATGAATGACCGTTATGCTTTTTTCAATGGCACTCACGCCTTCATATCTTGTTCCACCATGTGCGATACGGCCATATATTTCGATTTTAAACCACATCGAACCTTGCTGCTTCGGGAATATCTTCATATTGGTAGGCTCAGGGATAATCGCCCCGTCCGCTTTATAGCCTCTTATTATTGCGGCAAGTGTTCCAGCTCCACCGCTTTCTTCTTCAATTACGCTTTGAAAAATAACGTCGCCTTTTAATTCGATTCCAGATTCCTTAATGGCTTGAATGGCTAAAAGTAGAGCTACATTTCCACCTTTCATATCGGTAGAACCGCGTCCATATAATTTTCCATCTTTTATTTCTGCAGAATATGGATCCATTTCCCATTGGGTGATGTCGCCTTCAGGAACGACATCGATATGTCCATTTAATAGAAGTGATTTTCCTCCACCATTACCTTTTAAAACAGCGACTACATTTGGACTATCAAGGAAATTCGAACGTGGCGAAACAAAATAGGGATGCTTTAATAGTTCAGTACCATTAGGCTCCCATATGTCAATTTGCATCCCTAATTGTCGACATTTTTCAATGACAATCGCTTGTGAAGACCTTTCATTACCTTGAAGACTGGGTTCTTGAACAAGCTTTTTTAATAGACGAATCCCTTTACTTTTATTCTCTTGGATCCATTGCTTTACTTTTGTGTAATTCTTACTCACAAACGTCCCCCCTCTTTATTAGGATAGTTGTGTAATGGCCCTATCCCATTTTAATTGGGCACTTGTATGTTTGATGACATCTTCAACTGAAAATGGACTCATCACTTCTAACAAATAGAGGCCGTCCTTTCTTACTTCTATCACGGCCATATCTGTGATGATAAGATCGACACAATTTTTTGAGGTCAAAGGTAAACTGCATTCTTTAACAATTTTGGAATTGCCATGTTTGTCAATATGGTTCATTAAGACGATTACTTTCTTTGCCTTTTGTGCTAACTCCATCGCCCCGCCCATACCAGGCACACGCTTGCCAGGAACGATCCAGTTGGCAAGGTCACCTTTTTCACTGACCTGAAGAGAACCGAGAATTGTGATATCTATATATCCACGACGAATCATCCCAAATGCTATGGAACTATCAAAATAGGAGGAACCGGTAATAGTTGTGACGGGGTAGCCAGCAGCATTGCAAAGATTCTCATCTTCGGCTCCTTTTTCGGGACTTGGGCCAATCCCTAAAACCCCATTTTCTGCATGGATCATTACATTCATTCCAGCAGGTAAATGATTCGGAACAAGAGAAGGTATCCCAATCCCTAGATTCACAACCATTCCGTCTTTTATTTCCTGTGCGGCACGTTTAGCAATTCGATTGCGAATATCTATTCCCATACCCATTTCCAGTTCACCCCTTTGCTCTTAATGACCATATCAACGTAGACACCAGGCGTAATAATTTCTTCTGGGTCAATTTCACCTAGTGGAACAATTTCCTCCACCTCTGCTATGGTGAATTTCCCTGCCATCGCAACTAGAGGATTCATATTTCGAGCACTTTTATCGTAAACAAGGTTACCAAATGGATCGCTTTTTTTAGCAAAAATAATCGAAACCTCAGCTGTTAATGGCTTTTCAAGGAGGTAATCTACACCATCAACGTGAATGATTTCTTTTCCATTTGATACGATTTCATTATCTATTCCGACATCTACTAAAATACCTCCAAGCCCGACACCACCTGCACGGATCCGTTCTGCAAGTGTGCCTTGAGGTGAAAATTCGATTTCCATTTTACCTTCTGTCATTAATTGCCCAGCAACAGGATTTGAGCCAATATGAGAAACGATGCATTTCTTTGCATGACCACGACTGACAAGCTTACCAATACCAATGTTAGGGAAACCCGTGTCGTTTCCAATCAAGGTTAAATTTTTGACGTTTTTCTCTAGTAAGCCTTCAATTAGCGATGGTGGATTTCCAATCCCACCAAAACCTCCAAACATCAGAGTTGTTCCATCATCAATCCGTTCGAGTGCGTCTTCTAGAGTTGAAATCTTATTGTATCGATTTTCAATCAACTTCTTCCACCTCCGACTATATTGAAATACAGTGATATATATTTAGTGGGGGGTTATTATAGCACCCAGTAAATGTTTGTTAAGAATGCCTCTCAAGGGTGGTGTTCCTAGTCAAAGTTCTCCTCAAGTGGGATAATCCCTTTATTCCTAAGCTCAGCTTCAACATCAGTTAAGGTTTGATCTAGAATTTCGAGTAGTTCATCAATTTGGGCAATAGTAATTGTAAGTGGTGGTGCAACTAAGACGGCATCTCCGCCTACGCCTTCAATTCCTGCCGCAGCTGGATATAATAAGAGCCCATTCTTCTGTCCTTCCGTTACTACGAGTGACGTTAAATCAATTTCTTTTTTAAATGGAAACTTCGTAATCATATCGGAGACAAACTCGATTCCACACATAAGCCCTTTTCCACGAACATCACCAATAATAGGATGTAAATGTTGTAATTCTTGTAGTTTCTTAAATAAGTAGTTACCGTTTTTCATAGAGTTTTCAACTAGGTTATGAGTTTCAATGTAATCTATAACGGCTAATGCAACAGCTGTAGATTGTGGGTTTGCACTAAAGGTGTGTCCACTCATGACTAATTTTGATCCTTTTTGAATAGGTTCCATCACCTTTTCACTGACAAGAGTAGCAGCAATTGGGGTGTAGCCAGCACTCATCCCTTTTCCAAGAGTAATGATGTCTGCTTGTGTGTCCCAATGTTCTAGGGCAAACATCTTTCCTGTTCGCCCCATTCCAGTCATAACCTCGTCTGCAATAAATAACACATCATACTTTTCACAGATTTTTTTAATGACTTGGTAATAACCTGGTGGCGGGACAATTGCACCACCAGCTGCCCCAATAATGGGTTCTGCAATAAATGCTGCGATATGCTCAGAACCTATACGATTAATGGCATGTTCCAATTCTGTAGCACACATATGATTGCATGTTGGAAAGGTAGAGTGAAGTGGACAGCGGAAGCAATAAGGTGGCTGGATGGTTGGATAGTCTTCCAATAATGGGACAAACCGTGCTCTCCTGCCGGTATGACCAGACATGGAAAGAGCACCAATCGTAATACCGTGGTAGCTCATCCAGCGCGAAAGAATTTTATTTTTCCCCTTAATCCCTTTTTCTTGCCAATGTTGGATCGCAATCTTCATAGCGGTTTCGGTTGCCTCAGAGCCACTATTTACAAAAAATGACCAGTATTCTCCACCTTTTGCAAGTTCACTGAGTTTTTTTGCTAATTTTTCAGCGGGTTCACTTGTAAATTGTGACCTGTATACGAAAGAGATCTTGTGAGCCTGCTTATTGATTTCTTCAATGATTTCTTTAACGCCATGACCGATGCCTGCCGTGATTGCCCCAGAAGAGCCGTCGATGTATTTTTTTCCGTTGATATCATATAAATAAATACCATCTCCATGGCTGATTGTTGGATATTCCTTATCCAATAAAGGCTTGATTAAGCGGGTTTCGTCCACTGCGAATCCCTCCTTATTATGAAAATAGACTCCTCAACTGTATAAGCTTTTTTTGAGTAAATAGCCTATTATTACATCATATGTATGTAAGGATTGATAATTTCGTTAATCTCAGGATTTTTCCTCCATTAGACTTTTATGAATCCATATTGCCGCCTGCATCCCATCTCCCATAGCAATTGTAGTCTGTTCTGAGTGAACAGTAATATCACCAGCAGCCCACACATGTTCAACATTGGTCTTTTTCGTACGAGGATCCACGATGACGTGCTTATTTTCAGTTCGTTCAATACCGAGTTGTGTTGCTAATTCTGAACGAACCTCATTACCTCCAAACCCCAAAAATCCGCGTTCTGCAGGAATCACATCCCCACTTTTCAAGCGAACACCCATAAAATCAGCAGTATCCTCCTCAAGCAATATTTCTTCCACATCCTCTTGTATGTACGAAATGCCATTTTGTTTTAACTTTTTCAACGCTTCTCGATCAAGTTGTTTCCAATCTTGATTGATAAACGTGATTTGATTTGTAAAATATGATAATGTGAGCGCCATATTTGCTCCAGGCATATTTGAACCAATGACAATCACATGCTTATCAGCAACTTCATAGCCATCACAATCAGGGCACACATAGATCGTCAGTCCGAGGCATTTATAGATATTTTTAATAGGTGGTATATTATCCTTCACACCTGTTGCAATAAGAATTCGTTTCGCAGTATAGGAGTCACCCCCACGACAATCTATCTTAAATGATTGTTTCTGTTTGTTTACTTGTATAACTTCATTGTTTATAAAAGAAACACCGTATCGTTTCGCGTGCATTTTTCCTAGATTTCGTAATGTTTCTCCACTCACCCCATCTGGCCAGCCTAAAATATTATGGTAGCACCGACAAATTGAGGAGCGACCATCATTGGAATCAATCACAGCGATTTTATGCTTATATCGCCCGAGTTGAATCGCTGCCTGTAATCCTGCTATGCCGCCACCAATGATCATGACATCAAATTGATTGCTCATTCTTTCACCTCTATAAACACATATAATGTTTATGGTTTGTTTTATAAGGGAATTTCTATTCAAAAATAATATAAGTTTACATAATAAAATTATGATAAACAAATGCTGTTGCATGCTATTTTACTTATATTTTTTTCTTTCATTATAAAAACTCCTTCCACGTTTTGTGAAAGGAGCATATTCTCTCTTGTATTTGTATATCCCGTATAAATTGGCAGTATCTTCTCACTTTCTATATAACAGGTTCCATTTGTGTGGTGCAAATGGTTCAACTAGCAAGTATTGGGGGAAGCACCCCCAACAAATGAAGCTCCACCCTATCGTACGTAAGAAGCTCCAACAATTATTAATAAGATAAACAGCACAACAATTAATACAAAGCTGTTGTTATATCCATATCCACCATACCCGTATCCACAGTGATCATGATAACCGTAATGCATAGTGTCATCTCCCTTTCTTTTATCTTTACACTGTTAAGATATGTGCCTATGGGTTGTACTGTATGTGCTAGCGCCTATTTTTCAAGTTTTTATTTCTCATTTTATTTACTATATAAAAATAGTATCCTAGACTACCAACATCATTGAATTTTTATA
Source organism: Bacillus nitroreducens (assembly GCF_964021195.1). Lineage (NCBI taxonomy): Bacteria > Bacillati > Bacillota > Bacilli > Caryophanales > Bacillaceae > Bacillus > Bacillus nitroreducens. The sequence continues at coordinate 3,255,127 of NZ_CAXHYI020000003.1, read as the reverse complement.
CATAATGTTTTATAATAATCCAATAGATACTTAACATAGAAAGCAGGGTCCATATGAAATCAGAAATACTTGCAGCTATTGAAAAGAATAAGGAACGTTTTTACGAAATAAGTGCATATATTGGGGCAAATCCAGAGCTTGGCCATGAAGAATACAAAGCTTGTAAAATACTAACGGATGAGCTTAAAAAGCACAATTTCCAAGTAGAAATTGGAACAGCTGGCCTCCCTACTGCGTTTGAAGCGACTTTTGATAGTGGAAAACCAGGAGCTACCATTGGGATTATGTCAGAGTATGATGCACTCCCAGAATTGGGACATGCTTGTGGTCACAACTTAATAGGAACAATGGGAATTGCAGCAGGTATTGGATTATCGAAGGTCCTTTCAAATACTGGCGGAAAAGTGGTTGTGTACGGTACACCAGCAGAAGAAACAAAAGGTGGTAAAGTAACAATGGCGGAAAAAGGCATTTTCGATCACCTTGATGTGGCCATGATGGTCCATCCGCTAAGCCAATATGAAAAAAGCGGCACTTCGCTTGCTATGGATGCCATCCAATTTGAATTTTTCGGTCGTGCAGCCCACGCAGCAGCAGCGCCACATGAAGGAATCAACGCTCTTGATGCTGTCATTCAAACATTCAACAGCATCAACGCATTAAGACAACATATTACACCAGATGCTCGTATTCACGGAATTATATCCGAAGGTGGAAAAGCAGCAAATATCGTTCCAGATTATGCGGTGGCACAATTCTATGTTCGTGCTGCTTCGCGTGCTTATGTGAACGAACTAGTTGAAAAAGTGAAAAAATGTGCAGAAGGCGCTGCCCTTCAAACTGGCGCAACTATGGAATGGTCATTTTATGAATTCTCTTATGATGACATGGTTACAAATGAATCCTTGTCTGAAGTATTTAATGATACGTTAATCGAATTAGGAGTAAATCCAGAGGAAATTCATGAGCGAGCAGAAGGCGGTTCTCTAGATATGGGAAATGTAAGTCACGTTGTCCCTTCTATCCATCCGTACGTAAAAATTGGTGATGAACCTTTTGCATGCCATACACACGGATTCCGTGAAGCAGCTTTAAGTAACCAAGGCAGAGAGGCCATGATTCTCGGAGCTAAAACAATGGCATTAACAGGTTATAAAATTCTAACAAACCCTGAATTACTCCAAAAAATAAAAACAGAATTTACGAATAGATAATACTCCAATGACGATTCTCGTGGCATAAAGCTAAGAGGTCGTCTTTTTTATTCTCGTAGCGTGTAGTTGTCATGCCAGATTCTTTCTTATCAAATAGGAATCAGTCAATCCGATTAATATGATTAAGTTTTAAACTATTCCATAATAGAGTATTCCACATTATCCGAAAGATTATCGAATAGATAACTACCTATAATGCTCCAAAAAGAAAGATTGACAAAATTGCAGTAACCTCTTTAACTTCCAACTGTACTCAAAATATCTCTTCTATGTAGTATGGTAGTTCAATCAGTTTTACTTCATCAACTTCTTCCTCCTTTCTTTTCTTTACCACATGACGATCTTGTTTAGTATGAATGACAACTCTAGGAGTAATATCTTTTACTAGCATTCTTGGAAAAAAGTTGAAATACTAGCAAGGTTGTTAATATCCTTAGTGGAATAAGGTTTGCATCTTTGAGAACCTCTTTCATCGTTTCGTTTTGGTTTAGATTAGTACTTCTGAATTTTTATTAAACAGGAGACACTTTCGTTGTGTAGCCTCAAGCCACACCCACTCAAAAGATTCAGCTGAAGTTCATAACAATAAAGTGCAAACAATTTATGTTTCTCTTAACCAGAAAAAAATTATACATCATTACTAGTTTTTGGAAGCATATTTTGATGTAATCTAGCTGTAAAGAAACTGTAATACTAATCTATTTATTTTTTTCATAGGAATGAGTCATAGAGAGTTATCCAGTACCAAATTAACTAGGAGGACTTATATTATGAAAAAAATACTAATTGGAATAGCGATTTTCATAGCATCTCTATTTTTTGCGGATAGTGCTTTTGCGTATACAGTTCAAAAAGGTGACACAATGTCAGAGATTGCAAATAGGAATGGTATGTCTTTAAACGAATTAGCAGTTATGAACCCACAAATTGAAAATTTAGACCTGATTTATGTCGGGCAAGAAATACATACTGAAGTAACTGAAAACACGCCAAAATTGACAGAAGGATTGAATGTTCAAAAGAAAGAGGAAGTAGAGATTGTTGAGGAACCTGAGGAAATGATCCATGAAGAAAAAGTTGAAACAGAAGTTAAAAGTGTATCAACTGCCTCAACTAACTATCAAATTTCAGATGCTGACTTGGATTTATTAGCAAGAATTGTACGAGCTGAGGCTCAAGCAGAACCTTTCGAAGGAAAGGTAGCTGTTGCTGCTGTTGTATTAAATCGAGTAGAAAGTTCTAAATTCCCTGATACCATTCGAGGTGTCATTTATCAACGTGGCCAATTCCAACCTGTACGAAATGGTCAAATTAATAAACCTGCTGATGAAGAATCGATTAAAGCGGTGCGTGCCGCATTAACTGAAATGAGAGATATTGCGAACGATGCATTATTCTTTTACAATCCAACTATTGCAACAAATCGTTGGTTAGATACAAGAACAACAGCCGTAAAAATTGGGCGACATGTGTTTAAATATTAAAATAGGAAATAGGAATATATGACCTGCGAAAATAAGTCGGGAACACAAACGTTTACGTTTGTTCCTGATATACAAATATAATAAATGCCTGAGCCTTTACGTGTTACGTGAAAAGGGTTCAGGCATTTTTGATTAATTACCGTATCTTCAAAAACTGCATTCTCTGATTAAATAGTGTAGGATAGCATAAAAATCCGAGCATGATGCTTGTGACAGCTGCAGTTGTTAATAGTAGAAAGAGGACGAGTAATTGAAATTGAACGGCTTGAACTGGACTTGCACCCGCAATAATTTGACCACTCATCATACCAGGTAGTTGAACAAGTCCGATTGTTTTTTGGCTCTCAATCGTTGGAATCATACTTGCCTTAATGGCTGTAATGAGTTGTGTATGGATGGCTTGTTTCGGTGTTCCTCCTAAGGAGAGAATTAGTTCCGTTTGTTCCTGATGCGTATCTACTTCTGAAGTAAATCGATTTAAAAACAGGATTGCCAGTACCATCGAATTCCCAACAACCATCCCACTTATTGGAATAATGTATTGTGCTGTTGCAGGTGTAATGTTAAATCCAAGTAGGATCGATTGAGTGAGTACTTCCATAAATACTAATGTCAGTGCAATCTTCCAAGTAATTCCTTTAATAGTCTTCCCTTTTTTCCTTGCATTCTGTGTGGCCGCTACAATCATAACGAAGACCATTAGGAATATATAAATAAGGCTTTCTGTATCAAAAACAAATTTTAAAATATACCCAACTGCAAACAATTGAATGATTGATCGTACGACTGCAATTGTTGTATCTTTCTCCAGTCCTAGGTTAAATGTTTTCGACAGAAAAATTGGGATCAGTACAAAAATTAGTGCAATGGCTAAGGCGAGTGTGCTCATTCCATCTCCCCCTTTACAAATTGCTTTACTCTTTCGTGAGTAGGAGATTTTAATATGGTACTTTTTCCTGTTTCAATGACTTCCCCTTCCATTAAGACCCATACATAGTGACCTATGTCTATCGCTTGTTGCAGGTTATGGGTAATCCAGAGCATCGTTACTTTGTACTTCTTGTTTATTTTTACAATGAGCTCTTCAATTTCGTGTTTGGAGACTCGATCAAGTGCCGATGTAATCTCATCCAACAACAAAATTTTAGGTTGGTTGACAAGTGTTCGTGCAATGGATACTTTTTGTCGTTGACCACCAGATAAATCACGTACATCTCGATGTAGATATTCTTCATCTAACCCAACGTCATCTAATAAATCCTTCGCTGTTTTAACTTCCAGTTTTTTTGCTTGAAGTTTCAAAGGTAATTCTAAATTATGAAAAACAGTTCCGTTCACCATTGGTGCATTTTGCAATGCGATTCCAACAATCCGACGAAGTTCCACTGGCTCATATGTATCGATTTTCTTATCTTTAATGTGAATTTCACCAGAAGTTGCTGATAAAAGTCCGTTACATAATTTCAGGAGTGTAGACTTCCCTGCTCCCGACGGTCCTACTAAAGATGTAATCGTTCCTTCATAAAAAGAGCCTGTAATATTCTTTAAAATATGTTTATCATCTGCATGAAAATTAACCTTGTTAAAATGAATGGCTGGGTTTAAATTATGCATGTATTCACTTCCTTTAAATGCGATATCAATAAAATACCATACATGTTCCGATACTAGTATAAATTTGATTTATTTCATTAGTATGTACCATAAAATACTTTTACATATTGAGCAAAAAATAAGAGACTGTGTCTTGACACAGTCCCGTTACTGTTATAATGAATAGTATCAATATGGATAAGTGACCTGCTATACGATTCGATGGGGCTTAACTCCCAACCTCAACATCTATTGAGAGTTCTTCATGATAAATCCATGCATTTTGCCCAGGAGTTGTAGCTCCAATACAAACAAATAGTGGATCTGGTCCGTGTGAACCATTAAATGTTACGACGAGATGTTTATAGACATTTAGATGATATTCATCCTCTTCACGGAAAAAGGATAATTGCGGGTTATAAATGCGATTTCCTTCCGTATATTCATTTCGGTATTCACTATATTCGGGTAAATCTTCTGGCCGTTTGACTTGGCTAAAGGTAACGACTATTTTCCTTGTTTCAAAAAAGAGCGAAACATATTCGTATGAAAGACCAGCTGTTCTTATTTCTGGAGTAACATTCAATTCTGGGTGTTGGTTTGCAATATTGTAGATTGAGTTGAACACATATGAGGCGCGTTGTCTGGAGATGAAATTTCTTTCGGTGATGAGATTCGGCTTTCCCTCTCTATCTTTATAAAAATGCTCTAAACCGTCTTTAATCCCTTTTATAATTAATTGCCTTTCAGCATGACTTAAATAGAACTCATGACTAGAATCTAGCAAGAATTGTCCCTCCCTATTTTTTGAGTTTTTTCCATTATACCTCTAGGGATGTGTCGAAAAGTGTTAGTTTCTGGGAAAGGCTATTAACTTTCTCTCTTTGATTCAATAGAAAAAAGAGGTAAGCAAAATGGAGGGCACTGAAAAAGTCCCTTTCTAAAATTAGTGTTGATTTCCGCTGCAGCCACTCGCTTTCCGCGGGCGGTCCGGGAGCCTCCTCGTCGCTGTGCTCCTGCGGGGTCTCCCCTGGCCACGCTTTTCCGCAGGAGTCTCGTGCCTTCCGCTCCAATCAACATTAGTTAAAAAGGTATTATTTTCTCTGAATTTGAGAAAATAATACCTTTTTTCATTGTTAATGGTTGTATCAATTCTATGTGGGTGGGTTCTATGATTCAAAAACAACAAGCAATGACTTTTAGTCCGTTTATGCAAATCTATGATATTGTCGTTCCGCAGGATAATATGCTACGGAAAATTAATGAACTTGTGGACTTCTCTTTCGTATATGAAGAGCTTAAGGAAAATTACTGTCATGATAACGGTCGAAATGCTGTCGACCCTATTCGCATGTTCAAATATTTATTGCTAAAGACTATCCATGACTTGTCTGATGTTGATATTGTCGAGCGTTCTAAGTACGACATGTCCTTTAAGTATTTTTTAGATATGGCTCCTGAAGAGCCAGTGATTGATCCGAGTTCTTTAACTAAATTTCGAAAACTGCGTTTAAAAAATGTTGACCTATTAGATTTGTTAATCAATAAAACTGTAGAAATTGCGATTGAAAAGGAAATCATCAAAAGTAAAAGTATTATAGTAGATGCTACCCACACAAAAGCACGGTATAACCAAAAATCACCTAAAGAAATCTTAATGGATCCTCAAGAAAGTTACGAAAAGCTGTATACCAAATAGATGAAACAATGAAAGATAAGTTTCCTAATAAAACTACAATTGATGCCCTAGAAGATGAAATTGAGTACAGTCAAAAACTTATAGATGTAATTGAGTAGGAAGAAACTCTTGTTCAGTACCCCAAAGTTAAGGAACAATTAAATTTATTGAAAGAAACTGTCGAGGATGATATTGAACACTTACAGATTTCCGAGGATCAAGATGCAAAAATAGGGCACAAAAGTGCCGATACTGCCTTCTTTGGATTCAAAACACATCTTGCGATGAGCGAGGAACGCATTGTCACAGCCGCGGCAGTTACTTCAGGTGAGAAAAATGATGGAAAACAACTTGAGACACTCATAGAAAAAAGTAAAAAAGCTGGAATAGATGTTGAAACAGTTATTAGTGATGCAGCCTACACTGAAAAGAAGGAAATAAAACTAGTTGCTAAATTAAACCCATCTGTTACTCAAGGTACTCGTAAGAAAGAGGATGTATTTGAATGTAATAAAGATGCTGGAATGTATGTCTGTAAGGCAGGACATATGGCCATTCGCAAAGCTCGACAAGGTAAAAAAGGCGTAGCTGCCAATCAAGTGGATACCTATTATTTTGATATCGAAAAGTGTAAACACTGTCCATTTAAAGAAGGTTGTTATAAGGAAGGTGCTAAAAGTAAAACTTATTCTGTTAGTATTAAATCAAATGTACATACTGAACAGATGGAATTTCAGGAAAGCGACTATTTTAAAGAAAAATCCAAAGAGCGGTATAAAATAGAAGCTAAAAATAGCGAATTAAAACACAGACACGGGTATGATGTAGCGAAATCCTCGGGTCTAATTGGCATGGAATTACAAGGTGCCATGGCGATATTTACGGTAAATATAAAGCGGATTTTAAAACATTAGGGTAATAACCCAGGGTGAAATGGTATCATATGCATAAAAAAGACGACTTTTAATTCAAAAAATGAATTTTAGTCGTCTTTTTTGATTTATCAATTTAATCACCTATAAAAAACGTAAGTTTTTCAGCTGCCTCGCAAAATGCTACCTCTTTTTGGAATAAGGAGAATTGGTTCTACCTATACACCACAGTCTTACTATTTCTCTCTTATTTAAAGAGTTCGAGTAGACGGGTCCAGAAGCTTTTTTCTTCGTTTTTCTCCTTTACTTCTGTTGGTTTCGTTTCGATTGGTTTGATGCTTTCAGTTTTAATGACAAATTGTACAAGATTGACGTTTCGGTTTTGGTCGGATACAAAGGATACTGGCTCAAAATCAGATTTATCAAATTCCGAAATCATGCGGTCTATTTCTTCTTTCATTTGTTCTGGTAAATCATTTGTAGATTTATGTAATTCACCTGTACCGTTATGAAGTTCATCGACACCCTTCTCTAAGTCGCCTGTACCGTCTGATATTTTTACGATTCCATTATGCAACTCAAGATAAGAGTCAGAGGCTTGATTAACTCCTTTGGTATACTCAACCAAACCCGAATGAAGTGTTTTATAGTTTGCAGATAACTCTGCTAGCCCGTTTTGTAATTGCATAAGAGAAGACGCTATGTCTGATGTCTCTATTTCTTTTGAAACTTCAGTTCCCATCAACTCCAAATTGCTAGCCACTTCGGTTAACCCTTTACTCAATCCATCTAAAAGATCAGGAACAGCCAAAAGCATAGGTTGTACATTGGTAAATGTTCCTTTTGTGGTTTGTGCAGCTTTATACGTTTCAAGTAATGTATTAACTACTTCTTGATTTGCGTCACTTGACTTGAGTTCAGCTATTTCTTCCTCGGTCAGTTTTGAACTAGGAATGGCAGCTATTGCTTGTTCCAACGCACGATAAGAAGTGGCATAGTTGCTTTGTACGGTCTCTAATTCTGTCACAGTACCTCTTAGACTGCTAGCAATTTGTAAAAGTCCACTCGTTAATTTTTCAAATTCACCAAGATTCATATTTTCTGGTTCAATACTTAATGACTGACTGATTTGCTCGAGTGCTTTATTCATTTCTTGAGAGCCATTGACAAGATCACTCGACGCATCACGAATGCTAGACATCCCATTCTTAAACTGTTCAGAACCATTACGAAGCCCATATATCCCGTTGTTTAATACAGAAACTCCATTCTTTAATTCACCTACACCATTATGAAGTTGAAGTATCGCATCAGATAAAGAGGCCATGTCCCCTGTCATTTCATCCATATCAGGAACATCGATGGCCATAGAGGATGGAACAGCTGTGATATTGATTCCGTCTAACTCAAAGTTGACCACATCCGCGACGAGAACGAGTTCTTCTTCTTTTTCAGGCATAACTGTAAAGGTTACTTGCTTATTCTTACCTGCATTGGCCAACATTCCTTTTTCTGCTTCAATATTTTGATAAACTTCAGGATCGAGAGTCAAAGAAATTTGTAGTAAATAGTTTGTATAAAAGACTGGGTTGACCTTTTCATTTGCAGACGTCGTTATTTTTATCTCGAGTTTTCCGTCTTTACCAGCTAATTGATCAGGCTTCACTTCTTTCTCATTTAATAGATAAGTAATAGAGATATCCCACGGTAGAGATTTGTCATTCATCATACCTTGATAATAAAATTTACCTTCTGGTGCATCTATCTCTACTTTATCCTCTTTTTGAATAATCTCTGATAAATCTGTTAGATTTTTTAAAGTTGAATATGATCCATAATCGACAATCTTTCCTGCTTTTTCATTATCTAATGTATTCACGACATAAATCTTTTGTTGCTCACCAGTCGGGCTTAGTGTGGCATAAACTACTTCATCTTTGGAAGAGCTGATTTCTTCATTTGAATCAGCAGTAACAAGAAATGGCGACAATACAAGAGTAATGGTTAATAAAACAATAAATAGCTTCCTGATTCTCTTCATCCTCATTTCTCCTTATAGAAATTTGCTTTCCAAGTTGTTTTTTCAATCACCTTATCGAATACCAAGAGTACCGCTGGTAGGAATAATACAACCATGATGAACGCAAGCAACGCCCCTCTTCCAAGCAATAATCCAATGGATGAAACAATTGGATTCGAAGACGTGATCGATAAAATAAATCCAACACTTGATAAAATCGCTGCAGAGATACCAATTGAAAAAATCTTCTCGTCCAAAGATTTCTTTATCGCTTCAAGTGCAGACATTTTTCTCCTATTACCCGTATAATTTTCTGTTAACAAAATTCCATAATCCACCGTTGCTGAAAGCTGCACAGTGCTAATGATCAAATAACCAACATATACTAATGAAGAATCTGTAAAATATGGGACGGAAAGATTGACCCACACTGATGCTTGAATCGCGAGTAGAAGAACTATAGGGAACGAAATTGATTTAAATGTCACAAGGAGAACAATCGCGATTGTCAATACGGTTAATAAGTTTACAAATGTGTTATCTTCTTGAACCGTATTTTTAATATCATACAAGGTTACACTTTCTCCAAGTGAATAAGCTTCATCCCCGTAATAATCTTTTGCAAGTTGTTGAATCCTTTCAACAACTGCAAACGCCTCTTCCCCTTCATTTTTGGTTGTTGTATGAATGATAATTCGACTGAAATGATCTGAATAAAATTGTTCCGTTATCGATTCATCTAGATACTCAGGTGGAATCGCTGGACTAACTGTATTCACATAAGATAGAACACTTGATACCTCTTCTAACTCGTTTATCTCTTGGACAAGTTCCTGTTCCTTTGGCATATCCCCTTTTGGTACAAGTAACACCATCGGAGTGTATGCACCAAATTGTTCTTGAATTTTTACTTTATCACTGCCAGCTCGGGTAGACTCTGGTTGATCACCAAGTCCATAGGTGAAGTTCGTCTGACTTTGTGCTAAAAACGCTGGAACAATTAATAATAAAACAAGTAATAAACTTAGAATACGAATTTTCACGACAAAACGGCCAACGCCTTTGAAGCTCGGAATAACTGACTTATGCTGTGTTTTATCAATCCATTTATAAAACACAAGAGTTAAAGCTGGTAGAAAAACCATCACGCTAATAAAGCTTAATAGTATCCCTTTAACAAGATTTGTTCCTAAATCGGATCCAATTTCGAAATTCATAAAAGACAGCGCGATAAATCCAAAGAATGTGGTAGGCGCACTTGCTGCTATTGCTGGAAATGAATCTCTCATCGCTAGCTGCATGGCTTCTTCTGGATTCGCAACTTTTTTGCGATAATCAGAAAAACTATGAAGTAAAAATATCGCATAATCGAGTGACACTGCTAGTTGAAGAATCGGTGCAACGGATTGAGTTACAAAGGAAACCTCCCCAAGGAAAATGTTCGTACCAAGGTTAATGAGGACAGAAACGCCAATTGCTGTTAGGAAAAACAATGGTTCAACCCATGAAGTTGTTGAAAGAACTAAAATAATGATGATAATTGGAACCAATAAAAGCCCTGCGTATAACGACTCTTGGCCAGCCATTTTTTGCGAAGTCGCCGTATCTAACGCCTCTCCAGCCATCGCATTTTCTTCACCAATAAGTTCATATATCGCATCAGTTATCGCAACCTCTTCTCCCTCACGAATACTTAAAGAAAAAAGTGCATTGTTGTCCTTATAATAAGATTCTACTGTTTCCTTATCGGCCATTTCGATTGGAGTCTTCAGGTCAAGTGCATCATCTAACCATGTAACATCAGATACGCCATCGATTGCTGAAAGCTTATCTTTATAAATGAGCGCTTCTTGTATGCTTACATCTTGAATCATCACCCTCGTATTTGGGACGGCTCCTTCAAATTCCTCCTCCATGATGTCCATTGCCGTTACCGATGGTGCATCTTCAGGCAAATAATCAACCATATTGTAGTTAACTGTAACACCAAACTGTACAATGACAGCAACTATGGTGAGTATCATAAACGTTATGACAACGGATTTTTTATGTTTTATAATTTGTGCTGCAATACCTATTGTGATTCACCCTCTCTTGCAAAGCCATCAAATCTTCCTTAATATTATATCGACACCGTGTTGGGTATTCAACAAACAGTTTAGTAATATAAGTACGTTTTCCAACACATCATCAAAATGTGTTGGATAAATAAATGAGGAGATGGAGTAAAATGACTTCTTCTAAGATGGATAGGCGAAAACAATATACTCGTATGGTCCTGAAGGAAAGCCTTATGAAGCTACTTAAAATAAAACCTATTTCGACAATAACTGTGAAGGAAGTATGTGAGGAAGCCGATATAAATCGCTCTACCTTCTATGCCCACTACTCCGATCAATTTGACCTACTTGAAAAAATGGAGGAAGAAATAACTAAAGATATGATTACATACCTTGATCAATATGATTTTGACAAAGAAGATCAATCTCTACATGTGACTGAAAAATTACTTGACTATATCGTGACAAAGCAAGATATCTTTCAAATCTTATTGGATGATAGGGGAGATACTCCCTTCCAGCAAAAAGTGATGGCAATTTTTCATCGTTATGTCATGAAAAACTGGGCGGGTAGTTATCTTGAGGATGATATATCTGAATACATTACAACTTTTATTATCAGTGGTAGCATATATGTGATAAAAAACTGGTTAAAAAATGGGATGGATAAATCACCGAAAGAACTTGCGGCGTTAATCAATAACATTATTAATAATGGAATAACAGCTTTGAAATAGTGTTAGCCTTAAAATATAACAAAAAATGGGACAGGTCTACTCCTGTCCCATGAATCGTTAGATGATTCCTTGAATACGTAAGATTATTTCAGATACGATGGCGGAACCTAAGTATGTTCCTAAAATTACGCACATTCCGATGATAATGGTTTTCCAGCCAAGCTTAGCGAAGTCTGCCCAAGAGCGGCCAATGGAGATCCCTGCATACGCTAAGATTGGTGTAGCAATCGCTAATAGATTCACTTGCGAGGTCCATTCCACAATTTTTTCTTGGAATGGCATTCCTGGAATTGTAATAATAAAAGCTAAAATTCCAATGTATGCGATACTTGGAACTTTCTTATAAGGAATGGCTTTATGAATAATTAATCCGAGTAAACTAATTCCAACTAATACTAGTAAACCTGGAATTGCATCGAGAGGCATCACTTCATAACCAATCCAATTTCCTGCAAGAACTGAAAATGAACAAATGATAAATAAGAAAACCCATTCCTGAATACTTTTTAGCATTGGTTATTTCGCCCCCTTTGAATTAGAGTCAACAGTTTTTTGATTTCTCATCCTTGTAAGAACTTTATATAGTTTTTCCGTTAATGGTAAGCCTATGAAAATACTTGCATACAATCCCGTTACCGTTGTTAACAGGTTACTAGCACCCGAAAAGGCTGTAATCGTGTCGGCCATTTCTGGATAAGCGGCAACAAGTGGTCCAAGTGCAGCTGCAGCCATACTCCCACTCCCTACCCCTGTTGCCATCGCAAATGAGTATGGATGAAGTGGTGTTGCGGTAGCTAAAAAACCTGAAATGAGACCTAAGAAAATCGAACCGAATACCGTACCGAATATGTAAATCGCCATCACACCACGCCCCTCTGGAGAGGAGAGACCATACTTATCCGTAATAAGGGCTAAATTGGGTTCCCTTCCGATTGAGTGTGTCATACCGATTGCTTCTCTTTTTAACCCTAAGATGACCGCCAATGGTAATGCAATCAAAATGGTGCCTAAGTTTCCTAGTTCTTGTAACATTAAGGCTGGACCTGCTTCAATTAGTTGCGGCAATGCTGGACCCGCTTGTACACCAAATTTTGCAATTAATAATGTTACCGAAATAAACACAAGATTTTCTGCGTTTTTAGACATCTTATCTGTAACAAGTGGAGTAAAATAAACAGCAATTCCAATAATCACAGCGTAAAGCATAGGTAATAATAAAATGACACCTGCACCTACTGGAATTTGATGCGTACCAATTAATTCGGTTACCACTACAATAGCAAACACAAGTAGGTGTAAACGCCAATCCTTCCATAGAATCTTAGCATTATCACTCATAGCTATTCCCCCTAGTTAAATCATGTTGTTATTTATCAAATGCCAGTTGGCGTTTTGATCCTACTTCTAAAAATTGAATCCTATTTGATTGCTTCTGTTACAGCTTCTTTTGCATGGACTTTCATATATTCTAGTGTTGCTTTTCCTAGAACCTTTGCTGCGATTAACAAAGCACGCTCATCAATATCGAATTTTGGATGATGATGTGGGAAGGAGTCCGTCCAATCCGGATTCTCTGCACCTGTAAAGAAGAATGTACCTTTTACATGTTGTAAATAATAAGCAAAGTCTTCTCCCCCCATTACTGGTTCTGTCTCTACTACCTTGATGACACCAGGAACTCCTGCAGCTTGCTCTGCAACAAATTCTGTTTCTTCTTTATGATTAATCAATGTCGGATATCCACGAGTATAGGTAAAATCAAAACTTGCTCCATTGACGTTACATGTCCCACGAACAACGCGTTCCATTTCTTGTTCGATAAAATCTCGAGTCTCTTCTTTGAAAGTACGAACTGTACCAGTCATTTCTGCATAATCAGCAATCACATTGTACGGATTTTTTGCTTCAAAAGAAGTCACGGATACAACCGCAGAATCTAATGGATCGATCTTACGACTAACAATTTGTTGGAGGTTATTGATAAGCTGACCACCAACAACAATACTATCAATGGTCTGATGTGGATATGCACCATGCCCTCCACGTCCTTGTATTTTAATATCAAAACGGTCTGGAGCTGCCTGAATGGCACCTACTCGATAACCAATTTCACCAAGCGGCATTTGTGCCTGTAAATGCGTTCCGAAAATGACATCGACCCCCTCTAAACAGCCATCCTCAATCATTGAAATGGCACCACCTGGTGGTAGTTCCTCTGCATGCTGATGAATAAAAACAACAGTCCCGCCAATTTCTGCTTTTATACTATTTAACACTTTCGCTAATCCTAGTAATGTAGCGGTATGCCCGTCATGACCACAGGCATGCATGACACCATCATTTTTTGATTTAAATGGTAGACCCGTTTGCTCAAAAATTGGGAGGGCATCAAAATCAGCACGTAAAGCAACAGTCGGACCTGGGCGCTCCCCTTTCAAATATGCTACCACTCCATTTCCTCCAACACCTGTTCGAACATCATGGCCAAGGTTTTTATGGTAATTTGCAATATATTCTGCTGTTTTGGTTTCTTCAAAAGACAACTCTGGATATTCATGTAAATAACGTCGGATTGAAACAATTTCGTCATAGATTTCGTCTAACTTTTCAAATAATTCCTTCATCAAAAAACCCCCGATTTGTATATGTATTCATTCATTCTAGTATTATCACATTAGATGAACTAATTCTAATATTCTAAAATAATATGACAAATCTGGCAACCCACAAAAAATGGGACAGAAGTCCTCTGTCCCAAAAATCTTATAATAATAGATACGCTACAAGGGTACCTAGAACTGCCATGCCGATTGCAAAAGGCATATTTCTAATCGTAATTCGAAATGGATTTTGCTTCGTACTCATTGAGGTTAACGTGACTAGTAATCCATATGTACCCACTGTGAATGTAGCAACGGATCCTGTAATAAGAACAAGAGCAATACTTACAGGATTCATGACCTCTAGTAGAGGTGTTGTGATTCCAGTTAAAATCCCCACCGTCGCAATTGGATGAATCCCAAACATACTAAGGAGAACAAAAATCGCTTGTATTAAAAATAAAATGAGCATGGGATGATTCGAAATAAAAGATAAGGGTTTTTGAATAACTTCCAAAAACGTAGTATCTCCTAAACTAGTAGAAAACAAGGAAAGTGAGATAAACAATACAATAAAATTCTGCATCGAATTGGTCTTTGTTTTCCAATTATTCCATCCTATTATCCAAAAACTTCGCCTTCTTTTCATCATTAACGACCAAACAAATGCAAATGGGAAAATAAGGAGTGTGACTGTTAAAATAAAGCTTAAATGAAGCAAACTTCCTATCAAAATGACAAGTAACAGGAACAAAACCAGTGCACTAATAAACTGTAGCATTTTTTTAATTAGATCTTTTTTATTGATTTTTGTATGAATTTGTAATTTCTCATTTTCAAATTTGTGTTTTTTATAGTATTGGCGCCCAAATAAAGAGTCTAATAAAAAGGCAATAATCGCCATTAAAATGAGCCATGGTAATAGTGTGACATATTCAACACCTGTCGTCAATATTGCTACTGCGACCATTATCTCCAACGGACTCCACAAAAGGGCTAATGAGTAACCCCTTAACGATGCGGTTGTAATAAAAGAATCACGAATGTCTTTGCTATAAGAGGACAACATACTCTTTAGTACATCTTGTGAGATTGTGGCAGCCGATAAGTTCAAAAAAGCCGCAAGTATATGCGTAATAAGTGAACTACGTGGATAGAGCTTACCTAAATCTGAGGCATTTACTTTAATCAGGAGATTTAAATTCCGATCAAATCTTCCACTCCGAACAATGCTATTCATCCAGGGCAACATTGCTAATAGAGTCAGTAAAGATAGATTCGAAGTTAATAAACTAGGAATAACATGAATAGACTGACCTGTCGTAAAGAACAAGTAACTCCCTACGAGTAGAAACGAGCCTCCAAGAATTTTAAATAGTCGCGATGCCAAAGGAAATGACACAATTAGCATGATCATAGCAAGTAGTCCCAGTATGTAGTTAAACGTCTCGCTATCTATAAAAACATTTATTATCTGAAGTAAAAATACGACAGAATAAAAAAGATAAAGATTGCGGACCCATGCATATTTATTCATTTTTTCCTCTCCTACTCATGCTGTTAAGTCAAACAATCAAAGTATAGCATAGGGGGTAAAAATGACAAGGTAAACGCTTGCTTTGGATCGTATACTTCCTAAACATATTTACAAGCTTGTGATGTGGGATATCGTCTCCTAGTACACATGATATAGGCAAATTCATTTATTACTAAGTTGAAATTCACAATTGAAAAAGCAGCACTACAAACTTGAACAGAATTGTAGAACTGCTAACCATTCGTATTTCATCTAGTTTTCAGATCATTATCTTGTCCCTCTATTCCAACAGAAGGATGAGGGAAATAAATTCGGAATTGAGTCCCTTCATCTTTATGGCTGGTAACATCAAGCTTCCCTTGCATGAGTTTTATAATTTTAATGACAGCCATCATACCCAAGCCTGTCCCTTCCCTGCCTTTAGTTGTAAAAAATGGTTCATCTAAACGTTTAAGCTGTTCATTCGACATTCCTTCTCCTGTATCATTTATCTCAATGACAACACCATCATTTACTTCTTCAGTTCGTATCGATAGCTTTCCACCACTCGGCATCGCTTCGATACAATTTTTCGTAATGTTTAAGAAGCATTGTTGCAAAAGCTGTGGATCTCCTTTCACACGACAAGGTTGAATTGCCATCAGTATGTCTACACAGTTCATATTTGCCAGTGGCGTGATCACATTTATGGAACGAATGAGTTCTTGATCAAGTTCAACGACTACATATTCTTGATGAACGGATTTTGCAAAAGTTAAATAGTTACCAATAATATCATTTGCTCGGTCAATTTCTTGTAGTGATATTTCTATAAACTGTTTTCTTTTTTCTATTTCCCATTCATCTTTAGATAGATTTGTAAAATTCCTTTAACGACGGTAAGAGGGTTTCTGACTTCATGAGATATGCTGGCGGCTAAGTGACTCACTACCTCTAATTTCTCAGCTTTTATCACTTGCATATTCATATCCAAGCTTTCTTGTAACAATTCTCGAAAATAAAAAATAAAGAATGTGCAGAGTAAATGAACCAAGAAAAAGATGATAATGACCATATAGTCTGATAGGTGTAAATGACCGAATACGACAGTGCGGATCACTAATATAATTGTGCTAACAAAAAACGAAAAACTACATGCGATCAGGATTCTCTTATGTTTCCTTGCTCTTTTGAATGATTGGCGAATCAAAAATAATATAATTAAAATGAGGATACCTGTAAGTGCTGCTGCATAAAAGCCACTTCCTAGTTCTCCTAAATAAAGTCGAATGACGATGAATATGGTAACGAGCGATAGACTAGCCTTGCTTCCAAGATATAAGCCACCGAACATAATTGCGATCGTCCGCAAGTCCATAATAATCTCATTACCAATATGAAATGGAAAGAACATACAAGAAATCATGGCAACTATGACCGAAATAAGTTGAAGTATCTCTTTAAATTGATCAGAAAAATTTTTACCATTTGATTTTATTAAATAAGGAATAAATATGAGAAAGACAACTAAAAAAAGCATATTTAATAGTAATGTTTCGATATATGTCGCCACGCTAGTCTTATCCTCCCATCTCTGATGTTCCTTTAAATTCGTCAAAAAGTAAGAGAATCCTTCTTTTTTCACCCATTTATTTGAAGAATTTTTAATGAGAAGAACTGTACACGATATCAATTTGGAATCAAATATGCATCCCAACCCAATCGAATGTACTGCGTCAAAAAAAATGCACCCTAACTGGGTACATCATCTTTGTTAAGATTCATTTGTCTATAAAACTATTTCCCTTTCAATTGCTCAAACAATCTCTTCACGTTTATAATTCCTACATTCTTGTATTTTCCAAGAATCACTAGTTCCTTTGGAAGTTGTCCTACAGTATGAATACCATCTTCATTTAATTGTTTAATAAGGTTTGGTATACCAAGGAATTCTTCCTTTGTGAGTGGGATATCCTTCATTTGATCCGTTAGAATAATATAATCTGCTTTATAAAATAAAAAGAGTTCTCCTGGTCGTTCAAGGATCACTTTTCGGCGAGTCTTCTCTTCTTCAATGAAGAGGCGAAGTTCCTCAAATAATTGCTTATCATTGTTTTCATTAAATCGTTTTACATGTTTATGCAAATTTTCGAGATTGCTAGGCAACTCACTCATAATTCGAGCTTGTTGTTCTGCCCCCAATCGTATTAGAAATGTTTCGGACTTATCAAAGCGTTGGGGAAGTAAAAAGGCATCACGTAAGAAATAAGGAATTTCAAGTGTCTCCCCTTTATATTCGATTGTTCGAATTGCTGTGTATCCTGGCTCTGCTAATTTTGATGGAGCGACAGTTTTTGTAATTGCCACTTCTTTTTGTGTTTTTTTACCTAAAGGCTCTTTTTTCATAGATGCGACTAGTAAAGCCTCTAATGATTTTAGTCGTAGCTCCAGTTCAGTAATGTCATAACGCTCTTCCTTCGGAGGTGTTGGATCCTGATATTCTGGTACTTTGATTGAATACGAGGTATAGACTTCGACATACCACCTAACAATCTTGTAAATGGCTTCCCATGATAGTAGTGCCTCCGAATAACGAAACTTTCTCTTGTCATGTGAAGCCTGATTTCCAAGTTGACGAACCACATGAAGTGCATCTCTAATTTCTGTTGTAAGAATTCCCTCGTTCTCTAACATGGTAAGCCTTTCCTTTAATGTAATACGAGGATTTTCTTTTATTTTTTCATATTCCATAACTTGTTGAAGGATATTTTCTATTAATACCCTGGAATGGGTAAGCATGGTACGGGGGCTTGAAAAGATGGAGTTTTCTAATTCACCAGCTAAAAAGGCTAATTCTTTAGAAATCGGTTCTAGAAATCTATAAAAATACTTGGATGAATTCATATCTAGTTGTTCCTTTCTTACATGAAAAATCAAGGCCTGAATCTAATTAATAGAGATTCAGACCATCTGTTCGATTCCTTCATTTTAGTTGAAAAAGATGGGACAATCAAGGTCTTTTGTCACCTATTTATGGATCTATCAACTCTAATCGTGTATAAATCCCATCTTGGAAACATATCCCTTTTCAATCTAATTAAAGTGTGTTAACTTTATTATATAACTTAATATTTTGTGTTTTCACTAGGGGAACCCTTGATAAGGGCTGAGAAAAAAGTAGTTACTTTGAAACCCTCATTACCTGAACAGGCTTGTACCTGCGTAGGGATGTGGTTAAGTAAGATAGCTATACATATACATATCAACCACTTTCCTACATCGGAGAGTGGTTTTTTGTTGTACTTAACCGAACATATCCCTTTTTTCGATACAAGGTGTTCGACAAAAGGAGAAATGAAATGAAATTAATGGCTGTATCAGATGATCAGCAATCTGTAAAAGCGCTTGCTGAAAAAATCATTTCTATAAAAGATGTGATTGATTACGTACAAATCCGTGAAAAGTCAAAATCGGTACAAAACATTGTGTCTCTTATCGATTCCTTACTTAGCAACGGTGTTAAGAAAGAAAAAATCATTGTAAATGACCGCCTTGATGTAGCGCTTTGTATGAACATTCCTACGGTGCATTTACCTGAACATGGTCTACCTGTCAAACTGGTCAAACAACGGTACCCGCACATCCTAGTGGGTTGTAGTGTTCATTCCGTTGAAAAAGCTAAAGAAGCCGAAGCAAATGGAGCAGATTATGTCATCTACGGCCACTGCTTTGAAACGAACAGTAAAAAAGGGTTGCCACCAAATGGAATCCAGCCTCTTAGTCAGATAAAAAAAGAACTTAACATCCCTGTTTACGCTATTGGCGGAATTACCTTGGAAACATTACCGTCTGTCAAAGAGGTTGGTGCTGACGGAGTTGCGCTCATGTCTGCTATTTTTGCAGCAGATGACCCCCATTCTCTAACAAAAAAAGTCAGCGAGGCGATTCAGGATGAAAAATAACTATGATGTAGTTGTTATAGGTGGCGGGATCATTGGTTCCTCCATTGCTTATTATTTAACAAAAGAACAAATGGATGTTGCCCTAATAGATGAAGGACAACTAGGTGAAAAAACAACAAAAGCCGCGGCTGGTATGCTTGGAGCTCATTCAGAAAGTGACGGTGATTTCTCTCTCTTCTTCCCGTTCGCTAGATCCAGTCAGCTAGAATACAAACAATTAAAAGACGAACTTTATGAGCTGAGTGGGATAGATATTGGTTATCGAACAGGTGGAATTCTAAAACTAGCATTTACAGAACAAGATCTGCAAAGTCTAGTATCTCTATTAAAACAACCAACTGTAAATTGGTTAAATGACTACGAAGTCAACCTGTTAGTTCCAGACATTTCTAAGAATGTGATAGGTGCAGCGCATATTGCTGACGATGTAAATGTGAATCCGAAAAATACATGTGAAGCTTTTACTAAAAGTGCGCAAGTTCTTGGAGCCTCAATTTTTGAATATTGTCATGTTCATGAAATTGAAAATGGACATAATCAGTATAAAGTGAAGACATCAAAAGGTCATTTCTATGCAAAGCATGTCGTCATAGCAACTGGTGTTTACAGTAATCCTCTTTTAGAGAATCTAAGAATCTCTGAACAGTTATCACCTGTAAAGGGAGAAAGCATCATTGTTCAACATGATAAGCCCCTTTTACACCATACATTGTTTTATGATAAATCCTATATCGTACCAAGAAACAACGGTCAATTGGTGATAGGAGCAACGATGTTACAGGATGACTGGAGCGATTCAATTAGTCTAAATAGTGTTGAAGCCTTAATAAATAGAGCAAAAACGATGCTCCCCTCCTCTTCCGACTGGAGGTTTCATGGTTTTACAGCTGGCTTACGGCCTACCACCTTTGATGGACATCCATTTATCAGCAGACATCCTGAAGAGGAAGGGATTTTTATTGCATGTGGTCATTTTCGCAATGGAATCCTTCTGGCCCCTGCAACAGGAAAAATGATTCGTGATTTCATCCTCAATTATGAGGTAAAACAAGAGTGGATTGCTGCCTTTCATATTAACCGAAGGCAACTAGCCACGGTTTAGGAGGTGAGAAGATGAAGATAAGACTTAATGGAACACAAGTTGAACTTCCTGAAGAGGTGACTTCAGTAGAAAGTCTTTTGGCCCACTATGAGCTACAAAACCGAATTGCAATAGTAGAAATAAACGAAGATATTATTCAAAAAGATGACTATAAAACTAAAAAACTTGCAAATGGAGATGTCGTTGAAATTGTCCAATTTGTAGGAGGAGGATAATATGTTAACAATCGCAAATCGTACCTTTAATTCTAGACTTTTATTAGGAACAGGAAAATACCCATCTTTTGACATTCAAAAACAAGCAGTAGAGGTTTCAGAAGCTGAAATTTTAACGTTTGCGGTTAGGAGAATGAATATATTTGAAGCAAGTCAACCGAATTTTTTAGAGCAGTTAGACTTAACAAAATATACACTTCTACCTAATACGGCAGGTGCCAAAACGGCTGAAGAAGCAGTACGGATTGCAAAACTTGCTAAAGCATCTGGCTTATGTGACATGATTAAAGTAGAGATTATCGGAGACGACAGATCCCTATTACCAGATCCAATCGAGACATTGAGAGCATCCGAAATGCTTTTAAATGAAGGATTTATTGTGTTACCTTATACGTCTGACGATGTTGTACTTGCAAAACGTTTGGAGGAGCTTGGCGTACATGCTGTCATGCCAGGTGCTAGCCCAATTGGTTCAGGTAAAGGAATTTTAAATCCATTAAATTTAAAATTTATTATCGAGCAATCACAAGTACCTATCATTATTGATGCAGGAATCGGTTCTCCAAAGGATGTCGCATATGCGATGGAACTTGGCGCAGATGGCGTGTTATTAAATACTGCTGTGTCAGGAGCACAAGACCCTGTAAAAATGGCACGCGCTGTAAAACTTGCGTTAGAAGCAGGAAGACTCGGCTATGAAGCTGGCCGCATTGAAGAAAAAGACTATGCCGTAGCAAGTAGTCCAATGACTGGGTTAGTGGGATCTTAATTTTGGTGACTACAACTTCTAACCAATGAATGATTATCCCTCCGTTTACGCATGATAAAATCGGAGGTGATACAATTGGATAATAAAAATAAAAGTAAAACTAGTCTCCATCAAGAATATAATAATGGTTTTTTAAATAATATTAGTCAGTCTCTTGTCGATACAACAAAAGCGTTAACTGGCGACTACGAAGATGATAGTAACCAACAAGAAACTCAACAAAATAAGCAGTAGTTATCGGTTATTATATATAAGACTGCAAACATGTTTCAAAAGGACTCGTTTGCAGTCTTATGTCTTTTTACCAACGAATGAATGCCATTCTTATCCTAGTCCACCCTGCCCGCTTGGGCCCGCATTCGTTCCATTTCCACAATGAATGTTTCTTTCTCCAATAGAGCCTTCACCAAAATACGTGCCATTTTTACCTGCATGGTGATTGTTTTCATCGCACTCTTGACCACCATTATTTTTACGATTTCGATTGTTCATAATGTTGTTGCGATTTTCAACATCATTTGTGTTTCTTTGATATAAGCCTCGATCATTTTCTTGTTTTTGTTGATCCAAGATTCTTACATCACCGTCATTATATGTGTCAACATTATTGCCATTCACACCGCAACCAGTAAGTGCGAAAGCAAATAATGATGCCCCTAAAAAAGCGGATATATACTTTCTCATGTGTTAACCCCCTTTTACAAATCAGAAACGCTATATACGCCTCTACTTAGTTTGTGTTAACACATAAGAATTTACATATGTTAGATAACGGAAATGTGCATTAACCAATTATAACTCTCCTTATGTTACTATTATGCGCACATTCAAATGATGAATGAACGTTTTTCCATTTATAGATTTTCTCAAACTGGGAAATCTATGTCTGAAAACAAGGTCTTTGAAAGCAATATAAAGATTCCTTTCCAACCTTGTCTTTCAATTTAGCAACATTGCATACATAATGAAATCGTGGAGGTTTGTTAATGGTACAATCATTAAGAGAAATTATGACATCAGATGTATTAACAGTGAATGAAACACAAACTGTAAAAGAAGCGGCAGCACTAATGAGTCAGTATAATATCGGGGCTATACCAGTAGTTAATAATAACAAACAAATTGTTGGAATTGTAACAGATCGAGATATCACCCTTAGAACGACTGCACAAGGTGAAAGTCCTCAAACACCAGTGTCTGAAGTAATGACAGCACAGCAAATTGTTAAAGGCACCCCTGACATGGATGCACACGAGGCTGCAAATTTAATGGCTCAACATCAAATTCGCCGCTTGCCAGTAGAAGAAAATGGACAAATCGTTGGGATGGTTGCTTTAGGGGATTTAGCAACACAAAATCAATATGCAAACGAAGCTGAACAAGCTTTACAAAGTATTTCTACTCCCTCTGCACCACAACAATAAGAATAAAAGCAGACCAGATTAATTGGTCTGCTTTTTAAAAATTTGCTGAAATCTACTTTTTTACAATAAAGAAAATGCTTACCCCATAATACGTGAAATTGCACCTCTAATTTAGTGTATTAAGAAAAGACTTGGCTTGCTTTTAATAAGTTGTCTTTTGCTTCAATATATTCACGATGTAGCTTATCGACATATTCTCGCACACTTGTTACTTCGTCAATCACACCGATACCTTGGCCACTTCCCCATATATCCTTCCAAGCCTTAGACTTTTGACCTCCACTGAAATTCATCTTTGAAGGATCACTTTCTGGAAGATTATCAGGATCTAAGCCTGCTGCACGAATAGATGGAGCCAAATAGTTTCCATGAACACCCGTAAATAAATTGGTATATACAATGTCATCAGATGTACTTTCGACGATCGCTTGTTTGTATTCGTCCACTGCACGTGCTTCATGTGTAGCAATAAACGGTGAACCGATATAGGCAAAGTCAGCACCCATTGCTTGAGCTGCTAAGATCGACCTACCATTTGCAATCGATCCAGCTAATGCTAGTGGACCATCAAACCAACTGCGAATTTCCTGAACTAATGCAAATGGACTCTTATTACCTGCATGTCCACCCGCACCTGATGCAACTGCAATTAAACCGTCTGCCCCTTTTTCAATGGCTTTATGAGCAAACTTGTTGTTGATGACGTCATGTAACACGATTCCGCCGTAACTGTGTGCAGCTACATTCACCTCTTCACGAGCCCCTAGAGATGTAATGATAATAGGCACTTTGTATTTCACACATAACTCCATATCATGTTCGAGTCGATCATTTGACTTATGTACAATTTGGTTGATCGCAAACGGTGCAGCTGGACGATCTGGATTCTTCGCGTTATAATCTGCCAATGCTTCTGTTATTTCGGCCAACCATTCGTCTAGTTGTGAGGCGGGTCTTGCATTGAGTGCAGGCATAGAACCAACAATCCCTGCTTTACATTGTTCAATCAATAACTTTGGATTACTGATGATAAAAAGTGGTGAGCCAATAACAGGTATTCTTAAGGAATTTAGTATAGTTGGTATATTCGACATTATTACATCCCCCAATTTCACAACAATTTATTCAAAAAACACTGAAATCACGCACAGGCACTGGTATCTTCTTAAAAAACAATAAGCGTTTTCAATGTACTTTAGTAATACTATATTTATAGCTTTGTAGTCAATTATTTAATTAAAATACTCATTCAATGAATTGTAATTACATCGAAAAAGCGATTAAAAAGAAAATTAAATATAACACTGTAGGTAAGATCGTGAAAGCAATTCCTACCATTCTTGTCGTTGCTCTTACTTGAAGTATAAAACCTATGACCCAGATAAAGAAAGGTAACATGAAATACCAACGAATAGGTGCTGTCTCATCTTCAGCAATACCTGGACCACTCATCCAGAGTGAGAATAACAATACATAGATCCCTGATAGAATCAACCAACAGTATCTAAAAAACCTCCTTATCATAAGCACTTCCTTTTGTCATTCGATATCCTTCTTAGGCTGTTACCCGACAACTTGATTTTTTGTTGTTAAAATAGGTTAATGGGGCTGTCCGATAAGTCCTAAAAAATAAGGCAAGGGAGAAAAACGACCGTTTTTCTCCCTTGCCTTTTTGTTTTTTTCGATTTTTCTCTGAAAGTAGCTGGCGTATGCCTGCTACTTTCAATATATTGTGGGCTAATGCCACAATTCCAAACTCGACATATACTTTGTCGAGCCCCCGCAGAGAAAATCTGCGAAACGACCTATTGCCCTTGATGTGACCGAACACACTTTCTACTTCAACTTTACGTTGAGCGTAGATAGCGGACTTTTCATCACATTCAAGGGCTGTTTTAGCCTTGGCTTTCATTTCTTCAAAAATCGTATTCCAATGAATCTGACGATTCCCTTTTGCTTTTGTGCATTGTGCTTTTAGTGGACAATCGGTACAATCTTCACATTCATATATTTTAAAACTTTGCTCGTAGCCAGATTTATTCTTTTTATTCAGGTATTTTTTAAACGTTACTTTCATTCCTTTCGGGCAAATAAAATAGTCGTCATCTTCCACGTAAGTCCAATTTTTTGCGTTTTTGATGTCTTTTTTATATTTACGGGTTTGTTCCTGTACATAGCTTCCATACGGAATAAGAAACTCGAATCGTTGCTCTTTCTCATCTCCGACAGCGTAAACATAATTCTCCTCACTACCATATCCTGCATCGGCAATAACCGTTTTGGGTATTGGTAAAGAAGAAGCTGCCAGTTTCTCCATATGAGGGATGAAGCACCGAGTGTCTGTTGGGCGTTGATGTATTGTATAGTATAGAATAAACTGGTTTTCTGTTCCTACTTGTACGTTGTATCCTGGCTTAAGTTGGCCATTTTTCATATGATCTTCTTTCATACGCATGAAGGTGGCATCTTTGTCCGTTTTAGAATAACTATTACGATCACCTAAAACTTCATTATGTTCCTTATATTTAGTCATACGAGGTATAAAATCCTCACGGATTTGCTTGATTGATTTCTTTAATTGACTCCGTTCTTGCCTTTTTTCTTTTCGAACGTCTTTATCTGTTTCGCTATCAATTACCTTTGTTAATGCCTCAACTTTTTCCTCAAGTTCTTCGGCAACTTCTACTAATTCCTGTTCAGTGATTTCTTGTTCCTGATTTATTAATTCTTCTGGTTGTGCTTCTGCCCTGGTTATTTCATGGATATGCTGAAGGGTTTCCTTGATTTTTTCTTTTAATTTCTCTTCAAAATTTGAAGTAGCACGTTTCCATACAAAACTATACTTGTTGGCGTTGGCTTCAATCTTGGTGCCATCCAAAAAGTAGCTTTCGAATGTTATGTAGTTCTCTTCAATCAACTTGTGAATCATTGCTTCGAATAGTTCATCCATAAAGTCTTTCATGCGTCCCCCACGGAACTCATTAATTGTACGGAAATCTGGTTGTTGCATCGCTGACAACCACATAGCTGGGATACTTTCATTTGCTAATTTTTCTATCCCTCGGCAAGAATAAACCTTCTGGGAATAACCATAAAGGATAATTTTAAGCATCATTTTGGGATGGTAAGAACTTCTGCCACCGCCTACATAGTATGAAAATAGATTTTCATCAGGAATAGCTTCAACCATTTCGTCTACTACACGGGCCTCGTGATGTTGTGGAATAAGAGATTCGATATCATAAATCATTTGAATTTGTCGATTATCGTAGGGTTTGAAAGTAGGGGCTAATTGTCTTGGATTAGGTTCTTTTTGTTTTTCTTCATTTTGAACTTCTAGTTTCTCCTCTTCGAACTCTGGAAAAAGGGAAGTTTGCGTGTTATAATTTTCATTAGTAATCAATTGATTGCTCATAAAAAATCATCCTTTCTGGAATGTTGTGTGGTAACTTCATTTTACTAAAAAGGATGATTTTTTTGTGTGTTTTTTTAAAAGTTACGAGTCAATACTATTAAATTTTGTAACCTTGTTGATTGTAGCGGAAGGTACGAGACTCCTGCGGGAAAAGCGTGGCCAGGGGAGACCCCGCAGGAGCTTGCGACGAGGAGGCTCCCGGACCGCCCGCGGAAAGCGAGTACCTGCAGCGGAAATCAACACCAGATTTTTTAGTAAACCCAAAAAACAAAAAATGAGGGCTGTCCTCAAAAGTCATTTTTCAGTGACTTTTTGGACAGCCCCATTTAACTATAAAAATGAAATGTCTTTTTAAAAACCTAAAGTCTTTTGAGTAAAAATTGATTTAATCTTTTCCTTGATCTCTACTCTGTCCTCACTTGATAAGTACTCTGTGTAGACTGGTACTTCTTTACCGTCATCTAAAAGAAAAATAAGGATCCCATTCACATCCACTACGCGGATTACTTTGCTAAAAAGAATTTGTTTTCTTGGGATGAGGGCTCCTCTGTAAATGGATAAAGATCCGTCATCGATGATGAAATATTCTTTTTTGTGTAATTTAAAAAAGTAAAACGCACGATACACATTAAAAACCATTAATCCAATTATAACTAAAGCTAATACCGGACTTATAAACTCCCCTAAATTAAACGCAAAATAGCTGTACGTGCTTAAAAGAAGAATCGTTAACACGTAGACTAAGGATGATACACCCTGTCGAATGTATTTCTTTTTGGACACAAATTTATATCCCATCAATTTATCACCCACTCTCCAACTTTAGGTATCTTTCTAATACAATATTAACATAATATTCCAAAAAATAAAAATATATTTATAAATCAGTACAATTTTCCCACCTTGGTCATATATTCATTACCGATGTAGGTTAGCCGTTGGTGCTAAGAAGTGGTGTACTGGGACTTTATTATTTAAATATGCAATTTAATTGGCAGTTGTTCTTATAAAGTCTTTAATACTCCCCTATTCGGGTAAGATAAATCCCCATTCAATTCTTATAATCGTGCTAAAAATTGCATGATGAATGATTTTAAAAAAAGTTGTTTCATTGTTGGAAATCTAGGTTTTAACGTATCTCGGCCGTGCCTCAGGTATATGTATTTTAAAATGTGAATCACATGTAGGTGATTAAAAAATATGAAGTAAGACACCAGAAAAAAGACCACTATTGAAATCTAAGCTCGAATCCAAGTTACTTTTTTACTAACTCCCGCCTTTCCTTCCAAGAAGTTTATGTACCCAATGGAGTAGAAAACCAAAAAAGACCAAATAGAACCCTTCTATATCCCCTTCTAAAAGGTTCACAGCTCCCAATAAAACCAAAATTGTTCCAGTTCACCTAAAGCCATCCTTATCTTTATCATATGTTTGTTTTCACCCACATTAATTGACTCCTCCACTTTGTAAAGAGTATAAAGACATCCATAGATAACGACCTACACTTTGCCAGAGTGCCACTCCTAGGAAGAAAAGAATGATGGTCATGATAAACCATGAATATACGTGCTTCTTGGTTTGAAGTATTTTATACCCAAAGACAATCAGTATTATAATCAAAAACAACATTCCAGATATTGCCATTAATAAATGAAATAAAAATATGACATCCCCCCTTTACTTATAAGTAGTAGCTTTGTATATTCAATTTCAAATAACGTTACTTTTTCTTAATTAAGCCCCATATCGCTTCATCTACCATAAAATATCTTTCGTGAGAGCATGCTGCAAATATACATGTACCATTTTGAAAAAACATTAGGTCTTCTGGTAGTTCTGGGCTAATCCAATCAAATATGGAATCGGATTGTTCTTTTAAAAATAACTTCGTTGCATTATTTAAACGAAAATAAAAAACATAAGCCGTATCTTCAACAAGTTTTGTAGTTTCCCATTCTTGTTGAACTTTTCTTTCGATAAGATGCTCATTAATATCTGCTATTAAACAATCAATAAACGTTAGACGTTCTTCTTCGTTCACCATCATCTGTCGATTTTCAACAAATGCAAATCGATTACTATGTCTAGATAATAGGTCAATTAGTCGTTTGTAGCGTTTGCCTTTCACATTTTCCATGATCATTAACATCTTATTTCTCCCAAGCATTTTTTGTTTTTTTTAATAAGGAGTATGAGCTTCCCTGTCAAAGTGTTCACATGCCCATCTACCTTCTAATTCCAAAAGATTGAATACAGTCTTTTGATCAGTCGGTAGCTCTTCAATCCACTTAAGCAGAGTAGAAATAATCGATGCTTTTTCAGGTAAGGAATTGATAATGACCTCTGCTTGCTCCTTAAGTTGTGAAGTCCATATTTGAGCACGTACCATCACCATCGAATAATAAGTTCTTATGAGTTTTCGTGCAAAGTTTTGAGAAATTTTTGTAAATTCTTCATTAGATGCTTTTTCTAACCTTGTTAATGTTCGAGTAAGAGCTTCACAAATATCACCATTAAAGGATATGGCTATCTTAGAAGTCAGTGTATAAGGCCCGAATCGTTCACCTACATCATCTCCAAATACACAAACACTGAGTTCTCTATGAAAGGCATTTTCATAATAATTTGAAGGGGCCATCGTATAGTCATAATCTGCAACAGCTATTCCCACTTCACGAACAAGGAATTGATAATTATTAGTTAGTTTACGAGAAAGCTTCTTTAATTCTTCTAACTGAGCAGAACTTAATTTACGATTAAACATGGCGATCAGATCTAGATCTGATTGAACAACAACAGCATCTCCTCTAGCCACACTACCATACACGTAAACACTGTGCAGGTCTGATGGAAACAATTGTGCAAGACATTCAATAGAATCTTGGATGCAGGGTTTATAAATTTTGTTGATTTTATCGAAACTAACGTCACTTACAATATAACCTTCTGGATCTAAACCATATCCTGCTTTTAAATCCTTCATGCCATTCCCCCTACGATTACACGTGAAAATGCCCTTTACTTTATCAGCATATATAATGTTAAGCATAAGCTGCTCAATAACTAAATTTTAACATATTATTCCAATGCATTCTCTTAAAAGCGATCTACTTTGTGAAATTATTTTATCAAGCTTTAACTCACAAGATATGCTACATCGAAACATAAGTGATTATATTTTGCTAAATGATCTATCAACTCTATAAATATGGTAAAATTATCTTTAAAAAATTGGAGGAATCATCTTGGAGTTATTAACTGTACTTTCTTTTTTGGGTGCGGCCATTGTACTTACCATTATGCCAGGACCAGATAATATGTTTACGTTAGCACAAAGTCTAGCTAAAGGAAAAAATGCGGGAATCTTTACAACACTTGGGCTTTGCACAGGACTGTTGGTACACATCGCTGCAGCAACAATTGGAATTTCTGCCTTGATTTACAAGTCTGCTTTTGCTTTTACAATCGTCAAATACGCAGGTGCAGCCTACTTATTATATTTAGCCTATAAGTCGTTTCGAGATAAAGGTTCAAGTCTCCAACTTAAGAACGAAGACAACCTAAGTTACAAGTCTCTATACAAAAAAGGCGTGATTATGAATCTACTAAACCCAAAAGTATCCTTATTTTTCCTAGCATTTTTCCCACAATTTATTAATTATGAAATGGGACTTATCTCGATGCAAATGCTTATCTACGGTATCTTATTTTTACTCCAAGCGCTCTTCATCTTTTCCTTGATAAGTATCTTTGCAGGAAAAGCAGGTTACTATTTACGTAAAAATCCAACAATTTCAAGAAAAATGAACGTGCTTCAAGGGATCCTGTTCACACTAATAGGATTGAACATAGCTTTTAGCGAAAAATAAAAGGTGGGCCAAGTTTATTGACCCACCTTTCTCATGCTCTTTTTATCTCTAT
The DNA here is from genome assembly GCF_964021195.1 of Bacillus nitroreducens. NCBI lineage: Bacteria > Bacillati > Bacillota > Bacilli > Caryophanales > Bacillaceae > Bacillus > Bacillus nitroreducens. The sequence goes on along the minus strand of NZ_CAXHYI020000003.1, from coordinate 3,224,545 downwards.
TGTTTCAAATTATAGCTCTGGTCATAACTTTTACTGCGGGTTATTTTTGTGTACCCGACGTTCATTTCCATAATGATAAACAGCGATTAGAAATAACATTGTTGATATGGTTATGACAATGCCATTCCATTCCCCCTCAAAAACCGTAATATTTATCAGAGTACTGAAATGCATGAAACAAACAATAATAAATAGGATAAAAGAAGTTTTCATATATACACCTCTGTGTTAAGAATCTAGGATTGGCGTTTAGCACATACTTGGGCACGAGTTTTCCTTATGAACGACAAACATTCAAAAATGAATACTTTATTCTTCACTTTCATTTCTGTATCCCATCAGGCTTAATCAATTATATATCAATCATAACATAATACGCTTTGTGATATTCTCCGTAATTTGGACTCTGTGAAGCCTTTCGACTTGCCTTCTCAATTCAATTATCATTATAATGGAAATATAATAAATATTAATTCTCTTTAAAAATCTCCTAGAACCTTACATACTATCATTCTTCTATGACCATACTTCAGTCGATTGTTTAATTTTTTATCATATTTAGCTGCTTTCCTTAATACAATATTCTTGATGCTCTTGAATATTCAAAGTCTACATTTCTATTAATTCAATCCCACTTCTATAGAACGAACAGATCATCTTGCTTATTATCATTCTAGTTTATTAAAACTGGATAGATAATTATAAATTTCTAATTTTCACAGAAGGAGAGATGTAAAAAGATGGATACTAAAAACAATGCCAACATCGAGGGATGCCCGTTTCACGGAGGTGCTACGAGTACAAAATCAAGTGGTACGACTACTCGAGACTGGTGGCCAAATGCGTTAAACTTGAATATTCTCCATCAACATGATAAAAAATCCAACCCTATGGGAGAGGATTTTGATTACACAGAGGAATTTCAAAAGTTAGATTATGATGCACTCAAACAAGATCTTCGTGATTTGATGAAAGAAAGTCAAGATTGGTGGCCTGCAGACTATGGACACTATGGTCCAATGTTTATCAGGATGTCTTGGCATGCAGCAGGTACATACCGTATTGGAGATGGGCGAGGTGGCGGTGGAACAGGTAACCAACGTTTTGCACCACTAAACAGCTGGCCAGACAACGTATTACTCGATCGAGCACGTCGCCTTCTGTGGCCAATAAAACAAAAATATGGAAACAAAATTTCTTGGGCAGACTTACTTGTTCTCGCAGGAAATGTGGCGATTGAAGATATGGGTGGTCCAACTATCGGTTTTGGTGGAGGACGAGCAGACATTTGGCATCCAGAAGAGGATGTGTATTGGGGATCTGAAACGGAATGGCTCGCCGATAACCGATATTCAGGCGATCGTGAATTAGAAAATCCGCTTGCAGCCGTTCAAATGGGACTTATTTATGTGAATCCAGAAGGTCCAAACGGGAAACCTGACCCACTTGCAAGTGCGAAAGATATTCGTGAAACCTTTGCACGTATGGGAATGAATGATGAAGAAACAGTTGCTCTTATTGCGGGAGGACATACATTTGGTAAAGCACACGGTGCTGGTGATCCTACTCTTGTCGGTCCAGAGCCAGAGGCTGCACCTATTGAACAAATGGGCTTAGGTTGGAAAGGTAGTCATGGTAAAGGGTATGGCCGTGATACAATCGGTAGTGGTATTGAAGGTGCTTGGACTGCGAATCCAACTCAATGGGACCATGGCTATTTTGAACTCTTATTTGGTTATGAGTGGTGGCTAACAAAGAGTCCAGCTGGCGCTTGGCAATGGTTAATCGTAGATCCTGCAGAAGAACATCTTGCACCAGACGTAGAAGATCCATCTATTAAAGTTCCAACAATGATGACCACTGCAGATATGGCCTTGAGATTTGATCCAGAATACGAGAAAATTTCACGTCGATTCTATGAGAATCCAAAGGAATTTGCAGATGTTTTCGCTCGTGCATGGTTCAAGCTACTACATCGTGATATGGGACCAAAATCAAGATATCTCGGTCCTGAAGTTCCAGAAGAAGATTTTATTTGGCAAGATCCTGTACCAGCAGGTAATTACGACTTAACAGACGAACAAATAGAAGAAATAAAAGCAAAAATCCTAGACTCAGGTCTGACAATTAGCAAACTCGTCACAACGGCTTGGGCTTCTGCAAGTACGTATCGTGGCTCAGATCATCGTGGTGGTGCAAATGGTGCGCGCATTCGTTTAGCTCCACAAAAGGATTGGGAAGTAAATCAACCTGAACAACTTGCACAAGTACTTCAAGTATTAGAAGGTATTCAAAAAGAGCTAGATGTCAATATCAGCTTAGCTGATTTAATTGTACTTGGAGGATCTGCAGCAATTGAAAAAGCTGCACGAGATGCAGGCTTTGAGGTGACTGTTCCTTTTGCTCCTGGACGCGGGGATGCATCACTAGAACAAACGGATGTTGAAAGCTTTGATGTACTCGAGCCTGTTTCAGATGGCTTCCGTAACTATCAAAAACAACAGTTTAGTGTGAGCCCAGAAGAACTTCTTGTAGATAAAGCTCAACTTCTAGGCCTTACAGCGCCAGAAATGACTGTACTAATTGGTGGTATGCGTGTTCTCGGTACTAACCATGGTGGTACGCAACACGGAGTGTTCACTGATCGAGTTGGTCAACTGACAAATGACTTCTTTGTGAACCTACTCGATATGGGCATTGAGTGGACACCTGTCGGAGAAAATCTATATGAAGGCCGTGATCGCAAAACAGGTGAAGTGGTCCGAACCGCTACTAGAGTAGACCTTGTATTTGGTTCAAACTCTATTTTACGTGCGATTGCTGAAGTTTACGCTCAAGATGATAACAAAGAGAAATTTGTACGTGACTTCATTTCGGCTTGGGTGAAAGTAATGAATGCTGACCGCTTTGATTTAAAACGTATTGAAAACAAGAAAGCCCAACTGGCTGGGAAATAAGTGTACGATTTAAAGCTATTATTATCCCTTCGGTGCATTCCTGCATAGAAGGGATAATTATTTTTCTAGTTAAAGAGAATACCTGGCTTCCAAAAAAAGAGCCCCGTCGTTGGTTTTTCCCCCGACAGAGCTACATTATTGTTTGTGAACACAACTTGTTTCCTTTTCTAACTATCACAACACTCTTCACGATATTTTCGTATCAGCATTCACGACAGAAGCAAATACTCCAATTATAATCGATTCCTACAAGAGTTTATTATTTCTACGTATTGTGTATCCCCAAACCCATAATGTTTAAAATTTGAAATGAGTAATTGTACAAGTTCTCGGGTTGGAACATCTTTGTGTTTTTTTATAAATAACATGAGATCACTTTCCTCATTTTGATAACTCAAATAGAGTTTGATTCCCCTCTTTAAGTGACCCGGGTAGATATCTTTGGTTGTCTGTTTACGAAGCATGACTTGTTTGTAGATCTCATAATACCCCTTTCGTTCTATGTTGAAGGATTCCACAAGTTGAAATTTATTCCCAACAATTTTCAGTATAGCTTCCCCTCTGTACTCTTTACGGTCTAACCAAGCAAGGATTGTGAGAACATTTATTTGGCAAAACATATCATCATCAAACCAAAGTATTAGACGATTAAAATTGAATTCAAACAGAGGTTTCAATGGATTCAGGGTGATTTCAGCATATTGTTCCAGTGTTACATGATGAACTTTCGCACGTATTTCGTTAAAATTATCGGAGAACAGATCATCGCTGGTGTTTCCGTAACACATCGCCTCGTTAAATGGTATCATCACCTCATCTTCAAGATAATGTGTCTTCGTGAAAAAATGATACATTTCCATTCCATTTAAAATATGTAAGGTTTTAGTTTGTTTCAAGTTGCACCTCGTTAAGCGATACTAGATTTCCATGAATCAGAGCAAAATTCAATGGATATTGCTCTTAAAATATGTATTACAGAAGATTATTCTTTAAATGATAACCCATGCTCTTCTAATGAATTTCTTAAAACAGGTAATGAAGCTGGTCCAATTCCATGAATGTTAAGAATTTCTTTCTCGGTGTACGTTGAGAGTTTTTGTACAGTATCGATCCCTTTATGAGCCAAGGCATTTCTGGCAGGGGAACTCAGCTTTGATAGAAAACCGTTTTGAGGTTTATTTTCTTTATCACATGTAGGGCAGCTAATGCAGTCACTACTTTTATAATACGTATGCCCTTTTTCACATACTTTTAAAATCTTTTCTACTTTCAAGATAACCCCTCTTTCATATTTCATAATTCGCCAATTCTTCTTTATTGCTATCGTTTAAATCTCTCAGCATAGATTTTACGTAGCTCAGCTGCGTTTTCATGCCATATAATTGGAGCGCCGTTAATGATTTGTCCCAATACATCCAGGCACCTGTGCCATCCTGCTGCTGTTTGAACGGACCATGAATCATCATGAAATGTGTGCTTAAAAATCATTCGACATCCATTCTCCACTTCTACCAGTGTAATATGCACGAGATCATCCACTTCACGAAAACCAAATACAGACGGCTTTTCTAGCTCTGTAATAATTCCCTCATATGTCGTTCCTTCACCATCATCAAACGCAATCTTACCACCTACACTAAGATCCATCTCCCCTGTCGCAAAAGGATACCATTGTGTGAAGTGACTTGGATTGGTAATGATACTGAAAACAGTTTCCATTTCATGAGGAAAAGTTCGCTCAAATCTTAAAGTATACTGGCCATTTGAATGATGTAGTTTACCATATTCATTCATTTATTCCATCCACCTTTATTTAATCTAGACGTTTTTTATTCAATCTCTCAAACCTCTACCATCCTATATTGTACCAAATCTTATATTATCAAATTTGTTCTTGCTCAATCATAATGGCAAGCCCACTAAACTTTTTAGTGTAATCCAATCGTTCAGCAATCATATTGGAACCTCTAACTGCAAATTTAATAATAGTTCTTTATTATTTTTACTTTATACAAATGCAACAAAAAACACACGTTATTTTCTGAGTTAAAAAGAACGTGTGTTTTACATGATTGTTTGAAACTTGGTATGACTACCATATAATCTTATTGCTGCATAATCTGGATAAGATTCCCACATGTATCGTCAAAGATAGCTAGTGTAACATTCCCCATTTTGGTAGGTTCCATTGTAAATTTTACACCTTTTTCTATTAATTGTTCATATTCTTTGTAAATATCAGTGACCCCAAACATCGTTGCTGGAATGCCTTCAGCAAATATCTTCTTTTGATATTCTTTTGCAGCAGGATGTTGATTTGGTTCGAGCAATAGTTCAGTTCCGCCTTGGTCATCAGGTGATACAAGTGTAAGCCACCTAAACTCTCCCGCTGGAACATCATGCTTCTTTACAAATCCGAGCTTGTTTGTATAGAAATCCAAGGCTTTGTCTTGATCTTGTACAAAAATACTAGTTACAATTATATTCATTATGTTTAACCTCCATTGATATCAGTAACGTATCGTTTTCTAAATTATTCTATCTTCAATCAGCATGACCCATTCACAACAGTTATAGTATTACTCTACCCAACCTTTCAGTATATTTTTAAGTGGTTCCTTATTAAATAATAAGACTCGATATTTTCCCTTTCGTTTGGACTGTACGAGTTCTGCATCTTCCAATACAGCAAGATGCTTGGCAATCGCCTGTCTCGAAATGGAAAGCTCATGCTTCATAATAAGACGTGCTGTAAGTTCATACAACGTAATCTCGTTACGTTCTGATAGTTCATCTATTATTAGCCGACGAGTAGAGTCAGCAAGTGCTTTGAAAATAGCGTCTTTTTTATCCATATATCGAGTATACGCAACTTTGTGGTTGCCTGTCAATTATAAGCAACTAAAAGGTTGCTTGTCAAGCATATAGAAGCATACTCAATAATTTATAAATGTAGATTACCTGACATTGTATATACAACAAAAGCATTTGGATACTAATACCCAAATGCTTTTGTATTATTTCAATTGATTTGTTTTTTACATGTAATAAGAAAAAAGTTAATCGAAGGTTTATCTTTATGATCTTTATTTGGTTCTTCTATTTCTGAAATCTCAATTAGCCCAAAGTCACCAAACTCTTCTTTAATCGTATCAGGATCGTAAAAAAACATGTTAACTCCAGCTGGTGTCTCAAAATAATCTTTATCCAATTGTTTACCTTTTCCATACATCGGTGCTTTCTTAGAAACGGTTGTAAAAATCATATAACCATCAACCTTCAACTGGTCATAACAGTCTTTTATAAACTTTTCTCTTTCATGTTTATTCAATAAATGAAGAAGTGCATGTGAGAAGACACCGTCATACAATTTATTTTCAAAAGGCATGTCTGTTACTGAACCATGAAAAATAGGGATATCAAGGCCATTTTCCCTTGCCAAGTCAATGGCTGTTTTTGATATCTCGATCCCAGTAACATCTATTTCATTCTCAATAAAAACCCTCGCATTTCTACCATATCCAATCCCTGGTATAAGAATGTCTTTCACATTCTTTTCAATGAAAAAATCTTTTGTAACGATTGCAGAGTCTGTAGGTTCAAACCCCCACATCGTTTGTTTTTCGATAAAACTCGATTCCCAAAATTCCATGACAGATAGTTCTCCTTTATGGTTTAACATTCGTAAATTGCTTCATAAACAAAACGAAAACACTCGATTCTACGTTATAATAGCATAATTTAGACCCATATGAAAAAGCTAGTCTTTTGTTTGATGTTCATTTTTCTTTAAAAAGGAACAAAAAGGTCTCAGCTATAAAAGCTGAAACCTCGAAAAAACAAGCCTCATTCATTTTATCTTATCTTGATTATTTAATTAAATCACCTTGTTCGTCTGAAACGACAATATCACCTGATTTAATTTTTTCATAGACTTCTTTAACCTTAGATGAAGTATCATCACTTAAGTTAGGGTTTTCCTCTGGGATGCCAACACCATCATTTTCAACACTGTATGTGAGTGTTTCTCCACCTGGGAATTCACCGTCTAGCTCTTGTTTAATTAACTCTTGTGTAGCATGCGCTAATTTTTTCGTAGCGGATGTTAGGATGACAGATTTACCATCTGCGTATTCACCATCAGCATATTGGTCAACATCAACACCAACGATCCAAACATTTTCACCATTTTGAGCACGTTGTTTTGCTTCGTTAATTGCACCTACACCAACGCCACCAGCTGCAGCAAAAATGACATCAATTCCCTTGTTAAACATTTGAGATGCTATTTGTCCTCCTGCAGCAACATCATCAAATGTACCTTGATACACAACATTTTCCGCTTTAATGGTTACATTTGTATCTAAATTATCATTTGCATACTGAAGTCCTTGTTGGAAGCCCCAATTAAATTTTTGTACAGCTGGAATTTCCATACCACCGATAAATCCAGCTTCCCCTTCTTTTAATTCCAAGGCTGTAGCAACACCGGCAAGGAACCCAGACTCATGTTCCGCGAAGAAAATTGCAACCGTATTTTCTGCTACATCTGGAACAAAGTCCCCATTATGTGGGTTACCATCTAAAATAACAAATTTAGCATCCTCATATTTTGATTGCGCATTATAAATCGCAGTTTCGAATTTAAATCCTGGTGTAACAATAAACTTGTATCCTGCATCATACAGATTTCCAATCTCTTTTAAATACTCTGCCTCTGTTTCACCTGCTGGCTTCAAATATTTTTCTTGAATTCCCAATTCCTCTTTCGCTGCTATAATACCTTCCCAAGTACCCTGATTGAATGATTTGTCATCAATTGTACCTGCATCAGTTACCATACCAACTTTCAAATCAGATGATACACTCTCTTTGTCTCCAGTTGATGCTTTCTCGTCTGTACCACATGCAGCAAGTAGAGTACTTGCCGTAAGTAATGATACAAGGCCTAGAGCAAATTTTTTCTTTAACATGTAAATACCCCCGTTTTTAATAGTTTAATAGCATAAGATTATGCGTTACGATTGATTCGCAGTCACCTCCTTAAAGATGTCTTACGCTTTCAAATATTATTGTAAAAAATCAATACACTTGCACCGTTAATTTATATTCCACAAAAATCAAAATAATCCTTCTTGTATTTTCATATTTCCAATCTTCATATAATTACTTCTATTTAATTATTTCAATCTTTTATCACAACTATATTCCGTGATAAGTAATTGAGAATTTATTTCTTTTCAAGATTTTGTTGGTAAATTTTCTTTAATGTTGTGTTGATATTATTTAAGGCTATTAAAATAAGCCCTAACATGACAAACGTAACAATTTCACCAGTGAAAAAAGATACGATTCCAATAATAATAAAGTAAATTCTATACCACCAATTGTTCATTTTTCGAACCATTCCCTTATGTATTTCTATATATTTTTAGATTTTATTAAATTTAAATCCTTTAAAACTCCTATAATCGAAAAGACATTTTTCTACTAACCGTTTCCATTCAATGACTCTTATAAAAGATATGGCCATTTCATAATTCCAAAGATTCCACACCTTATTTCTAGCCCATTCCACACAAGCCTGGAACAAAATTTTACCTATCCCCTGTCTATGGTACGCAGCTTTAATCCCAAAATCATTCACATAAACAAATTTCCTTGGTGCCATTGACTCAAAACGCGGAGATTCGTTTATTTCCAATACAGCAAACCCCACAATTTCTTCGTTTTGTTTTGTAACCAATAATTTCATATTTGGGTTTTCTAAGATTTCACAAAAAATAAGGTTGAGGCATGACGTGATCAACTTTGTTAAAAATATGTGGTAATGCTGCTGAATGCTTGTCATGCCCTTCCTTAACAATACAGTTAACATCGTGAAAATCCATTATACTGGCTGGCGTTATATCAATATTCATTCTTTTCTCCCTTATTGTTTTATGTATCAACTATTCTGTTTCTGAGATTTGTTTAAAATAAGGTCACAAATGAATGCTAGGACTAAACCAACTACGATCGGCAAGAAAGCAATCTCCGTTTTTGATTTTGAAATGTCAAATGTTAGATAATCTATATCATCGATAAATCCTATAAAATAAAGAAGTGCCATTGCCCCAAATGAAATGAATATTGCATTCTTTTTATTCAACGTTCTCTTCCTCCTCATAGTAAGAGTCATCCTTTAATCAGATTCTATAGGAAATAATATATTTCAAAAGAAGTTCGTTTCTCGCTACAACCTATAAACTATAAACACTCATTTTTCCTCTTCAAAAATTAATGTAGTTTACTACTAGCTCTCCTAACGTTAGAAGTGTATGCATTACTGTAGTGGTTCCACTTGTTTTAGGGAACAATACTTCCTGAGGTGATTCAATTGATAAAAAAGCTTTTCGTACTACTCATTATGTTACATCTTTTATCAATAAATGTGGGTGCGCAATCGAATCAACAAATCGAAATTTTCGATATTGATCAAGGTAAAGTTATCAAACAAGTGGATCTCCATCCTGATATACAGCGTGAAGCAGAAAAGATTCTTAAAGGGATAACTGGTGTATATACAAATTATAATCCAATTCCGAATAAAGGTATTATGATAAGAATTCCATTAGAACCTAATGTTATGGTGAGAAATCTATGGTTTGATGACTTAGTAGATGAAGTTACCCTTATTTTTCCCCGTCAAGAAGTTCCATATTTATTGGTGTTTGATGACGAAAACAAATCGTATTTCTTAATATTCAAGGCCAATACAGACAATCTGTTTGAATTATTGAACATTAAGCGATAATTCTCCAAATAACAATAGCGGTACACTTCTCTCTTGAATACCGCTATTTTTTAATCTTTCAAGCTTAAAAAATCCTTAATTCATTGTCTTACGCCGCTCCCTGCGATTTGAAACCGCATAAGATATCATTAAAACAACTCCGATAAGAAATGCGATCAGGAAGCCAAACATACCTAATGCGCCAATCCAACCGATCGTGAATGTAAGGAAAAATAACATATAGCAAAAACCAACGAGAATAATTGCAATCGGAACGTTAAAAGGAAATAGTCGTTTCTTAGGACATGACCAATAATACAGAAATGATGAGGATGACAATGGCGATTGTCTTTTGCAATGATCCCCATCGAATTCCGATTCTTGATTGTGCATCTAAAACAATATCAGATGGATGTTTTAAATCATTTAGAGTAATTCCTAAACTAATAATTGCTGTACCAACAACTAATGTGAAAATAGTCCAATTAATTGCTTTCAGGTTCTCTTCTCTGGTCATTCATTTCCTCCTCGTTAAATGTACCTATCTTTCCGTAATAATATTCCATCTATTTCCAGTCTTAATGATCCATCGTAAGCCTCATTAACTATAAAGCTCAAAACAAACCCCTATATAACTAAAAAATACCATAATATATACATATAACCAATTACTTTATTTACTTTTTCGAATATTTGTAAGGTAATTATAAATGCGGGTGTAACTAGGAGGTTAAGAACGATGCAAAAATTATTGGTATACTTTTTATACGTGATTTTTTTCGTCATCTATTTTTCAATTGCAGGATTTCTGTACAATGCATTCATTCCATTCAAAATCTATACTGGCGTATTAGTATCATTTATTATGGTTATTCTTGTGCCTGCATCAATTTTATCAGGGAATAAATTCATTTCGTATATTAAGATATCACCTGATCAAAATGATAAAAAATAATACCCCAAAAACACTACAAACCTCTTCTTAAAAGATAAAGAAATTCATTGATGCCACTTTACCGTACGGAGAACCTTCTACTTTAATTAGACTATCTACCGTTGTGGAACATAAACCAATAACGAATGATATATGAAAAAAGGTATTATCCTCACCGAGAGAATAATACCTTTTTCTCATTTGTATATTTCATTTTTAAGTTCTTCTATACCATATCGATGAATGAATGTATAAAATGGTTCCCTTTTCTTTCCTTTTTCAGCGTAGGTCCGAATCAACGTTTCAATTTTTTCATAAAGTTGTTCAGGGGTTAGCTGTGCCATTAGTAACGCGCCCGTTGTCGCATCTCTTCCCTTTGCCTTTCCACCGATATATAAATCATATCCGTCTCTTACTTTCATCACGCCGATATCATTTACTAAAGGTTCACCACAACCTACCGGGCAACCCGTATATGCTGTACGTAAGGTAAATGGTACTGGAATACCTGCTATTCGATTATTTAGTTCAATTGCTACAGGCATACCTTCTTCTTCTGCCCCTTTACAAAAATTACAGGTTCTTACGCTTTTGACAAAATTGCCGACTGGATAACATGACAGCCCAACTTCTTTAAATCTTTCTTTAACGATCTCCACTTCATTTTCTACTACATCAATATATAGTTGTTGGAAGGTAGTTAACTCAAGATCATCTTCATCGTTCATGTAGTCTGCAATTACCATAAGCTGTTTAGCATTTAATTTTGCTCCGAAAGAGATTCCACCGTTCACCGCCAACTTAACCTTTTTTTCAGTTTGTACCATTCTTTCTATGTTCACCTCTTATTTTGGACACATGCTCATGATCCATTTGCAAAATGCTCCGATAAGGATCCAAAGTGCTCCTATAATTTAACTCGTTGGAGGCGTAGCGCGTTTAGGACGACGGAAACAGAACTGAATGCCATGGCCGCCCCTGCTACCCAAGGTGCAAGCAACCCGATTGCAGCAATTGGAATTCCAATCGTGTTGTAGGCAAATGCCCAGAATAAATTTTGTTTAATATTTCGCATCGTTTTTCGACTCATTAAAATTGCATCGGCAATGCTATTTAGATCCCCACGAATAAGTGTGATATCTGCAGCCTCCATTGCTACATCTGTACCTGTACCAATGGCCATCCCAATATCAGCCATAGCAAGGGCTGGTGCGTCATTAATACCATCACCGACCATTGCCACCTTTTTACCCTGTTGTTGTAACTTTTTCACTTCTTCTGCTTTTCCTTCTGGAAGCACTTCAGCAATCACTGTATCAACCCCGACTTCATGACCGATTGCTTGTGCTGTACGCTCGTTATCCCCTGTCATCATGATGACAGCGATTCCCATGTCATGTAACCGACGAATTGCTTCTTTCGAGGTTTCTTTAATTGTATCTGCAACAGCTACTACTCCTGCATACTTTCCATCGATTGCAGCTAACATCGCTGTTTTCCCAGCATGTTCTAGTTTTTCCATCGTTGGAAGAACCGATTGTACCTCAATACCATGTTGCTTCATAAGTTTACGCGTACCAACCAAAATTTCCTTGCCAGATACAGTAGCCATAACACCATATCCTGGAATAGCTTCGAAAGATTGAACAACTCCGAGTTTAATCCCTTTTTCTTGAATACCTTCTACAATCGCTTGTGCTAATGGATGTTCTGACTGTTTTTCAGCTGCTCCGATCAGTGATAAGAATGATTCTTCATTTTGACCATTTGCTAAAATTACATCTGTTAAAACTGGTTTGCCGTGAGTAACCGTACCTGTTTTATCGACAACAACAGTATTAATCCCTTGGGTTTGCTCTAGATGCTCGCCACCTTTGAATAAAATACCAAACTCAGCGGCACGACCACTACCTGCCATAATGGAGGTTGGCGTTGCAAGACCAAGAGCACACGGACAAGCAATGACAAGGATTGCAATTAACACTTCTAGTGCTTGTGTAAACTCACCTGGACTAACCCAAATGATCCAGACAAGGAAAGTTAGGATAGCGATCCCCACAACAATTGGCACAAAGATTCCTGAAATTTTATCCGCCATTCGTTGGATCGGTGCTTTTGAGCCTTGTGCATCTTCGACAACTTTGATAATTTGAGCTAAAGCTGTATAGCGTCCTACCTTCGTTGCAGTCATTTTAATAAAACCATTTTTATTAATCGTTGATCCATATAAAACGTCTCCAGCTTTTTTATCGACTGGTAGGCTTTCCCCTGTTAACATTGATTCATCAACGGATGTTGTTCCTTCTAACACTTCTCCATCTACTGGAATTTTCTCACCTGGTTTCACTAAAATGGTGTCACCAATGACCACTTCTTCTAATGGTACTTCTTTCTCCACTCCATCACGTACAATGATCGCAGTTTTTGCCTGAAGACCCATTAATTTTTTGATTGCTTCAGAAGAACGCCCTTTTGCACGTGCTTCAAATAATTTCCCTAATACAATTAGGGTAATCAGCACTGCACTTGTTTCAAAGTATAGATGTGGTGCATGTTCTGTTCCAGCTGTCACAATTGCTTGATAGACACTATAAAAATACGCTGCTGAAGTACCCATAGCAACGAGTACATCCATGTTTGCACTCCCATTTCGGAGGGCTTTATAAGCACCTACGTAAAACTGCTTTCCAATAATAAATTGTACAGGTGCTGCTAAGATCATTTGAATCCATGGGTTCATCAAAATGTCTGGTACGTATAGAAAGGAAGTAAAAGAAAAATGCCCAACCATCGTCCATATTAATGGCAATGATAAAATGGCCGATATCATGAATTTCCGTTTCTGATCTTGAATGGCCTTCTCACGGTGGTCTACTTGTTCTTGATCCTCTTGCTTTTGATGCGCTTCGTAACCAAGTTTTTCAACCTTTGCAATAATATCTGCAGTCGACACTTCCGAAGGATTAAATTCAATTGTAGCTTTCTCTAGCGCTAGATTGACGGTTGCATTTGCCACACCATCCATCCTATTTAACCCTTTTTCAATTCGAGCAGAACAAGCTGCACACGTCATACCTGTAATATCAAATTCTGCTTTTTGCTTCACGACACCATACCCAAGGTCTTCTATTTTCTTTTCAAAATCAGCTGTATTCAGTTTTGACGGGTTATATTGTATAGATGACTTTTCAAGTGCTAAGTTTACACTTGCTTTTTCAACACCTTCCATTCTGCTTAACCCTTTTTCAATCCGTGTCGCACAAGCAGCACACGTCATACCCTCAATTTGAATATTCACTTCTTTTATTTCGTTTGCTTCATTAGCCGCTGTACTCATGTTCTTCCCACCTCTCTCATACCTATAAGGGGTATATATCGTTGAAAATGAGAGAGTGCTTTGTAAGCACTCTTCTTATTTTACGTCATAACCTTGATCTTCAATCGTTTCCTTAATTTCATCAAGACTTACTTGGGATTCATTATAAGCAACCTCAACTAGAGCTTCATCTAATTTTACGTGAACTTGGTTAACACCTTCTAATTTACCAACACTACCTTCTACTGCTTTTACACAGTGTCCACATGACATTCCTTCTACATTTAACGTTACAGTTTGCATATTATTCTCTCCTTTTTTATTCTTATCCCATACTATACAGGGGTATAATAAACTTAAAAAAATTTACTTTTTCATTAATTTTTGGATGGTTACCACTAATTCATCTAAAACCTCATCGTCACCTTCAGACAGGCGGTCAACCACACACCCTTTTAAATGACCTTCCAAAAGGATCCTTGCCACACTATTAAGAGCCGATTGTGATGCGGAAATTTGAGTAATGACGTCATCGCAGTAGACGTCTTTATCAATCATTCCCTTAATACCACGAATTTGACCCTCGATCCGATTTAATCGATTGGTTAAATCCTTTTTTACGCGCTCTGGATGATGACTCTTTCGTCCAGAAGAACAATCTTCTGTATGACAAGCTGCTTCTTCCGTGTTGTTTTCCATTAGCATAACCTCCTAACTTAATTTCATATTACCATACCCTCGATGGGTATACAAGAATAAAGATTGATTTACTTTTTGTTCATATTTACGTTGGTTATACTTCCTTATGATGTCATTCCACTGGTACTTTAACACCTTTTTTCAACATTTTATTTCTCAGGATGCAGGAAAATCGTGGCTGATTTATGGAGGGTTCAGTGAATGAACGATATTAGAAACCCTTCGTATAAGACGTGACTTTGAGGTTATTATTGATCTAGTCGGTGTTAATCGTTCACATTACAAGAAAATGAATAGCCTAAAGCCCAGAAATCTTTTTCAACGATTGGAGTTCCACCTATCTCGTAACACCCTTCGCTTGCGAATTCAATTTCTTTGTTGTGAAAATAGGATTGCATTCCATATAAGAAAACGACTGCTAGTAAAGATAAGGTTCCGATTGCTATAAACACTTTTGTACGAATCTTCATTCTATATTGCCCCCTTCTCCAACATAAACAGTCTACCACAATCTCCTAACATGTTAGTTTGATTTGTTTTTAAGAAAACAGCATTTCTTAAAGGAAAATTCCTTCTTATCTAGAAAGTAATAATGGATAGCCATTAAAAGTTTGAATTTTCATAGGAGGTTTCATCATGGATTTACAGTTGGTAGGAAAACGAGCTCTTATTACAGGAGGTAGTCGTGGAATTGGTAAAATGGTGGCACGCCAATTGGCTCATGAAGGAGTCGATTGTGTCATTTGTTCAAGAAATGAATCATCATTAAATGCTACGGCTAAAGCGTTAACCGAAGAAACAGGAAGAAAGATTTACCCAATTGTTGCGGATCTTAGAAATTCTGATTCAATCCAACAATTAGTCGAACAAGCAGCAGAGGCTTTGGGCGGTATTGATATTTTAGTAAATAATGGTGCTCGGGTAAGCGGTGGTGAACCTGAGGACTTCCATCAAATAAAAGATGACCTGATTTTACAAGATTTTGAGGAAAAGTTTTTGGGCTATTTTCGATGTATCAGAGCGGTAGCTCCATATATGATGAAAAATAACTGGGGACGTATTATTAATGTAAGTGGTATGGCTGCTAGGAATGCGGGTAGCATTAGTGCTGGTGCACGTAATGTTTCTGTTGTTCATTTAACAAAAACTGCTTCTGTAGAATTAGGGAAACATGGAATTACGGTCAATTCTGTTTATCCAGGTATTACAAAAACAGAAACAACGAGAGATCGTTTCCCAAATGAGCAGGATTTAGTAGAGGTTGCGAAGGGTAATTCAATTGGACGTTTGGTTACAGCTGAGGAGATTGCGAATGTAGTTACATTTCTTTCGTCTCCATTATCTGTCTCTATTACAGGCTCGGTTATTGATGTAACAGGTGGAACAGGGAATTCTGTTCATTATTAAAAATGAATCTTAGTGAGTTCTTTTCAATCCAAGTAGATGTCGATTACGGTTGTTGATTATATGGAGAATAAAATATGAAGAAACGTACTAAAACAAAAGGTTTTCTACTTGTTACAACGGGTGCTGCTTTTTGGGGTGTTGGTGGTACTGTGGCACAAAAGCTCTTTCTGGATTATGCTATTAACGTAAATTGGCTCGTCACAACGCGTTTACTCATTGCTGGTATGTTGCTTTTAGTTGTGCATTATTTTACAAAGGATCGTACCCAAATTCTAGGAGTCTGGAAAAATAAAAAGGTCGCACGTAAACTAATCGTCTTTGGATTACTTGGGATGCTTGCCGTTCAATATACATATATGGCATCGATTAAACAAGGAAATGCAGCTGTTGCAACCCTTTTACAGTATTTAGCACCAGCGATGATTATCGTTTACTCACTTCTTCGCAAACATTCCACCCTGACCAAAAATGATGTCATAACTGTTACGCTAGCTTTAGCTGGTTGCTTTTTCTTATTAACAAATGGTTCCGTTTCGGGGCTTTCAGTTCCGACTCTTGCTATCATTTGGGGAGTTTTATCTGGCGTTTCTTTAGCCTTTTACACTTTATATGCAGTTCCGCTTCTCGCTAAGTATGATTCCCTAGTGATCGTGGGCTGGGCAATGGTTATTGGAGGTTTTGGATTAAGTTTTGTCCACCCTCCTTGGCAAATGGACTTTGCTAGTTTAACACTAGAAGCTTCTTTTTATTTAGTTTTTGTGATTATCTTCGGAACAATGATTGCTTTTTGGTTTTATATTGAGAGTTTACAAAGCCTTTCGGCAAAGGAAACGAGTTTTCTTGGTACATTAGAGCCACTAGCAGCTGTTTTTACCACGGTATTATGGCTAAATGAACCTTTTGGCATATTTCAATGGGTTGGAACAGTCTGTATTATAGGGATGATTTTATTACTAGCTTTGAATAAGAAGAAAACTGAAAAACCTCTGACAAAGAAAAAAGTGCCTTCTCAGGTCAGTTAGAGAATCACAATCATTTCTATTTACACCAAAGGAAAGGCTGTATAAAAACAAAAGTTATCATATAGCATCGGGTTCTTTTTTGGAGTACAAAATTAAAAAGATAAGCAACAAAGGATTATTAAAAACCTTTATATAGAGTAATCATCCTTTAATAATTAGGATGATTTTTTTAATTGTCAAAGGAGGTTTATGTTACTATATCCATAGATGTCTAAATTTTCACACAATTAAGAACAAGCATATTTCAGGAGGAGATTCGTTGAACAAAAAGAAAACGATTTATGGTGTTATTATATTATCAATAATAGTAATCACTGGGACATTTTTTGTTATAGATAGGCTTAAATACACAACTATCCAAGACGAGATTTTAAATGAAGTTAAAATTGATGAAATTAACAGCATCACAATCGAAAGGTATGCCGATGCTGCAACAATAAAGGTAACAGATAAGGATATGATAAAGAGAATATTTGAAGATTTTTCAAATGTGGAGTTAAAACGAAAAAATAGACTATCAACACTAGGCGATTATTCTATTAGGGTTTATACAAACAAATCAAGTGACCTTGGGATGGTATTTCACAAAGATGAAAATGTGCTTTGGATAACCAAAGGTACAAAAGGAAGCAATTTCTATAAAATATTAGACAACCGTAATTTTCTTGAGGTATTTGAAAACGAACATATAAAATGGGTTATAGATTAAAAGTAAAAGCAAGGATGTAAAATCCTTGCTTTTATGTGTCCCAATCTACTTTAGTTTTAGGTCATTACATATGCATAAAGCACCTTTTTTACTGTTTTTTATGATGTCATTTAGGTAGTTATTTTAGGGTTTGTACTTAAAAAGAGAACCCGTACATCATACAGGGCCTTTTTCTATATACCTTACGCGTTCACACTAGGAGTAGGTTTCATTTCATGTAATTTTTCAACTAGATTTAGGAGGAGAAATCCATTTCCTTCTGCACTTTTTCGATACCCTAGGGGCACCGTTCGTCTGATGAGTTGTGCATAGATTTCTGCTTCACTAAGTGTTCGTTCAAATTCTCTTTCACTTAGGTTGATGAGTAAAGCGATGGCACCAGCAACGTGCGGTGCCGCCATGGACGTCCCAGTTAGTTTAGCAAATTTTTGGTCTGGATACGTTGAAAGAACATCAACACCAGGTGCTACTAAATCAATTTCCGTATGTGTGTTGGAAAATGGCGCAAGCCTTAGGTCCATACTCACAGCTCCAACCGAAATCACTTCGTTATAGGCTCCAGGATAGGCATACTCAAAGGTATCTTCTAATGCATCCCCTTCATTTCCTGCTGCAACAACTACAGATATGTCTTGATTGACCGCCTCTTGGATCGCTTTATGCATATCTGGTACATCTTGTGGGCCACCGAGTGACATGCTAATCACACGTACTCTTTCTTGATTAGGGCCACGCCAGTCAATTGCATATCGAATGGCATTGATAATCCATTCATACCTTCCAGCCCCATCACCCGTTAACGCTTTTAGCGCTAGGATCTGGGCTTTCGGAGCAACCCCAACGACACCATCATTGTTTAGACTAGCCGCAATCGTACCTGATACATGTGTACCATGGCCATTATTGTCCTCAAATACGTCTGGGTCTCCCTTATAATCCGTCGTAAAATTACGACCTGCAATAACTCGACCTTTTAAATCTGGATGCATAGTGTCAATCCCAGTGTCAATAACAGCAACGACAATGCCTTCTCCTTGGCTGTCTTCATCCCATAATGAAGGTGCTTGAACCAACTGAACTCCCTCAGGTATTTCATTTGTTTGCTCCAGAACCGACTGAATCGTAAACGGCAGTAATTTGACTTGGTTTTTCACGATGGTCTCCTCCTTAATATCGATTTTAAAGATTAAATGACCTTCTTACCTTCTGTCTGCTCACGGTTGGATTGAAACAAGTATGAACCTTCACCTTGATGGGAACGTTTGTTTTATTATACTAATAGGACAACCATTTTACAAGAGTAAATACTGAAAATTCAAAAAATGAATAATTGGTCCTGGTAAATGATACAGACTATTATCTCGGTATTGGTACATAAGAATTACAAGCTTTTAAACGCTTTTTACGAAATATTCCATTATTGATACATGATTGATTGGGAAAAGTAACACTTAATGGAGGTGTATAACATCGAAACGTTTAGTCATTATAAAATAAGTCAAACAGAAGATGGATTAGAAGTCATTTTGTATGTGAATGAAAATACAACAGAATTTTCTGCTGAACTAGGGACACTTTCAAGAAAAGAGTCGAACATTACGAATGAGGCAATTCACTTTATCAAAAGAAAATTACCATTATTAAAAATTAAAACTTGTAAAATCATGGCTGGTGGAATGCTACTGTCTGTACTAGGAATCGGTGCATTACCTACACAAAAGGCAGCTGCCGCAAAAAATACGGTCACACAATCACAGACTAATCATTTAACCTACAAAGTATTAGATGGGGATACACTTTATTCGATAGCACAACAGTACAATACAACGGTCGACGCGATTAAGCAGGCAAATCGGTTATCTTCTAATCTGTTACAGATTGGACAGGAATTGATCATTCCTTATGGAGCTACATCTACTCCAACTTATACAAGAGAAAAAACCTATACAGTCGTTTCTGGGGATACTTTATACAGTATTGCAGATCGCAACGGGACAACAGTAGATGCCATCAAACAAGCCAATAATCTCAATTCGAATGTGTTAAGTATAGGACAAACTTTGACCATCCCGTCTGGTGGAAGCACAGTACCTACTCAGAAAAATGGTACGTCTTATACAGTGGTTTCAGGCGATACGTTATACAGCATTGCGGATCGATACGGCACAACTGTTGGTGCCATTAAGCAGGATAATAACCTTACTTCAAATATTTTAAATATTGGACAGACACTGTCCATTCCAGCTGGCAGCGGCTTGGCACCTACTCAAAAAACGGGAACATCCTATACAGTGGTTTCAGGCGATACGTTATACAGCATTGCGGATCGATACGGCACAACTGTTGATGCCATTAAGCAGGATAATAACCTTACTTCAAATATTTTAAATATTGGACAGACACTGTCCATTCCAGCTGGCGGCGGCTTGGTACCTACTCAAAAAAGGGGAACATCATATACAGTGGTTTCGGGCGATACGTTATACAGCATTGCGGATCGCAATGGGACAAGTGTTGATGCCATAAAACAGGCAAATAAGCTTACTTCTAATAATTTAAGTATTGGACAGACACTGACCATTCCATCTAGCCAAACAACAGTGGCACCTGCTTCTCCAAAATTTGCAGCTGAACATCATTCAGTGGTGGACCAAGAAGAACTCGAGTGGCTTGCAAAAATGATATATAGTGAAGCAAGAGGTGAATCACTTGAAGGACAAATTGCCGTTGGTGCCGTTATTATGAATCGGGTAAAAAGTCCTTTGTTTCCCAATACTGTAAAAGAAGTGATTTTTGAAAAAAGCTACGGATATTATCAATTTACACCCGCTCAAAACGGCGCAATTCATGAAGCAGATCCTGGTCCACAACAGATGGAAGCAGCCAAACGAGCAATGAATGGAGAAGATCCAACAAATGGGGCCCTTTTCTTTTACAATCCTGATAAAACTTCTAGTACCTATCTTAGAAGCCTAGAAGTGTCCACCAAGATTGGAAACCATGTATTTGCTTTTTAATAAAATTGAGCAAACGAAAAAAGCACCTGTTCCAAAGTAAGGAACAGGTACATAAGTAAGTAACACCTCATCCTTTTGAATGAGGTGTTACTTAGCGATTATGAATAATATAATGAATGGATCCAACTGAATTACAATTTTCCTTTCATGTTCTTATAGATAGCAACAATAACATCTATATTGTTATCGATAAAAGTGAGACGTTCTCTTGATACTCTGTTCCACTCAGCAGAGAAATGTGTGGAAAGAATGTGCCTCAACCCAAATGTATACATTTCATGAAGTTCTGAAATCACATAGCTTGCACCAGAATGGGGATCTGCTTTTTCTAGTATATTTTGCATATCTTCTTTTAACCATTCGGGAGCAACCTCTACTGATTTTCTTAAGAGTATTTCATATTCTTGACTTAACATCTCTAACTCCTCCTGTGTCTGCAAATTCAAGATGTATATCACTCTATTATTGATTATATATGTAAGTATACCTGAAGTAACACCTAATGATCATTTTACAAATTATGACTTGTATATGTGATAGTTAGTGTATCCTGTATATGGACCTTCATTCAATAATAGGAATTTCTTGATTTAACTTCTTTTTTCTTCTAAATGTATTCTACTACTAAGTTTTCTTCAAAGAAAGACAAACTTTCTTTTTTCAACGCCAAAACCAGTAATAAAGAGACATCTTTAGTACTGACGTAGCAAAACATTTATGTTTCTTTCTGTAATTTCGCGTCATTCCTTCTCTTTTTTATAGGATCGATTACTAATGCATCTAGTAATATCAGGAGGACTCCAAAGTTGAGGGCATAATCAGCTAGATTCAGGATGCCTCCACGAAATTGAAAATGAACAAAATCAGTGACTTGATAAAATAAAATCCGATCAATTGCATTACCTATCGCTCCTCCTACATAAAGTCCTGAACCCACTTCCATCAAAACACCCCTAATATATCCCTTCTTATGCATAAAAACAAACACACTAGCAACGATGATGGCAACTGGAACAAACCAACGACCATACCCTTCAAACATACCAAAAGCTGCCCCACTATTTTGGATGTGAGTGAAATGGAGAACATTCTTCCACACTTCAATGGTATCTCCAATTTCTAGATGAGCCCTTATGAAATACTTAGAGACTTGGTCAATAATAATCGAAATGATAGCAACGGCATAAAAAACGATCGGAATCACACTTTCTTTGAAATGATTAGTTGTGTTAATTTTAATAAAGTGTGTTCAGGGAATAAAGGAATGTGCTTACATGTAGGACTTTTAATATAATGTAGTAAGTAAACACTTTTTATATCTTTGAACTTTGCTTGAACCAAATCTATTAAAAAACGACGCTCCCGAAGGAACGTCGTATAACTCCTTTATGCTTTTACTTTTGGAAGTGGTTTCTTGAGCCAATCATTATAGAAGGTGTCAATATCTGGTTCAAAATCAAGGATGATTGGATACCAAGGTGGGACTGCTTCTACCTCAAGTTGCGTTGCGCATTCTGGGCAATAATATTCACGAATAACTTGCCACTCTGGGTCTGGTGACATTAATTTAGGGTAAATTTCATTCATTTTTTCAACTGTATCGCGAACATAAATCTTAGCATGTAACTTCCAATTCTCTTTATAATCACAGAACTCGTAACCGCAATCACATTTGACAATTCGATTACCATTTTCTTTCTGCACTATATATAAATGTAATCCATATGGAAGTAGGATTGGATCATCCCAGTTAACTCGTTCTTGCAATACTTCTCGATAAAGTTCAAAACGTTCAGGGTCTTTATGGCTCGACATCATTTCTTTGAGCTGATAGAACTCCAGGGTTCCGTCAATCAACTCGCCAATTCTTTTCTTATCGTACTTTGCCAATGAATTCACCTCTTTATCATTTTCTCTTACTTTGTTTAAAACGGTTGATATGCGCGCCCATTGTTGGTACCCCTAACTCATCTTCATATATCATCCAATCTTCAGGGATATTCCAAAAGCTCTTGAATTCATCCGTGAATTTTTCGCTTAAGGCAAAGCTTTGGGCATACATATGTTTAACTTGAACCGCAGCATCTTCATTAATGATCTTCGTTCTTTCTCCTTCCATCCACTTTTTCGTTGGTGTACTACACTCTAAACGTTCTTTGCGGATTTCTTTTCTTCTTTGTTCTGTAGCTTTTAAATCTACAGTGTAAACTCCGTTTTCTTCAGTGAAAACACAACCATATACTTTTTCTGCATAGCGAAGCAGGATGTATTTTTCATTTAAATCCGTCTCCACTTGCTTTGGATTTCTTTCAAGTGGATCTCCAAATCCTGGGCCTCCACGAAGATAGTTCATGATCACATCGTAGTCACCGAATTGTTCTTGAGTGGAAACAGCTTGCCTGTCACGGTGAATAACTTCGGCTTCCATATTCTTTTCATAAGTTGGATTGTCTGGATCTACATCTCCACCTAATGGAAGTGGTAAACCCTTTTCTATTCTTTCTTTAATATTTGTCTTATTCGCCTGGAATCTGTATCCTGCAGATGCTGGATATCCACCCATTAATCCGCAGTCTGTTGCCATTACACCCGCACCAGCGACAAACATTGCCCATTCCTGTGCTCCCCATCCTAAGCGGAGTGACTGCCAACCATTTCCCCCACGGTATTTGCCTGCCCCACCAGATCCTGGTAAAATCTCTCTACCTAAAAAGATAAGGGGTTCAAGTAATTCCCAAATTTCCATATCCCCCATATCTCCTTCAGGATTCCAAAGAGCTGCGGAATGACTTATTCCATCTTGAACAGCACTAGCACCTACTCCACAAGAAGAAGTTTCAAAACTATTCATTGCAGATAATTGACCGTATTGATCATAGCCACCGCCCATCAACCAGTTAGAAGTATGAGCATTACCTGCGTTAACTTCTTCTAAATAACCTCGCCCAAAATATGATCTACTTAATCCACGCCAAAGTGGAGACCATGCAGCTACAAGCGCATGCCATGTATTAGAATGTGCTGTTCGAATGTCATCTGGGTTAAACCAAGATCCATAAGGAATACCAAATTTACTAGCATAATAGGCACCATCGTTTATTCGATCATTTGGTACAAGAGTTTGTGAGAGCATAACCCATATTCCACTAGTTATCGAAACAGGCGTAGCATTGAACGGATGCCAGCCCCATCGGTTTGCTCCTTCAAAATCAATTTCAAGCTTCGCATCTTTATGAACCGTTATTTCAGATGGTGTATGAATAATCGTATTTAACTTTGCAAATGAAGGAAGATCTAAATCTTTAAATGGTACATCTACAAATGAAGCTTGGCGGTATTTTCCTGGAATTAACATTGTTTTTACTTGATTGACAAAACCTCGGCGACCATCTTCAATAATCTCACGGATAAATTGCTTATACGTGTCAATGCCTTCTTCCTTAATTACATCTAGTACAAGATCACGAATCATGTGACAACCCGCAATTCTTGTCTTCTCATCAAGTGTCCAATATTTAACGGCACGGACTGATCTTGTACTTTCAAGTATCCAATCTTTTGATAACTTATCATTTTGCCCGATTTTCCTACATGTGACTTGATATCCATCATCATATCGTTGAACTGGTCCCATTGGCATACTTCCTGGAGCCGATGCCCCTGTATCGATAACGTGTGTTACACCTCCAACCCAGCCAACGACTTCTCCTTCCCAAAAAATTGGTACTAGTGTATGAACATCACATGTATGAACGTTTCCTACATGATTATCGTTATTACAAAAAATGTCTTTATCCTCTATACCAGGATTATCCTCATAATCGTTTTCAATCATGAATTTTATTGCAGCACCCATCGTTCCTACGTGAATAATAATACCAGTTGATGTAACTATCGAATCTGCTTCAGGTGTGTATAAACTAAAGCATAGTTCCCCTTCCTGTTCCACAATTGGAGACGCAGCAACCTTTTTAGCTGTTTCCCTAGCGTGAACCACTCCACCACGAAGTTTGGAATATATCTTCTCAAAACGAATTGGATCTGTTTCCTTAAACGGAAGTGTCCTTAAACCTGCGTAATGTCCAGTTTCTTTACTAATTTCGTCCATTTCTTTACGCATTTGCTTAAGTGTTTTTCCGTCCCAACCTATTGCTGACTTCTGTTGTTGTGCGTCTGTAACAGATTTGACCAAAACTGGTACCCCCTTTAGAATTTTATTAAGTAATCAAACTTATTACTTGACTTCCTTCAGATGGAAAATTCGATTTGTATCGAGGTAGGCCTCAAATCCGAGCGGAACAACTAATGTTGTAGCCGTCGACTCAAGTATGGAAAATGCTTGAATTCTATTACCTGGTAGTAATTTTTCCATTTCGTAAATATTAGCTTGTAAATAGGCACCATCCCAATAGATTTCACGAGTTCCTAATAGCGCATCAGCAGGCGGTGTTTCACCTACTATTTGTTCTTGAGGAATTTGAGGTTTTGCCACTTCAACCACACCTCGAACAATCGCACCCGTGATTGAATAACCAAGTTCAGGAGAAAGGGCTGATTTTGCATAAACACGTGAATACGTATCTTCAAATGTTTCAATAAGAGTCTCCCAATCAGCCATCGATTTAAATTCCGAGATAGGTGCTTCAATTTCGAGGTCATTCAACTGACCTTGATATTGCATGCGATAAAGCAACTTAAAATCAACATCCTCTGGTGAATAATCATTTTTCCTAAATTCCTCTGTTACTTTTTTCTTTAATTCATCCCAGGCTGATTGAAGCTCTCTACCAGCTAAGAGAATGTCAGAATCCATTGCATGTTCTTCAACATTTAAATCTAATGTTTTATCATACCGATATTCGAAGTCTGCTGCTCCACAGCCAAATGCTGAGAAACCAGCTGCCCATGCAGGAATCAGGACATCTTCAAAACCTAGGCCCTTCGTATATCCTGCTGTATGCAACGGACCTCCACCGCCATATGAGAAACAAACATATTGTGAAGGAGAATATCCTTTTCCTAGAATCATTGATTCAAGGTAGTTTCGAAGTTGCGATTCTAGTAATTCGATTACCCCATACGCTGCATCCTCAACAGTTAATCCAAGTGGATCAGCAATTTGTTTTTTCACAGCTTCGTAAGCTCTTTCCTTTGAAAGTTTGATTGCACCTCCAATGAAATTGTCAGGATTAATTAGACCAAGAACCACATGACAGTCTGATACGGTAACAGTATCAATACCTCCTTGAGGATTACAAACGCCAACACGTGAACCTGCACTGTCTGGACCTAATGTGATGTTTCCATAATTTGGATCTATCCTTACAAAACTTCCAGTACCAGCACCTGTTGTATCCATTGAAACAAGAGGTAAAGAAAGAACTAATCGAGCCATATCAGGACTTGCATTGATTGCTAAGTCACCTTGTGTAATTAGACCAATATCAAAGCTAGTTCCTCCTATATCGGAACATGCAACATTTTTTAATCCTAGTTGCTCTGCCAAATATTTCGCCCCAACCATACCTCCAATAGGCCCAGAAACACAAGTTCTTGCTAATTCATTTGCTTTAATACTAATCGTACCGCCATGACTAGCCATAATACGCAAGTCAAAATCTGTTCCAGCTTCTCTTAATGCTTTATCAATATTCTCTAATGTTTTACGAGAGGGCTCTGCCGCGTATGCCTCAACGATTGTAGTATTTGTACGATGAGATTCTTTACGTACTGGATAGTAATCAACCGATGCAAACACTTGAATATCTTTATTTGCCTTTTTAATAATCTCTTCAGCGATATCTCGAACTTTTCTTTCATGTGCTGGATACTTATATGAATGCAGCAAACTTATAACAATTGCTTCTACATCTTCATCAATTAACTTTTGAATTGCGGGTTCAATTTCATGTTCATAAAGAGGTATGACAACGTTACCAAAAAGATCCACCCTCTCCGTTACACCGACTGTCCATTTACGTGGAACAAGTGGCGGGTCGAAGTGATGAGTATTCACATGGATACGATCAGAATATGAGTATCCTAGAAACGATTGAAGCCCGCGTCCCATTCGATGGTTATCCTCCATCCCTTTATTAACAACTAATCCTACACGACGTCCTACTCTAGAAACGAGACGGTTAAGCATCGCAGTCCCAGAATATACACCTGCAAGTAAATTTGGGAATTCCTCCTCCGTATTTGCTCCCCATTGACTCAATGCATCTTTTGCAGAGTTTAAGAGTCCAATATGTTCATCTAATGGAGTTGTTTGTGCCTTTCCGACAACAAAGTCTCCTTTTTCATCAATAATGAACGTGTCTGTCATTGTACCCCCAGCATCAATGGCAAGAATTTGAGATTTGGCCAAATAAAACTCTCTCCCTTCAATTAATTGTTTTTTTAAAAACAGCAATGCATGTTTCTTATGTATGCTTGTTACTTGCTGTCACCTCTTATTAATGCAAGTAGTGTGCCAAATTCATAAAAGCTGATTCTACTAGTAAATCGCAGATTACAAAACCGTACACTGTATCATTTTGATACACATGTTGCGATACATATGATCTTAGTAATACAGTCAATAAGACTATTGATTTACACGTCGGACTAGGTTAATATTCTTAATATACAGAATTTTAGAACGTTTATTAGCTTATAATCCTCTTACCGATTTTCTTAATGAAAATGCTTAGTTTTTTATTAAGGAGGTTAATGAAATTGGCAAACTCTTTTCTCTCAATTTTTTCAACAAATGATCTATACAAAAAGGCAGGTGAACTAAAGAATACATGGGAAAATTTTATAACCAACCCATCAAACAGTGCAGACTTACAAATGCTCGTACGCAACGAAATCTTTAAATCATGGAGTCGGTGCCAATTAATTGGACTCGATCCAGAACAAAAACAAGCACGAACTGCACTTACCAGTGTTGAATTAGAAAAAATTCTATCTGAATCTGACCTTTTTCGCGCAGCCAAGCCGATTATCGACGATATTTATGATAAATTAATTGGAACTGGATATTTAGTGACACTTAATGATGAAAATGGAAAAATGATATATTTAAAAGGTGATTCAGATATTATTAGGAAAACAGAGAAAATGAATTTTACACCTGGAATGGATTGGAGCGAAGCTGCAGCAGGAACTAATGCGATCGGAACTAGCATCGTTTCAAAAAAACCCATTCAAGTTTTTTCAGCTGAACATTTTTGTGAGGGCTTTCATCAAATGACCTGTTCGTCCTCACCTATTTTTCATCCATATACGAAACAAGTCATCGGAGCAATCGATTTTACTGGTCTATGGCCAAGCACACAACCACACACACTCGGACTGGCCGTTTCCCTAGCACAGATTATTGAACAGCAGTTAGTTTCCATTTATAACGAAAAATATCATCAATTGGAAGAATATTACCGTCAATACACATTCAAAAATAAGGGTCATCCTGTTGTTGTGATAAGTAATGATTTTGTACTAGTTAATGGAGATGAGCAAATACTGGATGCTTTCCATTTGAAAAAAAGAATGGTTTTGAAAAAGCAACGAGAGTTAATTGATTTTATACAAAACCCAGTTAGCTTCATGGATCAAACTGAAACCTTTGAATTCGTCAATATAAACTCAATCAACTATCATAATCAAGAAATTGGATTTATGTTTATTTTCAAGAAGAAAACTCATACAAGTTCAGATCTACCTACTCATCCAAATAATCACAATTTAATTTATGAATCCCTTGAAATGAGAGCCATGTTACATAAATGCCAACAAGTTGCTTCAATCGACACTCCTATTCTTATTACAGGAGAAACAGGAACTGGTAAGGAATTAATAGCTAGATACATACATGAAGCTAGTTCAAGAAGAGATAAGCCCTTTATTGCTGTAAATTGTGGTGCGATACAGAAAGAATTGATTGGTAGTGAACTTTTCGGGTATGAAGGTGGAACATTTACTGGTGGAAAGAAGGATGGAAAAAAAGGGAAATTTGAAGAAGCGAATGGTGGGACGATCTTTTTAGATGAAATTGGAGAAATGCCCATGGACATGCAGATATATTTACTACGAGTTCTTCAAGAGAAAGAACTGACTAGATTAGGTTCTGCAAAGACTCAAAAAATCGATGTAAAAGTAATAGCCGCCACAAATCGAAACTTAGAGGCCATGATTGATGAAGGTCACTTCCGAAAAGATCTTTTTTTCAGGTTGAACGTGATCTCATTCACTGTTCCTCCTCTCCGAGTCAGAAAAGATGATATTTTACCGATTAGCAATCATTATTTAGCCTATTTTGCAAAAAAGTATCATAAAGAATTACATTTCTGTTTATCAGAGAAAACAATAAATTTCTTTTTGAGCTATGAATGGCCAGGTAATATAAGGGAATTAAGAAATGCAATCGAACATGCCGTGATTTTCAGCACCTCTTTTGAAATTGAAAAAAAACACCTTCCAGATTATTTAGCTGACATAAAATCAAAAAATTTTCTTTTAAAGGAAGAGAATTCGAGCCTATCCCTGATTGAAAATACAGAAAGACAACAAATCAAAAATTTATTAATTCAAACAGGCTGGAACATATCAGCTGTTGCAAAAGAATTGAAAATAGCAAGGTCAACGCTTTATCGAAAAATTAAAAAATATGAGTTACAAGATCAGAATGTCGTAAAATCAAGATTATTAAGCCACGACATAACGCTCAGATGAATATGATATGCTCCCCTTAAAGTAGACAGGTTAAAAAATAAAAATCTGCTTATTTTAGGGGGAGTATTTTTATGTCCAAAAGAGCACGTTCTTTAGAAGAAAAGTTTAAGGTAATCAAAGCCTTAGAAAATGGTACTCATTCATTGGCCGAATTAGAATCCATTTATAATGTGCAACATACATCCATTTATGATTGGATATACAAATATGAAAAGTATGGGATCGAAGGGTTAAAAGAGTCATCGTCCTGGAGGAAATATTCGAAGGAACTTAAATTGAAAGCCGTTAAGGATTATTTAAGTGGGGACTACTCTCTTCGAGAAGTTACAAGAAAATATGAAATTCCGAGTGATTCCACTCTTCGTCAGTGGCTAAAGAAGTATAATGGTCATAGAGAATTAAATGATACGGGAAAAAGGAGATCAGGCTCTATGACTAAAGGAAGAAAGACAACTTGGAAGGAACGAATTGAGATTGTACAAGATGCTTTGGCGAATGAAAAGAATTACCATCAAACTGCCGAGGATCATAAAGTATCTTATCAACAGATATATCAATGGGTACGTAAATATGAAGCTGGTGGATGGGATGCCTTAAAGGACCGACGAGGACGAACCAAGAGTGAAGAAGAGTTAACTTCAGAAGAAAAAATGAAGTTAGAGATGCGTCGAATCGAAAAAGAGAATGAGCGTTTACGTGCAGAAAATGCTTTCTTAAAAAAGTTAGAGGAGATCGAAAGGAGGCAAAAATAAACCAAGTAAGATATGAAGATAAGTATGTGGCAATCAAGGAACTTTATGAGAATGAAAATCTAAGTATCGTTTTACTGTGCGATATCGCAGGAGTTTCACGTGCTGGCTATTATAAATGGTTGAAACGTCAGCCTTCTACCCGAGAACTGGAGAACATAAAAATCGTAAAGGAAATGAAGAATCTTCATAAAAAAGTGGAGGGCATCTATGGATATCGTCGAATGACCTTAAATATCAATAGATTATTTAATCATAAATATAATCATAAACGTATCTTTAGACTTATGAATATTACAGGAATTCAATCTGTGATACGGAGGAAGAGACCGCAATATCAGCGATCCACCCCACAACACATTACAGATAATGTATTGAATCGTGAATTTACAGCTGAAAAGCCAAATGAGAAATGGGTAACGGACGTTACCGAGTTCAAATATGGTTCATCACGTAAGGCTTATTTAAGTGCCATTTTGGATTTGTATGATGGTTCGATTATTAGCTATGTTTTAGGACATTCCAATAATAATAAACTTGTATTTAAAACCCTTGATGAAGCACTTGGTCAATTAAATGGGGAACATCCACTGATTCATAGTGACCGTGGATTCCAGTACACTTCTCATGGGTTTAAAAGAAGGCTGGATCAAACAGGAATGACACATAGTATGTCTCGTGTAGGAAAATGTATTGATAATGGACCAATGGAGTCGTTTTGGGGAACCCTCAAATGCGAGAAGTATTATTTACATAGGTATGAGACATTTGAAGATCTTTCGAAAGCAATTGATGAGTACATCTACTTCTATAATTATGAAAGATATCAAGAAAGACTAAACGGCCTTAGCCCTGTTGAATACAGAGCTAAAGCCGCTTAAGATGCATTTTATTATTTCCACTGTCTACTTGACAGGGGGCAGTTCAATATCTGAGCGTTTTTAACTATTTCAAATTCTATACGTATATACTAAAATATCACTTGTACAAAAAACATATAAATGACTGTTCCACCTGCTATAGAAACGAACATTTGTCTTTTCCAAAAATGGAGTATGGCAACGACTGCCACTGAGATGAGTTCGGGGATACCATGGCTCCCTTTTAATAGGTTTATATCTTTAAGGCAATAGATTACCAATAGTCCAATGACAGCTGATGGTAATACTTTGCCTAAATACTTCACGTACTTAGGTGTAGGTTTTCCTGATGGAAAAACTAAAAATGGAACAAATCTTGTTAGCATCGTACCAATTACAACCATTCCGATCATCATAATCTGCTGAGCTATACTCATTGTCATACTGGATGATCCTCCCCTTCTTCTAATGCTTTTCTTGATAAGGTTAGTAATCCCAAAATGACAATCATTGCTGGGATGATAAAATGAATCCCTCCAAAAAGTAGGAGACATACAATCGAAGCTCCTAATCCTACGAGAGAACTTATATGTTTTTCTTCCTTCATCCATTGTTCAATAAAAATCACGACAAATAGAGCCGTCATGACAAAATCAAGTCCTTCAGTATTGAGTGTAATAAAAGAACCGAACAGCCCACCAAGGGTTGCCCCTAGCACCCAATACGAATGATTGAGCAGCGTGATAAAAAACATCACCCATCCCTTGTCCACTTGATTGGGAACAGTAAGTGAACTATTGATAGCAAACGATTCATCACAAAGTCCAAAAATCATATACCACTTTTTCTTTCCTATTCCCTTATACGTATCAAGCATAGAAATACCATAAAACAAATGTCGTGCATTAACCATCAATGTTATAAGGAGAGCACTTAAAGGGCTAAATGTTCCGCTCAATAGAGTTGCTGCAACAAATTCCATTGAACCAGCAAATACGATAAAACTAATTAAAATCGGGTAAATCGGACTGAATCCTTAGGAGTTCATTAAAATGCCATATGCGATACCCAAGAAAACAAACCCAGTCAAAATCGGTACTGTATATGGAAAAGCCGTACGAAAAGCAATCCAAATATGCTCATGTTTATTTAGCCGAGTATCAATACTTAGCGAATGTGAGTGTATAGATTCTTTGTTGCCATGCAAGTTTGTTTCCTCCTCAACTCTATCAATAGTTACAATTCCAAAACACATTTTCACGAATGATTCTTTGATTATAATATAAAATGTTCGTATTTAGAATATCTAATCCCATTTTCCTAATAATAAGAAAATGATAAAGAGTTAAGGGGAAAACACACAGTAATGTAAATTAATTCTATACGTTTGGTGATCAGTTCCGTACTCGGAGCTTATAAAAAACGAAGGATAAGTTGAAATTTTTATTAGGTTCTTTTTCTAATAGTGTGAGGAATGTTGATGGTTTTCTCTTTCAAATTTTATATGTTTGCAACATCTGCTTTTTTTATTTTCTTCGAATTTCCCTCCTCTTTTTGTTTATCAATTATAATGCTTCTCATTCAAACTGTTTTATGTCAATCATTTTCGTCAGTTAATTTAACAGCTGTAAATATTCATCTACATCATCAAAATCGGTACCAATAGATACGGGAGTGTCACCTATCTTTTTCAATGAAATGGGTTTTCCATCGTTAAGTTTTTTGATGATTACATCAAAAGATTTGTACTTGTTTAATCTTATTTCAAATTCTTGTACTTCTCCGTTCAATTTATATACATCATTGTCTAGTTTTTCATATGTTCCCTTCTCGACTTCTCTGTTATCGATGTATGCAACAAAACGACGATCGTCAGGATAAAAACTCATTTGAATAATATATCCGTTCACAGGTTCACTTTGATAGAACCCCATTAAAGTTGGAGATTTATTGTCTGAGCATCCCCGTAAACCTAATGCTACAACAACAAGTAACAAGGTGATAACACTTACTTTTCTCACGAAATGCCCTCCTTTCATTTTCAATGTATAGAAAATGAAAGGCAAACGGTTATGCCCGTTTGCCAAGAATTTATAATAGTAAAAGACCAATCGTAATAGGAATAAAGCTATAAATTAGAATCATCACACAGAATCCCATGATGTCGCGAATGTGTAATCCTGCAATCGCTAAGGCTGGTAAGGCCCAGAATGGTTGAATCATATTGGTCCAGGCATCTCCCCACGCCACACCCACTGCCGTTTTGGCCAGATCTGCATTTAACGCAGCTGCTGCTTCAATCATAATCGGTCCTTGAACGGCCCATTGACCGCCACCTGAAGGAACAAAAATGTTAATCAAACCTCCACTAAGAAATGAGAAAAAGGGTAAAGTATGCGCATTTGAAAAGGTAAGGAACCACATGGCAACCTGCTCTGAAAGCCCTGATAACGTAACCATCCCCATAATCCCTGCATAGAACGGGAATTGAATTATAATACCCCCAGCATTTTTTACTCCATTTGTTACAGTGTTTAAGAACTGTTTCGGTGTTTTATGCAGCATAATCCCTAAAAATAAGAAAATAAAGTTTACAATATTAAGATTCAAATCGAATCCTTTTGTAACAAAATGATAGACGATAAAGCCTAAGCCCATAATACCAATCAACATCGAAACAATTACACTGTTCTCGATTTTTTCAGCTGGAGTTGTTGCAACCTTTACTTCCTTTGTAGAATCCGAGTCATCTGGTACTACCCAACGCGAGCGATCTTGCTCAATGGTATTGGCACTTTTCATTAAGAAGCGATTAAAGATTGGTAGTGTTATGAGAAGGGCTACGACGATAAAGAGATTCGTTGGACTGAAAAGCGTTTCACTTACTGCAATGACTCCCATTTTATCCTCTAAAAAATGACCAGGGGTTGCCACCGTCAATGGAATTGAACCTGAGAATCCACCATGCCAAACCAGGAATCCACTATACGCACCTGCTACTAAGATACGAAAATCTGCAGTCGGAACTTGCCTGGCAACATGGATCGCAAACAATGCCCCAACTACCAGTCCGAATCCGTAGTTAATTAAACATGCGATTGTAGATACAAACGTTACAAGCATGACTGCTTGCACAGGTGTCTTTGCCACATTACTTAACTTAGCTAAGAAATTCTTAATAACAGGTGCATTTGCTAATACATATCCAGTGACGACGACTAAAGCCATCTGCATCGCAAATGCAAGAAGATCTCAAAATCCTGTTCCCCAGTGTGTCACCATATCAACTGGTCCACTTTCTGTAAACAGAATGCCTAATACAAACACTAAAAAGGTAAGGATTATGGCAAAAATAAAGGCATCTGGTAGGAAACGCTGTACAAGTCGTACAAAAAAGTTTGTTAACGCTTTCATTTATTCACTCCCTTTAACAGTAGTTGATACATTGTATTCGACTAAGGAATCGATTATGAAAAATGAGGTTGCTTGTTTATTCAATGTGAGGACGTCAAACTTGGGTGTAGATATGGGTATTTAACGAATGGTTTGTACAAAATAAGAGAGGAGAATTTCAATGAAGGGACGAATTGTAATGAATTTTAAAAGTAAGCTACAGGAAGCACAGGATATTATTCATCAGGCACATTTTCATTTAAAACAAGTGAATTCGAACCAAGTTGAATCAGAAGCATGTCGTTTTGCTCAAAGTGAACTAGAAAAAGCACAACAGATTATTCAAGAAGTACAGCAACAAATACATAACTAGTTACTAAGATAAAAGGCTAGGTTGAATGAAAACCTAGCCTTTTATCTTTTCGTGCTATTTATTTTTAAAGAAAAGCGAGTGGATAAGTAAGGCAATGAGAGATTCCCGCTCGTCTTCAGGTACGTCGATTACTTGTATACTACTCATGAGATGGTTTCGTTTTAACGTGCCTACCCTTTCTTCATCTTTAGTAAGTGTAATGCCTGATGTTACCGTAGTTGCAGATGTTACGTATGTATGATTAGTAAAAGTACATTGAATGGCTTCTTTTAGTTTTACGGAATTTTTTAAATTTATAAGCGTGCACGCATCACCAATTTGCTGGCCGTTTTTATAAATTTTCCACTGATCTTGCTGAGCAAATCTCTTTGCACGATACCATTTGACATCATACAGATCCTGGTCAATTTTGATTTCTAAGCACAAATACCAGTTAAAACCAAAAATATCACCAAACGCATATTGCCATTTCTTTGGAAAATATCGTTTTACATAGCCTCTCTTTACATCTCCTCTAAAAAGTGGTTTCTTTATCATCAAGGATTTTTGTATATTATAAAACGACCACTCTTGAATATTTTTTGGTTGAAAAGATCGCTCTTTATCCGCTAGTTTTTTACTAATATAGTAAATAACTAGAGATAGAATTGGAAGTATAAAAATCAATGAAAACATAAGAGGTTCAAATGCATCGTAAACGAGATATCGAGCAAGCGCGGTTAATAGTAGCAAGACAAATAGTAAGAGTAGTTCAATCATTTTATCACCTCCATATGTTTACGTTATGAACCGATAAAAGTTTCACCATTTTTTTCCATAAATAGATATCAACTTTTACTAGTAAAGACAATTAAAAAAGCAAGGGAGAAATACGAGTCATTTCTCCCTTGCTTATATTTTATGATTGGAGGGACAGCTCCCTCTTAGATTTCTTTTCAACCGCTACTTCTTCTAACTTTCCTTCATCTATACGATATACTCGATCACAATAAGAGAGCATTCTCTCATCATGGGTTACCATTATAGCTGCCTTGTTTCGAGTCCTTACTCCATCTGCAATCAGTTCGACAACTTCAAATGCCCGCTTACTGTCTAAGCTAGCAGTAGGCTCATCTGCAAGAATGACGTCTGGATCATTCATAAATGCACGAGCAATGGCAGTTCGTTGACGTTCTCCTCCAGATAAATGTTCTGGATATTTCTTTAATTTTTTCTCCAACCCTACCTCTTTAAGCAGCTCTTTTGCAAATGTTTTGTCTGCACTTGTAATGACCCCTGACATTTTCTTAACGACTAGTAATTGATCAAGAACATTTAGATAGGGAACAAGATTTGAAGTTTGTAAAATAAATCCAATATGATCTAATCGTAATTGAGAAATTTCTTTAGCTGACAATTGGGAAAGATTTGTATCATTAATAATTACCTCCCCGCTTGAAGCTTGTAACAATGCACCAGCTATCGAAAGGAATGTACTTTTACCAGAACCTGATGGACCGATTACAGCTACAAGTTCACCTGGTTTAACGGAAATAGAGACATTGTCTAGAATCTGTAACTTGGTACCTGCGCCATCTTGATAAAACTTTGACACATTTTTAAATTGAATTCCACTCATTATTCTACCCTCCCAATTGCTTGTAACGGATCAATTTTAGTAATTCTTCGTACAGAGATGAGTGAGCTTAATACAGATACAACTAATAGAATTAGTGCATAGCTCCACAATAACATCGGATCTAAGGCAAATGGCATGCCGTCAGGAAGAATTGCAGCCGTCCCATAAGTCAGGATAATACCTATTCCAATACTAAAAGTTGCTACTAATGTGATTTGGGAAACAATGGCCTTCGTTAAAAATAGATTACTAGCTCCAATTGCCTTCATCACACCAAATTGATTAGACTTTTGTAGGGTAAGGACATAGAAGAATACACCAATTACAAAAGCCGAAATGACAAGTAAAAATCCAAGCATCATCATAATAGTTCCATTCTCAGCTGTATAGCCTGGTATTCCATTTATTGCTTCTTTTTTCGTTGCAACTTCAATTCCTTCAATTACATTTGGAAGCTTGTCCTGTTCAATAGAGTTTCCTTGTAACATAATTGCGTTAACAGGTTTTTCTATCCCCATATCTGAACCTGGAGCAGCAAAGTGAATCGCACGCCATTCATCGAGCGCAATAAAGATAGAAGGCAAATGGTTAAAAGATTCTCCTTCTACAAACCCAATAACTTCAAGTGTTTCACTTACTCCCTCAATTTCTAAGACATCTCCTATTTCAATACCCTTGTCTTTTAAGGATTCATTGATAATCACTTGATACCCTTCAGCTTGTGTTAATGAATCGCCCTCGATAATGGAAGGTTCTAAAAACGATCCTGGTTCAATTCCAAGAATGGATACGTCAATCTTTTCACTATCATCTTTCATTCCTTCTTTTAAGACAACAGCTACATGACTTCCCATTGCAGCAGCATTTTCAACTTGCTCTTGTGCCTTCAAGTCTTCTACTAGATTTTCAGAAATCACGGAACGTGACATCGAATGACGAGATCCCTCTTCAAATACGACATACTCTGCATCCATATTTTGAAAAGTAGCAGCACTTAGTGTCGAAAGTCCATTTCCAAGCCCTGATAAAATAAAGACAAGCCATGATATTAAAATAAGAATCATAGCAATCATAGCAAAACGCCATTTCGCGTGTTTTAGTTCTCTTGTTGCAAGAAACATGATTATTCCCCTTTCTAATTCCTATCCAATTAAACGA
Organism: Bacillus nitroreducens; assembly: GCF_964021195.1. Taxonomy (NCBI): domain Bacteria; kingdom Bacillati; phylum Bacillota; class Bacilli; order Caryophanales; family Bacillaceae; genus Bacillus; species Bacillus nitroreducens. The sequence continues at coordinate 3,186,840 of NZ_CAXHYI020000003.1, read as the reverse complement.
TTCTTAAGCCAACTATCATCACAATAACGATTCCCAATATTGCCGAGATCACTAAAAATTGAGCATACATCTTTGCTAGTTGTGCAAGTGATTTTTCTTTTTTTAATGGTAAACCTTTTAATTTCTTTGTTAATCTAACACTGTAAATCGAGACAAAAATAATGGTCAAGAGAATGATTAATGATCCACCTTGTTCCATAATCGTTAAGTACAAAGGCATCGTTTCACGATTAAATTGGACGATCATAAAGGATCCAGAAAAAAGAATAAGTACCAAACTCGGGATAACTCCCATCATGACCCATTTTTGAATTTTCTTAATAACAGGTGAAAAATCTACTAGACTATTTTCTTGTCTTACCAATGTTTTTAATAAATAGCCAAGTGCTGCAAAAGAGCCAATCCATATCGCAACACCTGCAATATGCAGAATATAATTGAACGAATACATGGTGTCCATCCTTTCTGATTTATTTACTCTGTTACAAAAGATATCAAGTGAATATGAACAGAACGTTAACAAACTAAAACAAGTGAAGATTTAGATGTACTAAAAAAAGGACGATCGATAAAATCGATTGTCCTTAACAATACATCCATATTCATCTTATTTACTTAACGGAAGTTTGAATGTAAAGAGAGTCCCTTCCCCAAATTTGGATTGAACTTTGATTTCAGTATCATGTAAATCCAAGATCGATTTGACAATCGCTAATCCGAGACCAGCACCCGTTTTATTCGTTCGAGATTCATCGACCTTATAAAATCTCCTCCAAATCAAATCGATTTGATCTTCTTTTATCCCTTCTCCATAATCCTGTACCAGTACTTTCACATACTGTCCATCCTTCAAAAGAGAGATGTCAATTCGCTGATCCTGTTTGGAAAATTGAACGGTGTTTTGCAGAAGGTTGACAATGACTTGTGCAATTCTTTCTTTATCTGCATAAACTTCGTATTCACTCTCACTCGTAAAGTGGATATCTAAACTTTTTTTCGCAAAAAGCGGTTCAAAATTATGGATAATTTGATGAACTTGTTCTGTCAAATTATAATTTGTTCGAATAAGTTGTCTCTGGCCTTCTTCCAATTGATTCATATCCAGTGTATCATTCACAAGTTTAATCATTCTCTCGATTTCATCTTTCATTAATCCATAGTAATAGGCGCGGCGATCGAGTGGAATGGTTCCATCCATTAACGCGATAATAAATCCTTTTATCGATGTCAAAGGGGAACGTAACTCATGGGAAACATTCGAAATATATTGTTTTCGCCTTGTTTCTAACTCATTTAGCTCCTTCGCCATATCTGTAAATGATTTCGCTAACTGTCCTATTTCATCATTTAATGGATATTGAACAGATTTTGAAAAATCTCCTTTGGCATAGTGTTTGGCCATTTCACTCATTTCTCTTAACGGCGCTGTGATTCGTTTTGACATAAACCATAAGATAACACCTGCAAATACAATCGCAATGAGAAACGTAAATAAAATCATCCAAAGAACCTGTTGATATTCATGAGTTAAATCATGAAAAATCATAACCATGATCGGAGTATCTACTCCACTAATCGGTGTCTTAAGCTTTGAGGCTACAATATACCGAAGTTCTCCATTCCTAAATTCTCCCTCTGATACACGTTCCCCAGCAAGAACCTGTTTTATAAGGTCGTCTTGAATCGTAACCAATTCAGTGGATTGTTGAGGGTCTGGCCCTAGTATTTGCTTCCGCTCTTTATCAATTATATAAATGAGATACCCTGGGTTGTTAAAGGAATAACTTAATCGTTCAGCTGTTTCATACTTACTCCAGTTTACATTCTCTTGACTTTGTAACTGTTGTTCAATCTGTTTTAGTTCATGTTGATATGTATCTTCATACTTTTTATAAAGATTTATATGAAACAAATAGAAAAACACAAAAATAAATAATAAAAATGAAAGGACAATAATGAATGAATAACTTAAAAACATTCTAGAAAAAATCGTATTCTTTTTAAGCATGTTGTTTCACCTCAAAGCGATATCCAACACCTCGAATCGTTACAACAGACCAATCAGCTTCATGTGCAAGTAACTTGTCTCGAATTCGTTTAATATGAACATCTACAGTACGAGGGTCTCCATCAAAATCATAGCCCCAGATACGGTCCAATAACTGTTGTCTCGAAATAACTTGGTTTGGATTCATGGCTAAATAATAAAATAATTCCATTTCTCTAGGTGCCATCAATACTTGGATTCCGTTGATAAGAACACGATATTCTTTCATTTTAATTTCAATATTGTCGAATATGAGATTGTCTTTTTCACTTTCTAACAAAATCGATCGACGTAAGACGGATTTAACTCGAGCTGTTAATTCATTTGGATCAAAAGGTTTTACGATGTAATCATCCGCTCCAATTTCTAATCCATTTATGATATCATAGGTTTCACCTTTTCCTGTTAACATGATTATTGGGACATGTTTATCTTCTAGGCGAATCGCTTTACAAACTTCCCAGCCATTCATTTTAGGCAACATGATATCTAATAGGATACAATCAGGCGACTCTTTATAATACAAATCTAATCCTTCTTCTCCATCGTAAGCAGCAATATAGGAAAATCCGATTTTATCCAAATATAATTTAATCAATTCAACAATGTTTGGATCATCTTCTATTAGCAGTACCTTAATCGGGCGCTTCACGTTATCACTCCTCTCCAATAGTTTCCCATAGTTTTATGAATACAATGTTAACAATTTTAGTTTCAAGAAAAAATAATCGAGTCATCATGCCATTTTCTCTCCACATGAATCATATTATCATCTTCTACATAAAAAAAGACAAGTCTACAATTAGACTTGTATCAGACTGTTGACAAACGCTCGCATACTTCGTTGCTAGACTCACTCGTCCGCTCATGAAGGCAACTTCTATTTGCGTCTTAGATCGGCTGCATGCCTTATCTGACAAGCGTTTCAAAGACAGTCTGGGAAAGTGAACCTTACTAGTGTTTCCTAAAAAATGAGTATGGGGCTGTCCGATAAGTCCTAAAAAATAAGGCAAGGGAGAAAAACGACCGTTTTTCTCCCTTGCCTTTTTGTTTTTTTCGATTTTTCTCTGAAAGTAGCTGGCGTATGCCTGCTACTTTCAATATATTGTGGGCTAATGCCACAATTCCAAACTCGACATATACTTTGTCGAGCCCCCGCAGAGAAAATCTGCGAAACGACCTATTGCCCTTGATGTGACCGAACACACTTTCTACTTCAACTTTACGTTGAGCGTAGATAGCGGACTTTTCATCACATTCAAGGGCTGTTTTAGCCTTGGCTTTCATTTCTTCAAAAATCGTATTCCAATGAATCTGACGATTCCCTTTTGCTTTTGTGCATTGTGCTTTTAGTGGACAATCGGTACAATCTTCACATTCATATATTTTAAAACTTTGCTCGTAGCCAGATTTATTCTTTTTATTCAGGTATTTTTTAAACGTTACTTTCATTCCTTTCGGGCAAATAAAATAGTCGTCATCTTCCACGTAAGTCCAATTTTTTGCGTTTTTGATGTCTTTTTTATATTTACGGGTTTGTTCCTGTACATAGCTTCCATACGGAATAAGAAACTCGAATCGTTGCTCTTTCTCATCTCCGACAGCGTAAACATAATTCTCCTCACTACCATATCCTGCATCGGCAATAACCGTTTTGGGTATTGGTAAAGAAGAAGCTGCCAGTTTCTCCATATGAGGGATGAAGCACCGAGTGTCTGTTGGGCGTTGATGTATTGTATAGTATAGAATAAACTGGTTTTCTGTTCCTACTTGTACGTTGTATCCTGGCTTAAGTTGGCCATTTTTCATATGATCTTCTTTCATACGCATGAAGGTGGCATCTTTGTCCGTTTTAGAATAACTATTACGATCACCTAAAACTTCATTATGTTCCTTATATTTAGTCATACGAGGTATAAAATCCTCACGGATTTGCTTGATTGATTTCTTTAATTGACTCCGTTCTTGCCTTTTTTCTTTTCGAACGTCTTTATCTGTTTCGCTATCAATTACCTTTGTTAATGCCTCAACTTTTTCCTCAAGTTCTTCGGCAACTTCTACTAATTCCTGTTCAGTGATTTCTTGTTCCTGATTTATTAATTCTTCTGGTTGTGCTTCTGCCCTGGTTATTTCATGGATATGCTGAAGGGTTTCCTTGATTTTTTCTTTTAATTTCTCTTCAAAATTTGAAGTAGCACGTTTCCATACAAAACTATACTTGTTGGCGTTGGCTTCAATCTTGGTGCCATCCAAAAAGTAGCTTTCGAATGTTATGTAGTTCTCTTCAATCAACTTGTGAATCATTGCTTCGAATAGTTCATCCATAAAGTCTTTCATGCGTCCCCCACGGAACTCATTAATTGTACGGAAATCTGGTTGTTGCATCGCTGACAACCACATAGCTGGGATACTTTCATTTGCTAATTTTTCTATCCCTCGGCAAGAATAAACCTTCTGGGAATAACCATAAAGGATAATTTTAAGCATCATTTTGGGATGGTAAGAACTTCTGCCACCGCCTACATAGTATGAAAATAGATTTTCATCAGGAATAGCTTCAACCATTTCGTCTACTACACGGGCCTCGTGATGTTGTGGAATAAGAGATTCGATATCATAAATCATTTGAATTTGTCGATTATCGTAGGGTTTGAAAGTAGGGGCTAATTGTCTTGGATTAGGTTCTTTTTGTTTTTCTTCATTTTGAACTTCTAGTTTCTCCTCTTCGAACTCTGGAAAAAGGGAAGTTTGCGTGTTATAATTTTCATTAGTAATCAATTGATTGCTCATAAAAAATCATCCTTTCTGGAATGTTGTGTGGTAACTTCATTTTACTAAAAAGGATGATTTTTTTGTGTGTTTTTTTAAAAGTTACGAGTCAATACTATTAAATTTTGTAACCTTGTTGATTGTAGCGGAAGGTACGAGACTCCTGCGGGAAAAGCGTGGCCAGGGGAGACCCCGCAGGAGCTTGCGACGAGGAGGCTCCCGGACCGCCCGCGGAAAGCGAGTACCTGCAGCGGAAATCAACACCAGATTTTTTAGTAAACCCAAAAAACAAAAAATGAGGGCTGTCCTCAAAAGTCATTTTTCAGTGACTTTTTGGACAGCCCCATAAAATGCACAAAAAATTCACCTTCATTATTTTGTGTCCAAGGAATTTTACTTAAGAGGATATCATTCTTCACGAACAAAAAACTCAAAAAAAGCCTGGTCACAAAAATATGACCAAGCTTTCATTCGTTTAAATTTATTTCGATAACAGCCTTAGAACCGTATCTAAAATTACGTTTACTCCCTTCTCACATTCTTCCCACGAGGTATATTCTTCTTCACAGTGACTCTTTCCGTTTTTACTTGGAACAAATAGCATGGTCGATGGTATATAGCTTGCGATAAATTGGGCATCATGCCCAGCCCCGCTAACCATTCGTTTATGTGAGTAGCCGAGGGATTTTGCCGATTCTTCTATATGATTACAGAGCTCTGGATCGAACCAAACTGTGTCCCGATCCCATAATTTTGTTGTTTTAATCTCGCATCCTTCATTGGCTTCGAAAGTAGGAAGACTTTCGACAAAATTCTTCACTTCGTTAACGATTTTCATGTCTTTGTGACGTGCCTCAAGGGTAAATACAACTTTATTTGGAATAACCGTATGAATACTTGGGTAAACATTTACTCTTCCAATTGTAAAAACAAGCTCCTCATCTAATGAACCTAAGTAGCTTCGAATCTCATTAATGAGGTTATTTGTTGCAAATAGTGCATCCTTACGCATAGTCATCGGAGTCGTTCCAGCATGATCAGATTCTCCAGTCACTTCAATCTCATAACATGCCATACCGACTACACATTCGACAACCCCAATTGAGAGCGCTTCCGATTCTAAGATCGGACCTTGTTCAATATGCATCTCAAGTAAAGCTGTTGCTTCTTTCACTCGGTTCTCCTCTTGCCCTTCATATCCAATCGACTTCAGTGCTTCACCAAAAGTAACGCCATCTGCATCCTTTTTTTGCAGCATCAGATTCTTATCAAATTTTCCAGCTAGAATACCTGATGCCATCATCGAAGGCTCAAACCTAGCTCCTTCTTCATTAGTAAAATTCACAACCGTAATTGGGATTGAAGGTTTCACATTATGATCTATAAGAGTTCTTACCACTTCTAATCCAGCAACGACCCCTAATACACCATCAAACCGTCCACCTTTTTTAACGGAATCCAAATGGGAACCAATCAGAATAGGAGGTTTCTTCTCCGTGCCTTCCAGTGTGGCATACATACATCCCAAATCATCAACTTTGACCTCCAGGCCCATTTCCTCACAGCAGGATCGGAAATAATCCCTCGCACTGCGGTCCTCATCTGATAATGCCAATCTAGTAACACCATTGTTTTCAGTTCGTCCAAAGCCTGCAAAACGTTCTAATTCCTTTCTTAATCTTTCACCATTCACTTTCAGCTTTTGTTTTTGCATGTTTTACACTCCCCTTTACTTATAATCATTCAAGCCATTTCCTTTATATTGTAAAACTTGGAAGTATAAATAAAACAATTTGCCATTATACAACTATACCTTTCAACATAATAAATCTATTAAACTCATTGTTGAAATATTCCGCCTTAAAGATTTTTTATCATAAAACCAATTATAAAACAATATACCTTCGCATCTCCTACGCTTGTTCCATTATGCATGTCGTCTAAAAAATCGATTTACAATTTAAATCAAGCATCACCAATCTTTCATTTAAGCTTTATTACATATAAATCTTTTGATAGAACAAATGGAAACCTCAATTATAAAATGGTTTCCATTTGTTAATCATTCATCCTTTTCTATTTTTAAGCCTTCTATTTGATGCATTACATTTCTATAATACTCGGAACGAATAATAAATCCTCCGAATTCCTCGTGTGTAGTACAAGTAAACCAAACAAAATTGTTTTTTATAAAGGTTAAGTCTTCTGGCAAATTGGGTGCTACCCAATCATATAAGTTATTAGAAAGTTGTTGCAGCAATCTGCACGTATCTTCATTAGCCTCTATTACATGTACAGTTGCAGGTGGACCTTTTGTTATTGTATTTGCCCATGTTTTAGTTTTGTAAGTTTCAATCGTATAAGGATGAAATTGTTCAAGTATTTCTTGGTTATATTTCAATTCCTTTCTAGTCACAAAATAGAACTTGTCAGAGTAATCACATAATACTTTCATTAACTGTTGATAAATTCTATCTTTAGGATTTTCAACTAAATTCCAATATTCCATTTTATCACCTCTTTATTAGTAAAATTCAGATATATATTCCTATAAGATGAACAATGAATACACAAGACAGCAATATTTCTCACATTGCGTTTATTAGCCAATCACCGACGGTATAGGTGGAATCATCATAGCGTTTTACACAGTAAACTATTTATTCTTTTATCATTCTTTAACAAATTTCTGATTGCTTTAGCCAGTGCAGTGGAACCCGCCTTATCATCTACACGCTATTTTTAACATCCATAAATACTATTTCAACAAAAAAGCGCCAGCACCTCCCATAACTGGCAATTTTTTCTTAGAAATTTTCCTTATACCCTTGATGAAAAGCGTATTTGCAGGCAATAATGCTTGCCCATTATCAAGATTTGCTATTTCTGTGCATCATACTCGATCCGAAACAAGGTTTTGTTTTGTCAAAGGGTTTGATTTTTGTACGATAAAATAGATACGTGGAGCAACCAAACCAGATACTATAGAGAGGATAATATCCTTTGGAAGCGGTGCAAGCATCCACACCCATACCATTTTATATGTAAAACCTTCAGGTGCTTGAGCCCATATTTTATATGCCATATACATCCAGTTTGTGCCGATTACATAATTAATGGCCATTCCAATAAGGGATGCAAAAATAAATCGGCGTACAGTTGGCTTGTTTGTTTTTTCAATGATTTTACCTACAATATAGGAAACTAGTATAAAAGAGATGATAAACCCAAACGTAGGCTTCACTAAGATGGCTGCCCCACCCGTAAATTGCGCAAACACTGGCGCCCCTACAATCCCCACGAGTGCATAAACCAGCATTGACAATGCACCAATCCTACTTCCTAATATTGCTCCTGCAAGAATCGAGAAGAATGTTTGTAAAGTAATGGGTACACCCCCAATAACCAAAAATGAGGTTGTATTTGCGCCTATGGCCATTAATGCAACAAACAGCCCCACCATTGTTAGATCGATTGTTTTAAATCTGTTTTTCATAGATAAAACCTCCCTAAAGAAAAATAACAATCCAAATATAAGTAGAAATTCACCTTTATGTCAACTTAAATCATATTTCAGTTAACATATGACAAATGGACCATTTTATGTAGAACAGTGCTTTTTTTATAATTTTCATAGACTTTACTTTTTATAAATGTTAACATATTTTTGATTTAGGTTAACATATAGGGAGGTTACTAGATTGGATTGGGATTATTTAGCGAATCGTGTGATTAGCGGAGATGAACTTACAGACGAAGAAGCAATGTCCATATTGGATTGCCCTGATGAGGACTTGCTACGATTACTTCATGGCGCCTTTACAATTCGAAAACACTATTTCGGAACAAAGGTTAAATTAAATATGATCATGAATGCAAAATCGGGATACTGTCCAGAGAACTGCGGATATTGTGCGCAATCCTCCGTATCAAATGCACCTATTGAAAAATATTATATGCTAGATAGAGAGTCATTACTTAAAGGAGCGGAACAAGCCCAAAGACTAAATGTTGGTACATACTGTATTGTAGCGAGTGGTCGTGGACCAACGACTCGGGAAGTAAATACGGTTGTTGAAACTGTAAAAGAGATTAAAGAGAAGTATAATTTGAAGGTATGTGCTTGTCTTGGGATTTTAAAGCCAGAACAAGCGAAGAAACTAAAAGAAGCTGGAGTCGATCGATATAATCATAATCTGAATACATCGAGGGAACATCATGACTTCATAACTACATCACATACGTTTGATGATCGGGTCAATACAATCAATACAATTAAAGATGCAGGGATATCACCATGTTCTGGCGTGATTGTTGGAATGCGAGAAACAAAGCAAGATGTTATTCAAATGGGGAGAAACGCAAAAGCAATGGGTGCTGATTCGATTCCTGTTAATTTTCTTCATGCGATCGACGGTACACCCTTAGAAGGAACCGATGAACTAAATCCTAGATATTGTTTAAAAGTATTAGCTCTATTTAGATATCTGAATCCAAGCAAAGAAATAAGAATTTCAGGCGGTCGAGAGGTCAATCTACGAAGCTTGCAGCCTTTAGGATTATATGCAGCAAATTCCATCTTTGTTGGAGACTACTTAACGACTAAAGGAGCTCAAACCACTTCTGACCACCAAATGCTGTTAGATTTGGGATTTGAAATTGATGTAGTGACGGAGCCAGCAGAAGCGCATCTAGAGTGAAGTTGGTACACACAGAAAGTGCCGGTCATTTTAACATGACCGACACTTTTTCAATAAGACCTAATTTAAACCTTGAATGACAAGTGCTTTTACGGGTAAAAATTCTTGTCCCGTATCGAGATAGGTTACTTCCACTACATCATCTGGCTGTAAATAGATAGCTTTTGGTGCATTTTCAGATGAAACCATGTAACTTTGGTTGTTGTCTAACAAAAAGTAAACAATCGTTGCACTTTCTCCCTTTTCTTTATAGACACGGACGACTGTCCCGCTTGTTTGTTTTTCATCTGCTTCCGACGTTCCATCAACGGTTCCCCCACCGCGTTGCAATGCTGTTTTATAGAGATGTAACGCTTCATTTGGAGTATTACCATAGACGGAGATCTCTGGATTTGCTGCAGAAACGATGAAATAGTTCTGTAAAAATCCATTTGAATCCAATACTGGAGTCAACCAGCTTGCTTCCCCGTAAAAGTTATAGAGAATTGGCATTTCGCCATCCCATTTCTTTTCGATGAATTTCTTTTCAATAATTTGAAGGGCACCTTGTGAATCCATATAGGATTCTTGTAAATTCCCCGTATAATACGTCGCCTCACCTGTTCTGGAATTCGTGAGTGAATATCCGAGCATCGAATCGACGCCTTCTTTCGGACTAGTAAAATCAGTAAAATAATGCATAACCCCATTTTCATCAAAGACAGGACTTACATTTGCTTCGGTCCCTTCATCTGAAGGAAGTTTCACATCCGATTTTCCGAACAAACTGTTCCAAAATCCATTTACATATTTTCCAAAATAACTATTTTGTAGACTCACAACTTCTGGAGATACAGCCCCATCAATAAACTCAGGTACATCTGCTAACGCATACTTTTCCGTTTTTCCTGTAGCAGGATCAACGAGTACGATTCCCTTAACATCAAATCCGTTACGTGCTGAAATAAACTCCCCATATGAGCGTATATAATGAGGTTTTCCTTCCTCATCAATTTCCAATTGTGGCTCCCCGTAAAAGATTAGATTTGGATATTTCATACGCATATGACGTTCTAGATCTTTATGAAAATAAGAAGATGGCGTATAGATCATTTCTGCCTTCACAAATTTTGGATTGTCTGTTGAATCCGTTGCACTAATCGTAAAATATCCTGGTGTATGCTTCCCATTCCACCATCTAAAGAAACCGGAAAATTCAATTGGTGCAATATAGACATACTCGCCGTTTACCTTTTGAATTTGCAAATTGCCAAGTTCATAGTAACTTGTATCTGGCACTTGCCCAAAGGCCTTTTTCATTTTATTACGGGCAAACTGTGGCGGAACACTGGCTGGTGTTTTCGTCTCGTCAAACACTTCAATCTCCGTTTCTTGCGCCATGCTAGCAATTTCATATTTTTGATCGGCATTGAACAGGAATGCAGTTCCTAAATAAAGACTAAAGACTAGACTTGCTACAAATAAAATGCCCTTAACCACTCTTTCAATTCCTGTTGCAAGAAAAGCACCAATTGCAGTGACAACAACGGCTAAAAGCCATACTGAAGTAAAATTACGGTCAAGATTTGTAAAATAGAAAAAGATAAATACAAGAATGGTAGAAATAACGGCAAGCGTTAGGAGTAAACCTGTTTGAGGCTTTGTATTCTTCTCCTTCTCTTTTTTATTTGATATAAACGGAAAGAGGATCAGAGTTGTGGCCAATCCAATAATGACTGAAAATAATAATATTGATTCCATAGTGTCTCCTTTCAAGTTTCGTACCTTTATATACGGATAAAGCAGAAAAAAGTTTCTTTTTATCTCTTTTTAATGAGAATTTTATTATCCAAAAAATGGGTAGAAGCATCTCCCCTGTACTCTTTGCAATAAAATTGCCGTACCTCCGTCTAATATGTAAGAAGAGGTGTAGTAAAATGAAAGAACTAGAAATTAGGTTGGTAACAAGTTTTCAGGTCTCAATACTTTTTTATGTTTAAAATATAAAAACGACAGTAAATAACTGTCGCTAACATGTGATCTACTATTAACATAAATACCCTTTTGAACTTATCACTGCTATTAAAACAATGTCTAATTCAGTATTCATTCATATTACTGGATAAAATCTTTAAATTCATCAATGTATAGAGCAACATTGCCACAATTTGGGCAAACAGAAGCCTTCGGTTTTGCAGATACATTCTTGAAAAGCCCTTTTCGTTTTTGACTAATTTTAATACCAGACAAGTCAGCTTCTACTGTCAGCTTGCAATCCATGATCATTTCAGTTTGACATTGATGACAAATTCTTTTCATCACTAACACCTTCCTAATTCAAAGATTATTATACTTCGCTTACTTCTGTAATAAAAAATTCAGTAGGACTGTCTGCCCTCCAGGTGAATCTGGGAGACTTTTGATTTTATAGGTGATAGTGGCTATGTCCAATATAAAGTGTTGTATGTCCCATAAGTGAAGAATGTTGACCCATAAGCTTTGGTAAAAGTCCCAAATCCTGCTCACAATGTCCCATAAAATCAAAAGTGTGTCCCATATCCAAAATTCAGTAAGGATTGTCTACCCTACAGGTGAATCTGGGAGACTTTTGATTTTATAGGTGATAGTGGCTATGTCCAATATAAAGTGTTGTATGTCACATAAGTGAAGGACGTTGTCCCAAAAGCTTTGGTAAAAGTCCCAAATCCTGCTCACAATGTCCCATAAAATCAAAAGTGTGTCCCATATTTAAATTGTCTACTTCAATATTAGCATTTTGATCCAATGAGCTTGCACCTTTATCACAAAAAATAGGATTCTTGTTACCCATTTCACCCGTTATTTATTTTTTTGATACATGCTTGCCATTGTTGAAGATGTGTACTTTATTTTATATGTACCTTGTAATTCTTTTTGGATTTTTTCTGTTAAGATAGCGCCTTGTTTATTATGTTCTCTTTCCATTTCAATTCCATTTGGGTTTAATTGATCTTGAACCCAATCAATCCATTCGCCGTATCTTCTTGCCCATTTAATGAATTCTTTTTTTAAACCATTTGAAATTGTAATATTTTCTAGGTCTACGTTACAATCGCAGTTTCCGCACCATATCGGATCAGCACCTACATCACCTTCAACTTTAAAAATCACATAAACAGAGCACAGGCATTCTCTCCTCTAAAAAATACTTCATATATTTTTTAACCAACAACTACTTGTTGTTACCTAACCTTTAAATCGGCCAAATTGCCTTTAAGAAGTTCTCGTTTATTTGCCGAACCCCAGATAGATGTATGCATTCAACTAGAATAAGCGATAATCCTCCTAGACTATCGCACCTTGTATATGCATATTCATCAAAAAAATCCAAATTAACAAAAGCCTACATCCTCTGTAGATTGAGAAAGTAGGCTTGATTAATGGTTTGATTAAAATACCTTCTTTTTGTGTACTGGAGAAAAGTATATGACTTTTTCCTGGGCTTTAGGAAGGTTTAAAATCTGAAGTGCTTTTGCTTTTAGGCCGATGTAAGAAGCCAATCCCATTAACAGTAAAGGCGACCCAAGAAAGACCGACAAAATGATAGCACTTGAAACGCTAGTGGATGCTTCCAATAAATGACTCGGAATTGAAAACGGAATACATGTGGTAATTATCAATATTCCAATGCCTACAGTTTTTAGGGATTTAGCAATCAACACCCTATTTTTATTTTCAATTAAATAAACGAAACCTCCAAAAATAATCAAGGTAAACCCTAACACACACCCAACTGTACTAACCATTTGCCCAATGTTCCCCAGCGGCATTTCTTCACACCCTATTTACTATTTTAGTTTTAGTATAAGACTAAATCATCTAATTCCAAGAGATTATATCACAAGGAACACGAACATCGTATAAAAATTTTAATGTTATACTACATACACCTTTTTTTCCTTTAATTCATCAACTTTTTAAGCGTTTTATTATTCAACATGAATAACATTTAAATCGTGTAAAGTAAAAATAGCTTCAAAAAACACAAAAACCCCTTAGGTGTCAAAAGACATTCATCTTTTGAGCTGAGACCTAAAGGGAAGCAAATTATATTTAACCATGATTTTATTATTGAAAACTGTAGTTAGCTTCCAACACATAATCGATTTTTCAATCAACTTTTTTTGGTACCCTTACTTATATAAGGTTTTGCACTCTTTTTCTTATTTGCGCTAGCTTGCCAACGGTTCCAACCCTTCTTGTCTGTTCCTCTCCCTGTTCCAGATTTTCCTTTAGCTTTACTCATTGTATCACCCCATTGCCATACTTTTTTGTGTTAGCTTTCTGGTTAGTCTTATTCTTTTTAAATTCCGTTACCCAAGTATCTTGTAACCATATATTAAAAATATGCAAAAATAAAGGTTCTAAATCAAATGTTGGGGTTTTAGGCTACCGCGCTACGCTTGGTGGCCTCTATAAAAAATGATGGATGGTACCATTCATCATTTTTTATAGAGGAGAATCACACCAACTCGGTTAACCAATATGTACCCCAATTCTTTTATACTTGTGTGTTAATAAAATCTTCGCCCTAAAGCGTTCAAAAACTCTAAATCCATAAGCATTTCTCTTTAGAACTTTGGTTGAATTATTAATTCCCTCTAAAAACCCATTTGAATATTCATAGGCAAAACTATTTAATACTTCAACTTGCCAATTTTGTATGGTCTTTATTGCTTTAATCATTTCAGGTATCTTTGAATCCTCAATTAACTTATATAGTTCTTCCAATTCCTTTTTAACCAAACTGATACTGTTTTTTCCGTTTTCTTTGGCACGTAAAAACCAAGAACGATATGCCTCTTTAATTTCATATGCTTGTTTGAGTTCATTCGACATCTCCAAGTAACGATTTAAATGCCATTTCTCATCCTTAGTTAAGCGTTGGCAGTCTTTATGAAAGACATGTTTCATACGTTTACACTTTTTACGGTCGTAGCCATGAAATTGGTTTTGTACTCGACGTCTTACTCCATCAAGCCCCCAATAGATGTAACGACAAAAATGAAATCTATCAGCTACAATAACAGGTTTACCCAATGCCTCTTGAACGGCTGCTTTAAAGGAATGATTCATATCCATTATGATTATTTGCACTCTAGATCCGTGCTTTCTTAAGTAGTCTTTTATCGTACGTTTATAACGATTTGGTAGAATATCAATCGGTTCTTTTGTTATCCCATTCGCAATGATTAACTGGTATTTCCCTTCGCGGGTATCACCCTTGTATTCATCAATAGCTATAACTGTAGGTAATTCTTCCACCGGACGAATTTCACTTCGTGAAATTTGATCGAATCGACGTATAATGGTTGAAGATGAACACCCGTAGATTTCAGCTGTTTCCTTAAATGTTTTTCCTTTAATCGCTTTAATTGATATAGCTTGATTCCATTCTATTGAGGTACGTTGATAACGCATGACAAAAGGATTTTTCTCTGAAAAACGTTTCCCACATTCACAGACATATCGTCTACGCTTATAAAAGATTTGGGTTTTTCTTTCAAACCACTTTAAGTGTTGAATTTTTTGTATACGATAGTCATGAATTTTACTCGTCCTTTGATTACATTTAGGGCACCGATGTACTTTTCGCTCCATTTCAACGTACAGGCGGATAACTTCGCCCACTTCTTCAACATTGGTTAGGATAGACCCTTTTAATCCAGGAATAATCATGGTAAAATCCATATACACGCAACTCCATTCTTTAGACTTGTTTCTAGACAATTCAAGTATAAAAGAATGTGGAGTTTGCGTGTTTTTTTATGCACACAAAATTTTGTTTAAACCCCAACAAATATTATAGAGCCAAAATAAAAAAGACCCTACAAGTAGGATCTTTTCTATAAATTATTATGCTTTTTGAACGTTTGTAGCTTGTGGGCCACGTTGTCCTTGTTCGATTTCAAACGTTACACTTTGACCTTCGTCTAAAGATTTGAAACCTTCGCCTTGGATTGCTGAGAAATGTACGAATACGTCTTCTCCTGCTTCACGCTCGATAAATCCAAAACCTTTTTCTGCATTAAACCACTTAACTGTACCTTGTTCCATAATTGTTACCTCCTGGTGTGGATGCCCACACAATGTGTTACTATCCTTGCTCAAATACCTTAGACGAAAAACAAAATCTATTCTCAATCTGAAATAGAACAAAAATAATTCTTTCTTAGAATAACAGATTAATCATTGAATAGCAAATCTCAGATTCTTCCACAGAGTATTTACTGATTCAACTTTTCTCCATCAACAAATGAAAACTCAATTTATAAAAAAAGATTGGGCAAAATATCGACAATAGTAAAACTTAGAGATATAGTAGTAATCTGGCAGTTTTTTAACCATCTAGTAGACACATTTGGCATCATTCATCAGGAGGTATTACATGCAATTTGTTATTTCTATTTTTGGTATTTTCATTGTATTATATTTAGCTTGGATCGCAAGTTCCAATCGAAAAGAAGTAAAATTTAAACCCGTTATTACAATGATTGTCGTTCAAATTATTTTAGCCTTGTTTTTGTTAAATACCGAGGTTGGACTCATTATAATTAAGGGCATTTCTACATTTTTTAGTGTACTGCTTGAATACGCAAACGAAGGGATTTCCTTTGTATTTGGCGGCATGGCAAACGAAGGAGAAGCTCCATTTTTTCTAACAGTATTACTACCGATTGTTTTTATTTCTGCATTGATCGGGATTCTTCAACATTTAAAAATACTGCCAGTTTTTATGAGGGGTATTGGATGGATATTAAGTAAAGTAAATGGCATGGGTAAACTTGAATCCTATAATGCAGTTGCATCCTTAATGGTTGGACAATCTGAGGTATTTATTACTTTAAAAAAACAACTCGATCTGATTTCAAAGCAGCGTATGTATACACTGTGTGCTTCGGCAATGTCAACTGTATCCATTTCCATTGTGGGTGCTTATATGACAATGATTGAGCCCAGATATGTTGTTACAGCACTCGTTTTAAATTTATTTGGTGGTTTTATCATCGCATCTATTATTAATCCGTACGAGGTAGACCCACATGAAGATATTTTAGAAATACAAGAAACAGAAAAACAATCCTTCTTTGAAATGCTCGGGGAGTATATCCTTGACGGTTTTAAAGTTGCGGTGGTCGTAGGTGCAATGCTAATTGGTTTCATTGCCTTGATGACAGCTATAAATGAGCTATTCTTGTATCTATTTAATATTTCTTTCCAACAACTATTAGGTTACCTCTTTGCACCATTTGCTTTTATTATGGGAATACCTTTATCAGAGACGGTGAGTGCTGGGGGAGTTATGGCGATCAAGCTAGTCACGAATGAATTTGTTGCCATGTTGGATTTATCTGGAGGCGACTATCCGTTTAGTGAACGTACGATGGGAATTTTATCTGTCTTTCTCGTTTCCTTCGCTAACTTCTCCTCTATTGGGATTATTACTGGTGCAGTTAAAGGTTTGAATGAAAAACAAGGGAATGTTGTTGCACGTTTCGGCTTGAAACTGTTATATGGGGCGACACTTGTGAGCATTCTCTCAGGCATTATCGTTGGTTTAATTTTATAAGACTCACTTGAAAATGATGACCTATAGCAGTTGATATAAGTAAAAATAACTGAAGGTCTGATCTCTCTTCAAAAGAGGCAGTGGAATCTTCCACTGCCCTTTTCATATCAAATTGAAATTAATCACTATCTTAATAACCATTTACAAAATACGTGATGGTTTCTACTTCATCTTCAGTAAGTTCCCTCTTTACAAAGCGTTTGTATTCACTCGTAATTTTTTGTTTGTCTCCATCGAAACGGTCCGTATATGTCGCAATCGTCTTAAGCTTTGTTACTTCCTTTCTAAACTCTTCTTTCGAAATCGGCTGTTGATGCGAAGGGATGTATGTATCTGCATCAAATGTTTCTAATTTATCTAATAACCGAAGAGTTTCCTTGGTCGTATAGTGATCTTTTTCAGCATACATAAGAGGATAAATACAGTCAGCAAGAAAAAGGATTCTATCTTCTTTGATATACACAATCACCGAATCTTGCGCATGATCTCCTCCAACATGTTGTACGATACAAGTTACGCCACCAAGATCAATTTCCACTCGGTCTTCAAACGTTATATCTGGCAAGACAATGTTAATATTACGGTGTTCAGTAAATTCATTCTTAATAGCTTTGGCGCAAAATTCGATTTCCGCCCCTTCCTTTACTCGTGCATCTATCGCTTCATCCGACCAAGAATATGGGATTAGCTTCTCCATTTCTTTTTTTGTCATTGTATTTGCAAGTGAAATGGAATGAGGCAACGCAGAAAGCCCAAAGATATGGTCCCAATGCCAATGAGTCAGAACGACAATATCAGGTTTCTCACCTTTAAGTGTCTCTTTTATAAAGTATTCTGCATGATCCTCCGAATTGCCTGCATCAATCATTAATGTCTTTTGATTACCCACTACCATGCCTAGTATTGGTCTGTCAGTAACCGAGATTGGGGTGATATACCAAAAATACTGTCCTATTTTATGTATTGAGTGCATAAGTCATCCTCCTCTTTTATTCTATTTTAACTAGAAAAACGGTTGCTTACTCCTAGCAACACTCTTTAATCAATCAAGTTAAAAATAAAAATCCTGAAGTGATTATACCATTTGGGTATAATACTGTTATATTCTTACTCAGGTATTACAGACGGAGGGATTAAAGGTTGAAACATTTTACAGAAGAAGAAAAAATAAAGATTTTGTCTGACATTATCGCGATTAAATCTGTTAATGAATACGAAATTGAAGTGGCGAATTACTTGAAAGATCTATTTTCTGAATACGGCATCGAATCTAAAATTGTGCCTGTTACGGACACTCGTGTCAATCTAGTGGCTGAAATCGGGAGTGGAAGTCCAGTTATTGGCATTTCTGGTCATATGGATGTCGTTTCCCCTGGCGATGAAAGTGAGTGGACTTCAGATCCGTTTACGTTAACAGAAAGGGACGGAAAATTATACGGACGTGGAACTAATGATATGAAAGCAGGCTTACTAAACCTTGCCCTAGTGATGATTGAACTGAAAGAAAATAATGAACTAAAAAATGAGACCGTCCGTTTTATGGCAACAACTGATGAAGAAGTTGGTGGAGCAGGTTCTAAAAAATTATACGAAGAAGGCTATATGGATGACGTAGATTATTTATGGGTCGCGGAACCATCTCATGACACGATTATCTACTCTCATAAAGGTTCGCTTAACTTACGTGTAACGTCTATAGGTGAAGCAGCACATAGCTCAATGCCTGACCAAGGATATAATGCAATCAACCCATTAATGAAATTTCTATTAGAAGTAGACGAACATTTGAATAACGACCAGCGGCAAAATGAAGTGTTAGGTAAATTAGTGATGAGTACAACGATTTTGAATGCTGGAAATCAGGTAAACTCTGTTCCAGAAAAAGCAGTAGCTGAGATAAACGTGCGTACGATTCCAGAGTTTGATAACGATGAAGTCATTGACTATTTCAAGACAACTGCAGCTAAATACAATGAAGAAGGTTCTACGATTCAGGTTGAAGTGACCATGTCGTTACCAAGTGTTTTCACTACAGGAAAGTCCAACATGATTGCCTTAGCTAAAGAGCTCGGTAAAAAACATGTAGGTCTAGAAATCGCTGTGAAAGGTTCACCAGGAGTGACCGATGCTTCAAACTTATTACGAGATAAAGATGAGAACTTCCCATTCATGATGTTTGGCCCAGGCGAAACTAAAATGGCGCATAAAACAGATGAATATGTCTACAAAAAATACTACTTTGCATTCTTCGAAATCTATAAAGAGTTAATTTTAGGACTGACTAAATAATTAATCCATTTAGTGGGGGAATGTATCCCCCTCCGATTGTTAATAAATATAGAATTCCAGCAGTAGAGTCTCACCTATTTAGCTATTTGTTTCTACTTCTTCATAAAATATAATCCTATTTGAGAAAGGGTCCGTTACGGTGACTTCCATTGTGTTCCAAGGGGTCTTCTCAATAGCTGGATTTGCGTATTTATAGCCCTTCTCCGACAATGAAGCATGATGGCTTTTAAGATCCTGTAATTTAATACGAATTGCACTTCCAGGAGTGGAATCGCCATGATGCTCGGATAAATGAAGGACAGCATCGTTCATTGACACTTGAAAATAAACAGGAAAATCCTCTGAATACTGGTGTTCCCAATCCAATTTAAACCCTAAATAATCGATGTAAAATGAGTGTGCTTTTTCAATATCAAAAATTCGAAAAATAGGTGTAATCATTCTTGATATATCTCCTTTTTATTGATAAGTTTTTAATTTCTACTACTGGACTGATTCTAGCTCGCTTTTGTATATACTTTTTGATTGGCTGCTTTTTTCCCATGTAAAGAATAATATAAAAAGATACACATGAAAAGTACAAAGGCTAACGCTAGATATAATCCGCGGAATCCTAACAATGGAATAATTCCACCGAGTAGAAACGGGCCTATGCCTACTCCAAAATCACAACAAATGAGAAAAGTAGACGTTGCAAGTCCAATCCTGTGCTTTGGAGATACTTTAATGGCGATGGTCTGAAAGCTAGACTGCATCGTCCCAAATCCTAGTGCAATGAACACACTTGATAAGAGAAAAATAAAACCATTATAAGACTGACTAAGAAGTAAGAGACCTAGAGCATACGAAATGATCGATGGATATACAACAATATTATCTCCTTTTTTATCTAGTAATTTACCAGTTAGAGGTCTTGAGATTAAGAGTACAATCGAATACACAAGAAAGAAAAAGCTCGCTGCTCCTAGTAAATTAATTTCCGTTGCATAAGGAGTCATAAACGTCAAAATTCCTGAATAAATAAATCCCATAATTGCAATCAAGAAAGACATCGGTAATGCCTTTTTCTCAATGAAATTTGATAATTTTAACCCCTTCATTGAATTACGCTGTTCCTCAGTCATGTCTGACTCTGGAATCCTAGCAAATAATGGGATGATAACACTCGCACTAGCTAGAAGACTACATACAATAAAAATCGTAGTGAAATCGGCATGTTGATTTAAAAATAGGCCAAGGAATGGACCAGTTGACGTTGCTAATGTATGGCTTAAAAAAAAGTAACCAATTCCCTCTCCACGGCGTTCCTTCGGGATCACATCGATTACGGCGGTGGCTAAGGCTGTTGTAGCTATGCCGAATGCAGCACCATGAATCAACCGTACGATTAGTAATAGATACATATTTGTGACCATGAAATAAAGTAAAGTTGGTACAAAAAATAATAATACCCCTACTAATAATACTTTCTTACGTCCAATTGTATCGAGATACCTTCCTATCAAAATCCGAGAAAAAACGGCTCCGATTACAAAAATACTAGCGGCAAGACCGGCCATACTTTCAGATGCCTTAAATTGTTCGATGGCATAAACAGCCATAGTTGTAACTAACAAGAAATATACTAATGTAATGAAAAAGGTCGTAAAAAACATGATGATAAAATCTTTTGTCCATAATTTTGATTGTTTCAATCTTCCTACCCCCGACGCATTGATGATATTCATGAAGCACGTATTGAATAATCCTCTGATAAATACTAAATAAGTCTATTAAGAAAACGAAAATAGTAATCGCTTACCTAACAAACTATAACCAACTGAATCGTGTAAGAATCTATGTATCTATCATTTGTTTAAAAAATGAACTTGTTCTCGGATCTCGAAAAGTCAAGTTTGATCCAAAGCATTATAACAAATGTTTACATATTCATATGTAAAGTTTACAAAAAAAGAAAACTATCTATGACACGAGACTCGTGAGTTTTTATCCCTGTTCATACTGTACTATTATTTGAGATCCTTGATTTATACGTTTATGTACCCAATTTATCTTCTTTAAATCCATTTCATCATCGTGACAACTTTTAATTCTAATCCATTTGGCTTATGTACGATTTCCTCACCACTAACTCTGAATTCAATCGAATGATATAAGTGTATGTTCTTTGGTAGCATCATACGAACCTTACACTTCAATGTAGGAATTCCTTTGTTTTTTGCATACTTTTCAAGGTAGTTTACTAGTTTTTTCGCAATCCCCTGACCTTGTTTTTCAGGAATCACTGATAATCGAAAAAAATAAAGCTCATCTTCACTGATTGTAAAACGAACCATTCCAACCGGCTGTTCCTCCACATAAGCAATGGCACCCATCTCCTGCTCCATTAAAGCTGTTGTGACTGATTCAACAGTTTCCTCTAATGCACTTGATGTTGGCACTACATCTTTATATTTTGAAAAAGCTTTAATCATGAGCTCGTGTATGATTGGTGCATCGGATACATTTGCAAGTTTGATTTCCATTTCTATTCCCCGTTATTTTTCGATTCAAATTTTTACATTATTAACAAACATGAAAAATTCCACTAAGAGTGAGAACTGTTAATATATTAGGCATACTACTATCTTCATTGTACAAAATTATCAAATAATTTGTCACATTTTTGATCAAAAGTAGTAAAATATTTTCCACTTTAGCAAAATAATACAACAAAACTTGATGATCACTAATGTAAGATTGGATCTCTACATACAAAAAAACCTAAAAAACAGGCATCTTACGCCTACTTCTTAGGTTTTTTAAGTCTTATTTTTCCATATTTGCTACTAATCGGCCAGTTACTTGGTTATCTTCTAATTTCTGGATACCTTCTGGAATTTCATCAAATGTGATTTCAGTGATTTTTGGATTGACCTTACCGCTAGCAAATAATTCATAGATTTCTTCAATATCTTGTTTGGTACCCCCGTTACTTCCAACAAGTGTAGCTTGTTTCGTAATTAATGAGGTCACATTAAGAGTTGTTTCGAGTTTCCCCATACCGACAAGGACTACTTTCCCTTGGAAACCAATCGATTCTAAGGCTTCCCTAGTTGTTACATCAAAGCCAGCAAAATCGATAATCACTTCTGGTTCAAATTGGGCAATTTCTTTAACATTTTCAAAAGTCCCCGCTGCTCCTAGACTTTTCGCTAATTCACGTGCATTTGGATTTAAATCAACGGCATAAACGGTCGCTCCTTTTGCGACAGCCGCTTCTAAAGCAATTTGTCCTAATCCACCGATACCAATCATTCCAACTGTCATGCCCTCTTTTACTCCACCTTTTGTAAAAGTAGCATGATAGGAAGTCATGCCTGCATCGGTACCAGCAGCTGCTTGAGCAAATGATACGCCTTCAGGAACTCGAACTAAGTCTTCAGCTGGTGCTAACACTTTTGTACCAAAGCCCCCGTCATATGCATATCCTGGAGCTGTTTTACTTGGGCCAGTTGGACAAATCGCTACTCTGTCACCCACTTGATAGTCCGTAACACCTTCACCCACTTCACTAATCACACCCGCTACTTCATGTCCCATAATGACAGGTAATTCACCTAGTAACGCTTTCCAACCTGGATCTCGTAATACACCTACATCAGAGTGACAAAGTCCTCCTACTTTTACGTCTATAACAACTTTACCTGGTACAGCTTTAGGATCCTCTTTTTCTACTAATTGTAATGGTTCATTCGTATCAACAAATTGCCAACCTTTCATATGTAAATCCTCCTTATGTATGTCATACCCTTATTATAAACCTACACAATATTATACTAGTGTAATATTTTTGACAATTTAATGTATTAATCATGACAACTTTTCTACAATAAAAAAACATTCTCTTCATATATGGTATTTCAAGACAGGAGTTGCTGATAAATGATTGAGTACGATGGATTCGTCTACCCTTCGTATAACGGCAATTTTTAACATTATAATTTTAGTTTTTTAATACATCCAGGTTGGCTTTTATGGACACTTCTGTGAATCTGACATCTTGTTTTTGATTATATTTTTGAGTTCCTCTGTACTCTTCTTTTGTTCCGTAGAGCCATGCCTTGACTCCCTATTTATAATTTCCTTGTATGATAGTTGATTCGTATTGCCCCATTTCTTCCAAGGAACTTTATCGTATTTATGGTGCTGATAATACTTCCATAGAAGGAAACTTCCAGGCGCATAATTATATGTACCCATATTTACTGGGTCATTGACCAACTGACCTGTACCAGTGTGATAGACAACTTCAAATCGACCATCTGATGAGATAAACTTCACATTATAAGCAGCGTCATATTCACTTACTTCATAGCGATGATATCTAGCACTGAATAACTGCCACTTACCACATGCTACTAATTCAAGCATTTCCTCTAATTGTACAGGAGCTTCTCCATATTGATTTAATACATTGCGAAAATAATGAATCTCATTCGTTAGATAAGGGAGTTGTTTAACATATTGATCAAATGTTTCAAAAAACAAGTCAAATTGTGTATGACCAATCAAACGCTTTTGATTTTCCATCAAATCATCCATCATTTGTGTTAGGATTGCGTGTGATGCTATGGCCGTGGATGAATCAAAGATGTACCATTTTCGATGCTCGGAACGAATTTCATCATACTGCTCAGAGAGTTCAGTAAAGTATGACTCTGATAAAAAATCCGCCTTGATTTCAAGGGGGACTTTTATATAATCAGGTACTCTCACTAGTTGATGATATCCGTAAATTGACAGTACTAACAGGAAAAACAGAAGGATAAAAACTGTTTTGGGTGACCGCTTTTTAATTTTTATTTTAATTTTTATACACCTCCATTTCTTCTATCATTCTTTCCCAATTTTTTCTCTTATCCTATAGAACTCAAATCAAATTCAGCCATGGGTGAGAGGCTTAAAACTTACATCCTCAACCATGGCTAATTCTAAGAATTTTCTTATGTGAAGTCCTTCTGATAACGAATGGCCAAATAAATGCCGCCAGCTAAAAATGCCAGTGCATATTTGTACAAGAAAAATATATTCCACATATATTCTTTCGGAAAAATAATGTCACACAGAACAATTGCCACTAGGACAAAGTAACTGCTTTTCAAAAAGATATTATCTGTGCGTTCATCGCTTGGACCAATCTTCTTATAGAATATATAAGCAAAAATCGCACTACCAATTAACAGTAACCCACCTATTCCAAGTAGAATATTCCAATTACCAGAAGATTGTTCTGCCCAGGACTTTAATGGATGAAAAACAGCATTCGAGAACTCTGTGAAATTAAACATTATTTTGATCATTCCCCTTCTCATAAGTAAAAATATCGGTCACTTCCACGTTAAAAAATTCAGCAATTCGAAAAGCTAACAACAACGTCGGAACATAATTTCCTTTTTCCATAACAAAGATGGTTTGTTTCGAAACCCCGACTTTCTCTGCCAATTCTTGCTGCGTCAATCTGGCAAGGACACGGTATTCATACACTTTATTTGAAATCGAATCACCAAAATCATTCTTCATGACCATCACCTCTTTGATTTAAATTATAAACTGTTCTTTTATAAAAGTAAAGTTTACTTATACCGAATAATAAAATTTCTTTATTTTATTTTATTAAACTTAGATTTAATATAGAAAAAACCTGACAAAACTAATGCTTCTGTCAGATTTTTATTGTGCTTGTGATGCATTTAATTGATTTAGTAATAAAAAAAACGGCAAAGAGCGGGTAAGGTTGTTCTTCTTTCGATATCTTCATACAATTGATTTGTATAAGATACCAACGTTCATTCTAGAAAACCACTGTCCAATATATTCTTTATAACAATTCCATTTTTTTCAGACTCTATATAGGTAAAGACTTTCATAATTTCATTGTCATGGTCTTTATCGATTTCAAAATACGTAACACCCACTTGTTTGCATAGTGCTCTAAACACTTTATGTTTTTCAATAAGTTCCTACATCGTCCTTTCTTCAGGCCACTTACAGCGTTCAATCACATTTCTTTGATTCACTCGAAGTTTTTTTCAATATAATACTTTGAAAAAACGAAAAATACTGGAATGATGTTTTTGGAATAGGAACTGTCAAGATCCTTCAAATAGTGAGGCAATAGATAACATCCTTCCATGATCATATGTTGTTTGTTCTCAATATTTGTGATAATGATCCCTTTTACAATGGGTCAAAGTTGGTCTCCAATAAATTCGGTGTTATCCAGTGGCGAGAATCCACACTTCTTATCTACCCTGTACAAGCCCATTTTCAAATGGTCAAGAGAGAGAAGTGGAATCAGGTATTTTTCTAGTAAGGTTTGAGCCTTCAAGGTTTTACCAGTACTACCAATAGCACTTATTAAAATAACTCTCTCTACCTCGGCTCTGATTTTATTGTGATGTAACAATTAAATACAAAATTCTGTACGTAGGCAGTTATTAGCCAAAATAATAATTCGAGATTAGATGAATAAATTCTTCCTCGAGTTCCCCTTTCTTTTTCACAAGAATATAAGTGGAAACTGTTGGAAGAGTGAAAAGGTCGAAATGTGGTTGCATTAGTTTTCCTTCTAGGAGCTCACGTCTCACAATGGAGTGTGGTAAAAACGAGATGCCTAAGCCTTCCTGAATAAAACGTTTTACAATGTGTGCTTGTGTTACTTTCATAGTACGGATACTTTTCACGTGCTTTTTTAGTTGATTCAGCAAGTCATCCCAATAAACGGGATGATGATGAGTAAATACATACTCATTTTGTAATAACTCTAATGGTTCAATCGGCGGTCCACTTTCTTCATCATACGTATCAGGTGATTGGACGAAAAGTATCGGGTCTTCATACATTTGAATCGACTCGATATTCTTAAGTTTAGCGTCTAATGCTGATATGCCTAGATGCACGTCCCCGTTATCAACGAGCTGTTCAATCATCTCAGATTCTTCC
Organism: Bacillus nitroreducens; assembly: GCF_964021195.1. Taxonomy (NCBI): domain Bacteria; kingdom Bacillati; phylum Bacillota; class Bacilli; order Caryophanales; family Bacillaceae; genus Bacillus; species Bacillus nitroreducens. The sequence goes on along the minus strand of NZ_CAXHYI020000003.1, from coordinate 3,160,463 downwards.
ACTCGAATACTAATTTCAACTTCTGGATGACTTTCTACAAATGTTCGTAAAATATAGGGAAGAATCGTCTCAGCCATGAGTGGTGATATTGCAATGGTCCAGTTTTTCCGAAATCCTTGTGCAAATGTATGAACCCTATTAATACTTTCTTCCATTTGTTCGACAAGTTGCTTTGCCTCTTTATAAAATAGTTTTCCAGTATCAGTCAATGTAACACGGTTATTGATGCGATCAAAAAGTTTCACACTTAGGTGTTCCTCTAATTGACGAATATGAACGGTCACACTTGGTTGAGAAATGATCAGTTTTTCGGATGCTTGACGAAAATTTCTAGTCTCTGCAGCCACAATAAAGGTTTTTAACCATTGAAACTCCACAATACTCCTCCTTATATGATTAAAAAAACTAATTGTTTTAATAGAAAACATTTAATTTATATAATCATATAACAACCGTATACTGAAGAAAAGGAGGAGAATAACATGATGTTTAAAAAAGGATTAAAAGATATTGTAGCCGTACAAACGAATATCGCCTCTGTCGAAGGAGATATAGGGGAATTACGCTACAGAGGTGCTTTAGTAAATGAACTTATCCCTTCTTATACATTTGAAGAAGTCGCCTATTACATTTGGCACGGAGTCTTACCAAATAAAATGGAGCTAAAGGATTTTGAAAGTAAACTCATGTATGGTAGACAGCTACCTCACCATGTTCTAACAATCCTCGATGCTTTACCAGCAGAGGTACCATTAATGGATGCTGCCCGAACAGCCATTTCCGCCTTCGCACACACTACTTTTTCAAATACTCCTATCGAAGACCAAGCGATGATTCTAACTGGTGCCATGCCAGTCATCATAGCGAATCATTACCGAAAACAAAAAGGGTTACCTGTCGTTAAACCAAGCACGACTTTATCGCACGTCGCGAATTACTTATGGATGCTAAACGGTGAGCTTCCAACCGACTCCCAAATTGAGGCCCTTGAAACATATTTGAAGTTAACAATGGAACACGGGTTGAATGCAGCTACATTTTCTGCACGCGTCACGATTTCGACAGAATCAGACTTAACCGCGGCGATCACATCAGCCATCGGCACCATGAAAGGCCCTTTGCATGGAGGTGCACCTTCGGGAGTCATTGATTTACTAGAGGAAATTGGAAATCAGAATAACATCAAACCAATTATCGAAGAGAAACTCCGAAATGGAGAAAAAATTATGGGATTTGGACATAGAATCTATAAAACTGAAGATCCACGTTCCATTCTGTTGAGAGAAAAATGTGCGAGCATGTTAGGAAAAGATGAGTGGTTAGATTTAGCAGTAGTTGCAGAAAAAGAAATCATCGATTTACTTGCTCAACATAAACCAGGCCGTAAGCTGTATACGAATGTCGAATATTATGCTGCTGCTATCATGCGCTCGATTGAAATGCCACCAGAATTGTTCACACCAACGTTCAGCGTTGCTAGAATCATTGGTTGGACAGCACACGCGATTGAGCAACTGCAAGACAATACGATATTCCGCCCACAATCGGAATATATAGGAAAAATCAAGCAATTGAATACTTAATTCTCTCAATCTCATAGAACTTGAACAAAAAATAAACGCGTCATTCTCATTCCGGAGTAGCGCGTTTATTTGTGTTAAATGATTTAGGTTCTTCAATTTTACGAATCCTAGTTGGAAAACATACAATCAGAAGGATGAACAGAGAATTGCTTTCTGTTATTATTCATAATGAAAACGGTAATCAACTTTGAGAGGAACTGAACTTACGAAAGAAATGTTTCCGTCACGTCCCTTTATTCCGTTACCTCTTATTTCGTAAAACTGTAATGAATCCATCCAAAATGTCGTGGCTCACAATAAATCCTTTCCGCTTGTAAAATCCTAAAGCATCATTTCCGTTCGAAACAAAAATAAAATAATCCTCTATGTCTTCGAACTGGTTCAACCATTGCATGGACATATCAAAGAGTTTAGAACCAATTCCATACCGTCGATATTCTTCTTTTATATAAAACTGAGATAGACACCCTACATGGTCCCTACTCACTGAGGAAAGATCAAAAAAAGTAGCAAAATCATTTGAGTAGGCTTCTTTTGGAGAGATGTTAGAATACACATAACCAACTATTTTATTCCCATCTCGTACAATTACGATTTGATTGTCAATCGCATTTTTATGGAAGGAAGCATCCTTGTCTCAAAATTCATCTCATCAAATAATTCTTTCGAAATGGTTGCCTTTGATTTTTGAAAAACCATTAGTTCGTTACACAACTCTTTGCATAGATACGCTTTTTCAACTGGTATTATTTCATATGAAATATCGATCTATTAATTCACACCTTTTAATATCATCCTACTCATTATAATCATTTCTTCGTACTCTAACAATTCTCCACATTCTATAATTAACTCCAACCACCAAAAGGTGCATCCATCCATTATTAGATAAACGCACCTTATACATAAATAGGCAAATATCTCAAATGGAGTGAAATAGCATTTAAATAAAATCTAACACTCCTACTGATTATTTTTGATTTAGTCAAATGTGGTTAACTCTTCAGTAACAGAATGTAAAAACTCTTCTTCAAATTGAATATAGAAAGTTTCATCTATTGTGCTATTTTTCATTCCATCGATTAAAGAGACGAATTGCATAGATGGTAATTCTTTATTAGACTCTAGCCATTGTTCAATCGGAATATTTCCAGCTATTTTACTTCCGAATTGTTTCAATTCACTTTCTGGCAATATGCTGATTGTTTGATTGATGACTGTACTGATGATATTTAATAGATGTTCTTCATTTAAGCTACTTTCTACTGTAGCATCCATCAATAATGCCACAACCTCTTCTCCATTCAAACGTTGCTTTCCCTTTACGAATTCAAATGCCACTTGAGAAATAGCTCTTACTCGAATATCTTCTTGTAACTCGTATTCGATACCATTAACTGAATCAACCATGTTTGAAAAGCTTTCTAGATCGATAACAGCATAATAATCAATGGGGAGGTCAAAAAGCTTTGATACTGTTGTTTTGACATCTTCCGCTCCCTCCAAACTATTTACATAAGCATGTGATAATTTATCATAAGAAGTGGCTTTATCATGTTTATCTACTATCGGAGAATACGTATCACGGGGAAGCGATAGAAACTTTATTTTCTTTTTATCTTTGCTATACGTAAGTAAAAGGTTAACAGGTAATCTGTCATTTTCATCTTTCACCATAACCAGAATGCTAGAATACTCTTTTTCTGTGACTACCCCACTCGCATTATTTTCGTTGTTCTCATTATAAAAATTTCCTTGCAGAAGTGAAGGCATAAACAAAACAATACATAAGCCGACCACCAATATAGACGCTGTAATAACAGAGATTTGTTTTGAAAACGGAACTTTAGATTTCTTTTGTGTAGAATTGCTTTTCTCGATTCTATTAATTTGTTCAAAAACTTTCTTACGGTCTTCCTTCGTAAACGTTAACTCTTGAAAAGGCATATGATTGAGCTTATCTTTCATCCGTTTATCATCCATAAAATTCAGCCTCCTTAATGATTGACTTTAGTTTTTGTCTTGCTCTACTTAATCGAGTTTTCACTGTATTAACAGAAATATCTAATACACTCGCAATTTCCTCTGTTTTTAATGATTCATAGTAGTATAGATAAATCACTTCCCGATACATTTTCGGAAGAGAAAAGATATTCTCTTTGATTTCTTCGCTGTTATACTTATCTACTACCGATTTTTCTGTTGATGGTAAAATAGATCTTGTCGTTTCATTAATAAAACTTTTGACTTGTACCATCCTGAAATTCCAGCTTCTTAAATAATCTTTACATTCATTAATGGTGATGCGATAGAGCCATGTTTTGATTTTTGATTCATGGCGGAACGTATCAAGGTTTTTATAACATTTGATAAATGTATTTTGAACCATATCCTTTGCAACCTCAGTATCATTCACATAAGAATAGGCTAATCGTACCAACTCATTTCCATATTCAATCATTAGATTTTCTAGTATGTAATCCTTTTCTTCTCTGTCCAATCTACTACCCTCCCATTCTACTTCTTTCAAATTTTGCAATTAGACGATTATGGACTCAAAAGAGTTTCAATTTTACTAATCATTATTTATAAATATCGTTCTAAAGTATATTTAACTTAATAAATTTATGAGGCTCTCATAAAAATGTGGATAAAAAGCAAAAAGAGAGGATTTCAAAGTTGTGTCTATTCAATACAAAACCGTAGCGTGTAATAGTAGTCAAAAGTTGCGCAGCAACTAAACGCTTGGATAATTATAACATTTAAATTAACTACAATTAGGAATAAATGAGCATTAAAAAAACCTCAGCTTGTGAGGTATTTTTCATTCTGATTCTCTTTTTAGTTTATTGGATTGCTTTTCTAACCATTTCTCACGAGCTATCAGACCCCAAGTCCCACATCCAATCATTACGATGGCAAATCCTAAATATATCCAGTGCATTTGATAGCTCATTTCTATTTTGATGAAAGCCAATCATCAAGCTTCGATCTATACATTAACAATTATACCATAAAAAGTAAGAATTTCCTTTACCTTCAATCTATAACCATCATCACCTCGTTTAGAGCTTGAGCAAGAAATTCTTACTAAGGTATGAGTATATTATGTGATATCCTCAGCCAACTCCAAGATTATCCCCTCCGGACCACGAACATAACATAATTTATACTTATCTTCATATTGCTGGATCTCACTAAATATTTCCGTACCCTTCTTTTTCAGTTTGGCAACAACCGTTTCAATATCTTCAATGTTAAATGCAATATGGCGAATTCCTAGTGTATGTGCAGAGGCTTGCTGAATTTTTGATTCATTAGAAGGGGAAATAAATTTAATTAACTCGATCCACGTCTGATCTTCTGGGCTTGCCAATCCTACACACGCTACTTTAACGTCATCGAGTCCAACTGCATATCCCATCAAATCTCCTTCCATCTCCCATTCTCCTTTTACCTCGAGTCCAATATCGAGAAAAAATGATGTAACCGCAGAGAGATCGTTGACGATGATTGCTACATGGTCTAATCTTTTAATTGTCATTTTCCAGCCCTCCTTTGATGCACTTCATTTAGCATCTACTCTTTTATCTCCCAGTGTGGATTGCATACGATTTCCCATAGATGGCCATCTGGGTCTTGAAAGTATCCAGAATATCCACCCCAAAATGTGTCATGTGCTGGGACAGTAATGGTAGCTCCAGCTTTTTTTGCCTGTTCCATGACCTGATCTACTTCCTCTTTACTATTTACATTATGCCCAATCGTAAATTCGGTAGGACTGGGTCCTGTCAACTCAATCTTTGCATCGTGTGCAATATCTTTACGATTCCAAATGGCAAGCTTTAGGCCATTTTGTAAGTCGAAAAAGGCAACAGCACCATGCTCAAACTCTGTACCTATTATCCCTTCTGTCACAAATCCCAGTCCGTCACGATAGAATTCTAATGATTTTTCCAAATTATCTACACCCAATGTAAGTACAGTCATTCGTGGTTTCATAAATGGTAGATGCCTCCTTATTTTTACACATACTCCTTAATATACATGTTAACTCATACCAGATATTCTTTTCAAAAGTATCTTCGATTAACCATTTTTGACTTGGATTATGAACCAAAAAATCCTTACTTCACGCTTTTGAAGTAAGGATTTCTAATTATCTATTTAACTACTGGATTCAAATTAATTATCTGATTTCTACCTATTAATATATCAAAATCAACCGTAATTTCGATGCAATCCTTCTGTAAATATGAATGTACTCGTTCCTCTGATGTTGACCATGTTAATGGAGTCATTTTGACCAACCATTCAATCGAAGGTTTAGGTAGGTTCATCTTATAGGTTAGTCTAGAGTGATCAACACATTCATAACTCTCCGTAAATCTTTCCACGGACCCTGAATTAGAGTACGTTTGTTTTTCAGATAAAGGAAAAAGATGTTCCCTCAGCTCTTGTAAATACCCGCTCTGTGGGACAATTTTAATGACGATTCCGTCTGGTTTTAACAATCTATTAAATTCACCATAATTTGATGGGGATAAAATATTCAAAATCACATCAAACTGATGATCCTTAAATGGAGTGTTTGCAAGGTCAGCCACTGTCCAAATCTTATTTGAATAGTTTTTAGCAGCAACCATAATCCCTTCCTTTGAAATGTCCACTCCAACGCCTAGTACATTATCCGAAAAATTTGACCTAACCATCTCGCATATCGTTGAAAGATGTGAACCCTCCCCACATCCCATATCAAGTATCGAAATCTTGTCTTTTGACTTGCCAAAATGTTTATTTAATATATTTGAAATTGCTTCATGTAATGGTTGGTAAAAGGCACCTTTCGTAATCAACTTGCTTCGCGCTTCAAAAAGGTCTTTACTATACTTCGTATTCTTTACTGCATTCGTCGTCAAGTTCAAATAACCTTGTTTGGCAAAATCAAACGTATGGTGATTTATACAGATTAAACTTTCATAATCAGTCACCTTCATAGACGCTTTACATACTGGACATGCGAACATTCCTTCATACGCGCTCACATATCTTGCACTTTTTATTTTCTTATTCTCTTGTAACAAAGAAGCCACCTCATTCATTCGTTATTAGATAAATGAAAAAAGGCATAGACAAATAAACCTACAACATATTTCTTTAAAAAATATGTGTTGGTCTCGGTTAAAGTCTATACCCTTTTTTATCTTAAACGAATGTGATGAATCATGATATGAACTCCTTTTTTAGCTAGATAGGGTTAAACCCTACTATTTATAATAACGAGGCATACACGTTTTGGCAATGTTTTTCATACAACAAACTACACCGTTTAATCAATTCAAGCTTCAGATCAATGGCCTAATTCAGTTTAGCAGATCATTTTGGATGCATTGCCCAATCTGTTATATACTTTATAAAATAATCTTTCGTGTCTTGATGAGTGAGTAGTTCAACTACATCGTCTTTTTCTATGAACGTAATTTTACTAATTTCATGATCATTTGGTATAAGGGAGTTTATATCACCTAAAAATTCTACTAGAAACATAGTTGTTTCTTGTTTTTGATACCCAATTTTATTTTGCCTATCATCTGGAAAATCAAAACAAATCTTTGCGTCCAATTCTTTTACTATTTTATATTCATTAGAACCCGTCTCTTCTTGTAATTCTCGTAATAGTGTATCGTGTAAGTTCTTATCATGTTTTTCAACTCCACCTTTTACGAAGTCCCATTCCGCCTCAATTGGCTGTTTACCTTCAAGAGTAGTGATGTGGGATTTCTGTACCATTAAAAATTTTGTTCCTTGAAAAACAATAGCACCAATCGCTTTTCTTATCACTTCAATCACTTCTCTTTCTGCATAACCATTTCCCGATGTGAGATATCCCCCTCTAATACAATGTTTCTTTCATTACCATTTAATTCGACAATGGTTAGACTCGTGTCATGAATAAAAGGAGGTCCCCATAGTTTCTCTATTGGTTCATTCTTAAAGGATGCCAATAATATTTTAATCGCAACTGAATGCGTAACGATGAGAACATTTCCCGTACTGTGCTTTTTCTGGATTGAATGAATTGCCTCTAATACTCTCTTTTTAAGATCTTCAAAACTTTCCCCATTTATGGGTTTATAGACATGTGGAGTATTCCAATAAGCGTAATACTCATTTGGATATTTGTTCTCAATGTCAGATAATGTTTGACCTTCCCAGTCGCCCAGATTTATTTCTCTTAAGTTATCATTTAGAAAAACAGGAATCTCTCTTTCTCCTTTAATCAAGTTCGTAGTGGATATGGTTCTCCCGCTAGGACTTGTATAGATCGCATCAAAATCTACTTCTTTTAGCCGTTTTCCTAGTAGTAATGCATTTGTTCTACCATTCTCTGTCAGCTCTGAATCTTTCCAGCCTTGAAGTCTTTTTTGTGTATTCCACACAGTTTCTCCATGTCTTGTAATATATAAAGTTAGCAATATCCTTCCGCCTCTCATGATTATTCTAGTTCAAGATAAAAAGCTTTTAGCTTTTCTCGACCTGCTTTCTTACTAATTTCAACAACCATAAGCGAATGTCCTCCTTGATTTATCGTTTTCCACTCCTATAATTTCCCATATAACGTTCATCAACGCTAGAGTCAAAAAGAAAAGGCAATCCAAATGTCAGTCATCAGCTTACCGATCTACAGATATGATAACAATAAAAAATGTCCTTCCTGTTAAAAACAGAAGGACAGAATGTCGACTTTACTATTACTTCTTATTTCTTATTAATTCATCCCTATCCGATGCCATTGGAGGCTGTTCTAACCATTTATTTTTAATCATGATATTGGCTCCATCTTCAGCATACATCTGAACTTCTAAGGATAGCCTATTGTACATGGCGACAAGATCACCTCTAAGACTTAAACTAACAGCTGTACCGTAATATCCAATACTTAAAGGTATTAACCCATTCGTAAAGAACATCATCAACTTATCAGAAAAAGTATTGGCTGTACTATTTGTAATCTCTGAATCCCATCCCATTGGTGCTGGTAGTTTAGCTTCCTCTAGCTTACCTCTAAATAATTTAACATGTTTAGTCCCAATTTCTAAACCTTTTAAAAAGAATTGTTTGACATCCTTATCTTTTGCAACCTGACTAAATCCAGTGAGTGTAGCTATCCCTAAGGCATTTCTTTGCATATTCGCAAATAAATGATCGACCTCAGTAGCAACTAATGGTCTTTTTTCTCCAAACACATCCAACATAAATCTCTGCTTTTTAACAAATTCAACCTTTTCTAAATTTGGCAGGCTTGGGGACCGAATAAATAAGCCCTTAGATAGTAATAATTCGGTTGTTTTATCATACAACTGCATTGTTTCTTTAAGGCAATCCATGTAATAGGATTTAATATCACTTCTTACAGATGTTCCAACACTACCAGCATATGAGGTAAGACCTACCTTAGACATTTGGTTTAAAAAATTTAGTACAAAACTATCGGAATACAGTCTTGGAGCGTGTAAATCAGCATCCTCCTCAATATTAAAACCTTTGGGAATTACATATTTTTCATCTTTTAGTATTGAGGTAATCTTTTGAACATGTGATGTCGATATTTCTAAAGCATATTGAATGATAGGCTTAATTTCAGAGTCCTCAACCTTTTCTAGAAAATAAGTAAGAATACACGTACTTGCAGTATCATTTAAGTATTGACCCCAAAGCTGACCAATCTCCCCAGCCGTTAATCTAATCTGTTTATTTTCTGCATGCATACGTAACCTCCAAAAAAGTTTATACTAAAAATACCTTCTCCAGAAAATACCTATAGTATGTATGAATGATGTCAATAACCCAACTTAGATATGTACCACTAAAAATTGAATGAGATCAATATGCATTGTTTTTAATTTCGTTCGCATATAATTTCCTATATGTTTTGAGTGATTATCAAACGTAGCTTTTCAGAGGATAAGGAAGCAAAAATCGAGTAGGAGGAGGTGATTAACCTCCGACCTCTCACACCACCGTACGTACGGATCCGTATACGGCGGTTCAATTTTATACTAAGCATGTACTTTCATGTAGTGTTCTCTACACGAGATTAGCCCAAACTGGGCTAATCTTTTATTTGTTATAGTTGTAGTAAGCACCCACGAATAGGCAATGCGGACTGCTCCTTTACTTGTATGGCTATATTGGTATGCATTATGTTTGTTCATTCCAAGTTTGATTAAATTTTTCCTGCGATTTTTGGCTGTTTTCCATTTCTTCCAAATGCAAGTTCTTAATCGTACTCTAATGTGTGAATCTATATCACCTAACAATGTTTTCATATAGCCAATTTTAAAGTAGTTCACCCAGCCTCGTGTTAGTTGATTGATTCTTTCAACCTGATACTTCGTATCAACACCCCAGTTTCTCCGTGTTAGTTGTTTCAACCTAAACTTGAAGTTTTCTACTGACTTTTGATGTGGTTTTGCTTTGTACAAATCCATTTGATAATCTTTAAAGAAACCGAATCCTAGAAATTTCATGGAGGGGTCATTTGGTCTTGTCACTTTCGTTTTACTGGCATTAACAATCAAGCCTAGTTTTTCTTCTATGAACCTCGTAATTGACCTCATCACTCGTCTCGCAGACATCTCGCTTTTGACCATAATAATGCAGTCGTCAGCATATCTAACAAAACGGAGACCTCTTCTTTCAAGTTCCATATCCAACTCGTTAAGCATGATATTGCTGAGTAAGGGTGATAAGTTTCCTCCTTGCGGAGTTCCTATGACTGTTTCTTTATAGTCTTCGTTGATTTGTACTCCACTCACTAAGAACTTACGAATTAGTGAGATGACATCACCATCGTCTACTGTTTTTGATACAAGGTTCATTAGTCTATCATGGTTGACCGTGTCGAAGAAACGTTCTAGGTCAATATCTACAATCCAATCGTGACCCTCGTTTAGAAATTCTAAAGCTTGTACTATAGCCATCTCTGCATACCGACGTGGTCTGAATCCATAACTATATTCACTAAATTGCCTATCAAATATGGGTGTAAGTACTTGTGCAATTGCTTGTTGGATGACTCTGTCTTTGACCGTTGGTATTCCCAAGAGCCTAACTCCGCCGTTTGGCTTAGGAATCTCCACTCTTAATACGGGAGAGGGTTGATACTTTCTTTGGCGAATTTGTGAGATGATTTCATCCTTATTTAATGCCATATATGCCCCTAATTCCTCTACGGTCATTCCATCTACACCAGCTGCACCTTTATTCTTTTTCACCTGCTTGAATGCCAGGTTAAGATTATCCCTGTTTAGAATTCTATCCAGTAGTTTTTCCTCGTACATGCTTGTTATTTCCTTTCTGTCTCGTGAAGGCGGTATCCACTTTGTCGCTTATGTGCCAGTGGTCTATTTCCTCTTCCAATCGAGATTTCTATAACGATAAAATTGTTCAGCCCTTCGCTCCTTCTAACTTTCATTAGACATCTTCACTACTACGGCTTCTGCTGACTTCTCACTATCCAGTCTTATATCTCTATAAGATTTTGGTATAGCCTAGTGAGACCTCCCCAGTTAAGGTACGAACTCTTTCCCTCCATCTATCTGCCATATTTACAACGTATGAAACTAATGTAGCTATTGGACTTTAACTTCTTATGCAGTCTTATCCTCATACGTTGCCTCCTATATGGTTTCTGTTCGTCAGACCGGAGGTTTGCCTCGAGCTTCCTTCAGATTCCACGTCGCCATGAACACCCTTGCTTTTGGCTATGTGCTTACCGCTACAAGGTCGCACTCGGGACTTTCACCCGTTAGAGTTCGCCCATGCTGGGCGAACATAAAGAATGCCTTTGAACAAAAGGCATTAGCAATTTCATTCTTCAATTTGAATATGAGGACACCGTTTTTTTAGTTCGTTGATAAACTCTTTTTTATTATCCGGTGAAATTTTAATACTCCCCATAAATGTTGTTTTATTGAAAATTTCAAGCGCATTTCTCGAGGACAATATTCTATGACCTGTAAAAATACTATTTGTAGGTGAAACCTTTGTTATTGTTAAACCACAATCAACATAAATTTAACAAAAAACGCATCTACTTTTGAACGAAAAACCATTTGATTATCACACCTCCATTAATCTTATACGGTTCATGTGTTTTAAAGGTTTCACCTACTATTTATCTTTTTTATAAAGTTGCTGGTTTAACGTCACTCGATATGTATGACAATAGGGTTATACGAAATTAACCCGTATCTAAGCTACATTTTCATATTGGCGTACGTATTACGGAAATTAGTTATGATAGCATGTCTCAAATTGTTTTTTCATAAGGACACTTTGACAAGCCAATCCAGTTTCATGGTAAATCTCTTTTCCAATTACTAATACAGTATTTCTATTAGAATTAGGGAATTGAGGCTCTTCATTTTGAATAAACAGGGTATCATTATCCACCCATTCCAACGTAAAATGAGTTTTGGCATCACCATAGTAGACAGTTTGAACACGATTTTCTTCATCCGTACTTATGATATCAACCCATACATTCACGCCCCCAGCTGCTCCACCATACGGTTCATAATAGGCATGGGCGATATAGGCTCCTGATGGTGATGGTACTGGACCAGGTCCTTCCTGCATAGCTTGTCTATCAATCTTTGAAAAAGTAAAAAAGTACATCTCATACATATAGATGGAACACAGCAATACAACACCAGACATTGTTGTGAATAATAGTCTTTTAGGAAATGGTTTCTTTTGTATGTAAGCAATTACGATCTTTACACATAATGTCAAAAATAATATAACTGTGATGAATAATAGTAGCAGTGCCACTAAAATTAAAATATTAAAACCTCCCTCACAGATTTAAGTGTTTGATTTATTATTTATATCTCTTCTTTAATTTCCGTTAACCACCTTTTATATTCCACTACGTTCCAATCGTTCCTTATTGCCGACTGCACTGCCTCCTCGGCATATGTTAGTGCTCTATTCTTGTTTGTTTGTATTGCAAGTTCGGCCAGTCGTTGATAAAGATTTGGATTGTCTTGGAACTCTACGTTCTTTTCTAGGGTGATGAATGCATCTTCGTAACGTTTTTGAGTCAGATAAATATCCGCTAAATATTTATATACTAGTGGCGCATCATAAAAATAATGACCTAATAGGCTAAGGCTGATTGCTCAGCTGCTTCGATTTCCCCATTTGCAAGCAAGTGAGAAATGTTGTTAATAGGTTCCAAGTCTACCTGAAAATTGATTATGATAATCTTTAAGTTCGATCCCCGTTAAATCATAAAATACTTTAGAAAAATCTCCTGTTTCATTTGTCTTTTGTATGAGAAACATTAAAGCCTGCATATCGTGCTTATAAATCAGATGTTCGACTACATGATGCATAAATCTATATGTGCTATTATAATAATCTTCTTCTCGCTTAATGTCGGCAAGAGGCATTACATCATATCCTTGGCTATCTTCGAGAGTGATCGGAGCAATTCTTTGTGCAAATGCGCTTGCTACTCCTTCATGAAACCAAGCAGGAATATTTTTGGATTTATGACTAGCTATATGTAAAAAATAGTGCGCAAATTCATGTGAATAAGTATTAAGTAAATAATCAATATCATCATTCCTATTTTATACAATCAAATTGTTTTCTATAAAAACACCTTCAGTAGAGAGACTTGGGAGAAGTTGGTCGTCCGTGTGTTTGAGGTAAATGGTTAAATGTTGTTCGGAAAAATCTTGTTCTTTAAACCATAATTCTCCCCACTCTATGATTTGTGGGGTAATCTCTATGAATTTTTTTACTTTATCTCTATCTTCTGGGTGATAACGAATGGTATAAACGCCCCCTCTTCTTCTACATACTCTTTATGTTCCATGGATAAGTATAGTTCTATTATCTGATACTTAAACAAATGGATTCCCCCGTAATATAAAACAATAACCACAACAATAAACCTAATACTCTATAAATTTTTTTCTTCATATAGAACCCCTTTATTTATTATGAATAATTATAATTTTACAACATTTTACATTAATTTACTATTATGTATTTAGATGACAACACATGTGTAACAAGTAAATCTTTATCCCATAAAACAAGTAAAGGGCCTAATGACGCAAGTTCGTTACTTGCATCATTTAGCCCTAAAATTTTTTGCGTTTAGTATATTCGATTTGAATGTGTTTTTTATGTTTATTTCGAACGAACTGTTCTCTTGGAACAAATGGGATTACATTGGATCGAGATACCTTCCTTTTCTTTTCTTCATATTGTGGTTGTTCTTGACTGTACCTAGTACTCGATGTCCGCTCATACACATCGACAAAAAAGTCATAATTTGCCTTAATTGCTTCAAGTAACCTTCTCATGAATAACCCCTTCTCTACGATATAAAATGAAAGCCTTTACATATTTTTATGAATCATTTCTTTTAACGATCTTTGTTGTTATGTAACATTTCCATTTAAAACAATCGTAATTCCTCAAGCCATCCCTTTTGACAATTAGTTATGAGCACGATTTTATTGTAGTCTATTCCTCCTATAATTGATTTATGTATATTCTTCTACACACGGGGCATTTTTTCCTATCGTTTTAGGTAATATATCAGTTATTCAGATTACAAAATAATGTCCTATTATTATTTCATACAAAAAATTTAAGAAAAAAGTGTTCAACACACTAGAAATTCATGTTAAAAATTTCAAATTTGATGCCCCATTTCCCTCCTTCCCCTCTATAACATAGGTGAAAAGGGGGTGAGGGACATGGCAGTAACACAAGATATTCAACGTACACAGTTACGCTTTGTGTTTGAGAATGGATACGATGAGAAAGGGAAAATGACCTACAAAAACAAAAACTACAACAATATTAACCCTGTTGTAGCTGCTGAAGATTTATATGCAGTAGCGGTTGCGATCGTCGATCTTCAAGAATTACAACTAACAAACATTGAGCGTAATGATAGCTTCATGCTATCAAGTGATGGTGAGTAATCGTTTTGGAGAATAAGAGGAAAGGAGGAATAACAGATGGCAAAGACACTTGAAATGCAATTCATTAATGAGGATGGAAAGACGGCAACGGTTTCGATTGAAAACCCAATTGAACCTGTTGATCCAGCGGCAGTATCGGCTGCGATGGACACCATCGTTTCATCCAATGCGTTTCTAACACCTGGTGGACCGATTGTCTCTAAAAAGAGCGCACGAGTTGTGGAACGTAATGTAGAATCCGTTGAATTTTAATCGAAAATGGGCCAGCTCTCATCAAAAGGGAGTTGGCTTTATTTATAGGAGAGGAGGAACTTTTCGTGGAACATCTACTGCCTTTTATTCAAGAGGTTGGCTTTCCTGTCGTCGTGACATTCTATCTACTGCATCGAATCGAAACGAAATTAGATAGTGTCATAGACTCGATTCAAATGCTACCACAGAACATGAAGGCCGACCAATCGTCGTATGAATCGAAAAAGAATATATCGTAAGGAATGGCACCTAACGTAAATATAGTTAGGTGCCGTTTACATATCTAAATACAAAACAAGTCATTTGACGTAATAAGATAAAACTTAACTGTGAAAGTGTAGGTAAAACTAATTTATGCATGTTCATAAAACCATATCCGATTTTTATCTATCAAACCTAATTCTGAATGATACTAATCTAGATCATTTTTTGGCTTACTAGCCACTGCTCAAATTTCTTTGCTGCATCATGATAATCTAGTTCCTTGTTTTCTATTGAAAAAATTCTTATGCCAAAGTTTTTTAATTCGACATCTTGGACGTTGTTTTTATAACCATAGTGTTCGATGTCAAAATAGATGTCCCAAATGCCTTGTGATTGTCTTTTAAAAGCAACAGCTTCTAAATCATAGCCATTTTCGTAATAACCTACGTGGAAATGGTATCTATCGTCATATAACATAATCAAACACCTCACCATATAAACAAGCGTGAAATTTCATACAATCAAGAGAAATAGGTATCGTTAACTTGACGATACCAAGAAATTGTTCAAAACTCATTTATTAAAAATTTAATCAATCTATTCAGTTTTATTAGAAAGAAATGGTTAAACCATCAATGGAATACAAGATTAAGATCACTCCAACGATCGACATACTCCAAGACAGTACAGAGTTGGTACTATTTGATATTTTCTCCTGTAGTTTCACAAAGGTGGAGTTTAGCTTCTTTTGGAACAATTTGTATCCTATAAATATCATGATTCCTGGTAGAATCATAACCAGATTATAAGTTGCAATAATCGGGAGTTTTTGAGTGAATGGAATATCAATGTTCGATAGTATGCCCGTAGCCGCAAAGTACGGTAAAGCTGTGCCAGCCTCTATTAAAAAAGTGGCTATCCCAATTGCTATTATCGCAAATATACTTTGAGTTTTAGGCTTTGGTATATTGCTTTTTTTATTTTTAGGGATAAAATAACTACCAACTAATAAAATAGCACTCGTTATGAAAAGAATCCATCTACTTTGAAAAATAGTTGAAAGTGCTTCAATAATATAATTTAATCCTAACATCAGTATAATTCCTAAAGAAAAATACAAAATCGTAACTGTAAATAGGTATGCAGACAGTCTTGTTATTAATTTTTTATTGTCCGTTAAAACAAGATATAATGTAACACCGACTATGGTTGGACTTAGTGTATCTAATAAAGCCACGCCAGCTAAATAAGCTATATGATCTATTCCCAAACGTAAAATTCCTCCCTCTTACATCTCTAAATCCTTTTACGATTGTAAATTGTAAAAGGTTTCACTCATGCAGATTCCTTTTTCTGCTATATAATTTGGGAAGCTTGATCCTGGCCCCCCATTTGCTATTTCACAACTGAATTGGAAGGCCTGGAATTTTACGTTTATTTTTCTTACACAGCGTTTATTTAGTAACCTTATAATTTTTATGATTGACGATCGTAGTAATTGGCTCGTCTTTTTCTTTGTTGTGTCCGTATTCTACAACAACAGAATTTTCTCTTACAACCTTAACCGTTCCCTTATAGCTTTTCCCATCACGTTTAAATGAAATATTATCGCCAATATTAGCCGTTGCCATTTTATCACCCCCGAACTTATTATTTTCAGCCTAGTTAAAAAAATGCAGTACATATGTAAATGTAAGTTGTTAAATGTATAATAAGTTATTTTAAAATTGAATTCGTCATGTTTCAAACTATTTCGATTTGAAAATATACTTGATATATGTATGGCGGGCATTAAGATAGAATGGCAAGGCGCTCTACTATTTTCATCGATTAGTGGACTTATTAGTTGGAAATTAAAAGAGAATGATGAAGAACCGCCAGCGATTAATAGTGAAGTATTCAAGGAAATTGAAAAAAGGTTTTAAACAATAACTAAGAGGAAACGCTAAGTGAGCGTTTCCTACTTAAATAACTTTTCGATTTTAGTTCTGTCGTAATCCAATATCCAGTCATTGTATCTCGTATAAACATCTTTTAGTGTAGACGGTGAGGCTGCCAACACATCACAGCCTCTATCATCGTAAACATGAAAAATGGTTTTTCGATTGATGTTCACGAAGTACGTCCTATGTAACATTCTCGGTCTCAGCCCTAGATCTTGATTGCAAATGGCTATTAGCAATCGCACATAGTTCATATCAGATGGTTTACATGTCAGCGTAAATCTGTGAGTTTTATATGTACCCTCTTCATCCTCTTCTGGAAAAATATATGGCAATTCTTGATGTTTTAAACGATACAATAATGATTTTTTCACATACGGAGAAAAATTCTTTAACTGTTGTTTGAGACTTTTCCCCTTATCATAATCATTCACATCGATCACTATATATAAGTCATCTGTTGGTGAGTGTAGGGCTTCAAATAACGTAATCGCTCTATTATAACAGTCCCTTACGTATCTGCTGTTATGATCATCAATATCCGTAAACCACTCGACACCAAGCTCAAAACGAATTCCAATATCCCAGCCATAAAATAAAGGTGGTCTTAGTTCTAAATTAGGGAAATTTTCGTGCAAAAGGTCTTTTAACGGCATTTCAACACCTCATATTTACTCTAACAAAGACTGATAAAATGAAACAAGCGACCATCCAACTGGATCATCGCTTCCTTGTTCATTTACATGGTTACAGTTAGTGATAATAACTCAGAGCGTCTTTGTTCACGCTTATCGAGCATAATTTTGTCTGGTTTAATGCCTTGCTCACGAAGGATTTCAATGTTCTGGACAAGGAAATCGTCGCTTCCCACAACATAGAAGATTCCGTCCTTGTCTGCAGCAAGTCTTTTCACTTCTTCATAGTACTCTTTACGATTATCAACAAACTGAGATGTAAGATTTTTATCAGGAACAGTTTTAAAAATATTCGTAAACAAGAACTCTTTTGATGAATCAATGTTTAGGGAATGCATCTGATTGACGTTGTCAGGGTGTTCCAAATATTCAAGTACAAGCGGTCTAAAAGTTGCTAAACCGACACCTGCAGAAAGTAAGTATACATTTTTGTCTTCCCGCTTTAGTGGTACGTTTGAATGTGTTTTAAATAAAGCAACTTGATTCCCAACCTCAAGAGTTCGTAATATTGATTTAAACTCAGAGCATTTCTCTCTGATACGTGTCGTAATACCGATCGCATTTTCATGTGGTAATGTAGAGATCGACATATGGCGTACTAAGCTTTTATTTGGTTTCTCACCAGCATTGAATCCTTCTAGCGCAAAGTGCGTGTGGGATCCTTCTTCCCATGTGAAACCTTCAGGACATTCTAGTAAGTACGTTTTAACCTCGGAAGATTCCTCAATAATTTTATTTATTTTCGTCCAATATATTTGCATTGTATGTTCTCCCTCTTAGTAAATGATCAATCTACTATTTACTATACAATAATCGATAACAGTTCTCAATTGAAAAGGTAAATATTTCAGAACATTTTTGATGCTTCTGTTTAAATTGAAGTTTTCCTACTCATTTAGTTTTTCCTTTTAGCACTCTCAAAGAGGTATTTACATGCCCGACGTTAAATCAAATATAAAATTACCTCTATAATAAAATGAATAAATAGTAAAATAGAATTCAACGTGGATGAATACATTATATTGGAGGTGGTTACATGCATCGAAATCTTGAACCCGCTGGATTTTGGATTCGTTTTGGGGCTTCAATTATTGATGGTTTTGTCATTTTCATTTTTATTTTTATGCTTTCACTTATTTTTGGCTTTTCGATTGATGATTCTTGGCAATCTGGCCTTCTAGAATTTTTATATGCCCTACTCCTACCAGTCTTTTGCTACGGGTATACAGTTGGAAAAAGGCTATGTGGGATTCGAATTGCGAGGATTGATGGTGAAGAATTACACATTGGGAATATGCTGCTTCGGATTGTGGTAGGTGGGTTCATTTATGCTATTACGTTAGGTATCGGACTTATTGTAAGCATCGTAATGGTAGTCGTACGTGAAGATAAACGAGCCATCCATGATTTCGTTGCTGGAACATGCGTAACCTATACTCCGCTCGCAAAGAAGTAACTAAGGCAGTATAATCAAAAAATGAATACAATAAAACAGGTGGTTAATCCCTTTTTGGATAACCACCTGTTTTTTAAGTAATCGGACGTATTAATCAAAATCATTTTCTTGTTCGACTTTTAATATCCTCCCGGATCTTGCAAGGATTTCAACTTCAAAAATTCTGTTATCTGGTGTTAAGATAAACACTTCATAAACTAACACACCATTTTCTAAATCCATATCTACATGTAGAACTTTCCCAGGTACACGGTTTAGCGCAATTTCTTGAGCTTGTTGCTTCGTAATTCTTTGTCTATACAATGGAATAGAATGATCCTGATAATAATTTCCATACATTGGACCTTTTCCTCCTCATAATAATAGGTATCTCATTTATTCATATGTAGTAGACAAATTGTAGGTGCGCAGTGCACTTACCTTCTAAAACCTGCACCTTCCCTTTTAAAATGACTCAAATCTAACAAGAATAGCCTTTGTAAATGATTCAGCTATCTACACATTCAAATTTTGTTCTCCTACACCATGACTGTCTTCTGGATAAAAGCTCTTTTTATTTGGACTACATATTGAAATTGAAAAGACAAGGGACGCAAGCAACATGACAAGTGACAAACTAACAATTGTCATTCGTAAGGAAACGAGATCGGCCACAACCCCAATAGCCAAGATAAATAAGACTTGTATAACACTTTGGATTAATTGATAAATGCTTGTCACTCTCCCCATTACATCAATAGGAACATTGTTTTGATAGAAGGTCATGATTCCTGCATTTAAAAACACATTGAAGAATCCTAAGATGACAAATCCAACAACAATCGAAGCAAAAGACCATGAAAAGGCATAGATTACATAACCAATTGTCATCATGATTAAACCAATGGTAATCATATATCGAAGAGAAATCTTATTTGAAAAAACGGACAATAAGAAAGCTGCTACAACGGAACCGATTCCAGTTATACTTATCAATAAGCTATAGTCAAATTCGGAAAGACCAACTACCTTTTGAGTAAATACGACTTCCTGTGCATCCATGGCAAAAGAAAAAATCATAATCAAAAGAAATCCAAGATAAACAAAAGAGACATACTGATTCTGTTGCATGAATTTCTGAACAACGGTAAAGTCACGAATCACTTGTGCAATTGTTAATGTCGGAATCGCTTCATTATCGATGTTTTCTTTTTCAGGAAGAAATAATAATAGAATGGCAGAAATCAAAAAGAAGATGGAATTAATCCATAATGTTGCATCAACTGAAAAGAATAAAATAAGTGAACCACCGATAGCGGGTCCAATGATAAATGCTCCAGAACTCGCAAATGAATGTATTGAGTTAAAACGTTTTCTTTTTTCCTTTGGAACAAGGATTGCTACATACGTAATGGATGAAGGATTAAAAAATGCTTTTGCCACACTTAGAACGATCAAGAATCCATATATAACTGCCATGTTTTGTGCAATTGGGATCAAGAAAATGAAGATTGCTCTTACTATGTATGTGACAATCATTATTTTTCTCTTACTCCGATAATCAATGAAACTACCTGTCCAAAATTTAGTGACAATATTAGTTAAGGGTGCAATGATCCAAAGACCAGCTACAGCTGTTGCTGAACCTGTAAGTTGATAGACAATAATATTAATCGAAACTAAGTAAATAAAGTCACCGATATTGGAAATTCCAATCGAAGACAATAACAAAATCGGATCTTTCCACTTCTTAAAATTCCCAAACATACATACCCCCCTTATAATGGGCCCAACGAACTTTTTGGTCACTTAAAGGATGACCTCAATAGTTAAACATTAAACCGAAGATGTCAAACAGCGATACAAAGATTCCAACAACTGTTAAAAATACCGCTTCCCCCACACATAATATATAAAATTTTGTGTGTTGTTCTTCTTTCCAAGAAAAGTATGCTTCGGTTACTGAGGGAATGGCATGTAAAAATAATATACTCCCCAAAAATAATGACGCTGATATCATCCCCTTTTGCCAGCCATAATATAAAAGTACAAAAATCGGTATTAAAATCAGACCTACTACACGATTCATGCGTTTATGTTTATAATTCACAAACCCAATTTGATAGGGTTCTTTTTTTATCCTGAATACCTTTGTAAGAACGAGATTTAATCCTATTTTCAAACTAAAAAACAATGCTCCAAATAGGAACAGTTTCGTAACGACCATCGATTTCCTCTCCTATTTTGTACGTACCTTGGTTAAATGACTTTTTAGTGCGTATAAATACTCTACAGAATATACGCCTTAATCATTCAAAATAAATAATTCAAACCTTAGAGTGAAGTTCTGTCTGTTATTTTGGATTTCAAAGATAAATAGGTTATGAGACCCAAGATTAAATACACCAAGCAGCACAATATGCCCAATGTTATTGAATAATCGAATAGATTATCCATATTCATAATCCCTATAACGATCAAAAAAACTAGAAAAATAGATCCCTTTTTCCTGTTTTTACGAAAAACAGACGAAAATATAGCTAAGGCTAAGAAGGTTATAATTACATGACAAATCAGTAATATCGCTTCCCACAACACACCTGGATCCACTGTTTTTACCTCCTTTACGAAACTAATTCTTTCAAAAGTTCCTAAATCCGCTTCCTATAAATCTCTCTCACGAACTTTTCCTTGTAGTCGGTATATTCAGCAATTCCGCCATTCTGTTCTTCAATAAATTTCTGTTTTAACTGACGATATTGGATCCGCGCAGTCTCATGTTCATTTAAGTAATCTCTAAAAAAGACTAAATTCTTCCAAAGTTCTTTATTATAATCAACTACATGAATAACATGTGTCTTTACTTCGTAGGTGTCATCCGTAAACTTTGCAAGCACGATTTCATTTGGACGTTGAACTCGAAGTCTTAAAAAGCCCACTTTCTTTAGCCCGTGAAAAATAGCGGCATCGACATGTTTACTATCATCTACACCCACAACAATATCCAATATAGGTTTGGCAATCATATCTTTAATAGCTGTGCTACCGATATGTTCAATTCGATTTTGCTCAATTGGGGTTACAACTAAAATATCCTGTTTCACCCTACGAAACTCTTTCTGCCATTCTAGAGTGTAATCTTCAAGTCTAACTTCGTCTTGTTTTAGTCCTAGTTT
Source organism: Bacillus nitroreducens (assembly GCF_964021195.1). Classification (NCBI taxonomy): domain Bacteria; kingdom Bacillati; phylum Bacillota; class Bacilli; order Caryophanales; family Bacillaceae; genus Bacillus; species Bacillus nitroreducens. The sequence continues at coordinate 3,138,156 of NZ_CAXHYI020000003.1, read as the reverse complement.
CATTTGAAAAGCACCTCATTCATGGAAACGTTTCATATTCCAATAGTTTTATGTACACCTTGTCTATCTGTTTTAATAAGGCGATCACAATTACCTTTTTATAGGCATAAAAAGTGACGGGTTTAATTCTTCACATTCGATAACTATTGCAGTTAATCCCGTATCGGTTTTTGTTTCATGCCACTCATCTTTTTCCCAAAAGACTGCATCTCCTGACTGTACCTTAATATATTCATTCTTTTCATTTCGGACATAGCCTTGTCCATTTACAATTAATAAAAGCTGTGGGACAACGGCTTGGTGATACCCTACAACACCGCCTTTATCTAAGTGCATACACCCAATATGTGCGTTCTTCTTGGTTTGAACAATAAGAGCCATACTAAAGTCCGAATTGAATTTCGTAATTTGTTTTCCACTCTCTTTGTTAAATGTATAGAACTCCATACTTTGCCCCCTCAAATAGAAATAATTCTATATGGAGAGTGAAATAACCTGCCATGTTCATTACATATTTTTACAAAAATCCGACTCTTTCTACATGTTCAAAATAAAAAAGAACCTCTAATTAGAATAGAAGTTCTTTGTTGGTAAGTGAGTATTATTTTATTTACAGGAAAATAATATATTTTATATCATCATGTTATTTATACGGCCGCACTGTTTCTCTCTACTATAATTATACAATGGATTGCCCATAAAATATAGACTACTCTTTATGCAATGACTGTACTATACTGTTAATTCAAATCCAAATAATAAGAGGTGTATCGTATGAACGATAAGAAAGATGTTTTAGATCGTGGTCCTTTTTTTCATGGTACGAAAGCTGAATTGAAAATTGGCGATTTATTGGAACCTCAACACTTTTCGAATTACCAAGATAAAAAATCGAACTATATCTATTTTACAGCTACGCTGGAGGCTGCTAAATGGGGTGCTGAATTAGCAAAATCTACAGCTAAAGAAAGAATTTATATCGTAGAACCATTAGGTGATTTTGAAAATGATCCGAACGTTACAGACAAAAGATTTCCTGGAAACCCAACACGTTCGTATCGGTCAAAATCTCCTTTAAAAATTGTCGCTGAATTGGGTTCATGGGAAAGACACTCTGATGAACAAATCAACCATATGCTGACCTCTTTACAAAAGTTACGTGAAGAAGGAAAAAATGTAATTTACGATTAATCTAAAAGTTAGAAGAATCAAATCAAATTGGCTTTTGCATGATCAGACTGCAAAAGCCAATTAGTTTATTAAACTGTACAGGTTATGATCTTCACATGAGGAACTATACATTCATCTTCAGCTCCCCTAATTACAAATTAGCATTAAAGCTTATCGATGAAAGATAAAATATGATTTTTAACTTCTTCTTTCTCTTCCTCGGTCAAGTGATCTACTTGAAACGGTTCAATCTTTCCAACAGGTATTAGAAGTGTTGAAGGTTCTTGAAGCTCTTTTTTACGTTCACCTCCATCTTCTACATTCGTTACCTTAGACCTTTTATATTCAGAATGTTTTATCTCTGTTTTCAAATAATTACCTTCTATATCGTAAAAGTCCTCAATCGATTTTATATCCGTTGCTACATGGTTTTTATCCTCTTCAACAATCGTAATGGCATTAATCTTCTTAAAACCCGTTTTTTCATAAATTCCTTCATCGTTTTTTTCTAAGGTTTCACTTACAAAAACTTCAATATGCTGGTATCTTTCCGTATTATTACATCCGTTTAAAAGGAAGATACATAGAAAGAGTATACTCAGATTCGCAAACTTCTTCTTCAATTTCAATAACCTCCTAAATCGAATAAATACCGATTACAAACCACTCTCTTACGTTATATAATGTTTTTAAATCTAGCTATTTTCCAGAAATTGTTACCCTTCATCTTTAACATTATCAAAGAATGATTCAAAATATCTATGATTACGAATAAAGTTGAAGTTTGCAAGAATTTGTCTGTATAGTATCAAATGCTAAGGCATTCTTGAAAAAAGCATTAAGAAGAGCTGTTCCTGGACTTGGATTCATACAAAGTTTAGGTAGCTACGTTATCAACTATAATAAAGCTGTTAATTTATGGAACACAATTCCTAGAAACTATTAGATGGTAATAACTAAATTAATCATTTTGACAGGTTGTGAGAACTCAGTCGTTTATCAAGCATGATATTCTCCTACTCATAGATTAGGGACTCTTATTGTTTTTGTTAGGGAAATATACATAGAACATTCCAGTCGCAAAAATGAAGAGTGCAAGAGATGTTCCTCTAGGGAAAAAGCCGTCCATTATCTGTCTGATAATCGAAATAAGTGCTATGACTGCCATTATTGCGATGAAGGTTAATACTGCAACTAAGCGTCTTTTTTTCTTTATTTCCATGTTACACCTGCTTAACTGCCATGTTGTCCCCTTCTTTCTCTTTTTGTATGTTTGAACATAGTTACTCTTTCATTCATCCCTTTTTACAAAGTGTCTGTTTCTCTACGTTCATATGGGTTAATGATTCCGTAATAGATTAAGTCCACATACTCCCCATCTTTTTTGACATGGTCTTTCAAAATGCCTTCTTGAACCATGCCAATTTTTTGCATAATCCTTCCAGAAGCAGGGTTCGATTTGAAAAAACGGGCGAACACTTTGTGTAAGTCCTTCTCCTTAAATCCAAAATCAACGATTGCTTTTGCGGCTTCTGTTCCGTACCCTTTGCCCCAGTATTCTTCACCGATAAAATAGGCAATCTCGCCATGATTAAATACTCGATTGTTTGATAATGTAATCGCACCATACAGTGTTTTACTCACTTGATCTGTAATGGCCCATGTATAAGAACGATCCTCATCGAAACTTTTTTTGTGGTTTTTTATCCATCCTAACGCATCGTCTAACGAATATGGATACGGTAAGTTAAGTGTCGTTTTATAGATATTAATATTATTACATAATGTTTGAACATCCTTGGCATCACTTGTTTCGAACATCCTCAAATACAGTCGGTCTGTAAGGATTGTTCTATTGCTTCTATTGTACTCTATAGTTTTCCCTCCTAAATTTAGTAAAATATAAAAAGCCCATCATCTCAATAGAGACGATAGGCTGCTCCTAACGTGGTACCACTCTAATTCATTTGCCAAGACAATGACAAATCTCATCTACATGTTAACGAACTTTATCCGTTTAGACCTACTTTACTTTCAGTCTGACCACTCATAAGCGACTTCGGGAGTTTTGTTGACTACCTTCCCAGCAAACGGTAGCTCTCTAAACAACTCCATCTCCTTACTCCTCTTATTCACAGTGTTTTCTGTATTTTTAAACCATTATAACCCTTTCCTAAAATTTGTCAAACCATTTTTAATTAACTTACATATCCCCCCACTTTATCTATTCAAATGACTTGAATGATTTATAGAGTCACCAATTGCAGGTGGTGTGGGATATTCTTCACTTGGACCATTTTGAATCGCAGCAAATACATTTTTAGTGGAAGGACTTACTTTGACTTCAAAATATGGTTCGTAAGCTTCACGTGGTGGTTTTTTGGTTAATAACACTGCAAGGATTACACCAACAAATGCAATGGCTAAAGCAATAATAAATGGATTTGTGGCGCCCATAACCTTTGCGATCACATAAACGACTGAACCGATGATAATATTTGCATAGGCTCCAAGTCGATTCATACGTTTCCAATATAGTCCTAAGTATACGACGAAAAAGAAGGCTGCACCGAACCCACCATACACATAAGTAAAACCCATGGCTAATAATACTGGTGGATTAATTGCACTAACGACAGCTAAAATACCGAGACCAAAAATACAAAATCGTAGTTGTTTTCTTTCCTTATCTTCATTCGCATTCTTAGAAGGAAAAATATTTTTATAAATATCATTATAAAGTGAAGTTCCACAGTGCAGAAGCATGGAATTTGCAGTAGAAACTGCTGCTGCACATAAGGCAATCAATGTTAAAGCACCAACCAAAGGATGAGCATACTCCATGATCACGATTGGCATAATATAGTCCGTAGTTTGCCCCGCTGGAAGACTAGGAATCAGCGTCTTAGCACCTAATCCAATTACGATGAGCGGAAGAAAAATACCAATCAAAACGACAACTGAAAACATCATTTGCATAATCGCAACTTTGACACTTTTAGGTGCTAACATCCTGGTTACCCAGTGAGGGGATACTGCTGCCCCTAAGGAATTCGAGATAAAAATTGAAAAAAGCGCTCCTAAACCAAAGGTACCAACAGGAGATAAAAGAACACCTGTGCTTAAACTTTCTCCTCCTTCAATTGTTGGGGCTGTTGTTGTAGAAAGTGTTTGATAGATATTTTCAAATCCCCCTGTTGCTACTAACACAGCTCCTGCCCCTAATATCACTCCTGTAATAATTAAGACAGTATTTACTGTGTCGGTAACAGCAACCGACCAAAACCCACCTATACTTGTAAATAGTAAAAAGAGTAGAAAAACAAAAATAGCAATCTTATAATCAATACCAGTAATGGTTGAAAAGACAATTCCAAAACCGACAACTTGTAGGTGAGTAAATACAAAATACCCAATTAACATTAAGGCAGCAACAAGTGTCCTTAAATGACTGTTCTTCTTGAATGGTTCATATCTTAAATGAACATATTCAGGAAAGGTTCTTGCTGGTGTTGCAGGTCTTCTGATTTTATAGGCAACTAAAGGGATTAAGGCTGTTCCAAAGAACCATCCCCCTACCCATCCAATGATTGCTGCAACTCCCGTACTATACAGGTAGCCCGGGACCCCCATAACCGAGGCAACACTCACCCATGTTGCAACAGTCGTCCCAACCCCAATCCATAGTCCCATCCGATGTCCACCTGTTGTAAAGTCCGACATGGATTCTACATTTTTTAGACTTTGCAAACAAGACCATATGAGAAATACCATATAAAAACAAAAAACGGCTAGATACCAAGTCATCTTCCTACCCCCTTATTATTTAAAGAGTTTACCTGAAGCACCCCAACGCTTTACTCCCGATTTTTCAATTCGATAGCAAAGGAATGACCCGAACATGATGGAAAATATAATCGTTATCAACCAGATTGAAAATGCAATGATCATACATGTCTCCTCCAATTTCATTAGTAAAAATTATTTAACAACCGTTCTTAATGATTCAAAACGGGCAAGATTTTCATTAAAATCAGGGAGCGTTCTAGTATTTTCTGCTTCCTTAATTAGCTGAACGACGAAATCATTATAAGGGGTTTTTACTCCAACTTCTTTCCCCTTATGACTTACAAAACCATTGATATAATCGATTTCTGTTTTTCTATATTTTTCCAGATCTTGAAGCATACTTGCTTTTAATTTCCTGTGTGGAGACCATACTTCATGATAAAAGTCCATTTTTTCACAGACTTTTTGTCCTTCTTTTATTTCTAATAGACTCATATCTTTTCCTTGCATCTTTGCTAATTGAATCCCATGGGCTCGTGCTACCTTAATCGTTTCATCAGCGATATATGCTAAACAATTCATCGCCGTTTTATTATCTAATACTTCTCCAAACGTACAGCCGAGCGCTGCAGACATCCCGCTAAATGTGGCATTCATGAGCAACTTTGACCATTTAATACCTAAAATATTTGAAGAGACTTCACAGTACCCAACATGTTCTAAAACTGCTTTTATTTTTGATAATCGGGGCGTATCCTTTCCATCGATCTCACCGATATCGAATGCATATTTTTTTACCGTCTCCCATTCCGTTGTTAATTCTGATTCACCTGGACCTTTCCAAGTTGCTCCAAATCCAACAACCCCTCCGACTGTCCTGTTTGCACCTACAATAGAAGCGACATAATCTTCAGGCACTCCATTTTGAAGAGTACAAACAATACTATTTTCATGAAGGTGTGGTAGTAATTGTTTTAATGTTTCATCGTTATACACTTGTTTCGTTAATAAAAAGACTAAATCGTAGACGTGGTCTTCTAATTCAAATGGTGTAATGGCATTTACAGGGATTGTCTTCTGAATAAATCCCGTTAATTTTGCACCAGCCTGATTCAACGCCTGAACATGCTCTTCATTGATATCAATTAAATCGACTTTTTCTCCACCTTCTGTCAGTAATCCACCAATGATTGTTCCTAAAGAACCTGCTCCAGCTATCGCAATATTCATCACAAAATCCCCCATTCATTTTTTCAATATTCTGTTTTCTATTTTTGTACATCTGCTAAATTTGGTAGACGATTCCTTTTTAATTTATCTAATCCTAAAATTCGTCTAGCATCTGTCGGAGTGGCTACTTCTCTTCCAAAGGTGTGAGAGAGTTCGGTGATTCTCTTAACAAACTGTGCATTTGAAGTTGCCAATTCCCCTTTTCGATAATACACGCTATCTTCCATTCCTACACGAACATGACCGCCTAATAGAATGCTCATCGTATTAATGGCTAACTGATCCTTACTCGCCCCGATGGCAGACCATGTGGACCCCTCTGGAATACTATCAATTAAAAACATTAAATTTTTAGGAGTGGCTGGCATACCACCATGCACACCCAGTACAAATTGAAAGTGGAATGGTTTTTCCATTAAACCCTTATTAGCAATGCGTAAGGCATTATGAATCATACCGACATCAAAGATTTCAATTTCAGGCTTGATTTGACGTTCTTTTGTAACAGCTGCCAACCTTTCTAAAAACACAGGCGTATTATGAAAGACTCCTTTGCCAAAATTCATAGTTCCTGCATCAAAAGTGGCCATCTCTGGATTTAATTCACAAACTCTTAATCTAGCTTCATCATCCATCCCGATTCCGCCAGCAGTAGTCAAGTTTAAGATAATGTCACATTTTTCTCCAACGCGTTCAATAACTTCCTTATAAGTATCGAGGTCAAGCGTATTATCTCCATTTCGATCCCTGACATGAATATGAGCAATAGCTGCGCCTTCTTTCCATGATTCATACACAGAGTCTGCTATCTCTTTTGGAGTAAGTGGTAGATACGGCGTATGTTCCCGTGTTGTTTGTGCTCCTGTTGGTGCTACGGTAATAATGAGTTTTTCCATGAATCTCCCTCACTTCTATATATTTTTTCACTTTATATAGATGCAAGTACCGTGCCAACTTTAAAAGGGCTCTATGAAAGGCTTTTCATACCGTATCAAAAAAAATCTGATGAAAAAATTCATCAAAATTTAGCTTACATAAAGATACTACAGGTACAAATAGGATTTAACTGTGATTCTAAAATGAATCACCCCTGATGACATTAAGAATCACCTAGTTGAATTCCTAACTTTTTTGCTTTTTTCACAACAGAAGATTGGCTAATTTTTAAAACTGCTGCCGCTTTTCTTGTACTTCCATAGTCTTTTAATGCCTTTTCGATTGCCTTCCTTTCTACCATTTCCACCATTTCTTTTAAACCGAGCTCTCCGTTTAACATTTCAGGACTTTCGGTAGTAATATTTAACAGTTTCTTTGCTACATTTACTTCTATTCTTTTATTCTGTTCTGATACAATAACCATTCGCTCAACTACATTTCGCAATTCTCGTATATTCCCTGGCCATGAATACGTTTTAAACACGTCATACACTTCAGAATCTAAGAATACGTGCTTTCCATATTTAACGTTATACTTATTCAAATAATGATTGGTTAGTAATTCGATATCAGTCATTCGTTCCCTAAGTGGCGGGATATGAATAGGGAAGACATTAAGTCTGTAATATAAATCCTCGCGAAATTTCCCCTGTTTCACTAGTTCATATAAGTTACAATTGGTAGCAGCAAGAATTCGAACATCAAATTTTACCGATTTTGTTCCACCAATCCGTGTAACCTCTTTTTCTTGTATGATTCTAAGAAGTTTTGATTGTAACTCGAGTGGCATTTCACCAATCTCGTCCAATAGGATCGTACCTTTATCGGCTAACTCGAACATTCCGATTTTTCCTTTGCTAGATGCGCCAGTAAAGGCACCAGACTCATAGCCAAACAACTCCGCTTCTAATAGGCTAGCAGGAATCGCTGCACAATTGACTTTGATAAAAGGTTTGCCTCGTCTATTACTATTCGTATAGATTTCGTTTCCAACAACCTCTTTCCCAGCCCCTGTCTCTCCCGTAATCAAGACGGTAACATCCAAATTAGCTACTTGTTGGATCATTCGTAAGACTGGCCTTAGTTCGTCGCTTTGACCGATTAAGTTGCTAGACGTTTGCAATTTACGTAAGTGTTCGATTTCATTTTGCGAGGCTGTAAGCTTTTCCTGCATTTCCAACAAATCGGACATATCTCGATTTATCACAACAACCCTTTTTACATTTCCTTCATCATCAAAAATAGGAGCACCCGATATTAATACCTTGACCCCTGTACGGATTTCTGCCATCGCATTAATCGGTTTTTTTGTTCGGATAATATCAGGTGTGATCGCATTTTTAAATAAACCTTCCTTCATGAGGTCTGTTACATACTTATTCAGAACAAGTTCTGGAGCCAATCCCGTTATTCTACTATAAGCCTTATTGACATATAAAGTTTTTCCCTGTCCATCTGATATATATATCCCATCATATAATTCATCACAGATTTTCTTATAGAAAAGATCCCCTTTTAATTCTTCCAATTCCCTACAAACTCTTTTTAAATCGGACTCTATTTCCATCTTGATCAAAGGGTTAGACACTTTCGTTTCCAATGACTTTATCAATTCATTAAGAATTTTAGTTGAAGAATACGTTTTTTCACTGTTCATCCTCAAACCACCTAATCTATTATTTCAGTCTGTTTCAATTATATTATCACTTTTTTCTTACTATTTGGATTTCTATTGGAATATTTTGTTATGGTTCTTTTCGGAAAGATTGTTGCTGTGTTTGAGACTATTATAGAATTCTTTTTTGGCTCGTCTTATCGATTCAACAGTTGGAATAACCGAATCACGACATGCTGAAATAAGCATTATCGTTAAGGTGATAAGAAAAAAAGACCGCTAATGAAACGGTCTTATACTAGTCATAAGATTTATTTAAGAAAGGCACTAAAATTTTTGTCCCTTCCAAAATTCAATATTTTTGCCAACTATACATAGGTAAGTAATAGTAAAAAGAAAGTGGATAAATTTCTTAAAGGTTCCAGTAATTCATTAAAGTTAAAATTGTGATAATGTAGGCCCCAAAACATAACATCAAAATACTGATTGTAAGGCTACGTTTATATTTGATTTTCTGTCAATTAACTTTTGTGATAAAAAGCAAACAGCCTACATAAATAAAACCTAGTAAAATACTAGGCATCAAAATGATAATTTGGTTGTTTACATACAATTTGAACACATGATTAATAGGCGACTCCTACTCGCGTATGGATAAACTCACTACTTTCTATCTGACGATACGCAAATTCTGCTGTATCGGGAACTGATATTTTCATACCCTCTTCTGGCAAAAAGTTTCGTTCAATTCGATATTGACCTTCTCTTTTTCCGTCTGGCAAATAGGTCGGACATACAATCGTCCAATCGAGTGTTGAGTCTTGCAAAATCTCGTAAGCTTTATGATGGTCTTCTGCTGCACGAGTTGATTTGCGTTTTGATTCACTTGATTGATAACGCAAAATATCTGGTGTGATTCTACTTTGTAGTATACCTGCTGTACCTATCGTTATTATTCGTTTTAAACCTTCGTTTTTCATTGCTTCGATAATCAGTGGCATGCTTTCAGATAAAGTGTTTTTGCCATCCGTGTTGAGTGCACTAATCACGACATCAATCCCCTGCATCGCCCGTTTAAGCTCCTCTATATTTAATACATTCCCTTGAATAATCGTTGCATTTTCACTATGTATGTCAACCTTCTCTGGAGATCGAACGAATGCAGTAACCTGATGTTTATCATGAAGGGCATACGTTACAATTTGCCTTCCCACTCGTCCAGTTGCACCTAAAACTAAAATATTCAAAAATAGATCCTCCCTTTTTCCTTATAACTATTACAATACACTATTAATTCGTCTTTTACTGCACTCTTCAACTTTCCACTTTATCGGTGCTTCGTTTGTACAACTATAATAGTCGTCTAAATCAATTTCATATAAACTTACCATAGAATAGGTCTCTTTTACCATGACTTACTAGATTTTTACGTCGAAATAAGTCTAAATATTAGTAATTTTCTAACTCGTATGTTTTTCCATTTTACCCTATCATTAAATGTAATTGTGGCTTGTACAAATACTAGTTTGCTAGATACATAAAAAACGCAGCCATAACAATTACATTTAGGAGGATGTATATGGTAGTTAAAAGAACAAGATCAAAGGTGTTTGCTTCACTTTTAGCAGTATCCATTGCATTTGGGTCCGTAGGATCTGTTTCGGCAGATAGCCCAAACGGAAAATCTTCTTATGCACACGATCAAAAGGTAGTCGCAAGAGTTGATGCAAATAGGGCAATTGAACACGTCCGATATTTATCTGAAGAAATTGGTACACGGCCTGGAGGACTTGAAGCAGAAAAACGGTCAGCAGATTATATTGCAAACACCTTAAGGGGATACGGGTACGATGTAGAATATCAATATTTTCCTGTAGCTGATCAGTATATTGCTAATGTAGCCTTTAATGATGGCAGTACATGGGAAATGGGGGCTGCCCCAAATGGAAAAATAAGCACGGAAGCTGTCGAGGGCCAGGTTTTATTTATTGAAGGTGGAACGAGCTTAACCGATTTTCCTAGTGAAGCAGAAGGAAAAATAATTGTTATGCCTCGTGCGTCTAGTACTTCCGATTATCGGAAGCAGGTAGACAATGCTGTTCAGGCTGGAGCTAAAGGAGTTATTTTACAAAGCCTTGTCGGTAGTCGTGGTAATTATGGTTCAACCTTTAATCCAAGTTTATTGACAACATATGATATCCCTGTATATGGTGCAGCCTTTATCCAGGGAGAGTGGCTAAAAGAGCAGTTGGAAGAAGGACCAGTAGAAATCAGCCTTACGGCAAAACAATATTCCAACCTTCAATCCGTGAACGTAATAGCCACAAAGGCACCGAAAACGAAGAGGAAAAATGCAAAACAAGTCATTCTTGGCGCCCATCATGATAGCGTCGTTGGCGCATTTGGTGCAAATGACAATGCCTCTGGTGTGGGATTAATGCTTGAGCTTGCAAGGGTTTTTAAAGGATATAACACAGAAAAAGAATTGAAATTTATTGCTTTTGGTGCGGAAGAACGTGGATTACTTGGATCACGATATTATGTTAATCAATTAACACAGGAACAAAAAGATAACATTGAAGCTGTATTTGTTCCTGATATGGTGGCTACCAATTATGATAAGGCGAAAAACCTATATGCGATGACTCCAGATGGTAGTACAAATTTGGTTACTGACTCAACAATGGCCGCAGGTGCCCGTTTAGGTAATTCTGACATCCTGCCAGGAACATTTGGCTCGAGTGACCATGTACCATTCCATCAAGCGGGTATCCCTGCTGCCTTATTTATTTGGATGGGTATCGATAGTTGGGACCCGCTTGTGTACCATATCGAGAAAGTCTACCATACGCCACAAGATACCATTGCTGATAATATTTCTGCTGAAAAAATGAAATCAGCACTAGACATCATAGGTGCTGGACTGTTTTCAACCGTAAGAAAAGATATACCTGGCTTATATAAGTAAGAACGAAACAGAATATTGAAGTATTACAGATGACTCCAGTTATGAACTGGGTCATCTGTTTTCATTCAAAAAGGTAAGCTCGATATCTTTTACAAAAAAGTGCAGAAATCTTTGGATCAATGCACTCCTCTTGTACAAGAACATTAGGATTCCGATTTGGCAAACATATGAACTATTCTAACAGAAGTTTTGATTACCAAAAATCCGATCATAGTACCTAAAGTGTTCAAGATGATGTCGTCAACATCCGTTGCCCTCATTGGCAAAAAAAATTGGACGAACTCAATACATGTAGAACATAGGAAACCCGTTACTCCCACTCTTAGTACACTATTTAATTTGTTGAATTTTAATGTAAGCATTATTCCTAATGGTACAAACAAGATAATATTTCCAGCAAAATTTCTTAAAGGGACCATGTAATAAAAGTGGCTCATTAAGCCTTTTATACTTGAAAGAGGTACTAAATTGATAGTTGGACCATGGTTATAATGAATACCTATTTCAATAGGAAAAATGGTCATTCCTATAATCCACAGTACACTTATCAAAAAAAGTAGATTGATTGTTTCCTGTTTAAGATCAAATTCTATCTTCCTACAAATGATCGAATTCCCTTTAATCATCAACCATAAAATTATGATGACTAGTGCTGGTAAAAGAAAGTTTATCCTCAATTCTATACATCTCCAACAACTATATATTCTATCTCATAAAATACGAATGTTCGCTGAGTTATTTAATAGAACCAGTATTGCAATAAATCTTGAAGAGCTACGATCAATAAAACAGTACCAACAATAAAGAAAGCGATTAATTGAGCAACGATTCTATTTTTCTTATAAAACCGAATACCACTTATAAAAAAACATAGGCTAACTGACATAAAAAAGAATGGAGCAACTACCATATTATCCGTAATGGTGAGATACACAAATAAAATAAGAGAAATCATTGTAGTAAATGCGTGAATGAACATCATGGCCTTAACATCACAAACTCTCTCCCTCTTCACCTCAATCATACATGAATCACCTCCGATATAAATTCTTACTATTAAAAAGGACTCTTTAAAATATTTTTGTTTTAATTATGTACTATTTCTTTTATTAATTGATCTAGTTGTTCTTTAGATAACTCGCCTTCGTAGGAACTATGTAAAGTTCCGTCAGGAGTTATAAAAAAGGATGTAGGAACATAACGAACATTGAAAGTATTATAGACTTCTCCTTTTTTATCTAGGACAACAGGAATTGTTAAATCATTTTTTTGCATAAACGATGAAACGGTTTCTTCAGATTCATATATGTTAACTGCTACAACCTCAAAACCGTCCTTTTTATATTGTTCATAAGCCTGTTGAATTGCAGGCATTTCATTTTTACAAGGGGTACACCAGCTACCCCAAAAATTGATTAATACAGCCTGTCCACGTAAATCTTTTAACTCTAATTCTTCGTCGTTATTCGTTGGTAACCTAAAATTCGGAGTAACTTTACCAATTACGGCTTCTTGAGTCTGATCTATTGCAAAGTAATTTTGATAAATCGTGAATATTAGTGCAGCAAAAAGTATGGCTATTACACTTCGACGTAGCCAAATACTGAACCTTTCCATGACAAAAGCTCCCATCAAAATAAAAATGTGTTGAATACGAATACACACTTAACTTTAACATATTTTACATAAATTAACATTAAAAGTTGATAGTTTACATAAAACCACTACTTCTATACATTCTTTATATTTGTTGTATTTCAAAAAAGAAGAGCTATTTCTAATAAATCCACCTTTTCTATATGAAGATATTTTTTATATAGGCACCATTAATATTCTTAATTAACCACAATAAAAAGGTGCAATAATCATTAGATCAATGCACCCTGTTGTTTAATAATAACTTTTATAAACTATTGTATTATTTTGATAACGCCATTTTTATATGGGCTAAGTGATGTTCTTCATGCCAGGATAATTTAGCTATTTTTGTTGCAACCTTTATCATACCGTTTATCTGGTGGTTAAAGCCTCGTTCTAATTGTTCTTCTGTTAAACTTTTTCCTAATGATACGATGCGTTCGTTAATACCTTCTAACATTCTAATCGAACTTTCTACAGGAAGCTTTGTATCAGGCTGAATTGCCCATTTTTCTTCATCAAATGCAGGTACTGTTGGGTTCTCATCTGTTAAAGCCAGCTTCAAACGTTGATACATATTCAACTGAGAATCTGCTATATGATGAACAAGTTGACGGACTGTCCAGCTACCTTCACGATACGTTTTGCTTAATTCCTCATCACGAAGGGAGTCGACAGTTTCTCTTAATCGAATGGTGTAAGTTTCGATTTCATTTAGCCATTCTTGAATATTCTCTAATGTTACTTTTTCAGGAACTTGTAATTTCCCTATTGGGTATCTTACATCCATTTTCAATCCCCATTTCTCTTCTTCCTCTTTATTTTTCATACTATTTTTAATTATATCATTTCAACATTTAGATAGTTGGATAAAAGCTTTTTCATTAAACGCATCCTGATTTTTTAATAGATGTTAACAAATAATTTATCATTAAAAGACCTCTTCCAAAACGGAAGAGGCTTATAAAAACAATAATCTAAATGTAATATACCATTCTTTACTCTTTCTCACCCGCTACTTCGGCAGATTCTAGTATACTACCATTCGTTTCGATGACTTCTTTATACCAATAATAGCTTTTCTTTTTGATGCGGCGAAGATCGTGTATTCCTTCTTCATGTTGGTTCACATAGACAAATCCATAGCGTTTTTGGAATCCATTAAGCCAGCTTAACAGGTCTGTAAACGACCAGGTGCAATAACCTAGCATGTCCACACCGTCACTAATCGCTTCTTGTACGGCTCGTAGATGTGCTTGTAGATATTGAATACGGTACTCATCATTAATGATATCGCCTTCTTCAAGAACATCATACTCGCCTAATCCATTTTCACTAATTAAGATTGGTAGCTGGTAGCGATTCGTAATACGGCGCAGGGCGATTCTGAGTCCAGTCGGATCAATGTTCCAATCCCAATTTGTGCGCTCGAGATTGTCATTTTTGATTGTTTTATAGAGACCTGGGACACCCGTATCTTGTGAGCTTCCTTTTTTGCCAGATGTATTCATTTTACCAGCGGACACACCATTTAATAGGTTCTTTTCAAAGGTTGTCGTTTGGTAATAATTTAACCCCATGAAATCAGGTGTACCTTCTTTTAATAAATCGAGGTCACCACTTTCAAGGGTTGGAGCCACACCTTTTCGTTCTAAGTACTCCCACGCTACCTTCGGATACGTTCCCCATGCATAGACATCCATCCACCAATGAGCATTAAACTCCTCCGCATTTTCTGCGGCAAGGATGTCATCTGGGTGAGAGGTTGCAGCATACGATGGAGAGTATGCGAAGCTCGGTCCAATCTTGCCATCTGGAACATAGTGACGGAACTCTTTAATCGCACGTGCATTTGCAAGGTTCGCGTGATGATTCACTTGATGAAAAAGTTTCTCATCTTTCACGCCTGGAGGGTGAAGGGCTGTTCTATATCCAAAACTAGTGAAAATGTTTTGTTCATTTAAGCTTACCCAGTACTTTACACGATCACCGAAATGCTTAAATAAGGTAACGGCGTAATTGGTAAAGTCTTCAACAATTTCACGAGATTCCCAACCTCCATACTCATCTTGAAGCGCCTGTGGTAAATCCCAGTGATAAATCGTTAGAATCGGTTCAATTTGATGAGCCAGTAGTTCATCAATTAAATCACTATAGAACTGGATACCTTTTTCATTGACTTCCCCTTTGCCTTTTGGAAAAATCCGAGTCCATGCAACAGAAAATCGGTAGGCTTTCAATCCCATTTCCGCCATCAGACGGACATCTTCTTTATACCGATGGTAATGGTCGACGGCTATATCACCAGTCGTACCTTTAAACGTTTTTCCAGGAATTCGGACAAACTGATCCCAGTTAGAAGGACCCTTACCATCCTCATCCCATGCCCCTTCTATTTGGTAAGCTGCAGAAGCAGATCCCCACAAAAAGTTTTTAGGAAAAGGTGTTAATTTCTCGTGTATCAATGTATTCCCTCCTATGAATTTGAACTAGATATTGGATGATTCAAGTTGTTTACTTGAACGTGCTGAGTCTCTTTGCAAAAAATGGCATAGTGCACCAATTAAATTAGAGTCATTTCCAAATTGACACGGATAGATTTGGATGTTTATACATTCTTCACTCGGCTTCATCACCTTAAGCTTTTCATTTATTTGGTCTATAAACCCTTCCCGTTTGCTGATGGCCCCGCCAATTAGGATTTTTTCGGGATCAATGATGTATTGTAAATTATATATCCCTACTGCCAAGCGTTTAATAAATTTATCAATTTCGTCCTGTACTTCCAGATCGCCAGCATCCGCCATTTCAAAAACGTCTAATCCATTAAGTGTATATGGGTCAAGGTTTTTACGTTTGGCAACCTGCATAACTAAACCCCATGTAGCCGCAAGGGAACTCCAAGTTTCCCCGATTGGTTGATTCAAATAGTCTTCGAGTATCATATAACCAAATTCACCGCCGAATAAGTTACTACCACGGCGAACTTTTTTATCTAGAACAAGCGCTCCCCCAATTCCAGTACCAATCACGATACAAATATAATCACGAACATCTTTCGCAGCACCGATCCACCCTTCGGCTAGTCCAGCGCAATTCGCATCATTCTCAAGTTCAACTGGAAGATTTGTACGTTCGTGGATTAATTCCTTTATATTGGGACCATGGATATATGGAATTGCCGTAAACCCTTTAATAAATCCAGTTTCCACATCGACAGCTCCTGGCATACTTAAGCTGATGCCACGTAGGATATGACTTTTTTGAAATTCCTTCACCACTGAATGAATCGCATCTATAAACGAGTCAATTCCATCTTTTGGTGTTGGAAGGAAAGACTTTTTCAAAAAATTACAGCTTGCATCCATAAGGGAATATTTGATTGTGGAACCACCAACATCAAAAACTGCATAATAGTTCACTGTAACTCCCCCTAACACCTCATTAAAGTCTTGATGTTCTCTTTTCTTAAAATATTCAAAGTGCGACTACCAGAAGTTATTCTTTGTGCCACACGAATCCCTGATGATCACTTCAGAGTCAGTTAACACAGGTTTCAATTTTGATTTTCCCTCGATTAAATCATTTAGCATATATGCGGAAAGTTTACCGATTTTCTCCTTCTCCTGTTTCACTGTACTCAAGGCAGGATCACTGTATCTGCAAGCGGCAATGTCATCACATCCAACCACTCTTATATCATTTGGAACTTGTAATCCAGCTTCTTTAATCGCTCTGATTGCACCTAGTGCCATTAAGTCTGATGCAGCGAAAATAGCTTCCGGATAATCCTTTAACTTCAGTATTTCCTTCATGCAGCGATATCCACTTTCTTCATTATAGTCACCGTACTGGATCCACTCTTCTCTTTTTTCAAGACCAAATTGAGTTAATGCATTGTTAAATCCTCTTAACCGATAATTCGAAATGACAGAATCTCTCATACCACCGATAAATCCAATTTTTCTTATAGAATTCAAATAAAAGTGCTCGACCACTTTTCGTGATAAATTCTCATTATCTGTTGTGACATAGCTAGCTCTAGGTCCTGTCAACTCGATATCAATGCCCACACAAGGGAAACCGCTTTCCGCAAGTTCATACGTTGCATCCTCTACTTTTTCACCTGCAATTATTAAACATCCATCCACGTTAAAATGCTTGCATCTAGCCAAATAACTACCTTGATCCTGTAAAAAATGTTCGTTGGAAAACAATAAGATATCATATCCTAATAATCCAATATTTTTCTTAAATGTTGAGATGACTTCATTGAAATAAGGGTGCGTCATATCAACATTGATCTTCCCAGCGTAGATAAGACCAATCAGATTGGATTTTTTTGTTGCCAGCGATCGAGCTGAAAAATTAGGTGCATATCCCATATCATGAATAACGGTCAGGACTTTATTTTTAGTTTTCTCACTAATCCCGCCGTAATTATTAATGACTTTCGAAACGGTAGCCTGTGATACCCCTGCCATTTTTGCAATGTCTTTTATCGTTAAACTCATCGTGTTATCCCTTCTATTCTGTCTAAAATCTTCCTACTGCTAGATTACTAAGAGTTATAGAGTGAAACAATAGCTTGGCAGGAAAATTCATTATTTTACGGACCCTTCCGTAATACTTGAAATAAACAATCGGTTAAATAATAAGAAAATGATTAATAATGGAACCGTAGCCCAGAATACACCAGATAAAATCATGCCGAAGTCAACATGTTGTGTATTGCTCAATTGTGCCAATGCCACTTGAATCGTATACATTTCTGGATCTCGTAATACTGTAAACTGCCATAGGAATTCTCCCCAAACAGCGGTAAAGACAATGATTCCGAGAGTCGCAAAAGCTGGTAATATAATCGGTAAGACGATGCCCCGATAAATTCGAAAGTTCGAACATCCATCTAATTTCGCTGCTTCTATTAATTCATCAGGAACGGCTTCGTTAATATACTGTCGCATCAGAAAGATTCCTAATGGATTTAAAAAGAATAAAATCATTACCCCTGGTAAGGTATCAAGAAGTCCTGCATTTGAAATTAAAAAATATTGAGGAATTAACCCTAACTGTGGCGGTATGATCATTGTTACTAATACAGCGACAAAGAAAATGTTTTTGCCAGGGAATTTGAACTTTGCAAACGCAAACCCTGCTAATGAACTAATAAATAGAACAACAATCGTAACGACCGCACACAGGAGAAAGGAATTCCACATGGAACCAAAGAAGTCAATTTGATTCAGTACCTTTTTAAAGTTTTCTACCAACATAGTTCCTGGTGTAAGTGTTGGAGGAATAGTGTTATAGGCAGCACTAGGTCGAGTCGCCATTACAAACATCCAATAAAACGGAAACAAGGAAAGGACTGCCGCAATAAGTAAAAATAAGTAAACGAGAGTTCTAGTGAAAGAAAACTTTTTTCTTTTTTTCATTGCTTGGGTACTCATTAACGGACACCTCTCTTCTTTCCAAAGCCTTGTGTTAACTTAATATTTAGGACAGCAAATACAGATATGATCACTAACAAAATAATCGCTGTTGCTGAAGCTGTTCCAAATGACTGTAATCTAAAAGCATCTCGATATAGGTACATCACTATCGTCATCGCCTCATCCCTTGTAAAAGCGTCAGCCCCTAAGAAAACAGTAGGTTCAGAGAATAACTGCATAGCGCCAACAGTTGAAGTAAAGACCGTTAGAATGATAAATGGCTTCATCATTGGGATGGTAATATATAAGAGCTGCTGAATCTTATTGGCACCATCTATCGTAGCTGCCTCATATAAATCATTCGGGATACTTTGAATCCCTGCTAAATAAATGATGGTATTGTACCCCACCCAT
Organism: Bacillus nitroreducens; assembly: GCF_964021195.1. Classification (NCBI taxonomy): domain Bacteria; kingdom Bacillati; phylum Bacillota; class Bacilli; order Caryophanales; family Bacillaceae; genus Bacillus; species Bacillus nitroreducens. The sequence goes on along the minus strand of NZ_CAXHYI020000003.1, from coordinate 3,118,961 downwards.
CTCCAAAACACCATGATGGATATGGCAATTTTCGTTCCCCATTCCGAAGCGGCCCACGCTATAGGGTCAAGCCCAAAGAAATGTGTTAATACATAATTAGCAAGTGAAGATTCATGATTGCTAAATAACACACTAAAAATAAGGGCTACAGCTACCATTGACGTTAAATATGGCATAAAAATTGATACTCGAAAAAATCCTTTAAACTTAAGAAACGTCATATTTAATAAGTAGGCTAAGATAAGGCCAACAACTAATTGAGGAGCAGTCCCCATAATCCCCATTACGATCGTGTTATAAACTGATTTCCAAAACAATGGGTCCGTTAACACCAGTTCAAAATTCGCTAATCCATTAAATGTCATTGGGCTTAGCCCGTTCCATTTTTGGAAAGCAAGATAAAAGCTAAAAAGTGCTGGGTATAGACCAATAATGGCAAAAATAATAAAGAAAGGCGCTATGTATAGATATCCTGAAATCATATCTTTCTTTGCTTCAGATCTAAATTTCTTTTTCCTTTGAATTGGTACTTTATTAGTGATTAAATTCATTTACACGCCTCATTTCCGTATTAAATAGAATAGGCTCGTACTTCCCTTTCCTCTTCATGTTCACACATGTTTATGTAATAAGGGTCGGCCTACTTTCATAAGCCGACCAGGTAGTATGATTTTCCTTCGAAAAATAGCCTAGAAGTTTACTAGATTAGCGCTTCATAAGATCTTCTGCACGCTTGACAGCAGCTTCCCACTCTTTTTCTGAGTCAGCCCCTTTATTTTGGACATTTTTAAGTGCATTCTGGATTTCATTATGAATTGGGAAGTACTTTTCGCCTCTAAATCCAATACCTGTGATGTCTTTAGCAGCTTCAGCGAATACTGGAGCAGACGCTTGCCCACCAAAGAATTCATCTTGATTTGACTTGAACTCATCCATTTCATATACAGCATGAGCAGAAGGAAATAATCCATGGCTTTGGAATGATTTTAACTGATTTTCTGGTGATACAAGCCATTCAACAAAATCGTACGCTTCTTGTGCATGTTTTGTTTCGTTTGGAATGGCAATGTATGAACCACCCCAGTTAGCTGCAAATTCAGTTGGCAATGTAGCCACTTTCCATTTACCTACGGCGTCAGGAGCATTTCCTTCCATCCAGCCTTTTAACCAACCCGCACCTAGCTCAGCAGCAAATTCACCCATGTTCACAGCGTTCGCCCACTCGGGACTCCACATTTCATATTTCCCAACAATTCCAAGATCGTTCAGTTTAACAGCATAGTCATAAGCCTTTTTCACTTCACTATCTGGACCAAGGTTTAATTCATTATCAGGCGTTAAATAAGCAGATTGTGCAGCATCTAAGTAGGCTCGGTATACCATTTCAATACTATCCACGAATGGCTTACCTGTTTTTTCTTTTATTTGCAATCCAGCTTCTTCGAATGCTTCTGGTGAATTAATTAAAGCTGCCACCTCATCTGGGTCAGTTGGAAGACCAGCTTCTTCAAATAAATCGGTGCGGTAATACAACGCCTTCGGACCGATATCGGTTGGAAGCCCAAACAAGAAATCGCCATCTGCATTTTCTCCAACTTCCCATTTCCAATCTAAGTACTGATCCTTCACATCATTCGCACCAAGATCATATAAATTTGCGAAACGATCTTGAGCGACTTTAAAACGGTCGAATTGATCAATTTCCAACATTGCGATGTCAGGAGCGCCACTTCCAGCAGATAATGATGTAAAGAGTGCATCATGATGATCCGCTGTTTCAGATGATTTCACTTTAATTTTTATGTTTGGATTTTCTTTTTCGTATTCCTTTGCTAAATCTTCATACCCGGTTGCACCGAATGTCCAAAAGTCTAATGTAATTTGTTCGTTTTTCCCACCATCGTTTGTGTTACTCGATTTTTCAGCATTATCACCACTACAAGCCGCTAACGAAAGTGCAAGAATGGAAGATAAACCAACAGCAGCCAACTTTTTTATAGGTTTCATGTTCATGCCCCCTTAAATAATTAATATGTAACTAGATTTACTACCGTTTTAATGCATTACCGAAGTGACCACCTCCTTATTATCGCTACGAAAAAAGTTTACGAAACCGGTTTCGTAACCGAGTAAAAAAATATATTATGTATTCGCTTTCAATTACATGATAATCTCTTAAAAGTAAAAAATCAAGGAATATTTTAAATAATTTATAAACTTTTCTACTAAAATATGGATTTAAATTATGCGTTTCTTCTGTAAAACACAGAAGTACCTCTGTGAAATTGATTATATTAGGAAACCGTTTTCTGTAATGTGAAAGGTGATAATATTTTACTTCCCTCCCATATCACTCACCCTATTTAGGATTTCTCGAACAGTTTTTAAACCAGAATGGATGGAGTCTGTAAACTATTAACCGTATTTAGATAATATTTCCATCAACAGAACCCTTTCGTTCAATCGACAAGTGTTCTTTGAAACTTCACCTCCAATTCAAATAACTTTCTGAAGATTAATGATTTTGTTATGATGAATCTTGTAAGAAAAAATTATGTGAGTCAATTGAGGGAGTGCTTAATCGTATGGAATACATCACACTTAATAATGGGGTAAAAATGCCAATCGTAGGTACTGGTACGAATACGTATGGAAAAGAAAATAACGAATTTAATGGAGCACTAAAGAATGAAATTCCTGAACTACTGTCAGCGCTTGAGTTAGGATACCGTTCAATAGACGCAGCCATTATGTACCGAAACGAAGAACTGGTAGGTAGAGTTTTAGCAGAAAGCGGAGTACCTCGCGAAGAATTATTTATAACAACAAAAGTTCCGAGCGATGAAGAATATATTTCTTCAAAGGAAACCACTCGCGCAGCAATTGATCGCTGTCTAACGAACTTCCGAACAGACTATCTCGACTTGCTACTCATTCACTTCCCTATCGAAGACAAAGAGCAATTAAAAAACACTTGGGAAGTCTTTGAAGATTATTACGAAGCAGGCAAACTAAAAGCAATCGGAGTTTCAAACTTTGGAAAAGATCTTCTAAATGAAATGAAAGAATTCGCAAAAGTGAAGCCAGCTGTTAACCAAATACAAATAAACTTAAAAGAACCGAATAAAGAACTCCTTGCCGTAATAAAAGAAAATGGCATTACGCCAGTTGCTTGGGGACCAATGAAAACTGAACCACATCAACAAGAGGTTTTAGATGAAATTGGCAAAGCATACAACAAAACTGGAGCACAAGTTTTATTAAGATACCAAATCCAACGCGGTGTGGTCGTCATTCCTAAATCACACAACCGCCAAAACCAAGCAGCCAACATCGACCTATTCGACTTTGAACTAACTCCACAAGACACAGCAAAAATTGACAACTTATAATGAAACAAGTGAAACAAGGGGACGGTTCTTAAAGGGGACAATCGGATGTTTTGCGCGAAAGAAGGCACATTGAACGGTTATGAACCGTTCAATGTGCCTTCTTCTTTTTGTGTGCTATTACGTAATACGCAAAATTTTTGATTGCCAAGAAGAATGAAGTCGCGGTCTCGGCCTATGGGAATTCATTCTTTGCTTTTCTCTTGTTCTTCGTGATTTCCTTGGTTTAGATCTGTAAAAAGTGTATTTTTTCATGGACAATTTGATATTTGGGCATACTTTCCCCCTCCCCATTTAAGCGGCTTTAAAAAAGTGTATTTGGTTTGAGGTTTTCAAGGTACTTCTTCTTTTTCTGAAACAAATGATTTAAGGTGTGAAACCTTACAAGATGGACATAACGTGACATCTTTCCCAGTAAGTTTAGAAATGATTTCAATCGTATTTAGTCCTTCAAAATCTGGTTTGTAACTGGGACTATTGGTTAATTTTCTACAGAGTGAAAGCTTTGTTTTTTTATTTCGGTTGGCAAGTAGTCCGTAATGTCTGATTTTTACTAATCCCTTCGGGAGTATATGCATTAAGAATCGCCGAATAAATTCTACACCTTTCATGGTAACCGTCTCTTTTTTACTCTTTTTTCGATAGTCTTTTACTCGAAATGTCACCGTATCTTTATTGATTGAAACAATCCGATTGTTAGAAATAGCGATACGATGAGTATAGCGACCAAGGTATTGAACCACAGCTAGGGGGCCCGAAAAGGTCCTTTTCGTGTAGCTGTACCAGTTAAGTGAATAACATTCATCTATTAAACTCTGAAACTTCCTAGGATTTTTATATTGTTTAGCGTCATTATAAAACTCGAGTAAACCAGATTCATAATATTGTTTTAAATAATAGAGATACTTTCCACGGAACTTTTTGGATAATACTTTTACTGGGATAAAGAACTTTTTACTCGAAGCACGCCACTGGTTTTGCTTAGAAAGCCCTCCTGCCATTACTACCGAGTGAATATGAGGGTGGTAATGCAAATTTTGACCCCAGGTATGTAAAACTGAGAACTGACCTATTTGTGCTCCTAAGTATTTGGGATCCAAAGAAAGTTCTGATAAAGTCTCTGCGACAGCCTTGTACATTAAATCATAAAGTAATTTCTGATTATGATAAATGACCATGTGTAGTTGTTCTGGCATGGTAAATACCACATGAAAGTACGGGGCGTTAAGAATATCCTTTTTTCTTTTATCGACCCATACTTCTTTGTTAACCCCTTGACACATCGAACAGTGCCTGTTGCGACAGGAATTATAACTTACTTGATAGTGTCCACATGTGTGACATGAGTAGGCATGTCCACCCAACTTAGATGTTCTACAGTTCATGATAGCTTGTGCTGCTTTGTATTGTTCTCTGGACAATCTGTATTTCTCCTTGTACTCTGGATAGAACTTTAAGAAAACTTCCTGAACGGTGTTCATACTTGATGATCTCCATGAGTATCCAAGGGACTCTTGATTCCCATAAGACTTTTAGAGGTCATGTGTAGGTACTTTTCTGTTGTAGTAAACCTTTTATGTCCAAGCATTTGTTGGATATACACAGGCTCTACACCATCCTCTAATGCATGCGTGGAAAAACAATGTCTTAAAGTATGCGAAGAAATATTCGTATCAAGTTTGAGTTGATCCCTAAGCCTAATAATCGTATTCTTAATACTTTTGACATGAATATGATCGGATGGATTTCTCCCTGGAAAAAGCCAGTCATTCGGTTTAAAGTTTTTTGTGAAATGTATTTTGAAATATTCTCGAAGCACTTTCAGTGCTGTTTCCGATAAAATGGTATACCTATTGGTATTGTGTTTTGCATTTTCAACACGAACTCGCATGGTCTTACTACAGATATCACTTATCTTTAGTTTGGCTACTTCGCTTACTCTGAGCCCACTTCCATAGATTAAATGAAGGATGGCTTTATGTTTTAAATTGTCGGTTGAATTTAATAGTAAGAAAACATCGTCTTTTGATGGGATGACAGGAAATTTTTGAATTCTTTTCATCCTAGGAATTTTTCTATTGTTCCAATCTTTGTCTAACACGTAAGTGTAAAAGAATTTAATAGATGAAATATAATTATTTATGGTTCCAGCTGAAAGGCCTCTATCTCTTTTGAGATAAAGGATGTATTGTTGGATATCCTCTACCGTCATATCTTCTACGGATTTATTTTGTTCCTGGAGGTAATGTAGAAAGGCTCTCATTCTACGCCAATAGGATTCTCTTGAAGAATCTGGGGTACCCTTAAGTTCAAAATACAGCTCGACTTGTTGTTCATACTGCTTCATGTAAGTTCCTCCTGAATGAAATTAATTACTTTGAATCGTAATAAAATCAACAATCAAGGAGGGCCTCTAAACTTAAGGAAAATATAGTAATATATTTTTTGTGAAATACGTGGTATAATCTTCATTAGAAAAAGTATGTCCTTTCTTGGATTGTTTGGTTTGGCGATTAAACAATACCACAAGGTACATACTTTTTCTATTTTTTTATGCTTTTTTGGTCTTAGAGGGCTTTTTTAGAGCCATCGCGTAGCGATTTCGTTCTTCTCTTGTTCGCCTATTTTTTACCAATTTATTAAGGCGATCAATCCCTTAGATAATATAACAGGGGGGCCCATCTTCATCCCCTTCCAATTATTAGGAAAACAGCAGAACCGTCCGAGACCACTGAAAAAGTCATAAAATTTTTTAGTTAAATCAGCTTTTTATAAAAAGTTGAAAGTCATTCGGTTTTCCAAACATGAAAAACCCCCTAAATGGTATAATGGATGTTGACTAGACACCAAACCATAGGGGGTTTTTCATATGCTTCGATTAGTGCCAAAGCAATATAGCTTTCATTCTGTATTATACGATAAAATTCCAGAAAATCATATCCTTAAAAGGATAGTTAGTATAATAGATTTTAGTTTTATTAATGAAATACTTAAGGAATATTATTGCGAAACTTTTGGAAGACCGGCAAAAGAACCTGAGTTAATGTGTAAACTCCTTTTCCTTCAGGAAATGTATAACCTCTCTGACGAGAGGTTGATTGATGAAGCTAGCTATAATCTAGCTTATTTGTATTTTCTTGGTCTTGACCCCGAAGATACACTTCCCGATAAAAGTCTACTATCAAAGTTTAGAACAAAACGGTTTCCAGATGATAAACCTTTGGATAAGATTTTGACACACATTGTTGAACAATGTGTGGACAAAGGGCTTATTAAAGGAAACAGTGTCAGTATTGACGCAACACACATTGAAGCAAATACTATTAAAAAAACACCTGAAAGACTGATGAAACATTTAGCACGAAAAGTTCTTAAAGCACTAGAAGAAGAAACTGGCCAGGTTCCTGTTGACTTGCCTGCAGAACCAGAATATATGGAAATTGAGGATCATAAAGAAGCGAAGGCTGTTATGAAAGAGTACGTTGATAGGGTGATTGAATGTGTAGAAAAGCAGGTAACTCCTACAGAATCAAATACCAATGAAATGATCAAAAAGACAAAAGAGATTATTAACGATCCAAAATTTATGCAGCAAAAAGGTGTTCGCTCCGTTATAGATGAAGATGCTCGGGTTGGACGCAAAAGTAAGTCCCAAGATTTTTTTGGCTATAAAACCGAATTTGTTATGACAACAGACGAACGAATTATCACTTCTGTTCGTACAGCCAGCGGATCTTATATGGATGGCAATTTTACAAATGAAATGTTGAATGACACTTTATCTTCTGGTATTAAGGTAAAAGAAGTTTACGCAGATAAAGCATATTTTAGAAAATCAATTTTGGATGAAATTAAAGTCTTTGAAGCAAAGGCTTATATTCCTGTGAGTTCCGTTGTATATAGAATAGATGAAAGTGAATTTACATATAACAAAGACTCTGATGAGTGGCAGTGTAGCCAAGGAAATACAACCATTCAGAAGAAACATTTTAACACTAAAAATAAAGACGGTGATAGAACAGGGTATAAATATTATTTCGATATTAAGCAATGTAAGACCTGTCCTTTACATGACCAATGCGCAAAAAAATCAGCAAGAAGAATCCTTGTCGCCGGAAAAAACACCACAGAGTTTTATGAAATATCACAATTTCAGAAGTCAGAGGAGTTTAAAGAAAAATATAAGAAGAGGGCTTCTATCGAAGGTAAGAATGCGGAGCTCAAACGTTTTCACGGCCTCTCCCGAGCCAGGGGGTATGGTCTATTAAGTGTGTCTAAACAATCTAAATTGGCTGCCATAGCAGTTAACTTGAAGCGGATAGCAGCTATTGCATCCGCTTCATCAGTTAAATAAAGGGGGAATGGGACACCCACCCCCTCATAATAATAAGTTTCAATAAAAATATTCCCATTTTTGGTAGTCAATTTTAAAATTTCGAAGAAATGGGAGTGGGAGTGAAAAAAACCTCTACTTTTTCACTGGTCTCGAACCGTCCCTCTGTTTTAAAAATCAGTTTGAAAGATGGATTCGAGTTGGTTTTCTTGAATTTTAGTTGGTATGATTTGCATGCAGGTATTGCGGATACCGATTAGTAGTGGATTCTGTATTTGCGCTGCTTGACCAATTCGCCATGATAGATTGATAATCTTTTTTGTTTTCGCCATGCGTAATTTTTCAAATTCGCGAAACGAATCTTCTACCCTTTTATTCTTGTTTATTGCATTTTTTAAGATAAGGGCATCTTCTATCGCTTGAGCTGCTCCTTGTCCCATATTCGGAGTTGTTGCATGGGCAGCATCACCGATAAGGAGTACTCTATTATATGCGAAACGATTCAAGGGCTTTAGATCAATGATGTCATTCCAAATAAGCTCTTCGTCTTTTGTCATTTTTATCAACTCGGGTATAGGAGAATGATAATCTTGAAAATGCTGGGATAAATCATTCGTTTTCATTGCTAACATGGCTTTACTACGATAAGGAGCATTCACACAGGCAAACCAGTAAATTCGATTTTTGGTAAGTGGCACGATCCCAAAGCGCCCTTTCGTTCCCCATGTTTCAGTAAAGTCTCCTGTCGAATACGTGTCTTTTGGTACGTGAATGACCCCTCGCCAACACGTATATCCTGCGTAACGTGGCTGAATCTCAGGTTGTATGTTTTTTCGAATGTTGGAATGAATTCCATCAGCGGCTATTAATGCATTTCCTTCGATCGTACGTCCATCCTTCAAATATACGGTAACTCCACTCTCATTCTGTGTAAAATTCGTCACATGTTGATTCAATTCAAGTGTACCCTCTTCGAGTTGTTTGATGAGAACGGATTGCAAATCTGCGCGATGGATTGTAAAATAAGCCGCACCGTACTTCTCGTTAAGATGTGCAATATTTAGTTCACTTAATAAACGACCTTTATGATCAAGGAATTTCGTACTTTCTAATAAATGACAGTGATTTACCAATTCATTTGTAAGACCAATTTGTGATAGTCCTTTCCAGGCATTTGCACCTAATCCCAATCCTGCACCCAGCTCTTTTATCTGTTTCATTCGTTCAAGAACTTTGACTTGATACCCTTCCTTTTGGAGAGCAATGGCTGTTGTTAATCCTGCAATTCCTCCACCTATAATAATAAAGTCATATTTCATTTAAACATACTCCTTCTTTTACAAGAATGACGGTTGCTTTTACTTGTTGGAATTCAAATGCAATGGACACATGGCTAGTGCAGTTATTTGCGTGTGCAATTAGATATCTTCCTCCATAAAAATGCATAATGGCATTATCGAGGTCCAAATAACCTGATAGTTGAAAAACTTAACGTCTTTCCCATCCCATTAAAAATTCTTCTTCAGCGGTCTGTTCATCTATTAATTCTTCTTTTATTACAAAACCATTCCTTTCGTAGAATTGAACAGCGTTTCTATTTTTCTTATACACTTTCAATTGTATACTTTCCCTTCGTTCTTTAATGAAGTTTAATAATTTTTTTCCATACCCTTCGCCCTGATATTTCACATCTATGAACAGTGCAGCCAAGTAATCGTCTACCATTGATACAAACCCCACTACTCCTGTTTCATTAGTTATAACATAGGTTTCTGACATTGGAAGATATTTTTCTTCCATATCCTTTTGTTGTGTTTTCCAATAATTTTTGTCTATAAAGTCATGTGCTAATAAGGACCCTTCGTACCAAATTTTTACTAATTTATTTACTTCCGATTTCTTGTTACTTCTTATGCTCATATTATAACCCCTTCGATTATTAATCCTGCAACGTTCATACAACAAACAAACTGTATTCATGACAGCTCTATACTTCAAATCTTGCACTTTTTGTTACATAATTTTTATGCATATGAATCTATAAATCTGGCTTCATCTATCTCCAATCATTTATCTGCAACTAGATTATCACCCTAATCAATATTTGATCAACACAACTGTTAGTTGAACTAAGCATAGACAATTTTCGCACAAGCTTCTACTCCAACAATAAATTTTTTAGTTTCAAAATGATGTTTCTTTCTACCTCGCATGCTTCGCAAAGATAATCTTCGATTGAACCATATTTTCTAATGATGGTATCATGTACTTCCTCGAGAACTGCTCGTTGAGCCATAAAAATATACTTTACTCGCTCTGGTGAAATCTGAAAAAGTGTTATCCATTTCATAACCTTTATAACCTTTTCCATTCGAGTTTCGTAAAAATGGTTCGTCATGAGGTATTCCTGTGCGACAGTTTCATATGGGATGCCCACTAGTAGTTGAATTAAAGCAGCTATATAACCTGTTCGATCTTTCCCCGCTGTACAGTGAATCAAGGTTGGGTAATTGCATTCATGAGATAATATAGTGACAATTTCCTTAATTTGAGTGGTTCGGTCAAACGCAATATGATGATAGTAGTTTTTACTAAACTTTTCGAATTCCTCTCCACCTGATTTTGAAAATATATAATTAACGAGTTGTTTCCTACTTATATCATGAGTTTCCTGATCATGAAGAGGTATATTTATCATCTTAATTCCCTGTGATAATAAAACTGGTGATGGTTTTTTGTTGCATTCTCTTGGTGTACGGAGATCACAAATAACTTTTATATTATACTTTTGTAATAAATCTATATCATGATTCGTAGCCCTCGATAGCTCATCCGAACGAAAAAGAACTCCTGATTTCATAAAGTTTCCCCTGGTCGTCTTCAAACCACCTATATCTCTAAAATTGGATAATTTCTCAAAATTTGTCGTTACTTCTTTACCGTAATGATTCATTTTCCCCTCCATTCAGACTTACGAGATTAAATATGGGTCCTCTATTTTAAATAAGAAAAAAGCGACCTTCCTTCTTGAAGCATCGCACCCATTATTAAAGAACGAAATCATTTCTTTAATTCTTTGGCTAAAGATTCTATCGCATTTAATACTTCTTGTATATTTTCTTTAGTATTCATTTTGTTACGAGCGTGAAGAAGGACAGGTCTAACTGATTCAACTGAGCGACCAAATTCATACATCCAATCATACCGTGGAACCATCCAAGTATGAAAATGACGAGTCCCTTTACTGGATACGCAACATCTTGATGTGCGTGAAAATACTCTGTTTCAAATACAACCCCACCGTCTGGTTGAACTAGACCGCTTGTAATTGCACAACTCAAACAATTAACCTCAACTGTTTTCCCGTTTGATAAAATTATCTTCCTCTCCAAAGTATCCACCTAATTTGTGTTCCGATCAAATGTCTTATTTCTACTTAGTCCGTTTACAATTCAACAAAAAAGAGCATCTTGATGAAAGGCAAATTTACAACTCAACATGGCTGTTAAGTTTTGATACCTTACTTTTTCGTTTATCAATTAATAATAAAACTGACAGTACCACCACACTAAGTACCAAGATAAACAGAAAGGACAAATAAAGACTCATGAATCCTCCAATTACTTCGTCAAACTCTAAAAGAGCGACATCTGGGTTATATTGGCCACCCATTGAAATATATCTAGTTACTTCAAGATAAACAACATGGAAGATAATACCCATCCATAATGTCCCTGTGTACTTTCTATATAGTTGTAGTGCAATTCCAAAAGTGTAGAGCAATATAAAATAACCAATTGTCAATGCAAGTGGCGTATCAAAGACTATGGATTCAAATGCAATTACTACAGTAGGCACACAAATAAAAATAAAGGGTTGTAAAACCAAAGAGATGATGAAGCGGAATTTCTTTTGCAACTCTTCAAAGATGAGTCCACGTATAAAAACCTCTTCTGGAAATGCTTCATACATAAATGCTGTAACCGTATTAATAAATATGGCACTAATCACACTTGCTGATATGTTCAATCTTAGATTTTCAATACCGCCCATTAAATAGGCTGTTGAAATCCCTGATATTAGTAAAATGAAAGGCAATGCCATTCCGATTATCAACTTAGATGGTGAATGCACACCTCTTAGACCAATTTTTTTTAACACATCTGGATTTTTCCTTTTAAGCAAATAAAGAACAGTAAGAGTTAACCCAGTAAAAATCACCCCTTGTAAAAGCATGCCTATTTGTCGACTTAAACCTTGAAATTCAATTAAATATCGGCCAACATTTCCCGACACAAAGAGAAACAGTGATACAAGAACAAAGTATAAAAATAACCGACTAATTCTAAATTTTGACGAATCCATCAGAATGCTCCTTTCCTATTACAATCATATTAATATTCATTACGTACCTATACCCAATAAGTTTCAAAATTTCCCAATTATTATCCTTAGTGAAACAAGGGGACGGTTCTCTTGTTCACCTATTTTTTACCAAATTATAATTTTATCAGTCAGACGCCCTAGTTTAAGAAACGATATAGATGCACTGGAGAAAACTTAGTCCATCAACATCTCCTTCCAATTATTAGGGAAACAGTAGAACCGTCCCGCTGTTTCATTTGATTTTTAATTTTAAATCGTGTATGATTTAATCGTACACGATTTAAATGAGTTTGAGGAGGAATTCAGTATGACGACTGTTTATGATTATAGTGTTAAGAAGACAAATGGAACTGAGCAATCTTTGAAAGAGTATGAAGGTAAAGTAATTCTCATTGTGAATACAGCTAGTAAATGTGGGTTATCCGATCAATTTAAGGAGCTTCAAGAAATTTATGATAAGTATAAACATAATGGTTTAGAGATTTTAGGATTTCCTTGTGGTCAATTTAACAACCAGGAATTTGATAATATTGAGGAAACAACTGAATTCTGTCAGTTAAATTACGGTGTAACATTTCCAATGTTTGGGAAAATTGATGTAAACGGGGAAAATGAAGATCCCTTGTTCACATTCCTAAAATCTGAAAAAGGTGGTCTTCTATCAAGTGACATCAAGTGGAATTTTACAAAATTCCTAGTCAATCGTGAAGGACAGGTAGTGGAACGCTATGCACCGACAACAAAACCAAGTAAAATAGAAAAAGCTCTATTGAAACTATTAGCATAATTGTATTAAGGGGATGAATGATGTGGAGGATTTTTTAACATTAGAGAATCAGCTTTGTTTTGCGATATATGAGACGAATAGCCAGTTTATTAAATTATATACAAAAGTACTTCATCCCTTTGGTATTACCTATCCACAATATTTAGTCTTATTAGTCCTATGGGAGAAAGACGGAATCACTCTCAAAGAACTAGGTGAACGAGTAAACTTGGGCACAGGCACGTTAACCCCTATGATAAAAAGAATGGAAGCCAATGGCTGGGTGAAAAAAGAACGTCCCCCACATGATGAACGGAAAGTCTGCGTCTTTCTTCAGCCAAAAGCATTAGAAGAAAAACTGGCGATCAAACAATCAATCGCGAGCGAAATAACTGCCTGTAATATTGAATTAACAGAATACGAACAACTAATGAAGCAGCTAAAAAATCTTAATGACAAACTGATGCGACGGTGAAACAAGGGGACGGTTCTCTTGTTCGCCTATTTTTTTCCTTTTTATAAGACCGTAAATAAGAGACAAAACAATAACTTCTATCTATAACACTTGAACCGTCCGAGACCAGTGAAAAAGTAGAGGTTTTTTTCACTCCCACTCCCATTTCTTCGAAATTTTAAAATTGACTACCAAAAATGGGATTATTTTTATTGAAACTTATTATTATGAGGGGGTGGGTGTTCCATTCCCCCTTTATTTAACTGATGAAGCGGATGCAATAGCTGCTATCCGCTTCAAGTTAACTGCTATGGCTGCCAATTTAGATTGTTTAGACACACTTAATAGACCATACCCCCTGGCTCGGGAGAGGCCGTGAAAACGTTTGAGCTCTGCATTCTTACCTTCGATAGAAGCCCTCTTCTTATATTTTTCTTTAAACTCCTCTGACTTCTGAAATTGTGATATTTCATAAAACTCTGTGGTGTTTTTTCCGACGACAAGGATTCTTCTTGCTGATTTTTTTGCGCATTGGTCATGTAAAGGACAGGTCTTACATTGCTTAATATCGAAATAATATTTATACCCTGTTCTATCACCGTCTTTATTTTTAGTGTTAAAATGTTTCTTCTGAATGGTTGTATTTCCTTGGCTACACTGCCACTCATCAGAGTCTTTGTTATATGTAAATTCACTTTCATCTATTCTATATACAACGGAACTCACAGGAATATAAGCCTTTGCTTCAAAGACTTTAATTTCATCCAAAATTGATTTTCTAAAATATGCTTTATCTGCGTAAACTTCTTTTACCTTAATACCAGAAGATAAAGTGTCATTCAACATTTCATTTGTAAAATTGCCATCCATATAAGATCCGCTGGCTGTACGAACAGAAGTGATAATTCGTTCGTCTGTTGTCATAACAAATTCGGTTTTATAGCCAAAAAAATCTTGGGACTTACTTTTGCGTCCAACCCGAGCATCTTCATCTATAACGGAGCGAACACCTTTTTGCTGCATAAATTTTGGATCGTTAATAATCTCTTTTGTCTTTTTGATCATTTCATTGGTATTTGATTCTGTAGGAGTTACCTGCTTTTCTACACATTCAATCACCCTATCAACGTACTCTTTCATAACAGCCTTCGCTTCTTTATGATCCTCAATTTCCATATATTCTGGTTCTGCAGGCAAGTCAACAGGTACCTGGCCAGTTTCTTCTTCTAGTGCTTTAAGGACTTTTCGTGCTAAATGTTTCATCAGTCTTTCAGGTGTTTTCTTAATAGTATTTGCTTCAATGTGTGTTGCGTCAATACTGACACTGTTTCCTTTAATAAGCCCTTTGTCCACACATTGTTCAACAATGTGTGTCAAAATCTTATCCAAAGGTTTATCATCTGGAAACCGTTTTGTTCTAAACTTTGATAGTAGACTTTTATCGGGAAGTGTATCTTCGGGGTCAAGACCAAGAAAATACAAATAAGCTAGATTATAGCTAGCTTCATCAATCAACCTCTCGTCAGAGAGGTTATACATTTCCTGAAGGAAAAGGAGTTTACACATTAACTCAGGTTCTTTTGCCGGTCTTCCAAAAGTTTCGCAATAATATTCCTTAAGTATTTCATTAATAAAACTAAAATCTATTATACTAACTATCCTTTTAAGGATATGATTTTCCGGAATTTTATCGTATAATACAGAATGAAAGCTATATTGCTTTGGCACTAGTCGAAGCATATGAAAAACCCCCTATGGTTTGGTGTCTAGTCAACATCCATTATACCATTTAGGGGGTTTTTCATGTTTGGAAAACCGAATGACTTTCAACTTTTTATAAAAAGCTGATTTAACTAAAAATTTTATGACTTTTTCAGTGGTCTCGAACCGTCCCAGTGTTTTTTTAGTTTTTTCCATTAATTAGGGAAACAGCAGAACCGTCCCGCTGTTTCCCTTGTATACATTATTGATTTCCTTTTTTAACCCATTCGGCTACATTAACTGTACGTTTTGCTTGGTGTTTTACAGCTGCTTGTACATCTTCAACCATTTTTCCATCTTGATTGACAGTAACACTTGTTCCGTACGGATTTCCGCCTGCTCCAAATATCACTGGATCAGTATATCCTGGTGTTGCAATGATTGCTCCCCAGTGCATCATGCTTGTATATAACGAAAGAAGTGTTGCTTCTTGTCCACCATGTGGATTTTGTGCAGAGGTCATTGCACTTACAACTTTATTAACCGTTTTTCCAGTAGCCCATAGTCCACCTTGTGTATCAAGGAATTGCTTCATTTGAGATGGCATGTTACCAAATCGTGTTGGTACACTGAAGATAATGGCATCTGCCCATTCTACATCTTCTGAAGTGGCCACTGGAACGTCTTTGGTTGCTTCTACTGTTCCTTTCCACACTTCATTTCCCTCGATTACAGAATCAGGAGCTAATTCTTGAACTTTTAAAACTTTGACTTCGGCTCCAGCTTCTTTTGCGCCTTCTTCAGCCCATTTTGCTAATTGATAGTTTGTTCCACCCATACTGTAAAAAATAACTGCTAATTTAACATTTGACATAGTTTCTATCTCCTTTTTTGTTGATTTACCAAATAATTTTGCTAAAAACCCCATTTAGTACACCTCCTATTATTCCACCAACTAAGATTTACATTCCTCGTTAGGCAGCTCTTTTTAGTTCATTTGAATCTTGATTAAATAGTACACGATTTAGTGATAATAATTTGCTACCATTAATCGCAAGATAGACAGCCATTGCTAAAAAAGCTAAATCTAATTCATATCCTGCCATTTGGCCATTCCCTAGTAAGCCAACGGGAAGTTTAGCCGTAATGGTTGCACCAACCATTAATACTGCAAATAAAATGGATACAAGTCTAGTAGCAAATCCAATAATTAGCGCTATACCTCCAACTAGTTCGAGTAAAGCTACCACATATGCCATGAATCCAGGTATATTAATACTCTCAAACCAGCCGACAGTATTCTCAATTCCTCCTTGGAACTTCACTAATCCATGTATAAAAAATAGCATTCCCAATGTAACTCGTAAAATAAGTGCTCCAATTTCTTGTTTTTGTACCATTATTTCTTCCTCCATATTTTCTTTTTAGATTATAAGTTTTTTATACCATTGTGCAGCAGCTTCTACTTCTGTCAAAGTCAACTGATGACCTCTGTTTTCCCAATGAATTTCTACATCAGCATTTGCCTTTTCTAATAAAGATTGTAGCTCGGTAGATTCTGTAGGAGAGCAAATTGGATCATTCGTTCCAGCAGCAATAAATACGGACTTCCCTGTTAAATCAGGAAGATCCATTCCTTTGCGTGGAACCATAGGATGATGAAGAATTGCCCCTTTTAATGCATCTTGATAGTGAAATAAAAGACTAGCAGCTATATTTGCTCCATTCGAATATCCAATCGCAATGATATTATCGCGATCAAATTCATACTTGTCAGCTGCTTCATCCAAAAATTGATTTAGCTCTTTTGTCCTGAATATAAGGTCTTCTATATCAAACACTCCTTCAGCCAATCTTCTGAAGAAACGTGGCATGCCATTTTCTAAAACATTTCCTCGAACACTTAATACAGAGGTCTCATCATCAATTCTTCCTGCAAGAGGTAATAAATCTAATTCATTTCCTCCTGTACCGTGAAGCATTAATAATGTAGGTTTTTCTGGATTTGTCCCTTTATTAAATATGTGTTTCATTCTTTATCTCCTTCCAATTCGCGAACCTCAATAGAAGGTAAGCTTTCTTCTAATTCTTGTCGTTTTGACTCTAACCATGTAGGAAGCATGAGCTTCTGACCTAGCTCACTCGTTGGCTCATCTACCGAAAATCCTGATGGGTCTGTCGCGATTTCGAACAAGATTCCGCCCTCTTCATGAAAATACAAAGCCTTAAAGTAGTTTCGATCGCGTATCTCTGTTGGGTGATACCCTTTTTCTTGAAGTAGATTTCTCCATCTGAGTAGTTCTTCTTCATCCTTTGCTCTCCATGCGATATGGTGAACAGTTCCTGCTCCCATAAGGCCCCTTACCGATGGTGTTAATTTGATATCTATGATATTTCCGTGAGATGCATCAGCTTTAAATCGAAGATAACCATCTTCGTTACCAATCAAGGTAAGCCCCAATACATTCTCAAGTACCTCAGCGGTCTTATTTGGTTGTGCGGAAATGAGCGTAGCTCCAGAAAAACCTTTAATAGCATTCTCTGCTTTTATGCCACCAAAACTCCAAGGATTGATTGGGCCTTCACTTCTTTCGATTAGTTCAAGTTCGAGACCGTCTGGATCCTGAAATGCTAGATATCTTTCTCCAAATCGCACGGAAGATGTGACGTTAACACCGTATTTACGTAAACGTTCCTCCCAAAACGCCAATGAACCAGGCGGGATGGAGTAGCTTGTCACCCCAACTTGCCCCATACCAATTCGTCCTTTTAGCTGTTTGGGCCATGGAAAAAAGGTAATAACAGTTCCTGGATCACCGGTTTCATTTCCAAAATAGAGGTGATAAACTTCTGGGCGATCAAAGTTAATTGTTTTTTTGACAAGCCTAAGCCCTAGTACACCTGCATAAAAATCAATATTTCTTTGTGCATCGTTAACCATTGCTGTTATATGATGAATGCCTAATGTTCTGAGCATCTCATTCCCTCCCTAGGTTAGGGGAACAGGTCCCCTCCCATTTATCCAAATATCTGTTACTTAGGTCGTTCGATTTCAAAGAGATCTCCGATTTTTGCATAGTTGGCACCAGCCAATCGGCTCACGGCAGCTAATCCTCGAGGATCGATTCTCCCTTTTGCATAGATTTCATCTTCAATATGATACTGAACAACTCTCCCTATGATAAAATCACAACCTGGAGATTCACCCTCGCCGAATTCAAGAGATTGTTCCAGTACACACTCAAATCGAACCTTTGATTCTTTCACTCCAGGAACCGAGATTCGAGCACTTTCCACCGAGGTTAACCCCGCTAATTCGATCTCGCTTCGATTTTGAGGTAAAGTCGCAGCCGTCATATTTATCTTCTCTACATTTTGTTCATCCACAATATGGACGACAAATTCGTTGTTCATCAAAATATTACGAGCTGTATCTTTTTGTTTGCCTCCTGTCCGTTGAATGGATAAAGAAATCATCGGTGGATTTGAGGAGACAATATTAAAATAACTAAAAGGTGCTCCATTTAAGACTCCCTCTTCAGAAAGAGTTGTAACGAATGCAATAGGTCTCGGGATAATACTACCAATTAGAAACTTATAATTTTCTCTTTCTGATAGGGAATTAGGATCAATTGAAAGCATTACATTCATTCCTTTTCAAATTAATCTAGATTTCTCACCTTAATCGGAATTAAGCTACGTTCGAGCTGCTCTCTATATTGCTCATATTGTGCTGGTAGCATTAATTGTTGTCCCATTGTCTCATGTGATTCATCATGTGCGAATCCAGGAGGATCTGTTGCGATTTCAAATAAGATTTCTCCATGTTCTCTAAAATAGATGGCATTGAAATAATTTCTGTCTTGTACTGGAGTTACCCCATATCCATTTTGGGCAACATATTTTTGCCATTCTAATTGGTCTTTGTCATCACTAGCTCTCCATGCGATGTGGTGAACTGTTCCAACACCCATTCGTCCTCTACCAGTTGACACAACTTTTAGATCAATGATATTTCCGATATCAGCAGAAGAACGATAACGTACAAAATCTCCTTCTTCAGCTACTTTTTCAAGGCCCATTATATTTTCGAGAGTTTCTGCTGTTTGGTCAGGCTTTGCAGAAAACAATGTTGCGCCGCCAAAACCTTTTATCGCAACTTCAGGTGTGATCTCTCCAAACGTCCAATTATTGATTTCACCTTCTTCTCTCTCAACAATTTCTAGGTGAAGTCCATGGGGATCATCAAATTCTAAATATGTTTCACCAAATCGTGTGATTTTAGTGTAAGGAATATCAAACTTTTCTAATCTTGCTTCCCAGAAATCCAATGCTCCAGTTGGAACAGCATAAGAAGTAACACCTACTTGACCATCCCCAATAGTTCCTTGATAAGCACCGGCCCAAGGGAAAAATGTAATGATTGTCCCTGGCTTTCCACCTTGATCTCCAAAATAAAGATGATATGTTCCAGGATCATCGAAATTTACGGTTTTCTTTACTAAACGTAACCCTAAAACTCCTGCATAGAAATCTACATTCTATTGTGGATGACCTACTATTGCCGTAATGTGGTGAATCCCCATTGTTCTTTTACTCATTTTTAAACCACTCCCACTTTCGTTTTTCGATTCATTTACTATCAGGATTTACGAATCATAAAAAACCATTCTATTTTTTCTTTAATCTCCAATTAAAGTATCTTTATTTCAAGATATATACCTAAAAAAATATCATAACTTCATTGACCTATGATCTTACTTTTACTTTTACTCTTTTTAATAAATCTACCAGAGTATCTACCTCATCAGAGGATAGTGCATCAAAAACCCCATCTACATAATCCTCATGTTCAGGCATTATTTTACTCATTAGTTCGAATCCATCATCCGTCAACGTGACATGTATCGCACGTCGGTCATCTGGACATGCACTTCGCTTTAAAAATCCTTTTTGTTCTAACCTATCTATTACATAAGTCATTGAACCACTTGTTATCAAAATACTCTTACCAATTTGTTGGATCGTTTGCTTGCCTTTATGAAAAAGTACCTCAAGTACAGAAAACTCAGTGATGCTTAAGTTATTTTTCATCATATCGTCTTTAATTCTCTCTTGGAGCTCTCTTGATGTTTGCATTAAAACCAAGAATGGTTGATTTGTGCATTTATTTGCCACAGTTACACCTCCCCCAAAATCTTAAAACTAATTATCTCGACTTCAAGATAATAATATTACATAAAGAGTCCTTTGTCAATCATTAACTAGCTTTTTTCATAAGCTAAATGAGAACAGCGGAATTCCTACAAGGATTCGTTTAATTAATCAAGAAGTATCAATAAGATAATAAAAAGTTGGAGTGTTGTGCAGAACGTACCTGCCACACTCCAACTTTCTTTTTATTTATGGTTAACTTATAGATGAAATATTCATTGTAATTTCCGCTAGTTGTACTGGATGGATGAATGGTGGTATATCTAGCTGTTTTTCTTTACATAGTTTGAAACCACCAGTTATCCAAAGTGACTATGAAACCACCAAACAATTAGAAAGATACTCACTATTGCCCAGGCTGTGGTACTCACGATCCACCAGATGATGGATTTTGCTTGTTTTGAACTTTCTACGCCTTCCATATTTGCTGTTATAAATGCGAGCTTACGTTCCATCCCTTTTTTCATCGAAATGAGAACAACAAATCCAGAGATTATGAAACCAATCGTTATCCAAAGTAACACGTCCACGTTTACTCCCTCCTTTTTTATCTGAATGACTCTCTTACTAATCATCTTTATTCAATCCTGCCCTATCCGTACTACAATATGTTCCACAAAACATGAACCTACTTTAACAAGGGTACCACAAATAAGCAAACGATTACATAATTTGTATGAACCTCGTTTGTTTTATAGAATTCTATACATTTTTGAACTTGCTTTGAACTTTGACAAGCACGTAATATTTACTCCACATTTGTGTAGTAGCAATTAAACGTTCTCCATCTTTATCAAAAAATAGACCCGCACCATCTTTTTCTTTAAAATTCCACCCCTCTCTGCCAATCATTTGTTTAATGTTTTCATCTGCTATTGAAATGCCCTCGTTTTCAGTTCTTGTGATATACCAAATCGCATCATCTTCTACTGTAATTTCTACTACCTTGCGATCTGTTTCTTTCATCTTTTCTATAACTTCTTTTGCTGTTACATTCTCTATTGGAAGTGGAGGATAGTAAGATTTATTCACAAAAATGAATACAGCAAAAATAACTAGTAAAATAAATAATGAAATAAATCCACCCTTACTCAATTAACTGCCCCCTCAATTTTACACTGCATGTTTGTTTAAAAAACAATTTAAGATAGTTTAGTGATATTGAGTGTACCATTCCTCGATTTCATTCTCTCTGTAATCAGACAATGTCCTTTTCCTTCCTCCTATTGAAAATTCATTCTATGTTTAGACGTTTGTACCCAAAAAGGTTGCGAAATTTCGATCTATTTATTCACTTTACATTTTAGGTAAACTCCCAGTTTTTTAGAATGGTACTAAAAGTCTACAAATCAAATACGTAAAGGAGATGTTATGTCACATAGAATGAATTCCAGCCTATATAACTTAAATAAAAAGGTGCTTTAATCTTTTCTTTTCTTGATTAAAACACCCTTACTTATATTAAAGCAACTACTCTTCATTGATTTTATCCTTCGTTGTTCTCATATACATTCTGATTCCTGAGATAATAAGAATCCCTAATAAACCTCCAATAATTAAACTAATCATAAGTTGCCAATCTACTTCTTGATTTCTCCATAAACTCATAGCAAATATTGCTATAATAACTCCAATAATATACCCCGCACAAATTTTTAGTGTGTTTCTCACCCAATCCCCTCCAAATAAATTGAGTTCAAAATACCTTATACTCAAAATTATGAGTTTTTTCAGGTGCAAAACATTAGAACCCATACCTACTCACAATTTAATACAAAATTCAAATCACATTATATCTTTCCTATTAAATAGGCTAAACTTTTTCTTCTCGTACTAAACTGATTCATTGTATTATAACTACTACAATCATTCTTGAATCAACACATCCGTTAATCCACTAGCTAATTAAGGTTCTTGAAATCCGAATATAGCGACGAACGAAAGAACTCCAAAGATAATAATCAATAATGAATTGACTAGGACTAAAATGTTTCGTGTCGATCCTTTTGCACTAAAAATAGCACATATGACTCCCAGTCCATTTATAAAGATCGGTGTAAATAAACTTATTCCAAATAAATAATCAAAAAACGCAATTTCCCAACCTTGAGAGAGATGCATAAGCATTAAAAATGTAAACAAGATACAAGTAACCGAAAGAACCGCAAGGAATTTTTTCATACACTTCCCTCCTTTTTTTGAATGGCTACACTAAGCTCGTAAATAACCACCTTCTGAGTGAATGATTTGGCCTGTAATCTATTGTGCCTCATCACTGGAAAGGAATGATACTAACCGTGCTGCATCTTCAGGCAATCCTATTCTCCCGACAAGAATTTACCTTTCATATGACTTTTTATCTCATCTGTCATCCAGCCAGTATCCGTAGGACCTGGATTAATTGCGTTTACAGTTATACCGAATGGAGCTAATTCCGCTGATAATGAAAGTGTGAAAGCAGATACAGCCCCCTTCGTTGCCACATAAGCTAATTCACCCCTCATCGGTCCAAGTGCTTGTCCAGATGTCATATTGATAATTCTACCGTTGGATTTATTTTGAAACTTTAAACGACGAGCAAATTCTACACTCAATAGAAACGTTGCTCTCATATTTACTGCGTAATGATCATCAAGTGTTTTTGCGTCCAATTTCATAAAACCATCTCTTGTGGAATGAGCGGCATTATTTACTAATATCGTTGGCATTCCCAATTGGTCAGTAACCGTATCAAGCAGTTTATATGGGGAATTTGACTCGGACAAGTCTATTTCTAAGTTGCCACATCTAACTCTGTTTTCTCGTATTAGTTCATCTTTGAAATGAGCTGCCCATTTTTCATTTGAATCCCAATGTGTAAAAAAGATATCTGCTCCATCGTTTGCTAATTGACGACAAATAGCCGTACCAATTCCTTTTTCATGACTTGCACCCGTGACTAACGCTATAGTTCCCTTTAGTTTCATAATTTCTCCTTTAATTGATCAAAATGGTATAAAGGTAAGTCTAATTTCTTATGCTAATTTCTCGATACCGATCGTGTTAAATGTCCATCACGAATTATTCAAGAATAGAAATTCCAGTCACAATTGCCATCCATAGTTTGTCAGAAACTTTATTTTCAAAGACATCAACTTTGTATTTCTTTAAGTTTACTATATTTTTTAGCAATGATGATATCAGCTTTCCTTCTACAATAACATTACGCTGAGAATCAAACACTTCAAAAGATTTATTCGCAATTTTAAATTGGACATAATAATTTTCATCATCCATACGAATCGTATATTCTCTAAAGATTGTGCTTTTTTTTATAAATAGGTGGTTCATTAATAGTTACTACAAGATTTTCATCTACATCTGCAATTTCAAATGTAAACCTAGTAAGATTTGATTTTTTCAAGATCGCTGTATAACGTAATTCTGCCCCCTCGTAAAATTCAAAAATTGGATTGAGCTTTAATTTTGGCTTGACGGTTAAGATAGTCTGACCATTATCTGAGGTCGTTCGTTGTCTCAAAAAGCCCAGTATTGGATATGTATAATAAAATGTATTTTTTATTCTCACCACTTCCTTAGTTGACAAAATCTGCTTTTTTCCTTTTCTCCACAGTATGTTCACTAAAGAATTTAATCAAGATCCACGCACACGTAGTTACACATAATTCAGTTCAAGTATTGAAGCCACTTATGTTGTGGTTCGTGAATTTCCAAAGCATTTTTAAGCCATTTTTTCTTTTTATTATCAAGATTATCTTTTATATTTAGAAAGTCTCGATGGTCTTTTTCTCTTGTGTTTTTCGCCTTATATAAGAGTACAATTTCTGGATTTAGGTAAGGTATTCCTGTTTCAGTGATACTCCAAATGGAATCGAGTGGATATGATATCCTTTCATCTCTTCTAAATATCCAATTATTTTCATTTGATTCATTGAGAAGAATCTCTATTTTATCATCACTATACTTATTCGAAGCGTGTATTTCGTGAATAGGTAACTCTAAAAACTCATTTTCCCAAGCATGGAACTTACCGTTCATGACTTTCTTAAACTCCCATTCTTTGAGATAATCCTTCAAATAGAGTTGGTCTTTTCGAAAAATAGCAAACTCTATATCTGTATGTTCTCTTGTTTCTTTCCCAATAAAAAGGTCAATTGCCCAGCCGCCCGCAAAAAACCACGGTCTATCAAATCCTGACATCAATGAATGGATTCCCTGGCATTTTTCAAATGACATATGTATCCTCCATAGATAATTTTACTATCTAGTCGCTTTTTTTAATCACTTCTCCAGCCATCCGCATTCTATAGGTAAAAAACAATCTAAGTCCTTTTCATCTTATTCCCCTTGTTGCGACATTTTTAATAAGAATCATCAAACCTACTATAAAATAAGCTAAGTAACCGAGTACATTTAAGTATATTACACAAATTAGAATGTGAATTAGATACATAAGTTATTTTTAGAATTCTTCAGGAAACTTTTCTTTTGCTTGTTTTTTTAATTCCTCCATTATGGGTGCCTGAATAGATAACTGCTTACTTTGAAAAATTGATCGGTATGCCTCCACATCGTTTCCTTGCTTTAACATTTCGGAATATGTTGATATCTCGTTTACCCATTCTTGAACGAAGCTCACATTTCCATAAGGGTCTTTCTTAGTTAATTCTAATGACTTTTCAGCCATTTCTACCGCTGCTTTCGGATCCGTTACCGTTAATAAATAAGATAAGTTTTGAAAACCAGGAGCATCTTCTGAGGAGAACTTTATAACATTGTATCTTGCCTCTATTGCTTCATCCCACCTACTCTGTTTTTCAAGTAAAAGAGCAAATTGATGCCATGCGATACTTTCGTCAGGGAATCGCTTTAAAATTTCAGTATACATATTTTCGGCTGTATCAAAATCAGTTTCATGTACGACTCGTAAAGCTTCATTTAAATATTCATCAAACGAAAAAATAGTTTGATGAAGTGTACTTAGTTTTATTCCTGTGATCTGTTCAAACGAAACCTCGAATGAATCACTATTCTTTTGATGTAAAAGGATATCAGATAATACCTTTACATTATTTTGGTCACCAACAATATATTGAATGGCTTTCCTTGCTAAATAATAGACATCTGTCTTTTCAAATGCTGAGGACCACTCTTTAAATGTACTTAGTTTTGTAAATGGCAAATCAGTATCTATTTTATTTGGTTTTTTAATAGAATCTACCATTTGCCAACGGATGTACTCGCTAATTCCTTCGTTATACCAAATAGGTATGGCATCATAATTTAATTCTATTTTTGAAGAATAGATATCCAAAAGATAATGTGTATATTCATGTGCAAAATATCCAATAGTTGACACTTCATTATCTTTTTCTGTATAAATTACAATTCGTTTATTGTTTGAATCATAAGTCCCTTCTACGTTGTCAGGATAAAATAGATTAAATTGTTTCTTAGAATATAAGATTACCTCTAAAGGATTATCGTCATAGATTCCTTCTCCAAATATATCCTCTTCCAATTTATTTATTTTTTCCAATGAATGAATCAGTTGGTCTACTTGATGTTTAGTACTTGGATGATAAATAAACTTTATATTTTGATGGTTTTGGACAAGAAAGTTGTTTGTTGCACGTTTATGTGAAATCTCACCAATTACTGTTAATCCTTGAATAAAATAAAATTTATCTCCTGCTGATAACTCATCGTATTTTCGATGGAGAGCAAAATTATAAAAACTTATTACACATAAAACTAAAGAAGTTACTATTAAATATATAAGAGCCAACGATATACTGAATCTATTCTTTAATTTAAAGAAACTTCCTTTTCCTAAGCTAATTGCAGCAAACACAATTAACGTTAGTAGCATTACAAAACCAACAATCCCTATGATATTACCTACTATTTTCCCGCTAAATAAAAATACTATAAGTAACAAAATTGTTGTTAAAACTATGCATGTGAACGTAAACAAGATATTTCTAATAATCTGCATTCGAATCCCCCGAATTTTTGTTCTCCTACAAACGGAACATAAATGAAACACTGCATTTTTCTGAAATGAAGGTCAAAAAGAATAAGTTTATACTAAGAATGACGATTTTAATCTAAGAAAAGTTCCCGTTTCTTGAATACGTAAATTAAATTTATTGATTTGGAGACTAATTTCTCTTATAAATCCACAAATCTTATTGAACATGCAATCATTAAAAATAGAGATGAAACTCGATTCCCTTTCATAAAAAATACCCCGTACTAAAATAGCACGGGGTAATTCTTTCTTATTTTAATGGCTTTTTCAAGAATCCAACTAAAAGCGCCGTTACGATTGTACCGATGATGATGGCAAGTACATATAACGCCCAGCTTCCATTCACAAAAGGAATAACGAAAATTCCTCCATGTGGTGCTGGTAAGCCGATTCCAAATAACATTGTAAGTGCGCCCGTAACTGCAGAACCAATGACAGCAGCTGGAATCACACGCCCTGGATCAGCAGCTGCAAATGGGATTGCACCTTCGGTAATAAAGGATGCACCCATGAAATACGCTGTTTTTCCAGCTTCACGTTCTTGTTTTGTGAACTTATTTTTAAAGAGTGTTGTTGCTAAAGCTAGTCCTAGTGGTGGTGTCATTCCACCCGCCATGATGGCTGCATGTGGTGCGTAATTTCCTGCATCAATCATTGCAATTCCAAATGTAAATGCGGCCTTATTGATTGGGCCACCCATATCGATTGACATCATGCCACCTAAGATTAATCCTAGTACAACCAAGTTCCCTGTACCTAGACCTTCAAGCCAACCAGTTAAACTGTCCATCACAAATTTTAATGGACCCACAAGGACATACATAATAACGCCTGTGATCAGGATTCCAAAGAACGGATAAATCAATACTGGTTTAAGACCTTCAAATGATTGTGGCAGCTTTGAAAAGAACTTCTTCAAGAATAAGACGACATATCCTGCAAGGAAACCTGCAATTAATCCACCTAAAAATCCTGCACCACCTGTTGTTGCCATTAGACCACCAATCATACCTGGTGCTAATCCAGGACGGTCCGCAATACTCATGGCAATAAATCCTGCTAACACAGGAACCATTAATTGAAATGCATTTGCACTACCAATCGTCATCAATGCAGCTGCAATTGGACTATAGGATGGATCATTCGGATCAGAAGCATTGATACCAAAGATAAATGAAATGGCAATTAATAGTCCGCCACCTACAACGAATGGAAGCATATTGGAAACACCATTCATTAAATGCTTATAGAAGCCGCTTCTTTCTCCACCATCTGTTTTTTTCTTCTCCGTTTGTTCAGCCTGGTAAATTGGAGCATCCGCGTTCACCGCTCTTGTTAATAATTCCTCTGGTTTGCGAATCCCTTGGGCAACTGGTACCTGAATCACTTTTTTACCATTAAAGCGAGCCATATCGACTTGCTTGTCCGCAGCCACGATAATCGCAACAGCTTCATCAATGTCCTCTTGCGTAAGGGCATTTTTCACACCTGTTGAACCATTTGTTTCAACCTTTAAATCGATGTTCAGTTCTTTTGCTTTTGCTTTTAAAGAGTCTGCCGCCATATACGTATGGGCAATTCCAGTCGGACAAGCCGTTATAGCAAGTACTCTTTGCTTTCCTTCTTCCTTCTCAACTGGTACTTCTGCAACTTCAGGTTCCTCAGACTCATTTTCTTTTTCATTAATGACATCAATTAGCTCATCTGGTGTTTGAACCTGCATGATTTTTTCACGGAAACCAACATCCATTAATAATGAGGATAATCTTGATAGTGTTTCTAAATGTGCATTATTGGCACCTTCACTTGCTGCAATCATGAAAAATAAATGACTTGGTTGTCCATCCAATGCTTCATAATCTATTCCTTTTGTGGAGCGTCCAAAAGCAATCGCTGGTGTCTTCACCGCAACCGTCTTTGCGTGCGGAATCGCGATTCCTTCACCAATTCCTGTCGTGCTTTGACCTTCCCTTGTTAAAATCGCTTGCTTGAATTGTTCTTTATCTTGTAGACGGCCAGCTTCATCAAGTTTTGAGACCAATTCATCAATAACCTCAAGCTTAGACGAAGAAGAAAGTTCAATAATGACCGTATCTTTCTTTAACAGATCTGTAATTCTCATGTGCTATTTTCCTTTCTATAGTTCTTTCACGTGTACTTGTGAAATCAATTCATTTATTTTTTCTTCGGTCGCTAATCCTTCTGAATAGGCAGTCGCACTACCAGCTGTTGCTCCATAACGGAATGCCTCCGTCACATCCTGATTTTTGGAATAGGAAGCGATAAAACCTGCCACAACAGAGTCCCCAGCACCTACTGAGTTCAAGAGTTTTCCTTCTGGAATGTTGGCGAAAAAGACGGTGTCTTTAACAAATAACAAACTACCTTTTTCCGCCATCGAAACGATGACATGCTGTGCACCCATTTCAATGAGCTTTTTCCCATAAGGAATCGCATCTTCTTCATCCTTTATTTCAACACCGAAAATCTCACCTAATTCGTGATGATTAGGTTTAATTAAAAACGGTTTATAAGGAAGTACTTCGACAAGTAAATCTCTAGTAGCATCCACCACTACCCTAACTTCCTTATCTTTTAAATTCTCAGCAATTTGTTGATAGAGTGTAGCTGGTAACGAAGACGGTATACTCCCCGCAAGCACGACCACATCACCTTTTTGCAGTTGATTGATTTTATCTAGAAGCTGCTCAAGTTCAGTCGATGTGATTTGTGGCCCTGCCCCATTAATTTCTGTCTCTACATCTGAATGAAGTTTTACATTGATTCTCGTGTCACCTTCAACCTTGATAAAGTCTGTCTTAATATTCTTTTCGGTTAGCGTATCAATCAGAAATTTGCCAGTAAATCCGCCAACAAACCCTAAAGCAACACTCTCTACCCCAACATTTTGTAAAACAGTGGATACATTGATTCCTTTTCCGCCTGGACTTTTTCGATCGGTTTTAATACGATTCAGTTCACCGACTTTAAATTCATCCAACTCGATAAAATAATCAATCGAGGGATTTAATGTAACTGTGTAAATCATGTTGTCACAACCTTTATGTTGATATGTTCCTGATAGGATGTAAGCTCATCCTTTGTTAATCCATCATCTGTAATTAAAATAGCTTCCGTTATTGAAGAGATTTTTGAAAAAGAAACCTCATTAAATTTCGTGTGATCAGCCAAAATATATGTTTCCTTCGCTAGCCCCATCGCTGTTTGTTTGATTAGTGCTTCTTCTGGATCAGGGGTAGTATAGCCATATTTCAAATCAATCCCATTCACTCCTAAAAAGCACTTATCAAATCGGTAAAGGTTCAAGCTTGATAATGCCCGAGAACCGATTAATGCTTTTGTACTCGGTTTCAAGACACCACCTATGAGATAGGTTTTTATCCCTTTTTCAAGTAAAGGTTCGATCAAGTTTACTCCATTTGTCACCACAGTAAGTCCATCGTGGTCAAGATACGGAATTAATTCCTGCGTGGTTGTCCCCGCATCTAAATAAATCGAATCGCCATCTTGAATAAGCTCTGAAGCATATTTTGCTATTGATTGTTTTTCTACTATATTCTTTGCAGTTTTTTCTAAATAACTCGGTTCCAATTGGCTACCATGGATGAGTGACGCTCCACCGTGAACCCTTTTTAACTTGTTTTCATTTTCAAGTTGTACTAAATCACGACGAATCGTTGATTCCGACGAATTTGTTCGTTCAATTAGTTCTTGGAGTTTCACAACCCCATTTTCTCTAAGTAACGCTAAAATAAGCTGATGTCTTTCTGGAGTTAACATCATGTCACTTCCTTAATGGATTGTACTCTCATTATTATATTGAAACAGTCATTACAAATCAATCAAAATCATTCACTTTCAATCAAAAACATCCACAAGTAAATTTTCCCTCTATAATATAGTGTTATTTATATAGATAGAAGATAATTGCTAAGGGTTTGTATAGATACCATAATGGTACCCATATAAAAAACCCTCTACTCCCGTTAGAAATAGAGGGTTCGTATAAAGTTTTATGCCCAAATGTTATTAATCGTTTGGTCCCTATTTAAATCTACCCGTTCGTATTATAAGGTTAGCCAGAATGCTAAATATTTCTGGTTGACCATTTTTTATATGGTTTTATTATAACAGTAGCCAGGGTAGAACGTATCTGCCCGTGGGGCTTGACCCCGTCAGCTAAACCGTTCACCCCCTACTTGTAGAAACATGATTGAGGCTGGTTGGGACTTTGATCTCGAATAACAAGCGAAGCTGTGACACTGCATGGAGGATTAGGGGTTACTGGCAAACTACTTATTTTAGGAGGAGAGATAGTATGAATCCAGTCGTTGGTCTGGATATTTCAAAAGGAGAAAGTCAGGTTCAAGCATTTTTAGATAAAGGCAAACCATATCGTAAGAGTTTCAAAGTTTCTCATACTCTTGAAGGACTTAACTCACTTGTAGAGTTTCTTGAGGAAATAAAAAGAGAGTCTGGAAAGAAGCCTTCTGTAATTTTAGAAGCTACTGGGCATTATCAAACTCCAGTTGTTCAATATTTGGAGGAGCGAGGGTATTTACTGATTATCATCAATCCATTGATTTCATATAAGGCAAGAGCATCCAGTTTAAGAAAAGTAAAAACAGATGCCATTGACGCTTATCTTCTTTGTGAATTGTTCTATAAGGAGGAGTTAGAGCCGTATAAAAAGCGTGGAGTCCAATTATTAAACCTTCGGAACCTCACAAGACAACATGAAAATATTACGGGCGTTATGATACAGACCAAGCTACAATTTCAGGCAGTGCTTGAACAAGTATTTCCCGAATATAAAGGGGTTTTTGGGGATTTATATTCGATGGTGTCACTTTTAACTCTTTTAGAGTTCCCCTCTTCAGAGGATATTTTGGGTACTAGCGAAGAATTAATTACAGATAAAATAAATGATTTTTGTAAGAGTCGCTCAAGCAGGTGGGCAAAGGAAAAGGCTAGTCAACTTAAGGCTGCGGCGGCTCGTAATCCCTTTGAAAAGACAATCTATCGAAGCCATATTTTAAGCCTTGGTATGTATATAAAAATGATTCTTCAATACAAAGAGCACCTATCAAAGTTAGAGTCGGAGATAGATGCCCTCGCTAAAGAAATTGAAGAATATAATATTATCAAATCTATCCCTGGCATCGGAGAAAAAATCGCCGCCACGATTATTTCAGAAATTGGAGAGATAGATCGATTTAATCATCCTAAAAAGCTAGTAGCTTTCGCTGGAGTTGATCCCAGTGTATTCGAATCTGGTAAATTTTCTGCCACTAGAAATCGGATTACAAAACGAGGATCTAGCAGGCTTCGTCACGCATTATTCATGGCAGTTCGTTGTGCAATTCGAGATTGTCGTAAAAAGAAAACGACTGATGAGATCATCCCTCGAAACAAAAGAATGCGAGAATTTTATGATAAAAAACGAGAAGAAGGAAAACCATTTAAAGTAGCTGTCATCGCTTGCGTAAATAAGCTCTTACATTGGATTTATGCCTTATTAAAAAACAAAACATCCTTCCAAGATATAGCTTAAAAACTATATCTATCTAACTAAACCAAAACCTTCCAAAAAGGTATTAATGGAGGGTTATTTGGCATGCACATTTTTAGTATACCATGGCTAATTTAAACTTTTTATTGAAAAATATTGACAAACTATTAGCTGGTTTAGCTAAAAAACATTAGACCAATTAACGTTCCAAGACCTGTTTCCCAAACGAATAAAAAGAGGACCATGATGAAAAACCAAGACATTCGCCATATCTTGTTGAGACGTGCAAACTGGAGAAAATAAAATATACCCCAAAATACATAGGACATCCCAGTAGCAAACCACGAATAAGGCTCTATTCCACCTTCACTCATTCCAGCGCCAAATAAGGCGATTGTGTTAAACGCAAATAACATAAACAAAAAGATAAAGTTGTTTATATGAAATGTTTTGTTATTCAGGTCTCCTATAAACAAGATTGACACCATGAGTATCAACATCCCTAAAAATATAAAAGGAAAAGCAAGACTCGTAATCGTTCCACCTGTATCGTTTATCATCAGAACAATACCAAGTACAGTGACCCCGACACCCATAACTGCCAGTATTTTCCCTGTTTTAATCAATTTATTGATTTCAACACACCTACCTTATAATCGTTATCATCTCGGATATGAGTGAGACAGCTTAATATAATGAAGTTGTTGCTCCAATCGTTGACGCTCTCATAATGCCTAGGTCTGTAAACCGCTCCAACTCTTCTGGTGTTCCCGTCACAACTGCACCTATAATTCGGATGTCATCGACTGTTGGGAAGGAGTTTTTCTTTATTCCATTCGCAATCTCTTGTGCTTCTGATTGATACTTTCCTTCTTTGCTTAAATCTTCAATCGCATATAAAAAGTATTGCGCATGCTGAATAAATCCTTCATCCTTTACTTGAAACCCATTCGCTGAAGCTCCTGACAGCGTTCGATTGCCATAAATATTATTACGAAGATCCGTCGTTTCGATTAGCTCTTTTTGTGTATCATTCGCATCAGACCAGTCCATCTCTTGCTTTTCAACTTGAGCCTCTGTATTTACCCAAAGCCAGTTCACATCTTCTGAGCCCATCAACTCTTCTAATTCCTTCAGTGTATATGGTTTATCAAATGAGAGGGCAACTTCTGCTAGGGTGTTTTCATCCAAATTTGTGGCAATCTCTAATTCATTAGGTAAGTAGTCGTATTTTACGTGAGGGTAGTAAAATTCTACTTCTCTTTCACCATTAAAACTATTGTAGTGTACAAATCTGTTCAATTTATCACTGAAGCCACTCGATTCGACAGAACGAGGATTATCTATCACCTTTTTCGATCCAAGGGCAGGAATTTGCTCTTTAATTGTATTCCAAATAATCGTCCGATCCCCGATTGTTTTTTCGATCCATACTTGAGAGGTAGCATTCAGAAAACCATACGTAAAACTTTTATCTCCACTTCTATACACATTCGCACCTTTAATCTCACTCAAAATTTGTTCATCATTGTCATTTATAATTCTTTTTTGAAGAGCATACGAAGCACCTAGATAAAGGGCATACAAGATTAATAACGTACTTAATGAACCAATGATAAAAAATTTGATTGTTTGTCTTCTTTTTGCCTTTCTAACGGATTGTTGGAAGGTTGGTTTTGTAACAAAATCTAGTTCCTCGCTATGATCGTTTGATTTATTATCACTCATCATAAAACCTCCTGTATATTTTTCCAAATTGGATGCGCGCTCGATATAACGATGTTTTTACCGTACCTATCTTCATATCAAGTATGGAAGAGATCTCTTCATATTTTAAGTTCCAGACATATTTAAAGACTATTAATTCCTTGTATTGTGGCTTTAGCTCATTTAACACGCGTTCAATATCCGACCAATTTTCTTTTGAAAGTAAAATATCTTCTGGCAAATCTTCTGACAGCAACGTAATCTTGTCGTCCAGAAGATCAAATTGAATCCGTTTATTCTTTCGATATTGGTCAAAATAAAAATTTAACGCAACTCGAACTAGCCAGCTCCTAATTTTTGATGTTTTTATAGAATCATAGTACAGCAAAAAACGATATGCCGTTTCTTGCACTGCATCCTGAGAATCCTCATGTTTAATCCCCAATTTTCGTAAATATCGATATACAAAATTCAGTTCAGCATTTAATTCTTTTAGATCCGGATCAGTCATCGTAACCACCTTCCACCAATAAGACGGGGAACGTCTAAAAAAGTATACAGAAATGCAGAAAATTAATTTCTAATTTGTAAAAGCTAGAAACACGTAGTTTGCATCTTTTAACGCTAGCACAATACTATTCCACAAAAAGGTAGACGAAGTCCTCTCATTCACTACGTCCCCCCCATTTTCCGCTCTCAATACTGGACAGATCTTGAAAACAAGCTCGATTCTGTCCAAAAAATAGTTGTTGTTTCCTTTATCTTCCCACACAATATGAATCTTGTGTATAATTTTACCAATTTAACAGCCTATTTCTACAGCGCTACTAGATGATTTATTTATAAAATCCGTGTGATGACCATGAACTTGTTATTTAAATTTGAAGATATTACGTTAATAACGAAAAACAGTGCTAGAAAATCGTAGCACTGTTTTAAAATCGAAATATTTATTTGCAAAACAAATTGATGGACTCTGCCACCAACACTTTGACATATCCTCATCTTATCAATTCATACGTATTAAACTCGCCCTCTGGTGCGGTGTTAAAATAACTTGTTCCATTAATGTCATACCGAACTGCATATGTAATGCCACCACCGCCATCACGAATTCCCTTGATTTGGACCGATCCAGTAGAGGGTACCATGAATTCCTTTGGTTTATGCTGAATCATAAATGCCTCCGAAATGGGTGTCCCATCTACCAAAACTTGAACATAGTCTCCATCCTCTGCTGCATAATCCCATTAGTTGGCTTCTCACCTTTTCACGTAGTTGAGTAAGAGCTCTTTTTGCCAATTGCTTGATTTCTTCATTTGTATATGGATCCAGATGAATGAGATCGCCTATCGACTCGATAAATTTTTAACCCGTAACATCTGATAAGCTTTGCTCAGACTTCTCATACAGAAAAACAAAATATTTTTCATTCGCATAGATTTCACTAATCGATTGTTGTAGTAAGGCTCCTGTCGCCTCGATCAACTTATTTTTATCCATGATATAACGTGCTGGTAGTGTATACTTGCCATCTATGGTGAGTTGCGCGATTGCATCGAGCACTTTTGATGGTGCTTTATCGATGTTTTCAAATAAGACGATATCTGATTTGGCATATAAACATTTGTATAAGTCCGTTAAGAATAATTGAAATTCAGAGTCTGTCGTATAGGACGAGAGATCCATCACGGAAACCGTTTCCTGCTTGAGTACTTTATGTTGCTTGAGTAACTCAGCGATAAACGCTATACTTTGCTTTCTGCCAGACCCAGGATGACCAAATAGAACGAGTGAATTTTTCGGTTTGTTTTTTGGCATCCCCGTCACAAATGGCCGCTTAAACGAAAGGCATAGTTCATCCAAATAACAGGTTTGGCCAATCATTTTTCTACCGATATCATGACGAATCGATTGAAAAATTGTATCTAGTTGTTCACTCTGTAAGGTTGGCTGTGTATCTTTTCGAGTCGCCTGATGATGATTTGTTGATTGATTGCGAACAGCTGGGATCCCTTCTGACATAGCAGGTGTTGAAGGAGATGGTCTACCTTGATTTTGCCTGACTTGCCCATCCGAACGAGTCCGTGTTTTAGGAATTACCCCTTCCTTATTGATCCATCCATGCCTTTTAATACTCTGAACCACTTGCCACTCTGGGAATAAAAACGTAAGGATTTCTTTTACATTCCAATTCATGATCTGGATCACCTATCATTTTGTCATACGTTCCACTGGTCGAAAGCCCTTTGTCTTTAAATGGTCGATATGATGCTGGAAATTTTCCATCGCATCAGAAGGATCAAGTCGTGCAACGTTTAGTCTGTCCAAAAGGGAAACAAGGGGACGGTTCTTCTGTTCCCCTATTTTTTTCCAGGATATAATTTGTTTTAATTCCATAAATAATGCAGCAATTTTAAGCCTTTGGACTCCACCTTTTACTCATATATGGATTCTTTAAATATGAATAAACGCTCACTCCTTATTTAAAGGGTAACTGCTTTTTAGTGAATTATGCAGGAACTAGAAATATAATGCTCTCACCCACGCAAAAAGGAGCTGTCATGTCGACAACTCCTTTCAACTATTTTACCTATTCCTATAACAGTATGTAATTGTAGTGCCTACTTCTTAGAAGGTTTCTTTTCTTCGTTTTCTGGAAAAAGAAAAAATGAAATGAGTCCCGAAAATAAGGCAGCTCCTGCCGCTATCATAAATCGTGTTCCTGATTCTATTTCTGAATAATCCTTATTCAGCATCCAAATGGCTAAAACTAAAACCAACGCCATGATTGGAATGACAAGTGTAAACCTCTTTAATTTCAACGCTTAACTCTCCTTTTGTTAAATTGCACGTAAATGGACTTACTTTAGGTACATCAATTATAACATAGAGAGTTTTGAAACAATGAAACAAGGGGACGGTTCTTTCGTTTCCCTATTTTCTTCCATAATATGAAGATGTAGACTGCAAATAAGGGATGAAACACTAGAACCGTCCGAGACCAGTGAAAAAGTAGAGGTTTTTTTCACTCCCACTCCCATTTCTTCGAAATTTTAAAATTGACTACCAAAAATGGGATTATTTTTATTGAAACTTATTATTATGAGGGGGGTCGGTGTTCCATTCCCCCTTTATTTAACTGATGAAGCGGATGCAATAGCTGCTATCCGCTTCAAGTTAACTGCTATGGCAGCCAATTTAGATTGTTTAGACACACTTAATAGACCATACCCCCTGGCTCGGGAGAGGCCGTGAAAACGTTTGAGCTCCGCATTCTTACCTTCGATAGAAGCCCTCTTCTTATATTTTTCTTTAAACTCCTCTGACTTCTGAAATTGTGATATTTCATAAAACTCAGTGGTGTTTTTTCCGACGACAAGGATTCTTCTTGCTGATTTTTTTGCGCATTGGTCATGTAAAGGACAGGTCTTACATTGCTTAATATCGAAATAATATTTATACCCTGTTCTATCACCGTCTTTATTTTTAGTGTTAAAATGTTTCTTCTGAATGGTTGTATTTCCTTGGCTACACTGCCACTCATCAGAGTCTTTGTTATATGTAAATTCACTTTCATCTATTCTATATACAACGGAACTCACAGGAATATAAGCCTTTGCTTCAAAGACTTTAATTTCATCCAAAATTGATTTTCTAAAATATGCTTTATCTGCGTAAACTTCTTTTACCTTAATACCAGAAGATAAAGTGTCATTCAACATTTCATTTGTAAAATTGCCATCCATATAAGATCCGCTGGCTGTACGAACAGAAGTGATAATTCGTTCGTCTGTTGTCATAACAAATTCGGTTTTATAGCCAAAAAAATCTTGGGACTTACTTTTGCGTCCAACCCGAGCATCTTCATCTATAACGGAGCGAACACCTTTTTGCTGCATAAATTTTGGATCGTTAATAATCTCTTTTGTCTTTTTGATCATTTCATTGGTATTTGATTCTGTAGGAGTTACCTGCTTTTCTACACATTCAATCACCCTATCAACGTACTCTTTCATAACAGACTTCGCTTCTTTATGATCCTCAATTTCCATATATTCTGGTTCTGCAGGCAAGTCAACAGGAACCTGGCCAGTTTCTTCTTCTAGTGCTTTAAGGACTTTTCGTGCTAAATGTTTCATCAGTCTTTCAGGTGTTTTCTTAATAGTATTTGCTTCAATGTGTGTTGCGTCAATACTGACACTGTTTCCTTTAATAAGCCCTTTGTCCACACATTGTTCAACAATGTGTGTCAAAATCTTATCCAAAGGTTTATCATCTGGAAACCGTTTTGTTCTAAACTTTGATAGTAGACTTTTATCGGGAAGTGTATCTTCGGGGTCAAGACCAAGAAAATACAAATAAGCTAGATTATAGCTAGCTTCATCAATCAACCTCTCGTCAGAGAGGTTATACATTTCCTGAAGGAAAAGGAGTTTACACATTAACTCAGGTTCTTTTGCCGGTCTTCCAAAAGTTTCGCAATAATATTCCTTAAGTATTTCATTAATAAAACTAAAATCTATTATACTAACTATCCTTTTAAGGATATGATTTTCCGGAATTTTATCGTATAATACAGAATGAAAGCTATATTGCTTTGGCACTAGTCGAAGCATATGAAAAACCCCCTATGGTTTGGTGTCTAGTCAACATCCATTATACCATTTAGGGGGTTTTTCATGTTTGGAAAACCGAATGACTTTCAACTTTTTATAAAAAGCTGATTTAACTAAAAATTTTATGACTTTTTCAGTGGTCTCGAACCGTCCCTGCGTTCTACGCTTCTTTTTTTCTTCTTGCAAAGATAAATAGGCCAACGCTTGTTCCGATCATGAGTAATCCCGCAACTATCAAGTTATAGATTGATGTAGCTGTTTTTGGTAGTTTATTATCTGCTCTGTTATTCTTCTCTTCTTCGTTTTGATCATTATTATTTACTTTTTCATTGTCATTGTTTGTTGCGTCATCTTTTGTATCTTGATTATTTTTATCTTGGTTGTTGTCTGGTTTCGTTGGTTCTGGCTTCTCGATATCGTTACCATCATTGCCTGGATTGTCAGAGTCATCCTTTTCTTGATAGTCGGAGTAAATCGAGCCGATTGATAATGAGCCAAATTTTTCTCCATCTTTGAAGCGATAGACTGGTCTTTGGCCGTCTTTTGTAAAGCTTGCCTCTGCAATCGCAAATCCTTCATTATTGGCACTCGTGTCTACGCCACTTGCTGGTAGGACATGAACGATTTCTGGTTGTTTTTCTCCTGTAAATGATAGTTTTGCTGCACGATTGTCAAATCCATTATCCGCCACTACCCACAATGCCTTTTCATATGTGTCAAAATCTAGAGCCATCGCCCCACCAAGCTTTGAGTCAAGATCTGCTATTTGTACTGCACTTCCATCTTCATATAACACATAAGCATATACATGTCCATTATCTTCTAATGCCACAAAGAACACACCATTTGAAATCGCATTTGGATAACGACTTGCATCAAACAAGGCATTCGTATTTTGGTCAAAAAGCTTACCATTCATATCTTCGTTTGAGACCCATTCTACAGCTTCAATTCCCATATTGGCAGAAACCTGTGGTAACGACGTGGTTAAATCCCACTCTTGTAACGCAACTAGATCCTCGCCCTCTTTACGGGGATCCACTACTAAAATTGTATTATGGTTTACACCCTTTACACTGTTATCACGTTCAGATGCAATATAAACAAAACCTTCACCATCTACCGTGATTCCTTCTGCGTCTGGTCCCGCTGCTCTTGGATTATCAGCATCATGTTGGAAGCGAACACGTTTTCCATTTTCAAAACCTTTCGCGAACGTTAACTCTCCATCTTTTGAAACGTCTAAAATCCAAAACCTACCTGTTCCATTATCCACGGCATATAATTGGTCATTAAAGAAATCCAGGCCCGAAGAATCTTCTAAAAATGTAGGTTCTTCGTCAAAAATGACCACTTCATCCTTACCAGGCCATGCTAGGATGTCAGGGATACCTTCAAATTTATTCGGTGCACCTGGGGTTTCTTGCTTCGTATTTCGATATTCATTTCCCTTCACATCTGGATACAATCCCCAAGTCGGATTTGTATGTTCTGGCCATGTTGCACTACTAATTAAACGTTCATTTTCAAATAGACGAACAGAATCGTTTTTTCCTAGACCAAACCCAAAGATTTCTTCTGTTAGGACTAAAAATCCATGAGCTGGAATTTTGCTACCTTCAGGGAACACATATTGATGTGTATCATCACTATCTTTCATAACAATTCCAGAAATATCTATTTCTTCCCCTGTTGGATTCGCAAGCTCAACCCAATCTGAACCTCCGTTCGGATCTTTTGACTGTACTTCATTCACAATCACAGGATTTGTTACAATATTTGCTTTTCCCTTCGTCGAAGATGGGAACTCGATCAATTCACCTGTTCCATCTGGAATACGTGCATACACACCGTTCGCATGAAATTCCCACGAATATTCGGCAATGGCTACACCATCTTTATTAAAAATCGTCACTTGATCAGCTTTCCCTAAACCAAATGTAAAGTCTTTATTCCCATCAAACACATAAAATTCCCCTGGTTGAAGAATAGTTCCATCAGCCACTGGGGTGATATCTAAAGCATGTCCTACTGGATCATTATCATATAAATACCAACCAGAAATATCGACAGCTGTTGATCCTACATTATAAATTTCAACCCAATCTGTTTCATCATCGTTAGACTCGACCTCATTGATGACAATCTGAGGGTGATACCAATCGTTTTTAGAACCCTTTGTTTCTTTCATTAACACAAACGAACCTGTCCCATCTGGGTATCGTCCGAAAGATGCTAACGCTGCATCACCTTCGTAGCTCGCATGTTCTGACCAAGAATAATCATCGAGTAAATTTCCTTCATTGTCATATAAACGAATGGAATCTCCTGAACCAATTCCAATTGCTGCCTCGAATTCACCAGCAACAAACGTATCTGTTTGATCATCATAGATCTGACCGAGTGTATTTGCATCTACCACAAACAATTCACCTGGTTGTAGTTTTGTTCCTTCTGCAAATTTCCAACGGTGGTCATCCGAATTATCACGAATCTCATAACCAGATAGATCCATCTCATCTGTTCCTAGATTCATAAGCTCTACCCAATCATCTGGCGAAGAGTTAATCTCATTAATTACTAATTTATGTTTAGGTAATTCTTCTTTTTCAACAATATTTAACTCGCCTCTGGTCGGTTCCTGATCGACAAATTCACCCTTACCATCTGGCACCCTTGAATATGTACCAACTGCATGACCTGAATATGTATATGAGTCCAGTAAGTTTTCATAACGATCATACAAAGAAACTGTATCATTTTTCCCTAATGAGAGATTACCTAACACCACATCATGTTCCACAACAAGAATTTCACCAGGTTTTAAGGTCGTGCCATCCTGAATCCGCCATTCCTCTTGATCTGCCAATCGCTCTAGACCTTTATTATCCGTAACAAACCATCCACTGATATCAATCTCTCGATCACCCGTATTCATAATCTCAATCCAATCGATATCTGTAACCGTATCATTGGATTCAATTTCATTAATAAAAACAGGATTCTCTACCTCTGATGCTTGTACACCTTGCACTGGCGGTAACACAGACAATGCTATAGATGCACTTAAAAATGTACTTAAAACTCCCCTTTTTCTTTTCCTGCTACTCATCTCCACAACTTCCTTTACATTTAATATTGTTGAGGTAGCGCTTCTGAGACGCCACACAAGACCCTATTCTAAACGATCTTTGTAAACCCCAAACATGGATTTATGTAAAGAATCAGTAAATTGTGGGTGAAACAGGAGGAAACAAGGGGTGAGACAGGGGGACGGTTCTCCTGTTTCCCTATTTTTTCCACATATTAATGAAGATGTATGTCTTAAAAAAAGAGATAGAATACTAGAACCTTCCCTCTGTTCTATCCTGTTCTAGATCTTATCAAAAGATAAACTGTAAATAAAAAATGGGTGCTTATCCTTGTTAAAGGACAGCACCCATTACCAGGAAACAAACGGACGGTTCTCTTGTTTCCCTATTTATTTCCACATTTTTACGGAGATGTAGACTGCAAATAAGGGATGAAACACCAGAACCGTCCCTGCGTTCTAAATTAGCTAACTACTACACTCTCATTCACGTAAGGAATTGTGAGAGGTCCCATTGGCAGTACAGCTACGGACATATTTTCTCCATACTTTTTCTTTAACTTCTCGATGGTCGCTTCAATCGAGTTGGTATAGTTTAGCATAGCGCTTTCAATTTGCTCCTTTGAAAGCTTAGAATACACATAGACATCCGCCCATGTTTGAATAAGTGCTTGCTTCTGAACCTGCCATTGGTCATGCATTTCAAATTTAGGGTCATTGATGATTTCTAAAAGCTCTTGAGGTCTACTTGCTAGACCAAATATTTTACTATAGTTCCCAAAGTCAGGTAGACCATCTGAGCATTCAGCAGCAACAATAATGGAGCCACCTTTTTTAACGATCTTTTGTGCAGCACTCATTCCTTTTACAGCTTGATATAGGTTTTGATCTAGTGGATAGCCTGAGTTAGACGTAATGACAACATCAAACCTTTCCTCACATTGGACCATTGAGTGTTCTTTTACAAATTCACAACCGATCTCATGGGCTTTAAATAATTCACCTGCAAAGATTTGCGTGATTTCCTTCTCTTTATTAAGCGTTACATTTAGCATAAAATCAGGTTTACACATTCTGTTGATTTCTCTGGTCATTTCCTGAAGTGGATTATCGTCCATATTGCCCCATGTTGAGCGAGGATCTCCTATCATTTTGGCATTATGAAACGTTAAAATCGTTTCAATTCCAGCAATACCAGGCATGATCCCTTTTGGTCCCCCAGAAAACCCAGCAAAAAAGTGGGGCTCAATGAATCCCGTTACAATTCGAAAGTCGGCTTCCACATACTCTTTGTTTAAGTACACATCGCAGCCAAACTTACTCTTTCCGAGATTAACGAGTGAATCTTTATCATGACACCTATTATTAATGATTCGGATATTATCGACTACCCATTCACCTAGCATCTGAACGAACTCTTCCCTGGTTTGATCTCGGTGAGTCCCAGTTCCATTGATGATGACAAAGTTCTCTAATGGAACATGCTTCAATTCTTTGATCAGCTCTGGCACAAGTTTATGATTAGGTGTTGGTCTCGTGATGTCACTGATTACAATCGCAACGGTATCCGTAGCTTTCACCATTTCTTTTAATGGCGGACATCCAATTGGGTTTCTTAATGCCTCTCTTATTGCCTCAAGGTCATCTTTAATGCCTTTGAGATTACGTGGTTCAATTATGACAGACTGATCGGGTACGTCTATTTGTATATTATTTTCACCGTAAAGTAATGTCGTTTTCATGACATGACTTCCCACCTTTCAAACGAATTTTTATGTAAAAAATAATTTTGCTGCTTTGAAAGTGATTCACCAAATAAAGTGTATCTCTTTCAACTAGTAATCTATTACCTTAATATTACCCTAGTTGCCAAATTATGAAAAGGTTTCCAATATTCCTAAACACATGGCAATGGCTTTCGTTACAACCTTGATTACCACTAATTTATCCACCATATTAAATTTCACAATAAAAAACACCCTATTTCGCTAGTTTACGTCTAACAAACAGGATGTATTTCATTAGTAGATATAGTATTATAAAAAGCACTTTAGTAATTATATTGAAAAAAACTTTAGTAACTTTCTTTCTCCTCAGCAACCTTCAAGTTTCCACATTCCTTTTCACTATACATTCTTTCCCTCATCAATCGAGATTTTAGATACTCTTCCAATTTCTTATCGGTACAAAATACATAACACCCTTTTTGCCCTCTGGTCATTAAGGTCCGATACGTATTTCGTATAATTTTATCTGCTACTTC
Organism: Bacillus nitroreducens; assembly: GCF_964021195.1. NCBI lineage: Bacteria > Bacillati > Bacillota > Bacilli > Caryophanales > Bacillaceae > Bacillus > Bacillus nitroreducens. Next base: position 3,075,471 of record NZ_CAXHYI020000003.1, on the reverse strand, counting down.
TTGTGCTTCTTCAGGTTTTTCTTTTAGCATTTTCTTAATACCTTTGAGGGATTGATCCGTTTTGGCACGTTTTGTGAAATCCGTGACAATTTGTCCGTTTTCATAGCGCAAATCATCACCAATAATAACTCCGACATAATCAAATTCTAATCCCTGACATGTGTGTATACAACCTGCTTCATGGACAGAATTTTCATCAATTGCCCATGTAGTCGAGCTCTCAAGATTCCAACTAATTCCGAAATTATATTCCTCTATTTTAATATCATGGTATCTCGAATTTGTACGATTTTGCTTTGGCCATTCCCAGCAATAACCAGATACGATTCGGGATTTATTATTAATTTTATTTTTCTTTTCAATCTCTTTCTTCAATTCACTAGGATCAGAGAATATCTTAAAATCATAATCCAACCCCATATCATTGGCATTAGCTGTTTCTCGAATTTGCAAAACATCATCGAGCCAAGCAATATAACCGTCTGAACCATCACATCTAAACTGTGAAGCGAGAACTCCTGAAGTTATTTCTGCACCATATTCTCTTGCAAACTTTTTTATCATTTCAACACTACCAATATCCTTCAACGTTACACGTTGATTTTCATCAATGAAAAAGATTGCGGTCCTTGCTGCATGAATGATTTCTTTGACTTGGTTCTCTCCCATGTTTTGGTACATACCTGATTTTTCATTTAGCCGATGAGCTTCATCAACAATCAATACATCTAATTCATCTTGTTCGGATTCTGTGTAACTTCCAGAACCTTTAAATAGGTTATCGATTCTTGTTTTTCTAAAATCACCTTTTAATTTAGTTGAATATACATTTCGCGGAGCAGAGTTTTTCGTAACATACTGACAAGTCATTGCTTTATTTGTTAATTCTACTAATAAATTGATAGCCAGGACAGATTTTCCTGTACCTGGTCCACCTTCAATAATCATTACTTGTTTGGTATCTGTTTTAATTGCCCTCTTCGCTAATTGAATTGCCGTTTCATAAAACACTTTCTGCTCGTCAATCATGACAAATTCCTGGTTACCCTTTAACATATTAGATAAGGCATCTTGTAACGATTTTGAAGGTCTGATTCTTCCTTGTTCGATTTGATATAAAATATCTTTTTGATCACCATATTTGATGTATTTTTTAATAAAATTTCGAAGTTTCTCGACCTCACCTTTAGCATACACTGGTGCTAGATTTAAATAATATTCATAATGTTTATCCGTCAATGGATCATCATTTTCACGAATTCGATAATTATGTAAATAAGCACAAGGCTTAAGTTGAATTAACTGTTCTTGTACATTTTCATTATAATCTTCAATTAATGCCGCATAAGACCATGCTTGATAAGACGGATGTGTTACTTCATGCAAACCACGATTTAATGCTGTTTTAACAATCGCCTCTTTCCCTTCTACCTTTTGAACTTCTGACCATTGTTTCAGTTCAACTATCACAATAGAATCTTTCTCACCATCATGCCCTGATAGGAGAAAGTCGACTCTTTTTGAGGTATATGGAATTTTATATTCAATTGCAACTCCTGCATCATTTGGGATGGAAGGATCATTCAAAACTCGGTACATATGGAGCATTGAATTATCCCAAGAGCGAATTTCAGATTCACTCGTCCGTCCAAGTTTCAATTCAAATTGAGTTAATATATGAGAAACAAGTATATCTTTATCAACATGATCGAGGAATTCTTGTTTATTTGCTTCATAGACGATCATTTAAGGACCTCCGTAAACATAAGTACTTTAGTAATATGTATATTCTACCATATATTTAATGTACTTATTTTATTGTGAATTGAAATAGGCAGAGTGCCAAAAATAGCACTCTGCTAGTATTTCATATTTGATACCGGTGGTCGGGGTCAAAGTAAATCTTTATTGATTTTACATAAAGTATAACTTAGGGATGATGAAAAATTGAGAAACTCACCAACCTCATCTGATTTTGCCCCCTACTCTATCAAGGTCGAGATCGGATTTTCCCTTTCAGATACTAATACCATTTTTTCCATTAATTTGATTACCTTTACACTTAGATTCAAATGATCTCTTTAACTCTCCAAACAACAATGGCTCTGCCAATCGTCTAAGTGACGATAAAGATATGCTTTTTTGTTTTGGGAAATGTTTGTTTAATTCTACTGTTGAGACAATATAGAATTCCCACTGGGTTGTATCGATTGGATTGACTTTTTCAGGATCTTTTTCTTTTAACAGACAGAAGACGTATATATCTGCTGTTCTTGTTGAATCAGTGCTGTATGTATTTGTTTCATAGCTGTATTCCTTTTTAAGTCCAATATTGTATCTAATATTGGAATGTGTTCCGTTTTACCATGCCTGGATGTATGCTGCTGATTTTACTTCTATTTTAGTGTCTTTATATTTCAAGTCATATGAGTCCCATTCAATTCTAGATCCGTTTTGAGCACCGATTGCAGCACCAACTAAGAATTCGCCAAATACCCCTCTTAATGAATTAGTAAGTATATCTGTGAAACCCCATTGCCAAAAATCTAAAACTGTTAGTTCCGTTCCATGTATTTTGGTATCAGGTTCAAGAGCCAATTTTCTATTCGTATCTAAACCCTTCCAATTTAAGATGATTACATTCTGTAGTTTCCCAAAACATTCCTTTTTTATTTGACTTTACATTAGGCAGAAATTTAATGAAGAAGGATGGAAAAAGTGAGTTTGAATACAGTTCCTTGTCAAATAAGAGATTAAAGGTTGAGGTTTATAGGGGGAATTATCCTAACAAAAATTTGATTTGACAGTTTTTACAAATTTAAATAATTGATGATCAAACCACATTACTACTACTCGTAGGAAAATGGTCTGATTCAACTGTCTCAAATATTTTTATATAGTGAAACACGACTTTTCTTCGCTTATGCCCTTCTTTGCTACAAATAAAACCTCTAAAAAATATATGAATATATGTTCATTTCTTCTATAATATCAAATAAATGGAATTTTTATTAAATCAACGTGTATAAGGAGTTAAAAAATGGGAGTTTTATTAGTTGTTCTTATTATTTTGTTTCGAGTCATGTTATGGATATGTCATGATTGGCTAGGATTTAGTGTTTTGACCACAATCTTTCTAACACTCTCTTTACTATCTATACCGCTCATCTATATGGAAATAAAGGAAACTAAAAAATCAAAAGAATGGTTGAGAAAGGCTGTAACTTACAAGGCAACAGTCTTATCTAAGGAAGTAATTTCGGGTTATCGCGGCAGAACAACCTACACATTTGAAATACCCGTTGAAGACGAGACCATTCAAATTAGCAAAGATAATGTACATAGAGATTTAGAAGTAAATCAAACGTTAGACGTTTATCTCGCTTACGATGAACAGAAAAACATTACTGATTTTGAATTTGCTGATTATGTAAAAATGAATACAAAAATTCATAAGCCTTTTGTTTATTTCGCATTAGTTTCTTTTCTGACAGCCACTTTGTTTGTTCTAATAGACAAGGCACCTTTCATGACTACGATGTCTAATGTTGTTAGTTTATCATTTTTTATGATATTATTTTTGCCAATTGGGATTATGAGTATCAGAAGAGCGATAATCAGTAAAAAGTCGTTAACCCCTGTTGAAGGGATCATTCATGAGGTACGAACTGTCACCTTTTATCATTTTCACCATGAAGTAGTCACACCGCCAAGGACTAGCAAAAGTCCTATTTACCGAGTAGAAGTGGATGGTCAAACGTATCAATTTTTAGGAGATAAATCAATAAAAGATGAAGATAAAGGGAAGAAAGAGATTGTCTATTATGACAAAGAAACGATGGAATTCTTTGATAAGCCTAATGATAAAGGAAATTGGATTGCAGGAGTTGCCTTAATTGTCCTTTCTATATTTATTGGCAACAGTATTTTACAAGAATTTAGATAGGTAGTCTTTTAAAATTGATATTTATTAATCGTTTCCCTAAAACAAAGAACACTCATAAACATGATCCATCGGTAGTTGTGAGTGTTTTTAAGATGCAATGAAAATGAATTTTTCCACCTTCTAAAAACAATGAGGAGAGAAACAATCTGTTCCTCTCCCTTCTTCCTTGTCATCCAATGTATTACATTGCTTTTCTTTCAAGTTGTCCGTTGTTTTTATTGCTTTTTTCTTTCCATAACGTTTCCATATGTTCGAGTGTTTTTCCTTTTGTTTCTGGAACCATTTTCCAAACAAAGATGGCTGATAGGACACTCATTAATCCGTAGAATCCGTATGTCATTCCACCGCTGTATTCCATCATCATTGGGTACGTTGATGAGATAAAGTAGTTTGCTGCCCATTGTGCAGCAACCGCAATTGCAACTGCTTGTCCACGAATTTTGTTCGGGAAGATTTCTGAAATCAATACCCAACAAATTGGTCCCCATGACATCATAAACGATGCCGTATAGATAATAATGAAGACAAGTGTGCTGATACCGATTACATTTGCAAATGCAAGACCTGCTACACCAAACATCCCTATCGCCATACCAATTGAGCCCATAATTAATAATGGCTTACGTCCCCATTTATCAACTGTGAAGATCGCGATAACTGTGAAGACCACATTGACTAGTCCCATCACGATGGTTTGTAACATGGAAGCATCTTTCGCAGCACCCATACTTTCGAAAATACGTGGTGCATAATAAAGGGCTACGTTAATCCCAACAAATTGTTGGAAGACAGAAAGTAAGATTCCTACAACAATGACTAAGCTTCCATATGCAAATAATTTCTCTTTGTTTTTCGATGCAGAGACTTTCAGACTTCCTTTAATATCTGATAGGATCGTTTTTGCTTCAGTTGAGCCATTGATTTTTGAAAGAACAGATAGTGCTTGCTCGTCTTTGTTTTGCATCGCTAAGTAACGCGGAGTTTCTGGCACAAAGACTAACAATAGTCCAAATACAAGAGCTGGAATGGCTTCAGAAGCAAACATATATCTCCAACCAATGTCATTGATCCAATCAATCGTTTGGCCATTGGCAATTCCCCAGTTTACAAAATAAACCGTTAGCATCCCAAAAATAATCATAAATTGGTTAAACGAAACCATTTTTCCACGAATATCAGCAGGGGCAATTTCCCCGATATACATTGGTGTAATCGCTGACGCCAAACCAACACCAATTCCACCGATGATGCGGTAGAAGTTAAATGTAATGAGCAATGCCATACTTGGTTCACCTTTTGTGAAGAACAAGAACTCAGGATAAGCTGAACCTAAAGCGGATACAAAGAATAGAATTGCCGCAACAATTAGGGAACGCTTTCGTCCAAACTTCGTTGCGAACAGACCAGAGATCAATCCCCCGATAATACACCCGATTAAGGCACTTGACGTTGTAGCTCCGTGAGCTAGTGAACCTAAGCCTAACGTATCAATTAAATAAGCTTGGATTGATTTTTCAGCACCGGAGATGACGGCTGTGTCATATCCAAATAGTAAGCCACCAATCGCTGCCACAAGAGTGAGTGAGAAAATGTACATCGCATTTCGTTGGTTTTTCATAGTTTGCTAAAGCCGCAATCCATCCAATTTTTTATCGTTTGAGTAGCAAACGCATTCAATTACTGCAAAAAAACGTTTGCAACGATGGATTCGACTTTATACTCCCTTCTGTTTAACATTTGATGTGTGAACGTTAAGAGAAACGTAGTCTTTGGAGTCTGAAAAATAATGAGTGTTATAAGGGTTGATAGTGTTTACATTTAAATCAATGAATCCTTTCACCACAGAAACGTATCTTGTAAACTACCACATTCTATGGCGTATGAAGGGTTGATTTCTCTATCTGTGTTTACCACCATTCCTCCATGTTACGTAGAACTCATCATTTCTTTCATAAGTTGCGCAAACGGTTTCCTAACGTTTGTAGTTTTGATTTTATCACCACAAACTTAGTTTGTCTAGTGGACTTACGAAGTATTTTTAAAACAGCGGGACGGTTCTAGTGTTTTCCTATTATTTTACATTTCTAATTTCTATATTTCAATAACCTGATTGCGATAAACGTAAACATGACTGATCCCCAATACGGTACTATTTTACAGCATTGGGGATTGAACTTATCGCGTTTCTCCTATCTTTAACAAGATTCTAAATTTATCTCAATACAACAAAAATAAGGTAAATTCTTAGACCCATTACTCGTTACCTATCACTCTACTAAGCCGTATGTCTTCCTCGTAGTGTCCATATTTGATATAACATATTAATGGATGCGATGATGGTGAGGATCGTCAAGAGCACCCAACCTGTCATCAAATAAGGTTGCAATGCTGTTTGGACAGGGTCACTCGTTAAGTAGTCTCTATTTTGGATACACAGGTATACGATGATCGAGGTTGCAAGGATCCCTCCAATTATTCCTTGAACTAGTTTACTTTGTGTTTTCCCTTTTTCGGCATTGTATTGATTTGCCCAACCGTCTTTTTTATTAACAGATAGTTTTCCTAACCACACTTGTGAAAATGTGATTAAATTGGCCCATAAATATAATTCAGGGCTGATTAAGAGTGCAGCTAGGACGACATCAATTGTTCGATGCATCGGTGTCTTGATGGCAAGGATGGTATTAAGGATGGATGCTAACACGACTGGCGTAATCCAGAGCCATGACCAATAAAATTGGTTGGTCGCTAAGGAGATGGAAAGTAAGGCAATAAATAGAATACGAGTGAAGAGGTCTAACGATGTTTTGAGTTCTGAACGCCAGATTTTCCCCTTATGTCTTGATTGCGCACCGATGTCATGATTCGTTAGTAATTCAACCGTTCCTGATTTCCATTTATTTCGTTGTTGTCGAAAAGTATGATAAGATCGCATGGCGTCCACAAAACATCGAGCTTCTGGACTAATCAGCGTTTTCCATTTCGATTTTTGCAATTGCCACGTTAATAACATATCTTCTACATCACTATCATTTTGCCAAGGACCATCTAGCTTGTTTTCATTTACGATGTCCTGCAATGCCTCAGGCCGAAATAAGGTGGCCTGGCCTCCTAGTACGTAGGTACTTCCTCCGTGATATTGAAGGTTTAATAACCAACTTGCCATATCTTGTTTTTGCTGATGTGTCCACCATCGTGCAATCGGCCCTCCATATTCACCACTCGCAATTTTTTCTTCATAGTGAACATCATCTTTTGATAGTTGACTTTTCTTTTTCGGCATTCTCATTGTATATTTCGCCATAACCCCACCGATATTACGAGCGCTGCTTAGTCCTTCCCATAAATGCTTTAAAGCTCCTGGCGCCAAACGGCTATCGGCATCCATCCCTAAGATGGCTTTTACAGATTTCTGGTATAGCAGTTGATAGGAAGATATTTTTCGATCATATAAATCCATCACATCACCGTAGATATATTTCCATCCTTGATTTAGTGCACCAACCTTCCGTAGTTTGTTATTCTCGGTTGTGAGGACTGTAAGGTTTAAATTGAATTCTTTCCCCGCCTCAATCGCCTTTTCTTCCGTACGGTCTGTACAATTATCTGCTACTACAATGACATCCAGATCAAGACCTTTTGGTAAAGATTGATCACCAAGACCCGCTAAACAGTCACGAATGGACTTTTCTTCATTATGTGCAGGAATAATCGCAACTACCCTCGGTTTCATATACGTATGCTTAATACCAGGCACTGATAGTAGGTCGTCGATTCGCTGTTCTTCCAATAAAGTGGATAGTCGATTCGTACGCTCAGGTATATAGTCTAAAAGCTCTCTAGAATAAGGAGTTTTCATCCTTTCCAATTTCCCTACCTCCATTTATCATTCATCGTTACTCCTTACATGGTGTAAAATAACGACCTGTTCCTTTTGATTTATATGACTTTAGATTTACGAGGCTGTGATGAAAGAAACGGACTGTCTATCAATGATTGATTGTTGTGTATCACCTTCTCCATGTACCGAAGGATGTCACTTTTAAGGGTCTCATCTTTTAATGCAAATTCAAGTGTAGTGAGAATGAATCCTATTTTTTCTCCGACATCGAAACGTTTGCCTTCGAAGTCATAGGCAAAAACACGTTGGATTTGATTCAGTTTTTGAATGGCATCTGTGAGTTGGATCTCTCCTCCTGCGCCGGTTTCTTGTTCTTCTAAAAACTGAAATATTTCGGGTGTAAATATATAACGTCCCATAATGGCAAGATTGGATGGGGCCATTCCTCTATTGGGTTTTTCAATAAAATTGGCTACCTCGTATTGTCTGCCATTTTTTGCTATGGGCTCAATGATGCCATATCGATGGGTCTCCTCTTTAGGAACGGTTTGGACACCAATTACAGAAGAGTATGTTTGACTATATTGATTGATTAATTGTTTTAAGCAAGGAGTATCGGCTTCGACAATATCATCGCCTAAAAGGACAGCAAAAGGTTCATTGCCAATGAAATTCCTTGCACACCAAACCGCATGTCCTAGTCCTTTTGGTTCTTTTTGTCTAATATAATAGATCTCCACTTTTGAGGAAGCCTGAACCTTCTCTAACAATTCCCATTTATTTTTTTCTCGTAAGTTCATCTCTAGCTCCACTGCATGATCGAAATGGTCTTCAATGGCCCGCTTCCCTTTTCCCGTTACGATAATAATGTCTTCAATCCCTGACGCAATGGCTTCTTCGACTATATATTGAATGGTCGGTTTATCCACAATCGGAAGCATTTCTTTTGGCATAGATTTTGTTGCGGGTAAAAATCTAGTTCCAAGTCCTGCAGCTGGAATAACAGCCTTTCGTATTTTTTTCATATTCTCCTCCTACTTTCAACACATGATCTTCTATTCACTCTTCTTAATCGTTTTTGTTTACAACGTGACCGACCCCCCACTTAAACAGAGATCCTATTAAAATTTCGTCCTTTCCACAAAATCCCCCCAACTTCAAGAGGTTAGCTTTTTTTCTATTATCCTGCATCTTGCAGACCAGTCTCCGTTTGCTTTCAACAATTAAATAGGTGAATCCCTACTTTATTCCCTTTTTCAACATTACAATTGTAAGTGTATAGGCAAATCCAAACTAAAAATACTGACTAATGTTAATATTGAGCCTATTTTATTTTGTAATTATTCAGAATTCATAGTAAAATAGTCATAGATACAGCATCGGTACTATATATAAACTTATGTATAAGGAGGGACTTTCGGATGGAACAAATGCTCAATCTTTCTAAATTGATTATGCCAAGACTTTCACCTAAATATATGGAACGTAAGCACTTGGAGGAACTTTTTGAAGCCAATTGTTATAAAAGAATCACGATCCTCCGTACTCCTGCAGGTTATGGCAAAACCTCGTTACTTAGTGCCTATCTCAGAAAAGCCCATGCAACGGTTGCTTGGATTACACTAGATGAAGAAGATAACGACCTGATTCGATTTTGGACATATTTCACTACCGCCATTAGTAAAAACGACCAGTCACTTCCATCATGTATAAACCCTTCCTTAGCGCAGCTTTCCAATCAGAGCATTCAAAAAATCGGACTGTATCAACTCATTGAAGAACTAACTGTCTATCAGCAACCTATGAAAATCGTCTTGGATGATTACCATTTCATAAAAGATGAAACCATTCATGATTTTCTCATCCAGTTGGTTGAGTACTTACCAGAAAATGTACATATTTATCTTACCTCTCGAACGGCTGTCCCTTTTCCTCTCGCGAAATGGCGTGTTAGACAATGGGTACAGGAATTGGATGTCTCGCATTTACAATTCAATCGGCAGGATACAACGTTCTTTTTATCACAAACAACGCCAAAACTAATCAATGCGACAGACATACAATGTATTTTCGACAAAACAGAAGGTTGGGTGTCGGGTTTACTCTTAACAACGCTTGCCTATGAAAATCAACCCATGCTTCTCGATGAATCACAGTCATACACAACTGATTTTTTATGGCAGGAGATCATTTATAAACAGCCAATGCATATTCAGGACTTTTTACTCAGAACCTCCCTTTTACAAGAATTGTCTCCTACGATCTGTGACGAGCTAACAGGACGAACGGATAGCGCTGTCCTGCTTGAGAAACTCGAGAGCGATGGCTTATTTATTTTCAAACTGCAATCCACATCCCTGACCTATCGGTACCATCATCTTTTTACAAAAGCCCTGCAAGATGAACTGGGAAAACGCTATGAGGTTGATATCATAGCTAAGATCGCCAAAAAGGCAGCCTTTCTTTATTTCGAAAAAGGTGAGTTATTAACGGCCATCGAACTTGCGATGCGGTACAAATTATTCGATGTGGCAACCAAATGGATAAATGAACATTACGAAATAATTCTTTCCTCTAAACAAACAGGTATGTTCATTCGTTGGATCCAACGGTTACGTAAGGAAGATATTCTATTAAGTTATGAAATTCTTATTTTTGGATTAATGAATGCGATTTCAAGTCTACAATTTGAACTAGCTCATGATCTAATGAATGAATTAGAGGCGCTACAGCTAAAGGAACAATGGATGGATGATCCTCAATACGCAGACTTAACCAATCTTTTTATCCGAACGAAGGCCTATTATTTAGTTGGGCTAGGTGACAAACTACCTGAGGTTTTATCTTTGCTGCAGACCCAGCTTTTTAAAAAGGCGATTTCTTCAAAAAAGGAAGGCATCGATATTTCGTATAATAACTATGAAGTGAATCTACTCCGCATGGGTTTAGCATCAAAAGGTAAATTGATCCCAATAGAAGAAGCAGGTAACGTCATACAGTTGTTCCGACATACTGAACTGAATCAGTTAGCTGTTGCACCCTATATTTTTGCTGTCGGTACAGCCATGCTCTATGAGTTAAATGAAATACCTGAGGCAGAGAAGGAATTAGCTATATCACTAGAAATTGCTCATCAAAAAGATACTCCCGAACTATATGTACCGCTGTATCTCATAAAAGCAAAGATCTATATCATGCAGGAGCTACCCCTTTCTGCGTTAGCCATGCTTCAACAAGTAGAAGAGAAAGTTTCTGAAAAACATTGGAAAAATGCACTAAAAATTATGCAAGCCTATTGTCATATACTACACGGGGAATTGGAGCACGCCCAATGTCTACTGGATGATACTAAATCATACCTCCCCTATTGGAGACTGACGTATGCGCGATTTCTTTTACAGAATGGACAAAATGAGGATGCATTACATACGATTGTTCAAGTCAAAACAGAGGCCCAACAAGAAACTCAACTTGCGACAACGGTCGAAGCATCTGTATTAGAAGTCATCTGTCATTCCCAAATGAACAATCATACTAATGCCTATAAGTCTTTACATGAGGCATTTCAACTAGCCATACCATATGGCTATATTCGAACATTCCTTGATGAAAAGAAAGTGATCCCGCTTATTCAACGTTATCTAAAGGAACCAGCCTATGTAGAAACATGGGAATCAACAAGTCAAACCTATTTCTCCGTACTCAAAAAGCACATGCCGACCGTATATGTAAACAAACAAGTAAAAATAACCTTAACGCCTCGAGAAAAAGACATATTCAAGCTCATCATTGCAGGAGCCAAAAATCGTGAAATCGCAACTCAACTACACCTGTCAGAAGGCACCGTACGAGTCTATCTCACAGCACTCTACAGCAAACTCGGCGTCACCTCACGAGTCGAAGCAATCCTATACGCCCAATCGCACCCATCTATCTTATGAAACAGGGGGTGAAACAGGGGTGAAACAGGGGGACGGTTCTCGTGTTTCCCTATATTTTTACATTTTTATCATCAAAGGAACAGGTACTAGGTGAACCAGGCTGTTAAAGTAGTTTACTTCTCAAATCATGCCGCTTTCTCAGGTTAAGCCCAAAATGTCTTTCTGCCCTAGGGTGCGGTTAACCTTGAAACAGTGTGATGTACTCCTGTTCTCATACATTAAAGAGATGTATTCCAAAATTTTTTGAGACGATTCATGAACGAAAGAATGAAAAAGGGAGCATACGAAATATGCTCCTCTTCCCGCATTTCTAAACTCGAAAAACACACCTTTAAAAGGATAATCTCAGTCATGACTTCACAGACATAGCAAGCCGCATCGCCAACCGTACGGGAATCGCTGGGTTTGCCATTTGATTGACATCTCCAGTAAAAAACAAATCCTTCTCTGGATAGTAAAACGCAAAGGATCCTGTTGAACCAGAATGGCCGATTAACTCCCCTTTTCCCATAAAAAGAGTTGTAAGCCCATCTAGTGAAATTCTCATATAGCCAGCACCGTAATGGATAGGATGCATCAACATCTGCAACCTGTTATTTACGTTCAGTTCATCAAAAACAGTCGTTTTAAATAACTTTCCTTTCATGAAAGCCTTCATAAATACCATTAATTCACGAGCTGTCGAAATACAGCCGCCACTTGCTCGAATGCTCCTCAGTATTTTCGGACGGTGTAATGCCGTGTTCTTATAATAAACATGAGGTATACCATCAGCCTCATCGCTCGGAAGATATGTATGTGTAAGTTCTAACGGCTCAAAAATGAATTGTTTAAACACATTTTCTAATGTAGAATTCGTCACAATTTCAATGATCTTTCCGAGAAGTTCATAGTTTATCCCTGCATAATGAGCTCTTTTTCCCTTATCTGGCGCAAAATATGGTTGTATTTCCTTCGCCTTTCGTAAGGTTTCATTAAAATCGATATACACATCGTCAACCATACCGCGTTTTTTCGAGTTTTGGCTGCCTTCCTCGACCACATCCCTCAATCCACTTGTATGACACAATAAGTTCGAGATTGTAAGTTTATGAGAATAGTCTTGACCTTTGTAAACGTGTAGGTTCCTTAAGGTGTCCACATCTAAATATCGCGTTAAATGATCATCAAGTGACAGTTTCCCCTGCTCCCTCAAAATAAAAATGCATGTGGTTGTGAATAACTTTGTGATACTGGCAATTAAGAAAGGCGTATCGATATCCTTCCCTCCATACCCAAAATTGTACGAAACATCTCCATTGGAATTTTCAACAAGAAGAACCGCTTCATGTATCTGCGTTTTCTTCGTCACGTTTCCAAATATGTTTTGAAATCTTTCCCTTTGAATCTCCATAACCCCCATTTCCTTTTTATACCATTAAAAATCCAATAAGAAATAAGACCTATACTAATCTTACTATTTAATCCTTGAGAAAATGTCAAATGAAACAGTGGGACGGTTCTACTGTTCTCCTAATATTTTACATTCAGTGAACCACACAGTTCACTGCGCAAGTTTATGTTAATAGAAGAAGGCAAGTTGCTTAAGTACAACCTGCATACCATCACTCAATCTATATTCCTTTTTAATGTTAATTAAGGGAATATATGTTAAAGTTACTGGTATATTCTGATTCGAATCACTCTTCAGTTTATTGCAATTACTATGGGGGAAAATTTATGAAGGCTATTAGTAAATTGGCATTTTTAACGAGTTTTTTCATACTTTTTATCGTTATTTATAGATTTATAACAAAAGAACCGCTTTACCAACTTAAATTTGCAGTATATAGATATGCTATTCTTGTATCGATCATCTCGATCGGAATTCATCTAAATGCATTATTTACAGAAAAAGAAAAAATATATTTGATTAAATGTAGTCTATTTATACCATCAGGAGTCATTTTATATTTTATAGTAGGTTTAATTGTTTGGTATAACAGTGGAATTTAGTGTTATTCTTCAACTACTAGTAGCGATGGCTGGAAAATGCAGAATTAACAATTGTATACATTCCAAGCTTAATAGAAAGCAGATCGGTTTCTTTTTAAATGGATAGGCTGCTTTACCTGCACTAATCTTATGTTCTCATCCCTTTCTCCTTAAAAGACATCCAACAATCACACACCAAAAAGCAAGTTACTCAAACAGCAACTTGCTTCTCGTTTTCTTCCATCATTCTATTTTTACCACTCCGTTATAAACCTCTAATCAAGCCGCAAGCTTACCCCTTCAGTTTCGTGGCCTCATCTTTCTTTTACCAGGATATCCGATTAGAATAGCGCCTATTCCGCAGATTCCAATAAGAATTGGGTAGAAAGAGTATGGTAGGATGCTGACTGGGGATATTCCAGCTACGCTAGCTGCTACCAGAAGTTGAGCTCCGTATGGAAGAAGGCCTTGGATCATACAGGAGAAAACATCCAATATACTTGCCGTTTTTCGCGGCTCAATTCCATATTGGTCAGCTATATTTTTTGCAAGCGGACCCGTTATTAAAATAGCAATTGTATTATTGGCCGTCGATAAATCGGTTAAGCCTACAAGACCAGCAATACCAAATTCCGCACCCTTTTTCGTTTTAATTTTTCGGGTGATAAGTTGAAGGAGAAAGTCTATTCCTCCGTTAAATTTAATGACCTCCACCATTCCAGCTATTAGGAGCGCAAGAAAGGCCATTTCATACATGCCTGCCATTCCTTCACCAATCGTTTGGAACAGGTTCATGAGCTGATAGCTACCGTCCGCTAAGCCAATAGCCCCTGAGAGAACGATCCCTAATGCTAGAACTATGAAAACATTCATTCCAGCTAATGCAAAAATAATAACAAATACATAAGGAACAATTTTTAGCCAATTATAACTTACATGCTCCACTTGTGCGGTCTCACCCATTGTGAACACCGCTAAAATAATGCACGTTACAATGGCAGCTGGCAACACAATCCAAAAATTCACCTTAAATTTATCCTTCATTTCTGCTCCTTGTGACCGAACGGCGGTTATTGTTGTATCTGAAATAAAGGATAAATTGTCGCCAAACATCGAGCCACCAATAATCGCCGCCATGACTAACGCTATGGAAAGGTCAATATGTTCACTTATCCCAACACCAATCGGTGCCAGTGCAACAATCGTTCCGATCGAAGTCCCCATGGACAAAGAAATAAAACAGGCAATGATGAACAACCCTACTACTAGAAGGTTTTGTGGAACAACCGATAAAGCAAAGTTAACAGTGGAGTCCACTGCCCCCATTCCTTGTGCTACAGCTGAAAATGCACCAGCCAAAAGGAAAATCAGAGCCATGAGCATGACATTTACATTTCCTGCTCCTTGACAAAAAATATCCACCTTTTTCGCAAACGGTTCTTTTCGATTCATTGCCAATGCGACAACTCCTGAAATCGCAATCGTTACAATCACAGGGAAGGTATAAAAATCACCCGTAATAACCCCTGAACCAATAAATAAGACCAAAAATATAAGAAATGGGATTAACGCCCATGGATTCCCTTTTTTCAATGTACTACCTCCAAAACATACACTTTACACTCTTCTTTCATAGTGTGGTTTAATAAAATGAAAAAACAAATATTGTTGAGTTTAATTTTTTTCATTATGACTGTCCTGAATTACGCTTAGCATCCAACAATGAAGGATTGATATTGATACGGAAAATTTAATGGCATTCGCGGGCAAAAGACAAGAAATCCAAAAATTGCGGAGTACAAAATTGGTCATAGTCTATTAATTACAATTGTATAGATACCACACTCATCATCCAGTTATCTTCTGTAAGAAAAAGTATGGATTCTATCTCCTCTTTAGATAATAAAAGTAAGACACGATATATAGAAAAAATCACTAACACATTGTAACAGATTCATTCTCTCTTTTGAAAATAAAATTGTTACCAAAGGATAACATTCATTAAAAAAATTAAAACAGGTAAAGCCTCTTACTATCCATAAAGGATTTGGCTGCTTTACCTGTTCTTATCGTTCGTGATACTCCCAACGGGGGCGAATTTACCTTCTCCCACCTACTTTCTTTTATTTGTAATTATCGAATTCCCTGCAAGTATGAGGAAGATTAAGATCCCCCTCACTACACCTTGCCAGTAATAGCTAATCCCCATTAGGTTCAAGCCATTTGCGACAATTCCAAAAAACAAGACGCCGATGATTGTTCCAGGTATGTTGACACGCGCTTGCCTACTTAACGTACTACTAATAAACACAGCACCGATGGCATCCATTAGATAATATCTACCACTTAAAGGTGTAAAGGCTGTTAGTACAGAGGAACCGATTATTCCCGCTAAAGCGCAAATCACCCCAGTAATGACAAATGCATAAATGGTGTACCTACCAACTGGTATCCCTGATAACCTCGCCGCTTCTTGACTGGATCCGATGGCATATAATTTCCGACCATACACCGTTCTCTTCAACGTAAAATGGGCCACTACTGCTATAAAGAGAGCTAGTAGAATCGAAAACTTGAAATTCGCTACTGCTCCTGTACTTGACTCGAAAACTAAAAAGCTACCACGCCCTAGAAACTGGAATGCTTCGTCCATTCCTGGCAAATAAATCGGTTCTCCCCCTCTTGTGAAAATTTTTTCGATACTTTCGCCGATAAATAAGGTTCCAAGCGTTACTAGAAAGGCACTTATTTTTAATTTCACTACGAAAAAACTATTAAACAGGCCTACCGTTGCCCCCGCCGTTAGTCCTAATAATATCGCTGGAATCCACCCTAACCCAGACTGTAAGGCAATCACAGCGACCATAGCTCCAAGATCAAAAGATACAGCGATGGATAGGTCGATTCCTCCTGATGTAACGATAAAGCATAAACCAATCGCGACCAACGCTAGTACTGCTGATTGACTCAATATATTGGCTAGATTGTTCATGCTTAGAAAAGAAGGAACCGTGAAAAAGAAGATGAAAACAACAGATAATAAGGCAATGAGAGTACTATAATGTAAGGTGTTACTTCCAAGACGTAGAACTGGACTTTGATGTACACTGTTTTTTACTACTAACTTAGCCATGAACAGTTCCTCTCCTTTGCTGGATGGTTGTGATGGAAACGGCCAACAATATTAAAGCACCTTTTATTGCATACACCCAGTAGGTCGGAACATTGATTAACGTAAAACCATTTGATAGCATTCCAACAAAAATAGCGCTTAGAATGGCCCCTGTCATATTAGGAATAGATAAACGGGAAAAAATCGCACTCATATATCCCGCAAGTAACACATCTAACAACATTAAATCCCCAATTCCTGGTACACTTCCCGATAAACGAGCCGATACTAATAGTCCTGCAATTGCTGCCGTGATAGAAGCAATCACATACGTCAATCCTACGATTAACGTGACATTGATCCCAGCATTTATTGCAGCTTGTGAATTGCCTCCAATGGCGTGAACCCAATTTCCAAAAATAGAGTGATGAAATAGAATGTACAATGTACCGCCAATAATCGCGAAAATCCAAATTTGGATAGGTAATCCTAAAACTTCCGTAGTCGCCAATGAAATCATGACGGGATCCGTCACATTTACAACGGTGTTATTTGTAATTAATAACACCATTCCCTGAAGTAAATACATCATAGCTAACGTACTTAAGAGAGGAATGATTTTTAACTTAATAATCGAAAATGCATTTATGATCCCTATTAGTACACTACACAAGAAAGCGACGGAAAAAGCCGTTATAATCGAAAACCCTTGATTGATCAGAACAGCAGTAATTGCAACATTTAGGGCAAGATTATTGGCTAATGATAAATCAATACCTCCTTTGATAACATGATTTCCTCCACCAATTAGAATTGCCGTCATTCCACATGACACAATCCCTAATGCGCTTGATTGCAAGAGAATATTTTTCACATTATGAAGGGTTAAAAACACAGGTGAACTCCATGTAAAATAGACTGCAATCAGAATGAAGGCTATGTAGCCACTATATTTTAGTAGTCCATTCATATTAAATGCTTTGTTCGATACTGCTACTTGACTCATCCATACTCCCTCCCATCATCGATACCATAATTTGATCTGTTGTCACGTTTTCTTTCTCAAATTCTCTCACTACTTCTCCGCGGTACATGACTAAAATCCGATCGCTTAGTTTAACCAATTCCTGGAGATCTTGTGTGATTAAGAGCACCCCTGCACCATTTTCTGCTACTTGTGTAATAAGATTGTATATTTCTGCTTTTGTGCTGACATCAACCGCAGCGGTTGGTTGATTTAAAATATATAACGCCGCGTTACTACTTAACCATTTTGCTAAAACGGCTTTTTGTTGATTTCCACCACTAAGGTAGTTAATCGTTGTTTCTTGATTTGGTGTACGAATCCCCAATTGATCAATCATAACGTCAACCTTTTCCCGTTCTACTTTCCTTTTAATCACTCCACCCTTACTCACTTTTTTCAAACTTGTAAGAGTGATATTTTCTTTCACTGACATATTTTGTAAGATTCCTAGATGCCGCCTGTCTTCAGGGATATATCCCATCCCTAGTGATACTGCCTTTTCAGGATTATGCTTGGATAGTCGTTTTCCTTCAAATTCAACAACGCCCTTCGTTATATTTGAGTCATCATAGATTGACAGCCCTAGGTCCGAATATCCCGAACCCATTAGCCCCGTAATTCCCACAATTTCCCCTCTCCGAATTTGAAAATTTACATCCTGAAATTGTTGGGAATGAGTGAAATCTTTCACATTTAGTAATACATCTCCTAGTTGACGGGATTTTGTTGGAGTGTCACTCCCTATACGTCTGCCTGTCATGAAATACACTATATCTTCAATTGTTAATCCCTTTGTTTCTGTCGTTTTCACATTGCTTCCATTCCGTAATACTGTAATTCGATCGCAAATATCTAGAATCTCTCCAAAATAATGGGAGATATAGATAATCGAAATTCCCTTCTGCTTCAATTCCTTAATGATATTAAATAACTGGTTCGCTTCACGTTTAGCCAGGACAGCGGTTGGTTCATCGAATACGATAACTTTTGGATCTTGAAGCAAAGCGCGACAAATCTGCAACAATTGTTTTTCTCCTACAGAAAGATCACCCACTAGTTTCTTCCCAGATAAACGCACGCCCACTTTTTCAAGTAATACTTTTTCAGCTTCCTTTTCCATCGTTCGTCGCTTAATCAATCGAAAAGAAGCAAACTTATTTTCAATCCCTAAAAATAAGGACTCAGCGACTGTCAAATACGGGACAACATGTCGCTCTTGGTGAATGAAGTGGATTCCCAAATGTTCAACAATCTTTGGTGTTAGCACCTTTTGGAGATTACCGAGAAAACGTATTTCTCCACTGTCTTGACTGTAGATCCCAGCTAAAATTTTCATTAACGTCGATTTACCAGCTCCATTTTCTCCAATGAGTCCATGGATTTCTCCTTCTTTCAGCTGAAAATGAATATTTTGAAGAGCTTTTACACCTGGAAATTCTTTTTGAATCTCTTTCATTTCCAATACAAACTCATCACTCATGTTCCAAACCTCCCTTTTATGAAAAATTAATTTTGGGGAGGATAGCATCAACTATCCTCTCTTTATAATCCTAAAAGCACGCAGGTTCACTTGGGGTATGCGTCGTGACATTAGGGATTTGCACCATCGCCCAATTTTTTGCACCATCTCAACTGGAATTTGCGCCAACTACCCCGATTTTTGCGGCGTTATACCTGAGATTTGCGCCGCCACACCGAGGATTTGCGCTGTCTCACCCGATTTTTACGTCGTCTCAACTGGGATTTGCGCCGTCACTCCCGATTTTTGCGCCGCCACACCTAGGATTTGCGCCGTCACTCCCGATTTTTGCGCCGTCACTCCTGGGATTTGCGCCGTCACTCCTGGGATTTGCGCCGTCACCCGAAATTTACGTCGTCTCAACTGGGATTTGCGCCGTCACTCCCGATTTTTGCGCCGCCACACCTAGGATTTGCGCCATCCCCCGATTTTTGCACCGTCTCAACTGGGATTTGCGCCAACTACCCCGATTTTTGCGCCGCCACACCTGCGATTTGCGCCGAATCACCAATATTACTATTCTTTAAATAAAATTTTCTTCGATTCTTCGGCATTGTCTTTTGTGACAAGAAACCCTTCATCGTACAGTTTAGTTGGAACCTCTTGCCCAGCTAGTGAACGTGCAACGATATCAATTGCGGATTGCCCTGTTTGATATGGAATTTGCGCAAAGTCAGCCGCAAAGGAACTATTTGAATCAGCAATCATATCCACTGCAGTTGGGTCACCATCAACACCATAGACTTTCACATCTTTCCGTCCAGCTGCATCAACCGCTTGAGCTGCTCCAATGCTTGGAATATCCCAGGCTGCCCAAATCGCTTTAATACCACTTCCTTCAGGATGTTTCACTAGGAGGTCTTCTACCTTTTTACGCGCATCTTCGATTGTTCCTGGTATGACATCAATTAGTTCTGGTTCAATAAACTCAATATTCGGATAATCTTGCGCAACATATTTCAACATGTCATAACGAATTTCACATACCCGAACGCCTGGAAAACCATGAAAAACGGCGACTTTCCCTTCTCCTCCCATATCCTCAAACATTTGACGTGCTAATACCTCACCTGCATAATAATCATCCGACAAGATATTTGTAATGCTATATTCACTATCGTGGGCAACTGTAAATAGTGGTATATTTGCATCATGAACTTTTTTCAGGACAGGTTTATAGACACTTGTATCACCAAGTTGCTTAATGATTGCATCTGGCTTCTGGATGATTAAATTTTCAATATCTGTGATATGTTTTTGATCATTCCGTTCCCCATCGACAGCAATCGGAGTCCCACCCAATTCCTTAATCCTGTCTATTTGCCCTTGATATGATTGGCGATCCCAGTTATGATCTGTTCCTATAACGGCTACTCCGATTGTTTTTCCTTCAAGAGATGGTACAGGTTTTCCATCTATCACGCTTTTGACACCAGAATCCTTTCCTTGATTACTATTAGTCGTCTCAGATTTTACCTCACCAGTAGATTCTGTCTGATTAGAGCATGCTGAAACAACGAACATCGCTAGAATAAATAAAAATAGAATAATCTTCTTCACCTTTTCGTTTCCCCCTCGGTCATATGCAACAACCATCTTTGATGAGTGTTACTTTTTATTCGATTTCACTTACTACTATCACGAATAGCTACTTGGTGTTGGGTACTCTCCATGTAAGAACCATTGACCTATATTCTTTCTTTTATATTCGATTGGATTATGCAGTGAATGTGTTCTGACATTTCTCCAGAATCGATCATAATTATTTTTAATGGTTGCTGATCTTGCTCCCATCACTTCAAAGATATGACTTGTAACATCTAAGGAAATTTTTGTTCCAAATGCATTTGCGGCAGATGTAAAAAGAACCGTTTCACCTCGTTCTACGTATGTTAACGACTGGTCTTTCTCCCAGGCTTCGTCTACTTTTTCACCCGCCATTTCCACAAATTGAACAGCTGCCTGCACATTGATCCAAAACTCGCCATAGCGACGTTGAATAAAAGGGTCATCGATTGCTTTTTCATAGTTCGATAGATACCATGGTCGTGATTTATTAATTGTGTATTTACGCGCTTCCTTTAAAGCTCCCTCCGCACTTCCTACAATGACGTTTGCTAAGATAATTTGCGATAAGATCGGATCAAACGTAGAGAATGGTTTTCCTGCGGACACCGATTTATCCAGAATTTCATGTGGTTCCACAATCACATTCTCAAAAGTGACCGACCCGCTATCTGTTTGCCTTTGACCCATTCCATCCCAGTCATCATTTATAATTACTCCGATTTGATTAGTCGGAATAAAACCAACATAAACCTTGTCATTTTCTTCTTGATCGATCCAATAAACTAATAGACGATCAGAGTCCTTTGCACCAGTGCTAAATGTGTTGTATCCGTTTAAAATAAACCCATTTCCATCTTTTCTTCCAATTAACGTAGGTTCGATCGGATTTGCTGAATTTCCCCAAAACCAATTATTTTTTGCTGATTCGGTGTAAAAGTATTCTTTCTGTTGTTTGGAACCTGCAAAATGAGGAGTCACAAGTTGTAAAAAATGATATCCATACAAATGCGCGAGTGCCGCATCTGCTTTTGCCAATTCACGAACGATACGAAGAACGAGAGACCAAGGTTGACCGCTGCCTCCATATTCAGTTGGAATTAGAATCTTTAATAATCCTGATTTACGTAATGCATCGCGTTGAACTTTCGCAGTGCCTCCAATTTTATCCCGCTCTGCTGCATCTTTTGAGAATTCTTGTGCCAGCAATTGTGCTGTTTTTAGATAATCAGTTGGTTGATTTGTTATGGTTTCGACCATCTCTCTCCCTCTTTCTTTTCGTTTCAAAAAGTATTATTTCTACACTTGAACGGTGGTTAGCTTACGGTATTGGCGAGCTGGGTGATGGTCTGGTAATTGTTCATTCCCAAATAGATTTTTACGCAAGCCACCCTCCACATATTCTTTTCTAACAAGTCCGCGTTCCTGTAGTATAGGAATGACCAATTCTACAAAATCCTCAAATGTACCTGGTGTAATAGCATACGCAATATTAAATCCGTCTACATCCGTTTCCTCTATCCATTTTTCCATCTCATCCGCTACTTGTTTAGGTGACCCTACTGCAACTGGCCCGATTCCGCCAATTCCTACAAATTCCGCTACCTCCCTCACGGTCCATTGTTTTTCAGGGTCTATTTTTGTAAATGTCTCAAGGGCTGAATGAATCGCATCATTTTTGATATATTCGATCTTGTCGTCTGGATTGTATCGAGATAAATCCACACCCGTCCAACCCCCAAAGAGAGCCAATCCACCTTCATAACTCGTATGTTTTTTATACTCTTCAAATTTTGCGTACGCTTCTTCTTCTGTACGTCCAACAATCGGTGTAAATAATGAAAGAACTTTAATCTCGTTTGGATCTCTCCCCGCATTTTTCGCTTCTTCACGTAGGGCTTTGACAAACGTTTGACCAATCGGAGCCGTAGGAACACTAATGAATACAAGTTCCGCATGTTTCGCCGCAAACTGCCTTCCTTTCTTCGAGGCACCTGCTTGAAAAATAACGGGTGTTCGTTGTGGTGATGGCTCACATAGATGAGCACCTGGTACCTTGAAATACTTGCCATGATGGTTAATATCATGCACTTTAGTTGGATCCGTATAAATCTTCTTTTCCTTATCTAAACGAACCGCTCCATCCTCCCAGCTCCCTTCCCATAATTTATAGACAACCTCAAGATATTCATCCGCTATGTCATAGCGTTCATCGTGATTAATTTGCTGGTCAAGCCCTAGATTTTTAGCTGCACTATCTAAATAGGAAGTGACAATATTCCAACCTATTCTTCCTTTTGTAAGATGGTCTAGTGTGGAAATCCGTCTTGCAAATGAATAAGGGTGCTCATAACTTGTTGATGCGGTGAGGCCAAATCCTAGATGCTTTGTCGCACGTGCCATAATAGGGACAACAAAAGCAGGGTCGTTGACAGGCACCTGTGCCCCTTGACGTACCGCAGCATCTCTTGAACCTTGATACACATCATATGTTCCTAAAACGTCTGCCAAGAAGATGGCATCAAACCGACCCTTCTCTAACAATCTAGCAAGGTATTCCCAATACTCGGCATCCTTGTAAATCGATGATTGATCATCTGGATGCGTCCATAATCCAGGCGATTGATGACCCGCACAATTCATATCAAATGCATTTAAATAGATTCTTTTCTTTGGCATTTTTTTACCTCCATTATGATTAAAAATGAATGCTAGTTCCCTTTCACACCGTGATTTCCGTTATACATTTGTTCCTGCGGGGTCTCAAGTCTCACACTTTCCCGCAGGAATTTTAAATCCTACCTAACGTCAACTCCCGTTTCACCAATCATTTGGGATGGGATTTTCCAATCAGAAAGCAATAATCTATTTGATGAGAGTCTAAAAAAGAAAATAGGGATCTTCCAAAAGAACAGTTTGATTACTCGGCTAAAAATATTTTTCACTCTATAAATTTTCAACATTTTAACTCCTCCCAACATGCCATACATAAGGTGGGCGTGTTTGATTCACCGCATAATCCCCGACCACTCTCTCTTTATAGATAAGAGGATTATGTGATGCTAGTGTTCGGGCATTACGCCAATAGCGATCAAAGCTCTTTGTTTGTAAGGTGGCGGAAGCACCCAATGCGTCGAACAATAATTCTGATGCTTCAAGTGTTAAGCTACTGACCACCGTTTGAGCCTGTGAAACTTCAATTTCCACCTCATCATTGAGCACTTCTTCATTTTCAACGTCTCCAGATAGACGGACTTCATATGCCTGTTGTAACGATTCGGCTGTTTTTACAACAATGGCTCCAGCAGCATAAGCCAAGCTATGTATTTTTCCAACTACTTGTAGCACTTGTGGATCTTCACTTGGACGAGCACCTGCTGCATGTGTATATGTTCGTTGACGCTCTGCTACAGCTTTTGAAACATCCGTTGCTGCTGCACGGGCAATCCCAGCAAGAGTTGCCAAATGCATCATTTGGAAAAAGCCAGCTAGATATTGCGCATTAAACTCCTCTGTTAAGATTTCCTCTTCCTTAATCGAAACATCTGTGAATCGTGTTGTTCCACTAGCTGTTAATTTTTGTCCAAAGCCATTCCAATCATCAATGACGTCTACGCCTTTTGCATATCTTGAGATAACCGCAAAGATATGATTGTCGTCACGGGTTGCCAAAACAAGAATCCAATCGGCATAAATCGTACCTGTTGAATAGTATTTTGTACCGTTTAAAAATAACTGGTCTCCTTCTCCTCTCGTTACATTTGTTAAGAAGCTGCCAGCCTTCGCGCCAGCGACTTCAGACCACGCATTCCCAACAAGATCTCCGTCTAAAATACGCTTTATCCACTTGCTTCTTTGTTCACCCTTTGGTGAATTTAATACCATCTCAACAAAAGAAAAATGTGCCCGCAGTGCTTGCGGGATATTCGAATCTGCCTCTCCTAATTCAATCAGAAGAGTAAATAACTCTGGAAGTGTTGCTCCCAAGCCTCCTTCTTCACGTGGAATCCGAATTGCTCCAAATCCTGCTTCTTTTAGCAATTGGATTTCCTCAAAAGGCAGCTTTCTCTCATTTTCTCGTTGAACGGCACCCTCTCGTATTTGTTGAAAAACCCCTCGGAATCTTGATGCCAATTGTTCGTAGTTCTTACTAGGGGCACTCCCCCATACACCTCTTACTTTTTCTAATGTTACTGTCATTTCTTTTCCTCCTTATGGTTTCATGTAAATAATATTTGGTGAAACGAATCGTACATTTTTTATTACTTGCTGCTTATTGAGGCTTTGCATCACCCCCTTTAAATGGTTCAGTTTGCTCTTTCTACGGTATGGAATTTCGAATTATTTTAAATAATCGCATCGGAATAGTAAGATTTAGTGCGATACAGAATCGCACTGAATCATAGAACGAAACTTTTTCTTCAAATTAAAAAGACACCTCACTTCCCACGTCTTGAATGAAAAGAAAGATGCCTTTAGTTGTCTAATCGGCAGATATGCAATTTTCTAATTTTCTTCATTTTATAAACTGATATTTTTTCGGCGTGAAAAATTTCTGAAGCTGTCTAGTTAATCCTCCATTTCCAAATCGAATAAATTTTTCATGTTCCTGCTTCATTCCTTCTTCCAAGGTGTGATCTAGAAATGCTAAAAGATAGATACGACGATGTTGAATGTTGATAATGCCATTTTCAAAAAACCAGTTATCGATTGTATTAAAAACACCTCGATTTACCCCATACTGATCATTGCACCATTTATAAAATTGCAAATCGGGTAAATTCAGATATTCATTTTGTGAAAATGTATCATGTCCTATTGTTTTAATACGAATGTTATGCACATGTAATGCTTTTTCCATGATGAGTGTCCTCCTTTTGTGTTTTCTCTTGTTTTTAAAAATAAAAAAACCAAAGGCACTGAAAAAATATACATTCTCACAGTGCCTTTGGTGGTCCAATCAGCAATTCTACATATTAAATTTTCGGTTATAATCGAGTAAAAATATAAAAAACCTCTTCAAAATAAGAAGAGGTTAATGGATTCGTCCTATTTACTCTCCTTATCTTTCAAGCATACGCTTGCTGGAATTGGCACAGTACTATAAAGCCTGTTGCCGAGGTATCGTCGGGCCAGTCCCTCCACCTCTCTTGATAAGTAATTTGTTCATTATTTAATTAATTTACAATATAAGCCATATTAAAAACATTGTCAACTACCTTTTCAGAAAAATATGAAAGTGTAGGATAGGGAGAATTCCAA
The DNA here is from genome assembly GCF_964021195.1 of Bacillus nitroreducens. Taxonomy (NCBI): domain Bacteria; kingdom Bacillati; phylum Bacillota; class Bacilli; order Caryophanales; family Bacillaceae; genus Bacillus; species Bacillus nitroreducens. The sequence goes on along the minus strand of NZ_CAXHYI020000003.1, from coordinate 3,049,283 downwards.
TCCTCCTTACTATACAGGCGGTCAGGACCTACATTTGTGAAAATGTAAAAAAATAGGTGAACAGCAGAACCGTCCCCCTGTTCCCCCTGTTCTACTACCTACCCTAGGTTTTCTACTAGGTAACTTAGGACCGCATCTATGTCTTTTTTCGTGATTTGGTGGTGTGTGACCATTCGCACTTTTTTAGGGCCTATTTTCTTCACTAAGATATTTCTAGATTTTAATAGATCCACTAATCGATCGGCATCCCAGCCTTCTTGTACAATTTCAATGGATACGATATTCGTTTGGAATTGTTCTGAGAGCAGTTTTAGGCCTGGAATCGTGGATAGTCCGTCACTTAAATGACTGGCTAATTGATGATCGTTCTGCATGTGATTTGTCATTTTCTGAAGCGCAATGATTCCTGGTGCCGCAATGATACCTGCTTGCCTCATCCCTCCGCCTAATCTTTGGCGTATTTTCTTTGCTTTTTGAATAAAGGTCTTTGGTCCTAATAAGATTGAGCCGATTGGACAACCTAACCCCTTTGTTAAACAAATTTGTACTGCATCCGCATATTGACAAATGACCGAGGCTGGCACATTTAGGTAAGTTGCGGCATTAAAGAGCCTAGCACCGTCTAAATAGACAGGAATTCCATTTCGCTTTGCCACTTCTTTTATGTCCTTCATATTTTCGAGGGGGACAACTGAACCTTCATTTAAGTTATAGGTATTTTCTAAACAAATGAGTCCCGTTTCCGCTGCTTGAATTCCAACAGGTTGAATGGATTCTTCTATTTCGTTTATATCATAAACCCCTTTTGTTACGGAAACACTTCGCGCTTGGACTTGAGAAAGTGCAGCTAACCCTGCTACTTCAAGATTATATAAGTGGGATTCCTTCCCCATGATGACTTCTTGGCCGCGTTCTGTCATCGTCATGACCGCTACTTGGTTCGACATTGTACCCGAGATTGTCAACATCGCATCTTCCATATCTAGCATAGAAGAAGCGAGCCTTTCCAGTTCAATGACTGTCGGATCTTCGCCAAGAATATCATCGCCTAGCTTCGCTTTTGTTATCGCCTCTACCATTTCTTGAGTTGGCATCGTTTCAGCATCACTTCGTAAATCGATTCGTTTCACTAATATTCTCCTTTTTCCTTGTAACTTTTTTATACAGCTTCATCTTTTCCAAAAAACTTATTTACGACCATACTAATAGCTCCATCTCCTACCACATTGGTAGCTGTTCCAAAACTATCTTGAATCATAAATAACGTTAACATTAGCCCTAATGCTGCTTCGTCAAACCCGAGAGAAGACTGCAAGATTCCCAACGCCGCTAGCACTGAACCACCAGGAACTCCGACAGCACCAACCTCGATAATGCCTAATAAAATGATAAATGAAATCACTACACCTACTGGTGGTAATTGGCCCGTGGTCATTTGCGAGACAGTAAATGCACTAATCGTAATCGCCATGGCAGCACCTGATAGATGAACGGTATTGCATAATGGAATTACAAAGTCTGCAATACTCTTTTTCATGTAAGGAACCGTTTTGGCTTGTTTTAAGGCTACAGGTAATGTCGCTGCACTGGACATTGTACCCAATGCTGTAAAATAAGCAGGAATCATCGCCTTAAACATCGGAATAGGATTATTTTTTGATATCAACCCAGCTACAGAGTATTCAATAAATAACCAGACAAACTGCAAAATGATAATTAAAAGTAGCATCTTTCCAAAGATTCCAATGCTAGAAAACAGCTCTCCCTTTGCAGTGATTCCAGCGAATATACACGCAATAAAGAAAGGGAGAATCGGAAGAATAATCTTATTGATACATAGGGTAACGATATCTCTTAATTCACCTATCGCATTCTTAATAGTTGTCCCTTTTACAACCGTACTTCCAATACCTAGGATAAAAGCAAGGATTAAGGCACTCATTACACTCATAATTGGAGTCATTTCAATCTCAATATACGGTGCACCAATTGCTGCTGCATCTGCTCCTGAACTTGAGTCAATGGCAAAAAGCGGAATCACCAGATAAGCCACACCAGCTGCCAACCCGCATGCGATGATGGTATCAATATACGAAATCCCAACAGTGAAGCTTAATAACTTCCCTGCCTTTTTCCCAAACTCTGAAATGGCGGCAGCTACAAACGAAATAATGATAAGAGGAATAATAAATTTGATTAATCCACCTAATAACACCCTGCCTGTCTCTGTTAATCGAATCAACCAATCAATGTCTAAAAAACCAATCCCAATCCCAATCAGTAGACCTAGAATCAACTTCGGAATAAGTCCCAACTTCGGCATACACATTTCCCCCTTCTTTATTTTGTTGTATTCAGTATCAGATAGATACTACATACCAGTTCAGTTGATACCTTTAGAAAAATATCAAACTAGAAAACGATACCAGATGGCACAAACAATGATCTATCTGAGATTAAGGCTATATGACAAATCTGGCATCTACTCTCCCAAACTATGAGAAGTTTTTAATATACATTGTATGAACGAACAAAAGAGGATATGAAAGAAACAGTGGGACGGTTCTAGCGTTTCCCTATTTTTTTACATTTCTAGATTCAGAATCAGGGCAAAGAGCAAAGCAATGGTTCGATAGTTGTGGGACAAATTGGCTGTGTAGTTCTTCTTGTTACACTAAAGAAGTTAAAGTTCACAAATCTTTAGGGCAATTGAAAAAGGCAAGTTGTCCAACACAACTTGCCTTTCGTTTATAGCGCCACACCAGTAAAGACGACCGTGAATAAGTCTATGAGTATCGAGGAATTTCACTTCTTTACGATCGGGATATATATGTCAAAGTGTGGATCAGTGGGATCTCGATCGAGTGGATATCGTTCATGCTTTATGGGCATATATTTATCAAAGTACTCTACACCCGCTTCTCTATATGCTTTATACTCACTATTCAATAACCAATTATGTAAATCCGTATAGGTCCGCTTGATATCTTCGCCTTTGTTATGTGTGGTTTTCACATACGTCAATTGAGGTACTTCAATTTCTACCATTCCATCAGGAACTTCTTGTTGATCATTTACTTCGTACACGGCGTAGTGCACAAAGCCATTCTCAATTACATGATACGATAATCCTAGCTGAACATGTGGGTTTAATTTGTCTTCTAACTCTTTGGCACGTTCTTCTGCTTGTCGAATGACATTTTTTAAATAAGGCACAATTTCAGAGAATGTCCCTTCCCATTTTAATCCGACTGCACGATAGCTGGGTAAAGACAAAATTTCATAGCGCACTCTAATTCCTCACTCTCATTTATAATTGCACATTTTCTCTTTCGCGAACATCTAAATGGCACTCACCTCCAATTAAAAGGAGTATATTCTATTATTTCCCAATCCAAACCTGCTCTCAAGATTATCAAATTCCAATTATCGCTCCATCCTTCTACCACATACCTTACAGAACCTACCATTATGCTCATATCATCCAGGCCTACTTCATATGAATCTTTATCCGTTTGAATGACTAAAGTAGTATGGATCGGTGGAAGTGTTCGTGTGTCAACCTCTTTTAACTTTATTTCTTGCTTTAACATTTTTTCAATTAATTCATTATCCGTTATTGTAGCTGTAACAGTTTTTGTCACAAGCCTTGGTTGATCATAAATCGTGATTTGTTCTACAATCTCCTCTTCATCCATTACATTCTCCAAAACTTCAGCAAATGTCGTTTTCTTTGAATGTTCATTAATGAAGTAACCCACACAAATAATCACTATAGCAATCGCCGTAAAAACTTCCTTCTTGTTCATAAACAATCCCCCGTTAAGTGACGCAAAACTTAGGTTTCTTCAAAAACGAAACACGATTTTGATTATTTGTCACCTCATACCCCTACCTTATAAAAAGTACGAAAAAGTTAACGAGAAAGTTTCAAAAATTCACAATTTAATTCAGACTCTTGAAAATGGAAAAAAATAGGGGAACGACAGAACCGTCCCCTTGTTTCACTATTTTCCTGCGCGGTTTTTGTTGTAGATGTCGAATCCTACTGCGAAGAGGAGGACGAGGCCTTTGATGGCTTGTTGCCAGTCGATTCCGATTCCGATGAGGGACATTCCGTTGTTCATGATTCCCATTACGAGTCCACCAACAATGGCACCGATGACCGTTCCTACGCCTCCTGCCATGGATGCACCACCGATAAAGACGGAGGCAATCGCATCGAGTTCAAGCATGTTACCTGCTGCAGGTGTGGCTGAATTAAGACGTGAAGCAAACATTAAACCAGCTAATGCAGCAATCACTCCGTTGTTGACAAATACCCAGAATACGACTCGCTTTGTTTTTATCCCAGACAAATCAGCCGCTTTTTGGTTCCCGCCTGTTGCATATACATGACGTCCCATGACGGTGTTATTCATGACGAAAGTGTACACCACGATAAGAATAATGACGATGATTAATACCATTGGGATACCTTTGTTTAACGCCAATTGGTAAGCGAACCAGTTAATCACGGCGATTAATAAGGCAAGTTTTGTGACAGATAGCCATAATGGTTTTACTTCAAGGTTATATGATAATTGTTTTTTACGGTTCCTAAATTCCATATAAATCAGTACAATTGATAGAATAATAGATAATATGAGCGTTAGTAAGTGCAAGTCTCCAGAACCAATCGCTGGTAAAAATCCACCGCTTAGCGCCTCAAATGATTTCGGAAATGGCGCAAGTGATTTCCCATCTAACAGATACAAGGTCAATCCTCGGAAAATTAACATACTGGCCAAGGTCACAATAAAGGATGGGATCCCTACATATGCGATCCAAAAACCTTGCCACACTCCAATAATGGCCCCAACTAAAAGCGATAGAAGGATCGCTGCCCATACAGGTACGTTGTGATTGATCATGAGTACCCCTGCAATTGCGCCGACAATGGCGACAACGGAACCGACAGATAAATCAATATTTCCTGTAATAATAACTAAAACCATTCCAATTGCCAGGACGAGGATAAATCCATTCTGCAAGATAAGATTGGTTAGGTTTAATGAACTAAAGGATATTCCATCTGTTAAGATCCAAAACAGCCCTGCAATGAATACAAGTGCAATGATCATTCCATATTCCCGGATATTATTGCGAAATAAATTACTTAGAGTTTGCACGTTTCGTCCCTCCTGTTCCCGTCATATAACGCATGACGCTTTCCTGGTTTGCCTCTTCACGACCTAGTTCGCCCGTTATACGGCCTTCATTCATGACATAAATACGGTCTGACAGCCCTAAGACCTCAGGTAACTCTGATGAAATAACAAGGACACCCATTCCTTCAGCCGATAATTCGTGGATAAGCGAATAAATCTCATACTTCGCCCCAACATCAATTCCTCGAGTCGGTTCATCTAAAATCAAGATATCTGGCTCTGTAAAAATCCACTTACTTAAGACAATCTTTTGCTGATTTCCCCCGCTTAGATTTCCTGCGAGCTGTGCCAATGTTGGCGTTTTGATATTTAGTCTTTCCCGTAGCATCTGAGCTTCCTGAACTTCCTTGTTTTCATCAATTACTGTATTCGTTGAAATTCGTTTGAGGTTGGATAACGTTATATTCCGTTTGACGTCATCAATTAGATTCAGACCATATGTTTTCCGATCCTCTGACACATAAGCAATTCCATGCTGAATCGCATCGCTCACTGTATTTATCTGTATTTCTTCACCGTTTTTGTATAGTAAACCGGTAATTCTTTTCCCATATGATTTTCCGAAAATACTCATCGCAAGCTCGGTTCTTCCTGCTCCCATTAAGCCTGCTAACCCGACAATTTCTCCACGACGAATCTGGAGGTTCACATTGTCGATGACTTTCCTATCACGCTGTAACGGGTGATACACATTCCAATTTTCCACTTCAAAAATCACGTCACCTATGGCTGGGATTCGTTCGGGATATCGACTCGTCAACTCACGTCCTACCATCCCTTTGATCATTCGATCCTCTGTTTCCTTTTCACCCTTCGTTTCAAAGGTCTCAATTGTTTGTCCATCTCGTAAAATCGTAATGTTATCCGAAATACTCGATACTTCATTTAATTTATGAGAAATGAGGATAGAGGTAATTCCTTGTTTTTTTAGTTCAAGTAAGAGGTTTAATAAGTTTTCACTATCTGTTTCATTTAAGGCTGCAGTTGGTTCATCTAAGATTAACAGTTTCACATTTTTGGAGAGTGCTTTCGCAATTTCCACGAGCTGTTGTTTCCCAACCCCGATATCCATAACAGCCGTGTTTGGTGATTCGTTTAACCCTACCCGCTCTAACAGCTTTTTTGCATCAATAAATGTTTTCTGCCAATTGATAATTTTTTTGGATTGGCGTTCGTTGCCTAAAAATATATTTTCGGCAATCGATAAAAAGGGGCTCAACGCCAACTCTTGATGGATAATGACAATTCCAATTTGTTCACTTTGCTTAATGTCTTTAAAATGACATTCTTCTCCTTCAAAAACGATGCTTCCTTCATAGGTTCCACTTGGGTATACACCACTTAATACTTTCATCAAGGTTGATTTTCCAGCACCATTCTCACCGACGAGTGCATGAATTTCTCCCTTTTTCACCTTGAAATTCACATTATCAAGTGCTTTAACTCCTGGAAATGTTTTAGTAATGTTATTCATTTCTAAAATATACTCAGACATATCCTCACCACCTCATTAAAATCCTGAATGAAAATTTAGTGGTGATAGAAAACATCACCACTAAATCGGGGGAACTTATTTCAAATCGTCTTCTGTATAATAGCCGCTATCAATTAACAATTCTTTGTAGTTATTGATGTCGACGGATACAGGCTCAACTAAATAAGAAGGAACAACTTTTTGACCATTATCATAGGTTTCAGTATCATTTACCTCTGCTTCTTCACCAGCTTCAATTGATTGAATCATTTTTACCACTACGGCAGCTAAATCACGTGTATCTTTGAACACAGTTTGTGTTTGCTCACCTGCAATAATCGATTTAACAGAAGCAGATTCCGCGTCTTGTCCTGTTACGATTGGAAGTGGAAGGTCAGCAGAACCGTATCCAACACCTTTTAATGCCTGAATAACCCCACGGCTAATTCCATCATACGGTGATAAAACGGCGTCAACCTTTTCTCCACCTGAATAGGCCTTACTCAAAATATTTTCCATACGTGATTTTGCCGTGTTCCCATCCCAGCGCATGGTTGCACCTTGATCAAATTCTGTTTGACCACTTTGAACCACCAATTTTCCACTGTCAATATATGGTTTTAGAACAGACATTGCACCATCCCAGAAGAAATACGCATTATTGTCATCTGGTGAACCACCAAATAATTCAATATTAAATGGTCCCGCCTCTTCTTTCAGATTCAATGCCTCCTCAATATAAGAAGCCTGTAAAACACCTACTTGGAAATTATCAAATGTGGCGTAATAACTTACATTTGGAGTTTCCATAATTAATCGGTCATATGCGATAATTTGAATGTCTTCGTCAGCTGCTTTTTGTAAAACATTCGTTAACGCCGTCCCATCAATGGAAGCGACGACTAAGATCTTTGCGCCTTTTACAATCATGTTTTCAATTTGCTCGATTTGCTTATCAACATCATCTTCCGCATATTGCAAATCCGTTTTATACCCGATTTCCTCTAATTGCTTCACCATATTATTTCCATCATCCACCCAGCGCTGTGAAGACTTCGTAGGCATCGCAATTCCAACTAACGTATCCTTCGAATCTCCTCCAGAACTTGATGATTTTTCATTTCCACTACAAGCCACTAACGCAAATACCAAACTAACGATGAGTGCCAGAAAACCTACTTTCCGCATAATTGTAACCCCTTTCATTTTTTTCATTATCTAACTACCTATTAAACTATCACTTCATAGATGAATGGGCTTTACACAAAATTAAACAGTTTTTATAATTTTTTAAACTTTGTCATAAAACACACCATTACTTACAGGAAACGGGTTTACTTGTATACCAGCTACATCAAGGCTCTTGTTTGTCGCTATATCTGCTTTACTCCATGCTCCAGCAACCATAGTAAAGCTACTTACGATCTCGGAAAAAAATATCCCCGAAAAAACATGATGATATCCTGCTAGAATTACTCCATAGGATTACTCATCGTCTTTTCGGGGATTTTCAAGTATCCGTATTCATTTAAAACTGTAAGTTTTTACATTTGGTTAAAAATAGGTTTCGTTACTTAAACCTCTGTTAATAAAAAAAACTAACTAATAATCGCAGATTTTAGCAAGGATTGAGTGGGAATGAAATTTTATTTACACCTTTAAATTTGTTACAATATAATTTACCATCCTAACAAAGGATTGATTTTCATGAAGAAAGCAGACAAGTTAGCCTCCTAAATTCTATACAGAGAAAAAAATTTAGGAGGCAACTGAAATGAATTTTACTAAAATTAATGTAGACAATTGGAATCGAAAAGAGATCTTTCATCATTATTTGGACCAACAAACGACCTTTAGTATAACCACTGAGATTGATATTAGTATTTTATACCGAAACATTAAACAAAAAGGATATACATTTTATCCAACCTTTATTTACTTGGTGACAAGTGTAGTAAACTCAAATACAGCATTTAGAACTGGTTTTAATAATGAAGGAGAAGTAGGGTATTGGGAGAAATTATTCCCTCTCTATACGATTTTCGATAGTGATTCTAAGGCATTCTCAGGGATCTGGACTCCTGTAAAGAATGACTTTAAAGAGTTTTATGAGTTGTACCTTTCTGATGTAGAAAAGTATAATGGAACAGGTAAATTGTTTCCCAAAACACCGATACCTGAAAATATTGTATCCATATCTATTATTCCATGGACTTCATTTTCTGGTTTCAACTTAAATATTAACAATAACAGGAATTATCTTTTACCTATTATTACGGCAGGAAAGTTTATTAAAAAAGATGATTCCATTTATTTACCACTCTCATTACAGGTCCATCATTCTGTTTGTGATGGGTATCATGCAGGATTGTTTATGAACGCTATCCAGGAATTGGCAGATCGTTCTAATGATTGGCTTTAAACATATGCAGTAATGTTGACTGTTCTGTTTAGAGTCATTGCTACTACAAAAATGCGATGATCCATTCTTGGGTCATCGCACTACGTAACTTTATTTGAATGTTAATTTGGTATAGATTTTCCTTTTCTAAAAACCTTTTCCCATACGGTTCTTGCTCCAAATCCGTTCCCTTATTGATCAATTCTGCCCTATGGCTTATTAACTATCGCAAAGGTTCTCCAGAGACTATATGCCAATGGAGATGTTTTGAGTCTTGATAATTTCCTAAGTTGGTTATCACTCTGCAAGCCCCGTTTTCTTCAGTAATCATAGTTGCTAGCTTTTTTATTACTCCGAGTAATTCTAGTAATCATTCATTATCACTATCTTCTAATGAAATGAATGAAGGTATATGCTTCTTCGGAATAGCCACAATATGGACAGGATAAAAAGTTGTATGATAATATCCTAATACATTTTCTGTCTCTAACACCTTATTACCTGGGTTTTACCACTTAATACTTCATCACAATAAAAATCTTCAGTCATCATATCCTCCTAAAAAGTTCTATTATCTTTTCCTACGATCAATCCCATCATTTGAAAAGGCAGTTTCTCATAATCAGAGGTACTTCACGTTTCTGCAACGCAGCTGCTTTTGTACGTGATAAAAACAAAAAGAAAAACACCCAGCATAAATAGCACGGGTGGTAGGTGTCTGAACGCTTTTGAATTCTCTTACTCTATTTTCGAATAGAATCGTTATTGTAGCCTAAATTTGGCCAACACGATGTATTTATCCTAATATAGGAAAAAGAAATCAACGTACTTCTCCATCCTTTAATCTTCTAACTTCATCTTCTAAATAGCTTATTCTGCGATTTATGCGATAAAATATAGGAATATTAATAATCACCATTACGATGATTACACATATAAAAATGGATATTTCAGTCATTAGAACACCTCGATATCGATAAGTTTATTATTTTAAGGATGCTACCCTTTCAAAAACGAAAAAGGCTTTCGGTTTTAGAAGGTAAACCTAATTTACAAATGATTCATTATTAACCTCTAACTTCTTACGTACATTAATCATTGGAGAGTCCATCTTGTTTGCAGTATACAATTTCATCTTCCCCATTATGCATCAGCTCCACGAACGATCTAAACCCACAACCATTGTTAAAAAGAAACGTAAAACAAGTAAACTAATGAGGGGAACACATTTTATTTTACCTACGTTTTATTAATATCAATCGTTTACGATATTTTCCAATTTCAAGAAAATTATATCAATTCAACAAAACTTGGTCAAGTAGGAGTGCCGAGTACCTTAAGATTAAGTGAAGGTTAAAGTATTACGGTAAAAACTCAATACGCTAGCTTTAAACTTTTAACACCATCCTTACTGTCTGTAAAATGTGACCATCAAAATCCTCTTCAAACTCTCTGACAATCTCAAAACCTTTCGCTTTATAAAAGGTCATTCCGATTTTATTCTCCTTTTCAACATTTATATAAATCTCAGTTACACCGTCTAAGTGAATCCCCTTTTGTAACAATGCTGAACCTATCCCCTTCCCTTGTTGTTCTGGGTAAAGATAAATAGCCCCTAACTCCACTTTTCCATCTTCTCTTACGGGAGAATAATTCGCAAAACCTACAATTCTATCGTCTACTTCAGCCACAAAAAGAGTAGAATGCTCTAACCGATGCTTCATTGTTTCATCATTGTAAGCCGATTTTAAGAAGCTTTCTTGTACCTTTGAAGGAATGATTCCTTCGTATGTAGCTTGCCACGTTGTTTTTGCCACATTTTGCACTTGTTTTATGTCTTCTTGTTTCATATTACGTATAACAAACGCCATTCTAATCAACCTTTCCCAATTTTATTCCAATAATTTCAAACATTATATAATTAGTTTTGATAACAGTGGGCTTTTTCTTTTACGTTTTTTTGAAAGAAGAAAAAGAGCATTTCTGTACGCTATGCTCTTTTTCTTTAACTAAATATAATGTTATTGGCTCTATTTTGATTGGCGATTTCATGTTTTTTTACACCAAAATGTTAAGGGGCCGAGGTAGTATGTTGTATTACCATTTCTCCTACTAGATGTTTACAGTTTTTTTTATTTTCTAAAAATAGCTAAATAATATTCCTCGAAGTATGAATCTATTAAGAAAACTCCAACCACTGCACAAGATATCCTTTTTAATAGAGGAACGCTTAAATCGTAACAACTTCATCTTCTTCAATTCTAGAACCTCTTCAGAAAAAGCCATATTTAAACACCAATTTTAAAATATAATTTATGGTCTTATTCTTGATTTCTACTTGCATTTATTCAAAAAACACACTAGGATATTCAACAACTCCCGAAACTTTATCGAGGGTATTTTCACCTAATTCCATTGCCATGAATGCCTCATCCGGTACTTCAAAAGGTGCTTTTATCCCCCAAGTGGATGCTTTTTTGAACCCGAACTTCGGATAATATTCTGGATGCCCCAAGACAACAACTGAATGAAATCTTAGCTCTTTTGCTTTTTGCAATGCTTTACTAATCAATAACTTACCTACGCCTTGATTTTGATATTCAGGTAATACAGACACAGGTGCAAGAGCAAGTGACTCTACAACTTGATCTTCATTCTTAATTTTCACTTTGGAAAATAGAATATGTCCCACTATTCGTTCATTATCCATAGCCACTAAAGATAATTCAGGAATAAATACATTGGAGTTTCTAATGCGACACACCAAATTATGCTCATTTTTATCACTATGTTCTGCATTAGCAAATGCACATTTTACTACGTTTTCAGTTATTTTATAGTCCTTAACCTGTTCTTGTTTAATTATTATGTTCATTTCTTTAAGCTCCTGTTCTGATACATATTATTATTTTACTCTTTCTCTAGGAATGTTTTAATAACTCGGGTAAACTCTTCAGGTCTCTCTTTCTGTGGCCAATGTTTACACCCTTCCATTACATATATTTCGGAGTCCTTAATAACCTCATGTGCTCTCAACGCATGTTTAATAGGAACCATCGTATCTTTTGAACCATGTACGATTAAGGTTCGTTTCTTAATTTCAGATAAACTTTCTGCCAACTTAGTTCTAAGTCCCTTTCTTGTAATCTCACTTCTCTGAAATGACATAAATGCTTTACCAGCATGTGGTGCTTGAAGAAATGCATAAACTTCATCTACAAGTTCTTCTGATAAATTATTAGGATTTCCAAACAAACTATTTAGCAGTGTCCACTTTACAAATCTTCTGCTTTTACTTGACCATTTATATGAAAGCTCATTTAAGAATGATTTTGTATACCAATAAGTAAAAAGATGGTAAGGAAGTTTACTAAATAGCCCCCATGCACCTACTAGTACTAGCTTTTCTACTCGAGATGGATATTCGAGCGTAAATCCAAGAGAAATTCCTCCACCTAAAGATAGTCCAATCAAGTTAGCCTTCTCAAGGTGAAGACTATCCATAATTTGATTCAAAATATCAATGTAATATGAAAGTGAATATTCTACATTAGGTTTATCACTTTCTCCATACCCAGGAAGATCAGGAGCAAATACACGGTGTTTTTTTGATAAGTGACCTAATACCTCACTCCAAGAAATATTTGCTGAATCAACACCTGCTCCATGCAAAAGTATCACAGGAGAACCTGTATCTCCAGCTGTGTAACAATTGACATTTACATCATTTAGTTTAAGTTTTATCTTTTTAACTTCTGGCAAATTTCCTAGCATATTAATCCTCCAAAGTATTTTAATATATTCATGTTACATCAAACTTTAGTTATGAACTTTTTTTATTATTTTAGTACATAATATACAAAATTACTTATTTACGCAATAATTTATGAACAATTTGTATTGTTATATTACATATTTTTTATTAAACTAACACTGAGGTGAAGAAAATGGATGGGTTTGAAAAACGTAGGGAACAAAAGAAAAGAGACATATTAAATGCCGCATTAACCCTATTCATGGAGTATGGAATACAAAAGGTATCTATTACAGAAATAGCTAAAAAGGCCAATGTATCGCAAGTCACCATATATAATTACTTTGAAAGTAAAGATAATCTTGTTCGTTTAGTTTTTAAGTTTTATGTTGACCAGATATGGGATGAACAAAAACTTCTATTAGTTAATGACCTTCCATTTAATGAGAAGATTAAAAAGATTATGTTTGAAAAAGGTATTGCCGCTAATCAAATGAGCGAACGTTTTTTTCAAGACTTTATGAAAGATTATGCAAGTGGGCAGAGTTATGTTGAAGAAGTATATCAAAAGGAAGCCCTTCCACTCTTCATTAAACTTTTTAATGAAGGTAGAGAACAAGGATATATTGATTCTGAGATTTCAGATGAAGCTATCTTATTCTATTTAAAGATGTTTCAAGAATATTTGCAGCGTGAAGATGTTGCCACAATGACACTTCCTATAGCAGAGGATCTTACCAAGCTTTTCTTTTATGGCATAGCAGGTAGGATAGAAGATTAAGACTTTGTTCAACAAGAAAAGTTGGGCAGGATTTATAAAATTAAGTGTTCATTGACCACATTGTTAGAGTGGCAAATTCAATGGAACACACTTTCATTGTTGGTGGACTAATCATTTTAATTGGAACGGCTTTATTTTGGGAAATTGTAAAAAGGGTAACTCCTTTCAACGAGTATACATTTACGCATCCAGTTAATTTAGTAGGATTAATTTCCTTTGGTTTAGTGGTCGTTGTAGATTTATTCGTCTTGAATTTAATCTAACTAACCGCGCAAATCTTTAACAGTTAAATAACCAGATTTTCGGCATGCAGAAATAAGCATTTGCTCAACTTGTTTTTCAAATGCTAAGTTCTTTCCTAATTGAAGCCAACAAAAACAGTAGAAGTAGTTATCTAAATATTTAGTAACCATACCTTGAAACGTGACCATTCAATCTTTCAAACGTTAATGAAGGTTATTGTCGTGTTTAACATGCGAATAGGGTCGACAGCATTTCGACCGTTATCATGACAGTAATTTTCCTTAAGCTCTTCATATACGAAAGAGAAGTCCACAAGTTCAATTTTCCGTAGCATATTATCCTGCGGAACGACAATATCATAGATTTGCATAAACGGACTAAAAGTCATTGATTGTTGTTTTTGAATCATAGAACCCACCCACATAGAATTGATACAACCAGTATACAATGAAAAAAGGTATTATTTTCTCAAATTCAAAGAAAATAATACCTTTTTAACTAATGTTGATTGGAGCGGAAGGCACGAGACTCCTGCGGGAAAAGCGTGGCCAGGGGAGACCCCGCAGGAGCACAGCGACGAGGAGGCTCCCGGACCGCCCGCGGAAAGCGAGTGGCTGCAGCGGAAATCAATACCAATTTTAGAAAGGGACTTTTTCAGTGCCCTCTCTGTAAACAATGCTCTTTTTCTTCGACTAAATATAATGGTATTGGCTCTATTTTATTTGGCGATTTTCATGTATAAACGATTACAGGTGCACGTTTTCCATCTCATTCTTAAACTGCAGGGGTGAGATACCGACGACCTTTTTAAATGTGGTGCTAAAGTAATGTTGTGTATCATATCCAACGGTTTCTGCGATTTCTCGTATGGTGAGATTTGTTGTTTTCAATAAATCAACGGCTTTGTTAATGCGCATTTGTGTTAACAGACCAACATAGGAAATCCCAAGCTCTTGCTTCAACATCCGACTTAAATAAACACTGGTCACATGTAATTCTTCTGCTACCCGCTCTAACGTGAGAGAAGAATCCTGATAATGCTGTTGAATATAAGCGAGAGCTTGCTTAACAATTGGAGATATTTTAATTTGCTGCTCAACCTGACGTTTGCATTGATCATAGACCTTATATAATTGATCAAAATCACCAATAAAAATATCTTCCACATGATAATAAATTGTAAGATTAAAAAAGGATTGCACGACTTCTTCGATTCTTGTAAGGAGTTTCTCATTGATTTGCTCCCATACACACACATTCAGCAAATGAGATTGGTCCCAAAAGATTACCGCCTTCTCTGATCCAATCATTTCTTTTACGATATTCTCGATCGCAAATACATATAATTGCCGATCATTTTCTTGCATAAACGTCTGATTCAAATGATAATCGGGCCACTTAATCACGAGATATTGAGTTGGAAGTGCGACTGGCAGGTGTAAAAACTGAAGTTGTTCGGTTATCTCTTCATTCGTTAACTGACCTGCAATCCAGTCTTGGAAAAAACGTTCCTTAAGCTGGGTATGATTCCGTTGGATTTGGATGGTAGCTTGATTGAGATACTTTTTCTGATTGATTTCCTGATCAAGTTTTTGTTTAAGCTCCATGATGAGAGCTTCTAATTTTCCTGGATTGATCGGTTTTAATAAATAATCTTCGACCTTTAAACGAAGGGCTGCTTGTGCATAACGAAAATCATCATAACCCGAGATAACCACCATTTTACAGTTGGGCAATTGCTCCTTGATTACTTCCATTGCCTCGAGTCCATCCATGATCGGCATATTTAAATCAATGAGTAACAGATCAATCTGGTATTCAATCGCTAATTCAACGGCTTCTTCTCCATCCTCCGCTTCGCCAATGACCTCCATATTAAACTTTTCCCAATCGATCGAAGAATGGATCCCATCACGAATAATAAATTCATCATCAGCAATTAATACCTTCCATTTATGCATGTTGTTTTCGCTCCTCTTCCCATCCAATATCTTCTTCTAAAATAGGTAACACTAACTCGAGCGTTGTCCCAACCTTTTCTTTACTGTCAATCGTAATCCCGTATTGTTCCCCGAATGCAAGTACAATTCGAGCCTGAACGTTCAAAATTCCATATCCTTTTTTATGCTTCGATTCACTTTGATTTTCGGTCCTTCTAACCGCATCCTTTAGGGCTACTCGGATTTCGTAAAGCTGTTGCTCTGTCATTCCAGCGCCATTGTCAGAAATCACGAGGCGCAATTGCCCGTTATGTTTCTTAGCGGAAATGAGGATTTGCCCTGGGCCCCGTCGTTCCTTTAAGCCATGGTAGATGGCATTTTCGACGAGTGGCTGCAGGATAAATTTCAGCACATACAACGACCCGACACTTTCATCTACTTCAATCAGATACTGTAATTTTTCACGATATCTTGTTTGTTGAATCTTTAAGTAACTCTCGATATGCTCAATTTCCTTATCGAGAGGTATTCGATCTCTTCCCTTATTTAATCCAATTCGGAATAATTTTGCTAACGATTCAACAACTTCCGCTATTTCAATCGCTTTTTGCTTTCGCGCCATCCATTGAATCGTATCGAGGGTATTATAGAGAAAATGAGGATTGATATTCGCTTGCAAGCTTCTAAATTCCGCTTCTCGTTTCTGTCTCTCATGCCTCTCCGTTAAGTGCATCAATTGGTTGATTTGTTTTAGCATTTTATTAAAACTTCTACCAAGCATACCAATCTCATCGTCCCGTTTTTCTGTATATCTGACCCCAAATTCCCCGCCTTCCGCTTTCCTCATAAATCTCATTAACTGGCGAATTGGCTTTGAAATGGAATTGGATAAGAAATAAGAAACGGGAATCCCAAATAAAAGGATAATAAATACAAAAACAACTAGATAAAACTGGATTTCTCGTATTTCGAGAATCGATTCCTCGGTAGGAAAGACGCCAATGGTGGTCCAGTTTGAATAGGGTGATTTTTGAAATATAAACTGCAGCTTCTGAGATCCAATTTTTGTTGAAAACGTACCTGATCTTTTTCCATCGAACCACTCATTCGGGATTGTCTCAATTAAGGGATCGTTTGGTTGATAAATTGGTCGACTTTGTTCATCAATCACCGTCAAATAGCCTGTTTTTCCTAGTCTGACATCGGATAACGTTTCAGCCACTGTCCTAACCTTAAAATCGATCAAAATGACCCCTAGTACGTCCTGTGAAATGGGATCAATGACAGCGCGAACCCCTGACACAACTTCATCATTTTTGTAACTGACCAAGGACGAAAGATGACGGTCCTTCGGTTGACCAATCATTCGAAATATCCCTTTGTTTTCTACCGCCTCTTGATACCAAGATTCTTCTGTTAAATTCTCAGTAGCAGGAGCGTACAGTTCATTACTTACATACTCCCCTTCGCTATTCACCACTAACACCCCTGCTACCTCAGGCATAAGCGTTGTAAAATTACGAAGGTAGCGTTGAATCTCATACTGATTTGTTCGATATTGACCTGGCTGCTGACCATTATGATGAAAAAAATCCTCAATCCGTTCATTATTTGAAATAAAGTAAGTAACACGTTGCATGTTGTTGATGTAAAATTCCAGTGTTTCGTTTACTTTACTAATCAGCTGTAAGGTATTCTGGTTGACCTGCTCCTCCACCACACGCTCAACCGTCCAATTAATTAAGAAACCTAGACAGATTATTGGAATAATACTAATGATTAAAAAATGAGATATCAGCTTATAGCGAATTGGTAAATTATTAATTTGTATGAATTTCTTCAATTCCACCAATCCATTCCTAGAAGATTATTGTGGGTAATAAGCATTCACATTTTCCTTTGTCACAATCGTCACCCCTGTATCAACGAAACGAGGCAAGGGTTCATTTTCCCGATCTTGTTCATGAATGCCATGCTGCAAGTGAAACAAAAATTGTAAGGACCAATACCCCATTTCCCATGTACCCTGTGCAAGGGTCGCAGAAATCACATCGTCCTTAATCATATCGAGTGTTCCCTTATCTGTATCAAAACTTATGATTTTAATAGAGTCCTTAAGTTGTTGATCGATGATGGTTTGCCCCACTCCTACTCCACCATTCGCTTCCGTAACGAAGACACCTGCTAGATCTGGATACTCGGCAATCATTTTTTCGGCTGCCTCCTTTGATATCATTTGATCTCCTCTTCCGTCTTTGACAGAGACAACCTCCATTTCAGGGTATTCTTTGAAAATTGTATCTTGAAAACCTTTGGTACGTTCCTGATGGTTTAATTGATTAGGAAGCGTAATCACGCCCACTTGTCCTTTTTCTTTCAGTAACTCTGCCATTTTGTGAGCCGCCTCTACACCTGCTTTGTAATTATCCGTTCCCAGAAACGAATACGCCTTACTTGCCGGTGCATCGGCATCGAACATCACGACTGGAATGCCAGCCTCCACCGCTTTATCAATCACGGGGTTTAACGCTTCTGGATCCATTGTTGATATAGCAATCCCCGCTGGATTCTTCGCGATTACCTGCTCTAGAACCGTCATTTCCTCGTAAACATCATATTGCGTTGAACCTCTGTACTCGATTGACACATTTAAGGCTTCAGCCGCATCCTCAAAACCTTTTAACGCGCGCTTCCAGTAATCAATCCCTACCATAAATGTGACCATCACATACGTTTCATCCACATCCCCTACCAGCTCATTCCCGTTCCAAGCACGTTTCGTCGAACTCTCTGCTTGATAGTTGTATATATAAAGAACAAACAACCCAATGAGCAACAGATATACGAAAAGTAGCTTCTTCACGATTGAAACCCCTTTCATAATAAAGCATGATTAATAGATTCGTTTTTTAATATATGCCTATTATAGCGTAACTCTTCCGAAATTTCCCACTATTTTCGAGAGAGGTATAGGTGTCGGATTTTGATTTATGAATGATTGTTTTGTTCATTCCTTATAGGAGATTTTTCGAAAAACTTTCTAAACAGCATTTGCTCCCTAATGATAAAAGTTTACTTTTCGGAAAATAACTTAGGTGAATCCCCCGCATTTTATCATCAAAATTTGGCGTTCTACAATTTGTTACTTTAATTTGTTACACCAACCTTCTCATATATTCTAACCACTTTACCTTTCCTTTCAAAGGTGGAGGACTCGCGTGATAATAATAAGGCTTACGATCATGTTCCATCCCGATGATGTTGTCCTTAGGAAGACATTGAATGGCACGTTCTGCTAGTTTTCTTATGACTGGATCTGTCCCCCAAGCGAGAATAATGGGTCCTTTCAATTTAGAAAGGATGCTATTTAGTTCCTGACGCCTCACAGGTGAGAAAATACTGTGATTCACAAACTTGTTGTTCTCAGCAAGCTTTAGTTTTTGCCTAAACTCAGCCATATTACCTGCACGTAGATCGGACAGATTAATTAATAATACATTTTTCCAAGTCTTTAGCTTCATACATCGCATTATTTGATATTGGGTATTGTCGGTTTTAGCGAGGGTATATGTTACGGGAATTTGACCAACGGGTACTTGTGGGATGTCATATGTTGAACGTTTTGGCATGCATTGGCCTGGATTGACTAATACAAATAAAGCATCAAATTTCTCTTGTGATTTGTAGTCTTTCCTATAAATCCAAGCGAAGTTTCTACATTGGAACTCTGTATTGTTTACGTCAACCTTGTAAAAACTCCCCTCTACCACAAATTCATTCTTTAATATATCTACTTTTACAAAATCCATTAAAATCCCTCCAAAGATTTTAATAGGCATTGGCAACAGCAACAACTTCCAAGGACACCTTAAAATTAGGCCATAAGTCGGATTACATACATATTACTATCATACTTCCAATACCTAACAAAAATTCCAATTCCAATAGCAACAGCCCTTATCAACCATCTTTATCAACATTTTCAATTTTTAAAAAGGAAAAAACACATTCATCTTGAATACTATATGAAAGGGCTCTCATGAAACAGAGGTGAAACAGAGGGACGGCTACTGTTTCCCTAATTTTTTACATCTATTAACTCGGAAAATCAGGGACCAGGAGAATTCTATCTGATTTGAGGACAAGCTCCAAACTGCATTAGCAAAAAATTCAAATAAAAAACTACAAATCAATAAATATATCAATCATTATAGGAGAGGTAGAATGGCTAATAAAAAAGTAATTCATATAACAACCAAATCGCTCCCAGAGTGGTTAAACAAAGACATTGAAAAATATATTAAAAATAAAGAGAACACATTTAAGCCGGGCTATGTTCTTTCTCAAATTTATAACCAATACTCTTCTGGGTACAAACAGATTGTTTCAGTGATGACAGGAAATACAGAATGGATCGCAGTCGCAAGAGAAAGACTCGCATATATCGATGAGAACCTCGAACTCATTTTAAAAACAATAAAAAGAAAGCGATTGCAACCAACTCTTTTAGTGTTACAAATATAGCTGATTATTAAAACAGGGGGACGGTTCTTGCGTTTCCCTATTTTTTTACGGCTCTATAATATTTGTTGGGGTTTAAACAAAATTTTGTGTGCATAAAAAAACACGCAAACTCCTCATTCTTTTATACTTGAATTGTCGAGAAACAAGTCTAAAGAATGGAGTTGCGTGTATATGGATTTTACCATGATTATTCCTGGATTAAAAGGGTCTATCCTAACCAATGTTGAAGAAGTGGGCGAAGTTATCCGCCTGTACGTTGAAATGGAGCGAAAAGTACATCGGTGCCCTAAATGTAATCAAAGGACGAGTAAAATTCATGACTATCGTATACAAAAAATTCAACACTTAAAGTGGTTTGAAAGAAAAACCCAAATCTTTTATAAGCGTAGACGATATGTCTGTGAATGTGGGAAACGTTTTTCAGAGAAAAATCCTTTTGTCATGCGTTATCAACGTACCTCAATAGAATGGAATCAAGCTATATCAATTAAAGCGATTAAAGGAAAAACATTTAAGGAAACAGCTGAAATCTACGGGTGTTCATCTTCAACCATTATACGTCGATTCGATCAAATTTCACGAAGTGAAATTCGTCCGGTGGAAGAATTACCTACAGTTATAGCTATTGATGAATACAAGGGTGATACCCGCGAAGGGAAATACCAGTTAATCATTGCGAATGGGATAACAAAAGAACCGATTGATATTCTACCAAATCGTTATAAACGTACGATAAAGGACTACTTAAGAAAGCACGGATCTAGAGTGCAAATAGTCATAATGGATATGAATCATTCCTTTAAAGCAGCCGTTCAAGAGGCATTGGGTAAACCTGTTATTGTAGCTGATAGATTTCATTTTTGTCGTTACATCTATTGGGGTCTTGATGGAGTAAGACGTCGAGTACAAAACCAATTTCATGGCTACGACCGTAAAAAGTGTAAACGTATGAAACATGTCTTTCATAAAGACTGCCAACGCTTAACTAAGGATGAGAAATGGCATTTAAATCGTTACTTGGAGATGTCGAATGAACTCAAACAAGCATATGAAATTAAAGAGGCATATCGTTCTTGGTTTTTACGTGCCAAAGAAAACGGAAAAAACAGTATCAGTTTGGTTAAAAAGGAATTGGAAGAACTATATAAGTTAATTGAGGATTCAAAGATACCTGAAATGATTAAAGCAATAAAGACCATACAAAATTGGCAAGTTGAAGTGTTAAATAGCTTTGCCTATGAATATTCAAATGGGTTTTTAGAGGGAATTAATAATTCAACCAAAGTTCTAAAGAGAAATGCTTATGGATTTAGAGTTTTTGAACGCTTTAGGGCGAAGATTTTATTAACACACAAGTATAAAAGAATTGGGGTACATATTGGTTAACCGAGTTGGTGTGATTCTCCTCTATAAAAAATGATGAATGGTACCATCCATCATTTTTTATAGAGGCCACCAAGCGTAGCGCGGTAGCCTAAAACCCCAACATTTGATTTAGAACCTTTTTTACATTTCTAAACAAAGTAAATCAGGGGCAAGAAAATTCTTTTCTTATTTCGAGAACAGCGACCATGCCTAGAACCTGCAAGAAGTGCATATGTGGGGGGAAACTTACATTGACTTATTAGCTGGATAAAAAAACAGAGCATCCCTCTTAGCTGCCCTGTTTTCAATATGTACTAGAAATTTGGATATTCAATTTTTCCAGTTTCAACTAATTGCTTTAGCCCTAAGAACATGTAATGCCAACCTTGTTCCGTTTCTCGTTCCCATTCCACATGCGCTTTTTCGATATCTTCTTCTGTCCAACCTTCTTCATGAATGACTGTAATTTCTTGGGTAAACGTCATCTCCGTTCCATCTTCAGTCGAATTGAATTCCACGGTAATGACATCATGTAGATCACTAAATTGTGGCATCTGAAAAGTGAACACGATTTTATTGGGAGCGTCCAATTCTTTATATTCGCCAATTGCTCGATAATCTTTTCCCTCGCGGTGGTCTACAACTTCCCAACTACCGCCGATCCTTGGATCATTTTTAGACACTTTGTTGGTATGCTCCATTGTAAAAAACCATTTCTTCATTAATTCAGTGTTCGTCCACACTTCAAAAACCTTTTCAGCAGGTACGTCAAACGAGCGTTCCATGACTAGAGTTGTTATTGATGTTTCAGCCATTTTCGATTCATCCTTTAAAATTGAATTTAATACACTTTCATCTTACTATACGTTCTTCATTTCTCAACCACCCCACCACCGCTGGAAAAATAACATGCTCCTTTCTCAACTCCCAGAACGTGGTTAAAACGATCCATTAATGTATGTATTGAATATCCCTTATTATTCTACGGAGGTGATTAGTCCGCATAATCCAATAGCAGTACTTTTATCATTAAAATATTTTAAAAAATAGTTATTTATGCTAGCCCCTTTTTCTTGTAAAATCTAAGAGACCACCATCTTTTGGTATAGATTGTTTCAAAAGGGAGAAGCCCATGTCAACAATTATAAAAAGAAAAATATTAACTGCCATCATCAGCAGCCTTGTAGTTAGCTTGATTTTTATGGTTCCAGGTGGATTTAACTTGAATGGATTTGCGAATTTGTATTATCTAAACCTCTCGATCGTTGTTTCATATGGGGTGATCGTATCTATCTTAAGTGATTGGCTTAGTAAAAAGATGTTTACTGCAACAAAATCCCGAGAGAGTACGTCCTTTCTGTTTCATTGTTTTTTCGGTACCATTTTTCTGGTTCTCAGTCTGGTTTCTGCCATCTCCTTTTTTATCGTGGACCGTTTATTAATAAAAGTAAAGACGAAATGGTGGCATGTCATTTTGGCCGTATTACTTGTAGTACTTGTGTATTTTATCCTTATAACGATCGGGGATTAATCCTATAAGAAACAATATAAAAGACCTGAGCCCATTATCTCAGGTCTAACGTTTCGCATTAACTCTTGAAAACATTAAATCCCTACTCTTCGCCGTATCAATTCCATTGATTTTTCTAGCCTCTCTCGGTAAGTTCCGCCAATACACTCGAACTGAATACCATTTTGATTCAAGATCTCTTTTAAACGCTGATTATTCTCTTCTCGTACCTGTTGTTCCCCGTGCACCCGTAATCCATCATCAACCCATTTCACATCAGGCTCTAAAAAGAGGCACAGGTCGTATTGTTGGATTTTAGCGACTTCATCTAACACTCCCTGCGTTTTCTGGTTGTAAAGCTTCGAATAAAATTGTGTGACAGCCGCTTCCGTGTCAATAAAGACGATCTTATTTGCTTGTTTAATCGCCTCATATTCTTTTATTTTATGACCGTATGCAATAAGAGGATAATCCTCGTCTAGCATAATGCCATCACAGCCTCCCAATTCTTCACAAAACTCCCTGCCATATTCACTTACATAAGTCGTGTTATAGATGCGAGCTAAATTTTTCGTCAGTGTTGATTTTCCACAGCTCTCCGTACCCAAAATCACAACTTTTTTCACGAAGAATGGCTTCGCTACTTCAGGAATGTAGTCCCAGTAATGAAACACACCATTCTTTCGAATGTCAGTCGCTGAAATCGGTACCTGTTCCCTCTTTTCATCAAGTAAAATGTGGGCTGCCTCAGGATATAGTTTCTGAAAAATCGGGTCATATTCTACTTCTGAGCTAAACACCACATCAATATTCTTCCCGATTGCAGCCTGTATTTGTAACGATCCTTCATGCCAATCGTAATCCTCATCACCGTCATGATCCTCCACTTTGATGACCTTCACATGTTCCATGTCCTTCGTAAGTTGGGAGAGCCAGCGTAACCGAATGCAACTTGGAATGTAGGGTAGCTTACTACCTTCGCATAACTCCCGATCCCGTTTTTCACTATGAGACAGCACGACATACAATTCATTCACAATTGTAGAAGCTTTGATGATGGCAAACACATGTCCTTGATGCAAAGGTAAAAACTTCCCACCGTAAAATCCAACCTTATTCATGAAACGTTCTCCCCTTTCTGGTGTTTATATACTTTCGACCAGTTGTAATATCCATACATACTATTGATTAAAAACGCTGACCACATGACAAGCATCGATATATCGTTGCCACCTTGTAACAATAAAGCCTTCACCCAAAGTGCTATGGAAAGTACGTTCACAGCAATCCAAAATAACCACTGTTCGGTGAATCGTTTGAGCATTAAAATTTGGGCAATCATCGATAATGTTGTCGTTGCCGAATCAATCCAAACAACATTCCCACCAATTCTTTCAAGCAAGTAAGCATAGAGAACAAAGATTACTAGAAATGAAGATAAAGTAAGTAACCAACCTCTTTTCGTTAACACACTAACCTGAATCTCTTCCCCTTGTATGGTTTGCTTTGATTTATTTTTACTCCATAAATAAAGCCCCACAAACTGGAGTGGAAAATAAAACAAGCCATTCAACATGACTTCTCCATATAAGCCATAACCGTATGCGATATAGGCATATGTTCCAGTTTGGATAATGCCAAAATAGTAATTGCTGATTTTCCCTTTCGCCACTAACACCACACAAAGCATGCCTGAAATGGAGGTTATTAAACCGAGAAATGTATCATCCCAAACAAAAAACAAATATACATTTACAAATGTAAAAATCACAAGCCATAGCTTTTCAAACAAGGTCCAGTCTTTTAAAACTTTCATTTTACCCACCCCTTATTGATTATCAATTAACAAATCGTTAATTATAAATCAGAAAAAAAATTAGTACTTTGCATTATAGATGGATACATATGGATCAAAATCATTAAATCGATACAGCTGCGCTTTATTTTTCGACCAACGATTTGTTTTTTGAGGCTCTCCATCCTTCACAACTTTCTCAAGAAATGGAAGCGTTGGTGCCTTTCTGAAAAATTGAGAATCCAGTTTTAGCCACGGCTCATCCATGACGGTTAACAAGACGCCTTGTAGCTCAGACAAAACAAATTCCTTTGGTAAAAAGTTTTTCGCAAGCGTTGTTAATGACATATCCTTCTTTATAAACCATAAGGCATCATCTATGATTTGCTTGTGATCAAACGCTAGGTCAAGCTTTCCAACTTCATCCATCGTGAATAAATCGACTTCGCATGCGTCCTCTGCTGCCCTTCTTTTCACGAGCTGATTTTCTGGAACAATGGCATAATGCGCGTTAGAAATGATCCAGCCTCGCTTGTCTCGACCAGGTTTGTCGTATACTCCAAAATGCTTAATCTTTAATCCATCAATTCCCGTTTCTTCTTTTAGTTCACGAACAGCGGCCTCATAAGCCGTTTCCTCAGGCTTAATAAACCCACCAGGCAACGCCCATTTTCCTCTCTCTATATTAGACTCACCTTCTTTTGTTTGCTCCGCTCGCTTAATCAACATAATTTTCAATGTTTTTTCTGGCGGCTTATATGGAGCTACCTCTGTCGAAATAATCGTAAAAACAGCAATATCACTCGTATAACCGTCGGGGGTACGATACTTACTCACATCATATCGTAATAGCTCCTCACTCATCCTTGACTCACCTCAAATCAATATGATTTTTAATTAACATTTTGCTAATTGTTAATAACAATATATCAGATCTCTTCATAAAATGTTACAAAAAATTTCAAAAAAATGAAACAGCAGAACCGTCCCGCTGTTTCATTCTAGCAACGGATCTTTTCCTTCGACAAATGGAGGAAAGATCGCTGGATGGAGAATACTTGCTATTTTATTGAGTCCCACCAATAATCGTGGTGAAGGTCTGCAAAATAATGGTTCTTCTAAAATATACAAGTGATTATTTTGGATCGCCTGCATGGAATTTGATTGTGGACGTTTTAAAATCACTTTTGGGTTCACTCTGTCTGCTTGAACTCCCACCCAAATGATACACATCACATCAGGTTTTCGTCGTCTGACTTCTTCCCAATCTGTTTGGACACTTGCTTGATCTATATCTTGAAAAATATTTCTTCCACCTGCAAGCTTACTCATTTCGGTTAACCAATTTGTCGCCCCAGGTGTGAAAATCGGCTTTGCCCACCATTCCCAATAAATTGATTTCGGATGTTCGACTTGCTTAGATAAACGTTGATAGCTTTCAAGAATTTGTTGATATTTCTCAGCTAATCGGGTCGCTTTTTCATACACATTTGTTGCTTTTCCAACGAACAGTAAGCTTTCCCCAACTTCTTGTAAACTTTTGGGGTTTGGAACAATGACATACGGTAGATTTCGCTTCTTCAGTTCTTCAATATTTCGTTCCATCCCTGGTACACTTAGAGATGCTAGGACTAAGTCTGGCTGTAGCTCTTCTACCTTATCTATGTCTATCTGTAAATCAGGCCCCAATCTCGGTAATGTTTTCACCCGCTCAGGCCAATCGGAGTAATCATCTACTCCAATTAATGAATCCGTTAATCCAAGATACTCCACTAATTCCGTATTACTTGGACAAATCGAAATGAGCCTCATACTTGCCCCCTCCTTTTTACGAGATGAAACGTTTATTTCAACCTCTTTCTTAATCCATTCCATACGTACACCACTTCTTCTGACATCCTACCAGCATCCTGCGCCATCCACCCCATTACATCTCGTAGCATTCTGTCATTCTTTTCAATCGGTACGATGCCTCTTCCCACCTCTAGCATTACAAGCACGATTGGCATCTTTCGCTTTTTCTCCTCTGCAGCAAAAGACGTTAAAAGATGTGAAAAATCACTTCGAATATCGTTCATGCTTTTTCCATTGGTCAGGTCCTTTTCGATCCATTTTTCCCAACCTTCGACTACTAAAGGTGTATCATGCTCCCAATTGATTTTCCAATCCGTTAATGAATGTCCCATATAAGCAGAAGTCCAACTACATCTTTCATATTTCTCTCTCACGATTTTCCTTTTTCCTGCGAAGGCACCGCCGATAACGAGCTGCATGTCCATCCCCCCTCGTTCTTCTTAAATGTTAAACGTAGACAATGTCCATTCGGGATTGTAAGTTCCCAGAACGATAGAGAGGATACATATTTGGAAACAACATACCGAATCACGCCTCCATGAGTCATGATTAGAATGGTTTCATTGTTACGTATTTGTTGAAATCGTTCATGAAAGAAGGAATCAATTCGACCACTAAATGTATCAGCTGACTCCCCATTCGGAATCATGCCGTTCTCCCAATTGTCAAGCCAGTTCTGATACGTTTTCTGATTCTTTAACTCATCATATGTTTTTCCTTCCCAGTCCCCAAAGTCCAATTCTCTTAATCTGGCATCTACCGTTATCTGGGCTGGAATATCCAATAGTTCTAAAGACTCCTGACATCGTCGTAAATCACTTGTAAAAATGTGATCAAAGTATATATTAGTCAATTCTTTTTTAATCTTAAGTAGGCCTGATTGTTCACCTCTAATAATACCTTTATCTGTATGACCTAAATACCGTTTTTCTTTATTCCAAGCGGTTACCCCATGACGAACGAGATATACATCCATGTAATCGCAAGTCCCCATAATTCGCCCCCCTCTATCGCTGTGCCTAGTAAATCTCCATTTGTCCCTTTAAATGTATGCTTGATCCAAGCACCAAATACGATCATAAACACAATATATGCAGGAACGAAAATGAAACATTCAGGAAAGAAATATAAGAGTATCCCTACAGGTATCAACGCAGATAAAAAATCAAAACGATTGACGTTTTTCTTCCATTCCCATGCTAGGCCATGTTGTTTGGCTGTAGGTAGAAAAATCATGAGGCCTACAGCTCCTAATCGTGAAAATGCCAGAATAAAAAGAAACGAGGACAAGAGAATATCCGTTTCGATTAATGAATAGATAAAAAATGCTTTCCAAGCGAGCAAAAACAGAAGTGAAATCAGACCAAAGCTTCCTACATGTGGGTCTTTCATAATCTCCCATTTTTTCTCAAGAGGCGCATTTGATCCCATTGCATCCGCTACATCCGTCCACCCATCTAAATGTAATCCTCCAGTCAAATAGACCCATAAAGAGAGGATCAGCAATGTCATGAACAGGACAGGAAGATAAGGCTGTAAAAGCCATAATACCAACATAAGAATCGCACCTAATCCAACACCAACAAGTGGATAACTTCGGATTGCCCATCTACTTGTTTGTTTCGTCCATTGAGATTCGATTGGAAGAGGAATGCGTGTTAGAAATTGAACAGCTAATATAAATCCATACATTATGTGCTTCATCACATTTCTCCCTTCCAAAACAATGGGATCCCTGCTTGAACTTGAACGGCAATATCTGATTGCTGGACAATTAGGTTATGAAGACGTTGTAAGGTATACATATAGCGTTGTACAACCTCATCACGGTGGGAGATTCCCTCATTCACATCATTCGACACAATAAGAAGCTGAAATTGCTTTTCGCGTGCAATCGATAGCCAGCCATTCACACTCTTCTCTACTTCTTCCAACCTATATCCACGTTCGAACATGACATTGCTTAGCCAGATCGTCAAACAATCTAGTAAAATCACATCACCTTTTTTAAAGTTTGACAGAATCCGCTCAAGATGAAAGGACTCTTCAATTGTATGCCACGTCTCGCCGCGATCTTGTTGATGGATGCGAATCCTTTCTTCCATTTCCTCATCACTTTTTTTAGCCGTAGCCATGTAATGAAGAGTTGCGTTATGATGTACTTTTTTCATTTGCTCAAAATACGAGAGAGCGGTTTGTTCGGCAAATTGACTTTTCCCTGATCGAGCCCCACCTGAAATAAAACAAATCATGATTCATTTCTCCATTTTTGAAGTGCAGCCAGTAGCTGTTGATTTTCTAGATGTGACCTGATGGCGATTCGTATGTACCTTCCATGTAAACCTTTAAAGTTGTGAGTATGTCTTGTTAAGATTCCATTCTCCAATAAAAAATAAAAAAGATCATCGGTTCGATCTGGTGACTTTCTGTCCTGCAATAGATAAAAGTTTACGAGTGATGGCGAAAAGGAATAATCTAATTCTGTTAAACGACTACATACATCCCGCAATTCCTCATGTAACCAGCTTTTCGTTTTGTTTACAAACTCTCGGTCTTCTAGCAATCTTGGAACAACGGCATCTACTAAGGAGTTAATGCTCCACGGAATTTGTTCATTTTTCAACGTTTGGATGACAGTTGGGTGAGCCATGATATATCCAATTCGAAGCCCTGGAATGGTATACATTTTTGTTAACGAACGTAATAGGATTAGATTGGGATATGTCGATAACCATGACGTAAGGGTTGGAATGGAAGATGGTAAAAAGTCAACAAACGCTTCATCCACGACTACATATGTACCGTTTTTTTGTCCTATTTCTAAAAAATGCTGCAAATCTTCTTCAGGAATAACCGTTCCGGTTGGATTATTCGGTCGACAAAGAAACATCACATCTTTGTCAGCAAGCTTTTCCTCGATCAATTGAACGGGTAGGTCAAATCCATTTTCTTCATCAACAATTAGGTCCTCCACATCAATATGGTAATGTGCACAAGCTCTTTCATATTCCAAAAAGCTCGGATGAACAATGAGTGCTTTCCCTTGTTCAAAATACTTCGCCACTAAAAAAATCGCCTCTGCTCCTCCACTTGTTAAGAGGACCATCTCTTTGTCTATTCCTTCATGCTCCGCTACCGCAGCGCTTGCTTTCGAATATGTTGGATCTGGATAACGTGTGATGCTCTCAAATTGTTGTTGTAAAGCATCCGCTAACCAGGAAGGAGGTCCCAGCGGATTGAGATTGGCGCTAAAATCGAGCAATGGTTTCTCTTCCTTCAAATGTAACAGTTTTTTAATTGCCTCAGGTTGTCCCCCATGGTTGGGCCATTTCATCTTTCCACCTCATTTATCACGATTTAACTAGTAGGAGAATGCTGACACCGATTAGAAAGAATACGATCCAGCCTCCATGCATGTATCGAATAGTTTTTTCAATATCACAACTCACCATCGTTCGTAACGGGTCTCCCATTTGGGCACGTACTGATTTTTCACCTTGATAATAATTGATCCCGCCTAACTGAATTCCGAGTAATCCCGCTACCATTGCCTCTGACCAGCCGCTGTTTGGGCTTGGGTGTTTTTTTGCATCTCTCCATGTAGTTTTCCAGCCATTTGATATGTTAGATCCTTTGATAAAATATGCTGCCAGCCACATCGAAATAGCGGTCAGTCTCGCAGGAATCCAATTGACGAGATCATCCAGTCTGGCTGAAGCCCATCCGAATTGCCTAAATCGCTCATTTTTATATCCCACCATCGAATCTAATGTGTTAATAGCACGATAAACAAGCGCAAGGGGTGCCCCGCCAATGATTGCCCAAAATAAGGGTGCTGTGATCCCATCAACTGTATTTTCAGCCACCGTTTCAACTGTTCCTCTGACAATTTCAGTCTCGGATAAATGCTCCGTATCTCGGCCCACAATCATACTTAGCTTCTCTCTTGCTTCTGTAAGATTCCCCTTCTCTAATGGAACGAGGACTTCTTTAGCCGCAGACGAAAGACCTTTGATCGCAATCGTCATTGATATTACATACACCTGTATGAACATACCAACGATTGGATGTAATTGATAAGCCAACAAAACCAGGGATAAGCTCAGGAAATATACGAGTAGGACCACTGTTGCACATAAGCAAATCCCTTTCCATAATTTCCCTTTCCCTCGATTCCATCTCTTTTCTAAAAATGAAATCAATTTTCCTATTAATACAACAGGATGAGGTAACCACCTCGGGTCGCCTATTACGAAATCTAATCCAATTGCTGCCATTAAAATCAAACAAAATACGATTGTCGGTTCATGTACAACTCCCATCATTTCGATTCCTTTTGATAATCTACTAGTAATTGATTCAGGCGATCTAATTGGACATGTTCTCGCACCACGTTGGCTAAGATATCAAACCCTTCTTCTCTTTTTTCGGAAAAAGAGGCTCGATTCGTAATGGGCTCAAGCCCTTTCTTCCCTCTGATCTCATTTAGAAAAGCTTCACGAAATAAGTCATTATGAAAAATACCATGAAAGTACGTTCCGATGATATGTTTGTCCTTCGTGATCGTCCCTTCCCTTCGGTCGGCTAATTGGATAAAATGAGCACATTCTTTTTCAAAGGATGATTGTCCCATACGAATCTCATAACCTAAAACCGGAATGCGTCGCTCTCCAAAATGAGCCATTCCTTCTGATTGAATAGTTGTCTTATGTGTGGTCATCGAGGTTTTCATTGGAATAAGACCGAGTCCTTCTACACGACGATGCGTTGATTCCACTTCATGTGGATCTTCAATATACGTTCCTAACATTTGGTATCCACCACAGATTCCGACTACCGTCGTACCTTTTTCTACTAGATTTAATATCTGTGTGGCTAAACCTGTACTGTGTAAGGTCATCATATCCGCAATTGTATTTTTACTCCCTGGTAAAATCAGTACATCTGGATGTCCCAAATCTTCAGTCTTATTAACAAAGCGCACATGACAATCCTCTTCTTCAAAAAACGGATCAAGATCCGTAAAATTCGAGATCATCGGATGTCGTATGACCGCAATATCCATTTCCTTTGACTCATCCTGTTTCGAAGTATACGTATGTAACACAAGTGAATCCTCAGCTTCAATGAGGAGGTTCTCGATATATGGGACGACCCCTAATACAGGTACTCCCGTATATTCCTCGAACCAAGTTAACCCAGGCTGTAAGAGAGCAACATCCCCTCTAAATTTATTAATGATGACACCGATAACCCGCTTTCGATCCTCTGGCTCAAGCAGCTGTAATGTTCCTACTAAACTAGCAAAAACTCCACCTTTGTCGATATCCCCAACTAGGATGACAGGTGCATTCGCGATTCTTGCCACTCGCATATTTACAAGCTCCCGATCATTTAAATTAATCTCTGCAGGACTGCCCGCTCCTTCAATCACAATTCGCTCATAGCTTTTGGACAATCTATCATACGCTTCTCGGATCACCTGTAACCCTTGTTGAAAAAATTCCTCGCGATATTCTCCAGCTTTCATATTCATATACGGCCTACCATGAACAACAATTTGTGATTCAACGTTTCCATTCGGTTTGATTAAGATTGGAGTCATATCTGTGGTTGCTACGATTCGGGCTGCTTCAGCTTGAACACCCTGTGCACGACCAATCTCTTTCCCATCAACCGTAATATACGAATTCAATGCCATATTTTGCGATTTAAAAGGTGCCGTTTTAAATCCATCCTGAACAAATATTCGGCAAAGAGCGGTCACAATGGCACTTTTTCCAGCATCTGAGTGAGTACCTTGAATCATTACTGGTACAGCTCTACTCATTTGTGTGAGCTCCTGTTTTTTCACCATTAAAATTCAATACCTTTTACAGCTGGTATGCCTTCATCATAATAATGCTTTTCCACTTCAACTACGGAAACAAGGTCCGCTATTTCTCGAATTTCCTGCTTGGCATCTCTTCCAGTTAAAACGAGATGAACATGTGACGGTTTATTTTTTACGACTTCAATCACTTCGTTTAGTGGTAACACATCATCTATTGGAAATGTATCAATGGCTAATGCATTGTTAATTTCATCGAGAATGACCACATCATATTCCCCACTCATGACAGCTTCCTTTGCCTTGACCCACCCAGTTTTTAATGCTTCACGATGCTCTTCTGGGGTCTTTGTCCAGGTAAATCCTCTTCCAAGCTGTTCCATCTCAACCCCAAGCTTACGTAGAGCAATTTGTTCCCCATACGTGCGTTCAGGTGATTTAATAAATTGATAGATTTTCACACGCAAGCCTCTTCCAACAGCTCGAAGTGTTAAACCTAAAGCTGCTGTTGTCTTTCCTTTTCCATCTCCCGTATACACAAGTGTTAATCCCTTTTTCTTACTATTTACTTGTTCCATATGAACCTCCTAGATTAATAAAGTTTTATTTTTCCGTCGAAATTCCTGCCGAGTCAAAGGTTGCCATTTCCTTCAGCATGAGTGTAGCCGATTGAATCATCGGAAATGAAACAGCTGCACCTGTTCCTTCTCCAAGTCTAAGACCTAGATTAATAATCGGCTTCTTCCCTACATGTGAAAGTGCGATATTGTGACCAGGTTCCATCGATTGATGTGTGACCATGATATAGTCATTCACACTTGGGGAAATTTTTTTTGCTACTAATGCAGCAATGGTACAGATAAACCCATCTACGAGAATCGGTACCCTTTTGCTCGCTGCTCCTAGCATGGCGCCTGCCATTGCCGCAATTTCTAATCCGCCTACTTTCGATAAAATATCAAGTGCATCATGTGGATTTGGATTCCTCCGTATAAGTGCCTGTTGAATAATTTCTATTTTATGTAAAAGGGAAGCATCTGAAATCCCCGTTCCCCTTCCTACTAGAAGGGGTATATCTTCACCACTTAAAACGGCTAGAATAGCACTGCTTGATGTTGTATTCCCAATCCCCATTTCCCCGAGGATTAGACATTGTGCCCCTTCTTCAATGATTTGTAAGGCTTGCTGATAGCCAACATCAATCGCTTGTGCAGCTTCTT
The DNA here is from genome assembly GCF_964021195.1 of Bacillus nitroreducens. Taxonomy (NCBI): domain Bacteria; kingdom Bacillati; phylum Bacillota; class Bacilli; order Caryophanales; family Bacillaceae; genus Bacillus; species Bacillus nitroreducens. The sequence continues at coordinate 3,015,382 of NZ_CAXHYI020000003.1, read as the reverse complement.
GGCGACTCATCGCATCTTCCAGATAAAAATTTCCAGTACCATAGCGAATCTTTTGATTAATTAAACCCTCATGTTCAATGTCGGTTGCGACTCCAACATCGATAACCTTCAGAATCGCACCTATTTGTCTACTAAAGACATTGATGGCTGCACCACCATTTAAGAAGTTTCGAACCATCTGTTCAGTTACGGCTTGCGGATAAGCCGAAACACCTTCTGCAGTGATGCCATGGTCGGCCGCAAACACAAGTACACCTGGTGGCGTCACACTCGGGAATGGTTCATTCTTCATTTCAGCTAGATGAATCGCCATTTCCTCTAGTCGCCCAAGGCTACCGATTGGCTTTGTTAACGTATTGATATACTCACTAACTTGTCTTCCTATTTCCTTGTTTATCTTTGGAATAGATTCATATGTTTGTTTCATCTTGAGTTCTCCTTACTTGTTTGATATTCTACACATTTCTTAATCCAATTCTGTACCATATTTAGGTTAGAGCCAAAATGTAGGTGGGTGTAGGCCGCTACTAGATTGTAGGTTTGATAGCCTTCCTTTTTCACACCACGTAGCCCTTTTGTTTCATAGGCATGGACTTGTTCAGTCTCATTTACCAAAAAAGACGAATAATGAAATTCATGCCCTCTCCCCATTTCATTAGAAAGAATGAAATTGTTATTGAGACCACTCACTTCTCGATATCCCAAGGCTTGTATATGGGTGTGCATTTGAACCTTACCAGGGATAATTCCGATCATTTGATATTTCTTCTGGTCTGTCGTTTCAATCGATTCGGCCAAATACATGAACCCGCCACATTCAGCAAGAGTGGGAAGCCCCTCTTTTATCGCTTTTTGTATCGATTCCTTTGTCTTTATATTCGATTCCAATAACGCAGCGAATTCCTCTGGGAAACCTCCACCTATATAGAGACCATCTACACCACTTGGCAATTCTTCCTTAGCCAATGGAGAAAAATAAACCAATTCTGCTCCATGAACTTCCAGCAATTCTAGATTCTCAGGATAATAGAAATTAAAGGCGGCATCCTTTGCAACAGCTATTTTCGTGATTAGTTCTTGCTTCTTTTCAAATAAAGAGGATTTATTTTTTTCATGTAACGGTTCTGCTACTGCTACTTCCAGCAATCGATCAAGATCAATCGTCTCTGAAACTAAGTCACCCACCTTATCAAATAACGGCGTCAGTTCACCCCGTTCAATAGAAGGAATAAGTCCAAGATGTCGTTCTGGTATTTCAATCTCGTCATCTCGTTTCAAATACCCAATCACAGGAATATGACATTCCTGTTCAATAGCTGTTTTGACAAGCTGAAAATGTCCCTCGCTCCCCACTCTGTTTGCAATCACTCCGACAATATTGAGTCCTTCTGCAAACAGTTGAAACCCCTTCACAATGGCTGCCGCACTTCGAGCCATGCTTTCACAATTGACGACAAGCAAGACAGGACTTTTCGTAATGAGGCTAATCTCTGCGGTACTACCTTCATTCGTTTCTGGACTTTTCCCATCAAAAAATCCCATCACACCTTCTATAATTGAAATATCTGCACCACGACTTCCATGTGTGAAAATATCCAAGACTCTTTCATGAGTTAGCATCCAACTATCTAGATTACGTGAAACTCGTTTTGTTACGGCAGTATGATAGGTCGGGTCGATATAGTCAGGACCACATTTAAAGCCTTGTACGCGAAGGCCACGTTTCATAAGTGCTGACATAATTCCAATTGTTAAAGTTGTTTTTCCAACACCACTCCCAGTACCTGCAATTACAATCCGTCGTTCTGTCATTGAAACCCCACCTTCATTATTTTGCAACTCTATGTACATATTTTTGGATGGCTTCTTTTGTTGCTTCATACACGATTCGACCAATCCCTTTTCCAACCGTGGTTCCTGAACCCGCGTATGGTGTCTTCTCTCCTTGTTGCGTAAGACCGAGAAGGAGTGAATCCGTTGATGTGCCTGTTGCAATAGTGTTGGACAAAGGATCCTTAATCTTCATATCGAGTAATGCTTTTGTTTTTGCTTCTGTCGCTGACATAAAACCATTGACTAGCGCGCCATCTGAAAAATGTGAATCAATGAACAGCATCGTGTTAATAGTTCCTACTGTTTGACTCACTTTTGCTTGTGAAGGACTTGTTATATCGACAGCATTTCCAGTACCTGCCGTTACAACAGCTAGCATTTGAATTCCTTCAAATTCTTCATGACGAATAACCACATCTTCTATTTGAACGGCCGTCATCATACCAACCGCTTGATCATGAGGGATGGAGTACTCTCTCATCCAATTTCGCACATCTTGATCAGGCCTTGAACCGTTATAACTCTTATCCACATGAAAATTACAAAAATGCTTTAACCACTGAATCCCATCCCCAATGACCCCATTTGATAATGTTCGCAATGGTTGATCGAATTGAACATGAATATATTCCTTCGTTTGATGAATCTGATAGGAATCTTCAAAACGTGTACGAGGTTGTACTTGTTGGTAACCTGGTGTCATTAACAGTTGTGGTTTTGAAATCGTCGGATGTGATCCAAGCTTAATTTCCACTTCATACACCTTCTTTAGTTGGTCTGTCTTTCTGAAATGGTCAACATCTCCCACTTCTAAAAAACGGCCCTGGTAAAGCATGGCGATTCGATCCGCATACTGTGAAGCTACATTTAAATCATGCAGAATGGAAAAAATAGTTAACCCGTTACTTTGCTGGCGTTCTTTTAATAAATCCAGCATGTGGAATGTGTGTTTCACATCTAAATGATTGGTTGGCTCATCTAAAAGCAAAATCTCAGGCTCTTGTGCCAAGGCTTTCGCTAATAACACCCGTTGCTTTTCCCCACCACTGATCATTCGGAAAGGTGTGTTTCGAAATTGACTGATGTCTGTAATGTCCATGACCTCTTCAATGACATTCCGATCCACTCTGGTTAGCTGTTTAAATAAACCTTTTTGATGTGGATATCGCCCTAAACTCACAATTTCTTCTACTGTATAGTCAAATGAAACATTTGCCTCCTGCGTAAGAACGGCCATTTTCCTCGCCTTCTCAAGCTTTGAAAGCGTTGAAATTTTTCCCCCAGAGAGAAGCACTTCACCTTCTAGAATTGGCAATTGGCCCGTGATCAGTTTAAAAAGGGTTGTTTTTCCACTTCCATTTGGTCCTAAAAGGGCAAAAAATTCACCCTGATGAATCTCAAGATTGATTCCGTTTATAATCGGGGAATTCGAATAACCACCAACTAAATTATGAATTGTAATCATCTACGTTCCCCTCCCACTCTTTCTCTGATTAACAATACGGCAAAAACTGGTGCACCAATTAAAGCTGTCACAACACCAATGGGGAGTTCTTCTGGAGCAATTATCGTTCTAGATACTAAATCTGCTAGTATTAGAAACGCTCCTCCTACCAACAATGAAAGTGGTAGAACATGGCGATGATTGGGCCCTGTAACTATCCGCACTAAATGGGGGATGACAAGTCCTACAAAACCAATCGACCCAGACACCGCCACAGCTGCACCTGTTAGTAAGGAGGCTCCAATAAGGATAGCTAACTTTCCTTTCTTCACATCAACCCCAATATGATCTGCGGCATCCTCACCGAGTGCTAACGCATTCAACTCCCGGTAATGGTAGAACAAAATAAGGAAACCCAACAGCATAAATGGAAGAATCAACTGAACATGACTCCAGCCTCTTAAACCAACGCTGCCATATAACCAATAGATAATTTGAGTCATAGATTCTTGGTCGCTTAGTGAAATAATGAGGGAAACAACTGCACCAATAAACGAACTTACAATAATCCCCGCCAAGATAATCGTTTCAATTGCTAAACTTCGACTACTCAATCGAACCAGTCCGAACACAATGAGAAGTGAAGCAAAACCACTTACAATTGCCACAACAGGTAGCGTAAAGTTCCCTAACCCAAAGATCGAAAATTGAAAAAAGATCACAAAAACCGCACCAAGTGACGCACCAGATGAAACCCCGATTGTATAAGGATCCGCTAATGGATTTCGTAATAAGCCTTGGAAGGCAGCACCCGCTAATGCAAGGGATGCACCTACCATAAATGCCAGCATGACCCGTGGTAACCGGATATTCCAAATAATCATCTCTTCATTTCGAGCCACTTCGGTTAACCAGCCCCAGCCAAAGGTTTTGTCTAGGACAATATGTAAAATCGTTGGAACAGGAACTTTGACACTACTAATCAATAAGCCTAGGAGGGCTGTACTAAGGACAAACCCTCCGCTTAGAATGTACAGCCATGCACTTTTATTGGTTAAAAACGTCTGGGTAAATATGTTTCGCAAGAGTCTCGACTCCTTCAATTAACCGAGGACCTGGTCTCGTAACTGTATCGCTGTCCACATCAAAGACCTGTTTATTTTTCACTGCTGGCACTTCAGACCAGCCTTCACGTCCATATACTTCTTCTGTTGGATTTTCTATGTAGTAGCCATAAGTAGTAATAATTACATCAGGATTTAATTGTACAATTTCCTCCTCTGTTAACTGTACCCACCCTTCATGCTCCTCTGCTACGTTGATTGCTTGAATGGCCTCGATCATTTCATGCATGAACGTACTGGTTCCAGTTGTAAATATATCGGGAGCTGGCGAAACCTCAACCCACACTTTCTTTTTATCCGTAATAACTGAAGCTTTTTCCTTGAGTTCGTCAAAACGATTTTTCATATCAGTCACAATTTCGTTTGCCTCAGCTATAGTTCCTGTCGCTTTTCCAATCATTTCAATATGTTTATATGCATCCTCAAACGATGAAGCACTTCCAATGACAACCACATCAATTCCTGCTTCTTCAAACTGCTTCAAAATATCAGGATGTGTATTGTAATGATAATCCGTCACAAGTGCTAGGTCTGGAAGAAGGGAGAGTACCACTTCCGCATTGATATCCTGTGCCCCTACTTTTTGAATCTCAAGTGCTTCCGCTGGATAATTATCATAATCAGATACACCAACAATTTTTTCACCTAACCCAAGTGCAAATGCAATTTCTGTAATACTTGCCTGAATGGAAACAATGGTTTCAGGCTCATCTTCTATCGTCACTTCTCGGTCCGCGCTATCTTTAATCATAATTGGAAATTCTTGATTGCCATTCTCCGCTTCAACATTTTCAACCTTTGGAGCTTCCTCCTCTTGAGACACTTTTTCCTGCGAACTACAACCCGCTACAATGCCAATCGTGAAAAGAAAAAGTAGGCTGAGTAGACCCCATTTTTTCAACATTTCCTTCATTTAATTTTCCCCCTTTTAATTCTGAACACAAAAAAACGCCATTCCAGAGGAAGAGCGTTTCGTAAAGGCAAAATGAACCACTATTTGTTATCGAACTCTCGTAAAGTCATTCTACGATAACAAATAAATATCATATGATCGATTTTTTTGCACTTTAAACGTTCCTTTCCTCGAGGAAGCTTAAAAAAACAAATAGGCAGGTCTCCTGACTTACGAATCAACGGTTGGTTATTCCTTCCCATGCAAAAAACACAGTGGATCTTATAACCTTCCTCCTCGCTTACAGTGGCGGGACCGTGTTGGACTTACACCAACTTCCCTCTTAGTCTTACATTCTCTTAGAAAAAGAATTGTAAGAAACCTATTTGCGAAATATTCATTTTTTTGTATTCTGAAGAAAGTATAGTACAACCCTATGGTTTTGTAAATAGATCAAGATAGGCGCAGATCCTTTTTGGTAGTTTTTATCCTAATGTAATCACTATTTAAGTAGAGCTTCATCCTCTTGAAAAATTTGCTTACCATCCTTCATATATTCAAACTGCTCCAAGAAAAAACATGATTCAAAATGTGAAGAAAAATTGAAAGAGATGATCGATTCATAAAACTTTTTAAATATGAAGTAAAAGAATATCATAATTAAGCCTAATGCCGCGAAAGCCATTCAACCCTTAGTTATTGAAAACGAATTAAGTTCCAAGAAAAACCAGTCCTACTAGGCACTCATCTATACCTCCTCCCATATGGACACATACACTAGGTTGAAAGCTCATATTAGGTAAACATCACATGTTTTAAAAGGGAATTTATGAGTTTCAAGATTGCACATGAGGAGGAATGTACGATGTACACTCAGTATCAGCCTATTCAACATTATGGAAATGATGAGAGGATTATTCGAAGACCAGGATTTGGGTTCGGCCGTCCAGGATTTGGCTTTGGTCGTCCAGGATTCGGGTTTGGCCGCCCAGGATTCGGGTTTGGCTTTGGTCGTCCTTGGGGCTGGGGCTTTGCACCATTCTTAGGCGGCCTTGCAGGCGGACTACTAGCTAGTGCTTTAGTTCCCCCATTCTATGGATACGGATTCGGATACCCAGGCTTCGGATACGGTTACCCATACTACTGGTAAATGAAACACGGGGACGGTTCGAGACCAGTGAAAAAGTAGAGGTTTTTTTCACTCCCACTCCCATTTCTTCGAAATTTTAAAATTGACTACCAAAAATGGGATTATTTTTATTGAAACTTATTATTATGAGGGGGTGGGTGTTCCATTCCCCCTTTATTTAACTGATGAAGCGGATGCAATAGCTGCTATCCGCTTCAAGTTAACTGCTATGGCTGCCAATTTAGATTGTTTAGACACACTTAATAGACCATACCCCCTGGCTCGGGAGAGGCCGTGAAAACGTTTGAGCTCTGCATTCTTACCTTCGATAGAAGCCCTCTTCTTATATTTTTCTTTAAACTCCTCTGACTTCTGAAATTGTGATATTTCATAAAACTCTGTGGTGTTTTTTCCGACGACAAGGATTCTTCTTGCTGATTTTTTTGCGCATTGGTCATGTAAAGGACAGGTCTTACATTGCTTAATATCGAAATAATATTTATACCCTGTTCTATCACCGTCTTTATTTTTAGTGTTAAAATGTTTCTTCTGAATGGTTGTATTTCCTTGGCTACACTGCCACTCATCAGAGTCTTTGTTATATGTAAATTCACTTTCATCTATTCTATATACAACGGAACTCACAGGAATATAAGCCTTTGCTTCAAAGACTTTAATTTCATCCAAAATTGATTTTCTAAAATATGCTTTATCTGCGTAAACTTCTTTTACCTTAATACCAGAAGATAAAGTGTCATTCAACATTTCATTTGTAAAATTGCCATCCATATAAGATCCGCTGGCTGTACGAACAGAAGTGATAATTCGTTCGTCTGTTGTCATAACAAATTCGGTTTTATAGCCAAAAAAATCTTGGGACTTACTTTTGCGTCCAACCCGAGCATCTTCATCTATAACGGAGCGAACACCTTTTTGCTGCATAAATTTTGGATCGTTAATAATCTCTTTTGTCTTTTTGATCATTTCATTGGTATTTGATTCTGTAGGAGTTACCTGCTTTTCTACACATTCAATCACCCTATCAACGTACTCTTTCATAACAGCCTTCGCTTCTTTATGATCCTCAATTTCCATATATTCTGGTTCTGCAGGCAAGTCAACAGGTACCTGGCCAGTTTCTTCTTCTAGTGCTTTAAGGACTTTTCGTGCTAAATGTTTCATCAGTCTTTCAGGTGTTTTCTTAATAGTATTTGCTTCAATGTGTGTTGCGTCAATACTGACACTGTTTCCTTTAATAAGCCCTTTGTCCACACATTGTTCAACAATGTGTGTCAAAATCTTATCCAAAGGTTTATCATCTGGAAACCGTTTTGTTCTAAACTTTGATAGTAGACTTTTATCGGGAAGTGTATCTTCGGGGTCAAGACCAAGAAAATACAAATAAGCTAGATTATAGCTAGCTTCATCAATCAACCTCTCGTCAGAGAGGTTATACATTTCCTGAAGGAAAAGGAGTTTACACATTAACTCAGGTTCTTTTGCCGGTCTTCCAAAAGTTTCGCAATAATATTCCTTAAGTATTTCATTAATAAAACTAAAATCTATTATACTAACTATCCTTTTAAGGATATGATTTTCCGGAATTTTATCGTATAATACAGAATGAAAGCTATATTGCTTTGGCACTAGTCGAAGCATATGAAAAACCCCCTATGGTTTGGTGTCTAGTCAACATCCATTATACCATTTAGGGGGTTTTTCATGTTTGGAAAACCGAATGACTTTCAACTTTTTATAAAAAGCTGATTTAACTAAAAATTTTATGACTTTTTCAGTGGTCTCGGACGGTTCTGCTGTTTCACTTACCAGTATAGGTCGAAACCGTTCCTTCTTTCTTAAACACAGGAACGGTTCAGTTGTTGTTTGATCTAAAATTGTTTCATTCATGGCTAACTTTAACTCTTACCTGAAAATGATTAAGTCTACTTCATTAATAAAAAACCATGGTTAGGTAAAAAGGTGTTGATATCAGCTCCACCTCTGAATCAACACCTTTCCCATTTTTACACACTTTTTACAATATATACTCTATTCCATTTCAAATACTCCAATTCTACGGATCTCTTCCGCCTCGACTGTTATTTTCCCGTCTTTGTACTCTCCTCCAATAACTTCCCATTTCTCCGTTGTTTCCTTGTATTCTAAGGCTTTTACATTTTCGGGATTGTTCACAAGGATAGAATCGATCGTAAATGTTAACCCTACTTTTCCAGTAAATTTATGATTCCCTTTTGGTTTTATCGTAAAGTCATAACCAACTAAAACGGACTTTTCTTTTACGTTTTTTTCCTTTACTTTAAATTCTGTTTCACGGTCAGGCAAATCAGCTGCCAGGACTTTAAGATCAACTACCCCATTGGAGATCAGGACAGTTGCATTTGCTTCTTTTAGCATTTTAATGGCTTCTGTTGTTAAGACGACTTTAGCATTTTTCTGTTCAGCAATCTCCACCACAACATCTACATATTTCTCTAGCTCACCTAAATCTTTGGCATCGACGGTATATTTATTACCTTTCCGGTCTGGATGAATCTCTGTTTGTGGTCTAGGTTCTACAGTTAACTTGACTGTTTTTCGTGTCACTTTAGCTGAAAGATCCTGATCAAGATTTACACCTTTCGGATACGCACTATAATGAATATTATATTGGCCAACAGGGAGTTCTGAAATTTTCTCCATTTCATGTTTACCCTTAATTAACAACTGAACATTTGTGTTGCCTCCTGTTGGAGAAAACATATATTCATCTTCAATCGAGAAGTCGATTTCATTATTCTCTTCTGTTTGTAATCCTGCTACTAAATCAACACTTTCACCTTGTGTAATGGTAACGTCCTCCGCACCATCAAGTGTTGGAGCAGTTGCGTAATATTTCATCGCATCTTCTTCTTGTTGAGCGGTCTTCATATACCTTACATAATCAATTTCATACTTCGTACCTGCTAAATCTTCACCAACTGGACCTGGCCATGCTCCGCCCATCGCTAGGTTAAGTTGAATATAATGAGGCTTATTAAAAACCAACATTGCTAGGGGATCATCTGAATAATCAACCACTCTCACGATTTTATCGTCTACGTACCATTTGATGATTCCCTCTGACCATTCGATTCCAAACACATGATAATCATCGTTGAAATTCCCTGCAGGGATGGAATATCCTGTACCATTTCCTGCATATTTACCGTTATTTTCAGTGCCTGCCCCATAATGCATGGTCTGCCAAACAGTACGGTTGTACCAATTTCCGTCTTCTGCTACTCCAACTAACTCGGTAATATCGATTTCACCCGTTCTTGGCCAACCACGCCCTTGTAATCCATTGATTTTCCCATCAAGAACAAAATCGGCTCCTAAGGTCCAGAATGCTGGAAATACACCTTGGCCCTTCGGCAATTTAGCACGCATTTCAATTTTTCCATATAAAAATTCACGCTTACCGTGCGTACGAATACTTCCCGAGTTATAGATTACTCTTCTATCAGGATTACGGGGATTATTATAATGATCTTCTACCGCACGATCCGTTGCTTGTAAAACAAGATTGCCGTCTTTCAGATATACATTTTCTGGATTATTCACATAATGCTGTTGTTCCCAGCCACGAATGGAGCCAAGCTCATAACCCCAATCGTCCATATTTAATTCATCTTGATCGAAGTTGTCTTCCCAAACCACGTTGTATTCAGGGTTTTCTTCTTCGTCAGTACTTTCATCAATCTTGACCATTGCCACATTGTCTATGTAGAGATTTGCTTTTTTTGTCACTTCCTGATCAGACCATTTCACTAATTGGATTAAAACTTGAGTATGATTTCCTGAGTTGAATTCGTAAGAAACTTCTTCCCAATCTAAACTGGTAATGGCTTGATCAACTATCGTTCCACTAGCATCCATTCCTTCTTTCGTAATAACGGAACCCTGGGCACCATTATTCCACCATCTGCCTGTGAAAATTCCTGTTGCTCCTTCAACGTCTACTTTACCCATGGCAGTTACACGATAGGTGGTGTTAGGTTCTACGTTCACGATTTGCCCAATATACCCACTACCAAAATTCCCTGACAGCGCTGTATTTGGCACACTACCTGCTCTATTTCCATCACCATAGCTTTCACCAGTAACAATAATACCTTGATTTGTACTATTCCAACTATTATCTTCTAATTCAAAATCACCATTTTTAATCAAGTTTACATTTTCTTCTGAAAATACAGCCATTGAAAATATGAAACTAAATAACACGAGAGTAAAAAGAACTGTCAGAAATCTACAATTTTTCAAGAAAAGCACCTCCATCGTTTTATCCATTCGTACGGACTTGGTTATTCCTTCTAAAAGTAACGAATGAAACCGTAATAGCTTTCAGTTAATCACTATGAGACTTTTAAAAAATAAATATAGTTTTATTACGAGTTCCAATTCTCTTTTAATCCAAAAACAAGGTGTTTAATTTCTCAACATTGTGACTGATTCTCAAATTTTTGTTTAAAACAAACCAAAAACGGTGACTGATTCATATTTAGTAATTTATCTCATCAGTAAATCTTTGAGTCTATTTAAGACGCTTATACATCTCAATCATTTCTGTAACCAAAAGCGTAATTGTATCTACATTCATTAACTGATCTTCTGCATGCATAAGGATTAATGAAAACTCTAGCTTTTCCCCACTTGCCTCTCTTTGAATGAGTGACGCATGGGATTTATGACCTTCGACATAAAATTGTTTGGATTCAACCAATTTCTCCTCAGCTATTTCAAAATCCCCCTCTTTTGCTGCGTAAAGTGCCTCCATTGCTAGGCTTTTGGCCATACCTACATTACTAATAATTTGAAACGACACTTCATAATACTCATTTTTATCTTCTGTCACCATTCCCTTTCACCTCCACATTGTTTACCGAAAAACTTATTTACTATCAATGATTTTTAATGCATGCTCGAGCACTTTTTGACCGTTCATCATCCCGTAATCTTGCATATTGATGTCTGCAATCGGAATATCCTTCCCTTTTATTTCCTCTTCAATTTGTTTTTTCATATATCGCACTTGTGGTCCAAGTAATAAAACATCCACAGCATTTTGCTCGAGCGCAAATTCGATTTCTTGTGCTGATCTAGCGAAGATATTGGCTTCAATCCCTTGTTCTTCTGCTGCCTTTTGCATCTTTGACACTAATAAACTCGTACTCATTCCTGCCACGCAAACTAACATAATCGTTTTCATCAAATACTCCTCCTTTAAATCTCCAAAATCATTATAATCGTTTACTAGAATGATAGATTAAGAGTGAGACCGTAGCAAAATTCTTCTTTACATGTCTCACTCGTTCTACTAGTTGCTGATCACCCGACATTTAAAAATGACGAGGTTTTTTAATCTGTAACAGAATATATTATCGATTAATGGAGCGAGATACCATTGAGACGGTATGTCGAATGCCACGAATTGCTTTGCTCATCGCAAATATATTTTCTACAGGTGCAAGACCAGCGTATCCTGCATCACCGATGTGTTGAATGTCTACCCCACAGATTTTATTTCGAATCGCAATTTGCTTTATCGTATCTTCATCAGAACTTTCTTGACTCGTACCAATGGCAGATAATACTAACGCACCATGTTGATGAGCTTTTCTCACAATTTTCTTCAATTCCTCTTCATCAAAACCTGGGACAGTTCCCACCGCAGGAACCAAGATGATATCGGCACCAGCTTCAATAAAGCCTGCTACAACATCTTCATCCGCAACCGGTTCATCCACACCTGCTCCATGCATTTTTCCAGCAATGATCAGCCCAGTAAAATGTTTCTTTGTGAGTTCGATCGTCTTTTGAATCTGCTCATTTGTAACACCCGTACCAGGGTTCCCTGTCAAACAAACAAAATTCATACCTAATCTTTCAACCTCTTGGATCGTTTCTAAACTGGCTTGACGTCCTTTTGAAATAACTAATCTTTCTTCCTCCATATTGGCTTCGTTATCCACTGGTTCTAAATTGATCCCAATTGGTCGACCAACCAAACGACGAAGTTCTTCTACAAAAGTTCCTTCCTTCACCTCAAGTCCTGAAATTTCTGGAGTAAAAACATCAACCCCATTTAATAGAATCAAATCTGCCCCAAACGCACGAGCAATCTCCGCGTTTGTAATATCTCCAATATAGGATTCACGGACCGCCACATTTTCGGACATAATCACGCGTCCAGCACTTGCTTTGATACTTTGTTTTAGTTCTGTTGCCGACATGGCTAAAATTTCTGAAGCATTAGCACTAATCAATCGTTTTACCATCTGACATTCATATCCCTTCACTTGCTTATTGTAGTTGTTCTCAGATTTATTTACGTTTTTACTAGTTTGAAAGACATTCAAAGGTAATTTCCTTTTAACTTCGTTTATCATTTGCCTAAAATTCTTGCATCAGCTTAAGATACATTTTTTTCTGATGATCCATCGTTTTGTTCGAGTGCTTTATAGCGTTTTTCAATCGCTAGAACAAATGGTAAATAGAGCAAGATATCCAATATAATTAAAACAATTTGTAGGATTGATCCACTTATACTACCTGTAATTAAAAAGCCACTAATAATTGGCGGCATTGTCCATGAAGCTGCTGCTTTTGTTAATGGTACAAGTCCCATCGCTAGCGCTGAATAGGCAACGATAACGTTTACAATTGGTGCAAGAATGAATGGAACAATGAGCATCACGTTTAAAACAACTGGAACACCAAACATGGTCGGTTCATTAATGTTAAATAAACCAGGTGTAACGGTAATTGGTGCTAATGCTTTTGTCTGTTTGCTGGTATGCTTTTTACGTGCTAAATAGCCTAAAACAAGAACTAACCCAATTGTCGCACCTCCCCCGCCTATGTAGACGAAGTTATCCATGAAGGACACAGTGATAATATGCTGTAATTCTTCATTCGCTTGATATGCCAAACGGTTCGCATCTAAGTTTGCGATCCAAACAGGCTGCATCACAGAGTTAACAACGTTTCCTCCATGAATTCCAACAAACCAGAATAAACTATTCAAACCAACAACGATAATGGTTCCGAAAACATTATTACCAAGTAGTCCTAATGGTTTACCCAGGATTACTTGCGCAATGTCATGGACGTTAGGTAGATCTAATGAAGATAGTATTCCGTAAATCGCTAACCACATTGTAATAATGACTGCACCTGGAATAATGGCACTAAAACTTCTTGAAACAGCTTGCGGAACACTTTCAGGTAATCTAATTTGAATATTTTTATTAATAAACCACTGATAAATATAGCCATTGATCAAACCCATTATGATCGCAATAAACAATCCTTTTGCTCCCATATACGCAACAGGCATTCCTGCACCTGCATCAGAGGAAATAAATGGAGTTGCCATGATAAAGGCTGACAATGAAATAATTCCTGCCCCAATTCCATCTACTTTGTACTGCCTTGCTAAGCTATACGCAATACCGAAGCTGGCGACTAATCCAATCAATCCGAAACTACTATCCGTTCCTTTCCATAAATAATCCGCAATCCCCATTTCACCTAACCATGCTTCCCAACTTGCGATTGGGAAACTAGCAATAATCATAAATAGAGAGCCTATAATGATTAGCGGCATAGCCAATGTAATTCCATCACGAATGGCAATTAGAAATTTATTGTTCCCTACCCTAGAAGCAACTGGCATTAATTTTTCTTCCAATAATTCATTTACTCTACTCACTTTTCTTCCTCCCCCTTTGAAAATAAAATATAATAGGATCAATAGACTTTTTCTAATTATTTCCTATACGTTGAATTTATGTATCTATTCTTTTTCGTTTCGATCATTGGAGAAAGATAACTAGTAATAAAGGGTGTCAGTCTGGGTGTTGGAAAAAATGACCGATAAATGAGAATAGATTTTTCCAGTTATACCTCCTTTTATTTATTTTTTATTATTAAAGATGATTAAAAAAGACGAAAATTACTATAATTAATAATAATTTATAATTAAATACTATTTCATGTAAGCGTTTTTGTCAATACAGGCATTTCTAAATTTCCATTTATTTTTGCACATTAGACTAAATGACATCAATAAAACTTATTGGTGAGACCATTTTTTTATTTGGATTGATTTGTAAACAGCAATTCATTATAATTTATAATTAACACAACATCATTTCTTTACTAGGTTGGGAAGGAGTAAGACGACTATGCAACTTACGAACAAACAAATGAAACTACTTGCAAACATATTAGATACAATTTACGTGAATGGTCCGATATCACGTATAGAAATTTCCAAGCAAACTGGCATAACCCCTGCCACTGTTAGTGAACTAACTGGACATTTAGTAGAAGACAAGCTAATTTACGAACGTGGAGAAGACGCTTCAGATAACAAAGGTTCAGGACGTAAGCGGATTCTCTTAGATATATCAGAAGATCACAGTTTTTATATCGGCTGTGAGTTATCTGAAAAGTTTTTTTCATTCTGTTTAAGTAACAATACTGGGAAAATATATGATGAAAAAATCATTAAATTGGATGACGGCAACCGTAGTGAGAGATTAACAGAGGATTATTTTATAAATGAATTAAAACAGTTTATTCTTAGCAACCACTCCTACCAGCCAAGAGCTATTGGTATTGCGTTGCCAGGACATTATAATAAAAAAGAAAAAACCATCTACAGTAACAATCCACTTTGGAAGAACTTTAATCTTGGCACTGTGTTGGATAGCTTTGATGTACCGATCTATTTTCAAAATAATGTACATTGTATGGCCATTTCTGAGCGTATCTTTGATGGGAGTTACAAAGATCAAAACTTTATTTTCTTTCATGTTGGTCGAGGGATGTTTTGCTCCTATATGTACGAAGGGCATACTTATGGAAAAGGCAATATATTAGTAGGAGAAATCGGACATACGATTGTTCAACCAGATGGAGAGCTATGTGAGTGTGGTAAAACGGGGTGTCTGCAAACCTATGCAAGTGAAGCATGGATTATTAAGAAATCTCGTATTCTTTTCGAAAACTCAAATACGACATTCCTACGCCAGTTATCACCAGATAAACATCACGTCACGATCGAAACGATCTTAAGAGCTTATAAAATGGGAGACGAAGGCGTAATCAACATTCTAAATAACGCCATTAAATATCTCTCCATTACAATCAATAATCTACCGATGATCATTGATACGAATAAGATTGTCATTCACGGAGAATTATTTAGTGAACCCGAATTAACGAATATCCTTAGCCGACACTTAACTCAAAACAAAATCCTCCTACCTATCGAGGATAAATGGGACATCATATTTAAACAATATAACGACCGAAACGGAGCCCTCTCAGCATGCAGCCTCGCTGTATCTAACTTTTTATTACAGCATTCATAATAGAACAGTGGGACGGTTCTGCTGTTTCATTATCTATAAATATTTATAAAGCAGATACAGCAGGCTTGGGAGTTGGTTTCTTAAAATTGCAACTACTACCTTATGGCTAATAATTATTAAAAAAGTATAATTGATAGAGGTATACCATTAGAACAAAGTAAGCTATATCCATTTTCTGAATTTAAGAGGGTCTATTCCCTTTCTTGATCATTAATTAAATTGAGCTCTTTTTCAAATTCAACAATTCTTTGATAATTAATAGGAGCATTCACAACCTCATATGCTCGATCGGATACAACAATCTCTCGTTCTATGGTATATCTTCTTATTTCTTGATCATTATATTCAAAGTAAAGTTCAAATCGTTCCGTTTCATCGTTTGAGATCCATCCATGTTTAGTTGTTACTTTCACTTGATATTGATTTAAAAACCGTTCAAGTTTATTGATTGTTTCTTCGTCAATTTTTATAAGTTCAAATTCATTTTGGTCCCTATTCTCAGCAATAAGATACATTTTATCAACATGACTTATATTTAATACATCACCCAAACGTTGCTCACGAAACGTATAAAAGTTAAATGATATCAAGGTAATAACTAGTAAACTAATAGAAACGACTATATATTTTTTCAGATGGATTCCCTCTCATTCTATTTCTAGTAAATAACGATACTGAACACTTAAAGAAACATTACGATAAATAATACGACGTAAAGTTGAAAATTCCCTTTAATGTTTATGGTTACAGTAATTTAGACCGAGATTATAGCAATATACATAACTCAAAAGGTTCAATCATTCTATTATAATGTAAATAAGTCTGGGGACAGTGCATAATTGTTAAATTGTAAAAAAATAGGGAAACACAAGAACCGTCCCCAGGTTTCCCGTTTTTAGTCCTGATTAAACCATAATGGATCTTTGTCATCGACATCTCCATTATAATTGATGAGAATCTCATCGCCTTTTTTGATATTTTGGAAAGCATAGAAGTCAAATGTATGATTCCTAAAATTAATCTCGTAATTTGCATTAGGTTCATATGAATGGTTAAATAACATTCCATAACCAAGAAGAATAGCAGAATGGTTTGTCCCATACTCAAAAGCATAATCAGCAAGTAAGGTTTTCTCGATGTGTTGATGTTGTTCATTTGGGTAAGCAATTACAGGTGCTTCATGTAAAAGCTCTCCTTTTTTAATGTCACGTGTAGCAAATACCCCTCTATTGAATTCTCCATCACTAAGTGAAGATGTTTTTACCTCAATCATGTTGTTCACCTACTCACTTTTTATCATGTACCTTTCTAACTGTACCATTAATTTTAACTTTAAACACTAAAATAATTCTTTTAGAATTTTGCACCCTGGGCAAGTTTAATGAAAAAAAATATCTAGAGATTTATTATGACTTCACTTAAAAAGATAACCATTAAAGTTTCGATACTTTCCCATTAAAAAGAAAATACCCGTAGATGAACATAATTAGGTTCATCTACGGGTATTTGGGTTCTATTCCTATTATTCGTCAGCTTCCTCGCCAGGAAGGTTAGATTGATTTGGCAGCGTATCCCAGAAACTTATATCTGCCTCTTCAATAGAACCATCCGCAATCGCTCTAACTGTAGAGTCCAGTGTAAGAATGGTTTGTCTGATCAGATATCCATTACTCTTCTGTCCAAGTGCATAAGATTCAATGTAATGGTCGGACATGCCACGCATCTCAAACAAAAGCGTTGAAATGTCATAGCGGACAGCAGCCCCATTTCGTCCGATGTTTGCCCCGTTTCCACCAACATACTTCCCAATATGTCCCCATCCAGTGGATTGAAGAGTGTTATAAACAATAGACCCTAATTTCTTGGAGCCTTCAAGGACTTCAGGATCTACATTAGGATTGGTAGGATAAAGAATCGATCCAGAAACTAGCTTGCCATCCACCGCACTGCGTGTGCCTTGATGGTGAAGGTCAATCATATAGTCAATGTCATATTTTTGAAATACATTTTCATGCAGAGCCCTTGCTTCAGGTTCCATCTCGCTAACTGGTTTGTCATGTTCACGGTTTAGATCGATATAGTTCGCATTATAGCGTGTCAAATGACGGTCGCCACTCGCTAGGTAATCATCAAGTGAGAAGTCCACATCTCCCATAGCTCCATCCGCATTCAGCATCGGAATAACTAGAATATTAACATTATCCAGGACTCCCTTCGTCTTTCCTGTTCCTAGATGCTTGATAAATTCTAGTGCTCCTTCAGTTGTTAGCTGTTCATTCCCATGCTGCTGGGTAAGAAAAAGAATGGTTGGATTCTCAGGATTGGAGATAAATTTCGCCATGTAAATGTCGCGACCTTTTACCGTTTGGCCAATGACCTCAAGATCCATGACTTTCTGCTTAGCTTCCTGCTTTTTAAGATAATCAACCATGCTGTCATATGTATGCAGGATCGACGTTTGAATCTTGCCATTACCCGTACCTGGCCCATTCCCAACTGCACTGGCTGGTTGAGCGACCGCAGTCAATCCTCCTAACGCCAATAAACCAGACAACGAAACTGTAAGCACTTTCCTTTTTACACTCAAAAACATAACCCCCTCATTTTTTTTGCTTCACCTATTATTTTAATTTAGTTGCTCTACTAGATTAATAGAGTAGGTTACCTATTATTTTGACAAATTTCGAGTCACGAAATAGATGCTTTCGATTCATAAAAAAGGAAAAAAATAGGGAAACACTAGAACCGTCCCACTGTTTCACCAAACCCACGAATGATTTATCCATTCAACTTTTTTACTAACTCATTTGCCTGACTTAGCACCTCTCCTGCTTTCCCTTTTATAATGAGATCAAAATTTCTGTTATGTTGATCCACTTCGAAATTAATATATACCGTTTTTCCATTTGTCATATTGGGAAGTTCACTAGCAGGATAAACTTCAAGACTTGTTCCAATTACGATAACTAAGTCTGAACGACGAATATGCGATATCGATGCATTCCAACTATCTTCTGGCAACCCCTCCCCAAATAACACGATATTTGGTCGAAGATTACCACCACAATGCTTGCAGCTTTCTTTATTTAGGAATTGTTCCTCAGTTACCTCCCATGAACAACTTGCACAACGAAATGAACGAATCGATCCATGGAGTTCATATACTTCTTGGTTCCCTGCAGCTATGTGAAAACCATCGACATTTTGAGTCGTGATTGCTTGAACGAGTCCCCTTTTCTCCCAGTCCACCAGAATCCAATAGCCTGGATGGGGCGAACATTGCTTCAATCCTTGAACTCGCATCGTGTAAAACTCATGGAATAAGTCAAAGTTATTCTGTAATGCAGTGGTTGTTGCTACAGTCCTAGGATCGATGTTTCTCCACCAGCCATCCTTTGAACGAAAGTCTGGGATGTTCGACTCAGTTGACATCCCCGCTCCAGTAAAAATCGTTGTGTGTTTTGAGTTAAGTAGCCAAGTAGCAAGCGTTCGTACACTCATGGTAACAACTCCTTTTATATTTGTTTATAATTACAATCATTTTATTATTTCGTTCTCTTTTATGCATTCTTCATTCATCTATACAAACCCTTCATATTACCCCATTTTCCAGAAATGACTGATGCAAGCTTCTTTCATGCCCACTTCGTCTACAAACAACTATCTGGTTATTCAACTTCTTAAAAAAACGATACGATTACGGAAAATATAGGGAATTATGATAAAATGAGGTCATATGAGTAAAACTAAGGAGTTATTTTTCATGAAACTTATCATCGCAATTCTTCAAAATCAAGATAGTCAGGCTATGACAAAAGTGTTTAACAAACATAATATCCGTGCAACAAGGTTATCTAGTACCGGTGGTTTCTTACGGACAGGTAATACGACATTTTTGATTGGAATCGAGGAGAATCGAGTTGACGAGGTATTGCGTCTCATCGAACAAACAGGAAAAACTCGTGAAAAGGACATTCCCCCTATTTCTGCCTTAGGAGGTAGTGTGGAAACCTTTTTACCTGGTCATCGAGCAAAAGTGGGTGGAGCAACAGTTTTTGTTTTACCAATTGATCAGTTCAATAGTCTTTAATTTCATCAAGGGATTCAAACTAAAAAAGTCGATTTCCGTTATGCTGGGAATCGACTTTTTTCTCACCTAACTCAATAACTAAGCCTTCTTTATCTTAGTCTAGTAATACTCACCGCTTGTAGATAGCATCGCCTCCCTACAACTATGCACTAGCATGCGTTCTTTTCCATTATTGCTCGATTCTTCATAAGCCAAGTGATCGCTATCATGTAACCGATAATTGGGGAAATCCCATATCCCATAATGGGTAGAGGAAAATTCCCAAAAAACGTGACAAGCATCGCCATGAGAAAATAAACACCTACAGTTAATGAAATAATATTCTTTTTACTATCAAGAATAAATGGAAGTAATAATAGTAATAATGACAAAATTCCTAAAACGAACCAGATCATTCCAAGGTCTACAACTAAAAAGATAATATCCTCTACATAAGAAATAGGTGCTAACTCATCAAGAAAAACCCAAGAATAGATAACGAATATGGTAATAAGGACAATGCTAAAAATTCGTATCATCCCAGTACCAATCTTTTTCCATACAATAATAGCGGATGCACATGCGAATGCGGTTAATTGACCAGCATCTGGTTGGAAAACTAGCAGTAATAATGTGATAAATACTAGTCCTAGTGTATAACCTTCACGATTGTGTAACGCCAATTTCCATAACTGAATAATGAAGAACGGCAAAACAACACTCGCTATATAGATGTTGATTGGACCCACTGTTACCCATCGATGAACCCCCTCTATTCCATCAAATAAAAATGGAAGAACGAGTAAAGCAATTAAAACGGTGTTCAGAAACATATTTCCTTTGCTGAATTGTTTCTTCTTCGTAAAAAGTAAATAAATTGATCCCATAACGGTACCCACTAACCAAATAAGTATGTTTTGAAGCCAAATACTTGTAGCTACACCGTTTGAGATCATTGCATATATTCCTAAAATGATAGCAGGAAGCATAAGAAAATAAGAAGTGATTTGTTTTAAATGATTCATGGGAGTATCTCCGCTAGTATTAATAATCGTTAAACTTTTAAACACAAGGCCTGTTAACCTTTAATGTTGATAAAAAAGTATTCATGTTCAAACGGACTGTTTGTAATAGATTAAAGTGGTGGATTTTCCACACCTAAGTGAATCCAGTCCTCTCTTGGTGGTCCGTACACCCCAAAAGGTTTGATTCCAGCTTGACGCATTAAAATTGTAACTTGCCCACGATGATGAACAATATGTTTAATAAGTCCCATAAAAATTTGAGCATTTGTTTCTTCTCTGCCAAATGCAATTTGTACTTCCTTAAGGGATTCATCTGTCCATTGTTCTTCAATATTTTTGATTACAGATGAACTGATCTGTTTAAATGTTTCAGCAATTTCTTTTGCAGAGGTAGGAACATCATTTGCATTTTCTACTTCGTTAATTTTGAACCCGAAATGAGCTAAATACTCTGGTATATTAGTTGTAAAATGCCACGCAATTCTTCCCAACGTACGACCTTCTGGGTATACTTTTTGATTTAATGAATCATCCGTTAAACCTTCCAAAACCTTTTGCGTTAAGCCTGCCTCCCACTTCCATTCTCTTATAAAATCCGCAATCGTTACATACATATACAAGACCTCCACATTTCAATTATTTTTTATGAAAACCTATTATAAAACATTTGTTCGCACACCACAAATATCCTCTTCTACAAATATAAGCAACTCGAACATTCTACAAAATCAAAAAACACTCACAAACGTTGATTTAACAACACCTGCGAGTGCTTGGTTGCTCTTATGATAAATCATTTATCTTTACAAACACCAGGGGCAACACACCATTTTTTAATTATGTTTTTAAAAGCATACTTTGTGTTTACTCCTTATCGAGAACGTCTAGAATTGTTTTTACTTCGACGATCCCCCGATTTTCGATTGGAAGAAACCGTTGCACCAGTTCTTCTGTCTTTGTCTTTTCGACCACCCTCGTGGCGCTTTGCTTTATTCATTTGTTCGCTACGTTCTTTCTGGTAGTCCTCCCGATCAGGGATACTTATTCCTTTAATTACTTGTAGCTCAAATTTTTGATGAATCCCTTTCTCAATCATTCGAAGAAAATCCAGATCCTTCGGAGCGACTAAAGTAATGGCTACTCCATCTCCACCTGCACGCCCCGTTCGTCCAATCCGATGAACATAGCTTTCGACATCATGTGGGATGTCATAGTTGTAGACATGTGTTACCCCTTCAACATCTAGTCCTCGTGCGGCAACGTCTGTCGCAACTAAAAACTGAGTTTTCGCTTCACGAAATCGTTTCATCGCTTTTTCACGCTTAGACTGTGGTAAATCCCCATGCAACTCATCTGAGTTATATCCGTTCGCAATCAATGCCTCGTGAAGTTTTTTGACACGTATTTTTGTACGGCAGAATATGATCGCTAGAAATGGACGGTGTTCATCAATCAAATGAAATAACGTTGCTTGTTTTCTTCGGTCCGTTGTTTCAATCACAATTTGTTTAATCTCTTCAACTGTTACTTTTTTGGCTTTCACTTCAATGAACTCGGGCTCAACCATATATTTTTTGGCAAGCGACCGAATTTCCTTTGGCATGGTGGCAGAGAACAACATCGTTTGCCTTGAAGGAAATGTCTCATAAATAATGTTCTCAACCTCAGGAAGAAACCCCATATGTAACATTTGGTCAGCTTCATCTAACACAAACATCCTAACCGATGCGAGATCAATGGTTCCACGACGAATATGATCCAGCAAACGACCAGGTGTAGCAACCACAATATGTTGGGCACCTTTTAACTTTTTCAATTGATGCTCCACATCCTGACCACCATATACAGCTAATACATTGACACCATCTAGATTCTCGATCATTTTCTTTATTTCTTTTGAAATTTGCTGAGCCAACTCCCGTGTTGGCGTTAAGATAAGCGCCTGAACTTCTGACTCTTGCACATCAATTTTTTCAAGAATAGGAAGAACAAATGCCAACGTCTTCCCTGTTCCCGTCTGTGCTTTCGCAATCACATCTTTTCCTTCAAGCACAGATGGAATCGTCCGTTCTTGAATCGAAGTAGGTTCCACAATCCCCAACGACTTCAATGTATAATTAATCTCTTTTCGAATACCAAGTCCTAAAAAATCTACCAAATTCCTCACATCTCTCTTCTTATAATGAAACACGGGGACGGTTCTACTGTTTCATTTTTGAAAAGCTTGCACTCTAATTGCAAACATCCCCAGTGCTTAATATTTTAGCAAATCGAGGAACAGTCCCTCTTATTAAATATGTACATCCACTAAGACAGCAATGAATCCATCTTACAATTGCCAAAGGCTAATCTTATCATATCAAGCAATGCAAACGCTAGCGCCTTTGAATTGATTGACTTTATCACAAGCCTACTTACAACTAGTATTTACTTTCATTATTCCTCTTAGATCATATAAAAATTATGAGATACTTTTAAATGTGAATTGTTTTAAAAATTAATAGGGGCAGCAACACAGAAATCCTTTTGTGGTACTCACGTATGAAAAAACGTAACAATCCTCAACGATTAGGACAATGAATTTCCACCCAAGCATTTAATACTTGAGTAAAATTATGGTAAAATCAGTAGAGATACAACAAGAACGGACAAAGAAGTAGCTTGAAAGAAGGCAGATTCACTCTAGGGGGAGTAATGAGGAAAATCATTATATCAATTGTCGCTATCCTATTCATTGTCTTTATTTGGATGAATTCAGATACAGTATACTTAAAGTTACAAGAAAATAAGGTCAACAATACCGATTACTATCTAAGTGAAATAAACGCTGAAAGAGATAGAAACGGTCAAAGTCTGCTAGAAATAACCGACCTTACTACCTATACAAAGTACACAGGTAACAATATATTTCTCACACAAGTGTATGTTGATGATAAACTCGAGATGATATTTCTGACCAGGTCGATTAAAAATGGGTTTCTAATTTGGGAATATCACACACTCCCGTTTACCACTATTGAAAACATTAGTGAAGATGCGTTGAACGAATGGGTTTTAAACTAAGAATACACGTATGTTAAATTAAAAGAGCACGACTCCATTCACTAAGGTGCCGTGCTCTTATATAGCAAAATCCATATATAACTAATTCAGAAAGTGTTACCCTCCAAAATTTTGGTTCTAAATCAAATGTTGGGGTTTTAGGCTACCGCGCTACGCTTGGTGGCCTCTATAAAAAATGATGGATGGTACCATTCATCATTTTTTATAGAGGAGAATCACACCAACTCGGTTAACCAATATGTACCCCAATTCTTTTATACTTGTGTGTTAATAAAATCTTCGCCCTAAAGCGTTCAAAAACTCTAAATCCATAAGCATTTCTCTTTAGAACTTTGGTTGAATTATTAATTCCCTCTAAAAACCCATTTGAATATTCATAGGCAAAGCTATTTAATACTTCAACTTGCCAATTTTGTATGGTCTTTATTGCTTTAATCATTTCAGGTATCTTTGAATCCTCAATTAACTTATATAGTTCTTCCAATTCCTTTTTAACCAAACTGATACTGTTTTTTCCGTTTTCTTTGGCACGTAAAAACCAAGAACGATATGCCTCTTTAATTTCATATGCTTGTTTGAGTTCATTCGACATCTCCAAGTAACGATTTAAATGCCATTTCTCATCCTTAGTTAAGCGTTGGCAGTCTTTATGAAAGACATGTTTCATACGTTTACACTTTTTACGGTCGTAGCCATGAAATTGGTTTTGTACTCGACGTCTTACTCCATCAAGCCCCCAATAGATGTAACGACAAAAATGAAATCTATCAGCTACAATAACAGGTTTACCTAATGCCTCTTGAACGGCTGCTTTAAAGGAATGATTCATATCCATTATGACTATTTGCACTCTAGATCCGTGCTTTCTTAAGTAGTCTTTTATCGTACGTTTATAACGATTTGGTAGAATATCAATCGGTTCTTTTGTTATCCCATTCGCAATGATTAACTGGTATTTCCCTTCGCGGGTATCACCCTTGTATTCATCAATAGCTATAACTGTAGGTAATTCTTCCACCGGACGAATTTCACTTCGTGAAATTTGATCGAATCGACGTATAATGGTTGAAGATGAACACCCGTAGATTTCAGCTGTTTCCTTAAATGTTTTTCCTTTAATCGCTTTAATTGATATAGCTTGATTCCATTCTATTGAGGTACGTTGATAACGCATGACAAAAGGATTTTTCTCTGAAAAACGTTTCCCACATTCACAGACATATCGTCTACGCTTATAAAAGATTTGGGTTTTTCTTTCAAACCACTTTAAGTGTTGAATTTTTTGTATACGATAGTCATGAATTTTACTCGTCCTTTGATTACATTTAGGGCACCGATGTACTTTTCGCTCCATTTCAACGTACAGGCGGATAACTTCGCCCACTTCTTCAACATTGGTTAGGATAGACCCTTTTAATCCAGGAATAATCATGGTAAAATCCATATACACGCAACTCCATTCTTTAGACTTGTTTCTAGACAATTCAAGTATAAATGAATGAGGAGTTTGCGTGTTTTTTTATGCACACAAAATTTTGTTTAAACCCCAACAAATATTATAGAGCCAAAATTTTTGAAGTTCAAAAAAGGTAACCTCTCTGACTCTTCCTCCTTGTATTCAGCAGGAAAACATTTTTCAGAGTAATACTTCCATTTTCGTTTAGTCGCTCACATAAAAAACTAACCATTAAGACCCATTTATTATAGATAAAACGCAATTTAGCAGGGTTAGACTTCTTAGAAATTTTACGATAAATTTAACAAATCCATACTTTTTCTAATGGATAATACTATCTTTTATATTATCCCTTTAACCCTGACATTGTAATCCCTTGTACAAAATATTTTTGTCCAATAAAGAAGAGTATGAGTAAGGGGATAACTGTTATCAACGAAACTGCCATAAGCATTTGAACTTGAGAAGAACCATATGAATTTTGGAAAAACTGTAATCCAAGAGCGAGAGTGAAGTTTTGATCGCTATTCAGATAAATTAATGGATTCATAAAGTCATTCCAGTGAAATGCAACTGACAATACGGCAACAGTAATTAAGGCTGGTCTTATTGCTGGTAATAAAATTTTGTAAAAGATTTGGAACGAATTTGCACCGTCAATGGTAGCTGCTTGGTCTAACTCTTTAGGTATTGTTCTAAAAAATTGCCTGAGAAGAAATATATTAAACGCACCACCACCAAAAAATGAAGGTACTATAAGGGGTTTCAGTGTATCTAACCAACCAATTTTAGAAAACAAGATATAGGTAGGTATTAGAAGAACTTGGTTGGGAAGCATCATTGTTCCTAGTACTATTGTAAAAAGCAATCCACTAAACCTAGATTTAAATCTTGCAAACCCATAAGCAACAATCGCTGCAGAAATTACTGTTCCTAGTACAGCAAGTGTCGTTACTATAACAGTATTCCACGTATACCTAGTAAAATCAGCATATTGCCACCCCTCAATGAAATTATCCCAGGTGATTGTTTCTGGTATTAATTTTGGAGGTATTGTGTATACATCAGTAGGCAATTTAAGAGCAGTTGCGATCATCCACAAGAATGGAAAAGCAAACACTAAAGCTAAAACTGCCAATAATAGATAATTAATGATTTGATTTACTGCCTGTATCCTTCTTTTTTTGCTCGTATTCTTAAATGTTTGTCTTTGTAAATCCACTTGCCCCTGCATTATTCCACCTCCAAAAATTAGTTATCATAATATACCCAGTGCTTCGACGTACGGTTGACAATTAATGTTAATATCATAATTATCGTAAATAAAATCCAAGCCATTGTGGAAGCATATCCCATCTCACCATATTTAAATGCATTGTTATATATATGCATCATAATTGTGTACGTGGCATGGTTAGGTCCACCTTCAGTTAAAACATAAGGTTGCGTGAAAATTTGGAAACCATTTATGACTCCTATTACTAAATTAAAAAATAATGTTGGTGTTAACATTGGTATAGTTATACGTATAAACTTTACAAAGCTATTTGCACCATCCATCTCTGCACTTTCATATAATTGTTCAGGTATGTCCTGCAAACCTGCAAGAGTTATGATGATTGTGTTACCGATTGACCATGACATCATAATTATAATTGCTGGCATCGCCCATTTCTCATCACTTAACCAATTGATTCCTTCCACTCCAAAAAATGAAAGAGCGTAATTTATAAGTCCATATTGAGAGTTAAAAATCCAACCCCATAATAAAGTAACAGCAATCCCAGCTGTTATAAATGGTACATAAAAAGCAGTTCTAAAAATCCACATACCCTTAATATTTTTTTTATTTAATAAAAGTGCAATTAATATTGAAAGCAATAAACTTAGTGGTACCGAAACTGCAACAAAATAGAGTGTATTTATCATAGATTTATAGAAAATAGGATCTTGAGTGAAAGCTGTTTTAAAATTCTCTAATCCGATAAATTCGCCGCTTCCTGTCATATCAGCATTAGTAAAAACTAATATAAGTGAATAGACTACAGGATACAACGTAAAAATTAAAAAGCCTATTATCCATGGCGATGTATAAATATAAAACTGCCTAGCTTCCCTCTTCTCCATACTACTATGTTTCTTTTTCATTTTTTCACCCCTCATAGACGGATTAATAAAGCTAGAGGAGGAAAATATCACTATTTATCCTCCTACTTGATCATCATTTGTTAATTATATTTTTGTTTAGCTTCATCAAGTGCTTCTTGTATTTTTGGTGCATACTTTTCTACAGCATCTTTAGCAGAACTTTTTCTCGTAGTAATTTCCTCCATCAACTGTTCAAAAACGTCTGTAGCTTTATTAATCGATCCACCCCACGGTGCCTGTACAGCATCTTCAAGTCCTGCTAAATAAACTGTCTGTTTTATATCCGTATTTGGAATGGTCATATCAGCGAAAGTAGTATCAGCAGATTCCTTTAAAGCAGGAATTCCTACTTTAGCATAAATATCATTCACTTCTTTATTCATAGAAACCGTCTTAATATATTCCCAAGCGGCTTCCTTGTTCTTTGAATCTTTATTCATAGCAAACCCAGTTTGGAACTTAATGTTTACATTTTTCCCATTAGGATCTTTAGGAGGTAATACAACTCCCCATTCAAAGTTTTTGCCAATCTTTTCAGCTATATCTGCTGCCTCAAATAATCCCAATGGATACATGGCTGCTTTTTGGGAAACAAACATCGCGTCCATTGGTATACTTTTCGAAGCAGAAGCATCAGGTAGAGCATCGATTTCTATTAAATGTTCGATTAGTTCCAATGATTTAACAGTTTTTGGGTCATCCACAGTTTGTTTAGACCAGTCATCATTATATGGGCCTCCCCCATAGAAATAGGTTGCAAATCTATTTTGAACCCAGTGTGAAACCATTGCATATGTTCTGTCTGCTCCTGAACCAGAAGAGATTTTCTGAGAGATTTCTGCAAAGTCATCCCAGGTCCAATCTTCTGTAGGATATGGAACACCAGCTTGGTAAAATAAATTTTTATTGTACGCGATTAAAAAAGTAGATTGGGTTGTAGGCATTCCTTCACGCATTCCATCTGGATTAACATAACCATCGTCAGCCCCTGGAGTAAAATCAGCTAGGTTGATGTTATCTCTTTCAATATATGGGGTTAAATCTTCAAGCCATTTTGAACGAAGACCTTTCCAGTCTGGAGACATCATGATAACATCAGCAGCATCACCCGCAGCTAGTGCAGCATCAAGTTTTTGGTCAACACTATCTGCTGGAAGCCAAATTTCTTTAACTTTTACATCTGGATACAATTTTTGGAATACTTTTGTTGCTTCTTTTCGTGCTTTTAATTCTTCTCCGCCTCCCCAGCCCATAATTGTAATTTCTCCAGAAATTTTATCTCCATCTTCATTATTCTCATTATCTTTACTGTCAGTATTACTACTATCACTTGAACAAGCTGTGATAAGAAATAATAATAAACTAGCAAACAATAGCGCTAAAAGTTTTTTCATACTCTTTTCTCTCCTTTATCATTTATTTCCAAGAGTACCTAACATGTCATACTCAAGTATTCTCCTATTCTTGCAAACTCTAGTTCCAAACCGCCTCCTTATCTATAACCGTACTATGTATTTTAAAAGCTTTTTAAAACGTGAATGATATTGCTCTGTTAAACAAATTTTGTATAAGAGAAACCAGCTTCTGGTCTCGTTTTACTCCAGTGCAAATGATGCTAAACTGGCTCTACCATTTCCTGTATAAGTAAAATATAATGCTTGTACACCATCAGGAATTTCTATTTCAGATGAATATTCTGTCCATACATTCGTAAAATTCACTGGAATCCTGCCAAGTGCTGGGCCATTCCATGATGTTTTCACTTCAAATGCACCATTACAATATCCTCTCACCTTGATTTTGACCTTTTTGATTCCCTGACAATCAAAATACTTAAATCCAGCTGTTGCAGAGTCCGTCAAATTGGCAATGTATCCTATTTCTGTATCCCCATCTTTTCCATCTTGTGTTATTTTAGGAAATTGGGTATCCATCCATAAATCACCTGTGTACACGGCTTCATCTTGACAGAAAAGGTTACAGGCAAGATACGCAGGATATTCTCCTCTACCAATTAGTGGTCCATCGTTAGCACCACAAGATGTCATTTCTACCTGTGGAATTGAACCATCAGCTAGAAACTCAATTTTTTCCATACATCCTTGACGGCTGAAATTTGAACCATTAGTATGTCGATGATAAAAAATGTACCATTGGTTGTTAATTTCAACTATACTTCCATGGTTATTACCACCATAGTACATAGGTTTTTTTGCCGGTTTATAAGAATCAATATGCAGATCGTTATTACTTACAATAACTCCCCCATATACAAAGTCTTTCGTCGGATGTTTGCTGACTGCATAACAGAGTTCATGCATGACTATAGATGAGTAGACAAAATAATATGTATCCCCTTTTTTTCTTATTGAAGGTGCCTCAAAGAATTCATGGCCCTCAAAACCACTCCCAGCACTATAAGGTTCACTTGGAGCTACAATGACTGGTTCTTCCAATATAGTAAGCATATCTGGACCAAGAACGGTAGCCATAGCCCCACTTCTTGATTTGTCACCTCTTGCACAAAAACCTGTATATAGATAGGTTTTATCACCTTCTGTCAGTACTCCAGGATCAAATTGTGGTTCGTCACCCTCCTTTTCACCAAGTCGAACTCCATCTGGATATTGTACATAACCATAAAATTCATACTTTCCTGCTGGGGTATCACACACAGCTACTGAAACTATAGAAACCTTATCTAATACATAGTACAAATAATAACGCCCATCTGGTCCGACTGTGACGTCAGGTGCATAAAGACACATATTTCCAGCCTTGTTCAATGGATCATCTGTTTTTTTGTAAATTACACCTTCATATCTCCAATCAGCCAAGTCATCTACTGGTGCGGACCAGCATACATAATCATTTAAACAATATGCATGACCATTGAAACGATCGTGTGAGCCATATACGTATACTCTGTCGTTAAATACATAAGGCTCTCCATCTGGTATATATTCCCATGGTGGGAGATATGGATTAAACCCTTGTTTTTTCATTTCTAATCTCTCCTTCAATTCCAATTCGATAACACTCATTGAATACTTTTACAACATAAGCAACTACTATTTTTACTTATCCAAAAAGAAGCTTTGTATAGCTGGGTCTTTCATATACCGTGTTGTACTACTATGGTCTTAGAATCAGTTAATCTTATAAACTAATATCAAGCCTCTTTATGTGATAAATATGTTTTTCCATCCATCATAATATAAATAATTGAATACTATTTAAGTTTGATTCATCCCCCTCTATCTTTTATGTTTGATATGACCACGGTGTGTAAGTCGTTATGTAATACCTTTATCACTTAATTCCGTGTACGTACACGGTTAATCTACAGGATTGTTCGTATTTTCTACTTAGTAATAATGCATTAACCTCATTTTCGTGTACGTACACGAAAAATAGTAATTAAACCAACAAACCTATCAGCTATAGATAGTTAGTACTCTAATACTGTGAATGATCTATCAACTTTAACAACGTGTTCGTACACGTAAAATTAGTAATAATAACGAACCAATCATATTTTGGTTTGTTATTAAAGCCAACTATATGTATTTAAGTGACTGCGTGTTCGTACACGAAATAAACATAAAATAGCTACCTCAGCCATATTCTGTTCACTTACTATTAACACATTACCTTATGGCTAAGGTCTCCTTTAACAAAGCGCTTTCATTTTTTCAGTTAAAAGAATAGTTAGAATATTCACTACTAAACTATGATTAATAGTAACACTCTTTTTAAACGTGAGTCAACTTTTTTTGGTAAATTATATCATTTGTACTAATTTTAATTTTTCAAACAATAGCTATCATTTTATATTTAGAAAATATCTTAAAGACAAATATTTTAAACATGAACCAGATCAAAATCCCAAGAAAATCTAAAAATACTTCCTCTTCTATAGTTATTTTCAAGTTACTATTTAATTGGAAAAGATTAGATGGAATCTCCTTTAATAATCTCATAATCTAGCAAAGGAGTTGGTATAAATTCTCCATGTTCAATCTTATTAATTATACTTTCTATAGCCTTTCTACCGACTTCCTCAATCGGATATTTTACTGTTGTTAAGCGAGGCGAAACGTACTTTAACATATCTATGTCGTCAAAGCCCATTACCCCAACCTGCTCTGGGATATTTATTTGCTTTTCTTTTAGAAAATTCATTACTTCTAGTGCGTAGTGATCAGTTGAACATATAATAGCAACTCTTTCATTCTCAATAAAACTTTCTTTTTCCAACTCCTTAATATATTCTCTGTTTTTGATTATGATTGGTTTAGTTTTTATGTTATTTCTTTTTAACCCTTCTAATAATCCATTTAGTCGCTCTTCTTGTGTGTAAATATTTGTTTGCCCCAAATAAGCAAGAGGCGGACTAATATATATAAATTTTTGATACCGCTTTTTTGAAACTATATAGTCTATTGCATCCGCAGTAGCTTGACGCTCTCGTACTCCAATAAACTCCCAATTTTCAGAAACTAAGTTGAAAATCGTAATAATGGGAACATTAAGTTTTTTTAAATAGGACTCGAATTGCTCACCTTTATTCACAGTTAACAAGATAATTCCATCAACTTTTCGATTCACTAAAAAATCAATGCATTCCATTTCATCCTTTTTATTTTTTTCTGAGAAAGTGACATATACGAAATAGCCTAATTTTCTAGCCCTAACCTCAATTGCACTTATTAGTTGCGCAAAGGATCGATTATATAAATCAAACAATACGACTCCAATTGTCTTTGTTTTTCCCATTACTAGACTTCTAGCAGTATAATCTGGTCTGTAATTCAATTCTTCGGCTACTTTTAGGATCTTATTTTTTGTCTTCTCACTAATACCAGTACGATTATTCAGTGCTCTATCTACTGTTCCTGCTGAAACTCCACAAACATTAGCAATATCTTTGATTGTCACCTTCATTGTCTCTCACCTTCTTTCTAATAAAACTTTACATAAAACACAATCATTTTTTTTCGAATAATAGATTCTATCCACCATGTGATTCAGTTTTTAAATCTGAAACATGGTTAAATTATGTAAATTCTTAACTATAGTATAGGCTATAATATGCCTTCATACTAGCATGTTGCTTACATTTGGCCAAGGAGGAGCTCTCGATATTTTTGTGCTAGTTTTATTAGCGTATATTAGAACTAGAATTTAATTCTTGATTATATTTCTCTTGTTTTTTAGCAATCCGCTGAATCGCAATAGTAGCTCCAAACATGATAACAATCGATATTACGCTAACGGAAATAAACGGTATAAAGCCTGGAAGAAATGATAAAAATACACAATAAAATAGAAGCACTACAAGCATAAATATTGTAGTATGTAAATTTAGTATACTAATATAAAACGCGTATTTAAAATAGTGAAGGAACCTCAACTCAAAATTAACATAAACAGGAAATAAATAAAGAAGGGTAAGTAAATAACAGCTAATGATAATTAATAATGGGACTCCAAGAAGAACTTGAAGATTTCCTCCTAATGATAAAACAAGCCTAAGATCGTAAACCAAGAAAGCACCTATTGCCACTAAAACTATGCCCAAAAAATTAGCGCTAAGGAATTCCTTTTTATAAGTTTGAAAAAAGGTTTGAAAAATAGGTTCTTCAGTCTCCGACATTGTCCACTTTCTAACTACTGTAAACAATGCTACAGTTGCTGGCATGATACCAAGAAGAACAATCCCTGCTAATGTAAAAAGTAGCCAAAGAATATTAACATAAACAACTTTTGAAAACCATTCACATACATTGAAGGCTCTTGTAATTATTTTATCCATTTGCATACCCTATCACCTTTCCAACTTTTTTCTCTTATTTTAGTGATATTATACCATCGCATACTAAGTTTGTGTTTCCAACTAACTAAGTTGATATAGACATCATTAAAAAAGAATTCATGTATTAGCCAAGACTACCATAAATTTGATAAGCATAAGACTCAACAAATTTTTGATATGGCAAGGGTAATAATGTTCTGTTTACAAAAATAAAGAGCACAGCCCCTCCACTAAGGTACCATGCTCTACAAAACGTTAGTTAACCAACAATATTACTTTACAACTAACGCTGGAATTGCTTCACTCCAAAGTTTATGAAGTTCCTCAACCGTGTCCTCAATGACAGTTTCGCCATTCACAGATACAGTTAATTTTCCGTCGTTTGTAACTGAACCAATTTGTTTCGCTTCAGTCCATAGGTTTTCGAATTGTTCTTTGTGTTCTGCTTTAACAGTTACTAAGAATCTTGATTGTGATTCGCTGAATAATGCTACAGTTGCGTCACCTTCTACGTTCACTTCCACACCTAATCCTTGTCCATTAAACACACTTTCAGCTAAAGCAACAGCAAGTCCACCTTCAGCTACATCATGCGCAGATACGACAAGTCCTTCTCTAATAGCAGTAGCAAGTGAGTTTTGGCGGTTTGCTTCCACATTTAAATCAATGGCAGGTGCTTTTCCTGAATAATTGCCAGCAGTTACATTTTGAAGTTCACTACCACCAAATTCAGGTAATGTTTCACCAACTAAATACACAAGGTCACCATTGTTTTGGAAGTGGCTTGGTGTTACATATTTTGTATGCTCAATTAATCCGACCATCCCAATGATTGGAGTTGGAAGAATTGCTTCATCTTTTGATTGATTATACATCGATACATTCCCACTGATAACAGGAGTCTCAAGTGCAAGACATGCTTCACTGATTCCATCAATACTTTGCTCCATTTGCCAGAATACTTCTGGATCATTTGGGTTACCGTAGTTCAAACCATCTGTAATCGCAAGTGGTTTTGCACCAGAACAAACAAGATTACGTGCTGCTTCAGCAACCGCAATTTGTCCACCCACTTTAGGGTCTAAATAGATATAGCGAGAATTACAGTCCGTTGTAATCGCAATTGCTTTTTCCGTTCCTTCGATTTTCACGACTGCTGCATCAGATCCAGGGCCAGCAATGGTGTTACCTTGTGCTTTTGAATCATATTGATTGTATGCCCATTCCTTGCTTGCAATTGTTGGTTGTTGTAAAAGTGTACGAAGCATCTCTTGATGGTTGTCCACTGCTGGTACTTCATTTTCCATCGCTTGGAATTCTTGATAATAAGCTGCTTCCTTAGTTGGTAAATGATAAACAGGGGCTTCGTCCGCTAGAATATTAACTGGAATATCCGCAACAACTTCGTCATGTTGCTTAATACGGAATACTTTTTCTTCAATCACTTCACCGATTACCGCTGCATCTACATCATGTTTTGCAAAAATATCAAGAATTTCTTGCTCTTGACCTTTTTTCGCAACTAATAACATACGCTCTTGTGATTCAGATAACATGATTTCATACGCATTCATACCCTTTTCACGCTGTGGCACAAGGTCAAGATTCATTTCAATTCCCGTACCTGCTTTAGCTGCCATTTCACTTGCAGAAGAAGTTAATCCTGCCGCACCCATATCTTGAATTCCAACTAAAGCATCTGAATGAATGACTTCTAAACATGCATTCATTAATTTTTTACCAGTATGTGGATTACCGATTGCGACAGCAGATGAATTCTCTTCGCTTCCACTTTCAACTACGTCAGAAGAAAACGATGCACCACCAACTCCGTCTAATCCAGTGTCTCCACCAGCATAGATCACGACATTCCCTACACCAGCTGCAACACCTTTTTGCACATCGTCATGGTTAACAAGTCCAACAATCATCGCATTAACTAACGGATTTTCTTCATATTGTTTATCAAATTGAATCTCGCCACCAACCGTTGGAACTTCAATCACATTTCCATAGCTCGCAATTCCACGTACAACTTCAGAAAATAACATTTTTGTATGATCATTATCAAGATTGCCAAAACGCAATGAATTCAAGGCTGCAATTGGTTTTGCTCCCATTGAAAATACATCACGATTGATTCCTCCTACACCTGTTGCAGAACCTTCAAATGGCTCAACAAAAGAAGGACTATTATGGCTTTCGATTTTGAATACAACGGCTTGATTATCTCCAATATCAACAACCCCTGCACCTTCACCAGGGCCTTGTAAAACATGACTACCTTTCGTTGGGAACTTTCTTAGTAATGGTTTTGATGATTTGTAGCTACAATGTTCCGACCACATTGCAGAGAAGATGCCTGTTTCCGTATAATTCGGACGGCGTTTTAGTAGATCTTTCACAAGTTGATACTCTTTGTCTGATAATCCCATTTCCTTGTATAATTGTTGTTCTTCAATTTGTTCTGGGCTAATCTTATGTTGCGACATTAATAGTTCCCTCCAAAATAATGTAATGTTTTTGGTTTCACTTCATGAAGATACTTGCTTATCTAACACTTTTTCGCTCCAATACCTTCATATGTACCTTATCATAATATCGTCCTCGACACGTTTTGACAACAACCAAAATTCAAAAAATTATAATACTGTCTAATATTTTTTTCAATTTAGTATGATTCATACCCTAGGATTGGATTGGTTCTTAAAAACACAAGTTTGTTTCTTTAATAGTCGTTTTGTGTAAATTAAAAGCTGTTTTCGCATAGCGATTAACTATAAAAAGGTTCCCAAAAAGAAGAATTAACACGAACCTGATATTGAACGAGAAAAACAACCTGCGAAAAAAGGGATATTTCACACCCTACTTCTTAATAAGTTTCACCATCATCTAAAAGTTTGGATGGAGCGATTCCATGGAGTTGCTACTAAATACTTGGAAACTACCTTTATTGGTTCCGTTGTCTTTAATTAAGAAAAATTTCATTTTTTTTTTAAAAAATGGCGCAAATGGTTCTTTCAGTTTGTCGAAATCCTGTTATTGAAGTGGTTAAGACGTGCATAAAAAAGACCTCAAAGATTAGATTTGGTTAGTCTAACTTTTTGGGTGCACATCAAGTGATGCCTTTTTTAATTTTCTGGTTTCTAAAGTCAAATTTGTCTTTCGGTACCTTTAGAGTATGGCCGTTAACGACTACTGTGTCGTGATCTATCCATTTAATATCTGCCGTTTCTTCTTGATAAGTGATGCCTTTTTTAATTTTCTGGTTTCTAAAGTCAAATTTGTCTTTCGGTACCTTTAGAGTATGGCCGTTAACGACTACTGTGTCGTGATCTATCCATTTAATATCTGCCGTTTCTTCTTGATAATTCCAGTAGATATTTTTTGTCTTACCATTACGATTGTTAAATACTAACTCACCTCGTATAGCATAAGAAGTCGTGGCTTCCCCATTGGTAAGATAGCTTTTACTGTGTAGGTTCCATCTGGTGAGGTATCTTCTGTAAGGTATTCTCCCGTTGGTAATCTATTCATATCAAAAAATGCCCAATATACTACAAGTAAACCTAAGATAAAAACGATTCCGATCAAAGTAAATATTAGAGCTTTGTTTCGTTTTTTCATTCTTTCTATTAGGTCAGTATTCAAATTTATCCCCCAACATTTTTTATTCTGTTGCTACAATTACATTGTATCAAAATATTCAATAATTGTAATTTTTATCCAAATAGCAAAAATCTTTTTGAAAACAGCCTTACCATTTCATAAAAAGGTTGATTTTATACAATTTCATAGGGTGTTGATTTCAAAGTGTAGAACATTTAATAGGTTTTTAAATTATTAAAACGGAGCATTTAAAATCATCCCTGTTGGGATGTGGAAAAACGAATACAAAAAACGGCTCATATTCGAGCCGTTAATAGTGTCCATTTTTCACTTGTGCGTCTAACTCATTCAATTTCTTCTCAATTCGATCGAGTTGGTGTTTTCGATTCTTATTGAAGCGAAAAAATGACACGATCAGAACAATAATGATTACAAGAATCGCAAGACCAAATAATTAAAACAAAATATCACCGACAACTATGTTACTCAACTTGTTTCCCCCTACAACGATACTATGATGAGTTTACTTTATAGAATCATTTGGATAAATCCTACCTTAGAAGCAACAATCATTTAGAAAACAGCCAAATATAAAGTACCCACATCTCATCTCACATGAAAAGATTTGCACCTTTTAGTTGTTCATTCCGTGATTCATTTTTCTCAGCTTAACAAGCCGTATCTTCCCCTGCACGCCACATATCAATGGTTTTATGGATAAATTGTTCCAATCCTGTCTCTTCAATCTTCATCGTTTTTTTAACGCGGATGCAGCCTTTTCCATAATTGTAGCCCGCTAATA
Source organism: Bacillus nitroreducens (assembly GCF_964021195.1). Taxonomy (NCBI): domain Bacteria; kingdom Bacillati; phylum Bacillota; class Bacilli; order Caryophanales; family Bacillaceae; genus Bacillus; species Bacillus nitroreducens. The sequence continues at coordinate 2,977,545 of NZ_CAXHYI020000003.1, read as the reverse complement.
GACTTTCCGCATTTTCAATCTTATCGATTGTTCCCACATAGAGGCTGACATAATGTTTTTGCGCGTTTAACGCAAAGATATAAACATCATCTTTCCCATAATTCAACATTTTATAGCGAATTACCTCTTCTAATTCAGGTGCATACGCCAAAATCATGTCTCGGATCTCGAGTAGTTTTTCTTTTCGCCAATCTTCTTCAAGCATTTCTAAGTACTCTTCAGCATTCTTTGCATCATATTGCATGTTGGAATTTCACTCCTCCAATGAACTAAACATGTTTTCTAACGTAAAAAAACTATTTATACATAAATAAGCACCGCATTACATGTGGTGCTTATGCAAATTAAAATAAATAATTTCTTATCTCTCTTATAAAATATCCAAAGGCATTTTTCTAGTAGGTTTCTGAAAGACTTTGTCTAGTCTCATTAAATCATCATCGGTAAGTTCGATTGTTGCTGCTTCGGCATTCGCGATAACATGTTCTTCTTGGGATGCTTTTGGAATAGCTAGAACATCGTTCGAACGAATTGTCCACGATAACGCAATTTGTAAGGGCTTTGCATTGTATTTTTCGGCAATCTCTTGAATCGTAGAATCCGTGATGAGTTGTTTTCGTAAAGTCCCTCCGTGTGCGAGCGGACTATATGCCATAATCGGTATGTTACGCTCTCGCTGCCATGGTACGAGATCATACTCAATTCCTCTTGAGCCAATATGATAGAGAACTTGATTCGTCACACAGTTTTCCCCATTTTCTAAACTCCATAGTTCCTTCATATCTGATGTATCAAAATTGGATACACCCCATCTTTTTATTTTTCCATCCTGGCGCAGCTTTTCCATGCCTTCAATCGTTTCTTGCAATGGAAAGCGACCTCTCCAGTGCAGGAGATACAAATCGAGATAATCCGTTCCAAGTCGTGTTAGACTGTCATCACACGCTTTTGTGATCCGATCTAATCCAGCATTATGGGGATACACTTTTGAAACAAGAAAAACTTCCTCTCTCCGTCCTTTGATCGCTTCACCGACGATTCTCTCTGCACCGCCATTTGCATACATTTCCGCTGTATCAATGACCTTCATGCCCAACTCCAGGCCGAGCTGTAATGCTTTTATTTCCTTTTCTTTCAATCTAGGATCTTCTCCCATATACCAAGTACCCTGTCCTATACTTGGTAACCTTGTCCCATCTGCTAGCGTAATGACGCGCTTTTCTAGGTGATGTTTAATGTTCATGCGTTTCTTTTCATCCAAAACACTCACTAAAAAACACCCTTTCATATGTAAAATTTAAGATCACTTACAGTTGGATATACATATCTATCATACGATAAATTAAAATAAAAAAAAAATTCTGAATTGATATATTTATTTCATCGGTACGAAACTTGTCAATACATCAAACAACTTACAGAGGTGACATTTAAAAATTATATGTAATAGCAGTTTATTTTGGCTGAAATTAAATATATATTGAATCTATAACTAGCAAAAAAGAACATGTCTCCAAGCCTGTTCACTCTTCCAGCTGAGGGACAGTCCCTATTTTCGACAAATTTTTACTCTATACATCCTCTGGAGCAAACACTGCTAGCTCATCATTTGGACAGGCAATTACTTCCCAATGTTTATTCGTATCAGATGAACCTTCCACACCCACTTGCCAAGTTTCATATAATTCATGTCGTCCCCAAATAAAGAGCACTTCCCCCGTACGGAATGTCAACAATAAATGAGGACTTTCTTTATCTAATGATACGTCCACTATTTCTTTCAATCTTAATTCACATATTCTTTTTGAAGATTCGATCCAATCGAGTTTAGGAAGTTCATCAAATAACGGTGGATGTTCAGGCTTTGAATGAAAAATAGAGAATCGAGTCTCACTTTCAATGTTTATATAAATCTGTCCATCTATATGTTCTTCATTTTTTTCATTATTCGATAGCAATAGTTTCAGCCCGTAAAAATGGAGACCTTCTACTTTTGCACCTTTGCATAGAAAGGACAAAACGTTCTGGGCAGCTATTCTGTCTTCTGTATTCAAAAAGGAATCCTCCCTCATGTAAAGTGGCCTGACCTCAGTTTGGCGCAGACCCACCCACTATCCAAAAAATAAAGTAGTGCTTACATCTTTTAGGATTCTTTTACTAGTTTCACAATACTTTCTCCAAGTGTTGCTTCACCCCAACGTAATGCAAGAGTGTCACCATCTTGAACAGGACCAACACCTTCAGGGGTACCCGTGAAGATGATATCCCCTTTCCCTAAGCCAAAATGCTTACCAGTAAAATCAATGATCGTTTGCAAATTGAAAAGCAAATTGGTGATATTACCAATTTGAACCTGTGTTCCATTTTTCAACAAGGAAAAATTTGTCTGCTTACAAGCTTCCTCACCTGGAAAATCAATAAATTTTGTAAGCAAAGCTGAATTAGGAAATCCTTTAGCTAAAAGCCATGGATAACGTTTTTCTTTTAAATCACTTTGTACATCACGTAATGTAAAATCTATTCCAAGAGACATTCCGTCTACGATTTCATCTACCGTTATCCCTTTTTTATAATCTTGCCCCATTCGAATGACTACTTCTATCTCATAATGCACAGGCCCTCTGTCACCAGGTAAAATCAATTCTGCTCCATTTGCTTCTGCAATCGCATGGGTTGGTTTTGAAAATAAGAATGGGGAAGTTGGTACGGCATTATTTAATTCCTTTGCATGTGCGACATAATTTCTTCCCACACAAAAAATATTTTTTATGAATTCCATTTCATTACCTCACTCTACTTTTTCTACTATCATTATCCTTTATGTCTATTAATTTTAACTGTTTTTACAAAGATAAACAAAAAGGAAACAACATCATTATATTTCCGCCTCGTTTTCGGGAAGATGTCTCCACTATTTCTTTTTTAATGCTTTGCTACTATATACCATAAAATATTTTGGTGTTTTCTAGTATTCTTTCGGAAACTTCTGCTTTTGACTTATTCTTTATTTCAGCAACCATCCTAATGATGCTTTCCAACATGTTCGGGTGTGTTCTTTTACCAGCAAAAGGCCCTTCGAAAGGCCATGGTCCGTCTGTTTCTACCATTAAGTGCTCTAATGGATAGCTTTGTACCAGCTTCTGGATTTTTTCTTTATATATAATTTCAGGTGTCACGGAAATGTGATAACGATTTTGGATCAATCTCTCAACCGTTTTGTGGTCCCCTTTGAACCAATGGAAATGTGCCTTTGTTACAAAATACTTTTCTAATAATTCACAAACAATTGGAGCATCCTCATAGACGGCATGCAAAACAATCGGTTTCTCCCATTCCTTTGCCAATTTGATAAATTTTTCAAGAAGTTTTATATACTGGTTGTACTGAAAACTAGTGAGCTTCTGTTCGGTCTTTACGTAATACGGCAACCCAACCTCCCCAACAGCAATCATTTCAGAACAGTATTGGTGCATCCATTGTATGAGTTCATCGAGCTCTTCATCTGTAGGAAGATTTTGCTCTGGATGAAAGCCAAAGGCAGCCTTTATTTTCTGTGATATCTTAGTTAGTTCAAGATTTCGCTTACAAGATTCCAGATTGGTTGAAACAGATAGCAATGCTTCAATATCATGAGACTCTTTTACAATTAGTTCTATTTCTCTATCACTATATTGATCTAAATGGATATGGCTATCAATCATTTTCATTGTACATCCTCATCCTTACATATATACTTTCCTGCGAACCATGGCTCATTAATACTAACTTTATTCCCCACTCTTTTTATGAATCCCTCTATTTAAGTTATTCAGAGTATGTTCAATGCCATCAGCAATAACCATTTCTTTCTATATGGGATATCTTCAGATCTACCACTTATGAACAACGCTAACTCACAATCTTCTAAATAGAGCGATTTTCAAAATCATGGTATTATGTAATGTATGAAGGGAGTGTTATTTTATGGAAATAAAAATTCCAGAGGTTACGTTAAACGATGGATTGACGATTCCTGTGATTGGATTTGGTACATATCCGCTCAAAGGAATTGATGGTGTTTATGCAATCACAAGTGCGATTCGTAATGGCTATCGCTTAATTGATTCCGCCTATAATTACGAAAACGAAGGAACGGTTGGCGAAGCAGTTCGACGGAGTTCTGTACCCCGACATGAACTACTCATCACCTCCAAACTACCAGGACGCTATCATGCATACGACAAAGCAGTAACAGCGATTCAAGAATCACTATATCGAGCAAATCTTGATTATTATGATCTCTACCTCATTCACTGGCCTAACCCGCAGCAAGATAAATATGTAGAAGCTTGGCAAGCGTTAATTGATGCGAAAAAATGGGGACTCATTCGTTCAATTGGAGTGTGCAATTTCTTACCTGAACACCTTGAACGTTTGGAAAAAGAAACAGGTGTGAAACCAAGCATTAACCAAATCGAATTGCATCCTTTCTTTAACCAAGCTGATCAAAGAAAATATCATGAAGAGAAAAATATCGCGACCGAATCTTGGAGTCCGTTCACTCGTGGAATCAAAGACTTAGAGAATGATACCCTTCAAACGATTGCTGCTTGTCATGGTAAAACGATTCCACAAATCGTATTGCGTTGGCACTATCAGCTTGGAGCGATTTCAATTCCTAAATCAGCATCACCTGTTCGTCAGGTAGAGAACCTTTCTATTTTTGATTTCTCACTAGATGATGAAGAAATGGTTATGATTTCTAATTTAAGCCAACCTGATGGCAGGATTGCCAATCAAGATCCTGCAGTTTATGAGGAGTTTTAATTTATCGATTTCCTAGATTACTATACTGCAACGAAAAAACTGGGCAACTAGAGTGACCCAGTAAAATGAGACAAGGAAAAAACACCCCCTGTATCGAATTTAGTTAATAACTAATCGATATTTATGGAGGGTGTTTTTATATGGGGAAAAAGGTACATTATCCATCAGAGATTAAAGTAAAAGCAATAGAAATGAAAAAGAATGGATTTACAAACTCAGAAATTATGAATGAATTGGGGATAAAGAATGTCTCACAAATAAAGACATGGATGCGCTGGGATCGTAATGGGGAAAGCTATCGTTTTGAACAGCCTATTGGAAAACAGTACAGTTATGGAAAAGGTCCAGAAGGCCAGGATGAACTTGAAATAGAACGCAACAAAAATAAGCATCTTCAGATGCAAATTAAAATTCTAAAAAAGTACAAAGAACTCGAAAGGAGCTGGTTCCGCAAGTAGTTATTGAATTGGTAGAGGAGTTATCAAAAAAATATAAAATAATTGATATACTCAGTGTTCTAGAAATACCAAAATCTACATTTTATCGTTGGAAAAAGAAATACATTAATCGAGGGCCAAAAAAATTAGAAAAGCTTATAATCGACCTTTGCGAAGAGACTAAATATCATTATGGACATAGAAAAATTAAAGCTCTTCTAAAACAGCGTTATAGCATTAAGGTTAATCGCAAGACTGTACAAGGTATAATGCAAAAATTCAATCTTCAATGTCAGATTAAAGTAAAAAGACAGAAACATATCAATGGGGAAAGTAATATTATTGTGGACAACATTCTTAACCGGAACTTTAAGGCAGAAAGACCCAATGAAAAGTGGGTAACTGACATTACATACCTACCATATGGCTCTTCTATGCTTTATGTATCAACAATAATGGATTTGTATAATAACGAGGTAGTCGCTTATACGGTAAGTTCAGTACAAGATACGAACTTTGTATTAAGTACATTGAGAGAGGCCATAAAAAAGCGAAGACCTAAAAAAGTTCTATTGCATAGTGATCAAGGATCAGTATATACATCCTATGCATATCAAAATTTCGCAAGAGAAAAAGGCATTATCACAAGCATGTCCCGTAAAGGAAACTGCCATGATAACGCCGTAATCGAATCCTTTCACTCCTCGCTAAAGTCGGAAGGATTCAAAGACCATAGAAGATCTTCTATCACTAATATTAAAGTAATTGAGATTGTGAATCAATATATGTGTTACTATAACGAAAAACGAATACAGGCAAAATTAAACTACCTGGCTCCAATTGAATATGGACGTCAGGTAGCATAGGTGTTTTTTCTAAGTCCCATTTTGGCGGGTCAGTTCAAACCCCCAGTTTTTTACTATTTAATGGAGTGTTTTCGTCATAATATAGTCTGTTTGTTCGTCATCCCCCATAAAAAAAGAGTGGGAGCCAGTTTGAACAAATCCCATTTTCTTGTAAAAGGCAATCGCATTTTCATTTTTTTCCCATACACCAAGCCAGACTTTTTTCTTTTCTAACTCGTTCGCGAGTTCGAGTGCTTTATTGTACAGGACCTTACCAAGCCCATATTTTTGGAAGGTTTTCTTGATATATATCCGCTCGATTTCAAGTGATTCATTTCCCATTTCTTCACTCTGTGCATCATTTATATTGACTTTTAAATAACCCGCAAGTTCGTTTTGATAATAAATAAAAAAGAAATGCGAAGTTGGGTTGGAAAGTTCTTTCTCCAATTTCTCCAATGTAAATGCTTTTTCCAAATAGGCATTCATGTTTTCAGGTGAATTTTGCTCTTTAAATGTCTCGTCAAATGTTTCAAAACTGATTTCTCGAAGTGTATGTAAATCTTCAGGGGTACATTTTTTGATTTCAATAAACATTTTTACCCTGTCGCTCCTTTTGCAATAAAATCTAAGTCTGCATCTCTTCTCTGATTTTAACATATCAACCTAAAGGTTATAGAACAAAAGCCTGCAAATACAAACAAAAAAACACATGAGAACGAATAAATATAGTCTCATGCGTTTTAAAGAATCAGAATAACTGACACTCATTTTATTTCTTCAAAAGTTTTTGTTTTTTCAGCATTTCAGTAACTCCCTGATAATACTGTTTACTAAAGAAGGAAGCGACACGGGATGTCCATGTACCAGTACTATTGTTTTTCGACCTTTCCTTTAGATAGCGAGAATATGTCTCGTCATACTCCTCAAGTAGTGGGCCAAGTTCAGCATTGTAACGTTCTTCATGGTAGATAGCTTCTTTTGGTAGACGAGGTTTTTGGCCAGTGTCTTCACCAGGATGACCGATACATAGACCTGATACAGGGATGACGTATTCAGGAAGGTCAAGCATCTCGATGACTTCCTGAGAATTTCGTCGGATCCCACCAATCGGTACAGTTCCTAGACCAAATGATTCTGCTGCTGCAACCGCTGTACCAAGAGCAATCCCAACATCCGTCACACCTACGATAAGAGTGTCAATATCTTCAGTTGTATTTATTTGAGTCCCTTCCATTTCACAAGCTAGGTATGTGCGATAGAAATCTGCACAGAAAACTAAGAAAACTGGAGCTTCCTCAATATGCTTTTGGTTTCCGCAAAGCTCTGCCAATCTCTTTTTTCGTTCTATGTCCTTAACCGCGATAATGGAATATTGCTGACCGTTAATCCAGTTCGGTGATGCCTGGACCGCCTGGATGATTTGATCTAGCTGTTCCTCGTCCACTTCTTTCTCCTGATAGGAACGGAATGAGCGATGAGCCAACAATGAATGTATCACTTCGTTCATTAAGATTACCCCCTCTTGTTATTCATAAAATTACATTTATGAAAAACCTTACAACTAATAACACGTGAAGTCAAACAAGACACATTTAACTGAGAAGAGGTATTTAAAGTCTCTCCCTCAATCTTTATTTTTCTGGCATTATTCTATCGTAAAACAGGTATTCTCCTAAGTGAAAATCAAAAAACTAGCCCTCTTTTCGTTTATTTGTTACAAATATGTCATAGATAAACGTAAAATATATCCTGATTTCTAGGAAATTATTCTAAAGAGGAGCACGTAATGTATCAATTCAAGCGTACGATTTTTGCGGCCTTCTACTTGGTCGCTACATTATTACTGATAGGGGGATGTTCTCAGGAAGAACCTCACCCAAACAAGAAAGAGAACATTCCTGAAACAATCGAAAAAAATGAAACAAAACAGGATACGGAACTCCCTCCTACTAAAGATGAAGTAAAAGCAAACAATTCTTTATCCGAACTTCACGTTCACTATATTGATGTAGGACAGGCTGATTCAACCCTACTCGAATTCACGTATGAGGGAGAACCCTTTACCATCTTACTTGATGCGGGAAACTGGAATAGAAATGATGTGATCTATTATTTGAACGCACAAAATATCACTAAAATTGATATCGCAATTGGCACACACCCTGATGCCGATCATATTGGTCAACTTGACCAGGTCATTAAGATGTTTGAAGTTGGTGAAGTTTGGTTGTCTGGAAATACAAGCACTTCCCAAACGTTTCAGAGGTTACTTCAGGCGATTGATCAACACGATGTCGATTATTATGAACCACGACAAGGGGATCAATTTGAAATTGGCCCACTTCAAATTGATGTTTTATACCCCATCTCTGTTTCAGAACAAGACAATGAAGAATCGATTTCACTTAAGCTCACCTATGGAGAAGTAACGTTTATTTTTACAGGAGATGCCAGTGCAAAAGACGAATTAAGGATGCTGCACGGAAGTGTGGACATAGATGCAGATATCCTTCATCTCGGACATCATGGCTCAAATACTTCAACACACCCAACTTTCCTAGAAGCAGTGAGTCCATCGATTGCCATCTATAGTGCTGGAAAAGATAACAGTTATGGCCACCCGCACAAAGAAGTCGTGGATTTAATTCAAGGTTCAGGCATTCAGCTTTATGGGACAGACGTACATGGAACGATTCTTGTGACAACAGATGGAAAAACCTTCGATATCCAAACCAAACAAGAAGGAACGATTACTCCCCCTTCTACTGGTGGTGGGACGACGACAAAACCTGAAGTCGAGAAAAAAGAAGAGCAAGTTCCAGCTGCTGGATGTATCAATATCAATACCGCTAGTACGGAACAACTGCAAGAAATTATTCATATTGGACCTGAACGTGCGAAAGAATTAATTGAACGTAGACCTTTTTCAACTGTTGATGATTTATCAAGAATAAAAGGAATTGGTCCGTCTAGAATGGATGATATTAAAGAACAAAATCTAGCCTGTGTAGGAGGATAACATGAAAGGATATTTGGATCGAATTGAAGACAATCAGCATGCCGTCATTCTAGTAGAAGAAAACAAACGAGAGTACATCATTCCAATCCAGCAATTACCTGAAGGTTCTTCACCAGGTACCTACTTTGACCTAACAATCGATAACGAAACCATCACTTCGCTTAAATGGAATGAAGACGAAACAATCTCACAGCAACAAAAAGTAAATGACATGATGGCAAAGCTCCGTAAAAAGAGTTCAGGAAGCAAATTTAAGAAAAAATAGTAAAAAAAGTGCTTACCTAGGGGAATTAAACTCACATCCCCTTGGTAGAGCACTTTTTTTGTAAGTCGTCGTTCCTCCCCCTTCCCCCATTTCTTTCTCCCTTTCTATTGAAAATTATCCAGTCATTTTCTCACTTTCCAAAAAAAATCTCCCCTCGATAAGAAAAACTAATATATTACATATAAAAAATGCATTTTACGAATTTGTAAAATTGCGGTATAGTTATTAATGTCAAATAAATGTCACATACTAAAAACGTTTTAAGGGGAATTCATGTTAAAACGGTTTTCATCATGTTTAGATTTCAAGCTCTATACTTTTGATAGATAAGAAGCTTTATATGTTTATAAATGTAGGGTGGAAATCAGAGATTGTCTTGCCCTTTTAAATGTGAATATGTGAACATGACTCGAAATCTACCAGCATTTTCATCGTAGATATGCTTAGTGGAAATTCAACTATGAAGGAGAATGGGATATGCCAGAAGTATTGACGAAAGCTCAAGAAGCTGTAGGCCAAGAGAAATCAGATGTACTTGACCAACTATTAAAACCTGAAGTTCAAGAATCACTCACTACTTTAGTGGAGCAACTACCAAAGTTAACAGAGGCTGTTAATCTCTTAACTAAAGCGTATGACTTAGCACAATTAGTGTCAACAGATGAAGTTCTTAAAAATGATACAGTTAGCGCTATTAAGGAATTCTCTGAACCTGTAATCGGCTCAGTTAAATCAATCGCTGCAACTGCTATCGAAGCAAAAGACCGTGCGGATGCTTCTGAAGATGTGATCGGTCTATTTGGTGTATTAAAGTTATTGAAAGACCCAGAAGCACAAAAAATGTTACGCTTTGTAAGCGCCTTTTTAGAAGTCCAAGCTGAACGTAAAGCTTAATATTTCATAACCATTAGATACTAGTATGGACGGAGGATAAATCATGTCAAAAGAAATCGTCATCTTAGGTGCAGGTTACGGAGGTTTATTAACTGCTCTAACATTACGTAAATATGCAAGCAAAGAAGAAGCGCAAATTACAGTGGTAAACAAATACCCGACACACCAACTTATTACGGAATTACACCGTCTTGCGGGAGGTACAACAACTGAGCGCGCGATCTCTTTCCCTTTAACAAAACTATTCAAAAACAAAGATATTAATGTAATTGTCAGTGAAGTAACAACTTTCTCAGTTGATAAAAAAGAAGTTCACCTTGCAGATGGTGCTGTGTTAAGTTACGACAACTTAGTTGTAGCTCTTGGTAGCCAAACTGGTTTCTTCGGAATCCCTGGTCTAGAAGAGAACAGCTTTGTCTTAAAATCTGTTGATGATGCAAACCGCATCTACAAGCACATTGAAAGCAAAATTGCGGCTTATGCGGAGTCTAAAAACCCTGCAGATGCAACAATCGTTATCGGCGGCGGTGGTTTAACTGGTGTTGAACTAGTTGGTGAAATCGTCGACCACTTCCCAACAATTGCTAGAAAACATGGTGTGGACTTCAATGAATTAGACATCAAATTAGTGGAAGCAGGTCCAAAAATCTTACCAGTTCTTCCTGATGACCTAATCGAGCGCGCTACTGAAAGTTTAGCAAAACGTGGCGTTGAATTCTTAACGGGTCTACCTGTTACAGGAGTTGAAGGAAATAAAATTTCCCTAAAAGATGGTTCTACAATTGAAGCGAACACATTTGTTTGGACAGGTGGCGTTGCAGCACTTCCAATCGTACAAGAGTCAGGTCTTGAGTGTGACCGCGGTAAAGCAATCATTGACGAATACTTACGTTCTAAATCACACCCTGACGTATTTGTAGTTGGTGACGCATCTGTTGCGCTTCCTGCTGATGGAGGTCGTCCATTATATGCACCTACTGCCCAAAACGCTTGGCAAATGGGTGAAACCTGTGGATACAACCTTTTTGCATTAATCAAAGGACAAAAACTTGAAGAGTTCAACCCAATCAACTCTGGTACACTTGCAAGTCTTGGACGTAAAGACGGTGTAGCAACAGTTGGTGGTAACAATATTCCACTTAAAGGACTTCCAGCTTCATTAATGAAAGAAGCAAGTCACGTACGTTACTTAACTCATATCAAAGCCCTATTTGGCTTAGCATACTAAGATTTAGAAAGCCAATTTTCTATGATGGAAAATTGGCTTTTTTATTAAATAAAGAAACGATTCTTACTACAATACACTCATTCAAAATTAACCTTATTATCTACTAATACAAGGCCAACATTAGTGCCACATCCCTACCAGCAGCTTAATTTTTACTCTCGATCTCCATCTCTAATAATGCATAACTAAGGCTTTTTCCGTGTGTATCAATCGCAATTGAAGTAGTAACCCCTCCCATTAAGCTATTTTCACAGACAAAATTAAATGCTTTAATGTTTGGTAGCTCATACCTTGTTACCGTACCTTTCACGAAGTGATTAAGATGTTTTTTTACTCGTTCAGCTGTAACAATAGATGAGAGCCATTCGTAATCGTCCTCGTTGTATGGTATTAAAGAAATATTAAGAGTATTCCCTTTGTCTCCTGAACGGCAGTGTGCTACATCCATTAATTTAACTTTTTTCATACCCTACACTCCCAAGCCTTTGTTTTTACAGTAATGGCTTCTCTATTGATGAATGTTGAAACAATCCCAATAACTTCTTCAACCCTTTTTCTAGCACCACCCCCAGCTGCTGGTCCGTTCGTATATAAGGCTTCCACTTCATGCCCAATTTTTTTTGCCTCCTCTTCTGTCTTGCAAAGAGCAGCTGCTCGAACTCGGACTTCATAGGCTTGAATGTTTTTATACTGTACATGATGGAGAGAAGACACCCCAATCAAGTCCGTTTTTAGTTTGGGATAGTTTTTTAATAGTCTTTTCTTTAAAATATGTTGAGCCAGCTCCCCTCTTTGCAATGCCGTAGAACCTGCATAAGAAATTTCTCCCTCTCCTAAAAACCCAGCGTGATATCCTACGGAAACCTTTAAGAGATCTGGCTTTCTTTTTCCAGATGCTCCAGAAACGAGAACCTGATCCTTTCCAATCTCTTTAAGTTTTACGGTTGTAAAGTCAGCGATACAATCTGGTGTGTAATAACTTGCAGGGTCATGTACTTCATATAATAATTGTTCTTTAACCGTCTGTAAGTTAACAATACCTCCCGTATTAGCTAACTTTGTTATGATTGCATCACCATTTGGTTCAATCATTGCATAAGGAAAGCCAAGGTCTTCAAGTCCTTCCACTTCTTTTCGTCCTGGGTCAGCAAAATAACCTCCTGTAATTTGACCAGCACACTCTAATAAATGACCTATTAATGTACCTTGGCCGATTAAATTGTAATTTTCAAGATCCCAACCATAATGATGAACGATAGGGGCTAGGAATAATGAAGGGTCTGCTACTCTTCCTGTTACAATAATATTTGCTTCCGTTTCTAATGCAGGAAGTAAAGACTCAACACCTAAATAAGCATTCGCTGAAATAAGAGGTGTGTAATCTTGAAGACTTTTACCAGATTCAAACACTACGAAATCACCATTCAGTTTATCTAAAACGTCATCCCCTGTTACCGCTACAACCTTGCATGCCACCCCCATTTCTTTCGCTATTTCTATGATCTTTTGTGCAGCACTATTTGGATTCGCTGCCCCCATATTTGTAATCAAGCGAACGTTGTTTTTCAATAAAAGTGGCAATAGAACTCGAATTCGTTCATCTAGATATTCATTGTATCCAAGTGATGGATCGATTTGTTTTTGTTTTTGGGAAAGAGCAATTGTACGCTCGGCCAATCCTTCTAAAACTAGATAATCTAAATTCCCTTCTTCCACTAGTGCTTTGGCGGGCTCGATACGGTCTCCTGCAAAGCCTGCTCCAGATCCAATTCGCAACAAGGTAAACACTCCTCAGTTAAAAAATAGAGATTGCGCCAGTTAAAAATGCTATGATTGTCATCACAATTGTTGTACCAAACGCCCATTTAAAAATGAAGCGTTGATGATCTCCAAGTTCTACACCAGCCAACCCAATTAATAGGAAGGTTGAGGCCGTAAGAGGGCTTAATGGAAATCCAGTAGTCATTTGTCCTAGTATTGCGGCACGACCAATCTCCTCTGGGGCAATTCCAAAGGCACTAGCGGTTTCGCTTAAAATCGGTAAGACACCAAAATAATAGGCATCAGGTGTAAATACTAAACTAAGCGGCATACTGGATAAAGCCACAATTAGTGCCATAAAGGAGCCTGTGCTTTCTGGAATCACATTTACCATGGCAGTTGCCATCGCTTCAATCATGCCCGTTCCAGAAAGTACGCCTGTAAAGATACCCGCTGCAAAAATGATCGTGACAACAGTAACCATTCCAGTGGCTTGTTCCGTAATTCGATCTTGCTGGTCCTTCGGCTTTGGATAGTTCACAATAAGTGCGATCGCAAACCCAACCATAAAGACGATCGGAAGTGGTAGCCAAACTTCTACAAGTGCAACAATTGTAATAATCGTTAACAGTAGGTTAAACCAATATAATTTTGGTCTTTTAATACTTAATTCTTTTTCACTTCGTTCCTGGTTAAAATCATACTCGAAATCTACTACTCCCAAGCGTTTTCTTTCTCTTTTACCTAATATAAAACTGACAAATAACACCCAAATCAAGCCAGCAATCATTGCAGGGATGACTGGTGTAAATAACGTGTCTACATCCATTCCTAATGCACTAGCTGCTCGGACAGTTGGGCCACCCCATGGAAGCAAATTCATTGTTCCAGCGCTAAGTGCCACAACTCCTGCAAGTACCAGCCGGCTCATTCCTAATCGCTCATAAAGTGGAAGCAACGCTGGAATCGTTATTAAGAAAGTAGAAGCTCCAGATCCATCAAGGTGTGTCACCATACCAATAATGGCTGTCCCCATTACTATTTTTAAAGGGTCACCTTTTACCATTTTTAACACTCCAGAGATAATCGGATCAAACAGGCCAACACTATTCATTAATCCAAAAAACAATATCGCAAATGCTAGCATAATTCCCGTAGGTGCCACTCCAGAAACCCCATCTAAGATCATACTTCCTAGATTTGCTCGTTCACTTGTAAATAAACCAAACAGTACAGGAACCAAAATCAAGGCGACTATCACTGAAACTCTCTTGGAAAGGATTAAATACAAAAATACGGCGATTGTTAAAAATCCCAGTATAGCTAACATGTAAAGCCCCCCTTTATCACATAATAAAACGCTTACAAATCTACATGTATTTCTTGACCAACACTTAAATTTTTTATCGGTGTAAAGAAGAAAGGCTTTCTAGCTTTTTAGAAGAAACGACTTTCGTTATAATTGACTATGGATTTTAAAACGATAGACATATTCTCTAAAGTTAGAAAGCCTAAAAAATATTTTCAGGATGTTGTTCTACCTAGTAGGACTTAAACAAACATTTACTCATCTAAAAAAACTTAATAAATATTACTTACTCAGGTTTCACTTGACTAAAAACCCATTCAATCATTTCGTTCGTTGCATACGCCGGTACCCAAGATGCATGATTATAGCCTAATTCTTTCGGATATTCTGTATAAATTGGATTCCCTCCAGCATTTTTGATAGTTGTGATTATATCTCTTGAGTGAGAAACTGGAATGACTGCATCATCTTCTGCATGAAAAGCCCAAATAGGTTTGCCGACTAACTTATTCGCTTTAGTTGGATCTCCACCGCCTGCTATTGGAACCATGGCGGCAAATACATCAGGGTACTCAATATTTAAATTAAACGTTCCATATCCCCCTTGTGATAAACCAGTTGAATATAAACGCTTGCTATCAATATTGTAATCTTCCATCACATGTAAAAGGATTTCATATGCTTTTCCAAGGTCTTGTGAAAACTCGAATACTTTGCTCAAATTTACATTATTATTCGAATCTCGAGTTACCGTAAAACCCCCGTCATGAACATTACGTGCTTGCGGTGCTAATACAAATGAAGGATGTTTGGCTTGGTTTTCAGGGGCAGCCCAAATTATCGCTCCGTCATTTGCTAGTAGCTGTTTCTCATTATCCGTTCCGCGCTCTCCCCCACCATGTAAAAACAATACAAGTGGATAAGATTTAGAAGGGTCATAATCTTTAGGTACAAAAAGACGGTACGGCATTCCGTCATAGTTAAAGCTCAAAAATTGATTTGCAATGGATTCTCTCGTTTCAAATGTAAATGTAAAAATAGCGACCTCACTATTGGTATTTCCTTTGTTAAATTCAAGAGCATTTTTATTTACATTACCACGAACAGCTATTGCTTTAATTTCTGTATCTTGTTCAACAAGAATTGGCCCATTGTAGACTTGACCATTCTTTATTGGATCGCTCCCATCCGTCGTATAGAGGATTTTTACATTCGGAGTTGGCGAACTTAACTCGATCAATTGAGCACTATAATAGTTTCCTGAGGGTACAGAGGAAACTGGTGCTATAACCTTACCATGGTTTCCTTTGGCAAACGTCGTTCCGCTACATAATGTTAGTAATAACAACGAGAATAAGATTGAAAGAATAAGTTTTCGAATAAAGCTTTTCTTCAACTTTTATGCCTCCCAATTTGTAATTTTTAATTACTTGAACGAGTCCTCCTTTCTTCTTGATGTGCTTAATAAATTTAGATGCAACTTTTATGCCAATAACAAAAAGCCTTATTTTACAAGGCTTTTTAAATACGAACTGATTTTTCTTTCTAGATAGCTAGAAACTTTATATATAAAAAAGTACCTTTATACTTAGAGGACTATCACTTTCTAAAAAGCTAGAAGTGGATTCACAAGAATTCTAATAACCTAGAAACTATAATTTAATTTGGAGCTTTGACATTTTATTGTATAAGGAGGCTAAGGAAATACCTAATTTTTTCGCTGCTGCTTTTTTTTCCTCAACCGAAACTCCTGTTTCTTGAAGTACTTCTAAAATTGCCTTCCTTTCGGTTTCTCTTAACAATTCCTCTAATGTATGGTGAGAATGAGATTTGCTACTTATATGTTGAAACGAACGTTTTATGGTTTCGGGAAGATTTTCGAATGTGATTACATTACAATCAGACATGTTGATCGCATAGTGGATTGTGTTTTTTAACTCTCTTATATTTCCTGGCCAATCATATTGCATAAGTGTATTCATAACCTCGTCTTCAATTCGGATTTCTGTATGATAACTTTGATTCTTAATAATAGAAGTAACAAACTTTGGAATATCGTCCTTCCTTTTACGAAGTGGAGGGACTTCTAGGTGCACAGTGTTAATCCTATAATAAAGATCGTCTCGAAAACGTTCCTTTTTCACCATATGTAATAAATCTTTATTCGTTGCGGCAATAATACGTACGTCGATCTGCTGTTCTGTTAACCCGCCTATTTTACGAAAGGTCCCCTCTTGTAGCACTCGAAGTAGTTTCGCCTGAAGATCCATTGGCATGTCCCCAATTTCGTCCAAAAAAAGGGTCCCTTTATTCGCAAGTTCAAACAAGCCAACCTTTCCGTCCTTCTTTGAATTAGTAAAAGCACCCTCTTCATACCCAAACAATTCGCTTTCAAGAAGAGCAGTTGGAATAGCTGCACAATTTACAGGGACAAAAGGATAAGATTTTCGTGAACTGGCATGGTGAATCGCTTGAGAAAAAAGTTCTTTTCCCGTGCCCGATTCGCCCGTTATTAAGACATTTAAGTTAGTTGGTGCAATTTTTTTGGCTTGATGGATGATTTTCTTAAACCGTGCATTGTTTCCAATCATGTTTGAAAATGTATATTTTACTTGATGGATACGTCCAATCGCATTCTCTAATTGATTCACACGACGCTTGTTTTTCTTTAATTCTAATGATAATTGATACACCTCAGAGACACTTTTACAGACAGATACTCCCCCAATGATTTCATTTTGATCATAGATGGGAGCCATATCTACCACATATTCAAAGTCCTTTTCTTTACGGAATACACCTTCTAGTGACTTCCCTGTTTTTACTACCGTTGGCAACAGTGCACCAGGTCGAATATCAAGTAGAGGTTTTCCAATGATTTGTTCTTTTTTAACACCCGTAATATTTGTATATTCTTCATTTATTAGTTGAACAATTCCGTTCTTGTCAATGACTAAAATCCCATCATGAACTGCCTCAATAATCCCTTCTAGCCATCCTATCCGATTACTTACCCTTAACATTTGAACAGCTCCTTTAATTGGGTGAATTATCAAAATTATATGCTAATTATTTTCATTTTAATAGGGAAAACAGTATTTTCGTTTTAGATGACTAAATAAAAGTATCGTTACAACCTACATTAATACGTTTTTTGACTATAAAAAAAGCAGCCTAGAAAACTAGACTACTAATTTTTTATCCATACTATCCGTTCTTCACTCGCTTAACAAATGTAGTAAGTGTCTCCTTCAGTTGGTCTGCACCAGTGCTTGGTCTAAATTCATGATTGTCAATGACTAATGGGGCTCCGATTACGACGAGTGGTGCACCGTACAGGTGTTCACCTCTTTCTACAACTTGTCTATTCATGGTATTCTACACTTCCTATTTATATTAACGAAACAAATAAAAATGACACCATTACATTTTGAATAGTGTCATTGAATCATAGAGTTTCAGGAAATAGTACAATTGACCAAGACCATAATTTAAGGATTACTCATCCAATCAGGTCTATGGAAACCTTCAAATTTTTCATCGATTACCTTCTTAAATGCTTCTGATTCTACTGCTTCTTTAATATCTTTTACAAACTGCTTGTCAAGGTTTTCCGTTTTTACCACTACTCGGTTTATAATATTTTCAGGTAGTTTATCTCTAACAAGGGCCGTCGTTAAGTCTAATCCCGCTGAAATGGCAAAGTTTCCGTTAATCGCGGCAAGATCGACTGATTCGAGTGTTCGTGGTAATTGTGCTGCTTCGACTGGTTGAAACTTTAGTTCCTTTGGATTGCTGATAATGTCTTTCTCTGTCACTCTAAGTGGGTCCACATTAGGATCAAAGTCAATTACTCCATTTTCTTTTAGCACTGTAAGCCCTCTGGCTAAATTTGAAGGATCATTTGCGATTGCAACTGTACTCCCCTTTTCTATTTCATCCAATGAATCATATTGATTCGAATAAATGCCTATTGGCGCTGTTGGAACGGTAATAACACTGGATAATTCCATGTCATTCTCTTTTGCAAATGCATCCATATATACTTTGTGTTGAAACAAGTTTGCATCTAATGATCCATTGTTGAGTGCGATGTTTGGTTGAACATAATCATTGAACTCTTTGACTGTAACTGTATACCCCTTTTCCTCTAAATAAGGTTTGACACCCTCTTCCAACATATCGCTATAAGGAACCGTTGCACCCAGTACTAATTCTTTCTTTTCATTACCAGACGAGGAACTATTCGTGGAACCACATGCACTAAGTGTACATACAGCTAATACAGATAATAGTAACATTATTGTTTTTTTCATCTCATCTCTCCTATTTTATTATCGCTTGTTCACTGCCTTTGCTATAAAATCTCCAAAATATTGAACGCATTGTACTAAGACAATTAATAAAATAACCGTGGTGAACATAATTGTATTGTCATATCGATAGTAGCCAAATCGTATGGCTAAATCTCCGATTCCCCCGCCTCCGATTGTACCTGCCATTGCGGAATAGCCAATCAGACTAATCGCCGTGATTGTTAATCCTGTAATAAGTCCAGGTTTTGCTTCTGGAAGAATGATTTCTCGAATAATCATCCACGGAGAAGCGCCTACAGCTACTGCGGCTTCAATGACGCCTCTATCGATTTCTCTTGCGGATGATTCTACGATTCTTGCATAAAATGGGATGGCGGCAACAGACAACGAAACAGAAGCAGCAACTGGTCCAATCGTGGTCCCTACTAGCCAATTTGTAAATGGTAACAAGAAAACGAGTAAAATTATAAAAGGGATGGACCGTATTAAGTTGATGACAATCCCCACTATCCCTTTCATCCATTTATTTTCTAAAAATAATCCCTGGTCTGTAACAAACAACGTTATTCCTAAGGGTAACCCTAGCAAAACTGCGACCAATAACGCGATTCCGACCATAAAGATCGTTTGGAAGAAAGCGAGATTTAACTCAGGCAAAATTTCTAGAATACTATCCATTCTCTACCACCTCCACTATACTGACACGCTCACGAAGATAATCAATTGCTCTTTCTACTTCTTCTTCCTCTCCAAGAAGCTCCATGATGAAAATGCCAAGTGGGGTATCTTGGATATATTCAACTTTTCCGTGGAGGATATTTCCTTTCACTGTGAAGGTCTGAAGCATGTCGGACACAATTGCTTCTGCCGCTAAATCACCCCTAAATTGTAGTTTTACAAGTTTCCCTTGTAGTTTTTCTATTAATTTACTAGGTAGTTCAAAGCTAAGTACCGTTTCAATAAATTTCTTGGTCAAGGGATCAACTGGATTCGAGAATATATCATAAGTAGGTCCTTCTTCAACGACTCTCCCTTCTTGCATGACCGCACAACGATGGCAGATTTCTTTTACCACTTCCATTTCATGTGTAATGATTACAATTGTGATACCAAGTTCTTTATTTATCTTTTTTAACAAAGCCAAAATAGACTTCGTTGTATTTGGGTCTAAAGCAGATGTTGCTTCATCACATAAAAGAACCTTCGGATTATTGGCAAGCGCGCGGGCTATACTAACCCGTTGTTTCTGGCCACCGCTTAGTTGAGCTGGGTATTGATGCATCCTGTCTTCAAGTCCAACCAGTGTTAATAATTCTTCTACTCGTTTCTTTCGAATTGTTTGCTCCACCCCTGCAGCCTTTAAAGCAAACGCTACATTTTCATATACGGTTTTGGATGCAACCAAATAAAACCCTTGAAAGATCATGCCAATGGATTGTCTTACCTTTCTTAGCTGCTTACTCGATAACTGTAAGAGCTCTACACCATCTACTTTGACAACACCTGATGTAGGTCTTTCCAAAATATTAATACAACGAAGTAACGTGCTCTTGCCTGCACCACTATAGCCAACAATTCCAAATATTTCTCCCTCTTTGATTGTGAGGGAGACATTATCAACTCCAACAATCCGATTCTCTTTGCTTATATATTCTTTCGTTATATTCTTCAACTCTATCATGATGGTGTATTCCCCTCATTTCCTAATTCCACAAACATCTTTTATTGTTTTAGAGGCACACGTCGAAATTTACTACCGGGGTGATCATCTGGTAGCGTACTTTTACCTTCAGGGAATAACTTTTCTCGCAATGTACCTTTCGTGTATTCTGTTTTATATAATCCACGTTCCTGCAAAACAGGAATTACTAAATTTACAAAATCTTCTAGGTCACCTGGTGTAACTAAATGATTTAAATTGAAGCCATCTACTCCAGATTGTTCAAATTGGAATTGGATTGCATCTGCAACCTCTCTCGGGTTCCCAACAATGATGCTGTTACGATCCAATGACTCAAAACGGTGTAACACTTCACCAACCGTTAATTTTTTCGGCGCATCTTTCGTAAGTGTGGCAGCCTTGTAATGCCCTCCTTCAGTCTTTTTCTTGTATTCAAATGGTACATTTGGATCTACATTTTCAAATTCAGCTATGTCATATCCACTTGCCCCATATTGTGCTTTTGCGGCGTCTGGGCTCCACAGCTTGTTGTATTCCTCAAATTTCTGTTCCGCCTCCTCTGTTGTTTCGGCAACAATCACACTTAGGAATGAGAAGATCTTAATATTATTTGGATTACGTCCATATTTTTCAGCGCGTTTTCGAATATCATCTGCATAATAGCGAATTCTCTCTGGAGTCGGACCTCCAACAAAAATACATTCCGCATGCTTTGCTGCAAATTCTCGTCCTTTCTCTGATGTACCTGCTTGATAAATAACAGGTGTTCTCTGAAGGGAAGGCTCACTTAAATGAGGACCTTCGACTTTGAAATAGCGACCCTCATGATTAATTTCATGTACTTTTTCTGGGTCAATCAGGGTCTTCTTCTCAATATCTTCAATCACCGCATGATCTTCCCAGCTTTGTTCCCACAATTTATACGACACTTCAAGAAACTCATCTGCGATCTCATAGCGCTCATCGTGTTTAATCAGATCCTGAAGCCCAAAATTTCTTGCTGCGTTAGGTAGGTATGAAGTTACCACATTCCATGCAATTCTTCCCTTTGTCAAATGATCCAATGTTGAAAAACGTCTCGCATTCGCAAACGGCGGTTCATATGTCGTACTTACAGTCACGGCAAACGAAAGATTTTCTGTGACATGCGCCATTGCTGAGATCAATAAGGCAGGGTCATTTAATGGTACCTGTAGCCCATCTCGAATCGATGGTGCTTTACTTTTCTGATACACATCATAAACACCAAGGACATCGGCAAAAAAGACGGCATCGAACTTCCCTCTTTCTAACAACTTCGCTAATTCAACCCAGTAGTCTAAATCCTTATATCTACGATGACGTTCATTCTTCGGATGCTTCCAAAAACCGTGAGAATTGTGCATGGAGCTATTCATTTCGAATGCATTTAAAATAATTTGCTTCTGTTCACTCAACTTTTGTTCCTCCTTAATGTTTAAAATAGAATGTTGAAAAAAAAAACCTCTTCTAAGAAAAGAAGAGGCTTTTTTACCATACGTAAGCACAACTCTTTCCTTATCTTTCAAGCATTTCGCTTGCTGGAATTGGCACAGTTCTCTTAAAAGTCTGTTGCCGAGGCTTCAAAGGGCCAGTCCCTCCACCTCTCTGGATAAAGAAATCAGATTATTAAATTTAATCCAAAATATACATGAGAAAGAAAAAACTGTCAACAACTTTTAGAAATATTATCATTATTTATTTTTAATGTTATATTTTAAATCTTGACAATAATGAAAACATCATTTACAGTGTAAACTAAATTAAATAGTATCAAAAACTTATCAAGAGTCAGGGGAGGAATCTGGTCCTACGATCCTGCAGCAACCTCTTTTTTATAAAGAAAGGTGCTAATTCCAGCAGACTAACCATGTCTGGCAGATGAGAAAGGATAAATCAAACCCAAGCCCCCTTTCGTCGTCTCGAGAGGGGTTTTTTCTTTTCATAAAAAACAGAGGGAGGTACGTGTATGTCAATTGCGTTTGATCATACAACTGGCAACAAAGTGCACCAAAATAAAATCAAAAAAGCAGGGGAATTAGCTGCGATTTTTAAGGAAAGATCTGCAGATATTGATGCAGGTGGAGAATTTCCTTATGAAAATTTCGAAGACTTGAAACAAAACGGATTCTTAGCCCTTACTGTTCCGCAGGAATATGGTGGCAGTGGTTTAAATCTCTTTGAGTTTCTTACAATTCAAGAACAAATTGCAAAAGGAGATGGTCCAACTGCCCTTTCTCTCGGCTGGCACCTCGGACTACTCCTCGAGGTGGCTGAAAGTAGAAATTGGAACGAAGAAAAGTTTGCCAAAGTATGTGAATTGGTCGTAAATCATCAGGCACTCATTAACCTTGCACAAACAGAGCGTGCAACAGGGAGCCCTTCCAGAGGAGGTATTCCGACTACTACTGCAATTAAAGAAGAGAATGGATGGCGAATAAATGGAGTCAAAGCCTTCACTTCTATGGCCATTGCACTCGATTATTCAATTGTAACCGTCAATCTTCATCAAACTAGAAAAAAAGGATATATTTTAGTAGACCATAAACTAGATGGGGTCCATATAAAAGAAACATGGGATAGTGTTTCCATGAGAGGAACCAAGAGTGATGACCTCATTTTAGATCAAGTGCTAGTCGAAGAGGATGCACTATTGGTAGTAGAGGATTTATCGAAACCATCTCCAAAAGGTTGGTATTTACAAGTGCCAGCGGTTTACTTAGGAATTGCTGCTTCTGCTAGGGATTACGCAATTAAATTCGCTTCTGAATATTGCCCTACCACCTTACCTGGACCGATAAAAGATGTACCAGAAGTGAGAAGAAAAATTGGCGAAATCGAACTAGAATTGTTTCATGCTCGAGAAATTCTGTATTCCGTTGCTAGAAAATGGGTAGAGTATCCAGAACAGCGAAGTAGTATGGGACCTGAACTAGCAGCCGTAAAACATATTGCAACGAACAGCGCAAATAAAATAGTCGATTTGGCAATGAGAATCGTGGGAGCAAGGAGTCTTTCCGCGCAGAACCCGCTTCAACGGTATTTCCGTGATGTTCGAGCTGGGCTTCATAACCCTCCAACAGATGACGCAATTGTTTATACGCTAGCTAATGCCGTTTTAGACTGAGATTCTTTCATGACACTAAACAAGGTGTCATTGTTTTTTCATATTACACATACTCACTAAGTTGGTATTCTCTAGTTGGCCTTATGGATAAAATGGGTTTTTCATTCATTTTTCGAAAGATTATTTCTTTCATAAAAGCTGAATTCTATGAGTTTTTGTGTTTTATTTTGTAAATACTGTTGGTAGTATGATGGATTATTTTGAGTCATCTAACGTAAGCTTATTAGGAGAACGAAGAACAAAATATCATAGTTAAAGGAGAGCATAGAATGGAATCCAATCGAGTTACCATCACGACAACAGTTCATGCACCAGTAGAGAAGGTTTGGGAATATTGGACAAGTCCAAATCACATTACAAAATGGAACTCTCCATCAGAGGATTGGCATTCGCCACATTCTGAGAATGATCTACGGGTCGGTGGAAAATTCGTTACACGAATGGAAGCTAAGGATGGTAGTGTTGGTTTTGATTTTGGCGGAACGTACGATGAAGTAACCTTACATAAGTATATTGCCTATACGATGGCTGACGGAAGAAAAGTCGAAGCTACTTTTAAAAGCAATGGAAACGAAACCGAAATTATTCAGGTCTTTGATCCTGAAACGGAAAACCCTGTTGAGTTTCAAAGACAAGGATGGCAAGCCATTTTAGATAATTTCAAAAAATATGCAGAACAAGAAGCTAGCCACTGAAGATCTATAAGTGACTAAAAAAGTCATATCATCAATGTCTCTATATTCGTTAAAAAAGCAGTCCGAATCTTGTCGGACTGCTTTCTAGTTTCTTTTTCGTATTTTTGTTTCACTCTAGTTTCCCACTCCAGTTATTCATTCCACCGACCAAGTCCTCAACTTCGTATCCTAAAGCTGCTAGAATGCCACAAGCCGCCTTGCTACGATTGCCAGATTGACAGGCTACGATATAGGTTTGATCCTTATCTAGTTCTCCCTTGAGTAACGCAAGCTGACCTAACGGGATATGCGTGGCACTGGAATTTTCCCAGTGGCTATTTCACCTTGTTTCACGAATATCAAAGATGTTTACTTCTTCACGATTGTGTATACGTTTTGTGACTTCTTTTAGGTGTTACTTGTTTTGCCATGAATTGTCTTCCGTATATACAATTTAGTGTTCTACCTTCTATGTCACTCCATTATTCGAGAGACTTATTCCTTTAGTTATTCACTGTTTTTTTTACTGTCGTAAGTGTTAATAGATAATAACTTAGATATATAATAAAATACAATAGAGTTGTGATAACAATTGGAACTGTTAAATTCGTTCCTATTAATACAGAAAAAATATTCGAAGCGATTTGTAATATGACTAAACCATGTACAACGCCAATGATAAGTGGCAATCCGAAAACAAACATCATTTGCTTTCTTATGACCGCATTTACTTCTTTTTTACTTACACCAATTTTACGTAAAATTTTATATCGGCTTCGATCCTCGTGTGATTCTGTTATTTGTTTAAAATAGATAATACATCCCGTTGCTGCAAGAAAAACAAGACCTAAAAATCCTAAAATAAATAGATTTAATCCACCTGATTCTAGCCCTTTTCGATAGATGTTATAATACGTGATTAATTGCATCTCTTCACTAGCCAACTTTTGTAATTGAACTGTCGTATCCTTTGTCGTTTTTTCACCTGCAACTTCATATGCTTTAATCGTTACAGGGGTCACTTGAGCCGCGATTTCAGAGAACATTTGATTGCTAACGACAATCGCAAAATCTGGATAACTCCAAGGAAGTATTCTGTCTTCTACCATTGCGCTGAACGCTAAGTCAAGTTCTGTATTTGGCAATTGTAATGTTACGAGATGTTCTTCAAAATCATTTGACGTATACTCCGTTAAAAGTGGTCGAATGCCAATCGTTTGATTGCCCGTAAGCTGAATATTACTTTCCTTCCCTACTATTTTTAATGCCTCATTATACGTATTTTCAGATATGATTTTAATTGGTCCGTTCTTTAAATAATCCTGTAGAAGTGGACTAGATACTTCCCCATTTACGTGAATGACAGGGATATCCATTTGCCCAATAAACGAATGTTCGCGATCAGATTGAATCACGTCTTCGATTTGCTTGTCTACAGATTCACTTGTAGAAATATGCATATAGCTGAAAGGTGCTTCTTTTTCTGCTTGTTTTTCATTTGTATAATAAAAGCTGTAGCCGACTGATATTGCACTTATCGTCACGGCACTCAGCAATGCGATCATCGTAAGTGTGCGAGCATTTCCATTAATCCGATAAATCAATTGCGAGATTCCAACTAAATTTGTCCCCTTATAATAACTTGTCTTTTTATTTTGTAGGAGTCTTAATAGATAAATAGTAAGGAATCTAAATAATAAATACGTACCTAAAACAATACAGAATAAAAATAACAAAAGATTTGTTAGCACTTGGATGTTATTAGTTGGCGGTTGATAGCCCAGCCAATAACTCAAGGCGATTAAAATAATGGAGGTTAACGCTGCAATAAACGATATTTTCGGGACTTTTTCCCCTTCCTTTTCTGCTCGAAATAGCTCAATCAATTTGAATCGATAGATCAAACGGTACGCACGAAAGGATGTAAATAGAGAGATCATCAGAAAGACGATAAATGTATTCACAATCGCATCTAATGATATTCCGAAACTAACTTCAACTGGTGCATTCAACAATCTGAGAACAATCAACGTAAACAGTTTCGATAAGATGGTTCCAACGATGATCCCGATCATTACCGCGATTCCACCCATGATGATATTCTCATAAAAAAGCATTTTCCCGATTGTTTTTTTCCTTAAGCCTAAGAGCGAATATAATCCCACTTCTTTCTTTCGTTTTTTTGTAAAAAAAGAATTTGAGTAGAAAATAAAAATGGCTACAAATAGTACCAGTACTACAGAACCTGCAATAAAGATATTAAGAATACTATCAGATGATTCAATCGCTTTTTTTACTTCTGGACTGTACTGTAAGGATACAAATGTATAATAAATCACTACACTGAAAATCATGGATATAAAATATAGCAAGTAGTTTTTAACGTTACCGATCATATTTTTCTTCGCTAAATCAAATAGTGTCACTTAGGCCACCCCCAAGTGCGGATAGTACATCTAAAACTTTTTGGAAAAATTCTTTACGGGTACTTTTTCCTTTTACAAGTTCTGTAAACATTTTTCCGTCTTTTATAAAAATCACTCGATTACAGTAACTGGCAGCAAATGCATCGTGGGTGACTAGTAGGATCGTTGCTAGATTTATTTCACTTAATTCTTTTAAGCTTTCCAATAAATCGGTTGCTGATTTTGAATCCAATGCACCAGTAGGTTCATCTGCCAATAGTAGACTCGGTTTCGTGACGATTGCACGTGCTGCGGCGGTACGTTGCTTTTGACCACCAGAAATTTGATATGGATATTTCTCTAGTATTTGACTGATCCCAAACGTTCTTGTTACTTCGTGGACTCGTTCCTCTAATTCGTTCACATCTACTTTAGCTAATGCTAAAGGCAGGATGATATTTTCCTTAACGGTTAATGTATCTAACAAATTATAATCCTGAAAAATAAAACCAAGCTTTTCACGACGAAATGTAGCTAATTGCTCCTCATTCAAATTAACAATATTCGTCCCATCAATATGAATATCACCAGAAGTTGGTTGATCAATTGTTGCTAATACATTAAGGAGTGTTGATTTTCCAGCGCCAGAAGGTCCCATAACACCTACAAATTCACCTTCATATACGTTTAAATCGATATTATCCAATGCAGTAAATACATTTCCTTTTGTTCCGTATACTTTTTTTATGTTTTTCGCATCTACAACGATATTCATTTCATTCAATCCTCCAAAGAATCATATTACTGTTCTTTATTCTATCGGATGATACTATTATTTAACCTTACAGGTTTATCGTTAACCTTACAATTTCGAAAGGTTGGTTCAAAAATACGATGAAAAATACTAATATTAAAACAGTGAATCATTTTAATACGATGGTCAAACTGGTACTAACAAATGAAGGGAGTGTTAAAGATGAAAGTGATGATTGTTGAAGACGATCAAGTAATAAGAGAGCTGTTAGCAGAATCCCTTGATAAATGGAATTACGAAGTAGCTATGTTAAACTCATTTGAGAATGTATTTGACGAGTTCATTCAGGAACAACCAGCTATTATATTATTGGATATTAACTTACCTCTATTTGATGGATATTACTGGTGTAACAAAATTAGAGAAGTGTCTCAAGTTCCGATTATATTTATTTCTTCCCGCGATTCACATATGGATATGATTATGGCCATGAACATGGGTGGCGATGATTTCATTCAAAAACCGTTTGATACAGAGGTGCTTATGGCTAAAATAAGAGCCCTTCTACGCCGATCTTATTCCTATACAGAAACACAAGCGAACGTAGTCGAACATAATGGGGTTCTATTAAATTTGAATGACTTGAATATATCTTTTGGGGACAAGAAGGTAGAGCTCACCAAAACAGAATTTGTCATTTTACATCTATTAATGAAACATGCAGGAAGTATTGTGAACCGGAACAATATCATGCGTGCGCTTTGGAAACATGAACAATTCATTGATAACAATACTCTATCCGTCAACATTACCCGGTTACGAAAGAAAATATCACAATTGGGTATCAAGGACTTTATTACGACAAAAAAAGGAGAAGGCTACTTAATAAAATGAATTTCCTAACATACATAAAGGATAAACGTTTCTTCCTCTGTTTTTACGCCATGATTATGAGTTTTATTTCGTTATTCTTACTGCTAAGTGCCGAAACACAAGATGTTTGGGGCAATGTTATATACATAAATAGTAGTTGTTTGTTATTCACATCTCTGTATATTGTCATCGGTTATGTTTACCACAGAAATTTTTATATGAAAATTAAGGGACTAATGAATAGTTCTCATGATGACGCTCTTACATTATTACCTAAAGCACAAAGCCATGAGCAACAGTTGTATCTTAATCTTTTTGAAAAAATCATGCGTACGCAAGACAAACAATTGCAATCGTTATATAACCTTAAACGAGAACAGGAAGAATATATCCTTGCATGGGTACATGAAATTAAACTACCCATTACGTCTAGTCGTCTACTTATCGAACACTATGAGGGAAAGTCAGTAGATTATCTTATTAATAAACTGGAAGACGAACTTGATAAAATTGAGGACTATGTGGAGCAAGCCCTTTATTACTCCCGTGTCGAATCTTTTGCTAATGATTACTTTATTACAGAGGTTGATGTAAACCAGATCATAAAAAATAGTATCAAAAAATACTCGAAAATATTTATAAATAAGCAAATTACCCTAGAATTGAATCATAATGATAAAAAATTCGTACATAGTGATAAAAAATGGCTCGGATTTATTATTGACCAACTCATCACAAACTCGTTAAAGTACACAGATAATGGAGGTAGAATTTCTATCCATTTTGAACAAGAGCATAAAGAAAAACGGTTGATAGTTCAAGATAATGGTATAGGAATAACAGCGGAAGATTTAAACCGAGTATTTGTAAGAGGCTTTACTGGTACAACTGGAAGGAGTCATTCAAAATCAACTGGAATGGGACTGTATCTTGCAAAAAAATTAGCAAATAAATTAGGCCATGACCTATCTATCCAATCTATAGAGGGTGAATTTACAAAGGTTACGATTCATTTCCCTAAAATAAGAAATTACTATAAAATCTAAATTTCCGATACATTCCCCGAAATTTCACCTCTCTTGTATTAGAGTTAAAAAACAACAACTCCTGCCAATCTCTATCTCTATCTCTTTGGCAGGAGTCATCTGTTATGTTAATTTAACTTCTTTTTATCAAGTAATTTAGATATATTAATTCGAAGAGACGTTTCTAGTGATTCTATCTTTAATATTTTCCAGTTTTTATGGAAACAGGAGAACCGTCCCCCTGTTCTATTTACAGAGGAGAACTGTTCCCTTGTTCTTTCAGCTTTTCGATTGCGATGGTTGCTCCGAGTAGGACGAGTGTGAATATGAATAAAAATAATGGGAAGAGGTTCATGCTGAGTCCTTGGAAGATAAATCCTACTAATGGAGGTAAGATGGTTATTCCAACATATCCAGAAGCGACTTGAACTCCCATGATTGTACTAGAATTCTTTACACCAAATCGTCTTGGGGTTTCGTGCATCATGGTTGGAAATATCGCAGCACATCCAAAACCAACAAGGATAAATCCTATGTACATGAAGGTACCTGCCCCTACAGCAACAACAAGAATTCCGATTAAAAGTGAAATTTCGCTTATGTATAACAACTTTTGATTGGATAACCAAAACGTAATAAATCCAGAAAGAATTCTTCCGACTGTTAAACTGGCAAAAAACAATGAAATAATAAAACTAGCCGTTGCAATTGAAAACGACTTAATTTCAATTAAGTAACTACTTCCCCACAAAAATATGATTCCTTCAACACCCACATAAAAGACAAACGATAATAAAGAAAAGAGAACGCCTTTTTGTTTCAATACTGTTTTGATCGAAGTTGTGCTTTCTTCCGATTCTTTTTCTGTTTTTTTCTCATTTTGTTTCCAGAGAGGGAGTGAAAGGAAAAGGATGATCACGACCAATACTTGAATGAGACCAATGATCAAATACCCATTTCTCCATGAAAAATGTTGATTTAATACGAACCCCATAATAATCGGTCCAGTTGTTGCCCCTACTCCCCAAAAAGCGTGCAACCAATTCATATGGTGTGCCTTAAAATTGACAGCCACGTAGTCATTCAAAGAAGAGTCAATCGCACCCGCTCCAAGACCTAAAGGAATTGCAGCAACGATTAATAATAAGAAATTTTGTGTAAACGCAAATCCGATTAAACCAATAGAAGTTAACAACACACTTGCTAAAACGAGTCTCCCAGTTCCAATTTTTTTCGTAATTTGCATCGTCTGTAAACTTGATATGACCGTAGAAATGGCAATAGTCATTGAAAGAATACCAGCCATACTGTAGGCCACACCAAATTCCCCCACCATTTTAGGCCAAGCGACTCCTAAAAGAGAATCAGGTAATCCTAAACTAATGAATGTCAAATAGATGATCAATAAAAAAATGAGTTGACGCATGTCCTATCCTCCAAAGTTCGTGGTGCAATAAGTGCAGTTAAGTGAATTACTATTAATCTCTAAAAGCACTATTATTAAAACAATAAAGGTGCAACGACTCATATTGAGGCATTGCACTCCACATATTACACCGAGACTGACTATTAATCTATTAAATTGATTCTTTTCATTAAGGGATTCCATTAATGAAATTTCCAAAACTTAGTTTAGTTTCTTATTTTTTCTTATATTACAGTAATGATACTTCTAACTATAGTGATAACACAACTCATATGTAAAGAAGAAAAATGTCTAATTCCATTTTCTTCTTGTGTTTGAATCAGGAAATTGAAATAACTTTGGTCGATTGTCAGCGTTATTTTTCTTTTTGTTTCGATCTCTTTCAATCATCATGTCTAGCTTTCTTACAGCTTGCTCCAACTCTTGCTCCGTTAACTCTCCTTTTGCATATAAACTGCATAGCATTCCATAGGCTATGGCCTTTGTATCAATATCGATATTCACGACTAAATCGACATCCGCGTTACCACTGCGATTGATCAGTGTTTCCAATTTATTTTGAATTGAACGATCCATCCATATTCTCCCTTCTATTTATCGTCAACCGAATCTTTAAGGGTACTAATCTAGTACCCTTAAAGGTGGAAGTCCGATTCGGCGTTACTTAAACCCGAAACGTTGGTGTTGATCTTGATCTTGGTCTTGATATTGATCTTGGTCTTGATCTTGATCTGCATCAGCATTACTTCTAGAGCGTACTCTAGCTTTTGAATCACTAGCTACTTTAATATCTACTCTGGAATTACCGCTGTGGTTGACACGAGCTTTTGCAATATTTGTGTTTTTGTCCTTTAAGTTTACATCTGTGTCATTTTCTGCGTCACTATCTGCTCTAGCTCTTAATTCATTATCATTATCAACATCAACATTACTGTGAAAATCATTTCTGTTCCTACTGTTTCCAAAAATAGACTCATTTCTCCATACTTTACTCATAAATGGTACCCTCCTTTCAATATTTACTATATTATATTTTTAAATGTTCTCTTTGATTGGACAAAGTTACCTCGTTCATAATGACAAGTATCTATTAATGAAAAAATGAGTTTTCAGTCTATAATGGTACTAATTGGAATCGATAAACAAACAGGTTCACACCATGAGGAAAACAAATTAAAGAGGAGTAGAATTTTGTCTACTCCTTGTAAAGGGCAAGCTGTAGCTGAAATGAAGACTTTTTCAGCTGCCATACTAAGATTATTCACTTAAATATGGATTCAATTTCTTTATCATCTTATCTATTTCCTTGGATTGTTTAAAATACATTTTTCTTGCAACATTGTCCTTCGTTAGAAAAGCCGTCTGTTCAAGATCTGATTGTATTCTTCTTAACTTTATTGCTAAGTTGGTTTTTTGATTTTCTTGTTCAATTGTTTTATCATCTTGCGTATTTTTCTTATCATTATATAGATCAACAAAGAGACTTCCATCGGAGTTTATTTGAGCTAAAAAGACATCCTCTAGCTCGTTGGCCCCTTGTTTTTTGATTTCTTCTAGTAGCCACTCTTTCGTATACCCTAAGTATTGCAAGTGATGTTCTAACACCTCTCCATCGATAATCGCTAGAGAAGGACCATGATCCTCCTCTACCTCTAACCCTATATCATTCGGAGTAAGCGCCTGATATTGTGGTTTTTTCAATACGCTGATGTCTCCATTGGTTTCCATCATTGCTAGTTCTACCTCTGAAAGATTAAAAGCACCTTTTACCCGTAAGCCATTTAAGAGGTCATCAAATGTCATCCTTTGCTTTAAAAGAGTCTTCTCCATTACTTTTCCATCCTTCACCAATATCACAGGACTACTTTCCACTATTTCTCTGAATTTGAACGATTTAACGGCACCAAACCCAATCAACAACGATAAAACCGTATAGATAACGAGCGCGGTTACGCCGTGTCCGAACGAAAGAGACTTATCGATCGCGATAGAACTAGCCATTGTCCCAATCGCAATACCTACTACATAGTCAAAAAAAGTAAGATGAGAGATTTGCTTTTTCCCAAGAAGTCGTGCAAGAGTGAACAAGATAACAAATGACCCTGCCTGCCATAAAAGCATACTCAGACATTGCAACCTCCAGTGATCATTTTTACTATCTTACTTATTGTCCCCATAAAAAATGGGAATATTATTTAGTTACGTTTCATCATATAAATGACTCTACACTCAAGTAAAATCTTCGTTTTTAGAAGGTTATAACACTCTCACCGAATCATCATGAAAAGATTAACCATTCATGAGTTTCAAGTAATCACTAATCCCTTTGATAAATTCAAACAGTTTGGAAAAAATATATAAATGGACATATGTATAAATTTTTAAGAAGAGGGGTTTTGGAGACATGCAGAAAGAATTCGTCATCCTACTTATACTATGGATGATAGGCATTATTGGTTTTTTCGCATTGATTGTGAGAAAAGACGTGCGCAGAGGCATTCTGGCCTTCTTACTGTTTCAGGCAGTGATCTGGTTTTTCGATATGTTTGTTTTTAAATATGGTTTGTTATATGCACCAGTCAGAGAGTTCCCTGAAGCACATGAGTTTCCCCTTACAATTGTTTATTTTTTCCACCCTCTTCTATTTTCCATATTCTACGTCTATAAAAGGTTAAATTTCAATTTCATCTATTTTTCAATCTGGATTTCTTCCATTACGTTATTTGATGTTGTCATCGAACATTATACCGATCTATTAGAATTTAGAAGCATGACGTGGTATGGGTTGTGGGTATATTTTGGATTTCTATACTACGCGAGCAATATCTGCTGTGATTGGTTCTACAAGGACAAATCCGTGTTCCAAGTAGAGAAATGGGGGACATAATGACAATCGAAGCTTGGATTTTACTAGGAGTATACGTATTCACAGCAGCCCTTCTTTTCGCGATTCCGAGAGAAAAGATTCGGCTTGCAGTGGTGGCATTTTTATTCAAGCAGTTTATTACATTTCTGATTGGCTTAGTTGTTGTTGAATGGGGATTACTCGAATATCCAGTTCGCTTGTTTCCTTCAGTCAGTCGATCAAGCTTCACATATGAGTTTTTTGCTTATCCTCTCACTTGTGCCATCTTTAATGTATGGTATCCAAATAATCGGAACTTACTTATTCAATTCATGTATTATGTCGCATTTACTACAGTCCTGACGATAGGAGAAGTCATCATTGAGATATACACCGATCTCATCACATACATCCATTGGGAATGGTATATTTCTTGGATTTCAATATGCCTCACATTCTACATGACTCGACGATTTTGTATTTGGTTTTTTGCTAAAGAACATGGGGAAATCTACTAATTTAAAGACGCTTCCCTGATGCTCGCCTCTTTATATAAGACTGTTTTCGCACTGATTGTTGCTCTTACTAAACAAATAACATACCAAGGAACATATTAAAAATTGTACTAAAAACACGATTAGATCTACATACTTCGCTTTTTATCGTGCGGCTGGTGAGCCTTAATTAACAACTTACAACATTGACGACTGAGTCAGCCATGTTAGAATGACCGTTTTACGTGCTGCATAACAAAAGAGCACCAACCTTTGAGTTAAAGGTTGGTGCTCTACACTTCGTTTACGATCTAGGCTTTTGTATTCCCTGAAGATGTTTACATTATTTCTATTTCTAAAACTTGAACTTTTGATAGAATTTTTTATGCATTTCACACTATAGTCCTATTATGAATAAGCCCTTTGTCTCAGCCTTTTTTTGGTAAAATAAGTAATGAAAGGGGCTATAAATGAATGGAATTGCAAACGAAGGATAATCGAAGTTATACAAATCAGCTCCCTAAGTGGGCCATTGGTTGCCATATTGGATTGATTTCGGTCTTCTTATTTATAGGGATATGTGGATTGGGTTTAAGCTTTAGTGAATTTTCTGAGATGGGATTGGGCTTTTCCATTCTACTATTTGCGATTGGCGTTACCTTTGTCGGTTTTGCATGGTTCAGCTATAAAAATCTACGTAACTATCTAGATATTGTGATTCATATTCAACTAGGTGATAAGGGCTATGATTCCTATGTGAAGGACAAATTAAAAGGTGAAGAACAGCACATCTTTCTTCCTTATGAAAAGATGAAATATGTATTAATTGGAATGGATTACCGATTGAAGGCAAAGTCGACGATTGCTCATAGTGACAACTATCAACTGAGGACGAAATTTAGTAAAGTACGATCAGCAAAACTATTCATCTATGGGGTGGATTCTACGAATCAAATAAGGGTTACAAGCTTTCCACATGCCGAGAAGCAATCACTCTATGATTGGATTGACGTCTTTTTGAAGCACAAGGTTGATATTTTCCATACAGATCAAGCCTTAACAGCTACCCCAAGCGTTCCTGAAATCATCGAATCGATTCCAAAAGAGCAGTTTGATGGAAAACTTTCCTTTGTGATCGGATCAGAGGCAGAAAACACTGATACCTTTTTTCTGACCGATGAACAGAAAGAATCCCTTCATACACAAAGTAAAAAGAAGCTTAGACTTTGAGAGAGGCATCTAGTATGCCTCTCTCAGACTGTTAAAAACGCTCGCATACTTCATTACTAGCCTCACTCGTCTGGTCATGAAGACAACTTCTATTCCCGTCTTCGATCGGCTGCGCATCTTGTCTGACATCCGTTTTCAAGACAGTCTTGGAAAGTGGATCTTACTAGGGTTTCCTATAAAAATGAGTGTAGATTATGTTATCTGGACTATCCCCTATTAATCTATCGCTTTTATTGAGGGGCTGGCCCCTTCAGCTTTCCACCATGGCGATGAATTCACGTACAGCATGTGACATATATCTGTCTTTTTTCCAGATCATTCCTAGTTCTAAATTTATCGTAGGGTTTATAAAAGGAATGGCGATGATATTTTTACTGGTAATCTGTCTGCAAATTTGACTAGGTAATAGAGCCACACCTAATTTTGCCTCGACCATTTCGATCATAAAGTCCTTCTGTGAACTTTCACAAACGATATTTGGATAAAAATCAAGTTTGCCACATGCCTCCATAATCTTGTCATACAACGAAAAGTCATTTCTGTACATGATAAAAGGTTCCTTTGAAACATGCGTGAGTTCAATTGATTCTCGTTGTGATAACGGATGATCTTTATGGACAAGTAGTACTAGTGGATCTTCTACTAGTTTAATCATGTCAAAGTCTTCTTTTTGAATGGGGAGATTGCAAACTAAGCCAATATCAAGCTCCCCTTCTGCCACTCCACGTTTAATCTTTTTACTGCCCACTTCTGTTAAATTGATTTGTATGGAAGGAAACGCTTCTTTATAACTACTAATCAATTTTGAAAAAAAAGTGGCACCAATAATTGGAGGAATGCCGATTTTAATTTCGCCTTTTTTTAAATCTATGACATCACTTATTTCCATCGTTAAATTTTCATAGGCTTGAAGAACATTTTTCGCACTAACTAGAAATGCTTTTCCGACATCCGTTAAATCCAATTGCTTCGCTCCTCTATAAAATAAAGGAGTTCCTAGGTCAGACTCTAGCTTTCTAATGACTTTGCTTAATGATGGTTGAGAAATATGAAGAATGGAAGCTGCTTTTGTTATGTTTAAATGTTTCGCAACTTCTACAAAATATTCTATCTGTCTGATGTCCATTCTAATACCCCTTTCCCTACTAAATGGGTAATTTTAGCTTATTATACTTGAAGGTATAACCAAATGGAATAGCATACATGCGAAAAATGTATTTCTGTTTAAGCCCTATCACTATTAAAGTAATAGATAGATACTAAAGGAGGAATGCATGATGTCGAATTACATAAAAACAGGAAACCTTCAAGTTGCAAAAGTTCTTTTTGATTTCGTTAATTTGGAAGCACTTCCAGGGACAGGTCTTGACCGCGAAAAGTTTTGGAATGATCTAGGCCAACTTGTTTCTGATTTGGCTCCAAAAAACAAGTTATTATTAGAAAAACGCGACGAAATTCAATGCAAAATTGATGCTTGGCATAGAGAAAACGAAGTGATTGACTTCGATTCTTATAAATCCTTTTTAGAAGAAATTAATTACCTAGAAACACCAGTGGAAGATTTTAAGATTACGACTGAAAACGTTGATGATGTCATTACCGTTCAAGCTGGTCCACAATTAGTGGTGCCGATTGACAATGCTCGATATGCTATCAATGCTGCTAACGCACGTTGGGGCTCTCTATATGATGCATTATATGGAACGGATGTGATTGGTGAGGAAGATGGATTAGAAAAAGCAGGTCCATATAATACAAAACGCGGTGATCAAGTTATTGCAATTGCAAAAGATTTTCTTGATAAGACGGTCCCACTAAAAGACGCATCACATAAAGATGTCGTAAAATACGTGATCAATCAAGAAGATTTAGAAGTTGTTCTAGCAAATAACAACACAACGAAACTAGTAGACCCTTCAAAATTTGTTGGATACAATGGCAATGCCGAAAATCCTACAGCTGTTTTACTAAAAAATAACGGTCTCCATATTGAAATTCAAATTGATGCAGATCACCCTATTGGAAAACAAGATAAAGCGAATGTAAAAGATGTTTATCTTGAATCTGCCACAACAACGATTATGGACTTTGAAGATTCTGTTGCAGCTGTTGATGCAGAAGATAAAACTCTTGCCTATCATAATTGGCTTGGATTAATCAAAGGAGACTTAACTTCTCAATTCACGAAAAACGGAAAAGAAGTTACACGTACATTAAATCCTGATCGTACGTATACGGCTCCAAATGGTGAAAAGATTCAATTATCAGGTCGAGTGCTTATGTTCGTCCGTAACGTTGGTCACCTGATGACAACGAATGCCATCTTAGATCGTAATGGCAATGAAATCCCTGAAGGAATTATGGACACTGTATTTACAAGCTTAATTGCAAAACATGACTTATTAGGAAACGGAGTCTATAAAAACTCTGAAAAGGGATCCGTTTATATTGTTAAGCCAAAGATGCATGGTTCTGAAGAAGTAGCTTTTGCAAATGAATTATTTAACCGTGTTGAAGATATGCTTGACATGGAACGCCATACGCTAAAAATTGGTGTTATGGATGAAGAACGTCGTACAAGCCTGAATTTGAAGAATTGTATTTATGAAGTAAAAGATCGAATTGTCTTCATTAATACTGGATTCTTAGATCGTACTGGAGATGAGATTCACACTTCTATGGAAGCAGGTCCAATGGTACGTAAAGGTGATATGAAAACATCTACTTGGTTAAATGGATATGAAAATAATAACGTACGTATTGGTTTAGATACTGGCTTTAAAGGTAAAGCACAGATTGGTAAAGGAATGTGGGCGATGCCTGATTTAATGGCCGCGATGCTCGAGCAAAAAGGCGGACATTTAAAAGCAGGTGGAAATACAGCATGGGTCCCATCCCCAACAGCTGCTACATTACATGCAATTCATTACCATGAAATTGACGTAAGAAAAGTACAGAATGAACTTTCAAAAGTAGTAAAGAATTACCAAAATGAAATCTTACAAATTCCAGTTGTCGATAAGATTGATTGGTCCCCTGAACAAATTCAGGAAGAACTTAATAACAGCGCACAAACATTGCTTGGCTATGTTGTTCGTTGGGTAGACCAAGGGGTTGGATGCTCAAAAGTTCTTGATATTAACAATGTAGGCCTAATGGAAGACCGTGCAACATTACGTATCTCTAGTCAAATGCTTGCGAATTGGCTACACCATGGTGTTTGTACAGAAGAACAAATGTTAGAAACGCTTAAAAACATGGCTAAAATTGTTGACCAACAAAATGCGGGTGATGAGAAATACCGCCCTATGGCTCCGAACTATGATGAATCAATTGCGTTCCAAGCTGCATGCGATCTTGTATTCAAAGGAAAAGAGCAGCCAAATGGGTATACTGAACCGATTCTTCACCGTCGTCGTCTCGAAGTAAAGGAACAGGCTCGCTTAAAAAGCTAATAGAATGTACTGATGTTTTAGGCAGAATACGAGGAGTGAAACGATGAAATTTGGTAGATTTAAACATCAAGCGAATGGAACCATCTTACAAGGAATCGTAACAGAGAATGGAATCCAACAAATTGAAGGAGATATTTTTTCAGATTGGACAAATACAGACGTCACCTACCAAGTTGACGAACTAGAACTATTAGAACCACTTAGACCAAGACAGGTAATTGGGATTGGTGCGAACTATGTTCAGAAGGTAGAAGATCTACCTTCTGAGCTACCTGAAATTCCAGTATTTTTTTACAAGCCCGTTTCTTCTGTAATTGGGCCAGAACAACCAATTGAGATTCCAAGTAAAATAACAGAAGTGAAATTTGAATCAGAGCTTGCCGTCATCATTGGTAGATCAGCACGAAATATTTCTGAAGATGAAGTAGAAGACTACATCTTTGGCTATACAATTGCCAATGACGTGACAGCTCCTCAATTTTTCCATGAAGCTGGGCATTGGACAATAGGAAAGTCATTTGATACGTTCACACCTCTTGGTCCCTATATCGAAACGGCAATCGATCCTGACAAAGTGACCGTTGAGGCTTACTTAAACGGGGATAAGAAACAAGATAGTGAAACGAATCTAATGATTGTTCCGCTTAGAAAAATGGTTTCGTACCTATCCAGCGTGATGACACTAGAACCAGGCGACGTTATTTTAACAGGTAGCCCACTAGGTGCCGTCATGATGAAAAATGGTGATGAAATCATTTGTCGTATCGAGGGTATTGGTGAGCTACGAAATCCAGTAAAACAAGGCTAAAATTGTATTGCATGGGGATGGGAATTTGTTTTCCATCCCCTATCTTTTGTTTTGGAGCAAAAATATCAAATTGTACCATTACTCCCTTCAACTTCACGATTTTTTCCTCTTCTCACTTTACTGGAAAAGCTTATGAATGACGTCTTTTATGTTCCTCCCTATTTCACTATAATAAAATTTATGATCCACATAGAACAATTCCTTCTCTTCTCCATCCTTATGCTATAATTTAAAGGGTAAAATGTAGATAGGAGTGACCATTTTTGGCAATTCATGTTGTACTATTTCAACCAGATATTCCAATTAATACTGGAAATATAGCTCTAACTTGCGCTGCAACAGATTCCAAATTGCATTTAATTAAACCGCTCGGCTTTTCAACGGATCCCGACATGATAAAACGAGCAGGCTTTGATTTTTGGGATTCTGTCAATATAACGTATTATGATTCATTAGAAGATTTTTTTTCAAAGAATCAAGGTGAGTTTTACTTTATTGAAACATTTGGTGAAACATCACATACAGCTTTTGATTTCAGTGATGTCACGAAAGAACATTATTTTATGTTTGGAAAAGAAACAACGGGTTTACCAAAAGATTTACTCGAAAAAAATCGAAACCACTTTTTAAGAATTCCTATGAATGATCACGTTCGTTCGCTTAATCTTTCAAGTACAGCTGCTATCTTGGTTTATGAAGCTTTGCGTCAGCAAGGTTATCCAAACTTAACCTAACAGATCTTGGGCCTGTCTCCTTTTCGTTAAACACTTAACACATGGGGACTGCCCTTTCTTTCCTATAAAATGTATCTACTCAAACTTCATCCCCCTTTCCCCTACTCTTCCGACCTATCATACCGATATTTTTTTGTTTATAATGTCGAGTAAACAAATACTCGCTTTGTTATGATGATTTCGAGGAGGGATAACTTGTTAAAAGAATTAAACCAAGTGATTGACTATATTGAAGATCACCTCACGGAAGACCTTTCACTTGAACAGATCTCTGAATATGCTGGCGTTTCCGACTACCACTTTCGAACGGTCTTTTTTCATCTATCAGGCTTAACGCTTAGTGAATATATAAAGAATCGAAAACTTGCGGAGGCGAACAAGGAGTTACTAGATGGCGAAAAGGTAACAGAGGTTGCATTCAAATATGGGTATCAGTCAGTAGATGGGTTTACGAGGGCATTTAAAAAATGGAGTGGATTTCTGCCCTCCGATGCCATCAAGAAAAAGCTTAGCAAATCGTTCCCTAAACTATC
Source organism: Bacillus nitroreducens (assembly GCF_964021195.1). Classification (NCBI taxonomy): domain Bacteria; kingdom Bacillati; phylum Bacillota; class Bacilli; order Caryophanales; family Bacillaceae; genus Bacillus; species Bacillus nitroreducens. The sequence goes on along the minus strand of NZ_CAXHYI020000003.1, from coordinate 2,936,580 downwards.
ATTTGTCATAACTGTTAAAGGAGGAGTTTCTATGGAATATAGAATCGTAGACAAACCAGCGTTTTATTTAGTAGGTGTTAGCAAACGTGTTCCCATGCAATTTGAGGGTGTAAATAACGAGATCGTGAAGCTTGCTATGAGCATTACAGATGAACAAAAGGAAGAAATGCATTCACTAAAAAATATCGAACCATATGAGATTGTCAATGCTTCCTATGATGCGGATGAAAATTTCTTAAAAGAAGAAGGCGAATTAACTCACTTAATTGGTGTACTGACAACCAATGATGAGGTCAGTGAAGAGTTGGAAAAAGTACCTGTGCAAGCATGCACATGGGCAATCTTCCCAAATGAAGGACCCTTTCCCACAACGTTACAAGAAACAATGGCAAAAACCTATTCTGAATGGCTACCTTCATCGGATTATGAAGTCATCAATGCCCCTACATTTTCCTTTACGAAAATGGATAAACAAAAAGAAAACTACGCATATAGCGAAATTTGGATTCCTGTTCGCAAGAAATAATCGGAAGGAGCATCAGACAATGTTAAGGACGAGAGGTAACATCCCCTCGTCCCTTTTTTATATACTTAATCATGTAATCCCTTACCTTCGAGTATGGGTTGGATGTATTTTTCAATCCTTGCCACTCGTGTTTTGGATTGCTTGGCTTTGGAGAAAAATAGAAGATATGCTCGTTGACGTCCGGGTGTCAATGATTCAAAAGCCTGTTTCAAATCAGGAATTTCATTAAATTTAGCGAGCAATTCTTCTGGAATCTCGTAATCCGAAGTCTCCTTTGTAGTCACTTTTAAGCCAGCTTGTTCTACTTTAATCGCTTCATCGATATACTCTTTTATAGTGGTTTCTACCTTTTCAATCTCCTGAACAGTAGTAAACCTCATTTGTCGCTGTGTTTGTGAGTTTTCCCCTGGTTTTGTCAGGATCCCTTGAGGATCCCTTAGCAGCGCACCCTTAAAAAACATAAGCGCACAATATTCTTTAAACCCCTGAATGATCACGATGTTCTTTCTTTCAAGCGTGTAGCAAGGCAATCTCCATTTCAGTTCTTCAGTCAGTCCACAATCAAGGGTAATCGATCTCAATTTCTCAAATTCTGCCTGCCACTTTTTCTCTTTACTAATATATTCATCTATGACTGGATTTCTCATGCCATTAGTCAACTTTTTCACTCCATTCATTATGCAAAATTAAGTGATTTCACTGAACCATGGATTCTATTAATTTGTTTCTATTGCCTTTTGGTTTCCATATAATCTGATTTTATCATCTTATCATGTATGATTGAAAATAATCATTTACACATCACGCTTATTAAAACGATAAATTGTAAATAGTACGATTAATACACCATATAGCAGTGCGTACCAAACCATGAGATTACTAGGTGTAGAAATGCTAGTGAACATTCCACCTTGTGCAAAAGACAACGGATTATCAGTTGTATCAAACAGTAAAACGGTCATTTTCCGATAAATGGAATCAACGGGAAAGATTAGACTCATGATAATCCCAATATTTACGAGCGTTGTCTTTTCGGCAAGTGAACCAAATTGTTCAATAAATCCACCAATAAATGCTGCACCATACAGAACAATGGATACAATTCCTGCATTTAAAGTGGTCATTCTCGTACTTACTAGTAATCCGAAAGATATTAAAACAAATGGCTGAATGACAAACACACTTACTGCTTTCAACATCTGGATTAGACTGATATCTAACTCCATCCATTCCGAACCAATTCCTTGATGAAGGGCGGTAATACTAAAAAAAAGACCGACTGCATAGGAAATCATGAGAAGGGATAATCCTACAAACTTCCCCATCACAAATTGTGCTCTAGAAATGGGGCGCATCAACCATGTATCAATCTGATGACTTGAAATTTCACCTGAAATAGATGTCACACTCGACAAAATTGCTAATAAAGCGATAATAAATGAAGAAAAATAGAGTCCGACCCCCAATAATTGTGAAGCAACAAATTGCTGCATTAAAATCAGTTCTGGTCCTTGAATCATGTTGGCCCCTCCACCTGGTGTATCTTTACCAGCAAAATAAATAGCCGTTCCATAAAGCGCCAGAAATATAAGGGTCATCACAATTGTGATGATAAAGATCCGCTTTGATATCATTTCTTTAAAAGTTAATTTACTGATTGTCCACATAAGCGTTCTCCTTTTTCTGGTTCACCCAATACAAAAAAACATCCTCTAAATGAGGGATAATGGGCTTCACTTCATAGATTGCAGTCCCATTTGTAGATAAATACTGAATGATTTTGGGTATATCCGATTCATTCTCGAGTTGGATCTCCCATCTTGTACGTGTGAGCTCCTCATTTACTTTTTGATATTGTGTTACAAAGGCTGGCAAGTTCGTGCCAATTGGCAGATCTGTTACTACTTCCACCTTTGTTTCTGTCATCAATAACTCACGCCAAGGTCCTTGTACAATCATATCTCCTTGATGAACAATTGATACATGATCACACACAGACTCCACTTCATATAACAAATGGCTATTCAAAAAGACTGTTTTCCCTTGGTCTCGAAGATAAACCATGAGATCTCGAACATCTTTCCGTCCAATCGGATCAAGTGCAGATGTCGGCTCATCCAGAAAAACAACCTTTGGATCATTTAAAATCGCACAAGCCAGACCAATTCGTTGCGACATCCCCTTCGAAAAACCACTAATTTTCCCATTTTCTCTACCCGTCATTCCAACTAGCTCAATGACTTCTTCAATTCGTTTATTACGACTGCGAACAGGTATTTTGCATAATTCGGCATGGCTTTGTAACAATTGTTTACCCGTTAACCATTCTGGGTAACGAAATAATTCAGGTAGATACCCTACTTGTTCGCGCGATTTTATTGTTCCAATTGGTTCCCCGAGAATATAACCCTCTCCACTTGTCGGTTGCAATAATCCAAGTAAGGTGCGTACGAATGTACTTTTTCCAGAACCATTTGGTCCTAGAAATCCATACACAATTCCCTCACCAATCGACAATGTTACATCCGATATTCCGCCTTTACCATTATAGGTTTTCGTTAAAGATTTCGTTTGAATAACGTTCATGTTCCTCCCCCAATGTCAGAATGAAAAATCAGAGCGTGCTAGAAACGCGCTGAATGTGTAGTCATTACTTCATTTGTAGACTTAATTGAATTAATTCATCTGCAGTCATTTTGCCGTGTGAAACGAGAACATGAAAATTACCGTTTTCTTGCCATACGATTGAAGATTCTTGTTCCCTTTCGACTACAATTCCTTGTGCTTTTCCTAAACGGATCTCACGTATCTTAGTACCTTCTGTTTCTACAACAGGAATTGGCAAGGTATTTTCAATATGATCAATACCTGCAAACTGTGTTTTTACATTTTCAGGTAAAAACGGTAGGGATAACAATGTCGCTTTTAATTCCGCAACAGATACTCCGTTAGGCACATTGATTTCGGGAGATTTTGTTTGCATATACGACAGATAATTTCCTTCCTTCACGAAATCAGTTTTGATAGTATCGTAAGTTGTGACTGAAAATGGCTTTTCATTTAAAGAAGCCTCAAATTGGTGTTTGGAGCCTAATTGAGTTAATAATTGATTTGCTTTTTCTACATGTAAGGTAAACGTTATAGTTGATGCTGGTATCACATTGACTCCCTCTGCCTCATATTCCTCTAACGTTGGGACATGATAGCCAGCTTCTTTTGCTGATTCAGAAGTTTCAAAGTAAGTTGGCCCATCTGTTATCCCTGACATATTCAGCTTTCCAACTCCTTTAAGGTCTAACGATCCTTCCTTATTTTCATGAAGCCAATTCTCGATTTCCTGTATATCACTTTGTGTCAACTTCACCATTTCTATTTGGTTCACACGGAATAAAGATAAAAAATGACTTGCTCCTGCTTGAACTTGAGGGATGGATAATGAACTAAAAATAGCTGTTACTGCAACTCCTGAGATTATCCAACGTTTCGTTTTTGATTTCAACTTCCGACATTCCTTTCAAATAGGTTTTTTCCAATGTTAAATTTAGAACTAAATCATTTCCATATTGATTATAAGATAACTTTTATCGTTTTTCAATAATTATTTCATCTTATATAACACATTATTATTGTTTCCAATGATTTATATATGATAAAAAAGCGCAAAAAAATAGGAGATACTCCAAGTACCTCCTATTAACAGAACCTCAAATTGTCCGTGCAGCCTCCCCTTCGGAGGAAAAAAAACCACTACAATTTAGTGAGAGTTTATTCATATGCTAGATTTAAATCACAACTCTTGTGACTTCTAGTGGAGTTAAAGCATTTGTTTGATTTACAAAAATAAACGCATCATATCGTTCCGATAGGACAGACGGAACATAGTTACCACGACGCTCATATTCTGGTTGATACACAACGCCGATTGCGCGGTGACCCATTTTGTTCATAAATAAATGTCTATTTTTATTCGAAAAAACGATCAGTTTATCATGTGCACCTGCTTGATAAAGTAGGTCTTCCCAACTGCCAGAAGCTGCTGGTGGGATATTCATCCTTTCAAAATCCACACCCCATTCTGTCGATGCAATCACCGTACCATGATGTGTACCAAAACCAACAATAAATACATGTTCAGGACCAGACGCTTCCCTTAAAAGTTGTCCAACATTAACAATACCTTCGTCTGCCATATCAGTTGCCCTTGCGTCACCCACATGTGTATTGTGTCCCCAGATAATACCTTTAGCTGTATGATTGTAAAACGAATCAATTCGATGCAGGACTTCTACCATGTGACGATCTCTGATATTCCATGATTCATTGTCATTTGTGATCATCGTGGTATAGTAGTTCTCAGCATTAGCCGTAATTAGTGCGTTCACTTCAACATTTAAACTGCCTTCCTCGTAGTCTTCATACATCAGTTTGTTTTTACTTATTTCAGTTAGAAGCTTTGTCACTTCTTCATGACATCCCTCGGAATAAAAGGCTGAAGACAAAGCATACTTTTCGGCTTCACGTTGAAATGGTTCAAAACAGGCAAAAGCCTTTCTTGCGACTTCAAGATTTGGAGAATTCCTCTTTTCTAGATACTTTAGGATTTCATCCATTGATTCCCACAAACTATAAATATCAATTCCATAAAAACCAACTTTCTTTTCATGTGGTTTGCCGTTATTATATTCCTTTAACCACTCAATTAACTCAATAATCTCTTCGTTAGCCCACATCCAAGTCGGCCAACGTTTAAAAGCCCTAAGGACATCACGAGCATTTTTGTATGTATTTCTATATCCTTTTATATACCGATTGACCTCTTGGCATGATGGCCAATCTCCTTCTACTGCAATAAATGTGAAATCCTTTTCAATAATTAATTTCTTCGTAATGTCTGCCCTTATTTGATAGAACTCAGACGTGCCATGTGAGGCTTCCCCTAATAAAACGTATTTCTGATTTGTAATGGCAGAAAAAAGTGGCCCAAAGTCTTTCGAATGGGTAATTGGAATCGCATGTTGTTGTATCGCTTGTATCATATCTACCATAATATCCCCTCAATTTTTATATTCTGCATTGTACGAATTCTCACCAGAATGAACAGAAAGTAGCGTATCCGCATATCCGACCAACCTATTTACAATCTCATCTGAAATGGCATATACAAGTTGATGTAGTGACGCTTTATGTAAAGCAGGATCATCAAAAATAATCGTAGTATTAATGAAAATCTCTTTTGTATCGAATAGATGATAGTGAATGATCACTTTGCCAGCTGCTCCACCAGTAAGCGGATCCTTATAGCTAGGTAAAAATACATACCATTCCTCTGCTGAAGGAGATCGAAAATTTTTTGTGAACGTTAGACCATTCAATTCTTTTTCTATTAACTCTCGCATTTGCGTATCCATTACATCCACAATTTTTTTACTCATGAAACTTACTCCGCTGGGTTAGCATCAACAGCTATTTCATATGCATCTAATACCATCTCACGTTCAGACGGATTTTCAATTCCTGTTAAATACTGTCCGTCTTCCGTATCCTCCACCTGCATGACAAACGTCTCGTTTTGATCTATCTCAGATCGCAACAAGGCATACGTTTTATCCTTCATATCAAATAACGCCTCAACCGAAAGCTCCTTTTCCTTTCCTTTCTCATCTAAAACAACAATTTTATCCCGATATACCTCACTCATCTAAGACACCTCCCGTAAATTGCATTCATATCTTCTCCAAAACCATAAAAATTACTAAAAGATTGTCTTACATTAAAAGGGATAGCGGTAAGTCTTTGAACGATATTACTAAATACACCGTTTTCAAGCTCTCATTATCCTGATAAATAGATTAGATACATTGAGATAATGGTTGAAGGATATACCCTTCCAAAAATCACTGAACGCTTTAGGGAAATAGGCTTTTTATCCATTACAAGGCATTGTTTAAAGTGACGAAACATTCTTTTGGGAGTCACTGAAAGGGCGAGAAATTACGCATAGAAAATCTAAAAAGTGTGGAGTACAAAAAGACGAAAAGAGGAATTTTTAATCAAGACCGAAACGGTAGTGTGATTGCTCGTAAAGCAGGAACAGGGCGTACTATTGAAATGTTAAGAAGAGCGGAAAAAAGCTCTAGAATGATTTCAAAAAAAGTCCCAAAAAGCAGGAATTTGTTTAAGTAGGCTTGTTATTATTTTTTCTAGTTCTATACAAGATTCCAATTGTTCTACCAGTAAATATAAAATTTCTATTTGTATCAGTAAATATATAGAGTATTAACATTAATAAAGCTATGAAATATCAACCTTTACAAAAAGAGTCAAACACAAAAAAAGACCAACCCTATCGGTTGATCTTTTAGTTGCTTAGCGACGTCCTACTCTCACAGGGGCAATGCCCCAACTACCATCGGCGCTGAAGAGCTTAACTTCCGTGTTCGGTATGGGAACGGGTGTGACCTCTTCGCTATCGTCACTAAACTATAAGAAGGATTCATTCCTTCAAAACTAGATAACGTATGCACATTCATTTATGTCTTGCTACGGCTCCTATACAGTCGCCTTCGCAATTCTATTTGGTTAAGTCCTCGATCGATTAGTATCAGTCAGCTGCACATGTCACCATGCTTCCACCTCTGACCTATCAACCTCGTCATCTTCGAGGGATCTTACTAGTTTAACACTATGGGAAATCTCATCTTGAGGGGGGCTTCATGCTTAGATGCTTTCAGCACTTATCCCTTCCACACATAGCTACCCAGCTATGCCCTTGGCAGGACAACTGGTACACCAGCGGTGTGTCCATCCCGGTCCTCTCGTACTAAGGACAGCTCCTCTCAAATTTCCTACGCCCACGACGGATAGGGACCGAACTGTCTCACGACGTTCTGAACCCAGCTCGCGTACCGCTTTAATGGGCGAACAGCCCAACCCTTGGGACCGACTACAGCCCCAGGATGCGATGAGCCGACATCGAGGTGCCAAACCTCCCCGTCGATGTGGACTCTTGGGGGAGATAAGCCTGTTATCCCCGGGGTAGCTTTTATCCGTTGAGCGATGGCCCTTCCATGCGGAACCACCGGATCACTAAGCCCGACTTTCGTCCCTGCTCGACTTGTAAGTCTCGCAGTCAAGCTCCCTTGTGCCTTTACACTCTACGAATGATTTCCAACCATTCTGAGGGAACCTTTGGGCGCCTCCGTTACTCTTTAGGAGGCGACCGCCCCAGTCAAACTGCCCACCTGACACTGTCTCCAAGGCCGATAAGGCCTTCGGGTTAGAATTTCAATACAGCCAGGGTAGTATCCCACCGACGCCTCCACCGAAGCTAGCGCTCCGGCTTCCAAGGCTCCTACCTATCCTGTACAAGCTGTACCAAAATTCAATATCAGGTTGCAGTAAAGCTCCACGGGGTCTTTCCGTCCTGTCGCGGGTAACCTGCATCTTCACAGGTACTATAATTTCACCGAGTCTCTCGTTGAGACAGTGCCCAGATCGTTACACCTTTCGTGCGGGTCAGAACTTACCTGACAAGGAATTTCGCTACCTTAGGACCGTTATAGTTACGGCCGCCGTTTACTGGGGCTTCGATTCAGAGCTTCGCTTGCGCTAACCCCTCCTCTTAACCTTCCAGCACCGGGCAGGTGTCAGCCCCTATACTTCGCCTTGCGGCTTCGCAGAGACCTGTGTTTTTGCTAAACAGTCGCCTGGGCCTATTCACTGCGGCTTTTCAGGGCTATGCACCCTAAAAAGCACCCCTTCTCCCGAAGTTACGGGGTCATTTTGCCGAGTTCCTTAACGAGAGTTCTCTCGATCACCTTAGGATTCTCTCCTCGCCTACCTGTGTCGGTTTGCGGTACGGGCACCATTTACCATCGCTAGAAGCTTTTCTTGGCAGTGTGGAATCAGGAACTTCGGTACTATATTTCCCTCGCCATCACAGCTCAACCTTACGGTAAGCGGATTTGCCTACTTACCAGTCTAACTGCTTGGACGCACATATCCAACAGTGCGCTTACCCTATCCTCCTGCGTCCCTCCATTGCTCAAACGGTAAAGAGGTGGTACAGGAATATCAACCTGTTGTCCATCGCCTACGCTTTTCAGCCTCGGCTTAGGTCCCGACTAACCCTGAGCGGACGAGCCTTCCTCAGGAAACCTTAGGCATTCGGTGGAGGGGATTCTCACCCCTCTTTCGCTACTCATACCGGCATTCTCACTTCTAAGCGCTCCACCAGTCCTCACGGTCTGACTTCGCTGCACTTAGAACGCTCTCCTACCATTGTTCGTAAGAACAATCCACAGCTTCGGTGATACGTTTAGCCCCGGTACATTTTCGGCGCAGAGTCACTCGACCAGTGAGCTATTACGCACTCTTTAAATGGTGGCTGCTTCTAAGCCAACATCCTGGTTGTCTAAGCAACTCCACATCCTTTTCCACTTAACGTATACTTTGGGACCTTAGCTGGTGGTCTGGGCTGTTTCCCTCTTGACTACGGATCTTATCACTCGCAGTCTGACTCCCGAGAATCAAGTCTTTGGCATTCGGAGTTTGACTGAATTCGGTAACCCGATGAGGGCCCCTAGTCCAATCAGTGCTCTACCTCCAAGACTCTATACTCGAGGCTAGCCCTAAAGCTATTTCGGAGAGAACCAGCTATCTCCAAGTTCGATTGGAATTTCTCCGCTACCCACACCTCATCCCCGCACTTTTCAACGTACGTGGGTTCGGGCCTCCATTCAGTGTTACCTGAACTTCACCCTGGACATGGGTAGATCACCTGGTTTCGGGTCTACGACCACGTACTCATTCGCCCTATTCAGACTCGCTTTCGCTACGGCTCCGTCTCTTCGACTTAACCTTGCACGTAATCGTAACTCGCCGGTTCATTCTACAAAAGGCACGCCATCACACATAAATATGCTTTGACTACTTGTAGGCACACGGTTTCAGGTTCTATTTCACTCCCCTCCCGGGGTGCTTTTCACCTTTCCCTCACGGTACTGGTTCACTATCGGTCACTAGGGAGTATTTAGCCTTGGGAGATGGTCCTCCCAGCTTCCGACGGGATTTCACGTGTCCCGCCGTACTCAGGATCCACTCAAGAGAGAACGAAGTTTCGACTACAGGGTTGTTACCTTCTCTGACGGACCTTTCCAGGTCGCTTCGTCTACTTCGCTCTTTTGTAACTCCGTATAGAGTGTCCTACAACCCCAAGAGGCAAGCCTCTTGGTTTGGGCTATCTTCCGTTTCGCTCGCCGCTACTCAGGAAATCGCGTTTGCTTTCTCTTCCTCTGGGTACTTAGATGTTTCAGTTCCCCAGGTCTACCTTCGCTTACCCTATGGATTCAGGTAAGGATACTGCCCCATTACGAGCAGTGGGTTTCCCCATTCGGAAATCTTCGGATCAATGCTTACTTACAGCTCCCCGAAGCATATCGGTGTTAGTACCGTCCTTCATCGGCTCCTAGTGCCTAGGCATCCACCGTGCGCCCTTTATAACTTAACCTGTTCGGCTTCGATAAGCTTCAAATTTCTTCGTCACTGCTCTCGTCAGCATCCTCTCGTACCGTTAAATACGCTCCGGTGCTTCCTCCATCAGTTCCTCGAACTTTTCGCTTCTCATGCGCCTATAAGTTTTAAAGAACTTACTTCAATGAATGTTTTGTTACGTTATCTAGTTTTCAAAGAACGAAGTTACTGACATCAATCACATCGTGATTTACATCAGTGAATAGTCTTCATGTAGCTTTGCGCTGAGGAATTAATCATCATTGACTAATATTGCAGACGCAAGCACAATTGATTTTTGCGAAAGGCAAAAATCGACCTTTGAAAGTACAAAAAGCACTCTCAAAACTGACCACAATACAAAACGTCTTTTTTATGAAGTTCGTAGAACTTCTATTGTCTAGCTACGGTTCCTAGCCTCTCGAGATTGCTTCACTTCTTCTGTCAAAGTCTACTGACTTTTCCTTCAGAAATTCCAGCACTTTTCGAAGCTGAACAGTCACCTTCGCTTTTCGACTTTTTCCTTAGAAAGGAGGTGATCCAGCCGCACCTTCCGATACGGCTACCTTGTTACGACTTCACCCCAATCATCTGTCCCACCTTAGGCGGCTGGCTCCTTACGGTTACCCCACCGACTTCGGGTGTTACAAACTCTCGTGGTGTGACGGGCGGTGTGTACAAGGCCCGGGAACGTATTCACCGCGGCATGCTGATCCGCGATTACTAGCGATTCCGGCTTCATGCAGGCGAGTTGCAGCCTGCAATCCGAACTGAGAATGGTTTTATGGGATTGGCTTAACCTCGCGGTTTCGCTGCCCTTTGTACCATCCATTGTAGCACGTGTGTAGCCCAGGTCATAAGGGGCATGATGATTTGACGTCATCCCCACCTTCCTCCGGTTTGTCACCGGCAGTCACCTTAGAGTGCCCAACTGAATGCTGGCAACTAAGATCAAGGGTTGCGCTCGTTGCGGGACTTAACCCAACATCTCACGACACGAGCTGACGACAACCATGCACCACCTGTCACTCTGTCCCCGAAGGGAACGTCCTATCTCTAGGAGTGTCAGAGGATGTCAAGACCTGGTAAGGTTCTTCGCGTTGCTTCGAATTAAACCACATGCTCCACCGCTTGTGCGGGCCCCCGTCAATTCCTTTGAGTTTCAGTCTTGCGACCGTACTCCCCAGGCGGAGTGCTTAATGCGTTGACTTCAGCACTAAAGGGCGGAAACCCTCTAACACTTAGCACTCATCGTTTACGGCGTGGACTACCAGGGTATCTAATCCTGTTCGCTCCCCACGCTTTCGCGCCTCAGCGTCAGTTACAGACCAGAGAGCCGCCTTCGCCACTGGTGTTCCTCCACATCTCTACGCATTTCACCGCTACACGTGGAATTCCGCTCTCCTCTTCTGCACTCAAGTCCCCCAGTTTCCAATGACCCTCCACGGTTGAGCCGTGGGCTTTCACATCAGACTTAAAGGACCGCCTGCGCGCGCTTTACGCCCAATAATTCCGGATAACGCTTGCCACCTACGTATTACCGCGGCTGCTGGCACGTAGTTAGCCGTGGCTTTCTGGTTAGGTACCGTCAAGGTACCGCCCTATTCGAACGATACTTGTTCTTCCCTAACAACAGAGCTTTACGATCCGAAGACCTTCTTCGCTCACGCGGCGTTGCTCCGTCAGACTTTCGTCCATTGCGGAAGATTCCCTACTGCTGCCTCCCGTAGGAGTCTGGGCCGTGTCTCAGTCCCAGTGTGGCCGATCACCCTCTCAGGTCGGCTACGCATCGTTGCCTTGGTGAGCCGTTACCTCACCAACTAGCTAATGCGCCGCGGGCCCATCCATAAGTGATAGCGAGAAGCCATCTTTTAATATGAGACCATGTGGACTCATATGTTATCCGGTATTAGCTCCGGTTTCCCGAAGTTATCCCAGTCTTACAGGTAGGTTGCCCACGTGTTACTCACCCGTCCGCCGCTAATCTTCGGGAGCAAGCTCCCTTAGATTCGCTCGACTTGCATGTATTAGGCACGCCGCCAGCGTTCATCCTGAGCCAGGATCAAACTCTCCAATAGAGTATTGATTGCTCAATAAGTTTTGTTACTTAGAATTAACGTTGACGCTTGTATTGTGTTCAGTTTTCAAAGAACTTTTTAGTCGTAAATTCATATAAAGTGTTTTTAATATTTCATCCCGACCGCTAAATTATATTAACATAATAATAAAATCATATCAACATTTCTTTTTCAACACTTCGTTGTTTCGAAGCGACATGAATTATAATATCATTCCAGTACTTATTAATCAATAACAAGTTTTGGTAAAATTTTTGACTTAAAAAGTAATCATCATGATTTACGTCTCTTGCTGAACCTACAAAATGCATGTTTCTACTATATTATTTACTACTATGTTCCTGATGTCTTTTTTAGTTAAATCTTTAAATGCCAAAGTAAGATTTCACTCATTATTACAAAAGAACACGATAAAAAAATACTTAATAAGAGCTCGCAGTTTATGGAAGTGCAAGCTCTTTAATTATTCAATTTACTTCCCGAAATGCTCTTCCAATAGTTCTTGAAACCTGGTCTTATCTATTTCCTCTTTTGTGACGATGCCATCAATCCATTGTGTAAAGGACGTGTCTGTTAAGGTAACATTTCCTTTGGGTGTAAGTCGTGTGACTAAGGGATGTTTGTTGAATGGAGAGCCTTCGTGCTCAACGATGATTTTCTGAACGTCATTGACCTCAGACATATCTGACACTATCTGCTTGCTATCAAAAGCAAATCCTGTTTTAAAATCCGCATCTTTATGTCTTAGTTTTATTTCCAGAATATAATCTCCATGTTCAGTATTTACTTTTTTTATTCGAAACTCTCCATTATTTGAAGTTACAGTTTCTCCTGTTAAAGGTACAGGTTTTAATGGCAAATTTCCTCCGAATCCTGTATCCACTAAATATGTTCGCTCCTCATGAGTTGCAAGAATCGTCACATGCGTTCGCCCAGCTCTAGAAAATTCTTGATTCATGTGATTATAAGTAATACCACGGGTCATAACCACGTTAAACCCATTATCAACTAGAAAATAATATAAAAGGGTATTTAATTCATAGCAAAGACCACCTTCATGTTTGACTAAGATTTTCTTTGTTAGGTTTTCTTTATTGATATCGTTCGTTCTCTTTTCGATAATACATAGATTTTCAAAAGGAATGGTATTCGCCGTTTTTTCGAGAATGTCATCAAGCGATTCAAACGTCAACTTCTCATGTTCTGGAATACCGATTCTTTTACGAAATAGTGTATTCAATTCACTCATATAGATTGCCTCCACTATGACTTTATTCTTTCCTATTTAAAGGTTAGTTTTCTAGATTCCGGTGTTTGTCAAGATAATTGTCGTATTTTCCTTGTTTACTAGTGTATATAATTAATTCATTATCTACCGCGCTTCGCTTGGTGGCCTTCTCAAAAAAATACAGAATACATTCTGTTCTTTTTTGAGAAGGGCAAAGGGGCAATTTTGAGTTGAGGATAAATTTTATACTTCAACTTTCGCGTTCTTCCTTCATTGGATTTAATGCTACTGATTTATGCGGATCCCAATTTCTCGTCGAACGTGACCAACGTTCTGGATGCTGTTGTTTCGCTTGTTCATACACTTCCTTTCGTTTATTGAGCACATCTATATAGACCCCTGTATGGCACTGTTCTGGAGTCACAAAGTTTATTCCGCTGTGTAGGTGGATACAGTTGTACCAATGGACAAATTTAAGCGCCCATTCTCGTGCTATTTCTTTTGTTTCAAAACCGTTGTATGGGTATTCAGGGCGATATTTTAATGTCCTAAACGTTGCTTCGGAATAAGGATTATCATTACTTACACGTGGCCTTGAATACGAACTTTGGATTCCTAATTTTTCAAGTAAAACCTGAAAAGTTGCTGCCTTCATTGGGCTTCCATTATCAGAATGAAGGACAAGAGGCTTCCCTTGAATTTTTTCACTAAGCACGGCTCTCTTTATCAATTCCTCCGCATACTTAGCTTCCTCTGATTCCCAAATCTCCCAACCAACTATCTTTCTACTAAATAAATCTATTATCATATAGAGCCTGTAATACAAACCCTTTACTGGCCCCTTTAACCAGGTAATATCCCAGGTCCAAACTTGATTAGGTTCTTTAGCTAGATGGCTTTCTGGAATTCTCCGTTCCGGCTTTTTACCTCTTCCTCTATGGTTTTGCATCTTTTGTTCACGTAGCACACGATAAAAACTAGATTCAGAGGCAATATAAACGCTTTGGTAAGCCAACTTCGGCACAATTTGAGTAGGAGGTAAATCAGCGAATTCTTCCTGCTTAACAACTTCTACAATCTTTTCTTTCTCTTCTTTCGTTAGCTTGTTTTTTGGTTCCGGTCGTATCGCATGGGGGCGTTGATCCTCTTTAATTCCTCCCCCTGAAACCCAGCGTTCATAGGTGCGTACACTTATGTTCAATTCTTTGCACGCAAGGGCTAATCGCGCACCATTCTGATTAGCTTCTTGGATGAGTTCAACTGCTAGTGCGCGATCTGACGGGCTGATCATTCGTCCTCTTGGTCCCCCCAGATCGCTTGGGCCTTTTTTCTTAATAATAATAAAGCTGCAGCCTCTGCCAACGCTTTCTCTTTTTTATGCAAATCATTTTCTAATGTTTTTGCTCGTTTTTTCTCCTCTTTTAATTCTTGATTCAATTGCTTTGTTTGATTAGATTGCTTGCCATTTGCGTTAAGGCAAGTATCACGCCATGCTTCAATTTGTTCTTTATAAAGACCCTTTTTTCTACAATACTCCGCTAACTCTGCACCATTCAGTGAATATGTTTCCATCACAACCAGAAACTTATCTTCACTGCTCCATTGTTCAGAATTTTGACCGTCTCCAGGTGTGGGATTTCCAGCTAATCTTGCTTCCTTTCTCCACTTGTAAAGTGTAGGTTCAGTAATACCCAACTCATCACTTAATCGGCCTACAGATTCATTATTAGGGGGCATCATTCTCTTAACGATTGCAGCTTTTTCTTCATTAGAATATCGTTTGCCATTATTATTTTTCATGTCGATCAACCTCCGTGTATTTATTTAAACTATACACTAAAGTTCCCTACGACATCTATTCTAACAGAGGGGGATTCTGAGTAAAGTTGGGTACAACAATTTTTCAAATTAGTTTCCCGTATTTACATCACAAAGTGCAGAAAAAAAGCTACACTCCATTTTACTCCGACTTTCTCTAGTTTTATATTACCTGACTTCAGTAGTTCTGCCAAAAAAATAGTTCCATTGACTTCTATTCTATGTTGCTGTCACCATTTTTTATCTTATAGGAGATTATATTAAAACATCCTTTCAAACCTAAAAAAGAAACCAAAAAAAGGACATCCTTCGATATCCCCCTTTGCATTCTATGATATGTCAATTCATTTTTTCTTTTACAGTTTCAACTAATAAATCCTAAATCACTTCTTTCATTACTTCTCTTTTCCTTAATTGGGTACGTTCATAGGGAACTTTCTGTAATTTCATATGATGTAAAGGAAGAATTGAGAGCAAGTCTTGATTTAATAAAGGATAGTCATATAATTTCCCTTCATACACTGATTCAAATCGTGGATGCTCTAGGAAATCATTTGGTGTGACTAGTGCAGAAGGAAGTTCCCATAGTTGGACGCCACTTTTCTCGAAAACTTCTGCAACAAATTGTGAACAAAAATATTTGTTTCGTGGACGAATTGGGCGCTGTACGACTACACCAATGAGTCCTAGTAAGTTATAAGAATATAGTTCTTTTTTATGAGTGAATCTTTGGATCACTTTTCTCATCCGAATAAATTCCTTGTTTGTAACATCAAGTTTTACTAATAAGCATCTCGTATTATGAAAATATCGGTATGTTCCGAAATAGATATCTTCTCGTATAAAGCCTGCAAAAAGTGGATTCTTCGGGTGTTTTCGCCCGAAGCTATAGATTTCATTAAGCTCTTCATCAAAAACGATGGATACATGATTGTAAGGTGCATTTGTAAAGCACCTTATCATTTTTGTAAATAATGTTCCTGTATCCGTCAATAAAACATATACCGTTTTTTTGTTCGTACACTTCGTTTTCACTACATTCCTCTCCCCTTTCTTGCGACTAAATGTAGCCTATTCATATAGTAAGGTACGCTATTTTACAAAGCTGATTATAAGTAAATTTTTATTGTGAATCAATAAATTTTTAATAAATACTAATAAATTATTATTAAATATCTACAAAACCTCAAATAAAAAAGCATTCCTACTTATGAGAAATGCTCTATTTTCTTCGTTCCACTCGTACAGTTTTTTGTACAGACATGTTTGTTCTAATTGAAGGAATAGGTATTTTCGTCCTATCCTATTCCTTTTTTCAAATACCACTTTCTTCATTCTCTGTTCGATGCTTTGGTAGAGTTATCATCGCCTTGAATAAGTCTCCGTCCACATGAATCGTAAATGAGCCTTTTTGAAGCTCAATCAGGTTCTTCGCAATCGAAAGTCCTAAACCACTGCCTGGACTGGTTCTGGATTCATCGCCTCTTTTAAAGCGTTCCATTAATTCATCAGCCGAGATATTCAACTCATAGGCGGAGATGTTTTTAAAGCTGATACGAATTTCATTGCCAAGATCTTCGATATCGATATAAACTCTTGAGCGTTCCAATGCATATTTAAAGATATTGGATAAGACATTCTCGATGGATCTCCACAATAATTTTCCATCAGCTGTCACATACACCTTCTCATCTGGATAATTCAGCTTCATGTCTAATCCCATCGTTTCAATTTTGTCATTTACTTCCCCAAGTCCTTGAGTTAGTAACGACACGATATCAATTTTGTCAAATTCTACTGGAATATTGCCGCTCGATGCTTTCGATGCTTCAAATAAATCATCCGTTAACATCTTCAATCTATATGCTTTTTGGTCAAGGACTTCGATATATTCAGCCGTTTTGGCTTGGTCCTTTTCATGTTTCAATAGGTCGACATAGGTGATTATCGAAGTTAATGGATTCCGAATATCATGGGATACATTTGTAATAAGCTCCGTTTTTAATCGTTCACTCTTTAATTCACTATCAACAGCTTTCTTCAAACCATCTGTAATGCTATTTACATTTTCGGAAAGTCTAGCGAATTCTCCATTACCTTGTACCTCAATACGATGGTGAAGATTTCCCTCTTTAATAATTTCGATTCCTTGCTGGATAGTCTGAAAGTTTTTCACCTTCTTATATGCAAACCAAGCTGCGAGTCCAATTGTAATCGGGAACATGAAAAACGTTAATGCGATTAAAATTGGATAGCCAATGACAATTAGTACCGTTTTGACACCAATGCTCCCGCTCTTATACACATTCCCAAAGAATCTTACAACTTTAGAAATAAGTGTGTAGATCACTGTATGTTTGAATAACGTTCTATTTTTCAGATGCTTTACAAGTAAAAGGATCAAAAATAGTCCTATTGAGGTAAGCGGAATCGTGATAACGATGAACATGTTCACCAGGTTTTCAAACACATCATCTACTAAGACCATCCACAGAGGGAATAAACAAGTAAACATGATGATGTTGATGTCATTATACAATCTTTCAACTGGACGGAAATGTAACTCCTTATCATGGAAAGACGTTCGCCCCACAACAAGTACTAGATATATAAAGGAAAGAATAAATCCAGCTAAAAATCCTAATAATCGGTATAAGTTCTCAGACGCAATTTCTTTACCCTCTTGCCATACTGCTGCTTTTTGTTGTAAAAATGATTCCGAAAATCCCACAAAGATAACTGTGTTTTCTGGGTCTATTTCGTCCAAATTTTCAGTGATTCGATAGATATGTTTATTTTTTTCAAATTCACTTGGGTAAATATTTCGTTTGTACTCTTCAATGACGATATGAGCTGGAAAGGCTGCAAATTGTTCTTTCGTCGTCATGGACGTGTTGGAAAACACATTCGTACCGTCGCTTGCATAAAACGAGGGTTGATAATTTTCGAGTTTCTGTACGAGTGCATGAAACTCTCTCAACTCTTTTTTAATCAACTTTTCTTTCACTTCAGTAAGTTTATCTGCATATTCTTCTCTAAAATTCTCTAAGTTTTTCTCTTTTCCTAGCTCAGGATTATAGCCTTGAGACTCAACAAATTTTGAATAAAAGATCTCTTCCTCTGCTTCTATCCATTCTTCATCACGAATGGTTTGCCCACTTAAAATATGTTCTTCGTTCTTATATTTGCTTAATAGGATACTGAGATCCTCGATAAGATTCTCACTTTCCCAAACAAAGGACCTACTCTCAAGGTAACTTTCTTCGGAAATACGACTAAACTCTCCATCATTTACAACCTCTACCTCCACAACCGCTCGGGTCATTTCGGTAAAACATAAGACCGCAATGATAAATATAATAATTTTCGTTAGGGTGGAATGACTATAATTTTTCCACTTTATATCCAACTCCCCACACCACCTTCAAATATTTCGGTTCTTTCGGATTTATTTCGATCTTCTCTCTGATTTTTCGAATATGAACAGATACAGTATTTTCGGGATTAAAAGATGGCTCATTCCACACCTTTTCATAAATCTCTTCGATTGTGAATACTTTCCCAGCATTCGCCGTAAGGAGCCTAACGATCTTATATTGAACTGGGGTTAGATGAACATCTTCACCATCAACCGAGACCGTTTTACTTTCATCATCAATGATGAGTCCACCTGACTGATAAACGCTGCTCTTCGTTTCAAGTGACCCTAAAGTTGTATATCTTCTCAGTTGGGATTTTACCCTTGCAATCAGTTCCAAAGGGTTAAAAGGCTTCGTCATATAATCATCTGCACCCAAATTTAAGCCTAGTATTTTATCATAATCCTCCGATTTAGCAGAAAGCATGATTAATGGAATATTATTTTCCTTCCTAATTTCCATTGTTGCTTTTATCCCATCCATCTTTGGCATCATGATGTCCATGATAATAAGATGGATTTCATGTTTTTTTATCGTCTCAATAGCTTCAATCCCATTAAAGGCTTTAAAAATCGTATAGCCTTCATTCTCTAAATAAATAGCTATTGCATCGACAATGGCTTGGTCATCATCACAAACCAGTATGTTCATAAAAATCCACTCCTGCCTTTGGTGTTTCTCAAGTCGATCACTCCCTTTAGTATGACGATAAGGAAATGATATCAATCAAATCTTAATAAACACTACATGTAATTCTTAAGATTTTCTTATCATTATGGGTAACTGTCCAGATAACAAAAAAAATAACGACTTCTAAGTAAATAAAGAAGTCGTCGTGCAATATTATTCTATTATACATCTTTCTATTCAGGCCAACCTTTTTTTCTTCTTTTTATCCGTAATGAGAATGGTTAGAATAAGAACCACAAACATGAATACAAAAGATGTCATACTGATTATAAGAATGCTTTCAATACTCCAATTCGTGAAACGGGTACACACATCAGGTATGATTAGAAAAACAGGTATCCAAATGGAAACCCAGGATTTACTCCAGATCGCCGTCGCGATAAAAATACTGGAGCAAATGAAAACCACAACAAGATCTGCTGTCGTACCCCCAACAAAAAACGGGTCTACAAATATCGTACTGACTAGCATGATGAGAATGGCTAAAGTTGTGACAATCATGCTAGCTAGTACACCACCAAGAAAAAACTTTTTCTTTGAATATTGTTTTCGACCAGCATTTTGTAAAAAGTACACATAAACCCCAAGACCCAATACAGCTAAAATCGGTAACCCAATGACTTGTATGATGTTTAACTGAAACTCACCTCTAACTGCAGGCCCAATCAGAAAATAGGCAATAATCCCTAAAAAATAGACAGGAAGTAATTTCACGATCCTTTTATAGTCGGTTGTCATTTCCTGTTTTAATGAAGCCATATATTGTTCGGGTGTTTGGTCAATAATATCGTGGATGCTTCTTCCACTTTTTTCAACTTCCATGAGATGATCTGTTAACTCTTCAATCAATTCGGTAATTTCTCTTTCATTTTTTCCCGACATCATCAGATACATTTTAAGATTGTCAATAAATTGCTCACTTTTTGCTGATAGCATCTTCTTACCTCCCCTTCAGTAATTCACTCACTGGTTTAGAAATTTGCTCCCATTCTTCAGAAATAATCGTTAATGCCTTATGACCCTCTTCTGTCAAAAAATAATATTTCCGATTCGGTCCAGACTCAGAAGGACGCATCTCTCCTCGAATAAGTCCATTTTTCTGAAGCCGTAATAATATGGGGTAGATGGTACCTTCACTTACATCTGCTAGACCAATATTAAGTAGTTTTTGTGAAAGCTCATAGCCGTAGACAGGTTCCTTTTCAATTACAGCTAACACACACCCATCTAAGATCCCTTTTAACAATTGGCTTCTTATCGACATATCATTACACTCCCTCCACTAGTTTGTTATACAAGATAGTAGATTAAAAAAATAATTGTGATTCGTAGGTAGTTGGTAAAACAAGATAGTGTAGTAAAAAAACAACTACCTTGTTTAACAAAATAGTTGCTTTAAGTATAAAATTATTTCATATTTTTGTCAATAGGATTTTCGTATTTCCATGTCAACCGTTCTGATCTTATTCGCCTGTTTCAGCAAAACGTTTGATTCGCTCGCCAATTTCATCACGAACACGTTGGAAAACTGCCCACTTTTCTTCATCAGTCCCTTCTGCTTTAGCAGGATCTTCGAATCCCCAGTGTTCACGTTTCACTGCAGGTGGCGTAACAGGACATTTATCTTTCGCATCTCCACATAGAGTAACGGCTAATGTTGCGTTATTTAATATTTCTGGATGAATGATATCCGAAGTTTGAGTTGTTATGTCAATTCCTACTTCTTTCATTGCCTTTACAGCATTAGGATTCAATCCATGTGCTTCAATTCCAGCACTTTTAACAATCCATTCCTCTTGATTTAAGTATTTTTTAGCCCATCCTTCTGCCATTTGGCTCCGACAAGAATTTCCTGTACATAGAAAGTAGATTATTTTTTTCGTCATCGTTATTCTCCTTTATAAAACTAATAATGATAGGTATAGTCCTATTAACGTAATCAATAATATTGGTATCGTGAGGATAACCCCTGTCTTAAAATACCTTCCCCATGAGATGGTAACCCCTTTTTGGGAAAGAACATGCAGCCAAACTAATGTGGCAAGTGAACCAATTGGCGTGATTTTAGGTCCTAAATCAGAACCAATGATATTCGCATAGACGAGTGCTTCTCGTATAACACCCGATGTATTTGTTTCTCCAATGGCTAGCGCATCTACCATGACAGTTGGCATATTATTCATAATCGCTGATAGAATTGCCGCGATAAACCCCATAGAAACTGTTGCAATGAACAACCCTTCATCAGCCACATACTGAATGAGAGTGGCTAATACAGAAGTGAGTCCCGCATTTCCTAATCCATACACAACCACATACATCCCAATTGAAAAAAACACAATATTCCATGGTGCTCCCTTAATCGCTGCTTTTGTATTGATAGCTTTACTTCTTCTAGCTAGTAAAATAAAGAGAAGGGCAACCACTCCCGCTATGATGGAAACAGGAAGTTGAATCATTTCACTCGTAAAGTATCCAATGAGTAAGACCGATAAAACAAACCAAGAAAACTTGAACAAAGTTTGGTCCTGAATGGCTTCTTCAGGTTTCCTTACTTTTGATAGGTCATATGTTTTAGGAATACTTTTTCTGAAATATAGAAGTAACACGGCAATCGTTGCGATAAGTGAAAAAATGTTCGGAATAACCATTCTCACAGCATATTCGACAAAACCAATTCCAAAGAAATCAGCTGAGACAATATTCACGAGGTTACTGACGACAAATGGCAAGGAAGTCGTGTCAGCAATAAAGCCACTAGCCATGATAAATGGAAAGACCATTTGATCTTTGAAGTTCAAATTTCGAACCATCGCCAAAACAATCGGCGTTAAAATCAACGCTGCACCATCATTAGCAAATAAAGCTGCCACAATGGCCCCTAATAAACTTACATAGATAAACATATTGATACCATTTCCCTTAGCAAACCTTGCCATATGTAACGCGGCCCACTCAAACAGACCAATTTGATCTAAAATTAAGGAAATAAGAATAATCGCCACAAACGATAATGTGGCATTCCATGTAATGTCGATAACTTCAAATACATCTTGAATATCAACGACTCCTACTAAAAGAGCGATAATCGCTCCAGCACAGGCAGTCCATCCGATATTTAATCCCTTTGGCTGCCAAATTACGAAAAGTAATGTAAAAATAAAAATTATAAGTGCTAAAACCAATGTTGTTGACAATTGATAAACCCCCAATAAATAGCAAAGCACCCTCTCCTACTGAAGAAAAGGGCTATTATAACTTAGCTTACACAACAAGTATCTCCTTTAAGCTGTTTCATATCAGTTTCTTCTTTTGTATAAAAGAATTCCCATTCATTCCCATCAGGATCTGTTACCCAAAATTTATCCTGAACAGCATAACAACAAGTTGTATTCATTTCTTCGCGAGCAAAGAAACCCTCTTTTTCTAATCTCTCTTTATGTAACGTCACTTCTTCAGCGTTTTCCACCTGGAAACCAAAATGGTTTACTTGATTACCCTTTACTTCATCCTTCACGTTTAACGTATAATTTAACCTAGTCTCGTCTACTAAAAATTTGGCATAATCATTTTTTGTTTTTACAGGCTTTACTCCAAAAACTTTTTGATAAAATTCGATTGACCTTTCCAAATCGGTTACATTAATTCCTACGTGAACGTACTTCATAACACAAGCCTCCCTCTCATTATGTCCTTATATCAAAAAAAGTTGATTTATAGATTAAAAATTAACAACAACGATTACT
Source organism: Bacillus nitroreducens (assembly GCF_964021195.1). NCBI lineage: Bacteria > Bacillati > Bacillota > Bacilli > Caryophanales > Bacillaceae > Bacillus > Bacillus nitroreducens. The sequence continues at coordinate 2,913,565 of NZ_CAXHYI020000003.1, read as the reverse complement.
TGTTGCTTGATTGCCTGTTTTTCTAAACATACAGCATAGTTCTTCAGATAATAAGCCATTTACTTCATTCTCATTAATATCGTAATAGCTCCAAGTTCCCTTTGTCTCTTTCTCAATTAAATTTGCTTCTACTAATATTTTCAAATGATACGATAATTTTGATTGTGAGATCCCGAAGACTTCCGTTAAATCACATACACATGTTTGGCCCCTTTGACTAAGCTCGTACATAATTTCTAATCTCTTTTGATCTGCAAGGGCTTTAAATTTTTTTTCATATCGTTGTAATGTCGGTTTAACAGTTTCCAATATATTTCACCCTTTATCAAATTTTTTTGATATTTAAATCATAATGAATTTCTTATCAAAAAGCAATCCTTAAATCAAAAAAAATTGATTTATTAGTGACAAATGAGGAATCTTCATTGAAACAAACTAAATAAAAAATCGACAAGTGCATTCACCTGTCGATTTTAAGACCAATCTATCATTCAATGATTATTACTTTTCATCATACGCATTCAGTGCATTTACACTATGCGCCAACGCCGCTCCAGCTTTCAGAGCAACGGCAACGAAAATCGCTTCTGAAATTTCTTCTAAGTCTGCACCCGCTTTTTTCGCATTTTTCGTATGGATATCAATGCAATATGGGCAACCAGTTGTGTGTGCACATGCAACAGCAATTAACTCTTTATCCTTTTCCGTTAAGTTTTGTGCTTTAAGAGACTTCGTGTCAAAATCAACAAATGCCTTAAATGCCTCACCATTTAAATCTGCAAATTCTTTCAGTCTAGCAAAATAAGCAGCTTTGTATAGTTCTTCATCGCCAGATCCATCATACGCATTCAATGCGTTAACACCGTGTGCTAAAGCAGAACCTGCTTTTAGTGCTGTTGCAACAAAAATAGCCTCTGTTACTTCTTCTTTCGTAGAGTCATTCTTTTTCGCATTCCCCACATGTAAGTCGATGCAATATGGACAACCTGTAATATGAGCAACCGCCACAGCAATTAGTTCTTTCTGTTTAACGGAAAGTTTACCCGCAGCTAATGCTTGCTGATCAAACTTTATGAAAGATTGAAATGCATTAGGTGCATATTTATTTAGTTCTGGTAGTCTTCCGAAATATTCTTTTTTGTACAAACTCGTCATCAATCATCTCTCCATTCCCCTATTTGTTCACCAAATAAAGACGACTTCTCTATGTTTTTATCTGTGGTAAATCAAAAACCCCTTCCGATGAGGAAGGGGCAATCTAGACATCCACACTCATCTATCAAGCATTAGCTTGCTGGAATTAGCACCTTGCTACGGACATCGTAACGGTTGCTGCGGGATCAACGGACCAGGTTCCTTCCCCGACTCTTGATAAGAGAAAATCGTATTAAATTTGGTAGTATGTAACAATAATTTCATCTTACATGAATTAGGAAGTGTTTGTCAATTCAGATATTTGATTATTCCGAATAACACACTAACACAATTTGCTAATTTTGTATAAAATTTTCCTCCAAGGTAGAACCTACCTAGTAGAAATACAGGTACAAGGTGGCTCCCAATGAATGGAAAGCTGATTCGTGCAGTTCATATATATATCCTGATGTTAATGTCTACCGGTTTTATGGTACATGTTCTGATTATACCCGTACTCTTATCAACCTCTCACAGGGATTCTTGGGTAAGTGTCATTTTCAGTGCGGTTCCTTTCCTTTTCTGGATCCTACTTGTCTTTTATCTTTATAAAAAAATAACGAAACGAGAGGAGATTCATTTATTACTTAGAAGTAAATTCACGAATAAATGGATTTATAATTTATTCGCACTCTTACTCATTTCGTATTTTTTACTTGTAGCCATCATTACATTGAAGTTTACCTATATATGGGCAAAGGGAAACTATGCCCTTGATACACCCGATTTTATCATTATCATCGCGTTTGGTTTGCTATTATGCAACGACAAAGGGTTTACTCGTGATAAGTACGATTTCCATTCTAACATTTCCTACTGTATCGATTTTTGGATTACTAGTTGGATTAGGAAATTCTCCAAATAAGAATTATGAATTGCTATTCCCACTCTTTGAGAATGGGTACAGCTCGTTTCTTACTGGCATCATGTATGCATGTTCTGGCTTATTTGATATCATTTTTCTATTGTTTTTAACGCCATTTATCAAAAATAAACTCAAGGCGAAGTGGCTGATCGCAACTGGCTTCATGCTGGTGTTATTAATACTTGGACCATTGACTGGAGCCATCACAGAATTTGGAGTACATGAGGCAGCAAAATTGAGAAACCCTGCTTATGAGGAGTGGCGATTATTAAAAATAGGTGATAGCGTCACACGTTTAGATTTTCTCTCGATTTTCCAGTGGCTTTCCGGAGCATTTATTCGAATAAGCGTATCGATGTTTATTATCGCAAAGATGATAAATGAGAAAAAGAAAAAAATGTGGATCCTTCCAATCCTTTATTTTCTCTTATTCCTAAGTGTATATATTCCTTGGGATGCAAACTCCTTTTATATATTTTTAAAAGATTATTATTTCCCATATTCCCTTTTTATTCAAATCAGTATTCTACTTTTATCATTTCTATTGATACGTTCGGTGGGTGAAAAGCATGGAGGAAGTACAAACTAACAAAATTGAAGATATCATCAACCACTTAAAAGTTTGGTTTGAAGGTACATCGGATATTGTTGTCAGTGAGAAAATGTATCAAGAATTCACGTTAACATTTATGTATTGCCCACATTTAGTTGATATGACTAAACTCAACGAACTCATTTTCCCTGCTATTTATTATGTGTGGGAAAAAAATAAATTCTTATCCTTTGATTTACTTAGTGATGTGCTTGAAGTAACCCAGCTAAAAGATACAATGAATGGAAAGAAAAAAGTCGAAGAAAAGCTGTACTCGGGCGAATTGATCCTTTACAGTCATGATTTAAACGATCTCTTATTCATTCCTATTTCTAAATTTCCAAAAAGGAGTCCTGAAGAATCCAATTTGGAATCCTCCATTAGGGGACCCAGGGACGGTTTTGTTGAAAATATTTCTGATAATATGGCATTAATCCGTCAAAGATTAAAAACATCCACCCTAAAAAGTGTTGAATATTCCATCGGAGAAAAAACAAAAACAAAAATCGTCTTGCAGTATATGAATGATCTGATAAATCCTACTGTATTAGAGGAAGTTAAAAAACGACTTGAATCCATACAGGTAGACATCCTGATTAGTAGTTATGAGGTTGAAAAACGACTTTTTGATCATACTCTTTCTCTTTTTCCGTTAGTAGATCATTCAGGAAGACCTGATTTTGCCGTTCGAGCACTTTCACAAGGGAGATTTGTTATTTTAATAGATGGGAATCCAACCTGTTTAATTGGTCCGACAAATTTTAATCAAACGTTATTTTCACCTGAAGACATGCATGAAAGTTTTTTTTATATCAGGATTGTTCGCCTATTCCGATTCATTGCGCTCCTTACAACTATTTTTTTACCTAGATTTTATATTTCGTTAATCTCTTATCAGATTGATCAGTTACCCTTTTCATTAGTCGCAACCATCTCTGCATCTCGCATAGGACTCCCATTATCCGCCCCGACTGAGACATTTTTGATGCTTGTTTTATTTGAATTATTTAAAGAGGCTGGCGTCCGTCTTCCTAAACCTGTTGGACAAACAGTGGCTGTTCTTGGTGGTTTATTTATTGGTGATGCTGCTATTCGTGCAGGCTTAACCTCTCCTTCATGTTTAGTGGTGATTTCAATTACAGTTATCTCAGGGTACATATTAATTAATCAAACGATTTCAAATAATATTGTATTATTACGATTATTTGTTTTATTCGTTTCCTCATTTCTTGGCTTGTATGGTTTTTTCATCGCCTTTTTTATTATTGTCACTGGACTTGTTTCGTTAGAAAGTTTTGGAAATCCTTATTTATCAAGCCTGTCTCGACCTGATTTCAACGATATAAGAAAGAAATTGATGAGGACAGCCTTGCAGTTTATGAAAAAACGAGATTAAATTGGTCTGCTTTATAAACGTGTTACACAAAGGAGTAGTCTATGAAGAAAGCCCTTGCCGTGATCATAATAGGTAGTGTTTTGGTTACTCTGTTCGGGTGTGGAATAAAAGAAATTGAAAGTCACACATATGTTACAGGAATTGGGATTGATTACGCAGATGGTGAATTTATTGTATATACCCAATCACAAAACTTTGCAAATATCGCAAAACAAGAAGGAACAAGTTCACTCCAAGAATCTGCTCCGATGTTGGTTGGAGAAGCAAAGGCGAAGAGCATTCACGCAGCTCTGACTGCTATAGAACAAAATGCACCTTTACCCTTTTACTATGGGCATGTTAATGCAATCCTTATAAGTGAGAGTGTTATCAGGGATCAATTGGAGTCTGTTATCGATTTTATCGGACAAAGTCCTTTTTTACGATACAATATCTGGTTTTTTGGTACGAAGGAAAATGTGAAAGACATTTTATTAGGCGAAAGTTTCTTTAACTTTTCCTCTATTTATACCGTCTTCCATAATCCCGATTCACTAACAAAGAACACATATATCATTCCAATTGAAGAGTATAATAAATTTATTTCCTCTTACAACCAACCTGCTGGCTCTTTTATCATCCCTTCCCTTTCAATAAACGTTACAAATTTTTCAGAAGATAAACCGTTAAAGGTATCAGTTATAGATGGAGGATTTTCTATCTCACAGCAGCAATACAAAGGTTGGGTACCGAAAGAAGAACTGGTCGGAGTAAAATGGCTTGCGAAGAAAGCACACTACATTCCCTATAGTTTGATAGAAGATAAAGTAAGTTTAATCATTGAAAATCCAACACTGACAATTAAGGTAAACGATGGCTCAGCACCAAGTTATGACATACGTTTGAAAGCAAAAGCTCAAATTACACAGAACCTCGATAATATAAGTTATGATGAAATAAAAAAAGAAATGGAAAAGAAAATTAAAGAAGAAATGATAACCACGATCAAGAAAAGCGAGACTATGAAAACGGACCTTTTAAATTTAAGCGAAAAGACCTATCGTTATCACTTAAAAAAATGGGATTTAGCTACAATTAATTCAATTAGTAAGGATTCCATAAAAAAGATAGAAGTAGACGTAAAAATTATTAAGACCGTACATTATAAACGATAAGTGTACTTAATGAAAAATGCTTGGAAACACCAAGCATTTTTCTTACTTACTTCCAGGGTCTATTCTTTTCTATAATAAACGTACTTATCATACTAAATTCTAAGATAGTTTTGCTTTGTTTACTCATGTACATCGCCACTAGACATGAAAAGAAATTCTTACATGAACTCTCTTACCATCATGTAGAAAGGTGGATTATCTTACCCTTTTTCTTCTCATCCATTGTGTCGCAGCCCACTTATCTCCTACATTGACGGGTGCTCCACCATGCAAAGTTAATTCATTTAAGGTTTGGTCATTATAAAAGTATTCAAAATACACGGCCATTCCCTTTTTTGGAGATACTGAAAATTGAAGTTTTGGAAAATACGTTTCTCCACCCTGCTCTACATCACTTAAATACATGACAAGAGTGCTTATTCTTGGATTATGTATTGGCTTCGACTTTGATGTAAAAAAGTCATAATGGGCTTTATATTCTTGCCCTATTTTATAATTAAGGATTTGTAACCCTTCTCCATGTTCAGTGGGGATATTCATGATTTGCGAGATTCTTCTTTCAATCTTCGAAACGATATAATTTTCATTTTCATCTAAAAATGTACTGCTACTCGTCCTCATCTCATCTTCGATGGCATTCCTTATTTTAGATCGTTGCAGTTTTTCCTTAGATAGCCTCATTAACTCATCACATTCTTCATCACTTAAAACATTTCCTAATATGACGATTAATGGTTCTTCTAATCTAGCAATAATTTGTATTTCACGATCCTCAGTAATAATTCGATTCCCAACATGATTAAAAATCGTTGGTTCTTTTACCCTATTTGTTACATCCATTGTCAACTTTCATCAACCTTTGCTCTCTTAAATTTGTAAAAATGATAGATTGATATATAAACAGAAAGAATCTTGTATTCGCTTTCTTTTGTAACCTCCTGTTATTCAAGATGGATGATTGCTAAACTACTTTTTTAGCTTTTTTATTTTACACCCTGGAAAGTAAAATTTCTATTATTTTTTTCAATAAAAAGGAATTAAAATACTTTTTCTACCAATAATACAAAAGATTTTCCCCAAAAAATAATATAGATTACTGCAGCCCATGAACAAAAAATACCTCGAATGATTAATTGTATTTTTGCATAATGTGTAAAAAGCCGAATGGAGGTCATCGTTTGAGCAAATTCAGTCCAGAAAAGCTTTCTGTCGAATATTTGTATGGTGTGACTGCAACAGATTTCATCATGCCACGGTGTTATACACTTACTCACTCTGATTTCACTGGAGAAATATTTTTAACAATAGGACATCAATATGCGTGGAATAAAATTGGCCCAAATAGTGATGAGGTATTGGGGGAATGGTCCTCAAATAATAATGTCAACTTTCTCACTGTGTATGTTCATATTGATGAAGGGGAATATACTCAAAAGGAAGCCGCAAAACGCAACGAAATCTTTAGGCGTGAATTACCTCTAGCCTTAACTGCCATTCGATACGGAGATCGCTTCTTATTCAATACTTATCCCATTTTAAATTTCGCTCCAATCATCATTACCTTCATGTCCACTTACCCTCAATTTGCTAGAGTGGAGAATTGGGGGACTTTTCAGGATTACTCTATATAATTGTTTTGGAAGACTTGCGTAAGTTTTATGGATGTAAAAAAGAAACAGAGAATGTTGTATTCTTATGTTTCTTTTGTTTTTATTAGGACAGAGTTCCTAATCAGATCGGGATTCTGATAGAGTTTATAATTTTATGGGGTCTTTTGTCCAAATTGTTGTTGCATTCTGACAGGATTCATGATTTCTGGCTATTAGCTGTCCGAATTAGCGAACTTTTCTGACACAATCAATGATTTTGTGGATTCGTCTGTCCAAATCAACACGGGTTTCTGAAAATACTCTAGTTTTCCCGGACACTGTTTTGTCCGAATCACCATTTAATTTGACTCATTCTGATTTCTTGAAAAAGAATCAATACAAAAAAGGTTGCATCAATTTCTGATGCAACCTTTTTTGGTGTGATTAAAATATGTGTACAGTAGAGGTATTATGTACCTTTCTATAATTACAATTTAATCGGCCATTCCTCAATGTTCTCCGCCATATCCCAGAACATGTATTCATACATGCTAGTTTTTACGACGATTTCTTCAAGGACAGCTAAGTCTCGTTCTGGTTTTCCTTCAGCAATTTCATTGATTAGATTTTTGCAATCCTCTGCTAGTGCCGTAAATTCATCAGATGAATACATTTTCACCCAGTCACCATAGAATTCATGCTCGGTTGCTCCAGGCCATTTTACTAATTCTTTCCCGATAAAGTTATAGCTCCATGCGCACGCAAGTACAGCTGCAACCACATTTTCAACACCACCAAGTTGCGCTACGTTCAGCATATAGCTTGTGTATGAAGTCGTGGTTGAGGCTGGCTCAGTTTCCTCAAGTTCTTTATTCGTTATACCAAATCTAGCTGCATAGGAACGGTGAAGATCCATTTCGATTTCAAGCGTTCCATGTAAAAGATTAGCAAATATGGACATCGTTCTTAAATCAGGTGCTTTTGCACTCCCAAGCGCAAAAAGTCGACTATACTCGATTAGATAGACATAATCTTGCTTCATATAATGCTTGAATTTCTCCTTATCCAACGTACCATCGCCAATCCCTTTAACAAATGGATGCTCCAAATATGCATTCCAAATTGGTGCCACTCGATTCCATAAACGATCTGTAAATAAGCTACTCACTTTCATTTCCCCTTCCTTTATTGACATCAGGGAGAGAGGAAAAATAAAAACCCATCACTAGTCTCTAGAAATGGGTTTGGTTATATAAGTACAAATATATAAAAATACAAACTCCACTTCCCTACGCTAGTGTTACCTAGATCAGGTTCAAAGGGTCGATATTTCTACCTCTCAGCACTTTCATGCTCCCCTAGTCGAATTGATAGATTATTTAGTTACTAGATACTAGTTAATCATAGTAAGTAGAATAAAGCAAGCCAAGCAGTACACTCTCATTTACAGTGTTTGGAAATTATCTATCCTCTTTGCTCGCAATTGCATGACTTGGTTGACAGGGAGTAAGGTCAATTTCTATCTCTCTATCCTGAACCATCGAAGCTAGCAAACTTCCAACATATGGACCCATTGTCAGCCCAGAAGCACCTAAGCCAGTCGCAAGGAAAACGCCTTCAAGAGTATCTAGCTTTCCTATTATCGGTAAAATATCTGGTCCCATTGGTCGAAAACCAATTCGGATTTCTTCCAGTGTTCCATCATCTAAACCTGGTGCAACCTCCAGAGCTTCTGCTAGTACCTCTTTCACCCCACCAGCAGTCAATCGGTAATCAAATCCAGAACCAGTTTCTCTTGTCGCACCTGCGACGATTTTCCCATCATCAAATGGGACAATATAATGAGTTGACTGTGGAATAATAATCGGCCAATTCGCAGTATCCTTTCCTGGTAACCTGATATGAGCAATCTGACCACGCTGTGGCTTAATGTTTAATTCAATCCCAAGCGGTGCCAATAGTTTAGGAGCCCATGCTCCAGCAGTGATAAGGACTTTATCAGATAGTATTGTTTTATTTCCAACCTTAACACCCGTTACTTTACTGTTCTCAAGAACTAATTCGGCTTCACCTTCTATTAATTCAGCCCCCTTTCGTCGTGCAGCGCGATTGAGTGCATTTCGAAGTAAAGCACCATCTACTCTTGCGCCGCCCGATACAAACAAAGCCTCTAGGTTTTCATTAAGCGGCGGAAAGAGTTCCCTTGCCTGAGCCCCATTCAGACGAATAATATCGCCAATTTCAGGAGCATCTATCCGTTTAGCCTTCACTCTTCTTTCCATTTCATCTAACTGACTAGGGTCAGATGAAACACATAAAGCACCCACTTTTCGATAGCCGACTTCATCTTCGCCTTCTTCTTGCAAGTCAGCTATTAAGTTTTGATAGAAATTAAAACTATTTTTAGCCAGGTTATACCATGTCTCATTCTCTATATCTTTCATCCAAGGACATACAATTCCCGCACCGGCAGAGGTTGCCTTACCTTCTTGATTTTGATCAATCATCATGACTTCATGTTGATCTTTTGCTAGATGATAGGCTGCACTCGCCCCTACGATTCCTGTTCCAATCACAATAACTTTCATTCCACCACTCCTCCCTATTTCTACCACTATTTTACATACTACGATTCTATCTCATCAAGTCATCTCCTATATTAAAACTATTTACTCCAACATATTCGGACAATTCGATGTACATGATAGAATATTTGTAAAAAATAGGACCTTGATCAAACCGCAACGTGGTCAGGAGTTCGCAAAACTCTGTACAATTAGTGAAATGCTTATTGTGCGTTTGTTATCTACCGATTATCTTAAATCTGTATACTATTATATTGACTTTTTTACCTCTTATTAAAAGAGAAAGAAATCATATGACAACGAACCTTCCCTCCGTTCAAAAAAATGGCAACCCCAGTGATAGAACATCTTCACTTGGGTTGCCACTTCATTTTTATAAATACTTCGCAGTAACAGAACGTTCGCAATCTTTAAGTCCAGCTGGAGGTCCTTCGTATAAAATTTCGCCCCCGCCAGTTCCACCATCTGGACCGAGGTCAATAATCCAATCACTATTGCGAATGACATCTAGATTATGTTCGATGACAACAACTGTATTTCCTTTTTCCACTAATTTCTCGATGATCAGGAGTATATTGGAGACATCAGATAAATGCAGTCCGGTTGTTGGTTCATCTAAAATATAGATATTGCCTTTCTTGTTTAATTCTTTCGCTAATTTCAATCGTTGGCTTTCTCCACCTGACAATGTATTCAGTGGCTGACCTAATGATAAGTATCCAAGGCCAACGGTTGCCATGCTTTTGAGTTGTCGTTGTATATCTTTTGCTTCAAAAAAGTCCACTGCTTCTGCCACAGACATGTCCATGATTTCAACAATATTTTTTCCTTTATATAAATATTGAAGCACTTCTTGTTTGTAACGGTCGCCGTGACATTCGCTACATTCAATTTCCATTTTATCCATAAAGGATAAGTTAAGTTCGACGATTCCTTTTCCACCACATGTTTCGCAGGCTCCTTTTGAGTTATAGCTAAATAACCCGCTATCCACATTGTTAGCCGCGGAAAAGACTTTTCGAATAGAATTCATAATGCCAGAAAAAGTTGCAGGATTGGAACGGATATTGCCATGCACTGCACTTTGATCAATCCGAATAGCCTCTGGAAAATCTTTTGCGAATACTTCGTTTACAAGTGTACTTTTACCAGAACCTGCCACCCCTGTTACAGCAGTAAAAACTCCTAGTGGCACTCGCATGCTAACATTTTTCAAGTTATGGAGGCTACTCTTTTTGCTTTCCAAAAATTCACCCACTTGCCTTGGGTTCGATTTTATCTCCATTTTCTTGTTTAAATATTGAGCAGTCAGGGTATCAGTAGTCAATAACCCCTCATAGCTTCCACTGTACATGATGTTTCCTCCACCAGCGCCAGCTTTTGGACCAACATCAATAATATGGTCTGCTATGTGAATTACATCAGGATCATGTTCTACAACTAACACCGTGTTTCCTTTATCTCGTAATTTTACAAGTAAATCATTTAAACGATAAACATCTCGTGGATGAAGTCCTGTACTTGGCTCATCAAATATGTACATTAATCCCGTTAAATTGCTGGACAAATATTTTACCATTTTGACCCGCTGTGACTCACCGCCTGATAAGGTCGGCGTTTCCCTCGTTAATGTTAAATAACTTAATCCGATCTCACACAGGTTTTGGACACGTTCGGTAATTCCTTTGATAATCGGCTCCACATTGGGTTCATCGATTTGTAGCTGTGGAAGCACCTCAAGCAATTGATCCAGTTGCATCGCAGTCAGGTCATAAATCGAATACCCATTAAGTTTAGAAGACAGTACCTTCTCGTTGTAACGTGCACCTTGGCAACTTAGACATGTGCCAGTTGTCGTAAATTCTTTAAGCATCTTCTCAGTAGCCTTTGAAGTATCCTTATCACGATTGATGTGTTGTCGCATAAACTTTACAGCTAAGCCTTCATATGTCGTATTGATTTCACCATTCATGTAATTGACGACGATTTTTTCTTCTTCGGCATATGCGAGTTTTTCAAATTCTTCTTTTGTATAGTCTTTGATCTTTTTATCATTATCAAAGAAACCTGATTCCGCATATGCTTTCCATTGCCATGTTCCTGGACCAAAGCCCGGAAGTAAGATAGCTCCTTCATTTAGAGACTTTTCCTTATCGATAGCTGCATCAAGGTTTAATGTTATCGTCCGCCCGATTCCTTCACAATGTGGACACATCCCAATTGGATCGTTGAAAGAATACGCATTACTATATCCAATACTTGGTTTAGCAAATCGAGAAAAAAGAACTCTAAATAGAGGAAGAATATCAGTAATCGTCCCGAGTGTGGATCTAGCATTCCCACCTAATCTTTTTTGATCAACAACAATTGCGGTTGATAAGTTATTTATTTCATCCGCTTCAGGGCGACTATATTTTGGCAGAAACTGACGAGCAAAACTACTAAACGTCTCGTTCAGTTGACGCCCAGCTTCCTGTGCAATCGTATCAAACACAATGGATGACTTCCCTGAACCAGAGACTCCAGTGAAAATCGTGATTTTCCCCTTTGGAATCTGTACATGGACATTTTTTAAATTGTTCTCTCTTCCATTCACAACTTCGATAAATTCCTGCTGCACTGGTAATCATCTCCTTTTATGTACAATAATAGCTTGTCCATCTTATCATAATCCACTAAGACAGGGAACATCGTTTACAAAATAGGATTCATATCTTACATTCCCTCTCTTTCAATCCACTGAACAAGCAAAATATTTTTCATCCCATCCCCTATTATGTATCATTATTTTTACCTGCAATAAAGAATAGCTTGGTAGCGAAGGATAAAATGGTAAATTAGCTATTTAAAGTAGGATTAAAAATGATGGAGGTTCTTGAACAATGAATCCTGACAATCAATTGATGTTGTCTCCCTATATTCTCCCAAATGGGGTTGAATTAAAAAATAGAATCGTCATGGCGCCCATGACTAACTTTTCATCTAACCCAGATGGTACTGTCTCTGATGATGAGGTTTCGTACTATGCGAGACGTTCTGGTGGGGTAAGTATGGTGATTACGGCATGTACATATGTGACACCGAATGGAAAAGGATTCCACGGTCAATTTCGTGGTGATCTTGATGAAATGATTCCAAGCCTGTCACGCCTGGCTAAAGCGATTAAAGATCAAGGGGCAAAAGCGGTTCTCCAAATCTTTCATGGTGGTAGAATGTGTCCACCTGAATTGGTTCCAAATGGAGAAATCGTGAGCGCAAGTGATGTACCTGCTGAAAGAGGTGGTGTACCATCTGAAGAGATAACACCAAGAGCATTAACGGAACAAGAAATCGAAGAAATCATTCATGCGTTTGGAGAAACCACTCGCCGTGCCATTAAAGCAGGCTATGATGGGGTTGAAATCCATGGAGCAAATGGCTATCTAATTCAGCAATTTTTCTCTCCACATTCAAATCGCCGTGAAGATCGGTTTGGAGGCAGTCTAGAAAAACGAATGACCTTCCCGCTCGCAATTGTGGATGAAGTGCAAAGAGTTGTAAAAGAACATGCAACTCCTGAGTTTATCGTTGGCTATCGTTTTTCTCCAGAAGAACCTGAAACTCCAGGAATTACAATGGGTGATACACTGAAACTCGTTGATAAATTAGCCGATAAAGGATTGCATTATTTACATGTATCATTAGCAGATTTCTATTCGACTGCTAGACGAGGTGTTGAGGATACGAGTAAATCCCGCATTGAATACTTACTTGAAACGATTGATAATCGAGTTCCACTAATCGGCGTTGGCTCCATTTATAAAGCGGAAGATGCTAGCAAAGCTTTTAAAGCAGGTGTGCCATTATTAGCCTTAGGAAGAGAGCTCATCATTGACCCTGATTGGGTACAAAAAGTAGCAGAAGGCAGAGAAAACGAAATCGTAACAAAAATAGATCAAACGAAACAAAATGAATTAGTCATTTCAGATCCATTATGGAATGTCATAATCCACACACCTGGCTGGTTTCCTGGCGTGTAAGCTTATCATCAACTTATGATTGAGAAGGGACACTAACACTAGTGCCCCTTTTCTTTTACCCAAATATTCTATTGCGTCGAATCCATACCATTCAACTTTGTAATAAACAATATCGATTCGAATCAATCAAGCATATTTGCAAAGGGCTTCTTTCGATGAATTTTTTTAAAGCTCTTAATTAAAGCATTCTTTACATCGTTAGGATCTTCTGTAAGTAGTTCTTTCCAACAAATGATGAGATGATCGATATCCTCTATCTGCCAAATGACCCTACCACCATAATGGCTCACGTTTTTTCCACTGCCAAACTTTAAAAACTGTTTAATTCTTGAATTCAACGTGGCAGAGCTTTTTCCACCTCCAGCTTTTCCTATATAAATGACTTTCGTATCTCGAATCCATCTGTTTTTTAACTCGTCTATTGGAACATTCGGGTCCCGTCCCTTAAAAAATCCACCTGATCCCTTTGATAAAAATTCGGGTACTTCATCAGGTATATAAAGAACCATATAAACCCCTTTCGTGTGGGGAACGATCGAATGATCTTGCAGCAATTGTCGAATTGGTATATACCCTTCAAAGCCAAACTCTTTCATTGATTTAAAATTTTTATAATCCATTTAATCACCTCATTTCATGAGTATGAATGCAATGGAGTAATATTCAATCTAATTTACTAAAAAGATGCATCCTTTGTGTAATACATCTTTGGGATGTCCGTAATCTGGTTTGCGAAAACAGCCTTTCTAAAAGATGGTATTCAAATATTGGTGATTATACGAGTTGTGGTAAAGCGATCTTGTTGTGTGGACTGATGGAAGTGGAATAGGAAGATTACGGATATCATCTTTAGTTTTTTAGATTCTGAACATGACTTGGACCGCTTATTGTTTTTCAACTGCATGGTATATCGATAAAAACTGATGCAGTATACCAATAAAATGAGTATTCAATCCACAATTAAAGCAAAAAACACTCACTAATCCTGTTAGTGTTGTATCGACTTATATCGTATTACCCTTTTTCTTAGCATCTGCATCCAAACCAGCACCGATTGCAAGGCCAATACCCAATCCAAACGGAAGTGCTAAGGCAAAATTATCGAATACAAGTAATCCAAATACCAATGACAGACTAATCCCCATCGTCATGTATAGAGATAGGTACGTACCCTCTTGTACCAGTTTATGTTCCTTTTGGAGATGAGAAACTAAATCATTGATCACGATTTTATGTTGTTTTAGATGCAAAACTTCTGTAGCAATCTGGTCTATATTAGCTTCTAATTGAAGAAAGTGAGTTTTTAATTCGAGCAAGTGTTTCTCGCATTCTCGACAGCTTTCTGAAAAAGATGCTAATTTTTCAACTATCCGTTCACATTTATCTAAATCAAGCTTCTTCACTGTTTCTTGACTAGTCGATTCTCGTAGCTTCATAATCATCGTTAGCAATTCCTCTACGTGTTTTTCCATTAAATAACTCCCTCTTCGCAAAATTAAATGAAAACGTCTCCGAACTCGCCTTGCGTTTCATAAGTAATAATCTTGCATCACCTAATACTCTATTTACGATTAAAACAAGAAAAAGTTTCATAATTTCCTTAATTTGGATAGTGGCAAATATTCCTCATTCATCTAACACTGTTGATATACAAGTGTGCTGTTATTCGAATAAAAGGTGAGTTTGTTTGGAAAAATACTAATATCCAAAAGTTCACTTCAGATATGGAGGTGTAACCCATGTTGAGGGACTCAAAAGTGGATGCAAAAGGAAATATTAAAACAAAACAAAATTCTAAAAAGCAATCAAAACAAAAACCTGAATCAAAATAAGACAGATTCCTCGTCCTTACTGGGACGAGGGACCTGTCCCTAGCATCTAATTAATACCCATAAAATGCGTCTTTTTTAATCTTCTTTTTTGAAATTTTTTTTGATTGTAGATGAGTAGATACTGAATCTACCATTGATTTTGGACCTGCAATGAAGTATTGACTATTATGTTTATTTGAAGTGACAAACTGATCAATCTCCTTCTGAAGATCGTCTCTTGAATCAAGATACGTCACTTTCACAGAAGATTTGTTCGCAATTTGATCAATTTCATCTTTAAAAATATATGACTTGTTACTATCCAAATAGAGGAGATGAATTTGTTTTGCAATCTCATTTCCTTCTGCCTCTATTTGTTTTAAGATTGCCCTAAACGGAGTAATGCCCATTCCACCAGCAATGAGTAAAGTCGGACCATTTTCTACTACATGAAAATTCCCCAACGGCCCACTCATTCTTATTGTATCGCCCTTCTTTAATGCGAGCATCGCTTTCTTAAACTCACTCGGATTTGCTCCAACTTTCGTTGTAATGCGAACCAGATTTTCTGATGGGGCTGATGTAATTGTGAAAGGTTTTGTGCCATTTTTAATTTTTTGATGCGTAATGGTAAATAGACCATGTTGGCCAGCTTTCCAACTCAAATCATTGTCTGTTTCAAATAAAAAACTATAGACCTCATCAGATTCTTTATAGCTTTCTATAAAAGCTAAATCTCTCTTTTTAAATACTGCAATTGCATCTTGAAAAAAACCCATTTCTGTACTCCTTTTCTCTCGCTATTAAAGCCCTCAGATACGATCTAAGGGCTATTCTATTTCCGCCATAAAGTTGTATAGTCAGCCTTGTCCTCGATATTAAATTCAATCATTTTCTCAAGTAGTGAGAAATCAACAGGGCTCTTCCAAGGTATTCGGATGATTTCTTTTGTATAGTCATAGCCAGCCTTAACAATCTCATCTTCTACATGGGTAATCGCTACACTTTCAGGGGCAACGGCCAAATGCTTTTTAGATACACTAAATCCGATTATATACGTGCCATGATCGATAAACATCGGTTGATTCCATTTTATTACCTTCTCTAAATAGGGATATTTATTATCAATCCAAGTAAACACTTCTTCTACTTTCTCTCGATGAATCAGATCATCAATTCCAGCTAGAAATTCAGCAAAAACTCCCATCTTCATTCCTCCTAACTGACCTTACATTTCGCCCAATACTTTTTTAAGTTCACCGACTTTGTCTTGCCAACCATATTTCGCACCGTTGTACGCTTGATCTTCTTGATTGAAACCAGTGTGTTCTAGATGTAAGTGGGTCATTCCATCCTCTTCCTTCAACGTCCACGTGACGATTGTATCAATTGGACCACCTATCCATGTGTAGGATAATTTAGTAGGCTCGTCCACAACTAATACCTCACAATCAACAACTAAATTCCACTCTGGATTTCGGAATTGACATTTATGCCCCACAATTGGTTTAAAATCGTTCTCCATAATCCATTTTGCAAGGGTGTCTGAATCGATTAATGCATTCCACACCTTTTGAATTGAACTTTTAAATTGAAAATCTAATGATATTTCTGCCATTATTCTTCCTCCTCTAATATATTTCTTAGTATTGCCACTCGATCAGTCCAAAACTTTTCATAAAAAGATACCCAGTCTTTAACTTCTCTTAAGGGAGCAGCATTTATACGATACCTTGTTTCTCTACCAACTTTTCGATCAACGACTAAATCCGCTTCTTTTAGTATCGTCAAATGTTTAGAAACAGCGGTACGCCCCATTTTAAAGTGAGGTGTTATTTTATATAGAGGTAACTCTTCCGACTCTGCCAACAAACGAAGTATTTCACGTCTTGTTGGGTCGGCAATAGCTCCATATACATCTCGCTCTTGATTCTTTTCGCTCAATTTCCTCCTCCACCTTATATATTGGACACCAAACAGTGTCCTAATAATAAGACACCTTTTAGTGTCCTGTCAAGTAAAAAAAGGACAGATTCATCGTCCCAATTGGATGAATCTGTCCCTCTCCTAGCTTTTATTGAACTTTTCGATATAGTTTATATTTGTAGCCATCCAATACAAACTGTTTTTTACCAGACGAG
The DNA here is from genome assembly GCF_964021195.1 of Bacillus nitroreducens. NCBI lineage: Bacteria > Bacillati > Bacillota > Bacilli > Caryophanales > Bacillaceae > Bacillus > Bacillus nitroreducens. The sequence continues at coordinate 2,896,219 of NZ_CAXHYI020000003.1, read as the reverse complement.
ATCTGTACAAGACTCGTAATATCTTGATTTGAAACGGCTAAATCCTTATGAATTCGAACAAGTTCCGCTTTATGATCATTCATAACAAGGTAATAAGCGCCCCTTGTTTCGATTTGTTTTAACGCTTCTCCAACAGACAAGATACTATCAAATAATAGCTCGATTATTTGTCCCTTCGCTCCCCTATCCTTTTTTTGCAAAAGCTCATAGATTTTCGCGCTTTTTGGAGCAACCTGGAGCACTTTTTTATCATATTTATTCATTGGTAACCTCCAACTCTGCTAATCTTCGGTTGTATTTTTTTATAGATAGTTCCTCCCAGAGATAAGAAATTCCATAGAATACAAGGATTGAAATGATGAATTCTACTAGTAATAAGACAATCAAATTCATTGTTTCATTTAAACCCGGAATCAATTGTAGATTTTGCCAATCCTTATCAACGAACAATGTTGTCAATAGGTTTAACATCAAAACGACAAGTGCAAAACTGAATGAATCCAAAAAATAATGTCGCTTCCTTATTCTTTTAGAAGGGCCATCAGAATCTGTTGGAATGTTCTCACCAGACATCGTCTTTGGTATGGTTAGGCTTTCATCTTTTCGCGCAAACCAAGCGATTGACGCTGGAATCATTACAATTAAGATAATCTCCCATGTACTGTTTGTCATATCACCAGTACTTACATATTTCCAAATAGCTATAACAAAAAGCGAAATATACAGAATAGCTAATGTAATCGCAATTCCCCTTGAAACAAGTTGTTGACTTCGTTCATCCATCCCTCTTACTCCTCCTCATATCGGAAAATTTCCTCAATCGAAACATTGAACACTTTCGCAATATCCCATGCTAGTTTTAGTGAAGGACTATAGGTCCCACGTTCAAGGTGTCCGATTGTTTCTCGTCGTACCCCTACCAACTTCGCTAATGTCTGTTGGTTCATATCATGTTTTGCCCGAAACTCTTTCAACCTTGTTTTTAACAATATACATGACCACCTTTAAATGTTATATATTCATAACATATTGTTAAGAATATATAACACGAGAATTTAAAAGTCAACATACGATGGAAGGAATGTTAAACCTTTACATAAAATTAGACTAGTATATTTATTATGGTATCCTAGTGCTATAGAGAGAATAAAGATAGAAAGGTAGATTCTAATGTATACAAAACAAAATTTACTAGATCACCTTAACCAATTAGGGATTGATCGAAATGGTACCTTACTCGTTCATTCATCCATGAAAAGTATTGGACACGTAGAGGGCGGTGCGGAAACCGTGCTAGATACGTTGAGCGAATATATGGAAAATGGTCTTTTGGTTTTACCTACTCATACATGGTCTTATATCAAGGCAGATAATCCACGGTTTTATATTGATGAGTCTCCATCTTGTGTAGGACTATTAACCGAACTTTTTCGGAAACGTCCAGGCGTAGTTCGTTCTTGGCATCCAACACATTCCGTTGGAGCATTAGGAAAAGGAGCTCATGAATTTGTTGCAGGAAATGAAAAATTTGACACGCCTTGTGCACGAGAATCTGTTTGGGGAAAATTACTCGATCATAAGGCAACGATTTTGTTGTTAGGGGTCGATTTACGCAGATGTACATATATTCACGGAGTTGAGGAGTGGCTCGATATCCCAGGTCGAATGACTGATGAGCACGAAACATTGTATACGGTCTTACCAGATGGAACTGAAATTGTCGTACCTCAAAGGAGACATATCGGCCACACTTCTGAAAAATACAGCAGAGTGGAGGATGTTTTTCTAGATAATGATGTCATGTTCAAAGGAAAATTTGGCGATGCAACCGTACGAGTGTGCGATACAGTAAAAATGACGGATCTCTTAATTCCTATCCTTAAAGAGGACCCAGCGCTATTCTCTTAACATTGGGTAAGAGGGACAAGTTTTCTTATCCCTCTTTTTCCACTTATCATATTGTATTTAAAAACGCTTGAATGTATTGGATAGCAGCGCCAATTGGAACTGCATGTTTAGGCGAATGACTGAGATGAATAAAGGAGCGATTGCTCGGAAATGCGGTTCTTTCGTTCACCTTTTCGTGTAGAATATCAAGATCCTCTTTCTCTAAGTAAGGAGCCAAATGACCCCCTAAAATAAAATCTTGATTCAGCACAAGACGAATATTATTAATTGAGTATGCTAGATTGTCTAAGAAGGTATTCCACCTCTCTCGATAAAAAGGGATATTCGAACGTACCTGATTGAAAAAATCGTCTAATGATTCATTTTCTTCTAGTAGTGCATGAATCGAACTATACGTTTCCATACATCCGTTTTTTCCACAATAACAAGCAGGCCCATTCGGATTGACAGTCATATGTTCTACTGTCCCACTATACCCTTCATTTCCCATATATAATTTGTTATTTAGAATTATGGCACCTCCAAGGTGTGGACCAATTGATAAATAGATGGTATCTCCAATATGATTATTCATCCATAATTCTTTTAATGCGGCACCTTGTGCATCATGAACAAACATACAAGGATAGTCCAAATACTTTGTAAAAACATCGATTTCTAAACCAGAAGAGTTCAATATTTTTCCATACGTGATCTTTTGTCCATCAATCGATGTCAGACCTTGTACAGCAAAACCTATTCCTAACACCTGCTCTTCTGACAAATCAAGTGAAACGATAAACCTCTGTATAGCCTGACTTACCTCTTTAAAATACCTTTCATCATTCAAGTATTGCAGGTCAAGTTCCGTTTGGTGAAACGATTCCCCTCTTAAATCAATTGCTAGAATTAGTACTGAATTTTTCAGGATTTCGACCCCAATGCTAATCTTGGCACGTGAAGAAATTTCATATGCCGTTGCTCGTCTTCCCACAGTAGATTCGAAGTATCCACTTTTTTCAATTAGTTTCTTTTTCTCCAAGCGAACGAGATTCTGAGAAACAGTTGGCAAACTCAAATTTAGTTCATTCGCGATTTCCTGTTTTGAAAGTTTACCTTTTTGGTATAGAAGATGATAAATCAACGAGTAATTATTCTTTTTTATGTCTTTTAAAGTGATACTCTGATCCATGAAATTACCCCATTACCTAAAGTCTTTTTACAAAAATAGTTTATTAATTAAATATATCATAGACGCCTTTCTTATCTCAACTTCCATAAATGCTATGAATAATAATTCATTTTCATGTTGACTGAAAATGAAAACGGTATTATTATAAAAATACATTTTATAAAATCATTTTATAAAATACATTTACTTAACGAGGAGAGTTCAATTATGGGAATTATTGAGAAAATGCGTCTAGATAAGAAGAAGATTTTAGTCACTGGTGGAGCAAGAGGTATTGGAAAAAGTGTTGCCACCGCTTTTGCAGAAGCAGGAGCTGATCTTGCAATTGTAGATCTAGATATAGAAGAAGCAAAGAAGACAGCAAGAGAACTTGAAATAACCCACAAAATGAATGCGATTGCAATACAAACAGATGTTACAAAACCCGAAGAAGTAAATGACATGATCGAAAAAGTATTACAGCACTATGGATGTTTAGATGTTGCCTTCTGTAACGCAGGTATCTGTATCAATGCACCAGCAGAAGAAATGACATTTGAACAATGGAAGAAAGTGATTGATATTAATCTAACTGGGGTTTTTCTAACAGCACAAGCTGCTGGAAAAGTTATGTTAAAGCAAGGTGGCGGTTCTATTATCAACACAGCTTCCATGTCAGGTCATATCGTCAATGTACCGCAACCGCAATCGGCCTACAACGCTTCTAAAGCTGGAGTTATTCAATTAACAAAATCACTAGCTGTTGAATGGGCATCTAGAAATGTGCGTGTCAATAGTATTAGTCCAGGATATATCGGAACTGAACTTACGTTAAATTCACCTAGTTTACAACCTTTAATTCAGCAATGGAACTCAGTCGCCCCCCTTCAAAGAATGGGTAAACCTGAGGAACTTCAGTCCATTTGCGTCTATCTTGCTGGCGATACAAGTAGCTTTACTACTGGTGCTGATTTTGTAATCGACGGAGCATTTACCTGTATTTAATAGATTGTTAGTTTTAAGGAGGAGTTAGCAGATGAATTATTTATTAGGAACAGATATCGGAACATCGGGTACAAAAACCATCTTAATGGATACAGAAGGCAATCTTATCGCACAAGATTTACAAGAATACGATGTTTTGACACCAAAGCCATTATGGGCTGAGCAGTGGCCAGATGTATGGCTAGCCGCTGCAAAAAATTCTATCAAAAATACTGTTCAGAAATCAGGGATCTCTAAAGAAAAGATTCGTGGTCTTGCCATTAGTGGATTATATGGAGGTTCTGGAATTCCGTTGGATGAAAACATGGAACCCGTTCGACCATGTATGATTTGGATGGACCGTAGAGCAGAAAAAGAAACAAAGTGGGTCTTAGAAAACATAGGAGAAGAAAAACTTTTAGAAATTACTCATAACGGTGCAGACCCTTATTATGGCTTTACAAAAATATTATGGATGAAAAATCATGAACCAGAGAATTGGAAGAAGACAAAACTTTTTCTACCACCAAATGATTATGTGATCTATAAACTAACTGGGGAAATTGCGATTGATTATTCATCTGCTGGTAATATTGGTGGCATTTTTGATATGAATACTAGAACATGGTCGAAAGAAATGATGGATTTAATGGGTATTCCTTATTCCATGATGCCAGAGAAAATTGTGGAATCAACAGATATTGTCGGTGGACTAACGCATACCAGCGCCACTGAACTCGGTCTGTCAGAAGGAATGCCCGTAATCGCTAGTGGAATTGACTGTGGCGCTGCCAATATTGGACTTGGAGTCTTTGAATCTGGTATTTATGCGGCGGCAATTGGAACTTCAATGTGTGCGGCACTCATTTCTGATCAACCAGTGAAAGGGAAAGGTCTTATTGCCTGGCCTTATTTGTATGACGCTAAACGACTATCCTATTATTTTGCTGGGGGAAATACTGCGGGAGCCATTGTGAAATGGTTCCGTCAAACGCTATGCCAATTTGAAGTTGAAGCTGAAAAAACAGGAGGACAAAACGCCTATGATGTATTAAATGAACAAGCTACCAATATTGCAGCTGGTAGTGACGGACTAATTGTACTCCCCTATTTTATGGGAGAACGAAGCCCAATTTGGGATTCAGATGCAAAAGGAACCATCCTTGGACTTTCACTAGCTCATACAAAAGCTCATATATATCGTGCATTTCTCGAAGCAGTTGCCTACTCGTTAAGAGATGCAATGGAAGCAACTGGAGAGCATCTTGGAGAATATATATTGATTGCTGGTGGTGTGACAAGATCAAAGCTTTGGAGACAAATTTTTGCTGATGTGACTGGCTATCCAGTTGTCTGCCCAGTTCATGATGTTGAAGCGAACATGGGGGATGTCATGCTCGCAGGAATTGGTACTGGCCTCCTTACATTTGATGATATAAAAAAATGGCAAGTATTAGATGAAAAAATTATGCCAAATCAAACAAATCACCAAAGATACAATGAATATTATAAGATTTACAAATCTGTCTATAAAAATTTAAAAGACGATATGAAAGCGTTGACAAGGTTAAATAATGGATAAGGGGATGTGACGCCTATGAATAAATGGAAGAAACGAATTGGATACGGAGTTGGTGATTTAGGGTGTAATTTAGTATTCAGTACGATGGCTTCTTATTTAATGTTTTTCTATACAGATGTTTTTGGCATTACAGCAACAGTTGCTGGTACATTAATGCTCGTTACAAAAGTAATCGATGCTTTTACAGATGCTGGGATGGGAATGTTAGTTGACCGTACACAAACCAGATGGGGTCAAGGCAGACCTTATTTTCTAATCGGCGCTATTCCCTTTGCGGTTTTTACAGTATTAACGTTTATTGTTCCTGACTTCACAATGTCGGGAAAAATTATTTGGGCGTATGTCACATATACATTATTATGTACGGCATACACAGTTGTAAATATTCCTTTAAATACGATTGTACCGAGGCTAACAACTGATAACCACGAACGAAATTGGTTGGTGTCAACTAGAATGATTTGCGCTTTGGTAGGTACTGCATTAGTTATGTCCATTACAACACCACTTGTCGATTTCTTTGGTCAAGGTGATACACAAAAGGGATTTTTAATAACTATGACTATTTACGGCATAGCAGCGATGATTATCTTTGTTTTTACATTTATGAGTACAAAAGAGGTTGTTCCACCATCTGTTAAACATCAAAAATCTTCGTTTAAACAAGATTTAAAAGGCTTAACAGATCAAAGTATCATATTTTTTATTTTGAATTTTCTCTACTTTGGCCTATTTGTGATTCGAAATACAACAGTCATCTACTATTTCACTTATAACCTAGGACGCACCGACTGGTTAACCTTTGTTGGACTGTTTGGTATTCTCTCTGGACTTCCGATGTTACTCGTTTTACCTTGGCTTCAGAGTAAAATGCCTAAAAAACAAGTGTTATTATTAAGTGTTGTCATCTATATTGTTGGCGATCTATTAATCTATTTTGGTGGTTCATCCGCAATTGCTCTTATTTTAGGACTAGCCATCACTGGCCTTGGGATTTATGGAATCTTTGGTGTTACCTTTGCTATTCAACCAGATGTGATTGATTATTCAGAGTACAAAAAGAAACGGAGCATTGCAGGGATGATTGCTGCATTCCAAGGATTTGCCGTAAAGGGAAGCATGGGGCTTGCGAGTGCATTCATCGGTGTTCTTTTGAACATGGGTGGTTATGTTCCTAATGCGACACAATCAGCATCTGCCTTAAATTATATTGAAATTAGTTTCATCTGGATTCCATTAGGTATTTGTATTCTAATTGGAATAACCTCGTGGTTTTACACACTTGATCATAAACGTATAGAAATGGATATTGAACTTGAGCGACGTCGAACAGCATAATATGATAAAAGGGACAAATATCATGCCCAAATGACGGCATAATACTTGTCCCTCTTCTCCCCTTATGTCAGCTGCTGCTCCGCAAAGCTTCGATACAACTCATGTCCCTCTATCAATTCCTGATGGGTTCCCTTCCCTGTCACTTTTCCTTTTTCAATAAAAATAATTTGGTCCGCATCCACGATTGTTGATAATCGATGAGCGATGACGAAGGTGGTACGCCCTTCCATCAAGCGTGATAAGGCTTCTTGGACAATGCTTTCGGATTGGCTATCCAGACTTGCGGTGGCTTCGTCCATCATGAGTAACTTTGGATCTCGTAGAAAAGCCCTGGCAATGGCAATTCGCTGTCTTTGTCCTCCAGATAATTTCACTCCTCGCTCCCCTACTTCTGTGTCCAATCCATGGGAGAATCCTTGAATGAATTCATCGGCGTAGGCCATTTTTGCCACTTCCCACAAACGATCATCCGTTATGTTTTCGGCATTTTTTAATCCATAACATAAGTTTTCACGGATTGTTCCAGCCATCATCGCACTTTCTTGTGAGACATAGCCAATTTGGCTTCTCCATGATTCCAATGACAGCTCTCGTATCGGAATGTCACCGATTTTGATTTCACCTGATGTCGGCTCATAATAACGCTCCAGCAGGCCAAACATCGTTGTTTTTCCTCCACCACTTGGCCCTGCAAAGGCGATCATTTGGCCTGGTTTGGCTTCAAACGATACATCCTGAATGACAGGCTCTTCTTCGCTATATGCAAAAGAAACCTGCTCCACTCGAATCGGTAAATTCGAAATATCGAGATCACGCCCCTCTTGACCTTCTTCTAAGGGAAGCTCAATAATATCAATAATTCGTTCTGTGGCTCCTTTTGCCTTTTGAAGCTGCGTAAAAAACATCGCAAACGATGTAATTGGAAATATAATTTGAAACAGATATAGCAGAAACGCAACGAGTGATCCTGTTGTCATCGACCCATTCGCTACACGAATTCCACCATAGCCAATGATAACTACGATAACAATCATGACAATTGTGTACATGATTGGACCAATTAGGGCAAAAATCTTGGCTTCTTTTAATCCAAATGTAAGTAATTTTCGAACACCTTTAATTCCTTTATCCTCTTCATATCCTTCTGCTGTCGAGGATTTCATTAACCGAATTTCACTAATCGTTTGTTGTATACTTCCTGAAAAGGTGGCCGTTTCATCCTGTAGCCCACGTGATATTTTCGCCATCTTCTTTCCAAGTGGCATCATGATGGCCATTGTGAGTGGAACGGATATCAACATGAGTAATGTCATTTTCCAGTCCATGACAAGCAAGATGATGATTGCCCCAATAATCGAAATGACTCCTGTAATAAACTGTGGGAAATGCTGTGAAATTAAATCCTTCACAATACCAGTATCATTGACAATACGACTCACAGACTCTCCACTTTGCTGCTTATCAAAGTAACTCACGGGTAAACGGATAAGTTTCTCCCACATCTTTTCCCGCAATCGTGCGACAATTCGTTGGCCAACTGAGGCAAGCATATACGTTGATACCCCATCAATCACAGCTTGTAAAATAAATACAGCTGCAATGATTGCAATCAGTGTTGCATTAATGGACAAACCAGAAAAACCATCCACAAGCTCCCGCGTTAATAACGGGATCGAGAGCCCCACGAAGGTCGTAATGATACTCCCAATTAATCCAACCGCAAGAGCTGCTTTTGGAATATTCGTCGATAAAATTAATTGAAAAAACGGTTTCAACCCATTATCTTCATTTTTCATATGTACCTAACTCCTTTATCAAAATCCTACCCCTTTCTTTACGTATCAAAACCTAAAATGTTACACATTTTGTACAGTTCTTTATACAAATGGAACAGAGGGTACAACCCCATCATCCCAAATACGACAAGGAACGTGTCCTTACAACCTGCACAGAACATCAGGCATGTTCCATAGCAAAATAATCCATGAAAATTGATATGGAAATCCATGTTCCATTTTATCATTATAAGGTACTCTTACTTTACGACATTTAGTAGAAGGTGATGGGTGTGAAAAGATCAATTATTCGAAACCATTTATTACAAAATAAATGGAGATACATGATCGGTTCAATGTTATTAACGATTTCACTCGTACTTCAGCTTGTCATTCCAATGTTGCTTGAAATTTTCACTGACGGATTACAAAGCTATACGACGAACAGTAAGGATTTGTTACGGATTGCTTTTTGGATCGTGGTCGTAGGACTAGGAGTATTTGCCTTCAGGTCCACTGGAAGAATCTATCTATTTCAGCTATCTAGATTATTAGAACGAAATATTCGCGAACGTCTTTTTTCGCATTGGGAAACCCTCCAAGCTGAGTATTACCAAAACCAACGAATCGGAAACTTAATGGCACATGCAGTCAATGATGTGAGTGTGCTTCGACAAGTTTGTATGCAAGGTATTTTCCAAGCATTAGAGGCTGTCGTACTTATAAGTGTCACTGTTTTGATGATGGCAACGACAATCGATTTTTACTTAACATTGCTAGTACTTCTTCCCCTCCCAGGCCTTTCCTATTTGGCCTATCGGTTTCGGATCAAAATTAGAATGCAGTCCAATCACGTACAAGAAATGATTGGGGCACTCACGAGTCGTGTACAGGAGTTTTGCGCTGGAATCAGAATAATCAAAACCTATGTTCAAGAACAACCTGAACTAAAAAGATTTGAAAAAGACAATCAACAAAATATCCAAGCAAACCAGCAACTCATCCGATCAAACTCCCTTTTCACCTCGCTAAGTTCAGGAATTATCGGCTTAAGTTATCTCATTTCGATTGTTTTTGGTTCGATTTTAGTCATGCAAAATACCATTTCACTTGGAGAATTTGTTGCTTTTAACACATATTTGTCACTTCTAATTGGTCCGATTGAGAACTTAGGAAAAGTAATTAATTTACTACAACAAGGAACAGCGGCTGATATACGAGTCCGAGAGGTACTTTCAACTAAGCCAACCATACAAGATGAGAAGGGTGTCGTGAACATCCCATTTTTACAGGGTGATATTACGATCAAAGGACTGTCTTATTCTTACCAAAACAAAGCCGACAAGGCACTTTCCAATATTGATTTACATATACCAAAAGGCTCGACATTAGCTATTGTTGGAAAAATTGGGAGTGGAAAATCGACACTTGTTAATCTACTTCTACGAATCTATAATCCACCACGAAATACCATCTTTATTGATCAATTAGACATTCGGGATATCCCGCTTAAAACATTACGACAATCGATTGGGTACGTACCACAAGATCATTTTTTATTTTCCACCACCATCAAAGAAAATATTGGATTTGATCCAAAGGGATATGATGACAAGCAAGTCGAACAGGCTGCCGTACAAGCCCATGTCTATCAGGATATTATCGAATTACCCAAGAAGTTTGACACCTCACTAGGTGAACGGGGTTTGTCTCTATCAGGAGGGCAACGTCAACGAGTTAGTATCGCACGTGCTTTAATCAAAGAAGCACCTATCATGATTTTTGATGACAGCCTCTCTGCTGTCGATTCAAAAACGGAAAAGAACATCCTGCACACACTTAAAACGAAGCTGAAAAGAAGTACCACCATCCTTATTAGTCACAGGATATCAACGATTCAGCATGCCGATCAAATCATCGTCCTTGACAATGGAAGAATCATTGAACATGGTACACACCAGACCCTTATTGAAAAGGATGGACTTTACAAAAAAATGTATGTACAGCAAACAACTGGGCTTAGTATATTTCCCCCTCCATACAAAGGAAAAAAACTTGCGATAAAAAGGAGGGATTGACCATTCATACTAATGATGAAAACCACCAAAAACGAAAAAAATACAGTGACAAACAACTATTAAAGAACTTACTCGCCTTTGCAAAACCATATTGGAAACTAATTTTATTTTCGCTCCTTTTAACAACGTTCATTGTAATCGCTAGTCTAGCTCAGCCCTATATCATAAAAGTTGCGATCGACAGTCATATCAATGGGATTCATGCTCCGATGATTTATGTTGATTCATCCGAAAAGGAATTGGTATTACAAGAACTGGAAACGCATGATGTAAAAGTAAAAGAAATTACCACGTTTAATCATCATACTTATTTTCGAATAATCAACGGAGATCATGAATTACCTACTACTGTCCAAAAAGCAAGGATTGTCTCGATTGAAGGATCAAATTACCTTGTCCAAGGATGGAATAGCGGATTACAAAATTTAAATGATGTTCACATTTCTAATCAACAAATATCCATCGATGGAAATGTGTATCCTGCGATCTTATTACAAGAAAATGAGCAAGCTTTGTTTCGAAGTCAAGATTATACGGGAATGATTTGGCTTGGGGTCCTCTATTTTATACTGATTATATCGTCTTCTGTGATTACGTACTTTCAAAATAATACATTACAATATACTGGCCAATCCGTCATTTACGATATTCGTGAGGCCATGATGAATCATTTTTCGAACATGCAAATTTCATTTTACGATAAAAATCCGATTGGACGTCTGGTCACAAGGATAACGCATGATGTGGAAGCATTGAATCAATTGTATTCACAAGTCATCGTCAATTTAATTCGTGAAGTGCTGATGCTGATAGGAATTATCGTGATTATGTTACAAATGAGCGTCAAACTGACCTTGATTAGTTTTACGGTCATCCCTTTCATTGCACTACTGACGATCTATTTACAAAAGGTCTTACGAAATGCACAGCGTTATCTTCGCTTTGTTTTAAGTAAATTAAACGCGTACCTAGCCGAAAACTTATCAGGTATGAATGTCATTCAAATCTTTGTTAGGGAAAAGAAGCAATTAGAACAATTTAATGAATTGAATCAAGAACATTATCGGGCGGGAATGCGCCAAACTGTTCTAAGCTCCATTTTCAATCCTTCCATTGGCTTTTTCGGAAATATCTCGATGGCTCTACTCATTTGGTATGGGGGGCGACATGTTTTAGATGGAGCATTAACGTTTGGGATTGTCTATGCATTTACACATTATGTGAGGCAATTTTTCGAGCCATTACGGGGGCTTGCCGATCGATTCAATCAAATACAAGCTGCCCTTGCCTCTGCGGAACGTATCTTTGAAACACTTGAGACAAAACCAACGATTGTGAATATGTCAGAACCTATGAAACTCCCAAACAAGGTGAATGGTCAAATTATATTCAAAAATGTGTGGTTTGCTTATCAGGAAAAGGAATGGGTGTTAAAGAATGTCAGCTTCTCAATTTCTCCAGGAGAAACGGTCGGGATTGTTGGGGCAACGGGAGCAGGAAAGAGTTCAATCATTCAATTAATCAATCGTTTTTACGATATTCAGCATGGCAGTATAACATTAGATGGTGTATCGATTAAAGATGTGGGAATAAAGGAACTACGAAAGCATGTAGGAATTATTCAACAGGATAGTTTTGTATTCTCAGGTACGGTTTTTGATAATATTCGCCTTAACAATACAACGATAAGCAAGGATGACATGATTCAAGCAGCGAAGTCTGTTGGGATTGATCCCTTTTTTAAAAACTTACCAAATCAATATGAAACATTATTAGGTGAGCAAGGAACGGTTCTTTCAACTGGCCAAAGACAACTTCTATCTTTCTTACGAGCGATGATTACAAATCCTGACATCCTCATTTTGGATGAAGCAACAGCAAATATTGATACAGAGACTGAAATCGTGGTACAGGATACGCTGAAGAAAATCTCGAAAAACAGAACGACAATTATCATTGCGCATCGCCTCTCGACCATTCAACATGCAGATAAAATTATTGTGTTAGACAAGGGGAAAATTGTTGAAATGGGTGACCACACTAGCCTTGTCCAACAAAGAGGAGTCTATTATCGATTATGCACAACTCAGAACAAACAACAAGTTCCTAAAAAGCAAAAAAAGAGACTGTATCAGTAAGGATATTTTCATGACTACCCCTATTCAGGTAGTCATTTTTTTATTTTGCTCGTCTTATGGTTATCACTAAATTGAGTCGGTGATACACCTACAATTCTCTTGAAAATCCGACTAAAGTATAGCTCGTCCTGATACCCAACACTTTGGCTAATTTCCTTAATTCGAAAATCCGAAATTGCTAATAATTCTTTTGCGCGATCAATACGAACATGAGTTAAATAATCAATCGGGCTGTAGCCCACATATTCTTTGAAAAGACGAGCATAGTGACTCGTGCTTAATCCAGCCATTTGAGCTAAATCTGTTAAGGTCATATGTATATGGTAGTTCGTAACCATATAATCAATGGTTGTATCAATTGCCATGGTAGAGTTTCCAGCAATCTTTTGCGAACGAAATTCTTGAACAATCATCAGTAATAATTCTTGAAAATGCAATTTCCGACGCATCGCGACTGTTGGGCCTCTCCGTTTAGAAAGTTGATGGATGTGGTCTAATTCATGAATCATGTTGCCACTATTTGAAATCGAAAACACACCTTGTAACGGAAAGGAGGTTGTTTCTGGCGGTTCAAAATGCCAGGTTGTTTTTTCCTCATATGCGACTGCATAGGTAAATCGAACAAAATAAAACTCAAGTGGATTGGATGATGAGGTCTTTTTTTCACAAATCATGCCTGGCTTATAAATGACGAGTTTTCCAGGATTCAACTTGTACTTCGTTCCATCTATCGTTACTTCTCCACTTCCCTTCGTAATTAACCAAAGAGAATGGTGCCGTTGCTCACGAAAAGGTTTATACCAATCAGGTTTACATCGTTTATATCCTGACAATAGAATCGAAAAAATAAGTTGATTTAGCTGCTTTGCTATTTTTCCTGTATTCAAACCAAACACCCCCACATCTAAACAGAATCACCATATACTATACACTAACTATTATAAATATTCCAAAATTTAAAAACAGAGAAACCAGTTATATCTATGTCCCGTCCTAGTAATCTAACTAATACTTACTATCTGAGACACACACATCCCCTCCCCAAATACGCACCATTTTTCAATCTCCCCATACACTATACAAATGGGGTGATCACTTGAAACGATGGGTAAAAGTCTTAATATTAATCTATCTATCCTTCTTATTTTTCGGAAGTTTCTTTGCAATAGGCGTATTGTGGGTTGGCACACTTGATGAAGCCCTCCACCTACAATCAAATATTAAATCTTTCTTATATTATTTCTTTGCTGGTGCGATTGGTGGATCGCTAAGGCATCTGTATATGTTTTGTTCCCATTATATGAACGATCAATTTATCGAACCCCGGCATTGGATTATGTATATCTTCTTCCCACTGTTTGCAACAGGAACAGCTGTCATTGCTGTCACGTTAATTCAAAGCGGCATCTTAATGATTGATTTCGCCGATAATATTGATGGTCCATTTGCTCAAGTTAGTGTTGCTTTTTTTGTCGGTTTTGGCTTTAACCGTTTCCTTAATAAACTAAATGAAATTTCAACCGGTATGTTTGACATGAAAAGACGAGAACAAAAATAGGGCTAGAAACCTAGCCCTTTCATATAAAAAAGTGGTCCAAAATTGGATCACTTTTTTATATGAAATTCCCAATGACAGCCAATACAACCAGACCCACTAGGATGGTGATGTTGGTGACCGTTGCAATTAACCGAATGCTCTCGTTACTGTATTTAAATTCAATCGCAAAAGGAATCGGTGAGGATGCAACTGGAAGAATTAAACCAATTAAGATCGTGTATCGAAACATGTCATCATACGGAAGTATCATGAATAATGTAATCCCAACCGTCAGTCCAATCCCATAGCGAAACGATAAGAATTTCAACATCGGCTTCACAAATTGCTTTTCCACTTTAAAATTTAAATACAGTCCTAAAAGGAGCAAACTCAAGGGGATATTAGCTGCTGAAATCGTACTCGCTACATCAATGACCATGGATGGCAATTTGATATGAGTTAAATTTAAGATAGTAGCAACCAAATACGTCATCAATGGAATGGATTGCACAAGTCTTTTTACAATTTCAATGGGTTTTAAGCTAAGCCCTTCTTTTGAGAAATAACTTCCTAGTATATAGGCAATCCCGAAAACTAGTAGCGATGTTCCAACATCAAACATACTAAAATACGTTAACCCATCAATTCCCCATAAAGCAAAAACGAGAGGAAATGCGAACAATCCAACACTAAATCCAGAAGACATCATTAAGAACGTGCCTTTGAGTTCTCTCTCTTCGTTTTTAAAAATAAGTAAACCTAGTATTGAAGTAAAAATTCCATAAATGACTACAATAACTGGAATGAGAATAAGGTTTGTTTGGATTTCAACAGAATCGAATGTGACAAGTACCAAAGCAGGAAGTGTTAGTTTAAAAATGAGTTTAGCAATGACTTCTCCATCCTTCTCCTGCAATATATGTATTCGTTTCAAGATATAACCAAGCGCAATAATTATCACAATATAAAGAAATTCTTCATTCATCACAAGTAATCTCCTCTAGGTTGTTGGTAGGATTCTGTGTTTTTCTTATCCCACCGCTTATGCCCCTACTATTCAAATTTCGATTCTATTTCGTAGAATGATAGTATGATTCTATCATACTTGTGATAAACTTAACAAAATAAATTTTCAGACAACTCAAATAAGACACCGAGAACCGATTCTCCACTAAGATAAAGAGCCTAGATCCCTGATTGGAAGTTGAATGGTAAGGATAAACCAGCTTCCATTTAACTCAGCCTTCATTTCTCCATCCATTTTTTCAACAAGCTTCTTAGACAAGTAGAGCCCTAATCCACTTGCTTCTGTATTTGATCGACTAGCGTCTTCTGTATAAAAACGCATAAATACCTTTTCAACCGAAACCTGACTATCTCGTTTAATGTCATTCTTAATGTTAAAAAGGAGATGATTGTCCTCATTTTTATAATTGATGATCGCCTGACTTTCCGCATATCGTAACGTATTTTGCGCAATATTTTGAATCACACGTGTAAGCATTAATTTATCAGCAATAACTTGTCGATCATTCTTTTGTTCAGGAAAATGTAGTTCAATCTTTTTTTTCTCAAATTGTTCATAAAAAGACAAAAAGATTTCTTCTACTAGGTTAGAAAGAGAAATCGATGTTAATGCCATTTTACGCTGATTCGTTTCAATCCTTGCGAGATCATAAAAGTGATCCGTCATTTCGATTAGTCGTTTGACGGAGTGCTCGATAATCTTTAGATAGTGTAATCGTTTAGCTTCATCCGTCGTCGTTTGTAAAAGTTGAACATAGCCATTGATCGACGTAAGTGGTGTTCGTAAATCATGAGAAAGCCCAGCGATTGATAGTTTCACATTTTCTTCCATTTGCTTTGCTCGATGATTTTTTTCCTCAAAGACATCAATCATTTGATTCAACTCATCGACAAACTCCAATAATGTCTGCTCACGGAAATCAAGAGAAAGCCTACTTCCAAAGCTCGCATTTGTTGGAAGGTGTTTGACCTCATTTTTAAGTTTTTGCAGTTCCCTTTTTAAAAAAGAAAGATAAAAAAGAAGCGCAAATGATAGTAAGACAAAAATCCATCCCCACATCCCATTCACGCTCCTTTCCATTATCTAATCGAATTTGAACCCAATACCCCATACTGTTTTAATGTAGTTTGTGTCTTCATGGTTGAGTTTATTTCGTAAATTACTGATATGCATGTTTATCGTTTTATCACTATCAAAAAACGGTTCCTGCCAAACACTTTCATAAATATTAGCGCGACTAAACACTTTTTGTGGATTCTCTAGAAAAAGTAGAAGAATCGCATATTCACGTCCAGTAAGATGAAGGTGCTTGTCGTTGACTTTTACTTCACGTGTGTCCAGATTGAGGTTGATATTTTTATAGTGAATTTCTTTCATCTGACTAATTGAGGCTTTCTCAGCATGCCGTAATTGAATATGAATACGTGCTAGTAATTCCTTTACATCAAAAGGTTTGATGATATAATCATCTGCCCCATTCGTCAACAGGTCTAATTTTGACTCTTGGTCATTTTTTGCAGAAATGACAATTACAGGTACGAAAGAGTGTTTTCTAATTACCTGAAGAAATTCTTCTCCATTCATCCCGGGAAGCATCAAATCTAAAAGAACCACATCTACTTGATTTTGTTCAAACAGCAATTTCCCTTCCGTCCCTGAGTATGCACTGAGAGTTTGATATTGATTGAGCTCCAATGTATCTTTAATAAGTGAATGTATCGCCATATCGTCTTCAATGATTAAAATGGTTGTCATAGCTATCCTACCTACTTAATATCTGTTCGATTAAATAAAAAGATTCCTATAATTGATGATAACACGATTGTAATAAGACTTACTAATGCCATCTCCGGATATCTTGCTATATCTACTGGGCTTGCGAAATCTGAATAATTCAAGAAAGTTTCCGTAAACCAGAATGTGAGATGCTTAAAATGTTCTGTTTGTAAAAACATAGTAGGTAAAAATGCTGTCGCAACTGTATATAGAAAACTCCAAACCATTGATATACCACTGTTTTTTGTTAAGAAACTATTCATCATATAAATAGATACGTTTGCTAAGATAAGTAAATAAAGTGTACAAAACGTCTTTATCGCATAGCTATAATAATGATCAATTTCCGCAACTCCACCAAACCCAAATGCTACTGTGAAACTTATCATACCTAGCGCTGTTAGGATCATTACACCAATGAGAGTAAGTAGTGCCGCAATCATAAATTTTGACAGATAGTAATGAGTACGGCTGCGTCCTAGTGACAATGCATTTCGAATGGTTCCATTTTGAAATTCTTCTCCAATAAAAAAACTGATAAAGGCACTTATAATAAATAAAATGGTAAATCCATTCTTCTCCATCATTAATATACCCGTTGCTCCATTGATAACTGTGTCTTTGGCTTGAACTAATTCTGCCCCGTAATTCACGGAAATTACGCTATTCACAACTTGGTAAATAGGAAGTATAAATAAGATGCTAAGAACGATCCACAGTCTTCGACTTCGGATTAATTTGATTCTCTCGGCTGTTAAAAGATTAAGCATTCGTGGTTCCCCCTGTTAATTGTAAAAAATAGTCTTCCAGTTTTTGTCTAGTTGTGCCAATTCGAGAAACATTCACCTTGGCTAAGACTAGTGAACGATTGATTGCAGCAACATCATCCAGTCGTTCATAGATATTAATTTCCGTTCCATTCACGACTTGATAATCTTTGATTCCTAATTCATCGAGTACTACGATTGCATGTTCAACCTCTGTTGTTTCTAGTTCAATGTACCTGCGTGTTTCTCGTGCTAGCTCTTCTTTTGAAAATTCACGAATAAGTTTTCCTTCATGTAAAATGCCGTAATGTGTCGCGAGTTGGGAGAGCTCATCAAGTAAGTGGCTTGATAACAGTACGGTGATTCCACGTTCTGTTACCAATCGTTGAATAATCTCTCGCATCTCGACAATTCCAGATGGATCTAGTCCGTTTGTCGGTTCGTCTAAAATTAAAAATTCAGGGTTAGTAATCAAGGTTGAGGCAATCGCTAAACGTTGACGCATTCCTAGTGAAAAGTTTTTTGCTTTCTTCTTACCCGTGTTACTAATGTTCATTAATTGAAGCAAATCGTCAATTTCTCGGTCACTTACTCCACCATTTGCTGCTTGAACTCGTAGATTATCTCGAGCTGTTAATTCAGGGTAAAGCGCTGGTGTTTCAATGGATTGCCCCATTTTACGACGTGCACGTTGTAACCCTTTCGTCCCTGTTTCTCCGAACAGTTCAATCGATCCCTCATCAATCGTAATTAATCCCATTACCGTCCGCATGAATGTTGATTTACCTGCGCCATTTTCACCAATCAATCCGTAAATCATCCCTCGTTTTATTTCAATTGATACTTTATCAAGTGCCCTGTGTTTTCCATATATTTTCGAAACGTTCGTTGCTTTAAGAATTGTATCAGACATAA
The DNA here is from genome assembly GCF_964021195.1 of Bacillus nitroreducens. NCBI lineage: Bacteria > Bacillati > Bacillota > Bacilli > Caryophanales > Bacillaceae > Bacillus > Bacillus nitroreducens. The sequence continues at coordinate 2,877,244 of NZ_CAXHYI020000003.1, read as the reverse complement.
CTGTCATCCTTTCAGGTGTTGATAAGCTTAGTATAGGTAGTATGTATAAATAAATAGACTAGAAAAGTATAAAGAAAGTGTAAAGAAAACACTCCATGATAGAACGATTAGTATTTAGGTATGTTTATTCAACTACAGATTAGTTCAATATGTGAAACTATTTTACTATTTATCCGTAAATAGATAGACTAATTAGAATAGTGCACAAACTGGAGGGGGCATTTTGACATTTAAAAATGGAATTCTACGTATATTTATTGTTTTATTGTTTATCGTAACTGCTTGTTCAACTAATGATGTTCAAGAACACTTATCAAACGTTAATGATGCACGTAATAAAACAACACAATTAGAAAATGGAAGATTCTCTTATACATATGTTGTAGAAAATGAAAACGAAGAAAATACAACTCAAATAACGAATGGAATCTTCGTTGTTAATGGTGATTATATTGATTGGCAAACAGATCTAGTGCTTGGCGAAGGAGAAGATGTAACTCTTACAGCTATTATTCAAAAGGATAGAAAGCAATATCAGCGTTTTGGACTAATAAATGAGGATTATCAGTTTATTGATAATGAGAATAAACCATTAACTGAAGAACTGGAGTGGCAAATCGTAAATGACGATGCAGCTGGATACCCTGATTATCTGGAATCCTTAATGAATCTGGAATTGAATGAGAAACAGATTGAAAAAGTTGAGAAAATAGAGGAAAGCGATGGAATGAGTTATACAATTATTTATAATGATTCATTCTTATCAACCCTTAAGCAGAACAATATTTCCATAATAAACGAACAGTTGGACAAGGCGAAAGAAGCAGATGCTGGTCCTCACGTAATTAGTACTTTTGAAACTGCTTTATCCAACTTTGAAAATATCACCTACAAAAATTTCAAACTAGACTTAAAAATAGATAAATCGGGTGTGTTGTTTGAAAAAGAGTTGCAAAGCAGTTATGAACAACTCATAAATGATGTACCGCAGAATATAAAAATAATGGAGAAAGTAGAGATAATGGAGTATAACCAAGCAGATATGAAGATTGAACTTTAGTATTTTTTTATGCCCTTTACATTCAAATAAAAACCAAGAAGTGTGCTTACACATCATGGCGGAGTACATTTTCTGGACTTCCAAAATAATGGAAGTCCAGTTTTTTATATAGTATCAACATGAACCACTTTCTCTTGATACCCTACCTTTACGTCCCATTAAGATTCATTCCATCTATGATATCCTCTAGAGTTACGTTTGCTAGAACTTTTTCCATTGCAAATTGTGCTTGTGCAAATAGAGGTTCTATGGCATTTTGAATATTTTTTCCAACAAGACAAGATGGATTTGGATTGTCATGCACACTAAAAAGCTCACCAGCACGTACGACATCGACTGCTTTATAAACATCTAACATCGTAATTTCTGATGGGCTCTTTACTAGCTTTGCACCCGCAACACCTGGATTTACCTCAATAAGGTTCGCTTTTTTTAACATTCCCATTATTTTTCTAATCACCACTGGATTCGTGTTCACGCTTGAGGCTAGAAAGCTTGAAGAACTCTCGCCTTCATCATTCATGTGAATAAGGGATAGAATATGAATTCCAACAGAAAATCGACTACTGATGGACATTGTTTGTCCCCCTTCTTTCATTCGATACATATTTGTACATTCCCTATTATACCTTAAAAGGTAAAAGTGTTGACATTTAACATAACCTGTAACTATAATCATTACATGTAACAAGATAAATTACAAGTTAAATCATATCGGAGGTTATCTATCATGAAAGTTGGAATCATTGGTGCAAGTGGGAAAGCAGGAAGTCTGATATTGAAAGAAGCTCTTGAAAGAGGACATGACGTTACAGCAATTGTTCGTGATGCTTCTAAAATACAAAACAAACAAGTGGCAGTAATTGAAAAAAATATTTTAGATTTAAAAACAACCGATATTGAGTATCTCGATGTTGTGGTAAATGCTTTTGGTGCCCCCCTTGGAGAAGAACAAGCACATGTTGATGCGGGCCACGCCTTAATTGAAGCGGTGAAAGGAACAAATACAAGAATCATCGTGGTTGGTGGCGCAGGTAGTCTTTATGTGGATGAGGCAAAAACCGTTCAACTTATCGATACGCCAGAATTTCCAGATTTCGTTAAGCCGACAGCAAAAGGTCAAGCACGAAACTTTAAAGAATTACAAGAAACATCTGATATCACATGGACATTCATCAGTCCTTCCGCTGTTTTCGATCCAGAAGGAAATAGAACTGGGAGTTATGTGGCTGGAGGGGATAACCTACTTGTGAACTCAAAGGGTGAAAGCTATATCAGTTACGCCGACTTCGCTATTGCAGTCGTTGACGAAATCGAAAACCCAAAACATATCAACTCAAGATTCACAGTTGTCGGAGAAAACTAAGATCTGGAAATCAACTAAAGATTAAGTAAGTGAAAAAGAGACAAGTCCGTCAAACCAATTCGGTTTCGAGAGACTTGTCTCTTCTTTATTCTTTGAGACTCCCCTACGGTATAATCATTGGTATTTTTTCATTGCAATCCAATAGGACAATCAAAATTGTTACAATGATTTTACATTTAATTGAAAAAAACACAAATTAAAGTAGACATATCGGAATAATATGATTATACTATAAGTAAATTATAAACTTATCAAGAGAGGTGGAGGGACTGGCCCTGTGAAACCTCAGCAACAGATTCTTAGAATACTGTGCTAAATCCTGCAAGCTAACATGCTTGAAAGATAAGTGAGGTTAAGATCAAATAAAAAAAACCTCTTCTTATCTTATCTATGGTTTATCATTTGCCAATTACGAAAGGAGAGGTATTATTATGGCCTTATTAAAAGAAACGGTTGAAAAACGCAAAAATGAAATGATTCGGAAGTTGATTGAGTCCAATCATTATAAAAAAAATGGAAAACATCTCTTTGAACTATCACTGTGCGAATTAGAACATGAATACTTTAAAATCCAAACGAAAGGTCACCCTCACACTGGAGAAGGGTCGATCCGATGGAAAAACTTTTAAGGCTTACTTACATGTTCATGGAGTCTAGTATTTTCATCGTGGCAGGATGAACAAATAAATAAGAAAAAAGCTTGGGGGAACGTCACACCCAAGCTTTTTTTCTTATCTAATAGGCCGTCCACCCAGCATCTCCTGTTATAACTGTACCGTTAATGAAACTTGCTTCGTCAGAGGCTAGGAATAATGCGATGTTTTCTAACCATTTTCATTAATTAAAGAATGTCGCATCTCCTACGTCTACATACATTGCTTTTCCAGTAACCGCGTCAATTGCACGTACATGGCCAACGGTAGTAGGAAAATCTGGGACATATGCGAGTGTATATATAGACTTTCCATCATCATTATACTCTCGGATGAACATACGTTCCATTTTCAGATGTTTTTTATAAATTTCCTTCGCTTCCGTTCTCGAGATCACGGGTGATGTTGGTAGCTTTTTATAGAGGGCCTCATCTGGAATATCCAATTGAACATGCTTGATTTTCTCAGTATACTTCCCTACAGAAATAAATGATACATGCCCATCTACTCGGACCCCATTATGGTGGAGATGAAAATAAAAGGTATAGGTATCTTCATGTTCTATTAACTCCTCGCTCCAATCATCCTCGAGTTCATCCTCGTCACATATATCATTAGTGAATTCCTCGTCTCCGAAATCCTCTTCCTCTGTGTCTTCCATCTCCTCATCAAATTCTCCATTCTCGTCTTCAAATACCTCTAATCGATACCTTTCATGTGTATCAGGAAATAACGTAAACATCATTTCCAATGCCCGTTCCTTCGCACTTGCTAACTCGACTTTTACTCCTTCATTTGCAGATTCCTCACCACTTACGACCTGAAGAAGCCTATTCGATTTTTCATCAAAACAAAGCTTGATAACATGATCATCAATTTCATCCATGTCGAATGTATACTCTTCTACCTCATCATGCATAGACCATATTTCCACTCGGTAACCCTCTTTAACTTGTTTGCCTAAGAGCTGATATGCATTGGTTATACCGATTAACTCATATATGCTATCATTAGGAACCTCGATTTTTTCAATCGGTGAATCCAATTCAAACCCTTCTCGTATACTCGAGATTTCAGAGCCATCAACAGGAATCTCCATCGTATGCTCGATCACACTGTAGGCAAGATGGTATTGATTATCACCATTCTCGTAAACATCACGATCAAACTTTTGAATGTTCAACTCAAAATCAAGTGCCTCAATATATTTCTCTAAAGCCTCTTTTTCTGAAACAACAATATCAGAATAACGAATCTCGTAATCTTCCTCATCACAATAAAAACTCGTAATTTCTCCGGATGTCGATACAGATACTGTAAGTCCAGTACTATGGATAAAGATTCCGTATTTCTGATCTCGTTTTTCATAAGTAATCATGTAGGGATTATCCAAATCAAGGATTCCAGAAAGCTCATATTCCGTTTGACCCGGATAGAAGGTGTCCACAAATTTTTGCGCAATCGCTGCGATTTCTTCCTTCGCAAGTTTGCCTGCAGATGGTTCTTCAAATAATGAAAATCCAATAAGTTCTCCATTTTCGTTAATGGAATAACCTCCAATTTCCACATTCGTTCTTGCATCAACTATCTCATAGCCTCCATCATCAAACTCAGACTTTTTCGCAATTGCTTTAACTGGTAAAAAGACTTGTAACTTATCCATTATTTCAATCATCATTTTCCTCCAATGTTGTCAAAGAACTCAATCCTTGCCTATTGTACATGTAGAATATTTTACCATTTTGATCGTGAATTGAAATATGTATTTTTCATATATCTTCCAATTATTCTCGGGAGATTCTTTTTCAACTCAATACTTGAATTTATCGGGATTTTTCATATGATTAATTAGTAACATAGTAAAGGTTGTAAAGGGAGATAACATGAAAAGTATAGTAAAAACATCAATCCTATTGTTATGTATAACATGTCTATCAGCTTGTGCAAATTCTAATAATCTAAAAGATTTTCAAAAACTAACAGAAAAGGCTGGACAAATAGGCGAAAGTGTTGATTCTCAGGAGCTAAAAGACATAAGTGATTCAGTTAATAATGTCATAGAAATCGCTGAAGAAATTGAAAATGTATCGGACGTCCTAACAAAATTACCTGACAAAGTTAATGAAGATAAAGTTGTATCAGCTCAAATTGAAACATGTTATGACGGAGATACATGTAGAGCTATTGTTAACGGAAAAAAAGAGTCGCTGCGATTTTTACTCGTGGACTCTAGTGAAATAAAAGGTGGACCGATGCCATATGCCGAAGAAGCCCGTGATTATTTAAATAATCTAATTGAAGGCAAGGAAATTGTTCTCGAATTAGGCAAAGGCAATAGCCGCGATAGATATGATCGTTTACTTGTCTACGCATTTCTACCAAATGGAGAGAGCATCCAAGAAATGATGCTAAAAGAAGGCCTACTCACCGTTCGTTATATTTACGAAGATCAAAAATACCTTGATGAATATATCTCTGCAATGGAAGAAGCAAAACGAGCAGAAATCGGAATATGGTCCATACCTGGATATGCAGGCTTTGACCAACCATATAATGAAGAAGCAGTCATTCACTAAAGATTAAGCCTGTCCTATTACAAACTTTTTTTCGTATATTCTTGTCTAAATATGATAAATCTACCTCTAGAGGTGATTTTATGAACATCATTTGGGGGATATTCGGAATATTGGTTGTTCTTGGGATAGGCTTTCTATTTTCAAACAATCGTCGTAAAATAAACCCACGTACAATCCTACTGGGATTACTAATTCAATTGAGCTTTGCCTTTATTGTTTTAAAATGGGAGGCAGGAAGAGCTGGACTTAATTGGCTTACAATGAGAGTGCAGGATATTGTTAATTTCGCTAATGAAGGTATCTCATTTCTATTTGGCTCCCTGTCTAATTCAGATGAATTTGGTGTTATTTTTGCATTTCACGTTTTAACCATTATCATTTTCTTTTCATCATTGATCTCCGTTTTATATTATCTTGGGGTTATGCAATGGTTTATTAAAATTATTGGAGGAGGCCTATCAAAGCTATTAGGAACTTCCATTACTGAATCAATGTCTGCTGCAGCTAATATCTTTGTTGGCCAAACAGAAGCACCTCTCGTCATCCGTCCGTATTTAGAAAAAATGACGAACTCGGAACTGTTTGCCGTCATGACAGGCGGTCTTGCTTCTGTTGCGGGATCAGTGCTTGTAGGTTATGCCTTATTAGGTGTACCCTTAGAATACCTTTTAGCTGCAAGCTTTATGGCTGCGCCAGCTGGACTTATTTTAGCAAAGATTATCCTACCCGAAACTGAGGATACTCATATTAAAGAATATAAAATGGAAAAAGACTCTGATTCCGTCAATGTGATAGATGCAGCAGCACGAGGAGCGAGTGATGGCTTACAACTTGCGTTAAATGTTGGCGCAATGCTACTAGCTTTCATTGCCCTAATTGCTTTAATAAATGGAATCTTAAGTGGTCTTGGAGGCATTTTTGGATATAACGCATTAAGTCTTGAAAGTATTTTGGGAATCATTTTTTCACCAATAGCATTTGCTGTAGGTGTACCGTGGTCAGAGGCGATCACAGCTGGAAGTTTCATTGGTCAAAAACTTGTCTTAAATGAATTTGTTGCTTATTCATCTTTTGCACCACAAATTGACCAACTCTCCGCTAAAACAGTCATAGTGGTTAGTTTTGCATTATGTGGATTCGCAAATTTTAGTTCTATGGCTATTTTGCTTGGTGGATTAGGTAGTCTCGCGCCAACTCGACGTTCCGATATTGCAAGAATGGGATTACGAGCAGTAGCTGCTGGGATGCTTGCATCCTTATTAAGCGCATCAATTGCTGGAATGTTTATTTAGTTTACGTAGCCTCATTGACATGAATTAGCCTGTGAAATTTTACCATGAGTAAAATTTCACAGGTTTTGATTATCTCAAATAAAAATAATCTCTCCAATGATTTGTTGCATCGATTACCTAAAGAGTCATAAAAACCCCAAAACACATAGATTTCATTGTTTTGAGGATAAAAAGTCCATTCAGTATCCAGTTAGATTTAATAGGATTCAAGCTTTAGATCATCGGAAACAATCAATTCGGCTTCAGTAGATTCAACCACATCTTGAACACTATATCCCTTTGCAACCTCGACTAATTTCAAACCAGTCTCTGTTACATCAACTACAGCTCGATCTGTGATAATACGGTCCACCACGTTTTGTCCTGTGAGTGGTAAACTACACGTTTTTAATATTTTGGGCTGGCCTTGCTTATTTACATGCTCCATGATAACAATGGTCTTTTTTGCACCATGCACCAAATCCATTGCGCCGCCCATGCCTTTAATCATCTTTCCAGGGATCATCCAATTGGCTAAATCCCCATTTTCAGCCACTTCCATACCACCTAAAATGGCAATGTCAATATGACCGCCCCGAATCATCGCAAAGGATTCAGCGCTACTAAAAAAGCTAGCACCAGCTCTTGCTGTAACCGTTTCTTTTCCAGCATTAATCAGATCTGGGTCAACCTCTTCCTTTGAAGGATATGGTCCTATTCCCAATAATCCATTTTCCGATTGTAAAACAACACGTTTATTTTCGGAAATATAGTTCGCTACCATCGTAGGCATACCAATTCCTAAATTCACGTAATGTCCGTCCAGAATTTCCTTCTCAGCCCTTTGTGCAATTTTTACTCTCAGATTCGTAGACATCATACTCCCCCCTTTAATTTTTGACAGTTAAACGTTCGATTCGTTTTTCATGCTTTCCGACAATAAGACCTTGAACATAAATACTCGGCGTGTGAATGGCGTTAGGGTCGAGTTCCCCCACCTCAACGATTTCCTCTACCTCTGCAATTGTATATTTTCCAGCAGCAGCCATAATCGGATTGAAGTTTTGTGCCGTTTTTCGATAGACTAAATTCCCCATTTTATCCGCTTTCCATGCTTTAACCAAACTAAAATCAGCTGTCAATCCTTCTTCAAGTAAATATTCTTTACCATTAAACTCCCTCGTTTCACGTCCTTTAGCAATTGGTGTTCCTACCCCAGCTGGCGTGTAAAAGGCAGGAATCCCCGCTCCACCAGCTCTTATTTTCTCTGCTAATGAACCTTGTGGAACAAGCTGCACCTCTAATTCCCCACTTAAGACCTGTCTTTCAAATTCCTTATTTTCTCCCACATAAGAGGAAATCATTTTTTTGATTTGTTTATTTTGCAACAAAAGTCCAAGTCCCCAATCATCTACACCACAATTATTCGATATCACCGTTAAGTCTTTTACATTCGACTGACGCAGACCGATGATCAAGTTTTCCGGAATTCCTACGAGCCCGAATCCCCCCACCATCAAGGTCATTCCATCTTTGATACCGCTTACAGCTTCTTCAAAGCTTGTAAAGATTGTTTTCATTTGATTTCCCTCCAAAAAACGTTTATCGAAACACCTTGTCCCCATCTTCATCTGAATTTTCACTATCTTCTTACTAAAATTTTACAACAAGCTCATTTATCCGTAAAATGAATAATAAGAATAAACATTATTATAGAATGGAATAAAAGGAGAGTTCAATGGAGTTAAAAGATTTACGCTATTTTCTAGAAGTTGTACACTACAGGAGTTTTACAAAGGCAGCCATTAACACCTATATTTCTCAACCTACCTTAAGTAAATCCATAAAAAAGCTAGAAACAGATCTCAACGTCGAATTGTTTGAACGATCGACACGAAAGTTAAAATTAACCGATGCGGGCGAACTTGTCTATAAACAAGCACTTAAAATACTAGGTGCAACAAATGAACTTCATACTTTATTAGATGATTTAATGAACCTTCCAACTGGAAAAATAAAAATTGGAATACCCCCCTTAATTGGAACCCTTTTCTTTCCAACCATCGCGCAAAAATTTGGTAGGGAACATGCGCAAGTCTCATTAGAATTAATTGAACTTGGAGCCAAACGGATTGAAAATTTAGTGGATGAAGGGCAAGTTGACGTAGGGATTGTCGTCCATCCAACAGACTACAGTAAATTTGAGGTCCAGCCTTTTATCAAAGAAGAATTTATGCTTTTTACTCATCCGACTCATCCATTTTCAAATGAGAAATCTGTTAAACTTGAACAATTAGAACATGAATCATTTATTCTCTTTAATCAAGAATTCGCGTTACATCATTTAATCATTCAACATTGTCAGAATGCTGGGTTTATGCCAGAGATTGCTCATCTAAGTTCACAATGGGATTTGATCGCAGAACTAGTGATTGCCCAACTTGGAGTGACTCTCTTACCGAAATCCATTTATTCTAAAATGGATCAATCATTCATTAACATGATTCCACTCGAAAAGCCACCGATGTGGGAGCTTTTAGTTATTACAAAAAAAGACAGATATCAATCTTTTGCAATGAGGGCATTGTTGAAATTTTTGACTAAGGAATTTCCGAATAACTAAGAAAAGAGCTATACCAAAATACATACAAAAACCTACGAAACACGCGATAAATCGTGCTCGTAGGTTCTTATTCTATTAATGAGTTACTTCTTTCCCAAATCCTTCTGCCTTCAATAAAATTTCATCCTTCTTCACCTCATACAACCCATAAGGCACCAACCGTAACCCTGGTAAGAAGTCACAGGTTAAAAATAATAATGTGTAGAGAATATCATGAAATGGAAAACCTCGTTCTTGTAAGGTTTTAAGCAATTGATCATGATATTCGACCGCTTTATCAAACGAGGAACTCGTCGTCATCATTCCAGTAAATGGTAGTGGAATTTCGAGAATCATATCATCTCCATCAACAATGACGATCCCTCCGCCCATTTCATGTACGCGTGTAGCTGCTTTAGCCATTGATTGAGGATTTCTTCCGACTGTTAGTAATTCTGTCGTTGTATTGTACGTAGACGCCATTCCATCAAGTGTAACAGCAAATCTTTCTAAAATGGCTTTGCTAACCCAATTGCCCCGGCGATCAATCAATGCTGAATACATCAGCCCTTCTTGACCTGATAGGTCTGCAAACCCATTAACTGCAGGAATCATGGTATCCTTTCTTGCAGTTATTACATTACTTTTAAAATAGGAAACGGGTAATGGTGTCTTTTCATCTGTGTGTGGATATTGATAGAGTTCTAGGTTTTCTAAATCCGATTTTGGAAATTCAAATGCTTCACGAACAACATACTTCCTCCAATTGATTTCAGGCATATTTGCCAGCAATTGGCCGTTTTCAGCGACGATTTCCCCGCTCGCAACGACTAAATTAGGGCGGAAATCTACCAAGTCAGGTAACAAAAGGATGTCTGCCTTTCTTCCTGGAGCAATTCCTCCAATATAATCTTCAAGACGAAGATACGTAGCAGCATTGATTGTAACCATTTGAATGGCATCCATTACTGGTACACCAAGTTCAACCGCTTGACGGACAAGTCCATCGACAAATCCTTCCCTTTCAATAAATCCTGGATGTGGACCATCTGTTGTTAGTATAATTCTACTCGTATTCGCCTTTTTTTCTGTAATTAGTTTTATCACTTCTTTGAGGTCTGGTCGGAGCGAACTGTTTCGTAGCGTCGTCCACATCCCCAAACGAAGGCGGTCAAGTGCTTCATTTGCCGTGATTGCTTCATGACAGGCTGTTACACCAGATGCCACGATTGCATTTAATTTTTCATAGGAACAACCAGATGTATGTCCGTCTGATATCTTACCGATTTCTTTTACAAAGTCCATTGTTTCAAGTAAAAATGGATCTCCATTGTAAAGAAGAGGCCATCGTGTTACTTCTGCTGAACCTACTACTTCCTCCAATGCCAGTAATTCCTGAATATCTTCGTGATTGTACCAACGCCGTTCCCCAGGATAGTCGGCTTGGGAAACAAGTCTAACAAGCCAAAGAAAGTTACCTGGCATTGATTTTAAGTCATGAACCATGTCTTTGAAGCCTCTCGCTCCCATATGTAAATAGAAAAATAAATTATCATTAACAGAAGTAGTTGTGCCAAGTGGTAACACCTTGCTTGTAATACTTACTGGATTATAGATAACCCAGGGGTGAGAATGTGCCTCAATAAATCCTGGGGATACATACTTTCCTTCAGCATGAATGACCTTCGTATGTTCACCTACCATTGCTTCACTTTCACCTACATAAGCAATGCTGTCCTTATAGACCGCAACATTCATCTTCAAAAACTCACCGGAGTACACATTGATTACGGTCCCACCTTTAATATATAAATCCGCAGGTATATTCCCCTTTGCTACCTCCACAAGTTCACTTCTTTTTGCCCTAAGCTTCAATCGATTCACTCCCCTTATTATTACGTTTTAATAACTACCGTTTATATAACATAATACTAATAAAAGAAGTAAAGCACTGTCAATCTTATTGCTTAAATTTTCAAAAAATAAAAACAGAGAAATGTTCCAATTTAAAGGTGAAAGGCAGCCCCCTTAGGACTGCCCGCTTTTTTACATAAACCGCTTAATCGAAAATGGACTTATATCAAATTTCGTTTGACGATCTCCCGTTACCAACTCACTTAAAATTTCCCCTACAACACTACTAAATTTAAATCCATGCCCTGAGAAGCCACATGCAAGAACGACATGATCATGATCAGGGTGTTTATCAATTATGAAATCTTCATCAGGAGTGTTTGTATATGTACATACTTTTCCCAACTTGTGCTTTCCAACTTTATGTATAAAGCGCTCGGCAAATTGACTTACTTCCTTTGAATCCTCATCAAAGGTTCCAAATTCAGCAATCGGTTGATTCATATCTCTTGGTTGGCCACCATCATGTCGTCCAATTTTGACACCTGCTTCTTTAATACTCGGAAATCCGTAGTATGTTTCAGTTGGTAACTCAAATGCAAAGGCCGGAAAAGTGGCAGAATGATAGAGATCCTCATCTGTATTAAACCAGGAGAACGTTTTTCGTACCTCCTGTAACGGCAATTCCAACCCGATTAACGGAAGAAGCTTTCTAGTGCCCGCTCCTGGTGTGAATATGAGTGATTCGGCAGTATAGCTATTTTTACCTGTCATCACCTCTACATGATTGTCAAAAATGGAGATCGACGTGACAGGTGAATAAGGCTTTAAAATGGCCCCGTGTTTCTTCGCCTCTGATTTATATGCACGAATACAATTTTCACTCATTAACACTCCTGAATCTCGTTCAAAACATCCAATATAACCTTCTGGTACACGAAATCCTTCCCATCTTTTATTGATTTCGGAAGCTGTTAGCATTTCTATTTTTAACGAATAGGTTTCAGCACTCTTCATCACGTTTTGAATAAACATTGAATCAGGTAGACCAACATTGATAACCCCTGTCTTGATAAAGATTTCTTCGTTTGTCAGTTCTTGAAGCTCATTCCACAATGCTTGTGCTCGTAACGCCATTTCTACGTAACTCTCACCTTCTCCATATGCATGTCGAATAATTCTCGACTCTCCATGATGCGAACCTTCTGTATGTGGAGGATCATGTGAATCGATTAATAATACTCGTTTTCCTTGTTTTGCCAAGAAATAGCCAGCAGCCATTCCCATCGAGCCAGCCCCAACGATAATCACTTCAAAGTCCATATGGTATCCCCCATTCCTATGAATAACTCAACTTTTTATACACTTATAGCTCGTTTAATGCCATTGCTTCCTTAATCATTGATGAGAAAACATCTGGATTTATTTCCTCCATTTTCTTGATTCGAATATGTCTCATACCTTTACCAGAACCTTGTAGTAGTTGATCTGTGTCCTTCTCTTGGAGTTCAACACCTTTATGGAAGCCAAGATTTACATGTTTTTTTGAAGCCTGTAAATAGCATACTAATCCATTAAATGAATAATTTGGCATGGACCATTTATATTCCTCAACTAAGTTCGAAAGACGTCTCTAGAATGTTTTTTCTTAAATCAACTGTAATGGCTTGAATATCCTAGGTAAATTTTCAATATATTGATTAACTGATTCTATCGTTCTTGATTTTTCCAATCATTTCACCTTTCAACTTGTTTGGACTAGACTAATTAACAAATACACGTTTTCCGCTTCATCCCTACTCTATTTTTCGCTTCAACTTTCTTAATATAGTCAGACGCAAGAGGAACCTTACATGCTGTATTTCCTACATCAACATGCACCTTTCCAATATGTTCTGCGACTTGCTTTGCTTCGTCATTTAGTTCTGTCACATAAGTCCCTACCGACAATACAAAGCTATTCATGACATAGCGAACCCGATTTCTCTCATCATGGATTGTATGTTTCACCTGATTCAAAAGCTCTCTTATTTCTACTAAGTCCAATTTTTCATCAGGGGTAATGGATAGATAGTTTGAATAAGTACTCCATCCACATACCGCAATCATTTCTTCCTCTGATTTCATCCACTCTCTCGCCAACACTAGTGCATAATTGCTCTCGGCTGCAACTTGCGCAACTGTATATTCTGCTGCCATATACCAGTATGCTTTTTTCGCCCAATCTTGTAACGTGTCTTTAGAAATGAGCTTTGGATTAATTGAAAGTCCCGCTAAATACATAGCATCATGATTACCAGAATTGTATAATTTCTGGGCTAATTCTTGATCCTTTTTTACAAACTTAACGAGTTTCTTTAAATCCCCTATTTTTACCCCAAAATAAGGTTCTCTTACCCCGTGATTTTGATATATTTTCTTCGTCTGCTCAGAACCCAGTTCTTCCAGCCTTTGCATGATTTCCTCAAATGTCATTTTCATCACCTTTTCAATTAACATGTATTCGTATTTACACTTATTATCTCAAAAATGAAACGGTTATTTCTACTAGCTACAACTTCCTATCCTGTTGTATTGTGATTTTTTATGTACTCCATTATAGTAAAATTAGACCAAAAGGAGCATTCCTGTTAGAAGGATTTTCGGGGACTTGAACAAAAAAGAGCCCTCTTGGTATGATACGGGGTGTCAAGATCTGCAGAAATTGACCCCTAATTTGTTAACCAAGGAGGACTCCATAATGGATTTTAAACAAAATCAAAAAATTAATCAAGTCACTGAAAAAACACTAGTGGTCGGAATCGATATTGCTAAGCGAACACATTTTGCTTGCTTTGTTGATGATCGCGGCCGTGTGCTCCAAAAATCGTTTTCCGTATCCCAGGCTGGAAATGGTTTCGATTATTTCTATAAACGCGTTCTGGATGCAATGGAAGAAAACGAAAAAACAGAGGTTATCATTGGGATTGAACCAACTGGCCACTATTGGCTGAATTTAGCTTACTTCCTTGAGGAACGAGGCATACCTTTGGTAATGGTTAATCCAATGCATGTCAGACGGTCAAAAGAGTTGGATGATAATCTTCCGACTAAACATGATCGTAAGGATGCATTAGTGATTGCTCGTCTCGTAAAAGATGGTCGCTTCAGCTATCCCCGTATCTTAAAAGGTATGGAAGCTGAACTTCGCGTTGGATCAACTTTCAAAAGTAAGCTGACTGAGGAATTAGGCGCTGTCAAAAACATGATGATTCGCTGGTTAGATCGCTATTTCCCTGAATTCACTCAGGTGTTTCCGTCATTCGGAAAAATGGCTTTGGCTGCACTTGAATGTACTCCATTTCCAAGTGATCTTCAACAGAAACAACCCGATGAAGTTTTATCCCTTTATCGAAAGGTTGAGGGGCTTAAATCTCCCCAAAGGCCTAAAGCAGTGCGCCTTATTGAAGTCGCTGCTAATTCTATCGGAGTAACAGAAGGACATGAGATGGCTCGAATTGAAATCACCACACTTGTCCGCCGTTACTATCAACTAGAAAAAGATATTGAAAGCATTACTCAACGCTTAGTTGAACTTGTAAAAACATCAGTAGAATACGAATGGCTATCAACGGTTGAAGGAATTGGAGATAACACTATTGTCGATCTATTAGCCGAAATAGGAAGCTTTTCAGACTACGAGAATCCACGCCAATTAATCAAACTTGCGGGATTAACGTTACGCGAAAATTCCTCTGGACTGCATAAAGGACAAAAACGCATCTCTAAACGAGGCAGAAGGAAACTACGTGCCCTCCTGTTCCGAGTAATGATGCCCATGATTCGTCACAATGAAGCTTTCAAAAAGCTACACGAGTATTACACAAACCGTCAGGTTAATCCTTTACGTAAGAAGCAATCCATCGTGGTTCTATGCGGAAAACTATTAAAAGTATTACACGGGATTTGCACGAAGCACAAAGCGTTTGACGCACAGCGAATGATGAGGGATATTCCTGGTCTCGAAGAGGCTGTATAAGTCCTTACACCCCTAAATTAGACTTA
The DNA here is from genome assembly GCF_964021195.1 of Bacillus nitroreducens. Taxonomy (NCBI): domain Bacteria; kingdom Bacillati; phylum Bacillota; class Bacilli; order Caryophanales; family Bacillaceae; genus Bacillus; species Bacillus nitroreducens. The sequence continues at coordinate 2,861,818 of NZ_CAXHYI020000003.1, read as the reverse complement.
GACATCAGGATGACACGGAGAAGCTGGCACTTTTTTTTCCATTCGACCTAGAGTCCCTAAAGGAGCTTCGCTAGCCTCTGCCTTATGACTAGACCGAACGAAGGAATGTAGGCACTTAGATGCCAAGAGACATGGGAGGGTACGTCATCATAAGCTACGCAGAGATCCATTGTGCATCGTATAATTCCCTAGCACTACTTACCAGCATTATCCAGTAGTGACCGCGTAGCGTACCCATGTATTGGAATAGTTTCACATATTTTAAAAATACTGTTAGGAATTGTGTCGAAAAATATTTTTTTGACAACCCACTAACGGATCAAACCGTTGGTAAATCAACATTTATAGAGGGAGGAGAAGATATGAAACTTGGTGCTTTTTCTGTAAGTTTACATGTAAAAGATATTCATAAATCAAAGGAATTTTACGAAAAACTTGGTTTTCAGACTTTGGGTGGAGATATCACTCAAAATTGGCTCATTATGAAAAATGAAACCACTGTAATAGGGTTATTTCAAGGAATGTTTGAGAAAAACATTCTCACTTTCAACCCAGGTTGGGATGCGAATGCAAAGAATCTCGATTCGTTTACAGATGTTCGTGAGATCCAAAAACATTTAAAAGAACAAGGCATTACCATGCTGACAGAAACAGATGAAACAGGTGAAGGACCTGCACATTTTGTCATCGAAGATCCAGACGGAAATCAAATCCTATTCGATCAGCATCGATAAACTTTTACATATCATAACAAGGAGCCTTCTGCCACTATAGGGCAAAAGGCTCTCACAGGATCTATTTCGCATTCTCGTCAGGTTGATGGATTCCAAATATATTTCCTTCTGGATCCTTATAGTATCCCTGCCATGCCATTCCAGGAAGTGCGTATTTAGGCAACGCAACTTTCCCCCCATTCTCAAGAATTTTCTTTTCGGTCAAATCATAATCTCCTACACCCATCGTACATGCATATCCATTCAATGGTTGGGTCTCTCCTGGAGGTGGACTTTGCCTTTGCATCAACGCTCCGTTAATACCTGGATATTTTTCATCGCCTGTAACAGCGCCAAAATAAGGCATTCCTGCATATTCAGTCCAATCTTCAAATTTCCACCCAAACACTTCTCCATAAAATTTCTTTGCTCGCTCCATGTCATCAACATGGATTTCAAAATGCACTACTCTTCCCATCATTTCCACCTACATTTTCATTTATATTTTCACCCATCTATCATTTCTACGAAAGGGTTCGTTTCACCTTCTCCATTATAGGAAAATAGGTAGGAACTTATTCATTTTCCTCCCTGAACTGTATGAATCGTCGTTTCTATATTTGACACAGTCGTGTATATATCATACATTTTAATGAAATCAATTTAGATAAGGGATGATAAACTTGAGTAAAGAACAGCCTTTCACAGCAACTTCCTCCAACAAAGAGAAAGCATTGTCATTTTTACAGCTGATTGTATCAGGGAATATTCGTGAAGCATATGAGAGATACATCGCACCTAACTTCCGTCACCACAATCCCTACTTTCAAGGAGATGCCAATAGCCTCATGTATGCGATGGAAGAGAATGCATCCAAAAATCCACACAAGATATTTGAAGTTAAACTAGTTATTCAAGAAGAAGATAAAGTATCAGTCTACTCCCATATCAAGCAGAATACAAAAGACCTCGGAGCAGCTGTTGTCCATATGTTTCGTTTTGATAATGGAAAAATTGTGGAATTATGGGACATTGGACAACCGATCCCAGAGGATTCCCCAAATGAGAATGGAATGTTTTGATTAAGATTAGATATAAAAAATAGCAGTCCTTTATGACTACTCAGACTGTTGACAAACGCTCGCATACTTCGTTGCTAGCCTCACTCGTCCGCTCATGAAGGCAACTTCTATTTGCGTCTTCGTTCGGCTACGCGCCTTGTCTGACAAGAGTTTTCAAGTCAGTCTGGAAAATTGAACCTTACTAGTGTTTCCCATAAAAATGAGTGTAGACAAAGTCAAGTTTGACTTTGTCTACACTCTGAGCACCCCTTTAGGAATGCTACTATTAGTACACATACTGAATCACGAAGTTACTAATAAATAAAATCGCAATCAAATATAGGGCTGGATGAATTTCTTTTCCTTTACCCATTAATAGTTTCATCAATGGGTACATGATAAAACCAATCGCCATGCCGTCTGCGATACTATATGTTAATGGAATCAACACAATGATTAAAAGGGCTGGAAAACTCTCAGTAAAATCATCCATTGAGATATTGACAATGTTTTGCAGCATCAACACACCAATTAATATAAGGATCGGTGAAACTGCACTTGCTGGGACCATTTTTATTACTGGGATAAATAGGATTGATACTAAAAACAGAACCCCCGTAAAGATACTGGTTAGCCCTGTTCTTCCCCCAGCAGTAATTCCTGCTGCTGTTTCCACTGAAGCAACAGTTGGGCTTGTTCCAATAATACCAGAAGATAAAACAGATACTGAAGTAGCCTGTAGTGACTTTTTACTACTCTCTGGACGCTTCAGCATATTGGTATGTCCATGAATAAGACCAATATTTTCAAATACGAGTACCATTGCTAACGAAATGGAAGTTAACCAGAATACGATATTTCCAGCTTGCGCCCACGATAGTTGACCAAATACTCCAAAGTATTCTTGAAAGTCTGGCGCTGAAAAGGAGATACCCTCAAATGAAGCTCCGCCGAACATGATCGCTAATACTGATGTAATTAGAATACTGATTAATAGATTACCAGGTACATTTTTAATAAATAAGAGTACCGTGATGACTAGTCCAATAAATGTAACGATTACGGTTGGACTACTTAGATCCCCAATCGCAAGCAATGTATGTTCAGAGCTTCTTATAATCCCTGCATTATCAAAACCAATTAAGATTAACAGGATTCCAATTCCAATTGTAATGGCTTCTTTTAATGAATTTGGAATGGAGGAAGTAATCACTTTTGCTAATGGTGTAAAAGCAATCACTACAAAAATAAGTCCCGAAACAAAAACCATCGTTAGTGCTTCCTGCCATGTAAAGCCTCCAGATTGAACGATCGTGTAGGTAAACATTGCATTTAGACCCATTCCAGGTATGAGTAGTATTGGTGTGTTACTCCAAAATCCGATCAGTACACATCCGAGAAAACTCGTTAAAATCGTTGCTATAATCCCTGCTTCCATCGGAATACCCGCTACAGCTAATATCGTGGCATTCACAATAATAATGTAGACAACTGTAATATAAGAGATGAATCCAGCCGTAAATTCTTTTCCGATCGTTGTTCCGTATTGTTGTAACTTAAAAAATCGTTCCATCTTTTATCACCTTTCTCACGTCCGTATAAACACGATTTTTATCATAACATGGACTTCGCTATATGAAAAATATATAATTCGTATAGAAACTATACTTTTTTTATATAGCAGGTGAAAATGATGGATATCAAACAAATGCGCTATTTTATTGCGATTGCAGAAGAAAAGAATATAACAGCTGCAGCCACTCGACTTCATATGTCTCAACCACCACTCAGTATGCAACTAAAACAGCTAGAAGAAGAACTCAATGTTAAATTATTTGAGCGCAATGGCAAGACGATGGACCTAACTGATAAAGGGCAAATTTTCTATAAAAGAGCCTTACAACTGGTCAACACGGTTGAGGAAATTAAAAATGAAATACAAGAAGTTGAGGAAGGTACGAAAGGTACTCTGGCTGTTGGTTTAAACACTTTGTCTGTTTCGGGATTTTCAGATATGTTAAAAGCATTTCATGAAACCTATCCACTCGTAACATTAAAGATCGTTCAAAATGACTCCTATTATTTAGCAGAAATGGTGAAGTCGAGGGCTATTGAAATGGCGTTCGTACGTCTCCCCCTTGAACATCGAGGATTTATCTTTGAACATCTGGTAAACGAGCCTTTTGTATTTGTATGTAATGAAAGAAAAAACAAGGTAACATTAAAAGAAATCTCACAACTTCCCCTCATTATTCCGAGTACAGAGGGATTAGGTAGCTACAATATCATTCATGAAGCATTTTCTAGAGAAAAACTTCATTTTACAAGTATAGCGGAATGCTCAGATATGCATGTATTGATGGAGATGGTTAAAAGTGGTATGGGTACTACCATTGTCCCGAGATCTGTCTTAGATGTATATGGTGATGGGAGTCTTTATTCTGTACCTATTGAAGGGTCAAACCTATTTTCTTCTTTAGGAGTCATCTGGCTAGATCATCATTATGTCTCAACTCCCGCTAAAAACTTTATAAAGTTGGTGAAAGAGAGGTTATCTTAAAACTATCCTCACTAATTCCACAAAAAGACAATAAAAATAGCCCTACAGATGTAGGGCTATTTGCGATTTCATTTATGGGTTAAATTATAATTTAACTACGTTAGATGCTTGAGGTCCACGGTTACCTTCAACGATTTCGAAAGAAACTTCTTGACCTTCTTCTAAAGTTTTGAAACCTTCGCCTTGGATTGCTGAGAAGTGTACGAAAACATCGTCTCCACCTTGTACTTCGATGAATCCGAATCCTTTTTCGCTGTTAAACCATTTTACTTTACCATTTTGCATGAAATATGCCTCCTAAAATGAACACAAAAGCCTTTTGTGCCTTAAAAAATTTAACCATTGTACACTTACATAAATCTAAAACAAATTCACATATAACTTCAGAAGAATAGCCGAAATTAACGTTCTTTCTTACTTTAAACTTATATATCGTAACAAAATGGTCTATTTAATCATATCATCGCAGATTACCAGAGTCAACCAACAAATTTTAAAATAGTCTTTTTCTCCCATTTTTTAATAGACATCCCGTAATAGTCATTAGTCAAAAAGTTTTACGTATTCTCCGTACCCTTCTTGTTCAAGCTCCTCTTTCGGAATAAATCGAAGTGCTGCAGAGTTTATACAATAACGCATACGGGTTGGACCTGGTCCATCGTAAAATAAATGTCCAAGATGTGAATCAGCTGTATTGCTTCTCACTTCTGTACGAATCATTCCATGTGATGTATCAAGTTCTTCCACGATTTCATCTGCATCAATCGCCTTTGTAAAGCTTGGCCAGCCACAGCCTGCATCATATTGATCACGTGAACTAAATAACGGTTTACCCGAAACAATATCAACATAAATACCGTCTCTGAAATTGTTCCAGTATTCATTTTGAAATGGTGGCTCTGTTCCTTGTTCCTGTGTCACATAATATTGCATATCTGTTAGCTTTTTTTTCACTTCTTCAAATTCTTTTGCAGCCCAATGCTTTCTTATAAATTTGTCCCTTCCAGATCCTTTGCGATAACGGTTATAATGTTCTGGTTTCTTTTTATAATAATCTTGATGATATTCTTCTGCACGATAAAATTCCTTAGCAGGAAGAATTGATGTTACAATCGGCTTTGAGAAAATCCCACTTTCTGCAAGTTTTTGCTTAGATTCTTCGGCAATCTTTTTCTGTTCTTCGGTATGATAAAAAATGGCAGTTCGATAGGATTCGCCACGGTCAAAGAATTGTCCACCTTCGTCTGTTGGATCAATTTGCTGCCAAAATAGTTCAACTAACTTTTCATAAGGAAAAATGTCTGGGTTAAAGGTAATTTGTACGGCTTCGTAATGGCCTGTGGTTTCTGAACAAACCTCTTCATAGGTTGGATTCTTTGTCGTTCCACCCGTATAGCCACTAACCACCTCTATAATTCCTGGCTGTGTGTCAAACGGCTTTACCATACACCAGAAGCATCCACCCGCGAAGGTTGCCTTTTCAACTTTTTCATGTGAATTTTCCATTGGCCCTCTTCCTTTCTCCTGTTTCATACTTTCATTATATCATGTCTCACTCTCGTTCAAAAAAATACGCTCATAAGATTTCCAATACGGGAAAAAGTAAAAAGTAGGAGGTGTAACAATGAGTAGCCCTTATTTATGTCCAAATTGTAAAACGAATCGATCCAGATTTAATATTATTGAACAGGTACCAAGATCAGTTAAAATCGATCCTCAAAGTGGTGAAGTGATGGAAGAATACACAGATAACCTTGACCCATTTCATGTCCCATACAAAGGACCAGATATCAAGGTTCAATGTGGTGTTTGTGGTCTTATTGAGGAGGAACAATCCTTTATTAAAAGAGCACAAAACTACAAAGGATAATGTGCCGATATTATTTCAACTATAAAAAACAAAGGGACGATTCTCGAATCACTAGCATCTGCTATGGATCAAGAGAACCGTCCAGTTGTTTTTATACTCTAATATACCTTTTTAAAATCGAAATTCGTAGTTCAATAAGCGGCTGAGTGATGGCTCGAATGGTTTTAGTCGATAATAGCAAGGTCAACATTAATGACGCTACAACCAATAGCGTAATATTCCAAGTACTGTTAAACACGTCGAGCCATTCGCTGTTTCTGAAATACTTAATGACAAAACCGTGCAATAAATAGACATATAATGTATGGGTACCCCAACTTGTGAAGAAGTATTGTCTTTTCGGTAAAAGAGAGAAAAATGCAATCGTCATCACAATCGAAATAAAATAAACGGTTAATCGTATAAGCCCACCAAGATTCTCATGAGACAGGGTTTCATACGATTTTGACCCAAGAAGCCAACCTGTATTGAAATCTGGAATAATCCAGTAGGTGATAAAAATCGCTGCCAGAACAAGCCCTGATCCTACTTGCACCGCAGGTCGCTTCAATGCAATAAAATGTTCTTTTTTACAATAGAAACCTAATAAAAACAATGGAAAAAACACAAACGTACGCGATAAACTTAAAAAGTTTTCTACAAATGGGATATAACCTACCCCTACCCCAATTAGTACGGCAAGTGCCAATGCCCACTGCATCGGAAGCTTCGTATAGGCATATAGCATCACATTCCAACAAAACAGACTAATTAAAAACCAAAGTGACCACTGTGGATTAAATGGCTCAAAGAATAGGGACTGCCCGTTATAAAGAAAATAGTAATAAATCGTGTAAAGTAATTGAAAAATTAAATATGGGATTAACAGCTTTTTCGCGTTTTTCCGAATGTAACCTTCCTTCTTAAAGTTCTTCGCAAAATATCCCGAAACTAAAATAAATGCTGGCATATGAAAGGAATACACGAAGTGGTAAATGGTGTTAATGATTTGATGGTCATTTATAAAAGGCTGGATAAAGTGACCAAAGACAACTAGGAAAATTAAGATGAACTTTGCGTTATCAAAATAATACTCTCGCTTCGTAGCCATCATAAAACCTCCAAACTATTGTTATCGTATTATAGCACTGGTAGGAGGTTGTTTTTGCAGATGTCTTTGATTTGTAAATACCTTTTTAATAATCAGAGCTCGTTTGTAACTATATTGAAAAATCTTAATCAAACTGCAACAAAAACATATATGTGATATTCCTGTAAAAAATTGAATACTTTACAATTATTTCAACGCTAATTATTTCCGGTCCCGAAAGTTTCGTCCGTGAAAATAATTGTCAATTGTGGTAATATGAATCTATAAACATATCAGTATTTTTTTAGGAGATGGATATAAATATGCCAACTTGGCAACGAAATTTATGGGTTCTTTGGATTGGCGTCTTTTTTACGGCTTCAGGTTTTTCAATGGTTATCCCCTTCTTACCTATCTTTCTATTAGAAATTGGGGTGCACGATCACACCGAGTTGTGGTCTGGACTAATCTACGGTGCTGCCTTCTTTGCTGGTGCATTTGCGACTCCATTTTGGGGTAGAATCGCCGACAAATATGGGCGGAAACCAATGATCGTACGAGCTGGTTTAGCCCTCGTTCTCGTTTATACCTTAATGGCCTTCGTTACAAACCCTTATCAAATTTTAGGTCTACGTATCATGCAAGGACTACTAAGTGGATTTATTCCTGGCTCCATTGCCCTCGTTGGTACGAATACTCCAACAAAAAAAGTTGGTTATGCTCTTTCAATGGTTTCATCAGCGGCAGCAACTGGGATGATTATAGGACCTCTTTTAGGCGGAGGATTAGCTGAACTTTGGGGAAATCGCTGGGCCTTTGCAAGTGCGGGAATCATTGTTTTTATTGCGACTCTCTTAATTATCTTTTTCGTAAAAGAAGAAAACTTCAAACCGAACAAGGAAAAAGGATCAGTGATCAAGGATTTTGGTATTGCCATCAGCAACCGCCCGTTCTTACTTGTTTTAATCCTAACTTTAATGGTCAGCTGCTCCATCATGATAATTGATCCCATCCTTCCACTGTACATTGCTGACATTGCAAGCCACACAAGCTATACGACATTAATGACTGGTTTTGTCATCTCCTTACCAGGTCTTGCAAGTGCACTTTTCGCACCTGTTTGGGGTAAGTGGGCAGATAAGGTTGGATTCCATCGTATCTTATTTATCGGACTACTTGGAGCGGGAATAGGAACATTAGCTCAAATTATTTTTACCCAATTCTGGGGATTTTCAATCATTCGTTTTATATATGGGATTTTCTTTTGTGCGGTATTCCCTGCATTAAACGGGCTCATTGTTAAAACTACGCCAGAGGATTTCCGCGGAAGAGCCTTCAGTTTAAACCAAACAGCCAATCAAATCGGTGGAATGCTAGGACCGCTTATTGGAGGGATACTCGGTGGTCTATTTTCAACCCAAATTCTCTTCACTGTTACTGGAGTCATGCTCTTAGTAGCAATGGCAACAGCATATTTAAATAGTTCCCAACGAAAACGAGCGTTGCATCAAGGAGTCCTTGCTAAAAATAAATAGCTTATTCACAATCGCTAGGCTACCAACCTAGCGATTTTATTTATATTTTTATGTATTTTTACGCTTGAAACGTATTTTCACAATGACCAATTCATTCGATTTCGAATATCTTATCTAAAGAATTTGAAATCTTGAAGGTGAAAATATGGGTCTCAACTTAGAATTTTATATTCGTCAAGATGCGTTTATCTTAATTCCAGTTCTTTATTTCATTGGACTTATCTTAAAAGATACACCGTACATTGCACAGTGGACGCATAGATGGATTCAATTAGGCTTCGCTACGATAGCATGTCTCCTATATTATGGTTTTATGATTCAATCCGTCGCGCAAGCCATCCTTGTCACAGGTGCCACGATGATTTCTGAAGACCTTATCAAAAATACCATCCAGGGGGTCAACAACGCCATCAAAAAGAAAGATAACGAATGAAGGGTCCTCGAAATTATTAACCGCGGTCCTATTTTTCTATTACTCACTTATACGAGGAGAGACACAGCACACTCCCATCTCACATAAGATAAATGGAAAATTGTGAGGTGAAGATATGACAGAAAAAATATTTAATACAATTCTAACAGTAGTAATTGGATTCCTAGCATGTTGCGCGGTTTATTTCTTTTTTACAGAGGACAAAACAAAGCCAGCAACATCTGCCCCATCCACAAGTGAGTCAACCACACCCCCTCCTACGAACACCGATCATCAACCGCCACAAGATAAAGAACAAGAAAATGATAAACAAGATGAAAATCAAGAAAAAGAACAAAACAATGAAAAAGATCAACAGAACGATGAAACTGCTAAACCAAGTGATAACCTCCCTGAAATCGTATGGGGGATTGATTCAGCTAGTGAAACAACAACGGACTTTTATGCGTGTGTGAAAGAAAACTTTGGTGATCCTGTAGTCTTTGGCCGATATCTTGGAGAGCGTGAAGGAATTTCAGTTGGCCTTTCCGCTGAACAGGTAGAAATCATTCATGCTGAAGGTGATTATATTCTACCTATCTATAATCATTTTAATGATGCAACAGGGTATGACAATGGGGTCAAACATGCGACGGAAGCCATTAAAATGGCGAGTGATTTAGGTATTCCAGAGGATGTTGCTATCTTTGCAGATATTGAACCAAATTATCCAGTAGATGCGAAGTTTATTAGTGGATGGTTTGGAACGATAGTAGACTCGCCTTATCAATCTGGAATTTATGGTGTTTTTGACCCTGAACAAGCTTTATTTGCTGCCTTTCAAGAAGCTGGACAAAATAACAGTGCCATCCTCGAACAGAACTATATTTGGACAGCTGCACCAAATGAGGGCATCACTGCCGAATCAAAAGCACCTAAGTTTAACCCTTCTGCCCCAGAAGGTTCACTTGCATGGGGCTGGCAGTATGGTTTAGACGCAGAAACCTGCAACATCGATACAAACCTTTTCAAACGTGAACTCATCGATGTACTGTGGGGCACATAGTAAAAGAAAGAAACATGGGCTCGATTAGCCATGTTTCTTTTTACTATTCTCAACTAAATGACAGTTTCTATTGGCTAAAACTAAACCTATTAATTGCAGTAAAACGTCCACCTAAAGCTGAAATCAAAAATACTAAGAACAACAATGTTTTAGAAAACCGCCTTTTTTCATCAGCTATTTGATTGCTGCATATAAACTTCTTCGTACGGTTGAACGATAACAAATCCATCGCCTTCAAACCTCATTTGAATAGACTCGCCACTTCCGCGTCCAACGAAGGTTTTAAATGAAATATCCGTCTGAAATTCAGGTGTTAGATTACCAGACCACGCAACTGTTGCATTTGGATCCGTAATAACTGGTTTTCCAGGTGTAACCCGTAATGTAAGTGGTTCGTAATGAGTCGTAATCGCTAGCATTCCAGTCCCTTGACAACGTACATTAAACAATCCACCCGCCATCATCCCTGCTACACGTCTCATAAGCTTAATTTCATGTTTCAAAGAAGGTTCAAAAGCAAGAAGATCATTTCCATTCACATAAATCGAATCATTTTGTAGCTCAAGGATGATAATTTTTTTCCCGCTATCGGCCAAGTATAATTTCCCATGCCCATTTGCTTTCATCAATGAAGCCCCTTCTCCAGTAAATGCCTTCTTAAACATACTACTTAGCCCGTGCTCGAGGATTCCTTCTCGTTCATACTTAATTGTTCCATTATATGCCACCATCGAACCTGCTTTGGCCCAAATCATCCCATTCAGATTAACTTCCAGCATTCTTGGAGTCTCTAATTCAAACAGACCTTCTCCTTTGTCCACTTGCTCTGTATTTTTAATAAACTCTGAGATTGAATACTTACTCATTTCATCCACACCCTTCCTTTACTTAGGTTTACGTTAGAGCTAATAGAAAAGTTTCATTTTCATTTTGTAAAGAGTTTGTAAACTTTTTATCTATGCCTTTCTAAAAGAATTTTCACATGCTATAATTTCGATATCGATTTCCGATATTGGTTTCCAACATTAACATAGAAGGGCGGTAAATATTTTGGAAGAAAAAATACTACGGAAACTTTTTCTCGGATTCATCCAGATTCACATTCTACACCATGCAAAAGAAGATCCGATATATGGCTCATGGATGCTTGAAGAACTGAGAGAGCATGGATATACGATAAGTTCAGGAACTCTTTACCCTATCCTGCACAACATGGAATCAGACGGACTTTTAAAAAAAGAAGAAAAAAATGTGGATGGAAAAATTAGAAAATATTATACAACAACAGAAAAAGGTAATATCGTCCTGATTGAAGCTAGAAATAAAGCGTATGAGCTCTTTAAAGAAATTAAGGATTGAATGAAAAGGAGAACTGAATGAAAAATTTACTGGAAATTCTTCTCGTCTCAACAAGACTTGGGCTGACCTCATTTGGAGGACCAGTTGCCCATTTAGGATATTTTCACGAAGAATACATCCGACGTCGTAAATGGATGGATGAAAAGACATATGCGGACTTAGTGGCCTTATGTCAGTTTTTACCTGGACCTGCAAGTAGTCAGGTTGGAATTGGAATAGGCGTCATACGTGCAGGCGTTCTAGGTGGGATTGTATCTTTTATTGGTTTCACATTACCTTCCGTCATTGCACTCATTTTATTTGCCCTCCTTCTTCAAGGGTTAGATATTAGTACAACTGGCTGGATTCATGGATTAAAATTAGTTGCAGTAGCTGTTGTAGCACATGCCATTCTCGGAATGGCACAAAAATTAACTCCTGATTTACCGAGAAAAGCACTTGCACTAGTTGCACTAGTTGGAACACTATTATGGCAGTCAGCCTTTACACAAATTGGAGTGATTCTACTCGCTGCAGTTGTAGGGTTTGTTCTGTTTAAAAATCAAACTGACAATGAAACGACGAAGTTACAGTTTCCAGTATCTCGAGGACTCGCTATTTTCTGCTTAGCATTATTTTTTGGATTACTGATTATTTTGCCAGTCGTTAGGGATATCACGTCGATCGAGTGGATTGCAATGTTTGATAGTTTTTATCGTTCTGGCTCTCTTGTTTTCGGTGGTGGCCATGTTGTCCTGCCTTTATTAGAGCGAGAATTTGTCCCAACTGGTTGGCTTAGTGAAGAGGCATTTTTAGCTGGATATGGTGCGACACAAGCTGTACCAGGACCGCTATTTACATTCGCAGCGTATCTTGGGGCCGTGATAAATGGATGGCAAGGTGGATTACTCGCAACCGTCGCGATTTTCCTTCCAGCGTTCCTATTGGTTTTAGGTACGTTGCCATTCTGGGACTCTTTGCGCCGAAATCCGAAGATAAAAGGTGCATTAATGGGGGTTAATGCTGCAGTTGTTGGAATCTTAATCTCTGCATTTTACTACCCGATATGGACTAGTTCCGTGTTCGAACCAATTGATTTTGCTTTTGCTGCCATTTTGTTTAGCATGCTTGTCTATTGGAAACTCCCACCTTGGATTGTAGTTGTAACAGGCGCCCTCGGTGGAGCAATTTTACATTTGATCTAAAGGGGCTGTCCGATAAGTCCTAAAAAAAAGGCAAGGGAGAAAAAACGACCGTTTTTCTCCCTTGCCTTTTTGTTTTTTTTGATTTTTCTCTGAAAGTAGCTGGCGTATGCCTGCTACTTTCAATATATTGTGGGCTAATGCCACAATTCCAAACTCGACATATATTTTGTCGAGCCCCCGCAGAGAAAATCTGCGAAACGACCTATTGCCCTTGATGTGACCGAACGCACTTTCTACTTCAACTTTACGTTCTGCGTAGATAGCGGACTTTTCATCACATTCAAGGGCTGTTTTAGCCTTGGCTTTCATTTCTTCAAAAATCGTATTCCAATGAAACTGACGATTCCCTTTTGCTTTTGTGCATTGTGCTTTTAGTGGACAATCGGTACAATCTTCACATTCATATATTTTGGAACTTTGCTCGTAGCCAGATTTATTCTTTTTATTCAGGTATTTTTTAAACGTTACTTTCATTCCTTTCGGGCAAATAAAATAGTCGTCATCTTCCACGTAAGTCCAATTTTTTTGTGTTTTTGATGTCATTTTTATATTTACGGGTTTGTTCCTGTACATAGCTTCCATACGGAATAAGAAACTCGAATCGTTGCTCTTTCTCATCTCCGACAGCGTAAACATAATTCTCCTCACTACCATATCCTGCATCGGCAATAACCGTTTTGGGTATTGGTAAAGAAGAAGCTGCCAGTTTCTCCATTTGAGGGATGAAGCACCGAGTGTCTGTTAAGCGTTGATGTATTGTATAGTATAGAATAAACTGGTTTTCTGTTCCTACTTGTACGTTGTATCCTGGCTTAAGTTGGCCATTTTTCATATGATCTTCTTTCATACGCATGAAGGTGGCATCTTTGTCCGTTTTAGAATAACTATTACGATCACCTAAAACTTCATTTTACTAAAAAGGATGATTTTTTCGTGAGTTTTTTTAAAAGTTACGAGTCAATACTATTAAATTTTGTAACCTTGTTGATTGTAGCGGAAGGTACGAGACTCCTGCGGGAGAAGCGTGGCCAGGGGAGACCCCGCAGGAGCTTGCGACGAGGAGGCTCCCGGACCGCCCGCGGAAAGCGAGTACCTGCAGCGGAAATCAACACCAGATTTTTTAGTAAACCCAAAAAACAAAAAATGAGGGCTGTCCTCAAAAGTCATTTTTCAGTGACTTTTTGGACAGCCCCTTTTTGTATTAATCTACTTCATCTTCCCGAAACAATTCAAGTAAATACTGTTCCCTTCGGTTCAAGAAGCCCGTTGTGATCTGATAATGCTCAGTATCCTCATAGTCAATCTCCTCAATTGGGCTTGCATCAAAATTATAAATCTGAGCCTTTGGATACCCTAATAAGATTGGTGAATGGGTAGCGATAATAAACTGCGCATTGCCCCCTTTGGTCAAATCATGAATTACACGTAAAAAAGCAAGCTGTCGCGCTGGGGATAATGCTGCCTCAGGCTCATCCAATAAATAAATGCTTTGTCCACCAAAACGGTTTAAGAATAATGATAAAAATGACTCACCATGCGACTGCTCATGAAGTGATTTTCCCCCATATCCCTCATAGTTAAAAGTTGGATCCTCCTTTGCCAATCGATCAAGATAACTAGCAAAATGAAAGAAGCTCTCGGCTCGTAAAAAGAAGCCCTGATTAATCTTAGGCATCCAAGACAGCCGAATATGCTCACTTAAAGCAGGAGGTATCTCTTCAAACGTATACGTATTATTCCGTCCGCCTCCCCCACTATGAAACCCACACTGATGGGCAATCGCTTCAAGTAATGTGGACTTTCCTGAGCCATTCTCTCCTACAAAAAATGTGACACATTCATGAAAATCAAGCTGTTCGAGACCTCGAATACTTGGAATAGAAAAAGGATAATCCCGTACATTATGTATATTATCTGTCATTAATTTAACACTTCGTAAAAACACTGTACATCACCACACTCACGTATTAACTACCATTTTAACACGTTCATCTTTTCCTTCCACCCATTTCCTATCGATTATGATGTTTACGCCTTGATATTCATGTCAAGACATGGTAAAATTCTAAAAATTTATTAAAATAAGGAGGCAGATAAAATGAGATATGTTACACTAACCGACATCTATCATCACCGAATCGCACAGAAATACCTATCTCGTTCGGGTAAGGCTCACGCGATTGCTTGCGCATACCATGCATTTAAAATGGCCAAGCAACAAAATGTTTCAGTCGACCTTGCTACGAAGGCAGCATTGCTTCATGACATGGGGCATTATACGTGGTATAAAAATGGGCAATGGGATTATTCGTTATACAAAGAAAATGACATTCATGCGATTAAAGGAGCAGAACGAGCTCATAAATTGTTAATTCGTTTGGGTGAAAACCCGAAATATGCAAAAGAAGTTGCTTACGCGATTTTGTTTCATACAGATTCTTATATTGAAGAAGGCTTTATAAAACGAACCCCGCTTCAAGCCATTACAAAACTTGCTGATGAAATGGATGAAGAAGAAGGCGGACTTCATCATTATCGTCAAATTGATGAAGACAAAGCAAAGAACATGATTGCCAAATTAGATAAAATGGTCGATGAAGAAATGGCCAAACAGCAATAAGTTCACCTCATCATAGGCAATTGTAAATAAACCAAAAAAGCCCAAGGAAAGCTCCTTTAGAAGCATTCTCCTGGACCACAACATCTTATATTGCCCAATCACCTTTTCGGAAAATCGGAACGACTGTACCGTCTTGTTTAATACCGTCAATATCCATTTCACTTGAACCAATCATGAAATCAACATGAATGGTTGATACATTTAAGCCGTGACTTTTGAGTTCTTCTTCACTCATTTTTGTACCACCTTGAAGATTTGTTGGATAAGCTGCACCGATTGCAAGGTGATTTGAAGCATTCTCATCAAATAATGTATTAAAGAACGTAATTCCTGACTGAGAAATTGGTGATGGATCTGGTACTAGTGCAACTTCACCAAGCCCTGTTCCACCCTCATTATCAAATACAAGTTTTTTCATGATTTCATCTCCCGTTTCTGCGGAGATGTCAACAATTTTTCCGTCTTTAAAGGTAACTTCAATGCCTTCAATTAAAGTACCTGCATAGCTTAATGGTTTTGTACTCCTTACGACTCCGTCCATACGGTTCGTGTCAGGAGCTGTGTACACTTCTTCAGTTGGCATGTTTGCGATAAATTCTTCACCTTTTGGATTCACACTTTTTGCACTATCCCAAATATGATTCTTTGGTAACCCTAGTTTTAGATCCGTTCCTGGAGCACGGAAATGAAGCATGTCAAACTGAATTTCATTTAATTTTGATGCTTTTTCATTCAATGTTTTGGTATGTTCTTCCCAAGCTGCTACAGGATCGTCTTCATAAACCCGACAAGTTTTAAAAATTTGATCCCATAGAGCATCCACTTGTTCTTCAGAAGTTGCTAGATTAGGGAAAACCTTTGCGGCCCAGCCTGCTCCAGCTGCAGCAGCGACCGTCCATTTTAAATCATTATTTTGCGTCGCAATTCGCTGCACTTTAAATGCCTTAGCTGCTCTGTTCTGATAGGCAGAAATTTTAGCAGGATCGACCCCACTTAACATGTTCGGATCACTCGAAACAATCGATAAACGGCAAACCTTGTGGTTTAAGACATGGTCATCAGATTCTTGAATTTCGTAGACAGGAATATCAGTTAATACCTCTTGTGGCTGGTGTAAATAATGTTGCTTCGTGATTTCATCGTCAGACCATTTTACAATGACTTTTTCAGCTCCCATGGCATATGCCTCTTTTGTGACCAGTCGAGCAAGTGGAGCTTGGTCAACATTTATTGTCATTTTAACCCAATCACCTTTTTGCACATTAAGTCCGTTTGCAACTAGAAGCTTCGCATACTTTTGTAAATTTTCCTCAAAATGTGGAAGAGCCATGATATTACCTCCAATAAAAATATGTATATTAAAATACTAGCAAATATGGATAAAAAATACTAATGAATTAGTGCACCCCTTAACGTGGAAATATCATTTTCCAAATAGCCTTTCAAACACGTGAGCATATACATCCAACCTTCTTTTTGCCCTAATAAAACACTGACTAATTCTGGGTTATTGATATTAAAACCAAATTCTGTTACGCCTAACACTGTACTTCCATCCTCTTGTTCAAAGATAAAACGAACAGTCGTCTCGACTTCTCCTTCCCCCCATGTGAATTCAATATTCTCGTTTTCCTTAACCTTATGTACAAAAATCGGAACTTCTGCATTATATTCTTTGTACACCCAGTTAATTCGTTTCCCCTCTTCTAACTTTCCAGAACTGGATGAGAACCAATAATTTCTGATTTTCTCGGGGTCAGCTACCGCTTCAAAAACCTCATGTACTGGCCGATCAATTCGAATTTTCGAGGTGATTTCAGAAATCAATTTAACACAGCTCACTTTCTACATAATCTAGTATTTCAAGCATTCCTTCTTTTAAATAGTACCCTAAAATGGCAAATTGTAAAAAATTTCCCCCGTCAAAAAAGAACCCAAACAAAGAAAATACGAAGGACATATTAAAATTGTACGTAAGACACCGTTCTGGCTACACACTTCGCTATTTAGCGCGCGGTTGATAAGCCTCCTCGCGCTTCGCACTGCGGAGTCTCACCGATATCTTTGCTCTCCTAAACGAGGAGAGTAAGGCCATGCCTGCAAAAAGCGTCTACCCGCAACGAAAATCAACAGAGCGTTAACTTCGATTTACACTAACTAATAGATTAAAGAGCAACAATCTTTTAGAAAGAACCTAAAAAAAGAGCAAACCATTGTTGATTTGCTCATTACTCTGTTGGCACCTTTAAATTAAACCTTAACTCGTCCTTGCTTAAATCAAAGGTATCTACCGCAACTTTCATATCGCTCTTCATTTCCATTTCTGATAAATAGACATAAATATCTTGTTTTTTCGCATCAATCTGAACCCATTCTGGAAGATTATAATAGTCGTTAATATATCTAAGTACAAACGTAACAGGTAGGCTCACTTGCCCAACTGTAAATGCCTCTTGCTGTAATCGTAAATCTCCATTTTCCTGTACCTCAGGTTTAAAAGTCATGACCATGTCTATCTCTTTACCGAATACCGTAATCGCCCCAACAAGCATGACTCGCTCTGTCAAAAGAACCTTATACTGTAGCGGAGTACTCTTTGCTTCTTTTTTCAAAAAGTTATTAATAACCCTCGTAAGATCCGCTTTATTCGTTTCAACTGACAAATTTACATAATCCTTGGAAACTTCATTTTTCTTCTGTGTTATTTCATCGGCTGGTGCAAAGAGTAACCCAACAAATACAAGAACACAAGTAAGATTTATGACAAGTAGTGAAAGAAACAGAAATTTCCACTTGTTTTTTATTTTCATCAAAAACCCCCTCAAACGAAGGAAATTACTCGTTCGTAATCGTGGCAAAAATCCTCTCACTCATGATTTCATATCCTTTCGCATTTGGATGAAATTCATCTTCAGCTAAAAGATTATCACTTGTTTGGCTAAACACATCATCTACTTCCACGAATTTTGTTCGGTCAAATGTTGATAGGATCCGTTGACTTCCCTCGTTCCAATTATCAACGATCGTATTAATTTCTGTAGATAGATCAATAAACCAGCCAAATGGATTGTATAAGCCTACTAGAACAATTTCCGCATCTTGATTATAGGTTCGAATCGTTTCAAGCACTTTTTCGAGTCGAACTTCGTATTTCTCCTGTTCTTTTTTAAACACTTGTAAGGATAAATTGAAAAGATTTTCCTTTACTATTTTCATTATATCATTTCCACCGATGGTAATGATAATGATGTCAGAATCCGCTATTCCTTCCTGTACTTCATCGTTCTGTAATCGATTAAGTAAATCTGTTGTTTTATGGCCTTTTACACCGAAATTTTGTAACGATACCGATTTGACATCTTTTTCTTGCAGCAACTTTTCCTCTAGTAAAGAAGTATAACCGCCTTGTTTTGTTTCATCGCCAACACCTCTGGTAAGCGAATCACCAATTGCCGTAATACGAAGTTCTTTCGGGATAAAATCACCTGGGATTTCTCCCTTCGGACTAAGTCCTGTATCATGATGACTGGTAGCAACACCTGTTGTTGTCGCTATTGTTCCCCCAGAACAACCACCCATTAATAAACTAAGGATTATAATCATTAAAAACTTATTTATCTTCCTCACCACATTTCTAAGTAAGACAGCTGTCTACAAGTTTAGTATTATAGCATACGTAAAAATAACTATTAGGATTCATGTTTCAACAAAATATCTTCATTTAAATGGTATATTTTAAATCGAAAAAAGAATTAAGTCAATTCCGAGCAAAATGCTGAAAAAAGACGTCCAATTTGACGTCTTTTCATTATATTGCTTGTTGTTGTGCGGCTTGTTGTTCACTAAGGGTAAGGGTGTGAATCGTAATTTCAGGATTACTTCCAACACGAATATTAATACCCGTCTGCCCTAATCCCTCATTGATATAAAAAGGTTTCCCGTCATGCGTATGAAATCCTTTTATCATATTCATTCTAACAAGTTTCCCCATTTTCACCAAATGATATGGTTTAGGATAACAAATCTGTCCACCATGAAAATGGCCTGATAATAGATAATCAAAATGATAATCCTTCATATGCAAAACAAGGTTGGGATCATGTGTTAACACTAAATTAAAACCTGGTTGTAAAGACGCATAGGATTTTACTACATCACTTCGTTTCGTACTAAAATCATCAATTCCAATTATATTCAAACAGTGTCCCTGAATCTTTAGTGACTTATTTTCATTTTGAAATGTCTTTACTCCATTTTTTTGTAGAAGTTGCTTTAGTTCTTCAAAATTTTTCTTTTTCAGTACATAATCATGATTTCCAAATACCGCATATGATCCATGTTCGGGTGCAATTTTTTTGAAAAC
Source organism: Bacillus nitroreducens (assembly GCF_964021195.1). Lineage (NCBI taxonomy): Bacteria > Bacillati > Bacillota > Bacilli > Caryophanales > Bacillaceae > Bacillus > Bacillus nitroreducens. The sequence goes on along the minus strand of NZ_CAXHYI020000003.1, from coordinate 2,842,006 downwards.
ATCAAGATATGGAATGAGTTTTGGAATACTTCGTTTACGATCTAAAAAATCACCTGTTAACGCGATGAGATCAATTTTTTCATTTCTCACTTGTCGATATAATTCATTTGGGGTAATCGATAGATTTTCAAGATGCAAATCTGAAAGATGTAAAACATTTAATTGGGTGGATTCCATGGATGTTTGATCAGGTTTCACAGTGATCTTATTTACTTTCACATCGAATGTGTTCTTATTTGCTTTTCTTATAAAATAAGATACTACTATAAATAAAATAAATAGCAAAAATACCTTAAACAAAAAAACACCACCTCTTTTCCTTCCATTATAAAGAATAGAATTCGAAAAGTTAGTGGAAATGAATGGATGTCTATCGATACAACTCAAACAAGGTATTCTTTGACATAAACAGATATACTGGACGCCTAAGACTACTGTGCACCGAAAATTTTGATACTGCCATCATATACATTGGTAGAAATGCAAACCGTTTAAACCAGAGGTAGAGTTTATTTGAAATTGCAATTGGTTCAAACCCTAACCGACCGCTCCCTTTGTTTAAAGAAGTAATCCCTATAATCCCTTTGATCTCATTCTTCTTTGGATGATTATGTAAAAAGTGAGCAACACCAGGTAAAGCCTGTTTCACTTGTTTATAAATCATTCTTGCTCGAGAAGTTTCCCCCTTAACACCCAGTAGATCCCTCATTAAAAGTACATTATGTAAATGAATTTTGATTAATAAGTCATTCTTATGAATTACCGTTCCATCTGAAAGAACACATGCCCTCCCCTTATATTTAGTGACTCTTACTCGCAAAATCCCTTTGTCTTCTACGTATCTAAGCCTTGTAAGTGCATAATAAATTGGGTCCAAGAATGACCAGACGGTGATGAAACAACCCTTCACTTTTGCGAGCATGATGTAGACTCCTTTTAAAATTATTTTCAATAACATTTTTTCTTTTTTGTATGGAAAATATTTTGGAAAAGTAAGGCAGGATAAAAAAACCACTCATTTTGGAAACTATTCATGACCAACTTGAAAGGGGTTATACATGAAAAGAATCCTTTTTATGCCGTTCCTACAACTCCCATCAGGTCATCACCAGGTGGCTGATGCAATTATAGATTCGCTTGAATCCGATTATGAATGTCAAAAAATCGATATATTACATTACTCGTATGGAAAAATCGAGGCCCTTGTCTCCTCCATCTATCTGAAATGGATCCACCTCTTTCCGAAAACATACAGTTGGATTTATAGAAAATCTGTGTTTCAACAAATGAAACAGGATAAAAACTATCGCCTTTATGAATTTCTATTTAAACGATTTGTTCACAAGCTAATTATCGAAACGAAACCACATTTAATTATCTGTTCTCATGCATTACCTTCCTACATGTTAAACAAACTAAAAGAAAAAAGGCTTTTAGATATTCCAGTTATTAATGTTTATACCGACTATTTCATTCATACTTTTTGGGGGATTCATGAAATTGACTACCATTTCGTCGCTCACCAGAAAATGAAATTATATTTATTGGAAAAAGGAGTAAGCGAGGAAAAAATTTTTGTCACAGGCATTCCCGTCCACCCTAAGCTAAGAGAAAAATCAATCCGAAAAACTGATATGGATACTGGATTTACTTGTACGATTATGGGTGGAAGTCTAGGGGTTGGAGCAATCGAAGAGCTTGTAAGCACCTTGCTCGAAACAAAGCAAATGACCTTTCAAATCCTTTGCGGGAAAAACAATCGTTTGTATGAAAAAATTAACGTACTTCGTCATCCCCGAATCATTCCACTGCGATACATCTCATCGCGTAGTGAAATGAACGCACTATATGAGCAAACCGATCTCGTTATCACAAAGCCTGGTGGCGTCACAATTAGTGAATGTTTAAGGAAGCGAATTCCTACTTTTATCTATTATGCTCTCCCTGGTCAGGAGGAAATAAATCTTCAAGAGCTTTTGGATTTAGGCTTAGTAGTCAAATTGCCACAATGGAATGAAATATCAGACTTTGAAGGGTTACTAAAGACCGAAATAGCAAAATTAACGATGCTCTTTCAAAAGATAGATGGCTTTCACCGTCATCTCTATCAAAAATGACCAGGTGAAATTATTCACGAAATTATCGGAGAATGGAGGTAATCGAATGAAGAAAGAACAACAAGGCCAAACAGTTAAGCAAGAGGAGTTTTCTGATCAACCCCTAAGTGGATGTCTTACTTTCACAAGCGATGAATTGTTTTGGAAGGAACTACATACAGTTGTGAATGATGGTGCCGAAATGGCTAAAGAATAAATAAACGTGAAAAAGGACCCCATCATGGTGTCCTTTTTATATTATTATTGAATTTTCTTAATATCCTCAATAATTTCCTCATATGGTGTGTTAGAAACCCCATCATAATCCTTTAACACTGTACCATTTTGATCAACCAAATAGAAATTCACTACATGCATTACTTGGTCCTGTCCTTCAGGTTTCATCACGATTGCCTTAAAACTATCTTTTGCAAATTGTGTAATCTCATCTAAGCTATACCCTGTCAACAAATGCCAATTAGACAAATCATCACTGTAGCCTTCTGCATATTCTTTCAAAATTTCAGGTGTATCAACATCAGGGTCTACCGAGAAGGATACAAATTCAACATCTAGCCCCTCTTCTTTCACCATACCTTGAAGTTTCGCCATATGCGCTGACATTGGTGGACAAACTGTATCACACTGTGTAAAGATCATATCCGCGATCCATACTTTTCCTTCTAAATCTTTTAGGCTGAAGCTTTCACCATTTTGATCCGTATAGGAAAAATCCGAAACCTCATAATTCAATGGATTGGCAATTCCACTATTTCCACACGCAGCTAAAACTAGAATAAGTGCGATTACAACAAAAAACTTTATTTTTTTCACGTTTTCACCTGCATTCATCATGATCTATTCAATATCTCATTTTATAGATATTGTGATAAAGATACAACTATATTGACTGTGAACAATTTTCGAACATATTGAATAGTACGGCAACATAAAATGGACAAGGAGAGAGCATTTAGGAGGTTAGAGTTTATGAGGTTCTATCATACTTATCGAAAAGGTCATGTTCGCAAATGCCTAGAATTGTACTAACCTATATTTGTATAGTTGCTGGAGCATTTTTACAGGGGCTTGGCATGTCCTTATTTCTATTTCCTCATAACATCCCCTCGGGTGGTGCTGCTGGACTAGCCATTTTGATGAATCACTGGTTACAATTTCCATTAGGTATCTCTTTGTGGATTGTTAATTTTTCATTTTTAATTTTGGCTTTAAAATATTTCGGATTTACGTGGACTGTGAAAACGATGATTGCAGTTACGATTACTTCAGTAACCGTTAGTTTTGCATCAAACTTTGGATCGTTCTTAACACCCTTTTTCTGGCTTGATTTACTTTTAGGCGCCATGATTTTTGGAATTGGAGTCGGACTTTTAATACGAAGTGGATCCTCTAGCGGAGGGATGGTGATCCCAACGTTAATGATCGCACAGTATAATGATTGGTCACCAGGAAAAGTCATGCTTTGGTTAAATTTTTTCATATTCTTACTAACAGCGTCTGTTATCGATTTTTGGATTGTTTTCTATGCGATTATTTGTCAGACGATCTCAACCAATATCATTGATATCATTTATCACTTGAATACTCCTTCATTTATGACGAGTCCCACACTAGGCTGGAGAAAAAAATGAAGTAAGAAAGTATAAACAACTTTCTTACTTCATTAAAATTTCCTTTTCTCTTAAATAGGTTATGATGGTATCTACTGATTGAGAGATTGTTAGTTTATCGGTCTCAATAACTAGTTCTGGATGAATTGGCTCTTCATACGGGGAGCTTATACCTGTAAATTCCATAATTTCCCCGCTTCTTGCTTTTTTATATAACCCCTTTGGATCACGATTCTCACAAATAGATATTGGACATTTTACATATACCTCAATAAATTCCCCGTCAGGAAACAATGTCCTGACTTGTTCACGATCCTCAATAAATGGGGAAATAAATGCAGTACAGACAATTTGCCCACTATCCACGAATAGCTTTGAGACTTCTCCAATTCTTCGAATATTTTCTTTTCGGTCCTCTTTACTAAAGCCGAGCCCTGCATTTAAGCCGTGGCGGATATTATCACCATCAAGAACATAGCTCTGTACACCAAGTGAAAAGAGCTCTTTATCGAGGGCATTCGCTAATGATGATTTACCTGAACCTGAAAGTCCAGTAAACCATACAACACAGCTTTTATGTTGATTTCGTTGTTGTCGCGCCTGTTTCGTTATCGTTGATTGATGCCATAATATATATTGTTCTTCTCCCATATTCCCCACCTAAATTTTAGAGTATTGTTCCGCCATTCCCCGAATGAGTACCTCGACGACTTCTGGTCTGCTGAATTCCTTTGGTGGTTTTTTCCCCGCTTTTAGCATTTCGCGTACTTTGGTACCCGATAAAATAACATGATCTTCATTACTATGTGGACACGTTTTTGCAGAGGCCATATTCCCACATTTTTTACAGAAAAAGCTATGCTCAAAAAACAGCGGTGAGATTCCTAATTCCTCTTCTGTAAAATGACTAAAGATATTTTGGGAATCATACGTTCCATAGTAATTTCCCACACCTGCATGATCGCGCCCCACGATAAAATGTGTACAACCATAATTTTTTCGTACCAATGCATGAAAAATCGCTTCTCTCGGACCTGCGTACCGCATTGCTGCAGGAAAAACAGATAGAAACACTCTGTTTTTTGGATAGTATTTTTCTAAAAGCACCTTATAGCTTTCCATCCGAATATCGCTCGGTATATCATCTGCTTTCGTTTCTCCAACTAATGGATTTAAAAATAATCCATCTACGACTTCCAATGCAGACTTTTGAATGTATTCATGCGCACGATGAACGGGGTTTCTTGTTTGAAAACCCACCACCTTATTCCATCCCAAATGTTTAAAAACCGCTCGTGTTTCAACAGGATCTAGATAAAAGGTTTCGAATTTATACTTTTTTGGTCGGTTCACAAGTTGGATTGGACCCGCTATATAGACACTTGGTCTATCATATAACCGCTTCACACCAGGATGTGCAGACTCGGTCGTACGATATACCTTAAAAGCTTCTACTTCCTTATTTGGTACATACTTTTCAGTCACTTCAATGACTCCATACACCTCTTTATCTTGAACAAGACGTACTTTCTCTCCAATCGAAATCTTCTTAGCAACTGCTTTATCTACTGCCAAGGTAATTGGAATAGACCATGGCATTCCATTTGCCAGTCGCATGGAGTGAAGAATCGATTCATAGTCCTTTTTTCCAACAAATCCTTCAAGTGGACTATATGCTCCTACTGCGAGTAATTCCAAATCACTTAACTCCATATTGCTAAGTTCAATTTGTTTATCAATGTCATCAAAATTAAACATTGGGTTATAACGATTAACCAATGTACCGCCATGCGGCTTACCTAATGTCACTTTTCAAAACCCCCAATTTATTTCACATGCAATCCGCACTCCGTTTTATTTGAGTTGGCCCATCTTCCTGAACGTAAATCACCATTTAGCACTTGGTTTGTGCATGGAGCACACCCAATGCTTGGATAGTTTTTATCGTGCAGTTCATTATAAGGAAGATTATTAAGCTTGATATAAGTCCAAACATCGTCCCATGTCCAATGGATTAATGGACATATCTTAATGTTTTTGAACTTTTCATCCTTATTTAGGTATTCGGTGTTTTTGCGCGTTGGTCCTTGTTCACGTCGCAAACCTGAAATCCACGCCTTGGTCCCTGTCAGTACCTCATGTAACGGTTCGATCTTGCGAATGTGACAGCACAGATTAGGATTTTTCTTCCATAATTCATCACCATGTTGTTTCGCTTGTTCTTCTAGGTTTAAGGCTGGTTTTTTTAATTCAATTTTGAGAGTTGGATATTTTTCTTTTATTTTATCGATAAGTTCATATGTTTCTTTAAAATGAAGTTCAGTATCTAGAAAGACAATGCGTGCATCTCTTTTTATTTTGGAAATGAGGTCAATAAGGACAATTCCTTCCGCTCCAAAACTACAAGCATAAACAATATCTTCAGATGAATATGTTTGATACGCCCATTTTAAGATGTCGTAATAATCCTTATTTGATTCTTTAATCTTTGAAACACTTTCCTCGTTCCAGCTTTCATATGTGATGGCGCCCAATCTCGTATTCCTCCTCTCGAACCTTGATTGTTAGCAACTGGTTATTTTTTATTTCAATTTGATTCATTTTATCGATCGTTCCATATTTGAGATATGATACACATGCACGAATCCAGGATCCATGCCCAAATACTAAAATCGACTCATGATCCTTATATTTTTGTAAAAAAGTAAGGATTCGATCGCCCAAGTCCGCAATCCTTTCACCTAGCTCTATGTTACTTGGATTTGTAAACCATTCCTTCTTGTGAGTTTCGATGAGAAGATTTTTTGCCTTTCCCTCGAACATCCCAAAATCTAGTTCATTCAACAACGGATCAATTGCAAAATCATGATAGCCATAGGCAACGGCTGTTTGTTGGGTTCGAGTCAAAGTACTTGTTAAAATGATTGAGTATTTTTGTTTTAACTTTTGTTTATTTTTTTCAATAGAAGCTAAGACAGTTTCATCTAGATCTAAGATGGGGATATCCTTACTTCCTTGTAGAACACCTCGTTTGTTCCACTCAGTTTGAAGATGCCTTATTAGGGTAAGTTCCATGTCTTTTCCCCCATGAAAAATGTCTCACTACGAAGTCCAAGTCTTTGCGCCTCTAATACGAGTACATCTGTTATTTTGACATTTCCTAAGTTTACATTCGTTCCAAATTGATTAATGAAAAACATTTGCTGCTTCGGGGTCGGTGCTTCAAAAATCACCTTATTGACTTCAACATTCGTTGAAATTTGATTAATTAAATCCATATTGACTTGACCATTTGCATGATAAATCCCTGCTGTTCCTGAATCTCTACCCTCCGTGATGACATATTTACATCCTGATGCTAATAGTAAATTGATTTCCTGCTCCCATTCAGATAAAGGCATTTCTTTCTCTTGGTCTTTCGATCCTACCTCCGCAATGACATGAAACTGCTTCTTAAATTTTTTGATTAATGAAAGCCTTATATGAAGTGGAATATCTACTGTCCCATTTGAGATTTCAATCCATTCAATTTCAAACTTTTGAAGGCTCTGCGCGTATTCATCCAGCTTGCCCTGTACATAGCATTTTTCGAAAAGTGTACCCCCACAATATGGGATTACATTGTATTTTTTATAGAGGTTGATTTTTTCTTGAAGGTTTGGGGTAACGTAAGCTGAACCGATCCCAATTTTCGCAATATCAATATAGGAATGATAATCCTTTAAATAATCCTCCAATTGACCTAAGGGTGTTCCAAAATCGGCAATTGAGGTAAGTCCATAGCTTCGTTCACCCTGTGAACGTACTGGGACATCTAAAAAATTCATGGACAATTACTCCTCCTTCGTCTTGAATATGGTTCAAAACATCTTATCTGTTCAATCTTATTTGTCATAGGTAGTTGTTCTATGTTTGTTACATTCACCCATCTTCTTACAGTTGATATGTTATTCAAAAATAGGTAAATGGTGTACAGAATGGGCTGTTATTAGGCAATATCCCCATTGGAAACTACTAACAGAATATGTATCATAAAAAATTGAAAAAATAGTAAGGCTATTATTTTTAATTAGATGAACGGATGAAGTTCATCCAGCCTTTTACACACACCGTAAAAGAAGGAGATGCAAAAACTTGTCCAGTCAAAAAAACACAGCCATGACGGTTGTTGCGATCAGTTCTATTCCACTCATCCTTGTACTTGGCAATTCAATGCTCATCCCTGTTCTACCAGAGATGCAAAAAGAACTGGATATAAGTCAATTTCAGGTAAGTCTTGTGATCACTGCTTTCTCCGTTGCGGCAGCCATTTCGATCCCATTGCTCGGTTATTTTTCAGACCGGTTCTCAAGAAAGGCGGTCATTATACCAGCTCTAATTCTTTACGGTTCAGGTGGTTTACTTGCTGGGTTTGCATCCACATGGTTTTCTAGCCCATATTTATGGATCATGGCTGGTCGTGTCATGCAGGGGATTGGGGCTGCGGGAACAGCCCCTATTGCAATGGCTTTAACTGGTGATTTATATAAAGGTGCAAAACAAAGCAAAGTATTAGGACTTGTAGAAGCATCCAATGGTTTTGGAAAAGTTATCTCACCCATTATTGGATCACTACTTGCTTTATTATTTTGGTATGCAGCCTTCTACGCTTTCCCAGTCTTTTGCTTAATTTCTGTGCTTCTTACGATCTTCTTTGTTAAAGAGAAAAAACAAAAGAAAGAGCCACCGCCGTTGAAAAAATATGTGAGAGGACTGTTCTCAGTATTTAAGAACGAAGGTAGATGGTTATTCACAGCCTATTTGGCTGGAGCAACATGCTTATTCACATTATTTGGTATTTTGTTTTATTTATCTGATGTTCTAGAGACGACCTATGACACAGATGGTGTACTTAAAGGGGCCATATTGGCAATTCCCCTTTTATGTATGACAACAACTTCCTATGTGACAGGAAGTAAAATCGGAAAGAAGATGCCACTCATGAAGAAGCTCATTATTATTGGGCTTGTTCTCATGACGATTTCATTCGCCTTGTTAGTCTTTTTTGAAAGTTTAATTCCATTCATCGCGGTATTGGCAGTTAGCAGTATCGGAACAGGCTTAGTCCTACCTTGTATTAATAGCTTTATCACCGGTTCAGTATCCACCGAAAAACGAGGGTTTGTAACATCCCTTTATGGTTCGGTCCGATTCCTAGGTGTAGCGGTTGGACCACCCATATATGGCTGGCTCATGAATTGGTCCAGGACTGGGATGTTTCTAACAACTACTTCATTAACACTTATCGTTGGGTTATTATGCATGATGCTTATTCATGTGAAAAAGAAAAATCCAAGCAAAGAATCCAATGATTCACTGTTCAAGAAAGTACAATTTACTTAATTTTGTAAAGGAGAGGTTGTCTTGCAAATTTTTGTTTCTCCAGAGGTAATTAAAGAAGAATGTCAAATCTTAAACATTGTTAACCAAGACAAACAAGCACTTGGATATATCTCGTTCTTCTTTGATGATAAAAAGATGTATGTATATGGACACTGTGAGGAGCTAGGTGTTAGTAAAGATTTCAAGGATACGATCACACCATACATTCAAGGGATGGCAAAGGCCAAACCAGACTTAGATATATTGTCCTACATTTCAATTGGTGGAGAAAAATTAGATTTATCAGATGAAGAATCTGAAGGAAAGTAAGGATATCAATCTCGATATCCTTATTTTTGCATTTTATCTTTATTGACAAAACGGTGAACAAATACGTTGATTCCTTATGATATGTTAAAATGAGCTTACAAACATATGGAAAGGTTGTTCACGATGAAAAAATTATACATCTTTCTCATTCTAGTATTTGTATTTGGTCTGGTTGGTTGTGGACAAAATGAAGAAAGTCATGATTCGTCTAGTGAAGACCATGTTGTGGTCGGGGATATACGTGAGGAAACAGCCTCTATTGATCAACTGCCTTCCTTCTTAGATGACAAACCAGAGGAGATGGTTACGATTTATCAAGCGGCTGCCATGCACAAGGATTTACTTGAAACAATCCCTTGTTATTGTGGCTGTGCTGATTCAGTTGGTCACCGTGATGCATACGACTGCTTTGTCCATGATAATCAAGACGGAAAAATTGTCTGGGATGATCATGGCACAAAATGTGGTGTTTGCTTAGACATTGCAGCTACGTCTGTGCTTGAATATTCAAACGGGAAGTCACCTAGTGAAATTCGGGAATTAATTGATGAGACATATAAAGAAGGTTTCCCTGCTCCAACACCTACACCAAAACCAGAAATATAATAAGTAAAGCAGCTTATTTAAGGTACAGGGGACCTTTTATTGGTAAAAAAATGGCGTGTGAATCGCTCACACGTCATTTTTTGTGCTTATTCCGCATAATACATAAATCCGATTGCTCCTGGACCAGTATGGGTACTGATAACGGGCGTGGTTTCTACAACATCCACTTCCACATATCCAGTTAATTTCTTAATCGCTTCTTTAAGATTAGCCGCTAGCTCCAAAGCATCCACTTGGGCAATCGCTACACCCTTAATAGATTTATTACTTACATCCTCAGCAAATTTCTTACTTAAATATTTTACAATTTGCGAATGACTGCGAACTTTTGAAACAGGGGTATAGACACCATCTTGCAAGGAAGCGATTGGCTTAATATTCAATAAAGATCCAATCAATGCCTTCCCTCTTCCGATACGGCCTCCCTTTACAAGGTTATCCAATGTATCAACCGTTACAAATAGAGTTGAGTTTTTTCTAATTTCTTCGATTCGTTCTAGGATTTCTTCTTTCGTATGCCCGTTCTTAGCCATTTTTGCTGCTTCCAATACCTGAAATGCTAGGGCCCTAGAGATATACATCGAATCAATCACAGTAACGTTTGCTTCACTCAACTTAGCAGCATTTTCTGCTGATGCGACAGTGCCACTCATTCCAGCAGTCATGTGGATGGAGATTATTTCACTTCCGTCAGAACCTAATTGATCATATAATTCAACAAAATGACCAACGGCTGGTTGTGAGCTCTTTGGGAGTTCAACAGACTGTTTCATTCTTTTTAAAAATTCCTGTGGGGTAATATCAATCCTATCGAGGAACGTTTCTCCATCAATGGTGATCGATAGTGGAACGACTGAGATACCCAATTCCTTTATTTGCTTTTCTGATAAATCTGCTGTCGAATCCGTAACAATTTTTATTTTTGTCATACGTTCACTTCCTACTATAAACATCTATTATTAATAAATAGCTTGTCCTTTTTTAAAACGGGTTATAATTGCTCGATGTTGTTACTTCAGAGCAAAAAAAAGAACCGATTTATTGGTTTAAAATCGGTTCATTCTAATCCAATGCGCCTTGGCGTTTTGCGCCAGATTTTTAGGGCGTCATGAGGTGGATTCATAAAGACACCAAAGGTTGTTGTGCTCGAAGTCTTTAATCTTTGCGCACGAAAAACTACCCTAAAAAATCGGAATCCGCTTGAGGCTTTAACTTTATTCAGCCAGGAATTAATCCACTACTATATTGTTTTCTACAACAAATTCTTATTTCATTAAGGGTTTTGAATTAAATTAAAACTAGGCGTTATGTTTTAATTTATCTAGTTGGAAAATTCGTTCATAATCCGTCCATTTAATAACAGATTTTAAGTATTCCCGAAACGAATAGATTTGATTTGGAGCTGATTTTGTCATAATTTTAGACAAAAATACTTGCAAACGAAAATCGAGCATAAAATGATATGTGTTGCCTCTCTCCAATACTGGAATTTCGATTACCTTTACCTTCTGTCCATAACAATTCTTGAACTCTAGGCTTTTGAATAGCAAACTATCAGTCCTTTTTCACCCGTTTCCTTTATTATACATGATAATAAGCCATTCGTCTTTGTCTAAATATGTTATATTCTTGAATTATTAAATCAACAAGTTAAACAATGTGTTTTCTTTATTCAACTCACGGAATGGGAAGCCCTTCTTCATCATTCGATTAAGTAGTGCGTCGTAGTCTTCTTTATGTTTAAGTTCAATCCCAACCAAAGCGGGACCATTATCCTTGTTATTTTTCTTCGTGTATTCAAATCTGGTAATGTCATCGGTTGGACCAAGTACATCAAGTAAAAACTCTCGCAATGCACCTGCTCTTTGTGGAAAATTCACAATAAAGTAGCATTGTAAGCCTTCATAAAGCATTGAACGTTCTTTAATTTCCTGCATCCTGCTGATATCATTATTTCCGCCGCTAAGTACACAAACCACTGTCTTTCCCTTAAGCTTATCCTTGTATAAATCAAGCGCAGCTATTGATAATGCCCCTGCAGGTTCAGCTACGATGGCATTTTCATTATACAGGTCTAAGATGGTTGTACACACTTTCCCCTCTGGTACAGCAATAATGTCATCTACAAGATCATTACTAATCTCAAACGTTTTCTCACCAACTGTCTTAACAGCTGCCCCATCAACAAACTTATCAATTTTATTCAAAGTGGTAACTTCACCATTGGCAATTGATGTCTTCATACTTGGAGCACCTTCTGGTTCAACTCCAATAATCTTAGTGTTTGGAGAAATACTCTTCATATAGGTTGAGATTCCTGAAATAAGCCCTCCTCCACCGATCGCAGCAAATACATAATCTACTGGTTCCGTACAATCATTTAGGATTTCAACCGCTACGGTCCCTTGACCTGAAATGACATCTGCATCATCGAATGGGTGGATAAATGTGCGATTTTCTCTTTTGCAGCATGCTACAGCTTCATCATAAGAATCATCAAACGTATCACCTGTTAAAATGATTTCAACATAATCCCTACCGAAAGCCTCCACTTGTGATACCTTCTGTCTTGGTGTAGTGGATGGCATAAAGATTTTCCCTTTAATTTTCAATGCAAAACAGGAAAATGCTACACCCTGTGCATGGTTTCCAGCACTTGCACATACCACTCCATTTTCTAGTTCTTGCTCAGTTAGATTCTTAATACGATTATAAGCGCCTCTAATTTTAAACGAACGAACAATCTGTAAGTCTTCTCGTTTTATTAATAAGTTACATTCGTAACGTTCAGATAGTAATTCATTTCTTTGTAAAGGTGTATGGATTATAACATCCTTCAATGTTTGATTTGCTTTAATGATATCCTCTACATGGATCCCATCTAATTTTTGTTTTACCTCATGTGCCATGAAGTCCATATCCCCTTTCCTGTGTTCCACAATACTACAGTACAGTAATAAAGATTTAATTTGTTCATTATAACACGAATTAGCTTTTCTGGAGTAAAATTTTCTAAATATTTTATTACATCTAAAAATTAAAACGCTTACAACCTAAACCTCTTAAATTACGAAGCAAATCAACAATAATTCTTTTACTTTTTATGACATATGTCATTTGTATTCTATATTTAATAGCAGTATGATGAGAAGAAGATATTGTAGTTTGAGGTGAAAATAAAAATGACTTTTAGACAAGAATCAATAAAAGAAGAAATTGCAAATGCAATTACACACGGTCTTGGTGTCTTATTAAGCATCCCTGCACTAGTTGTGTTAATCATTTTTGCAGTAAAATATGGGGACATCTGGCATGTAGTAAGTTTTTCAATCTTTGGATCAACAATGTTTCTTCTATACTTATTCTCAACGCTTTTACACAGCATCACACATCCAACAGCAAAGAAAGTGTTTGCCATATTGGATCACTCTGCAATCTATTTATTAATTGCGGGAACCTATACCCCTTTTGTATTAGTAACACTGAGAGGTTGGATTGGTTGGACAATTTTTGGGATTGTGTGGGGTCTCGCTATTATTGGTATCGTATTTAAAATCTTCTTTGTAGAAAGATTTATGATCTTATCAACCGTATGTTATTGTTTAATGGGCTGGATGATTATAGTTGCCATAAAGCCAATCTATGAAAGCATTGGGTTTAATGGCTTCATGTTGCTGTTGACTGGTGGTATTTTTTATACAGTTGGAGCCGTGTTTTATGTCTGGCGAAAGCTTCCATATAACCATGCGATTTGGCATTTGTTCGTACTAGCAGGAAGTGCATCCATGTTTTTTTCCATTTTATTTTATGTGGTGGATGTACCATTTATATCTTAGATTGAATTTGAGTATAGAAAAAGGGGCGGTCCGAAAAGTCATGAAAAAGTGACTATTTAGGACCGTCCCCATTTTTTAGGTTCTGCTACTATTTGGGTGTTGATTTTCGCTGTAGGTATTCGCTTACTGCTGTCGGTCTAGGAGCCTCATCGTCGCAAACTCTTACTGGGTCTCGATAAAGTGTATGTCAAGTTGGGAGTTGTGACATTAGCCCATAATATACTGAAAGTAGCCACACCCACCAGTTACTTTCAGAGGTAAATCGAACAACTCAAAAAGGCAAGGTAGAAAAAAGACTCATTTTTCTACCTTGCCTTACTTTGTATTATGGGACAGGCCCTTTTTCATAAAAGTTTTACTATTTTCCTACATTATACTCTTTCTCCGTACCGTCAAGGAACTTAACTTCTAGCTCAAACTTTTGAAAATCTTTATCTAAATTAAAGGCATTCGTCACGGCAGAAACGACGTCTTCATCTGAAGTATTTTTATCAAAATCGAATTCTTCAAAAATCGGTCTTAAGATTTCAAATGCCTGGTCCCCTTTAACATGATTGTTGTCAAGATCGTTCCTTATTTCAGCTTCCATTCCATCCGTTTCATTTTCATAATCGACGTCATATTCTTTGTTCTCAGGATATTCAACATCTAAATCAAAATGCGTAAATTGAAAAGCGGATTCTGTTGTTTGATTCGAATCGTCCTGAGTGTTTGTTTTATTTTCCTCAACTGGTACATCTTCTGGTACATCCTCTACATTTTCATCGTCATTGTTGCATCCTGCCATAAAAACAAGAATAACTAAAATAGAGGTGAATTGTACTAATTTTTTCATGTTAGACGCTCCTATCTGTTTTTTACTCAGGATTTTTTTCAAAAGATTGTTTGTACTCAAATTGAATTGCGTAACAATCTGTTAGAAAACACCCTTTCCTTTTTACCATTTTAACTATCTTAGGTTGATCTTATACAAATTGTTGTACGAGCAAAAAACGCTATAATCTCGTTACGATAATCATAGCGCTTCTAGATATAAACCCATTATTTAATTTTTCTACATTTTTTCGTATACCATAAACGTATAGTCATATGGATTTTTCTCGTCTTTCACGCCTTTTTCTTCTGAAATGACCTTCCACTCAGATTTATCAAAGGCTGGGAAGTATGTATCTCCTTCAAATTCCTCATCAATTTCCGTGATGTACAGACGATCAGAATATGGAAGAATCTCTTTGAAAATTTCCGCCCCACCGATTACAAATAGCTCCTGATCATGTTCTTCATTCAATTTGAGAATCTCATCAATTGAATGAATGACCTTACAGCCTTCCATTTTGTACGATGTGTCTCGAGTAACAATGATATTTTCTCGTCCAGGAAGTGGGCGTCCAATTGAATCATACGTTTTTCTTCCCATAATAATCGGGTGCCCCATGGTCACTCGTTTAAAATAAGCTAAATCTGCTGGTAAGCGCCAAGGAAGATCGTTATCCTTGCCAATTAATCTGTTTTTATCCATTGCTACTAATAGTGAAATCATATTAATCATCCTCACACAAAAAGTCCTAGAGTAAATTATACTCTAGGAACTTGCAATTTGGAATCCTTAAACCGCAACGGGTGCCTTAATGGTTGGATGTGGGTCATACCCTACGATTTCAATGTCGTCCATTTCAAAGTCAAAAACAGATTGTACTGCGGTATTCAGCTTTAAAGTCGGGGACGGACGAGGGTCACGACTTAATTGTAATGTTACTTGTTCGATATGATTTGTATAGATATGTGCATCCCCAATGGTATGGATGAATTCCCCTACCTCTAATCCACATTCAAATGCAATTAGATGTGTTAACAGCGCATAGCTTGCAATATTGAAGGGAATTCCGAGAAAAAGGTCGCCTGAGCGCTGATAAAGTTGACAACTCAACTTCCCATCTGCTACATAAAATTGGAAAAGACTGTGACATGGCGGTAAGGACATAAATTCCACATCTCCAGGATTATAACCAACGACAAGATGACGTCTACTATCAGGATTATTTTTAATCTGATTGATGACATTTTTTAATTGGTCAATAGACTCACCACGTGATGTTTCCCATGACCTCCATTGCTTTCCGTAAACTGGACCGAGCTCTCCGTATTTAGAAGCAAAACCCTCGTCCTCTAAAATACGTGACTTAAACTTGTCCATCTCTGCTTGATATAGCTCATTAAACTCTGGATCTTTCAAACTCCTGTTACCAAAATCCGTCATATCTGGACCCTTGTACTCATCACTTTCAACCCAATTTTTAAAGGCCCACTCATTCCAAATATTGTTGTTGTTTTTAAGTAAATATCTAATATTCGTGTCCCCTTTAATAAACCAGAGCAATTCACTTGCTATTAGTCGAAATGGAACCCTTTTTGTTGTAAGTAAAGGAAAACCTTCGTTTAAATCAAAACGCATTTGATAGCCAAAAACAGATACCGTTCCTGTCCCTGTACGATCCATTTTTTTCGTACCTTTTTCAAGAACATGCTTTAATAGATCTAGATACGCACTTTCACCTTGTTTCAATCGATTCACTCCTTGCAAAATTTCCTGCTCTTATCTTACTACAAATCATTACCAATTTCGACAAAAAGCTCATAAGTCAGCGGCGCAGCTAATTGGAGTTCATTCTTCGTCTGTTCAGAAAGGTAGAACATGGTAAAGGCCTCTGCAAAATATTCTTCTGGGTAATCTCTAAAATAAGAATGATTTGGAAATAATAACTCAACTTCTCTTTCCCAAATAGAAAGAAAATAAGGATCTTCACTGATAGAATCAAACACAAATGTATCGATTGAATGGGCTAATTCATGTAATTCAAGATTAATAGATCCGTGACCTTTCCCTTTTTCACTATGTCCAATCTTTGCTAGCACAACCTCTGCACCACCAATTCCTGGTACTTTGTCCCAAGTAGGACCATTATCACTATATCCACGAGGTTTTTTCCCTTTCAAATATGCTGCAGTTGGCTCATCGGTTAAATCACCTGTAAAAAGCTTGAGCACTACACCTTTTTCGACCAATCTTTGCAAGATAAAATCGTCAATCCGATTTATTCTTCCAATCATTTGTGCTGCAAACTTTTCATTAAACGTTGATTCTGGTAAAAGAACAATATCTTTTAAAGTTTCATAGTTTGCCAAATAAGACGTTTCTATATAAAGTGTTAGAGATTGATAATCTTTTAGAGGAATGCCGTGGGGGGCTGCTTTACCTGGATGATAGGTGAAGCTAACTATAACAAGAAGAAGGGTAAGAATGACTGTTTTTTTCATAGTATGCTCACCTAATTGTTGTAGATTCAAAGATGCTTAAAGTACATACAGGTCGTAACGTATAAGAATAGTATAACATATTCTAGAAAACGAGTCTGTAGGGCCAGGGCTAGAAACTTTCTCCAAAACAAAAAAGAAAAGGCAGTTCTAGAAGAGCTTTCGCTATTCTGGAATGCCTTTTCTCATATTAACTTAGCCATTTTGGCGGCGTATTTTTATCCCAATAAATATCTCCTAATACATGGTGTGTTTGAAACCCATCATGATGCGTGTGATAATGAAAATTAAAATAATAGCCATCCAGAGGTGGGTGATCTTTTCTAACATGGAAGCGTACAAGATCCTTACCATTGGTTTTATCGAAAATATGGAAAATCTTTTCCCCATTTCCACCAGATGGTTGTTCAGATATTTCAAGTTGTTGAAGCTCTTCAGTTGGATAAGTTTCTGCTAATATTTCAATCACATTCTCGATTTTAGGCAGAATGACACTGCGGAATTCATCCTCAATTACAGGCCCTATTTTACTCCCGAATTTCTCAAATGATTTTGTTTCAGCCTGTGTCATCGCATATGTAACAAAATCACTGCTGTCATAACTATAATTAGATTCATAATTTGAATGTAAATTCGCTTCAGTATTTTGTTCGTTTAACACATTTAACTTACTTGGCTTATCGGTATCCGATTGCTGCATAGTAAGTGCAGGTGGAGGCGTTACCAAACCAAGAGTTAAAATGGAGAAAGAAACGACTAATGCTTTACGCAACCACTTTTTCATAACCTAAACGCCCTTTCAAACACATTTACCTTTACGCCCATTTTACCATAAACTTGCTTGAAATTTACTACCAAAATATTAAAATATAAAAAATAAGGATAATTTCCTATCTAGAGTTGCTCTCCATATATAATTGCGGTAAAAGACATTATTTTGTAAAAATAAGTTCATAATATCGTCATACTTTGATAAACTAGAGGTACTATACATATTGAAAGGTGGATTCATGGAAATGGATTGGATTTTTCAACTTGCATGTGGTGTCACATTAGTATATTTCATTTATTGTTGTGTGACTGAATAATAAAACCCGCTTATTGAACTGACCCGCCAAAATGGGACTTAGAAAAAACACCTATGCTACCTGACGTCCATATTCAATTGGAGCCAGGTAGTTTAATTTTGCCTGTATTCGTTTTTCGTTATAGTAACACATATATTGATTCACAATCTCAATTACTTTAATATTAGTGATAGAAGATCTTCTATGGTCTTTGAATCCTTCCGACTTTAGCGAGGAGTGAAAGGATTCGATTACGGCGTTATCATGGCAGTTTCCTTTACGGGACATGCTTGTGATAATGCCTTTTTCTCTTGCGAAATTTTGATATGCATAGGATGTATATACTGATCCTTGATCACTATGCAATAGAACTTTTTTAGGTCTTCGCTTTTTTATGGCCTCTCTCAATGTACTTAATACAAAGTTCGTATCTTGTACTGAACTTACCGTATAAGCGACTACCTCGTTATTATACAAATCCATTATTGTTGATACATAAAGCATAGAAGAGCCATATGGTAGGTATGTAATGTCAGTTACCCACTTTTCATTGGGTCTTTCTGCCTTAAAGTTCCGGTTAAGAATGTTGTCCACAATAATATTACTTTCCCCATTGATATGTTTCTGTCTTTTTACTTTAATCTGACATTGAAGATTGAATTTTTGCATTATACCTTGTACAGTCTTGCGATTAACCTTAATGCTATAACGCTGTTTTAGAAGAGCTTTAATTTTTCTATGTCCATAATGATATTTAGTCTCTTCGCAAAGGTCGATTATAAGCTTTTCTAATTTTTTTGGCCCTCGATTAATGTATTTCTTTTTCCAACGATAAAATGTAGATTTTGGTATTTCTAGAACACTGAGTATATCAATTATTTTATATTTTTTTGATAACTCCTCTACCAATTCAATAACTACTTGCGGAACCAGCTCCTTTCGAGTTCTTTGTACTTTTTTAGAATTTTAATTTGCATCTGAAGATGCTTATTTTTGTTGCGTTCTATTTCAAGTTCATCCTGGCCTTCTGGACCTTTTCCATAACTGTACTGTTTTCCAATAGGCTGTTCAAAACGATAGCTTTCCCCATTACGATCCCAGCGCATCCATGTCTTTATTTGTGAGACATTCTTTATCCCCAATTCATTCATAATTTCTGAGTTTGTAAATCCATTCTTTTTCATTTCTATTGCTTTTACTTTAATCTCTGATGGATAATGTACCTTTTTCCCCATATAAAAACACCCTCCATAAATATCGATTAGTTATTAACTAAATTCGATACAGGGGGTGTTTTTTCCTTGTCTCATTTTACTGGGTCACTCTATATAGCGGGTTTTATTATTTTTCAAGGTATGTAATGCTAGAGAGAAAACCTACATTTTCTTTTTCTTGTGTCTGGAGGAATCCATTTTCATTTGTCCTGTTTCTTGATTTGTTGTCCCTTGTCCTTCTATTTGAGAAGAGTTTAAACCAATTGTTGAAGGGTCTTTTTTACGTTTTGCCATCATCATCACCTCCATTATTTACAATGTCCAAAGGTGACTCAAAATATCCCATCACAAAGGTCCGTACCCAATACCCTATGGTTCTAGGTACTCTCCTACGTCGATTACTCCAAAATGGAATTTTGCTGTCTTCCGTTTCATCACGTTAAACCCGTACCTTTCAAACTGCTCACTTTTCCAGTGGTCTTTTAGTACCACTTTCTCTCTAGCAACACGTTTGGCGTTTTCAATTACTTCAGAAGATAATCTCGTATAAATCGCAAAATGACGAAGCCCCTTGATCCCTTCCGATTCTTCAATGGTTTCTTCAAACATTGGATCGAAATACACGACATCAACACTTTTTGAAGGACATTTGGCTAAATACCTTTCATATGTATCATGTATAACATCAATTCGGGATAGCGCCTTGTTCAGATCGGGATATCCAGTATCCCAACTTTTTAATCCGCCCTTTAAAAGGTAATATAAATATTTGTTTCCTTCTAATGATGTGACATTTCCCAACTCTCCAACCACAAAGCTTGCGACGATGCTATCTGACCCTAAACCCAATGTACAATCTAAGATCGTGCTTCCCTGCTTAATACCAGAGGGATTGATAAACGGGTCATGTTCCCCATTCATGATGCGCTTCATCCGAAACATTGCGGAGTTTGGATGAAAGAAAAGGGGCTCGTCTCCATGAAGTGGATGTATTTCAATTCTATTTTTCCCTACAACAAGAATATCCTCGTTCATTTGTTCTTGTATCATGGCAATGGAACGTTTCTTTCTTTCATAAAACGGAATATTAAGTTCTACTGCTGTTTTTTTGGCCAATTCCACCATCGTTTCATTTGTTCGACCTGCTGTTGTTACGATCATACTATCACCTTTTATGCAGAAAAAAAGATGTCAATTGACATCTTTTTAACAATGTTTATTTAAAGCGGAGTTAATATTTTCCATAATACCTTCCATTGAATTTGTTTCAATTTCATGTCTAGGAATGAAGTGAACGACTTCTTTTCCTTTTAATAATGCCATTGATGGAGATGAAGGTTCATAGCCTTCAAAGTATTCTCTCATCTTTGCAGTTGCTTCCTTATCTTGACCAGCAAATACTGTTACAAGATGATCAGGCTTTTTTTCATTATTTAGGACCGCTTGTGTAACTGCTGGTCGAGCAAGTCCTGCAGCACAACCACATACAGAGTTGACAACTACTAGTGTTGTTCCTTCGACTTTCTCCATGAAGTTTTCTACTTCTTCCTCAGTTTGAAGCTCTTCAAAGCCTGCAACCACTAGTTCTTGTCGCATTGGCTTCACAATTTGTTTCATATATTCATCATATGCCATTGACATATAAATCCCTCCCATTTCAAATTTGATAAAATAAGCATACTATATGTGAACAAACAAAATCAATTTTCAACAACCATACTATTCCAATAAACAGATTATAAGCTTTGAAGAATCGTTCTCTCGAAATTTACTTATTACGGCTTTCAGTCATTTGCTTCCAAACGGAGCCTTTAGCTTCTTCTCCACCTTCAATTCGTTCGATGGCAAGTTTAATTTGCATTTTCACTTCAAATTCTGGATCATTTTCTGCAGCTTTTAATGCGTCAAGTGCGGTTTCGTCACCTACTTCATATAAAAACATCGCAGCACGCCATCTTACGAGTTTACTTTTGTCTGTTAATGCCTCACACATGGCTCCAATTGCTGCTGGGTCACCGATGTCAGATAAACAGTCACCAGCAGTTCTCCTAACAGTTACAGATTTATCTTTTAATGCTTCATACAAATAAGGTAATACAGAAGGCTTTTCAATCATGCCTAAATAAACAGTTGCTAATCGACGAATTGAAGCTTTCTCATCCTTTAATGCTTTTGCTAATACAGGAATATCCTCTTCTTCTGGGTCCATTTGTTCTAAGCTTGCATAACGTTTGGTCCAATCTGGATCATCGAGCATTTCCAACGTTACCTTATAGGATTTTCTTTTTGGTATAGTTGTTGATGTTGTCTGCTCAGAAATTTGATTTACAATGCGGTCAAGACGTTCCTTCGTATAGGCCGCAGCAAGTTCATCAACCACTTCTTTTCCAATTTCATCATGATTGCCGTATCGAACACCATGTTCTTTCCATTCTCTCTCCAATACAACGTTACCACTAAGATCTTGCGCGCGTAGTAACGCGTCTCTGAACGTATCTGGTAAGCCATAACGGAATTCTTGTTCACCATCATGAAGCTTTACTTGCATTGGAAGGCCTTTATACATTTGAACAAATACTTTTACCTCGCCAAAATGTTCATTAAGCATTTGTCCTTCTTTTTCCGCTTGTTCCACATCTTCCCCAAATACTTTACGAACATTAGGCAACAGCTCCTGCCAGTCATATTTTGCATTCCGCTCAATTGCTAAGAAATCAGCAACATGATAGACTCCTTTAATCCCTTCAATCGCCATGATTTCTTTAATGAGTGGCGGCGCTTGATCCATATTGTCTTTTTTATAATTATTGCTTTTTCCCTTCGGTAATTCTTCATCTAGATTGATCTTCATTGTATTTGGACTAGGTGTTGGTTCAATTGATTTAATTTTCATGCTACCGCTCCTTTTCCTGCGAAATATTCTACCGACATTGTAGCACAGGAATTCACTATTAATCCATTAAGAGACCTTTACGTAAGATAATTAAGATCCCTACTCTAGTCCTATTATTTTATTTGCAATTTTCTAGAAATGTCATAGTTATATATACCATTCTCCATTGGTCTCTTATTAGCGCTTATGGACTAATTATCGGTCATCATGTCATAATGCCTTTTTTCCCTCAATAGGATAAACATGTATTATCTTTCAATGTTTGTTTTCGGAATTGTTGTCTTAAAGAGTAAAATAGAACACCTTATTTTTATCTGCGTTATTAGTATCACATCACTACCATGGCCTTTTATTACAACAAATCTATTCGAAAACGTGACCAAAACTTGATTCTTGCAATCACCAAGGAGGGACTTCAATGATAAAACGCTATGGGACACGTGAAGCGATTGTCGTGACATCACTTGCCGCTGGGATTTTCTTAAGTACCCCACTCTCATCATTTGCAACTGAAAAGCAAAATCTTGATCCATTACAATATAAACACTATCAATTCGATACCGAACAAAAATTACGTTATGGAGATACTGGTTTTACTGTCCGTTTTCTACAATTTCAGTTACATAGATTAAATTTTTACTATGAAACAATCGATGGGCACTACGGAAAATCCACGCAGGAAGCCATGATGAGATTTCAAGAATTGTATGATTTAAAGGTTGATGGAATCGCAGGTGAAACAACATTACAAAAATTAAATCAAGTAATGACAGAACTTAAGCCAGCTTTCTATACAATCGGCGATGAAGGACCTAAGGTCAAACAACTTCAAGCCAAATTAGAGAAATTAAATTATTATAATGGCTCAGTGGATGGAAAATTTGAAACTGTCACGGAAAAGAGTGTAAAAGCTTATCAAAAGAAATTCAATTTAGAAGCAAATGGGATTGCAACGGAAAAAACAATCGATCATATTATGAAAAACAAAAACGTTAGAGGTCTCACCATAAAAAAAGAAACTGTCAAAAAGGCGCAGAACCAAACCATTTCACCACCCCAAACAGATAATTTAAAACCGCAAACGGACGAAGCTCCACCTGTTGATGCGGGTGTGATATCGATTGCAATGAATTATATTGGAGTTCCCTATGTCTGGGGTGGGACAACACCAAATGGATTTGACTGTAGTGGGTTTTTACAATTTGTTTTTGAGCAACATGGAGTCGATATTCCACGTACAGTTACAGCTATATGGAGCCAAGGTGCGAGTGTATCTGAACCAAGTGTTGGTGATATTGTCTTTTTTCAAACATACAAGCAAGGACCATCACATGCTGGCATTTATCTTGGTAATAATAAATTTATTCATGCCGATTCAACAGATGGTGTTGTTGTAGATGATATGACAATTAATTACTGGGAGTCCCGTTATTTAGGTGCAAAGCGATTGTAAAAAATTTTAGGCCCGGCAAAAAGCCGAGCCTCTTTAAATTTATCTAGCACACTATGCACCATCGGCTGAGATCGTAAGGTAAGAAAGCACCTTCAGTCCATCCCCATGTCGTTTATGCCAAGATTGCAAGGATTTCTGAGTTTTTCAAAGAAAGTGCAAGTTTATAACTGGAATTATGCGCTTTTCGTGTTTCTTATTCATTTACAAGTTCTGAAAGCTCCGCCCATCTTTCCAATAGTTGGTCAAGTACCTCTGATTCTTTTGCATGTTCTTCCATAGCCTGTTGAGCTTTCTGGTAATCACTGCCTGCTTCTTCAATTTCTTTTACTAATAATGCAACTTTTTCTTCTTGAGCCTCAATTTTATCTTCAATTTCATTCCACTCAAGCTGATCCTTATACGAAAGTTTCTTTTTCTTCGGTCTTGGTTCCACTTTGATCGATGTCTTTTCTACTTTTTCTTTTTGCACTACTTGTGCCGATTCTGCCAAATTTTTCTCTAAGTAATCTGAGTAATCCCCAAAATACGTTGTAATCTTATTTCCCTCTTCAAAGATCAATAACTGATCTGTGACTTTATCTAAGAAATAGCGATCATGGGAAACTGTAATCACAACACCTGGGAATTCCTCTAAATAATCCTCTAATACCGTTAAGGTTTGCGTATCCAGATCATTCGTTGGCTCATCTAGTAATAAAACATTAGGCTCACCCATAATGATTTTCAACAAGTACAATCGTCTTCTTTCACCACCTGAAAGTTTTCGGATAGGAGTACCATGAGTATGCATTGGGAATAAGAAGCGCTCAAGCATTTGTGCTGCCGAAACGATTTTACCATCAAGGGTATGAATCATTTCAGCAGTCTCTTTAATGTACTCAATCATTCGTTTATTGACGTCCATATCCATACTTTCTTGGGTATAATAGGCGAGTTTTACAGTTTGACCAATCTCAATTTCACCCGTATCAACAGGCAGCTTACCTGCAATAATGTTTAATAATGTAGATTTCCCGCTGCCATTTCGACCAACTATTCCGATTCGGTCACCTGGTTTAATTAGCAAATTTACATCTTCTAAAATTTTCGTTTCTCCAAAACGTTTAGAGACATTTCTTAATTCAATCACTTTTTTACCGAGTCTACTACCACCAACAGAAATGTCTACTTTTTCCGTGTTGACCGTCTTCTTTGCATTCTCGATTTCCTCGAACCTTTGAATCCTTGCTTTTTGTTTTGTTGTTCTGGCCTTTGCTCCACGACGAATCCAAGCTAGTTCACGTCTATAAAGGTTTTGACGTTTCAGCTCCGAAGCCTGTTCCTGTTCTATTCGAAGTGCTTTCGCCTCTAAAAAACTACTATAGTTTCCGGTATAGGTATAAAGCCTTCCTTCATCAAGCTCAATGATTCGATTTGTTACTCTGTCTAAAAAGTAACGGTCGTGGGTAACCACAAGTAAAGCTCCACTATACTTAGCTAAATAATCTTCCAACCATTTAATGGTTTCAAAGTCTAAATGGTTCGTCGGCTCGTCTAATATTAATAGGTCTGGGACCTCAATCAAACTTTGAGCCAGTGCCACTCGCTTCTTCTGTCCGCCAGACAGCTCCGTTACATCTTGTGAGAAATCATTAATTCCAAGCTTTGATAAGACGGCCTTCGCATTCGAATTTGCTTCCCAAGCATTTGCTGCATCCATTTTTTGTTGTAGTTCATATAGCTTTTCTTGGTTCGCTGTGTTCATTGAATCACGTTCTATTTGAATCATCGCTTCCTCATATTCTTTTAATAATCGTAAGAGGGGCGAATTGCCTTGGAAGACTTGATCAAGAACGGTATTGCCTTTTGTAAAATCAGGCTGTTGTGGCAAATAGCTGATTGTATACCCCTTTGAATGGGTAATTTCACCACGGTCAGCTTCCTCAACACCTGCTATAATCTTTAAAAGTGTTGATTTTCCTGTTCCATTTACACCAATTATTCCGATTCGCTCATTATCTGTAATGCTAAAAGAGATGTCCTCAAACAGCATTTTTTCAGCATAGCTTTTTGCTACATTTTCTACGGTTAAAAGCCTCATAACTGTCCATTCCATTCTTTATAAAATTGTTCAAGAAACCTTACCATAAAATCATGGCGTTCTTGTGCTACTTTTTTTGCTGCCTCTGTATTTAAGGTGTCTTTTAATTTAAGTAATTTTTCATAAAAGTGATTAACGGCCGTTGATTTTCCATTTCGATACTCTTCACTAGTCATATCTTTACGATATGGCAACTCTGGATCATACATTAACTCCCCATGCGCGCCTGCAAAAGCAAAAGTTCTAGCAATACCGATTGCACCTATCGCATCTAATCGGTCAGCATCCTGCACAACTTTGCCTTCTATTGTTCTCATTGGAGGTCGGTTTCCCCCCTTAAACGACATCGTTGAGATGATGTCAATCATTTCCTCTTGCTTTGAATCAGGTATATGTAATGAAGATAGCCAGTTCCGTACTTTGACAAGGCCTGCTTCCTCTGATTTATTTAATTTTTCGTCAGCAACATCATGTAATAATGCTGCCATTTCAACTACGAATAAATCCGCATTTTCTCTTTTACCAATTTGTAAAGCAGCTTTTCTGACACGTTCGATATGCCACCAGTCATGACCACTGCTATCAGAAGAGTGAAAGTTTCTAACAAAGGTTGCAGTTGCATCTATTATGTTTTGTTGCTCCATTTTATCCTCCAGTTACATCGATTTCTTAGACCATTGTATCATATTACACCTACACCTGAACTGTCGCACACTATAAGCTAGGTGCATAAAATACAAAAAGCCAGAAAGATTCTGGCCAGTTGAAAGGTGGAAAAACGATTATGTATCATCCAACTAATTGTTATCGAGAAATTGGAACGGCATGGTATGGGCGGCATGTGGTTCTGATTACCTGTAATCCGGTTACAAATCAATTTATACAGCTCCATAAAAGCCTGCATGCTCCTACAGAGCCACCACATCCAAACTGTGCGGAGACCATTTCTCAATTTTTAAGTATCGGGTATAAAATTAAGGCGATCGCACATTTATCACAGAACGAAATACAATATGTTCTAGTACAATAGTTTACCGATTCAACCAGCTAATCCCGATTGTATGTTCACCAGCATGGACTCCAATCGCTACACCTAGGGGACATGTTTTGATAGAAATTGTTTCTGGAACAAATTTTCTAATTTCTTGTTTCCATGCATCTGTCTTCGAATCGTCCAAACCATATAAAATATGGATCTCATCAATGTCATTTTTTTCAATTGCACTTTTTAAATAACCTAAAATTTTATTAGTAGCTTTGTTCTCAGATCGAACCTTTTCCTTAACAGAAAGAGCACCATCGATAATTTGAATGACTGGCTTAATTTGTAACATACTACCTAGAAAATATTGGGCGGTATTCATTCGTCCGCTTCGATGTAATTGCTCTAAACTACCGATAATCACATACGTTTCTAGATTTTGAGACAGCTCGGTAATATGCTTTGCAACATCTGATGATGTTCCGCCTTTCTCAATTAGCTTCATCCCTTCCTTCATTAGATTAGTCATTGGATAAGTTAAAATTCTTGAATCAATGACTGTTACAGGGATATTCACCAATTCAGCAGCTTGTCTAGCTGACGAAACGGTTCCACTCAATTTTTCTGATATATGAATCGAGATAATCTCATCATATTCACCCTCAAGACTATTATATAATTCGACAAAACTTCCGATGGAAGGTTGTGAGGTTTTCGGAATGGTCTTCGTTGTCTTTAAACGTTCAAAGAATTGAGCTGGTGTAATGGTCACACCGTCAAGGTATTCTTCCTCATCAATAAAGACTGTCATTGGGATGACATAAATGTCTTTACGATTTGAAAGCTCCTCATCTAAAAATCCCGTACTATCAGTCACCCATGCAATTTTACCCACTCATACGCCCCCTATTTTTATTTAAAACTATTTTATGATGAGTATCGATATTATATCATTAATAACATATAATTATCTGAAAATTCAAGTTTCAGCAAATTAAAAAAAGGCATATCTGCCTCTTACTTAAGTACGTTATGTAATTGATGGATAGACTCAATAATATAATCAACCATTACTAGTAAATCATCCATATTATCTTCATGAATTAAACGATGAAAAATAATTTTACTATTGTTCGTGTATCGATTTGTATTATAAATAAACGAAATTTCCTGCTGGATGTCCCTTGTTTCACCCCATATTCTCGTTAATTCTTGTTCAACTTTTGGACAGGTATCCAGTGAATCTAGATTGAAAATAAATCCGATTTCAAGCTGACAACCTGGATTTAGGTCATCTGGACGTTTTAGGTCCCTTACTTGATTATCGAGGTCAATTCGTAAATCAATGTAAGCATTGATTTCGTCAATAGCCTTATCTTTAAAGGTAATTCGGTAATTTCTACCCAATTTTGCCATTTCGACTTGATCCACTCGATCCATAATCAAAAGAGGTCCTTCTAAATCCAAATCATATAATGCTCCCTCAAGAACAACCTTTATATTGTCAAATACAGTTGGATGAAACATTCTTTACCTTCCTTTTTTAAATTGCGTCATACACGCAGCCTTAGGACTTTGGTGACAATTCTAAAATGATCACATTCTTCGGTAGTAATTGGCTTAAGATTCCAAACCGATAAGATTTTAAACGAAAAACTGCGTATTTCTTAGCTTACAAAAAAGGGAGACTAGCCCCCTTTTATTATCTAACTTAGAATAAACCGACCGCTTTTCCTTCTTCGGTGACGTCCATCTTCAATGCAGATGGTTTTTTCGGTAGTCCTGGCATGGTCATGACATCTCCTGTTAGGGCAACAATAAAACCTGCTCCTATAGACGGTCGGAATTCACGGATGGTAATCGTAAAATCACTTGGCCTACCAAGCAGTGTTGGATCATCTGAAAGTGAATACTGTGTTTTTGCCATACAAATTGGGAGATTGCTCCAACCAAATTTTTCGAAGTCACGAATTTGCCTTTTCGCTTTCGGTGAAAACTCAACATCCTTTGCGCCATATACTGTTTTCGCAATTGTTCTTACTTTCTCTTCAATTGAAGCAGATAACTCATAAATTGGTGCAAATTTATTCACGCCTGTTTCGATGGTCTCAAGTACTTTTTTGGCTAACTCAACTCCACCTTCGCCACCTTTTTCCCAAACTTCTGTGAGAGCGACTGGATACGCATGTTCTGCACACCAAGATTCGATTTTCTCCACTTCTTTTTCGGTATCTGTTACAAATCTATTTATCGCTACAACAAATGGAAGTCCAAATGCTTGAATGGTTTCGATATGTTTTTGTAGGTTTTCCAAGCCCTTTGCCAAAGCCTCGACATTTTCTTCTGTTAGATTTTCCTTTGCCACTCCACCGTGCATTTTTAGAGCTCGTATGGTCGCAACAATCACAACAGCTTCAGGCTTAATCTCTGCATATCTCGCTTTAATATCAAGGAATTTCTCGGCTCCAAGATCCGCACCAAAGCCACCTTCTGTTAACACATAATCTGCTAATTTCGCAGCCATCTTTGTTGCAATTACACTATTACAACCGTGAGCAATATTTGCGAAAGGCCCTCCATGAATTAAAGCAGGTGTGTGCTCAAGTGTTTGTACTAAATTTGGTTTTAAGGCATCCTTCAATAACAGCGTCAGTGCACCTTCTGCGCCAAGGTCACTAGCTGTAACTGGTTCTTTATGTATATTATAACCTACCACAATTTTTGATAGTCTCTTTTTCAAATCCTGTATGTCTGTTGCTAAACAGAAAATCGCCATAATTTCGGAAGCAACGGTAATATCAAATCCATCTTCACGAGGAACACCTTGAGTTGGACCTCCAAGCCCTACAATAACATTTCTAAGAGCGCGATCATTTAAATCAACGACCCTTTTCCAAGTAACACGTCTTACATCAATTTGAAGTTCGTTTCCTTGATGGATATGATTATCAATAAGTGCTGACAGCGTATTGTTTGCAGCCGTAATTGCATGAAAATCGCCTGTAAAATGCAGATTGATTTCTTCCATTGGGATAACCTGTGAATATCCTCCACCAGTTGCGCCACCTTTGATTCCCATTGTTGGACCTAAAGATGGTTCTCTCATCGCAATCATTGCATTTTTTCCAAGCTTTGCAAGTCCTTGTCCAAGTCCTACTGTTACAGTAGATTTACCTTCACCTGCTGGCGTTGGATTAATGGATGTTACGAGAATGATTTTGCCATCTGTTTTCTTTTCTAGACGCTTCATCACGTCCAGGGAAATTTTTGCTTTGTAATGACCGTAGGGTTCTACTTCTTCATCAAGTAAATCAAGTTGTTCAACAATTTCCTTGATTGGCTTTAATTCAGCCTCTTGAGCAATTTCAATATCAGACTTGTAATTCGTTGATAATTTCATGCACATTTCCCCCAAGATTCAATTATTAAAAAACTTCCATACTATCTCTATCTTACCCTATATTGTGTTGAGTTTTAAAGTATAATCTGAATTTTTATAAACCTAGCTTTTCTCACTAAATAAATCTAGAAAATGTCCAATTCTATAAGGATTGTTTTCGAGTATAGACTTAAAGAAAAGAAGTTTTCACAAACTATGTTGTTAATGACTCATTTGATTTTCGCTCTTCAAGTGGAACTCTCCACTGTAATCAATAGATTTGTTTTATCCATAAGCAATACTATCTTAGAAAAGTCCTAATAAAATATCCATCCACAGTAGCAACAACAATGGGACCTAAGAGGTATGGAACTAATAAATCAGAATCAATTTGACAAAAGATATTTGATTTGCTAATCTACTACGAATTGTTGTAAAATTTCTATAATACTTAAAACAGGGGGATGTTAGGATTGCCAATTAATATACCACATGATTTGCCGGCAAAAGAGGTGTTAGAATCTGAAAACATATTTGTGATGGATGAACAACGCGCATACAGCCAGGATATTCGTCCACTTAATATAGTAATCTTAAATATTATGCCTGAAAAAGAGCGAACAGAAACTCAGCTACTCAGACTACTTGGAAATTCCCCGTTGCAACTGAATATTACATTTTTGTTCCCAGAAACTCATGTCTCCAAAAACACTGGAAAAAATCATCTAGAAAAGTTTTATACTACATTTTCGAAGATAAAGCATAAAAAGTTTGATGGCATGATCATTACGGGTGCACCAATTGAACATTTGCAATTTGAGGATGTAAATTATTGGGAAGAACTTACAGAGATTATGGAATGGACAAAAACAAATGTCACATCGACCTTACACATTTGTTGGGGCGCACAAGCCGGACTCTACTATCATTATGGAGTAAATAAGTATCCACTTCCTAAAAAATGTACAGGAGTATTTCACCACCGATTGGTCAATAAGGATGTAAAACTTGTTCGTGGATTTGATGATTTGTATTTTGTTCCACATTCTCGCTATACAGATGTAGCACTTGAGGAAATTCAAAAGACGGAAGGTTTAACACTCTTATCAGTATCAGATGAAGCAGGAGTGTGTCTAGTAGCCTCTAATGATGGAAAGCATATTTTTCTAACAGGACATCCTGAGTATGACGTCACTACGTTAAAACAAGAATATGAACGCGACCTTGCAAAAGGGAAACATATTCTACCAGTAAATTATTTTCCAAATGACGACCCGACTAAACAACCTGTTCACAGTTGGAGATCACACTCGTATCTGTTGTTTGCAAACTGGCTCAATTATTATGTGTATCAAGAAACACCATATGACTGGGAGTAAACAAAAGGTATCTCGTAAACGAGATACCTCAGGCTGTCGAGAAAGTCTCGACAGCCTTTATTCTTTTGATACACTTTACTAATTCACCGCATTAATATGTTATAATATAGTTAATAAATTAGGGTTGGTGATATTGTGTTAAATACTAGGGAAAATACACAAAATGAAATTGAATTTGTATCAATTGACGAGCTTGTTCCAGATAACCATCTGTTACGAAAAATAGATAAATACATAGATTTTTCTTTTATAATTGAGAGAGTAAAACCTTACTACTCTGAAGATAATGGTCGACCTTCGATCGACCCTCTTGTTCTTTTTAAAATGATGTTTATTGGATATTTTTATGGTATCCGTTCCGAAAGACAACTTGAACAAGAGATAAAACTTAATGTCGCATATCGTTGGTTTTTAGGTCTCAGATTTAAAGATCCTGTACCACATCATTCCACAATAAGCTGGAATCGCCATAAGCGTTTTAAAGATACAGACATCTTCCAAGAAATCTTTGATGAAATTGTTCTTCTTGCAATGAATCACAAAATGGTTGGCGGAAGAGTCTTATTTACGGACTCCACTCATCTCAAAGCTAATGCGAATAAACATAAATTTACAAGGGAAGAAGTTGAAGTAGAAACTCGTGAATATTTAAATGAGTTAAATAAGGCAATTGAAGAAGATCGTGCTGAACATGGAAAAAAGCCTTTAAAGGAAAAGGAGGAGGTGAAAGAAACAAAAGAGATTAGAGTAAGTACCACAGATCCAGAAAGTGGGTTTATGTCGCGAGACAATAAGCAAGAGATGTTCTGTTATTTAGACCATCGGACAACAGATTTGAAGTTTAACATTATAACTGATGCATTCGTAACTCCAGGTAATGTCCATGATTCAATACCATATCTTAGCCGTTTAGATCGTCAAATCTTACGATTTAACTTTAATGTGGAAGCTGTTGCTCTTGACTCTGGATACTTAACTAATCCGATTTGCAAAGGATTATCAGATCGTAAGATCTTTGGAGTTATTGCCCATAGAAGGTATCAACCAACAAAAGGACTCTTTCCAAAATGGAAGTTTAAATATAATAAAGAAAATGACATTTATGTTTGTCCAAATAGCGAGGAACTAACATATCGTTCAACTACAAGAGAAGGTTACCGAGAGTACAAGTCAGATCCCAAGAAATGTTCAACCTGCCCTCTTCTTGAACAATGCACTAGATCCCAGAATAAGCAAAAAGTTGTTACTCGTCATGTTTGGGAAGATCATAAAGATAAGGTGAGGCTAAATCGCCTCTCTCCAGAAGGGAAAATTCTTTATAAGTTTAGAAAAGAAACCGTAGAGCGAAGCTTCGCAGACTCAAAAGAGCTGCATGGGCTTCGCTACTGTAGGTTACGGGGAATTAAAAATGCTAGTGAGCAGGTATTACTTACAGCAGCCTGCCAGAACATGAAAAAGATTGCCAACCACCTAGCCAAGCAAGGCTAGATGGTTGGGAGTGATATTTTCAAGATTTTTGATAAAGAATAATGTCAACTTACAACTACAAAAACCACCGAAAACAAAAAGTGTAGAGAAAAAATACCCCTTTCTCTACACTCTGAGGTATCTCGTAAACGAGATACCTTTTTTACTCTTTCTTTAAGATAAACACCCACATAAAAGATAATGCTTGCTTTAACTCCCTTGGGAGTCCCTTCGTATTCACTGTATTAACTGCATCTTTATAAACTGGTTGGCCATCAACCAAACTCCAGCCATTCTCCAATGCCATTTGTTCAAATTCCCATGGCATCATGGTATTTTGAATGACTTTTTCTCCGTACAAGCGAAGATACGCATTTTGTCGGGGACCAGCTGTTGGTCCCAATATCCCCGCACAGAATATACCTTCTTGTTTTGTTACTCTCCGAATTTCTTTGATAGCTTCAAGAGGATTTTCTGTCCACTCGATCGAGTTAATTGCCATAACCCCTGAAAAATGATCATTTTTGAATGGGAGTGCTGTCAAATCAGCTTGGGTGAATGTTAGTTTATTGGATCGGCTGCGGTTATTTGCTTTTTCAACCATTTCAGAGGATATATCCACCCCTTTAACAGTAAATCCACGTTCAGACAGTAAAAATGAACCATACCCATCACCACACCCTGCATCTAAAATAAGAGCGTTATCCTCTAGGTACTTTGAAAACAACGGGATAATGGAAGAACGACTCCCAGAATTCCACATTGCTTGGCTTTGTTTACTCCAAAAACCAGCTCGGTTATCCCATTGTTTTTGAGCTTCTTCGTGCCAATTAAATTCAGTCACTTTATTCCACCCCCTAACTATCTCTACTATCTTAACAATGAATAACGATGTGATAAAAGCTAATTATTTATAGAATGAGTAACAAGATGAAATTCCTTAGAGTTTTACAAATGTTCTTTTAGATTATATTCACGTAGTAGTCCTTCCAATTTTATAGCCTTACTTATATCCCCTTTAATTTTTAATTTTCCAGTCATAAAAGCAGCAGTCCCACCTAATTTCCCTACCAAGAACTGTTTAAAGTTTCTTAGGGATAAATTCAATGTACAATTTGCCTCTTCAGTATCCTTCAAAACTCTTGCTTGACCATTTGATAACTGCAGCTGAAAGATTTCTTCTTCATCGCCAGTAATATTAAATTGGTAGATTACATTCAGACCTTCAATTGGGCTAGGGTTTTCATTAATGACCTCTTCAATTTTTCTCAACATTTCTGATAAAGTATAATTCTCAATTTTATTTGTCATAACCTCATCCTCCATCAATTGTATAAAAGTATATCCATATTTAGCAGAGTACGATTTCGTACTCTTAGCACAAAAAACTTATTCCTGCATTCCTAGATGAACGAATGCAGAAATGACAATACGGTTTAATAAACGAGATATTTCTTCAAAACTGAGTGTTGATTCCTTTTGATCAAAAAAGTTTAGCATGATTACTTCATTAATTGCACCCACCATGGCTTGAGCAACAATTTTCATTTCTGTTTGTGAGACAGTTGTCGGGAGTTCTGTTTCGACTGTTTGTAGAATAAGTGTAGCAAATACTTGGTGTGACTTTTTCCTTACCAGCTCCACATTTCGCGATACTCCTACTGATTCAACTAAAAGAATCTTTGCAACTTCTCTATTTTCAAAACAGATTCGGATATATCGACTAATACCCGCAAAAGCTTTATATGTTACTCTTTCTTCTTGTGAAATCGCTCGTTTTACTTCCTCGGCCATTTCGTTACCAAGCTGTTCAAATAGGGCAACCATTATATCTTCTTTACTCTTAAAATGTTGATAGAAAGTTGTCTTAGAAACTCTCGCATTTTCAACAATTTCTAGCACAGATGTCTTTTGATAACCTGCTTCGGTAAATAATTTCAGACCAGCATATAGTAGTTTTTCTCTCGCCTCTATCGGCATTTCTGTCACAAATAACAATTGAATCCTTCCAATCTTGTAGTACGCGCACGTATCAGTATTTCATTATTAATTATATCGATTGTACATTTTAGTTTCAATATTGTTTTTTGAAAATTAAAAAAGAAGAAAAGAAAAGTTCTTTTCTTCTTACCCATTTGTCACTTTGGCTGGAAACTCAAATTCAATTTTCCCTGTTTGATCGTTCCATGTAAGATAAGCATCAAAAGTTTTGTTTCCTTTTTTAAAGCCTTTAATTAAATTTGTTTTATTCGCTGAAAGTAGTTTTTGCACATTTGTTTTCGTAATCGCTTTTCCTAAAATCTTCCCTGATATGGTGAATTGGCAGCCGTTATTTTTATAATTTGCACAACCGTAAAACTTCCCCTTATGAATGACTTTACCACCACATTTTTTACAGGTCCCTACCACGGTTCCAACTTCTTTTTTATGGTATGAGCCTTTTTGGGATTGAATATGTTCTAGGTTTACATGTGAGAGATCCCACGCTTCACTTTGTTCTTTCGCATCATCTACGATTTTTTGGGAAAGCTTTCTCGTCTGCATCATAAATGAAGCGGGTGATGCCTGCCCTTGTCCAATTTCATGTAGTCGTTGTTCCCATTTTGCTGTCATTTCTGGAGATGCTAGGATTCGATCACCGATCACATCGATTAACAGTATTCCTTTTTCTGTTGCAAACACCTGGTTTTTCTTAACCTCAATATAATTCCGATCCTTTAGCATTGTAATAATCCCTGCTCTTGTGGCCTCAGTTCCAAGACCTTCTGTTTTTGCAAGGATTTTCTCAAGTTGATCATTATCGATATGCTTTCCAGCTGTTTTCATTAAGGTAATCAACTGACCCTCTGTGTAGCGTTTGGGTGGCTGTGTTTTCCCCTCTTTTGTATAGCTTTTTTCAACAATTCCCGATTCGCCTTTTTCAAGCGGAGGTAGAATGACATCAACGTCCTTTGTATCCTCCTGAAAGAGAACCTTTCTCCACCCTTCCTGAAGTTTTACTTTTCCCTTTGTGGCAAATTCAGCACGCCCATCAACAAGTGTTTTAACCGTTGTATAATTAAAAATGGCTGGCTTGTAATGAGCTGCAATCAGGCGTTTTACGATCAGGTCATAGATTTTCTTCTCATCACCCGATAGTTTCTCAGGGTGAGGAACTTGCTCTGTTAGAATAATGGCATAGTGATCCGTTACCTTTTTCTCATTCACATAACGCGAATTATTTAAGATAGATGGTACTTGTGTTGGAAAATAAGGTTTATATTCATCCCATTTTTCTAACTTTGCCAAAATGTCTGGGATTGTTTGGGCTTCTCCTTTTGTAATGTAGCTTGAATCAGATCGTGGATAGGAAATAAATCCTTTTGTATAAAGACTTTGGGCGATATCCAATGTCTTTTTCGGCGAGAATTTAAAGGCTTTGTTTGCAGTTGCCTGAAGACTAGACAGATTAAATAATAATGGAGGCTGATATTCCTTTTTTTCCGTTTCTACTTCTGCAATTTCTGCTGGCTTGTCCAAACAGAAAGCAGCGATTTTTTCTGCCATTTCCTTTGATGAAAGTCGTGACTCATTGTCCTTCATCCATTTCCCTTCAAATTTCTTGCCGTTTATTTCAAAACTTGAAAATACTTCCCAGAAAGGTTCTGAAATAAAGTTTGCGATTTCTTTTTCACGTTTTACAATGAGCGCCAAGGTCGGGGTTTGCACTCTACCCGCTGAAAATACATCTGAAACGCCTTTTTGTTTTAGTAATAATGTATAAATCCTTGAAGCATTCATACCGACAATCCAATCGGCACATGCCCGTGCTTTAGCTTCATAATAGAGATTTCGAGTGTCCTTCTCCATTAGGAGGTTCTCAAAGCCTTCCTTTACAGCTCTTTCTGTTAAAGAGGAAATCCATAATCGTTTTAATGGTTTTGATACTTTGGACATCTCAATAATGTTTCGAACGATCAACTCCCCTTCTCTCCCAGCATCACCTGCATGAATGATTTCCGTAACGTCCGGTTTTCGTAGGAGATTTCTAATAATCGTAAACTGCTTTGATTTGGATCTCATAACCCGATACGCAAACTGGTCTGGAATAATGGGGAGATTTTCAATTTTCCATTTTTTCCATTCAGGATTATATTCTTCTGGAGGCAGCAACTCACAAATATGTCCAACTGCCCATGTAAAATAGGCTCCATTGGGGAAATGTGAGTTTGGTGCGACTTCAATAAATCCCTGAGATTTCTTACTCTTAAAAGGAGCTGCGAGCTTCATCGCTTGGTCTGGTTTTTCTGCGATTATAACCTTCATGTTATTCCTCTTTTCAAATACACTACTATTTATATTTTAACAAATTTGACTGATTTAAAGAAAGGTAGATGGGTGAGTGTTTTTGGGGTATATACGAGATTTAAAAGAGCTACTGAACCATTAAGATGGCTTTTTAGCTTCCCTTCTCTCAGTATAAATCTGCGCTTGATCAATAATATGATGAATGGAAATGACAGATATTTCTCCGTGTTGCACCGTACAAACGACTAGTCGCCCTATATCATCCTCAACAATAAAAGAAGTTCCATGGTTCGCATCCATAATATTATCAGAAATGGAGACTATTTTTCTATATAAATAATCCTTATTTACGTGTTTGTTTTTAGAAAATGAGGTGAATCTGATGATCATTTCTTTTTCATCATACTTGAATCTGTACATATTTGTAGCCTCCCTCGAATGATTGAACTGTTACAATGCGTTCATTTTTACTCATTGACTATAAATGGTTAAATAATCATACTGGATACTTTTGCTAATGCCTTAATTATAATCCATTTTTTTAAACTAAATGAATTTTTTGCTTCGTCAACTGGCTCCTACAAATTAACACGATGACTCGACAGCGTTTTATTAAAATAGTTATCGAATTTATTGTGTATTGTTATGAATTCTAACGTCTAAAAATGGAAGGGTTTTCGTTTAACATCATGACTTGTAAGCATCACATACATTTCGTTTCTATGATTATATCAAAATATGGAAGTTTCACAATAAATATTGAATATACGAAAATTTTAAATCATTTTTGTAATCCGCTTTCATGTTTTCCGCAATTTTTTTCCAATAATGCGTAAAAAACCCTTTATTCCCTTGACTTAACACAATTTAGATTGTATATTATAAGCATCATTTAGCTAGAAGTTTAGTATTCTTTTTATACTTTTTTATTATAAAGATACATAAATTGAGTGGCTATTTGATAAAATTTTCACGCTGCACGACTGTGCCGAAGGTTTAGGAGGAAAAGCATAATGCAAAACGGTAAAGTAAAATGGTTTAACAACGAAAAAGGATTTGGCTTCATTGAAGTTGAAGGTGGAGATGATGTATTCGTACACTTCACTGCTATCCAAGGTGAAGGATATAAGTCTTTAGAAGAAGGTCAAGAAGTTTCTTTCGAAGTTGTTGAAGGAAATCGTGGACCTCAAGCTGCTAACGTTGTAAAGCTATAATTCTAACATTTTAATAATGTGAAACTAAGGCTGATTTTTTTATCAGCCTTTTCTTTGGGCTCTTTCTATTACGAAGAGCCCTTTTTATATATTACGATAATTTTTTTCCATACTCTTTTAACTTTTGACCGACCGTACAATCTTTAATACAAAAACTTTGTGCATAGCGCTTACCATATTCTTTTCTAAAATGTTCTTTTACAAAACAATCTTGGCAATAGGTGTCAAGCACTTCACCAACTTCCAAAATAATTTCCTTGCGTTTCATGTAATTCAACTCCTGTTTTCATCGGTTACACGACATCCTACACTTACGATCATGTACCATCAGATTCACTTACTTTATGAGTATGACAGATAGGCTTAATTTTATTCAGCAGAGCTTCTCACTTTTTCAATATGGATAAGCGCATTAGAACTAACATGTTATATGAGAGTTAAAAGAATGCACCCTAACTGTGCAACGATTTATTTCAAGAAACTGATCGAGCATTAGTTAAAGACAAAATACACTACTATGACATAAGGGCCAAATAATCAGAGCAAATACCAATAATTTTAGTTACCCCTTAATTTCAATTTTACTCGAAACAATCGTGCCTTCTAGTGCTTGTGTAGCTAGTTTATCAGCCTCCGCATTTTGCTTCCGTCCAATAGGTTCATAATTAGGAAGAATTCCTAATTTTTCAATTCTCTCTTCAATTCGGTCTAGCCATTTGTTTAAATTTTCTTCAAAACAAGGCCACTCACCCGATAATTGATTTAGTACAACATGAGAGTCTCCTTTGAAGGTAACCGTGGAGTGATGCACGCCCAACTCCTCTAAAGTCTGTAACAGTAACCAAAAAGCTGCATATTCTGCTTCGTTATTTGAATCCATTTCTTCAAATACTTCGTTAACTCTGACTCGATATGGTTTTTTATTTTGAGTAAAATATATCGCAACACCTAGGCCTGCTCTACCAGATTGTTTATCATACCCACCATCAAAATACGCAATAATATCCTGAGGTTCGGTTTCAATCTCTTTAATCAACTTCGTCAGTTCTTTTTTCGTCCATTTTGTATGGCGTTGGTCATAAAAAACGAGGTCCTTTGTACGTCCCGTTTTCTCGAAATCATCCGCAATTCGTAATGCCTCTTCAACAGAAACTTCATCCGACATTAAAGTAATAACCTGATTTTTGGGCGTTTTATATGTCCATTCCAATCTAAGTTTCATCATGCTCACCCTCTCATTTGGAATGTATCTTCATTTTCCCTAATTTTTTACTCATTATACCATTCGTAAATCAATTCGACTTCTTTTCAAATACATACACTATGATATTCTATGCTGCTAGAAACAAATACATAAGCATTATAAAGTGAAACGTTAACGATGCACTACAATATTCTGTACAAGTCCGACAAATAGTACTGTAGCAAAAACATCCAAAATTATCATTCATTGCAAAATAGACATTGCTTGAGAATTGAAATTAGGATTATCTTATTTTACTCATTCTCTTCACACATAAGCCACTAAAGTGATAAAATGCGCTTATAGTAAATTTTTTTGGAGGCATTTGATGATTGAAGTGTATATAGACGGCGCGAGTGCTGGTGATCCTGGTCCT
Organism: Bacillus nitroreducens; assembly: GCF_964021195.1. Classification (NCBI taxonomy): domain Bacteria; kingdom Bacillati; phylum Bacillota; class Bacilli; order Caryophanales; family Bacillaceae; genus Bacillus; species Bacillus nitroreducens. The sequence goes on along the minus strand of NZ_CAXHYI020000003.1, from coordinate 2,801,800 downwards.
TCAGGTGCTGGCATTTTTATCAAAGGAAATGGCATTGTTGAGAAACATTCCATTCCACTCGGAATCATGACGAACCACGAAGCTGAATATTATGCTCTACTTAAAGGTCTTGAAATATGTGTTGAAAAAAACTATAAAATTGTTTCGTTTCGAACTGATTCACAGCTTGTTGACCGAGCAATTGCAAAAGAGTATGTTAAAAACAAAAAATTCGCACCATTACTTGAAAATGCATTAAAACTTTCTAATGAGTTGGATCTTTTTTTTCTTAAGTGGATACCAAGTAGCCAAAATAAAGTGGCAGACGAACTAGCAAGGTTAGGCATCAGAAAAAACAATTCTTGAAAAACCCTTGGACAAAAAAGTCCAAGGGTTTTATGCCATAATATTTCGCTCTTCTATAAATCGATATGCTTGCTTCCGTCCTTGAATCTGATTTTCCTTGAACATCTCTAATAGGGAGATGAAAAAACTGCCGTCAAATTCCTTTTGTGCTTTCAATGTGATTTCAATTGCTACAATGACAATTTCATCTGAGGCTCTCGTATATTGTTGCCCAAAAGAAATAAAACCTGCTGCATCCTCTCCAAGAATAAAGCCTTTTTGTGCCAAAAACTGCAAATATTCTTCTACTTTATTTTCTAATGTATACAATTGTCCCCATCCCTAACAAAAAATACAAATTCTACTATCCTAATAGTACCGCATTTTTTGTCGAAATTCTACGATTTTTTTGTTAAAAAATGGGCTATTGTACCTGTAAGCATTCCAAATAAAGCACCACCAATTACTTCTTGTGGCTGATGACCCAGTCTTTCTTTTAATTTTTTTTCTTTCAGATCATGGTAGTGATGGTCCTCTTGTCCTGCTAATCGCTCTATTTGTTCGTCAAGTTCGTTAACTTTAATTGTAAGTTCCCCTGATTGACGGCGTATTCCTTGAGCATCGTACATAACAATTAATCCAAATACGGTGGATAATGCGAAATCAATTGTTGGCATACCTCTTTTTAACGCTATAAATGTAGCGAGTGAGGAAACACCTGCTGAGTGAGAGCTTGGCATTCCACCTGTTTCAAAAAATGTACCCCAATCCCATTTACCTGTTCTTGTTTTCTTAATCGGAATTTTTAAGAATTGAGCAAGTCCGATTGTTAGTAATGCTGTAAGTATCCCTTTGTTCACGATTCTCACCTCATGGTTAGTTTCCTAGTTCATCTCATTTTCTATACAAGACATAATCCAAAATAGGTTGGAAATAATACGAAATGGAGGTGACTTTTTATGGCACAAAAAGCGAACAATCGTGGGAAAGCTCCAAAGGGCGTGAATCCACAAGGCTATAATGAAGATACAGAATTCTCTATGGAACCCAAAACTAAGCTAGAAAACAAAGCGAAGAAATCAAATACGAAGATATAAAATATATGTGGGATGCACTAGTGTTGGCGCATCCCACATACATCTTGTTAATGACAGTATTTATTTTTTAGTGACAGTATTTTAATAATAGTGACAGTATTTCATTGTCTATTGACAGTATTCTATAAATAGTGACAGTATTTCGTTATTGAAGGTACCTTAATTCAAATTTAATTATTTTATCCAATAAATTGATCCAAGCCTTTAAATTCAAGCTCAGAGAACTTTTCATGTACTTTATCGCGGTTAATTTGAATAATGGCATCGTCTAGTGAGCAATCAATTGGGACTTCGCAATGGATTCTCGCTAGTTTTCGAGATAAATGCAGCATGTCCAAGTCTTCTTTAATTTTTGTTTTTTGAGCTTTCGTTAGGTTTTCAACATTTTCAAGGATTCCTTCAATCGATTCGAACTGTTGAAGTAGTTTTAATGCAGTTTTTTCGCCGATTCCTCTGACGCCAGGGTAATTATCACTTGTATCTCCCATTAATGCTTTTAGGTCAACCATTTGCTCTGGGCGAATCCCTTTTTCCGCTATAAAGCTTTCACTCGTATATTCAGCGTAATTTCCGATTCCTTTTTTCATAATTAGAACAGTAATATGATCGTCTAATAGCTGTAAAATGTCTTGGTCTCCAGTAAGAATTAGTACTTCTGATTCTTGACTATATTTTTTAGCAAGTGTACCGATGCAATCATCTGCCTCATAACCAGAAAGACCAACGTTTGGTATATCAAATGATTCAACGACGTCCTTCACAAGATCAAATTGCGGGATTAATTCTTCTGGTGGTGCCCCACGATTCGCTTTATACTCACTATACATTTCCGTACGGAATGTGGAACTCCCCATATCCCAACAACATATTACATGTGTAGGCTTGTACTTATTTACTGCTGTCATCATATGCTTTACAAATCCATGAATTCCATTTGTAGGAACTCCCTTACTATTCACCATAAAATATCCGCTCATTGCTGTTGCATAAAAAGAACGAAACAATAAAGCCATCCCATCTATTAACATAACCTGATTTCTCATTCACATATCCTCCCTGTCTAAACATCCTCATAAAAAGGATTATATCATATATGAAACGTGCATACGTTTGTATGTTCTTTCCAAGAAATGAAAAAAGCCCTCTAAAAAAGAGGACTTATGATTCATACATTTGCTTAAACATAAATTTAGTGGGCATAATACCCTCTACTCCTATTACTTACTTCTCATTTTCTCTACTTCAACTTCTGCATAGGAAGCGAAATGATAAGGGGTAGTCCCTTTGCCTTCCTGCTTTTTATCCTTTTTCGAAATCGGTTGTTTTCCTTTTTTCACATGCATGTCTCCTTTATGTGAGATTAATGTTATTGTTACCTGTCATGCATGCTTTATCCTCAGCTAGAGAGTATAGCTGTTATTTTAACCGTTTATTTTCGATGTGCGTATTCTTTGACCATTTGTTCGGTTACGAGCTTTCGTAACGGCACAATTCCTTTTTGGGCAAGTTTATTCATCTGAATTGTTACTTGATTGATTTTATCAACCGTGAATTCTTTATTTTGTTTCGCTAATGCCACAGCTTCATCAATATAAAATTCTCGCTGTTGCTCTAGGCCCACGAAAGTTTTTACAAGTTCGTGCTGGGAATTTGAATGTTTTGTAATTGCTTCATGTACGTTTGACATAGTTACTCCTCCGATGATTCCTTTTTCATTAACTTTACTATATGGGGCTTTGGTTCCCAGCAATTAAATTGATAAGCTGGCTTAGTATGATAACCCAAGCGTCCACATCTGTATATCATATTGCCGTCTATTCGCTCGGCAACAAAATGTACACAGGTTGCACACGCATGGTATTTGGATTTTGAATGTCCCAAAATCAATCACCCCATACGTTCATTATAATACTCGCTTATTGTACCATAAACATGTTCTAGACTTGCGATATCAATGTCCTCAGATAGAATCTTTGTGGCTCCATCAAAATACTCTTCAATTTCCTGCAGTGCATTGTCTTGAAGTGTTTCCATCCCTTTCGTAAATTCTTGTTTATAAAAATCAACAAGGTTCGCTTTGTTTTCTTCAAGATAGAAGTCAATGGGTGCATCTAACAGACTTTCAAGTTCATCCTGCATTTGCTTTTTCTCGTTTTTCTCAAAAAATGTCTTTGGATTTTTAAACATTGCTAATGCCTTTTTATAACGGGAATGATCATCATTAACAAGTCCCGTCTTAAATTCAATCGTTTCGAAACTGAGCTCAGTAGACTCTGAAACACTCAAATTCGCATTAATTGATCTAATTTGCTCATTAATGGAGGCAAGCTGCCCCTGTAATCGCTTCGTTATATATGCTTCAACTCGTAAAGAAGTGGCACGCATTTCTTGAGCTAAGTCAAATCCAACGGATTCTAAAAATTCGCTTAGACAAGATTGAAGAGCCTTCTTCAAATCACGGCCATCATCTCTTAAGGATGACGGGTTAAATGCTTCCTTAAACATATCGGATACTCGAAGGAACACTCTTTGCTTAATATAGTAACTTAGTTCTTTAATTTCCTGTTTGACAGCATCAAACGCTTTCTTTTCATCCATTTCTGCTACAATCAACTTCGTCTTTTCATGCTGCTCTTTCGCTTCCTCAAGTCTAGCTTGCTTTTTGTCCTTATCTTCCTTAGCCGACTGTATATAGGAATCGATGATTGTCATGGCACGTTGAATATCTCTATAACCTTCATTCACCGTTACCTCGGTTAATTCGTCAATAACAAACGAATGAAAATCAGCTTCGAAGCGCTCAATACCTGATGTTTCAAGTATGCCACGATCCTTTTGACTAACTTCGCCGAGTTTTTCAAGTAAAGCTGCCCGACTTGATAAGGTATACAGGCGTGGAAAACGAATACCATAACTCACCAGTTGTGAAACGACATAGTCTTTTACATCCTCTAACTCTGCCGTTGAGTTAGCTAAGTCAGCTGCATTAATAATGAAGAACATCTTATCCATACTGAATGTATCCTTCACCCGTCCAAGCTGAATCAAAAACTCACGATCTGCTTTAGAGAATGCATGGTTGTAATACGTTACAAAAAGAATTGCATCTGCATTTTTTATATACTCAAAAGCAACACCTGTGTGGCGAGCATTAATGGAATCGGCACCTGGTGTATCAACTAATGTGATACCTTGTTGTGTTAATGGACAATCGTAATAAAGCTCAATCCATTCAACAAAACATGCCTTTTCTTCATTTGCGACATATTCATTAAAACCATTCATATCTGTCGTAATGACCTGGTCTAGTCTTGAAGCCAAGTTTTCGAAACCAGCAACTACTGCGTTTAAGAAAGAAAAATGTGGTTTTTCTTTTGCTTCAATTTTTTCGGTATTGCTTATTTTTGATTGGATGATACCTAAACTACCTTCAAGTTCATTCGCCTTTTCTTCAAATATGTGTAAAGAATGATTAATGTCCTCTAATAACTGGTTTTCCGATTTGATTTTCACTCGTACCGTCCCATGCTTATGCTCTGCTGTTGGAAAGGTTATTTTATTTATGGTTGCTGTCGTTGGGTTTGGCGAAACTGGAAGTGCCTTTTTTCCCATTAACGCATTCGCAAATGAAGACTTTCCTGCACTAAACGCTCCAAATAAAGCTACGGTGAAATGTTTATGCTTTAAGCGATACGCCTTATCCTGAATATCCTTCGCGAGCATAGATAGTCCTGTTATTGGCTTAATTAACTCATAAGCTTTCTCCAAGTGCGGAATCGCCTGTTCAGATAAACCTTTATTCCCTTTTGCTTGAGGCTCCACTTTTTTTATTGATTCGGGTTTTGTCTCTTTTTGGTTCTCCATCTCTTGTAAAATCGCTTCTGTTGACGAAATCACCACATTTTCGGTAAATTGCGCTAATAGTTTTTCAGCTGATTCAGACTGAACTGATTCAGACTTTCCTTCCATGATATCGTCAAGTTTTTTTCGCAATTCTGTACGTTTAGCTTCAAAGTTTTTTAAGATTGTATATGCTTCCTGATAAATTTTATATTTTTCTATTTCAGATTTTACTTCCTTTACTTCCTTAGAACTGCCAGCCTTAACTTGCTCAAGAATATCATGTAAGATTGTAACAGCTTTTTGCTTATATTTTCGTTTCACATAATGACTTACATCATCTGTATAGGTTAATATATATTCTCCTGTAACACCTGCTCCTGGCTTGACTAATTGTTGAAGTTCCTCAGGTGTCAGCGTGGTAGCAAGTTCATTTCCAGTCGGTGGTGTTGGAATTCGTAGACCCGCTACAAACTTTCCTACAAAATCTTTTAGATGCCATTCTAATTGAGTTGACATTTTTTCTTGGACATCCGTAAAAAAGGCATTTAGTCGATCTTCACGTTCTTTTTCTGTTTTATTTTTGGAGAATAATAATCCGATCTTAAAATTTGGTTGTGCAGATTCAACGTAGTTCTTCGCTAGCTCCCTTGTTTGGAACGGCATTAAAATTGCATTTGATAAGATGGAGTCAACTTCTTCCATAAACTCTGTTTCAAGTCGTTCCCATTCTTTTTCAAAGCCAGTCAATTGTTCGGATAATTCTTCGATTCGAGATGGAATGCTTTGCTTTTGAGACTCAGTTAAAGGCTCTAATATTTCCTTTGTCGCATCAAGTTCAAGGGCATTCTTATCATCAAGAAATGCAATGTGCTCCAATATAATTTGTTTCGCTGAATGAAAGATACCTTCTAATAAAAGACGATCTTTATTAGCAATTTTTTCTTGAAGCAGTTTCTGTACTTCATGAAACTGGTTATGCTCATTCGTTGAATCTTTTAAAGTTGTATAAAAAATGTTTGAGTACGCTACATTCCAATTTCGAAACGCCTCTTCTACTCCCTTTTTGAATGAAGAGAAGCTTAGCTCTGACTCTTTATGTTTATCAACTTGGTTAACGATTAAATAAACCGTCTTATTTCGGTCAGTTAGCTCCTTTGTAAATTGAAAGTTTAACTCGGATAGGACATGGTTATAGTCCATTACATAGAAAAGCAAATCAGCTAAATGCAGTGCCGATTCCGTAGAAACACGGTGAGCATCATCAGTTGAGTCAATACCTGGCGTATCCATGACGGTAACTTGTGGTGGAAGTTTCATATTGTCATGGCTTATTTCAATGGATTCGACTGCTTCTCCATCTTTTGCATAAGATTTAATCACATCATAATCATAGGGTGCAGGGTACTCAATGATTTTTCCATCATGGTAATAAACTCGTGCATACTCACGCCCCTGCTTTACTTTTACTAAGTTTGCGCTAGTTGGAATCGGGCTTGATGGCAGAAGGCTCTCCCCTATGAGTTCATTAATCATGCTCGATTTCCCCGCTGAGAAATGTCCAGAAAAACCAATCATATATTCTGAGTTCACTAGTTTCTTTAGCAACTGAAGAATTTTAGAACAACTTTCATTGTCTTTGTTTTTTTCGAAAATATCATATAAGGAAGTTAGTCTTTTTTCCAAATCTTCCTTCGTAATGCTTGGTTGTTGTGTTTGAATCATGTCTTATCCCCTTATTGTCCCATTCATAGTAATGTATATAAGTGTATTTTACTCTACTTACCATACTTTTGACAAAGCAGAAAATTAAGAAACTATTTATAGATAAAGTAAAACATCACTCAGTATGGTTTTCCTCATCCCCACTAGTTATGAGTTTAGGTAACAAAGTCACATTACAAAGCCGTTTCCACCTAGAACACGGCATTATTAGTCATTGTTCCAACATTCATTATATGGACTATATTTTTCAGCTTCCTATTTATATTGGTTAAAACATCGCAAAAAAACCAGGATACCCTGGTTTTGCATCAATTCTTTTTCAAAGACCTTATGTAATATGGAAATATGCGGTGCCGTTCCATACCTAGCTGGCGATATTCTTCATGCACCCCTAACGCTCGTTCTTCAATTGGAATTCGGACTGACATGATGACAAGGTTCAATAATGAAAAAACTACCGCTGTAATATATGCTTGAAACAACAAAAGAATTACCACGAACTCGCATGCTACAATTAGATAATTCGGATGCTTGAAATATCTATATGGACCTTTTACTTGTACTTGTCCTTGTGGCAAAATCATGATCTTCGTATTCCAATACTTTCCTAATGAAAAAAGGACCCATCCCCTTCCTAACTGTGTTAATACAAACAATAGAAAAAGGATCGGATAGTAGGACGATAGCTCTTTATTAAAATAGACAACCTCAATGAGAAGAGATACAAAAAATAATATATGTAAAAATACGATATATTTATAATGACGTTGTCCTACCTCATATCCACCTTGGGATAAAATCCATTTTTCATTTCTATTTGCAAGTACCAATTCAATCAATCTTTGAGTAATCACAAATGCTACAAAAATCCAAAATATCATCTTATTTCCTCCATTGTAGAAGCACTAATTCTGAGCTAAATCCAGGGCCTAAGGCTGTTACGAGCCCATAATCCTTTTCTTTTCCAAGCTGTTTCTCCATAAATTCCTTGAGTACATAAAGCACTGTTACAGAGGACATATTGCCCTGCCTGCGTAGAATTTTTCTTGCTATAGCTGTCATAGCCCCAGGAATTTCAAGGGCAGATTCATATGCGTCTAATACTTTTTTACCTCCTGGATGGGCAATAAAATGCTTTATATCCATCATTTCAAGCTGATGTGCATGCAAGTATGCATCCACATTCCCTTTTAACCATGATTTCACAATACTTGGGATATCCTTTGAAAAGATAACATGAAGACCTGTATTTTTAATATCCCATCCCATTACATCTTCTGACTCTTCCATTAATGTAGACTGAGAGGAAACAAATGTCGGTAATACTTTTGTCACCGTGTGATGAATAGCCTCATCTCCAACAATACATACTGCTGCTGAGCCATCCGCAAATAAGGACGTACCAATTAGATTACTTTTAGTGAAATCATTTTTCTGAAAGGTTAAACTGCATAGTTCCACTGCTAAGACAAGTACTTTTGATTTCGGATATGCTTTACAGTAATCAAACGCCCTAGCTAGTCCCGCCGCACCACCAGCACATCCTAACCCCCAAATCGGAATTCGTTTCGTATGAGGGTTAAAATCCATTTTATTCATAATTCTTGCTTCAATGCTCGGTGTAGCTATTCCAGAGCTAGAGACAAAAAAAATAGCATCGATTTCTCTTATATCTATGGATTCTTCAAGAAGTTGTTGGTTGGACAGACAGATTCGTATCGCTTCTGAGCCAAACGTAACTGCTTTTTCAATATATGTGCTATTTTTTTCTTCAAAGCTATGGTCCTCGCCATACCACTCTAATGCCTCACTGAAATATCTTTCTTCAATTTCACTGTTTGCAAATACCTTAATTAACCGATCAATATCTGGAAATTGTTCATAAAACAAATCCCTTATGAATTCTGTGGTTTTTGACTGATGAATTTTATGTGGTGGATTGCAAATTCCAACTGAAATGATTTTAGGCATGGAAGGACATCCTTTCTAAACGAACGGTGTAAAGCGCTTATAGAACTCATAAGGTTACTTTTTCCAGTTTTACAAGAAGTATGCAAATATCGAAAAAAGCATAAAAAAAGCTTCCCCATAGAGTGGGAAAGCTCACGTTTCAAAGGAGTTGTTTTGTTGTTGTGCAATTATAGTATAACTCAAACGTTACAAACAATCACTAGTAAAATTTTGGCTAGCTTTGAATTTTTTTATTTTTCTAGTAACGTTTTAACGATCTCCTCGCGTTTTCTGTCAATTGCTTCAAAGTCCATCGCAGCTCTGTAATACTCTTCAAGCTTATCATGCAATCGCTTTGCTTCACTTAAGTAGTTCGTACCAATGGTCATTTTACTTTTGTATTCTAAATTTAGTTCTTCGATTTCCTTTTTAAAGGTGTTTTCAATTTTTGGATCCATACATAATGCAAACATATCGATCACTTCATCATGTTCACGGAAAGGATCGACAACGTGTGGTGCAGTTCCATCTACAATGGACACACTTAATTTTGGGATAATTATCATATCAATGCTTTTCGGATCGAAGGCACAATGAAAATACTCTACTGATAATCCTTTTTGTTCTGCATATTTTGCAATTTTTCGCATCAACGTGGATTTTCCGCTTCCTGGTCTTCCTTTAATAATATAGCGCTTCTCATATTCTTCTGTAATATTATCAATAAAGTTCACTGCGCCCTTAGGTGTTGCAGCCCCAAAGAATCGCTTCCTCTTCGTTGGATTTTCTTCCGCTTCGAATGATTTGCTAAAAATCGCATCAATTAAATTTTCAAGAACCATGTCAGCCTTTTTAAAGCTCATTGAAGAAACATAAATATCCTCACGCTTTAAATGAACCTTCTTTGCTTCGGCAAATGTTTTATAGGCATTTTCAAAATTCTTAGAAATATCGTCCGTCAATTCAATGATTTCACTTTTGAATTCTTTCAAATATTCATCATTACGAAATTGGCCAAGGTCGATTACCTTTTCCACAACTCCAGGATATTTGGGCTCAATTACATGTGGTGCGGTTCCGTCTACAAACCCTAATTTTCGTTGTGGAATCACGATTCCATCAATTGAGTGATTATCAGAAGAGCAGTGTAAGTATTCAAGATCATACCCTTTATCCATAAACACAAGACCAATTTTTCGCATGAAGGTGGATTTTCCTGTTCCTGGTCCGCCTTTTAAAATATAGAGAGTTTCCAGCCCCGCTAATGCTTCATCATACAATGAATAAAAACCAACACTTGAATTGGTGCCCGCATAATAATTTTTCACTTTTGCCATATAACCGCCATACCTCCTTGTAGTCAATTGCCTACATTAGAGTATGGTGGAGGTGCCCAGTATGTGATTGAAATCCAAAAATGTTCTTTTGCTTAAATAATCTTATTTATTATTTTCATAAAACATGATCAATAAAAAACCACTATTAAAAATAGTGATTAAGAAGGTTTCTTAGCATTATTTTGAACATTAATATCTATCTGTGAAATTACTCCATGCCCACATTTAAAACATCTTTCTTTGTTATTTAAGAGGAGCGTATGACATTTTGAGCAATAATACCTGATCATTTACTCACATCCTTTTCAAAATAGTATATGTTTATCGCTTACATGCTGTTATCGGTTTGTCACAAACTTTTCAAATATTCACTGACCCGAATGTGATTAAAATCACTGTTTTATTAATTTTTCACTATTAATATAGTGATTAACTGAGGAATGAACAATTTGTGAATTACTCAAAACCATCTAGATTTTAGAAATTTGTTTTGTATGATGAAAGTGTAAAAACCAATGAATTTTTGCTTAAAGGGGGCGTGGGGAATGGCAAAGCTAGAGACAACAAAAAAAATCCAAAAAACAAAAATGGAAGATGAAAAAACTTCACTAAAAGGCACTTTTGTTTCCGTAATGTTACTAGGTGTTTTCTTAATTGTAACTTGGCTAGGAGTTTATATCTTGTTCTTAGATAGATTATAACAATCATCTCTTAGCCTATGAAAAAGAGTAAAAGAGTAAAACCTTTAAATGATGTCTTGTCTTATTTTATGAGAAAAAGACTAAAAAAAGAATATGAAAATTTGAAAGGGGAAGTAGCCATGCATCTGCACAAATTAGAAAAAATATGGCTCACATTTGGAATTGGGATACTAATTGTATTCCTAATTATTGTTGGTGTTGGTGCCTTCGCAATGGGTCACAAGCCAGCTAGTAGTATCAAGACAATCGATCCTGAAAAAGTAACTGAAACAGCACCATTTGATAATCCTGGACTTATTCATATTGAAGGAAATAAATATGAGGTAAACCTTGTGGCAGAAGCATTTGCCTATACACCTAGTACGATAGAAATTCCAAAAGGCGCTGAAGTTACATTTAATGTTGTTACAAAAGACGTTGTTCATGGATTCGCAATTGCTGGTACAAACGTCAACATGATGGTTGAACCAGGATATATCAGCACTTATACACAAACTTTTTCTAAAACTGGCGAATTTTTAGTGTTATGTAATGAATATTGTGGGGTTGGACACCACTTAATGATGTCAAAAGTTGAGGTGACCGAATAATGGCGAACTCAGTCGTTAGAATAGACAAACGAGACGGAAAATTAGCAATGGCGCATTTTTATGTTGCCTTCGCTGCATTGTTTATTGGTGGATTGGCAGGATTACTACAAACACTTGTCCGATCAGGAAAATATACATTACCTGCTGGAATTGGCTATTATCAATTATTAACGGTACACGGTGTTTTATTAGGTCTTGTACTTACTACGTTTTTTATCATTGGATTCTTATTTTCAAGTTTAAGTAAAACAGCAGGAACCCTTTCAAGCAAGCGACGTTTAGCTGGTTGGATTGGGTTTTGGACGATGGCAATTGGTACAACATCAACAGCAACTACTATCCTTTTAGGTGAAGCATCTGTATTATATACATTCTATGCTCCCCTACAAGCACATCCTTTCTTTTATATTGGATTAGCACTTGTTGTGGTTGGTAGTTGGATTAGTGGATTTGCAATGTTTACTCATTTTGGTCAATGGAAGAAGCAAAACCCTGGGCAAGTTACACCATTATTAAGCTTCATGGCAATTATGACCATGATTTTATGGTTAGTTGCAACACTTGGTGTAGCAGCAAGTGTGCTTATTCAGTTTATTCCATGGTCATTTGGTTGGATTGAAACAATTGATGTCCTTATTACTAGAACATTATTTTGGTATTTTGGTCACCCACTAGTTTATTTCTGGTTATTACCAGCTTATATGGCTTGGTATGTAATCATTCCAAAAATTATCGGAGGAAAGATTTTCTCAGATGCGTTAGCTCGACTATCATTTGTTCTGTTCTTGTTATTCTCAATTCCAGTTGGATTCCACCACCAGTTAACTGAACCAGGTATTGATCCAAACTGGAAATACTTACAGGTTGTTCTAACTTTCATGGTTATTATTCCATCACTAATGACTGCATTCTCCTTGTTTGCAACGTTTGAATTGTACGGAAGATCAAAGGGTGCTAAAGGCCTATTTGGATGGTTTAGAATGCTCCCTTGGGGAGATGCACGTTTCTTAGCACCATTCATTGGTATGTTATTCTTTATTCCTGGTGGTGCTGGCGGAATTATTAATGCAAGTTTCCAAATGAACCAAGTGATTCATAATACAATTTGGGTTACTGGACATTTTCATTTAACCGTTGCAGCAACTGTGATATTAACGTTCTTTGGTATCGCCTATTGGTTAATACCTCATTTAACAGGTCGTGTGATGACAAAGGCAATGAACAGATTGGCGGTTATTCAAACTATTGTATGGACAATTGGAATGACATTCATGTCAGCTGCAATGCACTTTGCAGGATTATTAGGAGCACCTAGACGTTCTGCGTTCTCGACATATGGTGATTCTGCACAAGCGATGGAATGGGTCCCATACCAAATTGCTCAAGCGATTGGTGGTTCAATTCTCTTTATCGGAATCATCTTAATCGTTATTATCTTTATTAATCTTGCTTTCTTTGCACCAAAAGGTGAAACAGAATTCCCTGTCGGTGAAGTATCAGAAGAAGCTGAAAAAACTCCAATGCTTTTAGAAAACTGGAAGCTTTGGGTTGGTGTATTGCTCGTATTAATCTTTATCGCCTATTCAATACCATTTGTCGATATGATACAAAATGCACCACCAGGAGCAAAACCATTCAAGCATATTCTATAAGAAACTCGACGAAAATACAGAAGCTACACAACTCAAGTTGTGTAGCTTCTTTCTTATAATTTATAGATTTCACTATATTTCGCTTCTAGATACTGGATTAAATACTCCGCATTTAACTCTTCTCCAGTAACATCCTTAATAATTTCTAATGGCTTTTTTAGTTTTCCATATTTATGAATATGTTCGGTCAACCATTCTTGAATAGGAAATAAGTTTCCTTTTTCCAGTAGTTCATGATAATTTGGTAAGTCTATTTCCATCTGATTTTTAAATTGGGCTGCATACATGTATCCTAGTGCGTAGGAAGGAAAATAACCGAAGCTTCCCCCTGCCCAATGGACATCTTGCAGGACACCCTTCGAATCATTATCTGGACGAATGCCTAAATACTCTTCATATTTTGCATTCCAAATTTCAGGTAGATCCTTAACCTCTATCTCATCATTAAAAAGTGCCTTTTCAATTTCATAACGCACCATGATATGTAGCGGATATGTTAATTCGTCTGCTTCAATTCGAATCAAAGATGGCTTCGATTCATTAATGGCACGGTAAAATTTCTCAACAGAAACTTGATCAAATTGACCACTAGCATATTGTTTTAATAAATCAAAATTATTCTTCCAAAATGGTAGACTGCGTCCGACCATATTTTCGTAAAATAGGGACTGAGATTCATGGATTCCCATTGAAGTTCCTTCTGCAAGGTTAGTCCCTACTAAATCCGATGAAATATTTTGTTCGTAAAGTGCATGTCCACCTTCATGAATGGTACCAAATACTGCCGTTCTAAAATCATTTTCCACATAGTTTGTCGTTACACGAACATCCCCAGGATTTAATCCTATCGCAAATGGATGCACTGTCTCATCAAGGCGGCCAGCATCAAAATCATACCCTATTTTCTTAAGAACTTCTAAACTAAATGCTCGTTGCTTTTCCTTTGGAAATTCATTATATAAAAATGAGGTTTCTGGTTTGTGTTCTGATTCATTTACTGCCTTTACTAATGGGACGATTTTTTCGCGTAATTGAGCAAAGACTTGATCAACCACTTCAACTGTAACACCTGGCTCATACATATCAAGCAATGTGTTATATTTATTTCCTTCATAACCCCAGTAGCCAATAAATTTCTTTGTATGATCAACAAGCTTTTCTAAAAATGGACAGAACATGTCAAAATCAGATTTTTCTTTTGCATCCTCCCAAACAGATTCCGCTTTTGATTGAAGAATTACAAACTCACGATATTCATCTGCAGGAATTTTTTTATTACGTTCAAATTCCTTTTGACATTCTTCTACGACTTTCTTTGTAATCTTGCTAATTTGGCCTTGCGCCTGTGGAGAAGTTAATTCGTTTAAGTATCTCTCCATTTCAGTCGATGTGGACATAGCAAAGACTTCAGATGATAACATTCCGATGACCTCTGAGCGCTGTTCTACTCCCTTTTTGGGAGCACCCGTGCGCAAATCCCAATACATTAGCCCTATGGCCTCATTATAGCTTGTCATTTTCTTAACAAGTTCTAGAAATTGTTTTTCAATCTGGTTTAATTCAGACATTCTTACTTCCCCCTATTCGCTCACCTTAGTTGGCAGTACATTTTTCACTTTATCAATTACTACATCCGTAACTGTATCTTCGACAAAGATACTAATATTTCCTGCATCCTCATTTGAGCGAATAAGCCGACCAATTCCCTGTCTTAAACGAAGTAACATATAAGGTAAATCCACTTGTTCAAATGGATTTTCTGAACTCTTACGTTTTGCTTGAAAAACGGGATCATTCGGTGGGAACGGGAGTGACCAAATAATAACATTAGATAATGACGGACCTGGAATATCAAGTCCCTCCCATAAAGAAACGGAACAAAGAATACTATGTTCATTATTTTGGAATCTTGAAACAAGTCTACTGATTTCTTGATCGCCTTCGAATAGAACTTCATATGTTTCAATATTGCAATGTTCTTTAAATCTTTTGAGCTCTTCCTTGGAATGAAATAGAAGGAGTGCTCTTCCTTCCGATTTCTTCATTTCATTCAAAGCAACTTTATATTTTGAACTGAACATATCTTCACTTGTATCAAACACGGGCATGTGAATCTTCATCTGATGATCGTAGTCAAATGGTGATTCAACCGAAAAAGATTCATATTTCCTAATTCCTAAACTATTTGCGATATAGTCGAATGACTTATTTTCAGATAGTGTAGCGGAAGAAAATACAAACGGAATATTTTTTGAAAATACTTTTTCAGCCAAAATGGTTTCAACGGCCTGTGGCATAATGACTAGTGTTTGATGCTCTCCGTCTGCCTCTACCCAGGTAATCGCATTGTTTTCTTCACTAAATATCTTTAAGGAATATTCCATTTGATCTAAATATTCGTCGACTATATGTAATTCATATTCATCAATTGTATAGGTTTCTGCCTCAAATACAAGATTATTGCCAACCTCCACAATCATCTGGTGTAGCTTCTTCGCCTTCCTAACCAGGTGTTCTGTTCGCTCAATGTCCATACGCTCAGAGCCTTCAACTGCAACACTGTTTTCATCTAAACTTCTATAAATCTCTTCATTTTGTTCGATTGTGTCCTCAATTAATTGTGCAAACTCTTCACGGATATCATTTTCTAACAGCCTCGTTAAAAGAGATTCCAATGTGGTTTCTTTAACCCGATAGGTTAGTGCCTTCTGAGCAGAGAGTTCAAGTAGATGACCTTCGTCAAAGACAACACAACTGCTGTCTGGTAAAAACGGTAACTGACCTTCTCTTTTTCTAGATTCCATTGTCCACACATGCTCCATATAAAAATCATGGGAACAGATAATTAAATCAACTGCTTTACGATAATGATCTCTTGAAAGTGTCAATCCACAACGGTGGCGCAAATCACAAGTAAAGCAGTCTTGAAAACTATCCCATGATATACCCTTCCATTCCTCATCTGTAAGGTCAGGATATGTTTTTCTGTCACCGTAAGGTTTGAAAGCTTGCATGGTAGAATGGCTATGAACAAAATCAGGCAACTCGTCATAAACTTTTGAAATTTTTTCATCAGTTGTTCGGCGAGTGGCATTTTCTAATTTTCGCAAGCACAAATATTGATCCTGTGCTTTTGCAAGTCGAACATCTATATTTAAATCGAGTGCCTCCGCTATTTTTGCAATATCCCCCTCAGGCTTCACAAGTTGTTCAATTAGAGATTCGTCTGCACAAGAAATAATCGCAGGCTTTCTCATATATCGGGCATAACAAATCGCATATAACAGGTATACAATGGTTTTTCCAGTACCTACACCTGCCTCTGCGAACACAATTGACTTTTCCTTAAATGCTCTTTCTAGCTGAAATGCCATAAAAATTTGCTCATCTCGGAGCTCAAAGCCTTTTTCAGGCAAGATGTCATAAAAGACATCACCAATCCATTCATTTAACTTATCAAAGAAATTATCATTTTTAGATATTTGAAAAGGCAGCCCTTCTCCAATCATATATAAAAACCCCCAAAACCAAGTTACACGCAAAATTAAATTATCTACTAGTGCAAGTGTGAAGTCAATATGTAAACAAAAACAAAAGAAAACCCGCCAAAAGCGAGTTTTTCAAATCATCTCTTACATTTCAGTTTTATATCGTAAGAAGTCAACATCAATCGCAGTTGAATGAGAAATGGCACGAAGTAGGTCATTTTTTGCATTTGAGATGGATTTTAATGGATCCATTTCTTCTCCCATTTCACTTTCAAGTGCCCTGTGTGTAACATTCAACGCATCTTGAATTTTTTTAAAATCAAGATAATCCATTGTTCAACCACTCCTGGAAAATTAATAGACACCAATAGAGTATATGAACTTTTACGTAAAACTATACATATGTAAGAACTTTTTAACGGTCTCTTGGCGGTCTTTTGCCCCAATACTGATAATAATCGGTTCGAATAAACCCGTTAAACAACTTACGTTTTTTTGTAGCAGGCTTTCCGTATAATTGTTCGAATTCTGGATGTGAGGTTAGCATATATACAGACCATGTCTCATGTGGGCGAAAAACTTCTCCCATTCTGCGATACATTTCTTCTACTTGTTTCTTTTCACCAAGTCTTTCTCCATATGGGGGATTTCCAACTATTACACCGTATTCCTTTGTGGTTGTAAAGTCAGTTACTTGCATCTGTTTAAATTGTATAATATCACCAAAACCTGCTTCATCAGAATTATCTTTTGCAATTTGTATCATCCGATGGTCTATATCAAACCCACTTATATCGAGGGGTTGATCATATTTCGCCAAATCCTCTACTTCTTGACGAGCATCATTCCATCTCTTTTTACCAATCCAATCCCAGTCCTCTGATACAAAATCACGGTTAAAACCTGGAGCGATGTTTTGCCCAATTAAAGCAGCTTCAATTGGAATCGTCCCCGAACCACAAAATGGGTCAACAAAAGGTTTATCTGCCGTCCAATTTGTTAACATAACTAGTGTTGCAGCAAGTGTTTCTTTTAATGGAGCTTCCCCTTGTCCTGCACGATACCCTCGTTTATGAAGTCCAACACCACTGCAGTCAATCGTTAATGTTGCTACATCTTTTAACAAAGCTACTTCAATACGGAATAATGGACCTGTTTCCTCAAACCACCCTGTAGTCTTGCGGTAGTGCTTCTTGAGACTTTCCACAACCGCTTTTTTTACAATGCTTTGGCAATCAGAGACACTAAAAAGCTTAGATTTTACCGATTTTCCGATTACAGGAAATTCCGCATTTTCTGGAATAATCTCTCCCCAATTAAGGGCTTTTGTTTTTTCAAATAATTCATCAAAGGTTGTCGCTTTAAATTCACCAACCTTTAGTTTTATTCGATCTGCCGTCCTAAGCCAAAGGTTGCTTCGACAGATGGCTTGTTCATCGGCTTCAAATGTCACTTTTCCATTTTCAACCGTGCATTCATAGCCTAAATCTCGAACTTCTTTAGCCACGATTGATTCAATTCCCATTGCCGCTGTGGCAATCAGTGTTACTTTTCCCATTTCGTTCACCCTAACTATGTATACATTGCTTTCTAGTAAAAGAATAAAGAAATTGTTGACGTAAAGCAAGGTATGCAGTAGGAAAAATAAAATTTGTGCATATAAAAAGCTCTTCATATATGAAGAGCTTTGCTTCTTGCTTCATTATTCATATTGATTCGTTTTGTTAATAACGTTCTGTAAGCCATGTTTTGTTCCTTCGTACTTCAAACGGTAAAACGAATATTACCTCGTACTCCGGTGGTAATCATCTATCTACAGACGTTCAAACGTCTGTCCTTCTTCTCGTTCATTTCCGAGAAAGAAAGTGCCCCTACCATTATTTGGGTTTCTCGCTCGTGGGGTTTACCTCGTTCCACTCTTGTAATTTCTTACAAGACTTCGTCACTGTGGCACTTTAAAGGTAGTCAAACCATATCCAAACGGACTTAGGTTTTTTCCCTGCCGTTAGCAAAGCACATGGCTCTACTACCCTAGCTTATCGTTTCGCTAGGCACGAACACTACGGACATCTCAGCCCGTGCGAGCATGGACTTTCCTCTGCAAGTTGCCTTGCAGCGATTACCCGAACGTTATTAATGTGTGCAAGGAATAGTATAGTAAAAAAATAGTACGATTTCAAGTGATTAGTCACTTGTAATTTTTCCCATCATTAATAGGAAATTGAGATCAATCGTACAGCTTACTACCAAAAACATGTTTTTCAAGATTTGATAAACGTTTTAATATATCAAAATTCGTTGTACCTGTCTGAGCTTGTGGTTGTTTTTTATATGAATCTTCGAGTTGACGCTTTAATCGGAGATTCTCTGCCTGTAGCTCTTCAATTTCTTGAGTAAATGTTTCATAATCCTTAATAATCAGATCTAAAAATTTATCAACTTCTTCTTGTTTATAGCCTTTCATGCTTGTTTTAAATTCTTTTTCAAGTATTTGTGTAGCAGTCAAATTTATTTTATCAGTTATCATATACTTTCACCTCGATACACTTTCCCCATTATTCCTACACCTATTTTTTCAAAATTTTCATGTATTGTCAATTTTATTGTAGTAACTCCATTAGAAGTCGTTATTAGCGTATTGTTCTTCTTCAACAATTGTCTGTAAATCATAAGCATTAATGGTGATAAGCGAATAATTCTCATTTTCACATTTCTTTTTAGCATCACCGTAGATATAACGTGGACTACCATCTTTTTCCTCGTCATATAGAATCAACAAAGCATCACTTTTATCTAGAAAAAAAGCGTTTTTCAAGCGAAATTGGGATGGATTATCATATTTTCTATTCGTGATGCTATTTACATAATCAGCTTGGGATAATATAAACTGATAATATTCTTTGTTTGTTTCGTTCCAGTTTTCTTCTTGTTCAAGAAAGGGAGTAATCACAGCAAGCTTCAGGTCTGGGTAATCCTCTTGTAGTTCATAGGTAAGTTCTGCAGCCCAAAGCTCAACGCCAAGTTGTCCGCTAATGATAACCCATTCAAGTCCGTTTTCAATCAAGGGAATCAATTGTTTTTTTAGCGCTAGTTTAATATATCCGATACCAGGGTGATCTTGTCCAAAAATACCCAATTCAAAAGGCTTATAGCCAGTAATTGCAACGACCCTAATCATGCTTTAACTCCTCCCTTGTAAAGTATATTTCTTTCATATTATGTAAAACAGGAACCGTTACAGTTCCTGTTTGATTAACGCGTATTATACGCTCGGTTTTAAAAACTGTGTTTTTGTTATTATCGGCCAACAAATGGTCCTGGTGGTCCAAACATTTGTCCTTGAGGGCCCATTGGCATTTGTCCTTGAGGACCCATAGGCATCTGTCCTTGAGGACCCATTGGTCCAAATCCTGGTCCTGGTGGTCTTCCACCACCACAACTGAAGTGTTGGTTTGATACCTCATTTGCAACAGACTCTGTGTGTGGGTAATAATGCATATGTTGATACATATGATGGTTTACATGTTGCGTATGAGAAGGATGAATATGTGGAACAATTGTTTTAAAACAATGATGCTGCGTGCAGCATTTCGTTGGATGAACAATAGGTGGCATTACACATGGTCTTCCATTCATTTTCTTTATCTCCTTTCCTTCATCTGCCTTACATTAATAGCCTATGAAGGAGTGGAGAGTCATGTACTAATCAAAACACCTATTTTTAGAGGTTTTTTAGAATGCGGTGAATATGACGCATCAATTTCTGTGTTGTCTTGCTTTTTTCGTTCCCCACGCATTAGCTGCATACGTTCCAGTACTCAAAGCTGCACCGCCTTGAAATACGGGTCCTCTTCTTCCCTCTTTTTAAACACCTATTTTTAGGAAATTTTTATAGGTTATTCATTCCCCTTTTAAAAGAATGCATAGGATCCGTCCTTAATTCCAGTTAATACAATAACAGTCAATATAAGTAAAAAAAAGTACAGAAATAAAATTTTCTTATACATTTCATTTTCTCTCCATCTAAAATAATATTTCCTTTGAACAAAACACTATTTTACATGGTATTACACCGTTCTACAACAACAAATCGTGGATGTCCTCAAATTTCCATAAAATCGACAAATATAGTGCGAAAAACCTCTAAATTTGCGCTTACCCGGGCAATATTTTCTAATTATTTTGAAGTTTCTTAGATATTCTTGCGATTCTCTTTTCAAAGTCCGCTTCACTCTTCGCATTTTTAGTCTTATTACCAAAATGACTTAATTCTTTCCATCTACTAAAAGCACTTTTTGCAAAGTCTAGTGCTGTAACGTAATCCTTCACTTTATGTTCATAGAATTTCGCAAGTTCTAGACTCGCTACAATTGCATCAGGAGTATCACCTTTCTCATGTACTTCGAAAAATAAACTCACTGCCTGTTCCATTTTATTCTCTTTTTTTGACAAATATGCTAACGCAAGCTTTGCTTTCAATTCCTTTTCCGAGTCTACATCCACAACTTGTTCATAAAGTTCCTGTGCTTTCCTAGTTTCTCCAAGTGCTTCGAGCCAACGTGCCACCTCATATTTATCAGAGGTATATTTATTTTTCTCGTTTAAAATAACAATCCCAGATAAATGAATGTATAGGGTCAACAATGATAAAATATCAATTTCATTGTGACGCATGACTCCGAAGATTCCATCAGGTACTTGATTTTCAACATAATCAAAATAAAGAATGGGCGCCAAATATCCTGGGACATCATCAATTCGCTTAATGTCCAATATCTCTTTCTCAACATTTGAAAGTCTCACCGAATCCAATTTATTTTTCCATAGTCTCCTAGCAGCATGATATAAATCAAAATGGCCAAAGTCAGGAAGTTTAGGCAAGGAATCTCGTATTAACGTATGTCTTGTTTTTACTTGTGGCCAATCAAAGGATTTTCCATTATAAGTAACAAGTGTAGTATAATCAACACTCGTTAAAAAACTTTGGTAGAGGGCAATCTCACTACCCGGATTCGGTAAAAAATGTTGCGTAAGAACAACTCGATCTTCTTGAACCCTGGCATGACCTAGTAGAAAGATCGTGTTACCCACTCCCCCACCGAGGCCAGTTGTTTCAGTGTCAAAGAAAAACAAATCTGAAGGAGAATGTCCCTTTGCTGAAAGCGGATGTTTCAAAGGTGAAGAATTCCACATTTCGATGACATCTTTTAGTTTGGAAAATGAATATAAACCATGCTGATAATCTAATGGGTACTCCACTTTTCGAACCATACAGTATGCCCCATCAAAATAAAATGGCTTCGCTCCAAACTCTTCCCACTTATCAAGAAAAGGGATTTCTTCTTCCACTCTTACAGAAGGTTCGACATTTTTCGATATATCCTCATTTTCTTTCACAATATGATTTTTTAACCGATTTAATTTCCCTTTAATTGACATTTTTTAATACTCCTTAACAGTTTGAACCTTGTTTAAACTTTGAAATTAAGTGAAGTGCATCTAACTTAGCACGTTCATTTAAACTTTCAGTACCGATACATGAAGGACAACCTGATTCACAAGCACAGCGTTGAATTAATTTTTGTGATTCATCGAGAAGAATTTCTAATTTCTCATACACTTTTTCACTTAAGCCAATACCTCCAGGATAGCGATCATACAGAAAGATTGTCGGCTGCTCATTATGCACTGCTTTTACCTGTGGAACAACATGCAAATCAGAAGGGTCGCACATTGTCATCAATGGTGCAACATGACGTAAAACATTCGCAACCCCCACTAATGCTTCCTCAATCCTTTTTTCACTAACACCCTCAAGTTCCGTTTTTTTCAGGCTTATCCATGTGGAGGATGTATGTAGCTCCTCTTCTGGTAAATGAATCGGACCTGAACCGATATTTTCATGTGTTTCAAATTTGATTTTCTTAAATATCGTTGCCATAGCTTGTACAGAAACATCACCATAACCAATTTCAATTGAGTCTTGGTTGCGCTCCTTATCAACCTCTAATACACGAAGATTCACAGCAAGGTTTGCATCTGTGAAATAATCGACATCTACTTCCCTCACAAACGCCTTCTTTTCTTCCCAATCTAGCTTTTCAACCTGATATTGAACACCTTGATGCAAATAAATGGCCTCATCATGAAGCAAGGTCATCGTACTGAAACGATCCATTTCTCCAATAACCTTAACAGCTGCAATATCTGTTTGATCAATAATTACGACATTCTCTTGTGAAGCTGAACGAAGACTAATGTTATGAGCAGGAAAGGAATCATTCATCCAATACCATTTGTCACCGTTTTGATGAAGGACTCTTTCTTCCGTTAAAAACTCTAAAATATCTTCAAGGTCAAGGTCGCCAAATGTCTCACCCGCCTTAAATGGCAATTCATAGGCAGCACATTTAATATGGTCTATTAAAATGACTAGATTATTAGGATTTATTCGAGCTGTTTCAGGATTTCTACTAAAAAAGTATTCTGGGTTTTGAATCATATATTGGTCAAGTGGATTAGAGCTAGCCACCATAAAGATTACAGCTTCTCCTTGACGCCGACCAGCACGGCCAGCTTGCTGCCATGCGCTAGCAATTGTTCCAGGATAGCCAGTCATGATACACACCTGGAGTTGTCCAATATCCACACCTAATTCAAGTGCATTTGTACTAATAACTCCGTAAATTTCCCCATTTCGTAGTCCTTGCTCAATTTCACGCCTTTGTTTAGGCAAATACCCTCCACGGTAGCCACGGATCGCTTTGGGCCCTAATTTATGTTTAACAAGTTCTTGTAAATACGTTAGAATGATTTCCACTCTTACTCTGCTTCGTGCAAAAACGATCGTTTGTATTTTGTTTTTTAAGAATTCACTAGCTAACTTTCTCACCTCGAGTGTAGCGCTTCTACGAATATTAAGAGGCTTGTTCACGATTGGTGGGTTATAAAATACAAAATGTTTTCTTCCAGTAGGTGCACCATTGTTATCTATTAATTCCATTTCTTTACCAGTCAGATTTTCTGCGAGTTCTTTTGGATTTGAAATTGTAGCGGATGTACACATAAAAATTGGATTACTCCCATAAAACTCACAGATTCGTTTTAAACGTCTGATCACATTTGCCACATGACTTCCAAATACACCACGATATGTATGTAGTTCATCAATCACGATATATTTTAGGTTTTCAAATAAAGATACCCACTTTGTATGATGAGGTAGAATGGCAGAATGTAACATATCTGGATTTGTAATCACGATATGTCCTGCTTTTCGAACCTTTTGGCGTATATTTGCAGGTGTGTCGCCATCATATGTATAGCTATTAATCGCAACTCCCATTTCTTCAATTATTTCATTCAATTCACTTTTTTGGTCCTGCGCTAATGCTTTTGTAGGGAACAAATACAAGGCTCGTGATTGGTCATTCTCAACAATTGTTTGTAAAACGGGTAAATTATAGCACAGTGTTTTTCCTGATGCTGTTGGAGTTACGGCTACAAAGCTTCTTCCATCTCGTGATATTTCATACGCAGAATGTTGATGGGTATAGAGCTGATGAATCCCTCTCCTTTGTAACGCATCTCGTAATCTATCATCAATTGATTCTGGCATGTCTAATAATTTGGCAGAAGTCGCCTCCATTGTATGCCAGTGCACAATATTCTCTTTATATTCTGGTTTCTCTTTGATTAGGTCAATTAATTCATTTATATCTTTTCGAAACTTCATCTTGAATCACCTCAGGGATTTCTACTACCTATTGTACAGAATAAACGTTCGTTTTTGAAGTGATTCCTATTGGTATATTTAACATATAAATAGACACACCTAAAAAGGTGTGCCTGCGTACTTAAGTTCCACAAAATGTTTGATAGGGTTCATCCGTTGGTTCGGGTGGTTTTGCATACTCAGCCTGTTCTGGTGAATGTGCAAAAGGATCTTCCAATACCTGGAGAAGTTTATCCATTACACTGTAGTCACCTTCCGTAGCTGCTTCTAGAGCCTCTTCGACACGATGATTTCTCGGTATGATGGCTGGATTCGTTGATTGCATTAATTCTTTTATCTCTTGAGATGATCTCTTTTGTCTACCTTGTCTATCCTTCCACTTTTGCAACCATTTACTAAAATTATCAGCATTACATATTTCAATTTGATCTAACTGGTCAAATGTTAGCGACACAAACGTATTCGTATAATCGAGTTGGGCTGTTTTCATTATTTCTAAGAGTTCTTCGATTAGATCTCTATCTTCTTCCTCTTTGTCGAACAAACCAAGTTTTGCCCTCATTCCATTAAGCCAATTTTCATTGTAAATCCCCATATATTTTGCCATTTCATCCTGTGCAATTTGAAGTGACTTTTCTTCATTTTCATCTAGTAATGGTAGTAGACTCTCGGCAAAACGAGCCAAATTCCATCCACCAATATATGGCTGATTTCCATAAGCATAGCGGCCACCTCGATCGATAGAGCTAAAAACAGTATCTGGGTCATACACATCCATAAATGCACACGGACCATAATCAATGGTTTCCCCACTAATCGTCATATTATCTGTGTTCATGACACCATGGATAAAACCTACGAGCTGCCATTTTGCTATCAAGTCTGCTTGTTGTTTGATTACTTCACGCAATAAAGCTAAATAAGGCTGGTCATGCCCCTTTATTTCTGGATAATGCCGATTTATTGTATAGTCTGCAAGTGCTTTTAGTTCATCGATTTTTCCTAGACCTGTGATAAACTGAAACGTACCGACACGTATATGACTGGTGGCAACACGAGTAAGAATTGCACCAGGCAATACGGTTTCCCGATAGATTGGTTCACCTGTCGTAACAACAGCCAGAGATCTAGTAGTTGGGATTTGAAGCGCATGCATCGCCTCGCTAATGATATATTCCCTGAGCATCGGTCCAATGGCGGCGCGGCCATCTCCACCACGTGAGTATGGTGTCCGTCCAGCACCCTTCAGTTGAATATCAAATCGTGCTTGTTCAGGTGTAATTTGTTCACCAAGCAATACTGCACGGCCGTCCCCAAGCATCGTAAAATGGCCAAATTGATGACCAGCATAGCTTTGGGCAATAGGTTCAGCTCCATCAGGTATCTCGTTTCCAGCAAAAATATTAGCTCCCTCATTAAATAATCTCTGTGGGTCAAGACCAAGAGTTTGTGATAAATCTTTATTTAATATAACCAGCTCAGGGTCCTTTACTGGCGTAGGATTTGTTTTTGTGTAGAAATCCTTGGGTAGTCGAATATAACTGTTATCGAAATTCCAACCAAATTCATTATTTGTAATCCTAAACACCCCTTTTTACTAGTAGTGTACTCTTAAATAATACCAAAGAAGGTTTGTGAAGTTATTTACCTCATGTTCCTTTTCAGTTTGCACGAAAGACTGCTGAAATGGTTTTATCAAAGGCTGAAGAACAACCTTTCGAATTCTCTCCCGCTTTAACTCCGATACAATCGTATCATACAAATCTTGCTGGTCAGTCGTAAATGTAATGTTCTCTTCAAGATCCTTTGCTAAATCCAATAGTTCCTGTAAACTTGGCATTTTCCGTTCGACTCTTGCTTGTAAAAAATGCAGTGATGACGGATCAATTAAGGTAGTCCCCTTTTCGGTCATGATTGGGATGATGACCTCTAGATATGATAAGAGAACCTCCACAATTCGGTGGATGGACTGTGCACTATTCGTTATTTTCATTGTAAATAAGATATAATGCATCATTCCATAAAAAAGAATGGAGAGTTCAAATGCAAAATTTTTTAATTCTTCTCCGTAGACATCTACAAATCGCCCAGCCAACCATTCCATTTCATGAATTCGATGGTTTAATACAAGTTTTTTGAGTTCAACTTCATTTGAATTAAGTATGGCTTCAAAAATAGTTGTGAGATTTCGTTCACGATTTAATCGCGTTAAGATCGAAATCTGCTCGATGAGTACAGTACGGTCTTTTTCGTCTTTACCAACTTGCATCTTCATTCGAATTTGCCTTGCATCCTCACGTAACTCTTCTAATATTTCGGCAATACAATCATTTTTATTCGAGAAATAATTATAAAATGTGCCTTTCGAAATATTGGCTTGCTCAATAATATCTTGTATCGAGGTTTGTTGAAATCCCTTCTCTACAAATAGTTTCAAAGCAATATCCGCGACTTTTCTCCTACGTTTATTCATGCATCCTCCAACCGCCAATCTGTCTATATTCCATGTCATCATTCTCTTATATAATTTTAGCATATTATACCTTAAGTATAAATGTATTGCATAAATTGAACTTGTGGTATAAAATCATCAAGTATCAATTTTAAACAATGAATCGAGGGGATGTTTTATGGATTCAACATTTCAAGAAAAAAAGCCTCCATATCTGATGCTAGCCTTACTTTTTATTGGAGCATTTGTTTCATTTCTAAATAATTCACTGCTAAACGTAGCACTACCTTCTATTATGATGGATTTAAATATTGAAAATTACTCTACCGTTCAATGGCTTGCAACAGGGTATATGTTAGTTAGCGGTGTATTAATACCAGCCTCAGCCTTCCTAATCACAAGGTTTTCGAACCGCAGCCTATTTATTACATCCATGCTTATTTTTACAATAGGTACAGCCATGGCAGCATTCGCTCCTAACTTTGGAGTATTAATTGCTGGACGTATGGTTCAAGCAGCAGGCTCTTCCGTTATGGGTCCCTTATTGATGAACATTATGCTCGTCAGCTTTCCACCTGCGAAACGCGGTACAGCGATGGGTGTTTTCGGGTTAGTTATGATAACGGCACCTGCTATTGGTCCAACATTATCTGGTTATATTGTAGAGCATTACGATTGGCGCGTATTATTCGAAATGATCTTACCTCTAGCCGTCATCAGTTTAGTTCTTGCAATTTGGAAATCTAAAAACGTGATGGAAGTTAATAAAAATGCAACCATTGATTACCTATCTGTTATTTTATCAACGATTGGTTTTGGTGGATTATTATATGGATTTAGTTCTGTAAGTAATGACGGCTGGACTGACACACTTGTCTTGTCTTCATTAGTTATTGGTGGTATTGCTCTTGTATTATTTATTGTACGTCAACTAAAAATTGATGAACCTATTCTTGATTTACGAGCTTATAAATATCCAATGTTCGCACTCGCTTCAATTATAGCTATTGTGAACGCAGTGGCGATGTTCTCTGGGATGATTCTAACGCCAGCATATGTACAAAGCGTTCGTGGAATTTCTCCATTTGAATCTGGTTTAATGATGCTTCCAGGTGCAATTATTATGGGTATTATGTCACCTATCACTGGTAAATTATTTGACAAATTTGGACCACGTTTACTATCAATTTTAGGTCTAGTCATTACAGCCGTATCAACTTATTTATTAACACAGCTACAAATTGATTCATCTTATAGCTATATCATAACGGCCTACACGATTCGTATGTTTGGTATGTCAATGGTCATGATGCCAATTATGACCAACGGATTGAATCAATTACCAGCTCGATTGTATCCACACGGTACAGCAATCAACAATACAGCCCAACAGGTATCAGGTTCAATTGGTACAGCTGTCTTAGTCACTGTTATGAATAGCGTGGCCAAATCCGAGGGTGAAAGCCTATTAGCAAATACAGATCCTACTACGTTGACCGAAACTACTCAAGCATTTATTACCGGGCAAGCATTACTTGCTGGGATTAATTATTCCTTCCTTGTAACCTTAGGAATTAATATCGTTGCTTTAGTATTAGCCTTATTTATAAAACGGGTTGATGTTCGTGAAAAAAATACTCAACCCCCTATAGAAAAACCAGCTAAAGCATTATAATTCGAAACCTCAATAATGGAGGAATTTACTTTCCAATTAGAGGTATAATAAGCATTCCCCCTAATCTTCATAGATTAGGGGGTCTTTTTTTAATACAAACAAAAAACAGACCCTAGAATAGGATCTGTTTTGAACGGTTTATATATGGTTCATTA
Source organism: Bacillus nitroreducens (assembly GCF_964021195.1). NCBI lineage: Bacteria > Bacillati > Bacillota > Bacilli > Caryophanales > Bacillaceae > Bacillus > Bacillus nitroreducens. Next base: position 2,773,079 of record NZ_CAXHYI020000003.1, on the reverse strand, counting down.
TACTTTTTGAACATTAGCGGCTTGTGGTCCTCGGCTACCCTCTTCAATATCGAATGAAACCTCTTGACCTTCTTCTAACGTTTTGAACCCTTCACCTTGGATTGCCGAGAAGTGTACGAATACGTCGTCTCCACCTTCAACTTCGATAAACCCAAAGCCTTTTTCACTGTTAAACCATTTTACTTTTCCTTGTGCCATATTGTTTCCTCCTATGTAATGCAACAAAAAAATTTGTCGCAAGGTATTGCATGAATTATTATGTCCATAGTCCAACTTTTTATAACCAAACTTTTTTTATTTTTTTTGAAAAAGAAGTAAGATTGGAGGAAACAGCCTGAACGTAAAAGCTAATCTATGCTAAAAAGCTTTTATTATGGTTATTGACAACCTGTAATAATCTTACATTGGTTTCCATTTCTGTTCCACACAATGGACAACTTGGTTCCTGAGCGCTCTTAAAATTATCTCGTACCCATCCATTACATTCCTCCGATGTGCATTCCCACACCTTCGTTTCTTCAGTAACAATTTCTTCGACTGGTCTTCTTCCAAAAGCCATTCAAATCATCTCCTTAGTTTTGGTTGGTACGAAACCATTCATTTAAACAACAGTTACCCAATAAAAAAACTTATTATAAAAAGTCGTTCTTTATGCGCTTATAAAGCGCCACTACGGTTAACCAATTTGTTAACACGAAGCCTTGATTTGAAACTCCTTATAATAAGCATTACTATTATTTTATCTTTTTTCCTAAATATTATAACACTTTCTACCTAATTTTGTAAAACCAATGGATTATTCATCATATAGGTGACAGGCTGTAAAATGAGAAGGCTCGACTTCCTTCCATTGTGGAACTTCAATCGCACATTTTTCCATTGCAAATTTACATCTCGTTCGAAATACACATCCAGAAGGAGGAGACAATGGACTCGGAACTTCTCCTTCAAGGACAACTCGCTCCCGCTTTACTGCTGGGTCTGGAATCGGTACAGCAGATAACAAAGCTTGTGTATAAGGATGTAATGGGTCATTATAAAGGGACTCACTATCAGATAGCTCAACCATATTGCCCAAGTACATCACAAGAATACGATCTGAAATATACTTAACCATCGATAAATCATGGGCAATAAATAAATAGGTTAAATCCATTTTTTCTTGTAAATCCTTTAACAGATTCACGATTTGTGCCTGAATGGACACATCAAGAGCAGAAATTGGTTCATCACAAACGATAAACTTCGGATTAAGTGCCAATGCTCTCGCAATCCCTATTCGTTGCCGCTGTCCTCCACTAAACTCATGTGGAAATCGATTCGCATGCTCAGGACGAAGACCTACCAGCTCTAAAAGCTCTTTCACCCGTTCTTTCCTTTTCTTACCTTTAGCAAGTCCGTGGATATCAAGTGGCTCACCAATAATATCCTCTATTTTCATTCTTGGATTTAAGGAGGCATACGGGTCCTGAAAAATAATTTGAACATCTCTTCGCAGTTCCTTCATTTGCCTAGAGTTAAATCGATATATATTTTTCCCTTCAAAAAGAACTTCACCTGCTGTTGGTTCAAGTAATCGAATGATTGTTTTTCCCGCTGTGGATTTTCCACAACCACTTTCTCCTACGAGTCCAACTGTTTCCCCTTTATTGATGATTAAATTTAACCCATCCACCGCCTTAAGCGGCAATTTTTGGATGGGAAAGTATTTCTTTACATTTTTCACTTCCAGTAGTGCATTTTTATTCGAAGCCACTTTTCGTCATCCTCCTTAGACAAAATTCGCCCGTTTTTTAGCCATTGGATGATTTAACCAACATGAACTAAATTGCGTTGGGGAAACTTCTTCAAACATTGGTTTATATTCCGCACAAAGTTTCATCGCCATTTCACACCTTGGATAGAATGAGCAGCCCCTTGGTGGATCAAGTAAATCTGGAGGAGTTCCGATGATAGTCGATAGTTTTTCATACTTTTCCATATCAAGTCGCGGTACTGATTTCAACAACCCCTTAGTGTATGGATGATTCGGTTTTGCAAAAATTTCTTCTACACTACCCATTTCAACGATTTCACCTGCATACATGACAACCACTTTACTGCACATTTCGGCTACTACGCCAAGGTCATGTGTTATTAAAATAATCGAAGTATTTGTTTTAGCTTGTAATTCCTTCATTAGTTGTAAGATTTGTGCTTGTATGGTTACATCAAGTGCTGTTGTAGGTTCGTCAGCAATGAGGAGTCTTGGCTGACAGGCAAGTGCGATTGCAATCATCACTCTTTGTCTCATCCCACCTGAAAATTCATGGGGATACTGAAGAATTCGCTTTTCTGGCTGAGGAATACCCACCATTTTAAGCATGTTTACCGCATGCTCGAGTGCTTCTTTTTTTGTGATTTTTCGATGACGTAGAATTCCTTCTGCAATTTGAATCCCAATTTTCGTAGTAGGATTTAGCGATGTCATCGGATCCTGAAAAATCATCCCTACTTCATTACCTCTAATTCTTTCCATTGCTTTTTCTGATTTTCGAACAATATCCTCTCCATTTAACAGGATGGATCCCTTTTCTATTTTTGCTTGTGGGGTTGGTAGGAGCCGCATAATTGATTTAGCTGTCACACTTTTACCACACCCAGACTCTCCAACGATCGCAATTGCTTCTCCTTTTTCCACAGAAAATGAAACACCTCTAACCGCCTTGACCTTCCCCACACTCGTATCAAACGAAACATGTAAATCGTCAATTTCTAATATATTTTCCATCACCCTTTTCCCCCTCTCTAATCAAAAGCGTTTAGCACCCTGATTTTGTAGGCTTTCATAACATGATTCATAAAGACGTTAAATTGCATGATGTGGCGTTTTCAGCCTTAACTCTTCAAGTGAAAAGTTGAAAATCTGTGGCACTCTAAAGGTTACCTTTATCTAACAGTGGTTGAACCTTGCTTTATAAAGATCACTTATTTTCTTAATTTCGGATCAAGTGCATCCCTTAAACCATCCCCAAACACATTAAAGGCGAACATGGTTAGCGAGATTAAGAAGGCAGGGAAAAATAACTGATAGAAATTCCCGATTAAAATACTTCCTAGTGCATCGTTTGCCATAGTACCCCAACTTGCCTTTGGAGCTGGAATTCCCAGTCCTAAAAAGCTAAGTGTGGCTTCAGCAAAAATGGCTGTAGGAACTGTCAAGGTGACATTGACTAATATTGGCCCCATTGTATTCGGAATGATATGTCTTCTTAAAATCCATGAAGTTTTTGCTCCCATTGCATTTGCAGCTTGGATATATTCATATTCTTTAAGCTGTAGCACCTGGCCTCTGACCAGCCTAGCCATCGGAATCCAACCTGTTATCGACATTGCGATGATAATTGCCCATAAACCTCTTTCAAGAACGATCATGACTAAGATGACCATTAAGAGATATGGAATTGCATAAAGGACTTCGGCGATTCTCATCATGACATTATCGACTTTACCACCACGAATACCCGAAATGCCTCCGTAGATAATTCCTGCAACAAAATCAATCAATGCAGCCATTAATCCGATAAATAATGAAATTCTCGCACCATACCATGCTCGTGTGAATAAATCTCGTCCAGATGCATCTGTTCCAAACCAATGCTCTGCATTCGGCCTAAGATTCTTTTTTGTAAAATCCTGCTCATAATACGTATAACCGTTTAAATGAGGACCGATAATGGCCATTATTCCAATGATGATAATAAGTATGAGCCCTAACAACGCCAATTTATTTTCCTTTAGCCGATTCCAAACATCTTTCCAATAGGAAATACTAGGCCTAGCTATTTTTTCTGCTTCTTCAAATTTCTGTTCAACTGGTGTGAACATATCTTCCGTAAGATTAGGATGATTCTTCATTTGCTCTCCCCCGTTATCTTAATTCTTGGATCAATCCACGTGTAGGCAATATCAACAATTAAAATGAGAAGGATCAGGATGGCAGAATAAAAAATCGTCGAGCCAAGAATGACGGGGTAATCTCGATTAAAAATGCTCGTTACAAACATTTCTCCCATACCTGGGATACCAAAGATTTTTTCAATAATAAAACTTCCAGTCACAATATTGGCAATTAAGATCCCAACAATGGTGACAACTGGTAAGATTGCATTTCGAATCGCATGTTTTAAAATAATCGTTCCTTTTTTTAGTCCCTTTGCCTTTGCCGTTAAGATATAATCCTGGCTCATTACCTCAAGCATGCTTGACCTCATTAATCGTGCAATAAAGGCCATTGGCATCATTGCAAGAGAAAGGGATGGAAGAACGGTGTGTGACCATGATTTCCAAGTTGCAACAGGGAACCACCTTAATTCAACTGCTAAATAATTTATGAGGAATGTTGCAAGAATAAAGTTTGGTACTGAGATACCAACTATTGCTAGAATCATAGAGGAGTAATCAGGCCATCTATTACGATAAAGGGCCGCAATAATTCCAAAAAGTAAACCGAGTGGAATGGCAATCAATAAAGCTTGCGTTCCTAAATGCAGTGAAACTGGGAAGCCGTTCACAATTAAATCATTCACTGTTAGAGTGGATGATTTATAGGAAGGTCCGAAATCAAATTGTAAAATTGAAAGTAAATAAAGACCATATTGTACATGTAAAGGTTTGTCCAAATTATAATAGCTTTGAAGATTATTGTAGACCGCCTCGGGCATTGTTCCTTCTTGGGCAAACGGGTTTCCTGGAATACTATGCATTAAGATAAAGGTTAGTGTGACAATCACCCAAAGGGTTACAACTGCAAGGACAATTCGTTTTCCTATATACGTAAGCATGTTATCCCCCTTTATATCGGTTTGTTAAGAAAAATCGGGGTATGCTAATTTATAGCATACCTCGATTGATACCTAGTAACTTAGTTTTTAATATCTGCAAATATGAACTGAGGATAACTATTAATAGGTGTATAGATACCTGTTACATGTGGCTTCACAGTAAACGGTTTTGTATAGAAATAGATTGGAATAACTGGCATTTCATCCATTAGGATTTTTTCTGCATCATGCATTGCCTTCATTCTGTCTTCTTGAACCATGGTTGTTTTCGCAAGATTAACCAACTTATCATACTCAGCATTGCTCCAATTTGCGTCATTATATGGTCCATCTGTTACCCATAGATCCATAAATGTCATTGGGTCTACATAGTCACCAACCCAACCCGCTCTAGAAATTTCGTAATCCCCAGCTTTTTCACGATCTAGCTTCACTTGGAATTCAACGTTCTCAAGTGTAATTTCTACACCAAGGTTTTTACGCCACATTTCTTGAACAGCCTCAGCAATCATCTTATGTCCTTCCGAAGTATTATAAGTAAGTGTAACCGCAGGGAATTTATCAAGTCCTTCTTCAGCTAGACCTTCTTCTAATAATTTTTTCGCTTCTTCTATATTTGCCTCAAATAATTTACCAGTATTTTCTTGATAATCTCCTGAAACATCAGGTATTCCTGGTGGTACTATAGAATATGCAGGTAATTGACCACCTTGAGCTACATGCTCTACAATCGTTTCACGATCAACTGCCATTGATAATGCCTTTCTAATTTTCACATTATTAAATGGTTTTTTCTCAGTGTTCAGATTGTAATAATAGACTGCAAGGTCTGATCCTATTTGGAATTCAGGATTATTTTCAGCCTTCAACTGACCGATCACGTCTTGTGGGAGTGGATAGACAAGATCCAATTCATCCGATTGGTACATTTGCCATGATGTATTTTCATCATCGATAATCACAAAATGTACCTCATCCAAATTGATTTTATCTCGATCATAGTAATTTTCATTCTTGGCAAGCTTCATGCTTTCTTTATGCTTCCACTCTGTGAGTTTAAATGCACCGTTAGAAACATATGAATCGGCTTCTTGATACCAATTTGGATTGGCTTCCTGTACTGCCTTATTAATAGGATAATACGTATAGAAAGAAGTTAAGTCTACGAAATATGGTGTCGGTTGAGCAAGTTTTACCTCTAATGTCGTATCATCAACTGCCTTTACACCAACAGCAGCCTCAAGTGCTTCTAAATCAGCCCCAGCCTCTGCCGAGTTATATGCTTCTCCTCCTTCTAAATAATAGAGTTGATAGGCATATGTTGAAGCAGTTTCTGGATTTAAGGCATATTTCCATGCATATTCAAAGTCATGCGCTGTCACTGGGTCACCATTTGACCATTTCGCATCACCACGGAGCTTGAACGTCCAGGTTAACCCGTCCTCACTTGTATCCCATGATTCAGCAATACCTGGGATTATTTCTCCTTCTGGTGTTTTCTTCGTGAGACCCTCAAAAGCATGCTCAAGAATCCATGAATCATGAGTACCTTGTGCTGTACCAGGGTGTAAGGAACCAGGTTCTTCATTATTATTTAGGCGTAAAATCTTTGGTCCAGATGCCTCCTGTTCATTTTCTTTCCCTTCCTCACTTGGAGCCGTTGGTTTTTCTGGTTCATTTTTTGTTTCACCACTAAAACAACCAGATAAAGCTAAAAAGATAAAAAGTAGCAAAACTAGTCCAACTGAAAGCTTCCTTTTCAATCATTTAACCCCCTATACTATTTTTGAAATCTTTTAGATTTCTACATTAAATTTATAGAGAAAGGTATAAAAATATTACAGTTGGCTTAAAATTCTTTTAAATTTATAAGATATGAACAGCTTTTTACTTTTATGCTCTAATACAATGACCTTTTAAATCAATGAAAATTAACTTGTTTTTTTGTACCGTACACACTGTTCCATCCAAAAAACTCCTTATAAAAACTCTAGTTTATCAGCTAGAGTTAATACTTATTTTGCAATATGAAAGTGCTTTACCTGTAATCTAGTCATTTGTTACACTTAAGATAACAGTGATGACTTGGAGTGAATACAATGAATCGTACTGAAATTACGGATGTTTTGCGATCGGTACCCCTTTTTAAGGAATTATCAGGTAATGAATTAAAAGAAATGGTCAATATTGCACAAAACCGTCAATATAAAAAAAATATGCATATTTTTATGCAAGATGACCCTCTAGATTATGTTTATTTTATCTACAAGGGAAAAGTAAAAATTTATAAAAATGATATTAATGGAAAAGAGCAAATTGTAACGGTCCAAAAGGATGGTGATATGTTCCCACATGTTGGTTTCTTCCGAAAAGGAAACTATCCTGCCTACGCATTAGCCCTTGAGGACACGAAGGCAGTGGTGATTTCAATCTCACACTTTGAAAGTATGCTTTTGCAACATCCACAGGTCTGTATCAAGCTTTTCAGGGTCATGGGCGAGAAAATTGTTGACCTCCAAAATCGATTAGAAGCTCAAATTTTAAATAATACATACGAACAAATTATTAAATTAATCATGCGTCTGTGTAATACGGATGGACGTGAATTGTCCGATGGCAAAAAAATGATTACAACACAATTTACAAATAAAGATCTAGCTAATATGATTGGCACCACACGTGAAACAGTAAGTAGAACATTAACAAAATTAAAGAAAAAAGAAATCATAGAAGTCGATGTTAAAGGGTTTATCATCGTAAATTTAGAAAAACTAGAAGATGAGCTATTTATATAGAATGAAATACTGCTTCGTAATCTCTGTATATTAAACGAATGTTTTATTCATTCAGAACAAATTTTCAAAATAAACGAATCTGTCATAAAGAACTGAGCGTATTAAGTATCAGTTCTTTTTTTGTGCCCAAAATAAAAACATTTTGCAATAGAAATGAATATAGTGACCATAGATAATACGTTTAGGGAGGAGAATTAGTTGAAAGACGAAAAGGGAGATAAACCGATTCGAAAAAATGAGTATGAACATTTTGGCCCACTCATGAAATCAATGAATGATTTCTTTACGCAGCAACCAGTCAGGCGTCTTTTAGATACTATTGATGAATTCTTTGATAAGCCGTCCCCTTTCTCAACCATTCCAATCGAAATGTATGAAACGGAAACAGAACTTATTATTTCTGCAGATTTACCTGGGGTTAAAAAAGAACAAATCGATATTCAATATTCAGAAAAGTATTTGACAATCACGGTCAATCACCGCGAAGAAATTGAAAAAACAAATGAGAAAAAACACTATTATGTAAAGAAGCAATCGTTTAATAAATCAAGCCGCACCATTGCATTACCTTATCCGATAAACACGAGCCAAATAAGAGCTACTTATGTAAATGGTGTTTTGAAAATTTACATTCCTAAACCACGAAGACAAAAACTACTCATTGAGGATGAGGGGCTGTCCGATAAGTCCTAAAAAATAAGGCAAGGGAGAAAAACGACCGTTTTTCTCCCTTGCCTTTTTGTTTTTTTCGATTTTTCTCTGAAAGTAGCTGGCGTATGCCTGCTACTTTCAATATATTGTGGGCTAATGCCACAATTCCAAACTCGACATATACTTTGTCGAGCCCCCGCAGAGAAAATCTGCGAAACGACCTATTGCCCTTGATGTGACCGAACACACTTTCTACTTCAACTTTACGTTGAGCGTAGATAGCGGACTTTTCATCACATTCAAGGGCTGTTTTAGCCTTGGCTTTCATTTCTTCAAAAATCGTATTCCAATGAATCTGACGATTCCCTTTTGCTTTTGTGCATTGTGCTTTTAGTGGACAATCGGTACAATCTTCACATTCATATATTTTAAAACTTTGCTCGTAGCCAGATTTATTCTTTTTATTCAGGTATTTTTTAAACGTTACTTTCATTCCTTTCGGGCAAATAAAATAGTCGTCATCTTCCACGTAAGTCCAATTTTTTGCGTTTTTGATGTCTTTTTTATATTTACGGGTTTGTTCCTGTACATAGCTTCCATACGGAATAAGAAACTCGAATCGTTGCTCTTTCTCATCTCCGACAGCGTAAACATAATTCTCCTCACTACCATATCCTGCATCGGCAATAACCGTTTTGGGTATTGGTAAAGAAGAAGCTGCCAGTTTCTCCATATGAGGGATGAAGCACCGAGTGTCTGTTGGGCGTTGATGTATTGTATAGTATAGAATAAACTGGTTTTCTGTTCCTACTTGTACGTTGTATCCTGGCTTAAGTTGGCCATTTTTCATATGATCTTCTTTCATACGCATGAAGGTGGCATCTTTGTCCGTTTTAGAATAACTATTACGATCACCTAAAACTTCATTATGTTCCTTATATTTAGTCATACGAGGTATAAAATCCTCACGGATTTGCTTGATTGATTTCTTTAATTGACTCCGTTCTTGCCTTTTTTCTTTTCGAACGTCTTTATCTGTTTCGCTATCAATTACCTTTGTTAATGCCTCAACTTTTTCCTCAAGTTCTTCGGCAACTTCTACTAATTCCTGTTCAGTGATTTCTTGTTCCTGATTTATTAATTCTTCTGGTTGTGCTTCTGCCCTGGTTATTTCATGGATATGCTGAAGGGTTTCCTTGATTTTTTCTTTTAATTTCTCTTCAAAATTTGAAGTAGCACGTTTCCATACAAAACTATACTTGTTGGCGTTGGCTTCAATCTTGGTGCCATCCAAAAAGTAGCTTTCGAATGTTATGTAGTTCTCTTCAATCAACTTGTGAATCATTGCTTCGAATAGTTCATCCATAAAGTCTTTCATGCGTCCCCCACGGAACTCATTAATTGTACGGAAATCTGGTTGTTGCATCGCTGACAACCACATAGCTGGGATACTTTCATTTGCTAATTTTTCTATCCCTCGGCAAGAATAAACCTTCTGGGAATAACCATAAAGGATAATTTTAAGCATCATTTTGGGATGGTAAGAACTTCTGCCACCGCCTACATAGTATGAAAATAGATTTTCATCAGGAATAGCTTCAACCATTTCGTCTACTACACGGGCCTCGTGATGTTGTGGAATAAGAGATTCGATATCATAAATCATTTGAATTTGTCGATTATCGTAGGGTTTGAAAGTAGGGGCTAATTGTCTTGGATTAGGTTCTTTTTGTTTTTCTTCATTTTGAACTTCTAGTTTCTCCTCTTCGAACTCTGGAAAAAGGGAAGTTTGCGTGTTATAATTTTCATTAGTAATCAATTGATTGCTCATAAAAAATCATCCTTTCTGGAATGTTGTGTGGTAACTTCATTTTACTAAAAAGGATGATTTTTTTGTGTGTTTTTTTAAAAGTTACGAGTCAATACTATTAAATTTTGTAACCTTGTTGATTGTAGCGGAAGGTACGAGACTCCTGCGGGAAAAGCGTGGCCAGGGGAGACCCCGCAGGAGCTTGCGACGAGGAGGCTCCCGGACCGCCCGCGGAAAGCGAGTACCTGCAGCGGAAATCAACACCAGATTTTTTAGTAAACCCAAAAAACAAAAAATGAGGGCTGTCCTCAAAAGTCATTTTTCAGTGACTTTTTGGACAGCCCCTTTTTTACATACTTTACGTAGAAGATTAGCATGATATGGCTAGGAGGTGTAATCGTGGATAAGAAGGTAGGAAATCAAAAGTTACCTGATTTTAAACAGCTAAATGATCGAATCATTGCAGATGCAAGTGATGATCCAGTCCTTGTCATAAAAACCAATCTTGACCCAAGGGATGTAACCGAGGAAAACCCATATTATAAAGGTAATCAATCAAATAAAGAGGAGTTCACCTCTTATTTTGAAGACGAACAAGATGGTGATTAGATTATGGATAAAACATTAGGATATTTAATAGAATCTATTTCCAACTATAGTGATGATAAAATAAGTCGTATCATCCTAAATAAAGTGATGAATAATCAGTACATCTCTGAAGAAGCGTTTGTCCGTGATTTGGATGAGGAAGAAATCGAATTTTTAAATAAGGTATTACCAGATGAAATCAATTATGCAATGGACGGAAGAGACTTTAAACGAGTACAACAACTCAATGAAGTGTATGAATTGCTATAGAAAAGGTGAATGAAATGACAAATGGATTTAGTACAAAACAGTACTCAGATACAAATGTCGAGGAAGTAAAACGTTTAAATGCAAATTCTGGTCTATCTTATAACGAAGCACTACAACAATTGGCCAAACAATATCATGAACAAAAGAAAAAGAAATGACTTCTAAAAAAGAAAGCTGTCAAACTTTTAATGACAGCTTTCTTTGATTACACTTTAAATGTTTTCGTTAGTCCTTTGACAATTGAGTTGACTTGGTTAACTGCACCTACCATTTGACCAGCCGTATCCATCATTTTATTGACATCATAGGTTCCATCTTTTTTCTTAAATTGATTTAGGATACCTCCTACCGCTTTAGGTTTTATTTGCCCCATACCTGTTGGATATGGCGTTGGATATGGAGTTTGCTGTCCAAAAGGCGGAAAACCGTACCCATGATAATTGTTCGGGATATTTGTCATGTGAAAATTTGGATTACTTTGATTCCAATAGGAATGATATCCTCCACCGTAATGTTGATGATAGATTGGCTGACCGAAATTAGGCCATGGAGAACCATATGGTGGTCTAAAAGTATTGTTTCTTCGAAATGGATGATACATGAAGCACAACCCTCCCCCTGTGATGTTCTTTTTCTATAGATTATGAAAAAACTGGGTTGGGTGTTCACAAAAAAAAGATACCATTCTCTTCTCGTTAGGTACCTTTTTGCGAAGTTTATTTTGGTGTGATGACCTTTTCAAGGATGTTTTCAAGAACATATTGAATCGATTCGTACATATTTTTGAATCGCTTTACTTTTGTATCCTGGTAAAAGCTCTGAATCGAGATATGTTGTATATTTTCATGGGTAGCATCAATTTGATTTGAATGAAGATTCTTTGGAAACTCTTTTTTAATCCATTCAATCGCTAAGTCTCTCCAACGATCAGCAATTGTCATCGTATCATCTACAAACGGCTTTACTTCCTTATAGAAATCAGCCTCGTAAGACTCTCTTTTTTTTACTTCCTCTAATCGTTGTAATGATTGATTACAGAGGTCTTTTAATATATTTGTTTTTGCGAGTAATTCCGTGTACATTCTCTTTCTCACCTCTATACCTATCATACCGCTTTAATAACTTAATGTTAAGTGATAAGAATGTTCCCTTTTGATATGTGATACTTGTTCAGGTGCTTGGCTATGATACGAATTTCGTAAGGAGGCAAGATCATTCTCAAGGCTTTTTAAATTGCCAATATTTCGATTCCCTTCTTCAAGTATCCGATTGTTCACTTCAGTCTGTATTTGGGTATCGATTTCGTTTAACTTAAGAAGCAACTGATCGAGGTCCTCAAGAACAACTCCCTTTTTAATAAATCCATTCTTCATCCTATCCATCCTCCTAAACAGTCTTTTTTAAGTACATTCGATGCTAAAAGTAAACTTCCTGCAGGCTTGACAAAACTAGTTTCCATTCGCCAAAGAAAGTGAAATTCCACCATTATCAACCCTCTATTTCGACATCAGTTTTCATTCTATTTCAGAATGTTTTAGTTGAAAAAGGCTCACACTAATACGAGGAGGTGATGATCCATGGCAAAGCAAAACAAAAAGCAAAATAAGCAAGAACGTAACGAAGAAAAAGCACCTGGTTATGGAGACAAAAAACTTGAAGGACCTGATCGCCCATCCACATAATATACATACAAAGGCTGAATATTCAGCCTTTCAGGCTGTCGAGAAAGTCTCGACAGCCTTTATTCTTTTGATACACTTTAATAATTCACCGCGTTAATATGTTATAATATATTTAATAAATTAGGGTTGGTGATATTGTGTTAAATACTAGGGAAAATACACAAAATGAAATTGAATTTGTATCAATTGACGAGCTTGTTCCAGATAACCATCTGTTACGAAAAATAGATAAATACATAGATTTTTCTTTTATAATTGAGAGAGTAAAACCTTACTACTCTGAAGATAATGGTCGACCTTCGATCGACCCTCTTGTTCTTTTTAAAATGATGTTTATTGGATATTTTTATGGTATCCGTTCCGAAAGACAGCTTGAACAAGAGATAAAACTTAATGTCGCATATCGTTGGTTTTTAGGTCTCAGATTTAAAGATCCTGTACCACATCATTCCACAATAAGCTGGAATCGTCATAAGCGTTTTAAAGATACAGACATCTTCCAAGAAATCTTTGATGAAATTGTTCTTCTTGCAATGAATCACAAAATGGTTGGCGGAAGAGTCTTATTTACGGACTCCACTCATCTCAAAGCTAATGCGAATAAACATAAATTTACAAGGGAAGAAGTTGAAGTAGAAACTCGTGAATATTTAAATGAGTTAAATAAGGCAATTGAAGAAGATCGTGCTGAACATGGAAAAAAGCCTTTAAAGGAAAAGGAGGAGGTGAAAGAAACAAAAGAGATTAGAGTAAGTACCACAGATCCAGAAAGTGGGTTTATGTCGCGAGACAATAAGCAAGAGATGTTCTGTTATTTAGACCATCGGACAACAGATTTGAAGTTTAACATTATAACTGATGCATTCGTAACTCCAGGTAATGTCCATGATTCAATACCATATCTTAGCCGTTTAGATCGTCAAATCTTACGATTTAACTTTAATGTGGAAGCTGTTGCTCTTGACTCTGGATACTTAACTAATCCGATTTGCAAAGGATTATCAGATCGTAAGATCTTTGGAGTTATTGCCCATAGAAGGTATCAACCAACAAAAGGACTCTTTCCAAAATGGAAGTTTAAATATAATAAAGAAAATGACATTTATGTTTGTCCAAATAGCGAGGAACTAACATATCGTTCAACTACAAGAGAAGGTTACCGAGAGTACAAGTCAGATCCCAAGAAATGTTCAACCTGCCCTCTTCTTGAACAATGCACTAGATCCCGGAATAAGCAAAAAGTTGTTACTCGTCATGTTTGGGAAGATCATAAAGATAAGGTGAGGCTAAATCGCCTCTCTCTGGAAGGGAAAATTCTTTATAAGTTTAGAAAAGAAACCGTAGAGCGAAGCTTCGCAGACTCAAAAGAGCTGCATGGGCTTCGCTACTGTAGGTTACGGGGAATTAAAAATGCTAGTGAGCAGGTATTACTTACAGCAGCCTGCCAGAACATGAAAAAGATTGCCAACCACCTAGCCAAACAAGGCTAGATGGTTGGGAGTGATATTTTCAAGATTTTTGATAAAGAATAATGTCAACTTACAACTACAAAAACCACCGAAAACAAAAAGTGTAGAGAAAAAATACCCCTTTCTCTACACTCTGAAAGGCTGAATATTCAGCCTTTGTTTTTTATCAAAACCTCCATTAATACTCCCGCTTGGATTTGCTTTTGCTTTTTCAAAAACCATTTTGTCAGATCAACTTTTTCATCTAACACAATTTCCGCAAACCATTTTTCATTTCTTTTTCCCTTATACCAATCAATCTCTTCTCCTTTTTTATGCTGAATAATAGGATAAGTCGTTCGTAAGAATGGTGTATTTCGAAATCTTCGATCGGTTAAATATCGTTCATAATCAAATCTGGAACCCGTATGCTCCACTCTATTTGAAAACCTTTTAAATTTCTCATAATAATCTGAGTGAAACAATAGTGATGCAAGCTTTTTACCTAGTTCTATGCGCTTGTCAAGTTTTGTAAATTGTTGGACTGAAAAACCAAACAGCCTCCCCTCAAGTGTTGGAAAAAGAACTGAGCTAAAATGCAACAAATCTTGAAGAGAATAAAAGAAACGGTTGAAAACCTTCTTTTTATAAAAAGGATGCTCAATAACTGGTTTTTGGATAATATTTTGTTCATTGACAATTTGCGCGGTAACAAGGCGTTCGCCATTTCCATATCTCCAGAAATACTCCCATTCTGTCTCGATAAATCGAGAGACCGAAAACATTTTTAAAATGTAGAACAATGGTTTTCCCATTCTTTTCGAATATTCATATACCAAGAGTTGAGGATATGCATCAGCAAAAATAAGCCAATTTGCCCGTTCATAGGTGTGAAATAAAACCTTTCTCTCTTGTTTCGTGAGAATTTTCGGCAACCATTCTCCTTCTAAGTCTGTCATATTCCATCCAGCATTCCGTGATACCATACTTGCTAGAAACGACCATCTAATCTCATTGTGGCGTTTATAATAGTTTGCGTAATACTTTGTCCTTGAGATATTATCTATATTTCCCTTTTTGGTTATTGCTAGAATCTCAGTCACGATATCTTTTTCATCGATTGTTAGTGTAATATCCTGATCTCTGCGTTCATTTACAATGGCATCTATTTTTAAAATTTCATTTCTATGATTCATTTGACTTACACCTCTTATCCAATAGTGTATCCATCCTTCTGTACTAAACGCCCCCCAAAACTATATTTTAAGTCGAATAGTATGGTATAGTGAATTGACTCTTTTGTTCTTGACCCTAGTTGAAACAATTTCGTTAAACTATTTAGGAGAAATTTTGATATAATAAGTTTCTTAAGGGGGATGGAAAAATGGAGTTGCGTTATCCAAATGGGAAAGTATATAAGCCCCAAGAGGTAAAAAACAATCCACATCTTAAACAGAGGATTTACGGGAATCGTGGAATGACTTTAGAGGAAGATATTAATGAAACGAATCTTTATTACCTAGAACAGGAAATTGCGGTGATACATAAAAAACCTACACCTGTACAAATCGTAAATGTTGATTATCCCAAAAGAAGTGCAGCTGTTATTAAAGAAGCCTATTTTAAACAAGCTTCAACGACTGACTATAACGGTATTTACAAAGGCCGTTATATCGATTTTGAGGCTAAGGAAACAAAAAACAAAACATCCTTCCCGCTTCAAAATTTTCACGAACACCAGATCAGGCATATGTCTGATTGTGTCAAACAGGATGGAATCTGTTTTGTGATCTTACGTTTTTCATCAACGGATGAAATATACTTTCTCGATGCAAAGCACTTGCTTACATTTTGGACACGAAAAAACGCAGGAGGTAGAAAATCCATTTCAAAACAAGAAGTTGAAACATATGGTCATCCATTAGCAATTGGTTTTCGACCAAGAATTGATTATATTAAGGTTATTGACAAGCTATACTTTTAACAAGGAATAATAATGAAACTTTTCCTTATTAAATTACGTCATATCCTTGGAAAGCATTTGAAAGGCAGGAAACATATATGTCTGAAAAATATCAATCACGTGAAGAACGTCGACTTGCAAATCAAAAAAACAAAAAAAAGCGTAAGAAGTCTAAACCAAAAGGCTCTATTTTTAAACGAGTCTTATTCATCATCTTATTAATTGGCATTATTGGGATGGTTGCAGGTGCAACGACATTTTTCGTTCTAGCTAGCGGTGCTCCTAAATTAGATGAATCATTATTGAAAGACCCTCTTTCGTCAAAAGTTTATGATATGGATGGGAATAAAATCTATGAGTTCGGGGCTGAGAAACGAACATACGTTCCCCTCAATAAAATTCCTGAGGATTTACAAAATGCTGTATTAGCTGTTGAGGATGCTCGTTTCTATGAGCACCATGGATTAGATGTAATTCGTCTTGGCGGCGCAGTTGTTGCAAATATCACCGACGGATTTGGTTCTGAAGGGGCTAGTACAATCTCACAGCAGGTAATTAAGAATTCATTTTTCGAAGAAGGTCAGAAAAAAATCAAAAGAAAAGTTCAAGAACTTTGGCTTGCATTTCAACTAGAGCGTAAATACTCTAAGGACGAAATACTTGAAATGTATTTAAATAAAATTTACTACGGTGTTGGAAACACATATGGTGTAGCAAAGGCAGCCGAACTTTATTTTGATAAGTCTCTTGATGAACTTGAACTTCATGAAGCTGCTTTTATTGCAGGTAGTGGACAGAACCCAGGTATTTATAATCCTTTTGTCTATCCCGAAAGAGCAGAAAAACGTCGAAATATCGTGTTAAACTTAATGGTTCGACATGAATTTATTTCAAAGGAAGAAGCAGAAGCGGCGAAGAAAATTCCGATTGAATCATCAATTGTGGAATCAAAAGAACAGTCTCAACCAATTGATTCTTTTATGGATCAAGTTAAAAAGGAATTAGAAGAATTAGGTGACATTGATGTGTACAATTCTGGATTAAGAATTTATACTACTTTTGATCCTGATGCCCAAGCACATGTAGATTCATTATTGGCAAACGAGAATCCAGATATTCAATTTCCAGATGAACAATTTCAGGCTGGTATTGCAGTTGTTGATACAAAAACTGGTGAAATTAGAGCATTAGGCGGCGGTCGAAACCAAGCACAAAACAACCGTGTTAATTTTGCACTTGATACTTCCAATCAGCCAGGCTCAACGATTAAACCTATTCTCGATTATGGACCAGCTGTAGAGTATTTAAAATGGTCAACATACCATCAAATTAAGGATGAACCATACACCTATTCAGATGGTAAGCCAATTAATAACTTTGACAGAAAACATATGGGACAAATCTCAGCAAGAGTTGCCTTGGCTCACTCACGTAACATTCCAGCTCTTAAAGCATTCCAAGAGGTTGGACCCGCAAAAGCAAAAGAATTTGCTGAGGGAATTGGTATTACATTCGATGAACCACTTAATGAAGCATATTCGATTGGTGGGATGAATGAAGGTATATCCCCTCTCCAAATGGCTGGAGCTTATGCAGCATTTGGAAACCAAGGAAACTATATTAAACCGCATGCGGTGAAAAAAATTGTCTTCCCAGATGACCGAGAAGTCGTTCTTGCACCTGAGCCTGAAACTGCTATGTCAGAAGCAACTGCTTTCATGATCACAGATATGCTAAAGTCTGTCATGGATTTTGGTTCAGGAAGAAAATATGATGTGTCTGGCTTACAAATAGCTGGTAAGACAGGAACAACAAACTATACAGCGAAGTTCAAACAAGAGCATAATATCTCATCTGGTGTTCCAGATGTTTGGTTTAGTGGTTATACACCTAGCTATTCAGTCGCTATTTGGACAGGATATAAAAGTAATAAAAATCCAATTAAACCATCTGAGCAAAGTTTAGCACTTAAATTATTCCGAAATATTATAACCAATTTATCTGAAGGAAAAGAGTCAGAGGACTTTGTCATGCCGAAGACGGTTGTGAAAGTCGGAGTAGAAAAAGGCTCTAACCCTGCAAAACTTCCAAGTGAATATACACCTAAAGAAGATATTGTGTACGAATATTTCATTAAAGGAACAGAGCCAACAGAAGTTTCTAGCAAATATGATAAGCTCACAGCTCCAACAAATCTTGATGTTATGTATGACCAAGTGACGAATCAACTTAATTTATCATGGGCATATGCCGAAGGTGAACTTGAGAACAACAGTTTTGAAATTAGTGTTTCAATTGATGAAGGACCAGCTAAGGTACTTACAACAACGAAGGAATTAACCTATACGGTTTCTGATGCAATTCCTGGAGCGATTTACAAATTTACTGTAACGGCGGTAAATGATAAAGACCCTGAAAAACGAAGTGATCCTGCTTCAAATACGATCGAGGTTCCAGAACCAGAAAACGATGAAATTGAAATCCCACTACCACCAGGTAACAATAATGGAAACGGCGGTGGCGATGGAAATGGAAATGAAAATGGAAACGGGAACGGAAATAACGATCGTGAAAATGAGGGCGGTGGCCAAGAGGATGGTAATGACGAAGGAGAAGAAGGAGAAGGCGCAGGTTCGATCTTCCCTCCTCTCCCTCCTGGTAATGGTGACCGCGAATAAGAATAAGTGTGTATTTAACATGTAGCTTGTAAGTACACAGACAAAAAATAACGCACAGTCATTGAACTGCCCCCTGTCAAGTAGACAGTGGAAATAATAAAATGCATCTTAAGCGGCTTTAGCTCTGTATTCAACAGGGCTAAGGCCGTTTAGTCTTTCTTGATATCTTTCATAATTATAGAAGTAGATGTACTCATCAATTGCTTTCGAAAGATCTTCAAATGTCTCATACCTATGTAAATAATACTTCTCGCATTTGAGGGTTCCCCAAAACGACTCCATTGGTCCATTATCAATACATTTTCCTACACGAGACATACTATGTGTCATTCCTGTTTGATCCAGCCTTCTTTTAAACCCATGAGAAGTGTACTGGAATCCACGGTCACTATGAATCAGTGGATGTTCCCCATTTAATTGACCAAGTGCTTCATCAAGGGTTTTAAATACAAGTTTATTATTATTGGAATGTCCTAAAACATAGCTAATAATCGAACCATCATACAAATCCAAAATGGCACTTAAATAAGCCTTACGTGACGAACCATATTTGAACTCGGTAACGTCCGTTACCCATTTCTCATTTGGCTTTTCAGCTGTAAATTCACGATTCAATACATTATCTGTAATGTGTTGTGGGGTGGATCGCTGATATTGCGGTCTCTTCCTCCGTATCACAGATTGAATTCCTGTAATATTCATAAGTCTAAAGATACGTTTATGATTATATTTATGATTAAATAATCTATTGATATTTAAGGTCATTCGACGATATCCATAGATGCCCTCCACTTTTTTATGAAGATTCTTCATTTCCTTTACGATTTTTATGTTCTCCAGTTCTCGGGTAGAAGGCTGACGTTTCAACCATTTATAATAGCCAGCACGTGAAACTCCTGCGATATCGCACAGTAAAACGATACTTAGATTTTCATTCTCATAAAGTTCCTTGATTGCCACATACTTATCTTCATATCTTACTTGGTTTATTTTTGCCTCCTTTCGATCTCCTCTAACTTTTTTAAGAAAGCATTTTCTGCACGTAAACGCTCATTCTCTTTTTCGATTCGACGCATCTCTAACTTCATTTTTTCTTCTGAAGTTAACTCTTCTTCACTCTTGGTTCGTCCTGGTCGGTCCTTTAAGGCATCCCATCCACCAGCTTCATATTTACGTACCCATTGATATATCTGTTGATAAGATACTTTATGATCCTCGGCAGTTTGATGGTAATTCTTTTCATTCGCCAAAGCATCTTGTACAATCTCAATTCGTTCCTTCCAAGTTGTCTTTCTTCCTTTAGTCATAGAGCCTGATCTCCTTTTTCCCGTATCATTTAATTCTCTATGACCATTATACTTCTTTAGCCACTGACGAAGAGTGGAATCACTCGGAATTTCATATTTTCTTGTAACTTCTCGAAGAGAGTAGTCCCCACTTAAATAATCCTTAACGGCTTTCAATTTAAGTTCCTTCGAATATTTCCTCCAGGACGATGACTCTTTTAACCCTTCGATCCCATACTTTTCATATTTGTATATCCAATCATAAATGGATGTATGTTGCACATTATAAATGGATTCTAATTCGGCCAATGAATGAGTACCATTTTCTAAGGCTTTGATTACCTTAAACTTTTCTTCTAAAGAACGTGCTCTTTTGGACATAAAAATACTCCCCCTAAAATAAGCAGATTTTTATTTTTTAACCTGTCTACTTTAAGGGGAGCATATCACATATTTGAACTGTGCGTTATTTTTTATTCTTCATTATTTTCGTTTTTGCGTAAAGTTTTAATAACTCAAGATATAGCACATTTAATTGAACAAAAGAATGATATTGATGAGGCTTATTTAAAACAAACTGTAGTCGTTCCTCAAGATTAATGGGCTTATAGTCAAGCCTCGCAAGAAATTCTTGTTTTTCTCTATCAGCTGGAACCTGTTTACCATTCATTAAAAACAAGAAGTTATAGAAATCATCAATGGCATCTTTCATTAAATTTATTATTTCTGCTTTTTCTCGATTTTGAAAAAGGTGTGTAAGGTTGTCTTTTCGTGCATCCCAATTTTCTATTACGTTTGAAATGCGTTTTTCTTGAATGTTATCCAACCTTTTCCTTCCCCTTCATTCGTTTTTTCCCTTCTCTACAAACCTCTAATAGCGGACATATCTCACACTGTGGATTTTGAGCCTTACAATGATACCTTCCAAAGAATATCATGCGATGATGGGTAACAGACCATTCTTCTTTTGGGACCTTTTTCATTAACGTTTTTTCAACTTCAAGTACGGAGTCTTTCCAACGACAAATTCCTAATCTTTTGCTAACCCTTTCCACATGTGTATCCACTGCTATCGCAGGAATCCCAAAAGCAACTGAGACGACTACATTTGCTGTTTTTCTCCCTACTCCAGGTAATTTCGTTAATTCATCACGGTCTTCAGGGAGGATACCGCCGTAGTCTTCGATTAACATTTGGCATAATTTACGAATATTTTTCGCTTTATTTCGATAAAGACCAATGGACCGAATATCATTTTGTAGCTCTTCAAGGGAAACTGCTAAATAATCTTCAGGTGTCTTATATTTTTCAAATAAAGACGCTGTAACTTTATTTACTAGTACATCAGTACATTGTGCAGATAAAGCAACCGCAATGACAAGTTCAAATGGGTTTTTATGATTTAATTCACAATGAGCATCTGGGAACATCTCCCCCATTGTATCGAGACAAAATCGAATTTGCTGTTTGTTTAACATTTTTTATCACCTAATTTTTTTCTTTTACCTTAACTCTCTAACCAATTATAAAATGGAATGGTTCGTTTGTAATTCCCTTGCTGAGTTTGCTCTGATTGCTTGTTTTTTTGTTGGTATTGACGAAACTTTTGGGAATGATTCTGGGCTTGAGCAATTGTGCGGATGCCATTCTTTTTCCATTCGAATAGAATTCGATCAATATAACGGAAATTAAGTTTTCCAGACATGACAGATTCGCGCAGTGCGGCTTTAATAATAGAAGGATCATGATGATCTTGGTCGAGCCACATCGCTAAAGATTCACACTCAAATGGTGAAAGAGGTCGTCCAAATTCTTGTTCAAAGATTGTATATAAATCTTTTTCCTGTTGTTCTTCGACTTCTTTTTGTTCATTCATATTTTGTTGAATCACATGTTTGAGCATTTTATCCCATAATGGTCGTAAGGAATACTTTTCATAGATAAGGCGGTTTTCATCGCTACCTTCTTTTATTTCTAAATACCCACGTTGTATTAGTTGACGTAGAATTTCCATACATTTTTCTTCGGTAATTGTCATGCGATTTGATATTTCAATTGGTGTAGGAAAGAAGTTTCCACTATCCATAAAAGTTAGGATATGAAAAAGTACCATCATTTCCTCTTCGTTTAACTGTAGATGTCGATACGAGGACATTAACATTTTCGGAATTGAAATACTACCTTGCTCGAATAAATCAATTAAGTTATCCATTTTCATGTATTAACACCTCTCCATCCTCTAGTATATCATGAGATGACGATTAGCAATAAGAAAGAAATATTTGGTTTGATCTCAAAGAAATTGAGGAGTAATATTTCTAACTATTGTCACGTACTGTGGCAAGTGTCAACGACATTCATCTTCGAAAATGCACGTATACGTTTCACGCTGGTCGAATTCCATTTCATGCAGTTTTATAAAACGTTCTGTGTAGATATCTGTCTTTGATCTTACTGATTTGCTTAGGTAGAATGCCATTTAATCTGATGAGGACTGAATGGCTTATTTATTAACAATAAAAAGAGAACCTCCCCTAAACATGGAAGGTTCCTTACATTTTTTTATGGATATAGGCGGTTTAAAAGACGTGGGAATGGGATTGTTTCGCGAACGTGTTCAACGCCGCTAATCCATGCTACTGTTCTTTCTAGTCCTAATCCAAATCCTGAATGTGGAACAGAACCGTATTTACATAAATCTAAATACCACTCATATGCACCACTCGTTAAACCATGTGCTTCAAGTTGTTGCTTTAACAAGTCATAATCATGAATTCTCTCTGAACCACCTATGATTTCACCGTAGCCTTCTGGAGCAATTAAGTCAGCACATAAAACAACATCATCACGGTCAGGTGCTGGTTGCATGTAAAACGGTTTGATATCTTTTGGATAGTTTGTAATAAAGACAGGCTTATCAAAACTTTCTGCAATTGCAGTTTCATGTGGAGCACCGAAGTCATCACCCCACTGAATATCATCGAAACCTTTTTCATGTAAAAACTTAACCGCATCATCATAAGTAATACGAGGGAATGGCGCCTTTACATTCTCTAATTTAGATATGTCTCGACCTAATGTTTTTAATTCTAATTGACAGTTTTTCAATACAGATTGTACAAGATGAGAAACATATTCCTCTTGAACTTTTAAGCTGTCTTCATGTTCATAAAATGCCATTTCTGGCTCAATCATCCAAAATTCAATTAAATGACGTCTAGTCTTAGACTTTTCTGCACGGAATGTTGGCCCAAAGGAAAATACTTTCCCTAATGCCATTGCGGCAGCTTCCATATATAACTGTCCACTTTGAGAGAGAAATGCATCTTCATCAAAGTATTTAGTGTGAAATAGTTCAGTTGTTCCTTCCGGAGCGCTTCCTGTTAAGATCGGCGGGTCAACCTTTGTAAATCCATGATTATTGAAAAATTCATAGGTTGCTCTGATAATTTCATTACGGATTTTCATAACCGCATGCTGTCTTTTTGAACGAAGCCATAAATGGCGGTGATCCATTAAAAATTCCGTTCCATGTTCTTTTGGTGTAATCGGATAGTCGACAGCCTCATGAATAATGTCTATATTTGTAACTGTAAGTTCATAACCAAAGGGTGATCTTTCATCTTCTCTTACGACACCTGTTACATATAAGGATGTTTCTTGTGTAATTGATTTCGCTTTTTTGAAGACCTCTTCATCCACTTCCGCTTTCACAACGACTCCTTGAATGAAGCCTGTCCCATCACGAAGTTGTAAAAAGGCAATTTTACCACTTGAGCGTTTATTCGCTAACCAAGCACCGATTTTTACCTCTTCACCAACATATTTATTAACCTCTGAAATAGTTGTTTTCACAATTTTCCCTCCAAAACCGTAAAACCTTATGTATGTATAAATCCTACTTCATTATACATTTCTTGTTATCATGAAGCAAGAAAAGCATAAGGACGATCCCATTTGGTTCTAATACCAATGGAATCGCCCTTTTAAAACTATTTATTACATCTTTTCCTGTACAAATTTATGAATTCGTTCAATCGCTTCTTCTAATTGTTCTAATGATGTTGCATAAGATAAGCGAATATTTTCTGGAGCACCAAACCCAGAACCAGGTACAATTGCAACAAGTGCTTCCTCTAATAACGCCTTAGCAAAATCATCCACATTTTCAAAACCAGTTAGCTCTGCGCATTTTTTTGCATTAGGGAATAAATAGAATGCACCTTGTGGCTTAATGCATGAAATCCCAGGTACCTTTATCAACTTGTCATAAATGACATCCAAACGCTTTTCAAATGCCTGTCTCATCGTTTCGACAGGCTCCTGTGACCCTTCATATGCCGCAAGAGCCGCATATTGTGCAATTGAAGTTGGATTTGAAATACTATGGCTAGAAAGATCAGTCATGCTTTTAATAACTTCAAATGGCCCCGCTGCATAGCCAATTCTCCAACCTGTCATAGAGTGAGATTTAGAAAGTCCATTGATAATGATTGTTTTTGCTTTTACATCTTCGCTTACTTGTGCAATTGAAACATGTGAAGCTCCAAAATAAACAAGCTTTTCATAAATTTCATCTGACACAATCCAAATATCGTGTTTCACACATAACTCACCAATTGCTTGCAATTCTTCCTTAGAATAAAGCATACCAGTTGGGTTGCTAGGTGAATTGATAATTAATGCCACAGTTCGATCTGTAATTGCTGCTTCTAACTGTTCAACAGTCACCTTAAATTGGTTCTCTTCTTTTCCTTCTACATATACTGGTACTCCTTCAGCAAGTTTTACTTGCTCTGGATAACTTACCCAGTATGGAGTTGGAATAAGAACTTCATCACCTTTATTCAGAAGCACTTGGAACAATGCATATAATACAAATTTTGCTCCAGTTCCAACTATTACTTCATTTGGTTTATATTCTAATTGTTGATCAGCTAAAAGTTTATCACAAATTGCTTGTTTTAAAGCAGGTAGACCAGCAGAAGGAGTATACTTAGTATGCCCTTCTTTCATGGCATTTACAGCAGCTTCGATGATATGGTCAGGTGTATTAAAGTCTGGTTCACCTGCACCGAGTCCAATTACATCATGGCCTGCAGCTTTCAATTCTTTAGCTTTTGCTGTAATGGCCAGTGTTGAAGAAGGTGTTAATGCTGCTACTCTGTTTGCTAATTTCATGATTTTCCCCTCACATTTTATGGTTTGATTGAATTCCGATATTTGCCAGTTTCAAAATACAGCTTATGGTAGGTCAGACGATTGTCACTACCTATATAAATAATTTCCCAAATAGGAATATTATCTTCGATCCCCAGTTTTACGGAACGTATTTCTTGTGGATTCCGCTCACGTTTTAAGATATCGAGTGCTTCGTTCTCAGTAATCCCCTCACGTTCAAAACGTGTAACAATTTTCCCTTTTTTTTCAGGAATCCAAGCAATCATTTTTTGCCCTTTATCATTTTTTCCAATAACGACTTGATATGCATTTGTTCCAAAATATGTATAACTGTCTTCAATTGTTTGGATGGGTGTCTTTTCAAGCGCAATTTTATTTCCTCTAGCTTGGGCATCGTTTAACGGCTCTAAGGCCGATTGATAAAGGCTAATTCCTCCCCATATGACAACTATTAGTAAAAGAATGACTATCCCGATTATCCATTTTTTCATTAATATCAACTACTTTACGTGCGATAAATGGTAAAAACCGCTTTATTTTGATCATCACGATCAAGCGCAAGCCCAAACATGAGGTCCTCTTGTTTTAAGGTTCGATTTAATAAATCAACAATTTTATATAAATCAGGTGTATTTTGAATTTTTACAGTTGATAGAACTTCTATCTTACTTTCCAACTAATTGCGCTCCCTTCATTCATCACAAATTTTACTATTCATACGATTATCTATTACGGTTAACAATACTACTAGTACTACAACATTCATCTGAAGTTGTCTACGTTACCTTACATCATTATAACAGGTGTATTACCATTCACAATATAGTTTTTGAATAAAAATTAAACTCCTATCCCATGCCTAAACCTGTCTTGTTGACAGGTCTTTTTTCATGTTACAACCATTCATCAAGCTTTTCTAATAATTGGCTAAGAGGCTGATGATAAAATTGCATTCTAGGGACGGACCGAATAAATTTTTTGCCATAATTTTTTGTCATAATTCTGCGATCTAAAATAAAGATAATTCCTTTATCACTGTCCGAGCGTATAAGTCTTCCTATCCCTTGCTTAAATCGGATTATAGCCTCTGGTAAAGACAACTCTCTAAAGGAGTCTCCTCCCTTTTCTTCAATTTCTTTCGTCCTAATAGCAAAAATCGGATCATTTGGAGGTGTAAATGGGAGCCTTACAATTACAAGAGCAGTTAAATCCTTGCCAGGGATATCTACCCCTTCCCAGAAACTACTCGTGCCTAAAAGAATTGCCTTTTCAAACGCTTGAAAATTCTTTGTTAATTTGGCCCGACTACCCCCACTTATACTTTGTGCAATTAATACAAATTCCTCGAGTTTCGACATATTCTTTAATTTCATATATGTTTTTTGTAGCATTTCATTAGAAGTAAATAAAACCAGCATTCGGCCGTTTGTCCTTACTGCTATCTCAGAAATTCGGTCAGCGATCGTATCTACAAATTCATCATCTGAAACTGAGTGAATGAGTGGAACATCTGTTGGAACCATCATTGCAGCTTGCTGTTCAAAATTAAATGGCGAAGGTATATGTAGTGTAATGGGTTGAAAGTCATTTAAACCTACTTTGTGAATCATATAGGTAAATGTATCATCTACCGTTAAAGTTGCTGAAGTCATAATCACACTTTTTTTATAAGTGAAAAATTGATCTGCTAAAAATTCAGAAACGTCCATCGGTTCTGCAAAAAGTGTTGCTGAGTTAACAGGCCCTTTCGGATCAATTTCAATCCATGTAATATTATTTTCTGTATCCTCAACTTTTAAAAAGTCCTCTAGCATTGAACATTTTTCTACTAACAAATCGATACCTAAACTGTAATCATTACATAAACCAAGCTGTATTGGGGTCAATAAAGACTTATGTTGGATAATAAAATCCTTTTGGTATTGAACTATATTTTTAAGCTCTTTAATTAAAATGTTGCATTTTGTCAGTTGCTCATATGCTTCCTGCCAATAGACGCTTGATTCATGTTTCGCATGATATAAATATTGAACCCGATTTGTTAGGTTATTGGGTTTCTGTTTCGCCAGAACATGACTGCGAATCATTTTGAAAAAGTCACTAATCGTCGCCTTCATGTCCTTCAGAATTTGATTTACACGTATAAAAGTATCAGCATTAAATCCAATACGTTTCATTAATTCTGATGATTTTGCAAGTAATTCATTCGTCTCAAGGAGCCCAATCCTCGTAAAAACAGAGTGAATGGTTAAATAATGAATATGTTGTCCACCTTGCCGTTTGGCTAAAGCTTCAAAATGATGGGCTTCATCTATAATTAAATAATCATACGATGGTAGAATTTCAAAGTTATGGTATAAATCCTGTAATAATAATGAATGATTAATAATTAAAATATCAGCTTTTTGAGCCTTCATCCTTGCTTTCTCATAAAAGCATCGAGATTCCCAAATGGTATCTTCATATTCGGGATGATTATACGTACTTTTCACACGTTCCCATAAAAGCTTGCCACCAGATGGTAAGTTAATCTCATCAATATCCCCTGTCTCTGTCTCTGTTAACCATACTAAAATTTGTGCTTTTGTTAATACTTCATCATAGTTATCCGTTTCCTCATAAAGAATCTGTTCAAACTTCCTTAAGGAAAGATAATTTCCTCTCCCTTTTAAAAGAGCAACTTCAAAAT
The DNA here is from genome assembly GCF_964021195.1 of Bacillus nitroreducens. NCBI lineage: Bacteria > Bacillati > Bacillota > Bacilli > Caryophanales > Bacillaceae > Bacillus > Bacillus nitroreducens. Next base: position 2,745,215 of record NZ_CAXHYI020000003.1, on the reverse strand, counting down.
CGAATGAAAGCATTTCTCGAATTTTCGCGACATCTCTTTCTAGTAACTGCTGTTGAAGCTGTATAGTATTCGTGCTTATCAAACAGCGTCCCTTTGTTTTTGAAATATAGATAGCAGGAAGTAAATAGGCCATTGATTTCCCTATTCCAGTACCCGCCTCAATGAGGGCATGCTGGTTTGTTTCAAGTGCATGAAGAATGGTCTGCACCATTTCAAGCTGACCTTGACGAAATGAAGCCTCGCGAATCATTTGGTGAAAAGCTTCTGTATAAGAATTGCTTTTTTGCGGTTTCTTTTCCCCTTGTTTAAAGTGTTTGCGAAGTGCAAGACCTCGATAGATATCAAAAGTTGATTCCCTAATTGCTCTGGTCGATTTTTCATCGATTATCTCCTGCAAAATATCACGAATATCACTCTTAAAGTAATTTGACAATGAATATAGCTTTTGAATCGTAACAAGCGGTAATTGCTCTATTTTATGTAAAATTTTCAAGAGAATTTCTGCTGTCACTTCCGCATCACTATCAGCTTGGTGTGGATTTTCATGTGTTAACGATAACGTTTCAGCTAACTGTCCTAATTTGTAACTGTCAGCAACAGGTAGCATCACACGTGATAATTCAACAGTATCAATGGTGAGACAATGAAAATTCTCAAACCCACAACTAGCAAGCTCCTCTTGTAAAAAGGAATAATCAAAAGGTACATTGTGAGCAACGAAATACGAATCCTTAAACATTGATATAATTTCAGGAGCCACCATTGAAAAATCTGGGGCATTTGCAACGACTTCATTGGATATACTTGTGAATTGTTCAATAAAAACAGGTATTTCCTGTTTTGGATTTACAAAGGTTGCAAATCTTTCTACTATTTCCCCATCTTCAATAACAACAGCTGCAAACTGTATGATTTTATCGCCCTTTTTTGGAGAGTTCCCTGTTGTTTCTAAGTCTACTACGACATAGCGCTTCTTCATTTGGTGTACCTCCTAACACAAACGCCCCCAATTTGGGGGCGTTTTTACATAGTCTTCGATGTCGCCATCGGCTCTTTTGGTCTAAGCTAATCGCTTTGGAAGGCAAAATGTTCCTTCAATCAGCAAATAACTTATCCTTGTTGCCGATTAGCGGCACCTTCCGCTTATCTTTATAGTACAGTAGCAGCTGGTTCTTCCTGGATTAATTCTTTAATTTGATTATATTCGTTCATGATTGCAACCCTTGGCTTGTGTTCTGCAAGTTTTTCCTCAGGTACAATCGCATATGATATGACAATTATGACATCCCCTTCTTGGACAAGACGAGCAGCAGCACCATTTAAACAAAAAACACCGCTTCCTCTTTCACCAGGGATAATATATGTTTCAAGACGAGCCCCATTGTTATTATTTACAATTTGAACTTTTTCATTAGCGACCATTCCGACTGCGTCTAAAATATCTTTATCAATCGTAATACTCCCTACATAGTTTAAGTTCGCTTCTGTAACTCGAGCTCTGTGGATTTTTGCATTCATCATTGTACGGAACATGATGGTCCCCCTTGAGTTCTGTATGATTTCCAATAATAATTTTTCCAAAAAGTATTAAACGATAAAAGTAATATTATCAATAAGTCTAACTTTTGTAAACTTGACAGCGATCGCAATGATGATCTTACCTGATAATGTTTGCAACACGTCTAGTTCAGGATAACTGTATATTTCTACATAATCGATCTTCCCAGACGTATGAACTGTAATATGATTTTTAATTAATTCTTCAATCACCTTGGGATTACGTTCGCCATTGTCAATTTCACGTTTTGCTAGTAGAAGGCTTTCATATAATCTAGGTGCTTCAACACGTTCAGCGTCCGTTAAATTAACATTACGTGAACTTTTCGCAAGTCCGTCCTCTTCTCGAACAATCTCCACAGGTACAAGTGTGATTGGGAAATTAAAATCAGTAATTAGTCCATCCACGATAGCGACCTGTTGAGCATCCTTTAGTCCAAAGTAAGCACGGTCAGGCTGTACGATATTAAATAGTTTGACAAGAACGGTCGCTACTCCATCAAAATGACCATTTCGCTTTCTACCGCATAACACATCTATTCTTGCCTGAACATTAGCAGTTAGCGACATTTCAGTTGGATACATTTCCTCAGTACTTGGGTAAAATAATATATCCACTCCGTTTGTTTCTGCGAGACCACGATCTCTTTCAAAATCTCGAGGATAAGAATCAAAATCTTCATTTGGACCAAATTGTAATGGATTGACAAAAATACTTACGGCTAAAACATCATTCTCATTTCTCGCCTTTTTCATTAAAGTCAAATGTCCTTCATGAAGATATCCCATTGTTGGTACGAATCCGACTGTTTTTCCTTCGTTTTTTATAGATTTGATATATTGCTGCATTTCCTTAATCGTTGTAATAATCCTCATGCTATTATTTTCCCCCATAAAGACCTGCAAGTTCTTCTTCTTTCATCGTAAATGTATGCTTTTCCTCAGGGAATGAACGAGCTTTAACCTCAGCCACATAATTAGATAATCCATTTAAAATTGGCTCATTCACTGAAGTGTATTGTTTTACAAACTTTGGTACACGGTCCACACCAAATGTAATGACATCATGGAAGACAAGAACCTGTCCATCCGTATGGTTACCTGCTCCGATTCCAATTGTTGGGATGGAAATGCTCTTTGTAACTTCTTCACCCAATTGTTTTGGAACACATTCTAAAACAAGAGCAATGGCTCCAGCCGCTTCTACCTTCTTCGAATCTTCAATTAGCTGTCTAGCACTTTCAGCGTCCTTTCCCTGCACCTTATATCCGCCTAAAACGCCAACAGCCTGAGGGGTTAGTCCTAAGTGTCCGACGACAGGAATTCCCGCTTCGGTTAAAGAGGAGATCGTATATATAACATCTTTTGCCCCTTCAATTTTAACAGCGTGTGCTCCCGATTCCTGCATGATACGAGCTGCATTTGATAAGGCTTGTGAACGCGAAACATGATAAGACATAAATGGCAAATCGGTTACAATAAACGTATCCTTTGCACCGCGTTTCACAGCTTTTGTATGATGGATCATATCATCTACCGTTACAGGAATAGTAGAATCATAGCCTAATACAACCATTCCAAGAGAATCACCTACAAGGATCATATCAACCCCTGCTTCTTCAGCAAGCTTTGCGGATGGATAATCATAGGCTGTTAACATGACAATTGGTTCCTTTTTTTGTTTCATTTTCAAAAAATCTGTTGTTTGTTTCATCATTCTTCCTCCTTTTGGCTTTTAAATCGCCTTGCTCAAGATATTAACCTCGAGTTCCTTAAAGAGGAGATGAAAGACCGATTCGTAGTAAGTTTTTATTTAAAAAAGTAAAAAATCCTTCTTTCAAAAAAGAGAAAGAAGGATTAAACATTAATGAGTTCGGTAAATTTCATCCCTCTGTCCCAGTCCATTGGATCAAGGCAGAATACAATTGTGAATGATTAAAGCAAATCGTAAATACTTGGTGCAGTTCCATAAAGGATACCACCCATTACTTTGAATTATATAAAAGATTCTATATTATTTCTACACTTTCTTTTCAGGAAGTTCGATATCAGCTGAATAAATTTGATGGACAGTACCTGACGCATCCTCAAGAAGCAATACTCCTTCTGAGTTAATTCCAATCGCTTTTCCTTCAATCGAACCAGAGAGTGTTCTAGCGATAATATGTTTACCAATACTTGTCGCATAGCTTTCCCATAATATCTTGATGACTTTAAATCCATGTTGTAAATATTCATTATAAAGCTTTTCTATTTTTAATAAGATTACCTGAATTAATTTCGCTCGGTCCACTTTTTCACCTTTTTCTATCGCTAACGAACTTGCAATAGAATGTAAGTTTTCAGGAAAATTGCTTAATTCTTGATTCACATTGATGCCAATCCCGATAATAACAGAATTAATTCGGTCTGTTTCGGCTTGAAGTTCAGTTAATATTCCAACTAATTTCTTTTGATTAATTAAAATATCGTTGGGCCATTTAATATCAGGTTCTAATCCTGTTACTTCTTGTATAGCTTGCACAACACCTACTGCTGCTAGAAGTGTTAGTTGTGGGGCTTTTGAAGGTGGAATCTTAGGTCTTAAAATCATGCTCATCCAAATTCCTGTATGCTTAGGAGAGTACCATGCTCTATCTAATCTTCCACGCCCAGTTGTCTGTTCTTCTGCAACAACGATTGTTCCTTCAACAGCACCTTCATATGCTAAACGGTGTGCAATTGCCTGTGTTGATGTGACGGTTTCTTCAAAATGAACCGATCTCCCTAATACATCCGTTTCGAGACCTAACTGGATTTCATTTCCGCTAATTTTATCTGGTTTGGAAATGATTCGGTACCCAAGTTTTCTGACAGCCTCTAACTCATATCCCTCACTTCGTAAATCCTCGATATGCTTCCATACAGCAGTTCGTGAGCACCCTAGTTGCTCACTTAATTTTTGACCAGATACAAATTCTCCATTGCTATTTGAGAAGACCTCTAACAATTTCTTTCTTATTTCGGATTGCAAGATAGAAGCCACTCCTTTATCTTATCCTTGTTATTTTCAACTTGTCTTTCAAGAATCCCATTTTCAACTTTCTCTAAGACTTGTGAAACCCATTTTCCTGGCTTTTTATCGTACCATTGTAGAAGATCTTTACCTGATATGACCATCTCCGAGCGTTGTTTAATGGGTAATTGCCGATACTCCTGATAGAGCGATCCATCTTGACGAATTCCAAGTACATCTAGAATTCTCTCTACCTGTTGGATGCATTCTTCTCCACAATCATATAAGTGCTTTTTATTCCAACTTTTCTGAAGAACACTATTTAAACATGATAAGTTTACTAGCACTTGTTCTTTTACTTTATTCGGAAGCTTCCATTGGCTTAAAAAAGCTTTCACATCTTGCTTATCCAACAAATAACAAACCAATGTCCAATATTCAGCTCTTTCTTTCAAATGATTCCATCTACATGTAGAGAATTTTTTAATTTTTGTTGATTCCTTTTCAAATCCAGGTATATAGTGAAATAATTTTGTATCTACCAAGATTGGGAAAGCAGCTTGACAATTTGGACCTGCAAGCATTTTTTCAAATTCAATCGTAATCCGTTCTATGGAAATTTTTTCTAATAAATGCGCATTTTCACTTATAGCATATTGTGTTTCCATAGACAACGAAAAAGATAATTGGCTTAAAAACCGGATAGCTCTCATCATCCTTAATGCATCTTCACGAAAACGTTCATCAGGGTTACCAACGGTTTGGATTCGCTTGCTACTAATTGCTTCTTTTCCACCAAAAGGATCAATGAGTTCACCATTCAAAGTCATCGCAATCGCATTCATGGTAAAATCACGTCTTTTAAGATCTTCATGAAGAGAGGTAACAAACTCAACATGAGAAGGTCTACGGTAATCCTCATACCCTTCTTCCGTACGAAATGTCGTGACTTCATACTGTTCATCCTCATGTAAAACAATCACTGTTCCATGAACCGCACCGACATCAATAGTTTTTGGAAATATGTCCATGATTTGTTCTGGTAGTGCCGAAGTTGCAATATCAATGTCACCGATTGTTCGATGGAGGAGGTAATCACGGACGGAACCACCGACAAAGTAAGCCTCATAACCTTTGTTATGTAGTTTTGTAAGAATTGTTTTTGCTTTTAAAAATGCTTCATCCATCACCGTGTTCCCCAATCAACGCTTATTTGAAAGAACGGAATAGTACAAGTCCTCATAATTATTGACAATCCGCTCCGAATTAAACTTTTCTTTGACAGATTGAATTGCTTGATTTGACATTTTTTTATGTAAAGTTGAATCTGTTAATATTGTTATCGCCTTATTAGCAATATCATGGATATCACCAAGTTCACAAATAAAGCCATCCACATTTTCATGTATAACTTCTGGAATTCCCCCAACATTTGTACCAATGGTCGGAACTCCACAAGCCATCGCTTCAATTAATACTAATCCAAAGCTTTCCTTTTCAGATAATAAAAGCTTTAAATCACTTATTGAGTAGAGTTCTGGAAGGTTCTCTTGTTTTCCTAAAAGAAGAACTTGATTGTCCAATCCTAGTTCGCTAATTAATTTACAAACTGTGGTAAGTTCTGGTCCATCTCCAACCAATAAAAGCTTCGACTTTACTTTCTTTTGAATGAGATTAAATGCACGTACAACATCCTCAACACGTTTTACTTTTCGAAAGTTTGAAACATGGATAATGACCTTCTCATCTTCTGTAATCCCATATTCTTTTCGTAAATCCCCGATTTCTCTTTTAAAATAAACCTTCTCATCTACGAAATTATAAATGGTTTTGATCTCTTTATTAGGTTCTAATAACTCATAAGTTTGATCAACTAGTGATTGTGAAACAGCTGTTACGGCATCAGATTGTTCTATCCCGAACCGAATTAACTCGATAAGAGATGGATCATAACCGAGAACTGTAATATCTGTTCCATGGAGGGTGGTTACAATTTTAACGTCCCCACCAACCATTTGTTTACCTAGATACGCACAAACAGCATGTGGAATAGCATAATGCACGTGAAGAAGGTCCAGCTTTTCCCGTTTTGTTACTTCGGCCATTTTACTCGCAAGCGCCAGGTCATAAGGTGGATATTTAAAAACTGAGTATTGATTCACTTCCACCTCATGAAAATAAATGTTTGGATTAATCTTATTTAAACGAAACGGAAGACTTGAAGAAATAAAATGAATTTCATGTCCTTTTTCCGCAAGCAACTTCCCTAACTCTGTTGCTACGATACCTGAACCTCCAACTGATGGATAACAGGTAATTCCGATTTTTAGTCTCATTTTCGAATCTCCCACTTCATGTATTACGGTTTATTTATACCCGTCTTGTCTCTGGCGAATAATTTCTCTCCATGAGATAAATCCAGCTTCAAGACCATTTATTAAAACTTCTGCGGTTCCCATATTTGTTGCTAATGGAACAGAATATACATCGCAAAGTCTAATGAGCGCTGTAACGTCTGGCTCATGTGGCTGTGCTGTTAAAGGGTCTCTGAAGAATAAGACCATATCCATTTGATTATTGGCAATCATTGCGCCAATTTCTTGGTCCCCACCTAGTGGGCCAGATTGGAATCTATGAATTTTTAATCCCGTCGCTTCTGAAATACGTGCTCCTGTCGTACCAGTTGCGAACAATTCATGCTGTTCTAAAATTGATTTATAGGCTGTAGAAAATTGAACAAGATCTGTTTTCTTTTTATCGTGAGCAATTAAAGCGATTTTCATATTTGGTATCCCCTTATTCGATAATATTTTCTAGTCCATATACTAAAACATCAAGCTTCATTACAGTGTCTACTGATAACTTAACTCCCGACATGAAAGAAGCACGATTAAATGAATCATGACGAATGGAAAGCATTTGTCCGTTTCCACCGAACATGACTTCTTGATGTGCTACAAGTCCTGGCAAGCGCACACTATGCATGCGAATTCCATCATACTCAGCACCACGAGCACCTTGGATAGTTTCTTTTTCCTCAGGGTGGCCTTGTTTCTTAGACTCTCGAACAGCCGTTATTAACTCAGCAGTTTTCACTGCCGTACCAGATGGTGCATCCAATTTTTGATCATGGTGAAGTTCAATAATCTCAACATCCTGAAAATATTTTGCTGCCATTTGTGAAAACTTCATCATTAATACTGCACCCACTGCAAAATTAGGGGCGATAATAGCTCCAATTTCACGTTCCTCTGCTAATTTTGACAATCGTTCTAATTCTTCTTTCGTGAATCCTGTTGTCCCTACAACTGGACGAACACCATGCTGTAATGCAACCTCTGTATGATACTTACCTACCTCTGGTGTTGTGAGGTCAATTAATACATCTGGATTTGTTTCATTAAATGCTTCAAGAATATCTGTATAAACAGGAACATCTACATTAGAAAACCCATCTATCTCACTTAGTAATTTGCCATTGTTTTTATGGTCAATTACCCCAACTAAAGTGAAATTCTCTGTTTCCTGTACAAGTGCTACTGCTTCTTTACCCATTCTACCTCTTGGGCCTGCGATTACAATTTTAACTGATTCCATCTTTCTTTCTCCCCTATTCTTTAGTATCGATACGAGTCCATCTGTCTTTATCTCTTGTATTAAATTTTTTCATTACTGTATCATGTGCCTCTTCTAGGTCAATATTTAAAGAATTCGCTAAGCAAATCAAGACAAATAATAGATCACCTGATTCTTCAGCCATACTTTTTTCAGTTTCAGTATCTTTTTTAGGTTTTTCTCCATAGTAGTGATTGACCTCTCTAGCAAGTTCACCTAATTCCTCGGTTAATCTTGCTACGAGTGCTAAAGGACTAAAATAGCCCTCTTTAAATTGACTTATGTAATCATCAACTTCTTTTTGAAGTTGTTTCATTGTTTTATCTGCCACTTCATATCACCTCTTCACTTATGTTAGCCTAAAATATAGAGTTTTGACAATTATTTCTTTTATCCGACATGTTTTCTCTTTCAGTAAGCTATACTATATAGTGGTAATTATGTCTAATTCGGGGGTTTGTCACTTTGAGACTAACATTTAAAAATATCATTTTTATTTTACTAGGTTCTGCGATATTTTCATTTGGGATCGTGCATTTTAATATGCAGAATAATCTTGCAGAAGGTGGATTTACTGGAATTACCCTTTTGCTTTACTTTCTCTTTCATTTTGATCCTTCGTACACGAATTTACTTTTAAACATCCCACTATTTTTGATTGGTTGGAAGTTGTTAGGGCGTATTGCCTTTTATTATACACTTATCGGTACTATAAGTGTTTCCATCTTTTTATGGCTTTTTCAACGGTACCAGATCGAGATTCCACTAGATGGAGATTTAATGCTTGCAGCTTTATTCGCGGGTGTTTTTATCGGGGTTGGTCTTGGGATTATTTTCAGATATGGAGGTACGACTGGCGGAGTTGACATTATTGCGAGACTTGTCCGTAAATATGTTGGCTGGCCGATGGGTCGAACTATGTTTTTATTTGATACAGTAGTTATTACCGTATCTGTTATCTTCTATCTTTCAGCTCGCGAAGCAATGTACACATTACTTGCTGTATTTATTGGGGCAAAGGTCATTGACTTTATGCAGGAGGGAGCTTATGCGGCTAAAGGAGCAATGATTATCTCAGAACATAATGAGCAAATTGCTGAAAAAATTCTACATGAAATGGATAGAGGCGTCACGATTTTAAAAGGAATCGGCTCATATACGAAGCAGGAGAAGGATATTTTATATTGTGTCATTGGAAGAAGAGAGGTTGGCCGCTTGAAACAGGTCATCATCACGATTGATCCTCATGCTTTTGTCTCGGTAAGTGATGTTCATGATGTTCTTGGAGAAGGATTTACATTGGATGAAAATAAAAGGCCAATTGAACGTTGAAATGGCCTTTACCTTTCCGTTCCAGCGCTACGCTTTTTTGCTGGCATGGGCTTTTCAAGCTGTCGAGCGCCTACACTCCAAGGAACAGGTGTGGTATGTAGATAAAAAACGTTGCCAAATAAACCTAGTTGATTTTTGAAATAAAGCCAGTTATCTACATTGGATAACTGGCTTTCGTTGTTTAGTCTACTATTCTTCGGAACGAGTCATTCCTGTGTACATTAGAATCAAGCGCAATAGTTCTAGTACTGCTACTGCTGCTGCTGCAACATAAGTAAGTGCTGCTGCATTTAGTACCTTCTTCGTTTCACGTTCTTCATCGTTTCGAATGACACCTGCTGATACGATTTCACTCATGGCTCTTGATGAAGCATTAAACTCAACAGGTAGAGTCACAAGTTGGAATAATACTGCCGCTGCCATAAAAATAATTCCGTATAGCATTAAACTTGGAATGGTGAAAATCATACCTGCAATGATTAAAATCCATGAAAAGTTTGAACCAATGTTCGCTACTGGAACAAGTGCATGGCGAAAACGTAGGAATGCATAATTTTGTTGGTCCTGGATTGCATGGCCAACTTCATGGGCCGCTACTGCCGCACCTGCTACAGAGGTACCATAGTAGTTCTCGGTAGAGAGGCGAACCACTTTTGACCTTGGGTCATAATGGTCTGATAAAATACCAGGAGTTTCTTCAATTCTTACATCATACAATCCATTTTGATCGAGTATTCTTCTTGCTACTTCAGCACCCGTCATACCTGATGAAGAAGGAATTTGTGAATACTTCTTATATGCACTTTTAACTTTATATTGTGCATATATCGGAATGATAATGATTAAAGCGAAATAAACTAGAATCATTCTTTTATCCTCCAAACTATAAATATAATTTAATTTTATTCTGAGTAGGAACCAAAGTCAATTGACTTGCTTACAAAATAATTATAACAGACAAGTTTCCTAATTTTTGGCAACTATAACCTGCCCCCTAACCTTTTAATGCGAATGTTATCTTGTGAAATCTCCTACCGTTAGAACGGGATTTAGATAAAAAAGAACAGTGGGCTTAAATCCCACCGTTAACGTTCATCATAATCCCTTTGTTTTGAGCGTTTTTGTCTTTCACCTTTATACTTTCTCCACCCGACATAAATTAATGTAAGAATGATAGCACCACCTGTTGAAATCATTACCCATATGAGGGAAGGATCGGCGTCATCCTCTTTGATTCGTTCAAACAGATTCTTTAGGTCAAGTTCCATTTGATCTAGTTGCTGCATTCGTGTAGTTGCTTTTAAATCCTCATTACGGTACGCATCTAAAAACGCAATATGGGAATCTAGTTTTTGAACATCGTGTGGGGTTATATCCACCAAGATACTTGGATGGATCATATCATATTTTGATAGAAAGTCAGAAAGTGCGTGTTTGAACCTTTCTGTATCTCCTATTTCAACCGTTTCTTTCATTTGCCCAAAAGTTGCCATAATAGAATCTTCCATTTCTGTCCACATCGGCTGATGCTCAGACCTCATTGCATCAACAACCAAACGTAATTGGGTCACCCGGTGGACCCTCTCCTCAAAACCTAGTGAAGATGAAATAACAGCTTCCAAGGCAGAGTTATGAGTGGATGTAATGATTCGAAGATCATCCATTGAAAAAGATTGTTCTTCTTGAGTCATCCGTAAGAACTCATTTGAAAAATGTGTCAATAATTGCTTAGCATCCTTGTATCTTTCTTGCTTCACCATTTGCAGGGCTTGATCAGAGATTTGATCCAGTTTATCCCAATTCTCTTCATTGGAGGCAGTTATTGTGGATATCGGATAGATCATAAATATAATACATATAATGCAAACCAGTCTAGAAAATTTCATACTTGTCCCTCCTCAAACATCTAGTAAAATGTATGATAGATTGGACAAGAGTAGACCTACTTTTTATAGAGGTTATTCAAAAATCCCTCTGAAAATGACGCATCGAATTGAGGAACTTCGACTAATAACTGACACGTCCTGTGTCAAACTCGAAGTAACCACATTCTGTGGAAGCTCGTTGACTAGTATTTTTCGTTTCTTGAAAAAACATCGTTTTTCCTGCGTGCAAGATCATATGCTCACGTATTTACAACATACGTGCCCCCTCGAACTTTCGAGCAAAGGACGTGCAATTGTCGACAATGCGACAGAACGTCGCGTTCTTGTCGACGTACTCTTTTTCATCCTCCTCTTTGAATCTTCAATTAAGGAAGTTCTAGTTTAAAGCTTTCTTTTCTAACGCAAAGTAAATAGGTTATCAAGATAGAGACGACACTTAGCCAAAACGTAAAGTAGCCGATTTGTGGAACATACTGATCCAAAACACTATATCTTGGCATCATAAAGAAAACATAATCGATTACATCATTATGGAACGTCCATACAGCTGCAATCATCAAGTGGATAGGCTTAATACGATAATAAGGAGCATAAAGTAGACCTTGAATTGCCATACCTAGATGAGAAAAAATCAGCATATATCCATAAATATCAAGCCCATCTACAAAATAGGTCAGAATATTCATGACAACCGCCCAAATCCCATATTTAAATAGTGTAACGATTGCGAGTGCTTCAATGATTGGCCAATTCTTTCTTAGGAGAAACGCGATTAACACAAAACAAAAAAACAGGCTTGCCGTTGGACTATCAGGAACAAATAGTAAAAATTTTGAAGGCGTAATCTTTAATTGACTCTCATACCAAATATAACCATAAATTGTACCAGGAACGTTTATAAGTAAAAGAACCCAAAGTACCCAGCGTTGTCCCATTAAATACGTAATCCATTTCATCTATGTACCAACTTTCCTTTTTCTTATCTCAAGATTCTCTTATTTATGATAGATTTGTCAAGGTTCTCAAACAAAAAAGCTGACTATTAAGTCAGCTTTTTGTTTTGATTATTTTGATGTTACGCCAGAGATAAACTCAGCAAGCTTCTGTAGTTCTTCATCTGTTCCTTCGAATAGACCAGGAGGCATATCTCCTTGACCATTCTTTGCAATGTCAGCAATCTGTTCAGGATCTAAGCCATTGTCTACTAGTGCCTTACCTGCAGGTCCACCTTCTAGGTTACCTCCGTGACATCCGATACAACCTTTTTCTTGATATAATAAGTATCCTTCAGATTCTTTATCAATTTCAGCTTCAGCTACAATCTTAGCAGACTCAGCTCTTGCTTCCCAGTCAACTTGAGACGCAGATTCCCAAGTTAAATAAACTGTTGCAGCGATTGCTAAAAGCATAAGACCAGTTGCAATTGGACGCTTTGAAGGTCTTCTTTCAGGACCGCGATCTAAGAATGGAGCTAGTAAAAGTGCTCCAAACGCAAGTCCTGGAATAACAAGTGCTCCAATTACAGTGTATGGGCCTGATGCGAATGAATACTTAAGCAATTGATATAAGAATAAGAAATACCAGTCTGGTAATGGAATATATCCTGACGCAGTAGGGTCAGCGACTTTTTCCAATGGTGATGGGTGTGCTGCTGTTAAACATAAAAAAGCTACTAAGAAAACAGAACCAACTAACCATTCTTTTAATAGGAAGTTTGGCCAGAACGCTTCTGTTTTTCCTGGATACTCGGAGTAATCTTTAGGAATATGCTTTTTATTGCTTACAGGAACACGGGAGTCCCCAACAAATTTCATTCCTTTTCCGCGATGCATAATCGGTCCCCCTCCTTTTTAGAGAATTTTCATTCAAAAGAGTTTGTACATATTTTCATCAAATACATCATTCAAATTCAAATACTTTACTCTTCATAAAATGAAGGCAAAGTCTTATATCCTATAGTGGACCAGAAATACCTTGACGACGAATCATGATAAAGTGAGCAGCAAGTAAACCAAATAAAGCTGCTGGTAAGAAGAATACATGAATCGCAAAGAATCGTGTTAAGGTCTGTGCACCAACAATTTCAGGGTGACCCGCAATTAAGGTCTTTAGATAAGGACCAATAATTGGAGTTGCGTCAATAATATCAAGTGTAACCTTTGTTGCGAATAACGCTTTCATATCCCATGGTAATAAATAACCAGTTAATCCTAGAGCTAACATGACGAAGAAGATTAATACCCCAACAATCCAGTTAAGCTCACGAGGTTTTTTATAAGCGCCTTGGAAGAATACACGAAGAGTATGTAAGAACATCATAACAATTACTAAGCTTGCTCCCCAGTGATGCATTCCACGGACAATTTGTCCAAACGCTACTTCATTTTGTAAGTAATATACAGAATTCCACGCATTAATGATATCTGGTACGTAGTACATTGTTAAGAACATACCAGAAAGTACTTGGATGACGACGATAAAAAATGTTAGTCCTCCAAAACAGTAAACAAACGCACTAAAATGATGCGCTGGGTTTACGTGTTCAGGAACCTCATGGTCTGCAATATCTGCCCAGAGAGGAGTAATATCAAGTCGTTCGTCAACCCAATCAAAAATCTTATTTAACATTTGATTACGCTCCTCCTCTTGGTTTCGCTTTTCCTAAATATAAATAACCATCTTTTACTTCATGTTCATACACGTCAAGTGGAGCCCTTGGTGGTGTACCAGGCACGTTTGTACCATCCTTTTCATATAAACCATAGTGACAAGGACAGAAGAAACGATCAGGGTTCTTTGGATCCTCAGCCCATGAAACCGCGCACCCAAGATGCGTACATACTGGTGAAAGCGCAATAATGTCGCCGTTATCATTTTTATAAACCCATGCTGAAACTGCAACGTCAGATTCATACCATGCATCAACTTGATTAACTTTAAAATCAAATTTTTGAGGTTCATTTGTAATTTTATCGACACTCACCACTTGTACCATATCTTGACCAGCTTGGGGCTGTAGTAATGGGTCAACTGCAAAGCGGACCATTGGCATTAGCATACCAGCTGCCATGAAACCACCTACACCTGTTAGAGTATAGTTTAAAAATTGACGTCTTGAAACCTGTTGTTTTTTCTCGCTCATTTTTTTCCCCCCTCTATAATAAGCTAAGTCCCCTTTTTCGGACATGAGTGTACACAATTAAAACTAGGACATTCTCATGATATATCAATATTTGTAGAAGGTCAATAATAGGATTTACCGAAAGAATGGCAACTATGTGACTTTCTTAGGAAAAGTAAGGTAATTTTTATTATAAAATTACTTTTGCCATATATTCGTAAATAAAGTGATCAATTGCTTCATTTGATCCTGTAGCATGGTTTGTTTATATTTTTCCTCAACATATTCTAGTGGTAAGGTTGGGAGCCAAATAAGTGAGCCATTTAAGTCTGCCTCTACTTGTTTCCAGGTGCTATCTGATGTAATAAAAATAGTATGTTTCATGCCCTCATTATTTAAATCGCTTGTCCATTGATTTAAGCGTTTTTTGGCCATCTCGAGTTCCTCACCATTTGAATAAGTAAACGCGGGAAATAAAATAATCCTTCCTTTAAACTGACGTTCTACTTCGTTTGAAAGGATGGTAATAAACTCTCCCATAGAAACTGTGTTTTTCAAGTTTCCTTCAAGCGATACAGGTATCAGAGGAATAACAGCAGTGTCGACGTATTCCTTTGCCTGTAAATATACATCCATATCCTTTGTAATCCATTTCATTTGTATGCTTCCTTTCACTTCGCAATCTCTAATCAACATGTTTCGAAATAAAGCTAAACTCTCAAACTACAATATCATATTTTTACCAAAGAAAAAAGACTGACACTTTGTCAGCCCTACAATACGCATCTTTTACTATTGTAATTGTTTAAGTTGTTCCGTCAGCTTGTTAAACTCTGATTTGTCCTGTCTGTCAAGCGCCTCATCAATCCGCTTTAACAGATGCTCCTTTTGAAACATTTGAATCGATTCTTCAAGAAATTTCTTCGCTAATTCTTTATCTTGTTCATTTACCTGAAGATGTTTCGGCATATAAGGATTCTCTTCAAGTACAGCCACATAATTCGGAGAATGGAAGGAGGACCTGAAATTAAGTTGGATATATATTTCTTCTTCCCTGTTTAAGCGAATATCATGAAATGATTTTTCAGCATCAGTTGTCATCACATTTTCCTTATAAAAACGAAATGGAACATCATCGACACAATGTGTTGACATGATGATTCCTCGAGGACAGTATTGTGCTTGCTCAACAAAGTGGACATTTTTCATGAGTTGGTCATGACTCATTAAATAATTTAAAATCCAAACACACTCTCTTCTCTTAAGCTGATAATTATTCAAAAACCAGCGAATAAAGTCTTTCTTCTCGTTGACAGATACAGGGGTAGTCATCGTTTCTTCCCTCCTCTGCTAGTATTAAGTATAATGTACTGTTATACTTCAACATTCACATCAAAATATCCTTCAAAAGGGTGTTAAAAAAGGTGAGTGAAGCCAAAAACATTGAGCTTATTCCAGTTCTGCAAGTAATTCTTCCACTTCATACTTCATTGGGTCAAGCCTTAACAGTTCCTTAAATACATTGATTGCCTCTTGTCGTTTCCCGTCCTCCAACAAAAAGTATCCAAACTCTTCTAAAAACTCTGGAGTTTCTTTAAAAGAAGTATATGCATGACGGTAATGGTTTAATGCATCCGAAAATTGTTCTAATTTATTTTTTGCATATGCTAAATCCCATTCAAATTGTTCATCATATTCACCATAGCTCATAACTGATTCAAGACATTCCACTACATCCTCAAATCTTTCCTCACGAAGTAAAAATTTCGATAGCTGTAATGTTGCTTCTATATAACCAGGGTCAATTCCTACAGCTGCCCGTAAATATTTTTCCGCATTTTCTTTATTTCCAAGCATCAATGACACTTTTCCAGCATAAAAAGCAAGTTCTTTATTTAACGATTCCACTTCGAGCCCTTCCAATAAGATCTTAAAGCACTCTGCTAAGCTTCCTTCTTCTTCATATGCTTTTGCAAGGTAGAAGTATAGCGAACCATAATCTGGGTCAAGCTCCTTTAGCCTTGTAAGGATCTCAATTGCTTTCTTATAAAATTTTGCTTGAAAAGCAGTAACGCCAAAACCAAACAATGTATTGCTATCCTCATGTTTCTTAATGGCTTTTTCATAATACGGCAGGGCTTCCTCGAATTTACCGGTTGCACTATAACTTTCTGCTATTCGAGCGTTAACATTTACACCTGCAATATCATCGTTTTCCTGTAACACCTTTTCGTAATACGGGATACTCTTGTTGTATTCCCCATGACTTGAATAAAGCTCTGCTAAAGCAAAATCAATAATAGTTTCTTGGTCTGTTTTTTCTTTTGCCAACAATAGCTTTTGTTCGCTGACTTCATGTAAACCCTGCATTTGAAATAAATCTGCTTGTAGGACAAGAGATTCTAAGTAGACTGGGTCATCCTCGTCAATCTGTTCCAATATGTCAATTGCTTGTTCTTCCATATCAAGGTCAATCATGATTTCCGCTAATAAAACGAAAAGTTCTCCTTCATCAGGATATCGTAATATTAATTCTTCGACGATTTCCTTAGCTTCTTCTACAAAACCCCATCTATAATAGTTTTGGGCAATTGTGTATTTATCATCATCAGTCGAGTGTTCTCTTAGCTTTTTTAAAACTTTAAGCCCTTCTTCAATTTTTCCATCCTCTACGAGTTGAAGCGCACTTTCTAATCTATTCATAAAATTAAAACTCCTCTTACCTATCTCTCTTTTACCAATGCATCTTCATCATAGGAAGATACAAAAAAGCCAGGTTTTTTTACTATACATTCATTACCAAAGCCTGAACGAAAGTATACCTTGGACCCTACTTTTGTAAAATTCCCCTTGTGCATGGTAATTGTCGGTATAAGATTATGATAATCGAGAGTCGGCTTTTCATCAACTGAATAGACTATAGAATCGTGTTCATATAGATTGTAATCCAGCTCTCCCCCAACTCGAATATCGCCCTTATCGGGGTATATTCCAATCTTTTTTAACATATCCATTGTTAGTGGCTCATCCTCATTTGGACAATCTGGAATTGTTGGAATTCGATTCTCTTCCATAATCGTCTTCCAAACCTCTTCCTTTCGCTTTCTATTAAAGAAGCCTTTCTCCTCAATTTTCCAATCTGGAATAATCGGGATTTGATAGGAATGATAGGACTCTCTAATCCATCCCCATGGTATTTTGTATAAATCGTCCACTTTTTCTATGCTAACGATTATGACTGGAATTTTTTTACGCCTACAGGCAACAAGAAAAGAGGGTGTCAAACTTTCAAGACGAATACGAATGCCTATATAATAATCAACTGGGCTATTTAATAGATAATTTCTTGTGTTTTTGAGAGATTGGGACAATTCACGTTCGTTCTTTACATCACAAATTGCAAGTAAGGTCGTACAGCCTTTTTGTAAATATTTTTCTGTTATTTCTTTTTTAAAAGTTTGAAAAGAATGCTGTTTGGAAAAGGAGTAATGAAGCATCACATGGCCAGGTGTTAGTAAATATTGTGATAAGTTGGTTTTCATATAAGAAAGTTTTTTGAAGTTATCCTTCATATAATCTACACGTTGATTTTTTATAAGAAGAGAGCATGTGACAACCTTACTATTCTTTAGAACATTTGCTTTTTCCAAAATATAAGGCACTGAACCTCCCCTTTCATAACCTATACTGAATACAAATCTCTTTAAGACAAGCTATGCAACAAGTGGTGAATGTATGTTAGTTTTTATCCCAAACCCCAAAAACCCCATGGAAATCTAATTTTCCATGGGGTTTTATCTTATTTTCCTTCGATTAATGAATCGAGGTGTTCGAAAAAGCTTGGGTAAGAGATTGAGATACATTCAGCATCTGAAAGTGTAACTTCACCACTTGCTATACATGCAGCGATAGCCAGCATCATACCAATTCTATGGTCTCCGTGACTAGATACATGGCCTTCAGTCAACTGTTTCTTATTACCTGTAATGATCATACCATCTTCTGTTGGCTCGATCACTGCGCCAAGTTGCGAAAGCTCCCCAACCACAGTATCAATTCGGTTCGTTTCCTTTACTTTTAGCTCACTTGCGTCTTTGATGACAGTTTTTCCTTCTGCTTGGGTTGCTAATAAGGCTATTACAGGAATTTCATCAATAAGACGCGGTATGATATCACCACCGATTTCAATACCTTTTAGATTAGATGTTTGTATCGTAAGGTCAGCAATCGGCTCATTGTTTGCTATTCTTTCATTCTCGATTTCTAAACGTGCTCCCATTTTAACTAAAACATCAATAATTCCTGTTCTAGTAGGATTCATGCCGACATTTTTCAAGGTTATACGGCTATTCGGCACAATAGCGCCTGCAACAAGGAAAAATGCTGCTGAAGAGATATCCCCTGGAACTTGGATATGTGTTCCTTTTAGATGCTGACCACCCTTAATCTTAACAGTAAGGCCATCTTCTTCTATTTCACAACCAAACGCACGTAGCATACGTTCCGTATGATCTCTTGATTTATGCGGTTCTGTAACAGAGGTAGTTCCTTTTGCATTTAGACCCGCTAAAAGGATCGAGGATTTGACTTGTGCACTTGCTACAGGTGAAACATAGTCAATTCCCTCTAGTGAGCCTCCACGAATCGCTAATGGTGTAAAATTACCGTCTTCTCTACCATCAATTTTAGCCCCCATTAGACGTAATGGTGCTGTTACACGTTTCATTGGTCTTTTTGCAATTGATTCATCACCAATCATACATGTATGAAGTTCAAGACCTGATAATAGCCCAACCATTAATCGAATAGTTGTCCCAGAGTTACCTACATCTAATACCTCAACTGGTTCTCGTAACCCTGAAAAACCGACACCCTCAATTTCTACATGATTGTTATCCTGTTTAATGTTGACACCTAATTTTTCAAAACAGCTGATGGTACTTATACAGTCGTCCCCAGTTAAAAAATTATCGACAACTGTTTTCCCCTCAGCAATTGCTCCAAGCATGATGGAGCGATGGGAAACAGATTTATCTCCAGGAATATCAATTAAACCATTGAGACCTGATATGTTTGTGCGCAGTTGATGAGTACTCAATATTATCACTCCTTAAATAATGACCCTTTTCAATTATTCAAATACTACTTTATCCATAAAAAGTTTCATAGGTTGTTCTGCTTTCAATACACCTCTTAGCTTTTTGACGATCTTCGTCACTTTGGAAACTAATCCGTAGGACTCCATAAATTTCTTCTCTTGTCTCAATAATACGGATATTTGTAATACTAATTCTTTCTTCCGCAAGAAGTCCAGTGATTTCCGAAACAATCCCAGGATAATCAGGAATATCAACATACAAGTCATAAAATGATGGAATTGCGCCTTTTGTTCGGGTTGGTAGCCCATCACGAAAATCCTTGGCATCCATGAAATAATTATAAATGTCGTCGCCTTTACCATTAGCAACCAAGTTTCGTATTTGTTCCATTTCGCCTATCCATTTTTCAAAAAGATCTAGCAATATATTTCGATTTTGTAGTAAAATATCACGCCACATGGATGGATTACTAGACGCAATTCTTGTTATGTCTCGAAAGCCTCCTGCAGCTAAGGGACGAACAAGTTCGTTTATCTGATCATATTCCTTAGCTTGATGAACAAGACTTGCTGCAACAATATGTGGAAAATGACTAATTACACCTGCTACACGGTCGTGTTCCTCAGGTGTCATGATGACAAAATTTGCTTTTGTCCCTCTTAAAAGTATTTTTAGCTTTTCAACACCTCGTTTTGTTGAAGGGTTCTCATTATGAGGTGTGAAAATATAAAAGGCATTTTCAAAAAGGTGTTCCTTCGCTGCTACAACTCCGCTCTTATGGGAACCAGCCATCGGATGACCACCGATAAAGGTTACACCAAGACTACCAAATATCGAGTCTGCAGTTTGTACAATTTCCTGTTTTGTACTTCCCACATCCGTTACGATAACTTCCTTTTTCAGTTCATATGAACTAAGTTGTTGAATCATATCAACTGTTTGCTTAACAGGAACGGATATAAAAATATAGTCACAATTATGTAAAACCTCACCTAAATCAAATACCACTTCATCAATTACTTTTAATTTCTTTGCAAGCTGCGGGGTTTCCGCATTGCTGTCATAACCGAAAATGATTGCATCAGGATGTTCTTTTTTTATCGCAAGTGCAATCGAACCACCAATCAATCCAAGTCCAATTACCAATATGTTTTTTGTCATCTCATTATCACCACCGAAAATAGAAACACGTAATGGGGGTTACGTTTAACCCCCACAGTGTTAGTTCTTTTGATTTGTTAACATCTCTGTAAGTATTGAAATAAGTTCCTTATTTTGTTCCTCCGTACCGACAGTAATACGAACGCTAGTTGGAAAGCCTAGAGGATTACCTGAGCGTACAATAAAGCCACGCTCTAATAAATAGTGGAACACATCATCTCCAGGTTGTTCAAAATTAATCAAAATGAAATTACCAAACGATGGATAATAAGATAAATTATTTTCCTCACAAAAAGTATAAAATTGCTGTAAGCCTCGTTTATTTTTTTCCACATAAGTTGCAATGAACTCTTGATCGTCCAATGCAGCGGCTGCTGCAATTTGTCCGACTCGATTTGAATTGAATGGCTGTCTTACAGGTTCGATTTTAGAGATAAAATCACTATTACCAATCGCATACCCCACACGTAGCCCACCTAAACCGTATGCTTTTGAAAATGTTCGTAAGATTATAAGGTTCGGATAGTCACTTAGTAGTGAAACGGTATTCGGGTAGTCTTCTTCATTTGCTGCGAACTCATAATAAGCTTCATCCATCACAATTAGAACATGACTTGGAACCTGCTTTAAGAAAGTATGAAGTTTCTCTGAGCTAACATATAAGCCAGTTGGGTTATTTGGCGAACAAACCCATACGATTTCCGTATTTTCATCGATTTGCTGTAGCATTCCATCAAGGTCATGATGTCCATCAATGAGATCCACTTCACGAACCTCTGCCCCTTCGATAATGGCATTATGCTTATACTGAGAAAATGATGGAGTAGCCATAACTGTATTTTTTCCAGGTGCAAGCAATGCAGTCGTTAGAATATGAATCACATCATCTGAACCATTTCCAAAAAGAAGTTGAGAACCATCTACTCCAAGATGTTTTGCAAGCTTTTCCCTTAGTTCAGTTGCATAACCATCAGGGTAAATCGCAAATGAATCCAAACTGTTTCTTACTGCTTCTTTTGCTTTTTCTGAACTTCCATATGGGTTTTCATTTGAAGCTAATTTCACAATTTTTTCTAATCCAAATTCCCTTTTAACATCTTCTGCTGGCTTTCCTGGTTGATATGGTTTTAGATCTAATAACTGTTCTTTAATATTCATTTGAAGCTACACCTCTTAACTATTGATTGGATGCAATACATCACTTACAAAACTTCTGAAATGGTATAAGGCGGTAGCTCTTGTTTCCTTATTCATTAAATCTGGTAGGAGCTCTTCAATCTTTAGGACTAGTGCACTTCCCATGATAACCCCATCACAATGGTCTTTTAGTGCTTCTACTTGAGATGAATTAGAAATACCAAACCCAACTGCTACCGGTATTCGGCTATAGCGTTTAACCTCTTGTAAAAATGAATATACCTCATGATTAAGTGAATTTCGAACACCTGTCACTCCTAGGGATGATACACAATATAAGAACCCTTGAGCATGACTAGCAATTTTTTCAATTCGGTTAGTCGAGGTTGGTGCAACTAGGGAAATAAATTTTAATCCCTCGTTTTCACATTTCCTTCTAAGGTCTTCACTTTCTTCAAAAGGTAGGTCAGGAACAAGTAATCCGTCTATACCATTTTGTCGCGCTAAAGCGAAAAAGTTTTCTTCTCCTAATTGTAGCATAGGATTGAAATAGGTAAAGATAATTACCGGAATTTTTAATCCTTTTTTTCGCATAACCGATACCAATTCCATCGAGCTTTTAAGTGTAACTCCATTTTTCAAGGCACGTCCTGATGCCCGTTGAATAACAGGACCATCTGCCAATGGATCAGAGTATGGGATTCCTAACTCAAGAATGGAAGCACCTGCTTCCTGTAAGGAGAGCGCGATTTCAACTGTTACTTCTGGATGGGGATCACCCGCAACGATAAATGGGATAAATAATTTTTCATCCTTGGGTAATCGGTTCGTAAAGGTTGTGTTCATGAGTAGCTCCTCCTTCTTCTAGATAAGTCATTAGTGAATGAACGTCTTTATCACCACGACCAGACAAACAAACTAAAATTGATTCGTCAGGTGACATTTCTTTTGCCATCTGAATCGCCTTAGCCATTGCATGAGCAGATTCAATTGCTGGGATAATACCTTCTACTCGAGTAAGCATTTGTAATGCTTCAAGTGCTTCTTTATCCGTAACGCTTTCATATTTTACTCTTCGGCTATCAGCCAGATAAGCATGTTCGGGTCCAACACCTGGGTAATCAAGCCCAGCAGAAATAGAATACGGTTCGGTTATTTGCCCGTGCTCGTCCTGGAGAAGATACGTAAGTGAACCATGAATGACTCCTTTTGTTCCTTTTGTAATCGTCGCTGCGTGCAAGGAAGTATCAACACCCTTTCCTGCCGCCTCAGCGCCAATTAGACGTACATCCTCATTTAAAAAAGGATAGAACATTCCAATTGCATTACTTCCCCCACCGACACACGCAACGACAGCTGTTGGCAATTGTTGTTCAATTTGTTGGAACTGTTTTTTAGCCTCATCACCAATGATTCTTTGGAAATCACGGACCATTTTCGGATATGGATGTGGCCCGACCACGGAGCCAATCAAATAATAATGATCTTCACAATTTTGGACCCAATATCGGATTGCTTCATTCGTTGCATCCTTCAATGTCTGGTTTCCGCTAGTTGCTGGAATAACTTCCGCACCTAAGAGCCTCATTCGAAAGACATTCAACTTTTGTCGTTCAATATCTTCAACACCCATAAATACTTTACATTCCAAACCGAATTTTGCAGCAACCGTCGCTGCTGCAACACCATGTTGCCCCGCTCCGGTCTCAGCAATAATTTTGTTCTTTCCCATTCTTTTAGCGAGGAGCGCTTGACCGATTGCATTGTTAATTTTGTGTGCACCGGTATGGTTTAGGTCCTCACGTTTTAGATAAATCTTTGCCCCACCTAATTCTTTTGTTAAGCGATCAGCATAGGTAAGGGCGGTTGGCCGACCTGAATATTCTTTCAAGATACGAATATATTCGTTATGAAATTCTTGATCTTGGTAAGCTTCTTCTAAAGCTTTTTCAATTTCCTCTAAGGGCTTCATCAATGTTTCAGGCACAAACTTACCGCCAAATTCACCGAATCTACCATTTTTATTTGGTACGTTCAACAACTCTATCCACCCATTTCTCTATTGTTTGTATGATAAATTGATCTTTTTTTCCGTCACGTTCAATTCCACTTGAGATATCAAAACCATCAATCTTATAGCTAAGCAGGTTTTTAATATTTTCCGAATCAATTCCCCCAGCGATAAAGCAAGGAACAGCTTGACGACTCGCTTCCTGTTGATAGATTGGAATTGACTTCCAATCAAAGGAAACGCCAGTGCCCCCCCACATATTTGTTACCTTTGTATCAACGACATAACCATCAGCAGCCCCTGCGTACTCCTGCATCGTTTTTAATGCATGTTTATCGTGGTGGATGACCTTCCATACGTTACAACCCGTCTTTTCTTTTACCTGTTTAATAAAGTCAATCGATTCTGTACCATGACATTGGATGACGGATAATTGAACAGAATCAAGTACTGCTTCAATTTCTTCTAGGGCAGCATTGACGAATACACCTACTGTTTGTTTGCCGTTAAGATCGACTTCCTCTAACCACTTTTTCAAATCAGTTGCTTTAACCATGCGCTTACTATTTGCAAATATAAAACCAACGTAATCCGCTTTTGTTTTTACAATTACTTGTAAATCCTCTAAGGATTTGTTACCACAATATTTAATAAGTGGTCGACACATTTTGAACCTCTTCAAACATTTGCTTAAGCCCTAAACCAGGAGATTTCGCTCTCATAAATGCTTCGCCAATTAGAGCAGCATTTGCACCATATTTAATAATATCTTTGATATCCTGTGGAGTATGAATACCACTTTCACTTACTACTAGACTCTCACGTGGTGCTTCTATAGCAATCTCTGCCGTATGAAGAATCGTTGTTTCAAATATCTTTAAATTTCGATTGTTAATCCCGAGTAATTTGGGCGTAAAAATCTTACAAACCTGTTCCATCACTTCACGTGAATGGATTTCAACAAGGCACTCTAAACCTCTTTCATAAGCCTCACAATAATATTCATGTAATTGGTTCGGTTCAAGCGCCTCACCAATTAGTAAAATTGCATCCGCACCAATTTTCTCGCTTTGTACGATTTGCTTTGCATCAACGATAAAATCTTTTCGCAAAACTGGGATATTCACTTTTTTCTTAATGTCCATTAAATATTCCATTGACCCTTGAAAGAATGGTTCATCCGTTAATACAGATATGGCATCTGCTTTTGCTTCTTCATATTCTATTGCAAACTGGACTGGATGAAAATCCTCCCTAATCACTCCTTTTGAAGGAGATGCCTTTTTTACTTCTGCAATAATTCCCAATGAACGATTCGGATTAGAAAGAGCTTGATATAAAGACTTTCGTTCTACTTCACAATCTATCTCAGGGTATGTGATGTTATGAATTTCTATCTTTTTTTGTTCTAAAATTCTATTTAGCATAGTACTCTACCTCACGATTTCGTAGTTGTTCAAATTGACTTCGAGCAATTCCCATTACAAGTGCTTCTCTTGCCATTTCTACACCTTCTCCAATACTGTTGACCTTTCCAGAGACGTAAATAGCTGCACCAGCATTTAATAACACTATATTCGTTGCACTTTGATTGGCAGTCCCGTATAAAACATCCCGTAACAAGTTGGCACTCTCGACCACTGAAGACACTTGAATATCCTTCATGTTTCCACGTGGAAGGTTGACATCTTCAGGAGAAAGGACAAATCTAGTAATCTCACCATTTTTCAATTCGACAACGTCTGTTTCAGTTGTAATACTGCATTCATCAAGCCCATCACGACCTGATACAAATAACACATGTTCAGAACCAAGCTTCCCGAGAGCATGAGCCATCTTTTCAGCATAATCTGTTGAATAGACACCCAATACTTGCTTTTTACATCTTGCGGGATTTGCCATTGGACCTAATAAATTAAAGACGGTTCTAAATCCGATTTCCTGTCTCGGCGTTACGGCATGTTTCATTGCTGCATGATAAATCGGTGCAAATAAGAAACTCATATTTCGTTTGTTTAATGCTTCTTTCGCTTCTTCCTGGGTTGATTGAATCTCAACACCTAGATACTCTAAAACATCGGCACTACCACTTTTTGAAGATACCGCTCGATTCCCGTGCTTCGCGACCTTTATTCCTAATGAAGAGACTACAATTGCAGATGCAGTAGAGATATTAAAGGTAGAAGCTCCGTCTCCACCCGTACCACATGTATCGATTACTTGGTCACTCTCGTAATCTAACTGCATCATATGCTCTCTCATTGCTCTGGCAAAGCCTGTAATCTCTTCAACCGATTCCCCACGAAAACGAAGGATCGAAAGCAAGCTTGCAATTTGGCTTGCTGTTGCATTTCCAGACATAATGACATCCATGACTTGATAACTTTCTTCTTCCGTTAAAACTTCACCATTGATACATTTATTTAATAGTTGTTTAAACATGAATATCCTCCTTATCGAACGCTTCCTCAGCTAATTGAATTGTTTGGATCAATGCACTTGCTTTATTTACCGTTTCTAACCATTCATGTTCAGGAACTGAATCAGCAACAATTCCCGCTCCAGCTTGCACATGGGCAACACCATCTTTAATAATGGCAGTCCGAATGGTAATACAAGAGTCTATGTTGCCATCAAACCCAATATATGCAATGGTACCTGCGTATAAATTTCGAGCTGTCGGTTCTAGCTCGGAAATAATTTGCATGGCTCGGATTTTAGGTGCGCCTGATACCGTTCCTGCTGGAAAAGCTGCTAGCAATGCATCTAATGGGTCAACTTTTTCGTCTAATTCTCCCGTTACCTTTGAGATTAGGTGCATAACATGTGAAAATCGGCCAACTTCCATAAGGACAGGTGTTTCAACAGAACCAAAGGTAGATACCCTGCCAATATCATTTCTTGCTAAATCCACCAGCATATAATGCTCCGCTTTCTCTTTTTCGTCCTGGAGCAATTCAGTAGCTAATGCATCATCTTCCTCCTTCGTCTTCCCTCTGCGCCTTGTCCCAGCAATCGGATGAATCTCAAGATGTTTATGATGAATTTTTATTAATCGTTCAGGAGAGCTTCCGACAATCTCGATATCATTTACTTTAATATAAAATAAATAGGGGGAAGGATTGACCATCCGTAATACCCGATAAAGCTGGAATCCACTAACTGAAACTGGAATCTCAAACCTTTGTGACAACACAGCTTGAAAAATATCACCCGCGGTAATATAGTCTTTTATTTTCATAACCGCATCTACGAATTCTTGTTTTTCAAAATTCGTTTTGATATCAGACACATTGGGTATTTCATGTATTTTGGGTAATAACAGCATTTCACTTTGCTCTTTGTTTTGGGTGATCCTCGATAAATACATATTAATTTTTGAATGAGCATGTTCAAAAACAGCTTTTTGAGTACGTTCGTCTTCATCCCCATTAAGACGAATAAAGTGGACAATAATTAGTTCACGTGAATGATGATCTAATGCTAGTATCGTTTCACAAAATAAAAACTGATAGCGCTCCATGTTTAAATCATCATTACGGTGCTCCTCCACTTTTTCAAAGGTTGAGATAGCGTCATAACTAATGTAACCAACTGCTCCACCATAAAAGGGAATTTCAATCTCCAGTGGCTTTAAGTTGAGATAATCCTTGATCCAATTAAAGGCATCCTTTATGGATTGTTTTTTCACCATACTTTGTTGGTTTTCATTTTTTACAAAAAATTGGCCGTTGTTTTCATCAATGAATAGAAATGGTTTTAAACCAATAAAGGAATATCTTGACCAATCAGATTCATGATCCTTACTCTCAAGTAGAAAGGATGCTTCATTTTTTAAATTTTGAAAAATTTGAATAGGTGTTAACGTATCAACTAGGAAACGTTTTACGATCGGAATGGTCCGATATTGTTTTGCATCGGACACAAACGAGGAAAAATTATACGTATTCAATAGGCTCACTCCTCCATAAATTATGGAGAATGAGGAATTAGGAGGTTTTTGAAGAATGGAATCGATTGTTTATATTAATGGCTGTTTTTCACGTTTTGTTGCATATCGTTGATTTAAACCGTAGTTGGATATTTCTAAGCAGGCTCGGCTAGGATGAAGCTTGCACACAATTCGAGAATTTGCCGATTATAATCGACACATCTGTGGCAAACTCGACACTTGAAATGCCTATGTGCCTAAGACTCCAACAAAAGGCAAAAACATTTTCGAGGAATCACTGCCTTTTTGCTTCAATACCATGGTTTCCACCTTACTAGCTAAAAACAACTTTAATCTAGAAAAGAAGCCTTTATAAACAACCGATAAAAATAAACAACCCAAAGACACTTTCGTATCTTTGGGTAGAAGTATACATAAATAAACCTAAGCTAACCTCAGCTAAACTCTCTCATTCTCATCTACCCTAAACTCTGCTCTAAACTACAATCAAATTTCGAAAACTTACTAAACTCAAACTTTACTAAATGTTGTTACTTATCTTATCGTATGCCTAACGACTTTGTCAATGCATAGTTTTATTTATTTCCCTTTAACAGTGGAAAGATCTGGTCTTAAAACGATGGCCCCTTTTTGGTAAATATGGTGGATTTCCTCTTGTCCCGCGTTCGTATTTACCGTCATCATTACACGAATGCACATTGGCAGTGAGCCTGGAACAGGAATTTCCCTCATACTTATTACCGGAACAAATGCCCAGCCATCAATTTGTCTTGCAGCAGCTGCAGGAAAAGCTGCATCAATATCCTCAGTGACTGAAAATAAGATTTGAGCAACATCTGCTGCTTCGAGATTGTTTTCTGAAATCATTTCACGTAACAGCTTTTCTGTGGCTTCTAAAATCTCTTGTTTATCGTTGTTTTCAATTGTTGTAGCACCACGAATTCCCCTAATCATCATTGTTCCTCCTTCCCACCATCTTCTTAACGGAACTCATTTAAGTAAAAGAGCAGTTTGTCGTCATCTATATCTTGAATAACAGTTTCTCCAATATTCTTTAATAGGACCATTTTTACTTTTCCTGATGTTGCCTTTTTATCATGCTTCATTCGTTCTAGTAATTTCGTTTTGTCTAATTCTTGTGGAATGCTGGTTGGAAACCCGAATAAGCTAAACCATTCCTTAATTTGTTCAGAAGATAGATCAATTTTATAGATGTTTTCACTTACCTTTAATGCAAAAATCATCCCTATCGCAACACCATCACCGTGTGTGATTTTACCGTATCCCGATTCAGCCTCTATTGCATGACCAAGTGTATGTCCAAAATTCAGAATCGCACGTAATCCTTTTTCCTGTTCATCCTCAGAAACTACCTTTGCTTTTACAGATACCCCTTTTAATACAGCGTATTGAAGTTTTTCACCTTGTAAATCGTCTAAAGATGTAATTTCTTCTGTTAACCAATTATAAAAATCAGGATCCCAGATTAATCCGTGCTTTATGACTTCTGCAAAGCCTGATCTGAGCTCTATCTTCGGCAAAGACTTCATTAAATCAATATCATATAGAACGGCATTTGGTTGATGAAAAGCACCAATCATGTTTTTTCCTAGTTCATGATTGATGGCAACTTTTCCTCCTACTGCACTATCATGAGCTAATAATGTAGTTGGGATTTGAATAAAAGGAATGCCTCGCATAAATGTTGCTGCAACGAAACCTGCAAGGTCTCCTACGACACCCCCGCCCAAAGCAAGGATAACTGATGAACGATCTAATCCTTGTTCCAATGCATAGGTCTGACATTGGTAATACATGTCAAAAGATTTAGCACTCTCCCCAGCAGGGATTATAAACGATAAAGGCTTATCATATTGTTGGTGAAGAATACTGATCACTTTCTCCAAATAAATGTCGGCAACAGCCTCATCACTAATGACAAGCACCTTTGATACTGATTGACATGTATCTTTTATCACTTGTGGCAACTGACCAAGTATGTCAGTCCCAATGTACATCGGATACGTTTTCGATTTTGTGGAAATGGTCAATTGATCCATTAGAAATCCCTCGAATACTCACGCATTTTATCTACGTTTTCTTGGATTAGGTCCATTCTGTCTTGTCCAAATTGCTCAATTATCGCATTTGCAACTTCCCAAGCAACTACTGCTTCTGCAACAACCGATGCGGCAGGAACTGCACAGCTGTCAGATCTTTCAATACTTGCCTCAAATACTTCTTTCGTTTCAATATCAACACTCTTTAGTGGTTTGTAAAGAGTTGGAATTGGTTTCATAACGCCTCGAACAACAATCGGCATTCCGTTCGTCATTCCACCTTCAAAGCCACCTAAATTGTTGGTTCTTCTCTTATATCCATTTTCTTCATCCCAAATAATTTCATCATGTACTTGGCTTCCTGGAATTCGTGCAGCGTCAAAACCGATACCAAATTCAACACCTTTAAAAGCATTGATACTCATAACAGCAGCTGCAATTTTAGAATCTAGCTTTCTGTCATAATGTACATAGCTTCCAACACCTGCAGGCACACCTTCAACAATGACTTCCACAACACCACCGATTGAGTCACCATTTTTCTTAGCTTCATCAATCGCGTTCATCATTTGAAGACCTGCTTCTTCGTCTAGACATCTTACTGGAGATTCTTCTGTTTTTGTTTTTAACTCTTCTAAAGTAGAATATGTGGTATCTTTTGCACGTACGCCACCAATTTCTAAGACATGTCCAGCAACATTAATCCCTAAAGTTGCTAAGAATTTTTTAGCAACTGCACCTGCTGCAACTCGTACAGTCGTTTCCCTTGCTGAAGATCTTTCGAGAACATTTCGCATATCTCGATGGCCATATTTGATGGCTCCATTAAGGTCTGCATGTCCTGGACGTGGACGTGTAATTTTACGTTTAATATCTTCTGCCTCTTCATCAGAAATAGGTTCAATCCCCATGATTTTTGTCCAGTGCTTCCAGTCATTGTTTTCAACAATCAATGCAATTGGTGAACCTAAAGTCTTACCATGGCGTACACCACTTGCAATTTGCACTTGGTCTTTTTCAATTTGCATTCTTCTGCCTCGCCCGTGCCCTTTTTGGCGTCTAGCAAGTTCAAAATTAATATCTTCTGTCGTAATTTCTAAACCAGCAGGTACACCTTCAAGTATTGTTGTAAGCTGCGGGCCATGTGATTCACCAGCTGTTAAGTATCTCATCTATGTTCCTCCTTGTATGTTAAAGTGAATATCAGCATTCACTTTCGTAATTTAAAGCGATTATGTATCAATATATCATAATCTTGGTATTTTCGGTAAAATTTTTTCTAAATTTTCTATGATTATATCATCTAGTTATAAAAGAAAACGAATTCACCATCTGGCAAATTCGATTTCTTAATATTAACAATAAATTGTAGTTTTGTCATTATTCACACGCTTTATTTTTTTCGATAAAAGAAAGTGTCTTCCGTTTCGAAATTGTATGAACCTGGATTAAAAATTTGTTCTGTACTACCAACAAATAAGATCCCGTTGGGTTTAAGTGCATTACTGAACTTTTTATAAAGCATGTCCTTTCCTTCTTCTGTAAAATAGATCAAAACATTTCTACAAACAATTAGATCAAACTGAGACCCAAAGGGATCAGCAAGTAAATTTTGTTTTTTAAAAGTCACTGTCTTTTTAATATCTGGATGGATATTGTAAAAGGCCCCATCTTCAGTAAAGAAACGGTTCTTCATGTCAATTGGGACTTCTTGAAGTGATCGTTCGGGATATATACCCAGCCTAGCTCTAGCTAAGATGTTTTCATCTATATCAGTAGCTAAGATGGATATTTTATGTAGTGGCAAAAACTTCGACAGAATCATTGCTAGTGTATAGGGCTCCTCCCCAGCAGAACATGCTGCACTCCACACTTTTAAATTTTGATTCTCTTTAAGGAGTTTTGGTAGAATCTTTGTTTCAAGAACGTCCCATCGTTTTCGATTCCGATAAAACTCTGAAACATTAATTGTCATTCGATCGAGAAACTCATGCAGAAGTTCCTTATCTTGTTCAATACCTTTAAAGTATTCCTGAAAATTTGAGAATCCTCTTTTTTCATATAGCGAGGTAAGTCTTCTTACCATTTGCGCTTCCTTGTATAATTGTAAATCAATACCTGTTTTCCTTTTTATCTGTTGTGTAAATAGTGTGTAATCGGTGTTCATAGTTTCTCCTCAAAACAATCTTGATTTTGGTGGTGGTAGTTCCTTAAGAAAAACCAGCCCTTTGATAGAGCTGGTTTTCATGTATTAATAAATCCAGTTATTGATAAGTTTATCGTATGTAACCAATTCTTCATCTTTAAAGAAAAGTGAAATTTCACGTTCAGCACTTGCTGGTGAATCTGAACCGTGAATAACGTTCTTTCCTACTATTAATCCAAAGTCCCCACGAATTGTTCCAGGTGCAGCGTCTTGTGGATTTGTCTTACCCATCATTTGACGAGCGGTTGCAATGACATTTTCACCTTGCCAAACCATCGCAAATACAGGTCCAGATGTAATAAAATCAACTAACTCCCCAAAGAATGGACGTTCTTTATGCTCACCATAATGTTGTTCGGCAAGCTCAGTTGGAATTGTCATTAATTTAGCTCCAACTAATTGAAAGCCCTTTCTTTCAAAGCGAGAAATAATCTCACCAATTAGTTGACGTTGTACACCATCTGGTTTAACCATTAAAAATGTTTTTTCCATAATTCTCTCCACCCCACCAAAATTATGTATAATAGTCTACTTTTAACGACCAATCAAAATAGTAACACTATTTTGATTGGTTTGCAACTTTTATTCTGTGTGGGAAATGTGGAATACCAATCGTTAAAACTTTCTTTTACCAATATATTTTGCAATATTGTAAAGTGTGTTCCTCGCACGTCCAGATGGCAATTCTTCCAAAACACGATATGCTTTTTCTAAATATCTCTTACTAAGCTCTTCAGATTGTTTTATCGCATCTGATTGTTTAATAGATGTGATTAAAGGCTTAATCTCTTCTGCTGTTGTTTGTTCTGAAACTTGAATAATTTGACGCTTGAGGTTCTCATCTTTCATTGCATACAAAACTGGTAACGTTATATTACCTTGTAACAAATCACTACCAGCAGGCTTGCCCAGTTGTTCATCTGTTCCTGTGAAATCCAAGATATCATCAGTAATCTGAAAGGCCATTCCAACATAATATCCAAATAAAAATAATTTTTTATGAGTTTCAGTTGGTACATTTGCTGCAACTGCACCTAATTGGCAACTACTAGCAATCAATAGAGCCGTCTTCCGCTTGATTCGACGTAAATAACATCGAAGATTTTGATCAAACCTATATTTATCTTTGATTTGCTCGATTTCACCTAAACATACCTCAACAATTGTACGTGCAAGAAGTTTGTGTATTAAAGGATTCTCTAACTTTGTGATGATTTCTAAAGAGCTACCTAAAATATAGTCCCCTGCATACATCGCAATTTTATTGTCCCATCTTGCCTTAATCGTTGGCTTACCACGTCTAAGGTCCGCGTCATCAATCACATCATCGTGAACAAGCGATGCCGTATGAATAAGCTCAAGGGTAACGGCAACATTTTTGATTACATCAATATGATATTTGCCAAATTTCCCACCCAGAAGAACAAAAACAGGACGTAATCGTTTTCCCCCAGACTGTAATAAGTGCAAACCAGCCTGTTGAAGAACCGGATGTTCTCCAGTAATAGAAGCCTCCAGTTCTCTTTCTATAATTGCTAAATCTGTATTCAAATACGAATACATTAAAGATAATTTCATGAGTTTCACCTTAGTCTACAAAATATGACGCGAACAAAATTTATTTCTTATATCCTAAATGCATAGCTGCAACACCTAATGTGTATGGTTTAACTTCAATATTAGTTAGCCCTGCTTCTCGAAACATATTCTCAAGTTCTTTCATGCCAGGGAAATCACGCGCCGATTCTTGAAGCCATGAGTATTCTTGATAGCTTTTTGCAAAAATCCTCCCAAATATAGGCATAATGAAACGGAAATAAAAAAAGTATAATTGTCTAAAACCAAACATTGTAGGCTGTGATGTTTCTAAACATACTACCTTGCCTCCAGGTTTTACAACTCTATGCATTTCTTTCAAAACAGTCATATAATCAGGAACATTACGAAGACCAAATCCAATTGTTACATAGTCAAAGGTATTGTCTTCAAATGGAAGCTCCATCGCATTTCCATGTACCAGTTCTACTTGTTTTAACTTGAGATTGTCCACTTTTTCCTGGCCAATTTTCAGCATATTTTTACTAAAATCAAGACCGATTACTTTCCCTGAAGGCCCGACTTTCTCCGCAAGTGCAATAGTCCAATCAGCAGTACCACAGCAAAGATCCAGTGCCGATGCACCTTTTTGGACATTCATTCGTTTCATCGTGTCTTTTCGCCAAGCCTTATGTTGTTGGAAGCTGATTACGGAATTCATTTGATCATAGTTTTTATATATTTTTTCAAATACATGGTGTACACGTTGTTCTTTAGATTGTTCCATATTGACCCTCTTCCATGTTTCTACTCAAAGGTAATGATGTGCTTTTCAGTAGCAGTTCATTTATTCGTTTCCGTAGCATTTTGTTAGTCTTTGGATTTTTGTCTAGAAACTCTTCTAGTTTCTGTCTAATTTCAGAAAGATATTTATTGTACTTACCCATTATATCTCCATCATTGTGTTGATTTTCTTGAGAATCCATAATGGCCTTAAGTGATTTAAAAAGGATCGAGTCACCATTCTTCACATAATGTTCTCTTTCATTCAATAATCTTTTTAACATTAAAAAATTCGGAACAAATTCTTCCCATTTATTGATTTGAAAGCTGTTCACAATCTTTTGAAAGACTGCAGATTCAACTGCTGTCATATATGAAAAAAGTTCATCTATTTGATTGTAATCCCTCTGATAGAGGTATATTTTCGCTTCATTCACTTCTTTAATACCTTCAGCAAGTATACGAATATAGGAAATGTCGGAGGCTTCAGCGAGTAAATAATAATATAATCCGCTGAAATAGTCTCCAGCTAAAACTGACAACTGTTGACTGCGCATACGTTCTTCTGAATAAGTAAGTCGATTGGGGACTGTTTCATGGGTATCCAAAGCGTATTGAACAAGCATAGTTGTTAATATATAGTTTTCCATTTGCTCTTTTGGTAAAAGCAGATCCTCATATATGGAATATAATAATAAAATCTTATCCTCATCGATACTCGGTGATTCCATATATTTTTGAAGGTAGGAGTGTCTTGTTTTCGCCGCAACACACTCTTTTAGATTAGCAACTTTTTCCTCGATGTCATGCAAATCAATCACCCTTGTTTCCCCAATTTAAATAATCATAAAATAATCTATTATATCTATAAATACGTACACTATTTTAGTCTTTATAAAACAACGTTAATTATAACATATATCACGTAGTTTTTCCCTTAGTTTTATGTATTCATAAGAAAAAGCAGGATTTACCTGCTTATTTCTTAGCATCTGATTTCATTTCTCCATGACTTGTTTGAATAATTGCATTCCCTCGAACCTTGATTGCAGAGGTGTGTTCTGTGAATTGTGCGATCATAACTTCGCCTTTATCCAGTTTTTCTGAGTGATGAAAACGTGTATCAGATCCTCTTGTTAATCCGATTACATTCACGCCATCTTCTTCTGCTTTGATAACGATAAATTCTGAATTTGAATTATTACTCATCCTTTTTCACTCCTTCATTGTATGATATTACGAAACAACTATCTGAGGTTCATTCATCATATCTCCTACTGATTGTTGCCTGTAATACTCAAAAAATGTAGAAAACATTACCGCATGGATCATATGATTTATTTTGATTTCACAGGCAGATTTCCCATATCAATTTGTGGTTATTGTCTGTTAATAAGGGATAGAACTTCACTGCGGGCAGCTGGGTCTTTTTGTAAAATCCCCCTAACAGCGGAAGTAACTGTTTTCGATCCTGGCTTTTTTACACCACGCATCGTCATACACATATGCTCTGCTTCAATTACAACCATTACCCCGTAAGGTTCTAGTGATTCTACGATTGAGTCAGCTATAGTTGAAGTGATTCTTTCTTGTAACTGAGGTCTTTTTGCAACCGCCTCGACAGCACGTGCTAGCTTGCTTAAACCTGTTACTTTTCCACCTTTTGGAATATAAGCCACATGTGCATGTCCATAAAAAGGAACAAGATGATGCTCACACATTGAGTAAAATGGAATGTCCTTTACAAGCACTAATTCCTCATGTTCTTCACCGAATACGGTTTGAAAGTATTCTTTTGGATCATCTTGAAGTCCTGAGAACACCTCTGCGTACATTTTAGCGACACGTTTAGGTGTATCAACGAGTCCTTCCCGACTTGGATCCTCTCCGATTGCTTCTAATATCATGGTTATGGCTTGCTCTATTTTTTCATGATCAATTGAAGTCATTTTGCCAACCCCTCCTGATTTCGCTTCTTATCTAGTCCATTGATTCTAGCATATTTATGTATGAAAAACAAAAAAGAGCCGTGAGAAACGACCCTTTTTGAACACGCATTTTGTAACTTTCACATAGTTTCTATGTAAAATTATTTTACTGCATCCTTAAGCGCCTTTCCTGGTTTAAATGCAGGAACCTTGCTAGCAGCGATTTCGATTTCTTCACCAGTTTGAGGGTTACGACCTTTACGAGCAGCACGCTCACGTACCTCAAAGTTACCAAATCCGATTAGCTGAACCTTATCTCCACTTTTAAGAGCTTCAAGGATTGATTCAAATACTGCATCAACAGCTTTTGTAGCATCCTTCTTAGAAAGTTCAGCGCTTTCAGCTACCGCGTTAACTAATTCTGTTTTGTTCATGACATTCACCTCCTCCCAAAGGATGTTTCTTGGTCCATATAAGTAATCATACATTGCTCTTCAAGTCTTATGTCTTCAATGTTTTGAATCGATTAGCTTGATGCTACCATGCCCTATAATAAACGATAATAAGACATAATTCAATATATTTCACGTAATTTTTCCCTTTATATGTATAATTCACCAATCAGACTCAATTTTTCGTAAAAAGCTTATCATATTAACGTTTAGTAAGCAAATTGTCACAAATGCGCTAGTGCCTTGATCTCAGCCTCGACAAGTGTAAGAAAAGCTGGCTAGAAGGATGCAGTTTATCCTTCTTGTCGGATTGGCTTATGACCTCGAGGGGCGGCTAGGCACTGGAGCTGGACGCAAACGTCAGAATTTATCCTATACAACAAAAAAAGACTCCTTAAGAGGAGCCTGCATCCTATAATATGATAGCAATTAATCCACCTGAACCTTCGTTAATGATTCTTTCGAGTGTTTCTTTTAACTTATATCGTGCATTTTCAGGCATTAATGATAATTTCGCCTGGATACCTTCACGTACAATCGAACTTAACGATCTACCAAAGATATCTGAATTCCAGATTGAAAGTGGGTCGTCTTCAAAATCTTGCATCAAGTATCGGACTAACTCTTCACTTTGTTTTTCAGTTCCGATAATTGGTGCAAATTCAGATTCTACATCTACCTTTATCATATGGATGGATGGTGCTACAGCTTTTAAACGAACTCCAAATCTTGAACCTTGGCGAATAATTTCAGGCTCATCTAAGCTCATATCAGATAACGCAGGTGCAGCAATTCCATAACCTGTTTGCTTCACCATTTTTAGCGCATCTGCTACTTGATCATACTCTGCCTTTGCATGCGCAAAGTCTTGCATGAGTTGTAGGAGATGATCTTTCCCTCGAATTTCAACGCCAACAACTTCCTTGAGGATTTGATCGTATAAATCATCTGGAGCATATAAATCAATTTCAGCTACACCCTGCCCCATTTCGATACCGGCTAAGCTTGCTTGGTCAATAAAATCATACTCACTAAATTGACCTACTACGCGATCTACATCTCGTAGACGCTTAATATCTTGAACAGTATCCTTCACAGCATCTTGGTAGCTTTCTCTTAACCAATGATCCTCTTTCAAGACCATTACCCAGCTTGGTAGATTTACGTTCACTTCTAAGACTGGGAACTCATAAAGGGCTTCACGTAAAACATTAAATACATCTGTTTCACGCATGCTCTCTACACTCATCGCTAACACTGGAATATCATATTTTTCATTTAATTCTTGGCGAAGAGCGTCTGTTTCAGGATGATGAGGATGAACGGTATTAATAACCATAATGAATGGTTTACCTACTTCTTTCAGTTCCTCAATCACACGTTCTTCAGCCTCAATATAATCTCTTCGAGGAATTTCTCCAATGGAGCCATCAGTTGTGACGACAACACCAATAGTTGAATGTTCCTGAATTACCTTTCTTGTGCCAATTTCTGCTGCTTCATGGAACGGAATAGGCTCTTCATACCAAGGCGTATTAATCATACGTGGCCCATTTTCGTCCTCATACCCCTTTGCACCTGGAACAGTGTATCCAACACAATCCACTAGGCGGATGTTCACATCAAGCCCATCTTCCACATGTACAGAAACGGCTTGGTTCGGTACAAACTTTGGTTCTGTCGTCATGATTGTTCTTCCTGCAGCACTTTGTGGCAATTCATCTTGTGCGCGTGCCTTATCTGCCTCACTACCGATATTCGGTAACACTACTAATTCCATGAACTTCTTTATGAAAGTAGATTTGCCTGTTCGAACTGCACCTACTACTCCTAAGTATATATCGCCACCAGTGCGCTCAGCGATATCTTTAAAAATATCTACCTTTTCCAAGTGTGATCCCTCCCGATTTTACAGTTATTGGGATAATTTTATCCGTTTTACTACATATTCTAGGACATTATATTTGTATGACGTTGTCCTAATTAAATATGACTATTTCTAGAAAAAAATTCCCCCTGTAATATGTAGCAGCAGACTTAGTTCAAAAACAAAACATCCCTAGCAAGCTATCTTTCTTGCTTTCTTAGCAATAATAAAAACCCTTCTTTTAGAGTTTATGTCTAAAAGAAGGGTTCATGACTTAATTATTTAAAAAAATTGGTTCATTTTCATGATCGATTTTAATTGGATAGGAATTGGTCGGAACAAACATGGAATGTTCCACTAACAAATCTCGAACATCATCACCTGTTTTAAAAGTATGTTCATACTTCGTCAAATACTCATATAAATCGATCCGATAGTCTACAACTATCTCATTGGTGTTTGTTATTAATAGCGGTAAATTCTTTCCAGTAAATGGACTCACAACATATGGCTTTTCTTTCAAACCAAGCTTTTCATGATCTAATGTAAAGATATTCGTGTCCAATTGTTCTTTAAATGGAGCGTATCCTCCTGAAGAACGGTACATTTGTACTCGTAAATTCAGTTCACTTACTGCCTCTGAAATACGCACATCCAGAAGTTTAACAGTAGGTTCCGTTTCAACATCTACTAAAACATATAAATAAACTCCACCCGATTCATAGGCATTACCTGGAGGTTCAGCTATGTATTTCGGAGATAGTCGACCAAAATCAATCGGATATTTTTGATAGATCGGAGTTTCCATTTCCCTCGTTTTGATTGGCAAGAGACCGCCAGTCTCTTCCCTGAATTGATCAACTGCCCTCTGAACGGATGCAACCTGGTCCTCATAGGCAATTTGATTTTGGGCAAGCTTATCTTTCGGGTATAGGCACCCTGTAAGTAATGTTAGGATAAAAAACATTATTACCAGTTGTATCGTCGCTTTCATATTATACCATCCTTATGTTTGTATCTCTAACCACTAACAGGTCCGCTGAACACAACAAAGAAAATAATTATTCCTGATAGAATCATAAAAATATATGCGATAGTGGCTACAATTCCTTTTAGAATACCTTTTAATTTAAATCGACTAATATAAATGGCTATCACTGCAATAAACATAAATGCGATGCCCGCAAAAGATATCCACATTTTTAATAATCCTGGTGTCATCATATTCACTCCTTGTCCAACTATATATGTCTTCAAAAAAGAGGATGAAAAGGATCACGATCTTACGTATTATCGAACGAACACATCCTGTGCGTCGAATCTTCGTAAAGCAATACTTAATCCACTAAAACCGTGTAGATAATACCTATGGAGCAAAAACGAAAAGCCACATGCTTCTTTAGGTTGTGGTAACTCTCACATACGACACAGGAGTGCGGAACTAGTCGTACATCCTCTACCGTCGTAT
The DNA here is from genome assembly GCF_964021195.1 of Bacillus nitroreducens. NCBI lineage: Bacteria > Bacillati > Bacillota > Bacilli > Caryophanales > Bacillaceae > Bacillus > Bacillus nitroreducens. The sequence continues at coordinate 2,705,049 of NZ_CAXHYI020000003.1, read as the reverse complement.
CATTCTCACTCACTCCTCAACATCCTCTAACATTCCGTCAAATATTATATCATAATACACACTTTTTAACTAAGCTTGTCCATTAAGAATACAAAAAAACTGAAGTAAAGAGGGGCTACTTTACTTCAGCAAACATAAATAACTAAATATAACCTTTACCCATCGCTCAGACTCGCAATATACTACGCTGCATTTTATGCGAAAACGGCATGAAATGTATCCTCGAATGCCTATTTTTCGTAAGAATAGTGCAAACGTTTTATCACTAGAATATTTTCGTTCTGTGCGAATTTATTAGGAATCCCGCTAAAATGGTATTCTTCTTGACATCATATGCACAAAACGTAAGTCTGTGTTCTACATTGGCCCTTTTGTTTCTAAATAATTAAATAGGTCAGCCATTTCATTTGTTTTGCCTCTAGACATCAACTTATCCACACCTTCTTTTGGCGATTCTCCGTTAAATAGAACATCATATAAGGCAAAAGTAATGGGCATGGATACGTCCATTTTTTTAGCCAGCTGGTAGGCTGCTTTCGTCGTTCTAACACCTTCAACGACCATCCCCATATTATCCAAGACTTCTTGGAGGCTCTTTCCTTTTCCAAGCAAGTTGCCTGCACGCCAATTACGAGAATGGACACTTGTACACGTAACAATGAGGTCCCCAATTCCTGTTAGTCCAGCAAAAGTTAGTGGGTTTGCCCCCATTTTGCTGCCTAAACGTGCAATTTCAGCTAAACCTCTTGTAATAAGTGCTGCCTTCGCATTATCGCCATATCCGAGTCCATCAGTTATTCCTGCAGCAAGAGCGATAATATTTTTTAACGCCCCCCCTATTTCAACACCGATAATATCAGGGTTTGTATACACACGAAAATGCTGATTGATAAATAAGTCTTGTACATATTCAGCACTTTTCATGTTTTTTGACGAAACGGTAACAGTTGTTGGGTGACGAAGTACCACTTCTTCAGCATGACTTGGGCCTGAAAGAACAACAACATCTTTTAAAAGATTTGAGGGCATTTCATCCTCAATCATTTCAGAAATCCGTTTTAATGTATCTGGTTCAATTCCTTTACTCACATGAATAATCGTTAAAGGTGTTGAAATGACTTGAGATATTTTTTGCAATACTTCCCGAATAGCTTTTGTTGGAACCGCAAGTACAATTGTCTTCACATCTTCCAACGATTTACTCAAGTCATCAAAACCAATGATTGTTTCAGGTAATTTAATTGAGGGTACGTATTTTGAATTGGTGTGCTTCGTATTAATTTCTTCAACTTGTTCTTTACGATGTGACCAAATTCGGACCTCATGATCATTATCAGCCAAAACAAGTGCCAGTGCAGTACCCCAACTACCCGCACCAACAACCGTTACTTTCTCCATTAGGTTCTCCCCTTTCTATTTTCTAGCCCTAGCAATTATCTTTATTGGTGTACCTTCAAAACCAAAAGCATCTCTAATTCGATTCTCTAAAAAGCGTTCATAAGAGAAATGCATTAATTCTGGATCATTCACAAACACAACAAATGTCGGTGGCTTAACAGCAACCTGGGTAACATAATAAATTCTCAAACGATTACCTTTATCCGTAGGTGTTGGATTCATTGCAACAGCATCCATGATGACATCATTTAACACATTGGTTTGAACTCGCATTGAATGATTTTCACTCGCCAGATCAATCATTGGTATTAAAGTATGGATACGTCGTTTTGTTTTAGCTGATAAGAATACAATGGGTGCATAATCAAGAAATTGGAAATGATCTCGTATCTTTTGTTCAAATTCCTTCATTGTTTTCTCATCTTTTTCAACTACATCCCATTTGTTTACAACGATCACAATTGCTCTACCTGCATCATGAGCATAGCCTGCAATTTTTTTATCCTGCTCGATAATTCCTTCTTCTCCATTTAAAACGACAAGAACAACATCTGAACGTTCAATAGCCTTTAGAGCCCTTAGCACACTATATTTCTCAGTCGTTTCATAAACCTTACCTTTTTTTCTCATTCCCGCTGTATCAATGATGACGTATTCTTTTCCATCAACTTTATACTTTGTATCAATCGCATCCCTTGTAGTTCCAGCAATATCACTTACAATTACTCGTTCTTCGCCTAACAAGGTGTTCACGAGTGATGATTTTCCAACATTTGGGCGGCCAATAAGAGAAAATTTAATCACATCGTCATCATACTCTACATTTCCACCCTGCGGAAAATGTTTAATGACTTCATCAAGCAAATCACCGAGTCCAATTCCATGGGAACCTGAAATGGCAATCGGTTCACCAAATCCTAATGCATAAAAATCATAAATATCTGACTTCATCTCAGGGTTGTCCACTTTGTTTACCGCTAGAACAACAGGTGTATTTGTTCGGTATAAAATTTTCGCTACTTCTTCATCCGCACTTGTTACGCCTTCACGGCCACTCGTCATAAATATAATGACATCAGCTTCATCAATTGCGATTTCCGCTTGATGTCTAATTTGAGCTAGGAACGGCTCATCGCCAATATCAATACCACCTGTATCGATAATGCTAAATTCTTGATTTAGCCATTCCCCAGAACTATAAATTCGGTCTCTTGTTACTCCTGGTACATCTTCAACAATTGAAACCCTTTCTCCTACTATACGATTAAAAATTGTTGATTTACCGACGTTAGGTCGACCAACAATTGCTACAACTGGTTTTGCCACATACGTTCTTCCCTTCTAAACTTACTTATCTCTTTACATATATCACATAAAATGGAATGAAAATCAACTTATGTAATCTAAAAAAGCTGCAGGCGATTCTTTTTTGGACAATCTCAAACAATTACCGAAAGGTGCCTTTCCCCTCCTAAGTAATTAACATATGACTCAAGCATGATTATTCATGGAGCTAGACGTTGAAAAAATAAACCCTTCTTGCGTCAGAAGGGTCATGCTTTTACATTCTATCAAAGATTAGATATTACAACAATCAATTGTTTAGTGTTTTACGATTATATACAAATCTTCACTAAGTTCATGAGCAATTCCATCGAGTATTGCTTCTAAATTAGCAGCAACTGTCTCCATTTCTTCTTTTGATGGACATGTAAACACTGGTGTTCCACCCGATACGGAAACCTTAGAGTCTTCCATCTTAATCGCCGCTAATATGAATTTTTCGATATTCATTTAAGTGGTCGCCCCTTCTGGTTTACATTCCTCTCCGTCGGCATTCGTATCGCATTTTCTAACGTCGGCACATTTCCAATGACGGCAATTGCTTTTTCAATATCCTTTTCTTGAGGTAAGACAAATACCCCGACTCGACCATCGTTTAAGTCTCTTTTAGCCAATGGAGCAAGAGCTGGCGTTCCTGAATCTTTAAAAATACCTAATGCCGTTGCCACATCATGTAAGATTGCCTGTCGTTGACCTAAATTAGCAATTGTTGCTCTAGCGTTAAATGATTTGGGTTTCAAAATAAACCCCATTCCGTATTGTAATATTTCTTCCTGCCTTGCTGGAAGACCAATATTCATTATATAAATATTATCCACATGTAGGCCCGCCCCTTCAAAATGCGGCTGAACAAACTCAATATCGACAATATCCTTCAGTTTACTACCTGACATAAGCTTCTTACATACAATCAGACATACGATTCCTACAACAATTCCCACCCATATATTGAAAGCTAAATAGGCAAAGGTTGAGAAAAAGGATGTTAAAATAACTAAATAGTTTCGACTTTCGAAGGCTACTGCAATTCCCTCTATATATGTCTTGCCCCTAGGAACAAGCTCATATGAATCAAGTTCAGTAAGAGTATTACGCTCCATATTACGTACATCTCGGAATTGAGAGGCAGCAATTGTTAAGAAAGTGATAGCAGTGAATTCCTCTTCCATAATAGATGGTACCGCCACTGTTCCTAGTCCTGCAGCAATAAAACCTAATGCGACATGAATTATTTTACCATGTAAATATGTAGGGTATTGTCTATAATCGGTTCGTAACATATATAAACGAATCGCAACCCCAAAAATGACCCCAAACAATATCGGATATGTATATTCATTCATGCTAGCCGTGTTTCTCCTTCGTGTTTTTTTGAACAATTACATCAACATGATGCAATAGCACTTCTAATGATGACCAAATAAAAATAAAGCCAAAACTCATGGAGATTACGTCTAAAAAGACAAACGATCCAATCTCATACGAAAAATTGATGTTATTCATAATAATCCCATAAATCACATCACCTTGTATGGTACCAATTAATAACCCAATCAAACGCAAACGGAAATCTTTCAATAGCATTAACGTAACGTATATTAATGCTGCACTTAACATTAGGTTTCGACTAAATAAAACCCATACTGGGTCATATAATTCAAACATTAAGAAACTACAATAAGCTAATGAAATAGTGAGAATACAAATGAACAAATATAGTACCTGTTTTTTTGACCTTTTCGAGATTTCCTTCAGGCAAAAGAAGAGAATTAACAAAATACTAAAATTTATGTTAATATCACCTATTTCAACATAATATGGTGATAAAATAATCGTCATTAAGATAAGTATAGATAGGAATAATCTTTCTTTGGTTTTCTTCATTAAAAATGTACTACAAACCCATGCCATCCAACAGATCCAATAAAATGTTGCTCCGTCCATCTCTTCACCTCCACATTATTCCCATTATGTCTTTAAATCATGAATTTTAACCCACTTGAATACCAAAAAACCTTTTAAGAAACAATAAGGGAAACTTCATATGAAATAAAAGACCCTTTTCTACAATACCCAAAAATAGGTAACTTCATGTATAAGGAAGGAGGAAACTAGAATGGGAAGAGATAGACAAGAAAGAAAGCAGAAAAAGATACGCCTAACTGAATCTGATCGTGATCAGTCCATTGACTATCCAGGTGCAACAAGATTGGATACTCCTGAAGAAGCAAGGGAAGACAATCAGATAAATCCATAAAAAAAGCCCTCACCCTTTTCGGGTGAGAGCCTTCATTTTATACTTATTCTTATTTTAATTTATTTAATTGGTCACCAATCATTTCGCCTAATTGGAAGCCTGATGATTCATCTTGTTGTTGGTATTGACTAAAGTCTTCTTCTACAGTTTCTTCTAATTCCTTCATACTTAACGAAATTCGTTTATCTGATTCGTTTAATTCAAGAACTTTCACATTTACCTCTTGACCTTCTTTTAGTACTTCATGTGGAGTTCCGATATGCTTTGAAGAAATTTGTGAAATATGAACAAGTCCTTCCACACCAGGTAACACCTCAACAAACGCTCCGAAAGAAACGAGTCGTTTGACTGTTCCTTGAACTACATCACCAACTGATAATTTTTCAGAAATATTTTCCCACGGACCAGGTAATGTTTCTTTCAAGGATAATGAAATTCTCTCATTATCACGGTCAACTGATAATACTTTCACATTAATTACCTGACCTTCTTCAACAACGTCAGATGGTTTTGAAACATGTTCATGTGATAGTTGTGAAATATGTACGAGTCCATCGATTCCACCAATATCTACGAATGCACCGAAATCAGTTAAACGTTGTACTGTACCTTCAACGACAGCTCCTACCTCTAAGTTTTCAAGAACTTGTTGTTTTTTATTTTTTTGTTCTTCTTCAACAACAGCACGATGCGACAAGATGACTCTGTTTTTCTCGCGGTCAAGCTCAACCACTTTCACCGTCAAGGCTTTGTCTTTATAATCTGAGAAATCTTCAACATAATAGTTTTCAACTAAAGATGCAGGAATAAACCCTCTTACTCCAAGGTCGACTACTAGCCCACCTTTCACAACATCTTTTACAACTGCTTCAAACACTTCACCAGTGTTAAATTTCTGCTCAAGGTCATCCCAAGCTTTTGAAGCTAGTACAGCTTTTTTAGATAAAATTAATGCTTCTTCCTCTACCTTTGTAACAGAAAGCTCTAATTCTTCTCCTTCTGTGACAACGTCACTTGCCTTTTCCACATGAAGGCTAGAAAGCTCACTAATCGGGATAATACCATCCAGCTTACTATTCTCTACTGATACAAATACTTGCTTGTCTTCTACCTTTGTGACCTTGCCAGTGATAACATCACCAACTTGTAATTCCTTGTACTCTACTTGATTCATATCCTCAGCCATTCCAATTACCTCCTTAATGTCCAACAGGAAAACACATTATGTATACTAATTTTTTTGAAAAATAGTCTTTTATTTAACTTCTAATAAATAGAGTTATTTGTCAAGTATAAACTCTTAATCTATTTATATTTTTCTAATAACTCTCTAATTGAATCCATAATTTTATCTGTCACCACTTCAGCAGAAGCCTTTTCTGTGCGGAATGTTTCCATTTGAACTGGCTCTCCATAAACGACTCTTAATTTACCAAACATTTTATAAGGACCCACGATGGCACATGGAACAACTGTACAATCAGTTCGCAATGCAAAAAATCCTACTCCCGACAAGCCTTTTCCAAGAGTTCCGTCCTTGCTTCTAGTGCCTTCAGGAAAAATGCCTAACACTTTCCCTTCCTTTAGGATTTTTAAGGCCGTACGAAGTGCTTCACGATCACTCATCCCACGCTTAACTGGAAATGCATTTATTTTTGGTAATATGGAACCTAATACAGGTACCTTGAACAATTCCTCTTTTGCCATAAAATGAATATGACGTGGAGATGTAACCCCAACAACAGGTGGATCCAGATTATCAATATGATTTGAACATATTAAGACTCCTCCATCTGTTGGGATATTCTCTTTACCAATAACTTCTATACGGTAAAGGGGTTTGATAATGGCTCCAACTAATCCTCTTGCAAAGGGATAAAGGTTCATTCCAGTCAAATCCTTTCCTTTACTACATCCATAATTCTTGCAACAACTTCGTCAATGCTTAATGACGTTGTATCTATTTCAATTGCATCCTCTGCTTTTCGTAATGGAGCAACTTCTCGTTCTGAGTCTAATTTATCCCTTGCAGCAATCTCTAATTTTAATTGCTCTAAATCTGATTCAAAACCCTTTGAAAGATTTTCTTCATGACGTCTCTGCGCTCTTTCATCAACAGAAGCAAGTAGAAAAATTTTCACCTCTGCATTTGGAAGTACATGTGTACCAATATCTCTTCCATCCATCACGACACCACCAAGCTTTGCCCATTCTTGCTGACGCTTGACCATATTTTCACGTACCTTGCGGTGTTTTGATACAATTGAAACTGAATTTGTCACATCATGTTCGCGTATTTGTTCAGTAACATCTTTGTTATCAATAAAAACAAGTTGTCCATTTTCACTTGGTTGTAGTTCGATTTTCGCATTCTGCAATGCTCCAAGAAGCTGTTCTTCATTTTCTAAATCTAAGGATAATTGCAATGCTTTATATGTTAGTGCACGATACATTGCACCAGTATCAATATATATGTAAGATAATTTTTTTGCGATTATCTTTGCAACTGTGCTTTTCCCAGCTGCTGCAGGTCCATCAATCGCAATTGAAATTCTTTTGTCCATAAACTAAGTAAGCCTCCTGTAAGTAACTCTTTCGTACGATATCGATGTGTCCATTTTTTCAATAAAAGAACTATTCATTAAACTATATTATATTAATACATTTGAATAGTATTCCTTCCTACTATGTAAAGCGTAAAGTGCGCCATTCAAGATAAAAAGAAAGCTACCTGTGCATATAACGCTGTACATCCTAGCTTTCCGAGTCTGGATAACAAGCGTGTAAGTCAAACGCACTGACAGATGGTGCCTTTTACCTTATATAGCGACTAACTAGACTATAGAACCGCCGTCGCCTTGCGTTACATTACGAAAAAATGCAGGGAATCCCTGCAATTATTTTAATGGTTATTTAATAATGTTTCAACGGTTTTAGTTGGATCTGTTTTGTCAACACCTTCATATTCAATCATTCTTGTGATATACGGAGTCAGTGGGCTATATAATATGATCGCCTGTGCCACGAGTAGAAAGATAAATTGAATGATAGCTAGCTTGATTAAAACTCGTTCTAAATTTTTCATTACATACCAATCCTATTTTTGTTTTTGTATTAGTATGCAAAGTTTCTTGTCATTTTATTCGAGAAAATCTACTTTCTTACGATTCACTTAATTGAATCCCTTTTTTCTTCATTAACAATTGTCTTTCAAAACAAAATTTAATAAGTATCCTGCGATCATGCTCTGTTGCATCCAAAAATTCGATAGAGGCCCTATTTTTTTGGCCATTTTTCCCTTCATCGATTCGAATTACCCTACATTTAATAGAGGTATATTGAATATCATCAGAATCTATTGGAAGAACGAAACATGTCGTTAATTCTGATCCTGGGACCAAGTTAATCGAATGCGGTAAAATAATCGAAGCACCGCCCGCACTAATGTCATGAGTAATAGAAACAAATGGCGAAAAATCCCCGTGAAGACTATGAACTGCCACATCAACTGGAGTTTCTACACGTACATATTCACGACGTTGAACTTTATACATGTCGTCTTCTCCAGGAAAGGAAAGGACAATCATTGGAATATTTTGTTTTACTCGTCCTAATACTTCGGTATTAAAAAAATAAGCCGACGTGCTGTCACCTGTAGCGTACGCTTTTAATTTTGTGCCATTTAATAAAAATACAGTTTTTCCTGTTTTATCATTGACAGGATAATCTATATATATCTTATTTTCCGTTCTTTCAACAACCCGGCAACGGTATTTTTCGGCATTTGAATGATTTGTTGGTTCCAAATTTATGATATCCCCGACTTTTAACACGGATGTTCACTCTTTTCAAAAACTTTTTTACGTATTCTATTATTAAACCACGAATATGAAGAAAAGTGCAAGACAACAGAAACCAGAAAAAAGGAAAGCAAGACTGCTTTCCTTATGATTTATTAACTCCCTTATAGACCGGTTCAGCATTTTTAAGTTTTTCGACTTTTTCTTCGAACCCGTTTTTTGCATTGATAAAGATTCGATACGTATCATTTTCAATCGTTCCTAAAAATTCATAACAAAGGACATCTTCATTTAGATCATTTGTAATGATAGCTAGACGATCCTCCATGATCTCAAGGTTCGGATTAATATGTTGCTTTGCATCTTCAATGGAAATTTCAGGTTTCCCAACATCTTCAATTTTACCAGCCATTAAGTAATCTCTTGCCGTAAAACCAATAATATTCCCATCATCGAGTGCTACCTTCATCTTTATTGAATCTGAATATATTCTTACTCCATCAACTGAAGAAACAAAATTAAATACACCGACATTATCATATTGTGCACTCTCAAAAAGCTCTAGATTCTCGAATTTATTATCTTTTAAGAATTTCTGGGCACGATTATATGCATCATTTAAACTAATCTTGCTTTGGGCAACTTCACGATTTCGAATAACCCAAATCGGGATACCACCCTTTTTTGTAATATCCATAAAGATATTCACTTTTGATTTTGGATCATTAATTTCAACACTATAGAATCCAACTGGTGAACCCTCACCGTTTTCTGTCACTTTCATTTCAGGATTACCTTTTAAACCGAGAAACTTTTTAGCAATTTCTTTTGCTTTTTCTTCATTTATATTAGGTCCTTCTAGATTTGGAAATTCTGCACTATCTTTTTTTGTGGCTGTAAGCGTCACTCCAAATTTACCTTCAGAATAAGCTGCAACATTTTTTTCTACTGTTTTTAATCCATCGATTATCGTATTATCAGCTTGTTTTTTCCCTGAAGCTAGTGCTAATTCTACATCCATCCAGCGTAAATTATTCTCCATGGCTAGATGTTGAACTGTCCGAAGTTCTTTTTGAATTTCCTCGGAATTTTTATATAGTTGTTGGAGTGTTTTGTACTCCTCATCAGTGAGCGGCTCCTTAGATAGATCACGAACCGCTGCACGATAACTAAAATCCCCGATATTACTTAGAAACTCTTCTGTTTTATTAAAAGGCATTAGAGCCAAAGGTAATTGCCCTACGTCTGAATGCGCCTCAGATGTTAATCTCCACACCTCAGCAAGGGTGGGTGATAATGAACTTCGTGAATTCATTGCGAGTGTTGTACCAATTTTGTCATGTAACAGGTCAATATGATAGGTTAAATCATGAAACGCTCGTTGATAGTTATTTTCCGCCTGAATGAGGACAGCATTTTTCTCTTGGTGCTCTTTATAACCCCAATAGCCTGTTCCAATAATACCTATTGTAAGTACTGTAATTAATATTCCTCTGAGCAATGTTTCTCACCTTCCATTCTATCTACAGAATATGTGCTTTCCGATTCTCTTAATTTGTGGTCTTCCCCAGATCCATTTACTAGTTGCGGTATCTGGATTAAAGTAATAGGTCGCTCCATCTGTCGGGTCCCATCCGTTTATTGCATCAATAACGGCTTTTTTCGCTTGCTCATTTGGTGTTAACCAAATTTGTCCATCTGCAACTGCAGTGAATGCAAGTGGTTCAAATATTATTCCTGATACTGTATCAGGAAATGTAGGGCTATCAAGCCGATTTAAAATAACCGCTGCAACTGCTACTTGGCCGATATATGGCTCTCCACGTGCTTCACCATAAACAGCATTAGCAAGGAGTTGAATATCATTTTGAGAAAAACCACCAGGCATATTTACAGCTGTAGGACCTTGAGTATCGGGTTCTGCTTGTTCTTCTTGTTGCTGTTGATCTTTGCCTTGCCCAGCTTGTGGTTGTTGTGGTTCTTGGGCTTTATCTTGTCCACCTTGTGGCTGTTGCGGCTCTTGAGCTTTGCCTTGTCCACCCTGTGGTTGTTGTGGCTCTTGAGCTTTGTCTTGTCCACCCTGTGGTTGTTGCGGCTCTTGAGCCTTTCCTTGTCCACCTTGTGACTGTTGTGGTTGTTGAGCTTTTCCTTGTCCAGCTTGTGGTTGTTGTTTCTGAGCCTTTCCTTGTTCTACCGTAAATTGTTTTTCAATATCTAGGCGTCTTGACTCAGCCGTTGTTTTTGCTTTTTGGATATTTTGTTCTGAAGGTGCAGATTGAATACTCCATGGAACCCCTCCATAATGAGTGAAACGATTCCCTTTTCGTAAGTTATCATATACAAATTGCTTATTGTATTTTGTAAAACGGTTGATCATTTCTTTTGTTTTAGGACCTACTAGTCCATCGACCTCTTCTAATCCGAATGCCTTTTGGAAGTTTCGAACAGCCCAATAGGTACTCCATCCATATACTCCATCAATTGTACCGTGATAATAGCCGTTATATTGAAGCCTCGATTGTAACTCAATAACATCATCACCTGTTGCACCACGTTGTATGATCTGATCAGAAAAAGCGGCGACATTATGATTCGTTCCGCCAATAATTACACTTACAAACATGATCATGACGAAGGGGAACATCACATACTTTTTAAAGCTCATATCAATTACCTCCCTATCCATTTTCTATATATACTTACAAGTATTTTCTGTAGAGTTTGGCATTTTATTCAGATGTATTTCACATTAGAATGGTTCCTAGAATAAAAAACAAAAAAACCTGCCCAAAAGGACAGGTTTTCAATATCTAAACGGGGGCCTTTGCAATTTTTACTTTTCGAAGTCCAAACCACCATAAAAATAACATGAACGGCACCATAATATAAATCCATTTATTTAATGATAGTAGTATGTAGTCATAGACCCCGTGTAGTAGAAAAGGAAACAAAAAAGAAATCAAGATCCACTTTAGTTTTTTCGTAGGCGAGAACTTTGCCTTACCAAGATAAAACCCCATGATTACTCCGAACAAGGCGTGGCTTGAAACGGGCAAAAGCGCTCGACCAATCGCAAACTGAACCCCATTCGCTAATAAATAGAGGATATTTTCTAATGTTGCAAACCCCAACGACAAGGCAGCACCATATACAATTCCATCATATTGTTCATCAAATTCAACATGTTGGTACACAGTATAAAAGAGGATAAACCACTTAAAAAACTCTTCCAATAAAGCAACCTTCAAAAAAGCCTGTAGCAAGTGGTGAACAAATACTTCTTCAACACCTAAGACATATTGAATAAACATGATTGGAAACACCAGGATGGCACCAAACATAAAGATTCGAAAAACCATTGCAATCGGTTCTGCTTCATATTTATCTTTTAAATAAAAATAACTTAATAATGCTAAACCAGGTGCTAGCCCTGCGGTGATGACCGCCACCATATGAACCCTCTTCTCCCTGATATATTCGTTCCGAACGTAATTGAGAAACAAACACATTTATCGTAACATGTATTATGACAAATGAAAACATGAGGTTTGCAGTAATTTTTACAATTGAAACGGGGGAAATTCAAATGAAAAAAATTCTCGTGATACATACTGGTGGTACTATCTCTATGATGGAAGATAAGGAAACAGGCGCTGTACAGCAAAATCAACAAAATCCTCTTCTGCATCATACAGATGCTCTATCTACAATTGCGGATGTAAAGGTAGAAGAATTATTCCAATTGCCTTCTCCACATATCACTGAAAAAGAAATGTTCCTGCTAAAAGAAAAAATTGAAACGAGTATTCATGAGGATGCAATTGAAGGTGTTGTTATTACCCATGGAACGGATACTCTAGAGGAAACAGCATATTTTTTAGATATAACAGTCCAATCGGATATACCTATCGTTGTCACGGGCGCCATGAGATCAAGTAATGAACTTGGAGCAGATGGTCCATACAATTTGATTTCAGCAGTACGTGTCGCGGCATCTGATCGTGCAGTAGGTAAAGGGGTTTTTGTTGTCATGAATGATGAAATCCACACAGCAAAAAATGTAACAAAAACTCATACTAGCAATATCGCAACATTTCAGAGTCCCCAATATGGGCCAATCGGAATCGTTAGCAAACGAGACGTTACCTTTCACCATATTCCTACGGTTAGGGAATCTTATAAAATTAAAAAGGTAACAAAAAATGTGATCCTACTAAAAGCATATGCTGGTATGGATCATTCACTTATTAAGGCCATTCACACAATACAACCTGATGGAGTAGTGATTGAAGCACTTGGACAAGGCAACCTACCACCAATGATAGTACCTGAATTAAAGAAACTGATTCATAGCGGTATACCCCTCGTTTTAGTTTCCCGCTGTTTTAATGGGTATGTTCAGGATGTTTACAATTATGAAGGTGGGGGACGAAAATTAAAAGAACTAGGGGTTATTTTTTCAAATGGGCTCAATGGACAAAAAGCAAGACTAAAACTATTAGTGACATTAGAGGTTACTCATAACCCCGACGAACTTCAGGAAATATTTCTAAAATGAGTAATCTTAAGACACACTTCCTTGCATGAGACAAGCACTTATAAGATAGAATTACGATTGGACAGAAAATAAAGAAAGGCGAACTTATCGTTCACCTTTCTTTTTATCTACTATTGCTCTAGCAATCATTCCACCGTGGAAACGTCCGTTTTCAATGAAGATTTCATTTGCATTATTACCAGCAGCAATCACACCTGAAATATATATACCCTCTACATTTGTTTCCATTGTATCAGGATTGAACAGGGGTCTACCTGATTCTCGGTCAATCTCTACGTTCATTTTTTGCAAGAAACTATGATCTGGATGATATCCAGTCATTGCAAATACAAAATCATTTTTAATTTCTTTTTTCTCTTCACCAACTTGATAAATAACCTTATCTTCTGTTATTTCAATGACATTTGCCTGAAATTCCATGTTGATGATGCCATTTCGAACCAATGATTCAAACTCAGGTAATATCCACGGCTTGATGCTTGAAGAGTATTCAGAGCCACGATATAAAACAGTTACTCTTGCATCTGCATTTGCTAGCTCTAATGCCGCATCCACACTGGAATTTTTCCCTCCAATAACAACGACATCTTTATCGAAATATGGATGTGGTTCTTTAAAATAATGGAATACCTTTGGAAGGTCTTCCCCTGGAACGTTCATATAATTTGGATTATCGTAATAGCCAGTAGCAATTATAACGTATTTAGATTGATATTCTCCTTTAGAGCTTTTGATCCGAAACTCATTTGATGCAAGTTTACTTACTTCTGTTACTTTTTCAAATGAATGGATTCGAATCTTTTTTCGTTTAGCTACTTCTCGATAATAGGCAAGGGCCTGATTTCGCTTTGGTTTACGCCCCTCAATAATAAATGGAACTTCTCCAATTTCTAGTTTTTCACTTGAACTAAAGAAGGTTTGATGTGTGGGATAATGATAGATCGAATTTACAATATTTCCTTTTTCGATAACTAATGGATCAATTCCAATATCTTGCAGTGCAATAGCAGCTGCTAGTCCACAGGGTCCTCCCCCAATAATGACGACTTCTTCCGATTGCATGTTTGTCACTCCTACTATCTTATACGCCAAGCAAATTTCTACAAAGGCTTTCTATTTTATTTTGTTAATGAATTGAATCATACTTAACGGGACTATTTAATTCCACTATAAAAATCCCCTACCAAAATGATAGGAGATTTTCTCTACCCTTGCAAGGATTTAATCCAGGTCTTCTTAAATCCAACCCCTGAAACGAGATGCTTCTGCCATTTTTCTAACACCAACCATATAAGCAGCAAGTCTCATGTCAACACGTCTATTTTGTGATGTTGTATAAATATTTTCAAATGATTTAACCATTACTTTTTCAAGTTTTTCTTCCACTTCTTCTTCTGACCAATAGTAGCCTTGGTTGTTTTGCACCCATTCAAAATATGAAACAGTAACCCCACCTGCACTTGCTAACACATCAGGTACAAGTAGAATTCCTCTTTCAGTTAAGATTTGGGTAGCTTCAAGTGTTGTAGGTCCGTTTGCAGCTTCCACTACAATACTTGCTCGAATATTGTGGGCATTTTCTTCTGTAATTTGATTTTCAATTGCGGCTGGAACAAGAATATCACAATCAAGCTCCAATAGCTCCTTATTAGTTATTGTATCATTAAACAATTTTGTAACAGTTCCAAAACTGTCTCGACGATCTAATAAGTAATCAATATCTAAACCATTTGGATCGTATAATCCGCCATAAGCATCTGAAATACCGATTACTTTTGCACCTGCATCATGCATGAACTTAGATAAGAAACTACCCGCATTTCCAAAGCCTTGTACAACAACACGAGCACCTTCTAGATTAATACCTCGTTTTTTTGCAGCTTCACGAATACAGATGGTAACACCTTTTGCTGTAGCAGATTCACGACCGTGCGAACCGCCTAATACAAGTGGTTTACCTGTAATAAACCCTGGTGAATTAAATTCATCTATTCTACTATATTCATCCATCATCCAGGCCATGATCTGAGAATTTGTAAAAACATCTGGTGCCGGAATATCTTTTGTAGGACCTACAATTTGACTAATGGCCCGAACATAACCACGGCTTAGTCGCTCAAGCTCACGGAAAGACATATCTCTTGGATCACAAATGATTCCACCTTTTCCTCCACCATACGGTAAATCAACAATTCCGCATTTTAAACTCATCCAAATCGAAAGCGCTTTAACTTCCTTTTCGGTTACATTCGGATGAAAACGAATTCCACCTTTAGTTGGACCTACCGCATCATTATGCTGTGCGCGGTATCCAGTAAAAATTTTTACTGAACCATCATCCATTCTAACTGGAATTTTTACGGTCATCATTCGAATCGGTTCTTTTAATAGTTCATAAACTTCTTCAGGGTACCCTAATTTTTCTAATGCTTTATGTATGACTGTTTGCGTAGATTTGAGGACATCCATTTTATTCTCATTCTGTTCTGCAATGTCCTTATTATTTTCGGCTACCATTTGTAAACCTCCCAAGATTATTCACAGTTCCTTTTAGAGGATGTTCAAAAAGTGCGGTGAACATTACGAATTAAATGTCTATTATTGTCCACCTTTCCAGTCACTAGTATACACCTTCCATTTGTTTATGCAAGATGAAAAATGTAGAATCCTCATATTTATTTTCAAATTAAAAACTCTGATAAACATTAGAATTTATAGCGTTTTCTACATAAAAGAAAAACCCCTATACCTAACCTAGAGGTCTTTCTTATTTTTTAATAAAAAATTTGTAAATATCATTTATAGCCTGCTCTTTAAATAGGATTTTTCCATATTCATGGACACGATATTTTGTAATTGTGGCTGGATACCCAAATTCAGCTAGTATCGCAATCACATTTTCCGTATTTATTTCTAAATTGTCTTCAAGTAATAAATAAAAATAATGATTAAATGAATAGAGTCTACCACCATCTATAGATAAATTTTTTAAACGTGTTGATAATTGTATGACATCTTCGAATGTATGAAATTCATAAAAGATATCTTTACTTTCATCCAGTGTAACTTGCATTTCAATATAATCTTCATCAATAAACTCTTCATCTTCAAGATCCCCTACGGAATTGGTTACGATAATCACCATGCCTTGGGCTTGTAAAGAATAGACTTCAACAGCAATTGGGCCATCGGCTTCAAAACCTAATTCTGCATTTGCTTCTTCGATCATATCTCGAAATAATTGGTGGACCTTTAGTGAATCAGTTAAAAGATCATCCTTAGTGAGGCCACGATCCATCAGATCATCGGATGTTAGAAAAATTTTAATTTTATTATAAGTTAAGCGTTCAAGACGCATGAAAAACCCTCCCTCACCATCACACCTACAGCAACCGTTTCTTTATTTTATGAAGGAAAATAAATTATGTTCTTGATTCAGTGTTGATTGGACATTATTTCCGCTATGAATTATTACATTAATTATCTGATGATTGAAGAGTGAGCAAATGCGTTTCAGGGGGTGCACCAAATCTAAGAGGCACACCAGATGTACCGTAACCATTACTAATGAAAACAGTCGTTCCGTTTACTTGTGTAACTCCACCCTTAGGGTAAAGTCCAATTTTCCAAAACCGAATTTGGCCACCATGGGTATGACCAGATAATAAAAGACTAATCTGATGCTTCGGGGAAATCTCCTTTATGATTTCTGGATTATGGCTAACTAATATTTTAAAATCTGCCTGCTCCCCTACATCTAATAGAGCAAGATCTAACCTGCTCCTACCTTCTTTCAAATCGTCTATTCCCATTAGTGCAAGCTTTTCTCCATCTTCCGTTTCGAAAAACATGGCTGTATTATCAAGAATTTTAATTCCCATACTTAACATAAGGGAATCAAGCTCATGGTAGTCCACTTCATAGTCATTATTACCCCAGACAAAATAGATGGGTCCAATTGTCTTGATTAATTGGAGGTTTTTCTTTACACGATCAAACGGTACACCCTTTTCGGTTAGGTCCCCTCCGATAATGACTATATCTGCTTTTCCCTTAGCCTCGTTAATTATTGTTTCTGAAACTTCTCTTCTGTGAATATCTGAAATAAAGAATATTGTAATCTTACCGAATCCCTTCGGTAATTCCTTAAATGTGAATGTATGTGTTACTACACGGTCAAGTCTTGCTTCATACAACATATAGAGAAGGAGCAGCAACCCAACTGACACTATCGCAAAAAAGACGACCATCATTCTTGCCTACCTCTCTACATTAAGCGTATTTTTTTCTAACGTATACCGATATAATACCATAAATTGTTGAAAAGGCTAACAATTAAAATAAGTGTATTTATAACGGAAATAGAGTTAA
Source organism: Bacillus nitroreducens (assembly GCF_964021195.1). NCBI lineage: Bacteria > Bacillati > Bacillota > Bacilli > Caryophanales > Bacillaceae > Bacillus > Bacillus nitroreducens. Next base: position 2,687,321 of record NZ_CAXHYI020000003.1, on the reverse strand, counting down.
AACTTTCATATACATAGACAAACCTAAAATAGCAAATACAAGAATATTTAGGATACCACATCATATATTATAAGGGCCTAGTAGCTAAATATGAAAGATGGGTGATGAACATGGATGAAAAGTCATCAAGAAACAAAAAGACCCCTTCTAATGACCCAAAACAACGACAATTAGATCAGTACCGCATACAAAATACCGGAAAACCTTTAGAGACGAATCAAGGGAGAAAAATCTCAAACGATAGAGAAACATTAAAGGCTGGTGTACGCGGTCCGTCACTTCATGAAGACTGGCATTATTTTGAAAAAATGACTCATTTTGTACAGGAGGAACAACCAGAAAGGGTCGTACATGCAAGGGGTTACAGTGCGCATGGCGAGTTTGTATGCTATCAATCTATGAAACATGTAACAAAAGCTTGTTTTTTACAAGAACCAGGGAAAAAGACTCCTATCACATGCAGATTTTCAACTGTACAAGGACCAAGGGGATCTTATGATACTGCAAGGGATTTACGTTGTAAGGGTGTTAAGTTTTATACAGAGGAAGGGAATTACGACTTAACAACCATTGCGATGCCTGTATTAATTAACCAGGATCCTATGAAATTTCCAGATGTCATTCATGCCTACCAAGCAAAAGATGATGATGATATACCAACGGCCACTGGAGCTCATGACCATTTTTGGGATTATGTCGCCAATAATCCAGAGTCTCTTCATATGGTGGCATGGGTCATGTCAGACAGGGGAATTCTAAGAAGTTATCGAATGATGGAGTCATGGTCGATTAACACGTATCTATTTGTAAATGAACAAAATGTAGCTACCTTTGTACGATTTGTGTGGAAACCCGTACTTGGAGTTCATTCGCTGCTTCAGGAAGAAGCAATCAAACTAGGTGGGATTGATCCTGACTACCACCGTAAAGACTTACGTGAAGCCATCGATAAAGGCTTTTATCCAGAATATGAACTTGGCGTTCAACTAATACCTTTAGAGGATGAATTTAAATACGATTTTGATATTCTTGATCCCGCAAAATTTTGGCCAGAAGAACTTATCCCCGTCCAATTAGTCGGAAAACTGACATTAAACCGAAATATTGAAAATTATCATACTGAATCGGAACAAGTTGCATTTAATCCTGCAAATGTGGTGCCTGGTATTGACTTTTCGAATGACCCAGTATTACAAGGTAGATTAATAGCTTACCATTTGGCACAAGTCCATCGATTGGGTTCGCCAAATTTTCAAGAGTTACCAATTAATAAACCTGTTTGTCCTTTTCATAATAATCAGCGAAGAGGTCCGATGAGGTATCGCATCGATGTCGATCAAGTGAGTTATCATCTCAATTCACTAGCTAATAATACTCCATTTGAAACTCCTCCCGAAGAAGGTGGGTATGAACATTATCCAAAGAAAGTAGAAGGTCATGTGGTTCGTGGCAGGAGCGAATCATTTAATGATTTCTTCTCGCAAGTGAGAATCTTTTGGAATAGCTTAACACCAGTTGAAAAACAACATACAATTGAAGGATTTAGCTACCAACTCGGAAAAGTAAAAAGCAAATCTGTCCGACAACAGAATGTTAATTTATTAGTAAATGTGGATAAAGAGCTTGCCACAACCGTTGCAGATAATATCGGGGTCGAACGCCCAACTGGAACACATGTACCAGTAGATATTAGTTATCCGTCTCTTAGCCAGGAACGGACGCCTAAATATGCTGCTACATTAAAAGTTGGGGTCATCGTAGGAAATGGTTTCAATGGGCAAGAGGTATCTAATGTACTTCATACTCTCAAACAAAATGGAGTCTTTACTGTTATTGTCAGTGAAAAGCTTGGGACTGTTACAGGCGCGGACGGAACACAATTAAAAGTTCAGGAAACCTTTATTACATCTGACCCTTATCTATTTGACTCACTCTATATTGTTGGTGGAACAGAAACTGGTCCGATTTTCATTAAAGCTACTAATAAGTTCTTTGTAACTGCATATGAACAATATAAGCCTATTGGAGTTTCAACAACAGGACAATCGTTTATTTCAACATCCGAATACAATAACTTAGCGGGTGTTGTTTTCGCCAGAAACAATCCAAACTTCGGAACAGACTTTGTCAATGCAATTGCACAGCAGCGCTTCTGGAACAGAGTTTAAAATATGAGTAGATAATCTTAGGGAAGTAACAGTTGTTATTTCCCTATCTCTATTTTATTCTATTCAGCAGTCTGAAACTGCGGACATGGTTAATTAAGTTAGGATCTCTCTTATGACACCTGCACCAAAATATGTGAAATCACTTCCTGAACCTAAAACACTATTCATTGTTTATGTATTTTACCTATTAAAAACATTGAGGTAGCTAATTACTTATGACAAACTCCTTTTTTAGAATAGCTGAACGCCCAAAAAGGCATTCAGCTATTTGCTTTCATGATACAAGTTCACATCAAATTCTTTCTTCATCATTTCAAATACATGTTGCCTCTCACGCCATTGTTCTGGTTCTTTCCATAAATCTTTGCTTTTATCTACAATTTCACGTCTAATCGCATGGTATTTATCCTCGGCTTCGTCCTTCTTTTTGTCAACATATCTTATCCCGCCATAGAGTCCTCCAATGATAAAAACAAATATAAAATAGATGGATTCATCAAGAAAAATTCTTATCATCAATTCTGTGGAGTAACTATAAGGTAGAATTAATGTTCTATAAACATATACTAAAAATATCGCTAATAAAAATAACGCAACTAGCTTCATATAGTAGGATCTCGCCTTAAGTGTTTCATATTTTCTTTTTTTCTCTACAGAATGTTGAAGCATTTGCTTTGTTACTTCATCTGTGTATTCATTTAACTCTCTTATTTGCTTCTCGATTTTTGATCCCCCCATACTCCTTGCTTTTACGTTCTATTATAAAAATATGAGCTTGTACATACGTATATGTCTTTTATGCAAAAAAAATAACGCGAGATTCCCTCTCGCGTATTTGTAAATATTATTTAACTCGAACGGGTATACGTAATACCTGACCCTCAACAACCGTATTTCCATCAAGATTATTCCATTCTTTTATTAATTCCTCACCTGAGCGACTATTGTAATATTTCATGGAAATCCGAAAAAGATTTTCACCAGCTTGTACCTTATGATATTTAATATCATAGCTGTCCTTTGGTTGTTCTTGTTTAGATTCTGGTTGCTTTACCGCTTTTATTGGTGGACTACTTTCTTCAACGTCTTGTTTGGTTTCTACTTGAGATGGTGCTTCAGCTTGGTTGTCACCAACTGGTTCGGTTTCCTCACCCTGTTCACTTGAGGGCTCTGGGTCTTTTTTAACAGGATCAGGCTCTCCTTCATCATCTATTGTAGATTGCTTAACCTCATCCTCGGTTTCATAGCTAATACTTTCAAAATTTGCACTCCGCTTAACAGGAGTGGACTCTACCTGTTCTGGATTCGAATTAAATTTATAGCTCAGAATGGCAACAGGGAGTAATATAAATAAAAGTGCAAGCAAACGAATGACTGGATATTTTAATTTGAATTTTGTTTTCTTTTTCTTCTGTTTATGCACTTCAGTTCGAGACGGTAATGGCGAAGTGCGTTTTTTTATTTCAACTGAATGATCTCTTTCAGGTTGTTTCAAAACTATACCTCCCTTTTAGGATTTTTTAAAAAATCCATCCTAAGCTTTACTGCAAGAATAAAATCAATTAAAAAATGAGCATATACGGTAATCCAAAGATTTTGATAAACGTCATAGATATATCCTAATAAAAAGCTCAAAACTATGACAGAGGTTAATAAAACCCACTTATGTAAGTACCGTACATGCAATAGTGCAAATACGATACTAGCTACGATAAGGCCAAAATGAGTTTGAATAACTCCTCTAAATAAGATCTCTTCTGAAAATGAAATTAAAAGACATAAAACAAAAATGTGCGTGATACTTCTTCTTTGAAAAATGCGTTCATTGATACCCCCGTCATCATACATTGCTTCTGGAAGTGATTTAATCAATAACATATCTATAAAGACTACAGCTAATGCAAATGTTGATCCGATAATAAGAATATTCCAGTCCTTCCATTTCCACAGTTCCAAAAACGAAGACCAATCATCAAACAGAAAGAAACCAAGCCCAAAGGATACGAATAATAGAATTACTTGAGTCAGATAAAGGTGAAAGATGATCTCTTTATCCGCTAAATTTTTAATAATATCGGCTTGGCGCCTACCCATATTTTTCACCCATTTCTATGGAAGATACGATACAATTCTTGTCTCCAAGTAGGAAATTCCCAGTCAGTTTTCTCGTTCTTTTTTTGTTTGTATAAATCCCAATCTACCTCACATAAATCACAGCAAGACGAGGGTTTCATTTTTAATTCTTCATCGAAATAAGACAGTATTGCTTCTCTTCTACATTCTTTTGCCTGTAACCAATTCTCCATCATTTTTAATTTATTGTACTTGTATAAATATCGATTGTTAGCAACTTCTTCAATCATTTCAATTGCAAGGTGCGGAACGATTTTAGAATGAACAACTTCATCTAATTGAAGGTAAAATTGGATAAATCGCCATTGTACTTCCGTAATACTAAATGCCGAAAGAAAGTACTCTTCCACTGATTTTGTGTTTGTAAATTTTCCTTTTGTTTGGATCTCCTGATTGATATATTCAATTACTAGTCCAGTCTGTTCTTTTGTTGGAAATTCATATTTAAGTAAGTTTTCTGGGATTTCTCGATCATTTTCACTATGAAGTAAAATAGCAATACTTGATTGCCCATCTCTACCTGCCCGTCCTATTTCCTGTAGATATGCTTCCATCTGAGAAGGATAATGAAAATGAATCACAAAACGAATATCTGACTTATTTACTCCCATCCCAAAAGCATTCGTACTACAAATAATCGAAATCTGATTATTGATAAACTGCTCTTGAATCAGCATCCTTTTTTCTTGTTCCATTCCACCGTGGTAATACGCCACTCTTTCAAATCCTTTATCCTTTAGATATTGCGAGATATTTTCTGCCCATAATCGACTAGAAAAATAAATAATACCTGGTCCTTGAAGCTCATTTGCATATTTTAAAAGTGCTTCTTTCTTCTCCTCCAACGATTCCACTTTTTTAACCACAATTGCAATATTCGGTCGATCAATTGAATGAATGTGCATTTTCGGTTGTGCTAACTCAAGTTTATTTCGAATATCTTCGAGAACCTCTTTTGTAGCCGTTGCTGTCAATGCTAAGCATGGGGGAGCACCAATTTCCATGCGAATCTCACCTAAACGGGAATAGTCTGGTCGAAAATCATGTCCCCATTGCGAGATACAATGCGCTTCATCCACAACAAAAAGAGAAAAACGAATACGTTTTAGTCGATTTAAAATATGTGGTGATTGCAGAATCTCAGGAGAAGCAAAAATATATTTATATTTGTGCAAATTAGGAAGAACTCTGCGTTTTTTCTCAAGCGTTAAGAAACTATTTAAGGCAATAACTCTTTTTTCACCCATTTTTTTTATTTGTAAAACTTGATCTTCCATTAGTGCCACGAGTGGAGAAACAACTAGAACACTTCCCTCAAGAATTTGCGCTGGTAATTGATAACACAGTGATTTTCCACCACCTGTTGGTAATAGCGCCATGACATCATGACCTGACATGATGTCTTCTATTACTTCCTTCTGGCCTTCTCGAAAAGTAGTGTGATTAAATTTTTCTTTTAATATTTGATTAAGATTCATATTTACCACCAAATTTAGCGAGAACTAGTCTAATTTCAAAGTACGATATACCCTCTGGTAGTTTTTCTTTTAGAGGCCGAAGTTGTCTTGTAGGTGTCTCCTTATATTTGGAGAGAATCAATTGTTGATGTTCTATTGGAACATAGGGTTCAATTGAAAAATCGGGCTGTTGGTGTGTTACTTCAACAACATGGTCTTCAATTGTATTTCGTTTCAAATTGCGTATCTTGGCAATTTCTTCAATCGTTTTCCCCTGCATGATCATCTGATAAGTTGTTTTGGTAGATGCCGTAAGAGTAACATTTGCATGTTGCGAATCAGTAATTAAAGCAAGAATTGGATAAAGAGTATGATTTGTCTCAAGATGCCCGATAATGGTATGTAAAGTATGAAAAAAAAGAACCTGACACCATGTTTCATCCTCATTAAGTAAAGAACTAATTTGATCCATGGTATACCCTATTCGTTTTGAACTAGTAAGCCTCATCACAAAAATAGTGGCTTCAAGTTCTGATACCATTTCAAGGATTCCTAAAACTTCTTGATAAAGTGTTTCTGATAAGGAAAATCGGTTCTGTCCTTTCCTCTTCAAAAATCCTTTTACCCATTCAAATACCGATTCATCCTGTTGGATGGGAGTATATTGTGTTTTGTTATCAATTAAATTTGATAATACTTGTGTGAGTAATGAAAGTCTTCTCCAAAATAAAATCGCCTTGTCATGATATTTCCATCCTTCTAATTTTTCGGGGATTGGTTTCTGTTCTAACTCACTTTTTAAAAGTATTTTGCCTTTGGATGTCGTAATAAATTTATTGCTACGCAACTCTATTTCATGGATCAGTCCATGTTCAAGAAGGTTTTGAATTTCCTTTTCGAAATGTAACCTTTCTAACGGTTTTAATATGCCAAATAGCATCGTAAGGTTAAAAAGATTTGCATCACCAATGGTTTGAGAGGATTTTTTGCCATTTAACAAATGAAAAATCCCATAAACAGTACGTTCACCTTTAAGTTTTTGTAAGGCAAATAAGATCAATATTGAACGATAGGTAATATTCATCTTCTCTCCCCTCTAGAATCGACAAATAGTTGGAAAATTGTCGAATGAATGCTCCCTTTATTTTATCAAATAATAACGATTAGTGGGATATTTTCGTTAGGAAATATACTCATACTCTTTACATGGAATTAAAACAAGCAATAACGTGGTAACTCAAGATATTTGTATTGAAAAGTTTTGTGAACAGCTTTACAATGAATATGAGGTAGCTGTTTCCATCTTTTGAGGACGTAAGGTGGAGAACTAATATACATTTATGTTTATATATGTAACGATTTTCGGGAGGTTAAAAACACATGGCTAAGTATACCATTGTTGACAAAGAAACTTGTATCGCATGTGGTGCATGTGGTGCAGCAGCACCTGACATCTACGATTATGATGATGACGGTATTGCATTTGTTACACTTGATGATAACCAAGGAATTGTTGAAATTCCAGAAATATTAGAAGAAGATATGATGGATGCTTTTGAAGGCTGTCCAACTGACTCCATTAAAATTGCAGATGAGCCATTTGATGGAGATCCACTTAAATTTGAATAGTACAAAAAATTAGGAATCCTTTGGAAAAAGGGTTCTTTTTTTATGTAAAATTAAAAAACAGGCTATACGCCTGTTTTTGTTTATCCAAGTGGAACTTCTTTTCTATTCCCTTTTTCAAAAGTCATTAGAGTTTGATAACCAACACTTTTAGCAAGTTCAATCGCTTGGTCATAATCAGCACCTACATCCTGAGGACGATGTGCATCCGAAGATAATACGATTGGAATGTTTTTATCAAAACACATTTGTAAGAGTCGTGGATCAGGATAAAGCTTTCTAATTGGCTTTCGTAAACCAGCTGTACTGATCTCAACGCATGTTTTTGAATTTGCTAGAGCTGTTGTTGCACGGTCGAATTGATGTAAGAGAAATTCCTCATCTTCGGGAATATACTTAAATATTTTAACGAGGTCAATATGACCGATAATATCAAACAAGTTTGATTCTGCTAATGTTACGACCTGATCATAGTATTTTGTATATGTATCATGTAAATCACGTCTATCCCATTCTTCACGAAACTCTGCAAGGTCAATCCCGAAATCATCTACCCAGTGAATCGATCCAATTACATAATCAAAGTCATAAGAAGAAATAAATTTTTCCATTTCAGCATGCTTCCCTGGTGTATAATCCATTTCAATGGACATTTTAACATCAATATTTTGTTTCCATGCAAGTTTAAATAAATCTACATAATCCTTCATGTCATAATATCTTCTTGCATCAACCCAAGGATTACTTAAAATATCTTTTGTTTGATAGAAATGGTAGGCATGCTCCGAAATACCAAAATGTTCAATGTTTTTCGCCTTTGCTTCATCAATAAACTTCATTAAATAGTCTAGTTCAAGTGTTCCTAATTCTAAATGATTGTGATAATCAGTACGCATGTTAATCCCCCTAGAAGTTTTTATCATTATACATGAACAAGCTTCAGATGGGAATGAAAAAACCTAAATTTTTATAGGATTTACACAAATCGAAAATACCTAGGCTAGGTTGCGTCAGATATCTACGCATGTAGAATGTAACATGAAGGATTTACACAATTTGTGTTATTCACTCGATATTATCTTGATGACTCACATTGAAAAGTAGGACACTCTTTATTGTCGGCCTTGACGAACTATTGTAAAATTAGAACTTGCTCAGGAAAGATTAAATCATTCGTCAATCGATTCAGGTCTTTAATTTCCTCAACAGAAACTCCAACCTTATTCGCAATCACTGATAAACAATCTCCAGCTTTGACCGTATAAGTTTCAAGGTTTTTTGACACCTCTTCATCTTCCTGCGCCATTAATGCGGGAACAAGAATCTGTTCGTCTGTTAGCATATATAGTGGATCAATCGCATTATTTCTGGACGAATTCCATTCACCATTATGTACTTCAAAATGCAAATGAGGACCAGTCGATCTACCAGTACTTCCTATATAGCCTATCAATTGACCTTTTTCCACTTTTTCTCCTTCTTGAACAATCCGTTTACTAAGGTGTGCATAGACTGTTTCATATCCATTTGGATGTTCAATAAAGACAACATGTCCATACGATCCTTTGTAATTTGAATTTTTAACGATACCTTCTTCAACTGCATATATGTGATCTCCAAGTGGAGCAGCGATATCCAGCCCTTTATGATTCCCCTGCCGAGTTCCAAACGTATCAGTGATTCTCCCTACGACGGGCCATGCCCACTCCTCCGTTATATTTTCTGAACGTTCATGAGCATCGACATTTTGTCCTCCAATAAAGGATAATCCCAAACATGTCGCTAGTAATGCAACCATTGAAAATCGTTTAACTAACATTATGATCCTCCTCAAAAATTGAACAATTAATGCTGCTATCATTTTTTACTTGTCTTTCCATACCACCTGCTTGAGTCAACCGCACCCAGTGATATTTTTTCTGAATGCAATTTGAAACACCCTAACAGTATTTGAAAATCTTCATAAATTATGTAAACATTTTCCTAAAAAAGTATTTTTAACATAAAAAAAGAGACATCTAAGTGCCTCTTAAATCGATCTATAAAGGATTTGGAGCAAGTGGAACCGATACTGGTTCTCCAAATGGTACGTGCCCAATCTGATCTATATTTCCGTAAAAAGTAACGGTTTTAAAATTGAATTCTTTCGCTGTTAACAGCATCGCATCAAGCATTAGAATATAATCATCGGTATTCTCTAAAACCGCATTCTCACTAAAATGAACCTCTAACCGATCTTCGTCTGTCTTAACTTCTTTTATATCGGATATGATGGTTGGACGAAGAGAATAATCACCTTGCTCAGTTTCTGCATCCATGGCATCAAATGCTTGTTCGATTGTTTGATAGTTATCATAGGATAGGGCTAAAATTTTACGGTCTGATTCTTCATTTTGATAAGATAAATATGCCTTTTTTGTATCTTCTTCCACATCAATATGATTTTCTACAATACCCGTCTGTCCGATGATTACACCTTTTTGATTATGTTGATAAAGCTCAACATGTTGATAGCCTTGTAACATGTATCGGAATGAATTGATTGTTTGTCTAAATTGATCCGATTCAGCTGTCGCAAAGGACTCTGTTTGAATGGTGTTATTTACTTCAACCTTTACCGCTTTAGATTGGTTATTCGTTTCTATTTCTGAGAAATCCAAAAAGTAGGATTCTGGGACTTCATCAATTCCCCAACTTGGGTTTGCTCGAATAATGCCATTAACCGTTGAGAGGTGCTTTTGCCATTGCTCTACAAGGTTTCCCCCATCTGATTCTACAGCAATTGAAACGACAGCAGGAAACATGGCTCCACCTAAATATACACCGTATGTTAACAGGACTTCATTTTCTCCAATGGTGTTTACTACATAGTTTTGACTCGATTGATCTTCAAATGAAAACGTATTGTATTCTTCATTTCGCTCAGGATTTTGGCTTTTTTCTAGAATGCTTACCTCTTCTTCCACTGGTACTGTTTCTTTTGAATTTGAATCCATCGCTAAACGCGTATTTTCTTTTGCCATTTCGGCAGAATCATTACTGCTATTATTCATATTATTTAAGAATGAAGGGGCTAAGATGACTAATAGTAGCACAGCAGCTGCAGAGGCAATACTTGGTACAACCCAGAACCTCTTCTTTTTCTTATGCATATTAAGGGTTATATTTTGATAAATCTCGTGTGGATCTCGCCTATCTTTAATCTCAGGCATTTGTGTCAACAAATGCTCAATTTTTTCATCACTCCACTTTGATTTTTTCATCATCTACTCCCTCCTTTACAGCTAATTCTTCCATATACGACTTTAATACTTTAAGACCTCTATGTTGTGTCGTCTTAACTTTACTCTCCGTCCAACCAAGAGCTTGCGCTGTTTCAGCAATTGATAATGATTGAAGAAATCGTAAAATGAGCACCATCCTCTGATCAGTGGTACAACGGTCCAAACAGCGGTACATTGTTTGAATTTCCTCATTCTGCAGAGCGATTTCTTCTGGAAGTGGCGCATAATCCTTTACCTCTTGGCGACTCCAATCAAAGGTATCTAAAATACGTTGTTTCCAGCCTTTTTGTTTTCGAAATGAATCGATGGCAACATGTCTTGCGATTGAAAACAACCATGTTTTCTCACTACTTTTTCCTTCGAATCTATCATATGATTTTAAAACCCTTATATAAACTTCCTGAACGAGATCTTCAGCTAGTTCACGATTTTTTACCATATAAAATAAGAAGGAGAAGACATCGTGATGATACTTTTCATATAGTTCCTCAAACAAGGAATCCATAGCAAATCCTCCCGTTCATTTATTTGTCGTTTATACTCATAAAAAAGTTACACTCCCAATATAGTATGTTTTCATGAAAAAAGGAAGAATATTATGGTAATATTCTTCCTTACTTTGCGATTGTGACATTTTTCAAGAATAATAGTCTTAAGATTGGATAGAGGATAAGAAAAAACACGCCATTTCCAATTGCATGACTCAAATCAAATGGAAGACCAGCTAAATAATAAGCAATGAACTTACCAGACAATAAATAAAGAGGTAATGAGATGATGAATCCATATAGAAAACCACAAAACACCGCATAGATGGACAGCAAAATGGCTGGGATGCGATCGCGGTACTTCCGAATCAATCCACTAAGTACACCAATTATAGCCCATGCGATGATTTGCCCGAATGTCCATAAACCCATCCCCAAAACAAGGTTCGATAAAACTGCGCTTAAAACAGCTATAATCACACCATAAAGTGGCCCTAAAAACAAGCCTGTAATGATGATAATCACAGTTGTAGGCTGCACATTCGGAAGGAATGTAAATGTAATTCTCCCAACAACAGACAATGCGATTAACATCGAAAGCAGCGTAAGGTTTTTAACCGATACATTCATTAATTATTCCCACGAGTGTAAGTCAAATTCGATTTTGTCTTCAGGCTCCACTTTGTATTCATTTGCTCCAACCATTGCTTCTTCACCGTTTATGTAATAGAACCATGATGTTTTCTCTTCGTCACTTCCAGCTACCCCATTAATGCTGGCCACAAAAGCACCATCAAATTGTGTCTCGACTTCAAAATTTTCTTGCATAACATCCATTACAGTAACTTCTTTACCTGATTCAATTTCAATTTCTTTTTCTTCAATGATTTCTTCTCCGTTGTTTTTAGAAATTACTACTGTAACGATTTCAGCTTTTTCTTCTTGATTCGCACTCTCTGAAGCATCGTTATTGGAAGTATCGTTCGTTGTTCCTTCATTGCTACATCCAAATAATAATCCTAAAGATAGTAAAACAAATAATATTTTTTTCATTTCCCTAGCTCCCTCTGTGTTAGTTAATGGCAGTTTTCACAAAATCTGTTGTTTTTTTAACCTTTTGATTTACGTTGTGAGCGGAAGTTTTTCGCGGGTCCTACCTGGCCTCGAGTGCACGCTTTTCCCGCTAGTGTCACCGCCTTTACGCTTCAATCAATTGGTTCCACTTTATACGTTAAACACAACATTTTTTTGCAAAGAGCCTAATTATTACATCTATGTATAGTACTTTTTGCACCTACTACAAAAGATAAAAAAACCCACCCAATAGGGTGAGCTTTGTATACAATACGAAAAAACAATAAAGCCAAAAGCTTTAGTGTTAATTCCTACACCCCGAAGAATTAAAATTCGTTCGAAATTAGGCAGGTCTACTGACTATGGTTTCTTCCTACTTTGAGTCCTTCCCATATGATTAACAGCATTTGCCATTTATTCATACAGTGGTTCTTCTCATTTCGTCCACCTATACAGTTGCGGGGGCAGTTCTGGATTCACACCAGATTCCCTATTAAGTCTAAAGAGAAAAAAGCTTCTCTGACACCTATAATTCCGATTCATGATTTAATTTTTTATGACATTATTTATATTACTTGAAGTATTTCACTTTTACAACATGTTTCTTATGGAACAAGATTCTTCGCCACATTCAACCAAATTATTCACTTTTTCGAGGAATTATGAATGTAAATGTCGTTCCTTCGCCAAGTTTACTATGGACAGAGATGTTACCATTATGCGCAGCCACAATATTTTTTACGATAGCTAGTCCTAAGCCAGTACCTGACTTTCCTCTAGTTCTTGCTTTGTCTGCTTTATAAAAACGCTCAAATACAAATGGTAAATCCTCTTCTGGAATACCAGTACCAGTGTCTGTTATATCTACTTTAACAGATGTCTCCTGTCCAGTAACATGGACCTCAACTTTACCATTTTCATCCGTATGTCTGATTGCATTATCAATCAAATTAGTAAATACTTGTTCAATTCGGTCAGAATCTAAATAGATTTCCCCTATGTCTTCTTCCTTTGTAGCAGTTAAGGTAATTTGATTTTCCTTGGCCACCCCTTGGAATTTCCGAATCACACGTTCTACTAGTGAGTCGAAATCGACTGTTTCTTTATTCAACGTAATATTCCCTGATTGCATTCTCGCCAAGTCTAACAATTCATTGACGAGTCGCCCCATCCGTAAAGATTCGTCATAGATCACTTTAGTAAGCTCTTTACGCTCTTCTTCTGAGCTTGCAATATCATCCATTATTGCTTCACTATACCCTTGAAGCATTGCAATTGGGGTACGGAGTTCGTGTGAAACATTGGCAATAAAGTCCTCACGAAGTTTATCCAGACGCCTTTCTTCAGTCATATCACGAAGGACAGCAACGGCACCTCTGATATATGTTTGATTATATAGCGGACTCATTAAGATAACCCACGTTCTTCCTTGTAGGCTAATCTCAATAAATTGCTCTTTTTCAAACGAAACAGAGCGCTGAAATAAATCTCTTACCTCAGGTGGAAGTTCTTCTCCAACATCCTGATACATACCTTGTTGATAATACCAAGCTTGCAAAAATCGCTCAGCAGGTGGATTTGTTACCAATATCGTTCCATCTCGGTTTAAAGTGATAACTCCGTCCGCCATACTATTTAAAATACTCGCAAGCTGTTCTTTCTCTTGATTTAGGGCATTTATATTATATTTTAATTGCCTTCCCATTTGATTTAATGCCATTCCTAAGGCACCTATTTCATCATGTGTTAAAATGGGAACCTTCGTGTCGAATTTTCCTCTTGCTACCTCAAAAGCCGCTTCCCTCATTTTGCGTAATGGAGCTGTAATACGGGTGAGTAGGAAAAAGGCAAAGACTGTAGTTAAAACAATCCCAATTCCTGCAGCTAAGACAATAAATTTGGTTGTATGTTGTGTTGTGCTTTTAACAACATCTAATGATTGATAAAGAAATACCGCACCTTCTTGATCATCTTCAATATGAAGGGGTGACCCCACCACAAAAAGCTCTTGAGATTGTTGATTTAAATTAAACTTTTCAGGCAAATCTATTCGTTTACTTTCGTTTTGATCCTTAGTTATAACACGTTTTAGATCAGGATCTTCAGTTATAAGAGTAACTGGTATATTCGCCACTAATTCTCTATCTGGGGACACCCACATTGTGTCTTCATCAGCAACTATTATGACCTTTGTTTCGTCATTCACAAGCTCCCATGCTAGAGACCTTGCAAATTCTTTATCCTCATGCTGCTCCATAATAACAGCAATATTTGCTGCTAGTTGCGTTAAATTTCGTTCAGCTTCTTGAATATGGTAATTCTCAAAATACTCCATAAAAAGAATCGTTAATACAAATAAAACAAAGGAAAACAATAAAAGAATGGTTGCCCAAAGTTTTCCTACAACACTCCGCCAAAATTTCATTCCTGGCCGACCTCAAATTTGTAACCAACACCCCAAACAGTAACAATCATTTTTGCTGCATCTTGAGAGACTTTATTTAATTTTTCACGTAACCGTTTAACGTGTGTATCAACCGTACGTAAATCTCCGAAGAATTCATAATGCCATACGTCTTTTAACAACTGCTCACGATCAAATACCTTGTCAGGTGATTTTGCAAGGAAACATAATAATTCATATTCCTTTGGTGTTAAGTTCACTTCTTTTCCATCTGCAACGACACGGTGCGCATCATTATCAATTGTTAAATGTGGAAAAACAATAATATCCTTAGCGGTGGTTTCAGTTTGAAGGTACGTGGTTAGGGATGCTCTTCTTAATAAAGCTTTTACACGAAGAACAACTTCCCTTGGACTGAATGGTTTTACGATATAGTCATCTGTTCCAACTTCAAATCCTTGTACGCGGTTCACTTCTTCACCTTTTGCAGTAAGCATGATAATTGGGGTTGATTTTTTCTCGCGTAATTCTCGGCATACTTCTATTCCATCTTTTCCTGGCATCATAAGATCTAATAGGATCAGATCGTACTCATTTTTAAATGCCTTATCAAGAGCATCGTTCCCATTGTCTGCTTCTTCAATCACATAATTTTCACGTTCTAAATACATTTTAAGTAAACGACGAATTCTTTCCTCGTCGTCAACGACTAATATTTTAGCTTCTTTTTCCATAATTCGTATTCCTCCAATTTCTTTTTCGAAAGAATATTTTTCTATATATCTATCGTACATAAATTCTTCATAATTTGCTATAACATATATCACACTTAGTATTCCCATTAATGATAAAAGTCAAAATTCCGACACAAATATAGTATTACAAAGATTAAAAAAGCCTTCATCACTTGATGAAGGCTTTAATTTGTCTACCATGAATACTATTTTTGCTGAATGGCTAGATTCTAGTCACTTCAGAAGGAAAATACTTCTTCTAGTAGCTCTCCCTTTATGCATATGAGTGTAATCCTGCAATTACTAGGTTTACAAATATTGTATTAAACATAATGATAAAGAATCCTACGACTGCTAACCATGCAGATTTTTTACCATGCCACCCTTTTGAAAGTCTGAGGTGAAGAAATGCTGCATAGAAGAGCCAGGTGATAAGGGCCCAGACTTCTTTTGGATCCCAACCCCAGAAACGAGTCCAGGCAATTTGTGCCCAAATCATCGCAAAAATCAAAGCACCTAACGTAAAGACTGGGAAACCAATTGCTACCGAACGATACCCAATTTCATCGGTAAGGTCTAAATTTAGCCTTTTTGTTAATGGCTGCAATGCTGCACCGATACGTTTACGTAAAATTAAACGCAATAGTCCATATAAAATAGTTCCTACAATAATGGACCAAAGGACTGTATTTACTTTTCTTGCGCTTAGAATTGCTGGCAATTCTATGCCACTAGAAAACTTACCGTCTGTCAATAATTCTCCTTCATTTGGTACGACTAAAGCAGGTAAAGTAAAGACCATTTCAGCCTCAACACCCTCTTTATCTACCCATGAGAATGCCGATTCATATTTCATCGCTCCAAATGTCGATGATATGACAACAAATCCCACGACAACTACTAATACATACATAACAAATTCTAACCAAATTGTTTCCTTGCTTCTCACAGATTGATCGACAGCCTTTAATAGATACAGAATCCCCGCTACGAAGCTAATGGCAAGAATTGCCTGCCCTAATGCTGCTGTAATAACATGTATGTGGAGCCAGTCACTTTGTAACGCCGGGATTAATGGCGAGATTTCACTTGAAAACATACTACCATACGCAATTATGATTAGTGCAATTGGTAATGTAAACAATCCTAATATACTGGATTTATAAATAAAATAAATAATAATAAACGCTAGAACTAGCATCATTCCAAAGGCAGTAATAAATTCGAATAAATTACTTACTGGTGCATGTCCTGCCGCAATCCATCTGGTGATAAAATAGCCTAAATGTGCTGCAAATCCTAATGTCGTAATGATAATCCCGATTTGTGACCATCGGTTATACCCATTTGTACTTTTATTATCACGAATCGCACCACCAAAAATAAATGTTGCAACTAGATAAAGTAAAAAAGCTGCATAAAGGAGATTTGAACTTAATTCAGCCATTATTATCCCTCCTTATTTTCCTTATTTTTTGCATCAACTTGATCAATAGGTTCCGCGATCCCTGTATCTGCTAAGACATAACGAATTTCATTTTTCAAACCAAACCAGTTCTTATTCGTATGCCCAGCAACAATCACCTCGTTATTTTTCCGCTGAATCCAAATACGACGATGATGCCAGTATGAGCCTTGGATAACCCCTATCATAAAAATGGCTCCACCTACAGCTAGAATCCATAAGGTAAAGTCTCTTCTAACCGTTAAGCCAGAAACATTCTTCATATCCACACCAGAAAAAGCCATTTTATATTTATTATCACCCATCGGCTCAATATTTTGCTGAATGGCTACGAAACTAATTTCTCCTTCTGGTTTATCAGGCGCAAACATTTTGAAAACAAATGCTGGGTTGTTTGGTACCCTTGTTTTTGTAGATGGTTCACCTTCGTCATTAAAAAAGAAATCTGGAAAATAACTTGCAAGTTCAATGGAATAACCATTGCCTAGGTCATATTTTTCTTGCGGATCTCTTAAATTAATCGTAATTGAACCAAACTCCTGATTTGTCTCTTTGTCCACCATATTAAATGACATTGTACTAAATTCATTTAATTTGTAATCAACTTGATAGACAGCATAATGATCATGTTTTAATGGCTTGTTCACTTGAATTTGATGTGTTTTAACTTCTTTTAACTCTGGTTCCACGCCAGGAATGATTTCATCAACACGTTCATATAATTTCACGTCAGTTTGGAAGTTTTTCACAACCATTCCACTACCAGCAATGTCAAGAGCCTCGTCAAAGACTTCTTTTTCTTTACCCTTCTCATAAACTTCTACAATAAACTTTTCACTTTCCAAATAATATTTTCCATTTGTTCCTGGAAGACTAGCAGTTTCTCCTTCACGGATCCAAATTACCTCATCCACATACATTCCAGGTACGAAGCGGAGCATTGCCCCTATGAGGAAAATAATTAGACCACAATGGTTTACATATGGGCCCCATCTTGAAAAACGACCCTTTTCGGCTAGTATATTTCCATTTTCTTCACGAACCGAATAACGTTTTTTTCTAAGTTTTTCCTTAACCGTTTCAAAATCATTATCCACATTCTCAACGCCGCTTTTCCCATAAACACGCTGTCTTTTTAAGAAATTTTCATGACGTGTTACACCTTGTTTTTTCAAAGCTTTATATAATGGGACCACTCGGTCAATACTACAAATAATTAAAGAAATACCGAGCATTGCTATGAGTATCATGTACCACCATGACCCATAAAGGTTATGGAAGCCCAATTGATAGTATAATCTTCCAGTAATTCCGTACTCTTCTTCATAAAAATCAGCTGGATCCATTGCTGGAGGTATGTATAATTCCTGAGGATATATCGTTCCAAGTGCAGATGCAACTAATAGCACAACAATAATCCAAATTCCAACTTTTACAGAAGAAAAGAAATTCCAAATTTTGTCAACAATTGTTTTATTATAGGTTTGGGAGCGCCTTGCACTTCCCTCATACCTCATATCAAGTAATTGCTTTTTCTCCTTGTCACCTTGTGTTTCTTCATTTTGTACAGGTTTACCACAAGCTTCACAAAAAATCGTTCCGTGTGGATTTACATGTCCACATTCACATTTAACGTTTTCCATAAAAAAATTACTCCCTATGGCTTTATTAGCTCCATGTATTCTCGTACCATCTTGCTCGTCATCTCACCAGTGATTATCTTGACGACTTTTCCATCTTTATCAATTAGTAAAGTCGTTGGTAATGGGTCAATTCCATAGGCATTTAACAGCTGATTACCCTTATCGATCGTAACTGGAAATGATAGATTGTATTGTTCGATAAAGTTATTTACACTGAATTTCGGTTCACCGACATTAATTGCGATGACCTCAACTCCTTGATCTTTATAGTCCTGATAATATGTATCAATATAAGGGAATTCACGTTTACATGGCTCACACCACGTACCCCAGAAATTTAAGAATATACCTTTTTCCCCTCTATATTCTGATAAATGATGTTCTTTCCCATCTAAGTCCGTTACAACAAAATCAGGTGCCATATCCCCAACTGCAACCTTTTCCTTGCTTGTAAAGAAATTTATATACAATGTATACACTAGTGCAGCGGCGAGAAGTGATAAAATAATTGTTCGAATAACTAATCGTCGCTTTTTCTTGTTCATTTGAAGTCTCCCTTATATTCGTATTAGATGTGTACTTCACCTGCCATTATAGCACTATATAATATGGCTACATTGTCAACATTTTGAAGGTTATGTGACAATTGAGAATTATTTTCGTTAGTTTTTTAACCAGCATGATAAGAAAACACTCAGGAGAGTTGACACTTCCAGAAAACGTTTTAAAATATTACCTTCATTCAGGCGAGTGAACACTGTTCACTCAACCTTTCATGATAAGCGATTATCTTTCGTACTTGCTAGAGCCCTCAGTTGTTTTACTTCATGTGGTAAAAGTTCTCTAAATTCACCTGTATGTAAACCTTGTAGAGTAAGAAAACCAAATCTTTCTCTTTTAAGCTTCATGACCTGATGACCAATCGCTTCGAACATTCTCTTAACTTGCCTGTTTCTACCTTCGTGAATGCTGATCTCGATAATCGATGTTTGCTTACGCTTGTCCATTGAAATAAGTTTAACTTTTGCAGGGGCAGTCTTCCCATCTTCAAGCACTATGCCTCTTTCTAATTGACGAAGCTTTTCCTTTGACGGGATACCTTTTACCTTTGCAACATACACTTTTTCAATTTCATATTTTGGATGTGTTAGAAGATTAGCAAATTCTCCATCATTCGTTAACAAAAGTAAGCCTGATGTATCATAGTCAAGTCTTCCAACAGGATAAATCCGTTCTTTAATTTCTTGAAAAAAGTCAGTTACCACCTTTCTGCCTTTATCATCACTTACACTCGATATCACAGAACGTGGTTTATAAAATAAATAATAAACAGGCTCTTCCCGCTCTAGTGGGATGCCGCTTACCTCAATTTTATCATTTGAACTTACCTTAATTCCAAGTTCCTTTACAACTTTTCCATTTACTTTCACATGTCCAGCAACGATAAGCTCTTCGGCTTTTCTTCTCGAAGCTACACCTGCATGTGCTATTACTTTTTGTAGACGCTCCATCTATGTTTCACCCCTTAAACATATTACTTGTTTCTTTGTATTTGTACAAGATAAAAACATTTTCTAGTATGTCCATCCTAGTTCTTTCCTAATAATATGTCTTTTTTTAACCATTCTGTTTAAGTAAACTTTATTTAATATGGGGATTTAGTATTTTTCCTTTTTAGTCACGCCACTACCTTACTACTAGAAAATCCTTTATCACGAAGAAAAACACGCAAATTTTGCGTGTTTTACGTCCCAAATATTAAAGTGACTACAACAATACTAATGACAATCCCTAGCAAATCTGCGAGTAAACCAACTTTCAGTGCATCCCCCATTTTTTTTATTCCTACTGCACCAAAGTAGACAGTTAATACATAGAGGGTCGTATCCGTACTTCCTTGCATGATGGATGCAAGTCTACCAATAAATGAATCAGGACCATATGTAGCAATTAAATCTGTTGTCATACCTAAAGCCGCCGTTCCAGACATTGTTCTGATCAAAGCTAGAGGTGCGATTTCTGCTGGAAATCCAACGAATTCCATAGCTGGCTTAAGTATATCAACTAGAAAGTCCATCGCACCAGATGCTCTAAATATGGAAATCGATACGAGCATGCCGACTAAAAACGGCATTATCGAAAAGGCAATTTTAATACCTTCCTTGCCTCCCTCTACGAATGTTTCATAAGTTGGAATTTTCTTTGCGGTCCCATATAAAAGAATAAATCCTATGATTCCTGGGATAAGCCAGAGTGACAAAGTATTAATGATGGTCATCAGTCAATGTCACCCCTCTTTTTTCTTCGATAATAAAAGAAACGATCTATTAGTACTGCACCAAATGCTGATAGGACCGTAACGATTAAAGTTGGCCCAACTATCTCAGTAGGACTTGCTGATTCATAGGTCATCCTAATTGCAATAACTGTTGTAGGTACAAGTGTTACGCTTGCAGTATTTATAGCTAGGAATGTAACCATTGAACGGCTTGCAGATGTTTTTCCACCATTGAGTTCTCTTAGCTGCTCCATCGCTTTTATTCCCATAGGAGTTGCAGCGTTTCCTAGTCCAAACATATTGGCAATCATATTTGAAAGCATATAGCCCATTGCAGGATGTTCAACAGGGACTTCTGGAAATAGACGACTAACGAGCGGACGGAATAATTTTGATAGTTTTTCAAGTAATCCAGACTCTTGGGCTATCCTCATTAACCCTAACCAAAAAATAAGTACACTAATTAATGCAATACAAATGGTTACAGCTTCAGAAGCTCCTTTAAAAATTGCTTCATTCACATCACTTATTGTCCCATTCACGATGGCAAAGATTATTCCGATAATTGTCATGGCAACCCATATGATATTTATCATCGTCATCTAACCCCTAAAATTACTAAAAACATGCTTTTAAGTGTTTCCCAAAATGTTTCCTTTGGCTTAGCGACATTACCATTATCAAAATAAATAGGCATTTCTTCGATCAGTTCATCCCCTAGAGTTACAGTTAACGAACCTACAATATCAGGGACATCTTCTGGTTTCCGCCACTCTTTTTTATCGGGTTCGTTCAAACTTATATCAAGTTTAATCTGTTTTTTCTCTTCTGAAGTCAAGGGGTATTTAAAACTATGATCTACAAATAGTTTATCTTTATAAAATGGATCATTGGTTTGAAGGTCACCTTCTTTAACAACTTCTACTAAATCATATGTTTCAAAGGCTCTATTAAACATATTCATATGATCATTCCAGTCGTCAGAGGCGTTTATGGTGACAGCAATTAAATCAATTCCGTCTTTTGAAGCGGTTGAAACCAACGTTCGTTTAGCTCGTTTGGTGTATCCCGTTTTACCACCTGTGCTATGTTTGTATAGTTGTGTTAATAACTTATTCTTATTTCTCCAGACTCGATCCCATTTTTCAGTTGGGTTAGGAGCCCGATACACCTTTGTCCCAGAAATTTCTCTAAATTTTTCATTCATCATCGCGTACCGCGTTAGAATTGCCATATCATAGGCAGAAGAAA
The DNA here is from genome assembly GCF_964021195.1 of Bacillus nitroreducens. Taxonomy (NCBI): domain Bacteria; kingdom Bacillati; phylum Bacillota; class Bacilli; order Caryophanales; family Bacillaceae; genus Bacillus; species Bacillus nitroreducens. Next base: position 2,665,316 of record NZ_CAXHYI020000003.1, on the reverse strand, counting down.
AATGATTTTCATGGTCATCTAATCCATGAGGGTTAGCAAATTCGGTATTTTGCATGCCTATTTCTGCAGCCTTTTGGTTCATTAGAAAAACAAATCCTTCTAAACTTCCTCCTACATGCTCAGCAATGGCCACTGCCGAATCATTACCAGAACGAAGCATCAATCCATATACTAAATGCTCAAGTTTAATCTCTTCATTTGGCTTTAAGTACAAGGACGAACCTTCCGTGCGTACAGCTTTATCACTAACTTTTACCATTTCATCAAGTTTTCCTGACTCAATGGCGATTATAGCAGTCATGATTTTTGTAATACTTGCAATTCTCATTCGTTGATGGGCATTTTTTTCATACAAAATTCTGCCAGACTCTTGTTCTATTAAGATCGCACCTTTTGCACTAACAGAAAGTGCGCTCGTTTTTTGAGGTAATAAACCAAAGAGAACCACAGCTATGATGATAAGCGTCACAGCTCTTCTGCGTAAAATTGTCATTCGATCCCCGTCCCTTTTGCCGTTTTGTAAAAGTGTATGCATAACATGTCCACCTATATGAATAAAATTTGAAATGCGTAATGCTCTCACTAGTCGGCATCAAACTCAAAACAAATGTTAACAAGGAGTACTTTACCATCCCGCAGAAAGGAGTGGCCTCTACTTCGATGAATCATCAAACTAAACTTATAAAAAGTAAAAAAAATTGACCAATAGTAGGTCAATATAGAAATCTTAAGTCATTAATATTGTTTCCACTGCAATTTTGATGCTTCTCGGAAACGATGTTCTACTTCATCCCAATTTACGATATTCCACCAGTTTTTCACATACTCCGCACGTTCATTTTTATATTGTAGATAATATGCATGCTCCCACACATCTAAGACAAGTAATGGAATTGTATCCCATTGTGTCATCAGTTGATGGCGTTCGGATTGTAGTATTTCTAAGCGACCAGCTCTTGGAGACCATACGAGGATTGCCCAACCTACACCTTCCACTTTATTTGCCGCTTCACTGAAATGTCTCTTAAAGACTTCGAAACTGCCAAAATCTCTATTAATTTGACGAAGCAGTTCTCGTCTAGGTATACCTCCACCATTTGGCTTCATCACATTCCAAAAAATTGTATGCAAATAATGACCTGAACCATGAAAAGCCGCTTCTCTTTCCCAATGCTTTAATAAGTCATAATCACCTGTATTGCGGGCCTTTTCCATCATTTTTTCAGCCTTGTTTAAACCATCAACATAGCTTTTATGATGCTTGTCGTGATGGAGTCTCATGATTTCTTTTGAAATATAAGGTTCAAGTGCATCATAGTCATATGGGAGAGGCGGTAATTTATGCTGACCAACTCCAACTCTTCTATTCTCTCCGTTTTCCTCATATTCTTCGTATTCATCTGCAAGACGTAACCCTACTTCGTATAGGCTCTTTACTCGTTCCTGTAATTCAAATAAGTCAGCAGATGTCATATCCTTTTCATTCTGAGATTCTAAGTAGGTTGAAAAACTAGAAATTTTGGATTGAAGATCTTCATTTCGTATACCTGCATATTGATTCTGCACCTCTAAAAACCATTGTTTCACATCATCTATATATTTTTTAGGATTCCCCATCTTACTCCCCCTCAGGTTTAATCGTCACTATCGTATGCACAATATCTTTTTTCGTTCCTTTTTAAAATAAAGGGTGTATAGATGTTTCACCTCTTTACCCTCATCAACATACAGATACATATATAAACCATGACAAAAGCCTATTTTAAGGGGGATCTATCAGTGAATCGTACGTTTAATGAGGAAGCTTTATTTGAAACTCAGTTTTGGATGCAAATTCTTGCCGACCATAGTAAATTTTTACATGACTCTTTTGCTCCAAATGAAGAAGAACGAATTGCAAAAGCAAAGCATTTTGAGATGACGTTCCATCAATTACTTGAATCTACAGACCAGTTTACTAATACTCAAGCATTCATTACTATTATGAACGAAGGTAGAGATGCTGCTCGGGAACTAAGAATTTTTAAATTAGAGATTATAAAAGCACAATTGGTGGGAGAGATTAACATCAGTCTGACCCCTTCTTTTATTAATCATATGGTCAACGAATTAGACGAATGGCTTCGGGTGTCTAGCTTTTTAGTAGAAGGGAAAAATGTCCCACCAACTCATGCCCTCCATCATCACCTGATTTGGCTTTTAGACGCAGCTGGTCATGCAGGTGGAATTGTCTCTAAACTAGATCGAGTCGAAAAAGATTTATATAAAAAAAGCGAGAAATTCGTCAAGGAATGGGAAGATTTTTATGTAAAAGCCGTAGAAATGGTTGGTTTTTTACGTACGAGTCAATATGAATTTCCAGCCCTCTCTCGATTTAACAATGATGTAGAATTAGAAATGAAGATTTTCAAAGGTTTTTTAGAAGAATTGGAAGATATGCAATTAAATAAAGAAATATTAGGTGTCCTCACCCCATTAATGGCTGATCATATGGCAAGAGAAGAATGCTATTATTTAATCAAACTAGCGGAATCTACGAAGGAAATAAATCCGCCAAATTGTAATCCTACAACCAAAAATAAAATGAACCCCAATTGACTAATGCAATTGGGGTTTGTCTTTATACTTGAGTGATGAATGATGATGTTACTTCAAAGCTTTTTTTATGATGGAGGTGTGTAAAAATTTCTTTCAATCTATCAAATTGAAAGTCTTGAAAATGTTCTTCAAATAGTTTTTGATCACTAATATAAACCCGTTTTCGCTTTTGATACTCTGGGTTCTTTAGCAAGCAAACTAAAGCCACAAGATCCCTGAAACAAACTTCTTTTGAATCAATTGTAAAAACTGGGTCTTCGGAAAAAGGAGTAAATGTTTGTCTTTGTTCCTCAAAATAACGTAAGTATAAGACTTGGAATGTCTTTTCTTCCCCATCTTCAACATATGTGACTTCAGATTGGTTAAAAAAATCCTCAAATGTATTCTTTAACGTTTTTTCCAACTCAAATCCACTACATTGTTTAATTAACACATTTCCACCTCACTCGCCACCATTTTTTCTAACTCCATATTACCATATGTTGGCATGATTAAGGTGAATTATTTCGAATCTTCTATCGTTTCTTGAAATCTTTCAAAAAAGAGATCGGCTTCCTCCTCAACAAATTCCTCATCGATTTTTTCAGGTAGTGGAGGCAGTTCCTCCAATGTTTTTAACCCAAAATACTCCAGGAACTCCTTTGTTGTTCCATACAAAATCGCTCGTCCAGTACCTTCAACACGTCCCACTTCTTTAATTAATACTTTCGCTATTAATGTTTGAATGGGTCTTTCCGTCTTTACCCCTCGAATTTCTTCAATTTCTGCACGGGTTATTGGCTGTCGATATGCAATAATGGCCAATGTTTCTAATGCAGCCTGTGACAGTGAGGTAGTCGTTGGTGATTCAACAAGTTTTTTTAGATAAATGGCATGTTCCTTTTTCGTAGTAAGCTGATATGTCCCTGCCACTTCAACGATATTAATCCCTCGCTCTAATTGTCCATAATCAGCCTTCAACTCATTTATAATGTCTAAAGCAGTAGCCTCATCAATTTCTAAAACGAGTGCTACCTGCTTTAACGTTAAACCTTCATCACCAGCAGCAAATAAAAGCCCCTCAACTACAGCTTTCCATTCTTTTAAATTCATTTCCTACTTATCCCTTTCCATACTCGAAATATAAATTTCCGAAAAATTATTTTGCTGTTCAATTAGCACTGCATTGTTTCTCATTAATTCAAGAAGTGCAAGAAATGTAACCACAATATGATTTTTATCATGGTAAGGAAATAGATCTGTAAATTTCTTTTTTCCACGGAAACCTTTTAATTCATCCAAAATTTCTTTCATCCTATTTTCAAGTGGAATTTCCTGCCTTGTAATTTTTGTAGCTAACGGCTTTTGTAATCTCTTTCTACGCAGGAGCTTTTGTAAGGCACCAAGCATGTCATAAATATTCACATCCAAAGAATATTGAACTGGTTCATCCTTTGTAAACTCACTTAAATCACTTGGAGGCTTCGTAAACAATTGAGATCGTTCTTCCTCTAAATGTTTTAGATCTTCCGCAGCATTTTTATATTTGCGGTATTCAATTAATCGATTCATTAAATCCTCGCGCGGGTCCTCCTCAAATTCGAATTCGGAGTCCTCGTCTAAAAGTTCTTCCTCTTGTTTTGGAAGCAACATTTTACTCTTTATTGCTAAAAGAGTGGCAGCCATAACAAGATATTCGCTTGCAATATCCAATTGCAATTCCTTCATAGCATGTATATACATTAAGTATTGTTCTGTAATGACAGCTACTGGAATGTCATAAATATCAATTTCTAAACGATTGATTAAATGTAAAAGAAGGTCTAATGGACCTTCAAAAGAGTCAATTTTTACGTTGTATTGTAAATCCACGCTCATCTCACCAAAAATACCCTTCATGCAGTTTCATATTCCTTTAATTGGGTTCTTATAAAGACCCAGAAAAAAATAGATGTATCATTCTATCAGGTTAAATGAGCACATCCACTTATATTTTACCACATTAATTAGTATAGAACATAATGGGCATTCAAGCCATAATTGGTTTTTGGCTATTTGTCCCAAAATAATTTTATAAAAAAATCCTAAAGGTATGGACACACGCCCACACAAGAAGTAGTAAAAGTCATACTATAACTGTGTAATCACGAAAATGAAGGAGGAATTTAAATGAGTGGCGGATATAACTTCGGTGGCGGATTTGCTTTAATCGTAGTATTGTTTATTCTTTTAATTATCGTAGGTGCTGCTTGGTTCTAAACCGAGATGAGTAAGAGCCTATTTGGCTGTATTTTCGGGGCAGTCCAGCACGCAAAATATCTGTGTAAAGTAAGCTTCTCCTTACTATTCTTACTACAGTTTTTTGACCTCCCTGGCTTGCTAAAGCACCGAGTCATCTATGAATTAGAAGATAAAGTGTTCGTCCATCAGGTCGAACACTTTATTTTTTCCTATCTATGCCGCATTATTATGGTAAACTACTCATACATAGTGTTATTGAAGGGGGTTATGCCACTTGTATCCACAAGCGTATATTGAATATTTAATTCACTTTCACTGTGATCGTGACTATTTTGAATGTCACGAGATACTAGAAGAACACTGGAAGAAAGAACCTGTCACTGAAAGAAAACAATACTGGGTTGGATTAATTCAAATTGCCGTCTCTCTTTACCATCACCGCCGTGGTAACACAAATGGCGCCCTACGAATGATGAAAAGTGCTTTATCTATATGTAAAGACCATCATAATGAACTAGCCCAACTAGGTTTGCAGGTGAACCAGTTGATCGAAGAATTACAAAAGAAATATTTCGATATTAAAAACGGTTTACCATATAAGAGTATCAACTTACCACTTCAAGATAAAAAATTAGAAGCCACATGTATATCCATCGCCTCTCTGTCGGGAAAATCATGGGGATTGGCCAGTGATTTATCGAATGAACAATTAGTTCATAAACATAAACTACGTGATAGAAGCGAGACAATTGCTGAACGTCATAAACAAATTGAAATAAAACATAAATTACGAAAAAATAAATAAAGGACAGTCTTATGACTGTCCCTCTTCACATTTTTCATCCTCTGAAAAATCACATTTCTCAAAGAAAGCTGCAGTATGTTCGTTTGGTTGTAATTCACGATCTGGAAAATGCTCTTTTAGTGCCTTCACCATCTTTTTACCAATGCCTTGATAGCGATGGGATGGATTTACACAGATATGTTGAATTTCCACAGAATTCCCGTCATGGATTGTTGTTCCGATAATTCCGACAATATCTTCTTCTTTCCATAAGAATAGCTGCTGTGTATCATCCTCTTCATATTGCTTCATAGTTGCTAGCAGGTTCTTTAGGTCCTTTTCAGTCGGCATAAATGAAAGAAGCCCCATTGCGATTTTTTCATAATTCTTTTTATAACGAATTAACATATAAATCCCTCATTATCGAAAAACTTTCCAAATAGTATATGTTCAAGATTTTTTAATTACTATTGGACAAACCTTAATTCATTTATTAAGAGTATCATTTTCCATCCCTTTTTTCCAGTGTCTTTTAGGAATACCCTTAAATTTAAATTATAACCAAAACCTTCCAGTTCTATTCAAATTCGTTCTCGTGAAGGCACCATTAACAATAATCTTTTAGAAAAGAGCCTTATGCATTAAATGAACGAGATAAATTTGCCATTTCAATTGCCGAAACCGCAGAATCCCATCCTTTGTTTCCAGCCTTTGTTCCAGCCCTTTCGATTGCTTGTTCAATCGTATCAGTTGTTAAAACCCCAAACATAACAGGTTTTCCTGTATCAAGAGCTGTTTTTGACAAGCCTTTCGCTACTTCGTTACATACGTAGTCGTAATGAGAAGTAGAACCGCGAATTACGGTACCTAATGCAATGACAGCATCATATTTGTCTGATTCTGCCATTTTTTTGGCAATTAGAGGTATTTCAAAAGCACCTGGAACCCATGCTATTTCAACATCTTCATCAGCAACACCATGTCGTTTCAAACCATCAAGAGCCCCAGTCAATAGCTTCGCTGTAATAAATTCATTAAATCTTGCTACAACAATTCCAATTCTTAAACCTGTACCAACTAAATGTCCTTCATAAATTTTATTCATCTTAATCCTCCTATGTTATCGGTTTTATTGTATATTTTCGAAAATGTTTCCATGCCTATTCTTTTAATGTTTGATGTTCAACTTGCTTTCGATAACGAATGAGTTGCTCTATCGTTATTAGCTTCAAATTAAATTCAGCTGCGATTTTTTGTAGGTCTGGTACCCTAGCCATTGTTCCATCTTCATTTACAATTTCACAAATTACCCCTGCAGGTTTAGCACCACAAAGCGATGCTAAGTCAACAGCCGCTTCTGTATGTCCTGCTCGAGTAAGAACTCCACCATCTTTCGCAATCAAAGGAAAAACATGTCCTGGTCTTTTGAAATTAGATGCTGTTGATTTCGGATTTAACAACTCCCTTATCGTTGTAGCACGTTCAAATGCACTAATTCCAGTTGTGGTCGTTTCATGGTCAACGCTAACTGTAAATGCAGTTCCATGTGGATCTGTGTTTTTCGTAACCATTGGTTGAAGATCTAATTTTTCAGCTAGTGATTTTGTAATCGGTGTACAAACAAGTCCGCGACCGTGTGTAATCATAAAATTAATAGCTTCAGGTGTAACATTCTCAGCAATCGCAATAAAGTCACCTTCGTTTTCACGATTTTCGTCATCACAAACAATAATGATTTTGCCTTCTTTAAGGTCAGATAGTGCATTTTCAATTGAATCAAACATGTCTGTCCCCCCTCCCTTTATTTAAATCCATGTTCTTCTAAGAAGCTTGATGTTATAGATGATTTCATTGATTTTTTATCTTCAAAAGAACGTTGTAAAAATTGACTTACGTATTTACCAAGCATATCGCATTCAATGTTTACAATGTCACCTACACCTTTTCCATGTAAAATAGTTTCAGATAGTGTATGGGGTATAAGCGATAAAGTAAACGTGGTCTCTGTAAGTCCAAAAATTGTTAAACTTGTTCCATCAACAGCTACTGATCCTTTATAGATCATATATTGAACAAGTTCGTTTGGAACTTCAATTTCATAATAGACTGCGTTCCCTTTTGGAGTTTTGCGGACAATTCTTCCAATACCATCTACATGTCCAGAAACGATATGCCCCCCGAAGCGTCCTCCTGCGGACATCGCTCTCTCAAGATTCACAGGTGAGTTTTGTTGTAAATCGCGTAACGACGTTGATTGTACTGTTTCAGGCATCACATCGACTGTGAATCCATTTGAGGTAAATTCCGTTACGGTTAAACAAACCCCATTTACCGAAATGCTATCACCGAGGTGCACATCCTCGAGAATTTTTTTTGCTTGAATCACCATTTCAACTGAATCCTGTGATCCATTAATTGCCTTGATTTTCCCGATTTCCTCTACAATCCCTGTAAACATTTTTTTCACCTCTATTTCGGTTCGGCTACAATTTTCACATCTTCTCCGAGTTGTTCAACTGATTTAATCCTTAACTGCAGTGCGTCATCAATTAACTCAATCCCTGCACCACCGATTGCTGTTGGTGCAAGCTTGCCTCCAAATAATTTCGGAGCAAGATAGACAATCACTTGATTAATTGCTTTTTCCTTTAAGAAACTCCCATTAACCTCTGCTCCCCCTTCAACAAAAACAGAGGAAATGCCCTCACTCCCAAGGAGTGTAAGCACTGATTTAATCGATAGGCTTGACTCTTCTAATTGGAGGACTCTAACACCTTTTTTCCCAGAGAATTCGTTTATTTTTTCCTGATTGACTTTGTTTGTCACAATTAGCCACGTTTGAGCTTCACCATCATTCACTACTTTCGAATCCAGTGGTGTTCTAAGGGTTGAGTCCAAGATAATTCGAATCGGATTTTTTCCTGTTCCATTCGGCAATCTAGTTGTTAAACTTGGGTTATCTACTAAAACAGTATTTACACCGACGAGAATAGCATCATGGATACTACGATATAAATGCACATCATTTCTAGATGCCTCACCTGTAATCCATTTGCTTTCGCCACTAACTGTTGCAATTTTTCCATCAAGTGTGGTTGCTGATTTTAGCGTGACATAAGGGAGTTTTTTATCTAAGTAGTGATAAAAAACTGCGTTTAAGGCATCTGCTTGTCCCTTACAGACTCCTACCTCCACTTCGATACCTGCTGCTTTTAATTTTGATATTCCTTTTCCAGCAACCAGTGGGTTTGGATCAGTTGTTGCAATAACAACCCGTTTCACACCGCTATTCACCAATAGGTCAGCACAAGGTGGTGTTTTACCATGATGGCTACACGGCTCTAATGTTACATAAACCGTTGCTTGTTTGGCGTTTTCTCCAGCCATTCGTATCGCATGGACCTCTGCGTGAGGTTCACCAGCCTTCAAATGTGCCCCGATACCTACAACGCGACCATCGTTCACAACAACTGCTCCTACTACTGGGTTTGGGGTGGTTTGACCAACGCCTGCTCTTGCTACATTAATCGCTAAATTCATATAATCCTGATCTCTCACAAGTACCACTCCTTTCTATATATCATGTTCTTTTTTACAATGTTCAATCTTCGTTTCCTATACAAAAAAGACCCCAGGGTACACTGGGGTCTTGGTCGATGTAATTAAAGTAACAGATTATGTATTTTTGCCCAACACAAAGAAGAGGTATATCGAGCATTTTTTTTCACATACCGTACATTAATCCTTCTCCCATCCAGACTTTAACTGTCGGCCTTGGATTCTCACCAAGTCCACCATTTTAAATAAAACAAGTGTTTTATGACATAGAGTCTATCAACATATTGTTGATATTAAAATGGGTCACGGGCTTAGAACTCTCGTTCATCACCGTCGGTAAGGAATTTCACCTAACCCCGAAGGAAACAATTATTCAATTAGCGATTTAACACAGTATAATACAATACTATTATTTTGTCGAATGATAAGCATTTCCATTCAATATATGTAAAGTCGGTTGCTCCCTATTCTACACAATAAATACCCAATAAATGATTCCCCATACCAATGATAATAATAGGAGCACAAAAAACACGGTCCATTTACCTTTACCCATCTTGTCTCACCTCATGGTATATTATAGGACAATAAAAGAAAAAGACACAACAAGAATGAACTGTTGTGCCTTTATTTTCAGAGTTTCTATCCGCATGTCATTGGCTCTCTATCCTAGCGACCACTCTTAAAGATTGTGTCGTATTTTTTGCCTATGCTAGTGCGCGATATAAAATGATTTTATTCTTCCCAAACTTTAACTTCTTTCATTACATCGCCTTGTTGGATGCGATATACAGAGTCCATGCCTTCAACTACTTGCCCGAATACTGTATGTACACCATCTAAATGAGGCTGTGGTTCATGAACAATGAAAAATTGGCTTCCACCAGTATCTTTACCAGCGTGTGCCATTGATAATGCACCTGGTACGTGCTTATGTGGATTACCTGCTGTTTCACATTTAATTGTATATCCAGGACCGCCAGTTCCTGTTCCATGCGGGCATCCGCCTTGAGCAACGAACCCAGGGATTACACGGTGGAATGTTAGACCATTATAAAATCCTTCGTTCGCAAGCTTTTCAAAATTCTCAACAGTCCCAGGTGCTTCATTCGGATATAACTCAATTACGATTTTTTCTCCATTTTCAAACGCAATGCTCGCTTTTTTCATTTGAAACCTCCGCTTATTTTATTTCGTCATATGTATTGAACGAGTTTCATTTTACTATAAATGGATTGAATAATCCAACCTGAAAGGGAGTGTTTTTCAAAAATGACATTCTTAAAAGATAATTTTGGTAAAGAATAAGATATAATAGGTACGATGGACAGCCTGTTTTTTTGAATGACAAAGGAGGAAACTACATTGAGACATAAATACATACTTACTTTAACACTCACATTTTCACTCATTTTTCCATCACTGAGCTTTGCAGATGCAGTGCCTGGAGATGTAATTATTACGCTAGGTGAAGACTTAACTGAAACTCAAAAAGAAACAATCTTAAAAGAAATGAATGCACCCGAGAATCCTCAGATTGTCGTTGTCACAAATGAAGAAGAACATCAATACCTTGGTCGCTATATCCCGAAAGCTAGAATCGGGAACAAGGCCCTTTCTTCTGCCTCGATTACAATTGGCGAAAAAGGATCTGGAATAGATGTAACTATTACAGAGCATATTACCTTAATCACAGAGGAAATGTACGCAAATGCATTAATAACAGCTGGCGTAAAAGACGCAAATATTTTTGTCACTGGTCCTGGTAATGTTTCTGGAACAGCCGCACTTACAGGGATTATTAAAGCCTATGAAGTTTCTTCTGATCAAGTCATCCCTGAAGAAGTTAAGCAGATTGCTAACGAAGAAATGGTTGAAACCACGAAATTAAGTGAAAAGATCGGTGCAGAAGATGCGGCGGCATTAATGGCAAAAATCAAAGATGAAATTGCAAAGAAAGCTCCAAAAAACGATGAAGAACTCCGTACCATTATTACAAATGCCGCGAAGGATTTGGGCATCACATTAACGGATGATGATATTAACCGATTAATGGACCTTTTTAATAAATTAATGGAACTAAATATAGATTGGAACCAAGTTGGTGAACAATTAAATCTAGCGAAGGATAAACTTACAAATTTTCTTGAATCTGATAAAGGCCAAAATTTCTTAGATAAACTTAAAGAATTCTTTATCAGTCTCATTGACGCCATTAAGAATCTGTTCAAATAATCCAAACGAACAAAACCCACGAATGCCTATTCGTGGGTTTTACATCTAAATTTATTCTGCTACCTTTGTTTTTAGAGGAATATCTAATCTAACAAGATCCTCATAACTTTCTCGTTGAACCACAAGCTGAGCCTCACCATTCTCTACAAATACAACTGCAGGTCTTGGGATACGGTTGTAATTATTAGCCATAGCGTACCCGTATGCACCCGTACAGAATACGGCTAACAGGTCATCTGAGCTTGCTTTTGGTAATGGTAGATCCCATATGAGCATGTCTCCAGATTCACAGCATTTACCAGCCACTGAAACAGTCTCTTCGACCGGATCTTCTACTCGATTTGCTAATACGGCTTCATATTTCGCTTGATATAAGGCAGGTCTAATATTATCGGTCATGCCCCCGTCAATTGCTAGATACTGGCGAATGTTCGGTACTTCTTTACGAGATCCAACCGAATAGATGGTTGTTCCTGCATCCCCTACAATCGATCTTCCTGGCTCAATCCAGATTTCTGGAATATCCATCGAAAGTTCGTCTGCGAGATTCTTGACTTCTCCAATAATTGCCTCGACGTATTTTGAAGCTGGTAGTGGTTTATCTTCCTCCGTGTAGCGGATCCCAAATCCCCCACCTAAGTTTAATACTTTTGGAGCAAATCCGAAACGTTCCTTCCATTCTTTAAGTTTACCAAACATTTTTTGAGCAGCAACCAAGAAACCAGTTGTCTCAAATATTTGAGAACCGATATGAGAATGAATCCCTAATAGGTTTACGAATTGTGAATGAAGTGCCTGCTCTACAGCCTGGTCAGCCTGTCCATTTTCAAGTCCGAATCCAAATTTCGAGTCTTCTTGCCCAGTCGTAATATAATCATGGGTGTGGGCTTCAACCCCTGGAGTCACGCGTAATAAGATTTTGACTGTAGATTTATTTTCGATACAAACCTGCTCTAGCAATGATAATTCATAAAAGTTATCAACTACAATACAACCAACATTATTCTTAATGGCCATATCTAGTTCTTCGTAGCTTTTATTATTACCGTGGAAGTGAATTCGTTCCGATGGAAAACCAGCTTGTAACGCTGTAAATAACTCTCCGCCAGAAACGACGTCAAGAGAAAGCCCTTCCTCTTCTGCTAGCTGTATCATTGCTATTGTCGAGAAAGCTTTACTTGCATATGCAACCTGAGCTGAAACATTTAAACGCTCAAATGTTTCGCGAAAGCCTCTTGCGCGCTCTCTGATAAGTGCTACATCATACACATATAAAGGTGTACCATATTGTTTCGCTAATTCTACAGTATCAACCCCACCGATTTCTAGGTGGTTTTTTTCATTTACCTTACTCGTTCCATGCAAAAACATAATTTTCCCCTCGTTCCTTCAAAGTGTACGTATCAAAGCTGTAAAAGGGCACTCATAGTTGCTTACCCCTATTTTTGAAAAAAAACAGCTGATAACGAATAGTCATCAGCTGTTTTTTCTCTTCTTAACGCTGTGCTATATGAAAAAAGATTAACACAAACGCAATATATGGTGCAACTATTGTTTGAAAGGTTTTTGAGGATGTACAATACTTGGTCTAAGCTTTGATCCTGGTACAGAACTACGCAACAAAATCTGTAGTAATGCTTTTCCATTGAACGGTAAAAACGGCCATAAGTACGGAGTGTTTAGTGACCTAATACTTGTTAATAACAAGACATAGAGTGTACAACCAATGATAAATCCTGGTGCCTTAAAAATCGCCACTAAAACTAATAAAAATAATCTTGCGATCCTATTTGCCGCACTCAATTCATAACTTGGGGTTGCAAATGTACCAACTGCGGCAATTGCGACATAAAGTATGACTTCAGGGCCGAATAAACCAACATCAATTGCAATTTGACCAATTAATGCCGCTGCAATTAAACCCATCGCGGTTGATAATGGCGTTGGCGTATGTATTGCCGCCATTCTTAAAAATTCTATCCCCATATCAGCTAAGAAGATTTGAACAACAACAGGGATATTTGATTTCTCATTAGGACCTATATATTCAATTGCCTTTGGAATCATGTCTGGCTCTAATACTAATAGAAACCATAGTGGTAAGAGAAAAATCGAACCTAATATACCGATAAACCTTGTCCACCTTAACAAGGTACCAACTGCTGGAGCTTGTCGATATTCTTCAGCATGCTGGACATGGTGAAAAATTGTAGTTGGTGTAATGATTACACTTGGAGAGGTATCAACCATAATTAGGACATGACCTTCAAGCAAGTGAGTCGCTGCGACATCTGGACGCTCTGTATACCTTACTAATGGGTATGGATTATATCCCTGTTTTACTAGGAATTCTTCAACGGTTTTATCTGCCATTGTTAAGCCGTCCACTTTAATCTTGCTTAGCTCATTTTTAATTAACTTGACTAACTCTGGATTCGCCACATCTTGAATATAGGAAACACAAATATCTGTTTTTGACCTTTCACCAACCTGCATAATTTCATGACGAAGCCTTTCATCACGTATCCTTCTTCTGGTTAACGCACAGTTCACAATGATATTTTCAACATATCCGTCACGTGCACCACGAATAACTTTCTCTGTATCAGGCTCTTCTGGTGTTCTTCCAGGATAACTTCTGACATCTATCACAAGTCCTGTTTCTTCACCTTCAACTAAAAATAGGATGAGTCCTGAAAGGATTGTATCAACGGCTTCATCTAAATTCTTAATTTTGCTTACTTGTTGATGAACCAGGCGATTCTCAATAACACTAAATACCTGATTTTGATTGGTTTCATTGTCATTAATATTTACAAGTTCTTCGATGATTTCAATAATAAATGCAGTATCACATAACCCATTTAGAAAATAGAGGTGTACTGGTTTTTTTAGGATTTTGAACTTTCTAACCCCAATATCAAAATTTGTGGTTCCTAAACCTATCCGTGACTCGAAAAACTTATCATTTGTGTCTATATCAGGAGAGATTGGCGTCTTGTTGTTTTTAGTTTCCTTTCCGATCGTAACCACTCCTTTCCAGAATTATATCCACTGCTTTTCTTGTAATGGGTGCCCCCACCTTTATATCATCCTTACGTGCCATTTTTCCGATATCTCCAATTCCTACGATAATTGGAACATCCAGTTCATCTAAACAATACACAGTATCTCCGTTGATCCGACCGATATCATATTCTCTAATCCCGCTTTTATCGACGCCGTATTCCGTTAAATTTCCATCTCGGTCTATACTTACATCCACTTTTGCCCATTCCGTTTGATGAGTTTTCGAAGCTACTGCAATTACACCTAACACATTAATATTGGGATGGGTTGCGACATGCTTTAGTGCATGTTCGCCCCTTCCTTTGCCTAATAAACCACTGTCATCAAACATCACGAACACAGGATCGTAGGGGGTTTGCAAAATGTACTTCACTATTTGCTCACCCGTTAAGGTTGTAGGATTACCTTGAGATTTTGAGATACATCGTCCCCCAACTTCTTTTGCAATATATTCCAATGTTTTTAAGGCATATTCATCACCATCTGTTACTAGAATCACACTTCTTCTAGGTTCACCCATATATTCTATCCTTTCACTCTAAATATCAGCGCAACTAAGAAAGAGAACAAAATAGCTGAGGATATACCTGCCGAGGTCAATTCGAAAATTCCCATTCCAATTCCTATAAACCCATGCTCCTTGGCACTTTGCATTGCACCGTGAAGGAGTGAATGGCCAAAACTTGTAATCGGTACAGTTGCACCCGCACCTGCAAATCTAATTAAATTGTCGTATAAATTAAATCCATCTAAGATTGTTCCTGCTACAACAAAAATACTCATCACATGGGCAGGAGTTAATTTTGCAAAATCAAGTAACAACTGCCCCACCACACAAATGGCTCCACCGACTAGAAAAGCCCATACATATTCCATCTCTACTCACCACCTTGGACTCGTTCCAAAACTACACCATGTGCAATTGTGGGAATTGTTTCCTTTTGTTGTATCATAGTCGGGTTAAGAAGTGCTCCTGTTGCAACAACAAATACCTTGTTCAAATTGCCACTTATGAGTTCTTTCACAATATGCCCATACGTTACAAGTGCTGAACATGCACAGCCACTTCCACCAGCAAATACTTCTTGATCCGAATGATAGAGCATAAGCCCACAATCATTATATATATTACCTAAATCATATCCCTCTTCTTTAACCATTTCCTTCAGTATCGGACTTCCTACACCTGATAGGTCACCCGTAACGATCAAATCATATTCGTCTTGATTAATATTCAAATCTTTAAAATGACGAGTGATTGTATCTGCAGCAGCAGGTGCCATTGCAGAGCCGAGATCAAATGGATCTGTCATTCCTAAATCCACTACTCTTCCAATTGTTGCAGAAGTAATGCGAAGTGGACCTTTATCTTTACTAACTAACGCGGTTCCACCACCAGTTGCTGTAAAAGTTGCTGTCCCTGGCTTTTGTCCCCCATATTCGGTAGGATAACGGAATTGTCTTTCTGCAGTTGCATTATGACTACTTGTTGAGGCTAAGATCCTGTTAGCAAACCCCCCATCAACCAATGCTGAACCTACTGCAAGAGTCTCCATCGAGGTCGAACAAGCACCAAACATACATAATAATGGGATTTGATGATGTCTAGCCGCATAATTAGTCGTGACATTCTGATTTAACAAGTCACCTGCTAAAAACAAGTCAATATCGTCATTTGTTAAATTCACTTTTTTCAAGCAAGATTCTATTGAATCAACCATTAATCTTCTTTCAGCGGACTCCCAGGAATCTTCACCACAATGCAAGTCGTCATATTTTATATCAAAGGTAGTACCTAAAGGACCCAGAGCCTCTTTAGGACCCACTGCAGTTCCTGTTGAATTTAAATAAATATCATTCTGAAACACCCATGTTTGTTTTCCAACTAGATTCATCTATGTCCACTCCTCGCGATCATTCAGGAAATTGTAAGATTAAAGAAATAGCGAATAATCCCAACAATATAAGCCGACACTGCTCCAAAAACAATAACACTGCCTGCTAATTTAAACATATTAGTTGCAATTCCTAATACGATTCCTTCGCTTTTATATTCCATCGCCGCACTTGTCATTGAATTTGCAAACCCTGTTACAGGCACTGCTGAGCCTGCACCCGCAAATTGTCCAAGTTTATCGTACAAACCAAAGCCTGTTAATAAAGCAGAAATTAAGATCAGGGTTGCAACTGTAGGATTTCCAGCATCTTTTTCAGAAAAATGAAGGACTGAAATATAAAAATTTTGAATTCCTTGCCCCAAACAACATATAGCTCCTCCGACAAGAAATGCTTTCAGGCAATTAAGGAAATATTTTGGTTTTGGTTGATACTTTTTAATACTATTTTTGTAATCGTCCTTTATCTTTTTTTTAGTAGCCACTTCAAGCTCACTCCTTATACTTAGTTATTTTACAAAGTATATCCATTGGAATAGGGATCCTGCGATTTTCCCAAATACAATCGCCATAACAAGAATCACAATTTTACTTTCAATTCCAATTCGTTTTGCTAAAATTGGAAAAACATTCAGCACTTCTGTTAAAGCAGCTGCTAGCATTCCAATGAATATTCCACTTGCTAAACCTACTGGGATTACTAAAAAATCCCACAAGTGAAAAATCTGATCATTGAGAGTAAACCAGCCACCAAATACAGCACCAAGTACGACACCCCATTCGTAAAATCGAATGTATTTCATTGTTTTCGTTAGTTGGGTTAGCCTCGGTATAATCCCTAAGACGGCTAAAAAAGCTACAAAACCGCCACCTACTGCCAGTCCACTTCCTAGACCCATAAAAATAATGAAAAGGACTTTAATTGTCATCGATGTGTTTCATGCTTTCTTTGTTTTCTGTAAGAATTAAATAATTATCTAAATCCTGTTGATAATTAAACATCTCAACTTCAAGTGGACTTGGTTCTTCGTTAAGTCGTTTACGAAAGAAATGATTAAAAAACAAAATCATTCCTAAACCTAACCCAATCGAGTATGGAATCTGAAAGAGTAACGGTTGCGGAACTTCATCACCAGTAATCATGGTATAAATGCGAAGATGAACATCTCTCATAGACACATCCTCATGAAAATTCATCATCGTAAGTGCTGCACCTACAAATAATAAAAACCAAACTGCTACAAAAAAAGCAGGTGCAAACCGCTTTTTCTTAATTGCCACTTCAATGATTGTTTGTGCTGGCCCGACGGTTTGAATATCCAAATTTGGAAAAAGTCTTCTAATTTGCTCAATGACTTTCATGATGTCAATGATCACTATATTCTTATCTTTTTTACTAACCTGGTGAATGACCATATTTTTAATTTCACTTGAGATTTGTTCCTCCGCACTTATTTGAATAAGTTCTCCGATTTTTACGGTTGCATTGGGTTGTACCTGTACGCGATGGCGCATGCGAACATAGATTGTTTTTTCCATCACTTTCACACCCTACACATTGTTTTCCTTATATATGTAGTATGTTAAATCTAAAATATCTAATGCGATAGCAGGTCAAACTCCAATAATTACCACGACGAAATATTCGAATGCAAAAAAGCTACTAATTGAACAAAGTTACACTTTGTTTATTGAAAAATTGGCTGTTCCTTTGCTGCTTCATGCTAGAATATTGTTAGAAGACGTAAAAAGACCGAATGGATTATACGTCCATTCGGTCTTTCATTTGTTGCAAGATTTTTTTCTCAAGCCTTGAAACTTGTACTTGAGATATACCAAGTCTCGTTGCGACTTCCGATTGTGTTTGGTCCTTATAATAGCGAAGGAAAACGATTAATCTCTCTCGCTCATCAAGTTCGCGTATGGCTTCTTTCAGAGCAATTTTATCAAACCACTTCGTTTCATTATTGTCAGCTATTTGATCCAGCAAGGTGATCGGATCGCCATCATTTTCATATACCGTTTCATGAATTGATGAAGGTGCACGACTAGCCTCTTGAGCTAATACAACATCTTCTGGAGTAATTTCCAAGTACTCAGCTATTTCGACAATTGTCGGAACCCTACCGAACTGCTTAGATAACTCATCCTTGGCTTTCCGAATTTTATTTCCAGTCTCCTTCAATGACCTACTCACCTTGACTGTTCCATCATCACGTATGAAACGCTGGATTTCACCTATTATCATTGGCACTGCATAAGTCGAAAATTTCACGTCATAGGATAAGTCAAATTTATCAACTGACTTCAAAAGTCCAATGCAGCCGATTTGAAACAAATCGTCTGGTTCATACCCACGATTTAAAAATCGTTGTACAACTGACCAAACTAACCTCATATTCTTCTGAACAATTAGATCACGTGCGTCCTGTCGTCCCTCTTGGCTGAGTTTGATTAAGTTCTTAACTTCACTGTCTTTTAAATACGTTTCAGTTTTATTGTTCTTGACCTCCACATCCATTGGCAAGTCTCCTTAATTGCATAACGCTTTGCTCTTTGATAAATGCTTTGTAAGCCGTAGTGTTGTACCTCTTGCTGAACCTGTTTCTATCTCAAACTCATCCATGAAATTTTCCATAATAGTAAAGCCCATCCCTGAACGCTCTAGCTCAGGTTTTGTTGTAAACAATGGTTGCCTTGCTTCCTCAAGATTGTCAATTCCAATTCCTTCATCTCTTATCGTGATGTATACAGTACTGTCTTCAATTTTGCATGAAATATAAACAATCCCACTAGGATCACTTTCATATCCATGAATAATTGAGTTTGTTACGGCCTCAGACACAACTGTCTTAATTTCAGTAAGTTCATCTAAGGTTGGATCAAGTTGTGTAATAAATGATGCTACAGCAACACGAGCAAATGATTCATTTTGGCTTAGTGCAGAAAATTGAAGGTGCATCTCATTTTTCATTACGCCACCCCCAATGACTGAAGCGCAAAAGACTCATTACGCTCTAATCGAATGATTTTGAAAAGTCCAGACATTTCAAATAAACGTTCTACCTGTGAAGAAATCGAACATACGACCATTTCTCCACCAAGATTCTTAATTTGCTTGTATCTTCCTAAAATAACACCTAATCCTGAGCTATCCATAAATGTAAGCTTTTCAAGATTCAATAAGATGTGATTAATTGGTTTACTTTCAATAATATCAGTTACCTTCAAACGTAATTCTTCAGCTGTGTGATGGTCTAGCTCACCAGTAAGTCGAATGCATAACACATTATGTTTTACTTCAAGTTCAATTCCAAGACTCACTTTACTATGCCTCCTTTAAATCGTATAGTGAGTCTTTTCGCTATTCATTTAAAAGAATCCTTCTTGATGACAAAACTAGTGTTCATTCGGCAAAAAAAGTAGACATATTCACAAATGCGTAAGTAGCTTGAACATTGAACATCTACTAAAATCTGCCACTTCTTCCTTGAAAATGCACTATGTCTCTTCGTGCGGTGTTAGGCTTTATCATTTCCTAACAACATCAAAAGCCGTTGAAACCTGGAGCTAGACACCCAAAACTAAAAAACAAAATTATGGAGTCTTATTAAATGATCCAATTGTTCTCTTAAATAGTTTCCACCAGCTTGCAGCATCAATATCCTGGGCTGCTACAAGTGAACTTTCACTAAGTACTTTACCGTCCTTTTTTATAACTAGCTTTCCGATTGCGTCACCTTTCTTAATCGGAGCTTTAAGCTTTTCATCCACTACTATTTCTTTTTGTACATCATCGATTTTTTCACCCTTTTTTGTTAAGAGTGAAATAGGTTCTGATGTAACAAGTTTTATTTTCTTCTCACTACCCTTGCTTACCTTTGCCTCAGCAACTTCCTGGTTGCGTTCAAATAAAGGGTGTGTTTTATACTGACTAAATCCATAGTCTAGCATTTTCGTTACTTGTGCATTTCGTTCCTTCGGCGTTGGTGCTCCAAAGACAACGGATATTAAACGCATATCATCTTTTTCAGCAGTCGCTGTCAAACAATATTTCGCTTCAGTAGTAAAACCTGTTTTTAATCCATCTACGCCAGGGTAAAATCTAACAAGGCGATTCGTATTCACAAGCCAAAATTTATTATCGGAGTTTTCTCGTAAATAATCTTCATACTGACCTGTAAATTTGGTAATTTCCTCGTATTTTAGCAATTCCTTTGACATGATAGCCATATCGTGGGCAGAGCTATAATGATTTTCCGCAGGAAGGCCAGTTGGATTTTGAAACAATGTATTTTTAAGACCTAATTCTTTTGCCTTTTCATTCATCATTTCAACGAAAGCTTCTTCTGAACCTGCTATTTTTTCTGCCATGGCAACAGATGCATCATTACCAGAACCGATTGCAATTCCTTTTAACATTTCTTCGACTGTCATTTCTTCTCCTGGCTCAAGGAAAATTTGTGACCCTCCCATTGATGCGGCGTGTTCACTAGTTCTAACTTTCTCAGAATAGGTGATACTACCTTTATCAAGGGCTTCCATGATTAACAGCATTGTCATGATTTTTGTCATGCTTGCTGGGGGAAGCTTTTCATCACTATTTTTTTCGTAAAGAATCTCCCCTGTATCACGTTCAATGAGTATTGCAGATTTTGCATTATTCGCTAGGTCAACAGTTGATTCCTGCGCAGAAGCGAAAGGGCTAAAAGTAAAAATCATGATTGTTGAAAGTAACAGACTTATAAAGCGTTTCATCTCCAAACCCTCCATTCTTTATACCTTCCCATTTTTTCCAACAAAATGAAAAATATACATCGAAAAGTTCTAGGCGCTCGTTGATCGTCGACAAGCATATGACGGTCGCTGACAGAAGGCGTAATCTGTCCTCCGTAGGGAATCGTCTATGACTTGAGACGCTAGGACTAGAATTAGGCATCAAATAAACAAAAAAATCCGAGGATTAATTAATCCTCGGATTGTCGTTATGAGATTTTATCAATGATTAGTGTGGGTGGTGTAACTGGATTTTTTGAAATTGTAATGCTCTCAGATAGTTTCTTTTTAATGTTTTGGACGTCCTCAAAATTACTATAGATTGTTACAAGACTATCTCCTTTTGAAACTTTGTCACCAATTTTTTTACGAAGGACAAGTCCGACAGCAAGATCAATGGTCGATTCCTTCGTAGCTCTTCCTGCTCCAAGAAGCATCGCTGCGGTGCCAATACTATCTGCGACAATTTCTGATACATATCCATCAGTTTCCGCCTCAAATTCGAACTCATATTTTGCTTTTGGAAGCTTTTCAGGCGAGTCCACAACAGAAGCATCCCCACCTTGTGAAGCTAGAAAGGTTTTAAATGTTTCTAATGCTTTGCCACTTTTAATGGATTCTTCTAGCATTCCTCGTGCTTCCTCAAGTGAGCTAGCTTTCTTGGCAAGCAATACCATTTGACTGCCCAAAACGAGGCACAATTCCTCAAGGTCTGCTGGTCCTTGTCCTTTTAATGTATCTATTGCCTCTTTTACTTCAAGGGCATTTCCGATTGCATATCCAAGTGGCTGACTCATATCGGAAATAATGGCCATTGTATTTCTTCCTACATTATTACCAATATCAACCATTGTCCTAGCCAATTCTTTTGCATCGTCTAAATCTTTCATAAAAGCACCCGCACCTGTTTTTACATCTAAACAAATCGCATCTGCGCCTGCTGCAATTTTCTTACTCATAATGGAACTGGCAATTAGCGGAATACTGTTAACAGTTGCTGTAACATCTCTTAATGCATAAAGTTTTTTATCTGCAGGTGTTAGATTACCGCTCTGTCCAATTACTGCAACCTTATTTTGATTGACTAGACGGATAAATTCCTCATTATCAATTTCAACATGGAAACCTGAAACCGATTCAAGCTTATCAATTGTTCCACCAGTGTGTCCAAGCCCTCGTCCTGACATTTTTGCAACTGGTACGCCAACAGATGCAACCAGAGGTGCTAATACCAATGTTGTCGTATCACCAACACCACCTGTACTATGCTTGTCAACCTTAATTCCTTCAATGTCTGAAAGTTCTATTGTATCACCAGAGTTTACCATTGCCATTGTAAAATCAGCTTGCTCCTGTTTGGTCATCCCTTTAAAATAAACAGCCATTGAAAAAGCACTCATTTGATAATCAGGGATTTCACCTTTTGTATAACCACTAACCAGAAACGAAATTTCTTCTGCTGTTAATTCAATTCCATCACGTTTTTTTTCAATTAAATCAACCATTCTCATTGTTTATCACCTTTTTCCTCACCTTTTTATAATACTTATTCTCCATCATGAATTTCAGCAAGAAAGCTTTTTCCATGTTTTGGCAAGGTTACATTAAAATTGTCCGCAACCGTTGCACCTACATCTGCAAAAGTAGACCGTAATGGCAATTCCTTACCGCCGTTCATTTTTTTGTTATACACTAATAATGGTACATATTCACGCGTATGATCTGTTCCAGTATGTGTAGGGTCATTTCCATGATCGGCTGTTATGATTAATAAATCGTCATCCTTAAGTCTTTCAAACACTTCTGGCAGACGCGCATCGTACTCCTCTAGTGCTTTACCGTAGCCTTCTGGGTCTCTACGATGTCCAAACAAAGCATCAAAATCAACAAGATTTAAGAAGCTTAAACCCGTGAAATCCATCTCCAACGTCTGAACTAATTTATCCATTCCATCCATATTAGACTTAGTCCGAAGCGTTTGTGTAACCCCTTCTCCATCGTAAATATCGGATATCTTTCCAATGGCAAGCACATCAAACCCACTATCGCTTAACTCATTCATGACTGTTCGCTCAAATGGCTTTAGGGCATAGTCATGACGGTTTGCCGTTCTTGTGAAATTACCTGGCTCACCAACAAATGGGCGAGCAATGACACGTCCTACCATATACTTTTCATCAAGTGTCAATTCACGGGCAATTTCACATATCTTGTATTGTTCATCAATAGGGACAATATCCTCATGTGCTGCAATTTGTAAAACTGAATCTGCGGAAGTGTAGATAATTAATTTTCCTGTCTTCATATGTTCTTCGCCAAGTTCATCAAGAATTTCTGTGCCTGATGCTGGTTTATTACCTAGAATTCCACGACCCGTCCTTTTTTCGATTTCATCTAGCAATTCTTTCGGAAATCCTTCTGGGAAAACCTTAAATGGTGTTTCTATATGAAGACCCATTATTTCCCAATGTCCTGTCATTGTATCTTTGCCATTTGATGCCTCTTGCATTTTTGTATAATAAGCAAGAGGTTTTTCTTGAACAGGAATTCCTCGAATCTCTCGGATATTGCTTAAACCAAGTTTCGCCATGTTTGGCATATGTAGACCATTCATTTTTTCAGCTATATGTCCTAAAGTATCTGAACCTTCATCACCAAATTTTTTCGCATCAGGTGCCTCTCCGATTCCTACTGAGTCCATAACAATTAAGAAAATGCGTTTGTATGTATAACTAGACATGATGTTACCTCCCAATATATTCTAAAATTTATATTCCCCTACTCGGTTTAACTTACTCAATAATTCCAATATAGGTATTCGTCAGAAGTCTGACAACCCAAATTAGTATAAATTTCATGAGAAAGATATTCAAGTAGAATACAAGATTTTAGGTAAACTTTTTATTATTTGTTACTATTATTTGACGAAAAAAGCTAGACAGTTTAAGTCTAGCAATCTACTAATAACATTACGCTCTTGGATGGTAAGTTTTATACACATCTTTCAGTCGGGTTTTTGTTACGTGCGTATATATTTGAGTTGTTGAAATATCTGCATGGCCAAGCATTTCCTGTACAGCACGTAGGTCCGCACCATTTTCCAACAGATGTGTCGCAAAAGAGTGACGAAGGGTATGTGGTGTTAGCTCTTTTTCAATATGAGCCTCTTTTGCAATCTTCTTCAAATTCTTCCAGAATCCTTGCCTGGTCAACCTGTTGCCATGATGATTGACAAAAATGGCATCTGTTTTCTTCCCTTTTACCAATTGACCACGTCCATCTTCTAAATAGCGAGTCAACGCCTTCGTCGCAACACTACCAAGTGGAACAATTCGTTCCTTATTCCCTTTCCCAATACATCTAATAAATCCCATTGATAAATGAATATCCGCTAAATTTAAGTTTATTAGTTCACTTACGCGAAGTCCTGTCGCATATAAAAGCTCCAACATTGCCTTATCACGGATTCCAAGCGGATTATCCAACTTGGGGGCATCCAAAAGAGCTTCAACTTCTGAGATGTTTAATACTTTTGGTAAAGTGCGTTCTGCTTGTGGCGTTTCAATTTGTTCTGTCGGATCATGATCCGTTACTTTTTCTCGAAACAAAAATTTATGAAAAGAACGAATGGACGCGATATGTCTTGCTAAAGTTCGAGATGAATTTCCTTGTTCTTTTAAATGCTTTAAAAAATGAATCACTTGAATACGATTTACATCATTGAAAGATGAAATTTTTTCCACCTTTGTAACGTAATGAAAATATTTCCTTAAGTCTCTTTCATAAGAATTCACCGTATTGGCTGCTAATCTTCGTTCAACAACTAAATAATGCAGGTAGTCCTTTACTTGGTCTTCCACTGGTCTCTACTCCCCATTTCGGTAAAAAAACAGTAATCTGTCTAACAGACCTGTCTCCTTTTCTTCAATCATAGAGGAAGCTTTAACTGAAGAACCTTCTGGCTCATCATACTTATGATAGTTTTGATATTCCTCATTAACCCATATAATACCATAGTAAAATAAAATCGTGCATCCAGTAAACAAAACAAAAACCTTTACTGTATCGTATACAGTTCGAAACCATTGTCTCATCCGTTATCCTCCTATATGGCAACGCCTTTTTAGCGTTACTATTCATATTAGAAGATATGCCAAATTTACTTGGTTTTATACATGCTTATCCCATTTTCTTCGATTTCATTTTCTTAACTAGTACCTTATGAAAATAAAAAAACCCTTTTCTTAAAAGAAAAAGGGCGGTTAATTAGAGATTATTAGTTTCGTCTTCTTTTACTTTTTTCTCATGACAACGATGACAAATACCGTGGAAAGTTAAACGATGGTCTTTAATAATAAAATTCCAATTCTTTTCAACGATTTTTTCAACGTCTTCTAAAAGGTCCTCTTGAATTTCATCGACTGCACCACATTCAATACATACAAGGTGATGATGGAAATGTGCTGCACCTTCTTGGCGAAGGTCGTATCTTGAGACACCGTCTCCGAAATTTATTTTATCAACAATCTTTAATTCGGTCAGTAATTCAAGTGTCCGATATACAGTTGCTAAGCCGATTTCTGGCGACTTTTCTTTTACAAGGAGGTAAACGTCTTCGGCACTTAAATGATCTTCTTCATGTTCAAGCAGTACCCTAACGGTTGCCTCTCGTTGTGGGGTTAGCTTATAGCTAGACGAATGTAATTGTTTCTTTATACGATCGATCCGATTTTCCATGTAAAACTTTCCCTCCCTCGCCGTTACCTCATTATTATACCAGAAGAAGGGGCCCTGTCAAAATAAAATCATTATAAATAACAATAAATAATTATTATTTAATTATAATTATTATTATTTTATAGATATTATCACTTATTCACAACTTCTATAATTCCTTTCATCAGAACAGGTGAAGCGAATGCCTCCACTGCAGATGCGGTAAGGATTACAAAACTAACCACTACCATCAAAAGTGAATATCGTGTTAATAATTGTAAGATTGGTTCATTCATTCTTTTCATAAATTGCTGACGGATCATTTTCAGTGAGAATGCGACTGCAACTGTCCCAACGACAATAAATGTTGGGATAATTAACAGGTTTTGAGGAAGTACGGAAACAAATGATAAGAGAAAACCACTCCAGCCCATTTGATTAACGAGAAAGCCAACCGTAAATCCAACGACGACCCCTTTTAGAAAAAGTAGGATTAAGATAATTGGCAGACCAATAATAGATATTCCTAATATCCATATAAGTCCTACATATTTAAGGTTATGAAGAAGGCTTTGTTTAAACATATCGGTTGAGTGTGCATAGGTTCCTTCAGAAACTTCTCCAAAAAAACGACTTAAGTAGAAAAAGAGATCTTCTTTCTGAATTGGATTTAGACTGTTTACAACAATCGCCCCAAAGATTACCCCCATCAGGAATAGTACAGAAATAAACAAATATATAGATGAATGTTCACGAAAATGACTAATGACAATCGCTTTATATGGCCGTTGCTTTCTCATCTATTGTTACCTCCTATTAATCTTCTAATAGATTCTATGAGGACAAATAGACTTCTATGACAACTTGTGAAAAACTATTTCTAGCAAACTGCAAAAAGGCAAAAGCATTCCAGCCCCGTTTCAAACGGGCTCACTTAACTTTCGCACCAGGTATAAGAATGGATTATGTATAATTGTCCATTTATATGATATATACTGATTACTTATTGGGTATCTGGGTTACTCCTTTTTTTCAGATTTCAACTTAGATCTTAGATTTAGTAATAACTCGTATCCAAAAGCTACTATTAATCCGCTCCAAAAAATGACGAACGAAGATAAAGGCTCACTTCCAGACAAGAAAAAATAAATATAATTCGTGAACAATAGGATCAGAAAAGTATAGAAACCAAGTATTGCTCCTTTTCTCCAATTGTTATGCTCGATTTTAGACATCTTTCTCCACAATTTCATATTTACCCTCCACACCAAACTTGCCTTCTATTTCTTCTATTATTGTACTTTTGTCGACCTATTAAAACTCTATCATTATTTCCATCATACAACTATTTTTTTTCCACTAAATAGAGTAGGCGCATGAATTTATTCATGCGCCTCTCACAGATCCGTACGTGCGGGTCATCGCATACGGCTCCTCCATGATTATCCCCGTTGGGGATGATGTTCATTGTAAATATCCACTAAAGATATGAGACCAATTTCTTTAAACCATTCATTTGGAAGTGCTACATGCACTGGGGTAGACATAGAACTTCTCCAAGCATACATGCGCAACTGTGGAAGTTCTCCTTTCCACTTTCTTCTTCGTAGTTCTCTGTGCAATTTTCTTATCTTTCGCCAGCTCCTCAATTGAACGGACCGTAGTCTCCTCCGAATCCACTTGTCAAACTCCGTAAATAGAGTCTTGGAATGCCAGTATCCGAAGTAGTTAGCCCAGCCACGCAGGTATGGATTAAGTTTCTCTTTAATTAGCTTCTCCATGTTTATTGTTTGATTTCGCTTTGTAATTTCCTTTACCTTATTCTTAAATTTCTTTATCGATTTTTCTGACGGCTTAACCCAATAACCTTGTTTAAATTCATATCCTAAGAATACAAAGGATTCTTTCATATTATCAACAATCTTAGTCTTTTCAGGATGTACAGTTAAACCGAGTTTTTGTTCAAGAAATCGAGTAACGGATTTAAGTACTCTTTCTGCACCCTTTTGTGATTTACAACAGATGACGAAGTCGTCTGCATATCTCGTAATGCGATGTCCACGCTCCGTCATTAATTCATCTAACGGATGCAAGTATATGTTCGCAAGAAGCGGACTAATAACACCACCTTGCGGAGTACCTTTTTCATTTAAGTGGAAACTTCCACCTTCCATGATTCCTGCTTGGAGGAAACTCTCAAGTAGTCCAATGACACTTCCATCCACTATTTCTTCTCTAACCAGTGACATTAGTTTGTCATGTGGAATTGTGTCGAAGTATGATTTTAGGTCTGCATCAATTACATACACATAACCATCCAATAAATCCTTTCGGATTTTATCCAATGCCATATGTGCACTTCGGTTCGGTCGAAAACCAAAACTACAATCAAGAAATTTAGCTTCAAAGATTGGCTCTATTATTCTGCGTACAGAAGCCTGTACTATTCGGTCTCTCACGGTTGGGATACCTAGAGGTCTTTTTGAACCATCAGCCTTTGGAATATATACTCGTTTCACTGGTCTCGGCTTATATGTCTTATCTCGTAATTCACGTTGAAGGATTTGTACATTATCCTCCACACCAAATTCAAAAGCCTTAATTGTTACTCCATCTATCCCTGCGGCACCTCGATTTCTTTTAACCTCTTTAAAGGCTTCCTCCATGTTTGGCATTGCCCATATTTTATCTATAAGACTATACCACTTTCTCTTTTGTGGAATCCTTACTCCCTCACGAAAACCTTGTTTGCCTTCTTTTCCGTTCATGTTCCGTATCTTTCCTTTCAGTCTGATGATTGACTAGCCCAATTTCCGCAATATCAACAGGTCCACAAAGTACTGCGCCCCCATACGGTCTACCCTTCTGTTCGACCCCGATTCTATGGATTTGTCCTATCGGTTTCTGTATGGACATGACGTATTCTAAGATAACTCGGTTTTTTTCTTCCATGGACAGACGGGCTTCGCATAGAGTCCCTACCTTTTGGGTTAAGGCTCCTCTTAATAACTTGTATTAAGTCACTCACCATTGCGACCTTTCCGGTAAGCTTCTTCACTACTATCCCCTGCTCTGACTTCTCACCATTCATAATCTTATCTTATCCATCACGGACTTGAATAAGGGTTACCGTATTTCGGAAACGATGAGACCTCCTTGGGTCACGACATCGGGCTTTCACCTGAATCCAGTCCTCTTAACTAACAGAGCCCTCTTGTGGCTTTGGACACTCCCTTCTTTTGCAGGGTTATCCGACTCTGCCAGCCAACATGGTTAGATTGTCACCTGTTCCAGGTTTTGCCTTCAAGTCCTCTGCACATTGCCTCACGGCAATGCACTACTTGTCAGCTATACACTTCCGCCACTACGGTGTGTTCAGGACTTTCACCTGTTAGTCCGATGCGCTGCCAAGCGCACAAAAGCCTATCAAATTAGATAAAATTTGATAGGCTAGCATATGATTCATGATTTAGTATATATATTTTGCAAACACCTTATTCGGAGTCTACTTTACCGTATTTTCCTCCACCACCTGATTGAAAGCGAAGTTTTCCATTTCGGGCTTGAATGATTATATCCACAATAGGGCCCTTAACTACCCTTCTTAGCTCATCTTCTGGTACTTCGTGAAGGATAGCCATCTCTGTTTTAAAATAATCTCTCAGTTTTTGTAAGGTTTTCGGTCCTAGGCCTGGAATAAATTCTAGTGGTACCTGATGGACGTATGGTGGCCGATTTGGATTGGTCTCGTCACTTGTTTTTAACTCCTGTAATCGATCATATACACCTTTTACAAAACCTTTATGGCTACAATTGGGACAGACTTCTACCGTTACATCCTCAATAATTGTTAGACATTTTTCACAGGTCGTTTTATGATATTTTCCCAATAATGGGTCCAACCCGAAATTCGAAACAACCTCTCTTCCATCTTTTTGATGGAGCGCGAGGCGAAGCTCTTCAAATGTAGGTTCCTGCATTTTGATGATTTGATACTCTCTTGCAATTTTCGGCAATGAATGGGCATCTGAATTAGAAACAAAAGTGAAAGAGTGTAACTCCTTAATCTGGTCTGCCATATCCGTATTCGAGCTTAAACCAAGTTCAATCGCATCGATGAGTGTTTTATCGAAAACTTCTGTTAGCGACTGTTTCACACCACGACCATACATACTTTTATATGGTGTAAAAACATGAGCAGGTATGAAAATCCCATTCAATTCTCTAACCTTTTCTTGCAATTCCCTTCCGCTAACGTAAATTCGTTGTGAACTTAAGGTAATATTTTTCATTCTTTTAGATAGCCAAGTGGAGAAAATCTTCATTTTTTCAATCGTTGGCATAAAGGCTAGAACATGAATTGGGCCTTTACAATTGTCATCATAAATTTCGAGTTCACTTCCCAAAATCAGTGTAACATTTTTAAACCGTAATCCCCCTTCTTCATAGGGATAGACCTCTCCAATGTGAATCAATCTCTCAAGCTCACCAATCACTTCTGGAACATGACAATCGATTACACCAATCATGTCCATTCCTTTAATCTCAGTTGATTCCTGAAGGATATTCTCAATCGTAAGAGTCTTGGCACCAGTAATTTTTACTGGTTTGCCTGAATTTGTTCTTCCAATATGGATATGTAGGTCTACATAATAATTATTCATCGCAGCTTATTCTCCTAAAGCTTGTTGTAATTGCAAGTACTGAACAGCATAAGCCGTTTTTGCATCATAAATTTTCTTTTCTTTGATGTATTCTTGGGCTTCCCCTAAAGAAATCTCCAAAACATCTACAAATTCATCCTCATCAAGCTCTGCGGGGTTTTCAAGTTTTTTTAATCCTTTAGCAATATAAACATGAACAAGTTCATCTGCAAAGCCTGGTGAAGTATAAAAAGAAATTAATGGGGTTAGTGTTTCACAAGCATAACCCGTTTCTTCTTCTAATTCCCTTTTGGCTGTTACCTCAGGCTGCTCTCCTTTTTCTAGCTTGCCTGCAGGAATTTCTACAATGACCTTATCTAAGGCTTTTCGATATTGTTGTACCATTACAAGTTTATTTTCATCTGTCAACGCTAGAACTGCAACAGCACCTGGATGCTTTATGAGCTCTCTTTTACTAGTATGTCCATTCGGTAATTCTACCTCTTCTATATGTAAATCAATGATTCTCCCTTCAAAAACAACTTCTCTACTTATTGTCTTTTCTCGTAAATGATCCATCAATTCCAGCTCCTTGTTCTACGAAATCTAAGTACCTCATACATTTTAGCATAGTTTTCTTTCTAAATTTCATACTGTGGGGGATTATGATGAAAATTGTGATAGGTGAAAATCGGGTGGTAATGGTGGGAAAGGCATGGGAAATTCGTACAATACTTAAAGATTACAGCCGCTCATTTGAAACGGTTCAGGAATGGATTAACCAGGGGAAGAATGCAAGCAACGATAAATAAAAAGCCAGGGTATTGTCCCTGGCATTCAATAGGTTATTGCTTTTTCATAATACCCGCTTCTTGAAGCTTCGCTAATAGCTTGTTAAAATCTGCTACTAGTTCAGGCAGTGTTGTTGCAGTTGAGTCCGCTTGGTGGTCTATTTGAAAACTAACCTCATCGGGTTGAATTTTTACAATTGTACCTAATCCTGGTATTAACTTTTTAGCCTCTTGTGACATTCGTTTCACCTCCTTATTGTGATTGAACAACCCCAAACTTAATCCTCAGCGCTTCTTGCAGGAGTTAAGGCACTAATTATCCCAATGATATTTGGTGGTATGCTAGCAAGCAGAAATAACCAGTTGTCAGTGATGATTGATAAGACTGTAAAGAGAATAAGGGACACTGCCACAATGGAAATTCCTAATTTAACCCTAGAAGGTTTCAATGGTTCTGACATATTCATATTGATAGACATAATCACACCTGTGATCGCCCAACTTGCCAGATGAACCATCATAATGACACCCAGAACCATCGCTGCATTGAGTTCAATTCCAAACATGATTAAAGAAAATAAAACATAGAGTGATGCAAGTGTAAAGAACCAAGAAATAGCTCGAGCCTTTTGCCATATATGTTCATGCAGTTCATCCAACCCACGCTGTTTTTTAGCCATACGTCGTCCAAACCACCAGCCTAATATACCGAGTACAGCGCCTCCATATAAACCAATCATTCCAGCTATTTGTACCTCCATTATTCCTCTCCCCTTTCTTCAAATATAAAGACCTCTTCGATAATGCAATTAAATACTTTGGAAATGTTGTATGCCAGTTCGAGTGATGGGTTATATTTTCCAGATTCGATTGCAATAATTGATTGTCTCGAAACGCCTACCTTTATTGCTAATTCCTCTTGTGTCATCTTCCTGGCTTTGCGTAAGTCTTTGATTCGGTTTTTCATCATTACCTCACCTTTTTTGTAAAGCTGCCTTTACATTCATTTGTAAGTAAAGCTTACTTTACATTCATCCGAATGTCAAGGGCGCTTTACATATTTACCAATAAATTTTTTTATCACAAAGGCATTGCTTACACAACTACATATCATTTGTGGTTCATACATGAAAAGGCTAGAATGTAACTAGAACTAGTAAGGACTTGAATTGGAGGGGATTGCATGGATAAAAGAAGAATCGGCACTTCAGATTTATTTGTAAGTAAAATTGGATTAGGTTGTATGTCGTTCGGATCAGAAGAAAAAAAGGCGCTGCAAATTATTGATGCGGCGGTTGATATGGGAATTAATTATTTGGATACGGCCGATTTATATGACCAAGGACTAAATGAAGAATTTGTTGGAAAAGCCATCAAGCAAAAAAGACAAGATATCATTCTAGCCACAAAAGTAGGGAACCGTTTCGAAAAAGGAAAAGAAGGTTGGTCCTGGGACCCATCAAAAAAATACATAAAATCTGCTGTTAAAGATAGTCTAAGACGCTTGCAAACTGACTATATTGATCTCTACCAACTTCACGGAGGAACAATTGAGGATAATATCGATGAGACGATTGAAGCATTCGAGGAATTAAAACAGGAAGGTGTGATCCGTTATTATGGAATCTCCTCCATCCGCCCGAACGTTATACGAGAATTTGTGAAAAATTCCTCTATCGTAAGCGTCATGATGCAGTACAGTATATTAGATCGACGTCCTGAGGAGGAAGTATTTTCCTTTTTAAAAGAACATAAGGTAAGTGTTGTGACACGAGGACCAGTGGCAAAAGGTCTACTTACAAATCGTCCGATAGAGGATGCTAGCTTAGGTATCAAACAAAATGGATATCTGGATTATTCATTTAAGGAACTACAAGTAGCCATCTCTACTATTAAATCGGAAGTTGCGCCTGAACGTTCATTAACTGAAATTGCACTGCAATATTGTCTTTACGAAGAAGCCGTTGCTTCTGTTGTAACAGGTGCAAGCAGCGTTCAACAAATAGAAAAAAATGTGGAAGCTGTTAATTCAAAACCATTAACAAACCAACAAATTCAAAAAATACGTGAACTTACAAAAGCTTCTGTTTACGCTCAGCATAGATAAAGGAATGTTCTCGTGCTAAAAATAATAAATTCGAATGAGAACAAGTAAATAAAACAGTTAGGACTGTATGTCCATATATTTAAACAACAAAATCCCCCACAAATTGCCTGTGGGGGATTACATTATTTGAAATCAGACCATTTAAGGTCGCTTTCGCTTAAAAGCTCCTCAAATGACTTATTTTTTTCACGTTGTCTTCGTTCTTCTCTTTGCCTTTCAAGCTCTTCTTCTTGTTTCTTTTGTTCTTGGGCCTTTAGCTGCTGTTGTGTATGCTTCAGTTTTGAAACAATATCCTCATTCAATAAATCTCCGAGGCTTACCTTTTCCTCTTTCTGCTTTTTAACAGATGGCTTTTGTTTCTTTTTAGCCATAGTATTCCCTCCATACATAAACCATTTGCTACAATATTATAGCATAAAGTAAAATATACTGCGGTGTCTATAGGGATAAAAAGGCGAATAACCGCGCATTTAGTCATTCGCCATAAGATACTTTAGTATGCATCTAAAACAACGTCATCCTCAATTAATAGGGCTGGCTCTGTTGAGTTTTTTATATCTTCAATGGTAAAGCCTTTTGCCACTTCTATTAATTTTAAACCATTCTTTTCCACATCAATGACAGCTCGATCCGTAATAATTCGATTCACTACCCCTTTTCCAGTTAGAGGAAGCGTACATGTTTTTAAAATTTTTGCTTGCCCTTTTTTATTGACATGGTCCATAATCACAATGATTTTCTGTGCACCATGTACTAGGTCCATGGCTCCCCCCATTCCTTTAATCATTTTTCCTGGAATCATCCAGTTGGCAAGGTCACCTGTCTCTGAAACTTCCATTCCACCGAGTATAGCTATATTGATATGTCCACCACGAATCATCCCGAATGATTCAGAACTATCAAAGTAAGCAGCACCTGGAATGGCCGTAACTGTTTCTTTCCCAGCATTGATCAAATCAGGGTCTACATCTGCTTCAGTTGGATAGGGTCCAATCCCTAGTAACCCATTCTCAGACTGGAGAACGACTTGTTTATTAGAAGATATATAGTTTGCAACAAGGGTAGGCATACCAATTCCAAGATTCACATAAAAGCCATTTTGAATTTCCTTTTCAGCCCGCTTCGCAATCTTTTCTCTCGTATTTGTCATAAGCCTCTCCCTCCTATTTTGCTAATGTTAGCCGCTCAATTCGTTTCTGTTGTTTACCTACAATCAATCCTTGTACGTAGATACTCGGTGTATGAATCATATTTGGGTCTAATTCGCCGATTTCATATAACTCCTCAACTTCAGCAATTGTCACTTTCCCCGCTGTTGCTATAATCGGATTAAAATTACGTGCCGTCTTGTTATAGATTAAGTTCCCCATCTTATCAGCTTTTTGGGCACGAACAAGACTAAAGTCAGCAACAAATGCTTCTTCTAGCACATATTCTTTTCCGTTAAACACACGGGTTTCTTTACCTTCAGCTATAGGTGTTCCAACTCCTGCAGGTGTGTAAAATGCTGGAATCCCAGCTCCTCCTGCGCGAATTTTTTCAGCCAATGTTCCCTGTGGCACAAGTTCAACTTCAAGCTCTCCAGATAAGGCTTGTCGTTCAAATTCCTTATTTTCCCCAACATATGAACCTATCATTTTAGAAATCTGTTTGTTTTGTAAAAGCAAGCCAAGTCCCCAATCATCAATCCCGCAATTATTTGAAATAACGGTTAGGTTTTTTATTCCAGACTCAGCTAATGCTAAGATTAAGTTTTCTGGGATTCCACATAAACCAAATCCACCAACCATAATCGTTGAGCCGTCCTTAATTTCCTTCACAGCTTCCTGAAACGAAGAATATATTGGTTTCATCTGCACACCCCACTATTCAATATTTTCAACAATTGTCGCCACACCTTGCCCCCCACCAATACATAGGGTAGCTAAGCCGTAACGGTCCTTCCGACGCTTTAATTCATGTATAAGTGTGACAAGAATTCTCGCGCCACTTGCCCCGATTGGGTGTCCTAAAGCTATGGCTCCACCATTTACATTTAAAATATCATGGTTAAAATGAAGTTCACGGTCAACTGCAATTGATTGAGCAGCGAATGCTTCATTCGCCTCAATTAAATTCATATCATTTACTGTTAAACCGCTCTTTTCCATCGCCTTCTTCACGGCAGTAACTGGTCCAATCCCCATAATACTTGGATCTACCCCTGCACTCGCATTTGCTTTAATGGTCACTAAACCTTTTATACCTAGCTCATCCGCCATTTTTTTGCTCATTACTACGAATGCAGCAGCACCATCATTAATACCAGAAGCATTACCTGCTGTTACGGATCCATCCTTCTTAAATGCAGGACGTAAAGTACCTAATTTTTCAACAGTCGTGCCTTCTTTAGGGTATTCATCTGTATCAAAGACAATGCTTTCTTTTTTACGTTGCGGAATTTCAACAGGAACAATTTCTTCCTTAAACCTTCCAGCTTTTATGGCAGCAATTGCCCTCTCCTGACTGCGGGCTGAAAAACGATCCTGCTCTTGTCTTGTAATCTCATATTTATCACATAGATTTTCAGCTGTTACTCCCATATGGTAATCATTGAAAGCACACCATAATCCATCAGAAATCATACTATCAATTAGCTTTTGATCACCCATTTTAAATCCATTACGCGCACCTTTTAATAGATAAGGTGCCTGACTCATGTTCTCCATTCCACCAGCCACTACAACATGAGCATCACCAGCTAAAATAGCTTGAGTGGCTAAGTGCACTGTTTTTAATCCTGAACCACACACCTTATTAATCGTCATAGCAGGAGTTTCTTGTTGCAGTCCAGCTTTTATGGCAGCCTGTCTAGCAGGATTTTGGCCAACTCCAGCTTGTAAAACATTCCCCATGATAACTTCATCTACAAGTGTTGGATCCACTCCAGCCTTTTCTAAAGCACCTTTAATGACCACAGCTCCTAATTCAGGAGCCGAAACAGATTGCAAACTCCCTCCGAAACTACCAATCGCTGTTCTGACAGCGCTTACAATAACAACTTCATTCCCCATTCTTACATCTCCTTACGTACAGTTATTATGTATTCACTACCATATATATTTCGATGAATTTTACGAAATACCTCTTAATTTGTCCAAATTCCTATTATTCTTGCTTTTCGCAAAATAATTCAAATAGAATAAGAATAACAAAATGTTTTACTGGAGGGCTGTCCATGCAATTACCTGAACAGGTCACGATTATTGAAGTAGGGCCAAGGGACGGGTTACAAAACGAAAAGAGTCTTATTCCAACGGAAACTAAAATTAATTTTATTCAAAAATTAAAACAGGCGGGCCTGCAAGAAATGGAACTAACCTCATTTGTTTCGCCAAAGTGGGTCCCACAAATGAAGGATGCAGAAACAATCCTCACTACTTGTCTTGATGGAACACGAAATATTGTTCTAGCTCCAAATCGTAAAGGAATTGAAAGACTGTATAAAACAAATTGTAAAGCTGTTGCAGTGTTTGTTGGGGTGAGTGATACCTTCAATCGAAAAAATATCAATAAATCAACATCTGAAAGCTTGAAAGAACTAAAGCCCCTCATAAAAGAATTAAAAGCAAGAGAATACTTTGTACGTGCCTGTATCTCCACCTCATTTTACTGTCCCTATGAGGGTAAAGTGGATGAAGAGGCCGTGCTAAATCTATGTTCAAGTTTTGTTCAGTATGGAGTCGATGAATTAAGTGTGGCGGATACAATTGGAAAGGCTAATCCCAAAGAGGTCTTCTCCCTTTTTTCAAAGCTGAAAAAAGAACTGCCGAACGTGCTTTTGACAGCTCATTTCCACGATACCCGTGGCATGGCTCTTGCGAATATAGTCGCAGTTCTTCAGGCTGGGATTGACCGCTTTGACACTTCTGCAGGAGGATTAGGTGGTTGTCCATTTGCTCCTGGCGCAACTGGGAATGTTGCTACGGAAGATGTCGTGTATATGCTTGAGAAAATGGGAATTCCAACAGGCGTGGACCTTTCAAAACTTGTGAAGGCTTTGGATGTAATCAAGCCACATCTTTCTCGGCCGATTGAAAGTAAATATTATCGGTTACAGTCTGAATAATCCGTTTACTAACTCCACATCCTATCCATGAAATAATACATAGGGTTCAGAAAGTCGACAAATCTGAAGTAAGAAAGGTATCGAACTTGAGACTTAAGGATTGAAGCGTGTACAATTAATACGCGAGAGCCGTAAGAGAACGAGTCCACAAATAATCGTAGCTTTTTTGGTGACTTTTTGAACATCCTATAGGAAATGGAGTTGTTACCATTGGCGAAACGTGACAAAGGTCGTTCCCAAAAAGGGAAACCGAATGCCGACACGACAAATAATACAATGGCTGCAGAAGAAATGGAAAAAGCCGTACACCCGACAAACCGCCAAAATTCAGAGCAATAAAACATCCCCTGGTACAACTAAGTACCAGGGGATGTTTTTAGATTTTAGGAACGGTTTCTACCTTAATCCCAGCTTTTGCTTCTGCCTCCTTTCTCACTTTACGGGTTGTAACTGTCCGAGAAAACAACCGATAAACTGCTGGAATTAACAATAATGTAATAAGGGTTGCAAATGTAAGTCCTGAGATGATAACTGTGGCCATTGGTGCCTGATAATTTCCAGATGCTCCTGATTCAAGAGCTAACGGAAGCATCCCACCAACTGTCGTTAATGTTGTCATAAAGATCGGGCGAATTCGATCAATTCCCGCTCCGATTAGCGCCTCTTCAACCGAGTATCCTTCCTTCCTGAGCTGATTTGTTCTGTCAACGAGCAGTATTGCGTTATTTAGTACAATACCCACTAACATGATAATTCCCATTCCCGATATGAGGTTTAATTCCATTTGAGTGATAAATAATCCCAAAATAATCCCAATGATGGTGATTGGAATGACAGACATGACAATCAATGGATGACCAAGATGATTAAATTGAATAGCCATGACCATATAAACTAGGAAGATCGCTATGGCAAACACAAACAACATCTCCATCATGAGTTCCTGTTGCTGCTCTAAATCACCTCCTGTTGAGAGAGTATACCCGGTTGGCACTTCGAATCCATTCATTGCTTTTTGAATGTCACGATTTACTGCACCAAGATCACGATCTTTAATATCCGCAGAAATGGTAACAAGTCTCTCTCCATTCGAGTGAATGATTTCGTTGGGGGATTGAACACTCTTCAGTTCTATATAAGTAGAAAGTGGCTTTTCCTCACCGTTTACATTCAATTTCATCTCGAGTAAATCTTCTTTTGATGCTGGTATTTTGGTCCAACTAAGCCTTACAGGAATGGTTTCTCCCTGATTTTGCAACGAACCAACTGGCATTTGAATAAAGGATTCCTCCATAAACTGTTTGATTTGTGCAGGATGCAAGCCTGCCTTTTCTATTTCTTTTTCCTTTAAAATAACTTGTTGTTCTTCAGACGTTCTTGCATTTGTACTAGAAATCGCTGAAATACCTTCTATTTTGTTAAGCTCATCTATAAATTGGGTTGAAATTTCTTGAAGTTGATCAAAATCTTCTCCTTTAATATTGACTTGAACGGGATATCCTCCCCCGCCTTCCATAACACTTTGCACACCTAAAACAGGGTGTTCCTTCTGCATTTCTCTTATTGTATCTAGTATATTTTCATTTACTTCCTTTTGTTCAAGCGTTATTTGATCCCCTTTCGTCATATTTATAATAATGTAAGCCATGTTTCCATTGTCCATTACGTAATTGGTCTCTACATCCTGAACTTCTTGTAGTCTTTCATTTATTTCATTAATCATACTCTGTTTTTCTTCAATCGAAAGTCCTGGTTCTAGCTCTACTGCAAGTTCTGCATA
Source organism: Bacillus nitroreducens (assembly GCF_964021195.1). Taxonomy (NCBI): domain Bacteria; kingdom Bacillati; phylum Bacillota; class Bacilli; order Caryophanales; family Bacillaceae; genus Bacillus; species Bacillus nitroreducens. The sequence goes on along the minus strand of NZ_CAXHYI020000003.1, from coordinate 2,626,036 downwards.
GCGATTTAACATATCAGGCATAATTGTCATTGGTACTTTAGTTACAAGAAACAGGGAACCGACAAGCATCAATAGAAACAAAGAGATAACGGCAAAGCTGTTTCGTTTCTTTTTAATGACCCAAGCCACAAGATTTCGATAACCATTCATTAAGAGCGGTTCTTTTTTTGATTTCGTTGTTTTTCTAAGCCTTAAAAAATTCTCGGAAAGTGTTGGGATCAGTGTGAATGCAATCACAACTGAACTGATTAACGTAATGGCCACTACAGCCGAGAGCATAATGACAAATTTGCCCATCTCACCACCGATTAAACCAATCGGCAGAAAAACAACAATTGTTGTCAGCATCGATGCAATAACAGCAGATGCAACTTCTTTTGTCCCTTTGATAACCGCGTCAAATTTTTCAAATCCTTGTTCTTTCTTTTTATAGATGGCTTCTAGGATGACAATCGAAGAATCTACCATCATTCCAATCCCTAACCCGAGTCCAAGTAGTGTTAGCATATTAAAACTATAATCAAATAACCACATTACGATAAAGGTCAATAGCACAGATGAGGGAATGGATAAACCAATAATAAAAGTCGCCCTCATGTTTCGTAAAAAGAGTAATAAAATAACTATCGCAATGACTCCACCGATTAAAATATTGTCCTTCACACCATCAATCGATTCACTCACATAATCGGCTTGGGCTACTACCTCGTTTAATTCATAACCCTTTACTAAATTTTCATTTTTTATTTTCTCGACTTCTGCCAGTACTGCTTTCGCCATCTCAATTTGGGTTACATTCGAAACGCGACCAACCTGGACCAAAATAAAGTCCTGTGAACCGTTTTTCCATACAAATGAGTGGTTTTCAAGAGGCTTTATCGTGATATCTGCAATTTCCTTTAACAATATAGATCCTTCTTGCGTTGGGATTGAAATATTCTCGACATCTGTTACATTATCGATCTTCGCATTCCATCTCAAGGAAGGCGAATCCTTTTCACTCTGTAATTCACCAATTGTCGCCTCACTACTAGACTCCTGGATTGCTGCAATTACTTCTGTAATCGTTAGATGATGCTCACGTATTTTTTCACGTTCTACATTGATCGCAACCTCTTGTTCCTCAACACCTACAAGTGATACGTCCCTGACTTCAGGTAAGGCTTCTAGTCTTGGTTCTAAAATATCTTTTGCAAATGCAGACATTTCTTCCATTGTCCCACCTGAAATATCCATAAAAAATTCGTAGCTTTGACTTCCACCATATTGACCTGATGCAACATCTGTAACTCCTGGATACTCAGATTTAGCAGATGCAACAATCGCTTCAACCTCTTTATATATTTCTTCTCCTCTTCCAGCTTCAAAGCTTAAAGCCAGAGCAGTTCTACCGATATTCGTGGTTGAATCAATTTCCTCAACACCTTCTATTGCTAAAATACGCTGCTCAAGAGGAGTTGTTATCGTTCTTTCCACTTCAACGGCTGCCATCTCACCCGCATAAATTTCAACATAGGCTCCATCTAGTTTCACAGGTGGCATTAGCTCTTTATCTACTTTTACTAATGAATAGCTTCCAACGACTGCTACTAGAAAAATCAATAATGAAATCATGATTTTCCTTCGTACAATAAATTTCAATATCTTCACATCTCATCTCCTCTTTCCCTAATAGGTAAAATTTAGTATTTTTGTATAAATTAATCATATCCACTTATCGGAAGAAGTATAATGAGCCAGAGATTTATCTTTACCTAAGCCTTAAGTCGTAGGTAAATGATGGTGATTGGATTAAAAAAGGATATAATATAGGAAGCACACTAATCGGAATGTTTGGAAGGAGTGTTTTTCATGAAACGAATGAAAAAAATTTTTATCTTCCTCGGAATTTTAATTGGCTACACGGTTACCATTGGAATGGTTTTTACAAATATTGTAATGTTTATGAAGAAGAAAACAGATGATGAAATTCTTGAACGTGAAACAAAAGAAGGCCGTCTGACTTTAGATGAGGTCCACGCCCTTCAAAAAGAGGACGTATCCATTCACTCCAATTTCGGATATACGATTAAAGGATGGCTGGTGAAAGGTACGGATAAAAACAGATTCATTATCATTTCACACGGTGTGACTCAAAACAAACTGAATTCCATTAAATACATGAAGCTTTTCTTAGAACGCGGTTGGAATGTTCTTTTATATGACCATCGCAGACATGGAGAAACTGGTGGAAAAACTACAAGTTACGGTCATTACGAAAAATTTGATCTTGCATCGGTCGTTTCCTGGATTAAGGAAAAGTATGGAGATGATTGTACACTCGGTATTCACGGAGAATCAATGGGTGCTGTGACAACCCTGCTTTACGCTGGGATGATTGAGGATGGAGCTGATTTTTATATTGTAGATTGTCCATTTTCTGACTTTGAAGCCCAATTGAAATATTTATTAAAAGTGGATTATCGAATTCCTGCTCCACTTGTCCTCCCCTTTGCGAATCTATTTTTAAAACTTCGAGATGGATATAGTATTAAAGATGTTTCTCCAGTTTCTGTCATTCAAAATATTAAAAGTCCCGTTTTATTTATCCATAGTGCAAAGGATGATTATATTTTGCCTGAAATGACAATCGAGCTCTATAACATGAAGGATGGGCCTAAACAAATGCTGATTGCCGAAAAAGGAAAGCATGCTTATTCCTTTGCTGATAACAAGGAAGCCTATGAAAAAGTAATTGATGACTTTATGAAAGAATATGTAGGGGACTGAACGATCAGTCCCTTACATCTTGTAGACAACTACACTCATTTTTATAGGAAGCACTCGTAAGATTCACTTTCTCAGACTGGCTTGAAAACGCTTGGCAGACGAGGCGCGCAGCTGATTGAAGACGCGAATAGAAGTTGTCTTCATGAGCGGACGAGTGAGGCAAGCAACGAAGTATGCGAGCGTTTGTCAACAGTCTGAAAGGGACTGAATGATCAGTCCCTACCCTAGTACATCTGTAATTTCTGTTAAATTCTCATCAATCCAAGATAATGCGAGTTCTATCGTTTCAAATTCCTGAACCTCAAAACTCACCTCATCCTGAAGTAACCAAACATCTTTTTGATCATGATTTACCCCTGCGATGGACCAATGCAAAAGACTATACGGATGATTGTCATGTAAAAAGGAAACCCATGTTTTATCTTCCGCAATATTTCGTATCGTTTTAAGCTTGGAACTCATGTGCACCACTCATTTCTACTAATCGTAAACGTGGATTCAGAATTTGGTTCGGACTCTTTAACATATAACAATTGGCTGTCTCAATAAAATCAATGGTCATCTCTTCGTCTAAGAACACCATTTTTGATTTTTCTACGAGTATAGGCTGATAATTCGTTTCTAGAGTTAGATCATCCTCATCCCCTGAATCTACAAGCCATAATGCAGTTACCCCGCTCATTACACAGCCACAACCATCTGTTTCATATTTTAATTTTAACTGTTTATCTTGATTATGTATGTTTAAGTTTAGTTTTTCAATTGCACGCTCCGTAAATGTTATGTTCATTTCGTTCTCCTCTTTCTTTTGTTTTATGATATTCTAACATATCTCGCTTGCTTCTACATATCATTACAATAATTAAACACTTTATCATGTTTGTATTCTGGTAAATATTACCTTATCATGAATAATAAGACTACACTCTAAGGGAGGTATTTGTTACGGTGTCAAAAGTTACGATTAAAGTAAATGACAATGGTTCATTAAGGATTACTGGTGACGTTGATTTAGTGGATACGGAAGGTAATACGTTCACTACAAAACAAACCTTTTCATTATGCCGATGCGGTCTATCGAATAAGAAACCATTTTGCGATGGTTCCCATAAAGGGAATTTCGAATCAGTTGTGCGTGCACCTAAAGAATAACCTAAGCTTATACCGAATGCCCTATGCATTCGGTTTTCTCATTGAGGGGATAGCTTAGTTCATGTTTTCGGATTAACACGGCAGTAATCCCCCACCGAATGAGTTAACACTTTATGGTACAATATGGGTAAAAGCCTTTTTATGGGGGAACAAGATATGCCTGATTGGTCGTATCAATTACTCTTCAAACCTATATTACGTCATCTTACTTCTTATCAATCTCGGGAGTTTATTCACAGGGGAATGAACATAATTGCATCCATACCAGAAGGACACCGCCTTATTCATTTTCTTGGTAGAGAAGAGTCTTCCGAACTTATAAAAAAGGAAATCCAACATGTGATTTATGAAAATCCAGTTGGTCTTTCTGGTAAAATCGATCCCCTTTTAAGTGGATCAAAAGCTTTCTCAAATCTCGGATTTGGGTTTATTGAAATTGGTCCAGTGACGAAAGAACCAATCATGAATCCTTCGCTTCCAAAAGTAGATTGGCATAAACAACAAATCGAGTTCTCTACAGACTATGAATCTATCGGATTGGAGAAAACAATTCAAAAGCTAAAAAAGTGGAAGCCCAAACAACCCATTTGGGCAAGATTGGATGGTTCAATTGCAGATCAACAGCTTGTCATCACTAGATTAAAACCCTACGTGACTGCGTTTGTCACGTCTAATCCAAATTTCCCTATAAATACTACCCACCCTGTATATTTCTCTGTTCCAGTCAATCATGTAAGGGAATTGTCACTATCACATATCCAGTCTACCTTTTCAGGAATTGTCATAGATGAGCCATTAGGGATTTCAGATGATCGTCACTTGAGAGACTTGCTAGATTCAATTCACTACTTAAAGACTCATGGATTTACCCTCCCTATAATTACAACTGGTGGCATCTATGAACCAGCCGATGCTTTAGCATTATTAGATGCTGGTGCAAAACTTGTGTTGCTTTCAGAGGGTTATGTTTTTTCAGGCCCAGGTCTTACGAAACGAATTACTGAATCTCTTTTGCATCAATTGCAGCCAGACCCCCCACTACATCCAGGATGGTTTTGGTATTGGCTCTTTGGATTATCCATCCTCATCGGCGGGGTCATTGCGCTTCTTTTTAGCTTGACGACGATCATTCTACCGTATGATGAACAATTTCTAGGGATGCAACGAGAAGATATTCTTTTATTTAATGAACGGATTCTATATTTCATGGCACATGATAGGATGACACTGGCTGGGACGATGATTTCTGGTGGAATCGTCTATATGGCGTTAGCACGATACGGGGTTCGGAAGCAGATTCTTTGGGCGAAACAATCGATTGATCTGGGTGCAATCCTTGGATTTTTAGGTATTTTCTTATTTATTGGATACGGATATTTTGATTGGCTACACCTGGTTTTTTGGCTTATTTTATTACCAATTTATCTAATTGGTTTTCGTAAAACAAAGCATCTCAAAGGGACTCCAACATCCCTAAACAGGCGTAACCATCAGGTATGGGAACATAGTTTAATCGGACAATTAGCGCTTATCATTCTTGGCTTTTCTTTCGTGTTAGGAGGCATTGTCATTTCGTTTATTGGAATCACAAATGTGTTTGTATCTACTGACATTTTATACATTTGTATGCCACCGGAGATGCTTGATACCTTTAATGATAAATTGATTTCTGTTATTGCTCACGATCGTGCTGGATTCGGAAGCGCCCTTCTTAGTGTTGGATTGTTAGTGTTAACCATTTCGCTTTGGGGATTTCAACAAGGGAATAAATGGGTCTGGTGGACGTTATTAATTGGAGGTATACCTGCGTTTTTTGCAGGAATTTGGATTCATTTCGCCATTGGCTATACAACGTTTATCCATCTTTTACCTGCGTATTTCGCTCTATGTTTATTCTTCATAGGACTTGTGATGACATACCGATTTTTTCATATGGAAAAAGATATGTAAGAGGAGCCAAGAGGGCTCCTTTACTATTTTTCGTTACTTTCTGTTTTCCAATCCTTTGCAAGCATGCCATATACAACATGGTCTACATAGTGATCATAGAGCCATTCATGTTGTCTAATTGTGCCTTCGTTCGTAAATCCTAGTCTCTCTGGAATCGATCTACTTTTATCATTTTCAACAGCTGCACGGATTTCAACTCGATTTAGCTTTAAATGGGTAAAAGCATAGTCTGTTAAGGCTTTTGCTACCCTAGTCATGATTCCATTCCCTTGGTATTCCTGACCAAGCCAGTAGCCAATATAGGCAATTTTATTATTCCAATCAATTTCGTTAAAACTTGCTACCCCAACAATTTCATTTTTATAGATGATAGCCGTATGTAGCCCTTTATTTTCTGCATAGCTTTTCCGACATGAGTCAATATAGGCCTTCGTGTCTTCCACTTTTCTTGTCATATCAAGCCATGGTAACCATTCTCTTAAGTAGGCTCTTGAGTTTTCGGTTAACTCAAAAATCCGCTCAGCATCGCTTAACTCTGTTAGCTTCAAGGAAAGTTCGTCGTCAATGTGGTATACAAACATTATAATTTCTCCTTTTCATTACCTTATGCTATTCTTCTTCTACTCTCAAGCGTGAAATTCCTTCTATCTAACAGATGCTTATGCAACCTATATTATTGACCGTCCCATTGATAGATAATTTGTACAACTCCAGAGGAGAATGTTCTCGTATTCATCGTTTTTAGATTTATCCTCTGTTTTAAATCGATAAACAACGGTTTTCCTTCTCCCAAAACAACAGGATGAATCGACAACCTAAATTCATCAATAAGCCCTAAATCGATAAAAGTTGTAATGAGACTTGCTCCCCCATATAACCATATGTCTTTTCCAGGCTTCCCCTTTAACTTATTAACTTCTTCTAATAAAATATGGTCATTTATGAATATTGCTTGATGATCAGTCTCTGTTTGTGTTCTTGAAAACACATACTTCTCTTTACTATGAACCAATTCCCACATTTTTCTTTCAGTTGCGGTGGCCTCATTTTCGGGGATATACTGTCCCCACATTTCGTAGCTTTTTCTACCATATAAAATAGTATCAATTTGATTTAAGAAATCAGTGAATCCCATTTCATCGTCCATAATGCACCAATCAACTTCTCCATTTTTCCCTTCAATAAAACCATCTAAAGTAACAGCTAAATCTAAGATAATTTTTCTTTGTTTCGCACTGTTTGTCATAGCTATTCATCCTTTTCATTCCAGTTTTGTTTCAATTCATTTTATAAGAATAACACATTCAATTAAGATCATTTCAGCCGATGTTTACGAGGAGTTTAATCGGAAAAGCGCAGGTCGACTAACATGTTTATAGGAATATAGTGAACTTCTCCAAATTTATCGATTATATGCAATCGCCCCTGCAGAACATCATAGTGATGAACAGTACCAAGGAGAAGTTTGTGATGTTTGTTTTCATAATGTGTAATAATCATCTCTCTCCCCTCCTCCATTGCCTGACAAAGAATACCATTCATTTCTTCAATTTGCTGTTCATCAAGGTCTGGCTTTTGCTCATACGTATCTTCTTCCGCCCAATCCCTAAGTATTTTCACATGTTCTGGCAGCATCATTGCTGTCCACTTTATTGCTCCGCGGTCACGTATCAATTCTAATCACTTCTTTCTTCTTATGTCTAATTCTTAGCACCTTGCCAGTTTTCACCTTGAATCGGCCTCTAGAGGATCTTGTGAAAAGCTACTTTGAGAAACTCAAAGTAGCTACTTTTTTTCTCGTAGCCTCCAGGTCAGATTCTTAGCGCTTGTCGGGCTTTCAAGGCATCCGAGAGCATTCGCATCGTACAAATGCAAACCATTTTAGATGATGCGACATTAGTCACAGGATGTGGCAGTGTTTAGTCATTGTTCCTCTTTTGTTTGTGCATTTCTCATTAGTATGCCTTGTGGCCTCCAACTAGCTTGCTACGGTGTCTTGAAGTTCCTGCCTTTGTGTAAGAAACCGCACGCAGAATGGCATCTGAACCATATTTGCCACGAATACCATCCATCACATAACCAAGCTTATGCTGTTTAACACGATTAAGATAAAATAAATCTAATTGCATTTGGGTGTCCTCCTCGATATTCGAAAGTGCGATTGAAATTTTGCGAACCGTCTTGTTTGTATAAAATTTCTCAAATAATTCAAGACATACACGATACATTTCCATTGTGATATTTGTCGGTGTTTCAATCGTTTTTGAACGGTAAAACCCTCCACCAAACTCATCTTTGCTATAATGAATCCCAAGGCTAATCGTTCTTCCTACCTTCTTATGTCGACGAGCCCGTCTTGCAACTTCTTCGCACATTTCAAGAATGACATGCTTTACTTCTTCTGGGTCTGGGTAGTCACGCAATAAAATTTGGCTTTTTCCAAAACTGATCTGCCCTTGCATAATCGGGGCACCAATTTCTGATAAATCCACACCCCAAGCATGGTAATACAGTTGATTTCCCATCACTCCGAATTTTTTCTCAAGTAATTCAAGAGGATAGTGGGCAAGCTGACCAACGGTTGTAATCCCCATCCCATTTAAAGTTCGCTCTACTCTGCTTCCAATCCCCCACATTTCACTTAGTGGTGACACTGGCCATAACTTCTCGGGAATATCTTCATACGTCCATTCAGCAATTCCTTTTTTCTTTGCATCCAAATCTAAACATAGCTTTGCCACCAACATATTAGGACCAATACCTATAGCACAATCAAGACCGTATTCAGTTTTAATCTCCTGCTTGATCTTTTTAGCAATAGTTATGGCATCTCCCCATAATCTTTCAGTTCCATCAATCTTGATAAAACTTTCATCTACGCTATACACATGGATTGCACTTTTAGGTACATATCGGTTAAAAAGTCTTGTAATTTCTGTTGAAATTCGTAAATACAATGCCATTTTAGGGTTAACAATTTGAATTCGTGGATCCTTGGGGATTTCAAAGAGTCTTGAGCCCGTCTTAATCCCAAATTCCTGCTTAAGTTTTGGCGAAGCTGCGAGCACAATACTTCCTTGGCGCTCGGTATCTCCAACAACCGCCAAATAGCACTCAAGTGGATCAAGACCTAATAATACTGCAGCACAGCTGGCATAGAAGCTCTTTATATCCACACACAAAATCTTTTGAACAGGTAACTGGCTGTAATCCACCATAAACATCATCTCCAAAAAGAATATATGTTCGTATTTTATTCTTAATGATAGTAGAATATACGTTCGATTTCAATGGGAATAAAAAACAATCTAAAAAATGTATTCGAAATCTCCGTTATGGTTAATCGTGATCCCGTGATAACGTCACAAAGGATTATATTTTTCGAAAAATAGAGTAGCCATGAAAGAATGGGAAACAATAGGAAAAAAAAGGACGTGGACGCTGTGTTATCCTTTCTTTACCTCTTCCTTGGCTTCAGTTATCTTTGCCTATTTATTTGGGGGATTTTTTTGGCGAGAAAAAGTGGTTTATTACAACTCACCCACTTACTTTTACTAGTAATTATTGGTCTTATATATGATAACTTGATCATTGCAATAGGAAAGTTTATCGGTGAAGGGAATGTACTTGAGCGTTTAAGCTATGTGCGATTTTTATTACATGCCTTGTTTACTCCGACCCTAATTTTATTTGCATTCGGCATTTGTAAAAGGCTAGGATTACCATGGTCGAAAAAAACCATCTGGAAAATCGTATTTAGTCTGACGACACTCGGGTTAATACTATATGAATTGCTTGCTTCAGTTAGCGGGCTTGAACTTGAACCAAATTGGGAAGATGGCATCTTAACTTACACAAGTAATGGTCATTCAGACAGTCCGATCATGGTTATCATCGTAACGGTCATTCTAGGTATCATTGGGTTCATTTTGACTAGAAAGTTCCACTTTCCTTGGCTCTTGCTTGGTACAATCATCATGATTTCAGGTGGTATTTTAACTATCTGGATAAAAAATTCCTCCATTATGAATTTATTAGAACTTTTATTAATGATAGCGTTACTTATAACATGGCAATTCCAAGTCAAATATCAAAAAAGGCAAAATTGAAGAGAAGATATACCATTACCTTGGTCGGGACTGACTTCCTTACAATTACGAAGGAATTTTGAAGAAGACTTATATTTCGTTCAGTCCTTCATACACTCATGATACTGAGGTATTTTGCTTTGCTTGGGAATTCATAGTAGCAATGTAGGACATTTACTGGTGAATGTTACTTTGAACGTGACTCATATGTAACCACGTCAAATCCATTATTGTCAAAAAAAACTCACAAACTTCGATAGCACAAAGTTTGTGAGTAAAATAGAACGTTAGATGACTCCGCCCGCTTTATAGGTCTTATACTCATCTTCGCTCAATCCTAAATATTGAAGGAAGATTTCTTCGTTATGTTCACCAATGGACGGACCACTCCATTTAATTTGGCCTGGTGTTTTACTCATTTTCGGAACGATTCCTGGCATATGAACGGGCCCCATGTCTTTATCATCTACTTGTTGAATCATTTCTCTTTCATGGAAATGAGCATCGTTTGCGATATCCTCCATATTATAAACTGGTCCAGCAGGTATTCCATATTTGTCCATTAAATCAAGAACATCTTGTGCATTCGTGACTTTTACCCATTCACCAACTAAGCCTTCAATTTCAGCTTGGTTTTCCCCTCGGGCTTTATGTGTGTTGAATTTAGGGTCATCCAACCATTCCTCTTTTCCGATAGCTGTGGCAAGTCGATAAAATAGATGATCTGAATTCGCTGCAACAATAACCAATTTTCCATCTTTTGTTTCATACAAATTGGAAGGCGCTACACCTGGAAGGATCGAGCCAGTACGTTCTTTAATGATTCCATATTTGTAATACTCACCGATTCCATTTTCCATGACTGCAAAAACGGACTCATACAAGGCAACATCTATTTCCTGTCCTTCACTTTCGTTATTTTTCACCTGATTAAACAGTGCCATGATCGTTCCTAAGGCACCAAATAATGCAGCTAACGAATCCCCAATACTTACACCGATACGAGGTGGAACCTGTCCTGGGAAACCAGTTACATAACGCAAGCCTCCCATCGCTTCTCCTACACTACCAAAACCTGCTTTATCTTTATAGATTCCAGTTTGTCCATAACCTGAAATTCTCACCATGATTAATTTTTTATTTATTTTCTTTAGATCCTCGTATCCTAGGTTCATTTTATCTAGTGAACCTGGACGAAGGTTTTCGACGACAACATCTGCTTTACTGCACAACTTTTTCGCAAGCTCTTTTCCTTCGTCTGTTTTTAGATTTAGGGTAATACATTTTTTGTTACGGGCTTGCGCAGCCCACCAAACAGATTTTTCACCTTCTACTTTATTTCCCCATTTTCGAATATTATCTCCTTGGCCTGGCACTTCAACTTTGATGACTTCCGCACCAAAATCGGCAAGTAATCTAGTCAAGAAAGGTCCTGCGATAAAATTCCCGAATTCGACAACCGTAACTCCTCTTAAAGGTCCTGTTGTATTCATATTCTCCATTGTATTTCTCTCCTTTTTGATAAATAGATTCATAGATGCACGTATTAGGCAGGATGGATGTCCGTCGTTTTTCCTGCTTTCATAATTTGACCTGGTAATGTTTTTTCTAATTCTTTCTCCAATCCTTTGGATGCTGCAATGAGTTTATCGATATTAATTCCTGTTTCGTATCCCATTTGCTCTAGCATGTGAACGGTATCTTCGGTACATATATTACCTGTTGCGCCTGGTGCGAAAGGACAGCCACCAATCCCCCCTAAAGCAGAGTCAAAATCGGTTACTCCGCCTCGAATCCCAGCTAATACATTTGCAAGACCCATTCCTCTTGTATTATGTAAATGCAGTCCTAGTTTTAAGCTTGGCCATTTTGACTTAATCGAATAGCAAGTCTCCTCCACTTGTCTTGGGTCTGCCATTCCAGTTGTATCAGCTAAAACGATTGAGTTTGGGTTATATTCCATCATGCTTTCGATAACTGGAAATAATTGCTCCATTTTATATAATCCTTCAAATGGACAACCGAAAGCTGTGCTAATCGCAACATTTACTGGAAGACTTTCATCCTTCATGATTTTCTTCACAAAATCCATACTTTCAGATACCGTTTTATTCGCATTTTTTCGATTATGGGTTTCACTTATAGAAAATACCAAATTCAGTTCGTCGACTTTAGCTTTTCGAGCTCTTTCCACACCTTTTTCATTTAAAGCCAGTCCGCTAAAGGTCACATCTGACCTCCGTTGTACTTTTTCTAATAACTCATCCGCATCAGCCATTTGTGGCACGTATTTAGGATGTACAAACGATGTGAGTTCAAATTTTTTGATCCCCGCATCAATTAAATCATTTATTAAATTCAACTTATATGCAATGGATGGAATTTTATTTTCCAATTGAAATCCATCACGTGTCACAACCTCATTTATAGTAATCTTCATGACTTTCCTCCTGATGTTTTTTATATTTTCTGATATTGTATACACTTTTTAATAAAAACGAGCGAAATAGAAAATACATTTCCACTTATAAAGAAATATGGCCTAAACCTATACCAACTACGATAAAAATGAGTAAAATTCCAATTCCCCATTTAAAAGAAAACCTCTGGACAGCAACCAAATTTACACGTGTTAACTCTGTCAATAAATACATAGCACCAACAAGCGGACCTATAAAACCAAATGGTGACGCATATAAGGAAGCAATCGCGATTTCATTAGCGCTAATTCCATAAGAGGCTGCTGTTTCAGCAAGGATTGGAATGATCCCAAAATAATACGCATCAGGACCAATAAGAAAAATTACAATTGGACCTAAAATCGCAACGATTAAACTCATAAACGGTCCGAAACCATCTGGTATGAGGGTAATTAAACTGTCTGCCATCGCTTCAGACATTCCTGTCCCCTTTAAAATACCTGAAAAGACTCCTGCTGCAAGGATGATACTTGTTACTTTTAACGCATTTGGTGCGTGGGTAGCAATGACGTCTGATTGTTTTTTGATTGAAGAATAATTAATAAGTAACGCTAATGCTGTTCCAAAAATAAATAAGACAATCGATGGTAACCATTCCAATATTAATGCAACCAAAATAATAGCCGTTAAACTAAAATTCACCCAGATAAGTCGGTTGGATGTTTGTTCTTTCGTGCTTACAGTGGCGGCTAGCTCGACCTCCGTCTCTTTATCAATATATGTACCTTGTAACCCCAATCTTTTACGTTCCATTCTCCCTAGGACAAAGGCGATACCCACAACGTAAATGATTCCAGCAATCATACCTGGCAAAAGGGAAATAAAGAGAGAAGTTGGATCAAGATTTAACACACTCGCTACTCTCCCAACTGGTCCTCCCCAAGGAACTAATGTTGTAATTCCAATCTGCAAAGCAGTCAGTGAAGCCAAGATAATAGGTCTTATCCCTAACTTTAAATAGATTGGAAGAAAAGCGCTTATACAAATCATAATTGTCGAGGATCCGTCACCATCAAAACCGACAATTCCTGCTAAAATTGCTGATCCTACAACAACTTTTACTGGATCGCCTTTAGCAAACCGCACAATTCTATTTGTTATAGGATCAAACAATCCTACATCAATCATGAGCGCAAAATATAATATTGCAAACAAAATCAAAAGTGCAGTAGGAGCAGTATTGATAATGCCCTCCTGCATTAATGTCCCTAATTCGAAGCCAAAACCACCAATTAAACCAAAGATAACCGGGATGATGATTAACCCGATAAAAGGAGAAACACGGTTGGTCAAGATCAAATAAAGGAATGAAAAAATCATAACGAAGCCTAGAATACTTAACACGAGAAAGTCTCCCCTCAAATATAGAGTAGCAACACATAGATTAATTCTTTTTATCTATAACAAATTATTAAGAATGCAAACTATAATATTCATAATCTTGTTCTAAATGCTTTTTCATTAATCGCTTAGCATCGGGTGCATTTTGTTCCCTAATTGCTACCCAAATGTTTTGGTGTTCAATTGCTCCTAATTCAATCCGTTGTGGAATATCCAGTATTACGTTTCGATAAAGAGTCATTAATGAATATAATTGTTTCATCATTTTTACTATGTATGGATTACCGCTCATTTCTACAATCAAACTATGAAATCTATTACTCAAGACCCTTATCTGTTCAACTTCCTTTTGAACTACCGCTTTATTCATGTCCTCCATTAACTGATCGAACTCAAAACGTTGCAAATCGGTAATTCTTTGAGCAGCGTAATAGGCGGCATTAGGTTCTAGGCTTAATCTACATTCAAAAAGATATTGTAGATCAGAAGCAGTTGCGCGATAGACTCTTACACCACCACGTGGATGAACTACCACAAGCCCTTCTATTGCTAGTTGTCGAATTGCTTCACGAATTGGACTTCTACTTATGCCAGTTTCTTCGACAATCTTCTGTTCAACAACCCTATGTCCAGGAGGAATCTTCCCGTGCAATATCTGGTTATATAAATATTCATATGCTTGAGTATTGAGGGTTTCGTATCGAAGATCTTTACTACCCATTGATTACCTGCCTTTCTGAATTTGATTGCCATTCAATCGTTCTTTTGATTAGATGTTTTACAAAAAGTTGCATTCATTTTTCGCATCTCTGTATACAATGATAAAATTTTCTAACTATTTTTTTAAGAAAAACTTTTTATACTTTAAAGGATAAAAGGGTAAAAGCGTTAAAGTAGTTAATTTTATTAGGAAGTTATATGTGGTTTAAGTAATGGTTAATATTTTATCGCGTAAGACCAAAGCTTGAGTATTTTTATATAAAAAAAAGAACCCATCTTGGGAAGAATGGGCTTCATTTACATTAAAAGTTTTTTGGTTAACTTCACGAGTACTAAAACTAAGTATCTTTAGAAACTGGTATTGTTTTTTCAAAAAGGACTATATAGCTAATCGAAAAGCCATCACAATAATCCCATCATTTGCGGGCTCAAAGTCATATTGTGGCCAGCGCTCGAAGCCATGTTTTTTATATAATTTAATTGCATCCTTCATAAACTCGCCAGTATGCAGTCCGATAAATTGATGTTTTTTGGCTTTGGACCGATTGATGCATTCTGTAATAAGAGCTGAAGCCACACCGTACCCTCGAGCCTCAGGACTAACAGCTAACATCCGGATTTCAGGATAATCCAACTCTTCTAATTGACCTTCATATGCGTCTGTTTTAGCAGGAAACAAGACAACACTTCCAACAATCTTCTTATCAATTTCACATACAATGAGCTCAACACCAGCCTGACGATCCGCCTCAGATGAAATCCCCTTCTTAAGAGCTTGCCAATGAGGAGCTGGAATAACATTTGAATGCTCTTGATAAGCAGCAATTCGTTGCTCTCGAATAAAATCTAATTCATCTTGTTTTGCATCACGAATTATCATGTATTCCACCTACCTTTGAATCAAAAACTTTTCTTTTTTTCCACTTAACTGCTCTCGGTTATGCTCAGAAAGCCATACCGATTCATCTGGTCCTTTAGGCAGGATATTCACTTCACTCTTTGTAGGATCGATTGTGATAGATAGATGGTAATGTCTCTTAATCGCATCGAAATCAGTCGTTTCTCCAAAACCAATCGTTTGATATAAATCACGCGCATAACCCCATAAATTTTTGTACTCACGGATCAGATTTCGATTTGTTCGAAATGCAGAATAATAAGCAGCATCGAAACGAACCAATGTGGTGAATAAACGGACATCCGAATCTGTAATAAAATCGCCAAATAAGAAGCGACGGTTCGAAAGGCGTTCCTCTAATTCATCTAATCTAGCAAACAATCTATCATAGGCTTGTTCATATGCCACTTGAGAACGGGAAAATCCACATTTATATACGCCATTGTTTACATCATGAAAAATGACTTCATTCAACGCGTCAATTTCCTCACGTAAACCACTTGGATATAAATCAGGAGCATTTTCTTTATGGAAAGGAGCCCAAACCGTTTCAAAATAATTTGTCAGCTTAAAATAATCATTATTGACAGCCTTTTTGGTTTCAAGATCTACCATGACCGGTACAGTTGGTCGACCTGTATAAGTAGGGTCAGCATTCTTATAAACCTCACTCACGTACTGAACACCAAGGACAGGATCAACATCATTTTCATCCAGGGAAAATTCCCAATCCACCCGCTCAATTCTTGGTCTCATTGGACTCACTTTTCCCAAACTAATTGCTTTTTCTAAGCCTAGAATTTTACGTACAATGACAGAGCGGTGTGCCCAAGGGCATGCGGCCGACCAAAATAAGCGATAGCGTCCAGCTTCAACAGGTAGCTCATCAGGATTGTTTCCAAAAGGTGTTGTAAAACGATTTGTTTGACGATTGAATGAACCATCCGTTTTTATTTCTGCTGGCTTTTTAGATTCAGCCGGAATGGCACAGCTCATTGTTTGATCTTTTTGTGTCATATCATTCTCTCCCCATGCTTATGGTTAATACATACTAATTCAATATGTTTAATGTAATTTACTCATTATCTAGTTTAATCGTCAAGGAATTAATCTTAAAAAACGGAACCTCAATCAGTGCTCGTTTTTAACCAAAATATAAACGTATAACTTAAGGGAAGAGAGAGCAACATATTTTTGTAAAATGGAGGATTATTCGCTTAACGACGGTATACCGATAAACTCATTTGTAATCTATTACGTATCGTTTTAGGAATTGATGATATACCAAGTAACCCGTTTGCGACTTATCATGACGTTTTGCTATACAGTGATTTGTCGATTAACCTTTTAAGCATAAAAAATACCCCTATTCTTTTAAAATGGGGTATTTCAACATTATTTTTTAAAAAATGCCTTTCCACCTACTTTTTCAACGAGTCGAGGAAATAGGGTATAAAACATACTACCTGCGTTCATCCAGCCTGGTAGGTTGAGTTCACGCTTAGATGTAAGCATCGCCTGGACAATTTTAGATGCAACCACGTCTGGGTCTAACATAAACCGACTCACATTCTTCGCATATGTACCAGACTCATCTGCAATATCGAAAAAACGTGTTCGAATTGGTCCTGGATTTACAGCAGTTACATGAATATTTGCATTTGAAAGCTCCATTCGTAAACTATTCGTAAACCCAAGTACGGCATGTTTTGTAGCTGAATAGACACTTGATTTCGGTGTCGCGATTTTCCCAGCCTGTGATGCGATATTGATAATATGACCTGCATTTTGCTTCATCATTGTAGGCAATACCATCTTTGTACATGAAATGAGCCCAAACACATTAACTTCGAACATTGATTTCATCTGATCGATATTGGCATCTACCACATTTGCAAAAACACCAAATCCAGCATTGTTCACAAGAACATCAACCGTTTTTACGTTTCGTAAAATATCTTCAAACACGTCTTTTACATTTTCTGTATCACTTACATCTAGCTTATAAAACAAGCATTCTATGTTATACTTCTCTCGGATATTTTTCGCTATATTTTCTAACTGATCATAACTTCGAGCTAAAAGAACGGGAATTGCTCCCTGCTCTGCAACGAGATAGGCAATTTTTTCACCAAGCCCGCTCGAAGCTCCTGTAATCACAATCGCTTTTCCTTTAAGTCTTGCATTCATTGAATCTTTTTCACCTCAAGGGATTTTTTAGTTGGCATGATAGATATATTGTCCATTCACAACTTCGATCTTAATTTCACCTATTTCCTCAAGGTAGTCAAGTTGCCCTACTGTCTCAGAAACTGTAAAGAGAGGTTGCTTTAGGTACACTTTCGGAAATAATTTCGTACATATTTCAAAAGCAGTCATAGGCTTTTCCTTAATCATTTGCAATACTTGATAAGCCCTTTCCTTTTGTGACACAAAATTTTTCTGAATAAGCTCATGGGGATTTAGAATATCGTCTCCATGACCAGTCACAACCCTTGACATATCAAGAGTTAAAAGTTTTCTTAACGAATTATTATATTGAATTAATGGTCTTGGTCTCGCAATTTCACCAAATTGCGGTGGTTCAAGCAATGGATTTGGAGAGATTCTTGCTAGAAGAGTGTCACCTGCAATCAGCATTCCATCCGCTTCCCTATAGAGAACAATATGGCTTTGTGCATGTCCAGGGGTCTCTAACACCGTAAAACCTGCTAATCCTTCAATTGTATCTCCTTCTTCTATCGTTGCTGTTAGCGACCTACAGCAAGAATATTTCAACTCTTCATCCATGTCAATTAATGCCATAAATGCTGGATTAAGTCCTAATTGGGTAAAGAGCTCTTTATAAAAAGGCTCATTGTCTTCAAAGAACTGCTTATCTTGACTAATCCATGGTTGATTTTTAGCATGACCGATGATTGGAATATCTTTACTAAAATAATCAAGAAGGCCGACATGATCTGGGTGATGATGAGTAATCACAATTTGTTCAATATCCGATGGTTGATACCCAAGATGAGACAGTTGCTCATTAAAAGAATGCCATGCTTCCTCTGTTTTTGCACCAGCATCAATTAAGGTTAGGGTGTCTCCCTTCACTACATATACATTTACGTCTCCGACTGCAAAAGGCGTTGGCAAGGTAATTTTAAAAACATCCTTAGTGGTTGTAAGTTTACTCATAGTAATCTCCTTTGTACGGTATCACTCAATATTCGTTACATTCATTATCTAATGTTAGTTTACCTTTTTCACTTCGCTTTGTCATTATATTCGAATAACTTCTCAACTATGTACTAAAAATTGGGCTTATCCTTTTAAACAAAGGCCCTTGACATCCCATTAAAATCAGTGCATAATTCCATTAATATAAAAATCGAAAAGCAATGATTAGGACTAGTAAATCATGTAATGGTGACAAGAGAATGAGACCCGTTGGCTGAAAGGTCCCATCACCCACTTCTTGATTGAACCTACCTATGAGCTGTTAGGAAAACCTAACCGTTCACCCACGATACGGGTTCTAAAGTGGAACATCGAAAAAAGATGTTAAGTAAGGTGGTACCGCGGATAGTAGACCTATTCCGTCCTTTTTCAGGATGGAGTAGGTCTTTTTATTTTAGGCTCTTTTCTAAAAGAAAAGATTGTTGCTACAAACCTTGTTGTTATTGACACGATTGATTTCCGCTGCAGGTGGACGCTCCTGAGCGGGCGTGGCTTGAGCCTCCTCAACGAAAGGTGGAGGCGGCTTGAACTCAAAATGAGAAAATTGGCCAACTAAAATCGCCACGTCCTCATATCTAGTTGGCACTATCACTTCCTGTGCGGAGGAGTTGAAATTTCTCGAGTTTCTAGCCGTTGCAACTGGACTAGTTGCTAAACGCTCCTGCGGGGTCTCAAGTCTCACGCTTTTCTGAGCAGGACTTTGAAAAACTTCCTGGAATTAACCCACGCACGAAGAAAATGTGAATACATTTTCGAGGAGTCGCCACCTTCCGCTGCAATCAAAAGGGTAGTTTTATACAAGCGAAAACAAAGTTTTTTATATATTATGGAGGGAAACGTTATGGAAATGGAACAAAATATCGTATTTGTCGGAGCTGGCTCCATGGCTGAGGCCATGATTTCTGGGATGCTACAAAAGGAGCTATTCTTACCCAGACAAATTTCTGTAATGAATCGCTCCAATCACGAACGACTAGAAACACTAAATCAAACATATGGTGTGACCATTGGAAAAAATAAAAAAGAATCCATAGAGAATGCAAATATCATTATCCTCGCTTTCAAACCAAAAGACGTTGCGGAAGCTGTCCTTGCAATTAAGGATTATGTCAATGAAAACCAATTGATTATCTCAGTATTAGCAGGAGTAGCGACCACAACCATTACAGATTTACTAAACAAACAAGTGGCAGTTGTCCGTGCCATGCCTAACACTTCTGCAGCAATTGGGAAATCAGCTACTGCCCTCGCAATAGGAGTGTATGCAACTGAGCAGCATCTTGAACTTTCACGTCAATTATTTGAAACAATTGGAATTGTCTCGACCGTTGCTGAAAAAGACTTACATGCTGTTACCGGACTATCAGGAAGTGGTCCTGCATATGTATATTATTTAGTTGAAGCCATGGAAAAAGCAGCTGATGAAGTTGGACTCGAAAAAGAAATTGCCAAGGACCTAATCCTCCAAACCATTATAGGTGCGGCGGAAATGCTTAAAAGTTCTCCAAAGCAACCTGCTACTTTACGAAAAGAAGTAACAAGTCCAGGCGGAACAACTGAAGCTGGATTAAAAGTGTTAGAGCAATTCCACTACCAACAAGCAATGATTGCATGTATCAAACGTGCTACTTCTCGATCTGTAGAACTAGGGGAAGCCATGCTTCAATCCGTATCAGATAAAAATTAAGTTATCAATGTCAGTAGAATCTCACCGAACCAATAAAAAAATGGTTTAAGATGATAGGATTTTACTGACATTTTTGGTAAAATAAAGTTTAGAGTACCGAAATATTACATATTGGAGAGATTCTATGAGTGCACCTCTTATTAAAGAAACACCACCTCCATTTAGTACGACCAAAGATAAAATTTGGACCCGTGATTTTACACTTATTTGTCTGTCTAACTTCTTTATTTTTCTCGGCTTTCAGATGACATTACCAACCATCCCACTTTTTGTGGAACATCTTGGTGGAAATGACCAACTCATTGGCTTAGTCGTTGGAATCTTCACTTTTTCTGCATTGTTAATCAGACCGTATGCTGGCCATCAGTTAGAAAGAAAAGGACGGCGCTACGTATATTTACTTGGGCTTGCCATCTTTGTCATATCCGTTGGTTCCTTTGGGCTCATTACAAGCTTGCTTTTTTTATTTTTGTTTCGAATGATTCAAGGCATTGGCTGGGGCTTTTCAACAACGGCATCAGGTACGATTGCAACAGATTTGATCCCTCCTAATAGACGTGGTGAAGGTATGGGCTATTTTGGCTTATTCGGAAACATTGCCCTTGCGTTTGGACCGACTTTAGGTCTAACACTTGCTGGTTCAATATCCTTTACAAAGCTCTTTACCATTTGCGCCATTCTAGGTTTATTCGCACTTATCCTATCATCCAGAATCCAATATAAAAAACGTGAACCAGTCGTAGAACCCCATAGAAAATGGGACTTTTATGAAAAAACAGCCCTCCCTCCTTCGATTCTATTATTCTTTATAACTGTTACATTTGGAGGCATCGCAGCCTTTTTACCTTTATATACTGTACAAAAAGGAATTTCAGGGATTGAATGGTATTTTCTTCTTTTTGCAATCGCTTTAATGATTACTCGGACATTCGCTGGACGAATCTATGATACGAAGGGACATCGGGCTGTCTTTGCACCAGGTGCGATTTCGATTGTGTTCGCGATGATTCTACTAGCCTGGCTACCCAATAGCCTTGTACTCTACTTAGCTGCTATTCTATACGGACTTGGTTTTGGTGCTTTACAACCTGCTTTACAGGCATGGGCTGTGCAAACTGCTGCCTCTAATCGAAAAGGGATGGCGAATGCAACCTTTTTTTCTTTTTTTGATTTAGGAGTTGGGATCGGCGCGATTGCCTTTGGTCAAATCGCTTACGTGTTAGGGTACCATTCAATCTACATTACGTCTGCGTGTTCAGTGTTAATCTCCATCCTGCTTTATTTTACATGGATAGGAAAAAAATAAGAACTCATCATCAACCTAAAGGAGCACATGCCTTTTCCCTTTTTCGACTTAAAATTCCTTATCGTTTCGAAAAGATTTGGTTAGAATGAATTATAGAATATAAGGTTAGGTTTATAGGGATTGGAGGTTGGTCATGAGGAGATTTCTTCTCTTAGTTTCATTTATATTTTTCTTATACGCGGGTTGGACAGTACTAGATAAACTAGCTGCTAAAACTGAAAATCAATCAGTCTTCGATACTATTACATCTGAAATCGACAGAGTTTCTGATTCTGAAGAACTTGCAAATATTAAAGACAAAGTCAATGAGGGCATACAATATATCGAAACATTGCTACAAAACCTTGAGAATAGCGCCCCAGAAGATTCGATCATTCATCCAAATAGGATTGAAAAACCTGAATTGCATGTACCACATGAACAGGCGTTTTCGATACACAATATTGAACTGGGTGAAAGTAAAGAGGCCGTGGAGGCAAAATTAGGTGCTCCAAAACGAGTCTCCTTAAATGAGTATGGAACAAACTGGTATACGTATCATGAAGACTATCATCATTTTATGATGATTGCCTATGATTCACACAATAAAGTTGTTGGCTTATATACAAACCAGGATCTTATTTCCTCCACAAAAGGAGTTAAATACGGAACCCCAAAACAAGAAGCACTTGCTCAACTAGGTGAACCGATGACTAGAATCCAGAAAGGATTTGTCTACTATGAATTTCAAAAAGATCGGGACTATGATGTCTTTCAAGTAGACAATACCTATGTCACTCTTTTTTATGATAAACATCAAAATAACATGGTGACCTCCATCCAAATCATTTCAGAATCACTCGAACAAAGCAGAGATGATTTTTACACGCACTCAAGTGAACAACTAAAAGAAGGTTTTGAATATCAATTATTTGACCTCACGAATGCATCTAGGGTTAATCATGGATTAGGCATTCTGACTTGGGATGATCATGTGAAGGAAACAGCTCGAAAGCATAGCTTAGACATGGCAGAGAACAATTTTTTCAGCCACACGAATTTACAAGGACAATCTCCGTTTGACCGAATGCTGGAGGATGATATTGTTTTTACCATTGCTGGAGAAAATCTTGCTTATGGACAATTTAGCAGTATTTTTGCTCATGAAGGTCTCATGAACTCATGGGGACACCGGGAGAATATTTTAAAAAAGGAATATCAATATTTAGGCGTTGGAGTAGCCTTCAATAAAGAGTCTCATCCTTATTATACGGAAAAATTTTATACAAAATAAACCAATTCACCTATATCACCCTCCATTATTGGTTATCCTACCAAGGAGGTGATTTTGTGAAATTGATTCGATTCATGATTGTACTAGGCCTTCTGACTGGTTTTCATAGCGTGACGTTAGCTGGGGAAAACGATGAAGATTACGGTCCTTTTACAATTACTCAAAAGGAATATATTGATGTAGACGGTGATGGACAAAAAGATATCATTGAATTATTTGCCCGAAAAAATCAATATGATCTTGCGAATGAATGGTCAATAAAAATGAATGGAAAACAAATAGGTACTTATGATAATAAAAAAGATTTATATCAGCTTGCTGAAATGAAATTTTCGGACGTCCTTCAAAATGGTAAACAGGATATCCTTCTCTATTTTCATTCAGTGAGTAATGGAGGTATTTCAGGTCTAGCGGTACTAAGTCATACAGGTGAAGAAGTCGAAGAGATCTTTACAGATCCTAATACATCAGGTTGGTTCGATGAAGCAAAGAAACGCTTTTCGATGTCCTATCTTAAGGAGTTCCAAGTCGAATTCGTCGATAAGGAGACTGACTTAGAAGCGACCATTCCAATATCAGAAGACCGTTATAGAAATTTTCCAGATAAGAATGAACTAATGAAAAGACTTAAATCAATTGAAACTTGGGTTGATCCCGCTTCTGACTATCGTTTTGATAAATTAACAAAAATGAAACCGCAAGAGATTGTCTCGATTCAAGCTGTTTCAGGTGTTGCCCATTACGATGTCATTGCACATGTTGAAACACGATATGTATTTGATAATCAAAGTCAAAATTACCAGCCAGTAAAGGTGGCTCTCATTAGTGCAGAAACTGGTAAAAAATTAGCAGAAAAACCATTAAAATAATTCCTTTCGCATCGACCTCGTCGATGCTTTTTTGTTCTTAATCACATTACTATGACTATAAGCCAGAGGATGTTATACTATTTAGCGTATCGAAATAAATACATAGGAGGGTACCATTCCATGGAATCAGCGTTATTCTCACCTTATACAATTAAAAATGTCACCTTAAAAAATAGAATTGTCATGTCACCGATGTGTATGTATTCCAGTCATAATGAGGATGGGATGCTACAAGATTGGCATTATACTCATTATGTTAGCCGCGCTGTAGGTCAGGTTGGACTTATAATGGTAGAAGCAACCGCTGTAACGCCACAAGGAAGAATCTCAGCACAGGACCTAGGTATTTGGAGCGATGAGCATGTGCTAGGCTTTAAGAAGCTGGTTAAGATGATCAAAGAACATGGTGCCAAAGCAGCCATACAAATTGCGCACGCAGGCCGAAAAGCAACAGTAGATGGTGATATAGTCGCTCCTTCTGCGATTGCATTTAACGATCGTTCCAAAACTCCAAAAGAGTTAACAATCAATGAAATTAAAGAAACGATCGAGGCATTTAAGAATGGAGCTAGACGAGCAAAAGAAGCTGGTTTTGATATCATTGAAATTCACGGGGCACATGGCTATTTAATTAATGAATTTCTATCCCCTCTTTCCAATAAACGCGAAGATGAGTACGGCGGAAGCAGCGAAAATCGCTATAGATTTCTTCGAGAAGTAATAGATGCAGTGAGAGAGGTATGGGAAGGTCCACTTTTTGTACGTGTCTCTGCTCATGATTATACAGATGGTGGCTTAACACCTGCCGATTATGTCGAATATGCAAAACAAATGAAACAACAAGGTGTTGACTTAATTGATGTGAGCTCAGGTGCAGTTGTTCCTGCCAAGATAGACGCTTTCCCTGGCTACCAAGTAGCTTTTGCAGATCAAATACGCAATGAGGCAGCTATTCCAACTGGAGCAGTTGGGTTAATAACAAAGGCTGTTCAAGCCGAGGAAATACTTAAAAATAATCGTGCCGATTTAATATTTATCGCTCGAGAACTATTACGTGATCCATACTGGCCAAGAAGCGCTGCTCAGGAACTTGGTGTTTCCATCGAGAGTCCGAAACAATATGAGCGTGGTTGGCTCTAAATATAAATAAAGGCACTTCCTTTTTATAGAAGTGCCTTTATTTATATCTTAAGAAGCTCACGAATGTCCTCTTCTGTAAGTGTCGTCTTTTCTTCTGAATCAATTATGTCTGTGATTAGATCACGTTTCTTTTCTTGTAGTTCATTCATTTTTTCTTCAATTGTACCACGGGCAAATAGCTTAATCACTTGAACTACTTTTTTCTGACCTATTCGATGGGCGCGATCAGCTGCCTGTTCCTCAACCGCTGGATTCCACCAAAGGTCATATAAAATAACAGTATCTGCACCTGTTAGATTTAGTCCCGTCCCACCTGCTTTCAAGGATATTAAAAACATTTCACGTTCCCCAGCATTGTATCGTTGACATAAATCCACTCGCTCATCTGTTGGTGTTTGTCCATCAAGATAGAAAAAAGTAACCCCCCGATTCGAAAATTCCCTTCCTATCAGCTCAAGCATTTTTGTAAATTGAGAGAAAATCAAAACTCTTCTTCCAGACAACCTAGATTCCTCAATGATGGTTAGGAACTGTTCAAATTTTGCAGAACTTCCCTTATATCCATCAACAAACAATGCCGGATGGCAACATATTTGTCGTAAACGTGTTAATCCAGCAAGAATTCGAATCCGATTCTTTCGAATGGTGTCCTTATCAAGATGTTTTAATGTATCATGGCGGAGCTTGGCCAAATAGGCTGCGTACAGCTTTTTTTGTTCAGGGAGAAGCTCCGATGATTCAAGAATCTCGATTTTCTCAGGAAGTTCCGCAAGAACATCTTCTTTTACACGACGAAGTAAAAATGGACGAACTCGTCTAGCAATGTCCTTTCTCGAAAGATGACTGTATTCTTTCAATCCTTTAAAAAGCTGTGGAAAAACAACATGGTATATAGACCAAAGCTCTTCAATTGAATTTTCAACAGGTGTTCCAGTTAAACCAAATCGATGGGCGGCTTTAATTTTTTTCACAGCCCTTGCCGTTTGTGTAACTGGGTTTTTAAAGGCTTGGGCTTCATCAAAGAATACAGTATGGAATGTTTGGGCCTCATACCATTTGATATCTCGTCTTATTAAAGGGTACGAAGTAATCAGTACATCTATTTCTTCACTTTCTTTTTGGAGTTCTTTTCTGTCTGCCTGATCTCCATCAATCACAATCGCCCCAACCTCTGGTGCAAACTTTAATAACTCATGTAACCAATTATAGGTTAACGATGATGGACAGACGATAAGGACTTGTTGCTTACTTTGGCGAATATTTGGTAACTCAGACACGATATAGGCAATGCTCTGGACTGTTTTCCCTAGTCCCATATCGTCAGCTAGAACCCCACCAAATCCGTATTTAGCAAGTATCTTCATCCATTTGTATCCTTGCTTTTGATAATCCCGTAAAATCGTATCTAAATATGCTGGAACTGTAATATTCAATTTACCAGGATGACGAATCGTCTCAAGAAACTCTTTGAAGGATTCCTCTGCCTTAAAAATTTGACTATCGTCGATCGAATCTAAAAAGGGTAACGCCTCAATCATCGGCATATTTAAGGTTGCTTCAAAATTATCGTCCTGAACAGGCACTGCCTTTAGGAAACGTTCAATTTCCTCCATCTCTCTTGTTTCAAGGGAAAGCAGTGATCCGCTCTTTAACCGATAATATTTTCGTTTTTCCTCGAGTGCAGATAAGATTTCACGAATTTCCTGTTCGGCAATTCCCCTCATTTCAAACTTAAACTCAAGCCAATTGGTACGTTCTTTCTTTATTTTGACCCTTATTTTCGGATGCTCGCTTTTTGGAACAATTCGGTTGCGAATCGCTGTTGTCGCATAAATCTGACAAAGTGGTTGCAGCTTTGGAACAATATGATACAAAAATTCATACTCGAGTTCCTCATTGTGCATATAATACCCACCCTCTGTTTTTGAAAGTCCACTCTCATCTAAGATTTGAAGGATTTCCTCCTCTTTCTCAACATCTCGAATCACCATAGGTCCAGTTGGAAGATCCCGATTCTCTAGTGGCTGAATAATACTATTTTCATAATGAAATTCAAGACCAACGAGAAGTTTGTTCCTAAGTCGATCTAGGTATAGTTTGGCAACGAGAGGTTTTTTCATGAATTCCTTAGAAATGGACTGAGACATATGAACGATACCAATTTTTTTCAAGCCTGGTACGATTTTTTTCAGAAAAAAATGAGTTTGTTCTTTTTCAATTGGAATATGGTTTGCACCTGGGCTTGCAAGCATTTGCTTAAGTTCCAATAATCGTTCACAATCCTCTTTCTCCATCTGATAAAAGCAACCCTCACTTAATACAGAGTTATAGGATTGTAAAACAGTGATTCTGTTAAAACCCTGAATGGTTAGCTGGTAGCCCTTGTCTTCTGCTTCTTCAAATAAAAATGAGAGGGGTGGTGGCTCATTTACAACCTGTAGTCCCTCATAAGAATACCCATTATTCACCAAGGTAACGGATGGACATTTCGAAAGCAAGGGGAAAAGCCCTTCCCAAGAAGATGGTGGGATTAATAAGGTTTCCGGACTTGTTCTGTAATTTGAATGTCCCGATATAACATCTAGAAAAACCGTTTCATCACCAGACACTTTAATTAGTTGTTGAAGAAGGAGATCTGCTTCAGGTAAAAAACAATGTAGATGTGGGTCATATGTAAATTGTGAAGAAATATTACTTACGTTCCACTGATTAATATCTTCAAGAAAGTGACGAATATGAGAAACCTGGTTATTATCGATTCTCACTTCTACTCCAATTAATGTTTGCTCAGTAGATATCTTGACGGGTTTACATATGAAGCGAATATTAAGGATCTCTCTATTTTCAAAGTGAAGTTGGTGACGACTTGAACGCACGGGACGATTTGAAAATAATGTCATGAATTCATTCGTCAAGTTTCCACCATTCTTGCTTTCTGTTTCATAAAATTCAGATGGTTCTTGGTTTTGCTTCTTATGTATAGCTATCAGAACCGCAGCGACATGTTGACATTCCTTATCAAAGTTTGCAAGAGATGGACAACTGCATGTCGTTTCTATTTTTCCTTTTCCACTATTTTTAATCGTAACATGGAAATCCTCGGTAGCTTTTACGATCGCACTGCATTGGTTATGCTCGTATTGTGTGAACGTAACTTTATTTGTTCGATAAAAAGCGTCCCCTCTTTTGAAGGAGACGGACCCACACATTTCTTTTATTCTTTTATGCGTAATTTTCAAATCCATGGGCTCCCTCTCCTTTCCTTTTTCTTCAAGAACTAGTTTTGATTCATACCTTGTTTTTTTACAAACTCTTTCATATACATACGTACAGGCTTTTCTAGCATATTTGCCATTTGACCTGTCCATGTATCTGAACGCTTCCCATTTGTCCGACGTAAATAGTATTCAGAAATGAGTTCGTTGTACTCTGTTAATTGTTGCTTAAATTCCGTTTCATCCTGCTGATAAACGTCTTCGTGATAAATATGTTCAAATGGAAGTCGTGGTTTTTTATCTGGCATTTGAGCTGGATAACCGACAGCGATACCGAATAGTGGAATCACATATTTAGGAATTTGTAGTAGCTTAACAACCTCATTAAGATTATTTCGCAAACCTCCAATATAGCAGGCACCTAAGCCCATAGATTCCGCAGCAACTACGGCGTTTTGAGCTGCCAATGCTGCATCAATTGTAGCCACCATAAATTTCTCTGTACTCTCTAAAGACGTAGTTAGGTCTTTTTCCTCCATCTCACTTATTACTTGATGACGATGAAGGTCCGCACAGAACACAAAGAAATGTCCGTTATCCACTACATATGATTGATTGCCAGCCACTTCAGCTAACTTCTTCTTTTTTTCAAGATCTTTCACGCCGATAATTGAATAAGCCTGAATAAAGCTAGATGTCGATGCAGCTTGGGCACTTTCAACAATTGTACGAATTTGTTCATCTGTTACTAACTTGTCTTCAAATTTTCGAATCGAACGATGATTCATAATCGTTTCTATTACTGAATTCATTGTTTGTAACCTCCAGATTAAATGTAACTTATTTGGTGTTGGTTAATTTCACATCAAACGTTGCAAAATCTTCAGCTATATATGTATTTCGAAATGTTAAGCGAGCTTCTTCAAGGAGCCTTTGGCTTTCCTCTCCTTGATACCTTGAGCTAATATGTGTAAGGATGAGTTGCCTTGCACCAGCCTGTTTTGCAACATCAGCTGCTTGGGTCGTGGTAGAGTGAAAATAGTTATGAGCAAGATTTGCTTCATTCGAACTAAAGGTCGCTTCGTGAATCAGTATATCGGCATCCATTGCAAGTTCAATGCTTTCTTTCACGAAACGAGTATCACCTAAAATTGCTACAATACGCCCTTTTTTTGGTGGGCCGATAAATTCTTGACCATTAATTTGACGACCATCCTCAAGTGTAACAGTTAAACCTTCTTTTATTTTTTGATAAATCGGTCCTGGTCGAACTCCTTCTTTTGTTAACTTGTCTATCAATAAAGTACCTGGTAGGTCTTTTTCAATAACACGGTACCCATAGGATTGGATCCCATGTTGGAGTTCCTTAGCATAAACACAAAATTGTTCATCTTCAAAGATAACACCCTCTTCAATCTCCACGATCTCAAGCGGATATCGAATATGGGTAGAACTTACGCTTAATGTCGTTTCAATATAAGCCTTGATTCCCTTAGGTCCATAAACAGTTAATAAAGATTCACCACCCTGGAATGAGCGACTTCCTAATAAACCTGGCAAACCAAAAATATGGTCACCATGTAAATGTGTAATAAAGATCTTTTCAATTTTCCCAGGTTTTATTGACGTATATAGAATTTGATGCTGTGTTGCCTCACCACAATCAAACAACCAAGTGGCTCGACGTTCATCTAGCAATTGTAAAGCGATTGAAGTGACGTTCCGTTCTTTTGCAGGCACTCCTGCACCTGTTCCTAAAAATACAACTTCCACCCAAAAATCCCCACATTTCATCAATTAATTTTTCCATTTATTCCTTCTATCGTATAAGAATTACTATATCATAATCTGTTATTTGTTCACCAGACCGGTGCCTTGTACTTAATGTCTGTCTCTTTCCCGTATATGTAGTATTTGTTAAGGCATACTTTTAACTGATATCAAAAAAAAAATATTCGAATTAGTTGATTTACTAAACAAAAAAGTATACATTAAATAAATATCACTAATGCCTTAAGGAAGTGGGGGATTATTATGACAAATACGGCACCAAAATCAATCGTGATTATTTTTGGAGCAACAGGTGATTTGGCGAACCGAAAGCTCTATCCTTCGATATATAATCTTTATCTAAAAGGAAAAATTTCAGAAGATTTTGCAGTTATCGGTGTAGCACGACGTCCATTAACAAATGAAGAATTCCAACAAAATGTAAGAAACTCAGTTTCTGGAGGGGTAGAGGGAAATAGTGAGAATATTGAAAAGTTCTCAAAACATTTTTACTATCATCCATTCAATGTGAATGATAGAGCCTCTTATAAAGAATTAAAGGAATTAGCCTCAAAATTAGATACAACCTATAATACAGAAGGTAATCGGATCTTTTATTTAGCTATGGCTCCAGAGTTCTTCGGAACAATTGCTGTTAATCTCAAAGCTGAAGAATTAACGGCAACAGAAGGTTATACAAGACTTGTGATTGAAAAACCATTCGGACATAACCTTCCTTCAGCAAAGCAACTAAATGAACAGCTCCGTCAAGCATTCACTGAGGATGAAATTTATCGTATTGACCATTACTTAGGTAAAGAAATGGTTCAAAACATTGAGGTTATCCGTTTTGCAAATGCTATTTTCGAACCCCTTTGGAACAATCGCTACATATCTAATATCCAAGTAACATCAAGTGAAGTACTTGGAGTTGAAGATCGAGGCGGATATTATGAAAAATCAGGCGCACTTCGTGATATGGTTCAAAACCATATGCTTCAAATGGTTGCCTTGTTAGCGATGGAACCGCCGATTAAATTAAATACAGATGAAATTCGAAGTGAAAAAATTAAAGTATTACGTGCTTTACGTCCACTAGAGGAAGAAGATGTGAAAACATACTTCGTAAGGGGACAATATGATTCGGGTACTATCAACGGAAATTCAGTTCCAGGTTATCGTGAAGAAGATAAAGTAGATCCTGCATCAAATACTGCGACTTTCGTTGCAGGTAAATTACTAATTGATAATTTTAGATGGGCTGGAG
Organism: Bacillus nitroreducens; assembly: GCF_964021195.1. Taxonomy (NCBI): domain Bacteria; kingdom Bacillati; phylum Bacillota; class Bacilli; order Caryophanales; family Bacillaceae; genus Bacillus; species Bacillus nitroreducens. Next base: position 2,594,886 of record NZ_CAXHYI020000003.1, on the reverse strand, counting down.
TTCCATTCTATATCCGTACGGGTAAGAGAATGAAAGAAAAATCTACAAAGATTGTTGTTCAGTTCAAGGACATTCCAATGGATTTATATTATAAAGAAGATAATAAACAGCAAAAGCCTAATCTGCTTGTGATTAATATCCAGCCAGATGAAGGAATTACACTCTTCTTAAATGCAAAACAACCTGGTCAAAATGCTACAGCAATTCCTGTTAAGCTTGATTATTGCAATAACTGTATTGATGGCATTAACACACCTGAGGCATATGAGAAGCTTATTTTTGACTGTATGATGGGTGACACGACAAACTTCGCCCATTGGGATGAAGTAGCCCTTTCATGGCGTTATATTGATTCTATTTCAAAAGTATGGGAAAACGAAGTTGCTACTGAATTCCCTAACTATGCTGCTGGTTCGAACGGTCCAAAAGCGTCAGACGAATTATTAGCAAAAGATGGGAACCACTGGTGGCCAGTTGAGGACTAAAAACCATTAAAATGTTGAATTTAGATCCACAATAGTAAAAAGGCGAAAAAGCTCAAATAGCTTTTTCGCCTTTTTCTTTAATGTTATTAGCTTAATTTAGGCCAGTACTCTTTGTTTGCTTCAATTAAATCATCAAGGATCTCTTTTGCAACCTTCGCGCTTGGTACTGTTTTTGATAATGTTAGAGCTTGCCATAATTTCTGATAACTGCCCTCAATATAAGCTTCTACAACTAATTTTTCAACAGTCACCTGTTGATACATCAACCCTCTTTGGAACGCAGGAATCTTTCCTTGACTTAACGGCTCAGGACCGTCACTCCCAACAATACATGGAACTTCTACCATTGCATCATCATCAAAGTTGGCGATTGCACCATTATTTTCAACGATTAATAGCATTCTCTCATGAGTATTAAACGCAATCGCACGAGCTAAATCAACGACGAAAGTCGCGTGTGCCCCCATTTCAAATTCACAGCCTTCAGCTGTTCCATTTTCGATAATAGTTCTAGCTGTTGAAAAGACCGTTTTTTCTCTACCTGCAATGACTTCATTTGCCCTTGTGAATTCTGGATTAGAGGTATTCACCACATAATCAGGATATAAATAATATTTTAAATAGGTATTCGGTAAGAAACTTGGGTCAACCTCTAACAAGTCTTTTGCTTTTTTATGTGTTTCTTGCCAACTTGCATCGGTATGCTGAGTATCTACTTCTTTTTGTGTTAGATAGCCATTCTCTGCCACGTAGTCGCGAATTTGAGGAAGGTATTCATTGCCCTCATTATCCTTTACACTTGTCCACCAACCAAAGTGGTTTAACCCAAAATAACGTACCTCTAAATCTTGTGGTTCTTTGCCAATAATATGGGACATTCTGCGCAGCGTGCCTACAGGCATATCACAAATATTTAACACCTTTGAATTTGGACGAAGAACGCGGCATGCTTCTGCTACGATGGCTGCTGGATTGGAATAGTTTAACATCCACGCGTCTGGCGAATATTTTTCCATCATATCAATTAATTCGATCATATCACCAATACTTCTCATCCCATAAGCTATTCCACCAGGTCCACACGTTTCTTGGCCGACTACACCGTGCTTTAATGGAATTTTTTCATCTTTTTCACGCATTTCATATTTACCCGTACGAATATGAGCAAAGCAAAAGTCGATATCAGTAAATGCTTCTTCTGGATCAGTTGTAAAGCAATACTCAATGTCTGGCGCTTTTTCTTTTAATACAATCTCAATGGCTTCCCCTAAAACAGCTTGTCTTTCCCCATCATTATCGTATAATTTTAATTTTCTTAGTGGGAAACGATCTAAATTATCTAATAACATCATCACTATCCCTGGAGTATAAGTGCTTCCTCCACCTGCAATTACAATTGAAAACTTTTTCATGTTCTCCATTCCCTTCTATCATTCTGTGTTTTTTAATTTCTGTAGAAAGAGTTGGTTCGTTTTTTACTCATTTGAACGTAATCCTAAGAAGCTATCAACTTCTTTTCGGATGTTTGTCACTTGTAAGCCGTACACAACTTGTACATTATTTCCTTTTATAACAACACCACTAGCACCCGTCTCTTGTTTCAATGTATCTTCATTAACCATTTCAGGATTATCCAATGTTAAACGAAGTCTCGTATAACAATTTGTAACGGTACTTATATTGTCTGCGCCACCTAAGGCATTAACAATTACACCCGCAATTCCATCATTGCTAACAGATTCGGTATCGCTTCCTTTGTCTTGGCCTTTCTTTTCTTTATATTCTTTTTTAGAGTATAATTTTGTCTCTTGTCCTTCTTCTTCACGTCCAACCGTCTTAAAGTTAAATTTCACAATTAAGAACCGGAAGACGACATAGTAAATAACAAAGTATAGGAGGCCGACCAAAATATACATTGGCCAGTGAGTTTTCTCGATCCCAAGTGGTAAATTGAATAATAGGAAGTCAATCATCCCATTTGGTCCAATGGCTCTAACATCCAATAAATGTAACGTAACCATACTTAATCCACTTAACATTGCATGTACTACGAATAATAGTGGGGCTACGAACATGAATGAAAACTCAATTGGTTCCGTGACGCCCGCGATCATGGATGTAACAGCAGCAGGAATCAAAATAGCTTTCACTTTTCCTTTGTTTTCAGGCTTTGCTGTATGATACATCGCTAAACAAGCTCCAATTAAACCAAACATTTTTGAAATACCGCGTGCATCCCAAATGACACTTTCAGACAGTACTCTAACGGTTGGATCCGCGATTTCAGCATAATAAATATTTCGAGCACCTTCGAATACTTGTCCACCAACTTCTGCAACACCACCTAATGATGTATATAAAAATGGTGTATAGATTAAATGGTGCAATCCAGTTGGAATAAGTAAACGTTCTAATGCTCCGTACAAGAAAATTCCAAAGCTTCCACTATGATTGATTAACGTTCCGAGATTATTAATCCCAGCTTGGAAAAACGGCCAAATAAACGTAAGAGCAATCGCTAAAAGGACAACAACTGGTATTAGTACGATAAAAACAAATCGTGACCCACCATAAATTTGAAATGCCCCTTTAAAATCGGTATCAATAAATTTGTTATGCACCAAAGCGGTGATAATACCCAGTATCAATCCAAGAAATACTCCCATGTCCAAGATCTGCACACCCAACACTAAGGTTTGTCCAGATCCTTGTAACGATTCTCCTTCGAAAAGAACACCATTAAGCTGCATAAATTTATTCATTGCGTTTACAAACACTAAATAGCCTAATAAAGCAGTAAAACCAGCAACGGCTTTTTCTTTATTTGCTAAACCAACCGCGATTCCCACGGAAAATATCAGTCCCAAGTTACCGAGAATGGAAACCAAAGAGCCAGTTAATATGGTCCCAAATCCAGTTGTAATTGGATTATCTAAAAATGGAATAACTTCTAAAAGTCTTGCATTTGTAAATAAGTTTCCTAAGGCAATTAAGATACCTGCAATCGGCAAAATAAGTACCGGAATAAACATTGCTTTTGAAAAGCGTTGCATGCCTTCCATGACTTGCGTTTTCATTTTGCCTTCCCCTCCTAAGATGTTTTTCTTTGATATGTCTTAGCATACAATGTAACCGTTTTAGAGTCGATAGATTCACCAACATAAAAAACGTGTTTCACTCATAGAAACACGTTTCACTCAACTTGATCCTTTTTATTTGTCGTTGTATCTAAATACTGCTTCACGATAAATTCAAAAAACAGGGTTAACCTAGGGAAAAAACTGTTTGGAAGCATGTTTCGATCATCCAGTTTATTATGATCAATCAATTTAAAATTCAAATCTGATAACTCAGCCACGCGATTTGTTGTTTCTTTTGTAAAAGACACTGTAAAAATATGATGTTCTTTCGCAGCGAGTAATTTGTCCACTACCATTTGTGTCTCTCCTGATTTTGAAATAACAACTAATGCACCTATATCTTCCAGATTGTTTTCAAAAACACCAACTGAATCTGTTCCACTTGCCAATATCGTTTTTCTACCCAATACCAATAATTTTTTATATAAGTATTCTGCCGCGATAGCTGAAAAACCAGTGGCATATAGAAATATATAACGTTGTTGTAATAGTAACACTTTCTGAATAAAGTTCTCGATTTCTACCATAGAATTATGGGTCCAGTAATCACTTTGATTAATCGAAAGAAAGTCTTCCGTCTGACCTGGTTCTAGCTTTCCCACTTTTTGGACAAGAGGAAGAAGCTGATAATACATATCGACAAAACCTGTATACCCTAATTTCTTTGATAAACGAATAACGGTAGCTGGAGATGTATAATTTTCTTTCGCTATTTTCCGAACGCCCATTTGTAGAACTGTATCAATGTTTTCTATAATATACCGAACAAGTTGGATATCAATTTCGGATAAATTTTTGCCTTGAATAATCTTGCTGATATCGATCATCGTTACCTCACCTAATCACTTAAGAAATCTTTCTCAAAACTTGTACCATGTTCATTACTCCGCGGTTTTTTATCTTTTGAAAGCTTGATACCATTTGACACAATCTCGTTTCCATATTTGTCTTTTAATTTATCAATCACTTTTAATAAGGGTTCTTTCTTTGCTTCTTTTTCATAGGTGAACAAATCAAGCTGTTTAAATGCTTCCTGTTTTTCGACTAATTCTTGGGCTGTTACACCCAATAATCGGATGGGGTCACCGTTCCAATGTTTTTTCCATAAATGCTTCGCCGCGTCAAAGATCTCTTGATCTTGATCAATTGGATTCTCAAGCTTCCGACTTCTTGTGACGGTTTTTCGATCAGCATAACGAATCATCAGTTGGACATTATTTGACATCATATCCTTTCTTCTAATTCGTGTTCCTACGGAGTTTGATAACCTTTTTATGACACTGAGAAGCTCCTCTTCGTCGGTAGTGTCATAGGGCAATGTTGTAGAGTTTCCGATACTTTTAAACTCAGATATCGCGTCAGGATCTACAGGTCGATTATCAATCCCGTTAGCCCTTTGTTTGATTCTCTCCCCATTAATCCCTAGTAACTGTTTTAATTGAATGTCATTCCCTTTAGCAAGATCTCCAATTGTATGAATGTCAATAGTCGCTAATTTTTCAGCCGTTTTTGAGCCTACCCCATGCATTTCGCCAACAGGCATCGGCCAAAGAACTGTGGGTACGTCCCGTTTTCGTAAAACGGTAATGCCTAATGGTTTTTTCATATCTGAAGCCATTTTCGCTAAAAACTTATTAGGTGCGATTCCAATACTACAAGGGAGAAGTAATGTCTTCTTTAATGTCTCTTGTATAGACTTCGCTATTTCAATTGGAGAGCCTTTTTCATAACAATCTGTTATATCAAGATAGCCCTCATCAATTGAGACAGGTTCAACTAGCTCCGTATAGGAACGAAGTATATCAAACATCGCTAGTGATGCTGTACGATAGCGTTCAAAATTAGGTTTCCGGACGATGAGATTTGGACATTTACGCTTTGCCTCCCATAAGGGCATGGTTGTTTTCACTCCAAAGGCCCGTGCCTCATAGCTACATGTTACGATGATGCCTCTTCGCTCTTCTACATTACCCGCAATGGCTAATGGCTTCCCTTGCAAAGAAGGGTCATATGCCATTTCTACTGATGCATAGAAGCTATTCATATCCACATGTAAGATAACCTTTCCGTTCTTCGGATACATTTCCTTCATGTTTTGCACTTCCTACTAACTATTACCTATAGTTTAACATAGAAAAAGCCACCTATTCTATTGGCGGCTGTGAATGTGTTCCTCAATCATATCAAATCCGTCTAGAGCTTCAATCAGCTTAGATGGATCTAGTACTGTAATCATTCTTTCCTCAAATGTCGCTACACCCGTTATGTAGGACGATATCTGATAGGTTAGGCTTAATTGTTTCAGTTGATTTGGTGGTATATCTTTTATTTCGACTGCATCATCGACAAGTAATCCAACTGACAACCTATCTGTTTTCGCTACAATAATTTTAGTTTGATCATTTTGAAGGGTCGGTTTATTAAATAATATAAATCCAGCATCTACGATAGGAATCAGTTCTTCACGTATGGTTAATACACCTAGCATATAGGTTGGCATATGAGGAATCGCGTTTACCTGCTGTGCTCGCTCAATTGAAATCACATTTAAAACAGGGATACCAAATTCTTCATCACCTGTTGTAAAAACAACAACCTTTTGGTCTTCCATCTATCATTCACCTCTATTAAGTAACATCAAGCATAGTTCTATCATACTGTAATAGATTGTGAAAAGGAATAAAAAAAATGAAACTCCCTTTCAGATAGGGAATTTCACTTTTGTATTACTGTGCAACTTCTTCAGCGATCGCAACGATAAGTTCGGCTGTTTTGACAAGTTCTTCGATAGGCATTTTTTCATTGGTTGTGTGGATCTCTTCGTACCCAACAGCAAGGTTTACTGTAGGAATACCGTGTCCTGCAATCACATTTGCGTCACTGCCACCACCACTTTGTTGTAGTTCACTTTGTCTACCAATCTTGGCAACGGCACGTTTTGCAACCTCAACAACATGGTCGCCATCTGCAAACTTGAAGCCAGGATACATTACTGTCACTTCAACCTCTGCTCTGCCCCCCATGTCAGCAGCTACCGTTTCAAAGGCATCTTTCATTTTTTGAACTTGCTTTTCCATCTTCTCTGTAACTAAAGAACGTGCTTCGGCTAAAATCTCCACATGGTCACTTACAATATTCGTTTGCGTTCCACCTTCAAAACGCCCGATGTTTGCAGTCGTTTCTTCATCGATACGACCTAATGGCATTTTGGCAATTGCCTTTGCAGCCACCGTAATAGCAGAGACCCCTTTCTCCGGAGCAACACCAGCATGCGCTGTTTTACCGATGATTGTTGCTTTTATCTTTGCTTGTGTAGGCGCGGCAACAATAATGTTTCCAACTTTGCCATCACTATCAAGTGCATAGCCGTATTTTGCTGTAATCAAAGAACGGTCCAAGGCTTTTGCACCAACAAGACCTGATTCTTCTCCTACTGTAATAATAAATTCAATTTTTCCGTGCGGAATGTTATTTTCCTTTAATACACGGATGGCTTCAAACATTGCAGCTAACCCTGCTTTATCATCCGCTCCTAGAATAGTAGTTCCATCTGTCACAATATATCCATCTTTGATAGATGGCTTTATTCCTTTACCTGGAACTACCGTATCCATATGGGAAGTAAAATAAATCGTATCAACATTGTCTTTTGTACCTTCCAACGTACAGATTAAATTTCCCGCACCGTGTCCAGTTTGACTAGTTGTATCATCTTCTACTACATGAACACCTAATGCAGTAAACTTCTCCTTTAAGACCTTTGCAATTTCCGTTTCAAACTTCGTTTCGGAATCTACTTGAACAAGCTCTAAAAATTCATTCACAAGTCTATCTTGATTAATCATACTATGTACCTCCAAGATGTATAGGCTAATAAAATTAGCCTATCACAATATCATTAAAAATCAAATCGTAAGCCTATAATGGGATATTCCCATGTTTTTTTATAGGCCTTGTTTCCTTTTTATTTCGAAGCATTTCCAAAGCTTGAATGATTTTAATTCTCGTATCGCGAGGATCAATCACATCATCTACCATTCCTTGACTTGCTGCTACATAAGGGTTTGCGAACTTTTCACGGTATTCTTCGATTTTTTCAGCACGTAATTTTTCTGGATTGTCACTTTCATTAATTTCTCTTGCGAAAATAATATTTGCAGCCCCCTGTGGACCCATTACCGCAATTTCTGCATTTGGCCATGCAAATACTAAATCCGCACCAATTGATTTACTATTCAGTGCAACATAGGCTCCTCCATATGCTTTTCGAAGAATAATGGTTAGCTTAGGTACCGTCGCTTCTGAATAAGCATATAAAATCTTTGCGCCATGGCGAATGATTCCACCATGCTCTTGTTTAACCCCCGGGAAGAAACCTGTTACATCTTCAAAAGTTATCAATGGGATATTGAATGAATCACAAAATCGAATGAATCTAGCAGCCTTATCTGAAGAATCAATATCAAGTCCACCTGCCATATATTTTGGTTGATTGCACACTAAGCCGACAACTTCACCTTTTACTCTAGCAAACCCGACAACAATATTTTTAGCAAACTGTTTATGGACTTCCATAAAAGAATCTTTGTCCACAACTTGTTCGATTACTCTACGTACATCATACGGCCTTACTGAATCAAAGGGGATAATCTCAGTTAAATCTGGTCGATAATCTTCGCTCGGCTCTACTGGCAGGATTGGTGCTTTTTCTTCATTATTTTGTGGTAGATAGTTTAGTAAAGCCCTCACCTGTTGCAATACCTCTTCCTCTGTTTTCCCTGAAAAATGTGCATTCCCACTAATTGAATTATGTACGTTCGCTCCTCCTAAATCCTCTGCACTTATTTTTTCTCCTGTAACTGTTTCAATTACTTTCGGACCCGTAATAAACATTTGCGAGGTTTTCTCTACCATAAATACAAAATCGGTAATCGCTGGAGAATAAACTGCTCCACCTGCACACGGACCCATGATGACAGAAATTTGCGGAATAACCCCTGAGTAAATCGCATTTCGATAAAAAATATGGCCATATCCATCAAGAGAAACCACTCCCTCTTGAATTCTCGCACCACCCGAATCATTTAAACCAATAAATGGCGCTCCATTTTTAACAGCCAAGTCCATGACATTTGCAATTTTTTTCGCATGCATCTCTCCTAATGCTCCACCAAAAACAGTGAAATCCTGAGAAAATAAATAAACAGGTCTCCCATTGATTTTACCGTAGCCAGTGACGACCCCGTCTCCAGGCCCCTTTTTATCAGCTAACCCGAAATCAACACTCCGATGCTCAATAAATGGATTTAATTCTACAAATGTACCTTCATCAAGTAATAAATCTATACGCTCTCTTGCCGTTAGCTTTCCTTTTTCATGCTGCTTATCAATTTTGTCGTCACCGCCACCTAATTCAACTTCACGACGACGATCGTATAGTTCATTGATTTTTTCATAGATATCCACCATTATCTTGTGTCCTCCTTGCTAGGTTTCTCACAAAACTCATATAAAACACTACCCGTCGATTTTGGATGCATAAAGGCAATTTTCGCACCACCTGCTCCAAGCTTAGGCTTATCAGCAAGCATTCGAATGCCTTTTGCTTTCATTTCTTCTATACGCTCTTCAATCGATGAAACTCCTAATGCAATATGGTGAATTCCTTCACCACGTTTTTCTATGAATTTCGCAATTGGACTTTTATCTGAAAGGGGTTCCAAAAGTTCCAACTTAGATTCCCCAATAGGAATAAAGGCAACTCTCACATTCTCTGATTCTACTTCTTCAATTCTTTCTACTGTTAGGTTGAGAATGTTTGTGTAAAATGGTAGAGATTGTTCGATTGATGAAACAGCAATACCAATATGGTCGATTTTTTTAATCATATCTTCACTCCTCAAAAGCGAGCGCTCGCTCAAAATGTTGTAAGCGTTTTATCTTCATATGTACTATTGTAGCATGAACTCAGCAAAAATTGTGTATTTTCAGTAATACGAGTAGGGTTGTCCAAGTTGGAGATTCGAGGTAAAATAATAAGTAAATATTTAATGCAAAAGGTGGTAGTTACGTGTCACGTAAAACTCAAAAGATCGTTGTCTATTTAATGGTTGCTGTAATGTTAATTACGACACTATTAGCAGGCGTAGGTATGTGGTTCTAATTCATTATCAGTATCGTTAACTGATAATAAGGAAGTAATCCTTGAAACGAATACATTTATAACTTAAAAGGGGCTGTCCAAAAAGTCACTGAAAAATGACTTTTGAGGACAGCCCTCATTTTTTGTTTTTTGGGTTTACTAAAAAATCTGGTGTTGATTTCCGCTGCAGGTACTCGCTTTCCGCGGGCGGTCCGGGAGCCTCCTCGTCGCAAGCTCCTGCGGGGTCTCCCCTGGCCACGCTTTTCCCGCAGGAGTCTCGTACCTTTCGCTACAATCAACAAGGTTATAAAATTTAATAGTATTGACTCGTAACTTTTAAAAAAACACAAAAAAAAATCATCCTTTTTAGTAAAATGAAATTTTAGGTGATCGTAATAGTTATTCTAAAACGGACAAAGATGCCACCTTCATGCGTATGAAAGAAGATCTTATGAAAAATGGCCAACTTAAGCCAGGATACAACGTACAAGTAGGAACAGAAAACCAGTTTATTCTATACTATACAATACATCAACGTCCAACAGACACTCGATGCTTCATCCCTCATATGGAGAAACTGGCAGCTTCTTCTTTACCAATACTCAAAACGGTTATTGCCGATGCAGGATATGGTAGTGAGGAGAATTATGTTTACGCTTTCGGAGATGAGAAAGAGCAACGATTCGAGTTTCTTATTCCGTATGGAAGCTATGTACAGAAACAAACCCGTAAATATAAAAAAGACATCAAAAACGCAAAAAATTGGACTTACGTGGAGGATGACGACTATTTTATTAGCCCGAAAGGAATGAAAGTAACGTTTAAAAAATACCTGAATAAAAAGAATAAATCTGGCTACGAGCAAAGTTTCAAAATATATGAATGTGAAGATTGTACCGATTGTCCACTAAAAGCACAATGCACAAAAGCAAAAGGGAATCGCCAGATTCATTGGAATACGATTTTTGAAGAAATGAAAACTAAGGCTAAAACAGCCCTTGAATGTGATGAAAAGTCCGCTGTCTACGCTCAACGTAAAGTTGAAGTAGAAAGTGCGTTCGGTCACATCAAGGGCAATAGGTCGTTTCGCAGATTTTCTCTGCGGGGGCTCGACAAAGTATATGTCGAGTTTGGAATTGTGGCATTAGCCCACAATATATTGAAAGTAGCAGGCATACGCCAGCTACTTTCAGAGAAAAATCGAAAAAAAACAAAAAGGCAAGGGAGAAAAACGGTCGTTTTTCTCCCTTGCCTTATTTTTTAGGACTTATCGGACAGCCTCTTGCTTTTAGAAAAAAAATTATGTTGGTAACCCTTTGAATAAACTTTTTACAATTAAATACTCTTCCATTTCTTTTATAAATTGAAACAATGCAGCTCTTGTTTCAAACTCGTCTCGACTTTGTGGTAACGGCATTTCTCTAAACGTTTTACGCATTTCCTCAAGTTTCTTAAGAAATACAACCGCTGTGTTACCTGGATGAATGGACATGCTTACTTCCATAATAAAATCCGCCACCATTTCCCTCTGTTCAACCGAATGTGTGATAGATGTAATGGTTGGTAGCATCCTTTGCAAGATTTCGAATTGTTTTTCTCTCATATCAAAATAAGTAAAAAACAAGCCCTCATCCCTCATTAAGTGATTTTCAATATCCCTATAAGCAATTCTTTTTGCTTTTTTTAATAATTCCTCAATCCTTGTTATTTCCCGTCCTTCCCAAATACTTTCTCCCGTTCGGAGATAGTGAACCATTTCGTTTAAAATGTTCCCAAACAGGGCCTCAATTTCCTGTTGGTAAGCCCTAAGCTCTTTGTCAACGCTCGGCATATATAAGTTAATTAATAACGCTACACCGATCCCAATTATAATCAACCCAAGTTCATTCAAAATTAAACCCACAGTTACATTTCCTGCAGTAAATATATGCAAAATTATAACACTACTTGTTACAATCCCATCTTTTGCTCTTACAATCACCATCGTTGGAATAAAAAATAAAAGTAATAAACCGATTGTAACGGGATGGTAACCTATTCCTTCAAAAAATAAAATGGAAAAGAAGATCCCGATCACACATGCAACAAACCGTTCCCATGAACTCTCAAGCGATTTTTTTCGTGTTACTTTTATACATAATATCGTTAGAATTCCTGCAGAAGCAAAACTATCTAGACCCACTAGTTTTGCGATAGCTATAGAAATCGTAACTCCTATGGCTGTTTTTAACGTTCGATACCCTATTTTAAACATTCACTTACTCCTATAATCGATTCATTTTATTGTGGCCAATATGAATGATAATACACCTGTTCCTATTTTACTATACCTTTATAAACAAAAAAAAGAATGACCATTACGATCATTCTATCACTTATAAAACTTTTTCTAAGAAGTCCTGCGCACGTTTGCTTTTTGGACTTGTAAAAAACTCTTCTGGAGTCGTTTCTTCAACAATGACCCCATCATCCATAAAGAGAACTTTATCTGCCACTTCACGGGCAAATCCCATTTCATGGGTTACAATGAGCATTGTCATCCCCGTATGGGCCAAGCCTTTCATTACATTTAGAACTTCTTTAACCATCTCTGGGTCAAGTGCTGAAGTAGGCTCATCAAACAGCATAATTTCAGGTTCCATTGCGAGTGCTCTTGCAATTGCAACCCTCTGCTTCTGTCCTCCAGACAGTCGATTTGGATATTCATTAGCCTTTTCTGATAAACCTACCTGTTTTAATAATTCCATACCTTTTGCTTCTGCATCACTCTTTGATACCCCTTTAACTTTCATTGGGGCATATGTGAGATTTTGCAGAACAGTTTTATGTGGAAACAAGTGAAAATGCTGAAACACCATACCTATATGTTGCCGAACATTTGTAATATTTGTCTTTGCATTTGTAATTTCGTCTTCTCTAACCCAAATCGTACCCTGAGTTGGTTCCTCAAGTAAATTTAGACATCGTAGAAACGTAGATTTTCCTGAGCCAGAAGGTCCAATAATCGCAACAACCTCACCTTGTTTAAAGGTTGTCGAAATTCCTTTTAACACATTCACCTTGCCAAAAGATTTATGAAGGCCCTCTACTTTTATATGATTATTACTCACTACGACGTAACCTCCTCTCAAGTCTTCCTCCAAGGAATGTGAGGATTGAAACAATAATCCAATATACCAGACCAGCAATTAATAATGGTTCAAAATAGCGGAATGTATTTGCTCCGACAACCTGTGCTCGTCTCATAATATCCAACAATCCGATGGTACTTACAAGTGCAGATTCTTTCGTTAACGTGATAAATTCATTTACAAGTGCAGGTAAAATATTTTTAACTGCCTGTGGTAGGATAATATCAAACATCATTGGACGATACGAGATACCGAGTGCCTCTGCCGCTTCTTGTTGTCCTTTATCAACCGCTTGAATACCAGCTCTAATGATTTCTGAAATATAGGCACCTGAGTTTAAACCAAATGCCAATACTCCAGCTACAAATTTATCAATGTCATATTGAAAAAGCTGTGGAACTGCAAAGTATATTAACACCAATTGAAGGATAAGTGGTGTTCCTCTGAAGATGGATGTATAAATATCCGCAAACCACTTTAAAAATGAAACTTTACTTATTTTAAATACCGCTAAAATTGTCCCTAAAATTAAACCTAAAATTGCCGATACTAGTGCAAAGGATACCGTAATACCGATCCCTTCTAGTATAAACGGAATTGAAGGCAGGATTCTGGAGAAATCAATATCCAAACCCATGCCTTACACCTCATTTCTACTAAAGTTTTATGTTACTGTTTATTCTTCCACCCATTTTTGTTCTAATGCTTCTAATTCGCCATTTTCTTTCATTTCATTTAATACCTTATTAAATTCTTCTGTAAGCTCACTGCCTTTAGCAAAAGCAATTGCCATACCAGGAGATGCATCAGTTGGATCATCGAAACCTACTAAGCCTACTTCTTCCATGAAACCAACAGCTACTGCTTTATCTAGATATACAGCATCGATTCTACCTGCTTTTAACTCTTGAATTAACTCTGGAGCTTTATTTAATGCAGAGATTTCTAGGTTTTTAAGTGTTTCTTCTTTAATCTTTTTAGCTCCTTCTTCTTGAATGGAACCTAATTGAACTCCAACTGTTTTACCATCTAAGTCTTCTAATGCTTTAATATCAGAATCTGGTAAAGTCACAAACATTTCACCTGATTTGTGGTATTCCATTGAAAAGTCAACACTTTCTTTACGCTCTTCAGTAGCTGACATACCTGAAATGATAAAATCAAGTCGTTCTGATTGTAATGCACTGATTAAACCACCAAAATCCATGTTTTCAATTTTTAATTCATATCCAAGCTCTTCAGCAATCGCATTTGCTAAATCAATATCAAATCCGATATACTCACCAGTTTTTTCATCAATTGTTTCAAATGGTGGGAAATCAGCAGACGTTCCCATCGTTAAAACTTTTTTCGAATCAGTTCCTTTTTCAGAACCTGATGAATTTTCATCGCTTGTCCCACATGCTGCTAAAAATGTAACTAATAAAATACTAGATAATACGAATAATAGCTTTTTCATTCTATTTTCCCCCTATATGATTTTTTATAAATATTCGATAGTTTGTATTTTAACACATCTGTATAAATATACAATATATTTTTTAAAAATAATAATAGATTGTTTTTTCTTCATAAGTAAAATACGTTATTTACTTGTTTACAAGGTTTATATAGAGATACTTCCATAATTATTATGTTGATACATTATTATTTTAATACTTTATCAGTATAAATAATTAACACTGCATAGTAGTAAAGTATCTGGATTCACTTATACATCTTTTATAAATCAGGCAAAAAAAAGAAGCCTTAATGGCCTCTTATACTTCTTCACAGTATTCTTCAAATGATTGTTGTAGTTTATTGATGACTTCGATTGGCTCATGACCCTCAATTTCATGGCGTTCGATCATCTTAACGATTTTACCATCCTTCAAAAGTGCAAATGATGGAGAAGATGGTGGGTATCCTTCAAAATATGTTCTTGCTTTTTCAGTTGCATCTTTATCCTGGCCCGCAAACACGGTTACTAATTGATCTGGACGCTTATCATAATGAATAGCATGTGCTGCAGCTGGTCTTGCAATGCCTCCTGCACAACCACAAACCGAGTTCACCATGACCAATGTTGTACCTTTTTGGCTAAGTGCTTGTTCTACATCTTCTGGTGTCTTAAGCTCTTGATAACCAGCTTCTGTAATTTCTTTTCTAGCTGTTTTAACGACATCATTCATAAACAAATTAAAATCTATTTGCATATTTTTACACTCCTTTTTTATTATAAATAGGGTTTACCTGATTTAATAATATCAAGTTCGAACATGTTTTATCAAATGTAAGTACTTGAATGAAAATCCTGAATGAACGTTTAAATAAATTTGAAAGGGGTAATCTAATAATACATCTAGATCATACCCCTAAACTCCCTAGATGGAAGGAAAGTTTTTTAGACTTTCCTTCTTTTTTTATGACTCAAAAAGGTCAATTAATTCTTTCACAGCCGTTGTTACATTCAATTCTCCCTTTGCAACCTTGTTTTCTATTACGGGCATTTGTTCTTTTATTGATGGATGGTTAAAGAACCTCAATTCCAGATAGTCTTTGATCATCGCGTGAATCCAGGCCTTTGTTTGATTGTTTCGCCTCTTCCAAAAAACACCTGACTCTTTCGTTGTTTCTACAAAACGCAATACGATCTTCCACATTTCTTCCATCCCTTCATGATAGAGAGCAGAAGCCGTATAAGCTTTCGTTGACCATCCCTTAGTAGCAGGCTGAAGAAAGTGTAGAATTCGATTGTATTCTCCTCGAGCAATCTTTGCCTTTTGTTTATTATCGCCATCTGCTTTATTAATTAATATTGCGTCTGCAAGTTCCATGATGCCTTTTTTCATCCCCTGCAATTCATCACCCGCTCCTGTAAGAACGAGAAGGAGGAAAAAGTCAACCATGCTTCGGACGATTACTTCACTTTGCCCTACACCAATTGTCTCGACTAATATGACATCAAATCCCGCTGCTTCACAAAGTAAGATCGTTTCCCGTGTTTTTCGGTTTACACCACCAAGGGTTCCACCAGATGGTGACGGACGGATAAAAGCATTTTTATTTCGAGAGAGTGTCTCCATTCGTGTTTTATCTCCGAGAATACTTCCTCCAGTTATGCTACTGCTTGGATCAACAGCAAGGACTGCAACACGATAACCTTGTTCACATAAATAAGATCCGAAACTTTCAATGAATGTACTTTTACCTGCACCAGGGACTCCTGTTATCCCGATCCGAACTGAATTACCTGTAAATGGAAGTATTTCATTCATAACAGCTTGCGCTTGGTCTTCATGACGTTTGGCATTACTTTCAATAAGGGTTATCGCTTGTGCCAGGATGGTTCGATCACCATTTTTTATTCCTTGCACAAACTCGTCAGTTGTTCGTTCTTTTCGTTTCCTAAATGTTTGTTTGTTTCCTTTCGTGATATTTTGTTCTTTTCCTTTTACAATTTCTGTCGCAAACCCATCAGATGCATTCTCTGGCACCCACTCAGGACGATTTTTCTTTTCATTCATTGCCTTCTTCCTCGTAACCTAGACGTCGATAGACTTCCTTAAGGACCTTCTGAGCAGCAACGGGGATCACTGTGCCTGGACCGAATATTGCTGCTGCTCCTTGTTCCCTCAAGTAATCATAATCTTGTGGCGGAATGACGCCTCCAACAATGACAATAATATCTTCACGCCCTAACTTTCGAAGTTCTTCAATAAGTTGCGGGAGTAATGTTTTATGACCTGCAGCTAATGAACTCATACCTACCACATGAACATCGTTCTCGACTGCTTGTAATGCAGTTTCTTCTGGCGTTTGGAATAATGGTCCCATGTCAACGTCAAAACCAAGATCTGCAAAAGCAGTGGCAATCACCTTTGCCCCACGGTCATGACCATCCTGCCCCATCTTTGCAATTAGGATTCGCGGTCGTCTTCCCTCATACTCTAAAAACGTATCTGTCATCTTTTTTACATTCATCATTTCTTCCTCATTTGAATATTCGGAGCTATAGATTCCACTAATCGAACGAATCACAGCTTTATGACGCTGGGATGCTTTCTCCACTGCATTTGAAATTTCTCCTAATGTAGCCCTGACTCTTGCTGCATGAACAGCTAATTCTAATAGATTCTCTTCACCTGTCTCAACAGCTTTTGTAATAGCAAGCAATGCTTGTTGAACTTTTTCATCATCGCGTGAAGCTTTTAATTCATTTAGTCTCTCAATTTGTTTTAAGCGAACCGCCGTATTATCAATATCCAAAATATCGATTGGGTCTTCTTTTTGTAATCGGTATTTATTCACACCAATGATTGTTTCCTTACCAGAATCGATTCTTGCTTGACGTCTAGCTGCCGCTTCCTCAATTCGCATTTTTGGAAGACCTGTTTCAATCGCTTTGGTCATTCCACCCAGTGCCTCAATTTCCTCAATATGCTTCCATGCACGCTCCATCAATTGATTTGTTAATGTTTCAACATAATAAGAGCCGCCCCATGGATCGATAACATGACAAATCCCAGTCTCATCCTGTAAATAGAGTTGTGTGTTTCTAGCAATACGTGCCGAAAAATCGGTTGGCAATGCAATAGCTTCATCTAGTGCATTTGTATGCAATGATTGGGTATGTCCTGAGACAGCCGCCAGCGCTTCGATACATGTTCTGGTCACATTATTATATGGGTCTTGCTCAGTCAAGCTCCATCCTGATGTCTGTGAATGTGTTCTTAATGCTAGTGATTTCGGATTTTTAGGATCGAAAGCCTTCATCATTTTTGCCCAAATAAGTCGAGCAGCTCTCAACTTCGCAACTTCCATAAAATAATTCATGCCAATCGCCCAGAAAAAGGACAAGCGCGGGGCAAATGAATCAATATCAATCCCTTTCTTAATCCCTGTACGAACATATTCCAAACCATCTGCTAAAGTATATGCCAATTCAAGGTCTGCAGGTGCACCTGCTTCCTGCATATGATACCCCGAAATACTTATACTATTGAATTTCGGCATTTTTTTTGAGGTATACTCGAAAATATCAGAAATAATTCTCATTGATGTTTCAGGTGGATAGATGTAAGTATTCCTCACCATATATTCTTTTAAAATATCATTTTGGATCGTTCCCGATAATTTATCAGGAGAAACACCTTGCTCTTCGGCCGTGACAATATAAAATGCCATTATTGGTAGAACCGCGCCGTTCATGGTCATTGAGACACTCATTTGATCAAGTGGTATGCCATCAAATAACGTTTTCATATCCAGGATTGAATCAATGGCTACACCAGCCTTACCAACGTCACCGACTACACGCGGATGATCTGAATCATACCCACGGTGAGTTGCTAAATCAAACGCAACAGAGAGGCCTTTTTGCCCCATAGCAAGATTGCGACGGTAGAATGCATTACTTTCCTCTGCTGTAGAAAAACCAGCATATTGACGAACAGTCCAAGGACGATTCACATACATCGTTGGATATGGCCCTCGTAGAAATGGAGGAATACCTGGCATATAATCGAGATGCGTCAATCCATCTAAATCCTCTTGGGTATATAATGGTTTAACTGCTATCTGTTCATTTGTTTCAAACAATAATTCCTCAATCGAATGATTAATTTCTTGTTCTACTTTTTTCATCCATTCTTCGGAAGTAGATGGTGAGTCTAATCCTTTTAGCTTTATTTTTGATAGATCAACTCTTTTAGCCATTTTGTGCCACCCCCATTTCATATTGCAGTTGTTGCAAGAACGTAAAACAATCTGTTCCAATATGGATAAAGTCCTCGATACCTGCGTTTTGATAGAGCGCTTCAAGCTCTTTTTCTTGTTTTCCAGCAAGATAGACACGAATATGCATATTTGTATCTTTTAATTCACGACAAATGTTTGGGACCATCTCACTATACTTTTCGTCTTTCCCACAAATAATAAATGTTGAAAGTTTCATAGCTTTTGCACCAGTGATCGCTTTTTCTACCGTTAAATATCCATCATTTTTCAACACTTGAAAGCCACCAGCTTCAAAGAACCCTGTAATAAAATCAGCTCTTGGTTTATATTCAGGGATGGGTCCTAGATTTAATAAACCTACTTTAGGACGCTCACCGGTCGCTTGTAGATAATCCTCTGAAACCTTTCTTAATTGTTCAAAGCCTTCTGAGATTCTTACAGCTAGAATCGGCCTGATTGAAATAGCAGGAGTAGATTCTTTTGATTTGTTATATATTTCTGGTTTACGATTTGTTTTTTCCTGGATATTTGCGTACATATTAGTACCTACAATTTTTTCCTTGCGATGATTCACATTTACTAGCCTCTCATTGAATACAGTTGAAATACTTTCTTGAACAACTCCCGATTTTAAGGCTTGAAGCATTCCACCTTGTGCTTCGATTTTGTTTAGTAACTCCCATGCTTTTTCCGCTAGCTCGTTCGTTAAAGATTCCACATACCAAGAACCACCTGCTGGATCGATCACTTTATGTAAGAAGGATTCTTCACGTAGAATGGATTGCGTATTTCTAGCGATCCTTCTAGAAAAGGAATCTGAGCGTTTGATCGGTTCATCGAATGCCGAAACATGAAGGCTTTCGACACCACCAATAATGGCGGAAAATGCCTCAATTGTCGAACGTAATATATTAACGTATGGATCGTAAATCGTTTTTGTAAAAGCAGAAGTTCTTGCATGAATCTTCATTTTGGAAGAATCTTCATTCCCTCCATACGCATCCATTACAGTTGACCATATTATTCTTGCAGCACGCAGTTTTGCAATTTCCATGAAAATATTCGAACCAATTGAAAAAGTAAATGTCATGCGTGAGGCAATTTCATCGATAGACAGCCCTCTTTCAAGCAACTCACTTATATACTCAATTCCAGTACCGATTGTATAAGTGAGTTCTTGTACAGCGTTTGCCCCGCCATTATGGTATGGCGTCCCTGTTACAAGAATTGTTCGTAATTTCGTCTTCTTTTCCATTGCCCATTTTACTGACTTTGCTAATTGGTCAAAGGCAACTTCAGGTTTGATCGATAACTCTCCCTGTTCCACTAAAAACGCTAGTGGGTCCATTGCGATTGTTCCAGTAAGGGTATCTACTTTCGTGAAGGAATCAACAAGTGACAGAAATGATAATAAATCTGACTTCACATCAATCAAAACAGGTGTGGTAGAAAGATTGATTCCATCTAAAGCTTCTGACATATCTTCTAAAGAATGTAATGCTAACCCTTCACTTGAGCTGTTTTGTGGTTGTAAGGTAAAATGGATCATCGTTTGACCATTATTGAGGGCTTCCTTTAGAGCAAGATTAAACTCACTTGGTGAGAGTATGTCCAGATCCTGACTCACATGCCATGGTTGATTCACATAACCTGTGAGATTTGAGGCACGAACATTCGAGCCTTCTCCTGGCATTTCTTTTAGAAACGAGATTTCTTCAATGTCTTGTTTCGTATAAATGGGCTTTAGGGTAATATTCTCATAGGTATTCTTATGTAATTTCTCAAAGGGTTTATCCTTTAACGATTTTTCCACTTCCTGTTTCCATGCCTCATAATCAATGGATGGGAAGGTAATATCCTGATATTCTATCGATGGCTTTTTCACAAAACTTCCCCCTCTAATCGTAATCGCTTACATATTTTAATTTTAGTACATCTAGTAGGTCGTCGCAATAAATAGATTCAAAGAGAACATATTCAAGGAGGCCTTTTTGAGGAAAAGACTTGGTTGCAAGACATTTCAGAACCAACTAAAACAAGGATTATTTGTAATAACCTCCCTACCAATACATACTTAACTTGCAGCGTGTATGTTTCGCGGAATTTATAAATCCTACACATCCTGGATGATTTCAAACTAGCGTGAATCTCAAGTGACATAAAACAAAAAAAGACACTGCGTAAACAGTGTCTTTAGTAAATGGATGTATTTTCTTTTGATGTATTTTCAATAATTTCTTTGACTCGTGCTAAGAAACGTCCGGCAATTAACCCGTCTAATACACGATGATCAAGTGACATACAGAGATTCACCATATCTCGAACAGCAATCATGCCATTAATAATAACTGGTCGTTGTACGATTGATTCGACTTGTAATATAGCGGCCTGTGGATAATTTATAATTCCCATGGACTGAACAGAACCAAATGAACCTGTATTATTTACCGTAAACGTACCGCCTTGCATATCATCAGCAGAAAGTTTTCCAGCCCGCACTTTAGCAGCGAGTTCTGAGATTTCCCTAGCGATTCCTTTAATCGATTTTTCGTCCGCATTCTTTATAACCGGAACAAATAGAGCATCTTCAGTAGCAACTGCAATTGAAATATTGATGTCCTTCTTCTGAATAATCTTATCTCCTGCCCATGTTGAATTAATTTGTGGAAATTCCTTCAACGCTTGTGCAGCAGCTTTTACAAAAAAGGCAAAGAATGTTAGGTTAAAGCCTTCTTTTTGCTTAAATTCATTCTTAAGAGCATTTCGGTAGGCAACCATATTTGTTGCATCTACTTCTACCATTGTCCAAGCATGTGGAATTTCATGCTTACTTCGGAGCATGTTAGTAGCAATGGCCCTTCGAACACCTGTCACTGGGATTTCAACATCACCAGCTGCTACAGGTACATTTGGTACCTGTACTTTTGAAGGCGTGCTGGTAGTTTCTTGACTTGTTGCCTGCGTTTTGCTGACTTCAGCTTGTTGACCAGCCGTTGGAATTTGTCCAGATTCAATAATTGTAAGCAGATCTTTGCGTGTAATTCTTCCACCCGCACCAGACCCATTTACTTTTGTAAGATCAATATTATGTTCTTGAGATAATTTTAGGACAGCAGGTGAATATCTTAATTTTTTTGATGTATCACTCGGATCTTTCGCAGTATTTGCACTACTTACAGAAGTTTCTTGTTTAACATCTGGTGTTGACTCTTCAGTTGAACCCCCTTCCGTTTCAATGACACAGATAACTTCACCTACCGCTAACGTTTCTCCTTCATCGGCAATAAGTTCTTTTATCGTACCCGAAAAAGAGGAAGGTACTTCCGCATTCACTTTATCCGTCATTACCTCAGCTAATGGATCGTATTTGTTTACCTTATCCCCTATAGCTACAAGCCATTTGCTTATAGTTCCTTCTGTTACACTTTCTCCAAGCTGGGGCATTGTAATTTTTTCAGTTGCCACTCATAAAACCTCCTCGGTATAGCTACACAAAAATCAAGTACGCATAAAGTTAAAATTCTGCAAGTTCTCGCATTGCTTTTTCGACTTTATCAGGATTGACCATGAAGTACTTTTCCATAGTTGGCGCGTATGGCATTGCAGGTACATCTGGGCCAGCAAGTCGTTTGATAGGAGCATCTAAGTCAAATAAACAATGTTCAGCAATGATTGCTGAAACTTCACTCATAATACTTCCTTCTTTATTATCTTCCGTTAAAAGTAAGACTTTACCTGTCTTAGAAGCAGCTTCAATAATCGCTTCTTTATCAAGTGGATATACTGTACGCAAGTCAAGGATATGTGCTTGAATTCCATCCTTAGCCAGTCTCTCTGCAGCCTGAAGAGCAAAATGAACACATAATCCATAGGTAATGACTGTTATGTCGTCACCCTCACGTTTGACATCTGCCTTTCCTATTGGTAAAACATAGTCGTCATCTGGTACTTCACCTTTAATTAAACGGTATGCTCGTTTATGTTCAAAAAATAAGACTGGATCTTCATCACGAATAGCAGCCTTTAATAAGCCTTTCACATCATAAGGGGTTGATGGCATGACAATTTTTAGTCCAGGCTGATTAGCAAAAATAGCTTCGACTGATTGAGAGTGGTAAAGTGCCCCGTGTACGCCTCCTCCATATGGAGCTCTAATGGTGATTGGACATGTCCAATCATTATTAGAACGATAACGGATTCTAGCAGCCTCAGAGATTATTTGATTTACAGCAGGCATGATAAAATCAGCAAACTGCATCTCAGCAATAGGTCTCATTCCATACATAGCTGCACCGATTCCAACACCAGCAATCGCTGATTCAGCTAGTGGGGTATCCATTACACGTTGCTCACCAAATTGCTCATAAAGTCCAGAAGTCGCCTTAAAGACTCCACCTTTTTTTCCTACGTCCTCTCCCAATATAAATACTTTAGGATCTCGTTCCATTTCTTCACGAATTGCCATTGTTACGGCATCAATATATGAAATTACTGGCATTCTTTTTCCCCCTTACTGGTTTATGCATATACATATTTAAGAGCATCTTCTGGGTTAGCATATGGTGCATTTTCAGCATAATCCGTTGCTTCGTTTACAATGTTTGCAATCCGATCTTCGATTTCCTTCTGTTTTGCATCATCCATAACCCCAGTTTCCTTCAAATAAACTGCGAATGATAGAATTGGGTCATTCTTTTTCGCTTCTGCGACTTCTTCCTGCTCACGATAGGCCCGATCATCATCATCAGATGAATGAGCAGTTAATCGATAGGTGATCGTTTCAACTAGAGTTGGTCCCTCTCCTCGACGACCTCTATCTGCTGCTTCTTTAACGACTCTATAGACTTCAAGTGGATCATTTCCATCAACTGTCACCCCAGGCATTCCATATCCAATCGCACGGTCAGAAATTTTTTCACAAGCAACCTGTTTTTCATAAGGTACAGAAATGGCATATTTATTATTTTCACACATAAAGATAACAGGTAGTTTTTGAACTGCTGCAAAGTTCGCGCCTTCATGGAAATCTCCTTGGTTAGAAGAGCCCTCTCCAAACGTAACGAACGTAACCAAATCCTTACCTTCCATTCTTCCGCCAAGAGCCACACCTACTGCATGTGGTACCTGCGTTGTTACAGGAGAAGAACCTGTTACGATGCGGTTTTTCTTTTGTCCAAAGTGACCAGGCATTTGGCGTCCACCTGAGTTCGGGTCTTCTGCCTTAGCAAAACCAGATAACATTAATTCCTTAGCTGTCATTCCAAATGTGAGAACAACTCCCATATCACGGTAATAAGGCAATACATAGTCTTTTTCACGATCAAGAGCAAATGCTGCCCCAACTTGTGCCGCTTCTTGGCCTTGACATGAAATAACAAATGGAATTTTTCCAGCGCGGTTTAACAACCACATTCTTTCATCTATTTTTCTTGCTAATAGCATGGTTTCATACATTTCTAGAACCGTTTCATCACTTAATCCCAATGCTTGATGACGATTTTCGGACATATAATGACCTCCTTAAAAATCATAGTGTACGTAGGTTTGGACAACCTTAGTAAATAAAAAATATTTAAAAGTATTGAACTTTATGCGTGTATTGCTTTTCCATCAACGGCTAAAGCAGCCTCCCCTATTGCTTCAGACAATGTTGGATGTGGGTGGATCGTGTGTGCTACCTCCCATGGAGTGGCATCTAGTACTCTCGCTAATCCAGCTTCGGAGATCATATCTGTCACATGTGGACCAATCATATGAACCCCCAATAAGTCATCAGTTGCTTCATCAACGACAAGTTTTACGAATCCATCCGATTCACCAAACACCAAAGCTTTTCCAATCGCCCTGAAAGAGAACTTACCTTTTTTTACTGTGTAGCCTTTTTCTTTTGCTTCTTCTTCTGTAAAACCAACACTTGCTACTTCCGGGCTACTATATACACATTTTGATACTAGCGAATAATCAATAGGTGCTGGGTTCTCTCCTGCAATATGCTCGACAGCAACAATCCCCTCATGGGATGCAACATGCGCGAGTTGTAAACCTCCAATTACATCCCCAATTGCATAAATATGAGATTCTTTCGTTTGAAAAAATTCATTCGTTTCAATATAGCCTTTTTCCAAGACAATCTCCGTATTTTCAAGGCCAATATTTTCAACATTTGCCTGCCGACCAACAGAAACGAGCATTTTTTCTGCAGAGAACGATTTTGTTTCGCCATTTTTTTCAGCTTGGATTGTAATTCCATCTCCCTTTTCAAGGGTCTCAGGTAATACTTTCGCACCTGTAACAATTTTTACTCCTTTTTTCTTAAGCAAGCGCTGCATTTCCTTCGATATTTCGTGATCTTCTGTCGGAAGAATTGTTGACGCATATTCCAGGACAGTTACCTCAACCCCGAAATCGTGTAACATCGAAGCCCACTCAATACCAATAACGCCTCCACCAACTATTACAATCGATTTAGGCAGACTTTCCATTTGTAAAGCTTCGTCTGAAGTTAGCACGTATTCCCCATCAATATCAAGTCCAGGTAATGACTTTGGTCTAGACCCAGTAGCGATGATGACATTTTTTGGAATGAGCATTTCATTTTCTTCACCATTGTTCATCTCAACCGAAATAGTTCCAGGCATTGGGGAAAAAATAGACGGTCCTAAAATTCGGCCATAACCTTCTATGACATCAATTTTTCCTTTTTTCATCAAGTGCTGAACACCTTTAAAAAGCTGTTCGGTAATTTTATTCTTACGCTCCTGTACTTTTAAAAAATCTAGGGTCACATCTTTTGCGATTACACCAAATTCTTCACTCTTTTTGGTTGTAGCAAAAACCTCAGCACTTCGTAGTAGGGCTTTACTTGGAATACATCCTGCATGTAAACAGGTTCCACCAAGTTTTCCTCGTTCAACAACGGCCACTTTCAATCCGAGCTGTGAGGCACGAATGGCAGCAACATATCCTCCTGTTCCGCCTCCTAAAATAACTACATCGTATTCCTTTGACATAACCTACTCACCTTCCTATTTAAAGACAGGGGTTATCGCTGTTTCCTGCGGATACACTTTTTCCTTCTCTTCCCCCCGCAGTACCCGTAAGGCACCCTCTGCTAATGCTTGCAATTCATTCTCACCAGGCTGAACAATAACATCAGCGATCCAGTTCACATGATTTGAGATTTCAGTAATAAACTCATCTCCATATGCTAATCCGCCAGTTAAAATAATGGCATCGACTCGCCCTGACAAGACTGCACTTGCTGCCCCTATTTCTTTTGCAATTTGATATGCCATTGCCTTGTAGACTAATTTCGCCTTTTCATCGCCATTTTCAATCATCTTTTCAACCGTAAGAGCATCATTCGTTCCTAAATATCCAACTAGGCCACCTTGCCCTACAAGTTTTTTCATGATTTCTTCGCGATAATATTGACCAGAAAAACACAAGTCAATTAGGTCTCCTGCTGGAACAGTCCCAGCGCGTTCTGGGCTAAATGGTCCATCCCCATGCAATCCATTATTAACGTCTACCACTTTCCCATTCTTATGGACTCCGACTGTGACTCCACCGCCCATATGGGTTACAATTAAATTCATTTCTTCATAGTTTTTTCCGAAATCTTTTGCAACCCTTCTTGCAACAGCCTTTTGATTTAAAGCATGAAAAATACTCTTTCTCTCAATCATTTCAAAGCCTGATATTCTAGCAATGGGGTCAAGCTCATCCACAACGACAGGGTCGACGATATATGGTGGAATATTTAGGGCTGAGGCAATTTCATATGCTAAGATTCCACCTAGATTGGAAGCATGCTGACCTGCATATCCAATCCGTAAGTCGTTAAGCATTTCATCATTTACTTTGTAGGTCCCACCTTGGATTGGCTTCAATAAGCCACCTCTCCCACAGACAGCACTTAGCTTAGATATATTAATGCCTTCATTATCTAACGTTTCAAGTATCGTTGTTTTTCTAAATTCGTATTGGTCAATTATATTTTCAAATGCATGTAATTCTGAACGGTCGTGCCTAATCGTTTTCTCAAATACAGACCGTTCATTATCATAGACACCAATTTTTGTTGATGTTGATCCTGGATTGATAACTAGTATTCGATATTCCATCTCCTGCAATAGTGATACCTCCAGTTTGAAATCAGTGCTACATTTGTATCAACTGATAAAAGGAAAGAGGGAAATGCGTCTTTTACGCATTTCCAACCGTTTCCTTGTTTTATGTCTAACTTTTAACCATTAGCACTCAAGATCAAAGCTAATGCTAATTGCTGTAGATGGTTAGAACCACCTACTAACAGGAATTAGGGCCTTCATTTTATCTGCGACTTAAAATGTGGTGTCCATTTTGTAAAAATTGGCTTCGTGAATTTCTCATTCTTTCGATTCGTTCCTCTGCTAAGCGATCTGCAGCCTGGTAGGTTGGAATACCATCTCTTTTCGCAATTTGAATTACTTTTTCAATTGTGTCATATATAGTTTCTACCTTTTTAAGCGCACGCTCTTGGTTATATCCGTATAATTCGTCAGCAACATTGATTACGCCACCTGCATTAATCACATAGTCTGGGGCATAGATAATACCTAGTTCGTGAATGATGTCACCATGACGTGATTCCTTTAACTGATTGTTGGCAGAACCTGCAATCACTTTCGCTTTTAACTGAGGAATTGTATCATCATTTATTGTTGCACCAAGTGCACACGGGGCATAGATGTCACACTCCACACTATAAATATCATTAGGGTCTATAGCCGTAGCACCAAAATCATTTACAGCTCGTTCTACAGCTTCTTTATTTATATCTGTTACAATTAGTTTCGCTCCTTCTTCATGAAGGTATTTACACAGGGTATAAGCTACATTCCCTACACCTTGGACCGCAATAATCTTACCCTCTAATGAATCAGTACCGAATGCTTCTTTTGCAGCAGCCTTCATGCCACGATAGACACCAAATGCCGTTACAGGAGAAGGATTCCCTGACGAACCAAATGCAGGCGATATTCCTGTTACATAATCTGTTTCCTCGTGGATAATATCCATATCTGCAACAGTTGTCCCAACATCTTCAGCTGTAATATAGCGTCCATTCAGACCTTGAATATAACGACCAAACGCACGGAACATTTCTTCATTTTTATCTTTACGAGGATCTCCTATAATAACGGTTTTACCCCCACCTAAATTCAGTCCAGCAGCTGCATTTTTATAGGTCATTCCTTTAGCCAGTCTTAACGCATCCTCAATGGCATCTTCTTCTGAAGCGTAAGTCCACATACGTGTACCACCAAGTGCAGGTCCTAAAGTTGTATCATGAATGGCGATTATCGCCTTTAACCCTGATTGTTTATCCTGACAAAATACTAATTGTTCATAATCATATTTTTCCATATAAGAAAAGATTTCCATTGTGTAAGTTCCTCCCCAAGATTGACTATCACGTTTATTTTCTGGCGGTGCATACCGCCAAAGCTAATGAATACAATTTGCTTTTTGCAGAATCAGCCCGAGATGTTAATACGATTGGTGCACGTGCACCTGCAATAACAGCCCCTACCTCTGCTTTAGCAAAATACACTAATGATTTATATAATGCATTTCCAACTTCAATTGTTGGTACTAGCAAAATATCAGCCTGTCCAGCCACAGCACTTGTAATTCTTTTATGCTCGGCCGCATGAATAGAGATGGCATTATCAAGAGCTAACGGCCCATCGACAATACAATTTTGAATTTGTCCTCGATGATTCATTTGAGTTAGGGCAGCCGCATCTAAAGTTGCCTGCATTGCTGGATTTACTACTTCTACTGCTGCAATAGGTGCTACTTTAGGAACATCTATCCCGATAGAGTTTGCCACACCTACAGCATTATTTAAAATTTGCACCTTTTCCTGAAGTCCTGGTGCGATGTTCATTGCGGCATCTGTAACCATAACAAAACGATCAAATCCAGGGACTTCAAAGACAGCCACATGTGATAGGACATTCCCTGTTCGCAGTCCAAATTCTTTATTCAGAACTGCTTTTAACAGTGTAGAAGTTGGGATATTGCCTTTCATTAAAACATTTGCCTCACCAGAATGAACGGCACTGACAGCGGCCTTCGCCGCCTCATCCCGTGACTCTGTGTGTACCACTTCAACCCCTACGCTTGCCATTATTTTTTCGTTTTTAGCAGTTAAGATTTTGTTTATTTTTTCTTGATTACCATACAGCAAGAATGTAGCAAGTTTGTGATTCACAGCGTCGATAACAGCTTCTAGTACTTCTTCATCCTCAGCAGCTGCAACTGCTACAGATATAAGCGGTTGTCCTGCGGCACTTTCTAGAAGATCTTTTAGTTTCATTTTGGATTTACCTTCTTTTTTATAGTATTCCTTCGCATGTTGCATCTTTATATCATGCAATAAGCGTGCCAACCTAAAAATATTGAAAGCGCTTTAAAACCTTCATGTTTCTTTAGCTTTACTGTGCAACCCATTGCATTTTTTGCAAATTTTTGCGTGCTTTAATTTGCAAGATTATATTTTTCCAACTTATAATAAAGACTCCTAAGTGAGATACCTAGGGATTTAGCAGCAGCCGTTTTATTTCCACCATTTAATTTCAATACTTCTGCAATCACTTTTGCTTCGTATTTTTCCACCAAGTCTGAAAGTGGAGTATCTTTGATTTCCGATTCAGCAAGTGCAATTTGGGCTGGAGCATCCTCCAATGAATTATGTAATGATGGGATATGCTGCACATCGATTAGTCTTTCCTGATAGTTCATAAAGATTACGGCTCTACCTAAGACATTTTCTAACTCTCTAACATTTCCAGGCCAATCATACCTCATTAAATATTGAATGGCTTCCTGTGTTAAACCTTCAACTGTTCGTCCGTAATCTTGATTGATTTTATGTAATAAGTGCTCTGCAAGTGGTTTAATATCCTGTTTTCTCATTCGTAATGACGGAATAAAAATCGGAATCTTATTTAAGCGATAATACAGGTCTTCTCTAAAGGTTCCATTTCCAATTCCTTTTTCTAAATTTACGTTAGTAGCAGCAATAATTCTCACATCAATTGGAATCGGCTTAGTTCCCCCAACCCGTACGATCTCTTTTTCCTGCAATACCCTTAATAATTTCGCTTGGGTGTTTAATGGTAATTCTCCAATTTCATCCAAAAAAATACTGCCATTATTTGCTTCCTCAAATATACCGCGCTTTCCACCGCGTTTCGCCCCAGAAAAAGCCCCTTCTTCATACCCAAAAAGTTCACTTTCTAAAAGCGATTCTGAAATAGCGGCACAATTTACTCGAACAAATTTATTAAATTTTCTCTTACTTTCATTATGTATAGCGTGAGCAAACAATTCTTTTCCAGTCCCAGATTCGCCCCTAAGTAAAACTGTAGCAGGCGTTTTCGCACCTAGTTTTGCTTGCTCAATTGCAAATTCCATTTCTTCAGAAGATCCAATTATATCATCGAATGTATATTTCGCTTCAAGCGAACGGATAATGTGTCTAGCACGATTTAATTCAGATGTTAGTTGACTAATTTCAGATACATCATGAATGACGCCGACACTTCCCTTGAGTTTTCCATCTACAATGATTGGAGCTACATTTACAATGACATCCTTATCATGAGGTCCCACCTTCATGCGAGCGCCTCTTACAGGTCTTCTTGTCCTTAACACCTGCATATGCATACTTTCACCTTCTGATATGTCAGCATTTGCAGGTTTCCCAATGACTTGTTCTTTTTCAAGCCCCGTGATTCGTGTGTATGCACGATTTATTAGTATGCCACGACCATGCTCATCCACAACCGAAATAGCTTCTTCCGAGGATTGGATAATTGCTTCAAGCATTGTCTGTATCTCTTTTAAATTTGTAATTTCTTCGGCAAGATTTACAACTTCAGTAATGTCTTTAAAAACAGCAAAAGCCCCTAATAACATCCCTGAATCATTGATCATCGGAATTCGAGTCGTAATAATTTTACGTCCATTATCTAATACAAATTCTTGATTCACTTCAACAGCTCGGGACTTAAGGATATCAGGAAGTTTACTATCAGGAATACATTCATAGATATGTTTTCCAATGGCTTCTTCCTTGGTGACCCCAATCATCCTTGATGCACTATTGTTTAGTAAGATGACTTGGCTATTGATATCAATGACAATCATACCATCATGAGTTGAATCTAAAATCAAATCTACCATAACCTTTTGCATTCCTTGTCACCTCCAATTAACAAATGCGCAAGCGCATTGATGTGAAAATCGATTAACTACTTCATTATCTTGAGACGATGTTGATTTTTGTACGACCCCAGCAAACACTAGACCAACCAGCGAGAAAGTTACATCATTACGTTACCTTTTAAGAACAGCTCGCCGAGTGACCTCAGCGCAGAGTGCATACTTTATATATAATAAACGTAAACCATGCAACTTTTTACACACATTATAATTTCAATTTGCAATATCATGCATACCTATATATTAACCAAAAAGCTTCTTCTTGACAAATTTTTTTAATAGCTTACATTTAAATATGTAGTAGTCCAACGTAGTTTTAAATTGAAAGGATTTTATATTATGCAGCGTATCTTAGCTCTAATTGTGCTATTAATACCAGGTGTTGTTGCCGGAGTGGGAATTAAATTTATGAGGGATATGTTCTTTGGTATATTACACAATCCAATCCCAAATTTAATGTTACAATTTGTTATCGGTTTAATTTTCTTTATTGCAGGTCTATCTTTTATCGGCGGATTTATCCTTTATCGCGATCGGAAACGAAATAAAGTTCAACAAAAATTCCAACAACAACTAAAAGAAAGCCCGCCTGTCAGCGAGCAAAATAAATAATCCTGCATTTTTAGGCAGGATTATTTTATTTAATTATGTAAATTGAAAAAGGGCGTTTAATCAGTTAACAACATTTCAGCCATACGCCTTCTTTAGAGAAATCGCCTTTTCAGGAAAATCAGTAATGATAGCCGAACACCCGAAGTCAATCAATTTCTTCATTTTATTCTCATCATTTACTGTAAATGGACGAACCGCAATGCCATTTTGTATTGATCCGCTCACAATTTCTTGATTTATCGTTTTATGGTATGGATGAATTCCGTTTGTCTTCAGACGTTTTGCATAGTCCCAAGGCTCATAAAGTCCCTCCATATATAAAACGGCTAAATCAATGGTACTCGAAAGTTGCCGACATTTAACTAAACTATAATGATTAAAACTGGACAAGACGATCCGCTTCTCAAGACCATAATCATCTATCATTTTTAGTGTTTTCTCTTCAATTCCTTTATAGGATACCAAACCTGTTTTAAATTCAACATTTAGTAACAATTGATTTTTCTTAGCCCACTCAAATACTTCTTCAAGAGTAGGAATTTCGCACGTTCCATACTGTTCTTTAAACTTATAGCTAGCATCCATTTGCTTAATTTGCTTTAGTGTATAATCCTTAACCCATCCCTTGTCTTTACCATTTGTGGTTCGTTTTACCGTTTCATCATGGATTACTACAATAACTCCATCCTTTGTCATTTGGATATCTAATTCAATTCCATCAGCACCAACTCTTGCTGCTTCTTTAAACGAAATCATTGTATTTTCAGGATGGGTTCCTGCTGCTCCTCTATGCCCAAATATTTCGGTCTTCGTCATAGACAATCTCCTTTTTTCGAAAAAAACACCGTTTTCAATTGAAATCGGTGCTTACTTGTGTGAAGTGTATTCTATTCGTTCAGTACAAACTACTCCTTACCCTCTCAGGAAGCTTTATGCTCTAGACGGAGTTTATCAGCAACCATTGCAATGAATTCTGAATTTGTTGGTTTTGCTTTTGACATACTTACCGTGTATCCAAATAAACTTGAAATGGAATCGATATTACCACGGCTCCATGCTACTTCAATTGCATGGCGAATTGCACGCTCTACTCGGCTAGCCGTTGTATTGAATTTTTTTGCAATGTCAGGATATAAAACTTTAGTAATTGAACCTAATAATTCAATATCATTGTAGACCATTGAAATAGCTTCTCTCAAATACAAATAACCTTTGATATGCGCAGGAACTCCAATTTCATGAATGATACTCGTAATGCTCGCATCTAAATTTTTTGGGCTGTTTTCTTGCTGACGAACACCAGGATTTGATGTAGGATTTCTTTTAATAATTGGCGTTGATTTTCCACTGACTTGACGGATTCGACTAGCCAGGTTTTCCATATCAAATGGTTTAAGAATGAAATAGGCTGCACCCAAATCGACGGCCTTTTTCGTCACATCTTCTTGACCAAAAGCTGTTAACATGATGACATTTGGCTGTTTTTCAAGACCAGACTCACGCAATTTCTCCAATACGGCTAATCCATCTAAATGAGGCATGATAATATCTAAGACGAGAACATCTGGTTGTTTTTCCTGGAGCATATTTAAGCAATCCTGACCGTTATACGCAACACCTACAACCTCAATATCATCTTGGCTGGATAAATATTCATCAAGTAAATTAACCAGTTCTCGATTATCATCAACAATAAAAACATTTATTTTCTTCACACTATTTCCTCCTCAAACATAAATCCGCAAATTTTATCCATATTTTTATTCTAAAGTAAGATTTCGACAATGCAATAAGAATTCCTTTATTTTTTTAAAAAAATAGGGAATTTTTCTTGAAAAATAATTTATTCTCCATTATACTTAAGATTTCGACTTAAACCGCCATATTATCTTGATGAAACTTTGGTTTTGTCGAAAAATCTTTATGTGTTCTTATTATATATTTACATTCTTTATTTGGCGATAGATATTTTTGAACAAAGACAAATAAATGTATGAGGGACAAATTATATTTAATCACCTAACCATTACAACCATTAAAAAAAGCGAGCATTTAGCGAGGGCACTGAAAAAGTCCCTTTCTAAAATTGGTGTTGATTTCCCGCTGCAGCCACTCGCTTTCCGCGGGCGGTCCGGGAGCCTCCTCGTCGCTGTGCTCCTGCGGGGTCTCCCCTGGCCACGCTTTTCCCGCAGGAGTCTCGTGCCTTCCGCTCCAATCAACATTAGTTAACAAGGTATTATTTTCTCTGAATTTGAGAAAATAATACCTTTTTTCATTGTATAATGGTTGTATCAATTCTATGTGGGTGGGTTCTATGATTCAAAAACAACAAACAATGACTTTTAGTCCGTTTATGCAAATCTATGATATTGTCGGTCCGCAGGAATATGCTACGGAAAATTAATGAACTTGTGGACTTCTCTTTCGTATATGAAGAGCTTAAGGAAAATTACTGTCATGATAACGGTCGAAATGCTGTCGACCCTATTCGCATGTTCAAATATTTATTGCTAAAGACTATCCATGACTTGTCTGATGTTGATATTGTCGAGCGTTCTAAGTACAAAGAGCGTTATAAAATAGAAGCTAAAAATAGCGAATTAAAACACAGACACGGGTATGATGTAGCGAAATCCTCGGGTCTAATTGGCATGGAATTACAAGGTGCCATGGCGATATTTACGGTAAATATAAAGCGGATTTTAAAACTATTAGGGTAATAACCCAGGGTGAAATGGTATCATATGCATAAAAAAGACGACTTTTAATTCAAAAAATGAATTTTAGTCGTCTTTTTTGATTTATCAATTTAATCACCTATAAAAAACGTAAGTTTTTCAGCTGCCTCCATTTAGCTCGCCTTTTTTTGTTCCTTTTTATAGATATCAATTCCCGCTTCACTGAGCATCCATTCAATATGAACCCCATACCCGCTTGTAGGATCATTGACAAAAACATGGGTTACTGCACCGATTAGTTTACCATCTTGGATAATAGGGCTACCGCTCATCCCTTGAACAATCCCACCTGTTTTATCCAGAAGACGTTTATCAGTGATTTTTACCACCATTCCCTTTGTAGCAGGAATTTTTTGTGGTACTACACTTACAATTTCCACATCAAATTCCTCAACCTTATCCTCTTCCACTACTGTTAATATCTTTGCAGGTCCTGGCTTTACTTGATGAGAGAGTGCAATTGGTAGCGGCTCATCCATGATGCCGTTATTCACTTGTTTATTTAACTCACCGAATATGCCAAACGGACTATTTCGCGTTATGTTACCGATTATTTCTTTGTCAGCGGAAAATCGTGCGAGCTTTTCACCTGGATCACCATTGCTTCCTTTTTCAATTGAAGTAACCGTTGATCGTACAATTTGACCATCAGATACAACAATTGGTTCTTTTGTATCCATATCAGAAATCACATGACCTAAGGCTCCATATTTCTTTGTATCAGGGTGGTAGAAGGTCATTGTCCCTATACCAGCCGCTGAATCACGGATATATAGTCCAATACGATAGGCCTGGTCGTTTTTATCTTTAAGCGGCATGAGTTTTGTCTTAACATCTTCATTGTCTCTGACAATAACAAGATTTAATGGTTCACCTGTTTTCCCAGACTCTTTGACAAATGGTCCAACATCACTCATTTTTTCAATTTTTTTACCGTTAATTTCTTTAATGATGTCGCCAACCTCTACACCAGCAATTTCACCTGGAGACTTCTTTCCTTCTTCTGTTTCAATCTGGTGATGTCCAACAACTAAAACACCAAGTGTATTGAGTTTAACCCCAATTGATTGTCCGCCAGGAATTACTTTAAAATCAGATAACACGTTAACATTGACTTTTTTTACTGGGATTCCAGCATATTCAACCATCATTTCCCCTTCACCGCTTTCTTTTGCAGCAACTGAGACTTTCCCATCATTGACAGCTGAGGAGAAGGCGAAATTGGCATCAGGAATCGTTGTCGTTACAGGCAATGAAGATTGAATTGTAAAGTCTTGCCCTTCAAATAAGGTTAGTTCTTTTGGAATTTCTATATATTCTTTAAGTGGCTTGTAAAACCCTAAAGCCATTAGTGAAACAAGGAGAAATGTACCGATTATATATCTAATTTTGTCTGTTTTCATTTATTTTCACTCTCCTCGCTCCTATCCCATGCCATAAATATGTTATGGCTACATTCTTTAATTTGGCCTTTAAGGTCAACATTTATAACCACTATGAGATTAAAAAAGCTACCCATTTTGGATAGCATTACAAATTAAAATTACTCTTACCTTTGTATAAAAACATTAATGACTTAACATTGGTTTCGATTGTTTACTTTCTTTCGCAAGGTTCAACAATTCTTTTGCATGTTCCATTGTTAAATCGGTAATTTCCACTCCAGAAATCATTCTGCTGATTTCTTTAATTTTCGCTTCTTCGTCGAGTGGAGTAACTGATGTTGTTGTTCTACCTTTTACAGTTTCTTTTGCAATAAATAAATGAGTATCGGCCATCGCAGCAACCTGTGGAAGATGGGAAATACACAAGACTTGTGAGCCTACAGATATGCCATGTATTTTTTCGGCGATAGATTGAGCTACACGCCCACTTACACCTGTGTCAACCTCATCAAAGATAATGGAGGTAACGCCCTGATTTTTCGAAAAAATACTTTTAATCGCAAGCATAATCCTCGATAATTCCCCACCAGAAGCAATCTTCGCTAAAGGCTTTAGTGGTTCACCTGGATTTGTAGAAATATAAAATTCAATATCATCTTTCCCATTTGGTGTTAATTTAATAGTCGAATTTTGAAAAAAGTTGATATCAAATTTTGCTTTTTCCATATACAGTTCTTTTAGTTCTATTGTGATTTTCTCGTTTAACTTTTTTGCTAACTTTTTACGTAGAGTTGAGAGGTTTTCCGCTTCAAGCTTTACATCCTCTAAAACAGAGTCTAATTCTTCCTTAAGCTTGTCTATATGCTGCTCACGATTTTGAATAGTATCAAGTTCATCCTCGATTTTCGCTGCATATTCAAGGATTTCCTCAACTGTTTGTCCATATTTCCGCTTCAATTGAGTTATTTCATTTAGACGACCTTCAATAAAATCTAATCTTGCTGGATCAAATTCCAACACATCTAACTGGTCACGAATTTTATACGATATTTCTTCTAATAAATAAAAACTGTTTGAGATGGTCTCATGAATGTCCTTTAATTCTTTGTCAATTTCCATGACATCTTCTGTATGATTCATAGCTAAACCAACCCAGTCTAGCCCTTTTTGGTCACCATGTAATGCATTATAACTATTTTGTAACGCCTTAAAGATCTTTTCATAATTAGAGATCTTACTTCTCTCTTCTGTTAGCTCTACATCTTCATTTGGTTTTAATTTAGCTTGTCCAATTTCTTTTAGTTGAAATTGGATCAAGTCTAGGCGGTGAGCCATTTCTTGCTCATTTTCATTAAAGCTTTTTAATCGTTGCTTCACGGATAAATAGGAATTATAGACTTGCTGATATTCATATAATGCTTGTTTAATCTCATTTCCACCATATTGGTCGAGCATATGGATATGCTGCTCCTGATTCATCAAATCCTGATGCTCATGCTGTCCATGAATGTCGATTAAGGTCCTTCCAAATTCACGAAGAATTGAGATCGTCACAAGTTTTCCGTTAATCCTACAAACGCTTTTTCCCGACTTTGAAATATCTCTACGTAAAACAATCATTCCCTCACTGATTTCAATACCAAATTCGGCAGCCTTCGCGTAACAAGGATGGCTTTCATTGTCTATCAGGAATAGACCTTCAATTTCGGCACGTTCCTCCCCATATCGTACAAATTCTGCAGAACCTCTTCCGCCCACTAATAGATGGACAGCGTCAATAATGATCGATTTACCCGCTCCAGTTTCACCAGTGAGAACAGTTAGACCTTTTTCTAATGAAACAGAAAGAGACTCTATAATGGCGAAGTTCTTTATCGATAATTCTGCTAACACCTTTTACACCTCCTAATTCCTCTCTCTCCTCTATTTGTTTAATTAAGACGCGATGACAAGCAACACCATGCTGGCTTTTGTCAAAACGTCTGATTTTTTTAAAGCATTTCTAGGAATCGATTTGAGACAATCTCTGTTTGTTCTGGAGTTTTACAGATAATTAAGATGGTGTCATCCCCACAAATAGTCCCCAAGATTTCTTCCCAGTCTAAATGGTCGATTAAGGCACCGATAGCATTCGCATTCCCTGGCAAGGTTTTCATGACAAGCATGTGTCCTGCTGAATCAATTTTGACAAAAGCATCCATCAATGACCGTTTTAATTTTTGTAGAGGATTAAAACGTTGGTCAGCAGGTAAACTATATTTATAACGGCCATCAACCATGGGTACTTTTACTAAATGCAATTCTTTTATATCTCGAGATACAGTTGCTTGCGTAATGTTGTACCCCTCACTTTTTAAAATATCAACAATTTCATCTTGTGTTTCGATATCATTACTTGTGATAATTTCACGAATTTTAATATGTCTCTGTCCCTTGTTCATCCTGACTTCCTCTCTCTCATAAACGTATTTTTCCCCCAACTCAACGAGCCTACTTATTTTAAAAGTTTAAAAAACTAGGGATGTATATTAGATTCAATTGCCTAAAGAAGACCTACCAAAATAAAAGTTTTAAGAATGCAACATTCTATGGGCTATAGGTACGTCTTTATGACCCACTTCTTATGGACCATTGGCAACAATTAACTGGAGATGCCCTACTGATGGAAGATTCACTTAATTACTTCCTATGTTAGCCGATTCTGACATAATTGTACATTTTTTTCGGGGTTTTTTGGTTTTTTACGCCGGTAGGAGTAATAATGTTTTTCCATGAAGAAAGAGGACAGCACGATGGCTCTCCCCTTATTGCTTCAAGTCTGCATGTGCCCTATTCACAACTTCTTGTTCAGACACTGATGATTTGTTCTCTCCCATTTCGGCAGGTCCATTCCACCGTAAATGGAGTAAAAATTCAATATTTCCTTCTCCGCCAGTGATAGGTGAGTATGATAAATTGATGCAATCATAGCCTTCCTTTAGGGAAAACTCTATGATTTGTGTAAGTACGTTTTCATGTATCTTCGGATCACGCACAATTCCCTTTTTACCCACTTGCTCTTTTCCTGCTTCAAATTGTGGCTTGACGAGTGCCACAACGTCACTATTCGGTACGAGAAGTGTTTTCAAAACAGGTAAAATTAACCTTAAAGAGATGAATGATACATCAATTGTCGCAAACTCTGGCAAACCATTTTGTAGATCTGCTGGCGTCACATAACGAAAATTAGTCCGTTCCATGACCACCACACGTTCGTCTTGTCGTAGTTTCCATGCAAGCTGGTTATACCCGACATCAAGGGCATATGAACGCTTGACTCCATTTTGAAGCGCACAGTCAGTAAAACCACCAGTTGAGGAGCCAACATCAATCATAATTCTATCCTTGATGTTTAAATCAAACTCTTTGATTGCTTTTTCTAGCTTTAAGCCACCTCTACTCACATAGGGGATGACATTTCCCTTTACCGTAAGTGGGATATCAATTTGAACTTTTTCTCCTGGTTTATCTAGTCGTTCCTCGTTTGAATAAACAAGGCCAGCCATAATTGATCGTTTTGCCTTTTCTCTCGTTTCAATTAAGCCTCGTTCAACTAATAATACATCCAGTCTTTCTTTTTTTGTACCCATGACTACACTCTCTTCTGTTTGTTAGGTACGAGCTTATGAATCCGCTCGACCACATTCTCAGCTGTCATGCCTATTTCACGTAGAAGGTCACTCACACTTCCATGTTCAATGAATTGATCTGGAATCCCCATTCGATCAATTCGTGCATCGTGATATTGGTGGTCCCCAGCAAATTCAAGTACTGCACTACCAAATCCACCCATTAAGACGGATTCTTCGATTGTAAGAACAGGAAGGTTTGAACCTAAGATTTGATGCATCATATCATTATCAAGTGGTTTTATAAAACGTGCATTTACCACTCTTACCGAAATATCTTCTTTTTCAAGCATCTCTGCTGCTTCAAGCGCCATTTGGATCGTTGTCCCAAATGTTAGAATGACAGCATCTGAACCTGGCCTTAAGACCTCCCATGTGCCAATCGGAATTACTTTAAGGTCTTCATCCATTTTGACACCTAAACCATTACCTCTTGCATATCTCAAGGCAATCGGTCCATCATCATACTGAATGGCTGTATTAACCATATGCTGACCTTCATTTTCATCCTTAGGCATCATGAGGACCATATTCGGAATATGCCTTAAGAAGGCAATATCATATACACCTTGATGTGTTTCACCGTCTGCTCCTACTAAGCCTGAGCGATCAATTCCAATGAACACATTGAGATTTTGACGGGCAATATCATGCACAACTTGATCATAAGCTCTTTGTAAAAAGGTTGAATAAATAGCAAGAAATGGTTTCATATTTTGTGTAGCAAGTCCAGCTGCCATTGTAGCTGCATGTTGTTCGGCAATTCCAACATCGTACATACGTTCAGGGAATTCCTTGGCAAATTTCTCGAGTTTCGAACCAACAGGCATTGCTGGAGTAATTGCAACAATTCGATTATCCTTTTTTGCTAACTTCCGAACAGTCTCACTCACGACAGCACTCCATGCTGGCGGTGCATTTACAGGTTTGACAAAATCACCCGTTTCAATTTTGTATGGACCTGTCCCATGCCATGTCCCAACCGTGTCTTTTTCAGCAGGCGTATAGCCTTTGCCTTTTTTCGTTATAACATGTACTAATACAGGTCCTTTTGTTTTCTTTGCATATTGAAGAGTTTCAAATAGGTCCTCAAAATTGTGTCCATCAATTGGTCCTAGATACGTAAATCCTAGCTCCTCAAAGAAAACACCAGAAACAAGTAAATATTTAAGACTATCTTTAACACGTTCTGCAGTCGCAGCTAATTTGCCTCCTACAGCTGGGATTTTCTTAAGCAAGTACTCAAGCTCATCTTTTACCCAATTATACTTGCCAGCAGTACGTAATCGTGCAAGCACATGATGAAGAGCTCCTACGTTCGGAGCGATTGACATTTCATTATCATTTAATATGACAATCATATCTTTCTTTTCATGTCCAATATGATTTAGTGCCTCTAAAGCCATACCACCTGTTAAGGCACCATCCCCAATAACGGGAATCACAAAATCCTTAGCTCCTTTAATGTCACGCGCAACCGCCATCCCCATTGCCGCAGAAAGACTCGTTGAGCTATGTCCAGTTTCCCAAACGTCATGCTCACTCTCAACACGTTTCGGAAACCCACATAACCCTTTGTATTGACGCAATG
Organism: Bacillus nitroreducens; assembly: GCF_964021195.1. Taxonomy (NCBI): domain Bacteria; kingdom Bacillati; phylum Bacillota; class Bacilli; order Caryophanales; family Bacillaceae; genus Bacillus; species Bacillus nitroreducens. The sequence goes on along the minus strand of NZ_CAXHYI020000003.1, from coordinate 2,553,994 downwards.
TATCAAATTCACAGGCTCTTCCCGTCAATATTTTATGCACATAAGATTGGTGACCAACGTCCCAAATAATTTTATCTGTAGGGCTGTTAAATTCCTTATGCAAAGCAATAGTTAATTCCACTACTCCAAGGTTAGGGCCAATATGCCCCCCCGTTTTGGATAGCTTTTCTATTAAAAATTGACGGATATCCTGGCTAAGCTTATTTAGTTCATTTATTGACATATTTTTAAGGAACGTCGGGTCTTTAATACTTTGAAGATCCAAAGGGTTCACTCACTTTCTTTACTATTGGTGCATGTATAATATACGTAACGTATACTAATGATCTCTAGATGCGATTAAATTGCACATATAGTCTAGTATATCATGTTTCATATCAACACTATATAAAAACCGTTTTGCTTCGTCTATATGAAAAGTTAATTTTTCCTTTGCACCTTCAAGTGTTAGTAAAGCAGGATATGTATTTTTATGGTTACCTGCGTCACTACCAACTGGCTTCCCAATTACAACCTCTGTGCCTTCGATATCCAAAATATCATCCCTGATTTGAAAGGCCAAACCTAAATGATGTGCAAATTGCGTTAGCTTATCTAGCTGTTCATTTGTAGCATCTGCCAGAATAGCTCCAGCAATTACACTATATGCTAATAATTTTCCAGTTTTATGGCGATGAATATATTCTAATTCATCTAAAGTTAAGGCAGCACCTTCACCTTCCATATCTGCAACTTGTCCACCGACCATCCCTTCAGCTCCAGCAGCCTTTGCTAATTCAGTTACAAGCTTTAGCTTTTTTTCAGGTGTTATCGTATCGCCCATGAATTCAGTGATCACCTGAAAACTATATGTCAGAAGGCCATCGCCCGCCAAAATTGCAATCGCTTCCCCAAATACCTTATGATTGGTAGGCTTCCCCCTACGAAGATCATCATCATCCATACTTGGGAGGTCATCATGAATCAGCGAGTACGTGTGAATCATTTCGATCGCGCATGCCGCCCCCAACCCGATTGATTCATCCTTCCCAAAGGAACGGAGGGTACCTAACAACAATAACGGCCGAATTCGCTTCCCACCTGCTTCAAGGGAATAATTCATGGCATCCTTTATTACTTTCGGTGCAGATAGCTTTGAGATATACATGGGGAGTTGCTCTTCAACCGTATTCTTTTGTATGTTTAAAAATTGCTCTATCTCTGTTGGAACCACTGTCTATTCTTCCTCCTGAATCGTAAACGGTGCAAGTTCTCCGTCTTCCCTTAAAATTTGTTCCATTTGTTTTTCTACATGTTGTAACTTATCATGGCAAAGCTTGGAGAGTTGCATCCCTTCTTGGAAATAAGTGATTGCTTTTTCAAGAGGGACATCCCCTTCTTCAAGTCGCCCAACAATTTGTTCAAGCTTATCCATCGCTTCCTCGAAAGTTAACACCTTTTCTTCACCCATTTACTGACTCTCCTCTATTCCAATTACTTCACAGTCCAGTTGACCGTCCTTAAGTTTTACCTTGATTTGCTTCCCCTGTTCGACCTGCTGTATGCTTTTTACTAAATGTTCTTCCTCATCGTAGACGAGGCTATATCCACGATCCATAATTTTCAACGGACTAAGCGCTTCTAATTTTGATACTGTTGTTGAAAAAACAAATTCTTTTTGTTTTAGAACTTGTGTAAATTCTTTTATAAGCATTTTTGTATGAAGTTCGTACTTTTGTTTCGCTTGGATTAGCTTTTCATGCGGATGATTATGCTCGAGTCCACGCTTGAGTTTTTGATACTCCTCCTGTTTACGAGCGATAGCCATTGTTCCTTCTCGTTCTAATCGGTCTACCAAGCGGTCAAGTTGTTGCTGTTTTTGGTCATATAAGTTCCGTGGAAAACGAAAAGCATAGGATTTTTTCAATGTTTCTAACCGTTTCGAGTCATTGACTAGCTTTTCCTTCATCGAACGTAATAAACGTGTATGCCTCACCAGTAAACGTTCTGATAACTCGGCAATATGAGGAACAGCCATTTCGGCTGCTCCAGTTGGTGTAGGTGCACGAAGGTCTGCAACAAAATCAGCTATCGTCGTATCCGTCTCATGTCCTACCGCAGAAATAATCGGTACCTTTGATTGATGAATAGCCCTAGCAACCATTTCTTCGTTAAATGCCCATAACTCCTCAATGGAACCCCCACCACGACCGACAATTAGCACATCAATTTCTCCGAATTCATTTGCTTGTTCAATCGCTTTTACCACCGATGGTCCCGCATTGGCACCCTGAACTAACGCAGGAAAGACAATGACTCTAGCTATTGGGTATCTACGGCGAATCGTGGTAATAATATCTCGAATGGCAGCACCTGTTGGTGAAGTGACAATCCCAATGGTTTTAGGTATGCTTGGGATTGGTTTTTTATATGCTTGGGAGAACAACCCTTCAGCCTCGAGACGTTTTTTCATCTCTTCATAAGCCAAGTATAAATTCCCAATGCCATCTGGTTGCATTTCTTTTACATAGAGTTGATAGTTTCCATTCGCCTCAAAAACCGTTACTTCACCACGAATCAGTACCTTCATCCCATTTTCGGGTGTGAATTTTAATTCTCGGTTATAGCCAGCAAACATGACAGACTGAATTCGTGCTTGTCCGTCTTTAATTGTAAAATACATATGCCCACGACTGTGAGCTTTAAAATTCGATATTTCTCCCTTCACCCAGATATCTTGAAGATGAGGATCAGCATCGAATTTTCGCTTTATATATTTCGTTAAAGCAGTTACGGTTAAATAACGATTTTGATCCATTCTGACCAATCCTTATTTACCTGAAAGAAGGGCAGCATTTTTTGCAGATTGAACCGTATTATGAAGAAGCATTGTGATTGTCATTGGTCCAACTCCACCTGGTACTGGTGTAATATAGCTTGCTTTTTCTTTCGCCTCATCGAAAATAACGTCACCGACTAGTTTTCCTGTTTCTTCAAGACGATTCACACCAACATCGATTACAACTGCTCCTTCTTTAATATAATCTGCAGGGATAAAATTCGCCTTTCCAACAGCAGCAACTAAAATATCTGCCTGAAGAGTCATCTCTTTTAAATTTTTAGTTCTAGAATGACAATATGTAACTGTCGCATTCTCTTTAAGGAAAAGTTGACCAACTGGCTTACCAACGATGTTGCTTCTTCCCACAACAACCACATGCTTACCTTCAATTGGAATTTGCTTCGATTTAACCATTTCAATCACACCAAATGGTGTACATGGTAAGAAAGCATCTTGCCCTGTCATCATACGTCCAATATTAATTGGGTGGAACCCGTCCACATCTTTTTCTGGTGATATTCTTTCAATCACGGCTGTTTCATTAATAGACTTAGGTAATGGCAATTGAACAAGAATTCCATGAATAGATGGATCCTGATTTAAGCGATCAATTTCACTTAGTAGAAATTCTTCTGTAATTGTGTCAGGATACTCCAGCATTAAGGAATGGATTCCTGTTTCCTTACAAGCTTTATCTTTCCCTTTAACGTATGATCTTGAAGCAGGATCATTCCCTACTAATAACACAGCAAGTCCTGGAACAATCCCTTCTTGTGATAATTGCTTTACTTCTTCTGCAATTTCATTTCGTTTTGTTTGTGCTAATTCTTTTCCACTAATAATTTCAGCTGTCATTTTTCTACTCTCCCTACATTTTACTTATAGATTCAAAACATAAAGGTATAGGTTTACTTTATAATCGTATCTTTTACTTTCGATAGGATCGCATTAACGAAGCGACTAGAACTATCATCACCAAATTCCTTAGCAAGTTCGATGGCCTCATCAATACTAACCTTGACTGGAATTTCCTCTACATATTTCATTTCATAAACAGCTATTCGCAAAATAGAGCGGTCTACATTTGCAAGTCTTTCTAGATTCCATTTTTCAAGGTGTTCTCGGAGGATGGCATCAATGTCCGTTTTGTGTTCAACAACTCCATGTACAAGTTGCTCTAAGAAAGGATCTGATGTTTCTTCTTCAAGCACACTTTCAATCGCTTCTTTTGGGTCACTCTCGCTTACATCAACCTGAAATAACGATTGCAAAGCTTTTTGTCTTGCTGTGCGTCTTTTCATACTTACTAAATCTCCTTTATGTATAGTCCATAACATTTGCATTCCAATAACATGATAATATCATAAATTAATTTTAAAATAAAAACGAACTCTATCAGAAACCAAAAAAAGAAAAAAGTCTGATAGCGTTTGCCATCAGACTCTTTTCCTTACATCTCTTCTTCAACCTCAACTTCTGGCTTTTGAGATTCAAATAAAACACCAACTACATGGATGTTTACTTCGTTTGCATCTAATGCTGTCATATTCAATAAAGCTTGGCGTACGTTGTCTTGAATTTGACGTGCAACATTTGGAATTGAAACACCAAAATTCATTACACAGAACACATCAACAATAATTCCTGTTTCTGTTAATTCAACTTTAACACCTTTTCCGTGATTTTTCTTACCAAGTCTTTCCACGACTCCAGAAGCGAAGTTACCTCTCATTTGAGCTACTCCTTCAACTTCTGAGGCAGCAATACCTGCAATAACTTCGATTACCTCTGGTGCAATTTCAACCTTACCTAAACTATTGTTGCCTTGATTCATTTCTAAAATATTTGTTTCAGCTGACATTACAAGCACCTCCTATAGTTAACATTATTCAGTCTATCACTTCTTTATGTGGTTGCACAAAGCTGCAATTGAATTCGATTCAGATGAGATTTCAACCTCATCTGAATCCATTTTGTCATTTTGATGTATTACTTCATAACCTCATATAATTCAAGAAATTTTGTATTGAAGTCCCCGTCCACGAATTTTTCGTGATTCATTAACTTGTAGTGGAAAGGAATCGTTGTGTGTACACCTTCAATAACAAACTCGCTTAGAGCTCGCTTCATCCTTTCAATAGCTTCCTCCCTAGTCGACCCATACGTAATAAGCTTCGCAATCATTGAATCGTAGTATGGAGGAATTGAATAGCCAGGATAAGCAGCTGAATCCACCCTTACACCAAAGCCACCAGGTGGTAAATACATTTCAATCTTACCTGGGGATGGCATGAAATTCTTCTCAGGATTTTCTGCATTAATTCGGCATTCGATTGACCAACCATTAAAGGTAACATCGCTTTGAGTTAATGATAGTTCAAGACCTGATGCAACACGAATCTGTTCTTTTATTAAATCTACACCTGTCACCATCTCTGTAACTGGATGTTCTACTTGAATTCTTGTATTCATCTCCATGAAATAGAATTCATCATTGATATGGTCATAAATAAACTCGATTGTTCCCGCTCCAGAGTAATTTACAGCCTTTGCAGCTTTCACCGCTGCCTCACCCATTTTTTGTCTTGTTACCTCGTTTAGAGCAGGGGAAGGAGTTTCCTCAACTAGTTTTTGCAAACGACGTTGAATCGAGCAATCCCTCTCTCCTAAATGTATCACATTTCCATGATTATCGGCCATTACTTGAATCTCAACATGACGAAAATCTTGAATATATTTTTCAATATATACTCCAGGGTTTCCAAAAGCAGTTGCTGCTTCTTGCTGTGTAATGTTGATTCCCTTCACAAGATCCTCTTCATTTTTCGCAACACGAATACCTTTCCCGCCTCCACCAGCAGTTGCTTTGATGATAACAGGGTAACCCATATCATTTGCAAGTGCAATGGCTTCGCCTATGTCTTTGATGATTCCTTGAGAACCTGGAACAACGGGTACACCCGCTTGTCTCATCGTCTCACGAGCAACGTCCTTTGTCCCCATTTTATTAATGGCTTCAGGACTTGGGCCAATGAAGGTTAGATTTACTTCACGACATAGCTCTGCAAAATCAGCATTCTCAGCTAAAAATCCGTAACCAGGGTGAATTCCTTCACTCTCTGTTAGTTTTGCAACACTGATGATATTCGTAAAATTTAAATAGCTATCTTTTGAAGAGGTGGGGCCAATACAGTAGGCCTCATCTGCTAATTGAACGTGAAGCGAATCACGGTCTGCCTCAGAGAAAACAGCTACAGTTTCAATTCCAAGCTCTTTACAAGCTCGAATAATCCGAACTGCTATTTCTCCACGGTTTGCTATTAAGATCTTTTTTAACATACGTTCGCTCCTCTTTTAATGTGATGTTCAAAAAGTTTGCCGAATCTGATACATCGAATTTCCACAAAATTTCAATGAGTATACGATGAAGAACTTGGATATGCACGTAGGGCTGCTAATTAAGTAGTGGAATCAATCCTTAGCACAAGATTTACCTGGTAAACTTAAGTAGTTGCCTTGCTCTATTACCCCAAGCTGTTCTTTCTTGAAATCAGAAACACAGGATGTATCAACAAAACCTGAGGACATGCATACTTAATGACGCTGTCCTCTTCAACTTCCTTTTTGAACAAGGCTTTATGCTTTAACTAGGAATAATGGTTGGCCATACTCCACAAGCTGACCATTCTCAACTAATATTTCAACAATTTCACCATTTACTTCAGCTTCAATTTCGTTAAAGAGCTTCATTGCTTCAACGATACAAACCACAGTGTCTGCAGTTACTTTATCACCTTTTTTTACATATGTGTCAGCATCTGGTGATGGAGATGAGTAGAAAGTTCCTACCATTGGTGAAACAATCTTATGTAAGTTTTCATCTACTGCTGGTTCTGTTGCCACAGGCTCTACTGGTTTTGACTGTGGTTGTGCAACTTGTGCAGGTTGCGCAGCTGGCTGAACGACTTCAGTGACAACTGGAGCCGCTTGTGCTGCTTGCACCTTATTCTCAACAACAGTTTGAACTGTGGTTTCTTTATGCTTCTTCATTTTAATTTTTGAACCTTCATTTTCAAATGAAAACTCATCAATATTTGATTCATTAATTAACTTAATAAGCTCACGTAGCTCTTGAATTTTTAACATTCGTTACACTCCTTGGTTTAACTCAAATATATTACAAATGATAATGTCGGTATTTTATTGCTAGTATTAGTACCACATACTAACATGATACGATACTTAAAACTATCTTTTCAATATGTTGTGGATATTTTTTAATAAAAACACATTTTTCTTCAAGGAACAAAAAATAAAAGTACGGCACCAATGCCGTACTTTTACCCCTACTTATTTATCTTTTTCACCAGTTACATCAAATTCTACTGCAACATTTTGAAGGTCACCTAACTCGCTGCGTACAAGACGTAAAATATCATTTGCTGCTTGCTTAGAGCTTTCCTTTGATTTAACTGTAATTTTGATTTTGTCACCTTCTACGCGAACTAAAGCATCCTCGTAGTTATTACCCTTAATTAACATTTCAATAATCTTTTCTTTAGATGCAATATCTTCCAGTTTCTTAATTTCATCATATGCTTTTAACTTTTGGTCAGCTGTAAGATCTGTTGAAGCAGCTTGTTCTTCTAGAGTGCTTCTTAATTTACTACGCTGCTCATCAATTTCAAGTCGTAACGCAGCAAACATTTCGTCACTTGATACAGAAGAAATAACATTGCCATTTTCATCTTCTTCGACAGTTACGCTAGCCCCTTCTTTGTCTTCAGAGGAGTCCTTACTTTCAGTGGATGTCTCCACATTTTCTTGTGTTTTGTCCTTGTCTTCCTCCTGCTCCATTGCAACATTATTATTGTTGTTTTCAGGTGTTGTAATATAATAGACCGATAACACAACAACTAAACTTAACATTGTTAATAACCATACCGTTTGCTTTTTCAATAACATTTTATGAATCCCCCTTCGTTTTCCTTGGTACAACAGCAACTTTATGATTTGGAACATCAAATCCCTTTGTAACAGCTTCAATTACCATTTGTTTTATTTTTGCATTCTCAACACCCTTTGCAACGATTAGAACACTTCGTATCTCTGGCTTTTCAATTTTCAATACGATTGGTGTTTCAGAATCGCCACTACGAATGATGACAACTTGTTCGTCAGTGGTTACATCTTCTACCTGGCGTTTGCCACCGTCCCTATCCTCTTCATTCGTGATTTGGCTTTGGGTTACGGTGTTTTTTTCAAGTATTTTTGTTTCAGTAGCATCTACACTAACCGAAACGATGACATCCTCTATTCCAGCTATTGCTTCCAATGCTTCTTTGAGTTCGTTCTCGTAACGATCCTCGTATTGAGAGATAGCCATTGTTAAGTCATCTTTTTGACTTCCAAATGTCGGCTCATCTTTGCTTGTAGCTTCTAATGATGAAGCCCCTGTCATGACTGTAGGTGATTCATCCCTAGAGAACATGTCACTGATAAACATGAAGGCTATTCCAACTGCTAATAAAAGTAAGAAATAGTGGCTTTTTTTTGTTCCTTTTTTATCTGGTGGGTCATCCTTTGACCCCGAGAACATTCCTTTGATTGTGTTCAAAATCCCTTTCTCCTTATCCATCTACGAATCCTTCCCCCCTTCCACAGTGACTACGATTTGTTCTGGGTCAATTTCCCATCTAGTAGATAATGATTTTGTAAGAGCTTTGACATTGGTTTGATCCACTCTATTAGATACTGGCTCAATCTGTTTGGAGGTATCAATCTCTACTGGTTTTACAACTGGAACACCATCAGGCTCGGCTGTCTCCTTTACTAACACCACCTCGATTGACTGAATATCATCCAAAGAAACAGTCTCCTTTTGGTCAACTGCACTTGAAAGGAATACATTTACTTCCTGAACAGTTAAATCATAATCGTTTTGCACCAACTCCTCTTCCACTTCAGATTCCAATTGGACAGCCATTGTTTCTAAAATATATGCACGTTGTGAGGCTTGTATTTCTTTTTTCTTCAAATCTATTAAATTTTCTAGATTTTCTTCACTTTGAACGGGTTTAAGATTCATATTTAACAAGACTTGGTCCAAATCAGATTTAAAAAGTGAGAACAGTGGAGTAATGATAATCATGATTAACAAAAGCCCCGTTACCATTTTTACGTATTTCCGCATACTTGAGTTTGGCAGTAGCATGTCCACAATGGTTGCTAGTAAAATGAATAAAATAATATTCGTAACCCATTCAGTAATTAAACTCATTGTTCTCACCTCCAAACCGTTTGTCTTGCTGGGATCTTACTCATTTCTCTAAGTCACGCTGGATTTTATAGTAAATTCCTTATTCAACATCCGCATGATGTTTATTGTCCCAGCTGTACCTGCTTAATGTGTTTCTATCTAACCATCAGGGTTAAATTCCCTGCAGCAATGATGACGGTGATGCTTAGGAAAAACATTAAGGACACAATCGCTAATGCAGCAAAAATATAAATCACACTTTTACTGATAATATCGAGACACGCGATAACTGGTCCTCCACCTAGTGGCTGTAATAATGCAGCTGCCAGCTTATAGATAATTGCCAGCGACAGTACTTTGATCGCAGGAAATACAGCAATTAATAGAAGAATGACTACCCCAAAAAGTCCTACCGTATTTTTTAATATGACGGAGGCGCTTATTACGGTATCGGTTGCATCTGTAAACATACGACCAATCACAGGAATAAAATTCCCAGTGATGAATTTTGCAGTCCGGATAGTGACTCCGTCTGCAACTGCAGTTGTCGTCCCCTGCACTGATATAACTCCTAAAAAGATAGTTAAGAAGACTCCGATGATTCCAATACTCGCATTTCGAAGCAGCTGAGCTAGCTGCGTCACCTTGTGCTGTTCACTCAAGGTGCTCACAATACTTAGTAATGCAGACATGAACAACAATGGTAGGACGATATATTGAATGAGTAACCCGCTTGTATTCATCAAGAATAAGATTAATGGATGAAAAAATGCAGCTGATGCTATTCCACCTGATGATGCTACTAAGGCAAGCAATAAAGGTACGAGTGCTAAGATAAAATTGATCATTGACTGGATGGCTTCCTCCGTATACATAATCGCAACACGGAAACTGTTAAGCGCAATAATGATTAACACCATATACACAATTGAGTAGGCCACTTTACTCACTGCACTCTTCTCAAATGAGTTTTGTAATGTTTGCAAAAACATACTAAAAACTGTAAGTAAGATGAGTGTACTGAGTAGCTTTCCATTTGTAAGCAATTCATGGAACACGAATTTAACAAGTCCGAGCATCCATTCCTTCAATGATAGTTCCTTTTCACCACGGATAAACTCGAGTAGACTACCCTTTTGACTATCAGGTAGATATCCACCATATTCCGTTACAATTTCATCCCAAAATTGCTTTATTTCATCGATGCCGAGGGTTTCTAATTGTTCCTCAACCTGTTCGTGAATCTGATCGTCAATTACTTCTTGAGGTGAGGGTGAGGCTTGTACAATTTGTGGTAAAGAAAAAAAGAAAAATAAAACAACAAGGAAAGAAAAAGCTTTGCTTCTGGTCACGCCAACCACCCCCTTGAAACCTTGTGTATCCATCGGTTTAACTTGGTATTAGTCCGATAATGGTTTCTATTAAAACTGTTAATATTGGTATCGCCAGAGCTAATATTAAAATTTTTCCACCGAGTTCGATCTTTGAGGCTATTGACCCTTGACCTGCATCTTTTGTAATTTGAGCACCAAATTCTGCAATGTATGCAATCCCAATGATTTTAAGAATCGTTTCTACATAGACTGTGTTAACATTTGCGTTAATCGCAACCCTCTCAAGCATTCGAATAATATCTGCAATTTCACCAACTAAAAAGAGGAAAATCACACAGCCGATAAACACTATCAGCAAAAAGGCATAGGTTGGTTTTTGTTCTTTTACTATGAGTGCTAGAAAGGTTCCAATTAAACCTAATCCAACGATTTGTATTATCTCAATCGCTCATCCCTCCTTAGCCCTGAAAGAGGAACACGGCTTTAATCTTTTTAAACAAATCCTCAACAATTGTTGCAACCATAAACAGGATATATATGAAGCCCAATAAGGTCACCCATTGGGCATATTCCTTCTTACCCATCTGATCTAGGATTGTATGGAGAAAGGCAACCACAATTCCTACACCGGCGATTTGAAAAATAATATTTACATCCACTCCCATTCGCTTCTTCTCCCCCTAAATCAATAAAATGACTACTAATAATCCAGACAAAAAGCCCAGGCTTTTCACCATTTTTTCATAACGCATTTGTCTCTCTTTTGCATCACTTTCTTCTCGTTCTAGATGGGTAATTGCAAGTAGAATGTGCTTTTGCTGTGAGGTTCTGTCATGCTGTCCAAGCGTTTCACCGAACTGCTGTAGAATTTCTATTTCTCCTTGATGAAATGCAGTAAGCTTGGACACTTCTTTCAAGCTCTCCTCCCAGGCTACCTTTACACTGACATCTCCCGTTTGAAGCTTCTTAGCAAACCCTTCAAAAAAATAGGAAACTGGTTTAGGTATCTGCCTAGAAAGATGATTAGCGACATCAATTAACGGAACATGTCCATACATAATTTCTGCCTCTAGTGATTGTAAGGCGGTTTTAAGCATCCTTAGCTGGCGTGGGCGCTCACTTAAACGACGTGCTGCCTCAAATCCCGCCCATGTTGTTGCAAGTATGATTAAAATTGCTCCTACCATTTTGATCATTCACGTCACGCTCACTTTTGGTAATAAATGCTTTCCATTTGGACCAAGAATATTTCTTATTGTTCCAGGTCCTTTTGTGCGCGAAAGCTCTACGTATCGCTCAATGACTCCTGCTTTAATGACTTTTTCAAGAGATGGTCGCTTCATGAGATCTGAAACCTGATGCCCATGCGCAGTTACAATTAGACTTACCCCAGCATTGACCGCCTCCATAATTGCTTGACTATCTTCTTCTCTACCGATTTCATCTACGATTAACACATCAGGACTCATCGAACGAATCATCATCATCATTCCTTCTGCTTTCGGACACGCATCTAGTACGTCCACTCTCGGACCTAATGTGGCTTGTGGAACTCCTTTCACACATCCAGCAATCTCAGATCGTTCATCGACAATTCCAACCTTCATTGCTGGGATCTGTCTTGTTTCAATACCTGAGCTAATCATCCTCGCAAGATCTCTTAGTAATGTTGTTTTTCCTGTCTGGGGAGGTCCGATGATGATCGTATTTTTCCAGTATGAGTCAAAGAGATATGGCGCTAATGGTGTAGCGACTCCAATTTTTTGTTTGGCAATCCGGATATTGAAGGAAGTCACATCTCTAATCGCTTTTACCCTTCCATTTTCAGTGATGACCTTGCCAGCTAGTCCCACTCGATGACCGCCTTGAATGGTGACATAGCCTCGCTTAAGTTCTTCTTCAAGCGTATAAATCGAGTATTGCCCAAGCTTGTTTAAAAGCTGGATAGCATCTTCACCTGTGACATGATAGTTATGATAGATGGGTCTTCCATTTTCAATAGTTTCGAGTGGCCTTGACACCCTGATTCTGATTTCTTCCATATTTTCTGTACGCTCTGGAGTGTACTTAACTAGTAGACTAGCAATTGATTTTGGTAAAACCTCAATAATTTCTTTCATCATAAGAAACTCCTCGTCTTATCTCTCATAATTCAATGTATGCTGGCTTGGACACTTTATGCCTACTCAATGGCAGATTTCTACTTGAAGATTCCATACAATATGAACGCCACACCAAGTCCTATGAAAAGCAGCTTCGAATACGAGAGTTGATCCGCTAACCCAATTAACCCGATTGACATCGTCGCAATTAATATGAGCGGCCCGACAATCGCAAGCATGGCATTGACTGCGATCGCTTTCTTCACATCATTGAAAGCAAGCATTAAAATGGCTGCAGTAATTTCCAAGCAACCAGATACAATACGTAACCCTGCCATTGTTAAAACCGTTGAATCAAACATCGAAAACATTCTTTTCATCGTTGTCCCCACCTAAATCTTTGTTTTGTACAACCTATGCTTATTTACTCAAATTCAGAAGGGAAACTTTTTATGTTTTGGAAAGTCGTAGGTGGATAGATCGGGGCATTTGAAACGCGTGATTTGACAGATGTGTGTTATTCTTAATCGGTTGTGGGTATTAATGATCACAAATTTATAAATTGAGGCCATTTTGAGGTGTGGTGCCTTATTACAATTCAGATGTAAAACTCTACCTGTGGGATGACGTACTATAAGCCAAAGCACTACTGCAAAAAATGCACAAAAAAAGAACCCACCGAATTGGTGAGTCCCTTACGTTTTTGTATGGGTTATGCACGTGATACATAAGATCCTTCATCTGTGTTGATGATTAATACATCCCCTTCATTGATGAAGAATGGAACTTGAACAACAAGACCAGTTTCAAGTGTAGCAGGCTTTGAACCACCAGAAGCGGTGTCACCTTTGATACCTGGTTCTGTTGCTGTCACTTTTAGCTCAACTGTGTTTGGCAGTTCTACTCCAAGTGTTTCACTTTGGAACATCATAATATGAACTTCCATATTTTCTTTCAAAAATTTTAGTTCATACTCAATCGAAGAAGCTGGTAATTCAATTTGCTCATAAGATTCATTATCCATGAATACATGTGAGTCACCGTTCGCATATAAATATTGCATTTTACGGTTTTCAATTTGCGCTTTCGCTACTTTCTCACCTGCACGGAATGTTTTTTCTTGTACAGCACCTGTACGAAGGTTACGTAATTTAGAACGAACAAATGCTGCTCCTTTTCCTGGCTTAACGTGTTGGAAATCCATGACTCTCCAGATTCCACCGTCTACTTCAATTGTTTGACCTGTACGAAAATCGTTTACTGAAATCATACTTTGTTTCCTCCTAATTCAATTGGCGACAATCCTTATGTCTATAGAATGATTAAATCTTTCTTCGAGAATGTAAGGGATTCGTTGCCATCTTTTCGAACAACAACGTCGTCTTCAATTCTCACGCCACCTAGTCCTGCTATGTAAATTCCTGGCTCACAGGTGACAATCATACCTGGTTCAAGAACAGTGTCAGATCGGAAGGACAATGCAGGTTGTTCATGTACCTCCATCCCAAGACCGTGTCCAGTTGAATGACCAAAGTTTTCACCGTATCCTTTTTCCGTAATATAATCACGAGTTAAGGCATCCGCTTCTTTACCTGTGATACCAGCCTTAATACCAGCCATACCACGAAGTTGAGCTTCTAAAACTACATCATAAATGTGTTTGAGTTCATCACTAGGATTCCCAACTGCGACGGTACGTGTAATATCTGAACAATATCCTTTATAATATGCACCGAAATCTAGTGTAACAAAATCACCTTTTTCAATCACTTTATCACTTGCAACCCCGTGTGGTAATGCAGAGCGATAGCCAGATGCAACGATGATATCGAATGATGATGATGTTGCTCCTTGTTTTCGCATAAAGAATTCTAGCTCTGTTGAAACTTCAATTTCCGTGATTCCAGGGCGAATCACATTTAAGATATGTGTAAAGGCGGCGTCAGCAATCTCCGCTGCTTCCTTTAATATCTTAATCTCTGACTCTGTCTTAATCAAGCGTAACTTTTCAATTGCGCCTGAAACAGGGACAAGTTCTGCTTGTACTTCCTTATCATAAGCAGTGTATGTCGCAAAGGATAGATCCTCTTGCTCGAATCCTAGCTTCTTAATACCCATTTTTTCAGCTTGTTTTGCGACCTCTTCAATGATTAGTCCTGAATGCTGAACAATCTCAAAGTCCTTCACTTGTTCATTTGCTTGTTCAACATATCGAAAATCTGTAATGAACACTGAAGCATTCTTAGAAATAAGGGCAACTCCAGCAGTTCCAGTAAAATTAGTTATGTATCGTCTGTTATAGCTATTCGTTACCAATAATCCATCGATTCCAAAGCCCGAAAAACTTTCACGTAATTTTTCCAATTTACTCATCTAGTTTCCCCCCAAGTGCTCTAACATTGCCAATAGAGCAAGTTTGTAGCCGTAAACACCTAATCCCACAATTTGTCCAATCGTTACAGGAGCAATCACTGAGGTATGTCGAAATTCTTCGCGCGTATGGATATTTGAGATATGTATTTCTACCACAGGTACAGAAACTCCAGCAATTGCATCACGAATGGCGTAACTATAATGTGTGAAGGCAGCTGGGTTCATGACAATACCATCATATTTTCCTTCCGCTTCATGAATGGCATCAATTATCGCTCCTTCATGATTGGATTGGAAACATTCAAGCGTGGCATTATTATTTTGCGCAAACTCAGTCAATTCTTGTTCCACATCAGAAAGTGTAACACTACCATAAATGTGGGGCTCCCTCATCCCAAGTCGATTCAAATTTGGCCCGTTGATCAGGAGTATTTTTTTCATCTGTACAACTCCCTTAAGTAGATTCTCAAAAAGTCGTCTGAAAATGACAGCTCGAAATTCTAGGGACATCACCTTTGTGCATGGTGAACTACTAAGTTTAGAAGCTTATGACTCCAAGCACCATAATCGTAGTAAATTCCCAAGTAAATCAAGTAGTTGGCTTGCTGCAGAAATGGTTTCACCTTGAATTTTCGACGCAATGCATATGCTCACTACGACAAAGTCATATGGACATGCCTTTCGTCCTTTCATACTCCTTTTTGAACTCTCATATAAAATAGAATGTTCAAACAAGAACATTCTATCATATCTCTTCGGTCTTTAACTACTCATTTGTAGTGACAACTTGGCGTTCGCTCCTCATTTCATTTTCTTCAAACGAAATGGAATAGCCAATAAAGACACCATAAAGGATATAAAAGCATATAGTAGTAATAACTGTATTACGTTCTAATTCTGCCACTGTTTTAATATCTGGAAAGATGGGATTAAACACATAAAAGACAATGAGCCACAAGACTAAACCGAATGCAGCACCCACCCAAATGGATTGAAATTTCTTTAATAATGCATAGTATAAAAGTGCAACACCAATTGAAATGATACCAATCACAAAAATTCCAATAAACTGGCCTAACACGCGATTTTTCCAATCACCAAGAATCCATGGCTTAAGAACTAGATTAGGGCTAAGCTCTGTAAAATGAAAAATATACGTGAAGTAGGAAAGCAAACTCCAAAAAATCCCCCCGAACAATCCAATGACAACAACTTTACCCATCAAAGACATCTCACTATCTTTTTTGTTCTGTTCAAGTTCTGGATCTTTCTTCTGTGCATCTACCACATCTAACACCTCCATTTGCTAGTATGTCCCGATTTTTTTCAATCTATTTTGAAAAGATTTATCGAAAAATGTGTAGCATTGGAATTATCTGGGTAGAATAGTAAATGTTGATAAGAATAAAAAACAATTTTCTTATAAATGTCATCGTTATCATAGAGGTTTATTCACATATCTTGTAGAATATAGATAATAAGAAGTATTTTATTTTGAAATTCTTTAACAAATCGATGAAATATGGGAAACAACATAATAAGTTTTTAATACAATATAAGTATAGCTTTCAGGAGGTGCATCTCATGGGTCGTCGTAAATCAAATATAGTCGTAATGATTTTACTAGGATTAGGAGCACTTGGTTTTGTTTATACCCTTTTCACCAACCCCAGTTCCTTACTGGTTCAAGCCGGTATGATTTTCCTATTCGCTGGTATCATCTTTCTACTATATAAATTTGTGATTAGTCGACGAATGGGAGGAAAGGAAAATTCCGCTTATTTACGCGCAGTAAAGCAATCTAAGAAACGCTTTAAAGCAGGAAGTCAGAGAAAATCACAGAGTTTGGGAGTGGGTAGGAAATCTACTCCAAGCGCATCAAAACGATCAACTGTAGCGTCTATTCATAAAAAGCGAAAAACGAATACGACACACCTGACAGTCATTGAAGGAAAAAAGGGAAAAAAGAAGAATCGAGCATTATTTTAACTTTATTCGGCAAAAGGCTGAATGAAGTTTTTTTTGTTGATTCTTCTCATCAAGTTTAATAACCCCAGGTTCTTAAAAAGGCCTCAGTGCGCATTTTTCCAAGTTGAATAAGCTCTAGTTTCTTTTCTTCCGTAACGCCAAATTCAGTTGTCAGATTGCTTTCCACTGGAATAAAAATAATATTCTTTTCATGTCGGCGCGAAATATAACGTGCATCATGTGCATTTTTCATTGTTTCGAAGAGGGCTCCAAACATATCGATAGCATTTCGTACATTATTTTGATGTTGCTGCTGATTGTTACCACTAAGTCTAATTCCAAGTACGGGGCGTTTTTTCATCTTTTTTTCTTCATCAAATAGCCAAATTGGAAAATTTGATAATACCCCACCATCCACGACAATCGTGCTTCCACGAGAATCTTTCAAGCGGACAGGCTCAAAGAAATATGGAAGACTACAACTCATCCGAACAGCTTTTGCAACTGAAAAGGAACCAGGGTGAATCCCATATCTCTCTAAATCATCTGGTAAAACCATAATTCTTCCATTCGTTAAGTCTGATGCAATAATCCTTAATTTCCCTTTAGGCATGTTCTGAAAGGTCACAACACCTTTTTCCCGTAGTTTTTGATAAATCCATTTTTCTAACATATCACCTTTATAAAGACCTAGTCGCCAATAGAGGAGAAGCCACTTTGTTAACGGAGTGTTCAACGGAGTTTTACGTTCATCTAAAAAATCACCGAGGTTTAATTCCTCCATGAGCTTGATAATCTCATTACTTGTGTATCCAACTGAAATTAAAGCTGCGATTAAAGATCCCGCACTAGTACCAGCTAACCTCTTAAAAACGAACCCCTTCGCTTCAATTGCTTGGTATGCACCTATTAGTGCAAACCCTTTGATACCTCCACCTGAAAAAACGCCATCGATTAACATTCGTACCCCTCCCATTAAAACAGAGCCTTATTACATTTTTAAGCGCTATGCTTGGGTTTTAGTACGTATGAATTTTTATCGGATAAAAAAAGAAGGAATCTAGTTTTAAGATTCCTTCTTGAACGGTATATTAAAGACCACATTTAAGTTGTGCGTTACAGTTTGTACATGTGTTACATCCACCAAGGTCTTCAACAGTACCTTGACGACAAACTGGACAAGTGTCGCCTACTTCAGAGCCAATTGTCACATCCGTTTGACGTAAGTCCATTATCGTGTCCATTAGAACCACTCGGTTCTGTGTTTTTTCCTCAGTTGTTTCCTCTGTGTCCTCAAACGTATTTTCTTCAGCTTTTAATGTAAGAACTTGAGAGTCACGGCTTCCATCAACATAAACCGTCCCACCCTTTGCTCCACCTTTATAGAGGCGCTCATATACCGCTTCTACTTGTGATACAGTATACCCTCTCGGTGCATTAACTGTCTTACTAATAGAGCTGTCAATCCAACGCTGAATCACACACTGAACATCCGCATGAGCTTCAGGTGAAAGCTCCATCGCTGAAACAAACCAGTTTGGTAGGTTGTTTGGATCTGTTTCTGGATGTTGGTCTAAATATTCTTGAACGATATCAGCTTTTACTTCGATAAACTTACCTAGGCGTCCACTTCTGAAATAAGAGAATGAGAAGTATGGTTCTAAACCTGTTGAAACACCAACCATCGTTCCTGTGCTACCCGTAGGTGCAACAGTAAGTAAGTGTGAGTTACGAATTCCGTGTTGTTTGATACCTTCTTTTATATCTTCTGGCATTTTTTGCATATATCCAGTATGAATAAATGCTTCTCTAATACGATTTCCATCCTCTGGAGAATTTCCTTCTAAGAATGGGAAGCTTCCTTTTTCTTTTGCAAGCTCAATAGAAGCACGGTAAGCAGTCGTCGCGATTGTTTCAAATACTTTGTCAACTAGCTTATTTCCTTCTTCTGAACCATACTCGGTTTCACAGTAGATTAGCATGTCGTGTAATCCCATTACACCAAGACCGACACGGCGCTCACCTAATGCTTGTTTTTTGTTTTCTTCTAGGAAGTATGGAGTTGCATCAATTACGTTGTCTTGCATTCTTACGCCAACTTCAACTGTTTGCTTAAGCTTTTCAAAGTTCACAGTTTTCGTATCTTTATTCACCATTTCAGCTAAGTTCACAGCTGCAAGGTTACAAACACTGTAAGGTGCGAGAGGCTGCTCACCACACGGATTTGTTGCAACTACTTTTTGACCATAGCTTTGCGCGTTAGTCATGTCGTTAGCATTATCAATGAAGAAAATGCCTGGTTCTGCAGCATAAGTTGCACAAATATTGATTAGGTTCCAAAGTTCCTTAGCTCTAATCTTACGGTACACACGTACTTTATGTCCGAGCTTTTCCCACTCACGTACGTCTCCCACTTTGTGCCACTCTTCATTGTAGATTTTCATTTCTTCTTCATTGTAACTTTCCACATCTGGGAATTTCAGTTCGTACATTTTATCTTCTTCAACAGCTTGCATAAAATCTTTTGTGATACAAACTGAGATATTTGCTCCAGTTAAAAACTCTGGATTATGAACACTATATGTTCCACCCGTTTTTAACTTTTGTTCAGCATCTTTAATAATCTTTTCGCTAAATCCACCATAACCAGGGATGTGTCTGTAATTCACAATACCTTGGTACATTTGAATTTCTTGCTCAGTAAATGGTGTAAATTTTAACTTTTCTTCTGCATATTTTTTAATGGTTGCATCTTCTGTATTTTCAATTAAATAACGAAGAATTCTTGGATTTTGCATCTTCGAAATAATAAATTCAATAATATCTGGGTGATCCGACTGGAGCATAATCATTTGAGCACCACGTCTTGATCCGCCCTGTTCAACAAGATGTGTTAATTTTGCAATGTCATCAAGCCATGAAACGGAACCAGATGACTTACCATTTACACCGCGTGCTAGTGTGTTACGTGGACGTAATGTAGAACCATTTGTTCCTACACCGCCACCACGGCTCATAATTTCCATAACTTGTTTACGGTGCTCAGAAATGCCTTCACGAGAGTCCTGTACATATGGCATTACGTAACAGTTAAAATACGTTACCTCTGTATCCGCACCTGCTCCATAGAGAACACGTCCTGCTGGTATAAAGTTAAGAGACACAAGTTCTTGATAGAACTTCTCAAACCATTCCTGACGTTTTTCCTCCGTTTCCTCAACGGAAGCTAAACCAGTGGCATTTCTCTTTGCAATTTGCTCATAGAAGATCTCCAGTGGTTTCTCGATGACATCAAGCGAACGATTTACAATACCTGTCTCTATCTCTTCAGGTTTGTCCAACACGCCACGGTACTCTTCTTCTACTAGCACCTGTGCAGTTTTCTGTTCCCAATCAATATCAACGATGTAGCCTAAACCACGCGCAGGGAATTTTGGATCTTCCTTGATCGTAAGGACAACAAAGTCACCTTCTGCTAGAGTAATCTTTTCGGTATCTTTGAATGTATACCGATCGAGCATAACTAGCCTTGACACGCCCTTATGAGTAATCTTCATATCCTCCGTTACCGGATGGACTTGAGGAAAAAGGCGTATGTCCTGGTTTAACCTTTCTACATTAATATTCATTTTTTCTAGCACAACAGTCATTCCCACATCTCCCTTTAAAATCTATTAAAACAAAGTTGTTGTATTTTATGTGATAAAAATAAAGTATCATATATCTATATGAAAGACAACACAAATATCAATATATAGTATTAATTTATTTTTCAACACCACTACATATTGATTTTTAGATAAATGAAATCTATTTTGTCAAACGGATAATAGTATAAAATATATAGCAAAACAGAGGAAAAACTAGGTAAACTTCATTTTTTCATCTTTTTTGAAGAATTTTGTCACTTGATTTTCCTTAAAAAAGGCCAAAGCTAATAATATCAAACGCTAGGCAATTTGGCCAAGAAAAAAACGACTAAAAAAAGTCGTTATTTTTACATTAACGGCAGTAACACCACCCAAGCTTATGTAAAATCATAAGGATTTAGGTAGTGAATAACTGCCCGTAAATGCCCGATTGGTTTAACTAAAAATCATTATGGAATGAAAGAAACCCTAATGTTAAAGTTTCACTTTATCTTTTAAAATTCCAAGCATCGTTTTTATATCTTTTTTCTGCGATTTCATGAACATAGTTCAATTCTTCATCTGTTAATTGATAAGGTTCAAGTACAATATCTAGTCCTTCCTCAAACCCCTCTTTAAAAGCTTGTTTAGCTTCATCTATCGTTACTGGCGTCTTCCTTAGAGCATTTATTGCAACTGCCTTATTTTTAAAATTTCGCTGCATTCTTTCTCTTACGCGGTCACTAGAATATTTAAATAGATCAAATAATTTATCTTCATCTATATCTAGTAGTATGGAACCGTGTTGGAGAATAACACCCTTTTGTCTTGTTTGTGCACTTCCTGCTACCTTTCGACCTTCAACAACAAGCTCGTACCATGAAGGTGCATCGAAACAAACAGCTGAACGTGGATTTTTTAAACCTTCTCGTTCCTCAGCCGTTCTTGGAATCGCAAAGTATGCATCCAGTCCCAATTTTCGAAATCCCTGCAGGACCCCTTCTGAAATCACACGATAAGCTTCTGTTACTGTTTGAGGCATCTCAGGATGATCCTCTGAAACAATTACACTATAAGTAAGTTCCTTATCATGTAAAACACCTCTACCACCAGTAGGGCGTCTAACAAAACCTAGTCCGTATTTTTTCACAGCATCTAAATCGATTTCTCTTTCTACTTTTTGAAAATAACCAATTGATAGAGTCGGTGGGTTCCATCCATAAAATCGAACTGTTGGAGGGATTTTACCCTCACTGTTCCAATCCAGCAAAGCTTCATCTAAAGCCATATTAAACTCAGGCGAGCAATGTCCTGAATCGATAAATCTCCATACCTCTTTACCCATAATAAAACCTTCTTTGTTCTATAATAGTCTGCCTTATTTAGTCTATCAAAAGGAGATTGAAATGCAAAATTAAATACTCCAGAGAATTCCTTTGATTCTTTTATGTCACACGAATATAATAGAAAATGAGAGATAGAAAAAGGAGTAGATTGATTTTGGAAATACTTTTAATTGTTTTAGGTGCAATCATCGCATACGGAATATTTACATTCTTCTACCAACGTAAAATTGTAACTGTTTTAACGGAAGAACAGTTCCGTGAAGGATATCGTAAAGCACAATTAATAGACGTCCGTGAACCGAACGAATTTGACGGGGGTCACATTCTAGGAGCACGTAACATACCTTTATCCCAAATGAAACAGCGTTTAACTGAAATCAGACCTGACAAACCAGTCTACCTTTACTGCCAAAATACAGTTCGTAGTGGTCGTGCAGCCCAACTACTTCGTAAAAATGGTTACAAAGACCTCTACCAACTACAAGGTGGATTTAAGAAATGGTCAGGTAAAATAAAGAAAAAATAACCTATTCCGCCATTGGAATAGGTTTTTTCATCAATTAGACCGAGGTGTTTCTATTTGAATTTATTGATCGGATTACATCATACCATCTACCATCCCAGACTCATCATCATTCCACTAATGATACATCTGACTCTAACGATTACCCAAGTTGTGGGAGTTTTTCTAGGCTTCTCTTTGTTTTCCTTTCATCGCTTTGATTTTTATATACCATATTGGATGTTACCATTAGATAATCTATCACTTTTATCAAATATGCCAACTACAAGTAACTGGCCACTCACTTTCGTTGCTACAGTTCTAATTATCTTAATAAAAAGCTATGCACTAAGCATGTACCTTGGTTCGATAAAGTGTTTTCTGGAGGGACCTGATAATACATATTCAATACTTAAAATTGCCCCATACTATTTCAAAAGAATGGTCGTGTTTTCGATCATGCAATTTATTTATAGTAGCATTCTTATTTTTTTGGCTAATCTATACTGGCCACTGGCAGTACTAACAATTCTAATTGTAATCTTTTTCTCACTGACACCATTCTTAATTGTCTTGGAAGATACCACCGTTTTGGATGCTTTAGCAAATTCACCAAAACAGATTATAAAAAACTTCAGGATCATATTTATAATTATTCTAATAGCAGTGTTATTAACATTCTTAATCATCCAAGTACCATTCAACGATAAATTTACAGCTTACTATTTTACATCACTTATATCGAGTTTTATTGGAACAACTTTGATATTTGCTATTATGAATAGTTTACATTTGAGTATTTATCAATTTAGCCTTCCACCTAAGAGAGTAAGAAAGTCACGAATGTTCTTCCCACCACTTTGGATCGTTGCACTATTATTACCATTCTTAGGGGCTTTGTTAGCTAATGTTTAAATAGAACGAAATGAACTACAAACGCAGAAAAAATTTTGAAGGGTTAAAATATGGGCTAGGATATTTGCGGTATACCATTTATCGTGTTGTAGCTTGTTCATATACCGATTAGGCTAAACCATTTTGATTTTACAGATTAGTGACAAAGGGTCCAAATCTAACTCTAACCACAAACTACTTTTCCAAAGATCTTGTTTTTAAATACAAAAAAGATCAACCACATCGGTTGATCTTTTAGGTGCTTAGCGACGTCCTACTCTCACAGGGGCAATGCCCCAACTACCATCGGCGCTGAAGAGCTTAACTTCCGTGTTCGGTATGGGAACGGGTGTGACCTCTTCGCTATCGTCACTAAACTATAAGAAGGATTCATTCCTTCAAAACTAGATAACGCACGCACATTCATTTATGTCTTGCTACGGCTCCTATACAGTCGCCTTCGCAATTCTATTTGGTTAAGTCCTCGATCGATTAGTATCAGTCAGCTGCACATGTCACCATGCTTCCACCTCTGACCTATCAACCTCGTCATCTTCGAGGGATCTTACTAGTTTAACACTATGGGAAATCTCATCTTGAGGGGGGCTTCATGCTTAGATGCTTTCAGCACTTATCCCTTCCACACATAGCTACCCAGCTATGCCCTTGGCAGGACAACTGGTACACCAGCGGTGTGTCCATCCCGGTCCTCTCGTACTAAGGACAGCTCCTCTCAAATTTCCTACGCCCACGACGGATAGGGACCGAACTGTCTCACGACGTTCTGAACCCAGCTCGCGTACCGCTTTAATGGGCGAACAGCCCAACCCTTGGGACCGACTACAGCCCCAGGATGCGATGAGCCGACATCGAGGTGCCAAACCTCCCCGTCGATGTGGACTCTTGGGGGAGATAAGCCTGTTATCCCCGGGGTAGCTTTTATCCGTTGAGCGATGGCCCTTCCATGCGGAACCACCGGATCACTAAGCCCGACTTTCGTCCCTGCTCGACTTGTAGGTCTCGCAGTCAAGCTCCCTTGTGCCTTTACACTCTACGAATGATTTCCAACCATTCTGAGGGAACCTTTGGGCGCCTCCGTTACTCTTTAGGAGGCGACCGCCCCAGTCAAACTGCCCACCTGACACTGTCTCCAAGGCCGATAAGGCCTTCGGGTTAGAATTTCAATACAGCCAGGGTAGTATCCCACCGACGCCTCCACCGAAGCTAGCGCTCCGGCTTCCAAGGCTCCTACCTATCCTGTACAAGCTGTACCAAAATTCAATATCAGGTTGCAGTAAAGCTCCACGGGGTCTTTCCGTCCTGTCGCGGGTAACCTGCATCTTCACAGGTACTATAATTTCACCGAGTCTCTCGTTGAGACAGTGCCCAGATCGTTACACCTTTCGTGCGGGTCAGAACTTACCTGACAAGGAATTTCGCTACCTTAGGACCGTTATAGTTACGGCCGCCGTTTACTGGGGCTTCGATTCAGAGCTTCGCTTGCGCTAACCCCTCCTCTTAACCTTCCAGCACCGGGCAGGTGTCAGCCCCTATACTTCGCCTTGCGGCTTCGCAGAGACCTGTGTTTTTGCTAAACAGTCGCCTGGGCCTATTCACTGCGGCTTTTCAGGGCTATGCACCCTAAAAAGCACCCCTTCTCCCGAAGTTACGGGGTCATTTTGCCGAGTTCCTTAACGAGAGTTCTCTCGATCACCTTAGGATTCTCTCCTCGCCTACCTGTGTCGGTTTGCGGTACGGGCACCATTTACCTCGCTAGAAGCTTTTCTTGGCAGTGTGGAATCAGGAACTTCGGTACTTTATTTCCCTCGCCATCACAGCTCAACCTGACGGTAAGCGGATTTGCCTACTTACCAGTCTAACTGCTTGGACGCACATATCCAACAGTGCGCTTACCCTATCCTCCTGCGTCCCTCCATTGCTCAAACGGTAAAGAGGTGGTACAGGAATATCAACCTGTTGTCCATCGCCTACGCTTTTCAGCCTCGGCTTAGGTCCCGACTAACCCTGAGCGGACGAGCCTTCCTCAGGAAACCTTAGGCATTCGGTGGAGGGGATTCTCACCCCTCTTTCGCTACTCATACCAGCATTCTCACTTCTAAGCGCTCCACCAGTCCTCACGGTCTGACTTCGCTGCGCTTAGAACGCTCTCCTACCATTGTTCGTAAGAACAATCCACAGCTTCGGTGATACGTTTAGCCCCGGTACATTTTCGGCGCAGAGTCACTCGACCAGTGAGCTATTACGCACTCTTTAAATGGTGGCTGCTTCTAAGCCAACATCCTGGTTGTCTAAGCAACTCCACATCCTTTTCCACTTAACGTATACTTTGGGACCTTAGCTGGTGGTCTGGGCTGTTTCCCTCTTGACTACGGATCTTATCACTCGCAGTCTGACTCCCGAGAATCAAGTCTTTGGCATTCGGAGTTTGACTGAATTCGGTAACCCGATGAGGGCCCCTAGTCCAATCAGTGCTCTACCTCCAAGACTCTATACTCGAGGCTAGCCCTAAAGCTATTTCGGAGAGAACCAGCTATCTCCAAGTTCGATTGGAATTTCTCCGCTACCCACACCTCATCCCCGCACTTTTCAACGTACGTGGGTTCGGGCCTCCATTCAGTGTTACCTGAACTTCACCCTGGACATGGGTAGATCACCTGGTTTCGGGTCTACGACCACGTACTCATTCGCCCTATTCAGACTCGCTTTCGCTGCGGCTCCGTCTCTTCGACTTAACCTTGCACGTAATCGTAACTCGCCGGTTCATTCTACAAAAGGCACGCCATCACACATGAATGTGCTTTGACTACTTGTAGGCACACGGTTTCAGGTTCTATTTCACTCCCCTCCCGGGGTGCTTTTCACCTTTCCCTCACGGTACTGGTTCACTATCGGTCACTAGGGAGTATTTAGCCTTGGGAGATGGTCCTCCCAGCTTCCGACGGGATTTCACGTGTCCCGCCGTACTCAGGATCCACTCAAGAGAGAACGAAGTTTCGACTACAGGGTTGTTACCTTCTCTGACGGACCTTTCCAGGTCGCTTCGTCTACTTCGCTCTTTTGTAACTCCGTATAGAGTGTCCTACAACCCCAAGAGGCAAGCCTCTTGGTTTGGGCTATCTTCCGTTTCGCTCGCCGCTACTCAGGAAATCGCGTTTGCTTTCTCTTCCTCTGGGTACTTAGATGTTTCAGTTCCCCAGGTCTACCTTCGCTTACCCTATGAATTCAGGTAAGGATACTGCCCCATTACGAGCAGTGGGTTTCCCCATTCGGAAATCTTCGGATCAATGCTTACTTACAGCTCCCCGAAGCATATCGGTGTTAGTACCGTCCTTCATCGGCTCCTAGTGCCTAGGCATCCACCGTGCGCCCTTTATAACTTAACCTGTCGGCTTCGATAAGCTTCAAATTTCTTCGTCACTGCTCTCGTCAGCATCCTCACGTACCGTTAAATACGCTCTGGTGCTTCCTCCATCAGTTCGTCGAACTTTTCGCTTCTCATGCGCCTATAAGTTTTAAAGAACTTACTTCAATGAATGTTTTGTTACGTTATCTAGTTTTCAAAGAACGAAGTTACTGACATCAATCACATCGTGATTTACATCAGTGAATAGTCTTCATGTAGCTTTGCGCTGAGGAATTAATCATCATTGACTAATCTTGCAGACGCAAGCACAATTGATTTTTGCGAAAGGCAAAAATCGACCTTTGAAAGTACAAAAAGCACTCTCAAAACTGACCACAATACAAAACGTCTTTTTTATGAAGTTCGTAGAACTTCTATTGTCTAGCTACGGTTCCTAGCCTCTCGAGATTGCTTCACTTCTTCTGTCAAAGTCTACTGACTTTTCCTTCAGAAATTCCAGCACTTTTCGAAGCTGAACAGTCACCTTCGCTTTTCGACTTTTTCCTTAGAAAGGAGGTGATCCAGCCGCACCTTCCGATACGGCTACCTTGTTACGACTTCACCCCAATCATCTGTCCCACCTTAGGCGGCTGGCTCCTTACGGTTACCCCACCGACTTCGGGTGTTACAAACTCTCGTGGTGTGACGGGCGGTGTGTACAAGGCCCGGGAACGTATTCACCGCGGCATGCTGATCCGCGATTACTAGCGATTCCGGCTTCATGCAGGCGAGTTGCAGCCTGCAATCCGAACTGAGAATGGTTTTATGGGATTGGCTTAACCTCACGGTTTCGCTGCCCTTTGTACCATCCATTGTAGCACGTGTGTAGCCCAGGTCATAAGGGGCATGATGATTTGACGTCATCCCCACCTTCCTCCGGTTTGTCACCGGCAGTCACCTTAGAGTGCCCAACTGAATGCTGGCAACTAAGATCAAGGGTTGCGCTCGTTGCGGGACTTAACCCAACATCTCACGACACGAGCTGACGACAACCATGCACCACCTGTCACTCTGTCCCCGAAGGGAACGTCCTATCTCTAGGAGTGTCAGAGGATGTCAAGACCTGGTAAGGTTCTTCGCGTTGCTTCGAATTAAACCACATGCTCCACCGCTTGTGCGGGCCCCCGTCAATTCCTTTGAGTTTCAGTCTTGCGACCGTACTCCCCAGGCGGAGTGCTTAATGCGTTGACTTCAGCACTAAAGGGCGGAAACCCTCTAACACTTAGCACTCATCGTTTACGGCGTGGACTACCAGGGTATCTAATCCTGTTCGCTCCCCACGCTTTCGCGCCTCAGCGTCAGTTACAGACCAGAGAGCCGCCTTCGCCACTGGTGTTCCTCCACATCTCTACGCATTTCACCGCTACACGTGGAATTCCGCTCTCCTCTTCTGCACTCAAGTCCCCCAGTTTCCAATGACCCTCCACGGTTGAGCCGTGGGCTTTCACATCAGACTTAAAGGACCGCCTGCGCGCGCTTTACGCCCAATAATTCCGGATAACGCTTGCCACCTACGTATTACCGCGGCTGCTGGCACGTAGTTAGCCGTGGCTTTCTGGTTAGGTACCGTCAAGGTACCGCCCTATTCGAACGATACTTGTTCTTCCCTAACAACAGAGCTTTACGATCCGAAGACCTTCTTCGCTCACGCGGCGTTGCTCCGTCAGACTTTCGTCCATTGCGGAAGATTCCCTACTGCTGCCTCCCGTAGGAGTCTGGGCCGTGTCTCAGTCCCAGTGTGGCCGATCACCCTCTCAGGTCGGCTACGCATCGTTGCCTTGGTGAGCCGTTACCTCACCAACTAGCTAATGCGCCGCGGGCCCATCCGTAAGTGATAGCAAGAAGCCATCTTTTAATATAAGACCATGTGGTCTCATATGTTATCCGGTATTAGCTCCGGTTTCCCGAAGTTATCCCAGTCTTACAGGTAGGTTGCCCACGTGTTACTCACCCGTCCGCCGCTAATCTTCGGGAGCAAGCTCCCTTAGATTCGCTCGACTTGCATGTATTAGGCACGCCGCCAGCGTTCATCCTGAGCCAGGATCAAACTCTCCAATAGAGTATTGATTGCTCAATAATTTAAAAATTGAATTAACATTGACGCTTGTATTGTGTTCAGTTTTCAAAGAACTTTTTTGGCTATCGCTCAAAATCGACTTTAACAATATAACATTTTTGATTCGTTTAAGTCAACAACTATTTTCTAAGTTTTTTTCTCTTTAAAATGTTGTGACTTAATCAATCACGTTATCGTGTTGACTTAACTTATAATATCAGCTCGCCACTTATTTTACAATACTTTTAATCGCGGTAAATTATGGTAACAAAAGAGATTCCTCCTAGTTCGGAAGAATCTCTTCTATAAGAATATCTATTATTGTTTTTGATAACGTAAAACTGGTTTTCTTGCTGCTAGAGTTTCATCCAAACGGCTAACAACTGTTGTATGTGGTGCTTCTTGAACGATTTCTGGATTCTCTTCCGCTTCTTTTGCAATTTGAATCATTGCTTCAATGAATGAATCTAGTGTTTCTTTCGATTCTGTTTCTGTTGGTTCGATCATCATACATTCCTCAACATTTAACGGGAAGTAGATGGTTGGTGGATGGTAACCAAAATCGAGTAATCGTTTTGCAATATCTAATGTACGAACGCCGAGCTTCTTTTGACGTCTACCTGAAATGACAAACTCGTGTTTACAATGTCTATCATATGGCAGGTCAAAATATGGCTCTAGTCGACGCATCATATAGTTTGCATTGATAACTGCGTTTTCAGTTACAGCTTTTAGTCCGTCTGGACCCATTGAACGAATATACGTATATGCACGAACATTGATACCGAAGTTACCATAGAATGGTTTTACGCGTCCGATTGATTGTGGACGATTATAGTCAAAGTGATAACCTTCTTCTGTTTTTATAAGTACTGGTTTAGGTAAGTATGGAATAAGATCAGCCTTCACACCCACTGGTCCTGATCCAGGTCCACCTCCACCATGTGGTCCAGTAAATGTCTTATGAAGGTTTAAGTGAACAACGTCAAATCCCATGTCTCCAGGGCGTGCTTTACTTAAAACCGCGTTCAAGTTTGCTCCGTCATAATAGACTTTACCACCAGCAGAGTGAATGATTTCAGTCATTTCTATAATATCTTCTTCAAACAGTCCAAGTGTATTAGGGTTTGTTAACATCAATGCAGCTGTATCTGGTCCAACTACGCGACGTAAATCCTCTAAATCAACTAAACCATCTTCATTTGATTTTACTGTAATAGTTTCAAAACCTGCGACAGTTGCAGATGCCGGGTTTGTTCCATGAGCAGAGTCAGGAACAATCACTTTTGTACGAGCCGTATCATTATTTGCTTCATGGAATGCACGAATCATCATTAATCCAGTCCATTCACCATGTGCACCTGCTGCTGGTTGAAGGGTTACTTCATCCATTCCTGTAATTTCCTTGAGATGCTCTTGAAGATCATACATAAGCTCCATCGCACCTTGGACAGTAGTTTCATCTTGTAATGGATGGATGTGAGCAAATCCGTTAAAGCGAGCTACATTTTCATTAATCTTCGGATTGTATTTCATCGTACATGAACCTAAAGGATAAAAACCTGAATCTACACCGTGGTTACGATTTGATAATGCTGTATAGTGACGCATAATATCTAATTCAGACACTTCAGGTAACTCTGGCTCCTCTACACGAAGATAGTCACTTGGGATAACTTCATCAAGGTTCACCTCTGGTACATCTAACTCTGGCAAACTATAACCAATTCGACCTGGTTTCGATAATTCAAAAATTAATGGTTGATCTTGCTTATTCATGGCTATCCCCCAATTCTTTTACAAGTGTGTCAATCTCTTCTTTCGAGCGAAGTTCAGTAACTGCCACTAACATATGTCCTTCTAGTTCTGGGTAGTCACGCCCTAAATCATATCCACCAATAATTCCATTTTCTAGTAAACGAGCATTTGCTTCACTTACAGATTTTCCGACTTTTACAACAAATTCATTGAAAAATGGTCCTTCATACGCAATTTCGAAACCATTTGCTTTAAATTGTTGTTTCGCATAATACGCTTTTTGAATGTTTTGTGTCGCAATTTCTTTCACACCTTTTTTACCTAAGGCAGTCATTGCAACAGAGGCTGCCAATGCATTCAAGGCTTGGTTTGAACAAATATTTGATGTCGCTTTGTCGCGGCGAATATGCTGTTCACGAGCTTGAAGTGTCAGAACAAATCCACGTTTTCCTTCTTCATCTACAGTTTGACCCACGAGGCGACCAGGGACTTTACGCATTAATTTTGATGTTACTGCGAAATATCCACAGTGTGGACCACCAAATGCTGCAGGAATCCCAAATGGCTGTGCATCCCCAACTACAATATCTGCACCTAATTTCCCAGGAGGTGTTAGTGCTCCCAACGCTAAAGGATTACTTGATACGACGAACATGCTTTTCCCTGTATGAGCAACTGCCTCAATTTCTTTTAACGGTTCAATTTGACCAAAGAAGTTTGGATATTGAACAATCACACACGACACATCACTATCCATTAAAGATTGGAGTGCTTCCACATCTGTTACACCATTCTTTGTTGGAACTTCTACCACTTCAATATATTGACCCCTTGCATATGTTTCAAGAACATGTCTTGATTCAGGATGAACGGCCTGTGAAACAAGAACTTTTTTATTTTTTGTGTGACCTGAAGCTAACATTGCTGCTTCTGCAAGTGAAGTTCCCCCATCATACATTGAAGAATTCGCTACATCCATTCCTGTTAGTTCACAAATCATCGTTTGGAATTCAAAGATTGCTTGAAGTTCCCCTTGTGAAATCTCTGGTTGGTATGGTGTATATGCTGTATAAAACTCTGAACGAGAAAGAACATGATCCACAATCACTGGCATGTAGTGATCGTACACACCTGCACCTAGGAATGACGCATTATGGCGTAAATCTGCGTTTTTAGCTGCTAATGCAGAAAGTTCTTTCATTAAAGCAGATTCAGATTTTGCTTTCTTAATATTGTATTCACCTTTAAATCGAACACTTTCTGGAATATCACTAAAAAGCTCTTCGACAGTGGAGACGCCGATTGCTTGAAGCATTTCGTTTTTATCTTGTTCCGTCATAGGTAAGTAACGATGTTTCATGAATGTACCCCTTTCCCTTTCAATCCGTTTATTTTTTTGGACGTTTATAGAATGGTGTTGCCACCACTTTTGCTTTTAAACGTTTTTTGCGAACTTGAACTTCAACTTCTGTTCCTAGTTCGGCATGCTCTGATTTGATTAACACTAGACCAATATTCTTTTGAAGTGTAGGAGATTGTGTACCTGTTGTAACTTCACCAACTTGCTCTTCCCCAATATATACTTCATAACCATGGCGGGGAATTCCTTTGTCAATCATTTCGATTCCAACAAGCTTTCGGGAAGCCCCTTCTTCTTTTTGCTGTTTTAATACGGATTTACCAATAAAATCAACTTCTTTATTTGGTTTTACTGCAAATCCGATGCCAGCTTCAATTGGTGTAATATCTGGTGATAGCTCTTGTCCATAAAGTACAAGATTTGCTTCAAAGCGTAATGTGTCACGTGCACCTAATCCACACGGTAAGATTCCCTCAGGTTCACCAGCCTCCAAAATAGCGTTCCAGATGGCAGCTGTGTCTTCAGCCTGGCAGTATACCTCGAAACCATCTTCACCTGTGTAGCCCGTTCTAGATACGAGAGTTTTCTTACCTGCGATTTCAACATCGTCTTGGAATTTAAAATTCTTAATATCACTTAAGTTTGTGTTTGTTAGTTTTTGTAAAACAGCTTCAGCAAGTGGTCCTTGAATCGCAACTTGTCCTATATCATCTGAGATATTCACGACTTCAACCTCACCAAAGATGTGTTCGTTTAGCCAATTAAAATCTTTTTCTGTATTTGATGCATTAACAACAAGTAAATAATGTTCATCGGATTTCTTATAGATAAGTAAGTCATCAACTGTTCCACCATTTTCATAGCACATTGCTGTATATTGCGTAGCACCATTCTTTAAAAGTGAAACATCATTTGTCATCATTTTCTGGAGATAAGCTAAGCTGTCCTTTCCCTTCACTTCAATTTCACCCATGTGCGAAACATCAAAAAGGCCTACTTTTGTGCGAACTGCTTCATGTTCTTCCTTAATACTTGAGAATTGGACAGGGAGATCCCACCCACCAAAATCAATCGTTTTGGCGCCATGCTTTTGATACTCTTCAAATAATGGTGTTTGTTTTAATTCAGACAACCCGATTCCTCCTTCACATTACATCCTTTTATATGTTTTTTGGACTTTATTAAAACCGAAAGATTCTGACAACATAAAAAAGGACAGATAGACTCCACGGTAACGTGAAGTCTCTGTCCTTGCACCTGAAAGTTTACCTAAGATGACGTTTTAAAAAGTCCAGGAAAAAAGCTGTTGGCTTGCTTCTGTAGTGCTCGTGTATTAATTGCATACACTTCGCTCCTTGAAACTTCGCTGCCTCGAACTTCTCGGCTCTTTTTGTCCTTCTTTTTAAACACTATCTTTTTAGGTTTGCCCCGTTGGTGGCCATCAGAAAGATAGCAACATATCGCAGTTACTTTCTAATTAATTGGCTCTCTCCAGAGTTGCGTCCAACAAGAGTCTTTTTGCCTGAGAGATTCACAATTTTCTTGCTTGCTCCTTCGGCGCTACAAAAATGTAGTCTCTCCCCTTGTTATCATTCGCTGTCTTCATATTATTCATTTTTTTGGTAATACTAACGAAACGACTATGGAAAAATTAACAAGTCCAGTCCAAAAAACTTATTTTATATCAAAATAATGTTTCAAGAAACCCTTCTCCCAAGCAGGAAGAAGCGTTTTCTTACTAACTTCATCCTACCATCATATTGCATTTTGGGCAACATTTTATTTTCTTAACATTAATATATTTTTCTGAAAAAATGTTCGGTTTTTGTCAAAACTGAGTTTCTTCTATATATTTATCACTCATAACGAAAGGACTGTATGTATATGAATGTCGATTTTGAATTTGATCGGTCGTGGCAAGGTGACTTTTTGCAAAGAATTGACGAAGACGGTCCTTGGGCAAACTGGGAGTTATATAAACTTGCCTATGAAGTTGAAAAACACCAGTCAATACCTGAGTTCGAAGGCCTTCAGGCTCCAAAACATTTACCACAGTTAACACCACTTCCACATCAACTTGAGGTTGCAAAGCAAGTTGTTGAAAAGATGAACGGAAAAGCCATCTTAGCTGATGAGGTTGGGTTAGGTAAAACAATTGAAGCTGGTCTCATTTTAAAAGAATATATGATTCGTGGACTCGTAAAAAAGGTTTTAATCCTTGTACCTGCCTCCCTTGTTTCACAATGGGCAGCGGAATTAAATCAAAAATTTTATATTCCAGCAGTTCAGCAGAAAAAGAGTTATATGTGGGAGCAATATGATGTGATTGTTTCCTCAATTGATACAGCCAAAAGAAGCCCTCATCGCGAGATTGTGTATGAGCAGGACTATGATCTGGTCATAATTGATGAGGCACACAAGCTTAAAAACAACAAAACAAAAAACTATGAATTTGTTCAAAACTTAAAAAAGAAATTTTGTTTACTCTTAACCGCAACTCCAATTCAAAACCGAATTGAAGAGATTTTTAATCTTGTGTCTCTCTTAAAGCCTGGTCATTTAGGAAATCAAGAAGAGTTTGAGGAATCTTTTGGAAAGAAGAGTCGGTCTATTGAAGATCATGAGCATTTGAAAGAATTAGTTAATAAGGTGATGATTCGAAACCGACGCGACGATACGGGCATCGAGTGGACGAAACGGAAAGTGGAAACAGTACCCATTGAGTTTTCAGAAACGGAGCAAGAATTATATGATTCCATCTCTGCCTATCGGTCAAACCTTTCAGGTTTTGCCTCTAGTATGTTCTCGATTTTAACCTTGCAAAGAGAAGCATGTAGTAGTCGCGAGGCTGTCTATTTTACGTTAAAAAAGATGCTTGAGAAAAAGAATGAAGATGGCTGTGCCGCAGTACCTGAGGATATGGTAATGGAACTGATGAAAAAGGTGGAACAAGTCACTCAAAATTCGAAAGCGGAAAAAGCCGTTGAACTCATCAAACAAATTGATGATAAAGTGATTATTTTTACCGAATATCGAGCGACTCAAATGTACTTACAATGGTTCCTCCAGCAAAATGGAATTTCGTCTGTTCCATTTAGAGGTGGATTCAAACGCGGGAAAAAGGATTGGATGAGGGAATTGTTTAAAGGGAAATTCCAAGTACTTATTGCTACTGAAGCCGGCGGCGAAGGAATTAACCTCCAATTCTGTAATCATATTATCAATTATGACCTCCCTTGGAATCCAATGAGGCTAGAGCAACGAATCGGGCGCATACATCGTCTTGGTCAAGAAAAAGATGTTCACATTTATAACTTTGCGACGAAGAATACAGTGGAAGAACATATCCTGAAATTGTTATATGAAAAAATCAACCTGTTCGAACGTGTCATTGGCCAACTTGATGATATCTTAACAAGACTTGACCTTGGAAATATCGAGGATCACATCCAGGACATTATGCTTCGTTCACGGAGCGAAGGTGAAATGAAAATTAAGATGGAGAATTTAACTTCTATTTTAAGTTTTGAAGAAGGAAACGGCGGTGAACAACATGCAGCAACAGGAAATCGTTAATTTTCTTGAAAAATATTTTGTATCTAACCATTGTGAAATTCTCGAACGACAACCAGGATACATGACAGTTCAATTAACGGTTGATTTAGATAAACTACTGATGAATCGTCCCTTCTATTGGACGTTTGTGGAAAAAACAGGTGGAACACCGAATCCAATGAAACTTACATTAATTACGGATCGGGATGAAACACCTGACAATGTAAAAGGTGACTTCATTCATTTTGGGGCACCCCGCTTGCATCAAATTTTTGAATCGACCAAAAAACTTGCAAGCTATATACGGTTATATCAACAAAGACCAACTGGTGCACTGGGCAACACCCCTCTTTATCCATGGCTTGGGTTAAATGTAAAAATATCGTACAAATGTGACCGTAAACGAGATGTGTTAATGTCACTTGGTTTGCAACTCATCAATGGAATGATTGTCGAGGACTTTCAAGAAAAGCTTGAGAAGTTGCCTCTCACTCCGAAAATTCCTGATCTTACGTATACAATTGCACCACTTGTAAAACCACAAAGTGGAATCAATCGCCTCCAGCAATATGTAAGAGGCTTTGTGGAAACACAAGATCACACCTGGGCTGAGGAAGCGAGACAACGTTGGAACGAAGATTTAAACCTGTTAGATTCTTTTTATGAAGGAATCGATGAAAAACCCGAGAGTTATGAAATTGAAAAAGAAGCGTTAAAAGAGCAATACGAACCGAAAGTAATTGTCGAGATTATCAATGGTGGATTGTTTTATCTTTGTCAAAATACGATGTAATTTAGACCTATCCTCATATTTGGGGGTAGGTTGCATTTTTTTGAGGGTGTTTTATAAGAAATCGTTCGACAATTCCCTTACATTTTTATGGTAATTTTACAAAATGGAACAACCAATTATCATATAAGTTAACTGTATTTATTTTTCAATTAACAAATAATAGGTCTTTTTTCCTGTTATCCGAGTTTATTCTACATAAACATTGTAAAACGGTCATTAATCACCAAATCGAACTGGTTATTTTGTATCTTTTTTAAATATTTTGACGTCGACAGTTTTTTACAAATAACAGATATTTTATGCTTTATACTTCTAAATGTACTACTAAGGTTCTATACATAGATGGATTACATACTAGGATATTCAGCACTGTATGAACAGTCAAAGGCAAACCTACTGAAAAGTAGGGACGCAAAGTCACAGGTCTAAGGTTGGTTATTTGAACTATGACGGCTGGGTTGCCTGGAATACTAATTGTATTTTGGGAGGAAATGAAATGGTAAATGATGTACAAAACAGGAATGAGCAATTAGATCAAGAATGGATCGACCTTATTTTAGAAGCAGTGGAGTTAGGAATAAGCGTCCAAGATATTCAAAATTTCCTCCAAACGAAAACAGCATAACAGACTTAATCGAAACAAATCAAACATCCTTTAGATACTGTGGGTTGAAACCATGGGGAGGACAGTGAACTCGGATGACACCGAGTTCTTTTTATTTTTTGTTCTTATTATAAACCATTTCTTCATTATATGTTATAATGGTAAGAGAAGGAAGGTGAGAAACAATGATTGGTCAACGTATAAAAACATATCGCTTACAAAAACAACTTTCACTATCTGAACTTGCAGATCGTGCTGGAGTTGCCAAATCATACTTAAGCTCAATCGAACGGAATCTCCAATCAAACCCTTCTATCCAGTTTCTTGAAAAAATATCTGCCGTACTAGGCGTAACTGTTAACGAATTACTCCACGAACAATCAGAACCTGACAATGTAGAACTAGATTCTGAATGGACCAAACTCGTGCGCGAGGCCATGAAATCAGGAGTTTCCAAAGAAGAATTTCGATCATTCTTGGAATTTAATAAATGGAAAATGAATAATAAATAAAAAATGCTTCGGCCAATGGCGCCTGAAGCATTTTTTATATTTCAATTTTGGGTTCTATTTCAGATTTAGACATTCTTTTGTATACAATTATTGTATTAATCATTAAAATTACTAAAAAATATGTACCATAGATTGCAACGGACATCCATTTATTATTACTTAGATTCGCGCCAGCAATTGAGAGAATAATAATATTTGGTAATTCCCCTAAAGTGGAGGCTGTTACAAAGATCAAAATGTTAACCATACTTAGTCCACAAACAATATTAACCACTGGAGACGGGATAATCGGAATCAGCCTCGAAAGTAAAATTGCAATAAAGGAGTTTTTTTCAAAAAAAACCTCATACTCTTTTACTTTAGGATATTTTTTAAGTTTATTTTGAGCAGATTCCCTAAATCCATATCTAATCAATAAAAACATAATTATTGTCCCCAACATAGCGCCTATTATAGATATTAATATTCCATATAAAACCCCAAATGCAGCAGCAACTAGGCTTGCTAATACTGGAAATGGAATAACCGGAAAGAATACACAAATAAAAACTAATAGAATACTTACTACTATTGAAGTAATTCCACTCTTTTCAACAAATGGTAGCAATATATCCTTCTGTGTTATACCAACAAGTATAATCAAACATGCCACAACAATTGCAACTATCTTTATTACCATATTTTTCCTTCCTAATAGGACTCTATTTATACATATTTTGAAAACGAAGAATTTTCTTTAACATTATTATATTTTGCTATATTTGTATAGTTACAAATGGGTTGGAGTTTTTCCGCTTCGGTTGTTCTAATACTAGTGATATCCTTATTGCATATAGGGCAAAGCCAAACACCTAACTTGCTGCTACTAATAGATGGCTGAAAGCATTTTGGACAGTTTTTTTTTACATTGGAATTCCTCCAATATTAGATAATTTGGGAAATCCAATAGCCATGGAGGAAAAAGACATATGTATATAACGCAGTGGCTCTATAGGATATTGAGCGTATTAGTTTGTTTACTGGAAATCGAATAATTATGAGTGCAATTAATAATAATGAGAGTATCAGTTTAATTGATAAAAATAAAAATGGGTGTATTTCATAAATGTTATGCATCAACGGGTTAGCTTCCGATATATGGCCGCCAAGAATACCAAAATGAGTGGCAATGGCGTCCAATATATTTAAGATTGCAAGTGATATGAAAAGCTGTTTCATAGTTGATTCCACTCCAAATAAAAAATAAAGCTCAATGCTTTTCATATATAGAAGGTTTATATCTAAGAAAAACCTTGATTTTTTGAACCAAGGTTTGAATTTAATATTTCTTGTTCATTCTTCTTTTGAAGAGAATGAATATAATACCTAAAGTAATGATACTCAATCCAGTAAGGAAATAGTTAAAGTAACTAGTTGCAGTTTTAGGAAGTTCGTTGCTAGTACTTTCTTTTGATTCACTTAATCCATTTGCAACAAAAATAAAAGCAACAGAAGTAGATTTTCTTTTTACCTCATTACTTACCTCACTAGGTATCTCAACAGTAAATAGCAGTTCATCCTTCCTATGACTTAAGAGCTCACCTAAATCAAGTTTACCTAGATTTTTTAATCTACCCTCATAGATATCTATATTCTTTTCAGAAACCTTAATTGATAGTTTATCAAATAAAATCTGATCTCCAACTTCTTTAATTGCACTAAGTGAATAATTAAAGTCAACATTGCCATCATTCAAAACTTGTATGCTTTTTGAAACTTTATCTCCTGGTGCCATATTGTTGAAAGTAATAAAGCTTTTGGCTGGATTTGTAGACAGTGCTATTACATCTGAGGTTGGCATAGCACTTGTTTGATAGATTGGTAAATAAATTGCTGATAATAATCCAATACAGAGAATTCCAAAAACATAAAGTTTAATATATTTCATTAATGCACCTTCTTTTGTTATGAGGTGTAATTTAAGAATAGACCGCTGTGATTGCGGTCTACCCTTAAAGTATAAAATTAGTTATTGTTCTTGTGAGAATACAGTTTTAAATTCATATACTGGTGAAATATCTTTAATGTCATTATTATCAAATGTTTGATTTTTATCGTCTAAGAGCGTTACTGTGAAGCCTAATTCTAATGCTTGACCAGCCGGTAAAACGATTTTAGTTGGTCCAACTCCAGCACTTGAATACATATCTTTTAAACTACCAACATAAACATCGGTAACCGATACATTCACAGGAGTTCCGTCTACATTGACACTATATTTAAAATCAAGTGCAACTTGTCTTATAAAGGCTTCCGCATATTGTATTCCCCTTGCAAGTTCCTTTCGAAAATCGGATCCAAAACCAGTTGCATTTATTTCCCTATTAAAATAGTCACTGGCTGCCTTATTTAAAGCCATATGTGCATTTTCATCTAATGCTACTCCACCCGTTTCATATACCATAACAGAAACTAATGCTTGTTCTGCAAACATTGCAGCTTCATCACCTGAAGCTGATGAAGCAAATATTCTTGTTAACTCACCATCTAAAGAGCCTGTATTTTTTATAAACATAGATCTCGAATGTGAATCAAGAGGTGCCCATAGCCCTGTACCCATTCGACCTGCATCATCGCTATTTACATAAAACATTGGACCAGTAATTGGGACATCATGCCTATGTGAATCCAGTGTTAATGTACCTGCCTTAAAATTATTACCACTATTCGCTTCTGTATCTGTGAATAATGCAAATGATGCTCCACCTACTAATAAACCAACTGTAACCATCCCTGTAGCTGCAATAGTAGCCATTTTTTTCTTACTTAGCATTTATTCCTACCTCCAGATATTTTTTTAAAAAGAACTATTGAAAATTAAGACCAGGATGTACTATTAATTCCAGCTGATTGGTTCAGTTCCGGCATCATTATTTTTTACTTGAACTGCTTGGAAGTTAATTGTTAAATCACCGATTTTACCTTGATATTCATTACCTGCAGCTTCTGGGAATTCAAAAGAAAAATTAAACGTCTTCTCTTGACCAGGTTCGATTTTTAATATTTGGTTATTTTCTTCAACTTTAACAGGATTATCTCCATCAAATAAATCTCCATTTGTATCATAACCTGATACTTGTACCCAAGCTGCTAATGAATCTGTATTTTTAATGGTAACTTCCCAAGTACCTTTATCTCCTGGAGCTAGATTTGAAATATGTTGAATAGCTGAAAATGTTGAATTAACGTCATCAATTGTAACCCCACCTGTAGCAAATGTGTTTCCTTCGTTAACTGCTTCTGCCGTGAACAATGCATAGGATCCACCACCAATAAGTGCTGCCCCTAGTGCTGTTGCAATTACTGCTCCACCAATTTTCTTTTTGATACTCATTCTTCTTCCTCCTTTAATTTGCCTCGTTATGTAGAGGTGGTAAAAATATATATTTGAATTCTCGTTATGAGAATGTTCAAATCTTAGTTTGTTCCGCTGATTTGGTTTCAGAATCTTCCATACCTGCTATCGCTCTCCAAACAGAGACCACTGCATATCCAATTAATAGAACTCCTGGAACGATAATGACTAATACTGTACCGATTTTTGATTTTACAAAGTCTAAAATGTATCCTACAAAAGGCATGGTAAAGTCTGCATATTCGCCTACAACATTATTTGCAGGGATTGGAGATGTATCTTTTGCATCATTGTTATCCCCTTTTGTAATATAGTAAATGGATGAATCTATTTCTTGAACTTCCAATACTCTGTGAGTTATAAAAACATTTGGATCATCAAGGGATCTATAGGTTAAAATATCGCCTTCTTTATATTTCGTTGGATCCTCTGTCGGTGTAATTGCGATTATTGAACCAGTTTTAATTGATGGCTCCATTGAACCCGATAAGACTGTTAACAATTCCTTACCAAAAACCTTTGGTGTCCCTCCTGAAAACTTGGATGATACTAGAAAAAATACCATCAACAGAATTACTGCAATTAATAAAATTGAAACAATATTATTTATCCACTTTTTTAAAGTTCCTGCTTTCATTTTTACTCACCATCTTCTATTAATTTTGACCATCATTCGCACTTGAATTATTATCTTTCTGATTTGAATTAACTTTTACTGCATTTGCCTCATTACTTTCTGTATTCGTCGAACCTTCATCACTTTCAGTAGTCTCTTTATCTTCTGTTTTCTCTACCTCTGTTTGGTTTCCAGGTAAAGATGTGGTTTCTTCCTGCACTTCGTTTTCATTATTAGGTGCTGTGGTTTCTTGATTCTTTTCAGTTTGAGTTGAAGGCGTCTTTTCATTCGGTTCAGATGTTATTTCACAATTTACTTGTATTTCTTTACTCCAAAATTCCCCATTACCAGGATGATCTACATGTTGATACCCCTTAAACATGTAAACACCAGCATTCTCAGGTATGAAAGTTATTTTGACCTCCTCACCAGCAGTTAATGGAGCTGAGTTTCCTTCAAATACAATTTTTCCTTTCTTAGGACTACCCTTTTCTGTATAAAATACTTCATACATTATTTTTTCCTTCATAGTATTCTTTCCATTTTTTATCGTAGCGAATATCTCACTACATGAACCTCCTTGGCCAACAAACCTGAGGGAACTTTTATCCCAATCCCCATGTTTAGAAGGTTCTTGTTTTTCCTCCCACTGTGCCTTAAATTGCGCTTGTGAATTTGTATTATCATTCAAAAATGCATTTGTATCATTAGTCGTAAATGTTGAAATAAGTAAACACAAATATGCGATTGAAAAAGATTTCAAGGCAAAACTTATTTTGAAATTTTTTTTCCTATACTTTCTAGCTCTAGTCCGTCTAATAGAGACCCCCTCCGATCGTTCGTTTTAAATGAATATAATAATTTGTTTTTTATTAAGAACGAAGTAGGAATATTTATTTTTCATATTCCTAATCTTCCTTTTAGATTCCCTATTCCGTTCGTTCTCGTTCTCAGTAACGAACTTGATAGTCTGAGTATAATCCATAAGAACTAATTTTGAAAAATCCCAAAAATAGCCGTTTTTTCTTAATAAAGAACAATTATCGTTCGTTTTCTCGGTATACCTCTTTTTTTCTTACTATTTTGTAATTTTATAAAGAACACTATGTTCCTTATAATGAACATGTTGCTAGTACTTTTTATAAGGAGAAAGAAGATGATTGGATCTAGGATTAAGGAGTTGCGTAAGCAGCGAAATCTTTCTATTACTGAGTTGTCAAGGCGTGCTGGTGTTTCAAAGTCGTATTTAAGTTATATCGAGCGAGATGTACAGAAGAATCCTTCTCTTAAGTTCCTATCAAAGATTGCGGCTACACTTGATACAAGTATTGAATACTTGTTAGGGGAAGATCCGAATCACAATCATGATGTATTGGACGGAGAATGGACTTCTCTTTTACAAAAGGCAATTGATAATGGGTTAAGTAAGGAGGATTTTCGAGAGTTTCAACAGTTTATTCAGTTTCGTAACTGGAAGAACGAACAAGAGGATTCAGAAGATATTTCAACTTTTCATAATGGAGGCAAGAAATGATACTCACTTCGTTTCAAAAACCGTTAGACCAGGAATGGGTTCAACTACTGATAGAGGCAAAAACTATTGGAATTACCCTTCAAGAAATAGAAGCTTTTTTACAAGGCAAGCAATGTACATGGTTGAAAAGCGACCCATAAAAATTGGGTCGCTTTTCTCGTTAATCCCTCTTCTCCACCGCCGACAATACTAACCCCCGCTCATTTTCCTGTGCTTTATAGGTGATATTGTTAAGCGTTGCCGTTCCATTAATTGTTTTATCTTTATCTCGAAGGAGACCAAGTTTATATGTGGTTACACCGATGTCTTCTTCCTTGACCGCTTCCTCTGTGTTTGTTACGGCTACCAATAAGAAGAAGGCAGCGATTGTGTCTTCATATTTGTCTAAGGTTGAGTAGAGATTGTCTGATTCCACGTCTTTTTTCACAATGGATAATCGTACGACCTCATTGGTTGTTTCATTGACGATACCTTCGAGGATCATTCCATCATTGATATCATGTTTAAATTCACCGTTTCTTACATTTAGCTGTTCAATAGGATCTGAGTCCTTCATTTCTGCTTGGGCTTCATTCCAGTTTTTTACGAGGTCTTCTGTTGTAAAGCCTAATGAGCCTAGATTGAAGATTTGTTCGTCTGCTTCTTGAATTTTGGTTGCTTTTGGATCTTCTTTTTTCTCGTTTTCTTTTGCCTTATCGTCTCCCTTACAGCTAACGAGGAAGGCAGTGCTTAATAGAATAATGGCTATAAAAAAAAGGCGTTTCTGCATGATTTTCCTCCTACAAACATCATTTCTCATAATGATAATATGTGCGCTAGGAAGACAATTCATACAACAAACAATAAGCAACCCATAATGGATTGCTTACTCAGCAAATTCTTCATTTTTACTTACTTTCACCTTTACCACATACACTTCGTCACTTGATTGTATGGCTCTCTGGATAATTTCTTCATCAAGACCAATTCCTACACTATTTCCATCATATCTTGCGATTACAGCTAAATTGATTGGCTTCTCCGCTTTAATCTTAAACTCATCGTCCATCCAGGTTGAAGCCATTCCCAATTTTTCAGGATCTACTACCTCCATTGGTAGGGATTCCATTGACGAAAGTGCAACACCGTCAGCAACTGAATAAGTCCATCGTGTATATGTTGTTTCATCCTCTAATTTGAAATTAAGTTTCGAAACAGCCAAAGACATTTCTTCATTCGTAGCAGTAGCACCATTAATGAGATCTTCTTGTTTTTCACCATTTTTGTAGTGCTCAATCCAAAAGTAAATCATTTTCATGTCTTTGTTTTTTATATCAAGATCATACATGAAAAGCTGATCGAAACCGAGTGAGCCAATCAGTTGTGCATTTCTTTCATTTTGCTTGACTGGTTTTAGAACTCCATCAACTTTTTGACCTGTTGTACTTTCAGAACTACATCCAATCAAAGTTAACAAAACGAGTATCCCTAACCATTTTTTTATCATACGTTTCATCAGTATTTCCCCTTTTCCTCTCATGTTACCATAGAAACCTACCATTACTGCATAATTTTTCCGATCGTTGGGAATTTCTAACGTAAAAGAGAGGTGCTGTATGTGTTACGAAAACTATTGATTGGATGTTGCTTAGGTTTATTACTTTCTCC
The DNA here is from genome assembly GCF_964021195.1 of Bacillus nitroreducens. NCBI lineage: Bacteria > Bacillati > Bacillota > Bacilli > Caryophanales > Bacillaceae > Bacillus > Bacillus nitroreducens. The sequence goes on along the minus strand of NZ_CAXHYI020000003.1, from coordinate 2,509,513 downwards.
GACCGTCACCTTTGTGAATGACTCATCAGTTGCTGCATCAGAGCAAAAGAAACCTGTTCCCGAATACGCCAAATGGGGAAAACTTGCGATGGAGGAAACAAAAAAGAGATATCCTGCCGCGGATATTATTGATTATTTACATGTTGGGAAACAACAGAAAAACGGCATGTCTGTTGAACGTTTTAAGTTGTGGTTGAAACAGGATAATCGAGAGTTCGGTGTTTTTGTAAATATCACCTTTGAACCAGATACAGAAAGGGTAAAAAATATTACTGTTGTAGAAACAGACCAATAGGATCGTTACATAATCTTATCTTTTTATGTGAAAAATAGACTTAAAGGAGGTGTGTAAGAAATGACGAATTTGATTTTAAAAATTATTGTATTACCTATAGTTGTTGCACTTTGTTCTGGTCTCTTTGATAGTTTTGATCTTGTTGCATGGTATCAACCAATAGGGATTGGGGTAGCCTTAGCCATTATTGGTCACTTAATAGAGAAAATGATGCTTAGAAGAAATACAACGGTGATGACAGATATTGCTGATTTTATTACAGCAGCCATCGTTGTATATGTTCTTACCTTATTTTATGACGGAGCAAGAATTAACCTTTGGGGTGCTATCTTAACTGCTCTTGTCATTACATTAGTGGAGATACCTATTCACCGCTGGTTAGTACGATCTGGAAGAACAGAAAGTTCAACTGCATAATTCTACGCAGAAAGAGGTGCAAAATGCACCTCTTTTTCTATCTACCCCAAGCAAATCGTCTCAAGGTCACATACCAATCATTTCTTAAGTAATAGGTTGCGCTTTTCTACCTATCCACCAATATAAGACATTTCAATTTTCTTACGTTTTTTGGCGGTTTCTTCAGTTCGTTCATCTGAGTATCGATCTCTTCTTGCTCGCCAAATTGCCGAAAGTGATTCATCGATCTCACTTTCTGTTGCACCTGAACGAATTAATCTTCTTAGGTCATGACCTTCTGAGGCAAATAAGCATGTATAAAGCTGACCATTTGCTGAAATTCTTGCCCTCGTACAGCTTGAACAGAAGGATTCCGTTACCGATGAAATGAAGCCGATTTCCACGTCAGTTCCAACGTAACGATATCGTTTTGCCACTTCACCGAAATAATCGGCATCAACAGGCTCCAATGGCATCTCATTGTTAATAAGATCGTGTATTTCTTTTTTAGAAACAACCTCGTCAAAGTTCCAGCCATTTGTCGTACCGACATCCATGAACTCGATAAAACGAAGGGGTATCCCTTTTTCTTTAAAGAATCTTGACATTGGAAGAATCTGTGAATCATTGACTCCTTTTCGAACGACCATGTTCATTTTCACATGAAGACCTGCTTCTTGTGCGGCTTCTATTCCCGCTAATACTGGTTTTATGCCCACAGAGCGACCATTCATTCCTTTAAAAATATCATTGTCTATTGCATCAAGACTTACATTGACACGTTGTAGTCCCGCTTCTTTTAATTGTTTTGCATACTTCGGTAAAAAGATCCCGTTTGTCGTAAGGGCTATATCTTCAATACCTTCTATATGAGTTAAACGCTCCACAAGCTCATGTACATTTTTTCTGACTAACGGCTCACCGCCTGTTATCCGTATCTTTTTCACACCTAGTTTGACAAAACTTCTCGTTAAAGTTTCGATTTCAGAATAGGATAATAATTCATCTTGTTTCAAGAATTGGTAATCATCCCCGAAAATTTCTTTAGGCATACAATATGAGCATCGGAAATTACATTGATCTGTGACAGAAATGCGCAAATCACGTAGAGGTCGATTTAATTGATCAACAATTTTTTTCTTTTCTGTTGTAGTCATTTTATACCTGTCACTCCTACATTTAAATGAACGTTCAAAAGAAGGATAAAGAGGACCCGTAGATAAAAACGCCAAAGCTTCATGTCGTTTCAACGTTAGCACTCCCTGTGCGTCGGGATTAAAAGGTGGTACAGCTATCGTATCAGTACATGAGTTAATAACTCCGAGACCTTGCGCTGTTGAGTAGATAAAACAAGCGTAATGCCCGAATATTTCTTAAGCTACCGAACATCAATTAAAGAAAAACACTATGTTAATTCAGCGCACTTTTTGAACTTCATTTTATTTAAGTACCTATTACTCTATCATACTAACATATCTCTGTGAATAGAAACGAGATACGTTGAAGGCGTGAATAAATTAATTTTCATAAAGTAGACAAATGCCCACTACTTCTTGCTTATGGTTACATATCCATGTTAATGAGGCACGAATAAGGAGCACATTCAAGCCCACACACGGTAAAAACAAATAATCCGTGAAATATAAAAGAGAAATCATAAAATAGGAGGTTTTAAAATGGGACCATATAGAAGACCACCATATGGGTATGGAAGACCGAGACGACCATTTTGGGGTGGGCCGTTTGTAGGCGGCTTAGTAGGCGGACTTGTTGGTAGCACACTCTTAAATCCTTACTTTTACGGTGGAGGATATGGGTATGGAAATCCATATTATCGTCCACCATATTATCCGTATGGCGGCGGTTATTGGTATTAAAACAAAAGCGCAAGCGCCTTGATAGAGGAACATCGACTAACTACTGCCACGTCCTGTGGCAAACGTCGATGTCAGCACTTCCTCGAAAATGCTTTGCATTTTCTTCGTGCGATTCTAATGCTCTCGAAGCCCTCCTTTTCCTGTGTAAGTCCGACAAGCACAAAACGAGCTGGCTAGAAGGTTGTTATTTAACCTTCTTGACGGATTGGTTTGTGACCTCGAGCTTCTCAAAGCAAGCTTTTCGCAAGATACTCACTGAAGCATAATCAATGATGAAAACTGACTAGGGGCTAGGAGCTGGAGCTGTAAGAAATCAAAAGAGAGCCGACAACAAACGTTGTCAGCTCTCTCCTTTTTTGTTCTTTTTGAACATAAGCGTTACAGCGACTGGCAAGATGCCAAACCACCGATTCGATAGTGGCGGCAATTCTTCTTTACGCTGCTTCCTAGTCGCCTTACGAACTTCCTTAGGCTGGTCTATAAACTTCACAAACTGCTGGGTTACAAATTTCACATAATCGTTTGTAGACATATAACACCTACCTTCTTCAAGCTTCAGTGTTATTATTTCCACCTTTATGCAGATGTAACCATGAAAGGATGTCATCAACGACTTCATCTAAATTTTTTTCGGTGGTATCAATCTTATAATGTGCTTCATTGTAGAACGGCATGCGCTCTTGATACAACTTGATTGTATTTTCCTTTTTCTCCACATCAAATAATGGGCGAGTCGGATCATTTTGAACTCGGTCAAAAATCTTCCCGATATCACAATACAAGAAAATCACATATCCATTATCCTTCATCCAGTTACGATTTTCCTCTTGGATCACAATTCCACCACCAGTTGTGATCACCAAATCATTTGCTGGTATTTCCTTTAAATACAGACGTTCATAATTTCGGAATGTTTGCTCCCCATCCTCCGAAAAAATGGTTGCAATCTTTTTACCTACTTTATCCTCAATATAGTGATCGGTATCAATTACTGGTAGGTTCAAAGCTTGTCCTAGTTTTTGTCCAATTGTTGTTTTTCCTGCTCCCATAAACCCTGTTAAATATATAGCTCTCATCTCTTTTGCACTCCTAATCAACGTCCACTAAGCTTTTTAAAAATTATAACAAAAACATTCTAGTTTGTCTTAACGTAATTCAAACCAAGAACCAATTTCTTTTGTTTCATGGTTGTAGATAAATTGTGCCTTGTATTTTCGTTGACTGGTCGTCGTACAAGAAAGTGTAATTTGAGATGTTGTCAGTGTCTGGGCTGTAATTGTATATTCAATGGTGCCAGTTGGATAATTGAAAGTTCTAGTTGAGTCAACACTCTCAACCTCATATTGTAATATCTCCTGAACATCCTCAACCCCAAGTTGCATCAAATTCTCTAAAATAAATAATTCTTCTGTTTCCTTTGAAAAAGCTCTTTCGGTCAAATATGCGTTTACTTGAAACGAAAAAATAAGAAAGAATAAAAAGGAAACGGCAATTGTAACAGGGAGGATAAATCCTTGTTCATTTTTCCTCATACTTCACGAACCTCCACTGTTGTATATGCTGAAATAATCGCTTGATACGTTTTCCCATCCACAGTTAGAACCGAGATCAAAAAGCCATTTGGCCTTGGTTCAAAACGCACACCTGAAATTTGCTGAAGCAGTACCTCATGCCCTTTGAGATTTACCCTTCTTCTTATTTTATCGTTGTATTTTTCAAAGCTTATAGAATCACCTGTCTCATTCGTATAGAAAACAGAACCATTATTCGATATTGTAATGTCCTTTGCCTCGCGGATTTCCATCTTCATTTGTTGAATTAAAATTTGCCATTCCAATTTATTAAACTGGTCACTATTATCCCGAAACACGACACCGAGAAATGGTGTTATAAATGAAAGTATCACAATGAGAATTGAAAAAGTCACCAACATCTCTACAAAGGTAAACCCCTTCTCATTCCTTACCATTTGTATATCCACATCTTTCATACGACTTTCCAAGCTTGTCCTCCCACGTCACACAAAGTTGCCATTTTTGTAACTCCTCATTTAATGATCTTGTAAATTGGTATGTTACCCCTCCCTTTGCAATCGGTTTTAATGATGAGGTTTCCCCATTAAACTCCTCCTGTAATTCTTCAGCTAATAGTTGATTTCCCATATTCAAAAGATCATTATTTTTTCGTTCCGCAATGATGACCATTAAGTGGGGAAGCAAGGTCACACATAGCATAAGCCAAATTGTTACAGATAGAAGCATCTCAACCATCGTAAATCCCCTCTTATCTCTTACTAACATAAAACCTTCCCTTTCCTAGTAAAAACGTAACAATATAGGTGGAATCCTTGTATTTAAACCGAATTTCTCCAGCTCGCTGGATATTTCCACTACTGTTAAAAGCTAAACCCGAACCCAATGTCGTATATTGAATTTGAATTGCAGGGTCAATGCTGCGCATGAAAACAACTGTGTTTCTCGTTCCTCTATTAAGTCGATAAGAAGATTTACCCGCATCGAAGTACATCCTCATCGGTTCACTATGACTGATCGCAAACTGCTGGCTAAAAAATATGTCATTTTGTAATTGCTCAAGAAAATGGTCCATTTTCTTTGATTCATGTAGAGGTCTAAGTTGGAGGAGACTGATCGAAGAAATAATGATAACAATTGATAGAACAAGTAAAGCTTCTATTAAGGTGAAGCCTTTATCATCAACTTTCCTTAGGTGCAACAACTACAACCCCATTTGTAATTGAAATCTGATCTCCATTCGGACACACAGGTGCTTTTTCCAAGTAACCATCACTAACTATGCTTCCTATATCTGAAACTTTTTCTCCCTTTTCCAACTCATAAGCCTGAACCTGAGCTTCAACCATTTTCACAAGCGCATCACAGCCCTTGTCCTTTATAACACTATTATGCTTAGTCACATTTGGGATCGTAATCAACAACAAAATCGAAACAACTAATAACACAATTAACATTTCCACAAGGGTAAATCCCTTTTGATTTTTGACTTTCATCTACCTCTTCCTTTCTATATTCCGTTTAATAGTTGAAACATCGGGACCATGATGGCACCGTACATCAGCATGATAATGATGCCAATGAACGCAAACAATATTGGTTGAACAACGGCTAGTATTCTAGTCATTTTCTCCTCGACTTTTTCCATGACATATTGGCTATAATGTTGGAGCTCGCTTGCTACATTTCCGTTTGATTGGCCATGTGCAATGACCATCGCTAAATCATCCTCGTAAAATTCTCGCACTCGTAGAATGTCTTCAAATCGATTTCCCGCTCGTAAAAGCTGTTTCATTTCCTTTGCTTCCTCTCGGAAAAAAGGCGAGTGATGTTGCTGCTCAAACATAGTTAATGCTTGAAAAATAGACAGACCACCTTTCAACAAGTTACTGAGTTGCACAGAAAAGAAATGTGAATTAAACATAATTGTTATTTTTTTAAAAATAGGAATCTTTAAGAGTAGTTTCATTTTTTCAACTGGAGTACGTTTTTGAAAATGTAGAAAATAATACGCGAGGCAAATGAATAAAAGGGCACCGACAATGAGGAGCACATATCGGTTTAGCTCAGGGAGTCTTAATAAGATTGTAGAGATTAACGTTTGTTTATAACTCATCGAGGTAAATAAGCTTTCAAATTGTGGCAAAAGGATTTTTTCAATCATCGTAAACATGAAACCGACAAACAACAACAGTGCTAGTGGATAACGGATTAGTTTCTTTCCTTTTTCCAGATGTTTAAGCTTTCTCTGTAGCATTGCACTTCCTTCACGTAGAGCAAATGAAACATCTCCATGTTGCTCAGCAAAATAAATATAACCGAGAATATCCTTGTGAAAACCAACCTGACTAAAAGCTGTATATAATGTTTCTCCTTGCTTACAACTTTCGATAATGGCACTAATATCTTTACTATGTTTTTCAGGTAATTGAAATTGTAAAAATTGAGATGCCTGTTCAAAGGAATATCCTTGATCAAGTAAATTACCAATTCTACTAAGGTATAATGCTTGTTCCCTAATGGTCCAATTTTTATTTCTTTTCCTTGTCATCATGGACGACCCATCTTTCCATTGCATCTGGATACAAATAACCGAGGGCAATCCCCTTTTTGATGACATCCTTTAATTTTTCATAGCGATATTCGCACTTTTCGCCTCTTGCTTCTTTCATTACCTCTGTTAAGGCATGTCCATTTAAAAGTTCGTACACCCCTACCCTTCTTACCTTTCGATACTTTTTGCAATGTGGTGTACATTTCCCTTCGCAATAAGGACATTTGAGATCAACCAGCCTTTGAGAGGCGATTGCGATTAAGGTTTGCTCAATTTCCTGCAAAGACACATCAAATTCTAAAAGACGGTAGATTGCTCCCTTGGTATCTCTTGTATGCATAGTAGTGAGAACTAAGTGACCTGTGAGAGCGGCACGTACAGCAATTTTTGCCGTTTCTGAATCCCTTATTTCCCCCACCATGATAATATCGGGATCATGACGCAAAATTGCCTTTAAGCCATGTGCATAGGTAATTCCAGCTTTTTCATTCACCTGAACCTGTAACACATCATCACTTCTTTTTTCAATTGGATCTTCTAATGTAATGATGTTTCGGTTGAATAGCTTCTTAGTGGCGTGCAGCAAGGAATAAAGGGTGGTCGTTTTACCAGATCCTGTTGGCCCTGTAAATATAATTAACCCATGTGAGTGCTTTAATAGCGAGAGTAATTTCGTTGTCATAGTTGGAAATAACGATAAATTGGCAAGAGAATAAGTCGGTGTTTCGGGTAGGATACGTATGACTAGACTTTCGTTGTAAGGTGTAGGTAGTGTAGACAATCGAAGGTTAATGGTTATGCCTTTGAGATTTAAGGTAATCGAACCATTCTGCGGTCTTCTCCTTTCTCCAATATCCATTCCTGCTAGGAATTTATAATGGGAAATCAGGCGTTCACAAACATTCTTTGGAATGGTTTGCTTATTAAATAAATCACTGTCGAGCCGGTATTGAACGATGGCATCATTAATTTTCGGCACAAAATGAATATCAGATGCATTCATTGACCACGCATCTTCAACCAATTGATCACCGAGTTGTTCAATTTCACTCAAATAATTCACTCCTCCTTAGTTGTTGCTCAAAAAATTCGGTGAATATCATGCATCTCTACAAGAACTTCTACGAATAGAAAACACATACTGCGTCCAACATCGTCGTAACCATTCTGTGGAATCTCGTCAGCATACTTTTTGCGTACTTCACGTGTAAACTTATACATTTTATAAATACTAAAAGCTATGCCGCTTTAAAATTTCGATGTACAGGACTTTTTGTTCTTGTCGATGCGATCCTCTTCATCCTCTTTTTTGAACACAGTTTATTTTTTTCTCTTGCAGGTAACATAATTCAACAAAAATCTACAATACCCTTCTTTTTTCCTACATTTATTTGTGAACTTTTTTTGAACTAAAAAAAAATACAACCCTACATACCAGGGTTGCATTTTTAAAGCTCTTATCGATTTATCTATCATTAGGAGGAATCAATACATTATATGTTGATATTGCGATAAGTATGTCAGTATATTTTTATAAATTTTTTGTTTATTTATGAACAATTATCCACAAGTGATATAAATCACATAATGATGATGTTTACGTGTACTATAATTGAGGTATCATTAGGGTCGCAAGGAGTGAATACAGTGGAACAAACACTGAAAATAACAAACGTTTTAGCAGATCCAACACGTTTTTATATTTATCAATATATTATTAAAAAAAATGAAGATGTTACTGTACAAGAAATCGCTGAAGAATTTGAAATTCATCCGAATGTTGCTAGACTGCACTTAACAAAATTAGAAGATGTAAACATGCTCGTTTCTGAAGCAAAGAAAACAGGAAAAGGCGGTCGACCTAGTCGTCTATATCGTTTATCAAACGACCACATCCAAATTAATTTTCCATTTCGCGATTATCAGTTACTTTCTAAAATTGCAATTGAAACCATGGCTACTCTTGGTGATGTAGGAAGAAAAGCGCTTGAGCTCACAGGTAGACGATTTGGTGAAGAATTGGTAAACCACCAAATTCCAGTTTCCATCCATGAACTCACTTTTGAACAAAAACTCGATATTTTAAAAAAGGCCTCAACGGTTGCGGGTTTTTATCCAGATTTAGACCATAATAAAGATAAGACGAAAATCTTCTTAAAGATTAACAATTGCCCTTTTAAAGAAATTGCACAAGAAAATTTTGAAGCCGTTTGTGGCATGCACCATGCGTTTCTAAGAGGAATGTTTGATTTACTATTTGATGATGTCGTGCTGGAGGAATCAGAAAATATCATTTTAGGATGTAATTCTTGCAGTTATCACGCAATTGTCGCAAAGTAAGGTTTACTTTTATGTAATCGTTACATTATAATAATTAAAGTGAGTGTCTATCATTTACAAGGGGGGGAAATTATACATATGGAACGTATGTACCGAGTTTTAGGTTTTTGGACAGGTATCTTTGCAGTAATGTTCTACGTTGGTGGTATGGATGTTCTAGCACTAATTTTCTTTGCACAAACCGGATTTTTCGTCCTTTTAAGCTATTTAAAATTGTCTGAAAGAATGTATATTTACGTGTTTGGCGCATATTTAACCATTTTCTTCTGTGCCTTCTCTTATTGGACAACTTTTATGATGCCACTTGGTGGAGGTCACTAAAAACAAGCGATAAGTAACTTCGCTTTCAGAGTGTAGACAAAGTCAAACTTGACTTTGTCTACACTCATTTTTATAGGAAAAACTAGTAAGATTCACTTTCCTAGACTGTCTTGAAAACGCTTGTCAGACAAGGCGCGCAGCCGATCGAAGGCGCGAATAGAAATTGTCTTCATGAGCGGACGAGTGAAGTTAGCAACGAAATATGCAAGCGTTTGTCAACAGTCTGAAGCGATGGTAACATCGCTTTTTTATATGTTTTTTAAAATTTGCTCCCACTTGATTTTTATGTTTTTTTGCTGAATCACGACATGAAACGCAGAACTCATACCATCACCCATGATGATTGAACGAATTGCACGATTTCGTTTACTATTTTCCGAAAATGGATTGGCATCATAATTCTCCTGCAGGAAAGCAAGGATGCCTGCTGCTAACAAAAATTCATCCTGTCTCATCTTCTTTACAAATTCAAGTCCTTGTTCTAAGCCATATGAAATGAGTGTGTCGAAATGAATATGGGTAGTGAGATCCATTTCACCAGGATGTTCTAGCGGATTTTCAATTAATTGATGCTTATAATATCCTCGCAGACTTCCCTTTCTTTTTGATGGCTCTTTCCATTCTTCCTTGGAATATCCATAATCAACCGTAAATACAGCGACATTCCCAAGAAAGCTACTTAAATCTGTAAGGTAATCAAGCATTTGAAGGGGCACTTCAAATCTCTGGCCATTAACAAGTTTTATTTTGTAAGTAGTTAAATATTGAAAAATCCGTCCATCTGTAAGTGGAGTAAGAATTTCTGTGATTTGATCGTCTTCTTGTAACGTTATTTTTACTTCATGGAGAATATTTTCCTTCATTTCAATCACTCTTACTGGAAACGCATCAAATAATTCATTTGAGAAAAGTATGCCATGAAAGATTGGGAAATCCTTTTTTGCTTCATCAAGACTTTGATACTGGACCACTTGTTTACCGACTGGAAGATGCTCTTTCTGTAGCTGCATATGATACGGACTAGATTCGATGATCAGATAGGTAAGGTTTTGATAGGTATCACTATAGTTATTCTCTAGTTCATCAAGTACTGCTCTTGCAAATCGACCATTCCCCCCACCTATTTCACAGATGAAAGGAGGTATTTTTTCAATTGCAATCAATTTATGAAAAAGGGATGCAAACAGTTTGCCAAAGATCGTAGATATGTTACTGCTCGTGATGAAATCTCCATGTCTACCAATCTTTTCTCCATTCTTCATGTAGTATCCCTTTTTTTCATGGTATAAGACTGTATTCATATATTTTTCATATGTGATTTGTTCGTTTGGAGATGATTGTATCACCTTTTTTAGTATGTTTAGCATATGCTCACCTTCTGCTAATTTTCACCATTGACACAGTGTTTATATTATAATATTGTAAAATTAATAGCTTACAATATCCCTCCCATTATACGGATATATAAGTTTTGGCGAATGCCAAGAAATACGCATTAGGATCGAGATTTCTAGTGCAAAACATCCCCCAGAAAAGGCCTGACTCTCCTGAGTTAGGCCTTTTCTGTTTTAATGAATACATGTTAGAAACCATTTAAAAATGGATTGTAATCCATTTCTGCTTCAATCGTCGTTTCAGGTCCATGCCCAGATAAAACAATTGTATCTTCTGGTAATGTAAGTAATTTTTCATGAATGCTAGTTAGTAATTGGTTGTGACTTCCACCAGGCAAGTCTGTTCTCCCAATACTTCCTTGGAATAGGGCATCACCTGAAAAAACAACTCCCACTTCTTTACTATAATATGAAGCACTTCCTGGTGAATGGCCTGGTGTGTAAAAAAGGTCAAAAGTGAATTCACCTATTGAAAACACTCCTTCTTTCGGGAGGATCGTCGGTTCTACTTTTGATAAAATTTCGTGTCCAGGAATAAAAGATGCTGATCCATTTAAAGCAGGGTCCTTCAACCACTCTTTCTCTTTCTCGTGTATATACACTGGAATATTCCATTGAGCCAGTACATCGTCAATCGCACCAATATGATCGAAATGAGCATGTGTTAACAGTATCGCAACAGGTGTAAGTCCTTGTTGTCTTATGACTGTATTTAATTTTTGACCATCACCACCTGGATCAAAGATAACACAATCTTTTTGAGTATTTGATAGTATGTATGCATTTGTTTGTAGGGGTCCTAACGGAATCCTTTGCCACTTCATAACATTTCCCTCCGTCTTTTTCAATCTAACATCATTGTACACCATCGGTTACATTGAAAAAAGCACTAAGCAGATAGCCCCCTTCTTATTCGCAAAAATAAGCCTGTTTTTTGTAAATGTCTTGAAAGTGTCATTTTTTCCTCCTCGACAAAAACAGATAAAACGATTAGAATATAGAATGAATCTATCTATTTCTTTACATACGGTGCAACTTTCTACAGTAAGGGTTTTCTTTAAACCTATACTAGTAGTTAGTCGAGCCAATCAAGCATTTACATGCTAATGGATGTAAAGCTTCTTCTTCAACTGTCTGAAGTAATGGAAGAGTATCCTACTGCCTGTAAATGCGGGACAAGAATTCTCTGCCTTTCGAACAACATTTCTTGCGACATACACATGAAGATGTTGTAATATTTCATACTTTGGGGAAAATAGTAAGTATGAATGTGTAAAAGTAGAGGCGCACTTTTTATGATCATTGATTATAGCAAGGGGGTAAGTCACATGGGTCTAATGATTATCTTTGCATTAATAGTAATTTTATCTGCGTTTGGAATTATTCGTTCTTTACGCGAAAAGAACCTTCTAGCCTTAGCTTTCTCAACAGGAACCTTTTTAGTAATTGGCTGGTTTACAATCATGACAATCTTAAAAGATGGGTTCCCATCTGCTCACTAATATGTATAAAAGCCATCGGACAATTCTCCGATGGCTTTTCATTTAGGTTAATAAACAATAAAATCATTTATACTTTTGGTCTTCATATCAATTATCTTCTCAAACTGAAATCCGTATAGACACAAGAACCCATTTGGGGAAAAATTAAGCGGCTGGTCATCTACTTTTTCAAGAATAACCTCTTCTGTACCCGTACTCATGTCATAGGAAACAAGTTCGAACTTTTCACCGTACGTATCAAAGGCACCTGTTGAATATGGCTTAAACGAATAAAACTTTTTTTGCCCAACATTATAGTCTGCAAATGGAATATACCATTTGGAGTAGTCACTTAATAGCGGCATCTTAAACTCATGTAGTTTTTGATTTTTTTCAGGATTATAAAATCCAACATTCGCAGATGCTTCCTCACCCTGAATTAATTCATACGTCACTAATAAGTTTTTATATGCTACAAATGAAATAATGTCTTCAAATAAGAGGCCTTCTGTTTTTGTATCCAGATGGTGAGAATATAGCGGTGCAAAAAAATCAAGCTCGTTTTGATCCCATTTTAAATACGATATGGTCTTTGGTCCAAGCCATTGCACAAATGGCTGGAATACTTCATATTTGGTTATTTTTTCGGAGGATATATCAAGTAAATGTGTTTGAAACGACCAATCCTCTAAAAACGATGTAACAAAGACCTGGTCTACCTGATACGGATTCCAACTATAGAACAAATCAAAGGATTGTACTTCCCATTCGAATTGAACCATTCCTTCTTTATCCACAATCGTTACCTTCGCTTTATTTTGAGTATCTGAAGTATGTATTAGAAATAGAGAATGGTCTTCATTTGCTTTCATTGTCAAAACTGGAGCTTCGGTTTCAATAAAGGGCGCTTTTTCACCTGTATATAGATGATATCTATAAATCGTAGAACCATTATTTTCATCAAGTATAAAAAGAATACTTTCATCATCAAACCATTCACCGACCCGATTAAACTGTTCTCCTCGGAGATCAAGTCGTTGTATCTGCTGGTTTCCCTCAATGAATTCCGATGGTATAGGACCTTTTGTCACATTCTTATTCCTACTTTTCGGTGCATCACTTATATCATACAGTTGATGAGAGTTACAAGCAGTTAGAAGAAAAAGAAACATGATAAAGAATATACATTTTCTCACCAACTTGGTAATCACCTCTTTTTTCTCTATAAACACATTACATTTTTCAAATTTATCCCTTAATAGATAATACGATTATGCCTCTTAATAAGTTTCAAAGCAAGCAAAAAAGCTAGCACTTTGACCAGCTTTTTCACACTGAGTTTTCACATATATAATGATGCTAAAAACGCTCCCAGTGTTTCCTGATAGATTTCATCAAATTGAGATAAAGGTAATGGATTTACCCCTTTACCTAATTCAAATGTAAAACCAGGTCGCCTCCATTCTTGTATAAACCAATCCTTGTAACCAGCGTGGCTATCAACAAAACGTACAGCTCGATATCCCGTTACCTTTGAAAACTCGTTTGCTATCGCTTTAGCCTCTGGCGGTTCTAACCCCTCATACCCCCAAAAAATGACTTCACCTTGGGTATGAAAGGCTATTACACAGGCAAAATTAGAGCTCCTTGTAAGTTTTTCGATGGCAATGACTTCGGGCTCCGTTAGTGGTGCATCACCTGGATAATCTCTAGGCGCTGGCGTCTTAGGTTCCTTCCTTTCTTTTTCTATTTCCCAATTCGCAGGGAATTGATTATTTAGATCAACACCCCTAATATTTGCTTTCCAGTCTTTGAAGTCGAATTTTCCGTTATTTATTTTGATAACTTCCTGTCTATAGGGTTCCTGCTGAGGAGGCCCATTTAAAACCAAATCAACACCATCTGGATTTACCATCGGTACAATTGAAAGGATTGTTTGAAAATAGAATGGCTCGATATAAAATCCTCTAATTGGTGTTGAATTTGTGTACGCAAGTAAGAAGTCATTTAAGAGCGTCATAATCACATTCGTTGTGATCCATTCATTCGCATGGAAAGAACCATTCCAATGAACTCTTTTTGCTCCTCTTCCTATTCCTAGTTCCAGTAGGTCTTTTCCAAGCACGCTTTGTCCAATCGATGTTGTTCGTAAAAATGGGTAAATCGATTTTAATTTCTCAATATCCTTCATCATATCCTCAGATTTGTATACCCGCTTTCCATTTACGATTGGTTTAATTACTCTTTCTGGTAATCGTATTGTTTGACCAACCTGAAGAGATTCAGCAATCATACCTGGATTCACTAGTAACAAAGCATCGACTACAAGGGTACGTGATTTTGCTAACTTCCATAATGTATCGCCAGGAACAATTTTATGTTCCGATAAAATAAAACCAGGTATGTCTACAGTTGTTCCAATCTGCAAATTTTGGCTATTTACGTGTGAATTGGAGTCAATTAACAAATGTATGGGGATTGCAAATAATTGACTGTAATACCAGAACGTATCTCCCGGGCGGACCGTAACCTTCACTAAACACCCTCCTCATTCCATCTACTCCTAGTTTATGAATAGAGGTATGTCCTTCATGTCAGTAGAAAAGCCTTGACCAATTTGGCCAAGGCTTCGATTTTTATTCAGCAAATTTCTTAGGGACATGTTCACTATAAGAAGTTCCTTCATAAAAACGGAGAAGGTCCCCATAGATAATTTCATCCGAATAGTCTAATTCTAATCCTGCTTTTTCCATATATGGCTCACATAATTCGAGTTCTGTCTCCTCACCAGTAGCTTTGTCGTAACAAGCATTTTTTGTAAAGACATACTTATCGGTAATAAAGCTACCATCTCGTAGTACCGTGAATGGGAATCGATCCTTCGCAAATAAATCATTTCCAAAATGGACATCATTTTTTATATCTATTCCAAGAAGACTTAAAATCGTTGGTTTTAAATCGATTTGACCAGATACTTCGGAAATCACCTGTGGGTCCTTATCTGTTACTCCTGGAATGTGAATAATTAAAGGAACTCTTTGCAATTGAACCGAATCAAATGGTGTGATTTCATCTTTTTCTAAAAATTGAGCCATTGCTTTATTATGGTTCTCAGAAATTCCATAGTGGTCCCCGTAAAGAATGAAAATTGTATTCTCATACATTCCCTCTTCTTTAAGTCGGTCAAAAAAGACCTTAAGTGACTCATCCATATACCGAACAGTTGGGAAGTAACGATTTAGGGTTCTAGAATTAGAATGATATTCATTAACCATTTTGTCTTGTTCTTCAAGCTCAAACGGGAAGTGATTTGTTAACGTAATAAATTTCGAATAGTATGGTTGTGGCTGCGACTTTAGTAAATCAATCGATTGTTCAAAGAAATCGATGTCCTTTAATCCCCATCCAATTGAATTTTCTTCTGTTACTTCATAGCTTTCTATATCAAAGAATTTGTCATACCCTAATGAATCATACATAATATCACGATTCCAGAAGGTTTTATTATTTGCATGTAAAACAGAAGAAAAGTATCCATACTCCTTAACGATTTCGGGCGTTGCTTTATATTCATTGTTAGCATGGGTAAAGAAAACAGCTCCACGCCCTAGTGGATACAAGGAATTCTCTAATAAAAATTCTGAATCAGACGTTTTCCCCTGACCTGTTTGGTGATAAAAATTTTCAAAGTAATAACTTTCATTAATAAAATCATTTAAGAACGGAGTGATTTCTTCTCCATCTATAGTTTCATTAATGACAAAGTTTTGAAGGGACTCCATCGAGATAATGACAACATTTTTACCATGAGCAATACCAAATGTATCACCTGTGTCCTTTTGATTTGCCTTCAAGTAGTTTTCTATTTCGATAAATGAACTGCTATCAGCCAGAGCTCGCTGCGCTGACGACTTTGATTGAAGAACAATGTCATAAATTTGATAGTTGTATGTCCCAATATTTTTCACTAACATTTCACGGTCGAAAGTTCTTGTCAACAGTTGTGGACGCTGTATTTCAGCTAAACCAAGATTTAAAAAGAAAACAAATGCTACCATGATAAAATATGCTCTACGTTCCCGCTTCGTAATGGTTTTAATTTTCGTGAAACTCGGTCTGTATTTATGAATTAAAATAAGAATAACCACATCGATAAACAATAGTGGGTCAGTGAATCTCAGACTTTCTGTGATACTCGTGCCTAAATCCCCCATATTACTTGTTTGAAAGAGAACAGGAAGTGTCAAAAAGTCATTGAAGAATCTATAAAAGACAACATTTGCAAACAAAACAAATGATGATATGAAACTAGCAAATATGATAAATTTGTTTCGACTTTTTTCCTTCATAAAAAAAGAAACACCAAAGAACAACAATAAAAAACTTAATGGGTTTATGAGCAAAATAAACTCCTGCATCAAGTTTTCTATTTTAATATCAAAGCTAGTTTTATAGACAAGATATGTTTTAATCCAAAGCATAGATGCAGCTAAAAAAATAAATTTTGTCTTGGATATAGTTGATGATCTAATCATCAAAAAACCTCCTTGGATTCAGGGACGGCGGAGTAACAAGAAACTATTGTTTCAATACCATTTTTTAGTAATCCGAAAATCTAATCCTAATCTTAATACGTTTTTTCTTAAAAATCAATCATCTAGACATGCGAATTTATAGATCAAAATTGATGTACAATATGTATATACTTATAAGACGTTTAGTTGACTCGAAAGTTTCATAGTTAATAAAAGTAATAATCTTTTAAATTTTCTTACAAATGTGTAAAAAAAGAGATTTCATTATGAAATCTCTTTTATCTATTTGACATTGATCATGTATATTCTTACTTATATGCGACAATTATATTACAACTTTGTTTTCGCAAGATATGCAGCACCTATTACACCTGCATCATTTCCTAATGTTGCAATGGTGATTTCAGCCGCTTCCGCAACCCTCGGAAATGCAAATCGTTGAAATTGTTTACGTAATGGAAGTAGTAATTGGTCGCCAGCTTTTGAGACACCGCCACCAATAACGATTTTTTCAGGGTTTAATCCATTTGCAATATGGCTTAATGCGAGACCGAGATGATAAGTAATATTTTCGATAATTTCTTGAGCAAGTTGGTCACCTTTTCCAGCTGCCTCAAAGACGTCCTTAGAAGTGATGTCACCGTCTACATCACGAAGGATACTTTGTTCGTTTTTGCTATGTATGGCCTCTTTTGCCAAACGGGCAATACCTGTTGCTGATGCAATTGTTTCAATACAGCCAGTCTTGCCACAACCACATAATGCGCCACCTTCTGGAATGGAGGTAATATGACCAATTTCTCCACCAGACCCGCTAATTCCACGAATCACCTCACCGTTGGAAATAATTCCTCCACCTACGCCAGTTCCCAATGTAACACAAAGAAGATCCTTTGCACCTTCTCCTGCACCTTTCCACATT
Source organism: Bacillus nitroreducens (assembly GCF_964021195.1). Taxonomy (NCBI): domain Bacteria; kingdom Bacillati; phylum Bacillota; class Bacilli; order Caryophanales; family Bacillaceae; genus Bacillus; species Bacillus nitroreducens. Next base: position 2,491,866 of record NZ_CAXHYI020000003.1, on the reverse strand, counting down.
TCACCAATTGCAGCGACATTTGCATCATTATCCGCAACTGCTGGTAAACCTATTTTCTCCTCAAGTTCAGCTCTTAAAGGGAACATTTCCTTTATTCCTATATTAGTTGCTTTATAGAGGATACCTTCCTCGAAATTAATTGGACCTGGTGCTCCCATACCTACTCCACTAAATTGCGCTTTGGTAAGTTGTAGTTCGTTTAATTTTGCATCAATTGCTTCAGCTATGTCAGGGATAATTTTTTTACCTGACTTATCAGTTGGAATTTCCCATTTGGTAACAATCTCACCTTCCTGTGTAATAAATGCAAGTTTGATCGTTGTTCCACCTAAATCAATACCAATTAATAAGTTCTCCATCTGTATTCCATCCCTTTTGTTTTTATTTACTTTTTGTTCTTTTTTCGGTTTCCCATACAATTTCTTGACGCAGTAGTAAAATAGCTGTTTGATAATCCTTTGTTTCAATGAGTTGTGAGCGATGAAGCTCTTCTATCTCTGCTTCCATTAATTCTAGATCGGCGACTCGGTCCCCAACATAAATAATGGTGCCAAATTTTTTTAGGAATTGCTGAATATCATAGATTGTTTTCACATTTTCACCTTCTGAATAGGACAATATATCATTAGCTTATTGAAAAATAATGAAACACGCAAGTCTTTCTAACAAAAGTCCTTAAAATGTAAAAGAGTGCTCACAAAAAGTGAACACTCCTTATTTGTCTGGATCCTTAGGATGCAAGATTTTCGGGCGATTTCTTTTTAACGGAATCGGTGCACGAAATAAGACGTCCTTAAATCCTTTGAGGGAAAATGGAATAAACGGCCATAGATATGGGACATTAAATGATTTCATTCTGGCTAAATAGATAATCCAGAGGGTTATTCCTCCAACAAAGCCTAATACTCCAAATAAACTGGTTGTCAGTAAGAAAAATAGGCGCGCTAGGCGGTTTGCAAGGCTCATCTCATAACTTGGTGTCGAGAAGGTCCCAATTGCAGCGATGGCAAGATACAAGATTACTTCATTTGTAAATAAACCGACTTCAACGGCGACCTGCCCAATTAACATGGCAGCGACAAGTCCCAGTGCAGTAGCAAGAGAGGTCGGGGTATGAATGGCCGCCATTCGCAACAGATCAATTCCAATTTCAATTAGAAAGAACTGCAGAATCAATGGTATACTCCCGTCATCATTTGGGCCAATAAATTTAAGATTGTCTGGTAACAACTCTGGATGAACAGCAAATAGATACCAGAGTGGCAACAAAAACAGCGATGCCCATACACCAATATAACGAACCAATCGCAAATATAGTCCAGCCACTGGATTATTCCGATATTCCTCAGCATGTTGCATATGATGCCAAAAAGATGTAGGTGTAATCAGAACACTTGGCGAACCGTCAACCATGATAATGATATGACCCTCGAAAAGATGTGAAGCAGCTGTATCAGGTCTTTCCGTATATCTTACGACAGGATATGGATTATAATGGCGACCTGAAATAAATTCTTCAATGGTTTTTTCACCCATCGGTAAACCATCCGTATCAATTTTGGCTAAGGCATCTTTCACTTGTTTCACATGTTCAGGGTCCGCAATGTCTTCAATATAACTAACGACAATATCCGTTTTGGAACGTCTTCCCACTTGCATGTATTCCATTCGAAGTGATCGATCCCTGACTCTTCTTCTCGTTAATGCAGTATTAAAGACAATGGTTTCGACAAAACCATCCCTTGCACCTCTAACAACACGTTCTGTGTCAGGTTCTTGTGGTCCTCTAACTGGATAGGTTCTAGCATCAATTAAGATAACCCTATCAATGCCATCAATTACTAATGCCGTTGGACCCGCAAGGACCATGTCGACAGCCTTATCAAGGTCATCTGTGCTTTCAACTTCGACATATGGGATATACGTTTTAATAAGCTTTTCTAATCCATCTATATTTAAAATTTTTTCATCTTGCTTTGCGAGAAATTTTTGTAATAAGTGTAAAATATCATCTTTAATAAGTCCGTCAATTAAAAACATGGACATATCTTTTCCAGCATAACGAACATCTACTTGGATCACATCAAAGCTTTTGTCTACACCAAGAGCTTCTTTTAAATAGTCTTGATTTTCTTTTAGGCTGGTTGAAACGGGATGCTTTGGTTTTTCTTTTTCAATTCCCATGTGAATCACTCCAATCACGTACAAAGACAACTCGTTTTTCGCTAAGGCTACTAATCCATCTTTGACCTAAAATTGGAAAAACATACTTATTCAGGGAAAATAAAGAAAAGCGCCTCGTTGTGAGACACTTTTATAATGGGTTTGTTTCAATTGTATTTAATTCCTTAATAAGTTCTTGATAGTTTTCATTATCCGGATCAACTTTAATTGCTTGTTCTGCTGCATTTCTGGCATTATCAAATTCTTGTAATTGAACATAGACAAGTGCGAGATTATAATGTCCTTCTGAAATATCTGGCGCTCTTTTCGTAACAATTTTTAAATGATCTCGAGCATCCTCCAATTTTCCAAGCTTTATTTCAGCATAAGATAAATAAAAATACACTTCTGGTGCAACTACACCCTTCTCTTCTGCATTTTTTAACATTTCATATGCTTTATTGATTTCATTAGATTCTATGTATTCTTGGGCGGTTTGTACAATAAACCGTGGGTTATCAGCATGAGGTTGACTTACATAACCGATATAGATTAATACCCCAACTGCCCCCACTGTTACCACAAGGCCACCTAATCGTTTTGCGAATTCCTTACGTCTCGGCAAATGAACAATACTCGCTGCCAAAAAGCCGCCAACTAAGCCACCAATATGACCTGAATTATCAATACCTGGAATCACGAAACCAAGGAATAAGTTGATGATAATAATTCCTATGATATTTGGACCCATTGTTCTAAAAAATAATGATGGGTTAGCTGCACCGAAAAACAATAAAGCTCCAAAACATCCAAATATAGCTCCAGAAGCACCAGCGGAGATATTTGCATTAAACACAAAACTTGCAAGGCTGCCCATAAATCCTGCAAATACATATATCCATATAAATCTCCACTTTCCGTACAGACGCTCTACTTCCGTTCCTAAATAATACAACGCAAAGGTGTTCATAAGGAGGTGGATAAACCCAATATGTAAAATCATCGGGCTGAAGAAACGCCACCATTCACCATTTAAGATTCGGAAGTTTTCCTTTGCTCCATATTTTAACAGGGTTGCAGTATTCGTGCTGCCTCCATTAAGTTCTAAAATGGCAAACATAATCAATTGTATCGCGATTAAAATATATGTAAAAAACGGTTTCCCATTTTGAAATACTTGTTTTTCATTCGAAATTCGTTTGTTTGCTTCCGTAATCACATCAAGCTTTAGCTTTTCAATACTTTCAGGCCCCATATGAATTAATTGATCCTCTATTTCAAACTCAGTATGAACAAATTTCGAAACTTCTTCTAATCCAGCCCTTTTATTTTCTGAATCAATTAATATCGTATGTAGTGTAGTCAGACCTTTCGTACCTGCATGCAGTGGGTGTTCTAATCGAAATTTCCAATCATCAACAGGCGGATAGGTCGTGATATAAATTGTAAGTGCATCCAGTTTACGAGCATATAGACGCTTTCTAAGTTGTTCCAATCGGCCTGCAGTTATTTCCATGTCCCTCTGCATCCAATTGCTCCAATCTAAGTCATGGCGTAAGATACGAAGAATTCGTGGCTTGTTTTTCTGTGTTGTTTCAAGCCAGACCTCATTGGTTGATTTTGATAATTGGAGAATTCGGTAACCACCTTTCGATTGTAGTTCCTGAATGACTTTCCAATATAAATAGTCTTGACTGAACACCTAATCCCCCCTCACTGATGTGGTTCATTCTCTTATTATAAACGTATTTTCATCCCTGTTTCCAAATTTCTGTCTTAAATATAGAAAAAACCTGTTGAAAGGACTTCAACAGGTCACAAATACTATCGGAAGGCTTGTTGGATCATTCTGCTACGTAAATATGGGATTTTCATTGACGAACTAATCGCAAAACGACGAATCGCAGGATTACCGAATACGCGATTAAAAATACGATAACGGTACCTGTAGATTGCATAAATCCCACCAACAACTATAGCTATTCGGGTTAATATGCTTAACATGTATATCCCTCCTAGATATACTTTTTGTCTAACCCTTTCATTTTATCCGAGTAAAATTGTTAGGAAATATGTTCCAACTACAGATGCTAACAGGATGGATAGAAAATTTACCACATCATTATTACAAGATCGAAATCCTTTAAAATAGATCGTTTTCTGTCCACAATGGTTATGTTTCTCCGTCTCCATTCCGCAGACGGAGCATTTATAAACCACTTGAACTGTAGCTCCAATGATCGTATCAATTAGATTACCACCAAAACCTATCAAAGTTAGCCCTATGAACATAATGAAAGAAACCTCTGGCCAAACGAAAAATGCTAGCAGGCTGATCAAGAGAGAGCCGGCTGCCGCTGCAAACGTACCTAGTGGGGACACAGCTCCTGATGTCCCTGCATCCACCCGCTTCATTTTTAGTAACAAAATCGGCTTCTTCTTACTCAACGTTCCAATTTCGGATGCCCAAGTATCGGCTGTCGCTGCAGCAATTGAGCCTACAAAAAGAATGAGCCACGTTACGGTATCAGTCCATGCAAACATGAGACTTGCCATTGCTCCAATACCACCATTGGCAAACACTTGAATGATATCTCGCTGCTCTCCTTTTTCCACTTTATTTTTTAAACTGTCTTTATCTTCAACCTTGTATTTACTCCAAAAATTTGAGCTTGCAAAAAACAAACCTAATAGAAGTAAGCCACGATAACCAAAGCCAATCGATACTGCACTTCCAACGATTATCGTCCCAACTGCTCCACTTATTGTTAAAGATTTGCGCTTATTACCCGCTATTGCAACCATAACCGAAGCAAGTATCTGGATAAAAAGATTAATCATGGACTTTAATAACCCTCGTGTTTGTCACGATTTTTTGAACTGGTATATCAAATGGTTCAACTGGTATTTTTTCAACTATCTGCTTTGGAAATGCTAGTGATAGCGTATCTCCTTGATACTCTGCCAAGTATCTATCGTAGTAACCTCCACCATGACCAAGGCGAAATCCATTTGGTTCAAAACTAAGACCTGGAACAAATAATAAGTCTATTTCGGTATGTAAAACTTCTGCTGTTAGTTCTTCAATCGGTTCCTTAAGACCATAATAGACAACCTCTAATTGAGTAAAAGACGTAATTTCACGGAATGTCATTGTTTTCGTTTTTGGATGGCATTTCGGTACCGCCACTCGTTTCTTGAGTTCCCAAGCTTTTTTAATTATATCAGTGGTGTTGACTTCATATTCACCCGAAATAGTAATTCCGATCGTGTTAGCTTGTTTCCACTCGTGTAGTGTAAAGACCCGTTCAGCAACTTCTTGAGACCACTGTTCTAACTGATTTTTATTAATAGACTGTAGCGTGTCCTTCATTTCTTTTCGCAATTCTTGTTTTGTTTTCAAATCGAATCCGCTCCTCTCATTTAATATTTTATTACAAAGTGTAACTTCAATCAGTAGGAACTTCTTCATATTCATTAGATCGCACAATGTTTCTGTCTTAGCTGGCGACGATCCTCAATCATAACCTTTTCATTTCCCCTACCAGTTTCAAGGTGAATAAACCTTATAATATGGTATAAAAAAAACAGCAGGAAGTTGCTTCCTACTGTTACTTTGTTTCACGGTGTAGAGTAACCTTTTTTAGTCTTGGGCTATATTTTTTAAGTTCAAGACGGTCAGGGTTGTTACGCTTATTTTTAGTTGTAATATAATTACGATCACCAGTTTCAGTGCAAGCTAAAGTGATTTTTACACGCATGTTCATTTCCCTCCAAACATATAAAGCTTTAATCAGACCTACATATCATACCATTTAATTTATTAAAATTCCAGTCCTATTTTTTTTGTGCAAAAATTTCTAATTACTATACCAGAATACGGTTCAAAAGCGGTCATTATGTTGTCCCTGATATCAACTTACGATAAGATTAGAAATGGAATGGAGTGAAGAATATGGAGTATGCAATAATTATCTTATTAGCTCTCGCAATCCTTCTTCTTGTCATCTCCTATTATGGAAAAGATCCAGTTAAAATGTTACAAGAAGAAATGGAACAACTTTCGTTATCGGTTATACAAGAAACATATTTGTTAAAGAAAAAAATAAAAGTCCTAGAAGAAGAGCTTCTAACAAATGATATCGACAATGATATGAGACTGCCACAAACAAGTGTGATGGACTTATCAAATTCCACCATCCTGTCATTATATGATAAAGGATTAAGTTACGAGGAAATTGGTAAGAGAGCGAACTTACCAGTTGAAGAAGTACGACTCATCTTAGAACAAGCAAGGAAAATGGGGCTAATTTAATGAATAAATCTTTATTACGAGGTATTGCTATTGGCATTATCTTATCTACGATTGTGTACGGACTTGTTTATTATTTGACTGTAAAGTAAAAAAACAAGCTAATTAAGCTTGAGCTTCAGAATGTAGACAAAGTCAAACTTGACTTTGTCTATACTCATTTTTATAAAAAACACTAGTAAGATTCTCTTTCCCAGACTGTTCTCGTAAATGCTTGTCAGACAAGGCGCGCTCACCGTTCGAAGACGCGAATATTATAGTTGCCTTCATGAGCGGACAAGTGAGGCTAGCAACGAAGTATGCAAGCGTTTATCAACAGTCTGAAACTCAAGCTAATTAAGCTTGAGTTTGTTTTTTATGCATTTAGATCGACATTTTTTCCTTTGACCATATAGATAATGTGTTCAGACATATTTGTAGTATGGTCAGCTACTCGTTCGAGATTTCTGCAAATAAAGGCTAATTGAGTGATTTGATTGAGCGATTCAGGTTTTGTTGGCATTAATTCAAACAATTCATTGATGATTTTTCCATATAGTTCATCCACATTATCGTCATACTTCGCAGTTTGTATCGCTAAGTCAATATCACTATCAATATAGGCTTGAATGACTTTTGTTAACATATCAATGGACATATCCGCCATTTTTGGTAAATCTACGATTGGTTTAATGAGCGGGCTTTCTCCGATATGAAGAACAGATTTAGCAATATTAACGGCTAGGTCTCCAATCCGCTCCACATCATTTGATATTTTAAGTCCAGCGATAATCGCACGAAGATCAGACGCCACTGGTTGTTGTTGCGCGATTAATTGTATAATTAAATTGTTAATCTTTTCTTCTAGCTCGTTAATTTTTTGATCTTCTTCAATGATTTCTTGTGCCATCATGATATTTTGATGTGCAAGTGACTGAACTGATTTTTCAACGGCTGTTTTTGATAAATTCACCATTTCAATGAGTAATTCTTTAAGGCGTTCCAAATCTTTATCTAGTGTCGTGCGAATGGCCATATTTTCCTCTCCTTATTCGTAGTTTAGGGTTGAACTGACGCTCCTTAATCTATTATCCAAAACGACCTGTAATATAGTCTTCAGTACGCTTATCAGATGGATTTGAAAACATTTTATCCGTTTTTGCATATTCAATGATTTCCCCACTAAGGAAAAATGCAGTTCGGTCAGAGATTCTTGCCGCTTGTTGCATATTATGTGTGACGATAATAATACTGAAGTTTTGTTTTAATTCTTGTACTAACTCTTCAATTTTCAAAGTTGAGATTGGGTCAAGTGCAGAAGTTGGCTCATCCATAAGAATCACATCAGGTTCGATGGCAAGACATCTTGCAATACAGATTCTTTGTTGTTGACCACCTGATAGTCCGTATGCATTTTCATGGAGTCTGTCTTTTACCTCATCCCAAATCGCAGCTCCACGTAAACTCTTCTCTACAATTTCATCTAAAATCTTTTTGTTACGTATCCCATGAATTCGAGGTCCATAGGCAATGTTATCGTAGATTGATTTTGGAAAAGGATTAGGCTTTTGGAAAACCATCCCAACCTTAGTTCGAAGCTCTTCTTCTTTATATGCTTTATCAAATATGTTTTTCCCTCGATATAATATTTCTCCTGAAATACGAACGATTGGAACAAGTTCAACCATTCTATTTAATGTTTTAATATAAGTTGATTTTCCACATCCAGATGGTCCAATGATTGCTGTTACTTCATTTTCATAGATTGGAAAATTAATATTTTTTAATGCTTGTTCTTCTCCGTACCATAGGTTTAAATCTTTTGTATCATATACAATTTTTTGATTTGTCGGTTCAATATCTATATTATCTTGAATGATTTGTAAAGACATATTTTATTCCTCCCTAAATCAATTAGAATCTTCTTTGGAACTTATTCCGAATAATAATCGCAATTGAATTCATTAAAAATAAGATCAGTAATAAGACAACAATTGTTGCAGCTGCTAGATTTGCATATTCGGCCACAAGTGCAGAGTCAAGTGTCCAATAATAAATTTGCATTGGTAATACAGTGAACTTATCAAAAATACTATCAGGAAGTGGAATTAACAGAGCTGGAATTCCTAGAACTACTAGTGGAGCTGTTTCTCCGATTGCTCTTGAAAGTGCCAAAATAGCCCCTGTTAGAATCCCTGGTAAAGATGCTGGCAGAACAACATTTTTAATTGTTTGCCATTTTGTTGCCCCCATTCCATATGAAGCTTCTCGTAAATATCCAGGAACGGCACGAATCGCTTCTTGGCTTGCAACTACTACGATTGGAAGAACAAGTAATGACATTGTAAGTCCACCAGCTAAGACAATATTGCCTAATTCAAATCCACGGACAAATACTGTTAACCCTAAGATTCCAAATACAATTGAAGGAACACCTGCAAGATTAGAAATATTTGTTTGAATAAAACGCTGAAGACGCCCTTTTTTTGCATATTCTTCAAGATAAATAGCTGTTCCAACCCCAAGTATAAGTGTGATTGGAGCCACTACGACCATTAACCAAAGGGTTCCAAGAATGGCACCCATGATCCCAGCATTTTCAGCAACTGTTGATAATTTGCTTGTAATAAATTGAAGATCAATCCAACCGAGACTTTGTGAAATGACTCGATAAAATAGGATAACTAAAACGACTAAACTAAATAAAATTGAGATTAGAAAGAGGGACTTTGCTAATTTATTTATCGATAAACGAGTATTAAGCTTCTTTTGTACCTGTGCTGCATTTACATATTTCATTCTTAATATTCCTCCTTAAACTTGCGAGAAATATATTGTGCAAGTAAGTTCATGACTAAGGTAAATACGAATAGTGTAATTGCCACAGCATATAAACTATAGTATAAAGTTGAGCCAGCTGGAGCATCCCCACTATTCACTTCTACAATATAAGAAGTCATTGTTTGCATAGATTGGGTAATATCAAAAGTAAAGTTCTTTGAACTACCACTAGCAAGAGTAACAATCATGGTTTCACCAATTGCTCTGGAAATACCAAGTACAAAAGAAGCGATGATTCCAGACATTGCAGCAGGAATAACAACCTTCCATGTAACTTCAAGTTTAGTCGAGCCTAAACCTAGTGCACCTTCTCTTATCGAGTTTGGCACTGAGCTCATTGCATCTTCTGATAGTGATGCAACCATAGGAATAATCATTATTCCCATTACGATACCTGGACTGAGGATATTGGTCGGTTCAAGACCAGGAATGATAGATTGTAAAAGAGGTGTTACGAACGTTAATGCAAAGAAACCATATACGATCGTCGGTATTCCTGCAAGAATTTCAAGTATTGGTTTTAAAATCTTTCTTACTCGATCTGAGGCATATTCACTTAAATAGATAGCTGACATCAAACCGATAGGAATTGCGACAAACATGGCTATGGTCGATGAAATAATCGTTCCTGTTAGAAGAGGTAATACCCCAAACTCGGCCGATTCGCCAAGGGGCTTTAATACTGTACCAGTAAAGAAGTCTAAAAATGGTACACGTTTGAAAAACTCGAATGTTTCAAACATCAAAGTGAGAACAATACCAATTGTTGTTAAAATAGAGATAATCGCAATTAAAAGTAATCCTTTTGGAATAACTTTTTCAATTACTGAGTTTACACTTTTATTCGTTTTGTTATGAGCAATCATCTCGCGGACGTTATACGCTTTAGAACCTTCCTTCATGATAAACTCCCTTCAATCCTTTTCATTTAATTGAGACCAGAAATTATTGGATTTTCTATCTATCTAAAATCAAGATGAAGATGAGAAGCAAGAATTGCTCTCATCTTCACGTTACGACTCTTATTTTAAAGCTTCTAATTCTTCTACAACTGTTTTTAATTCATCTTCTGGAAGTGGAGCAAATCCAGTTTCAGCCGCTACATCAGCTGCATTTTTCATTGTGTAGATCGCATAGTCTAATACTTGTGGTTTTTCTTTTGCCATATTCACATTTAGGTACGTAAATACCGGTCTAGTGAATGGACCATAGTCTCCATCTTCAGCAATTGTATCTGTATTTGGTTCTACAGGACCGTTACCAAAATCAATTTTTACGATTTTAACTTTGTCAGTATTATTAACTGCATAACCATAACCGAAGAATCCAATCGCATTTTCGTCTTTAGAAACTAAATCTACTAAAGTAGAGTATTCTTGTTGAAGATTTACATCTTCTCTTAAATCTTGCTCATCTAAAATGTTTTCCCAGAAGAATTCATACGTACCATGGTTTTCGTTTGGTCCATAAGCTTTGATTGGCTCAGCTGGGAAACCTTCACGAACATCTGACCAATTTGTTTTACCAGCACTTGCTAAGAAAATATCAATAACTTCTTGTTGTGTTAATTCCTCTGCCCAGTCATTGCTAGGATGTACTACGAATGTTAGTCCATCTAGAGCTACTTTTAATTCTTTTACATCGATACCAAGTTCTTCAGCAGTTGCTGCTTCTTCATCTTTGATTTGACGTGAAGCATCATTGAAATCTGTTCCGCCTTCTTCAACTAAGAACTTTTTGAATCCAGCACTAGTACCAGCGCGGCTAACTTCTACTGATACATTTTCTTGTTCATTTAACATATAGTTTTCAGCCATTTTTGACATGAAAGGATATACAGTACCAGATCCATCAATTACAACACTGCCTTCTAATTCAGCAGTTGCATTTTCGTTTTCGTTTTTTGTCTCTTCATCGCTACCACCAGTACTGCTTTCATTTCCACACGCAGCTAGTACAAGCATGGCGATTGTGATCATTGCTAAACTTAAGAACTTAAAGCGTTTCATTCCTTTATTCCCCCTAAGAGTGAGTTTGTGTTGCTTTGTCTTACATGTTTAAGAATAATCTCATTCTATTAATCTGGTATGAACTGAATGTAAAGGTTTTGTAAATTTATAAAAATGATGAATATACCCGTTTCTTGTCGAAAGCACTCTTCTATTGCACAGAAAAAGCCTAGCGAAGTATCGCTAGGCTTTTCAAGAAATTTATTCAGTTTCTTCTCCTTCTTCTGTTTCCGTTTGTTGCTCAGTGGTTCCATCCTGCTGGTTTTTAGCTTGTGAGATTCTAGATTCTTTTAGTTCAAAATATTTGTCTAAAATTGCAGCTCCAACCTTCTGGTTCATGGAATTTGATGAGTTATTATCATACGCATATGGTATGACGACAGCAAACGCTACCTCTGGATTGTTAAATGGCGCATACCCAACAAGTGTACTATTTACAGCTTTTTTACCATTAATATAGGATTCGGCAGATCCGGTCTTTCCTGCTGGATCATATGGTTTACTAGAAAAAGTTCCACGAGCCGTACCACTTGATCCTTGAAAAACTAATTTAAACCCTTGTTGAACGCGGTCAAAATATTTTTGGTCAATATCAACTTTGTTCATCACTGTTGGTTCAAACGGTTTTTGTACAGGACCTAATTCATTGTCATCCATTGTTGGTTGATGAATTTGTCTGACAATCCTTGGCTGCATTCTGTATCCATCATTTGCAATCGTCGAAACATATTGTGCTAATTGTAAGGTTGTGTACGTATCATATTGGCCAATCGCTAAGTCCATAAGTAAACCTGGTGAAAATTCAGAGCCTGCATAACCTGTAGCTTCTCCTGGTAAATCAATCCCTGTCTTCACACCTAAACCAAATTGACCAAAATAATTTCTTGCTACACGGAATGCATCATAATCAATCGAAATTGGTTGATTATATACATAACGTCCTCCAGCTAAGTCAAGGAACGTCCTAAACATGTATACGTTTGATGACAATTCAAGTGCTCTCAGGTCATTCGTATGACCTAAATTTTTCCAAGAACCCTTTGGTTTGGTTCCTTTAATTTTCACTGGTGTATCGTAATAAGCTGTCCCAATATTAAGGACACCTGTATCATAACCAGTAAGCATGGTAGCACCTTTAATAGAAGAGCCCATTTCATATGCAGCGTTAATGGTACCTAACGCATAATCTTGGAAGCCCATCTTGCCATCCGAGCCTCTTGTATAGACTTTTCCAGCCATGCTTAAAATTTCTCCTGTTTTAGGATTCATCATAACAACAAACGCACGATCTAGATATTGGGTACCTTTCATTTGTTTATGGGCTACTATTTGTTCTTCCAAGATTTGTTCAACCGCTTGTTGAAGTTCCATATCAATTGTCAACACAAGGTCACTACCTCTTTGACCTTCTGAAATGACTTTTGTTTCTTGCACAGCATGTCCCTTGATCACATTTTCCACTTTTGCTTTTTGGCCATGTAATACAGATTCATATTGCTCCTCTAAATAACTTAATCCAACTCGATCATTACGGTTATAGCCACGTGCTAAATAATAATCAAGTTTATCGCTTGGGAGCCCTTCGTCAGTATCAGAGATTCTGCCTAGGATTGACTTTAATGTGTTGTCAAATTTGTAATCTCGAACCCAGTCTGTTGTGGTGTTTACACCAGGTAAATTTTCAAGGTTTTCACTGACAACAGCATATTCCTCTGGCGTTACATTCTCATTCTTAATAATCTGTGGGACAAGTGCGTAACCTTTTGTCATTTCACGGAAGATCGCAGCAACTTCTAGTTCTGCTTCCGTAATTTGGTTAAGTTCTTCTTCGGTTATCCGCTCGATTTGAAGCCTATAAATTTCTTTGTCAGAAATTTCTAATTCCCCGGTTTCCCTTTTCTCTAATTCTTTCTTAACCTTTTCTTCTGCTTCGTCTGGATGCTTTAGCATCCAAAAATCTTTCAAGTCACGCTCTGTCACTTTTTCTGTATCCATCTCTATTAGTTTTGCAAGATCTTCCGCGACTTTCAACACTTCTTCTTGCTTCGTCCCTCTTGCCCTCGTATATGTGATTGCATTTAGAGCTTTGTTGTCAACGATGACATTTCCGTTTTTGTCATAAATCTTACCACGAGGTACAGGAAGGTTTACAATTTCATTTTCTGTCTTTTCAACTTCCTTTTGGTATTTCTCACCATGCACAATTTGAACGACACCTAGACGTAAAATCAATGCAGAGAAAAGTAAAAAGACAATAAAAAATAACATATTTAACCGAAATGGAACATGTGATTTTTTCTTTTTTATCATCGACATCAACTACCTTTATTTTTTAGACCTTTACTAAGTTTATCATAAGACTACATTTTTATGAATGAAAAAGGCACCTTGCGAGGCCAGGTGCCTTTACTAATCATTGTAGTTGATTCTAGCGTTTTTTTCCACGAATAAATATTGGGATTACGCAGTCGAACCACCTTCACCTTCTATAAGCTTACGGTTCGCAGCTGACTTTGATTGTACAGGTTCTCCTGTCTTTGGTATTTCAATCTGCTTAATCGGAAGATAAAGAAGCAAGTGACCCGCTCCAATAATTGCTAAGAGGATTGGGATGCTTTGTTTTTCATCAAAAAACGTGACAGCTATTAAGAACATTATAATAGAAATAATTCTTCCAATATTTAAAAAGATTTCTCTTACTACCACGTATTCAATTCTCATCTCTTTTGCATTCCACCCTTTACCAATCACATCATAGGTCAAGGAGTTATATGGAACCAGCAAAATGGGATAAGCGGCACCAATAATAACACCATAAATAATTAACCTTGTATAGGTTACATCAAAAAGAATCGCAAAGATAGCCAGGTAAACCAATAAACCACCTATAAGTATTGCCTTTTTGCGCATTTTCTTTTTGATTAACCTAGTTGCTAGAAAATAAAACAAAAAGGATACGGCCGAATTGATTAAACCAAATTTCCCTAGAGCTAACTCGCTGCCCGTTGCCACGAAAACAAAGACTGAGATAACAAAGACAAACGTCCCCTCACGAATTCCTTGGAAAAAATGAGCATTTAAAATGTTCTTCCAATTTGAGTTGTTTTTTCGCTCTGCAATGATTCGTCTAAAAACAAAGTCTCCTTCTGCACTTCGTCTTTTCAAAAAGAAGCTAAGCACAACTGCACCTGTAAACAATCCTAGCGATATCCCGAAGATTACTGTATAACCTGTGAAGCTTTCCATTGAAGAAATAATGAGTCCTGCTGCAATTGGACCGATCATACCAGCAAATGAACCCAGTAAACCTAGAAAGCCATTAAAAAAATCACGCGTCTCAGGTTCTGTAATTTCAAACGTTAAGACATTAAAGGCTAACCAATAAAACCCATAGCCTATACCAAGAAGCGCCCCCAACAAAAGTAAAAATTGTGAGGCATTTTCACCTATCAATAGAACTGTGATATAAAAAATAGCTAAGAAGGATACTCCAAGCCTTAGCACAATCACTCTATCGATTTTTTTTGCCCATCTTCCAGCCAGTATAAAGGTTAATGGTTGCAGTACAACAACTGCTAAATTATATAAACCCAAATCCTTAAAATCACCAGACTGTTTCCATAAATAGACGTTTACAAATGTGTTGGATAAAGCAATACTTAACGCATACAAACCACCAATTACGAGTAACAAAATTAAATCTTTGTGTATGGGTACATCACCTAGTACTTTTTTAAAACGAAACATTTGCTGACTCCCCTTTTCTATCTACACTCTTTATTGTGCGATAAAAAAAAGGAGATATACAAAGAAAAGCATAAGGTGCCCGCTTATCGGCGACAAGCACAAGAAAAGCACTGATCGAAGGCGGTTTTTGCCTTCAGAAGTGATTGGCTTGTGACCTCGAGCCGATGGCACCTTATGCTAGACATAATAGAAGAAAAGTGCAAGCGCCTTGAAATCGTACATCTACTAACTACTGCCACGTCCTGTGGCAAACGTAGACGTCAGCACTTCCTGTGCAAGTCCGAAAAGCATAAGAAAAGCTGGCGAGATGGATGTATTTTATCCTTCTTGACAGCTTAGCTAGACCAGAGAGGGGCTAGGCGCTGGAACTAGACAAAAGAAGAAAAGCATAAGGTGCCCGTTCATTGGCGACAAGCACAAGAAAAGCACTGATCGAAGGCGGAGTTTATGGGATATCATTTATTGTTTTCCAGGAGATCTTTCTATACAAAAAGCCAGTGGAGAAATCCACTGGCCTTACTTTCACATTATTTTGCAGAATTGTAACGGTTCGCTACTTCTTCCCAGTTTACTACATTAAAGAATGCAGCAATATAATCAGGACGACGGTTTTGGTAGTTTAGGTAGTAAGCATGCTCCCAAACATCAAGACCAAGGATTGGAGTTTTACCTTCCATTAATGGAGAATCTTGGTTAGGAGTGCTTGTTACTTCTAACTCACCATTGTTTACAACTAACCAAGCCCAACCAGAACCAAAACGAGTTGTAGCTGCTTTTGTAAATTCATCTTTGAATGCTTCGAAGCTTCCAAATTTGCTGTTGATAGCATCTGCTAATTCACCAGCTGGTGCTCCACCACCGTTTGGAGAAAGGATTGTCCAGAATAGGCTGTGGTTTGCATGTCCACCACCATTGTTTCTAACTGCTGTACGAATATCTTCTGGAACAGCATCTAGATTAGAAATTAGTTCTTCTACTGATTTGCTTTCTAGATCAGCTTTCCCTGCAATTGCATTATTTACGTTCGTGATGTATGTGTTATGGTGCTTAGTGTGGTGAATATTCATTGTTTCCTTGTCAATGTGTGGTTCTAATGCATCATAAGCATAAGGTAATTGTGGTAATTCGTATGCCATTTTTATTCCTCCTTGAGTATGTATTAATATAGAAGATTTGAAAACGATTTCGTTTCCAATAATCCTCAATTGTAAGATTACCAAAATTAGTATAACCTTTCAATTGAAAAGCACTACTCATACACAAAATCTTTTAAATATGTAGTACGTACCAGATTTAAAGTTCCCACTTCCCCTAAATTCTATGCAATTAAAAAACAACTATAAAAAAATATATGATCATGATTGCCTGAATCAAACCTATTGCAAGTACACCACTTAAAAATCCTAACAGTGAGCCTAAACCACTTCTTAGAGCATCTTTAAAACTTTTTTTATGGACAAGCAGTTCAGCAACGACTGCCCCCAGGAATGGACCAATAATGATTCCTACAATCGGAATCAAAAACGGACCAACAAGTAGACCTATCGTACTTCCCCAAACCGCAGCCTTGCTCCCTCCATATTTTTTTACTCCAAGTAAGTTGGTTGCATAATCAGCACCTAATAATAATAGTAGAAACAACCCTTCAACCAACCAAAACCAGAAGGATAATGATTCAAAGCCCTGAAAGAAACCATATACTAAAAAGCCTCCAGCAATAAAAAGTACACTTGGTATAATTGGATAAACAAGGCCAACAAATGCGATTACAAACAATACGATTATTATCGACCACATAACAAATCCCACTATCTTTCCTCCTTATTAAAAAAACAAGGCAATTAGCCTTGTCAGGCTGTCGAGAAAGTCTCGACAGCCTTTATTCTTTTGATACACTTTACTAATTCACCGCATTAATATGTTATAATATAGTTAATAAATTAGGGTTGGTGATATTGTGTTAAATACTAGGGAAAATACACAAAATGAAATTGAATTTGTATCAATTGACGAGCTTGTTCCAGATAACCATCTGTTACGAAAAATAGATAAATACATAGATTTTTCTTTTATAATTGAGAGAGTAAAACCTTACTACTCTGAAGATAATGGTCGACCTTCGATCGACCCTCTTGTTCTTTTTAAAATGATGTTTATTGGATATTTTTATGGTATCCGTTCCGAAAGACAACTTGAACAAGAGATAAAACTTAATGTCGCATATCGTTGGTTTTTAGGTCTCAGATTTAAAGATCCTGTACCACATCATTCCACAATAAGCTGGAATCGCCATAAGCGTTTTAAAGATACAGACATCTTCCAAGAAATCTTTGATGAAATTGTTCTTCTTGCAATGAATCACAAAATGGTTGGCGGAAGAGTCTTATTTACGGACTCCACTCATCTCAAAGCTAATGCGAATAAACATAAATTTACAAGGGAAGAAGTTGAAGTAGAAACTCGTGAATATTTAAATGAGTTAAATAAGGCAATTGAAGAAGATCGTGCTGAACATGGAAAAAAGCCTTTAAAGGAAAAGGAGGAGGTGAAAGAAACAAAAGAGATTAGAGTAAGTACCACAGATCCAGAAAGTGGGTTTATGTCGCGAGACAATAAGCAAGAGATGTTCTGTTATTTAGACCATCGGACAACAGATTTGAAGTTTAACATTATAACTGATGCATTCGTAACTCCAGGTAATGTCCATGATTCAATACCATATCTTAGCCGTTTAGATCGTCAAATCTTACGATTTAACTTTAATGTGGAAGCTGTTGCTCTTGACTCTGGATACTTAACTAATCCGATTTGCAAAGGATTATCAGATCGTAAGATCTTTGGAGTTATTGCCCATAGAAGGTATCAACCAACAAAAGGACTCTTTCCAAAATGGAAGTTTAAATATAATAAAGAAAATGACATTTATGTTTGTCCAAATAGCGAGGAACTAACATATCGTTCAACTACAAGAGAAGGTTACCGAGAGTACAAGTCAGATCCCAAGAAATGTTCAACCTGCCCTCTTCTTGAACAATGCACTAGATCCCAGAATAAGCAAAAAGTTGTTACTCGTCATGTTTGGGAAGATCATAAAGATAAGGTGAGGCTAAATCGCCTCTCTCCAGAAGGGAAAATTCTTTATAAGTTTAGAAAAGAAACCGTAGAGCGAAGCTTCGCAGACTCAAAAGAGCTGCATGGGCTTCGCTACTGTAGGTTACGGGGAATTAAAAATGCTAGTGAGCAGGTATTACTTACAGCAGCCTGCCAGAACATGAAAAAGATTGCCAACCACCTAGCCAAGCAAGGCTAGATGGTTGGGAGTGATATTTTCAAGATTTTTGATAAAGAATAATGTCAACTTACAACTACAAAAACCACCGAAAACAAAAAGTGTAGAGAAAAAATACCCCTTTCTCTACACTCTGACAAGGCAATTAGCCTTGTTTTTTAAAATATTATAAATGTCGTTCGCCTAGAACTGCTTCTGCAATATTAACTGCATGGTCTCCAATTCGCTCCAGGTTACTAATTATATCAACAAAGACGATACCTGCTTGACCTGAACACTTTCCTTCATTTAAACGGAGAATATGTTTTTTACGTAAAGAGCGTTCCATTGAGTCAATTTTTTCTTCCTGCTTCACAACGTCTATCGCCATTGTACGATCATTATTTTGTAAAGATTGGACTGCTTCATTAACCGTATACACCGTTAATTTAAACATTTCATTTAAATCTTCCATTGCATCATCTGTCAATTTCACTTTATTTGAAATTTGATAATCGACCAATTCCACAATATTTTCAAAATGGTCTCCAATTCTTTCAATATCTCGAACGGTGTTCACAAGCGTCGAGTGTAAAGTGGATTCTTGTGCTGACAGAGACCTTGATGAAAGCTTAACTAGGTAATCTGTTATTTTTTTATCAAGATTATTGATTGCATCTTCAATTTGCATTGATGAATCTGCAAGTTTTTGTGACTTTTCGTTTAAATAGCTATTCGTTTCCTCTAATCCTTTAACTGCAAATCCGCCCATTCGAACAACTTCTTCTCTTGCTTGTCCCAAAGCAATTGCTGGAGATTGTTCAATAAATACTGGATCAAGATGTTTTGCCTTGTATTCAATTAATGAATCCTCCCCTGGTATTAGCTTTGTTACAATATAGGCTAACACAGCGATGAAAGGAAATTGGATAATCGTGTTTGTCACATTAAATGTTCCGTGCGCAAATGCGATTGTCATTTCTGGGTTTAAATTTAAGGCATTTTGTAAAAAAGCAATAAATTTTGTAAAAGGTACAAGGAAAAGCATAAAAATAATCGTTCCAATAATATTAAACATAACATGTGTTAATGCTGCACGTTTGGCTGCCACAGACGCACCAATGGATGCCAAAATAGCAGTAATCGTTGTTCCAATATTATCACCGAATAATACAGGTATTGCAGCTCTAAGCTCTAACAATCCCTCACCAAATAGTCCTTGTAAGATTCCAATCGTAGCACTTGAACTTTGAACAATTACTGTAAAGACTGTACCGATAACTACCCCTAAAATTGGATTGGTGCTCATACTTACCGTTAAATCATGAAAAGTTTCGAGTGTTCTTAGAGGTTTCATACCGTCCCCCATTAACTCTAAACCTAAGAAGAGAGAACCAAAGCCAAATACAATTTGTCCAAAACTATGTATTCTTTTATTTTTAAAGAAGAACAGTAATATTGCACCTACGGCAATTATTGGAAGTGCATAATCAGAAATATTAATACCTATGATAAATGCAGTAACGGTTGTTCCGATATTTGCCCCCATAATAACACCGATTGCTTGCCTTAGCGTCATAAAACCAGCACTAACTAGTCCAACAACAATAACTGTCGTTCCTGAACTACTTTGGATTAAACCTGTTACAATAATACCTGCGAGAACACCCATAAATGGATTGGTTGTAAACTTATCTAATATATCTCTTAGTTTATCCCCAGCGGATTTCTGCAATCCATCTCCCATGTACTTGATACCAAATAAGAAGATACCAAGTCCACCTATAAACTGAAATATCATACTTTGAACATCTAGTTCCACAATGACAACTCCTATTTTTTGATTTTGTAAGCCAAACCCATATGAAATAGTACCGTAGTCCTTTTTTTATGTAAAGATTTATTAAGCAAATTTACAATTCTGTAACATAAGGATGCTAATTACTCTCTTATAATTCTATTTTTTGCTAGTTATCCAAATTTATGTATTCTAGCTTCTCTACTAAATCCTTCGTTCTTTCTATTAATTTTTGGAATATATAGGTCATCCTAGCATATTCTGTATTAACTAGACGTAACTGGAGGTAACTATTATGAAGCGATTTTTTGCATTCCTAGCAATTGCATTTATTTTATATATTATTTATTACGATGTCAGGATTGGAACTCTACCAACTACAAAAGGAGAGAAGATAGAGGCTGTAGAAGTTATAACTACTACTCAAAACAACCCTTTTTTGGAAGTTGAAGTGAAACCAGGCGACACCTTATTATCTATTGTTGAGGAATTAAACGAAGGGAAGAAAATGTCCTCAATCGAATCTGTGATCAATGATTTTGAAATGTTAAATCCTCAAAGTGAAGCTGCTTTATTACAAATTGGGAAAACCTATAAATTCCCATTATATACAAACGATTAAGGATATATCCTTGTTATTTCTTTGATACAACTGTAAAATAAGCAAAGTAATCAATCTTTAGACTAGATATTTTTCAAATAAAGGATTACTCTAATATAAGAATTATATAAATAATCATAGCTTTAATTTTAAAGGAGCGATATTCGTGAGTGAAATCATCCATCGTACTAAAACACGCCCTGTAAAGGTAGGTAATTTAACGATTGGTGGTAATAATGAAGTCATTATTCAAAGTATGACCACAACCAAAACACATGATGTGGAAGCTACCGTTGCAGAAATAAATCGACTAGAAGAAGCAGGATGTCAAATTGTTCGTGTAGCATGTCCAGATGAGCGTGCAGCAAATGCGATTTCTGAAATCAAAAAAAGAATTTCTATTCCACTTGTTGTAGATATACATTTTGATTATAAATTAGCCCTCAAAGCAATTGAGGGAGGCGCCGATAAAATTCGAATTAACCCTGGTAACATCGGTCGAAAAGAAAAGGTTGAGGCTGTTGTAAAAGCTGCAAAAGAAAAAGGAATTCCAATTCGTATCGGTGTTAATGCAGGATCATTGGAGAAGCGTATTCTTGATAAATATGGATATCCAACAGCAGATGGTATGGTTGAAAGTGCATTACATCACATAAAAATTTTAGAGGACCTAGATTTCCATGATATTATTGTTTCCATGAAGGCCTCTACTGTTACACTAGCAATTGAAGCATATGAAAAAGCAGCAAAAGCTTTCGATTATCCACTGCATTTAGGAATTACGGAGTCTGGTACACTTTTCTCAGGAACCGTTAAAAGTGCAGCTGGTTTAGGTGCCATTCTAAACTTAGGAATCGGAAATACGTTACGTGTTTCACTAAGTGCTGACCCTGTTGAAGAAGTTAAGGTTGCCCGCGAATTGTTAAAATCATTCGGTTTAGTGTCGAATGCTGCAACTTTAGTTTCATGTCCAACATGTGGAAGAATTGAAATTGACCTTATCAAGATTGCAAATGAGGTTGAAGAGTACATCTCCACCATTAAAGCACCGATTAAAGTATCGGTATTAGGCTGTGCAGTTAATGGCCCAGGAGAAGCTAAAGAGGCTGATATAGGTATTGCAGGTGCACGCGGAGAAGGTTTATTGTTCCGTCACGGAAAAACCGTTCGAAAAGTTCCTGAAGAAACCATGGTCGAAGAATTAAAAAAAGAAATTGATAAGTTAGCAGAAGAATATTACGCGAAACAAGCTGCGGAAAAAGCGTAAAACGTACGCCTATCGGCTTTAAAACGAGGAGGGTGCTACCTTCCGATGTGTTTTGCCAGACCAGAGAGCCGATGCGAATGGAGCTAATTAAAAACAAACCCGACACATGACAGTGTCGGGCTTATTTAATTTAGATGAGATTACTTGTTAAAAAAATGGGAGGATAAAGATGCCTACAATGATTGATACAGCACCTATACCGATTGCCCATGCTCCTATACCTGTTGCACCACGTCGGCGTGCGATAAATCCAATGATAATACCTGCCGCTCCCATCAAGACAGGCATTACAAATAAGGAGATAATCGATAACGCAAGAGCTAGCCAGCCAAGACCAGTACCACTCGCTACATTATCATCCGTAGTCTTTCTTACCTCACGGTTTGTGGTTCCATAATTAATTGGAGCTGCAACCTCGGCTGCGGTCTCCTCATTATAGCTAGAGTCAGCATTTGCACCTAAATTGGGATCAACGTATTCAAAATCATCGTCTCGAATCTTTCTCACGTTTGTTTCTTCGTTTGCCATGCTTATCCCTCGCTTTCCTTATGGTAAGGAGCATTTATAGTATAAGTTAAGGAGAGGAGAAATATAATTGTTAATCATTGTCTATAATGCCATTTGAATCACAACGCGACAGTAGGCTCGTAATCCCTATACTCTGCACTCAGGGCAAGAGCCATAAATTTCAAACTTGTGCCCCGTTATATCGTATCCTGCTAAATTTTCATTCATTTTATCCATTGGACATGATTCGATTTCTTTTGTTTTTCCACATTCCATGCAAATAAAGTGATGGTGGTGATGACTTCCGCCACATGTGAAACGAAAATGTTTTTCACCTGATAGCTCCGTCATTTCCAAAATACCTAATTCAACAAATAACGAAAGGTTTCTATAGATTGTGTCAAAGCTCATTCCAGGATAGTTTTCCTTTAATCCATCCAATACTTCTTTTGCGGTTAAATATTTATCAGAAATAGAAAATAGCTCAAGCATTTCCTGTCTTTTATCTGTATGCTTAAATCCCTTATCCTTCATTAACTGCATCGCTTCAGATACATTCATGTCGTTCTTCCTTTCCACCATTTTTTCCACCCTATTGCCCCTAAAAGAATGATGATTGAGAGTAGGACAATCGTTCCTCCTGGAGCTAAATCAAGATAATATGAAAGCACCAATCCAAAAATTACGGCTAATTCACCAAATATAACAGAGAGGATAATCGTTTGTTTAAACCCTTTCGCTATTCGAATACTAGCTGCCACAGGCAGTGTCATGAGTGAAGATACTAATAAAATCCCAACAATTCTCATCGAAGCAGCAATCACTAATGCAACCGTCACAATAAATATGAAATGAATGATTTTCGCATTTATTCCTGAAACAGCAGCATGTTCTTCATCAAATGATAATAGAAATAATTCTTTATACAGAAAAATGACGATTAAAATAACAAAAACTGCTATGCCAAGAATGGTCCATAAATCAGAACGGCTTATTGCACTTACACTGCCGAATAAGTAATTAAATAAATCTGTATTAAAACCATCCGCAAGCGAAATAAAAATAACACCTAACCCAATTCCCCCAGATAGAATGATTGGAATTGCAAGTTCTTGATAGTGTTTATATACCGTTCGTAAGCGTTCAATAAAAAGAGAGCCCACAACTGAAAATGTCATTCCCATATAAATGGGATTAATTGGCTGGGTAAGACCCAATTTTCTTTCAAGTAAGAGACTTGCTGCTATTCCTGCTAATGTTACATGACTCAGAGCATCTGCAATGAGAGAGAGTCTTCTTACAACAATAAAAACACCGAGCAAGGGTGCGATAAATCCTATTAGCAAACCACTTAAGAATGCATTTTGTAAAAATTCATATTGAAATATGTCTGAAAGCATTGTTTCACCTTCCTTTGACCTAATCATGGGTAATTAATTGAAGTGAATGCCCATAAAATTGGGATAAGTCATGGTCTTGAAGGTGTTCAAATTCATCAGCACTTCCATGGAAATGCAAATTTTTATTTAAACATGCCACATGTGATACTTTTTCAGAAACCGTCCCAACATCATGTGTAACTAATATCAATGTAATTCCCTTTTCCTTATTTATGTTTTCAAGCATATCGTAAAAAGCTTGAACTGTTCCTGAATCAACACCAACTGTTGGTTCATCCAATATTAAAAGCTCGGGTTCACTAACTAGTGCACGAGCAATAAAGACACGCTGCTGCTGCCCTCCAGATAATTCACCAATGTTCCGATTTAAAAATTCTTCCATCCCAACAGATCGAAGTGCTTCCTTTACCCTTTTCCTATGCTCAGCCTTAAAAAAGGTAAACAAACCAAGCTTTGCAGTAAGTCCGCTAGAAACAACCTCTTGAACGGTTGCAGGAAAACCTGAATTAAAACTATTTGCCTTTTGAGAAACAAATCCAATTTTGGTCCAGTCTTTAAATTTTGATATTGGTGTGCCAAACAATTCAATGGAGCCTTTTTGCAGTTTAACGAGTCCAAGTATGCTTTTAAGAAGAGTCGTTTTTCCAGAACCATTTGGGCCGACAATGGCTAGAAATGATCCTTTTGGGACGACCATATGAATGTTTTCTAAAACAGTTTGCTCCTCGTACCGAAAGGAAAGATCCTTTATCGTTAAAATTGAATTCACTTGTCTCAAGCTATCACCTTATTTTATTCATTATTTAGATATTATTAAGAATCATTACGATTTATACTTTATGAAGTATACAGGATGAGGTTTGCAAAGTAAAGAATAACTCTCACTCAAAAAATGATTATTTTATGCACAACCCATTTCATAATGAAATAAACTAACGTGAGGAGGGTGACGATTAACAAATGAATATATATCAACAAATCGTAAATCAAAAATTAAAAACCCTAACACCAACCGACCTAATAAAATATGGGAAACAATACGATATACACGTAACAAGAGAACAAGCAACAAGTGTGTTAAAACTAATCCGAAAAAGAACCCATATTAATATCTTCAATCCAGATGAAAAAAATCAATTATTAAGAGAAATTGCTCAATTAACGAGTCCTGAAGTCGCAAGAAAGTTAAATCAATTATTCATCAAATTTACCAGTTAAAAAAAGCTGTCCCAATAGACAGCTTTTTTACTGGTAAAATCAGATCAACCATTCGTAATTGGCCGATTAAGGGGCGACACTGAGTTCATAATCTAACATCTAGGAGGCGAAGCCCCTACTGAAATTTGTTTTATGTTATTGATTCATGATTTTCTCTAGTAAGTCCTCATCAAATGACTGTGAACGAATCATATCAATTTCAAATTTGTATGGGGCCTTTTTATTTTTTTTGTCTTCCCCTACATAAGGTGTTTCTAGAATTTTTGGGATTTCTACAAGGGACGGGTGATGGACAATATAGTTAAGTGCTTTAAAGCCTATTTTTCCGAAACCAATGTTTTCGTGTCGGTCTTTACCTGCCCCTTTTTCATTTTTGCTATCATTAATGTGAAGGACTTTGATTCGGTCAATCCCAATGATCTTATCAAACTGTTCTAGTACCCCATCAAAATCGTTTACTATATCATAACCTGCATCGTGAGTGTGACATGTATCAAAGCAGACAGAAAGCTTCTCATTATGGGTAACTCCATCAATGATCTGGGCAATTTCTTCAAATGATCGTCCACATTCTGATCCCTTTCCTGCCATTGTTTCTAACGCGATCTGGACTTTATGATCTTTTGTCAGAACTTCATTTAAGCCTTCAATAATCTTTTTGATTCCCGCTTCAGCCCCAGCTCCTACATGAGCTCCAGGATGAAGCACAATTTGTTTTGCTCCGAGAGCTTCTGTTCTTTCCATCTCAGAGCGTAAGAAGTTTACACCTAGCTCGAACGTAGCTGGGTTTGAGGTATTACCAATATTAATAATATATGGAGCATGTACTACAATATCATCAATCCCATTTTCCTTCATATGAGCTAGGCCTGCTTCTATATTTAAATCTTCAATTTTTTTTCGTCTTGTATTTTGTGGTGCTCCTGTATAAATCATAAATGTATTAGCACCATATGACACTGCTTCCTCACTAGCAGCAAGAAGCATTTTTTTACCACTCATTGAAACATGTGAACCTATTTTCAGCATGCATTAACACTCCTATCCCTTTAAGAGGGGTAATCAAAAAGCCTGGTGAATCCGAAACATCCATTTTCTGCTAGTCACTCTCCCGAGAACATCCGTAAATAATTGTTTTCGACCACTTGTTTCTATACGTAGTTTATCACTCAACCCAAGGTAAAGAGATACTACTCAAACCGTTCACTTCGGTACTCAAAGCTCCATACCTTGAAATTTCGCCGCTTTAGAAAGTGCTAGTGTCAACAAAACAAGAGCCGTCCGTCTTGCAGAAACGGTTCACTTCATCTTACTTTTTGAACACCCATTTAATCATTCATAGGACATTCTATCATAACTACAGCTTATTTTCTTTTTAGACGCCTTTGTCGTTTTTTGAAATCTTCTAATTCCTTATTCATTTTCTTCTTGTAGCCTGGCTTGACTTTTTTCGGCTTTTTGACTTTACTTTGTGCCATTTTATCAATTTCATCGACTTGTTTCTTTCGAGCTTTACGCTTGTTTCGTTCTCCTATTTCGATAAATTCTCCTTTTTCAAGGTCCATATTCACAAACGTAACACCCATTTTTTCTAATCGTGCTAATGCATCTTCATCTGAAGTTTCATAAATGGTTGCTGCTATTCCTGAATAGCCCGCTCTCGCAGTTCTACCAACACGATGGATATAAAAATCAAGATCACTTGGTAGTTCATAATTAATGACATGACTAACTCCTTCAATGTCAATTCCTCTTGCGGCTAAATCGGTTGCTACTACATATTGAAACTCGAGCGCATTTATCTGCTTCATAACCTTTTTACGCTCTCGTGGAGGAAGGTCCCCGTGAATCCTCCCAACCTTCATTCCTTTTTCAATGAGACTATCCGCCACTTCGTCGGCCATTTTCTTTGTATTTGTAAAAATGATCGCTAAGTATGGATTATAGACTTCTAGCATTGATTTCAAAAGATTGATCTTATTTCGATGGCGTAATGGAACAAGGACGTGCTCAACCTTAGCAGCCGTTGCTTGTTCTGGTGCAACATGGGTATACCTAGGGTTTTCCATATATTTTTTCAGAAATGGTTTTAGCTTTTCAGGAATTGTTGCTGAAAACACTAAGATTTGCAGGTTTTCTGGCATTCTTGCTGCGATCTGGTCAACATCCTCTATAAACCCCATATCAAGCATTAGGTCTGCTTCATCAACAACAATTTGATCAGCAGTATATACTTGTAAAGCTTGTTCTTTAACTAAGTCATTAATTCTTCCTGGAGTCCCAACAACGATATGTGGTTGTGATTTAAGCTTTTCAATCATACGTACTTTATCTGTTCCACCAACGAATAATTTTGCTGTTATCGGATTTTCATCGCTGAATTTAATGATTTTACCGATTTCTTGATGGATCTGCGTTGCGAGTTCACGTGTTGGAGCTGTTATGACAGCTTGTACCTCTTGTTTGCTCGGGTCAATTCTATTAATGATTGGTAATAAATAAGCATATGTTTTTCCTGTACCCGTTTGAGATTGACCAATCGCACTCTCACCTCGCTGAATACTAGGAATTAATCGTTCCTGTATTTCAGTCGGTTTTGTAAATTTAATTTCTCGTAAAGCCTCTAGGATAAACGGTTGAAACTGAAAACGTTCAAAATTTTGTATTGTCATTACGATCCCTCATTTATTTAAATGGTTTTATTATGTAAGGTTAGATTCAACTTGGTTTTTTATTCGAATTACCCAACAACTTATTATAATAGAAAGCTTGTAAAAACACCAATCAGCCCATTCTCCCGATTTGGTAAACATTTATTTACCATATCGCATATTCTATAAACAAGGTTTTATCACTAATTTCTACTTATCTTATGCACGAATGAAAGGAGGATAAGTAAAATGCTTTATCCAAGACATCCAATGAATCAAATGAGACCAATGAGGCCACCTGTTAACTTTGGCAACCATTATGGCTTTCAACCTCCTAGAATGCAAGGTGGGATGCCTAGAATGCAAGGAGGTATACCTAGGATGCAAGGCGTTATGCCTGGAATGCAAGGAAGGCCTGGTGGTTTAGGTGGACTTCTTAAGAGATTAATCCCTGGAATGGGAAATACGAATCCTATGCAAGGAATGGGAGGTATGCCTGGTTTCTTAAATTCCACAGGAATGCAGGGAATGAACTCAGGGACCCTAAAAAACTTAGCCAATCCTTCCAACCTTAGTGCAATTATGGGAAATGTACAAAAGACATTAAAAATGGCAGAATCAGTCGTTCCTATGGTTCAACAATATGGGCCATTAATGAAGAACATCCCCTCAATGATAAAAATGTATAATGCGATTAAAAACGCAGACTTTGATGAGAGTGAAGAAAACGAAAAAGAAGAAGATGAAACAATTTCCCTTTCTGAAGTAACTCCAGATGGTGAAGATGTTGAAAAGATCGACGAGAAAGCAAAAACAAGTGGTACGGGAAAATCAGTACCAAAGCTTTACATTTAAAAGACTTTGTAATATCATCCATACTCAGATATAATAAATACGAGATTACGAGAGTACCTGATATGGTATGAGCTATCCGATTTATTACCTGAGGAGGAGAACTGAATGGAAGTAATCAAAATTGCACCACGTGGATATTGCTACGGCGTTGTAGATGCAATGGTGATTGCGAAAAACGCCGCTTTAGATAAAACATTACCAAGACCAATCTACATTCTAGGAATGATTGTTCACAATAAACATGTAACAGATGCCTTTGAGGAAGAAGGAATTATTACACTTGATGGACCTAATCGTTTGGAAATCCTTAATCAGGTAAAAGAAGGTACAGTTATTTTTACAGCACATGGTGTATCACCCGAAGTGAAACGCTTAGCGAAGGAAAGAGGTCTTGTTACATTAGATGCAACTTGCCCTGACGTAACTAGAACACATGATTTAATCAAGGAAAAAACAGCAGAAGGATATCACATCATTTATATTGGTAAAAAAGGCCATCCAGAGCCTGAGGGTGCAATCGGTGTGGCACCTGGTTTCGTTCATCTTGTTCAAACAGTTGAAGATGTTGAAAATCTTGAGCTAGATAGCGAAAAATTAGTTGTAACAAACCAAACAACAATGAGTCAATGGGATGTCCTTCACGTTATGGAAAAGGTAAAAGAAAAATTCCCACATACTGAGGTTCATAAAGAAATTTGCTTAGCTACCCAAGTTCGTCAAGAAGCAGTTGCCGAACAAGCCAAAGCCGCAGATCTAACAATTGTAGTTGGAGATCCAAAAAGCAATAACTCAAACCGTCTTGCACAGGTTTCTGAGGAAATTGCTGGTACTACAGCCTATCGTGTAGCGGATGTAAGTGACATTAAACTTGAATGGCTTCAAGGAGTAGAAAAAGTAGCCGTAACAGCTGGCGCTTCCACTCCAACACCGATAACAAAAGAAGTCATTAACTTCTTAGAGCAATACGACCCAGAAAATAAGGAAACATGGAAACGAGTTCGTAAAGTTCCACTACAGAAAGTATTACCTAAGGTAAAAGTCCCTAAACAATAATAGAAAGGTACTCCAGCAAAAAATGGGAGTACCTTTTTTATATTATAGAAATGTAAATGGATCTGTATTTAATTTTGAAGGAATAACTTTAACGTCGAACTTCTTTTCCTGGTAAAGCTCTGTAAGAGTCTCAGCTACTCCTTTTTTCATTATTTGCTCGATGTGGTGGCCTGGGTCAACAATATTAAGTCCCATCATCATTGCATCATGTGCAACATGGTAGTACATATCACCCGTAACATATACATCAGCTCCAGCTCTTTTAGCATGTGAGATAAATTTATTGCCATCGCCACCAAGTACGGCAACTTTTTTTACTTTGTCTGTAAGTGAACCTACGACACGAAGTCCATCTATGCCCAGTTTTTCTTTCACATGCTGTGAAAACTGCTCTAATGTCATTTCATGTTCAAGATACCCAACACGACCAAGCCCAAGTTGCTGCCCTTCATTTTCTAAAGGATAAATATCATATGCAACTTCTTCATAAGGATGAGCCTTAAGCATTGCAGTGACAATCTTTTTTTGGAGACTACTTGGAAAAACCGTTTCAATTTTGATTTCATCGACTTCTTCCAACTTGCCAACTTCCCCAATATGCGGATTCGTCCCCTCTTGGGGTAAAAACGTGCCTATTCCAGGTGTATTATATGTACAATGGCTATAATTCCCAATAAATCCTGCTCCAGCATTACCTAAAGCAGTACGAACGTTATCAGCAGACTCTCTAGGAACAAATACGGCCAATTTTTTCAGTTTTTCTTCGTATGTCGGGACAAGTAATTCACAATTGGTTAATTCTAGCGCATTCGCTAATAAATCATTTACTCCACCCACTGCCACATCTAAATTTGTATGTGCTGCATAAACCGCAATATGATGTGAGATACATTTTTCAATGATTCTTCCAGTAGGTGTATCTGTTTGGATTGTTCTTAATGGACGGAAAATGAATGGGTGATGAGCAATAATTAAATCCACTTCATTTGAAATTGCTTCATCTACAACATTTTCTACTACATCAAGAGCCACCATAATCTTTTTTATTGGTTTGTTTAAAGTCCCAATTTGAAGACCAATTCTTTCGCGGTCTCCTTCAACAGCTAAATGCTTTGGTGAAAATTGTTCAAAAACTTGGATAACTTCATATCCGTTAGGTATTTTGCTCAATTCAATACCTCCTTTACTATATTAATCTTCCTTAGTAATTCTTCTTTACGCGAACGATTTTCATCCGTATCTCCTGCTGATTCAAGTTGTGCTAAAATATGTTCCCAATGTTTTAATTCATTAGCCCATTTTTTCTTGAATACTGAATTTTTTTCTTTTACTAGAAATGGACCGAGTAATAATTCTTTTTCCTTATGTACGTAGGGCTTTAATGGTTCTCCCTTCTCAGCAACTAAGACTTCATATATTTTTTTATCTTCTTCTAAAATTTCTTCTGCGATAAGTTCCCAACCATTTTCAATAAGCCATTCCCTTACAGTTGAAGCCCCAATATTCGGCTGGAGGATTAGTCGTTGAACACCAGCTAGTTTATCCGTCCCATTGCTAAGGATAGAACGGATAAGAGTTCCTCCCATTCCTGCAATTGTGATACAAGTTACCTCATTTGGTTCAATAACTTCTAATCCGTCCCCTTTACGAGCTTCTAATTTGGAGTCTAGTTTGTTTTTAGAAATTTGATTCTTAGCTGATTGTAAAGGTCCTTCTGCTACCTCTCCTGCAATACCTCCTTCTATCATTCCATTTAGGTATGCATAACAAGGTAAATAAGCATGATCAGAGCCAATATCTGCTAAAATAGAGCCTCTTGGAATGTAGGATGCAACTGTTTCAAGTCGCTTTGATAACTTTTCTTCATTCATATTAACACCACATTTATATTAAATTCGATTGATTTCATTCATTATACTAAAAGAGCTACAAAACTTCCATCGAGGTCAAGAATAGACAGAAAAAAACCCTTTACATTTTTCGCAAAGGGTTTCATTTTAATTTATTTTTGTTCAACCAACCAGTTAGCAAGCTCTTCAAGCTGAGCTGGATCTTGTACTAATCCTGGTGGCATTGAACCTTTACCATTTGTTACGATATCTTGAATTTCTTCAACAGAAAGTGCAGTGCCTTTCAATTGCGGGCCAGCACCACCACTTAAATCTGCACCATGACATGCTGAACATTTACCTTGGTAAATCTCTTCAGGGGTAGCTGATGCTGTTTCTGGAGCCTCTTCACCTGCATTTGCCATTTCTTCCATGTTACCTAGTCCCACAAAGCCAAGTAGGAACATAAGACCAATACCGAAAACTGCAATCAACGCAAATGGTATCAATGGATTCTTTTTCATTTTCTGACCTCCCTTACCCTATGTACATCAAAAGTGTTGATATAATTATTATTCTATACAAACACTCTCTATTTTACTTGAAAAGTGTTAGAAGTTAAAGCCCCAATTGTACAAGAACTCAATTAACGCAATTTTGTAAAAAGTTTTACCTTAAATTTGTCATAAAATTGTCATAAAAACAACTAAAAACTCCTTGCCATTAACAAGGAGTTTATTAATAAGGGGGACTAGCACCCTATTGACCTAGCTATGACCATCCGTTGAATTTCAGATGTTCCTTCTCCAATTTCAAGAAGTTTTGCATCACGCATCATTCTTTCAACATGATATTCTTTCATATAGCCATATCCTCCATGAATCTGGACAGCCTGGTTGGTAACCTCCATACAAATCTCGGATGCATATAGTTTAGCCATTGAAGCCTCTTTAGAAAATTGGCGGCCCTGATCCTTCAACCATGCAGCTTTGTACACCATTGTTCGTGCTAGTTCAATTTTCATTGCCATATCAGCTAATTTAAATTGAATTGCTTGGAAGTTTGAAATCGATCTACCAAATTGCTTACGCTCTTTAGCGTAAGCTAGAGCCTTTTCATATGCAGCTTGAGCAATACCTACTGCCATTGCCCCAATTCCGATTCTACCGCCATCTAAGGTGATCAGAAACTGTCTAAATCCTTCTCCTCGTTTGCCAAGAATATTTTCTTCTGGGACTCGAACATCTTCTAAAACTAATTCTGTGGTATTTGAAGCATTAAGACCCATTTTTTCATAATTATCGATTATGGTAAATCCTTCTGCATCTGTCGGTACGATAATCGCACTGATTTCTTTTTTGCCACCACTACGACCTGTTATGGCAGTTAAGGCTAAATGCTTTGCATAGCTTGCATTTGTAATAAAACATTTATTTCCATTTATAACAAACTCATCATTTTCAAGAACAGCCTCCGTTTGTGTTCCTCCTGCATCCGAACCAGCATTCGGCTCCGTTAAACCAAACGCACCAAGAGACTCACCTGTACATATAGGGGTTAAATATTTTTGTTTTTGTTCCTTTGTACCAAATAAATGAAGGGGTGCACCACCAAGTGAAATATGTGCTGAATATGTAATTCCAGTTGATCCACATGCACGACTTAATTCTTCAACCACTATAGCAAAGCTGATTGTATCTGCACCTGCTCCACCGTACTCTTCTGGAAACGGTAAACCCATCATTCCTAAATCACTTAGCTTTTGAAAAATTTCCTTAGGAAAACGTTTATCTTTATCTCGTTGTTCAGCACCTGGAGCAACTTCTTCCTCGGAAAATTCCTTAATGGTCTTTTGAATTAATTTTTGCTCGGTTGATAAATCAAAATTCATTTTTTACCCCTCCCGTTGTATACGCTTTCAAACTCTATTATAAAGGGAGTTACTAAATTTTTAAACAGTTTAAAAATTTAGTAAAATAATGCATGTAGTGATAATCCCGAGAATCCCAGTGATTAAAAAAGTTTTCTTCTTAGAAAAAACTCCAAAAATAATCCAACCAACACAATTCAAAAAAATAATGGCTGACACATAAATTGCTTGCCCCTTAAATAAAATCTCACATACCTTCACTGATAAAAGTAAAATAAAAAGAGCTAACACGATGGAGCCAATATGTAGGATTAGTGGATTTTTTCTATTCAAAACAAGCCCTAAAATGCAGACAATTATAAAAATAATGTGGATTACCATTTGCAATATAGTCGATATTTCAGTAAAATAAGTGACAAGTAATAAAAATGGTAAAATGAAACCAATTGCGAGTAACAATAAAAACGATTTCTTCGTCGATGAAGCAAGTTTATTTGGTTTAACTCCCTCCCCTTCTGTATATAAGGAGATGAGGAAATTACAATAGGCTTCTGGCAATAATTTATTTTCACGCCAATATAGGATTTCGTTCACAATGATTGTTTTTCTATCTTGATTCATGAAAGCGTTCACCTTTTTTAAACATTTATAAAAAGCTTAAAATACACGTTAAATGGAAACGTCTTTGAGACGCCTCAACGTGTGAGCTAAAAAAAATAGTTTACTCCAATTTTATGAAGTAAACTACGAAAAGTAAATAAAAATATTATTTATTCTAAGAAATCCTTTAGCCTCTTACTGCGGCTAGGATGACGGAGTTTACGTAGTGCTTTCGCCTCAATTTGACGAATACGTTCACGGGTAACGCCAAATACCTTACCAACTTCTTCAAGAGTGCGAGTACGTCCATCATCTAAACCAAAACGAAGACGTAATACATTTTCTTCTCGATCAGTTAACGTATCTAGAACATCTTCGAGCTGTTCTTTAAGTAACTCATATGCAGCGTGTTCGGATGGTGAAGTTGCATCCTGGTCTTCGATAAAATCACCAAGATGTGAGTCATCCTCTTCACCAATAGGTGTTTCCAATGATACCGGTTCTTGTGCAATTTTTAAGATTTCTCTTACCTTTTCAGGTGTTAAATCCATGTCTTCAGCGATTTCTTCAGGTGTTGGTTCACGCCCAAGATCCTGTAATAACTGACGTTGTACACGAATTAATTTATTTATTGTTTCCACCATATGAACTGGGATACGAATGGTTCTTGCTTGGTCTGCGATTGCACGTGTAATAGCCTGACGAATCCACCATGTTGCATACGTACTAAATTTGAAACCTTTACGATAATCAAATTTCTCAACAGCCTTAATAAGTCCCATATTTCCTTCTTGTATTAAATCTAGGAAAAGCATACCACGACCAACGTAACGTTTTGCAATACTTACGACGAGTCGTAAATTGGCTTCAGCAAGTCGGCGTTTGGCCTCTTCATCACCTTGTTCAATTCTTTCAGCCAATTGAATTTCATCATCTGCAGAAAGTAAGTCAACACGGCCAATTTCCTTTAAATACATACGAACTGGGTCATTAATCTTTACACCTGGAGGAACACTTAAGTCGTTCAGATCAAATTCTTCTTCCTTGGATAATTCTTGGATATTTGGATCACCCTCATTATCAGGGACGTCATCTTCTTCACCTTCACCGATTAATTCAATCCCCTGCTCACCAAGGAACTCATAGTATTCATCAAGATGATCTGATTCTACTTCAAAACCAGACATACGCTCAGCGATTTCTTCATAGGTTAAAACTCCGCGTTTTTTACCTAACTCTGTTAATTTTTCTTTAACCTGTTCTAATGTTAATTCAACTTCTTTAGACTTTTCAGCCATTTGTTCCCCTCCTTCCAAACTAATACGACATAGAGGTTAGTAAACCTATTAATTAATGTAGTGCTTTTTTCATTTGAATAATTTCTTTCGCAATCGTAGCCGCCTTCAAATAATCCTTACTTCGTTCTGCATCAAGCTGCTCAGATTCTTTTTCTTTTATCATTGACATTTTTTTGTGATTCAACACCTGTTTCATGTAATCAGATAGAACAGAATCTGTTACTTCATCTTCAATAGACATCATTGCGATATCAGTCACAATACGTTTTAAATTTTCATCATGAATTCTTGTTAGAAACGTACTGATATCTGGTTCATACCCTTCTTCATAAAACGCATATAAGTAAGTTAAGATTGCTCGATGTTCTTCAATATTAAAATCAGCCTGAAGCTCATCCTGTACCTTTTCAGCAATTTCCCGATCTCTAAGCATATAAGCAATTAAATATCGTTCTGCATTATGATAGGCTTTTAGTAAATGTTTTTTTACAGTAGGTTTTGCTTTCGTATTATTTCTATTCCCAGAGAAATTATCCCTTTTTTTCCGTTCTGTTTTATAATACTGAAGCTGCTGTTGTTTTAAAGCATCAAGTGAAATTGAAAATTCACTTGAAAGCTGGCGCAAATAATGGTCTCTTTCTACAGCCTTTTCTAAAGAGGAAATTTCCTTTATAACTTCTTCGATATAACGGATGCGATCTCCTTCATCCTGAAGATTTTTTCCCCTTCGTAAGTATTGCATTTTAAATGCCATTAATGTAAGACTTGCCCCTATTACATCATTTTTAAACTTCTCAGCGCCATATTTTTTAATGTAGTCATCAGGGTCCATGCCATTTGGCATTGTAGCAACTCTCACATAACAGCCTGCATTGGCAAGCATGGAGGAGGCTCGTAAAGCAGCATCCAATCCCGCATTATCAGAGTCGTAACAGATAATAACAGACTCCACATTTC
The DNA here is from genome assembly GCF_964021195.1 of Bacillus nitroreducens. Lineage (NCBI taxonomy): Bacteria > Bacillati > Bacillota > Bacilli > Caryophanales > Bacillaceae > Bacillus > Bacillus nitroreducens. The sequence continues at coordinate 2,455,643 of NZ_CAXHYI020000003.1, read as the reverse complement.
TTCTAATCATTTTCACATGTTCATCCGTTAAGGATGTACCCATTGTACCAATTGAATTAGGAAGATCTGCAGTATCAGCAGCAATCACATCTGCAAAACCTTCAAATAGAACGACTTGTTGATTTTTTCGAATGGAAAGTCTTGCTTGATGAAAATTATATAGAGTTTTACTCTTATTAAAAATAATTGATTCAGGACTGTTTAAATATTTCGGCTCCTGCCCTTTCTCAAGTACCCTGCCAGAAAATGCAATTGTTTTGCCTTGATGATCCCAAATTGGAAACATAATGCGGTTTCGAAATCTATCAAAGAAAGTTCCGGTATCCTCCTTTTTTACGAGTAATCCGGCCCGTTCCATCAACTCTAACCCAAAACCTCTTTTTTGAAGGAATTTTGTAGCAAAATCCCAAGAATCTAATGCATAGCCAATCTCAAACTTTTCGATTACTTCTTTTGTGAAGCCTCGATTAGTTAAATAGTCTAGTGCGTGCTCGCCTTCTTTTGTATTAAGTAATAGGTGATGGTAGAATTTCTTTAATAATTCGTGTGCTTCCTGCATTTTTTCCGCATCAGTGTTTTTATCAGTTCTTACTACTGTTTGTTTAAAATCTGATAAATCTATGTTCACCTTATTTGCTAGGTTAGCCGCTGCCTCTGAGAATGAATATCCTTCCAAGTCCATTAAAAAAGAAAATACATTTCCACCTGCTCCACACCCAAAACAATGAAAAATTTGCTTATCAGGTGATACAGAGAATGAAGGGGTATTTTCACCATGAAATGGACATAAGCCAAAATAATTTCTACCTTGCTTCTTCAATTGAACATATTCACTAATAACATCAACAATGTCAACAGATGAACGAATTTTTTCGATTGTTTCTTCGGGAATTCGATATCCCATTTTTAACATCCCCAAGTACTAATATATTCGATGCTCGGAGTTAAAATCCTGCAAGATTCGACAAACTTTCTTTAAAAATTTTAATAAAATGCTGTCTGTCATCATCAGTAAAAGGTTTTGGTCCTTTTGCATAGTTCCCGCTTCGCCTTTCCTTGGCAGATAAAAAGCGCATATGGAGGATTTGCTCCATGTCCTCTTCTTTAAACACTTTGCAACGGGGTGATATAGAAATTACGCCTCGATTTACTAAAATACTTGCTAGGCCAGTATCCTGGGTAATGACGATGTCATTTTTTTTTGCGTGATTCATTATATAAAGATCTGCCGCCTCTTTTTCTTCATCTACATACACCCATTTACCACCCATTGGATTTGACATAACATGGGCATATGATGCTACAAACACAACATTGATATTATATGTACCTGCTATGGAAAGTATTTCTTCCTTGACTGGACATGCATCAGCATCAACAAATATTTTATTCTTTTTTTCGTCATATTTCTCTATTCTACATCACTCCAAAGAATCCTTCTTTTTGAGCTAAAAGTTTTGATTATTAATCAAGAATCTGTGTGAAGACCTTATCTTTAGGTGAGGGATAAGAACTGTCATGTTCCCGCCTTTTTACAAGATAAATATTGAATCAAGAATTATATGTCGAAAAATAATTCACCCATTTACACAACTTACCCTTGACAACCTTCAATACTTAGTTTATTCTATCCAATCGAACTCTAAACCTAAAAATATGTATTTTTATCACAATTTTTAATTATAATATAAAACTCTCTAAAGTTCCATTAAAAAAACATATCTTTATTAGATATGTTTTCATATGTTTACTCAGTATTTATGAGTATGTATGATGAAGACTAGTTTGTTGTTCGTTTATTGATTCGATTAAGGATGATATTTGCGGTTTCTTCAACAGCTTTATTGGAAACATCTATAACTTCACAACCAATTTTTGTCACGATAGACTCAAAGTGATCAAGTTCTTCTTTAATTCGGTTGATATTTGCATAAATTGCTTGGTCATCTAGACCTAATGATTTTAATCTTTCTCTTCTAATATGATTTAATTTCTCTGGACTAATTTCCAATCCAAAGCATTTATTCGGTGATACTTTAAAAAGTTCTTCTGGTGGGTCTACTTCAGGAACGATCGGTACGTTTGCAACTTTGTATCGTTTGTGTGCAAGATATTGAGATAAAGGTGTTTTTGAAGTTCTTGAAACACCTATTAGGATGATGTCTGCACGTAGAATACCTCTTGGATCTCGACCATCATCGTATTTAACAGCAAATTCAATTGCCTCGATTTTTTTAAAATAATCTTCATCCAGTTTTCTTACTAGACCTGCTTCATATCTAGGGCTACTTTCATATATACCAGACATCTTTTCAATGAGTGGGCCGAGAATATCATTTACAATAACCCCTTCACGAGTTGCTTCTTGCACGAGAAAATCTCTTAATTCAGGTACAACCAAGGTAAAAGCAATAATGGCATTATTAAGTTTCGCAAGTGCAACGACTTCTGATAGTGTAGCTGTGTCTTCAACATATGGAATGCGTTTAATCTCAGTGTGCGAACCATTAAATTGACTTACAGCTGCTTTTACAACTAATTCTGCTGTTTCCCCAACCGAGTCTGATACTACGTATACGATACGATTAACCATCTGTTTTCCCATCTCCTTACGATTCAGTCTGCCTTAGAGGATTTCATCGCCACCAAGAGCGACTAAGGCTTTTGTCATATTTGTCTTAGTGATTCTCCCAATAACTTCAATACCCTTTTCCGTTTGCTTAACAACAGGCAATGCGTCAATTTGCTTTTCAATCAATTTATGAGCTACATCTAGTAAAAGCTCATCTTTTTCACACGTTGTAATATTAGGCATGCGTGTCATAATGATTGTAACGGGAATAGATTTTAAGTCTTGATTTCCAAGGCTTGCACGCAGTAAATCTTTTCTTGATAAGACACCGACTAATAGAGAAGATTTATCCACTACAAAAAGTGTACCAACATCTTCTAAAAACATCGTTACGATTGCATCATAAACGGAAATACTCTCATTTATTACAACCGGAATGGATTGATAATCCCTTACTTTGATTTTTTTTATCTTATCCGCAAGTAATTGCTGGCCAGTCTTTCCCGTGTAGAAATAACCGACACGTGGCCTAGCTTCAAGATATCCAGCCATTGTTAGAATTGCAAGATCGGGTCTAAGGGTTGCTCTTGTTAATTTTAAACGATCTGCAATCGCTTCCCCAGTAATCGGACCATTGTCCTTTACAATTTGCACAATTTGTTCTTGGCGCTTGTTTAGTTCTATTGTACTCACCACCATTCCTAAAATCTATAATTTTCATAAACCCATATATCGCAAAATGTTTTAATAAGGTTATACTAATTAAAATTATTATATACTATTTAATTCATTTCCGCACAGATTATAAAAAGACTAGGAGCAAAAATACTCCTAGTTTTTTCATGTTAAGATATAAGCGCTACTCTGGTCCATGCTTGTCTCCCAGTGAAATTAATTTTTACTTTACAAGTATCGCATTCATATCTCCGATTTGAGAAATCATAGTTGCTAATTGTACCATTTGTGCAAGTCGGTTTCTTTTTATAGCTTCATCATCCGCCATAACCATTGTATTATCGAAATAATTATCAATATATTCTCTCAATGAAGCAAGCAATCGAAATGCTTCTGCTACGTCATGCTGCTTCATACTTTCGTTGAGCTTAGGCTCAAGTTCTGTAACCTTTTCAAATAGGTATTTTTCCTCATCAGACTCGAATAGGCTCGGATCAACTTCAGCTTTGTTCCCTTTTTTCGCGATATTTAATACCCTACTTAATGACTCGATCGTTGGTTTAAAATCTTCCTTATCTTTATTATCTTCAAGTACTTCTGCCTTCTTGATAATAAGACCAACATTTCCAATGTTCGAACCGAGAACCGCATCAATAATATCATAACGGATGTTTCTACTGTTTAGTTCATGCTTAATTCGTAATTTAAAGAATTGAACAAGTTCTTTTTCAATTTCTTGTTTTCCTAGCTTCGCAATATTTGGTTCAACAAATAATTGTAAGACGAAATCAAATACCTCTTCCAGGCTAATGTCCCAGCCTTTATCAAGCAAGATTTGAACAACACCTGATGCCATGCGGCGTAGCGCATATGGATCCTGTGATCCTGTAGGTATAATCCCAATTGAGAAACATCCGACAATCGTATCAAGCTTGTCTGCAAGACTAATAATAGCCCCAATTGTTGATGCTGGACTTTCGTCATCAGCATGTCTAGGCATATAATGCTCATTGATCGCAACAGCAACTTGTTTGTCTTCACCACTTAAACGTGCATAACGTTCACCCATTACTCCTTGGAGTTCAGGGAATTCATAAACCATGTTTGTCACTAGGTCAAATTTGCAAATTTCAGCAGCTCTACTTGCTTTTTCTTTGGTTTCGCTATCGATACCAAGTAGGTCAGAAAGGTGATTCGTGATTTGTTGAATCCTTCTAATCTTGTCACCAATGGAGCCGATTTCTTCATGATAAATCACTTTATCAAGCTTTTGTACAAGGTGGTCAATGTTTAATTTTTGGTCTTCCTTATAGAAGAAATCTGCATCTGATAAACGCGCACGAAGTACCTTTTCGTTACCTCTTGCAACTGTATCAAGATGATTATGGTCACCATTACGTATCGCTACAAAATAAGGCAGGAGAGCTCCATTTTTATCTTTGACTGGGAAATAACGTTGATGCTCTCTCATACTAGTGATCAACACTTCTTCTGGTAACGTTAGAAATTCTTTTTCGTATTTTCCAAAGAATGCTGTTGGATATTCAACTAGATTCGTTACCTCTTCAAGTAAACTAGCATCAATTGGCACTTCCCAGTTGTTATCATCCTCAAGAATTTTAATTTGGTTGACAATTGCTTCTTTACGCTCAAGATAATCAGCAATGACATGCTCAGACATAAGAACTTTTTCATAATCCTTTGGAGAAGAAATCTCGACCTGATTCCCTAAGAAACGATGTCCCCATGTTTTGTTACTTGAAGCTACATTTGTGATTGTTAGGGGGATAATCTCTTCCCCAAATAGTGCTACTATCCATTGAATTGGTCGAACATAGCGAAGCTCTTTATTACCCCAACGCATGTTTTTAGGGAAGGATAAATGCGTTATAACATCTTCAAGTTCACCTAAAATTTCTTTTGTTTCTTGACCTTTAATAAATTTATTAATATGAGCATATTCTACACCATTTATTTCTTTAAAAAAGATATCTTCTACAGAGGCACCTTGTCCTCTTGTAAAGCCAATTGCAGCTTTTGTCCAATTACCGTCTTCATCTAAGGCGATTTTTTTTGCTGGACCTTTTGCTTCTAGCTCTACATCCTTTTGTTTTTCATCAACTTCATGAACAAGAACCGCTAATCTTCGTGGTGAGGAAAAACGTTCTACCTGCTCAAATGAGATATTATGTTCCAACAACCAGTTTGAAACCTTATCAGATAGCTGATTCATTGCATCTGTTACAAACCTTGCTGGCATCTCCTCTAATCCTATTTCAATCAATAAATCTCGTTTACTCATGATAGATCGTCTCCTTTTGCCTTCAGCATTGGGAAGCCTAGTTTTTCCCGCTCCTCATAAAACGTTTTGGCTACTTTACGAGCCAGATTACGCACCCTGCCAATATAACCTGTTCGTTCTGTAACGGAGATGGCTCCCCGAGCATCTAATTGATTGAAAGTATGTGAACATTTTAGAACATAGTCATAAGCTGGATGAACAAGGCCTTCGTCCATTTGACGATGTGCTTCCTTTTCATAAATACTAAATAAATTAAACAGCATTTCTGTATCAGATGTCTCAAATGTATATTTTGAATGTTCATATTCAGGCTGGTGGAAGATATCACGAACTGTAAAGCCCTTTGTCCACTCAAGATCAAATACATTTTCTTTATCCTGAATGTAGGAAGCTAATCGTTCAATTCCATATGTGATTTCAACAGAAACTGGTTTACACTCAATACCACCAACTTGTTGGAAATAGGTAAATTGAGTTACCTCCATTCCGTCAAGCCATACTTCCCAACCTAGACCTGCTGCTCCTAGTGTTGGGGCCTCCCAGTTATCCTCAACAAAGCGAATATCATGCTCTAACGGATTGATTCCTAATGCTTTTAACGAATCAAGATAAAGCTCCTGAATATTATCAGGTGATGGCTTCATGATAACTTGAAATTGATGGTGTTGATAAAGACGATTTGGGTTTTCACCGTAACGCCCATCTACTGGTCTTCTTGAAGGCTCTACATATGCCACATTCCATGGCTCAGGGCCCAGACTTCTTAAGAATGTGTAGGGGCTCATTGTACCTGCACCTTTTTCAACATCATATGCCTGCATTAGAATACATCCCTGATCTGACCAATGCTTTTGTAAGGTTAATATCATTTCTTGTATGTTCATTAAACTAGCACCTCCAAAAATTATAACGCGGAAGCGCCTTGTTTTAGCCCCGACAATCATAAGATGATACGGCTAAAGACGAGTTCTTTGACCTTCTTGACGGATTAGCTTATGACGTCGATGGGCTAGGCGCTGCAGCTGGAATTTAAAAAACGAGTAGAACAAAAACTAAAAAAACTCCCCTCCTCTATGCCTAATTGTAGACATAGGGACGAGAGTTTACCCGCGGTTCCACCCTATTTGCAAAGTGCCCAATTATAGGGTCTTTGCCTCTTTCATGTAATACACTCTGGAACGCCTTCCTTACCTATTCATACCCTAGCTCACACCGTCCTAGGTTCGCTTTTATGAATAAAGAGGATGTTTAAAAAAGGGAGAAAATATGACACATATAATTCCTTAGTCCTTTTTATCTCTTCTTAAACACACTCTATAATAAGTACTACTTTCCTTCACCGTGCGCTATATAAACTATGTTCTAATTGAACTTAATTTTAATTGCACTATAATCCAAAAATACAACGGTGTCAAGAGGCGACACTCATGATGGTCGGAAATTTTCAAGTTGATCTAAAAAACGCTTCGATTTTAGATACAATCCTGAATATTCCTCGTAATACATATTGATTACCATCTTTAATTCCTTTTTTGTATCATCTTTAACAGCAATTTTTCCTAACCGGTTTAAATCGAAATAATAAAACAAGCGCAATAGTCGTATTGTAGCTTGTGAGACTTTTAGATGATAGGGCTCTTTTTCATAACAGCGATGACAAAGAAGACCACCCTCTCTAATTGAAAAGGCAAATTCACCCTCTGTATTTTTACATATCGAACATTCATCAAGTCTTGGATACAGCCCGAGTAATGGAAGCATTTTAAGCTCGTAAATATTCAAGAGAATATCTGGATCATATCCTTCATTTAGGTAATTCAATGTTTGATAAAGCAGCTCGAAAAGAAATGGATTGGCTCTTTTTTCTTCTGTACACTTATCAGTTAACTCAATTACATAAGACGCGTAAGCGGTTAGGAATATATCCTCTTTAATAGATCGAAAAGTTGAAATGGTATCGCCCTGCTGTAACACACCTAAACCAGACGACTTTTGAACTAAAAATTGTCCATATGTAAAGACTTGGGTAATGGCAGCTAGGCGACTACTTGGTTTTTTAGCGCCTCTTGCCATTACCCCAATTTTTCCCGATTCACGGGTATACAAAGTAACGATTTTATTTGTTTCACCATAATCACTTGTTCTTATGATAATACCTTCGCATTTTTGTAGCACATTTTGTCACCATCCATTGGCAACAAGGCAACCAATTACCATTGTTACGAATATAATACGTTCTTAAAAAAGTCTAGAACACTTTTTAGGATGGTCAAGTAATCGGAAAATCTATTTCTGCTAGCTCCTCATTTTGTGAATCGGGTCTCTCGGTCTTCTCTTGTTCCATTTCCTTAAAAAGAAGATACGTATCAACATTACCTGTTTGACTAAACACTTTCCAGGTAAAATCTAACATAGTAACCCCACCTTTTTTGTAATTTTAACTAGCAAAGATGACTCCAATTATCATTCACTTGTAAGAATATCTTGACCGAAAATCCTAAAAAACATGTTACATAAATTTTGCTAATCCATGAATTTTTATGAATCAAATCCAAAAGCGAGGTTTTCCCGCTTTTAGATCATTAATATTCGTCTTCTCTAAACCCAAAATCGCGTAGCTGGGACATTTTATTGCGCCAGTCTTTTTGGACTTTTACCCAAAGTTCGAGAAAGACCTTTGATCCTAGCAAGGCTTCAATATCTGCCCTTGCCCGTTTTCCAACTTCCTTAAGCATGCTCCCTTGTTTTCCTATGATAATTCCCTTTTGAGAATTTCGTTCAACTATGATTGTGGCACCTACGTAGACCGTATTGCCACCTTCTCTTCTTTCCAAAGAGTCCATGACTACCGCAATGGAATGAGGAATTTCTTCCCTTGTTAAGTGTAGAACTTTTTCTCGTATTAACTCAGTAATAATAAATCGCTCAGGATGATCCGTCACTTGGTCTGCAGGGTAGTATTGTGGTCCCTCTGGTAAATATATTTTAATCTGGTCAACTAATCTGTTTGTATTCGTTCCTTGCAGTGCCGAAATTGGAACAATCTCCTTAAATGGATAAAGCTCCTTGTACTGTTCGATTAATTCTAGTAATCGATCAGGGTGTATTTGGTCTATCTTATTAACGACTAGAAAAACTGGTGTCTCTATATTTTTAAGTCGTTCGATAATAAACTCATCGCCACGTCCATATCCTTCTTCGGCATTGATCATAAATAATACTAAATCGACTTCCCTAAGTGTATTTTGAGCAACCTTCATCATAAAATCACCAAGCTTATGCTTTGGTTTATGAATCCCTGGTGTATCTATAAAAATAATTTGTGAATGCTCTTCTGTATAAACCCCTTGCACCTTATTGCGTGTAGTTTGTGGTTTATCACTCATAATTGCAATTTTTTGACCAACAACATGATTTAAAAATGTCGATTTTCCAACATTCGGTCTTCCAATAATTGAAACAAAGCCAGACTTATATCCTTTATTTTCCATGTAAATCCTCCGTTGTAAATGCCCCAGGTAATAACGCTTCGATTGTTAATTCTTGTACATCACCTTTAAGATTTGATAAATAGATAACTGTATCCGTTCCACAGAGCTCTGAAATGACTTGACGACACGATCCACATGGAGGCACAGGCCGATCAGAATCTGCCACGACTGCAATGGCTGCAAATTCCTTATCTCCTTCTGAAACAGCTTTAAAAAGCGCTGTTCTTTCAGCACAATTGGTAACACTGTATGCAGCATTTTCAATATTACATCCGTGATATACCTTACCATCTTTGGTTAATAGGGCAGCTCCAACTTTATAGTTCGAATACGGAACGTAAGCTCGTTCTCTTGCTTTTTTCGCTTCGTTGATTAGTTCCTCTTTTTTCAATTTCTTCTTCCTTTCTGCATATCCTAGTACGGAAGTGTATTTTTATTTTACCTAAAATCACTCGTAAATTCATGGGTTTGATTCATTTGTTACATAATTATAAGAATTTTCTTTATATCAATCCCTTTAAATAAGGTAGAAAAATAATCAAACCTACTATAACAGATAAAATTGCATATATTAATACAGCCCCAGCTGCAATGTCTTTTGCTTTTTTAGCCAATGGATGATACTCACTCGTGACTAAATCCACAACTTTCTCAATGGCAGTATTCACTAATTCAATTGAAAACATCCCGCCAACTACAAGGAGAATTATTAACCATTCTACCTTTGTGATTTGAAAAAAGAAACCAGAGCTCACGACCAAAACAGAAACGATAACATGAATACGAAAATTCCGTTCTGAAAAAAATGCACCTCGCAATCCCATAAATGCATACGAAAAACTTTTAATAAATCGTGACCATTCACCCATTTGTTTATCTTTCAAGTCCATAGGCCTCTAGAATTTTATTTTGTCTTGTAAACATTTTTTCCTCATCCTCTTTTGTCATATGGTCATACCCCAGTAAATGGAGAAAACCATGGACAGCAAGAAAGCCTAATTCCCTAGCGAAGGAATGACCATACTCCTCCGCTTGTTCCCTTGCTCTTGGAATTGAAATGATAATATCTCCAAGTAACTTGGGAATATCGTCACCAATGATGGCCATTTCCCCTTCGCCCATTTCTTCCATCGCAAAGGATATAACATCTGTTGGTTGATCTTTATCACGATACTCTCTATTTATTTCTTGTATCCGTTCATTGTCTACAAAGGTAACTGAAACCTCTGAACCTTCCTTCACATCTTCTGTTTCAGCAGCTAATAATAAAAGCTCCTTTACCATTGTCTGTTCTTCTTCTTTAATTTCTCCAATTTCATCATTAAAATCAATTTCTAGTTTCAAGCTTCTTTCACCTTCTGTTTAGTTGTCTCAGCAGGATATTCAATTCTTGAATGGAAGATCCCTTTTAGTGATTCACAAAGTGTTTTTGCAACAGTATCTAGCTCTTTTAGTGTGATATCACATTCATCAAATTGCCCATCCTGCAAGCGATCTACAATTATACTATTGACAAGTGACTCGATTTTTTGTGGGGTCGGGTTTGATAGGGACCTCACCGCAGCCTCAACACTATCTGCAATTCCTATCACTGCTGCTTCCTTTGTTTGTGCCTTAGGTCCCTCATATCTAAAATCAGATTCTAATATTTCACGGTCACTTTGTTGCTTCGCTTTATGGTAAAAATATTTTAATAATGTGGTTCCATGATGCTGCTCCGCTATGTCCACAATTTCTTTTGGCATCTTATATTTCCTCAAGTAGTCCGCACCATCTGTAGCATGTGCTGTAATGATTGTTTTGCTTAATTGTGGTGCAATTTTATCGTGAGGATTTTCAATATTCATCTGATTCTCAATAAAGAAATGCGGGCGTTTCGTCTTTCCAATGTCATGATAGTAAGAAGACACTCTTGCTAATAAACCATTAGCCCCAATCGACTCGCAAGCTGACTCAGACAAATTAGCAACCATAACACTATGATGGTATGTGCCTGGAGCCTCCGTTAATATTTTACGCAATAATGGGTGGTTCGGATTCGATAATTCGATTAATTTCATAGTGGATAAAATACTAAATCCTGCTTCAAAAAATGGTAATAGACCTATCGTTAAAACCGCTGCAATTATACCAGATATTACTGCCATAATAATCGATGAACCATAGTCTAAACTCGAATAACTACCATTTTGTAGTAGCATAATTGAAAAAATCACTAAAATATTGATTAATGCTACAAAAAGACCTGCTTGTAGAATTTTTCCTCTCCGGTTGTGTTTACTTAAAAAAAGTATTGAAGCTAAAGATCCAAACAAGAAGTATAAGCCAGCTGAGAAATTAAGCGTTCCCGTTATCCCTTCATTAAAGATAAGACTCCCACAAACGGCAAAAATCATGCCAGAGAGAATAGCAACCTTTTCATTAATCAATAATTTTATTAACATTGCACCCATAGCAACTGGAACAATATATCCTATATCAGAATAATCAATTTTTTGGAATAAACTGATACCCTTCATTAATAGAATAGTGATAGTAAAGGTAATTGCAAAGATCAATAAATAGATATTTCGATGACGATCAGTTGGAATCATGCCACTGTGGAAGTGATAAATAATTCCTGTAAGTAAAAGTAGAATAATCATGGTCAAGCCAATATACGGTTGAATTGGGTTATTGGTACTCGTCATCCCCAATAGTTCAAGTTGGCGATAAATATCCCTCGTAATTAAGTGGCCTTCCTCCACAATAATTTGTCCTTGCAGAATTTTAACTGGTTCTACTGCTTCAATAGCTTGTTGTCGCTTTTCTTCAGTTGCCTCCACATCAAAATATACATTTTGAACGACAGCAAAACGTGCCATTTCGCGCATTGGTTCATGAAGAGCGGCATCGACACTAGAGTATCCCAATTCCTCCACTACCTTATTTTTAGCATTTTCCACTTCAGAGGCTGGAATCCTTGTATTCATTATATTATTAACCGCTGTTATGACCATATCCTTTGCTCGAGATAATTGGTTTGGAGTAGCTGACAATAAAGCAGTAAAAACATCATCAGGGATCCGATCCGTCAAATCTTTTGGTAGCTTTTTCTTTAGTTCTTGTAATTTTTCTGTTGCTGTAGGCTGCTTAGGTTCTTCTCCTCGATCTTCTTCTGCTAGACTCTCCCATTCTTTAACGCTCGTATTATAAAGTTCTGATGCTTCATTATTTGTTTCTTCAATCGAATCAAATATCGAAATCACAAGGTCAACTTGATTGTCTGCGTACTCTGTTTTAAGACTGAAAACATCTTCAAGTTCTTTTACAGCGGCATCTTGTTTTGCTTTGGTGGCGACTTTGTCTTCAATTGTCAAGGGTGAGCGAATCGTCTGTTCAGACGGTTTTAGCGCTTCAATATGTAAAACATCTGGTTTGACATTACTATACATAACTAAAAACATAATTCCCGCAAGGAGGATGTAAATGACTATATGTAGGTATTGGTAACTTTTTATATCAGAAAATTTAGTTGCAAGTTTAAACTGTCTCCTCATATCTTTAGACCTCCTTTTCTAAGGTTTATTTTACCAGTTCCTATAATGATAAAAAAGACCCATTTTCATATGGGTCTTCTCATGATTGTCCAGCTTCGCTTTTTTCATACGCTTCAATTATGCGAGCTACAAGCGGGTGTCGGACTACATCAGATTGTTCTAAGTAGATAAATGCAGAACCATGAACATCCTTCAGAACATTTATGGCCTCATGCACTCCTGATTTTACCCCTTTAGGTAAATCAATTTGCGATATATCTCCAGTAATGACCATTTTCGACCCAAACCCAAGACGTGTCAAAAACATCTTCATTTGAGCAATTGTCGTGTTTTGTGCTTCATCTAAAATGACAAAGGCATCATCTAATGTACGTCCCCTCATATAAGCTAGTGGCGCAATTTCAATTGTTCCTCGTTCAATTAAACGTTCCGTATGTTCAACTCCAAGTACATCGTGTAAGCCGTCATACAAAGGTCTTAAATACGGATCAACCTTTTCTTTTAAATCACCAGGTAAAAATCCTAAACTCTCTCCGGCTTCAACTGCTGGACGAGTCAAGATAATTCGTTTGACCTGTCCATTTTTTAATGCGTTTACAGCCATAACAACTGCCAAATAGGTTTTCCCAGTACCTGCTGGCCCAATTCCAAAAACTAAATCATGTCGTTTAATGGCAGCAACATATTGGCGTTGCCCATGTGTTTTAACACGAATGGATTTTCCCTTTGCGGTTTTTGTTATTTCTTCATCATATAGTTCTTCAAACGAATCCAATTTACCAGTCTTCGCCATTTGAATACAGTAAATAACATCACGTTCGTTTACTTGTATCCCTTTTCGAATCACACCGAGTAGCTTATCAAGGATTTCCTCAACAAGTTGTACATTTGTTGATTCTCCTGACACATGAAGTGCTTCACCTCTAGTGATAATTGAAACATTTAATTCCTCTTCCATCCTTTTCAGATGAAGGTCATTGTTACCAAACAAAACAAGTGCTTCATTTGGATTTTCTAATTGGTGTTTACTCATTACTAAATCTTCGGACATCCTTTAGTCTCCTTGAACTAATGGTATCGTTGTAACGATATTCTCAATTACATTATATTTTATTTCCAATTCCACTTTACCATTGTTAATCGATTGACGCAAAACTTTTTCCTCTATAATTTCAGCATCGCTGCCCAAACCTTGTTCTAGTTCTTTCCGTCCGATATTTTTAGCCTCTTCAATGGCTTCTTTTTCCGTTAACTTTTTAGTAATTTCTTCACTTTCTCTTATCGTTTCATTTTCATACGCGATCGGAAGTTCCCAATTAAAAAATTTCACATGCCGCTTATTAAATTCAATTTTATATTCCTTATATTCAATCTTTCCAAATCCCCAAACAGGAATACGTACATGTCCTATAGAAATGTAATGCTTTTGTTTATTTTCCCCAGTTAGAACATCAAGATTCGTGGAAATTTCTTTCCTTACCTCAACCTTGTACCATGTTTCACCAAAAATTTTTCCGCGTGCGGGTACAAAAATTTCTTCCCCCTCTTTCCCAATCTTGCCTGTAACTAATAAATCTCCCTTTTTGACAAAATCATTTTCGCCGACAACTGGTTTTCCTTCTTCAACGATTAATTTCTTTACGATCGCTGTTTTATTTGCTACCAAGTCTCGTGGACTGAACTGTTCTGGAGGCTCCGGTTGGTTCTTTTCGACAACCTCAAAGTGATAGGTCGTCCCATTTAACTCCACACCAATCCATGTAATATCGTTAATTGCTTCCTCTAAATGTCTCTGCAAGGATTCATTATCTTCTATAAAGAATTGGAGTTTCCCTTTTTCGACTCCAAGTTTTTTCAGTTCTTTAATGATTAAATGCTCAGTTTCAGGTTTAGCTCCTTTTACCTCAATCCCCCATACCATATTTGACAGTATGGTAACGATGATAAAAAATGAAATCGCTCCAATTAAGAACCCGCTATTGTATAACGCCTTCTGTACTAGGAACGGTACACCTTTTTTCCCTATGAAACGAAGTTTACACTCATTCTTGCGGACAACTTTCCTAATTTTTTTTATATCCTTTAAATACATAGAGAAGCTCAGGGCTTGTGTACCTGGCTTCTTTACATTCCACACAACAATTCCTTGCCTTACACATTCATTAATAAATCTCTCGGTCCCTTTGCCTGTGATAACGACCTTCACACTACCACTAAAAATGTGCATCCAATGGTTCTTCATTTTTATCCCCCTACCGATTCAATTCAGTTCTCGATATATTGTACATGTTCAATTCTTCCCTCGAGCATTATCTCCTCAGGTAAAATGGTTTTGATTACAAAGGCATTTCCTTTAATTAGAAGTTGTCCTTGTTTCAGTAACAGCCTTACCTCTTTATCTGAAAAGGTTAATAATCCTCGATGATTTTCTATGTATATATGCAATTGTCCAATCATAGTTATTCTCGGAAGATCCATCATTACGTCAGCAGGAAGTTCCATCTTGTTTGTGATCCATCTTTTCATGCGGTGTCCCAAATTTTTAGGCATAACAAAGAACCCCCTTTCATCTCATGTTTATGAGTGAAAAGGGGTTCATAGAACTTTTTTATAAAGCTTAGCGCCTTATTTGGTATGGTTTTTTCGCCCTAGGTGGACCCAGAATTTCAGACCAAATAATTCCTTCAACTACCTTATTTTTTGTGAATGTTTTTACAGCCTTTCTTTCCGATGAATCAGTAGGCTTAATAACAGTAAGGACAGGTTCTTCTTCCTTCCTTTCCGTTTCACTATACGTACCCTGTTCTTGAAGCTCACGGAACCGGTCATAAAACGGGTTTGGTAAATGGGAATCAGTACCCTCACCTTGTTCTAACTCTGCATTTTCATACTTCGTTTCCACCTGATGTTGGTCTTTTTCTGTTTTAGGATCCTGATCAAATGGGTTAAAAGGCTTAGGCATTGGCACAGGTGTAGTCGGCTCAGACTCTCCACTATTAAATCGTCTAAACGTATTTAAAATAAAACCGATTATGATAATAACTAGCCAGGCATTTGCCATTAAGAAGTCAATCAACCCTTGTATAGGTAATTCCATCATGTAAACCTCCTTTCAAGTTTTGAGGTTTATTTACCTTTATTATTGTTGATCATCATCATGATCTTTCGCACTTTTACCAATTGAATCTCTCATGTCAGTATCAGCCATTATATTTTTTAGGTTTGTATAGTCAAGTACACCTAGGTTACCTGAACGTAATGCTTCTGCCATTGCAAGCGGAACTTCAGCCTCAGCTTCCACAACTTTCGCTTTCATTTCTTCTACACGGGCGCGCATTTCTTGTTCACTAGCAACAGCCATTGCACGACGTTCTTCAGCCTTCGCTTGAGCAATTTTCTTGTCAGCTTCAGCTTGGTCCGTTTGAAGCACCGCACCTATGTTTCTACCGATATCAATATCTGCAATATCAATAGATAGGATTTCAAATGCAGTACCTGCATCAAGACCTTTAGCTAAAACAGTTTGAGAAATCATATCAGGATTTTCAAGAACTTTTTTGTGGTCCATTTGTGAACCGATTGTACTTACAATACCTTCACCAACACGGGCAATAACTGTATCTTCCCCTGCACCCCCGACTAAACGGTCAATATTGGCACGAACAGTGATACGAGTTTTTGCTTTTACTTCAATTCCATCCATCGCAACACCTGAAATGAACGGTGTTTCGATAACTTTAGGGTTAACACTCATTTGGACAGCTTCTAACACGTCACGACCCGCTAAATCGATTGCCGCCGCCCTTTCAAAGGTTAAATCGATGTTTGCACGTTGTGCTGCGATTAACGCATTTACAACACGGTCAACATTACCACCTGCTAAATAATGACTCTCAAGTTGGTTTGTACTAAGATTTAATCCCGCCTTTTGCGCTTTAATTAATGGGATAATAACACGGTTCGGGATAACCCTACGTAATCTCATCCCAATTAAAGTAAAGATGCTTACGCGGACACCAGCTGCTAAAGCTGAAATCCAAAGTGTTACTGGTACGAATGTAAAAATTACTGCTAATAAGATAATACCCAGTGCCACTAATATTAGAATTGTTATCATACCTGTTGGCATACTAAATTTCCTCCTACATCATTTTATTATTTATATAGCGAAACCGGCAGCCAGACCTCCCTTATCGACGCTTGTCAAGGGATGCAGGATTCAACTGCCAGTAAGAGCCTGAATTTAAGAACAAAGACTAAGCGGAATACATCTAGTTTCAAAGTCAATGTGAACACAAATATGTAGCTATAACTGATATTTAGCGGGATGAAGTAGACTAAGAGCTCGACATCCTGTTCCAAACATCTGCACGAGCACTTCCTTTTCCCCTCACTAAATGAGTATCACTTTATCAATCTTCAGAGACAACTCGAACGACAATTCGAGATCCTTCTGTTTTGACCACTTCAATTTTTGAATCTTTGGCAATATAATTCCCTTCTGTTACCACATCAAGTCTTTCACCATTAATAATAGCTGTTCCTGATGGCCTTAATGTAGTGAAAGCAATTCCTTGTTTACCAAGTAAATCTTCTCGATTCTTATTGGATACATACCCACTTTCGGTATTAGTAGAATCAAAAAGAATAATCTTTTTAAAGGCATGTAATTTCTTACCGAATACCTTTATTAATATGATTGATACAACGATTGTCGCTACTAATGCAATTAATAATGAGGTACCAATAAGCCATACACTGCTTCCCGCCATGAAAAAGCTTGTTAATACAGCTCCTAAACCTATCAAGCCTATGATCCCCCCTGGTAATACAAACTCCAATAATATCAATACAATTCCCACAACAAACAAGATTATCGATTCCATTCCAGCTAATCCTGCCACTAAATGACCGTAGAAGAAGAGCAATAAGGCCGATATTCCCATTATACCAGGAATGCCAAATCCAGGTGAATACAATTCAACAACTAAACCTAAGCTACCAATAGATAATAATATGGGTACCACTATTGGATTTGTGATAAAACGCGCAATTTTTTCAGCAAAGCTTACCTCTGCCTCTTCAATAACAGCTTTTTCATATCCCAGTGTCTTTAATAGATCCGCTCTATTCTTTACAATTCCTTCAGCATAGTTCACCTCGATGGCCTGACTAGCAGTCAATGTGAGGTACTTACCTTTTTCAGCCCCTAGTTCTGGAAGGTCAATCTCTTTGTCCGCCATTGCCAAAGCATAAATGGGATCTCGACCATTATTTTCTGCTGCACCCTTCATCGCAGACAGCCAGTAAGAAACAGCTTTTTCATCAGCTGTATTTCCTGCTTGATCAATAATTCCAGCAGCACCCATTCTCCCATCCTCAGACATATATATTTTTTCTGCATTTAATGCGATAAAAGCACCTGCTGAGATGGCATCGTTATTGATGAAAGCAACAGTCGGAATCGTCGTATCCTGGATACGTTTTCCAATTTTAGTTGCAGCATCAACTGCCCCACCTGGGGTATTGATTTCGAGAATAATGATATCTGCCCCTTTTTCTTCTGCATCTGTAAGCGATCGGTCAATAAAAGCACTTAATCCTTTTTCGACAGTATCTTCCAAAGGAATGATATAAACTACTTGGTCAGCTGTACCATAGCTTTTATTTGGCGTTAATGTGAGAATTAACGGTAAAAGTATAATGGAAAGGTATAAAAACAATCTTATTTTTTTCAATGTATTTCCTCCTTTCTATTTATTTTATCGTAATCATAACTATACTATTGAATACGATTCAGTGTAGCATGAGGTTTCATTTTCCCTGCAATTATATTCATTTTTTATGATGGTATTACTTACCAAAATCTATGTAATCTTCTAGATGGGTATAGATTACTCATGTTGCAACAAGCTTTTTATTTCAAAAGAAAAACACCTTACACGATGTAAGGTGCTTTGTTTAAGATAATTGCTGTTGAACAAGTTTATTTACAAGACCGCCGTCAGCCTTCCCTTTTACCTTTGGCATGATTGCAGCCATTACTTTGCCCATGTCAGCCTTTGAAGAAGCATTGACCTCTTGTACTGTCTGTTTCACAATCTCAACAAGTTCCTCTTCGGATAATTGTTTTGGAAGGTATACCTCTAATATCTCAATTTCAGTTTGAATTTTATTAACAAGATCTTCACGACCAGCGTTACTAAATTCACGGAGGGAATCTTTACGTTGTTTTAATTCACGAGTAAGAACTGTTAGTTCTGCTTCTTCTGATAGTTCACCGGTGGTTTGCTTAATTCCTTCATTTTGAATTGCAGCCTTTACCATTCGAATAACAGAAAGCTTATCTTTCTCCTTATTCTTCATCGCTGTTTTCATATCATTATTTAAACGCTCGAGAAGACTCATAAAACTACACCCTCTTTTAGAATTTACGCTTTCTAGCAGCTTCAGATTTCTTCTTACGCTTTACGCTAGGCTTTTCATAGAATTCGCGCTTTCTAGCTTCTTGAATTGTACCTGATTTTGATACAGTACGTTTGAAGCGGCGAAGAGCATCTTCAAGCGATTCGTTTTTACGAACGACCGTTTTTGACATTCTAATTCCCTCCCTCCGAAAACAACCACTAACATCTAATTAAGACACATGTTCTAATTCCCAAAGTGTCGATAAATTAATATCGCCTAAAAAAAAATAACATGTACTTTGACATTATAATATATGCATTATTATTGGTCAACTTAAATTCACAAAGCCACTTAAGAAAGAGCGTATCCTTATCTAGTTTTTATTAAATATTCACCTGTTATTCTAATTTTTTTCTCATTTTTGAATGTTTGTTGCTATAGGTCAATTTAATCAAACGGACAAGTTGAGACCCTCAAAAAAGATTTACATCTTCGTTCGTAAATTCATGTGTGTAAGATACTAAGAAGTCTGCTCTAAAATAGCTGGATTATAGATTCCGTAGTAAATACGAAGTTGACGAGTTACAGCTAAAATACACTCTTTGTTGGGGTTTATTGTTTAGTTTTAGCAGCATCCCAGTTGGTCGAAGAGGCTCAGGCAAGCCTGTTCAAACTACCTACTAATATTGTAAGAGCTACAATATTTGCGAAGGCAGCCATCTTTTTTGTTATAATTCGTGCGCTAAACTTCTTAAATAAAGATGAAGTAGTCATTTTCATGCAACCTTGTCCATACAATGTGATAGGGGTGAAAATGCATGATTGAGATAATTTCATTGTTTGCTGTTTTTATTGCCATTTTTTTATTTGGTATGACTGTCATGAGGACAGGCCTTTATAACCTTACTGGGAATAAATTAAAAACATGGCTGATTCGTTTTACAGATAATCCAGTTAAGGGATTATTAACTGGTATGATTATAACCGCAATCATCCACAGCAGTTCTGCTGTAATGGTGCTTGTTGTCGGATTAATTGCAACGGGATATCTAACCTTTAAACAATCTATCGGAATTATACTTGGTACAAATATAGGTACCACATTTACAGCCGAGATGATCACTTTTGATATTTTTGATTGGATTGTTCCGATCCTACTACTCGGTTTTTTATGTTTATTTGTACGAAATCAACAAGTGTTTAGTTTTGGTGCCTTTTTATTTGGGTTAGGATGTATGTTTGTAGCAATGAATGGATTTGAACAACTCGCTAGACCCATCTCAGAATTTCCGTCAATTCATACATTCTTTCAACAAACAAACGAAAGTGGCCTTTTTGGTGTAGGTGTAGGGACAATTTTAACCTCTATTATTCAATCTAGCACAGCGACTACTGGAATTATCATGGGGTTTATGAACGAACAGCTCTTAACGTTAAATGCGGGAATTGCACTTCTTCTAGGTGCAAATATCGGGACATGTATTACGGCTTTTATTGCAAGCATTGGTAGTCGACATGAAGCTAAATTAGCTGCATATGCCCATATTTGGGTCAATGTGATTGGTGTCGTTTTATTTTTTCCATTTATTAATTTACTTGGTGAAATTGCGATGTTTTTAACCACACATCCAGATGTTCAAATTGCTCATGTTAGTTTCATCTTTAACGTTCTTACTTCACTCATGTTCTTACCATTTGTTGGAGTGTTGACAAATTTCATATTAAAGGTACACCGAACTGCATAAGAAAAGCTGGCCGTTACGGCCAGCTTATTCGTTTTTAATAGTCAGAAGAACCTGTTAGTCCGTTTACAATTGCAACGCCAGCACTTGCACCAATTCTCGTTGCTCCTGCTTCAATCATATCTTGTGTTCCTTTTACATCACGTACTCCACCAGATGCTTTTACCCCGATTTCTGGCCCTACTGTTTTACGCATTAAACGGATATCTTCCACAGTAGCCCCACCTGTTGAGAAGCCTGTTGATGTTTTTACAAAATCCGCTCCTGCTTTAACTGCCAATTCACAAGCTCTAACTTTTTCCTCTTCTGTAAGAAGAGATGTCTCAATAATTACTTTTGTTAAAGCTTTTCCTTTCGCAGCCTCCACAACTGAATGAATATCTCTTTCGACTAATTCATCATTTTTATCCTTTAAGGCACCAATATTAATAACCATATCTACTTCAGTTGCGCCTTTTTCAATCGCATCTCTTGTTTCGAACGCCTTCGTTTCCGGTGTATTTGCTCCTAGTGGGAATCCAATTACAGTACAAACTTTTACATCAGAATCTTTTAATAAGCTAGCTGCAGTTTCTACCCATGTAGGATTCACACAGACAGACATAAAGCCATATTCCTTGGCTTCTTCACAAAGTTTTTCAATTTGAGCTTTTGTTGTATCTGCTTTTAATGCTGTATGGTCTATCATTTTTGCGATATTTGTCATTATGTAATACTTCCTTTCTGTTGTACGTACCTCTTATATCTTAACATTGATGCTTATAGGTGACTAGCACCAATTAGTTATATTATGTGATAAAAAAAAGAAGCTAATCAGAGGATTAACTTCTATTGGATAATTTTATGTTTAAGCAGTCGTTTTTGTTGCTTTTTCTTCGATTTGACGGTCCTCTTCAACCTTTACAAATTTGCCTTCGTTATATGGATATCCAGCTTTTGTAATTTTCACTTTAACAATTTTTCCGACCATTTCTTCAGTTGCATCTAGTTTTACTTTTAAGTAATTGTCTGTGTATCCAACGTATAAACCGCTTGATGGATCTTCCTTGTCTAGTTCTTCAGGAATAACTTCTAAGACTTCACCTTCATAGTTTGATGCATATTCTTTCGCTAATTGATCAGAAAGCGTAATTAATCGGTGAACACGTTCATTTTTTATTTCTTCATCAATTTGGTCTTCCATTCTCGCTGCTGGTGTTCCAGTTCTCTTTGAGTAAGGGAAGACGTGTAATTCTGAAAACTTATGTTCCTTTATGAAGTTATAAGTTTCCATAAATTCTTCTTCAGTTTCGCCAGGGAATCCAACTATCACGTCTGAAGTGATCGCTAATCCTGGTAATGCTTTACGTAATTTCGTAAGGCGTTCAGCAAAGAACTCCATTGTGTATTTACGTCTCATTCGTTTTAACACAGTGTTTGAACCAGATTGCAATGGTACATGTAGATGCCTAACAACCTTTGTTGATTGATCTAATACTTCAATGATTTCATCCGTAATTTGACTAGCCTCAATAGAGGAGATACGAATTCTTTTTAGTCCAACTACTTTTGATTCTAGGTCGCGGAGTAAAGCAGCAAGATTATAATCTTTCATGTCTTCACCATAGCCACCTGTATGAATACCTGTTAGAACAATCTCTTTATATCCTGCATTCACAAGCTGTTGAGCTTGCTTAATTACTTCTTCTGGGTTACGTGAGCGCATTAGACCACGAGCCCATGGAATGATACAGAATGTACAAAAGTTGTTACAACCTTCTTGGATTTTTAAAGAAGCACGTGTACGATCAGTGAAAGCAGGAACATCCAGTTCTTCATATACACGTGTTTTCATAATATTTCCAACACCATTAATTGGGGTACGTTCTTGTTTGTATTGCTCGATATATTCAAGCATTTTCTTTCGATCTTGTGTTCCAACAACAATATCAACCCCAGGAATCGCCATGATTTCTGCAGGTGATGTTTGTGCATAACAGCCTGTAACACAAATAACGGCATCAGGGTTTTTTCGTATGGCTCTACGAATGACCTGTCTACTCTTCTTATCCCCTGTATTTGTAACTGTACATGTATTAATTACATATACATCAGCAGTACTTTCAAATTCAGTACGCTCATATCCAGACTCTTTAAATAGTTGCCAAATGGCCTCTGTTTCATAATGGTTTACTTTACATCCTAATGTATGGAATGCAACTAATGACATTGTTGTCACCTCGCTAATTCAAAATGATATGACACAGCAGATAAAACATATAACGGTGCAGTTTCAGTTCGTAATATTCGAGGACCAAAGCTTGCGGAAATAAAGTCATTTTCAATTAATGTGGATACCTCTATTTCTGTTAAACCACCTTCGGGGCCAATCACTACAAAAAGAGAATCACCATGTTTCGCTTTTGATAAAACCTTTGCTAGATTCGATCTTTCTCCACGCTTTGCATCCTCTTCATACGCTACGATCTTATAGGTATAAGATCTACTATAGGACAATAATTCACGAAAGGATAAAGGTTTAGTAATAGTAGGGACTGTCGCACGGTGAGATTGCTCCGCTGCTTCCTTTGCAATCTTACCAAAACGTTCTACCTTTTTATGTCCTTTCTTTTCATCCCATTTGACAATGGAACGTTCCGCAACAAAAGGGACAAACTCAATTGCCCCGAGCTCAGTCCCTTTTTGGATTACATATTCAAGCTTGTCCCCTTTTGGTAGTCCGCTTGCAATACATACCTTAATGGGGAGTTCGCTTGTATTCTCCACCCATTCTACAACATTTGCCAAAACTGTATCATTGGTAATTTCAGTAATTGCACAAAGTGCTACCCTTCCATTATAACAACAATATATAGGGTCTCCAACTGACATTCTCATGACTCGTGTTATATGGTGAACATCATCACCTGTGATTGTGGCCTCTTCCTTATTCATCTGATTGACGAAATATCGTTGCATCTTTTATTCCACCGCCTGCAGCAAGATTCGCTTATTCACTTTTCTTTCTAGCAATCATGGATACCCAATCTTCCATGACAAGTACTTCTTCAATGACAAATCCAGATGCTAGAAGACTATCCTTCACTTCTTGTTTTTTTGTATTAATAATACCTGAAACAATGAATGCTCCATTAGGTTTCAAAATTTTTGCAGCATCATCCGTAAAGCGAACAATGATTTCAGCAAGTATATTTGCCACGACGAGATCCACTGGACCTTCAACATCATCAAGAAGATTATTTTGAGAGACAGTCACAACATCATGTACCTTATTGAGTTCAATATTGAGTTTTGCACTTTCAACTGCCACTGTATCTAAATCAAGAGCTTTGACAGACTTTGCTCCGAGCATCGCCGCAGCTATACTTAATACGCCCGAGCCCGTTCCAACATCAATAATCGTATCTCCATGCTTAACTGTTCGTTCGAGAGCTTGTATGCTCATAACGGTTGTAGGATGAGTTCCCGTTCCAAAAGCCATCCCTGGATCCAACTCGATGATTAATTCATCACTATGAACAGGCTCGTATTCCTCCCATGTAGGTACAATTGTAAATCGCTCTGATATCTTTACAGGGTGGTAATACTTCTTCCATGCTGTAGCCCATTCTTCTTCATGCACTTCATTAATGGAGATGCGATTATGACCCAAGTCAATATCAAATAGTAAAAGGTTATTAATTGCTTCTTTTATCTCTTCAATCGTTTCCCCTAAAAAGCTATTTACAGGGAGATATGCTTTTACAATAACGCCTTCATCAGGGTAATCATCTGGATTAAGTTGGTAGATCTCACCAAACACATCTTCTCTTTCTTTCGTTAAGTCAAATGGATCCTCAATGACTACTCCACTGGCACCTGCTTCATGTAGAATATTTGATACCGGCTCCACTGCCTCTTGTGTTGTGTGAATGCTAATTTCTGACCATTTCAATCCTACCAACTCCAATCCAATATTATCAATTGCACCTTGACGTATTTGCGCTTGATTATATGCCCACAGAAAGTAGGTCATGAAGAAGTCGCCACACGCTGTACGCCTTTATTCCTAAGTTTTTACTACTCGCCTTTAAATGCTCGCTTTACTTTAGCGAAAAAATTATCATGCTGTTCATCAGGAACATCGTTTCCACTCATTTCTGTAAACTCGCGAAGCAATTGCTTTTGCTTTTCTGTCAGTTTTGTTGGAGTGATGACCCGAACATGAATATGTTGGTCTCCTTGACCATAGCCTCGTACATTCGGTACACCTTTGCCACGGAGGCGGAATTTTGTTCCAGTTTGTGTACCAGCTGGAATTTTAAGTTTTACTTTACCATGTAAAGTTGGCACCTCAACTTCGTCCCCTAGTGCAGCTTGTGCAAAAGTTAGAGGCATTTCACAATAAATATCATCGCCATCACGTTCAAAAAACTCATGGGACCGAACGTGGAAAACAACATATAAGTCTCCTGGAGGTCCACCGTTGACTCCTGGTTCACCTTGACCTGCTACACGAAGTTGTTGACCATCGTCAATTCCAGCAGGAATTTTAACATGGATCTTCTTGCGTTTTTTCACTTTACCAGTTCCAGAACAAGTAGAGCATTTATTCTTAATAAACTTACCAGTTCCACTACAATGATGACATACTCGACGATTGACTATACGGCCAAAAGCAGTGTTCTGCTCTACACTAATTTGACCTGAACCACCGCAGTGTGAACAGGTTTCAGGTTTTGATCCAGCTTTTGCTCCTGAACCATTACATGTTGAGCAGTCTTCTTCTCTTGGTATTTCAATGTCTGTTTCTTTTCCAAATACAGCTTCTTCAAAATCTAGTGTCATTGTATATTGTAAGTCTGCCCCTTGACGTGGTGCATTAGGGTCTCTCCGTCTAGTTCCACCACCAAAAATTGAACTAAAAATATCTTCGAAACCAAAGCCACCACCAAAATCAGCACCTCCACCAAAGCCACCGAAGCCTTGATTTGGGTCTGTATGACCAAATTGATCATAATGAGCACGTTTGTTATCATCTGTTAATGTATCGTATGCTTCTGTAATTTCCTTAAATTTTTCAGCAGCATCTGCTTCTTTATTGATATCGGGGTGATATTTTTTTGATAATTTTCGATATGCTTTTTTTAGTTCATCTTTACTCGCATTTTTCGAAACCCCGAGGACCTCATAATAATCTCTTTTACTCATTAAATCCACTCCCGCATCATTCACATAGAGAACATTTTATCACTTATTTTTATGAAAAGACAATATTACTTGTTTATACAACAGTGTTCGTAATTATCTAATTTTTCGCTGTATTATGAAATTAGATGCCTATGAATAAAAAAAGTCAAAGCCAAGACAGGCCTGACTTCGACTTTTTTCTACATTAAATTCAAAATGATGTCTGGCTTTAGCGTCCAGGACACACCATTATTTGTCGTCTTTTACTTCTTCGAATTCTGCGTCTACAACATCGTCATCTTTTTTATCTTGGCTCGCGCCTTCTGCACCTTGTGCAGCTTGTGCTGCTTGTGCTTGCTCATAAAGTTTCACTGAAAGTTGTTGAACGATTTCTTGTAGTGCATCTTTCTTCGCTTTGATTTCATCAAGATCGTTTTTCTCAATTGCTTGTTTTAAAGCATCTTTAGCTTCGTTTGCTTTGTCAACCTCAGATGCATCCACTTTACCTTCTAAGTCTTTAAGTGTTTTTTCAGTTGTAAACACTAATTGATCTGCTTCATTGCGAAGTTCAACTTCTTCTTTACGTTTTTTGTCGGCTTCAGCATTTTCTTCTGCCTCACGTACCATACGTTCAACTTCTTCGTCAGATAAGCCTGAAGATGATTGGATTGTAATTGCTTGTTCTTTATTTGTACCTAGATCTTTTGCACGTACATTTACAATACCGTTCTTGTCGATATCGAATGTTACTTCAATTTGTGGAACACCGCGTGGTGCTGGTGGAATATCAGTTAATTGGAAACGGCCCAATGTTTTGTTGTCAGCAGCCATTTGACGTTCACCTTGAAGCACATGGATATCAACAGCTGTTTGATTATCAGCAGCAGTTGAGAATACTTGTGACTTGCTAGTTGGGATTGTTGTATTACGATCAATTAAACGTGTAAACACGCCACCCATTGTTTCAATCCCTAGAGATAATGGAGTTACGTCTAAAAGAACAACGTCTTTAACGTCACCAGTTAGTACTCCTCCTTGAATTGCTGCACCTAAAGCAACTACTTCATCTGGGTTTACTCCTTTATGTGGTTCTTTTCCAATTTCATTCTTAATTGCTTCTTGAACAGCTGGAATACGAGTGGATCCACCAACAAGAATAACTTTATCGATATCGCTTGCTGAAAGGCCAGCATCTTGAAGTGCGCGACGAGTTGGTCCCATTGTGCGTTCAACAAGTTCTGAAGAAAGTTCTTCAAATTTTGCACGTGTTAAATTGACTTCTAAGTGAAGCGGACCAGCTTCTCCTGCAGTGATAAACGGAAGAGAAATTTGTGTAGAAGTTACACCAGATAAATCCTTCTTCGCTTTTTCAGCAGCATCTTTTAAACGTTGTAATGCCATTTTATCTTTAGAAAGATCAATGCCATTTTCTTTTCTAAATTGATCTACTAAATAATCGATGATCACTTGGTCAAAGTCATCTCCACCAAGACGATTATCTCCAGCAGTTGATAGAACTTCGAATACACCATCACCTAGTTCTAAAATAGAGACGTCGAATGTTCCACCACCAAGGTCATATACAAGAATGGTTTGATCATCTTCCGTTTTATCTAAGCCATATGCAAGTGCAGCAGCAGTTGGCTCATTAATAATACGTTCAACTTCTAGACCAGCGATACGACCTGCATCTTTCGTTGCTTGACGCTCAGCATCATTAAAGTATGCTGGAACCGTAATTACAGCTTTTGTTACCTTTTCTCCAAGGTATTCTTCTGCATAGGATTTAAAGTATTGAAGTAGAATCGCAGATACTTCTTGTGGTGTATATTGCTTACCTTCAATTTCAACTTTATAATCTGTTCCCATGTGACGTTTAATTGACATGATTGTGTTAGGATTTGTGATAGCCTGACGTTTAGCCACTTCACCTACTTGTCTTTCCCCATTTTTAAATGAAACAACAGATGGAGTTGTACGGTTACCTTCTGGGTTAGGGATAACTTTTGGTTCTCCCCCCTCCATAACAGCAACACATGAGTTTGTAGTACCTAAATCTATACCGATGATTTTACTCATATAAAAACCTCCTTAAATTGACAATAACCTAGACTTAACTAATGTATAGCTCCAGGCGCCATCACCTCAAATCATAAGCCATTAGAAGATGATAGGACCTTCTGTCAGCACTCATACTATGCTTGAAGGTGATAAACGGGCACGCTTAGAGCTTTTCGTTATTCATTCACCTTCACCATTGAAGGTCGAATTACTCGATCTTTTAATTTATATCCTTTTTGGAACTCCTCTAAGACGACATTTGATTCTGCATCTGGCTCACTTACCTGCATAACAGCTTGGTGTACATTTGGATCAAATTGTTGTCCAACCGCTTCAATTGGCTCTACCCCTTCTTTTTTCAGGGCATCCATAATGCTGCGGTAGACCATTTCAACACCTTGGATAATAGATTTTGCTTGGTCATTAGTCGCTTCTATTTGAAGTGCTCTCTCAAAATTATCAAGAGCAGGTAACAGATCACTCACAAGACTTTGCGCTCTATATGTAGCAGCTGTCTCTTGATCTAAGCGAGCACGTCTTTTAAAGTTTTCAAAGTCGGCAATTTGGCGCAAGTTGCGATTTTCTGCCTCTTCAAGCTTAGCTTCAAGTTCTGCAATTTTTTCATTGGCTTTCGAAAGTTCAGCTTTCACATCTTCTTCTTGTTCTTCTATAAGTTCTGCTTCAGCTTGTTCAATCGTTTCTACCACATCATTTTCTACGTTTGCTTCTACTACTTCAATTTCTTCTTTCATTACCTCTTTCTCGTTAGCCAATACACTCACCTCCCTCAAAGTGAAATTACTTATTCTACTATATCAAAAATATATGTATGAGAGGGTTATTCACCCTCATTAATCTGACGCACATAAAATAAAGCGGTATAACAATACGTTGTATCAGGATGTAGTGTTTTAAGACTTAAAATTAATATTAGAAAACACCCTGACAAAAACTGTGGTATCCGCTAGAGACTTTTACCTTTATTCCAACTTAGTTGATCCTAAATGGGAATGGTACTCTACTTGCATTATCACCAATATATTAGTCAAGTACTCCCTATGAATAAAGATAATTTAGCCTCTACTATTCATTTTGGTACAACCTAGTCAGTTCCTTCGTAAAATCCTGACTGATGTGTTGTAATAAAGAAATAACACGTGAATATTCCATACGTGTCGGACCTAATATAGCAATCGATCCTAGATGTTCATTTCCAACAGAATAGGTAGCGGTAATTAAACTACAATCGTTCATAGCAATATTGTTATTTTCTTGACCAATTTTAATATTAATTCCTGCTTTATCTGTTCGTAAAAGTTGCGGTAATACATGTTCACTTTCAATCATCGTTAATAATGTACGGACTTTTTCTATATCGTGGAATTCAGGTTGGCTTAACATATTGGCCTTTCCACCAATATACATCCTCTCTTCTGTTTGAAGATTAAGTGTTTTGTCAAGGACATTAATCACCATATCATAATTACGTATATTGGTTTTTAGAAGTTGAGCAACCTCTTTGTAGATTTTGTTTTTCAAATCAATCAAAGGAACTCCAACAAGTCTCTCATTTAGGATGTTTACCATTTTTTCAATATCGCTTGGATCAATCGACTCTGGGAATGAAATGGTACGGTTTTCCACATGGCCGTTATCTGTCACGATAATAGCAACTGCAGTTTCATTATTAATGGGCACAATTTGCAGCCTCTTTACTTTATTATCTTTAAAGGCTGGACCTAGCACGATTGCAGTATAGTTCGTTAGGTCAGATAAGATCTGTGCAGATTTTTGAACAATTTTTTCTAATTCATAAATTTTCTCAGCAAAAATTGATCTTAACTCAAGTTTATCTTTTGTAGATAATCGGCTCGGAGACAATAAATGATCCACATAGTATCGGTAACCCTTTTCTGATGGAACTCTACCAGAGGAACTGTGGGTTTTCTCGATAAATCCTAGTTCTTCCAGATCTGCCATCTCATTGCGAATAGTTGCTGAGCTAAACACAATCCCATCCTTTTTCGACAATGTTCTTGACCCTACTGGCTGTGCAGATCTAATAAAGTCATCAATTATTACTTGAAGAATCAATAGCTGACGATCTGTTAGCAAGGAACATCACCTCTGTTAGCACTCCTAAACTGCGAGTGCTAATTCTATAATTAAATTACCAAATACGAATCTCATTGTCAACGATAAAACAACGATTACCTTCATAACAAAAATGCTTGAAAAACCTCATTCCCAAGAAACTTTCCATTATGTGTTAAACGAATAAAATCATCTTTCTCTTCCAGTAAGCCTTTTGCCTTTTGTTCTTCAATTTGTTCTCCAAAAACGTCAAAGATGCTTTCTGAAAATTTTTCTTTAAAATGTTGAACGGAAACTCCCTCTGTTTTACGCAAACCTAAAAAAAGCTCTTCTTCCATCTTTTCTTGTTTTGTTACTTCATGTTTTTCGACATAAGCAAAGCCGTATTCGTCAATTGCAGACATATATTTTTTAATTGGACCTGCATTTGAGATTCGCTTTCCTGCAATATAACTATGTGCCCCTGCACCAATTCCATAGTATTCTTCATTATTCCAATATGTTAAATTATGACGACTTTCATAACCATCTTTTGAAAAATTGCTAATTTCATACTGATGAAATCCATGTTTATTCATCTCTGCCATGAGTATTTCATACATGGCTGCTTCATTTTCTTGGCTTGGTAGATGTAACTTACCTCTTCTCATTAAATTATAGAACACTGTTTTGGGTTCAATAATAAGGGAATATGCCGATACATGTTGCACATCCAATGAAAAGGCTAATTCAAGCGACTCTTGAAAACTTTCAAGCGTTTGATGGGGGAGGGCATACATTAAATCAATACTTATGTTCTTAAAACCAACATCTTTTGCTAATTCAATCGTTTGAAAAACATCAGTCCTTCGATGTGTTCTTCCAATTGATTTTAGTAGCTCATCATCAAAAGTTTGCACACCAAAACTGATTCGATTCACACCAGAGTCTCGTAATACTTTTAATTTTTCCTCAGTAAGGTCTCCAGGATTCGCCTCAAAGGTAAATTCCATTGTCTCACTTCTATTTTTTAAATGTTTGTTAATACTTGTTAAAAATATTTCTAGTTGTTTGGTGCTAAGAACGGTGGGCGTGCCACCACCGACAAATATGGATTTTAGTGTACCAGAAGGATTTGCCTCAACTGTGTTTTTCATTTCTAAATCCATAGATTGAAGATATTCGTCAACAGGCTGACCTTTTAGAAATACTTTATTAAAGTCACAATAGTGACAGATTTGTTCACAAAAAGGTATGTGAAGGTATGCTGCTTCTACCAAAGAATCACTTCTCTCTAAATTACTGTTAAAAAATAGGGTCGAAAATGACAAGTTAAATTTTTGTGTTATCTAGCTTCTGGAGTTTTCGTACACTCACTTGGCAAAACTTGACACATAGGAAGTCGTATCCTTATCTATGCGGTCTTATCAACCTTCGACTAATATGGAAAAACCGCAGAATTGTCTGCGGTATCTGGATATGAGTTGTCTTTCTATGTCTCGCAACGATAGCAAGACTTACCATACCATTCGTATGATGAATACAAACTACTAAATCATTCTGCGGCACATTTGTGAATCCTACTTCGTGTACGCGTAAATAAAGTACGTCTGTTGCTACTTGATTCGTACTTTTTAGTTATCATCCATTTTTAATACGGCCATAAATGCTTCTTGAGGCACTTCGACTGAACCAACTTGCTTCATTCGTTTCTTACCTTCTTTTTGTTTTTCTAGAAGCTTACGTTTACGAGAAATATCCCCACCGTAACATTTTGCTAAAACATTTTTACGAATTGCTTTAATCGTTGAACGAGCAATAATTTTTTGACCAACAGCTGCTTGAACAGGTACTTCGAATTGCTGTCTAGGAATTAATTCCTTCAGTTTTTCAACTATTAACTTTCCACGATCATATGCTGAATCTCTATGAACGATAAACGACAGAGCATCCACTTGTTCACCATTCAATAATATATCCATTTTCACAAGTTTAGATGGCTTATATCCAATGAGTTCATAATCAAATGATGCATAGCCCTTTGTATTTGATTTTAATTGATCAAAGAAGTCATATACGATTTCGGCCAAGGGAATTTCATAAATGATGCTTACTCGTTTTTCATCTAGATATTGCATATCGATAAAGATACCTCGTTTACCTTGGCAAAGCTCCATGACTGCACCAACATAGTCGTTAGGTACCATCATCGTTGCTTTAACATAAGGCTCTTCGATTCTGTCAATTTTTTGCGGATCTGGCATCTCAGCTGGGTTATCAATTTTTAAATCTGTCCCATCTGTTAAAAATACATCGTAGATAACACTTGGAGCCGTTGTAATTAAATCAATTTTAAACTCTCTCTCGATTCTTTCTTGAATAATCTCCATATGCAATAAACCTAAGAATCCACAACGAAAACCAAAACCTAATGCTTGTGATGTTTCAGGCTCATATTGAAGTGCAGCATCATTTAATTCGAGTTTTTCTAATGCTTCTCGCAAATCATTATATTTTGCTGTATCAATTGGATATAGACCACAATATACCATAGGATTAAGTCGTCTATAACCTGGTAACGGTTCTGTAGCACCGTTCTTAGCATTTGTGATGGTATCCCCTACACGTGTATCGCCAACATTTTTAATGGCAGCAGTTAAATAACCAACATCCCCAACTGTTAACTCTTCACGAATTGTAGCACGTGGAGTGAAAACACCCGCTTCAATCACTTCAAATTCCTTACCAGTTGCCATCATTTTAATTTTATCACCAGGCTTAACTGTCCCTTCAATAATACGAATGTAGGCAACCACACCACGATACGGATCATAAACTGAGTCGAAAATAAGTGCACGTAATGGTGCATCTGGATCACCTTGTGGTGCAGGTACTTTTTCAACAACCTGTTCAAGGATATCCTCAATCCCAATACCTGCTTTAGCAGATGCTAGAACCGCTTCTGATGCATCAAGGCCAATTACATCTTCAATTTCTTGTCTAACCCGTTCAGGGTCTGCACTTGGTAAGTCAATTTTATTAATAACTGGTAAAATTTCAAGGTCATTATCTAAAGCAAGATACACATTTGCGAGTGTTTGTGCCTCAATCCCTTGTGCTGCATCGACGACTAGAATTGCACCTTCACACGCCGCTAAACTACGGGAAACTTCATATGTAAAGTCGACGTGCCCTGGGGTGTCAATTAAGTGAAAAATATATTCTTCGCCATCTTTCGCTTTATATTTTAATTGTACCGCGTTTAATTTAATCGTTATACCACGTTCTCTTTCCAAATCCATAGAATCTAGCAATTGCTCTTTCATTTCACGATGGGTTAACGCATTCGTTTTTTCAAGAATACGGTCTGCCAGAGTAGATTTACCATGGTCAATATGGGCAATGATTGAAAAATTCCGGATTCTAGATTGTCTATTACGTCTCTCTTCTTGGTTCATAAAAAATCCTCCTGATACGAAAAGCGCAAGCGCCTAATTCGTGTTCGTCTACTAAGTACCTGCCACATTCTATTACAAACATAGACGGTAGTACTCTTTGTGCAAGTACGACAAGTGCTTTAGAACCCTGACGAGGTGGCTGTTGCCCACAGCAGGGGGCTAAAAGCGACTTCGTAGGCTAGGCAGCTTGCGCTGGACAATATAATTAATTTTAGCATTCCAGTCTTTTAAAATTACACTATTACACTAGATTAGATTATACAGAACTCTTTTCTTACATTCAATTAAGAAAAAAAGCCGACGACTTATTAAATAGAAATAGAGTTTGCCATCTGGCAAACTCTAGGTAATCAAAGTTTCTCGAGGAGCATCCCTATCCCATTCCCAATGGTTTTCATGATTTTTTCAAACAAAGAGCTTATCCCATCACCGAGTTTCTCTCCTAGCTTTGAAAAAAAGTTGAATGCTTCTACGTCCTCTAGTTGTTTTTGCTTTTGTTCTAAATCATGACTCGACAATTTTCGGCCCAAGACCGATGCCTCAATTTCACCGTTATTATCCGTGATGTGAAAGGCACCTTGAAGAGAGGGGTCATTATAGCCCCTCATTTTCTTCATTCCTTCATTTGCTTGCTGCATCCCAATTAATACTCCTAAGAGAAGAACGGTTACAATCAAGAAACATTTCATCATGAATTTAGCCATTGGAATTCTCCCTATTCATTATTCTACATTTGCATTTACCTTTTCGGCCTGCCAATAGTATTCTGATAACGCATCTGCAACAGCCGCTGCTGTTCGACGTAGCTCTTCGAAATTATTATCGACACCACCGAATTCAAGAAGTAACGCATTTTCTGATTTATTCTGATTATATACACCATTATTACCAGCTCCACCTTGACCTATTACACCTCTACTTAAACCAGGATATTTTTTCTCTAAAATTTGATGCAATTCTTTTGCTAGTGCAGAATTCTTTTCAAACTGAGGATTATCGGTACCAACTATAAAGGCTATTTTTGCATATTCTTTACCGTTTAATGTGATGGTCGTTTTATCTTTTCGATGGGCATCTCGATGGATATCGATAAAATAATTAAGATCTCGATTATTGTTCATAGCACTAGCAAAAATTTCACCAGATGCCTTATAGGATTGATAATAATTGTACCCTTTAGATTTTAAATATTTATCCATATTGGTCTTATCAACCTCTGTACCAATTCCCCTTGCCTCTAATTCCTGAGCTAGCATTTCTCCTACTTTTGTTACATTTACCTCTGGATGTCTGGCATTATTTGCATTTGCAGTATCCACACCTTTTAAATGTGGAAAATATGCTTCAGAAGAATGTGTATGATAAATAAAAGCTACTTTTTTATCACCAGTGGTCATGGTCGGTGGTGGTACTGGCTCGGATGGTTTCTCAGCCTGCTCCACATTTTGAGTTGCTATTTGTCTCTCATCGAGTAATACATCCAATGGAGGAGGAGACTCAATTGGCATATTCGTATAATTTGTTCCTTCACCAGCTACAAGTATTTTTCCATCAAATGCAGAGAATCCAGGAAGTTCCCTACCTAGGAAGCTGCGTGGGTCATCCAAAGAGAGATTGGTTGCCGCTTTAAAGACTGCACCTAAGTAGTCTGGTTTTGTAGTAGATTCAGGTAATCCTTGTACGAAATAATGATTTTCATATCCTAATAAATGAACAAGTGCTTCCCCTGAAAGATTGGTTGCCACATTACTGATGGAAGATGAACTTATTCTATATTCTGGTTTAAGAGAGACGATTGCTCCCGTGATCGTAAACAATAGTATAAAACTAAAAATGAGGAATAGAATCCCTTTTACAATGCTTGTTCCTTGAATTGAGATCATCATTCCTTGAGCACGAAAACTCTTCATATTCTACCTCCTCAATGTTTGTCTATCATATTGATATGTACAAACTTAAGTTGGTAGAACCAAATTGCTAGAATCAATTCTCTTTTTTATTGGTAGCTCTAGGTCTTAAAAGTGTAACCCATTCACTTCACAGCCAAAACAAACCGTATATAACCATATGTCTTATGCTTGAGCCTAGCTTTTAGCGCTTAGCATTTTTTATTAGTGTGTATAAGCACCCGAATTTTCCTGATTTATCTCAC
The DNA here is from genome assembly GCF_964021195.1 of Bacillus nitroreducens. NCBI lineage: Bacteria > Bacillati > Bacillota > Bacilli > Caryophanales > Bacillaceae > Bacillus > Bacillus nitroreducens. Next base: position 2,420,001 of record NZ_CAXHYI020000003.1, on the reverse strand, counting down.
CGTGTAATGCTGTGTTAAGCCCACCTGCGATAACGTTAGCCATGTCTTCGATAAATACATCTACTTCTTTTGGTGTGACCATTAAGTTATGCCCGAGAGGTGACAAAACTTCATGAATGAGCTTTCTCTTTTCATCGTCAGGTAAGTTTCCGACTATCCCCAAGAAAGTATTTCTTTCTTCTTCACCTGGTAAATCATCATCCGTTAAAACTTTTCTTTCCCCGAAATTCATACCTGCTGGAACGAGAGAACGTGAAGGCTTATCTCCTTCCTTCAACTCTCTACCAAAATGCTTCAAAATAAAATCAATCGCATCACTGGTAATAGATACAGCATCTACCACAGTTGGAATTCCAATCGCAATCACGGGAATTCCTAAAGTGTCTTTACTAAGTTCTTTTCGTTTATTTCCAACCCCTGAACCAGGATGGATTCCCGTATCTGAAATTTGAATAGTAGAATTAACTCTCTCTACCGATCGTGCTGCTAATGCATCAATAGCGATTACAAAATCAGGCTTAGATTTTTCAATTACACCATAAATGATGTCGCTTGTTTCTATTCCAGTTAACCCCATTACACCTGGTGCTATGGCACTTACAGAACGAAAACCATCTTGAACGTTTTCAGGTTGAAGCTGAAAAAGATGCCTTGTAATAACTAAGTTCTCGACTGCCAATGGCCCAAGTGCATCTGGGGTGACATTCCAATTTCCTAAGCCAACAACAAGACAACTTGCTTCTTTTCCTATATTTAACTTCGATAAGAAATGACTGAATTCCTTAGCAAATACTTTTTGTACCTTTTCTTGGAGTTCAGAGTCTTTTTGTCGTATTCCCTGAACTTCAAGAGTTAAATAATTTCCCTTTTTCTTCCCGATAGCCTTAGCGCCATCTTCAGTAATTTCTACCGTAGAGACGGTAATACCGTCTTCTTGTTTCTCTTTAATGATTACCCCTTCTATGTCTGATACAGGCTGTTGATCTTCCTTTAGGGATTTATTACGTTCTTCGACTGCCATTGCACTTGCTTCTAGTGCCAAGTCAGTACGTACCGAGTATTTAGTTAAATCTAATTCTCCCAATCCAATAACCTCCATTTTTCACATATTAACTATAGCTTTACCTCCAAATCTGAGGTTCATGCAATTTTTATCATGAGTGAATTAGATTAGTATTGCATTCTCACATTCAATTTGATAGAATAACTTTTGTTGTAACATCAGAGTATCAAAGACTGTATATGAGATCATTACGAAGGAAAACTTTATATAGAGAAGGTTTTCGTATTATGATTGATCGTGTTAAATCATCTTGATATTCGCAGGAGGTGAAAGTATGCCAAATATTAAATCAGCTATCAAACGTGTAAAAACTAATGATGAAAAACGTGCTCATAACGCAACTATCAAGTCTGCAATGCGTACTGCTGTAAAAAACTTCGAAGCATTAGTTGCTAACAAGGACGTTGAAAACGCAAAAGCAGCTCTTTTAACAGCTACTAGCAAGCTTGACAAAGCAGCTCGTAAAGGTCTTATCCATCAAAATGTTGCTGACCGTCAAAAATCTCGTCTAGCTAAAAAACTTAACGAGGTTAACGCATAATAAATAAAACGACTCGTTTCGAGTCGTTTTTTTGTGCTTGTCGCCGATGGACGGGCGCCTTGTACTTTTGAATTTATTTAGCTAATTTCATAATAAATAATTCCAAAATTAATTGTTTATCCATTTTTCCGTTTTTCAATTCATAATCTGCTTCCGCCAGCTGGTCCATAATTTTTAATAATTCTTCTTGTGTAAATAAGTTGGCTTGCCCACTCGCAAGTTTTACCCTAAATGGATGAACTTTTAAATTCCCAGCAATCTGCTGTTGTCCATAACCTTGCCTAGAAAGCTCCTTCACATGATATATCAATCTAAATTGAGTAGCTAATAAAGATAATATTTTTATCGGTTCTTCATTATTTTGCAAAAGGTCATAAAAAATTCGCAATGCTTCCTCAAGTTTCCGATTTACCACTTTATCAATTAAGGAAAAAATGTTTTGCTCCAACGATCGTGGCACTAGTAATTTTACTGTATCCTCAGTTATCTCACCATTAATACCGAGGTAAAGACACATCTTATCAATTTCCTGTGTAATGTTCATCAAATTTGTTCCTGCAACTTGTAACAAATCCTGAATAGCTGAAGAACTTATGGTCACCTGATGCTGCATAGCTCTATCCGTAATCCATTTATGTAAATCTTTTTCAGATAACGTATTAACCGTTAATACTTCTGCCTTTGCTTTTAATTGCTTGACGATTTTTTTTCGTTCATCAAGCTTTTCATAAGGTGCTGTTAACGCAAGGATTGTAAAGGGTGCAGGACTATTTAGGTAATTCTCGAGCACAGAAAGATTATGCTCAACCTTTTCTTTGTTTTTTACCGCTGTTAAAAAGTGTGGATTTTGTAAAATAACGAGTCGTCTCTCTCCCATAAATGGAAGTGTTTCAGCGTCAGCTAGAGCTACTTCAACTGGGGTTTCTTCTAAATCAAATACGGATAAATTAAAATCCTTTTCATTATCATTCATGCTATATGAAATAAGTAGATCTTTTGTTTCTTGAATTAAAAAACTTTCTGTTCCATGCAATAAATAGATAGGTGCAAATTGTTTTTTCTTTATCTTTTTCCATAGCTCTAAATTCATACTTAATTCCTCTCCAAGTTAAGCCTTCAATTACATTCTCAATCGTATCGGGAAAACGAAAATTTTTCAACCAAATAAGTAAAGGGAATTGGTTTTTACCAATTCCCAATCTATATAAACATTACCAAACAAGCCCCGGGAATCTTGTCTGAGTAATGATTATTTGAAACTGGTCTATTACAGTGTCGTTTTCATATGTAGTATTAGGTTTTGCATGTTTTTTTGAACTATTTGTGACAAGTGTTGTTAATAAAGGAAGAGTATCGGATAATAGGGGAAAAAGGGTTTTCATTCTTTTTGGAACTTGTTTAACAATTTTAGGAGAGCGTTTACTTATAAATTGTAAAACAAATCCAACTTTTTTAAGGAATTATAGATTTTTTCAAGTAGTTAGGCTATACTATAACTGTTTAGGAGGGGTTAGGCATGAATGAATTTGAAAAAAATATTAAAAACACAAGAAATGACGTTATAGATGCTGGAGTAGCATTCGTTGCATCCTTTGGTTTCTTCGCGGTGATTTTCATTATCGCAACATTAATTAAGATAATCGGAGCTTAATACTGACAGATATACATATTAACTGTCAAATGATGGGACTGCCTACATGAGGCAGTCTTTTTTCGTTCTACCTTATGTTATGGAATTGTTGTCATAAAGGTTCCTGAATTTCTGAAAAAATGATATTGAATCGCTCCATCCTTATCCGTTTGATAAATCTTCATATTTCTCATCTTAAACCGATTTATGACATCAGGATGTGGATGGTTAAAACGATTATTTTGACCAACTGGGATAAGCGCAACTTTTGGATTTAATAACTCGATAAAGTCTTCCGTAGAAGAAGTTTTGCTTCCGTGATGACCTACCTTTAAAACATCTGTTCTTAGGTTCTTATACGTTTTAATTAAATCAAGCTCTCCATTTTTTTCTGTATCACCTGTAAATAACCATCTTAAACCGCCTAGTTTTGCATAAAGCACAATTGAGTTATCATTTTCCTTCATTTCATTTCCAAGTGGTGCAAGAACATGAAATGTGTATCCGCCATGTTCCCACTTTTGTCCACGTTCAACATGAGTGATGTTAATTTCTTTATCGAAAGCTATCTTCTTTAGTTGAGCCTCCTTGCTTGAGTCCTTTTTGGTTTTTCCGAAAACAATTTCTTTAACCTGAATCTTTTCAACAAGCTTTTGCGCACCACCAATATGGTCCTGATCCCCGTGGGTAATGATAAGTTTGTCAATTTTACGTACTCCTCTTGATTTTAGATATGGCAGAATGATATCAGCCGTTGAAAATTCTTTCCTTCGTATTGTCCATTCTTCTTGTTCGAATTGAATGGTTCCACCTGTGTCTATTAAATAGACCCCTTTTCGGAAGGGGAGTTCAATATAGATACTATCTCCTTGTCCAACATCAAGCATTGTAACTTCCCCATATGGATTAAGGTAAGGAAGTACTAAGTGTATAAGTAAAACAACAATTGGTGCACAGAGTGCAAACTGCTTAAGTGTTTTTCGTTTCTCCCAACAAATTAAGAAATAAATGATGGTAACACTATAAAAAACCATTACTATTATCCCTGGCTTACCTAGCGTTAAGACAGATAGATGGGATTGTGATGCCCATACTGTAACTCCATTTATCCAATCAAGTAACAAAGACAAAACATCTGCAAATAGTTGACCTACAGGATCGAAAACTGCAAGTAAAAAAACGGTTATCAATGCAAATGGCAAAATTACGACCGAATATAAAGGAACATACAGCATATTTAACGGCAAACTTAACAATGAGAATTCATAAAAGTGGTGGAGTAAGATTGGCAGTGAAGCAATCTGCGATAAAAATGAAACAACAAATAAAGAAGTGAATGTGTTAGGATAGTGCCTGAAAATAGCCTTTGAGGAAAGAATCAAAGCAGCGCTAACCATAAAGGATAGTTGAAACCCGATATTGGTTAAATAATAAGGGTTAATGGCAAGCATACATAGACATGCCAAACTGATGACATCAAGCATACCGCCTTTTTTCCACCAGATCATACTTGCAAATAGAAGCATACTCATTAATACTGAGCGAATGACTGAAGGGGAGCCACCTGCAATTATGATATAAACTGGAAGGGAACAAAATAGGAAAATCGCTGTAGACTCTCGTGTTATACCTAAACGAATGCAAGTGAAATACACCATACCTGTCATAAGACTTACATGAAGACCTGAAATGGCTAATAAATGAATCAACCCAAGGGATTGGTAGGAATTAATAATTTCACTTTCAATATTTGTCCTTTCCCCATATATCAATGCTTGGATTACTCCAGCCGTTGATCCTTCAAAATATGATTCAATTTTCTTAATTCCCGATTCTCTAATTTTTAGTAACACACGACTGATGGACCAGTTTTCCTGCGGATAACATTCTTGTAGCGAGATTTCATTTACCTCATATATCCAATGAATTTTTTGTGTATATAAATATTGCTTGTAATTAAACGCATTTGGATTGCGTGAGATTTGAGGTGCTCTTAGTAATCCATCAAATGTACATACTAGCCCTACTCTTACTTCATCACTGAATTCCTGTTTTTCAATTTCAGTTTCAATATAGTGAACAAGGAGTAGTTTCTCTTTGGTAGTTGACTTAACGATCACTGAGAGTTTGTTGCCATTTATATCTGGAGTCTCTAAAATTTCGGCTTGAATTTTCGTTGTCTGAGGAGATAACTTCGTCTGATTATTTGAATCGATTATGAAGAACAGACTCATATAAAAGAATAATGTGAGCATACTGAGGAAAACCAAAGAAAAATCGTGGCGGAGAATGATATACCCGATTAAGAGTAGTGTGAGAAAAATACTAAACAGAGAAAATAAAGTATAAGGGACTAAGATACCAAAAACAGCAAAGAGTGCTAAATAGATAAGTTTACCTTGTACATAGTCCCTATACTTTAATGTCCATTTAACTAATATTTGCAAACAATGCAGCAGCTTGTTCATGTAATGCCTTTATCTCTTCATCATCCGCTCCTGATGCTGTTAATTTTCCAATTAGATTATTTACAAATTCCAACTTTTCTTTTGATTTTAAATCAATTACCATTTCCTGAAGTGGAACCTTCTCGACTCTAATATTAGACTTAGCAAACAACTCCATCGCATATGGATGATTTTTATAATCTTCTGCATAGTAGACAACCTTTATACCTGCCTGGATAATCGCCTTTGTACATTGCAGGCATGGAAAGTGCGTCACATAAATTTCTGCATTCTCTGTAGGAACTCCAAACTTCGCGCACTGTAGTAAAGCATTGATTTCAGCATGTACAGTTCTTATACAATGATTATCTACAACATAACAACCCTCGTCGATACAATGCGTACCACCAGAAACTGAACCGTTGTATCCTCCTGCAATAATCCGCTTATCTCGAACAATTGTTGCACCTACCGTTAGTCGTGTACAAGTGCTTCTTAATGCGAGTAAATGACTTTGAGCCATAAAATATTGATCCCATTTTATTCGATTCAACCTTCCCCCAACCCTTCTACAAAATCTTACAATTATTTTATCTGTATTCCTCATCTATCGTCAATTTAATTTAAGCGAGTCCTTTATTTTTTCGAAGGATTTTTCGCCGATTCCACTGACTTGCATAAGGTCCTCAAGTTTTTTAAATGGTCCATTTTCTTCTCTGTACGAGATAATTGCAGCCGCCTTTGATGGACCAATTCCCGATAAAGTCTCAAATTCCTCCTGTGTTGCCTTATTGAGTGAGACCTTCCCTTTGGCCTTATCTGATATTGTGTTAGAGTCTACTTCAGTAAGCTCTTCGCCAATTCTAGGAACGTAGATGACCATCTCATCCTCAACTCGTTCGGCCATATTTACTTGCCTTACTTCCGCTTCTTCAATAAACCCTCCTGCCAAATCCACAATATCCTTAACTCTCATCCCTTCTCTAGCTTCATATACACCTTCATTATGTACAGCACCCTTAATGTCCACAAAAATGTTTTTAGCCTCTTCCACAGATACAGGTTCTAAATTACTTTCTGTTTCTAGTGCAAGTTCCTCGTCAAGATTCAGGTCTCCCTGTGGTTCTTTATCGAAGACCTGATAAAACACAATAAAGATTCCGATACAAATGCCTAAAACCATAAAAAGTAATTTTATTTTTTTATCATTGAAATTCACATTTTTTCTTCCTTTCCATTTTCAAATAGATAAAATCTAATCATATTTCAGTCAAAAAAAACATATTGTGTTAGGAGAATAGTCTGTAAAGGAGGGACGAACTTGAATATAGGGTTTATCGGTACAGGAAATATGGGGAAAATTTTAATAGAGTCTTTTATAGAATCTCTTGCAGTTCCACCTTCAAAATTAACAATAACAAATCGTACAATTGAAAAGGCATTAGCCATTAAAAACTCCTTACCAGATATCAAAGTTGTTGCGACAAACGAAGATGTTGTGAAAGGCTCAGATTTAATATTTATTTGCGTGAAACCATTAGAAATCCACCCCCTTTTACACCAGTTATCTTCTTCACTTACAAGGAATAAATGTATAGTATCTATTACTAGTCCAATTGCAGTCGAACAGATTGAAGCTATTGTAGATTGTCAGGTAGCACGCATTATTCCAAGTATTACAAATCGTGCATTATCAGGAGTATCCTTATTTACTTATGGTAACAGTATAAGTAATAGGTTTAAGGAATACCTTGAATTCCTATTTGAGCAAATTTCCACACCCATTCACATAGATCATGACATTACACGAGTAGCTTCGGATATCGTGAGCTGTGGCCCTGCGTTTTTCACCTATTTATTAAGACGCTTTGTATTTGCAGCAGAGAAAGAAACGAAAATCACGGAGGAGAAAGCGACAATATTAGCGAGTGAGATGATTATTGGAATGGGAAAATTGCTTGAAAAGGAAATATATACGTTACCGACTCTCCAGGAGAAAGTTTGTGTGAAAGGCGGTGTAACCGGAGAAGGAATTAAAGCAATGGAAGAACATATTGGTGAGTTATTTGAAGAGTTGTTTAGAAGCACTCATAAAAAATTTAATGAGGATATCTCTGAGGTGAATGAACAATTTAATGAGACACCATCTCGATAAATATATCATTTTGTAATAAAATGCGCAAGGCATCCACTTTAGCGGTAACAAGCTCATCACATGCGTATTTTTGCATCTTAGGTAAGTTGCTCGTGATTCGAGTAAAATGGCGGCTAAAGTGCTATTAGGTACTACGTGAAGAAGAAATAGAGGAGCGAACTTTGTTCACTCCTCTATTTCATTACGGTAAATAATATTCGTTCAGAAGTGTCAAGGACACCATTCGTAAAATCTCCGATTATTTCTAGCACGGTAAAACCAGTTTCCTCTAGCCAAGTATGGTATGTTTCAACTGGAAAACTTCGTTGTTCATGATATTCGTCAATTCTTGTGTAATCCTCATTATGGTCATTTTTCACAAAAAAAGACAACTCATGTTCAACACTGTGGGGATGTTTTCCCTCAAAACAATTCCAAATAAAACTCACTTCTTCATTACTGCTTACAAACGGACCATCCAAAAAAATCGAATCCATTTTATAGACAGAATGAACATCAAACATAAATAAACCACCAGGACGTAATTGTTGAAACACATTTCGAAAAGTAGTTTGAACTTCTTCTTCTGTATGCAAATAATTAAGCGAATCACAGAAAATCACAATCACATCAAATGGAGCAAATCCTTCGATTTCAACCATATTTTGCTGGTAAAATTCTACTTTTACTCCCATCTCCATTGCTTTATGATTCGCAACAGCCAACATATCTTCAGAAAGATCTATCCCAACTACCTCAAAGCCTTCCTTTGCAAGACGGATTGCTATCTCACCAGTTCCACAGCCTATATCAAGAACTCGTAATGGGCGAGAGCGGTCTAAAGAAGAGACTTTGTCTTTAAAGTACATAATCCATTGCTCATAATCTACATCTCGCATCAATTCATCGTAGATATAGGCAAATTCTCCGTAACTCATAAACTTAGCACGTCTTCAACTGTTTCAGTAGGCGCATCTCCCCATAAGCGTTCTAAATTATAATACGTTCGTTCATCTTTATGGAACACGTGAGCAATGACATCGCCAAGATCAACAAGTACCCATCTCGCTTCGTCAAACCCCTCAAGTCGTTTAATATGAATGCCATTCTCATCTGCTTTATCTTTAATTTCCCGCGCAATTGCTTGTACTTGTTTTTCTGAATTTCCGTGGCAAATCAAGAAATAATCTGCTATTAATGAAAGACCCTTCATATTTAGTGCAACAATATTTTCTGCACGTTTATCATCAGCTGCTTGAACTGCTAAAGTCAGTATGTCTCTTTCATTCATTCGCTGATTCCCCCTTTTTTTCAAATATTAACGCATTATACGTGTGTATTGTTTCAGGATAGATGGCTTGATTTTTCTTTGCCAAAAACATGATTGTGTTTCGTAAGGAATATATAAGGGCTAAGTCTAAATCCTCTTTCACAACTTCTCTTACTTCTTCAACTCCTGGAAAATGCCTTCCTGGTTCAATATAATCCGCTACAAAAATCACTTTTTCAAGTTGAGTCATGTGTTCTCTTCCTGAAGTATGATAACGGATAGCGTCGAGGATTTCTTCATCCTCAATCCCTACCTCTGTTTTAACAAGATAAGCTCCTACTGGTGCATGCCATAATTCAGAATGATGAAATAATAAATCTGCAGGCATTCGCTCGTTGATGATAATTTGCTTCATTTCATCCTTTGGTCTAAATTTTGCATAGTCATGTAGGATTGCAGCTGTTTCTGCCTTTTTCACATCTACATTGTATCGTTCCGCAAGCTTGATGGCTGTCTCCATTACACCAAGCGTATGCTGATAACGATGCTCGGTTAATTGTTCTCTCACAATTTTAAGAGCATGCTCACGTTCCATATAAATGCTTCTCCTCAATATAGTTTCGTACTTTTTCTGGCAGTAAATACATTGTATTTCCATTTTCCCTTAATCTTTTTCGAATTAAGGAAGAAGAGATGTCTAATTGGGGAATATCAAGCTCCACAATTGGATATTCTTTTGGAAATGAGTAGCCTGGTCGCTTTACGCCAACAAATGTTACCATTTCGACAAGTTCCTCAATTTTATGCCAATGCGGCAGATATTCAACCATATCACCGCCAATAATAAAGTAAAAAATCGTATCTGGATAGTTTTTACGTAATAATTGAATTGTGTCATATGTATATGAGGGGCCTTCTCTTTCCAGTTCGATTAGCTGTAATTTAAATGTAGGCTGATCCGAAATGGCAAGATGAAGCATTTCGACCCGCTCCTCATCGGTCACATAACTCTTTCGTTCTTTATGTGGAGGAATACGATTGGGCATAAGCCACACTTCCGAAAGATTTAGCCTAATCAATGCCTCAGAAGCTATAAATAAGTGACCTATATGTGGTGGATCAAATGTACCACCTAGGATTCCGATACGGTTCATAATAGCATTACCACCTAAAGCACCTATTTTGACTTTGGTAATTCTAGTTGCTTGTTTTCCTTCGATTCTTTGTATAGTACAATTGTATTCCCAATAATTTGAACTATCTCGGCTTTAGCACCCTTACTTAACTCTTCGGCAACCGTATCACGGTCATCCTCACAGTTTTGGAGCACACTGATCTTTAATAATTCACGCGCTTCAAGAGCGTCACTAATCTGTTTAATCATATTGTCATTTACTCCACCTTTTCCAACTTGGAAAATGGGGTCTAAATGATGTGCTTTTGATCTCAAAAATCGTTTTTGTTTTCCTGTTAGCATGTCTTACCTCCTAATAACTTTGTAACTAGTCTTTCCATTCGATCTGTATCTGGAAATCTGCCTGTCCATTTTTCAAAAGCTAAGGCACCTTGATAAACGAACATACCTAATCCATTTTGGGTGATTGCCCCGCGCTTTTTAGCTTCAAGCAATAGCTTGGTTTCAAATGGATTATAAATTATATCACTTACAATTGTTTTTGGTGCGAGATAATCTAATGACAGAGGGATATCATCCACATTCGGATGCATTCCAACTGAGGTCGTATTAATGATAACCTGATATTCACCTAAATGACGTGTAACTTCTTCAAAATTTATTGCTTGTGATTCAACCTCAAACTTGCAATCTTCGATGATTGCTTTTGCTCGTTCAATGGTGCGATTGACGATATCAATTTTTTTCACACCCATCGCTGCTAAAGAAATAAATATTCCTCTCGCAGCACCACCAGCTCCAACAATTAATACATTTGCACCTCGTAATTCCTCATTGCTAATTACACGATTTAATGAGCGAATGAACCCATTACCATCCGTATTATAACCAACCAACTTCCCATTCTGATTCACAATGGTATTAACCGCACCTATATTGGCTGCAACCTCTTCAACTTCATCCAAATATTCAATTACTTCAACCTTATGTGGAATCGTAACATTAATGCCTGAAACCCCGAGTGCTCTTATCCCTTCAATCGCAGCCTTTACTTGTCCAGGCTTAACATGAAAAGCATGATACCTTGCTTCTAGTTTATAATAGTCAAAAATATCATTGAGCATCGCTGGCGACATTGAATGTGAAATGGGATCTCCTATCACACCATAAATCTTTTCCATATCCTCACCCATTGCAATTGATTTTTCTCTCTATCTAAATTAAAGATTTTCTAATAATAACTCCAACACCCTTTGGAACGTGAGCTACGACTTTTGTATGTGGTTCGTTAATTGTTACCCAACCCAAGCCAGAAAAAACCACATCTGTTTTCGCTTCTTTGATCATGAATTCATGAGCAACCAGGGGTGGAAATTCATCCAATTCATTTTGCCTAGGGGGATGCAAGAGCTCCCCTTTATGTTTTTCATAAAGTTCGTCAGCATTTTCTAGCTTCGTTCGATGGATCGTAAGCAAATTAGAGAAATGACAAACGAATGATTGTCTGTTTCCACTTACAAAATCAAATCGTGCCAGGCCACCAAAAAATAAAGTTTGCCTTTCATTTAACTGAAAAACTTTAGGCTTAATTTCTTTTTTAGGGGTGATGACTTTTAAATCTTGTTTTGATACAAAATGTGCCATTTGATGATGATTGATTATTCCAGGTGTATCATATAAAGAATGCTCGTCATCTAGTGGAATATCAATGATATCTAATGTTGTACCAGGGAAATGCGAGGTCGTGATAACGTCCTCCTTCTCTCCGCTAAATTCTTTGATTAAGCGATTGATGAAAGTTGATTTTCCGACATTCGTACATCCAACAACATATACATCTTTTCCAAACCGATAGTGCTCTATTGCTTCTGCTACCTCTTTTATGCCTGTGCCTTTCTCCGCACTTATTAAAAAGACATCAACTGGTTTTAGCCCTAGCTCCCGAGCTGATTCCTTCATCCAGTGAATGAGTTTATTTGGTTTAACCGATTTCGGGAGTAAATCTACCTTATTACCTATTAATAAGATATTATTGTTACCTACAAACCGATGAAGACCAGGCAACCAACTTCCATTAAAATCGAATATATCCACGATTTTTACAATTAATGCGTCTGTAGAACCAATCCCATGTAAGATTTTCAAAAAGTCATCGTCTGTTAATGAAACATCTTGTACCTCATTATAATGCTTAAGCTTGAAACAACGTTGACAAATAATTTTTTCCTTTTCTAATGCGGAAGGTGGCGCATATCCTAATTTTGTTTGGTCGGCTGTTTGGATTTCAACTCCACAGCCAATACAACTTATTTTTTCCTGTTCCACTTTATTAATCCTCCCAATACAGCATTCCACGACGCTTCATCCATGAAAGTATCCTTCTTTCGACTAAGCGATTAAACTTTGTAAAGAAACCATCAGTTTGTGCTACTGGAACAACAAGTATCGTGTGCAAGCCACTGCGATTTCCTCCAAATACATCCGTTAGTAGTTGGTCTCCAATGACCACAACCTCATCCTTCTGTAGCCCCATTTCCTTGACAGCACGCTTAAAGGCTCGTACTAATGGTTTTCTTGCCTCAAAAATAAATGGGATCCCTAGAGGATCTGCAAAATCTTTAACACGTTTTTCATTATTATTTGAAACAATTGTTATATCAATCCCATGTTCTTTCACTTCTTTAAACCATTCAATAAGTTCAGGTGTTGCGTTGGGACGATCCCATTCAACCAATGTATTATCTAAATCGGTTATGACACCTTTGATTCCAAGTTCTTTTAATTTAGTAGGTGAAATCTCATAAACTGATTTCACATGTTCGTTTGGTAAAAAAAATTTCAACAATTCACTTACACCTCACTGGACTAACCTTTATATCCCAAACTTAACAGACAGCTCAGACTCCCATCTTTTGATTGTAAGGACCTAAAGTAGATAAAGGGGAGAATAACGATCCGTAAAGGTCTGGTAAAGAGAAAAGACGATAAACACCCTATCTGCTAACGTTTCTATTCCCCACAGATTTTGGTTCTAAACTAACAATCCGTTGAGGATGGAAAGAACCATCCTAACAGATGAGTTTCTCTTTATATCCATCCTATCATAACGAATTAAAAAGATTTCTCAAAGTATAATTAGACAAATTTCTTCAATTTATGGATATTATAAAAAAGTTTTCGACAAAAATCAGTTAATTTCAACACTTGTGGATAAACTTATACACATATTACACAGCGATATCCTTAGATTTCCAAATTTTATAAACAAAATACTCACAAGTTATCCACTATCTTCTGTGGATAACGGAACGGTTGTTCTATATTTTTTTTCATGATAAAGTGAATTTAACAATAAGACAACCTATTAGTATATGACAACATGAAGGATTTAGAACATATTGTTTTACTTTTTATAGGAGGTGAATGGCCAACTATTGGCAGCATGTTATGAAAAAATTATCAGATGACTTGTTAATTGAATCTTACTTTAAGGCAATAAAATTAAAGTTAAGTCCTGATTTTATTCACCTTATAGAAACTGAAATTATACGCAGATCATTGGGACATCGAATCAGAAATATATCATAATTAAGATGGAATAATCAAAGAAGAGCCATTAATGGCTCTTTTTTTCTTTTTGAAGGATGCCAAGAGCTTCGCCAACTTTTACCTCTGTTGATGGCCCAATTTTTGGATTAAGGGTAAAACTGTCTTTTTCAAATAGGAGAATAACAGTTGAACCGAATGAGAAATAGGCAATTTCCTCTCCTTTTTCTACAGTTTCACTTGTATGGGTTGTTTCTATACTATTGACAAACATTGCACCGACCTTAACCATCACAATATGGGAGTCATTTACTTTTATTTCCGTAACTTTTCTAAAATTCTTGGACAAGGGGTCCTTTCCATATTTTAATCCAAGTCGATTAACTGGATATGATTTCAGTCCCAACTCCCACTGTTTTGTGATGACCCCAGAAATTGGAGCATGAATTCGATGATAGTGGCTTGGACTTAAATAAAGAATAAGAAAAGTCCCACCAATGTATTTGGAAAGTGATTTTTCATCTCCAAGCATTTCTACAACTTGATAGGGTTTATTTTTCACCATCATTTCCTTGGAGGCAGTGATGGTTCCTGTTTCTTCAATTACAGCATCGACTGGGCTAATCACAGAATTTAACGTTTGGTCAAACGGTCTACTTTCTTTTTTTAGCCTTCTAATAAAAAGGTCATGTAAAGTTGGAAAATCTTTTAAATTTTTTTCCATTTCAGCCTGGTCAATATTGTATATTTTCGCATAACTTGGAATAAGTATAGCACTAACTCTTGATTGCGAGAACTTTTTTAATAATGCAGATGATAGGCGATGGTTTGTTAATTCAATGAAGAAACGGTAAAGCCATTTTTGCAAATCAAATTCCTCCTAGAAACTTCATAAACTTCTTTACAAATCCAAAAAGAAAAGAATAAAATAAGGTTAATAATGCCAATACTATTCTATTTTATGTATTTTTTGCTCGTATTACAAAGAATTTATAGATTTATCGTCCAAATATAGGATGAAAAGAACCACGTCGACAAAACATCAATCTAGTTGTCTTGTTGACATTAGCACAACTTGTGAGGCGAAGTGAGGCACTACAAGTTTAATCATCATCTTTCTTGTACGTATAAAAAGTTTTTATTCTACCAAGAAACACAAAAACAAGCCAACGAAAGGAGTGAAGAAATGTTTTTATTGGATTATCTAGATTCTACACTAAAAAAGCTTAAAGCTCACACTGCTAATATACTCACTTTAGTCAACTTAAGCTTAGGTGGTTTCTCCATTTTATTTATATTAAAGAACGAACTAAATTTAGGGTTATTACTCATCTTCTTAGCTGCGCTTGCTGATCGTTTTGATGGAATGGTAGCAAGAAAGTTTCAAATCGAATCTGAGCTGGGAAAGCAGTTGGATTCAATGTGTGATATTATATCATTTGGCGTCGCACCCGCGCTTCTTTTATACCAAGGAATTATCCATGAATTTGGGGCACCTGGTATGTTTTTTACCGTCTTCTATATTGGATGTGGAGCATTTCGCTTAGCCAAATTTAACATTAGCGACAATAAAGGCTTCTTTGTTGGATTGCCAATTACAGCCGCTGGCTGCCTATTAACACTTAGCTTCTTAGCAATCCCGTATGTATCTCCTCAATTTTTCATTTACCTAATAATTATTCTTTCCTTCCTCATGGTCGGTACATTTAAGTTAAAGAAAGTATAAATAAAAAACACCAACCCACTACTAGTGGATAGGTGTTTTTTATTTATATATCAAGTGCTAACAAGGTTAGAAATCACAAGCAAACTGTAAGCTAGATCGTACTCTGTCATCGCTTTTGTTGTGATGGTATATTCTATCTGTTCATTATTTAGTAAGTAATAAAAATTCTTCAACATCTTTAATGGATAGCTTCACTGCCATTTCCCAGAAATCGCGTTTTGTTAAGTCAACACCTAAGTGTTTTTCAGCTAAGTCTTCCACACTCATACTCGCAGTATCCTTTAATAAAGCAATATACTGCTCCTCATAGTCTGTTCCTTCCTCTATAGCCTTTGCGTAAATACCTAAAGAAAATAAATAACCAAAAGTATATGGGAAATTGTAAAATGGTACACCTGTAATATAAAAATGCAACTTGGACGCCCAGAACTGCGGATGATAGTCATTTAATGCTTCACAATATGCCTCCTTTTGTGCTGCAAGCATTAATTGATTCAATCGTTCAGTACTAATGATCCCCTGTTTCCGTTCCTCATAGAATCTCGTTTCAAATAAGAAGCGCGCGTGAATATTCATATAAAACGCAACACTTCTTTGTATTTTATCTTCAAGCAATGCTATTTTTTCCTCTTTTGACTTAGCATTTTTTACAGAGGCATCTGCAACAATCATTTCTGCAAATGTAGAAGCTGTTTCAGCCACGTTCATTGCATAACTACGATTTAATGGATGAACTCCTGCCATAGCATGTTGATGGAATGCATGCCCTAGTTCATGAGCAAGGGTTGAAACATTGGATGGAGTCCCTGAGAACGTCATAAAAATTCGTGATTGATTACTTTCAGGGAAGCTTGTACAAAATCCACCTGGACGTTTTCCTGGCCGATCTTCTGCCTCAATCCACCTATTTTCAAAGGCCATTTTCGTAAATTTTGTAAGCTCAGATCCAAATTTACCGAATTGCTCTACTATAAATTCAGCTCCTTCTTGGTAAGTGAGCTTACTTTCTGATTGGCCAACCGGTGCATCCAAATCGTACCAACTTAACTTATCAAGACCTAATAATTGTGCTTTACGATTTAAATATTCCACAAATGGTGCTTTATTTTCCGTAATAACCGTCCACATCGTTTCCAGTGTTTCCTCGGACATTCTATTAATATCAAGAGGTTCTTGCAGTACGTTTTCCCATCCACGTGATTTATACACGTTCAAACGAAATCCACCAAGGTGATTTAATGCTGCACCGATATAATCCGTATGCTCTTCCCATTTCTTTTCCCACGCTTCAAAAACCGTTTTACGAACACTGCGATCAGCGCTTGAAAACTTGTTAAATGCTTGGCCAACCGATAGCTGCTTCGTTTTATTATTGTCCTCGAATGGAATCTTGATATTTCCAACAACCAGATTATAAAGCTGGCCCCATGAATGATATCCATCAACACCTAAAGCATTAATCAGTTGTTCCTGTTCGAGTGATCCTTTTTCTTTTGCTCTTCTCCTTCTTTCCTCTAACACATAGGATAGTTCCTTTAAAGGTTCTTCTGATACTAGCTTATCCCAAACAGGTTTATTGATTGCTACGAGCTTTTGATCAAAGTCTGTAAGTATGGATTGAAGTTCACTACTCAATTGTGTCGTTTTCCCTTGTAAAAGCAATGCTCCTCGATCTGTTGTGTCCTGTGCTGTTAAACAACTGACAAATGCTCCTGCTTGACGCAGCTTTTTAAAAGTTGATTGGAAGGCGTTTAGGATAATGATTAACTCTTCCTTCTCATCTACGTTAGTTGGTACTTGAAAGGACTCAACTAACGCACTAAATTCAGATAACTCCTTTTGTAACGCTTCCAAAAAAGACTGAAATTCAAGAGAACTGCTTCCCCCTTTGAAAAAGACATCTAAATCCCATTTTTGTTCATATGTATTTGTACTCAAAATGAACTCCCCCTTCCCAATTACTTAGGCTCCCTAAATAATTATAATATTTATTATATAAGGATTTTTATGAAATTTCTATCCCTCATGGAGTTTTTAGTAGAAATACAATCTTTTCCCATCACCTGTATGATTTTCCATCTTCGGTGGCAAACTTAGGAAAAAGACGGGAGTTGAGTGCGTTGAAAAAAATTCCCATTCAGAATTATTTTGATAAATTCAAAAATCCGAAACTCGCCCCTGCACAATATCCTGAGGAATCAGCCTCTGAAGATATTCAATTAAAAAAACAAGAGATCGATCCAGATATTCAAATAAACATCTCAAACTTTGAAAAAATATATACACTACCAGAAAATAGCGATGTGAAAATCCACGAATTTACGATTGGCGGAATAAATAAAAAAGCAGCTATCTTATTTATTTCAACGATTACTTCAATCGACATAGTGAATGAGCATATCCTTGAACCATTGCTACAAAATGATGATTCTTCAAAGCAAGTTCAGGATCTTATCGAGGTCCAATCCTTTTCAAAGCTTCAACAAATAAACGACATAGTGAATGGGATAAATCAAGGAAATACTGTTTTATTCGTAGATGGTGAACTAAATGCTTATGTGATCGGAACATCTAACTTCCAAAGTAGATCTGTAGAAAAGGCAGAAAGTGAAGTTGTGCTCAAAGGCCCAAAAGAGTCATTTAACGAAAAAGTTGATACCAATATTTCATTAATTCGGAAAAAAATCAGAAGCGAAAATTTAATCGTTGAACACACAACGATTTCAAAACGTTCACATAATGAGTTGTTTTTGCTTTATGTCAAGGACCTTGCAAATGAAAAAATGATTAAAAATATTAAAGAAAGAGTTGCTGCTCTAGACGTGGATGCGATTCAAAATCTCTCTTTACTAGAGCAATACATTGAAGAAAGACCGAAATCTATTTTTCCAAGTATCTTATACACTGAGAGGCCAGACCGCGCTACTTCGTTTTTAGAGGATGGGTATATCGCCTTATTAATGAATAACTCGCCAGCAGCTTTAATACTTCCAGCAACCTTTTGGTCCTTTATTCATAACCCTGAAGATCATTATTTACGTTTTATTTATGGGAACTTTATACGTATCCTTCGAGTATTTTCGTTATTTATTACAATTTTTGCATCTGCTATCTATGTATCCTTGTTGAATTATCATGCAGAAATGGTTCCAACCGATCTTTTATTAGCGATAGCCTCAACACGAGAAAAAGTTCCATTTCCTTCTCTCATAGAAGTTCTAATGATGGAAATCGCCTTTGAATTAATAAGAGAGGCTGGGCTTCGAGTTCCTAATCCAATTGGTCCCACAATAGGCATTGTTGGCGCCCTAATTTTAGGTCAAGCAGCTGTGCAGGCTAATATTGTCAGTCCTATTGTTGTGATTGTTGTCGCATTAAGTGGATTATGTTCATTCACGCTTAGTGATGTTAGCATGAATTTTGCGATTCGAATTATTCGATTCGGCTTTATCATTTCAGCAGGATTTTTCGGGATTTTCGGGATGGCGGCCTTATTTACATTAGGCATGTTTTATCTGAATTCCATTAAATCATTTGGGGTTCCTTACATATCACCAATGTCACCAAAATATCTTTCTTCTGGAGATACAATCATTCGAAAAATGCTCAAAAACGAAAGACTACGCCCTGGTTACTTAAAACCAAAGGACGTAATAAAAAAGGCAGATGAATAAAATATGGAGCATTCAAGAGGGAAAATTGGAATAAGAGAATATGTTGCGATTGTCGTTTTAGTAGTTGGTTCAAAGCTATCAGATGACACACCCTCCATTTTTGTTGGCTACCTTGATAGCGCATTTTGGATGGCACCCATATTAATAGGGATCTTATCAATCATTCCCATTTATTTTACGTTAACAGTCATTACATCATACAAAAATAAAAATTTACACGATATGATTATCCATTTATTTGGAAAATATTTCGGGACCTTGTTATCGATTGTACTTATTCTAGTACTCACCACCGCACTTATTACTGATTCTGCCCTATATGTTGACATTATCGGTACGATGTATTTTTCTCAAACACCTATCCTGTTCATTTATTTGCTCATGATGATCATTTGTGCATATGGTGCAAAAAAAGGGATTGAACAAATTGGAACTGTTTCATGGTTAGTTTTTTTTTATATCCAATTTACACTGATTTTAGCAATCATTTTAGCATTTAACGAAAGTAGCCCAGCATACATTTTTCCAATTTTAGGTCCAGGTTATTGGGAAGTGATTAAAACAAGTACAAGCCATGTATCCATGTTTGGCGATTTTTTTTATTTTGGGTTAATAGCTCCTTATATCACATCCGAAAAGGCCTTTAAAAAAGGAACATGGATTGCATTTGTGGCTGTAATTTTTTATATCACTTTTTCATTTTTAGCCTATTTATTTGTATTTGATTATGAAGGATTAAAAATGATTGATTATCCTTATCAAGAATTAATACGATTAATAAGATTAGGTTTTCTAACAAATATCGAAACCTTTTTCTTTCCATTTTGGCTCATTGCTTCATTTATTCGCTTTTCAGTGTATTTGTATTTAATTGTAGTCTTTATAGGAGGCGTCTGTAATATTAAACAATTTGAATACTTAGCACCCATTCTGGCGTCCATTGTTGTCATATTCGGAATGGCTCCAGAAGCACCGAGTTTTACAATCTTTTCTATGAGAGAAGCTTTATTGGGTTTGGCCAGTCCTCTGTTTTTCTTTATTCCGAGTATAATGTGGATCATTGCAAAACTAAAAGGGGATTTAACATATGATAATAAAACGAGCAAAGACAACTAGATATTCTCTTCTATTTATTATGATATGTATGTTGGTTGGATGTTCCGATTTACAGGAGATTGACCAGCGTGCCTATGTTCTAGGGATTGGATTGGATAAAGCGGAGGAAAAAGGTACTTTTAAAATAACGTATTTAATATCAAACCCAGAAGCTGGTTCAACACAACAAGGTGGGGGTGGTGATGAACCCACTCACGAGATTATTACATTTAATGCATCAAGTTTTATTGAATCTCAAAATATTGCAAATGCGGTAATCTCAAAAGCCATTACATATGATATTTTAGACTTTTTTGTCATTTCAGAGGAACTTGCAAAGGAAGAAAAATTTATCCGCTTGATTTATGATGCCGCGAAGGACCGTGAAGTTAGACGTGATACGAGGCTAATCGTTACAAAGGAAAAAGCGTATACGTTTATGGAAAAAAACAAACCAAGACTAGAAACTAGGAGACATGAATATTTTGAAACATTATTTACTAATGCAACTGAAATTGGACTTATCCCAAATTCTGAACTTCAATACATGTTCAAAATAACTGAAGCAGATGCTGAGCTCTATATTTCTGCCCTTGCAACAACGGACAAGGACGAACATACATCGGAACGAAACGCGGATCATGAATTAATTGCTGGAAATATGAAGGTGTCTGGAAATACAAATCCGGCTCAATTTCTCGGTTCTGCCGTTTTTAAAGAAGGACAAATGGTCGGAACACTATCTGTACAAGAGACCCGATTAACCAGAATGTTACACAAATTGATGGACAAACCAAGTTTTTTGGCCTCCTTACCTGATCCGTTTATGGATGATTTTTGGATTACTGCACGATTCACCCAACTATCCGATCCAGATGTGACCGTTGATGTAACTAAACAAGCACCTAAAATCAAGGTCAAACTTCCAATCCAAGTGGACATCTTAACGGATCATAGTATGACTAATTATGCAAAGGACGAACAAAAAAGGAGTGAACTAAAAGAATATGTTAGTGAAAGAATTGAAAATAAAATAAATGATCTATTAAAACGCTCGCAAACGGAATTTAAAGGAGACCTATTTGGGTTCTCTTTAGTAGCAAGAAGACATTTCTTAACGATTCCACAATGGGAGGACTATAATTGGATGAATAAGTATCCTGAAGCTGATATTAAGGTTAACGTTGATGTCACGTTTGGTGAATTTGGACGCCAATCAGTAATACCAAGATATGATGAGATAAGGGATTAGAAAAATGAGTGGATTCATTTATTTACTGATGTTGATCATGTTAATTTATACAATCGGTTTTTCCATCTCTCTTTGGAAGGATAAAAACAAATTAGGTTCCGTCGTTATATTTGGATTTGCTTTAGTTATAGCTGTCGCCCCTTTTTTCACATTACTAAAATAATGCGACAGCTTTTGTTGACAAAAAACATCAATTACACCCTCCCAATGTGATTGACTTAAAAAGGAATACCAAACTTTGAACTAGGATAATCATGGCGTAGAATCAAATACGCCTTAGCGTATTTGCGCCCAATTTTTTTAGGCCCACACGAGGTGGGTCACAAAGACGTTGCCACAGGACGTGGCGTTCTTAGTCTTTGATCTTTACTCAAAACGTTTTCCCCGAAAAATTTTTGCATCCGCCAGAGGTTTTAACTTTATTAAGCCAGTGTTTAGACCACCAATGAGTTGGTTAGTCTTATCGCATTCATGCCCACATATTAAAGTATAGGACTTTTGCTGAATAAAATTAATGGTCTTTTTAACTAACCTTAGCTTTTTTCAATAGGACAGACACATGCAAGCATCTCTCCTCATAACATTAAGTAATAGGCAAAAGCCTAGATAAAGTAGTGTATAGCGTAACGCTATGTACATACACTGCGATTATTGTGGAGGTGAGCGAATGTCTGGACTGTTAGTAGCATTAGGTTATTTTGTAAAAGAATTATTATTTTTAGTATCCTATGTGAAAAATAATGCTTTTCCTCAACCGTTATCATCTTCAGATGAGAAAAAATACTTACAGTTGTTGTCCGAAGGAGACGAAAACGCTCGGAATGTGTTAATTGAACATAATTTACGGTTGGTCGCTCATATTGTAAAAAAATTTGAAAACACTGGTGAGGATACGGAAGATCTTATTTCAATTGGCACAATCGGCTTAATAAAAGCGATTGAGAGCTATTCACAAGGTAAGGGTACGAAACTAGCTACGTATGCCGCTCGGTGTATCGAGAATGAAATTCTCATGCACTTGCGAGCGCTCAAAAAGACAAAAAAAGACGTTTCCCTTCATGACCCAATTGGCCAAGATAAGGAAGGCAATGAAATTAGTCTTATTGATGTACTGAAGTCCGAAACAGAAGATGTGATTGAAACGATTCAATTAAACATGGAACTTGAAAAGATTAAAGAATATATTGATGTCCTTGACGAGCGAGAAAAGGAAGTCATCGTAGGCAGATTTGGCCTCGATTTAAAAAAGGAAAAAACACAGCGTGAAATCGCTAAGGAACTAGGAATCTCAAGAAGCTATGTATCGCGAATTGAAAAACGGGCGTTAATGAAAATGTTCCATGAATTTTATCGGGCGGAAAAAGAAAAAAGAAAAACATAACAAAAGGTGGATTGCCGTTTTTGCAATCCACCCTATTTTTGTTTATAATTCTACACTTACCTCTGTTCCAATTATAATCGCAATAACAGACGCAACGACAATCCCCAAAACGATTGCTAGCATATGCATCAACCTCCATATGAGTTATACATTTTTTAAGGTGTACTCCTTACTTTTACTTTATCACTTACAAACCGTGTAAACGTTATCCACTTTTGAACATTGTGTTACCGAAAATTGACAATAATATGGCAGTAATCCCAATAAAAAAGAGAGTACCACATATGATACTCTCTACATTACCCCGCTTTAATTGTCAGTAAGACCTCTGCTCAAAACATTAAGAGATACAAGGGCAGTAAAGACTCAGGCATATGCTAAACCAGAATGCCAGATCCCATAGGGCAATGTCCTTATAACTACCTTACCACCCACCAGCAAGGGCAAAGAAAATTCAAACTGATGGGAGTTTCCTTTGTTATTTAGCTTTCTTTGTAAACATAATTGTAAAAATAAGCACGTGAACAGTTAGCATAGATAACTCCTCCTATATTTTTATGCGTTAGGTGGAATCCTTCTCCACAGATAACCAAGCTACAATCGGACAACTTCTCATTAACATATTCATATCCCCTTTCTTTCCTATTTTTCTATTCTTAGAATAAGCGCATCATGGAATATTGGCGATCCTTCATTTCTTCCATGTGTTTATTAATCCGTTCCTCACGTACATATTCTTCGAGAGACTTTTGACGTTTCGAAATCGAGATCGTTAAAAAAAATAAATTAATGGTCATTATTTACTCACCTCCTTTAAGGTGGAATTTCATTTTAACAGGAAAAAAAGACACAAAAATGCCACAGGCATACTACTAGTCCTGTGGCATTTAAAAAAAGGCATACTAAAGCCACAGGCATACTATTCCACCTGTGGCATAATTAACGTAACGTATCTTTACAATTAAAAATTAATCACCAGTTTGGTCGAATAGACTGTTCGATATGAAGTTTGAAGTTTTAACATAATTCCGTTTACTTTAATCATGATATTCGACCTCCTTTTTCGATTAATTTTCCTTATGTGGTAATTATAACCAAATTCGATATGTATGTAAACACTTTTTTTGCAAAAAAAAGTCCTTCACCATAATTTAGGTGAAGGAACAATTATTCTTCCATTTGTTTTTTATATTTGATCACTGCCATAAAAAATATAAATGACAAGCTTAATAGAACGAGAGTTGATCCCATCATAACATGAAGTTGAAACGGAGAACGTCCCTCGGGAATGATAACACCAATATATATATATGCACTTAACACAAGCAGGATATATCCAAAGTTTTTGTAATCTTTCACTTTACTACGCAGGTTTTTCATTTCTTTGTCTTCCATCAACTATCACACCTACCAATATAGTAAACTACAATTCTTATCATAACATATCTTTATATTGGGGTAAGAATGTAAATTTTAGCAGTTTACTTACATCAAAAGACCTCTAACCTTTTAAGGCTAGAGGTCTTGATATTCTTATTTTAGACCTTGCTCAAGGTCTTCGATTAAGTCTTCTACGTCTTCCAATCCTACTGAAATACGAACGAGGCCATCTCCAATACCTAGTTCTTCACGACGGTCTTTCGGAATAGAAGCATGCGTCATTTTTGCAGGAACAGAAATTAAACTTTCAACTGCACCTAAGCTTTCTGCTAGAGTGAAGTATTTAACTTTGCTCAGTAGCTTATCCGCATTTTCAGCACTGCCAACATCAAAAGACACCATTCCACCAAAACCTCTTGCTTGAGACTTTGCAATGGCGTGATTTGGATGTGTCTCAATCCCAGGATAGAATACCTTTTTTACAGCTGGATTGTTTTGAAGGAATTCCACAATCTTTCGTGTATTCTCTTCATGTTCCTCCATCCGAATCCCTAGTGTACGAATTCCTCGAATTAACAGCCATGAATCTTGAGGTCCAAGTACTCCACCAGTAGAATTTTGAACAAAGTGCAAATCCTCTCCCAGCTTTGCAGAATTCACCACAACAAGACCAGCTACCACATCACTATGTCCGCCAAGATACTTGGTCGCACTATGGAGAACGATATCAGCACCAAGAGCAATTGGATTTTGCCAATACGGCGTGTTAAAGGTATTATCAACGATTGTTAATAGATTATGTTTTTTCGCGATGTCTGCTGCACCTTTAATATCTGTAATTTTTAGTAAAGGATTAGTTGGTGATTCAATGAAAATCGCTCTTGTGTTTTCACGAATTTCACCTTCAATATTGTCTAAGTTACTTGTATCGATAAAGGTTGAATCGATCCCTAAACGTTTAAGTACTTTTGTCATAACACGATAAGTACCACCATATACGTCATCCGTTAGAAGCACATGGTCACCACTGTTAAATAGCATCATGACTGCAGTGATTGCTGCCATTCCTGAACCGAATGCAAATCCTCTTTCTCCGCCTTCTATATCTTTAATTAATTCCTCAAGAGCGTGTCTAGTTGGATTTCCAGTACGGGAATATTCATATCCCTTAAAATTTCCGATTCCTTCTTGTTTATAGGTGCTCACTTGATAAATCGGGGTATTAACAGCACCCGTTTGTGGATCCTCACCAACTCCACCATGGATAAGCAATGTTTTTCGCTTCATTCTATATCCCACCCTCATAAATTTTTTTACTTAAGTAACGTTCACTACTATCTGGAAAAATCACAAGTATATGTGAACCTGGCTTAGCATTTTGAGCCTCAGTAAGTGCTGCATGAAGAGCAGCCCCTGAAGAACTTCCAACTAGAAGTCCTTCCTTCTGTGCAACTTCTTTCACCCGATGGAATGCATCCTCATCAGAAACCGTATGGATCGAATCAAAATAAGATGTATCCATATAACCTGGAAGGAATTCCATTCCTATTCCCTCCGTCTTATGTGGGCCTGATTCGCCTCCGTTTAGGATAGAACCCTCTGGCTCCACAATAACAGTCTTTATAGAACGGTTCATTTCTTTTAAGTAGGTTGCAGTTCCCATAAATGTTCCGCCTGTACCTGCACCTGCTACAAAAATATCAATTTGTCCGTCAAGTTGCTTCCAAATTTCTGGTCCAAGCGTTTTATAATAAGTCTTAGGGTTAGCTGGATTTGCAAATTGCTGTGGACAATAAGAATTTGGGATCTCGTTAAGTAGTTCTTTTGCCTTCTCAATCGCACCAGTCATCCCTGCTTCTGTTGGTGTGTTAATAATCGTTGCGCCCAACGCCTTCATTAATTCTTGTTTTTCTATTGAAAACTTTTCTGGAACGCACAAAATCACATTGATATTACGGTTTAATGCTGCAAGTGCTAATCCAATCCCCGTATTACCTGCAGTAGGTTCAATAATCGTTCCACCTTCAGTTAATTGTCCTGTATTTAACGCTTCTTGAAGAAGTTCGATTCCTAAGCGATCTTTTATACTTCCACCTGGATTATAAAATTCGAGTTTTGCAAAAAGACGAACATCATTTTGCAACGGAAAGTTTGTCAATTCCACAATTGGAGTATTTCCGATTAACTCATGAACATTTTGAAAAACTTGCATATAAATCCTCCGTTACATGGATGTATTGATTTGTTCTACCATTTTTTCTACGACGTTTGATGAATTTTTAGCTGCCGTTTCTAAGAATTGATCAAATGAGATATTAGATTCTTTTCCTGCAATATCTGACAAAGCACGAATGACCACAAAAGGTGCTCCAAATTGATGACAAACTTGGGCCACCGCAGCAGCTTCCATTTCAACGGCATATAAGTCACCAAACTTTTGACTTACAAATGAAACCCGCTCAGGATCATTCATGAAGGAATCACCTGTTGCAATCAAACCTGTTGCAACCTGTATATCTGTGATTCCCTCAGCACTTTTTTGAGCTAATTCAACCAGCCTTGCATCTGCTTTAAATGCTGCTGGTAGTCCTGGCACTTGCCCATATTCATAGTTAAATGCAGTAACATCGACATCATGATGCCTTACTTCTGAAGAGATGACGATATCACCTACATTAAGGGTAGTTAAATAACCACCTGCAGAACCAGTATTTACTACAAAATCAGGTTTAAATTGTGTAAATAAAATGGTTGTTGATATGGCAGCATTTACTTTACCAATTCCTGATTTTAATAAAATGACATCGTACCCATTTAATGTACCTGTATAGAATACACTTCCAGCTACTGTGGTTTCCTGTCTATTCTCAATTTTATCTCGTAAAATCGCTACTTCTTCATCCATTGCTCCAATAATTGCTACTTTCATAAATACAAATCACCTTTCATTTACTGTTTCGTTGCTTCCATCACCCATACAAAGTGATTAAACCGTGTAAACTCCACTGTAAATCCGTTTTGTTTTGCAATTCCTTGCAACACTGGAATTGTTGTGTAATATTCCGTTTCCAAGTCTTTCGCTAGGTTTAAGAAGCCCTTTTCTTTAGCGGACTCAATCGTCATGTTATATTCTTGTTTATTTTCGAACATTGTATCCGCAAACACTATTTTACCACCTTTTTCAAGAATATTGCTATATTCGATAAATGCTTGATTTTTCTCAGTATCATTTAGGTGGTGAAAGGCATACGTACTTACAATTGTATCAATCTGTTCTTCAGGTTTTTTAAATACAATAAAATCACCATCATCTATTTTTAGAGAGTAGCCCTTTAGTTTCTCAATTGCAATCTCACGCATCGGTTTTGATGGTTCAACCCCGTATACTGTTTTATTTTCGTTTAGGAGTTTTTGAGTGAGATTACCTGTACCCACTCCAAATTCCAAGACAACGTGGCCAGATTTCTGTACAACATCATTTAAGATATCATCATATCGTGAAAATACTTCTTTATATTCAACATCATGGCCAGTAACTGTTGAATCATAAGTTTCTGCCCAACCTTCAAATACCTCTAAAAATTCTCGCCCCATTTTTCTCACTCTCCGCAAAATAATATTATTCCTATAGATATACTATGATTTTAAAAATGAACTGCTCTAAATTTAACATATTAATCTATGATTTTCAATTATCACTCATTAAATAGGTAAAAAAAAACGCAGGCATCACCTGCGTTTTTCATTCAAATATGCTTTGGCACTCTATCCTGAAATTTGGCCACATGTCTTGTTAAAAATTATCATACAGATGGAGTGCTCTAAAACGTATATCATAGATTGTTAACAAGTTTTCTGGCATTCGTCTAAACGCGTAATCTCAAACTCAGGTGAGGGTTACCCCTATCAAAATGTCAGTTAATCATCGTCATCGCTGTCATCATCATCGTCTGGTTCCGATGTATTCGTAGCCTTTTTGTACGTTTCACTGTCATTTTCTTTTAATTCTTCAATCTTGGTTGGCTTCCATCCTTCATTAGGTACCCAGTCTAAATAGACTTTAAGCACTTGTTTCGTTGTTTTAGATGAGACTGTTGCAGTAATTGAATTTCCACCGTTTCTTCCAAGCCACCAAACAACCATATCAGCCCTGTCAAACCCTGTGGCATAGCTGACTGCTTTTTCCATTTCATTACGGTCAACTGAACCAGAATCAAAGCTAGTGGTATGTGGTTCTGCTTGTTCAGTACCGATTGGTTTCCAGTTAGGATTGACAATTGTATTCACTATATTTGAATTAGGGTCACCTTCAGTTACAATAGTAGAATCATCTGATTCTGGAGCTGTTTGCTCGTCCTTGTTTTCCTCATTTGGTTCTTCCAATTCTTTATTGTTTTCTTCATTTTCAGGCGTTTCTTCCGTTTTGTCCTCGGTATCTCCAGAAGCTGAATTGCCTTTATTATTATCTGGTTGTTCAGTTTGATTTGAAGACACAGTATCCTCCACATTTTTGTCACCAAAAATGAGTTTCCCACCAAAGAAGACAATCAGAACAATAACAAGGACAATTAACATATTTAAAACTCGATTTACTTTTTTTCGTTTCGCCCTTCTCTCAGATCGAGGCCCTGCATAAAGTTTATCTAGATCATTCCCCATGTTTATAGTACCTCCTATCATCAACCATCACAAACGGTAGTCTATTTTTCTATTCTAGCATGTGAGTCTGAAAGGTTGAAGACATTTCTTTATCCATCATTCGAATTGGTACCTTTTCCCTGTTCTGCGTCATATATTCCTTGAACGATATCATAAAAGACAGTGTTTGCTACTGACTTTGCGCCAGGTTGCTCTAAATCAACGACAACAAGCGCATATTTAGGAGCTTCAAATGGAAAATAACCCGCAAACCATTTATTCACAAGGACAGTGTCACCCTTCTTTTTTCCTGTTTGGGCAGTCCCAGATTTTCCAGCCACTTTGTAAGGTAGCTGTGCAAATCTTTGTCCCGTCCCAGAAGTAACTACAGCCCTTAACAATTCCTGAAGTCTACTTGCCGTATATGGGGCAATCTTTGGACCTTCCATATTCTGCTTAGTAAATGAAAATAATGTTGTGCCATTTTTATATAAAACATCACTCACTGCTCGAACTTCTTTCTTTGTACCTCCTCGAGCAATTGTAGCCATCATATTTGCAATTCCCAACGGGGTTACTCTAACATCTTTTTGTCCGATAGCCGTCTGTGCAACGGCCTTTGCCACATGTTTATCACGTTCATCTGACCAAATCTGACCATTGTATTCATTTGGAAACTGCTTAAAGTCTTGAAATCGAAAAACATCCCCGTTCCAACCAACTGGTCCAAGTAAACCGAGCATTTCAGAATACTTTTCAATCACCTCGTGGTCATTCTGGATTAACTCTTGAGCAATTGTAGCAAATGTATAATTACAGCTTTGAGCAAAGCTTTGATGAAAGTTTAACATGCCATGCTGATATTCTGCTGGACCTTCTCCATACAAATCTAAGTCACAATTAAACATTCGTTCATTTGAGATTTGTTGGTTTTCAATTGCTGCAGCAGCAATTACAGCCTTGAACACTGATCCAGGAAATTGTGGCATAATCATTTGGTTTTCGGCAGTACCATCTCTGAATGGGTTTGATGTATTAATATCTGGTTTACTAACCATTGCAAGTAAATCACCCGACTCTATGTCAAGCAGAACTATTCCACCTTTTTTTAGTTCATGCTTATCAACGATCTCCTCTGCTAATACTTGAAGTTCTTTATCTAGAGTAGTTTGAATGGCAACAGGATAATATGGGTTTGCTGGAGCTGTGTATTTCACATCTATACCGAATAAGGGACCACCATCCCCCGCTACATGGTATAAAAGTTTAGCCTCTCCTTCTGGTAATAGAAATTCATCAAAAGTTGATTGTAAACCTGTGATTCCTAGTTTTGTATTTTTGGGTAAATAGTTTTTATCTGGGTAACGCTCTTGGAACAACTCACTGTTTTCCCGGATTAATCCGATTAAATGTTCTGCAATAACACTATCAAGCTCATATTGTCGGTGAATGGCGAATACTCCAGGGATTTGCAGATTGTTAATTTTGTTCATTTGCGTTTCGGTTAATTCTATGGGTTTTTCATCGCCGAAGATAACTGGCTTTTTAGCATCTGCAATCTCACGTTTCAATTCTGTTGCTGAAACATTTACGATTTTCGCTACATCTTCTGCAGGCCATTCTATATTTTTTAAAAAAGGAAATAACACAAGTGTGGGATAATATTCATGAGTGAGTGCCTTTTTATTGCGGTCTATAAATCGCCCCCGTCCTTGGTCAATGACGAGTTCTTGCGTACGCTGCGAAACACTTGCTTCAATTAAGTTTATATCACGTTTTGTAAATGATTCAGTACTTATCAATTGAAGCTGAATCAATCTCCCAATTAATCCTGCCAATAGGATAAGCACAATCATTATTAATATATATGCACGTTTTTTTAGTACCATAGAAAACACCTCGTCTACAGTTTGGACGAGGTGTAAGTGTTTTTATACTTATAATTGGTTGTCAAAAAAGCGGTGATTACGCACACGTGGCATGAACTGCGACTAAGTGTCGAAGTGATTCTTTTCATCCACTTTTTTGAACACTAACTTATTTAGTCGATTTTCGTAATCTCAACAAGCATTTCTCCACCTGGAGTCTGTACAGTTACTTTGTCTCCAACATGTTTTCCAAGTAAACTTTTCGCAATTGGAGAATCATTTGAGATTTTACCTTCAAATGGGTCTGCTTCCGCACTACCTACAATTGTATATGTTTCTTCTTCGCCGTCTGGAAGCTCAATGAAAGTTACTGTTTTTCCAAGCGTAACTTTCCCTTCACTATCGGCATCTTCTTCAATGATTTTAGCATTTCGAATCATATTTTCAATTGTTGTAATACGTCCTTCAACAAATGCCTGTTCATCTTTTGCAGAATCGTACTCGGAGTTCTCTGATAGATCCCCAAAACTTCTTGCAATTTTAATGCGCTCTACAACTTCTTTACGCTTAACTGTTTTTAAATATTCTAATTCTTCTTCTAATTTTTTCTTTCCTTCTAATGTCATCGGAAATACTTTCTCTACCATAATTCCCTTCACTCCTCAATCGTCGTTACAATCCCCCTGTGATTGCTGTTAAATCAAATGTGCCTTGGCATATTTGCACCCGATTTTTTGGCCCACACGACGTGGGTCACAAAGACGTTGCTCGCGTGTCGTAGCGATTTTAGTCTTTATCCTAAGCTTGAAATGTTATAACTAAAAAATCGTCGCATCCGCCAGAGGCTTTACCTTTATTCAGCTGGGGTTTTGATCCCCACCCAAGTTGGTTCGTCTTATTGCATTCTTACCCCACTTATAGAAGTAGGAGGTCTTTTGCTGAATAAAGGTAAATAGTATGTAGTACGAAATGGTTTTCATTATTGTAATAGTAAGGAAAGGAATGATAGGTAACTTCTACCATTCCTTTCCTTTATGTTTAGTACTATCATAACACCTTTATCTCTGTTATGTTATTACAAAATGACATTTTGTTCAAGAATTGTTTGGATTTTAGTTACCATTAAATCGATAGCAACGTGATTTTGTCCACCTTCAGGAATAATAATATCTGCATATCGTTTTGTCGGTTCAATGAATTGATTATGCATTGGACGAACTACCGTTTCATATTGCTCAATTACAGACTCGAGTGTACGACCACGGTCTTTAATATCACGTAACATTCTTCTAATTATTCGAATGTCAGCATCAGTATCCACGAATAGTTTAATATCCATTAGGTTGCGTAATCGTTCATCCTCTAATACGAGAATACCTTCTAAAATGATAACATCTTTAGGTTCAACATGAATCACTTCGGAGGACCTTGTATGAAATTTATAGTCATAAACTGGTTTACTTATACCTTTGTATTCAAGAAGTTTTTTTATATGTTCAATCAGCAGGTCATTATCAAATGCCAAAGGATGGTCGTAATTTGTATTTAATCTTTCTTCAAACGGCATATGGCTTTGATCTTTATAATAAGAATCCTGCTCAATCATCATAATCGAATGGCCTCTGAAATGCTCGTATATTGCTTTCGATACACTAGTCTTCCCAGATCCCGAGCCTCCAGCAATGCCAATGACGATTGGCTTTCTGTTCATCTTACTTCCCCTTTCGCATCATGTTGTTCGGATATACAGGCTTATCCACCTTAAATGAAACAATTTGTAGCGGATGTCTAGCAGCATCCATTTCATTACCATTTTCATCCCAAATGGTCTCGATTTTTTGGGTAAAGTTTTCAATCTCAGGACCAAAGAATTCGACTTGATCTCCTTTTTTAAAGAAGTTACGCTGTTGCAACGTTACAACTCCAGTTTCCTCCTCATAGTCTAACACTAGACCTGCAAAATCATAAGTTGTTTTTTTACTATGCGTTCCAAACATTTGTTCGTTAACGCCAGGAACCCCTTCAAAAAAGGCAGGAGCAGTATCACGATTTGCACATTTATCGAGTTCTTCTAGCCATTCTTTATTGATAACAAAATTGTCAGGATCTGCACAATAAGCATCGATTACTTTTCGATACACACTTACAACTGTTGCAATATAATGGATTGATTTCATCCGTCCTTCGACTTTCAAACTGTCAATCCCTAACTCAATCATACGTGGAATGGACTCAATAAGCTTTAAGTCTTTTGGACTCATAGCAAATGGTGAGTCATCTTCACTAAATAGAGCTACCTCGTTTTCATTAGCATCTAGTTTAAATAAATCATAATCCCATCTGCACGATTGACAGCAGCCACCACGGTTGGAGTCTCGTGCTGTCATATGATTACTAAGGGTACAACGACCAGAATAAGCAATACACATTGCACCATGTACAAAGGTTTCTATTTCAATATCCACTTTTTCCTTCATTTCTTGAATTTCTTCAGCACTCGTTTCACGTGCTAGTACAACACGTTCTAGTCCTTCTTCCTTCCAGAATTGAACAGCCTTCCAGTTCGAAAGTGATTGCTGTGTACTTAAGTGAACTTCCATTTTTGGCGCGACACGTTTACATGTTTCAATGATAAGTGGGTCAGCCACAATAATCCCAGATACACCCGCATTCTCTAGTCCCATTAGGTATTCATCTAAACCGTCAATATTTTCGTTATGTGCGAAGATGTTTGTGGTGACATAGATTTTAGCACCATATTTATTTGCAAACTCTACACCCTCTGCGATTTCTTCTAGAGTAAAATTATCAGCATTTGAACGCAGCCCATATTCTTGACCACCGATAAAGACAGCATCTGCACCGTAATGAACAGCAATTTTTAATTTTTCCAAATTCCCTGCAGGTGCAAGTAGTTCTGGTTTTTTCACAATCACACGCTTACCGTCAACAATTTTTGACATAGGTTCTCTGATTGCTGTTGACATGCATTTTCCTCCTTTTTGCTATTAATAGACCGTTTCTTTAAAGTAGAAGCCTGTGTCTAAAGGTCGATTGATTGGTTGTAACTCTTCTAGTTGTTCTAAAAGATCATCTTTGATATCTTCGTATTCATCCCGATTTTCCACACATAAATCTATCGCTTTTCGATAGATTTTTGTCACTTCAATTAAATATTCCGTAGATTTTAAAACACCTTCGATTTTAAAGCTGTCGATACCTGCATCTATCATTTCTTCCAATTCATCCACAATACAGACATCATTTGGGCTCATGATATGCGTTCCATTTTCATCTTCAAAAATCGGATACTTATTTCCACGTTCTTTATCAAATAAGAACATATCTTTCTCTTTTTTACGGTTCTCGATTTCCATCACATTGCCTTGATATTCGAAATAGTTACCAATTAAAGAACGTTTGGATTGGAACATGCACATCATTCCATGTACTTGAACTTCAATTTCTACTTCAGCATTCTCTTTGATTTCGACAATTGCATCCATATTTAGCTCACGTGCAAGTACTGCACGTTTTGCACCTTTTCTTCCCCAATAATTACACGTATA
This sequence comes from Bacillus nitroreducens, assembly GCF_964021195.1. Classification (NCBI taxonomy): domain Bacteria; kingdom Bacillati; phylum Bacillota; class Bacilli; order Caryophanales; family Bacillaceae; genus Bacillus; species Bacillus nitroreducens. The sequence continues at coordinate 2,385,652 of NZ_CAXHYI020000003.1, read as the reverse complement.
CCAGTTGGTCGCTGTTGTTTCAGTGTTCCAGTGTAGCTTCATTTCTGGGGCTACTTCACGGGCAGTCATTAATACTGCTGGGTCACCGAAGATAATCGCATCTACATTACTATCACGTAGAAATTCAATATAATCTCCTAGCTCAGGAACTTTATCATTATGGAATAAGGCATTCATGGATACATAGATTTTCGCATCTCGTGCATGAGCAATTTCAACCGCTTTTACAATATCCTCTCGGCTAAATTCACCTGCAAGTCGCAAACCGTATCTCTGTTCACCTATAATAAAAGCTGTTGCTCCAGCATTAATCAATGGTTCAATATCTTCAACACATGTAGGAGTTACCAGAAGTTCTGGTTTTTTCATTCCTTAACACCTCTTCTTTTACTTAATGCCACACCATCTCCAACAGGTAAGATGGTCGTATGATATTCTGGGTGCGCGAGGAGCCATTCATTGTACGATTTTATTTTTGTTACTAGACTTCGGATTCTTTTACTCTCGATTTCCTCCTCAGTAACAAGCCCTTTAAATAGTACATTATCTGTCACTATTAAACCATCCCCAGATAGACATTTTTCATAGATGTCAAAAAAATGTCGATATTGTCCTTTTGCAGCATCAATAAAAATACAGTCAAATTCACCATGACTCTTTACTTCATCAGCAACTTCGAGTGCATCACCAAAAATTACTTTGATTTGTGAGCTTGTCCCCGTTCGTTCAATGTTCTCTAAGGCTTTTTCATATCTTTCTTGATCGCGCTCTAGGGTTACAATCTTTGTACCTGGAAGTGCATTTGCCATTCGGATCGCAGAATATCCAATTGCAGTTCCAATTTCAAGGATTTGCTTTGGCTCAGATATTCGTAATATTTGAAGCATTGTTTCAATGCCAATAAGCTCCATAATCGGAACATTATTTTCTTTGGCATATTGTTCAATTTCTTCAACGTTGTCATCTCTTTTTGGTATTAAGGCTTCTAAATAATTGGTTAATTTACTTGATAACAAGAAAAAAACCTCCATTTCAGTATGGTGGTATAGTTTAAAAATATAGACATTCGATTTTGGAAAACATGAAAGTGTGGATTATCCCTTGAAGGGACAATTCCTCCAAAAAGTTTCACTTTATTTTACCATAAAGAAAAAGGGAACGCTAATAGGTAATAATTAGGTTCCCTTTATTCATTTAATTGATTATTGATTTGTGATATGTTGAGCTTTTTTTACATTATGTTCATCCAATGTTTTTGAGAAAAGCACTTCCCCTGTAGGTGTTGCTAAAAAGTATAAATAATCCGTTTCATCTGGATTTAATGCAGCTTCTAATGAAGACTCTCCCGCATTCGCTATTGGACCAGGTGTTAAGCCCTTCACTTGATATGTGTTATATGGTGAATTCACTTCTAGGTGCTCATAAAGAACACGGTCTTTATGTTCACCTAATGCATATAGAACCGTTGGGTCTGTTTGAAGCGGCATTCCCTCGTCTAGTCGATTATAAAACACACTTGATATTTGTTCACGGTCCGTTTGTGCGGTAGCCTCTTCTTCTATTAATGATGCCATTGTCAATAGTTTATGAGTAGAATCTAGATACTGATTTCCTTCCAATTCTCCTACATACTTCGCTAATACCTTATCCGTTTGCTCTAACATTGTTTCAACTATTGATTCAATGGAAGGCTTTTCTTCGTAAAAAGGATAAGTTGCAGGGAATAAATATCCCTCTAGCGGATGTTTGATATCCTTATCCAAAATTTCCTCTGTTAAGATATTAGGATATCTCTTTATTAAATCCCGAACATATGAAGGATCATCTAACTTATTCATGACTTCTTCTTTTGTATATCCAGTTTGTTCTGCAATAATCTTTGCAATCTCCTGAAGCTGTTTTCCCTCGGGAATAACAAGTTTAAAAGCAGGATCTCCCATTAAGATTCCAGATTTGAGACTCGCAATGATTTCATCAAAAGTCATTGCTTGATGTAATTTATATTCACCAGCTTTAAAACCAGATTCATTTCTAAACTTTGTGTAATAACGAAACACCTTTGCATTTTTGATAATATCATGTTCCTCTAAGATTTTTGCGATAGCTGTAGGTGAGGATCCAATTGGTATAGTTACTTCAATTGGTTCCTTATTCGTTGGATCGACTGGCTCAAGCGCAGATTTAATATATAAATAGCCTCCACCGATTATTCCAGATGTACTAATATAATGACTATTGATATGATAAAAACAATTTTTCGGATCGTTTTGGCTTCATTATGCCGTTCTATTAAATTCTTTTTATATTGATTTTTTTTCGATTCATTGTCTGCCATATATCGAAAATCCTCCCCTCACTCGAATTATTATACTACATTTTTTTATCTAATTCGTCAATTTCAGGAAGAATTAACTAGAATATTGTAGTTTTTCAAAATAATTTGGCCGTTAATGTGTTATTTAAAGAAATGTTGGACAAATAAAAAAACAGCTCAAGGCTGTATCTGACTGTTAACAAACGCTCGCATACTTCGTTGCTAACCTCACTCGTCCGCTCATGAAGGCAACTTTTATTTGCTTCTTCAATCGGCTGCGCGCCTTGACAGTCTGGGAAAGTGAATCTTACTAGTGTTTCCTATAAAAATGAGTGTAGACAAAGTCGAGTTTGACTTTGTCTACACTATGAAACAGCTCAGGACTGTTTATTATTCTTCTCCCTCTTCATCAAGGAATGTATTTAACATTTCTTCAACAAGGTCCCACTCTTCTTCTGTTTCAATTGGTTTTAGTTCACCATCTTCACCGTTCTCAGAAGGACTGAAGCTAGATGCGTGAATTTCAATATCTTCTTCATCCTCATTATCATCACTTACTGGATAATAAAGGACATACGATTTTCCAAATTCTTCTGACTCAAATGTAAATAATACTTCACAAAGAATTTCATTACCTTGTTCATCTACAACTGTTATTTGCTTTTCACCATGTTCCATGCAAATCCACCTCTTTTAATTTTTACTGTCAAGATATCCTTGAAGAATCATAACTGCAGCCATCTTGTCGATTACCTGCTTTCGCTTTTTTCGACTTACATCAGCCGACAAAAGGACCCGTTCGGCTGCCACCGTTGAGAGGCGCTCGTCCCATAAAACAACGGGCAACCCGAATCGCTTCTTGACTAAATCAGCAAAATGTTGACTAGCCTCGCCTCGAGGGCCAATCGTACCATTCATATTTTTAGGTAAACCTATAACGACAGATTCTACCTCGTATTGCTTGATGATTTCACCAAGACGCTCCAAGCCAAACTGCTGTCTTTCCTCATTAATCTTGATCGTCTCAATGCCTTGAGCAGTCCAGCCCATTTCATCACTAACGGCAACACCGACTGTTTTCGAGCCGACGTCTAAACCGAGAATCCTCATTCAATTTACCCCTCACGATGAAACTTTAAATAAGATTTTACTAACTCCTCAATTATTTCATCTCGTTCAAGTTTTCGGATTATATTCCTTGCATCATTATGACGCGGGATATATGCAGGATCTCCTGATAATAGGTACCCTACAATCTGGTTGATTGGATTATATCCTTTTTCTTGAAGAGCGTCATAGACATTAAATAATACTTCATTCACATTTGTTTCAACTGGTTCCTCTGGAAAGTTGAATTTCATAGTTTTATCAAATGAGCTCAAGTTTTGCACCTCACTCTTTAGGTTCTGGTGTTTGAATCCGTACATGTAAATCTTACCATTCATTGTACACTAATCACAACTAAATAGAAACAAGAAGTGACAATTTGTATCATTCCTTGACTAGAATGACACAAATTCACCCTTTTTAGACGTTTTTCACCCATTCTTCTACAAATTGTAATGCAGATTCGAGTTGGTCTGGATTTTTCCCACCCGCTTGTGCCATATCTGGTCGGCCACCACCACCACCACCGCAGCGAGTTGCCACTTCCTTGATAAGCTTTCCAGCGTGGAAACCTTTTTCAATTAAATCTTTTGTTACACCTGCTGTGAGGTTTACCTTACCTTCGTTCACAGAACCTAGAACAATTACTGCTGATCCAAGTTTTTGCTTCAAATCATCCACCATTGTACGCAGGTTATTCATATCTTGGGCATTTACCTTACTATATAAAACAGTCGTACCATTTATTTCTTTTGCTTTATCAACAAGGCTACCAGCTTCTATATTTCCAAGTTTTGCTGACAATGATTCATTTTCACGATGTAATTGACGAATTTCTTGTTGCATCGCTTCAATACGGCTAGGAACTTCTGTTGGCTTTGTTTTTAACATATTTGCCACTTCTTGAAGCATTTTCACTTGATCATTGATAACGTGGTATGCTGCTTCACCAGTGACTGCTTCAATACGGCGTGTACCCGCTCCAATCCCAGACTCGGAAACAATCTTGAATAATCCAATTGTCGATGTGTTCGGTACATGACACCCACCGCAAAGCTCTAGGCTATAGTCACCAACTTGGACAACACGGACAATTTCACCATATTTTTCACCGAATAAGGCCATTGCTCCCATCGCTTTCGCTTCGGAAAGAGATTTATAATCGATTTGGACAGGTATACTACTCCAGATTTTTTCATTTACAATCGATTCAATCTGTTCAAGTTCCTCTGGCTTAATTTGACCAAAATGTGAAAAGTCAAAACGTAATCGATTTGATGTTACGAGAGATCCTGCTTGGTTTACGTGTTCCCCTAGTACATCTTTTAAAGCTTGGTGTAAAAGATGGGTAGCTGTATGGTTTTTAATAACACCACTACGATTTTCTTGATCTACTCTCGCATGTAGCTTGTCCCCTGTAGCTATGCTTCCTTTTTCTACTAAAATCCGATGTAAATTTTGACCATTTGGTGCTTTTTGAACATCTATTACAATTACTTTTGTAGTTGAATTTTCGAGTGTACCTTCATCGGCAATTTGTCCACCACTCTCAGCATAGAAAGGTGTAGCATCTAGTACAAGTTGGATTTCTTCTCCTTCACTCGCTTTTTCAACGATTTCTCCGTCTTTTATGATTGTTAAAACCGTTGAATGCACCTCTAACTCATCATAACCAACAAATTTACTCTCAACCTTTATTTCACCTAATACACTACTTTGAACCTGCATCGAATCAACATCTTGGCGAGCAGATCTTGCTCTTTCACGCTGATTTTCCATTTCACGCTCAAAGCCATCGTGATCGACTTTCATCCCTTCTTCTTCTGCGTATTCCTCAGTAAGTTCAATAGGGAATCCATACGTATCATACAAACGGAAGACATCTTCACCAGAAATTGTGTCACTACCTTTTGCTTTCTCTTTTTTAATTACAGTTGATAGTATCGCTAGACCATCATGTAACGTTTCGTGGAAGCGTTCTTCCTCAGTCTTCACTACTTTTTGAATAAACTCTGTTTTATCCTTTACTTCTGGGTAAAAATCAACCATGATCTCGCCTACTACAGGAACTAGCTCATACATAAACGGGCGATTGATTGAAATTTGTTTTGCGTAACGTACAGCACGTCTTAATAATCTTCGAAGGACATAACCTCTCCCCTCATTTGACGGTAATGCTCCATCTCCAACTGCAAATGTAACTGTACGAATATGATCAGCGATTACCTTAAATGCAACATCCTTTTCTATTTCTTGCCCATATTTTTCACCAGAAATTTTTTCTGTTGCTTGTATGATTGGCATGAAAAGGTCTGTGTCAAAGTTTGTAGGTACATTCTGAATCACAGAACACATTCTTTCAAGACCCATTCCTGTATCAATATTCTTTTTAGGTAGTGGAGTATAAGACCCATCAGGATTATGGTTAAATTGTGAGAACACGAGGTTCCAAATTTCTAAATAACGCTCATTTTCCCCGCCTGGATATAGTTCAGGGTCTTCTGGGTCGTTTCCAAACTCTTCACCTCGGTCATAGAAAATTTCTGTATTTGGACCACTTGGACCTTCACCAATATCCCAGAAGTTTCCTTCAAGTCGTATGATGCGTTCTTCAGGAATTCCAATCTTGTCCTTCCAAATTTCAAATGCTTCATCATCTTCAGGATGAATCGTCACTGATAGTTTTTCTGGTTCAAATCCAATCCAGTCTTTACTTGTTAAGAATTCCCATGCCCACACAATTGCTTCTTCTTTGAAATAATCACCAATTGAGAAATTCCCGAGCATTTCAAAGAAAGTATGGTGGCGAGCTGTTTTTCCAACATTCTCAATATCATTTGTCCGAATGGACTTTTGAGCATTACAAATTCTTGGGTTTTGTGGAATAACCCGGCCATCGAAGTATTTTTTTAAGGTAGCCACACCACTATTGATCCATAGTAAGGATGGATCCTCATGGGGTACCAATGAAGCACTTGGTTCAATCGCATGCCCCTTTGATTCAAAGAAATCTAAAAACATTTGTCGCACTTGAGCTGATGTTAACTGTTTCATATCATAACCTCCACCTTCATTTTAGACATAAAAAAATACTCTAATCCCTAAAAAACAGGGACGAGAGTATGCTCGCGGTACCACCCTGATTATGAACGACTATCTAATCCTTATCTGATTTATGCCACAGATTTAAATCTGTGGCATTCACCAGGGGATTTTTAACATGAGTGAATCGTCTTTAATCGAATCACAAAGTGTCGTTCATCACCTTCGTATATTGATAACGGTATTCACCGGTAGGTTTTCCTACACTCAGGAGTAGCGTTCTGTTACCCTTCATCTGGAATTTCTCTCAGCCATGAAAATTCCTCTCTGATAGATGGTACTGCAACATACTGATTCCTTCATAGTTTTCATCTTTTATGTATTTATTTGTTTCTTTATGTATTTTCTTATTTCTTGTCAATTATATTCAAGCCAAAAAATTTTGTCAATGTTGGGTTTTAACATGTTATTTTTCACTTCGAACAACTGTAAAATGTTGTTTTGCATGAACGATAAATACTTTTAAAATAGCGACAACTGGTACAGCCGTAATAAGACCAACAATACCACCTATTTCCCCACCGACTAAGAGTGCAGCTATAATCACAATTGGATGCAATCTCAAGCTTTTTCCCACAATAATCGGTGACAATAAGTTACCTTCAATAAACTGAAGACCAAAAACAACTACAACCACGATAATCAGCATTTTCATGGAAATCGTTGCTGCAATGATGGCTGCAGGTATAGCACCAATAATCGGTCCAAAATACGGGATAATGTTTGTAACCCCGACAATGCTTCCAAACAATAATGGATACTTCATGCCTGAAATCAAAAATGCAAGGGATGCGGTTGTTCCAACAAGCAAACATACAATAAGCTGACCTCTTATATAGTTCCCCAATGATACATCCACATCTCTGAAAAATAACTGACCTGACTTTCTTAGTTTTCGTGGAGTGATGTACCAGAGTGCCTTCATCATTTGGTCATGATCCTTTAACATATAAAATACAATAAATGGTATAATAGCAATCAGAAAGATTGAGTTAAAAACTCTCTTAAAAGATTCAAGAGTCCTCGAAAGCAAATAGTCTATATACCCTTCTACCGAATATAGTAATTCATCAAGTTGACCGTGAATAAAAGGAGGAAGCTTGGAGGTTCCTGTTTCAATCTCTTTCAGCCAGACTCGGTACGTTTTACTGAATTCTGGGAAGCTTTCGGCAAGATCCTTGAGTTGTGCTAGGATTGCTGGTATACCTTTGTAAAGCCCATAACCTAACCCACCAAAAAAAAGCAGATAAATGAGAAGGATCGCAATAGTTCTTGGTACTCCCCGATTACTTATTTTTTCAATTAATGGGTGAAGTAGATATGTAATAAAAACAGAAATAACAAAAGGTATTAAAAACGTTTTTACAATAGATAAGATCGGGAACCAAATGGGGGACAATTTTAAAAACACAAAAATTGTCAAGAAGGCTAATAATAAAAATGATAACCTGTAAATCCATTTAACCCTACTTTCACTCATCATGTTCACTCCCCTCACTAGTAGTTTTTGGAATCTTAGTAGTTTTATACGGGAAGAGTGTTTGACTATCGTTACAAAGCTAAGTTGTATTTCGATTACTTCGTTTGCAATATACCGTTCATTGTATAGGCTCTTTTCTAAAATTTTGTTCATTAACTTCGATTTACAAAAACTAAAGGCTTAAAGAGCAACAATCGATGCGAAAACAGCCTTGTTTTAAAAACGTGGGATACCGCAAGCTAGTTTTGTAATCCAAAAATTAAAAAACCCCACAACCGTGGGGTTTTACATTAAAACATTTTCGTTATACGTTTACGCATCTTTTTCATGTTACGGGCCGACATTACGTTTTTTCTTTGCATAATGCCATATGCGGCAGCACCTAGACCTATAGTGATTAGAGAAGTCATTGCTCGATTCATAACCTCTTCACTCCTTGTGTTTAGGATTACATACTGATCCTTCTATCGTCTTCAGCGAACAGATCATCTAACGAACTGAGTGTGCCATCTTCCTCTACCTGATGTGTAAATATTTGTCCTTTGTTTACAGTTAGTTCAATAAAACATCCCCAGCAATAATATTGGTTCACACCAATTTTGCCGATATCTTTGCTCTTACAATTTGGGCACTTCACAGGGTACACCTCACATCATGGAATTCCTAATTTAGAGATACGACGATTGCCTTTTCACCAATTTTTAAAGGTTTCTTGGTTTTAATAACCTTTTTTCCTTCTGTTATATCGGCAAAAAAGCCATCCGTTACTTCATACCCTATAATCGTGCCCACTTCCTCTGTAAAATATACATCTTCCAATAAGCCTAATTTTTGCCCTTCAGATGACAAAAGAGGTTTTCGGAATAATCCATGATGATTGTGAAGAAAATAAGTTGGTGTATCGGCTTCATTATCAAGTCGCTCTATCAGCGATTTGTTCGAAACCATGATACCATCGTCTCCAATTGAGGAGATACTTTGGATCGGGACTACTCGATCTCGTTCAAATAGTCCTTTTCCTTTCATTATCAAGGCATTAACCTTCCCATCTGATGTGATGCAGAGATCGGAAACTCGACCAAGTTCCTCTGCAGTATTTTCATCAATGACAGGTAAATCCTTGAGTAGTGAGAATGTCCGCAAAGATAATCGCCACCTTTCCGAACATTACTTATCATGTACTTTTGGCTGCCCAGTCATACTGCACAAGGTTTTCCAAAAGATAAAAAACTCCGAATCCCAGCCATTTACTCGATCTCCATGAAATCATAAGGAGTAACCCCATCCATCCCAATGTTCGGATCTGTTTGAAAAATCTTATCATAATAGGACATCGCTTCTTCCGAAACCTCCATATTTGACTCTTCCAAGATACCAAAAGTGGATTTAAGTTTTTCACATAATGTGGTTTGGCGATTTGTATCATTTGCACGTTGTACACCTTGCCTTAATGCATCTTCTTCCCCACATAAAATTAGGAAGTTTTTTGCTCTAGTAATGGCTGTGTAAATTAAATTACGACGTAACATGCGATAATATCCTTTGACGATTGGCAAAATGACAATTGGGAATTCACTACCTTGTGACTTGTGAATGGAACAACAATAGGCATGTGTGATTTGGTTTAAATCCTGCTTTGTATACGTGACTTCATTTCCTTCAAAATTCACCACAACCATGTCCTGTTTTTCAGTGTTTTCTTTTGCGTAAAAAATCGATTCAATTTCACCTATATCCCCATTAAATACATTGTTTTCAGGCTGATTCACCAATTGAAGAACTTTATCGCCACGTCGATAAATGATGTCACCGTATTTTAATTCCCGTTTTCCGTGAACAGGTGGATTAAATAGTTCTTGGAGCATGACATTTAAACTGTCAATCCCAGCAGGTCCACGATACATAGGGGCTAAGACCTGAATATCTTTAACCGAATAGCCTTTCTTTTTTGCGTTATCCGATACCTGTCTAACAACCTCAAGCACTTGGTTTTGATAACATTTTAAAAAAGAGCGATCCTTTTTAGGTGCTGATATATCGGATGGCAAATTACCTTTTTTTATTTCATGTGCTAGCTCAATAATGGATGAGCCTTCTGATTGACGATAGATGTCAGTGAGGCGGACTGTTGGTAAGACTTCAGATGCCAATAAGTCCTTTAATACCTGCCCTGGTCCTACTGAAGGCAACTGGTCTTCATCCCCAACCAGAACAACTTGAATGTGCTTAGGTAAGGATTTGAAAAGTTGATTTGCTAACCAAATATCAACCATAGATACTTCATCGACAATCAGTAACTTTCCATTGATTGGGTTCTCTTCATTATGACTAAACCCCTCGACGCCGTTCCATCCTAAAAGTCTGTGAATGGTGACAGCTGGAAGGCCCGTCGATTCGCTCATTCGCTTTGCTGCACGACCAGTTGGAGCAACTAAAAGAACTGGAAATGGATTTTCAGAATTGTAATCTTTAGGGTCCAAGGAGCAACCATGCAATTCTCCATAAAGTTCCACAATTCCTTTAATAACCGTTGTTTTACCCGTACCAGGACCACCTGTTAACAGAAGCATTGGAGACATTAACGCCTTTTGAATCGCATCTTTTTGTGAGGGGGCATATTGCACTTTGATTCTTTCCTCAAGCGCTCCAAGTGCTAATAAAAATTCCGACTCTGGAAAAAGATTCTCATACTCGGTTTGCTCCATGACTCGTTTAATGTTTTTGATTAATCCTTTTTCTGAAAAGTAAAGAGAAGGAAGATAAACCTTGTTGTCTTCTATCACAAGCTTACTTTCCTCAGTTAAACTTATCATTTCCTTCGATATATCGGTCGCAATGATTTCATCTTGACTATTTTGTTCTAATAATTGTTGGACACGCGTAATCAAATCTTCCGCTGGTAGATAGACATGTCCATCCTGGACAGAGTCTTGTTCAAGTATGTATAAACAACCTGCTTTGATTCGGTCTGGATGATTTCCCGAGATTCCCAATTGACGACCTAATTCATCAGCTCTTCCAAAACCAATCCCTTCAATATCTTCAACTAATTTGTATGGACTGTGTTGAAGGATTTCAAGTGTTTGCTCTTTGTATGTTTGATAAATTCTCATTGAAAGCTGAGGTCCAAATCCATACTGAGAAAGACCAATCATAATTTGTTCGAGCCCTTGGTGCTGGCCGAGGGTTTCATAAATTTCTTTTGCTTTCTCTGAAGATAGCTTATCTACCTCTTGTAAAACGGAAGGATTTTCCATTATTTTTGAAATAGCACCTTCTCCAAGCGTCTCTACAATTTTTTCTGCCGTCTTTTTTCCAATGCCTTTAAAAAGATCACTTGAAAGGTATTGAATAATTCCTTGTTTTGTATGTGGGATTTCTTTTTGAAATTGCTCTACATGGAATTGAATGCCAAATCGTGGATGCTCTTTTAGGCGACCGAAAAAGGTGTATGTTTCATTTTCATGGATGCGAGGGAAATACCCAGTCACAACTGCTTCTTTTTCATGATAGTCTTCATTTGTTTCTTGAAGTCTAATGCGCACAACAGAATATAAATTTTGCTCATTATGAAAAATAGTAACCAAATGGCTACCTTTCATATATTTCCGTTGTTCATTAAACAAATCTAAAGAGTCTTGTTGTTCCATTAAGTATTCCCTCCCTTTACTTATTCATTTAAGGCTTCACTAATAATCTTTTTTCCATTAGCTGCAAGCATATGGTCAGGTTGAATTTGTAATGCATTCTCAAACATGTGTAATGCTTTTTCATAATCTTGTTTAAACCCAGCATAAGCTACACCTAAATTATAATAGGCGTCTGAGTGCTCTGGCTCTAATTCTATTACACGATTAAATGTATATATCGCTTCATCTATAACCGATTCACCCGCTAAGCAAAGCCCATATTGAAACAATGCATCCACATCTTTTTCGTTTAATTCAACGGCTCGCTTTAAATAAGGTAAAGCCAGTTTGGGCTGTCCGAGCTGGTTCAATGTCATACCAAGCATAAAGAAGGTGTCGCTGTTCTCTACTCCCACTTTCAATGCTTTTTCAAACATATCCTTTGCTTTTATGAAATCCTCTTGGTTGTAAAGTAAATTACCGATCCCGTAATAGGCAGTTCCTGCTTTCTCATCAAGTTCAAGTGCCTTATTGAAGAAAGCAACGGCTCGCTCAGGGTCACCAACAGCTGCTAGCAGGTTTCCAAAATTTATATAATAGATGGGGTCTTTCGGGTTCTCTTCAATTGCCTGTGTAAAGCATTTTGCTGCTTCCTCGTATTTTCCCTCTTGCATATATTCAATGCCTTGTCTATTCAAATCCAATGCTATTCAACTCCAATATACATTTATGCAGTACATATTATAACATAGGAAAACCCCAACCCTAAAGCGAGAGTTGAGGTTCATCGTCTTAACACTTATCGAGCAAAAGTTATCACTGAATGAAGCGAACTTTAACCGACATATGTTAGACGTTCATTATTTTTATAAACTTTATCAATGGTTGCACCACCAAGACATTCATCGCCATTATAAAAAACAACTGCTTGTCCAGGTGTTACCGCTCGAATTGGTTCATCAAAGATCACTTTAACCGTATTTTCGTCAACTTTCCTTACTGTTACCCCATTGTCCTGCTGACGATAACGGAATTTAGCAGTACATTTCAGATCTTCTTCAGGTTTCATATTTGAAACCCAGCTCACATTTGTTGCTAAGATAGAATCTGAATAAAGGTATTCATTGTGGAAACCTTGGTCAACATATAAAATATTTTTCTCAAGGTCTTTACCAACCGCAAACCATGGTTCACCGCTTCCACCAATACCTAGACCATGACGTTGGCCAATTGTATAATACATCAAGCCTTCGTGTTTCCCTTTTACTTCTCCTGAAAGTGTAACCATCTCCCCAGGCTGGGCAGGTAAATAATTACTTAGGAATTCTTTAAAATTCCGTTCTCCGATAAAGCAAATTCCTGTGCTATCTTTTTTCGTTGCTGTCGCAAGGTTCGCCTCTTTTGCAAGCTCACGCACTTTTGATTTTTCTATATTTCCGATTGGAAACATTACCTTTGAAAGTTGTTCCTGTGTAAGTTGATTTAAGAAATATGTTTGGTCCTTATTTTCATCAACTCCACGCAACATTTTATATTCACCATCTCTGTATTCAACACGTGCATAGTGACCAGTCGCAAGATAATCAGCACCAAGTGTAATCGCATGTTCTAAAAATGCCTTAAACTTGATTTCTTTATTACACATAACATCCGGGTTTGGTGTCCTACCTGCCTTATATTCGTCCAAAAAGTAGGTGAATACTTTATCCCAATATTGTTTTTCAAAATTGACCGCATAATACGGAATGCCAATTTGATTGCAGACACGGATTACATCCTCGTAATCTTCTGTTGCTGTACAAACTCCATTCTCATCGGTATCATCCCAGTTTTTCATAAAAATTCCGATTACATCATAACCTTGTTCCTTTAATAACAATGCCGCTACTGATGAGTCTACTCCACCAGACATCCCGACTACTACACGGGTATCTTTTGAATCTTTCATTACTACACCTCCTATTTCGTAAGTCGTGTCACAATTTTAGCTGTTTCTAATGCTGCTGTTTTTATTTCATCTATAGTATTTCCTAATCCGAAACTAAAACGGATGGACGATGTGATCTTATCTGAATCTTGTCCAAACATAGCTACTAATACATGCGATGGATCGATAGAACCAGCTGTGCATGCCGACCCACTTGATGCCGCAATCCCTGCTAAATCAAGGTTAACAAGCATGGACTCAACATTTGTACCGGGAAAATATATATTTAACACATGTGGTAATGACTTGGATAAATCACCATTCACTTCAAATGTGATATTCTGTTCTTTTAAAATCGATACAAATGTCTGCTTAAAATCCTGGTATAGTTCATTCTTTTCTTCCATTGTTTGTTTTGCAAGCTTAGCTGCTGCTTGTAAGCCGACAATTCCAGCAACATTTTCTGTTCCCGCACGACGTTTCTTTTCTTGTTCTCCACCAAATAAAAGCGGGAATATCTTTTTATCCTCTCTCATAAATAAGAACCCAGTTCCCTTTGGACCATTTATTTTATGAGCAGAAACGGATAGTAAATCAATTTTATATTGGTTTACATCTATATCAACCAGTCCATATGCTTGGACGGCGTCAGTGTGAAATACTGCCTGATGATCTTGAAGAAGTTCTCCAATTTCGTTAATTGGTTGTAGAGCACCTACCTCATTATTACCAAACATGATTGTGACAAGAATGGTTTCTGAAGTTAAGGCTGCTTCAACATCCTGAACAGAAACTTGTCCATCCTCATTAACGGGCAAATACGTAACTGTAAAGCCTTGCTTCTCAAGATGTTCACATGTATGAAGGACAGCGTGATGTTCGATTGCAGACGTAATGATATGCTTACCTTTTTCCTGCATCTTATAAGCCGTTCCGATTATCGCTAAATTGTCTGCTTCAGTACCTCCACTTGTAAAAATAATCTCATTTGGCTTCGCATGAATGGTGTCGGCAATCATTTGTCTTGCTTCATCTACAGCATGACGGCTTTTCCGACCGTAATAATGAATGCTTGAAGGGTTGCCAAAAACCTCTGTCATGTATGGAAGCATACTCGTCACAACATCAGGATGCATGGGCGAAGTAGCTGCATGGTCTAAATAAATGTGTTGCTTCATATGTGCTCTCCTTTTTTAAGAAGTAACTTAAAGATTATTACATATCTTGATTAAATGTAAAACATATATGCATCATCGCCATCACTATGGCTTGCTAAATCCTCAAGCGTTGTACTATCTAGCACTTCATTAACAGCGTCCCGGATTTTTATCCATAATTCCCGTTTCGCTGGTTCTTCATCCTCTAACACTTCTACAGGACTAATTGGCCCCTCAAGCACGAGAATAACATCTCCCGCTGTAATTTTTGCGGGTTCATCGCCTAAAATATAGCCTCCGTATGCTCCTCGAATGCTTTTTACCAATCCAGCATTTCGTAATGGGGAGATTAATTGTTCTAGGTAATGTTCAGAAAGTTCGTGTTTTCCAGCAATTGTTTTTAATGAGATAGGTCCTTTTCCATGATTTTTTGCTAGTTCAATCATGATGGTTAGACCATATCTTCCTTTTGTTGATATTTTCATTTCTTACACCCCTAATTACTAAAATGATTCACTTCGATTACTGGTGTTTTGTCCAGTTTCCGTTTTAATGCATCATACATCCGCCCGCATTGTGGCAATGCGAATCCCGCAATATATCCAATTCCTACACAACATATTAAGGTTCCGATAAAAACAGGTCCACCTAATAACCAACCAATTGTACATACAATAATCTCCATTCCCGAACGAATATATTGTACTTTCCACTTGGTAAGCTCGGTTAGTGCTAACATCAAACTATCCCTTGGGCCAGCACCCACCTTGGCTGAGATATAGATTCCCATTCCGTACCCGTTCACAAGTAAACCTAATAGTAACATGATCAACTTTCCAACATAGGATTCAGGTGTTACCAGGAACGGTACCATCATGAACATATCAATAAAAACACCAATTGATAGCATATTTAATAACGCACCGATCTGTGGGAGACGTCTTAATAAACATGAGGAAAGGAACAAAATAAAAAAGCCGACAATAATTGACCAAGTACCAATCGTAAGACCGATTTGTTTAAAAAGTCCGATATGCAAAACATCCCAAGGGGCTGCTCCGAAATCTGCTTTAATAATTAAAACAATTCCTAACGACATAATGAGCATGCCAATAAAAAAAGTAGACCACTTCAACATGTGGTGTCTAAAGCTCGTCTGAACTCCCATTTTTCTTCACTCCGTCTCTCGTGTCTCTCATTGTTGTACATCTTCTCTTTATTTACTGTTTCGATTACTTCTAAACTCACGACATTATAACATAAATTGCAATGTATTTGAATTTTTCCCCTTCGAAACGTATGATAAAATTAACGTTATACTTAATGATTGTTGGATAAGGGGATGAATTATTTGCTTTTTGAATCACTAATCGAAGCACCTTTATCGTATCGGATGCGCCCCAAGCATATTGAAGAAATTCTTGGACAAAAGCATATTATCGGCAAAGACACGGCTCTATATAGAATGATACGGAATGGACACGTTCCCTCTATTTTGCTCTATGGTGAACCCGGAATTGGAAAAACATCGATTGCAACCGCAATTGCTGGCACTGTGGATATGCCATTTATTTCTATTAATGCTACAACTGCTGGAAAGAAGGACATCGAAGACGCAGTTTCAACTGCTAAAGCAGAAGGTAAACTGATCCTCTTCATTGATGAGGTTCACCGTTTTAACAAAGCACAACAAGACTATTTACTTCCCCATGTAGAACGGGGCTTAATTTCATTAATTGGCGCTACAACGGAAAATCCATTTCATGATGTAAATCCCGCTATTCGGAGTAGATGTGGCCAGATTAAGGAACTTCGCCCTCTAACTAAAGATGATATTAAGGAATTAGTTCTGCGTGCACTAAAAGATTCAGAACGGGGTTTAGGACATTTGCAAATCTCAATTTCTGAGGAAGCCATTGACCTCATTTCTTCTTCTACAAAAGGAGATGCGCGTTCTGCAATGAATGTGTTAGAAGATGTCGTAATGGCTTCGAAATCAAGAGACAATGAAGAAATTGTCGTAGAAATAGAACTTGTGAAAGAATGTGTGGAAAATAAAGGTTTTTCTCATGACAAAGACGGAGATCTTCACTATTCATTGCTTTCTTGTCTACAAAAAAGTATTCGAGGCAGCGATGTTAATGCAGCCTTGCATTATTTAGCAAGACTTATTGAAGGCGGCGATTTAGTTTCGATTTGCAGACGACTTACAGTTATCGCATACGAAGATATCTCAATTGCTGCACCTGAGGTTGGTGTTCGTACGGTCGCTGCATGTCAGGCTGTGGAGCGCCTTGGATTGCCTGAAGCAAGAATCCCACTTGCAAATGTAGTCATTGAACAATGTTTATCACCTAAGACAAATAGTGCTTATCGATCTCTGGATAAAGCAATTGAAGATATTCGAAAAGGCAATATTGGAGAAATTCCTTTTCATCTGAGAGATGCCCATTATAACGGTGCAAAGGAACTTGGACATGGGATCGATTATAAATATCCTCACGATTATCCGAATGGTTGGGTAAAGCAGCAATACCTACCAGATCTATTAAAAAACAGAAAATATTTCAAACCTAAACAAAATGGTCAAGAAAAGTATTTCGCAAAAGTCTATGACCGTCTGGAACAACTACAAAAAGAGGGAGAGAAATAGTACTTGCTATTTCTCTCCCTCTTTTGTTATTGACTATCCTCAAAGCCCTATCTCTCTCTGTGATAGCAAATCACCTCGGAAGGTTTAAGTTATGCCGCTACATCACGTTTCATAAAGACAATCCATGTAAGTGCATTAAAGATAACAAAATAGATGATCAGAACGACAATTGAAAATGTCATTGTCATTCCTTCAACTAAAACGTAACCAGTGAGATATTGGGATAAATCCGTATTCGCAAATAGGATATATTTTGCCCAATCAAATTTCATTGCAAGAAGTGCTGTAGCATTTACTCCTGCAAACATTAAGAAGATGGCCAAACCAATGGCAAGCCCACTATTTCTAAATATCGTTGAAATCATAAAAGCAAAAGTCGACATCATGATTAAATTAACTGATTTTAACCCAAAGATACCTAAAATATGTGCAACCATATGAACTTCATGTACTGCACCATCTTTATATACTAGGTGTGGAGTAGAACCGCCACTTCCAAATAATATACTCCCTATTAGGAATGAAACGACAAATAACAAGATTAAGGAAAATAATGCAAACAAAATTGTTGCCATATATTTTGAAAGCAAAATCTTAGCTCTTGAAACAGGACGAATTAATAATAACTTGATCGTTCCCCACGTAAATTCAGACGCAACACTACTCGCCCCGACAACCACTGTAAACAATGTAATTAATGAAACAATTTCCGCCGTATAGCTCATATAGGTCCATATTGACTTAGCATTTGTAGGTTCTATATCATGCTCGATGCGATACTCATTTATTGCTAGATTTTTTTCATAGGATTCCCTGTCTAACTCTGGAATAGCTTCATTCTCGATTTCCGCTTTTAAAGTCTCATTTTGTTGTTGGAGATTTTGCTTCCAATTTTCATCGACATAATCTGAGATTGCTACATTCATAACAATACCTACAATTAATGCTGCCCCGACAAGAATGACAAGCATGATCCAAGTTGAGACACGACGATAAATTTTCATATTTTCATTTTGAATTAGTTTCATGATATTACTCAATTCCGCTACCCCCTGTTACCTCTAAGAATCGGTCTTCTAGTGATTTTGATAGCTGTAGAATTCCATATACTTGAATCTCATTTTTTACAAGACACGCATTTATTTCTGGAATCAATTCATGATCAACCAAGAGTTCAATTCCATTTTCAGTTTGATTTGCTTCAATTGTTGGAAAATCCTTTGAAAGAATCGACATTGCCTTTTCATTATCTCCAACTTTAAATTGAACTCGAATACGTGACTCTTCATTCACAAAATCATTGACCTTCTGAACACCCACTAATTCACCATTTTGAATAATGGCTATTCGGTCACACATCATTTCCATTTCTGAAAGTAGGTGGCTAGAAACAATGACCGAGAGACCCTCTTCTCTAGCAAGTTTTCGAACATAATCTCGAACTTCTCGAATTCCAGCAGGGTCTAAACCATTAGTCGGCTCATCCAAAATTAAAATGGAAGGACTATGTAATAACGCTTGTGCCACCCCTAAGCGCTGACGCATCCCAAGAGAATAAGTTTTGACTTTATCATTAATTCTTTTGCCTAACCCAACAAGCTCTGTCACTTCCTGAATTCTTTCCTTCGTTACGCCTTTCACCATACGGGCATAATGAAGAAGATTTTGATAACCTGTTAAAAATTTATACATCTCTGGGTTTTCAACAATCCCTCCAATATGTCGAACGGCTTCTTCAAAGTTCTTCGCAATATTGGTTCCTTTTATAATCACTTCACCATCTGTAATTGACATGAGTCCAACAAGCATACGAATTGTCGTTGTTTTCCCTGCACCGTTTGGCCCTAAGAAACCAAAAACTTCTCCAGCATATACATCAAAAGTAATACCTTTTATGATATCCTTCCGGCCAATTGTTTTTTTAACATTCTTCAATTGCAAAACTGGTTGCACATTTTTTCCTCCTATCAGTTTGTTAGATTTTTTACAAACTTATATACGTTCGCAATATTACCATTTTGAACGATCTCAATTACTACA
The DNA here is from genome assembly GCF_964021195.1 of Bacillus nitroreducens. Lineage (NCBI taxonomy): Bacteria > Bacillati > Bacillota > Bacilli > Caryophanales > Bacillaceae > Bacillus > Bacillus nitroreducens. The sequence continues at coordinate 2,366,243 of NZ_CAXHYI020000003.1, read as the reverse complement.
TACGGATTAGATATGAAAAAGTTCCCTTTTTTTAGGTTACGAGAAACCTTTACAATTATTTACATTTCGAATAACGGGAAGGATACTGCTTTAGCTGTATTTTTAAAGTTCATAAAACTAGTAAATGTATAAAAAATAGGAACATGGTCATGCTAGATATAAAGAAATAATCTATCAATTCTATTTAATAGGGAGCTGGTTTTATGAAAGTAAGACAGGATGCATGGTCACATGAAGACGATCTCTTACTGGCAGAAACGGTTTTGCGCTATATTCGCGAAGGCGGAACTCAATTAGCAGCATTTGATGAAGTAGGAGATAAATTAAATCGTACATCTGCAGCATGTGGGTTCAGATGGAATGCAGAGGTTCGTAATAATTACGAACAAGCCATTGCAATTGCGAAAAAGCAACGGAAAGAAAGAAAAAGAGCATTAGAGAGATTGAATAAAAAATCAAAAACAACTAATCATGTAGATCCTGTAAAAGAGGAAACAACTGTAGCTGAAACCCTTACATCTAACCCTATATACACTGAAGAGGTCTCAGCAGAGTTAGTTCCTTCATCAAACTCCATTACACTTACAGATTGCATTTCTTTCTTGTCTTCTTTACGAAGTAATGACCTTCTATCGAATCAATTAGAAATGGAAAATGATCGCTTACGTAAAGAAAATGAATCGTTAAAAAAACAAACAAAGGAACTTGAGAAAAAACTTGAAAAATTAACAGAGCAACAGACTATCATTCAAGAAGACTACCAAGCACTTGTACAAATCATGGATCGTGCAAGACGCTTAGTAATGTTTGAGGATTCAGAGGACCGTAACTCACCAACGTTTCGAATGGACAAAAACGGAAATCTAGAGCAGTTGGCTAAATAGAAAACTGTAAGGGGCAAAATGCCAGGGCAAATAAGCACATGAAGTGGTCTTTAATAAAGGTACATTTTCTTATCAAAAGTGATTGGCTTGTAATCTCAACTTCATACAGATGTCCTCAAGTACATGACATAAAGAAACGTGGCCTAAACGCCACGTTTCTTTATTCGTCCTTAACCCTCTTTATTTTAATATCTTTAAGTAATTCCTTAACAACATAACTTCCCATAATCAAACCGCAAGTTGACGGTGTAAAAGCATTTGAAGATGGTGGCATTTTTGCTTTACGAATTTTCGCATTCTCATCTGTAATTTCCCGACGGACATCTTCACGGATAACAATTGGACTTTCATCTGAGAAGACAACAGGAATTCCTTTATGAATACCTTCTTTACGTAACCTTGTTCGAATCACTTTTGCCATTGGGTCTGTATGTGTTTTTGATATATCAGCAATCCTAAACCGTGTCGGATCCATTTTATTTGCCGCACCCATACTTGAGATAATCGGAATATTACGTTTAAGACATTCTTTCATGAGATGAATCTTATACATAATCGTGTCTGAGGCATCAATGACAAAATCCAAGTCATAACTAAAAAATTCCTCATATGTTTCTTCCGTATAGAACATTTTAAGTGCAATGACTTCACACTCAGGGTTAATGTCAGCAATACGTTTTTTCATAATATCTACCTTGGATTGTCCAACTGTAGAAAGTAAGGCAGGCAATTGTCGGTTTATATTTGTGATATCGATATTATCCTTATCAACAAGAACTAATCGTCCAACACCAGATCGTGCGAGTCCCTCTACTGAGAAAGAACCTACTCCACCTACTCCTAGGACAGCAACGGTACTATTTTTAAGAATATCCACTCCGCGCTTTCCTACTGCTAATTCATTACGTGAAAATTGGTGTAACATCTCTTCAACTCCATTAGGTACAAATTCATCTAACATTTCTATTTTTACCTGAAATAGAATACAACATGTTTCCTATTCTTTTCAAGTATATTTTTTAACATAGAAAACCCTGTTTACAAATGGTAAACAGGGTATAACATGTATATGGAGTTTTATAGAAGTCCCAATCGTGCCGTCGATGCCTCAGTTTTGAACCCGCTCTCCGCAGGTGGGCACCCTGTTTCAATCTTTGTAAGTCCTCTTTTAAGTAAAGGTTGAGGCATTTACGCAGATGCGAAAACTCCGGGTTCCCGTATAAACTATTGTTCGGTCAAAACAATAGGATATACGACCAACACATCAGGACTTCTAACTTTATGTCACAATCGTACCACACGACGTGCGTGTTTTACAAGTTGACCAAAAGGGATTTTGTTCGCTATTTTCGAACATTTAACGACAAATACAAGTCGTTTAATTGTGCTTGACTTACTTCACCTGGAGCATCCGTTAATAAATCACTTGCACTTGCTGTTTTAGGGAATGCAATGGTATCACGTAGGTTTGTTCTACCAGCTAATAGCATCACTAGTCGGTCCAATCCTAGTGCTATTCCACCATGTGGTGGTGTCCCATACTCAAATGCCTCCATTAGGAAGCCAAATTGTTCTTTTGCCTCTTCCTCTGAAAAACCAAGGACTTTAAACATTTTTTCTTGAATTTCACGTTCAAAAATACGAAGTGAACCTCCACCTAATTCATACCCATTTAAAACAAGGTCATACGCTTGAGCCTTTACTTCCCATGGCTTACTTTCCAGAAGTTCAAGGTCCTCTCTGGCAGGCATAGTAAATGGATGATGTGCCGCATAATAACGACCGTCTTCCTCATCAAACTCAAACAATGGCCAATCCGTCACCCAAAGGAAATTAAACTTGGACTCATCAATTAAATCAAGCTCTTTTCCAAGTTTCAAACGTAAAGCGCCAAGTGCATCTGCTACAACATTTGCTTTATCTGCCACAAAGAAGAGAAGGTCTCCTGCTGTAGCTTCTAAAACGGCTCTTAACGAATTCTGCTCTTCTTCATCAAAGAACTTCGCAATTGGACCTTTTAATTCATCTTCCTCAACCTTTAACCATGCAAGTCCTTTTGCACCGTAACGATTCACGAATTCAGTGAGGCCATCAATGTCTTTTCTTGTATATTTAGTTGCAGCACCCTTTGCATTGATTGCTTTAACTTGCCCACCAGTTGCCACTGCATTACTAAATACTTTAAAGCCACTATCCTTTACAATCTCAGATAAATCAATTAATTCCATTTCAAATCGTGTATCAGGTTTATCTGAACCATAACGGTTCATCGCATCATTATAGGTTAATCGTGGTAAAGGAAGCTCGAGATCAAGCCCTTTAACATCCTTCATTAGTTTTTTCATCATTTGCTCAGCCATTGCAATAATGTCTTCTTGACTCATGAATGACGTTTCAATATCAATTTGAGTGAATTCTGGTTGTCTATCCGCACGTAAGTCCTCATCTCTAAAACAACGGGCAATTTGATAATAACGGTCAAACCCACCAACCATCAATAACTGCTTAAAAATTTGCGGCGATTGTGGAAGGGCGTAAAATTCTCCTGGGTGTACACGGCTTGGTACAAGATAGTCGCGTGCTCCTTCTGGAGTACTCTTTGTCAAAATTGGCGTTTCAATATCCAGGAATCCTTCACCATCAAGATAGTCACGAATCGATTTCGTAACATTATGACGCATTTTAAACGTTTCAAACATGGCAGGTCTACGAAGATCTAAATAGCGATATTTTAAACGCAAATCCTCAGAAACATCTGTACGGTCTTCAATCATAAATGGTGGTGTCTTAGCTTCATTTATAATCGTCACGTCCGAAACTTTGATTTCAATTTTCCCAGTTGAAATATTATTGTTTACCGTAGATTCCTCACGCGCGACAACCGTTCCTTCTACGTCCAATACATATTCGCTTCTAACAGACTCTGCAATTTCCAAAGCCTCTTTTGAATCTTCAGGATTAAATACAATTTGGACAACCCCAGTTCTGTCTCTTAAATCAATAAAAATGAGGCCTCCTAAGTCTCTTCGTCTTTGAACCCAGCCCTTTAATGTTACTTTTTCACCAATGGCCTGTTCGGTGATTTCACCACAATAGTACGTTCTTCCAAACATGTTTCCCACTCCTAGTAGCTTTTTTCAAGTATATATGAAATAAATTGATCAATTTGAATTTCTTCTTGTTCGCCTGTTTCCATATTTTTGACATTAATCATATTTCGTTCTAATTCTTCATCACCTAAAATAGCAACAAATTTTGCTTGTAACCGGTCTGCCGCTTTGAATTGGCCTTTTACTTTTTTGTGTAAATAGTCTTTCTCAGCAACTAATCCAGCTTTTCTAAGTTCATTTACTAGCAATACTGATTTCGCAGATGCTCCATCCCCAATTGCAGCAACATAACAGTCTACTCGTTGTTCCACTGGTAACTCGATTTCTTCTGCATTCAGGGCTGCTAAAAGTCTCTCAATACTTAAGGCAAATCCGATACCAGGCGTTTCAGGACCCCCAAGATTTTCAACTAATCCGTTATATCGTCCGCCACCACATAATGTAGTTATTGCACCAAAACCTTCAGCATTACTCATAATTTCAAACGCAGTATGATTATAATAATCCAACCCTCTGACAAGGCCAGAATCTACTTCAAATTCAATTTGTAAGTCTGTTAAATAGGTTTGTACTTTATTAAAATACTCACTAGATTCCTCATTCAAATATTCAAGAATGGACGGAGCCGTACGCATAAGTTCATGGTCACGGTCTTTTTTACAATCCAGTATTCGCATTGGATTTTTCTCTAGTCTTGATTTACAATCACCACAAAACTCATCAATTCTCGGTGAAAAATGAGCAATTAAGGCATCACGGTGAGCACTTCTACTAGATTGATCACCTAAGCTATTAATAACAAGCTTTAGCTTCTTCAATCCAAGTGATTTGTAGATTTCCATTGCGAGTGCGATGACTTCTGCATCTATCGCAGGATCATTGCTGCCTAGTGCTTCAACACCAAATTGAACGAACTGACGGTAACGACCAGCCTGTGGACGTTCATAACGGAACATTGGACCACAATAATAAAGCTTTGTCGGCTGCGATGGGTTACCGAACATTTTATTTTCTACATATGAGCGAACAACTGCAGCAGTTCCTTCTGGTCGTAGTGTCATGCTTCGTTCACCACGGTCTTCAAAGGTATACATTTCCTTCGTGACTATATCAGTTGTTTCACCTACACTTCGCAAAAATAGTTCTGTATGTTCAAATATCGGTGTCCGGATTTCTTTATAATTAAATCTTTTGCATATATCTCGAGCTTTTTCCTCGATATATTGCCATTTTTCAACAGTACCTGGAAGAATGTCTTGCGTTCCTCTAGGAATATTTACCATTACTAAACTCCTCCTTACTACACAACTAAAAAATAAAAAAGCTCCCATCCCTACAATAAATATTGTAGGGACGAGAGCTTGAATTCCCGTGGTGCCACCCTAGTTAAAACTAAACAACAAAAAATGAAAGTCTCATTGTAAGCTTCTTTTGTTCTGCGCATCATTACTGCACACTTACGTTTCACAAAACACTTACTATTTCGTCCAATTGCCTCTTGGTCGTTTGGAGACTTTCGTTTAGTCTTCACTCAATCAGTTAACGCCTGACACGTTCATCTCCTACTAAAGCACTAGCTCTTTCAAAGTGAAACCTACGAGGTGTTCTTTCAATAAGTCATCATGTAGGAATGTTTTCAGCCCACGACATTCCCTCTCTATTCATGTGTAGTCTTACCTACTTTTCCTCATCATTGGTTCAAATATTTGTAGAATTTTATACTATCATACGTATGAACTCGATTAATGTCAAGTTTAAGTGTTAAATTTATTGATTTCCACTTCAGGTCGACTCTTCCGCAGGCGTGGCTTGAGCCTCCTCAATGATATATGGAGGCGGCTTGCACTCAAAACGAGAAAATTGTACGACTAAAATTGCCACGTCCTGTTCGTCGGAGACTCCTCCTTCAGAGGCGTATTTTACCTCTGAAGGAGAGTTGAAATTTCTCGAGTTTCTAGCCGCTGCAACCGGACAAGTCGCTAAACGCTCCTGTGGGGCTCAAGTCTCACTCTTCTCTGAGCTGGAGTCACCACCTTCCGCTGCAATCAATAGGTTTGTTTTATCCGTCAGCAATAATCTTTTTGATAAGAGCCTAGATTTATTAAAGTCTTTACGAACGATGTAGTTGTTTTTTTAGATTTCGTACATCTTTAACAGAAACACCAAATTCACTCGCTAATTCTACATAGGTGGATGATTGTTCTTTTTGTATAAAGTCATGGAAATCTACACCAAATACACTCCCGCCTGTATTCTGAACATTGTTGCTTTTCTCACTAAACCTCATCCTATTCGCCCCTTTTTCTTGATAGAATTATCTTTCCCTTTTTTAAGATTTTCTTTCTTCTAAAACAGGATTTTTTAGTTTTATGTCGAATTTTTATAAAGCTATGTTTTTTTCAAGGTGTATAATGTACAACTTAGACTAATGTCTAGCACCAGGCGCCATTGGCTCTCGGGTATAGTTCAATCGTTTCTTTAGGGGAATTCAACCTCTGGTTAGCTCTTGGCTTATGCCTGTTGTCCTAAGCTGGCGCCTTGGCGCTTTTCTATTCAAGGAGGATTTTACGTGTTACACAAGATTTTTAAATTGGGACTTGCGTCTGTACTTGCATTTGTTTTTTCAATTACGACGTATTCTGGACAACTCACGAATGCTGAGACAGTTGCAATCATCGATACCCCTGTCTTAAACGTGAGAGAAGGTCCTGGCCTCTCCTATGCACGAACCGCGCAAGTGAAACAAGGAGAAAAATATACGATTATTGAAAGAAAGAATGATTGGGTTAAGTTGCAACTTTCTTCAGGAAAAACTGGTTGGGTTGCAAATTGGCTCATCAAAGAAAACAAGTCCAATCAAACACCTAACGTATCTTCATCTAAAATTGTATCAACCGTAGATGGACTTAGATTTCGAAGTGGCCCTGGGACAAGTTTCCAAGTGATCGGCTCGTTAAATAAAGGAACCGAAGCTGAATTTATTGAGGCAAATGAAAATTGGACAAAAATTTCGTTAAGAGGACATATTGGTTGGGTATCATCGGAATTTATCACAACAAAACAGACAACTGGCTCCTCAAATTCGAACTCAGGTTCAAATTCCAGTTCAAGTACTAAAACAGGTACTGTTACTGCTTCCATCTTGAATGTACGAGATCAACCTAATTTGCAGGGTCGAATAATTGGAAAACTAAAACAAAATGCAAAAGTTACAATTACAAATGAAAGAGAAAGCTGGGTCGAAATTAAATTTGGTAAGGGCTCAGCATGGATACATAGGGACTACATAACAGGTATTACATCGACTGGGGAAAAACCATCCCAGCCTGCTGCACCACCCCAAAGTCCAACAAATCAAGGGAAAATTGGTATCGTGACAGCATCTAGCTTAAATGTTAGAGACAGTGGTTCACTTTCTGGAAAAGTCATTGGAAGTTTGAAAAAAGGCAATAAAGTAACCATAGAAGAGGAAGTCAATAACTGGAGTCGTATTACACTATCAAATGGGAAAAAGGGCTGGATCGCAAGTTGGTACTTAGACATTCAGCTTGATAAGACTACTGAAACACCAAACAAGGAAAAAGAAGCTGTAAAAATCCTATACAATGGTACAAATATACGTTCAGGTGCATCAACCTCACATTCAGTCATTGCACGTGCAAACGAAGGGGATTCATTTTCATTGGTTGCAAAAGAAGGTGACTGGTATAAAATAAACCTTTCTGGTAATAAAATTGGATTTGTTGCTGGATGGCTAGTTTCAGTGAATGGAAACACAGCAGTTGTCGAACGACCTAGTATTAATCAATACTTAAAAGGAAAAACCATTGTCATTGATCCAGGTCATGGTGGAAACGATAGTGGGGCAATTGGAGTAAGTGGGACTTATGAAAAAAATCTCAACTTACGTACATCCAGAATGGTCGTTGATAAACTTAATGCTTCAGGTGCAAATGTGGTTATGACACGAAATAGTGATAATTATGTAAGCTTACGTTCAAGGGTGAGTATCTCGCATTATCGAAATGCTGACGCCTTTCTAAGTATTCATTATGATAGTGTGAATGACCGCAGTGTCCGAGGGATCACATCCTACTATTATAAAAATATCGATGTTAGCCTAGCTTCTAATATTCAAAAAGAGTTAATTAAAAACACTGGCTTTAAAAATAGACAGCACCGACAAGGAAATTACCAAGTGTTACGAGAAAATCGCAATCCTTCAGTGTTATTGGAATTAGGATTTCTGAGTAACCCAACCGAGGAATATACTGTTAATACAAATAGTTTCCAGGAGAAAGTCTCTAATGGAATCTTTTATGGCCTCGCACAATATTTTAAAGGACAATAGATTTTTCTACAGAAGAAAGCCTCAAAAGCATATCGCTTTTGAGGCTTTCTCTTTGTATAGTGCTATAGATCTACTTATTTCTCTGATTTACTTTCAATGATTAATGTAACAGGACCAACATTAGTAAATTGGACATCCATCATCGCTCCAAATGAACCTGTTTCAACATGAACACCTTTCTCACGGAGCTCCGCATTGAAAAGTTCGTACATTTTTTCAGCATATTCAGGTTTTGCAGCATCCATGAAGTTTGGGCGTCGACCTTTCCTACAATCTCCATATAAAGTAAATTGGGAGACAGAAAGAATATCTCCTTTTACATCAAGAAGGGATAAATTCATTTTCCCAGCTTCATCTTCAAAAATGCGCAAGTTTACAACTTTATCTGCTACATATTTTATATCCTCTAATGTATCTGAATGAGTGATACCTACTAGTAGCATCAATCCATTATTAATAGTACCTACTACTTCATTTTGAACCAATACTTTTGCATCTTTAGCACGTTGAACTACAACTCTCATAACAAATTCCTTTCTTAACTCATAACACGTCTAACAGAATAGATATCACGAATTTGCTTAATCCGTTCAACAACCTTGTGAAGGTGACTTACATTTTGAATGGAAATGGACATATTAATGGTTACCATTTTGTTTCGATCAGATTTTCCTGATACAGCTGATATATCTGTCTTTATTTCATTTACAGCTTGTAGTACTTCATTCAGTAAGCCACGACGATCATACCCACTTATCTCAATTTCAACATTAAACTCTTTTCGATCATTTAAATTACTTTCCCATTCAACCTCAATGAGGCGCGCTTTCGCATCCTGCGTATGCACATTTGGGCAATCGGCACGATGTACGGAAACCCCTCTACCTTTTGTAATGAATCCGACAATTTCATCACCAGGAACTGGGTTACAGCATCTTGAGAGACGGATGAGTAAGTTATCAATCCCCTGTACCTGCACCCCTGAATCCCGTCTTTTCGAGCGGGTCGAGACTTGCTTAACCTCTGACACTGTTTCTACAACTTGTTCAAGGTCTCGCTGTTTTCTTAATTTATCCGTTAATCGATTTGCAATTTGAGCAGCTGTAATTCCGTTGAACCCGATGGCAGCATACATGTCATCTTCGTTAGAAAAATTGAACTTTTCAGCAACCCGTTTAATATTTTCAGGTGTCAAAATATCTTTTACCTCAAATTCAAGGTTACGGATCTCTTTTTCAACAAGTTCTTTCCCTTTTTCAATATTTTCTTCACGGCGTTGTTTCTTAAAGAATTGGCGAATCTTGTTTTTTGCCTGTGAAGTCTGGGCAAGCTTAATCCAATCTTGACTTGGACCATAGGAGTGTTTAGAAGTTAAAATCTCTACGATATCTCCCGTTTTAAGTTTATAGTCCAAGGTTACCATTTTCCCATTTACCTTCGCACCAATGGTTTTATTACCAATTTCAGAGTGAATTCGGTATGCAAAATCAATTGGGACAGAACCAGAAGGAAGTTCTATAACATCGCCTTTCGGTGTAAAGATGAAAACCATATCGGAAAATAAGTCAATTTTTAAAGATTCCATAAATTCTTCAGCATTTGAAGCATCATTTTGCCATTCTAAAATTTCACGGAACCAAGTTAATTTTTCTTCAAATGATGATTGCTGATTTACCTGCTTGCCCTCTTTATAAGCCCAGTGTGCCGCTATCCCATACTCCGCAATTTGGTGCATCTCATCTGTACGAATTTGCACTTCAAGTGGATCGCCTTTTGGACCAATTACCGTTGTATGAAGGGATTGATACATATTTGGCTTTGGCATGGCTATATAATCTTTAAACCTGCCTGGCATTGGTTTCCAACAAGTGTGGATAATCCCTAGAACTGCATAACAGTCTTTAATGCTTTTTACTACAATCCGAACCGCAAGAAGGTCGTAAATTTCATTAAATTGTTTATTTTGCAGAACCATTTTGCGATAAATACTATAGATATGCTTTGGGCGACCTGAGATTTCAGCTTTAATCGATACCTCTTCCACTCGTGCTTTTACTTCGTCAATAACACCATCGAGATATTCCTCACGTTCAGCACGTTTCTTTTTCATTAGGTTGACAATTCGATAATACTGCTGAGGATTTAAATAACGTAAAGCTGTGTCCTCAAGCTCCCATTTAATTTTTGAGATCCCGAGGCGATGTGCTAAAGGAGCAAAAATTTCAAGTGTTTCATTTGAGATTCTCCGCTGTTTTTCGGGTGGTAGGTGTTTTAGTGTACGCATATTGTGCAAGCGGTCTGCTAATTTGATCAGAATGACACGTATATCCTGTGCCATAGCCACAAACATTTTCCGATGATTTTCTGCCTGTTGTTCTTCCTGGGATTTAAATTTAATTTTTCCTAGTTTTGTAACCCCATCAACAAGCATGGCCACCTCTGACGAAAACTCATCACTTATTTCTTGGAGAGTGACATTGGTGTCCTCCACTACATCGTGTAAAAAGCCACCAGCGATCGTTGAAGGGTCCATTTCAAGGTCCACTAATATACCTGCCACTTGTACTGGATGAACGATGTACGGTTCACCAGACTTACGGAATTGTTCCTTATGGGCATCTTCGGCGAATAGATATGCACGCTCAATAAACTTAATATCCTCTTGATTTAAATATTTTTTTGCCTTTTCTATCACTTGCTCAGGAGTTAAGACCTGTTCATTTGCCATGGATTATATCACCTTTTTAGAAATTAAAGATTCAAAGATCACTTCTTTGAATCATTTTTGAATAACACAGAGAGTTTGATATTGTTACTATTATCTTGAAAATCTTGAAAGTTGTAAAGGGAAATGACAGAAATATTGCTTACAGTAGTAAAAAAACTGTAAAAGACGAGTTCCCATTAGAAATCTATTATGACTATTTACGTATACTTTATTGCTCTTTATTCGTTGACTCCCGCTTCAGGTGGAACTTTTTCTCAAATCAACTAGACTTGCAATTGGATCAAAACCAAAAATTTCTTAGAAAAGATCCTCTATTAAAAAAAGCACTCTATAAGGAGCGCTTTAAAATTGCATAAGGGTTAAGACATCATAACCGTCTAACTTCTTCCGACCATCTAAGTATGTGAGCTCAACAAGGAAAGCAATCCCTGCTACAACGCCGCCAAGCTGTTCAACCAAGTTGATTGTTGCTTCTATTGTTCCACCAGTTGCTAATAAATCATCTGTAATTAGAACTCGTTGACCTGGTTTAATAGCATCTTTATGAATTGTAAGAACATCTTTTCCATACTCTAAGCCGTACTCAACTCTAATAACTTCTCTAGGCAGTTTTCCTTCCTTTCTAACAGGAGCAAAGCCAACACCGTGAGAATATGCGACTGGACACCCAATAATGAATCCACGTGCCTCTGGTCCAACCACAAGGTCAATTTCTTTTTCCCTTGCATACTTCACAATTTGATCTGTAGCATATTTATATGCTTCGCCATTATTCATTAAAGGCGTAATATCCTTAAATTTAATTCCTGGCTTTGGATAGTCTTCAACTATTTCAATATATTGTTTTAAATCCATTATATAATTGCCTCCTCAAGCGAATGCGAGCGTTTATTAATATTATCAAACCATTGTTTTAATTGTTGATAGGATGAATATAATAATTGCTGTTCTAATTCAATTTGTTTTGCTTTTAGTTGATATGTTCTCGATTCTGTTAAGTCTCTTTTCTTGATTTGATTTGATAAGGAAATAAATCCATTTTCTATTTTAACAAAATCTAATTCAAAAAACACCTGAGACATAAACTCAATTGTTTCTTTGCGCCATCCTCTATATTTTGCTAAATCATGAGCATAGCGATTCATATCAAATGGACCTTTTTTTGCAAGAAATGCATAAAACCATTTAAAATGCTCCCTTGTCGGGATTGTACTGAAGTAATGATCCTGTTCATTAAAGAATAATGTATATATTCGATTTGGAAAACCTCGATCAAATAAAGCCTTTAATATTTTATCATCAGTTGGTAAATCGAGAAGAACAATATGCTTAGAATCAAGTTGCTGTTCTTTTGCTTCTTCCAACGTTGATATGACAGATATTTTTTGATGAGTTAAATTTAGCTTTTGGATCGTTTCATTTGAAAAAGCAATTAATTCGAGATGGTCATCGTTCATTTTTTCGAGATAGGAAGAAAAATCACGCATCCCACGAATATCAAATAATTGCCATTCATTTACAGCAAGATCTTGAAGCATGATTTGGGGCTTGCGAATATTATTCCATTCATTGATAGACAATTCACCAATAACCGATAGCTTAGATAACGGAGAGATTCCGTCACAAGCATGTCCTAATCCGAAGCCGACTCCGTCTAGGGAATTGGGATCATCTTGTAGCACAACTTTCAAATGACTTTGGTCTGCTCCGATTCGTCTGATGTTATTGATACTAACATCGTTTATTTGAACGGTCGGCTTTGGATTACCCATTCCAAATGGTGCTAGTTTGTTCATTTCTAATATAGTTTCAATTGTTATATCCTCAATCCGACAAATGGCATCAACCATTGTAATTGGTTGAAAATCCTCTGGCGTTAATACTTCATTTGCAATTGTATTAAGGCGATTTCTAAGGTCCGCTACATCGTCTACCTTTAGCGTCATTCCTGCAGCCATAGGATGCCCACCAAAATGTGGCAATATATCACGACAAGTTGATAGACTTTCATAAAGATTAAAACCTACTATACTTCTTGCGGATCCTTTCGCCAATCCTTTTTCAGAATCAATGCTTAGGACAATTGTTGGTCGGTAAAAGCGATCAACTAATCTAGATGCAACAATCCCAATAACCCCAGGATTCCAGCCTTCCTTTGCAATCACCAATACAGAATTAGCAATGGGTGGATAGTGTTCCTCTACTTCCCTGATTGCTTCCTGTGTCATTTGATTGACCAATTGCTGTCTTTCTTTATTCAGTTCGTCAATTTCTTCGGCAATAAAAGCTGCCTCTTCACGGTCGTTTGTTAATAATAAATCAACCGCAGGGTCTGCTGATTGCAAGCGACCTACCGCATTAATTCTTGGACCAATTGCAAAACCGACTGTTTCCTCTGAGATATCATTCGATTCGATTTTCGCCTTCTTCAATAAGGCTTGTAAACCTGGTCGCTGTGTATGTTGTAAAGCCTGAATTCCCTTTTTGGCAATCAGACGATTTTCCCCATGTAAAGGTACTAAATCGGCAATTGTCCCAATAACAGCCACATCCAATAAATCTAACGGTACTTTACCAAGTAACGCATGAGCCACTTTAAAAGCAACTCCAACCCCAGCCAATTCTTTGAAGGGATAATGACTGTTTGGGATTTTCGGATGAATAATAGCTGTTGCAACAGGTAACTCTGGACCAACCTCATGATGATCTGTAATGATTAAATCGATACCTAACTCTTTTGCGACTTCTGCTTCATGTAGGGCTGAAATCCCTGTATCTACTGTAATAATTAGAGAAAACCCTTCTGATTTTGCCCAACGAAACGCCGCTTCATTTGGACCATAACCTTCTGTAAATCGATTTGGTATATAAAAATCAACATTAGCCCCTTTTTCTTTTAAGGCCGTGACCATAATAGTTGTACTGCTAACACCGTCAGCATCATAATCACCAAAAACTAAAATTTGTTCTCCATTCTCGATTGCTGTTGTTATACGTTCAATGGCGGTAGCCATTTGATTAAGTAAAAATGGATCATGAAACTCAAGGTGTTCTGGTTCTAAAAATTCACGTGCTAATTCAACGGTTGTAAGCCCTCTACTCACTAGCAGGGAAGCTACTAGAGGTGTAACCTGCAGCTCTTCCACTAGTAGATTTGCTGCTATCTTGTTGTATTCATTTACTTTCCAACGTGTTTTAGATTGTAACAAATAGATTCACCCCTTAACCACACTATTATACCGGTGCAAATCTTGCGTTACAATGATTGACATTTAAGATTCTTTTTGTGTCAGTTTTTCAATCATCATCTGAATAAGGATTAATATGAATAAAAACATTTTGAACTTGCGGAAATTCCATCAACTTCGCCTTTACCCTTTTCCCTACCCTATGTCCTTCTTCTACAGTCATATAGGGATCAACTGAGATTTTAAGATCCACAATCACATAATGCCCATGTTCACGTGCGTGAAGCTCTGTGATCTTCATAACTTCTGGAACAGTCAATACCGTCTCCCGAAATTCAGTTGTGTCTTCATCGTGTAAAACATGATCCAATGTATTATGTATCGCTTCCGTTCCAAATTCCCAAGCCATTTTCAATATTAAGACCGCTACAACTAAGCCCGCTACAGGGTCAGCATATACGAGCCAATCAATACCGAGATATCCTCCAAGAATAGCTCCTACAATTCCTACTAAGGTTGCAAGTGATGCAAATACATCAGATCGATCATCATATGCATTTATAATGAGGGCATCGCTATTTATCTTTTTACCAAGATTATATTTATAACGAAACATGATTTCTTTAATAATAATAGAAAATAACACCGCATAGATGGCGATTGATTTTGGAACATCGATCGGCTTAAAAAATGCTTCTATTGATGCTTGACCAATTTCAAATCCAACTAGCGCTAGCAGGACTGCCACGATGATAGCAGAGACAGATTCAGCCTTGCCATGACCATAAGGATGATCCTCATCTGGTGGTCTTTTTGCAGCTTTCACTCCAACGAATACAGCGATTGAACCCGCTACATCTGAGGCAGAGTGGACTGCGTCGGCAATAAGTGCACGGCTATTCGCCTGTACCCCAACCACCCATTTAATAATAGCCAATATGATATTCCCCACAACTCCAATGATTATCGCTTTTTCTGCTTGTTTAAAGCGGTCATTCTTTTGCAAAAAATCCTCATCCTCCCCTTGTAAGTTTGAGAATACGTAACGAACATGATTTTTAGTGTATCCAAAAACAATCATAACTCATCAAGATAAAATGAGAAAAAGTCGTGAAAAAATCACGACTCTTTACGTTTAAACTTGTGGTTCTGCTTCTGTCTTTGTAGAACGTTTTTTCGTTAATTGCTTTGTTTTCCAAACTAAATATAACTGTGCGGCTATAAAGAGAGATGAATACATACCAGCAACTAACCCAATCGTTAAAGCAAATGAGAAGTTCGTAATAGCTTGTCCACCTAATACCATTAATGCAACACTTGTGAAGATAACAGTTATCGCAGTGTTAATTGAACGACCTAATGTCTGTCTTAAACCAGCGTTTACAACACTTGCAATATCTTCGTATGCTTTAATACGCTTTTTCTTCTTATATAGTTCACGAATTCTATCGAAAGTAACGATTGTATCATTAATGGAATAACCGATTATCGTTAAGATGGCTGCAATAAATGTAACATCCACCTCTAAACGAGTAACACTAAAGACTACTATCATAAAGAATGCATCATGGAAAAGTGCTACTACAGCCGCTAATCCCATTAACCACTCAAACCTGAATGCAACATAGATTATTATACCAACCATTGCAATTAAGCTAGCAATAAAGGCGTTCCGAGCAAGTTCTTTCCCAACTGTTGGTGAAACTGTACTTACATTCGGATCAGCACCGTATTTCTCATTGAAATGAACTTTTATATCGTTAACCTGATCTTTTGATAGGTCCTCATCAAACCTCGCAACACCGATATCATTATTATCTCCAGAAATAATAATTTCTTTTGCCTCTAAGTTGAGCTTACTAATTTCATCTGTGAACTCTTCTTGAGTTATCGGTTGGTCTGCTAGTACTTCAAGACGTGTTCCCGAGACAAAATCAATGCCAAGATTTAATTTAAAAATAACGAGTATGGCGATACCTGCGATAACCATTGTTCCTGATGCAATGAAGAATTTATTCTTATGCTTTGCAAAGTCAAAACGGTCAAATCGAGTAGGATAATTCCCTTCTTCATCAGCATCAGCTAAATTGCGGATTTCACTTTGTTTGACACCAAACCAACCTGGCTTCTTGTTCAAGAACTTACTATTTACCCATAATCCCAATAACAGTCTGCTACCATAAACCGCAGTTAAGAAGCTTAGTAAAATACTTACGATTAACATAGTTGCAAAACCTTTTACAGCACTTGTACCAAATATAAATAAGACCGTACCAGCTAAAATTGTAGTGATATTCGCATCAAATATAGTTAGTAAGGAGTTTTTAGTACCTGCACGATAGGCTGATAAAATTGATTTACCAGACCTGATTTCTTCTTTTATTCGTTCATAGGTAATAATATTTGCATCAACCGCCATACCTACTCCAAGGATTAAAGCAGCAATACCTGGTAAGGTGAGGACCGCATTCATCCAATCAAATACAAGTAAGTTCAAATAAACAAAAACACTTAATGTAATGGACGCAATTAATCCTGGGAAACGGTAAAAAACAAGCATAAATAGTAGAACTAATGCGATCCCGATTGCCCCTGCGAACACGGTCTTATTGAGAGCTTGTTCACCAAATTTGGCTCCCACCGAGGTGGAGTAAATCTCTTCTAAATCAACAGGAAGTGCACCTGCGTTTAATAGGGAAGCTAGTTCCTTAGCAGACTCAACTGTAAAGTTATCACCTTCAATTGAAACTGATTTTGAGTTAAACACTTGATTAACACTTGCAGCAGATAAGAACTTTGGATTCGGCTTCTGTCTTTCAGCCTCAAATGAATCTACACCTTCTTCAAAGTCTAACCAGATGACCATTAAATTGTTAGGTGCTTGATCAACGACTTTTTGAGTAGCATTTTTTAAGTCCTCTGGATTTTGAACAGTTAAAGATACGGCTGGCCTTCCCAATTCATCAAAGGCCTGACTAGCACCGTTTTGCGCTAATTGAGAGCCGTCAAGCAATACGTTGTCATTTACATCTCTGAAGGTTAGCTTCGCTTGGGTTGATAATATTTCCCGTACCTTTTCCTGGTCTTCTACACCCGCTAACTGGACACGTACGCGATCTGTCCCTTCAATTTGGATATTAGGTTCATTAACCCCTAATACATTTACACGGTTGTTTAAAGCGTTTACCGTACTTACTAACGCTTCTCTATCAATAACATCGCCTTCTTTTGCAGGTTTTACCTCGTAGAGGATTTCAAACCCGCCTTGAAGGTCGAGTCCTAACTTTATATTTTTTGCAGTAT
Source organism: Bacillus nitroreducens (assembly GCF_964021195.1). NCBI lineage: Bacteria > Bacillati > Bacillota > Bacilli > Caryophanales > Bacillaceae > Bacillus > Bacillus nitroreducens. Next base: position 2,348,679 of record NZ_CAXHYI020000003.1, on the reverse strand, counting down.
CTGTTCCAGTAAACCCAATTAAACCACCAAAGAGTAATACTAGTACAAAAAATACCACGATGCGGCCTTTTTTAACCATAAGTATGTATATCCTCCTTTATATAAGAAAAGCGCAATGAGCGCCAGAAGCCTTTACTCATTTAAGAAAACATGAGCCTGTCCAATGGCCCTCCTAACAATTATGAAACAATAGGAATTTCATGTCAATCACAGCTTTTTGTGTATTTTCACGCCACATCCAACTATTTATCCAAGCAGATTATAGTAATTTTTCAAGTACATCTTTTCCTTCACCTTCGAACCAATTGGGTGCTTTAAAGGCTTCCACTGTTGCATAGTTCATGTAATCTCCAACTTTAATACTTAAAATATCACTAACTATTTGGTATAACAGCTTTTCTTCCTTTTCTTTTCTCCATGTTTTACTTTTCAGAAAATCCCATAACTCTTCCTCTTTCACACTGTCATATCCATACAGTTCAAATTCTTCCAGCTTACTTTTTAAAAATGGACGAACTTTTTCGCGATACTTGTCATACATATGAATCTCTACTTGGCCCATTTGTCATCTCTCCCGTTATTTCACTAAAACTCATGAATACTTGTCATGCTTGGCCACCTACCAAGCATATAGTTAATTGTAAATGATATCACCTTTTTTGAGAAGGTAGGGAAAATGAATTGTCAAAGCAAACATTCCTTAAAGGAACTTTAATTTTAATTATTGCTGGACTTATTACAAGAATATTAGGATTTATTAATAGAATTGTTGTCGCACGCCTTATTGGAGAAGAAGGCGTAGGGCTCTATATGATGGCAATTCCTACTTTTGTTCTCACCATTACTTTAACTCAGATGGGTTTGCCTGTTGCCATATCAAAATTGGTAGCTGAAGCGGAAGCACAAGGAGACAGAAGAAAGATAAAAAAAATCTTAGTTGTTTCTCTATCCATTACTGGAACACTTAGTATTATCTTTACACCTTTGATGATTTTTCTTGCTCCTTTATTATCTGAAACATTACTGACTGACCAAAGAACGTATTATCCTTTATTAGCCATTTCTCCAATTGTACCAATTGTAGCCATTTCATCTGTATTACGTGGTTACTTCCAAGGCCGACAAAATATGAAACCACCTGCCTACTCACAGGTGATCGAACAGGTCGTCAGGATTACATTAGTTTATGTATTTACGAAAGCATTTTTACCTTATGGCATTGAATATGCCGCAGCTGGTGCGATGCTATCAGCTGTTGTCGGAGAATTAATGTCGCTCATTTATTTATTTTTGATGTTTAAAATGAAAAAACGTATCCGCATTCGGAAAAACTTCTTCAAGTCTGCTAGGAACGGAAAAGATACGTTTAATGATCTGACCCGTATAGCTGTTCCTACATTGGGTAGTAGATTAATTGGTTCAATATCATGGTTTTTGGAACCGATTGTTGTGGCTCAAAGTCTGGCCATCGCAGGTGTAGTCACCCATATGGCGACAAGGCAATATGGAGAATTGACTGGTTTTGCTTTACCACTTCTTATGCTACCATCGTTTATTACGACCTCACTTTCCACTGCACTTGTTCCTTATATAAGTGAGGCAGCAGCAAAAAAACAATCCTTATTAATCGAATACCGACTAAAACAAGCTTTACGTTTATCTCTTGTTTCTGGCGGCTTATCTATTGTCGTATTATATGTATTTGCCTCACCAGTAATGGAGCTTATGTACGGAAATAGTAATTCGGCCATTTATATAAAGGTAATGGCACCATTTTTTATCTTTTATTATTTTCAAGGTCCGCTTCAAGCAACACTACAAGCACTTGATTTAGCGAAAGCAGCAATGATCAATAGCTTTATTGGAAATGCGATCAAAACTGCCGCCATTTTTATCCTTGCGACACGGCCTTCTCTAGGTATTATGGGAGCAGCTCTTGCAATTGTCATTGGGATGATGCTCGTTACATTGCTCCATTTTTCGACGATTGTAAAGGCAATCTCGTATAGTTTTTATATTAAGGACTACCTTAAGAGTGGTGTCACGATGGTACTGTCTGGGATTTGTGGTCATTACTTCTATCAAATGTTCTTCGTGGATCAATCCCTAGGAGTTAGAACACTTGCTGCAATTGGTGTAACATCGGTTATCTATGTAATTTTCCTATTTCTATTTAAACTTCTTACGAAAGAAGAAGTAAGAAGGATACCGATTATTGGAACAAAGTTAGCGTCCCTTCTGTAATATTTGCCATGCTTAAAAAGGTAACCATGTCTGGTTACCTTTTCTCGTCCATAATATCTACATGTATTTTTCCTTCATGATACCCACAATACGAGATGTTTTTAACATGATGATGCCCTAGCTTCTTCAATTCAGAACGCAACCAGAATTCTGTCTTATTAATTTGTTTTAAATGTTCTTGTTGAACTTCTCCATCAAGGACTAACGGTAAATCAATCGAATAATCTGTGGGCATTTCCTTTGATTGATTTTGATCTTTTGCTAAAACGGATAGTTCACCAGAGGGCTCTAAGATAGCAAATTCAACATCAGCAAGGTTTTTCACACTTTTTTCACGGAGTTGCATGAGCAAATCATCGAGATTATATCGCTGCTTTCTCATCGCATGTTCGTCTATCTTCCCTTTATTAATTATAACAGTTGGGCGTCCATCGATAATTTCCCTAAGTTTTTTACTTTTTAATGATAGAAGAGCGAGCATATATTGGATTCCCATAAGTAAAACCATTGGAATAACCGAGTGTAAGATGGGGTCCTTTGTACTTTCGATGCCTATGACAGCCATTTCTGCAATCATCAACGATACAATTAAATCCAAAAGGCTTAACTCTCCAATTTCTCGCTTACCCATCAACCTAAATATTGACCAAAGAATCACATAAAGTAGAATTGTCCTTCCTACGATTATTAAATATTCCTCCAAACCGATAGCCCCTCCTTTCCATATCCCCTCATGTGTAATTTCAAACATTTCTCAACTTAGTTTGTGCAGTTCTATATAAAACATGATTTAAGGGATTTCAGTACAAAAAAGTAGGCCATGAAAAGTTTGTACTTTTTATTCTAAATTAATTGGGACATGAATATGCTCGTACTAAGGGTTACGTTCATTAAATAGAGGGGGAGAATCTATATGAGAAAATTAGGGGTTGCAATGGTTTATGGGGTTGTCGCCATTTTTTTGATTGTCATTGTTTCTAGCTTACTTATTTCATTATTACTTAAATTCACATCTCTACAGGAATCTTCTATTTCCTGGGTTATATTAGGCGCTTCTTTCCTTGCTCTTTTCGTAGGCGGTTTTGTTTCAGGAGGAAAGGGAAAAGAAAAAGGCTGGTTAATTGGTGGGGGTACTGGTCTTTTGTATTCCATGATTGTATTTCTTGTTCAATTTTTAGGATACGATGCTTCTTTTACTGCAGAACAAATCATGTATCATGCTGGCTTTTTGGCTGCAGCGATAATTGGAGGAATTTTCGGGGTAAATATGACAACTCCTTCAAGAAGAGAAGCTTAAGTTTGATTAGTTTATAGAAGTTCTTACATTAATTCCAATGGATTTCATACACTAAAAAAAGAGCGTGAACTACGCTCTTTTTTTACTACCTTATTAATCCTTGATAACATCACGCACGGCTTGTCTGTCGTATGTAAGATTCGCATTACCACATTTAATAATGATCTTGTTCTCATCAAGTGAATCGATGATACCGTGTAGGCCACCAACTGTTACAACCTTGTCCCCTTTTTGAAGATTAGATTGCATTTGAAGTGTAGCTTTTTGACGTTTTTGTTGCGGACGAATTAATAAAAAATAGAAAATCGCAAACATAAGAATCAAAGGACCAACTGTTCCTAAAATACCTTCCATTCATTTCACCTCCCGTTCATTTCTCTTTTAACATGTCTTTATTAGAAATTTTTTGCATTTGGTTTATTAAAACCATACTGCTCAAAAAATTCTTCACGGAAGTCACCAAGACGATCTTCTCGAATCGCTTGTCTGACTTGCTCCATTAATTTTAACAGAAAATGCAGATTATGATAAGTAGTAAGTCTGATTCCAAATGTTTCACTTGTTTTAATTAAATGTCTAATATAGGCACGGCTATAATTTTTACAAGTATAACAATCACAATTTTCATCTAGTGGTCGGAAATCACGTGCATATTCCGCATTTTTGACCACTAATCTTCCCTTACTTGTCATCAAGGTACCATTACGAGCGATTCTAGTCGGAAGAACACAGTCAAACATATCGACTCCACGGATTGATCCATCAATGAGTGAATCAGGTGAACCAACCCCCATTAAATACCTAGGCTTATCAGTTGGCAGGAGTGGCGTTGTAAACTCTAGAACTCGGTTCATCACGTCTTTAGGTTCACCAACAGATAGTCCGCCAATTGCATATCCAGGAAAATCCATGGATACTAAATCTCTTGCACTCTGTTTGCGAAGCTCTTCATATTCTCCACCCTGAACAATGCCAAATAGTCCTTGATCATGTGGACGGCTATGCGCCTCTAAACATCTTTCAGCCCAACGGCTTGTCCGCTCCACCGACTTTTTCATGTATTCAAATGTAGCTGGATATGGAGGACATTCATCAAAAGCCATCATGATATCGGATCCTAGCGCATTTTGAATTTCCATTGCTTTTTCAGGTGACAAAAATAACTTTTCTCCATTTAAATGATTTCGAAAGTGAACGCCTTCTTCCTTGATTTCCCTAAATTCACTTAAGCTAAATACTTGGAATCCACCTGAATCTGTAAGGATTGCCCTGTCCCAATTCATGAATTTATGGAGGCCACCTGCCTCTCTTATGATTTCATGACCAGGTCGTAACCAAAGATGATACGTATTGCTTAAAATAATGCCAGAGCCCATCTCCTTGAGGTCTTCTGGTGACATTGTTTTGACTGTTGCAAGGGTTCCAACTGGCATGAATGCAGGTGTTTCAAAGGATCCGTGTGGTGTATGCACGATTCCAAGTCTTGCACCTGTCTGCTTACAAGTTTTAATATGTTCGTATCTAATAGGTGTCACTTATAGATGTCTCCTTTTTCGTGGGTGGTTAGTTTCATACACCCAATTTTTAAGAGTTTTTATTTAATGAGCATTGCGTCACCGAAACTAAAGAAACGGTAACGTTCTTTGACTGCCTCGTTATAAGCACGAAGAATATTCTCACGTCCTGCTAATGCACTTACTAACATAATCAATGTTGATTTTGGAAGATGGAAATTTGTAATAAGACCATCGATCGCCTCATATTCATATCCTGGATAAATAAAAATATTTGTCCATCCACTTGATTCTACAAATGTACCATTGTTCTTTTTCACAATGGTTTCAAGAGTTCTTGTAGAAGTAGTGCCGACAGAAAAGATCCTTCCACCGTTTGCTTTTACAGCGTTTAACAAATTAGCTGTTTCATCACTCATCTGATAAAATTCCGAATGCATATCATGGCCTTCAATGGTATCGGAACTTACAGGGCGAAAAGTTCCCAATCCAACGTGCAATGTAATAAACGCTATATGTATACCTTTGTTCCGGATCTCTTCAAGCAGTTCTTCTGTAAAATGAAGGCCAGCAGTAGGTGCTGCAGCAGACCCCCGATGCTTGGCATATACAGTTTGGTAGCGTTCTTTATCATCTAGTTGTTCATGAATATAGGGTGGTAGTGGCATTTCGCCTAACGTATCCAACACTTCATAAAAAATTCCTTCATAGTGAAAATCCAGCATTCTTCCACCATGATCACCTATCGCACTACACGTTGCTTTTAAGCGTCCATCACCGAAGGTTAATACGGTCCCTTCTTTCACTCTTTTTGCAGGCTTTACCAATGTTTCCCATGTATCCCCGTCTTTCTGTTTTAAAAGAAGCACTTCTACTTTAGCTCCTGTATCAGCTTTAACTCCGTATAGACGAGCTGGCAACACACGTGTATCATTTAAAACAATACAATCTCCCTCATGGAGATAGTTAAGGATAGAGCGAAAATGGGTATGTGTCAATTCACCAGTTTTTTTATCAACTACCATTAGTCTTGATGACTCCCTATCCTCCAATGGAGTTTGAGCAATCAATTCTTCTGGTAAATCAAAATCAAATAAATCTACTTTCATATTTTTCACCTTATTTCTATATCAAATGCGCCTCGGTATAGTCTCACAAATGATTGGTCATTTATAATTGGCTACCAAGGCATGGTGTTATTTCGGAGCAAAAGCCTTAAACGACATTCATTCAAAATGCGCACTCTTTGAATGTAGTTAAGTCTACCGAAACCGGCCAAACACATAAAAGATTAAGGATAAAACAACGCTAATTATAATAGATGTTACAATCGGAAAATAAAAGGTCGTATTTCCCTTTTTCACTACTATATCACCAGGAAGTTTCCCGATAAAATGCATGAAAAAACCAACAACTAACAGTAAAGCTCCCATTATCATTAGCATTTTTCCCACGATTCATTACCTACTCCTTTGGAATTTCAATTTGAAAATGCCGATAAACAAGATCCGTTACAATTCTCCCCCTAGGGGTTCGCTGTAAAAAGCCAATTTGAAGTAAATATGGCTCATATACATCTTCAATTGTATGTGCTTCTTCACCTATTGTGGCTGCAATCGTCTCAAGTCCAACTGGACCACCACGAAACTTCTCAATGATTCCCTTAAGTAATTTATGGTCAATATGGTCGAGTCCTAAACGGTCAACCTGTAGCAATTCTAACGCTTCGTCTGCCATTTCTGTCGTGATTGTACCATTTCCACGTACCTGTGCGAAGTCCCTTACTCTTCTTAATAAACGGTTGGCGATCCTCGGGGTTCCTCTTGACCGTCTGGCTATTTCATTTGCAGCTTTTTCAGCAATTTCTACATCTAATAATTCTGCTGTTCTTGTTACAATATTCGCCAACTGACTTTCATTATAGTATTCTAGGCGACTGAGGACCCCGAATCTATCCCTTAGAGGTGCTGAAAGCGAACCAGCACGAGTCGTCGCACCAACTAGAGTGAATGGTGGGAGGTCAAGGCGTACTGAACGTGCTCCCTCTCCTTTGCCAATAACAATATCCAAACAAAAATCCTCCATTGCTGGGTATAAAACCTCCTCAATGGAGCGCTGTAAGCGATGAATCTCATCAATAAAAAGGACATCACCTGGTTCTAGTGCTGTCAAAATAGCCGCCAAATCACCAGGCCTTTCAATCGCTGGTCCAGAGGTTGTACGAATATTCACGCCCATTTCATTTGCAATGATTGTAGCAAGTGTTGTTTTCCCAAGTCCTGGAGGTCCATATAAAAGAACATGGTCTAAGGTCTCTTGTCTCATCTTGGCTGCTTCTATAAAAATAGATAAATTGGATTTGACCTTATCCTGTCCAATGTATTGTAATAAAGTTTGCGGTCTAAGGCTCTGCTCGATTGCTGACTCTTCGTACATAGCACTACCTGAAACGATTCTGTCCTCCATTCAGAGCATCCCCCTTATTTTAATAGTCTTTGTAAAGCTTTTTTAATATATTGATCTGTTGTTAATTGATCTTTTCTTAATTCAGGCAATACTTTATTAATTTCTCTTTCTGCATAGCCTAGCACTTTAAGTGCCTCAACTGCTTCATCAAGTTCTGAGTAGCTAGAACTGCTATCAAGTTCATCATCATTAGAAAATAAATCAGGATGTAACGATGGTATAAGGTCATGGAGTTTCCCTTTTAAATCTAGGATGATTTGACGTGCTGTCTTTTTACCCACTCCAGGGAACTTTATTAGAAATTTCTCGTCTTCATTTTCGATAGCACGAATGACTTGCTCTGGTTCTCCTGAAGCTAGAATTGCAAGCCCACCTTTTGGACCGATCCCAGTAACACTGATCAATTTCAAAAACAACGCTCGTTCGTCACGTGTTTTAAAGCCATAGAGAGCTACTAAATCTTCTCTTACATGCTGATATGTAAAAACGGTAACTTGTTCTTTTTTTGTAAAAACAAAAGGATTCGGGGTATAGATTTGATAACCCATTCCATTATTTTCAATCACAACATATTCAGGATTTATGTAGTCAACCGTCCCTTTAATAAATTCAATCAAACTTCTTCTCTCCCATTCTTTGCTGTACCCCATTTTATCATATTCGACAGTAAAAGACTAAAATAAAATAGAGACTAGGAAAGTTCCTAGTCTCTTTAAAAAATTTACTTTTCAGGGAGAAGATGTATAGGTTTTATAGGTTTCAATTACATTTATATATTCGTCCTTCGTACCAATCTTAATTCCTTTTTTTAATAAATCATGCTGATAGCTTTCGAGCTTTTCTGTGTCGATTTGAAAAAATGATTGGATCACCCTATCGGATTCATTAGGTTTCCCATTAAAAATTGATAAAATTCCATCTTCCGTTAAGCCAAAATAGCCATTAGTTTTGAGTAATGGTGAAATATCATCTATATGTTGTTGAAAGACAACCTGGTCCTCATCTTGATGGACTAAACTCCAATCCTCATAATATGCCCAAAAATCTTCCATAGAGAGAATTGTTTCTTTAACGATTTCTTCGCTAACCTCTCCATCTACATAAACACGTTCCAGAATCACTGTCATTTCTAATGGTCCATTGACCTCTTGTACTCCTTCATTTTTTTCTTCTGATAATTCTGCGCCAATTCCTGAAAAGCTAGGTAATATAAAGACAACCGCTAAACAAATGATTACTTTTACGAATGTTCTCATTTGGCATCACCTCTTACAATTAGTTGCCAACAATTTATATTTTTATGACACAAGCGCCCTACACAATTAGTGTGACCATATTTAACAAGATTATCCAATCAAATTTTGGGGCTTTCATTCAAGCATCCTCAATCACAAGTATGCCCAAATTCTTAAAAATAAAAAAAGATGCCCAAAAAAGGACATCTAACATGGCTGGTTATTAACCCCGATTATTCGTAAATGGTTCTTTAATTGTATTTCCTATATTGTCAAAGAGATCTTTAATGTCGGCATCAATGGTCTCTCGTTTATTCCCATTTCGAATATTATTATCTATATTGCGTACACGAGTAAATGTACCCTCATCTGTTACTACATTGATATTACGATTACCCACTAATGGCTGAATTGCATTTTTTACCTCATTTTGAATATTATTACGATTATTATTATCGTTTGTATCAACCGCAACTAAAACATTATCGTCTGTTACAATTACACGTGCATCCTCAACGTTTTTTACCTTAGAAGCACGTTTGGAAATCTTTCGGACTAAATGCCCATTGTCATTATAATAGCCATATGGGCGTACTTGATTGTCATTATTATGATTTTTACCGTTTATATGACCGTGATAGTTACGATCTGAGTGTCCATGGCCATTATCTTGTATAGTTTTTGGATTTCCATCATTATAAGGGTTAACGGTTCGACCATTACGTTGATTCATAATCCCATTTCTGCGTTGTTCATCACGATAATTCATAATCCCTGAACGGTTTTTTCTCGCTTTTTCATCGTTTAAAACGCTAGTTCTATTATTTTTATTGTCCGTTGTACCAGTACGGTTATTCTTTCTGTTGTTGTTACCAGTAATGTCCATTATCTCTGTTAATGGACCGTCATTGTCGCGAACGCGATATCCATTGCGTTCATTATTGTTATTGTCACGTTCATTCTCATTGGAATAGTAACCGAACGGTCTAGCACGATCATCGTAGTCCCTATCAGGAGCTGCGCCTTGATCAGTATTACAAGCTGTTAATCCACCTAACAATAATGCTGCAGTTGAAAAAGTGTAAAGTATTTTCCTCAAAACAATAACCCCCTTTGACCATTTGAACATAAAATATATGTTCACTTTTTAGCTTGGCTAAATCAAAGGGGATTATATCTGTAAGATATTTGCAGGTCATAACATTTTCAAACATTTTTTATAAGATAGTGGTAAAAAATAAAAGGACGAAATAGTAATTCGCCCTTGCAATTTAACTTATATAAATTTAGTCGTCTAAATCATCTTCTACTTCTGGCATGTTAAACATTGGGGTTGGTCTCATTTGTGGATTTGGATATCCACCTTGGAACGGCATTTGTGGATTAAATTGTCCTGAAAAACCTTGTTGTCCCATTGGGAATCCCTGTTGTGGGAAATGGCCTAAAAACGTTGGCTTTGGTCCACCACAACCACAATCTTTTTTATTATAAAATTGTCCTAGTGTTTGCGGATTATTCATTGGTGCTGGAAATCCAGGATTAACAAACGGGTTGTTACCCATTGCTGGACTAACCAGCTGTGGTGCGCCTGCCATCGGCATACCAGGTCCAAATCCAACTGGTCCTGGTCCAGGGAAACCTCCATTAAAGCCATATCCAGGCATTACAGGAGTTATTGGCACACAGTTGCCCATCGGCATTAGCGGCGCCTGCATTGGTGCCATTTGTGGCATTTGCTGCATTTCAGGTTGATCATCTAACTCATCTTCTACACCTGCCACCATTTGTGGCATCTGTTGCATTTGTGCCTGCATGATATTGAAATTGTTAATATCAATTTCAAACGGATGTGGCTGTGGCGGCATTTGAGTCATTTGAGGAGCAATATACTCTTCTTTTACCTCTTCTTTTTCACCCTCTACTCGCCCAAAACCACCCATTTGGTTAAATGGCCCTGGTTGTGGTGGAAAACCTCCCTGGTATCCTCCTGGAACATAATTAAAACCATAACCAGGCATTACAGGTGTCACTGGCACACAATAATTATTAAACATAGCTGGTTGCATTGGCATTTGCGGCATCTGTGGTTGCATTTGAGGCATGACCTCTTCAAAATCCTCCTCAGGTCCTAAATCTTCTACGTCTGGTTCCATCATTCCAGGAAGTACATTAGTTGGTGCTGTTGGCATTTGTGCTTGCATGATATTGTAATTATTAATATCAATTTCAAATGGTTGATATTGTGGCATCTGTGGCATCTGCGGCATAACTGGTAGTTGCGGCATTACTGGCATTTGTGGAATATAAGGACCCGTTTCTACTCCCTTAACCTCTTCTTCAACTTCGTCTTCCAAATCCAATACAGGAAATGGCTTTGGAGTTATATCAGCAAACGGATGCTGAATTTGTTCTTCCTTTTTAGGAGTAGGTTTGATTTGTGTTTCTTTCATTTGTGCTTCTTTTTTGGCCCCACCAATTTGTGCTTCTTTTTTTACATGAACAGTACCAGTTGGTACTTTCACTTTCATCCCTGGCATAAGCATATCTGGATTACTTAACTGAGTATTGACAGCTTTTAGTTCTTGAAAGTCGACCCCATACTTCTTTGCAATTTCCCATAATGTGTCGCCTTTTTGAACAATATGGATTTTCACGCGATTTTCGCCTCCTATACATAAGTCAATACATACTATGTCAATCTAGGCAAATTGCCACTATTTCTCATCACAACTTATGCATAGGCTTCACAATTTATGTGTAAGATGAAACCCAGAAGTTAAATAAAATTAAAAAACTCGACAATATGCCGAGCCTAAAATAAAATAATATTTCCTTTTGTGGAGCTGTTTTTCATCCTTACTGATGGTTAGTTGACCTCCACACAAAGTAAATATATAGATATTGCACCATGGACGTGGAGTTCTTACTCTTTGTTTTCGTGTACTTTGCAGGGAGTTAAACTCCCAAGTCTCTTCATTTGAATCTTATAATCTTTTGAAGTAGATACTGCCTGTAAAAAATGGGACAATAATTAAATATGATAATAAGGATAACTTCCTAATAGTGTAACGCCACTGCCCAATGCCTCTAATTCAGCTATCGCACTGGGTATTAGGATGTCATCCATTTTTTGTTCAATATCGATTAAGAAGAAATAATTCCCTAAGCCGGTTTTCATTGGTCTTGATTCAATTTTAGATAAGTTAAGTTTTCTCCAAGCAAATACTGACAATACTTGATGCAGTGCCCCTGCTTGGTCAGAAGGTAATGTAACCATTAAGGTTGTTTTATTTCCTGTATTTTTCTTAGGAATATCGATTTCTAGCATTTCTTTATGTAGGACTACAAATCGAGTATGGTTATTGTCAAAATCGTGAATATCTTGCTTGACAATCGTTAATCCGTACTCCTTTGCTGCAATAGAATTTGCAATTGCTGCCACGTTTTCGTCTGGGTGTTCGCTTACAAACTTCGCAGCTGCCCCAGTTGAACTTGTTTCTATAGGCTGTATAGTTGAAAAGCTTTTATATAAGAATTTATGGCATTGAGCTATAGCATGAGGGTGAGAATAAATACCTTTTACCTCTTCCCAATGATTTGTGTTGTTGGGATGTACCATTAAATGTTGTTTAATGGGAATGATAACTTCCCCAACAATTTTCAATTGCTTTTCATGTATTAAGTAATCAATTGTTAAATTAACTGTTCCTTCGATTGTATTTTCAATAGGAACAACAGCAACATCAACTTCGCCATTTTCTACTGCATCAATACATGCAGGGATTGTTCGATATGGCTTGCTCTCTTTATCTGGAAATAATGCAGCAACTGCTTGTGCAGTGAAGGTTGCATTTGGTCCCAGATATCCTATATTCATAATGTTCATTCGTCCTTCCCCCTATGCACCCGTACCGAGGATTTCAACTTTATCTACGAATTCAAGTCTTCGTAGTTTAGCTAGGAGGTCAGTAACTTCACCATGCATGCCTGATGTATTTAAGGAAAGTGTTACATTCGCTTTTCCCCTAAGGGGGATTGTTTGGTGAATGGTTAACACATTACACCCAGTATCGGCTACAGTTCTTAATAATTGAGAAAGAGTACCAGAGCGGTCCTCCAGATGAAAAAACAACGAGATTATTTTTTCCTTAACGGTTGTATGAAAAGGAAAAACAGTGTCCTTGTATTTATAATAGGCACTTCTACTTAGATCTACTTTTTGTGTAGCCTCTGCAATTGACTGTGCTTCCCCACTGTCCAATAATTCCTTAGCATCTAGAGTTTTTCGAACCGCTTCTGGAAGTACGTCCTCACGAACAAGATAAAATTTACCATCCATGCAAGTTACTCCCCCTACTCCCCATTTTCTTTTAGATCCAAAAAGTTTGGTGAAAATAACACATCGAAAAAAATTTCTACTACACTTCCAACACGCCTGAATTTAACAACAAAGTTATCACACCCTGTGTGCAATATTGCAACGTACAGGATGTGCGAGTATCAACAAGACATAAGGACGCAGCGTTTTTCCGACGTAGCTCTTTTCATCCTCCATTTGAACACTTCATGTTATTCTATAAATTCAAATTCATATTCAAGTAATTTTACGATATCCCCATGTTTTGCACCTTTTTCACGTAGTGCGTCGTCAATCCCCATACCACGTAATTGGCGAGCAAAACGTTTCACAGACTCGTCCCTTGAAAAATCAGTCATCTTAAAGAGTTTTTCAACTCGTTCTCCTGTGATGACAAATGAACCATCGCTTTCTCGTGAAATAACGAAATCCACTTCTTCTTTTTCATGGCGGTACATGACTCGGTGATTGCTAGTTTCATCTTGAACCTCAAGTGGAAATTCTGGAGTTGTTTCAAGTAAATCTGCTATTGTGAATAACAAATCACGCAATCCTTGTCTCGTAATTGCAGAAATCGGAAAAATCTTTACATCATCTTTTACTTTTACTTTAAATGTTTTTAAATTTTCCTCTGCTTCAGGGATATCCATTTTATTTGCAACTATGATTTGTGGACGTTCTGTTAATCGAAGATTGTATTCCTTTAACTCTTTATTAATTGTAAGATAATCTTCGTATGGATCTCGCCCTTCCATTGCTGACATATCAATGACATGTACGATAACCCTTGTACGTTCGATATGTCTTAAAAATTGGTGTCCAAGTCCAACCCCTTCATGCGCTCCTTCAATTAAACCTGGAAGATCTGCCATAACAAAACTTCTACCATCCTCGGTTTCCACAACACCTAGGTTCGGAACAATGGTTGTGAAATGATATTCCGCAATTTTTGGTTTTGCAGCAGAAACAACAGATAATAAAGTTGATTTTCCTACACTCGGAAATCCTACAAGGCCTACATCGGCTAGAACCTTAAGTTCAAGTCTTACATAACGCTCTTGTCCTGGTTCACCATTTTCAGCAATTTCAGGTGCTGGGTTTGCAGGGGTTGCAAACCGAGAGTTTCCTCTTCCTCCACGACCACCCTTTGCAATGACCGCTCTTTGACCATGTTGTGTAAGGTCTGCAATAACCTCACCTGTGTCATCATCCGTTACGACCGTACCAGGCGGTACTTTTACAACCATAGGCTCTGCATTTTTCCCATGTTGATTTTTAGACATCCCATGTTCTCCACGTTTTGCCTTAAAATGACGTTGGTAACGAAAATCCATTAAGGTTCTTAGTCCTTCGTCCACTTCGAACGTAACGTCTGCCCCTTTTCCTCCATCTCCACCAGCAGGTCCGCCCATTGGAACATATTTTTCACGACGATACGCAACCATACCGTTGCCACCGTCTCCACCTTTTACATACACTTTGACTTGATCGACAAACATGTTTAACCTCCGCTTTTATATGCACGATTCTTTATGCAATATGTAATATGATATTTACTTCTTCTTTATGTACATGATACTCGATGGTTTCCAGGAATTGTGCTGACTGATTCATCCTTTTCAACCAATTTGTTAAGTTTTCCCTCTCCTTTAGTATTCCACTAAAATCAAAAAAGAAACGAGTTTCCTCCGTTGTGCAGTCGATTGTAAGAGATAAATGATTTTCTCCCATTTCATCAACCGTTTCTTCAAGAATAGAGAAAAATTGAATAGACCATTCAGTTAGTGCTGTATCGTAGCTTGTTAAATCTCGAACATCGCCAACTACCTCATAGTCTAATTGAAATTTATGTGATTCCCAATTATATGTCATGATTAATGCAGCAAAGGTTGGAATGTGTAAATTTGTAAGATGTGTTTCATTCTGAGCGTCTATCACGATTTCCTCAATTATGGTCTTTACCCGTTCCATTTTATTCAGTGCAATATTTCCTTTGATTAACTGAATTTTATTTAACCAATCGTGACGAGTATGCTTTAATACATCAATCGTACTCCATTTAGTATCCATGTCATTTCCCCTAATTTCGAATCTTGTCTAAAAATTATATCAAACCTTGAAAAATAACACTACATTCTATATGTACGATTCTTAACAAAATGTATCTAAAAGAGGGTGAAAAGGACCGTTCGACAAGAACTCCACAGTCACATGTCTATTAGCACATCCTGAGAGTTGAGATTCAAGGCGACACAACTCTGAGTACTCGAGTGAGACTTCAATTGCTTGAGTTAACAAACTTGCAGCCTTACGCTATGGAATTAGCTTCGTGAATATTCAGTAGGCGCAAACGCATAACCCAGTTATAACAATGTTCTCTGAGTAATATTCAAGAAACTCAGTTGTCATTTTCATCCTCTAAAAAATGGTTCTAAATCAAATGTTGGGGTTTTAGGCTACCGCGCTACGCTTGGTGGCCTCTATAAAAAATGATGGATGGTACCATTCATCATTTTTTATAGAGGAGAATCACACCAACTCGGTTAACCAATATGTACCCCAATTCTTTTATACTTGTGTGTTAATAAAATCTTCGCCCTAAAGCGTTCAAAAACTCTAAATCCATAAGCATTTCTCTTTAGAACTTTGGTTGAATTATTAATTCCCTCTAAAAACCCATTTGAATATTCATAGGCAAAGCTATTTAATACTTCAACTTGCCAATTTTGTATGGTCTTTATTGCTTTAATCATTTCAGGTATCTTTGAATCCTCAATTAACTTATATAGTTCTTCCAATTCCTTTTTAACCATACTGATACTGTTTTTTCCGTTTTCTTTGGCACGTAAAAACCAAGAACGATATGCCTCTTTAATTTCATATGCTTGTTTGAGTTCATTCGACATCTCCAAGTAACGATTTAAATGCCATTTCTCATCCTTAGTTAAGCGTTGGCAGTCTTTATGAAAGACATGTTTCATACGTTTACACTTTTTACGGTCGTAGCCATGAAATTGGTTTTGTACTCGACGTCTTACTCCATCAAGCCCCCAATAGATGTAACGACAAAAATGAAATCTATCAGCTACAATAACAGGTTTACCTAATGCCTCTTGAACGGCTGCTTTAAAGGAATGATTCATATCCATTATGACTATTTGCACTCTAGATCCGTGCTTTCTTAAGTAGTCTTTTATCGTACGTTTATAACGATTTGGTAGAATATCAATCGGTTCTTTTGTTATCCCATTCGCAATGATTAACTGGTATTTCCCTTCGCGGGTATCACCCTTGTATTCATCAATAGCTATAACTGTAGGTAATTCTTCCACCGGATGAATTTCACTTCGTGAAATTTGATCGAATCGACGTATAATGGTTGAAGATGAACACCCGTAGATTTCAGCTGTTTCCTTAAATGTTTTTCCTTTAATTGCTTTAATTGATATAGCTTGATTCCATTCTATTGAGGTACGTTGATAACGCATGACAAAAGGATTTTTCTCTGAAAAACGTTTCCCACATTCACAGACATATCGTCTACGCTTATAAAAGATTTGGGTTTTTCTTTCAAACCACTTTAAGTGTTGAATTTTTTGTATACGATAGTCATGAATTTTACTCGTCCTTTGATTACATTTAGGGCACCGATGTACTTTTCGCTCCATTTCAACGTACAGGCGGATAACTTCGCCCACTTCTTCAACATTGGTTAGGATAGACCCTTTTAATCCAGGAATAATCATGGTAAAATCCATATACACGCAACTCCATTCTTTAGACTTGTTTCTCGACAATTCAAGTATAAAAGAATGAGGAGTTTGCGTGTTTTTTTATGCACACAAAATTTTGTTTAAACCCCAACAAATATTATAGAGCCTAAAAAATAAAACTCTAACCACATGGTTAGAGTTTTACACGATTACGCTTCTTGCGCAGCTGGGTATACACTTACTTGTTTGCGGTCACGGCCTAAACGCTCAAATTTAACAACTCCGTCAACTTTTGCGAATAGAGTGTCGTCACCACCACGGCCAACGTTTACTCCTGGATAGATTTTTGTACCGCGTTGACGGTATAAAATTGATCCACCAGTAACGAATTGACCATCAGCACGTTTTGCACCAAGACGTTTCGCGATTGAATCACGACCGTTTTTAGTACTACCTACTCCTTTTTTAGAAGCGAAGAATTGAAGGTCTAATCTTACGAACATTTACTACACCCCCTATATTAAGAATGTTTTATGATTGAATTTTCATATATTGTCCATAATCAAGTTCAATCGTTTGTAGAGATACAAGCATTCCCTCAAGAAGAAGTTGTACCTTTTCCTCTATTGCCTTATCCCCTATATGTGGGATTTGGCAGCGGAGAAATCCACTTTGTTCTTGCTCCAATATTGGCTCTACTTTACATAAAGCATATATGGAATTAATGGCTCCAAAAGCAATAGCTGAGGCGCCTGCACAAACGATATCCTTTCCAGGATCATCATATTCGGCATGTCCACTCATAGTGAATGAATCTATTCTACCAGAACTATTACGGTTAATAGTTACATTTATCATGATAGAAAGCCTTATGCGTTAATTTTTTCGATTGTAACTTTAGTGTAAGGTTGACGGTGACCTTGTTTTTTACGGTAGTTCTTTTTAGCTTTGTATTTGAAAACAACGATCTTCTTAGCGCGACCTTGTTTCTCAACTTTAGCTGTAACAGTTGCACCTTCTACAGTTGGGCTACCAACTTTTACGTTTTCTCCACCTACGAATAAAACTTTGTCAAAAGTAACTGTTCCACCTTGTTCTACGTCAAGCTTTTCAACATAGATTTCTTGGCCTTCTTGAACTTTAATTTGCTTTCCGCCAGTTTCAATAATTGCGTACATATTTGCACCTCCTAATAGTTTGGACTAAGACTCGCCACTACACAGGCGCTCCGTGAACGGAAACTTAAGTACCTGGAATGTGCGGTTGTAGCAGTGGGTGCTACAAACAATAACATGAAAATATTATCACAAAGACAGATTGGAGTCAATATAAATTGTCATTTGTCGATTTAGGAGAAATTTTTTAGTCTTTCTTTAATCTCGTCATTACTTCCAATTTGTCTTATGATATATTCATGTCTTGGTGAATCATTTTCAGTCATATAAATTCGAAACAATAGAGCCTCTTCTAACCTTTTTTTATGAGCACTATTTTCGCCCTTAAAAATATCTATTACATCTTTAGTCGTTTCAATCCAGACAGCTTCATGATCCATTCCTTTTAATTCCCATAATTCACGTTCAAGCTTATAGGCAACCGTTTCTGCTGAATTAATACGACCTGTTCCTTCACAGGTAGGGCAATTTGTCTGCAAAATGGCTCCCAAATTCTGTCTTGTCTTTTTGCGAGTAATCTCGAGAATGCCGAGTGAAGTAAAACCGTGTATTGTTACACGATTACGGTCGTCCTTTGCCACTGAACGTAGTGCTTGAATCACTTTTTGTCGTTCGTTATTTTGCTTCATATCAATAAAATCAATCAAAATGATTCCACTTAGATCACGAAGCATCAGCTGATAAGCAATTTCCCTTGCTGCAGCGATATTTGTTTTAAACACCGTATCCCGCAAATTTTCTTTTCCTTGAAATTTACCAGTATTGACATCGATAACTGTTAACGCTTCTGTTTGTTCAATTAATAGATAAGCACCATTATCTAACCATACAATATGTTTTAGCGCTTTTTCGATCTCCCTTTCGACTCCAAAGAAAGAAAAAATATTTTCTTTTTCTCGGTAAAATGACACCTTTTCTTCACTAATAAACTCCTTAATCTTTCTGTATTCCTCAGGATCATCAATCACAATTTCTTTAATAGTCTCAAGCTTATGCTCAAGTAAAATCTTATCAACAAGATGATTCGCATCAAATAAAAGGCTAGGCGGTTTCAGTTTTTTCTGTTTTTCCATCAGAGCTTTGTATCGACTTCTTTGGAAATCAAGTTCCTTGTGTATAGTTAGTTCCTCCTGATTTTCACAGGCAGTTCGGATAATGAGACCTTCAGAATGTTCAAGCTGGGCTTGGCCAAAATGACGCCACCTTTCTCTTTCTTCTTCCTCTTTCATTTTCCGTGAGACTGCTACATATTGACCAAATGGCAAATAGACAAGGGAAATCCCAGGAAACTCTATTAGTCCAGTTAATTTAGGGCCTTTACGCTCTGCCCCTTCCTTTGTCACCTGAACAATAATTTCCTCACCTTGTCTCACAAAATGAGAGATGCTTTTATCTTTTTCACTAGGGGGTGCAAGTTGATAAGATACAAGCTGTTCTCTACCTAGATAACCATTTCTACCTAAGCCAATATCAACAAATGCCGCTTGCATTCCTGGAAGGACATCAATTACACGCCCCTTATAAATATTTCCGACAATTTCTTTATGCTGTGGTTGCGCGATATTCAATTCCAGAACTTTGTTGTCCTCGACTACAGCTACACGCTTTTCACTCGTTTTTACATTCACAATAATCGTTTTCAAACTTTTATCCTCACCTTTAACATTTCTATCTACAAATGTACCTCATTCAGCAATGTTAATACAAGTAGAGGAGTTCACCAACAGGATGGGTAATCTTTTTATCATTGAAATAGGCATGTAACAGTTCATTTTCATCAAGTGGTTGTTGCTTTTCTCCATCCTTTCTAATGACGATCGGGTGCTTACAGCCCCGTTGAAACATCGAAAGAACGGTATAGACCATTTCATTTTCATCGACGACCAGTGGTTTCAATTTGGTAAAGGTATCCTGCTTCCCATAATAGCGCTCCAATAAAAACCTCATAAAGACAAAATGCCGCTTTCTCCATTCCATAACAATTGAAAAGAAAAGGAAGGATAATATGACCCAAAGATTAAGATTGTTAGGACTATAAAACAACATTCCAATAAAAATAAGCCCTGCTACCAAGCTCGACACGACTAGCATACGCTTATGTGCTTCAAAAAAAGAATGTCGGTAAGACAAAAATAAATAAAGTAGCTTACCACCATCTAATGGCCAAATCGGTAGAAGGTTAAAGAAAAAGATGACAAGATTATGAAATAAAAACAAATCGAATGTTTTGTCGGAGATAACAGATCCAACTAATAAAAGATACGCAACCGCCACCATCCAAATATGTTGTGCTGGCCCTGCTAAAATAACCATGAGTTCTTCCTTTAAAGGCCGATTCCCATGTTCATCCATTTCTGCTACGCCACCAAAAGGAAGAAGTTGAATCCTTTTTATTCTCCATGAAAAAAAATGGGCACATGCAGCATGTCCCATTTCATGGACAAATATGATAAAAAATAGCATCAATAACTCTCTAAAATGTGCTGTCACTACTGCGACTCCAACTATGAGCCAAAGTAATGGATGTATTTCAATTTTTCTGAGGAGATTGACATAATTATTCAAATTTTATCACCTGTATTGGATCAATAAATGTTTCACCTTGCTTTATAGCAAAATAATAGGTTCCTTTGTTATCTTCTTGCTGTTCTTGAATCGTTCCAACCTCTTGTCCTGTTTCTACATAGTCGTAAAGTTTCACATCAACCGTTCCTAAATTTCCATACCATGTTTCTGAACCATCACTATGTTTGATTACAACGGTCTTTCCTAGCTCACCCATCACTGAAACTTCCTTTACATACCCTGCATTCATTGCCTCTACTACTTTACTATCTGTTTCAACAATGATTCCTTGCCCGTTTGCCTCAAAGCTTTCAGTCACTTTACCAGCTGCAGGGAGTGCATATTTACCTCCTGGTGATGTATCTTCTGTCTCTTTGTTTTGGTTGATTGGGATTAATGCAAGAGGACTGCCAAACGTATCTTTATACCATTCTGTAACAACAGCAAACTGAAATTCTCTTTCCATTGTACTTGATACAAATTGTCGGACATTGTCAAATGTCGGTGACTGGTTTTTAAAGATTATCCCCACCGATAATACGAGAATAGCAGAGAGTAACACTTTAAAAAGAAACACTTCTTTACGAAAGAGGGGATGTCCTCCATCACCTGGCCCATCGCTTTCAAAAGAGGAATATGGACTCCCTCCATATCTGTCCTCATCGCTGACTAAAAAGGGAGGTGCAGTCTTTTTCGGATTAGCTGGACCAGAGTATTTCGCACGTTTTCGCTTCGCAATCCGTTTTCTTATTTCATTCGCTCGATTACTCATAATTTTCACATCATCCCTTGTCCATATGATTTGTACAAGTTTATGAGAGAAGAACCCTAGTTATGACTATATCTCCATGGCGAAATGAAAAAACCACCCATTTTCAACGGGTGGTTTAACGAACGCCAAAGAATTTCTTAATCTTTGAAAACATTCCCTTTTGATCACTCTCAAGCGATTGAAGTGGAATGGATTCTCCTAGAATTCTTCGTGCAATATTTCGATATGAAATTGCTGTTTTACTACTTGAATTTAGTGCAATTGGCTCACCATTATTTGAAGCTTTAATTACTTCATCGTCATCAGCAACAATTCCAATCAAATCTATTGAGAGATGTGTAACAATTTCATCGATATCAAGCATTTCCCCTGTTTTCATCATATGATTGCGAATACGATTTACGATGAGACGTGGTGGCGCTACATCCTCTTTTTCTAGTAATCCTATAATACGGTCAGCATCACGAACGGCCGAAACCTCTGGTGTTGTGACGACAATTGCTTGGTCTGCTCCAGCAATTGCGTTTTGAAAACCTTGTTCAATACCAGCAGGACAGTCAATGACAATATAATCAAAATCTTGTTTTAACTCCTCGACCAATTTCTTCATTTGGCTAGGCTCTACTGCTGTCTTATCGCTCGTTTGGGCAGCTGGCAGTAAATAA
This sequence comes from Bacillus nitroreducens, assembly GCF_964021195.1. NCBI lineage: Bacteria > Bacillati > Bacillota > Bacilli > Caryophanales > Bacillaceae > Bacillus > Bacillus nitroreducens. Next base: position 2,326,676 of record NZ_CAXHYI020000003.1, on the reverse strand, counting down.
AGATGGTCATCGAATCTTTTATCTTTTACTAAGGCTTGTTTAAGTTTACAACGACCTTGAACAACGTCAACTAAATCATAGATGATGCGGTTCTCTAAGCCCATGACAACATCTAAATTTCGAAGGCCAATATCTGTATCTATTAAACATACTCGTTTCCCCAGCACAGCCAAGGAAGTGCCTACGTTAGCTGACGTGGTCGTCTTACCGACTCCACCTTTTCCTGATGTAATAACAATAGCCTCTCCCACAGCTAGATTCCCCCTTCTAACCTCGTTAAATTAGGTCTTATATGAGTTAACTGTTGCAATCTATCGACTACAATTGTCTCATTTTCATCCACATACGCACATTCCATAATATTTTCCTCTGATTGGATGGAATCTGGCGCTCTATTCATTATATCACCAATTCGAAGCTGCGTTGGTTTCATCACGGACGCTGTAATAATAGCATCTTGTCTTCCATTGAAACCAGCATGTGCAATTCCACGCAAAGTTCCTAATATAAAAATATTGCCTCCAGCAATCACTGTCGCACCAGGATTCACATCACCAATTAGCATTAGGTCCCCGTCCACTTTAAGAACTTGTCCAGAGCGTACGACTTTAGCAACAGAAACGATTTCATTCTTCTTTTTCATCTCTTCTGCTTCTTGTTTTGTAATGACATTACTATCAATTTCATCTACTACTAGATGCTTTTTATTTCGAATAATAGAGCGTATTTCTTCTTCCTGATCTTGAGTTAATAAACGATTGCCAATTTGCACTTTAACAGGAACAATCGGTACATCATCATTCGTTTTACGATTCAAAGAAAGCTTGATCTCCAAATCCGAGATTAGTTCTTTAAATGAACATGAATCATCGAGATGCAACGTAAGTCCGTCTTTTGTCCCTTTTATTGTCACATATTGCTGTTTTTGTCCTTTCACGACGTTCACCTCAACGATATATACTTCAACAAGAGACTCCCTTTTTCCTGTTAAAATTCAAATTTTTTTACTGAGACTTAGTCAATCGTAATATGTACATTTGACTATAAAATCTACTTATTTTTCACTATGTAGCTTCCCTAGTAATTTTTTAAAAGGGTAAGCAAATAATAGGATAAAAATACTATTTAATAGAATTGTCGGTAACATGCGTATTTGAAGAAACCGTTCAACAGAAATCGCTGTTGTACCAATTACTAAATTCACTAGATACACACAGAATTCCAACGCAAAAACTCCGACAAGACTTAGTAATGAAATGACGAAGATATTTGTTTGCAAAATTCGACTTGCCCAGGAAATAAGATAGGCCATAATGGTATATAGAAACAAATAAACACCCAACACTTCTGTGTAAACAATGTCGTATACCATACCAAAAATCGCCCCATATAGAAGTCCCATGGCTTTATTATAATATACTGTAATAAAAGTAACTAAAATAAATAAAAACCGTGGAACATAAACATTTTCCTTATGGAAGATTTCAGCTGGTACTAAATCAACAAAGCTACTCTCAAGTAAAAAAACGAAAGATAAGATAAGGGGAAGAACGAAACGCCTCACGATTCTTCCTCCTCTTCGTCATCGTCGGGAACAATCATAGTTCTTTCAACAATTATAACATGATCGATCTCATAAAAATCAGCGGCGGGCTTGACATATGCTGTTTTTGTTAATCCATAATCATCAGGAACAACATCCATGACCTCACCAATATACAATTCACTAGGGAAAATACCACCTAATCCAGAGGTGAGTACCTTTTGGTCCTTTTCAATTTTGGCATCTGGTGTATTAATTTTAAAGAGAAGAGCTTCTTTCTCTTCGTCGTATCCTTCAATCAACCCCATGATTTTCGTTTCCCCTTGTATATAAGCAGAAATACGATTAATACGGTTAGGAGAACTTAATAACTGAATAGTAGACGTAAATGTATTTGCGTGCTTTACTTTGCCAATTAACCCTTTTGAGGTAACAACTGCCATGTCTACTTTTACTCCATGTCGCGTTCCACGATTGACCGTAATGATTTCATGCCACTGATCAGGGTTCCGTCCAATTACAGTCGCTTGAATTTTATTAAATTGACTAAGCGATTCCGTTTTTTCCAGTACTTCCCGTAATTCTAGATTTTCTTTTTCTAACTCTTGGACTTTCGCTTCTAACTGGCCAAAGGAGTCAAGCTTTTCCTTTAACAGCTTATTCTCTTCATATGTATCTTGAATTCGATTGATATTGTCAATAATTCCAGCGATGGCTTGAGACGGTTGATGAAAAATACTTTGGACCCAGCCAACCGAATCTTTTAAAAACTGTTCAGGCCAAGACAATTTGTTACGGTCCTGTAAGGAAAACCCAATTAATGCCACTAGAACGATGATGCAAACAAGTAAAATGATAAGACGTTTATTGAGAAAAAATTGTGGCATGTGTTACACCCTCTAACTAAACTTTTAATTTCAACACATAAAGTGGGGATGATTCATTCCCCACTGCATTACCGTCATTCCCACGCATTAATGTACAGTCACTCATCAATTCAATTGAGGAGTGAACTGTCCCTAAAATCCCGATTAAAATAAAGGAACAAAGACTAACAACGCTATTCTTTGTAACAACGTTATTTGAACCTACTCCTTTTGGGCCGCAGGCTATCCATCAATAAGGATCAAAACGACCCCTACTGATGTAAATGTTATGTTATCGCAAATCCTTTGATTTTCCCTTAAATAAATGAATATGGTCAAGTGCCTTACCAGTTCCAATTGCTACACAATCCAATGGATTTTCTGCAATCAGAACAGGCATACTCGTTTCTTCACTAATAACCTTATCTAAATTTCGTAAAAGGGCTCCTCCACCAGCTAGCACAATTCCCCGATCCATAATATCTGCTGCAAGCTCAGGTGGTGTCTTTTCAAGTGTATTTTTAACAGCATCAACAATCGCATACACTGTATCATGTAGTGCACGAGAAATTTCCTCCGCACTAATTTCAATTGTTTTTGGTAATCCAGTTAATAGATCTCTTCCTCGAATTTCCATATTTTCTACACCTTCGGGAGCACCCGCTGAACCAATTTCTACCTTAATCGCTTCGGCCGTGCGGTCACCAATCATTAAGTTATAGGTTTTACGGATATATTGAATAATTGCATCATCCATCTCGTCCCCAGCAATTCGAATCGACTGGCTTGTAACGATTCCTCCTAAAGAGATGATCGCAACTTCCGTTGTTCCACCGCCGATATCAACGATCATACTACCAGTTGGTTCCCAAACAGGAAGGTTCGCTCCAATGGCTGCAGCAAAAGGCTCTTCAATTGGGTATGCATCCCTTGCACCAGCTTGTCGTGTAGCATCAATGACCGCGCGCTGCTCAACAGCTGTAATTCCTGAAGGCACACAAACCATAATGTATGGTTTTCTTGATAGAAACCCTTTCGTTTTTACTGCCTGGTTTATGTAATATTTCATCATTGTTGCTGTTGTTTCGTAATCTGCAATGACACCGTCCTTCATTGGACGAAGTGCAACAACATTACCTGGTGTACGTCCGATCATATTTTTCGCGTCATTTCCCACTGCCACAATTTGTTTTGTGTCAGTTTGCATTGCAACTACAGATGGCTCTCTTACTGCAATTCCTTTACCCTTTATAAAAACAAGTGTATTAGCTGTTCCTAAATCTATTCCAAGGTCTCTTGTACCTATTCCAAACATATATGTATCTTCCTTTCTGATACGCAAAGAGTGTTAACATGCGAAAAACTCATAACCAATATTATATCGTACTAAATAAAAAATTAATAGTGGATGTTAAAAAAGTCGGCAAAAAATGATATATTGAATTTCTACGTGTTCAATTTCTGGTACTATAAGCTGTACGACTTGAAATTCCGATGTATTAGTCGGACATCAACGCAGCCCTTTTACCCTCTTTTTAACACATTAATGTTATACATAACCCTTTTCTTTAAGACTTACATATTTATGTTCACCAATGATCAAATGGTCCAAAAGTTCAATTCCGATTATCCTACCACATTCAACTAGTCGCTTTGTTACCTCTATGTCTTCCCTACTTGGTGCGGGGTCTCCACTAGGATGATTATGGGCACAAATGATGGATGCTGCTGACCTGCGAAAGGCCTCCTTGTATACCTCACGCGGGTGTACGATTGAAGCATTTAAACTTCCAATAAATACCGTTTGACGGTGAATTACCTGATTTTTGGTGTTTAAATACAGACACACAAAATGTTCTTGTGTTAAAAAGCGCATGTCTTCCATCACATATTTAGCACCATCCTCAGGAGACCTGATTACATATCGATCCTCATACTGAAGTTTGCCAATTCGGTGGCCCAGCTCAATTGCAGCCATAATTTGAACGGCTTTTGCTGTTCCAATTCCCTTAATTGATGTGATTTCTTCAACTGACGCATCCTTTAATAATCGCAATCCTTCGAAATGATGTAATAAGCGGTTAGAAAGTTGTATAACAGATTCTTCCTTTGACCCTGTCCGAAGAAGAATTGCTAATAGTTCATGGTTTGAAAGAGCTCCTGGACCATCGGAAATCAGACGTTCCCGTGGCCTTTCCTCTTGAGGATAATCACGAATCATTAGTGCAGATGATTTCAATTAGGTTCCTCCTATCTAATGAGAATAGATACTTGGACCTCACCCACAGGTATTGTGAAAGACTAACCCTTGTAATTTTAGACTATTATAGGATTCGTTCGTTTATTATAAGTGCCCCTTAAATCCAAGATTACGCAGTTCACGAAGTGTTCGTGACACTGGCAATCCTACTACAGAGAAATAGTCTCCTTTAATGTGTTTGACGAGTGCAGATCCAAGTCCTTGAATTCCATATGAACCTGCTTTATCCTTTGGTTCGCCTGAAGCAACATATGCTTTAATTTCCTCATCCGTTAGATCCCAGAATGTCACTTCTGTTCTTTCGAAGAATGTTTTTTCGGTATCCTTAAAAAGGATTGCAACTCCTGTTACGACTTCGTGTGTTTGATTTGAGAGAGTTTTTAAGGTGTGTATTGATTCTTGTTCGCTTTTAGGTTTTCCTAAAAATTGGTTTTGAAACACGACAGCTGTATCCGCTGCAAGAATATAGGAATCTGGGTATTGTTTTGAAATTGCTTTTGCTTTTTTATAGGCAATTGTCATAACTTTATCCTCAGGAGTAAGAGTTTCGTCAATGGATTCATCAATATTACTGACGGAAACATCGAAGGAAAGTTTCACATTTTTTAGAAGTTCTTTTCGTCGTGGAGAACCTGAGGCTAAAACGAGGTGTTGCATGTTTTTTCACCCTTTTTTCATTATTTTCAGATTGGAAGATACTTGTTTATCGTATCAAACAAAACATCACTCGACAATTATATAAAATTGAATTTTATAGATGATTTATTGTTTGAGTTAATTTGTCGATTTATGTAAAACATGAGAAATTCAAGACATAAAGAAGGAAAGGGTAAATGCCCCCTTTCCCTTTTACTATGCAAAATTGAATTTTGGTTATTGTATTTTTGAAACCCAAACCGTATAGTTTTGAAATGCATTCAAGAGTGATTGCTGTGATTGCCACAATGACTTTTGGTCACTATTATTCGCAAATGCTTTTATTTGAGTAAAGGCCGTCTCAATTTCAGAATGGAATTTCTTAAGATCGTCATGGAGTTTATCCGTATTCTTTTCTTTTACAGCATTTATTTGCGTTGAGAGATTTTCTAACTGCCCCTTATCAAGTGCACCAGTACTAAATGCTTCTGACGATAAGGCTACTAATTCTTTATAAACTGGAAGACTCACTTTGATTGCTTCGGAATCGCCTTGTCCTGCATTTGAGTATGAACCGCCAGGAACTTCAAACGTTTTCGCAAAAAAATCTGGAAAAGATTCTTGATATTCGTTTTTTATCCCACCAACCGAACCTTGCTCATTGCCGATACCTGCAATGACAAAAAACGCGCCATCCATTTCTACAGAAGTAGCAGCAAAACCTTTTGCTTTAATATCGCTTACGGTTGTATTTGCTGATTCAGCAGTAGAAAACTTACCACCCTGAATGATCCCAGCTGAAAAAGTTTCTAAATCAATTGCAGCTTGACTGTTTGCAGGAGTCTCTTCCTCGTTTCCTGTAGCAGGTGTTTCTCCATTAGAAGTCGAAGGTTGAGATGGAACTTCCGTCTCATTCGGTCCTGCATTCACATCATCAACTACTTTTAAAATCATAAAACCAAAGCCTGTCCCTAGGATAATCGCTAAAGCAATAGACACAACAAGTTGTTTTAGGGTAAATAGCTGAAATCCTGCAGTAATTTTGGGTTTTTTCGGTTTATTTGGTTTAAACGGAACTTTACTCGGACCTTTTGTTTTTGGATGGCGTAAATCTTCAATCGGAATTACCGGTATATCTTTTTCCTTTGAGGTTTGGCTTTTTAAGCTTTCATCTGGAAGTACCCAAGTAAAGTCATCCTCTTCTTCCTCATGTGCAGCTGCAACCTCTTCATTTTCAATAACAATACGAGGTTTTTTTGTTTCGACAAAATCAGTCTTTTCTTTCTGCTCCTTCTTAACCTTTGGCTGTTTGCCGTTAATTTTAATCGAAATCTGTTTGTGCTTGTCCATTTTATCACCACCTATTAAGGTACGTGTTCAAAAAGGAGGATGAAAATGACCATGTCGATAAAAACGACACTACAGCATTATCAATACTTACATGTTACGTATGTCGAAAGTTTAACGTAATGTAAGCTTTATGGGCCGATTATGTATGCCATTAAATACATAAGATTGGCATAGACAGCCAAGCGTCCTACAATAGAGGTGTTCACTTCAACGTTTGACACAGGAAATGTCAACTCTTAGTCAAAGTTCCTCTAATGATGAGCCATTTTCATCAGACTTTTTTGAACATCCTTAAGGAAACGACCTATTTTTTGTCAATGCTACCATAAGAATAAAAAAAAAGAACAAGACATTTGTCGTCTTGTTACTAAAGGTTTTCGTCAAATACTTACAAATATTTATTTTTGATGGTTTTAAAGTCCTAACATCCTTTGTGTATATAGCTTTTATTCTTCTATATTCATTGATAATTCAACAAAAACACTTGGTCCTTGATCCTGCGCTTTCATAATATCATCTACGGATAGATGCGTTCCAGCTGGAATTAATACATTTCCTTCATTGTCCAAGATGTCTTTCTTGACCACTTTTCCGTACAGGAGATCAACTTGTTTTAAACGTAATGCTTTAGCTTCAGACTCTTCATGTTCATCAATAGAAGCATTTATTTCGTCAAAAGGATTTTTTTCAGTAGTTGATTCTGGTAGGATCTCTTCAATGATTTCTTCATGTACAATGTCTTGAGTAGTTTCTTGTTTCGGATTTTCTAAGTACTCTACCGATTCAAGGAATTTAGCTGATGCATCTTCCTGCACGATAATAATATCTTTACCATATGTAAGTACAGATTCAGAAGGTAGCACCACTTCTTCTCCCGAAACATTTAATAATGTTCCTAATATGTTACCCGTTTCGTCGTCGATGTAATATTCAATAACTTCCCCTAATAACTGCCCTTTTCGTGTCATTACCTTCGTATTTGTAATTTTGATTTTCTTATTTACAAGTGAATTTGCAATCGGTATCTCATTAAGATCGATAACAGAGCTATCACTTTCAATGGTAACCGCATACTCACCGATTCCAACAACTCTTTTAAATGGAATAGCTTTAACACTAACTTGCCAATCTTCGTGTTCAATTGTTAGAAAGTCTACTGAACCTTTTTCGGGATTAATCACTAAAGATTTTACTTTTCCAATTTCAATTCCATCTATAATACTAATAATCGGTAACCCAACGATTTCAACACTTTTTTTCATTACATTCACCACACCTATTCATGTTTACGGCTGTTTTATTACATTTTACCATGCTTTTCGCCATTATTCGTCATATTCCGCAATATTCTTTTAACAAAAAGTTAACTTCCTGTAAAATAACAGGATATTTCTCAAATCGGTTCATATTTTGAGAAATTAAAGTAGATAATTCATCATATTTTTTCGTTTCTAGGTAATGTTCAATTAATAAACTAACAAACGTATAATATTCATGATCTGAAATTTGTGGATGCAGATGGTCCATGATTAATTTCTCATATTCTTTACTAGTTAATTGATTTCGAGACAGTTTAATTTGAGACACCATTGTGTGAAAGAGTAATTGTTTCGTCTCTTTATTGGTATTGGTAAATCCTGGTTGTTGTTCCTTAGTCGTTTCTTCCTCAATGGAATCAATACCCTCTATAGTCATTGTTTCATTTTCTAACGGTTCGATACTCGCTATATTTGTTATATCTTCATCTTTCATTTCACTATTATCCATGAAGGATTCTGAAGTAGGTTGAGTAGGATGTACGACCTCTACTTCAATCTCTTCCATTTTTGTAAGTTCTGTATCATATATTTTCTCTTCTGTATCTGATTCAAGACCGTCTAGTACAGACTCTTCAGTCACTGATAACTCAATATCTTCTAATTGACCTTCATACGATTCTTCGACTTTATTTGAGTTGTCTACATCATGAACCTCGGTTTCGTTCATTACTTGTAAACTATCAATTTCACTATCGTCAAGTTCAAGTTGTGGATTACGTAAATCTTCAAACTCCATTTCGTCTAGTTCCACACTCAATTTCGAATCACTATCTGAAATAGTAATGACGCCATTGTTTTCCTTGTTTTCGTGATTGCTATTTTCTAATTCAAGTTCTAATTCTTTAAGTAAATCATCTAAATTAGATTCATTACTCGTAATCTTGTCGTTATTGACTACGCTATTATGTATGACCTCTTCATCCATTATTAACTCTTCTGGCCTGTTTTCATCAAGGTTTTCTACATGTAAAACATCCTCTAAAAGTTCCTCTTCCTTCGTTTCACTTTGTGAGACTGCGGAAATTTCTAGACTTTCATCTATCGGTACCTCAGAAACATCGGCTGGGGATACTTGACCCGTTTCTATCGTATCCACTGGAACGTATGAGGAAACTTCTTGATTTCCCAAGAACTCTGCTGGTAAGGATGATGAATCTACCTGTCGAGTTTCAAGTAACATTTGATCAACTTTCGGTGAACCTTTGCTACGAATTTCATCTTCTATCCCATCTTCCAGTTCAAATTTAATCACTTTATCCTCTGAACGTTGATTTTTTTCGTTATTTTCAAATAATTGACTTCCGAATCGGGTTGCCAATATATAGGTAAAACCTATTGCTAGCAGTATTAACACAATCCCAGTCTGCCATACACCTAGGATAGTTCTTGCAGCTATACCGACCATAAAAACAATAAAAGCAGATATAAGAATGAGTAATTTTCCCCTCTTTGAAAAGCCAACAGGCAAAAAATATATGATCGGGAGTATGATAAGAAGTGAAATAATTCCAAACACAAGATCTTCCAAGCTGTTCTCACATCTTTCTTTAATTTCTTAAGTGAACATACATTCTTTAAATCCAACAATTTACCTAGAATTAAAGCGACTCCTAGTTATTTTATACCAATAAAATCTTTTTATAAAGATATACTACGATAAATCCACTAAAAAACGAGACAATTCATGCCTCGTGCCATATAAGATTATTCATTATCATCCTCTAATCCAGTAGCTAAAGGATTTTTCTTATTACCAGGTGGAGGAACCGTGAGCTTTGGTGCCTCTTCTGCCAATTCTTGATATTTAGGTGCGTAAAACGCTGAGATGGTTACATTGTAAACAAGTGGTCCCGGCACTTGCTCGATCGAAGTTAGTTCAGATGTACCAGTGAAACTTAAAGCGTCTACTTTTGTTATTCTAGTTTGATGTTCAACCGCAGAGAGAAACTTTTCTAGTTCTTTATAATTAGGAGATTCAACACTTAATGTTACCGTTATTAAGCTTAATCCATCTACAAGTTCTGGATCTATTGCATTCTCTTCCTCCGTTGAGGAATTCTCATTAGTAGAAACCTCCTGATTGGTATCTGTTGTATTTTCAGTAGCAGTTTCTTCAACTTGATTCTCAGAATCAGTGAATACAAACTCACTCTCACTATAAGACATACTTGTAACTTTACTTTCTGATAACGTTTCAGCTCGTTCAATGTCTAAAATAATTTGCTCAACTAACGGAATAACTGGTAGTTTCTTTTGAACCTCAGTTGAACTTACAATTGGTTCATCGGTAGCTTGTTTTTGGGATACCAACTCTAACAATCTTTGTTCAGTTTTAAGACTATTTTCTAGCTGTGAAATTTTTTGATTAACTGGACTTACGAATAAAAAATAAGCTAAATAGGCGATCCCAAGGATAACAACGATCGATAAAAGTAAAATAGTGAACTGTTTTCTTGATAATTGGAGAGTCATATTAATTGCCCTCCTTCTGTATGCTATTGAATGCAGCTTTATTAATCGTTAGTTCAAATTGAGCAAAATACCTTGGTAAGACGTTTTTATTTTCATCCGTTTCAGTCTGATCTTTTGGTGAGAGAACATTTTTGTTTTCCTCGTTCGCCTCATCCTTTGTCTCATTATTTTGTGTGTCTTCATTGTCAACCTCTGTATCTTCCATCAATTGACTAGTCGATACAGAAAACAACTGAACTGATTCAAAGTGGCTCGATTCATTAAGCGATGCTAGATAGTGTGCTACTTCAGCATTTGTGTCAAATTGAACTTGTAAGGATACGAAATCAGTATCCGTATATGAGAAGGATTGAACAAATCCTCTTTCTGGTAATAATTCTGTTATATGATTTAAAATGGGTACTGTTTCAACAAAATAAGCATCTGCCCATTCTGCTGTTTTTTCTAACTGAAGCACACTACTTGAGTGGTTTGATAGTGTTCCTTCCTGTTCAGCAGCCATCCGAGCGGCTTGGATCGTTGCAAGTTGGTTTTGAAGATCCTCTTCAATTGCATTCGCTTTATTTAGTTGTAAAAATACAAAAAGAAAACTAACGAAGACAAACATCGTAATGATTATCCCAAGTAATAGATTCGTTCTATTTTTATATTCTTTTCTTGGAAGTAAATTAATATCTACAAGCATCTATTGCACCTCTTTGAGTGCTAATCCTAATGGCAAATAGTAGTGGGCAGGTAGCTGTTCAATTTTTGAAATAGAACGAACTGGGATTTCATATCTTTGATTTAGGATTGACATGATGTAAGAAAGATATGGATGGTCCCCACTTATTAATATTGTAGAAACCTTTTCCTTCCCTTGAGTTATATTAAAACTATAGAAATTCATGACATGCTCAATTTCCTTTAGCAGCTCATCAATCATAACCTCTAGTTTACTACGATGACCATTCCATATAATATCAGCGATGGTATGGGAGTGATTTTGTTGAATATCCCAATCATCTATTGATGTCTCTAACGAAATATGTCTCGTAAATAATGGTATATCCTGGTGGAAGATACTTAAATTAACTGATTGTAAATCAAATTGTATAAGTAATGTGTGCTCTTCTTCATTCGTTTGATCACAAAAATGAAAGAGACGATACATACAAAGTGGTGAAATATCAGCAGCTATTGGCTTTAGATCTACCTCCTCTAATAGAGCAGAGTACTCATTTGCAACGTCTTCTGGTGCAGCAAATACAAGGACCTCTTTTCTCTTTTCATCCTCTGATAGCTTTTTAAAATCTAAAACAGGTTCCTCAAACGGAAGGTGAATCGTTGTTCCTAACTCCAAATAGATATACCCAATAATTTCATCATCTTTTACCTCATTTGGAATCGAAATTCTACGAATCACAACAAAAGGATCTGGGATGACAAATTGAACACGATTACGTTTGATTCCCCAATCTGAAACACATTCATCTAGTATGAGGAGTAAGGTGTCCCGTTCAATAATCCGCCCATCTTGGACAATACCAGGTGGTAAGTATTTTTCACGAAACTTTTGAACAGTAATTGGGCTTGTCTGCTTTACACCGACATATCGAATCACATGATCCTTTATAATAATATTTGCCATTTTGTTTGATGAAAAAAGTGTAAATGCCATATGTATCCCCTTAATTATCAATGTACAATAAATTCTATATACCAGGTTATAAAGTCTTGACCAAAGTAATAAGCAATTAGAGTCCCGACGACGATAGAAGGACCAAAAGGCATCGGTTTGCCTTTCTTAACTTTTCCAATAGTCATACCAAATAGTCCAATAACTGTACCAATGATCGTAGCGAAGAAAAACGATAGAAGAACGAGTTTCCATCCTAATACGAGCCCAAGCACAGCATAAAGCTTAATATCTCCACCACCCATACCACCTCTACTACCAACAGCGATCAGATAAAGTAGGAGAAATCCAACCGCACTGCCCACAAGCATATCCCACCATGGGTCTAATGGGATAAATAGGCGTTCTAGTACGAAAACGGGTACAAAAAATAACAGCACTTTATCAGGAATGATCATGTAGGTAATGTCTGAAACGAAGATGATCATTAACAGTGAAATCAAGGTCCAAGCGACAATCAATTCTTTTGACCATCCCACCAACAATGGTGAAATCGTAAAAAGAATTGCTGTAACAAGTTCAAAAGAAGCATAAATTGGTGAAATACGAGTCTTGCAATTTCTGCATTTTCCACCTTGGAATATGTAAGAGAAGACTGGGATTAATTCGACTGCTGTAAGCTGATGCTTACAAGTCGGACATGCTGATCTGGGACGAACGATGGATTGACCAGCTGGTATGCGTAGGCCTACTACATTAAAGAAGGAGCCTAGAACTAAGCCTATAGTAAAAATATACAAATATATTATAAACATAGATTTCCCTTTCACTTTAAGAATAAGCTAGTATAGATAAATAATTGCTATACTAGCTGTAAACTGTTAAAAGTACTACTATTTAATTATCTTTCACAACTCCTCGTTCCAGAGCAGTCTCTCCTGTTAGAGGAATGTTTCTTTTACTACCTACTAATTTTACAGAATAATTTAAATTACCACTAGTGTTTGCTATTTCTACATATGAACCCTCTGTTGGTGGAGTATCTGTTATACCATCTGTTCCTCCCTTTCCAGCTGTATAGGTTCCGCCATCTGGATCTTTTTCAATATCAATTAATCCTTCTTCTTCTAAGTATTGTAATGTAACGTATTTTTCTTTACCCGAATCAGGTTTAATATTATCGTTACCAGCAATTGCAAGTTTCGCTGAGTTTATCATTTGCTGAGCATTTGCAACATGTGCATCTGCCCTCGAATTATCAATTAATTTACCTATACTAGGAACTGCTATTGCTGCAATAATCCCTAAAATAACAACAACTGCTAACAATTCAACTAAAGTCAAACCCTTTTGATTCTTTAAATGCTTCTTCAACATTCTTTTCCTCTCCTTTTATTAACTAGTCCATTTATACCGTTATTATAATAGTAACCTGTGTATAAAGCACTATATTCTTGTTAGTTTTTTGTAAATTTTGAACAATTTTTGTCATTAATTGCAACTTTCACTGTCAAATCATTGTATTTGGTTAAAGATATCAAACATCGGTACAAGGATAGCTGTCACAATAGTCCCTACTATACCACTTAGGAATACGATCATGAGGGGTTCGATTAGGGACTTCAACTGATCTGTTGTATTTTCAACGTCATCCTCATAGAAATCAGCTACTTTCCCTAGCATTTCATCGAGTGAACCCGTACTTTCACCAATGGCAATCATGTGCGTAATAAGTGGAGGAAACACCCAATGTTTTTTCATAGGTTCCGTCATGGATTTCCCTTGTTCAAGTGACTTCCTAGATTGTTTGATAACCTCAGCAATCACCTCATTTTCAACTATCGTTTCCACCACTGCTAGTGCCTGTAAAATAGGTACAGAGCTACTTAACATAGAAGCCAATGTTCTTGTCATTCGTGCAAGCACAGCTTTTTGCATTAGTGTTCCGAAAATCGGCATTTTTAATAATAAAAAATCAAGATAATACTTTGTTTCTTTTCGTTGTTTAATGACCATGAAAAATAAAAAAAGAAGAATCAAGAATAGAATGACAAGCCACCAAAATTTCTGCATGAACACACTAGCATTTAAGACAAATTTTGTTATTGCGGGAAGTTCTGCACCAAAGTCAGCAAACATATCAACAAACGTTGGTACAACAGATACTAGTAAAAAGATGACCACAGCAATCGCGACGATCGCAATCACTGATGGATATGCCATTGCAGACTTTACTTTTTGCCTTGTTTTATTTTGCTTTTCATAATAATCTGCTAGGTTTTCAAGAGTGTCGTCGAGATTTCCTCCAACCTCACCTACACGGACCATATTGGTAAAGAGCGTTGTAAAAATTCGTTTATGCTTTGCTGTAGCCGCAGAAAGGGAAATCCCTTCCCTTAAATCTACTTCTACCTCTAGTAATGCATTTTTTAACGGTTTACTGCTTGTTTGATTCGCCAAAATGTTCATTGTATCAACAATGGATACTCCTGCTTTAATTAAGGTGGAGAACTGTCTCAAAAAAATGACAAAGTCTTTCAGTTTTACTGGATTGCCAATAGTGATTTCTTTAGTAAGTAGTGTTTCAGGGAGTTCATTAATACTGATCACACGAATCCCTTTTTGCCTGAGATTTGCGACTGCATCCGTTTTGGAGGTACCTGAAATTGTGCCAGATTTTTTCCCGAATTTATCTCTACCTTCATACTTATACCTAGGCATTGGTTGTTCCCTCCTGCAAATATGGCTCGGCAACATCCTTTGCTACTGTCCCCGCACGAACTAATTCTAGCAGGTCATTTTCCAGGGTGTGCATTCCTTCTGCACGACTTGTTTGCATGACATTTTTGATTTGGTGGTTTTTCTCATTACGAATCAAATTCGCAACCGCAGCATTATTTAGCAGTATTTCAGTTGCTGCTCTTCGACCTTTTCGATCAACTGTCGGAAACAGTCGTTGGGAAATCACACTAACAAGAACATTTGCAAGTTGGATTCTAATTTGTGGTTGTTGTGAAGGTGGAAATACATCGATAATCCGGTCAATTGTTGACGGTGCATTCACTGTATGTAATGTCCCCAACACAAGATGACCCGTTTCAGCTGCTGTGATGGCAGTATGGATCGTTTCTAAATCTCTCATTTCCCCCACAAGAATGACATCTGGATCCTGTCTAAGAGCTGCACGTAGACCGTTTGCGAAGTTAAGTGTGTCACTTCCAATTTCCCGCTGTTCAATGATACTTGCACCATGCCTATGCAAATATTCAATTGGATCCTCCAACGTAACAACGTGTTTACTCATCGTTTGGTTAATGAATTGTATCATAGCTGCTAATGTCGTTGATTTTCCACTTCCGGTTGGACCTGTTACAAGTACCAAGCCTTGTGGCTTTTGACATACTTTCTTTAGAACTTGAGGGAGTTTTAAATCCTCAATGGTTGGAATCGAAGTTGGGATGACTCGAAAAGCAATTGCTAGAGTTG
This sequence comes from Bacillus nitroreducens, assembly GCF_964021195.1. Lineage (NCBI taxonomy): Bacteria > Bacillati > Bacillota > Bacilli > Caryophanales > Bacillaceae > Bacillus > Bacillus nitroreducens. The sequence continues at coordinate 2,311,126 of NZ_CAXHYI020000003.1, read as the reverse complement.
TTCTTTGTTTATAAACATTTACTCGAAAGCGCGAGACTCGTTCGATTCCATATGAAAAATCAAGCTCTCCCTTTTCTTTGAAATAGTCCCACATATCTTCAGGAACTATGGCTTTAGCGATTTCTTCAATCATTGCTGGCCTTATTATGTCTTTTCCATATCTCTTTAAATCACCATTTATTCGAAAAATGGGTGGAACACCAGCGGTGATATGAATATCAGAAGCTTTCAATTCATGTGCTGAACGTAATATTTTATTTATTTGATCTTTCATTTTACTCTCCACCTATTCAGCAATGGTAACTCTAAGGATTTCCTCAGTTGTTGTAATTCCTTGTTTCACCTTTAATAGACCATCATCAATCAAAAAGATTGTCCCATTTTTGACCGCTACTTCACGTAGCTTAGAGTAGGACTCTTTATTCATAATCATTCGTCTTAACTCATTATCAATCACTAACAATTCATGAACAGCTACTCTACCTTTATATCCTGTTTCATTACACGTTCCACACCCTTTACCTCGATTCACTTTATCAACGGTGATTCCTCGTTTTGCAAAGATTTCTTGTTCACGGATGGTTGGTTCTTCTAATTGTCCACAATCTCGGCAAACACGCCGAACTAATCGTTGAGCAACTACACCTGACAAGGATGAAGCTACAAGAAAAGGTTCGACCCCCATATCAATCAATCTGGTGATCGTTCCAAGGGAATCATTTGTATGTAGTGTACTTAATACCAAATGTCCTGTAAGCGAGGCTCTAACCGCAACATCTGCTGTCTCGCGGTCTCGAATTTCCCCCACCATAATGATATTTGGATCTTGACGTAATATTGCACGCAACCCATTAGCAAATGTCATCCCAACATTCGCATTAACTTGGATTTGGTTTATTCCTTCGAGTTGATACTCGACTGGGTCTTCAACGGTAATTATATTTACATCCTCTGAGTTTAACTGGTTTAAGGCTGCATAAAGTGTTGAAGATTTACCCGATCCAGTTGGACCTGTTATTAATACAATTCCAGTCGGCTGCTGAATCAACTTCTTGAACCGTTGTAAATTCACTTTATTAAAACCTAACTGAGAAAGATTATTTAAAGAACTACTTAAGTCTAGAACCCTCATGACTATCTTTTCGCCATATACCGTTGGTAAGGTCGATACCCTCAAATCAATATGATGGGCTTCCAAACCTACTTTAATCCGCCCATCCTGTGGGACACGACTTTCGGTAATATCCAGGTTTGCCATAATTTTAATCCGTGCAGTTAATACATTTTGCATGCTACGTGGTAACGCTCTTTCAGTGCGCAAGACACCATCTACACGATAACGAAGGACGACCTTTGTTTCATGAGGGTCTAGATGAATATCACTTGCACGCTGCTGTACAGCATTTTGCAGGATTTGATTGACTAATTTAACAACAGGTGCATCCTCATTTGTAATCTTTTCTTCTTGTATGTCAGTTGGAGCCTCATCAAGGAATTCTTTTACACCATCATCTAAATCATAGAACTTATTAATCGCCCGTAAAATCTCATCCTTTGAAGCAATCGCAGGTTCAATATGAAAGCCTGTCCTTAGACGCAAATCTTCAATTGCATAAAAGTCCATTGGGTCTGCCATTGCGACATATAGCTTGTCCCCTTCTTTTCGGAGAGGTATAAGTTGATATCTTCTTGCCATTTCTCTAGGAATTAACGAGATGAGTGACGTATCAATTGGATAACGGAATAAACTTACATGCGGTATACCCAATTGAAATTCTAGCACCTCAATCAGTTGCTGCTCTGTTATCAATCCTTGTTGAAGAAGTACGTCACCGAGCTTTTGTGATTCCGATTTATTTTTAAGAGCTTGTTGCAATTGCTCTTCTGTTATTAGCCCTGCCCCAACCAGTAAATCTCCCAAACGTTTTCGAGTATTCCGCATGGTATCCCCTCCCTAAGATTTTTGCAAATGCAATGGATCAGGATCTTCCCAAAGGTCTGTTTCAGAGTTATCTTTAGAATTCTCTTCTCCGTTCTCACTTAACGGATTTTCATTCGGTAGATTCGGATCTACATCAGGATCTGTTCCATTCGAATCCTCATCTAGAGAATTCGTTTGTTGCTCCTTCTCAGGAACTAGAATACTTTGAACTTCAATGATTGGAATTGGTGGATAATAATCTTGTGCAACCAAAACACGTTGTTCTAATTGCCCTCTTTCTTTGATAATGCGATATATTTTTCCTACTTTGCCTTCTACACCTTTTTGTTTCACAATACTTTGGCCTCTTTTTAAGGTACTATCAAATTGCTTAATTTTTTTGGGATCAAATGACTCCTCATCTTTGATTACAATACTGATTTCTTGTGGCATTTCAGCACCTGTAAGTTGTACCTCGAAACCTTTGTCTATTAAGGAAAAATTAAGTTTATATTCGTATGGATTTTTATTGTAAATGATAAGATCCTTCTTTTCCTTCTCAATCATCGCTTCATGACCAAAAGCTGCATATGAGGGTAATTTATCACTTACATGGCGTTCAACTATATCAAAATTCGTTGATAATATAGTTGAATAGATACCTGTTGCAATTATGCTTAATGTCTCATTGGAATATTTATTTAATACATCATTTTCTAACAGTAATTTTGACAAGGAAAACGGACTATTTGCGGGAATTGTTACATTCCCGAACTCCTTAACCCATTTCATTAGACCACTTTCATCGTTTATATGGTTTATGGTAACTTGTGATACTACATTACCTTCATTTACCGTTGTATAATGTCCAAGGTTAAAAGCTAATTCCCCTGGATGTAATGTTTGGGCTGGTTGCTGCAATTCGCTTTTCAACTTCTCCATATCGATTTCCTGCTCATTATTCTGTTTCAGTTCATTGACTACTTGGTTAAGTACATTTTCATTGATAGTTGCCAGCAAGGGATTCTGTTTCCCAGCCTCAGCAGTATTTATGCTGTTAAGAATATCAAAACTAAATACTTGACGTTTCTCTAATACATACACTTCTTCCTCACCTGAAATAATTGAAAGTTTGCCCACGTCATACCATGTTTCGATATCACTTAAGATGTATGTTTTTGCTTCCTCTTTTGTTAAGCTTGATACGTCTACTGGTCCAATCTTTGTACCTTTTTCGAAAATACCATTTGCAAAAAAGGCATGGTATGTAGTTGCTCCAACGGTCGAGAAAAGTGAAATACATAATACACTGATTAAGAGTAAACTAAAAATTTTCACCAGAATTTTCTTTTGGATTCGCATATTTCTTCCCCTCACAACCAACCGTATTGTTATAAAAATCAAACGTAACTGTAATTAAATTGTAGTGTCCCCAGTTAAATCACATGATTATCTGTTATGGGTATAAAGTCTCTTAGTAATTTATTCCTATACTCATCTTCATTCTATCTGAAAATATGAAAATACAAAAGTAGCATTTACATACATTTTGTAGTAATTTGTTGATTGTTGTAAATTTGTAAAAAAACTTTAATCTCCTATTGCTGCATATTTAAAATAATGTCGTATAATAATCTAAAATAGGTAATTAGTCATGTAATAAAAAATTTTATGGTATAAAGGGTGATGATTAGAAATGGATAAACTCTCTTTTAAATCAGTATTATCTGATAAGGGGATAAGTTTAATTGAAATACTCGTTTCAATCGTCATTCTTTCCATTATCGTTGTCTCTTTCATAACTTTATTTGTGCAATCTGCAAAAACGAATCGAGTTTCAGAGGATATTATTGATGCAACTTATGTTGCTCAAAGTACGATTGAAAATATTTATAATATAAGTAAGTCTTCTACAAGTTATAATGGCAAAAATGTAGTAGACGAAGATGCTTGCAAGCCTAGCTGCCAGTTCATAAAGAACGAAAGTGGATATGAAATACAGATAACGATTGAAAATAATGACTTACATACAGTTCTAGTAGAAGTTTATAATCGTACAACTGGCAGAAAGGAAGCCCAGATGGAAACACTATTAAATTGGAAATAATAGAGGGTGTTTTGATGACAAGAAATAATAAAGGGATTACATTAATTGAATTATTAGCAGTTCTAGCCCTTTTATCTATGGTTCTTCTTTTAGCGACTTCAGTTCATCTTTTCGGCCAAAAACAAATGTCGAATCAAACCTCTCAGATTGAAAACCAGGCGAATGTTCGATTAGCGATTAATATTTTGACCAAAGAAATACGAAAAGCTAATAGGACGGAAGTTTCTAATAATGTTCTAACAATTAACAATACAGATACTTATACCTTAGAAAAAAATGAAATCACAAAAAATGGAGTAGCCATCATTTCGTCAATTAAGGACCTAAAAATAAGTAAAGATGGCAATAAAATTAAAATTGACGTCACAAGTATTCCAGATAAAAACAATCAAGAAGTAGGTTTATCGACGGAGATTTTTATAAGAGAGTAGGTGAAGCCGTGATAAAAAGGGAGAGACTTCACAAGTATATTCAAAATGAAAATGGTGTTGCCTTGTATGTTGTATTATTAGTGCTAATTGTCATCTCTCTTTTGGGACTGGGAATCATGGGATTGGCAGTAAATAATGTAAAAATGAGTTCCAATGAGCGGAATCATCAATCAGCATATTATATTGCTGAAGCAGGTGCAACCAAGGTTTTAAGTAATATTAGTAAAAATGCATGCACAACTGATTTTGAAGAACAATATTTGAATAAAGAGATCCAATATGATTCATTTAAAGAATCTTTTGGTGAGAAACCTAAGGCATCTATTACGATAAAACCACTCGCTAATGAAACATATCTTTTAAATTCAGAAGGAGAAATTGGAAAAAGCAAAAGAACAGTTGAAAGTACATTTAAAATAAATTGTGAAGAAGATGGTAAGGTACCCATCGAAATATTAAGTGACCTTGCTGTTTTTTCTCACGGTGAAATGAATCTAATTTCAACTGTTACAGGAAATATCGGTACAAATTCAACTGCTAATGGGTCCATATTTATTGATTGGGGTATGGCAAATTATACAGGAGTGATCAATCTAGCACCTGGCGCAAATCCCAATAATATTATTGATACTGCATATACAATGTCTGGTTTAAAACCAACTTTCAATCATATGCCAGAAGCTAGGTTATATACACTCCCAGATTTCCCTAACTATCCAGAAGGTCTTCCAAGACATCCCAATATTTATCTTAGTGGAAATATGAAAGAAATAATCAATTTAACTGAAGATCGTTTTTATAATGAAATCAAATTAGCTTCTGATACAAGTCTTACATTTTATCTCAATCAAGACCGAATGATTCGAGTAAAGAGTTTGGAGTTACCTCAAGGACATATAAATATTACTGGTAATGGAAAATTAACATTATATATAGAAGATCAATTCATTATGACAGGTAGCAGTACAATTAATAAAAATGAACCGAGTGACAAATTAAGTATTTTTTATAAAGGAGCAAAGAAGCTCGACTTTGCAAATGATATTAGAATAAACGGTTCTCTTTATACCCAAAATAGCGACCTTAATTTAGGTGGAAGTGGCGCTATTACCGGGCATATTTTATCTGGGGGGAGTACTATTACTGTCGGTGGTGGAGCCAATTTAAAAAGCAGAGTCATTTTAGCACCTAGCGCGTTTGTTCATGTAAAGAACGGAACTGTTAAAGGGTCCATTATTTGCAATACTTTTAAAATCGATGGTGGAGGTAGAGTCATATTTGAGGACTTCGGTGAGGATGAATTAATCCCTTATTATCCTCCAACTGAAGGTTCAGGTGGCTCAAATTCACTCATTCAAATAGAGCCGATTAGGGAAAAAGGTTGAATAACGATAGCCCAAGAATATTTGCTTTCAAATAATCTTGGGCTTTTTTTATCCATTCTTTTTTACAAGATATGATCTTACTTCGGCAATAAAATAAAGGGATCCTGTTACCACTAACACTGCATTTTCTTCTGAGGCAACATGTTCAATCTCATGATCAAGTGCCTCATGCCAATTATCAATAGTACGTATTTTTTCACCACGCGATGAATTTTCATAAAGTTCGCTAGTCTTCGCTGCTCTCGGAAATTCGAAGCTTGTGAATGTTAAAGTGTGTGCGACCTCTTCAAGCTGTTCAATCATCACATGTAGTTTTTTGTCTGCTAAGGCACTAAAAATCAGATGTACTTTTTTATCGCTTAAATGAGTCTTGATCGTATCTACTAAACATTTAACTCCTTCGGGATTATGTGCACCGTCTAAAATCACTTGTGGCTCTTTTGAAATTTCTTCAAATCGACCTATCCATTTTGTTTTTGCTAACCCTGCCACAAGCTGGCTATCCCTTACCTGCAAGACACCATTCGATTGTAAGATCTGAACTACTATCACTGCAATGCTTGCATTACGAACCTGATGTGCACCTTTCATTGTAATGGTAAGATTCTGAAACGTTTTATTATGTGCTTTCAGAGTAAACGTTTCCCCATTATTTGATTGATGGTTAAGAATAAAGAAGTCTTGTTCTAATTGATAGAACGGACTCTTCTCTTCTTTTGCTTTGTTAAAAATAATATCGATTGCTTCTTCTTGACTGACGGCTGATACGACAGGAATATTCTGTTTGATAATGCCCGCTTTTTCACTGGCAATCTCCTCTATTGATTCACCTAGTATATTCATATGATCCAAACCAATACTCGTGATAACGGATGTGAGCGGCTTGATGATATTGGTTGAATCAAATCTTCCCCCTAGCCCTACTTCCATTATGACAAAATCTATATCTGCTCGTTCACCAAAGTAATAAAGGGCCATTGCAGTTATTACTTCAAATTCAGTTGGTCCACCAAGCTCTAATTCTTCTAGCTCTTCGGCTAATGGTTTTATTGCATTTAATAATGAAACAATTTCATCATCTGAGATCGGGTATCCGTTGACGCTGATTCGTTCATTAAACGTTTCAATATAAGGCGACGTAAATGTCCCAACCTTATACCCAGCTTCCTGTAGGATATTTCGTAGATAGCTAACAGTTGAGCCCTTACCGTTTGTTCCTGCCACATGAATGGCTTTTATCTTATTTTCCGGATGTCCTAACCGCTCCATCATCCATTCCATCCGAGACAGTCCAGGTTTTATACCTAGTCTTAATCTTCCATGAATCCATGATAGCGCCTCTTCATATGTATGTATCATATGCGTTCCTCCACATATCTTTTGAATAAAGGAAAGACGAATCTGTAAAAAGATTCGCCTCTTATTCCTCTAGCCTTTTAATTCAGCAATACGTTCACGTACAGTTTCACGCTTTTCTAGATAATCTTTTTCTTTCGCTCGTTCTTCATCTATTACTTTTTGAGGAGCTTTCTTTACGAAACCTTCATTACCAAGTTTCTTCTGTACTCGTTCAACCTCTTTATCAAGCTTATCTAGTTCTTTTTCTAAACGTTTAATTTCTTCATCAATGTTGATGAGTCCTTCAAGTGGTAGGAATAATTCCGCACCTGTTACTACTGATGTCATAGACTTTTCAGGTGAAGTAATTTCAGTTGCAATGACTAGTTCACTCGGATTACAGAATCTTTCTAAGTAAGAGCGATTCTTTTCTAACTGTGCAAGCACTGTGTCATCTTTCGCCTTAATATGAAGTTTGATTTGCTTACTCATTGGCGTATTTACCTCTGCACGGATATTACGAACAGAGCGAATGATATCGACTAATAGACGCATTTCTTGTGCAGCTTGATTGTCAGACTGTTCACTATTAACTTCTGGCCATTTTGCAATTGTGATGGATTCGCCATAATGCGGCAGGTTTTGCCATATTTCCTCGGTAATAAACGGCATGAATGGATGAAGCAATCTCATTGTGTTGTCTAATACATAAGCAAGAATCGATCTAGTTGTATGCTTCGCTTGCTCATCCTCCCCATATAATGGAAGTTTTGCCATTTCAATGTACCAATCACAGAAGTCATCCCAAATGAAGTTATATAAAACTCTTCCAACTTCACCAAATTCATATTTATCAGCTAGCTTTGTTACGGATTCAATTGTTTCATTCAAACGAGTTAGGATCCACTTATCTGCAACTGACTTTTCACCACTAAAGTCAATGTCCTCATACTTTAGGTCACCCATGTTCATTAAGGCAAAGCGCGATGCATTCCATATCTTATTAGCAAAGTTCCAAGTCGCTTCCACTTTTTCCATGCTAAAGCGTAGGTCCTGACCAGGTGAACTGCCAGTTGATAAGAAGTAACGTAATGAATCGGCACCGTACTTTGCGATGACATCCATTGGATCGACACCATTTCCTAGTGACTTACTCATTTTACGACCTTCTGCATCACGAACAAGACCGTGAATGAGAACGTCTTTAAATGGACGCTTACCTGTAAATTCTAATCCTTGGAAAATCATTCTAGATACCCAGAAGAAGATGATATCATAACCCGTTACGAGAGCGTCTGTTGGGTAGTAGCGCTTAAAGTCTGCTGCTTCCTTATCAGGCCACCCCATCGTAGAAAAAGGCCATAATGCAGAGCTAAACCAAGTATCTAGTACGTCTTTGTCCTGTTCCCAGTTTTCAATATCTGCTGGTGGTTCATGGTCAACATATACCTCACCAGTTTCTTTATGGTACCAAGCAGGTATTCGGTGTCCCCACCATAGTTGACGTGAAATACACCAGTCACGGATGTTCTCCATCCAGTGAAGATATGTCTTTTCGAAACGTTCTGGAACAAAATGTACTTTGTCTTCTTGCGATTGTAGCTTAATTACTTCGTCCGCTAATGGCTGCATTTTTACAAACCACTGTGTCGATAGGTATGGCTCAACAACAGCTCCACTTCGTTCACTATGACCTACTGAATGTAAGTGCTCCTCAATTTCGAATAGTACGCCTTCTTCTTGAAGATCCTTTACAATCTGCTTTCTGCATTCAAATCGATCCATACCTTGGTATTTACCAGCATTGGCATTCATTGTTCCATCTTCATTCATGACTAGGACACGCTCTAAGTTATGGCGATTTCCTACTTCAAAGTCATTCGGGTCATGTGCAGGTGTAATTTTTACAGCACCAGAACCAAATTCCATATCAACATAGTCATCACCAACGATTGGGATTTCTCTTCCAACGATTGGGAGGATGACTGTTTTACCAATTAAATGTTTGAATCGTTCATCATCTGGGTGAACTGCAATCGCCGTATCACCAAGCATTGTTTCAGGACGAGTTGTCGCTACTTCAATTGACCCGCTTCCGTCTGCTAGAGGATAACGCATATGATAAAATGCGCCTTGAACATCCTTATAAATAACCTCGATGTCAGAAAGGGCTGTTTTTGTTGCTGGATCCCAGTTAATTATATATTCACCACGATAGATAAGGTCTTTTTTATATAGGGTAACGAATACTTCACGAACTGCTTTTGATAATCCTTCATCAAGAGTAAATCGTTCTCTTGAGTAATCTAATCCAAGACCTAATTTAGACCATTGCTCACGAATATGGCTTGCATACTCCTCTTTCCATTTCCACGTTTCTTCAACAAATTTCTCACGACCTAAATCATAACGTGACTTTCCTTCCTCACGAAGCTTTGCCTCCACTTTTGCTTGGGTTGCAATCCCCGCATGGTCCATACCTGGTAACCAAAGAACATCATAGCCTTGCATTCTTTTAATGCGAGTAAGGATATCTTGTAATGTTGTATCCCACGCATGCCCAAGGTGTAGTTTTCCTGTTACGTTTGGTGGTGGAATTACAATTGTATATGGCTTTTTCTCAGCATCGTCTTTTGCTTCAAAAAACTTTCCATCCAACCAATATTGATAGCGTCCCGCTTCAATCGCTTGCGGGTCATACTTTGTTGACAATGTCTTTTCAGTTCCTTCCACAGAAATTCCTCCTTAAACTTACTTCAATCTGAATAAATAAAAAACTCCACTCATCCTACTAAAAGGACGAATGGAGTGTATTCGCGGTACCACCTTTTTTCATAGACAAATAACTCATCTATGCTCTCAAGAAAAGATAACGGCTTTTCACCGGCTTTTACTACTTTTGTTTCATAAAAGCTACTTAAGGGCGACCTTCCATCGATACGTTCCTAAGAAATCTCACAGCTATTGATTCCTCTCTCTGAAGGGGTTTTCGATGTACTCTTCCCTCTCATCGTAAATGACACTTATGTAATTTTAAAACTCATATAAGTTTCTTTAATGAATTTTACTACTTATTTTGATGAATTTCAATAGGTATTGTCATAAGGATAGCCAAGATTATTATACTTTATTCTCCTTCATGTATTTTGTTACAGATTTATAATATTGTCCTGATTAGGAACTAATCTGGGTTTTCAGTCATATTTTAGTTATAGGATTCCTTTGAAAGGAGAGAGCTACATGAAAAGACATCCTTTTAGAAAATATTCGTATCCACACTGGCTACGAACTTGTAGAGATGTGTGTCACCAATTTATTATCCCAGTCACAATTGTTCAAGCTGTTCGAACCATCTTTCTTCCGACATCGTTTGATGTACTCTTTTTAGCCATCTTAATTTTACTTGCTATAGCATTCTATTTAGATATGATTTAAAAAATCCCATACTTTATTCTGTATGGGATTCTTCTTCCTGCTCTTTTCTTTTTTCTTCAGCTTCCAATAGTTTCACTGAGACAAACTCAATATTTTTCATTTGCCAATAGGCTCTTTGTAACAGTTGGACATGCTCCCGTTCTGATTTCGTTTGTTTATGTTCGATGTAATAGCGTACGCACCGATATAGACTTTCTGGATAAGCCAAATAACTTAAAAAAAGATGAAATTCTTCTTCCCTTAATGGACAACGACTTTGATAGGTATCAATCCACTCAAGGCAATCAGTACAATGAGTTGGAAAGGTTTTAAGGACCTTATAATAAAGACTGACTAAATCATTGCTTGGATTTGCATATCCAGCCTTTTCAAAATTTGATAGATAGCCTCTTCCTTGTTCATCGTATAAAAAATGGGAATCTGATAGATTATTAAGCGTGAGTGCGGTACGATAGGATTTCTTCTCCAGCATCAATTCTTGCCATTTCCCTAGCTGTGTTCGTGCAAACGAAGCGGCTAGACTTGACTCATAAAAATAAGTACAGAACTGCAGTTCAAATGGAGACATATACCACTTACGCTCTGCCTCTTCAACAAATCCTTCTAAAAACTGATTCCGTTCTTCCCATTTTTTAATGACTTCGTCGTAGTGTTTCGTAATCTCATTGTCATCGTGAATTTGTTCTTTTCTCATTGTTGTAAGGTGAATCCTTGCAACCTCTTTAAAAATGGAATGATAATGATCCCCACGGTATTCAGGAGCATTTCTTTTAAGCCATGGCATGAGGTAATGATATCTCTGATTATGGTAGACAATGTATCTCCCTTCAACCGTTGGGTAGATAGGCACTGCCCTTGTATAGCCTTGATGGAATAATTGCTGTAGAAAAGTAGGAAAGGATGGATTGATTTTATGTGAAACAGATTTCAAAGCATAAACTCCTTTGTCCGTCACAATTTTGGTTACTTTTCCAAGCTGTTCTAATGATAAGGGTTGCAGATTATACTTTTTTAAGATGGGCCCGATTTGACTACTATCATTTTTATTCATTGGGCCATCACTCACTTTCTACAAATTTAGGTTATAAAGAAAACAGGGCGAGGTTTTCCTCACCCTATCACTGCTTTTAATGATTAACATGGACAGGAATATATAAGAGCTGTCCTTCCGAAACAGAATCCGTGTTAAGCGAATTAACACGCACTAATTGTTGTACGCTTATTTCATATCGTTCTGAAATTTTTTCTAGTGTATCTCCATTTTGAACAATACATATTTTCATTGTCGTATGATCATCTACTTCATCTCTACCAAAAATACTCGTGAGTAATAAATCATTTTCGTCTCGTTTTACTGATTCCTCCGCCTGTTCCTCTCTTTGTGCTTTTTGACCTTCTTTATCTTGTACGGCAGTAGGACTCTTTTTGTCTTTGTCATCCTTATCAGAACCAAAGGATAGATGGTTATCGTGTCTAGCCTTTACCTCAAATGAAGGCGTTAAGACCGGCTGAATGTTTTCTTCTTCTTCATCTTCTTCAATCGCTTCGATAATCTCAACCTCATCTTCTTCCTGATAGACTTCTTTTCTAGCTTCTACTTCAAATGGAACAAATAAATCTGCGTCAGTCTCATCCTGTTGCTCACTTGTTGCAATGACTTCTTGCTCCTCATTATGTAGCACTACTTCCTCTTGGTTTTGCAGCACTACTTCACTTTGTTCTGTTCGGCTTTCTTTATCCCCTTCATTTGAAGCCGTATTCTCTTCTTCAGGTGGACTACTTCTAACTAGTTCTAATTCCTCTTCATCAGATTGCTCCGCCACCACTTGTGGTGCTTCTTCTTCTGATTTTCCAACAACTTCTGCATCTTCTTTTGGTCTTTCGGCTACTATTGAGGTAATTTCCTCTTCCCGTTTTTCTTTTTGTGGTTGAGTTACACCTTGAATACCACTAATTGATAAATCAGCAACAATTTGTAAACAACCACGCTTTGGAATTTCATAATCAAATGTTTCAATCGAAACATACACTTCATCCAAGCTTTGAACACGGTTTTGTGGTATTGTAATATCGACAGGGAAACGATGGTTTAATTCACTAATCCCATCTTCACGTGTAAGTACTTCATTCACGAGTCGTACTGATGCAAAATCACGCTCTTCCTCTTCGTGAATGTTGTCATCTATTCGATATTCACCTGTAAGCTGCAATGCACCGCGAATGGACACGTACTGGTCATGCTCTTGTATGACAATATCGGGGTCAAGTGATATTGAAATGAGCTCTGAGACTTCCTGTCCCTTTTGAAACCATACTGATTCCTCAACTGAAAAGCGTAAGTTTTCAGACATCGCTATTCCTCCCTCTATAAATGTTGATTTACCAACGGTTTGATCCGTTAGTGGGGTGTCAAAAAAATATTTTTCGACACAATTCCTAACAGTATTTTTAAAATATGTGAAACTATTCCAATACATGGGTACGCTACGCGGTCACTACTGGATAATGCTGGTAAGTAGTGCTAGGGAATTATACGATGCACAATGGATCTCTGCGTAGCTTATGATGACGTACCCTCCCATGTCTCTTGGCATCTAAGTGCCTACATTCCTTCGTTCGGTCTAGTCATAAGGCAGAGGCTAGCGAAGCTCCTTTAGGGACTCTAGGTCGAATGGAAAAAAAAGTGCCAGCTTCTCCGTGTCATCCTGATGTCTAAGTCTAATTTAGGGGTGTAAGGACTTATACAGCCTCTTCGAGACCAGGAATATCCCTCATCATTCGCTGTGCGTCAAACGCTTTGTGCTTCGTGCAAATCCCGTGTAATACTTTTAATAGTTTTCCGCATAGAACCACGATGGATTGCTTCTTACGTAAAGGATTAACCTGACGGTTTGTGTAATACTCGTGTAGCTTTTTGAAAGCTTCATTGTGACGAATCATGGGCATCATTACTCGGAACAGGAGGGCACGTAGTTTCCTTCTGCCTCGTTTAGAGATGCGTTTTTGTCCTTTATGCAGTCCAGAGGAATTTTCGCGTAACGTTAATCCCGCAAGTTTGATTAATTGGCGTGGATTCTCGTAGTCTGAAAAGCTTCCTATTTCGGCTAATAGATCGACAATAGTGTTATCTCCAATTCCTTCAACCGTTGATAGCCATTCGTATTCTACTGATGTTTTTACAAGTTCAACTAAGCGTTGAGTAATGCTTTCAATATCTTTTTCTAGTTGATAGTAACGGCGGACAAGTGTGGTGATTTCAATTCGAGCCATCTCATGTCCTTCTGTTACTCCGATAGAATTAGCAGCGACTTCAATAAGGCGCACTGCTTTAGGCCTTTGGGGAGATTTAAGCCCCTCAACCTTTCGATAAAGGGATAAAACTTCATCGGGTTGTTTCTGTTGAAGATCACTTGGAAATGGAGTACATTCAAGTGCAGCCAAAGCCATTTTTCCGAATGACGGAAACACCTGAGTGAATTCAGGGAAATAGCGATCTAACCAGCGAATCATCATGTTTTTGACAGCGCCTAATTCCTCAGTCAGCTTACTTTTGAAAGTTGATCCAACGCGAAGTTCAGCTTCCATACCTTTTAAGATACGGGGATAGCTGAAGCGACCATCTTTTACGAGACGAGCAATCACTAATGCATCCTTACGATCATGTTTAGTCGGAAGATTATCATCCAACTCTTTTGACCGTCTGACATGCATTGGATTAACCATTACCAAAGGTATGCCTCGTTCCTCAAGGAAGTAAGCTAAATTCAGCCAATAGTGGCCAGTTGGTTCAATCCCAATGATAACCTCTGTTTTTTCGTTTTCTTCCATTGCATCCAGAACGCGTTTATAGAAATAATCGAAACCATTTCCAGCCTGGGATACGGAAAACGATTTTTGGAGCACACGGCCGCGATCATCAACAAAGCAAGCAAAATGTGTTCGCTTAGCAATATCGATTCCGACCACTAGTGTTTTTTCAGTGACTTGATTAATTTTTTGATTTTGTTTAAAATCCATTATGGAGTCCTCCTTGGTTAACAAATTAGGGGTCAATTTCTGCAGATCTTGACACCCCGTATCATACCAAGAGGGCTCTTTTTTGTTCAAGTCCCCGAAAATCCTTCTAACAGGAATGCTCCTTTCAGTCCCCTTCTACACAGATTTACTATGACATTACAATTTTTATGATAAATTCTAGGCATTTATGATACTTTCTTTAAATAAATGAAACTTTCACATACTGTAGGTTCTGCATCTTTTACTAATTGTTTTAATTTTATGTACGGGTTTTACTGTAGTTGTCCAGATTCTTTTAACTTACACAGAATTTTTGCATGGATGTAACTAACTAGCCCTGAACAAAATAGAGTAGGCGCATGAATTTATTCATGCGCCTCTCACAGATCCGTACGTGCGGGTCATCGCATACGGCTCCTCCATGATTATCCCCGTTGGGGATGATGTTCATTGTAAATATCCACTAAAGATATGAGACCAATTTCTTTAAACCATTCATTTGGAAGTGCTACATGCACTGGGGTAGACATAGAACTTCTCCAAGCATACATGCGCAACTGTGGAAGTTCTCCTTTCCACTTTCTTCTTCGTAGTTCTCTGTGCAATTTTCTTATCTTTCGCCAGCTCCTCAATTGAACGGACCGTAGTCTCCTCCGAATCCACTTGTCAAACTCCGTAAATAGAGTCTTGGAATGCCAGTATCCGAAGTAGTTAGCCCAGCCACGCAGGTATGGATTAAGTTTCTCTTTAATTAGCTTCTCCATGTTTATTGTTTGATTTCGCTTTGTAATTTCCTTTACCTTATTCTTAAATTTCTTTATCGATTTTTCTGACGGCTTAACCCAATAACCTTGTTTAAATTCATATCCTAAGAATACAAAGGATTCTTTCATATTATCAACAATCTTAGTCTTTTCAGGATGTACAGTTAAACCGAGTTTTTGTTCAAGAAATCGAGTAACGGATTTAAGTACTCTTTCTGCACCCTTTTGTGATTTACAACAGATGACGAAGTCGTCTGCATATCTCGTAATGCGATGTCCACGCTCCGTCATTAATTCATCTAACGGATGCAAGTATATGTTCGCAAGAAGCGGACTAATAACACCACCTTGCGGAGTACCTTTTTCATTTAAGTGGAAACTTCCACCTTCCATGATTCCTGCTTGGAGGAAACTCTCAAGTAGTCCAATGACACTTCCATCCACTATTTCTTCTCTAACCAGTGACATTAGTTTGTCATGTGGAATTGTGTCGAAGTATGATTTTAGGTCTGCATCAATTACATACACATAACCATCCAATAAATCCTTTCGGATTTTATCCAATGCCATATGTGCACTTCGGTTCGGTCGAAAACCAAAACTACAATCAAGAAATTTAGCTTCAAAGATTGGCTCTATTATTCTGCGTACAGAAGCCTGTACTATTCGGTCTCTCACGGTTGGGATACCTAGAGGTCTTTTTGAACCATCAGCCTTTGGAATATATACTCGTTTCACTGGTCTCGGCTTATATGTCTTATCTCGTAATTCACGTTGAAGGATTTGTACATTATCCTCCACACCAAATTCAAAAGCCTTAATTGTTACTCCATCTATCCCTGCGGCACCTCGATTTCTTTTAACCTCTTTAAAGGCTTCCTCCATGTTTGGCATTGCCCATATTTTATCTATAAGACTATACCACTTTCTCTTTTGTGGAATCCTTACTCCCTCACGAAAACCTTGTTTGCCTTCTTTTCCGTTCATGTTCCGTATCTTTCCTTTCAGTCTGATGATTGACTAGCCCAATTTCCGCAATATCAACAGGTCCACAAAGTACTGCGCCCCCATACGGTCTACCCTTCTGTTCGACCCCGATTCTATGGATTTGTCCTATCGGTTTCTGTATGGACATGACGTATTCTAAGATAACTCGGTTTTTTTTCTTCCATGGACAGACGGGCTTCGCATAGAGTCCCTACCTTTTGGGTTAAGGCTCCTCTTAATAACTTGTATTAAGTCACTCACCATTGCGACCTTTCCGGTAAGCTTCTTCACTACTATCCCCTGCTCTGACTTCTCACCATTCATAATCTTATCTTATCCATCACGGACTTGAATAAGGGTTACCGTATTTCGGAAACGATGAGACCTCCTTGGGTCACGTCATCGGGCTTTCACCTGAATCCAGTCCTCTTAACTAACAGAGCCCTCTTGTGGCTTTGGACACTCCCTTCTTTTGCAGGGTTATCCGACTCTGCCAGCCAACATGGTTAGATTGTCACCTGTTCCAGGTTTTGCCTTCAAGTCCTCTGCACATTGCCTCACGGCAATGCACTACTTGTCAGCTATACACTTCCGCCACTACGGTGTGTTCAGGACTTTCACCTGTTAGTCCGATGCGCTGCCAAGCGCACAAAAGGCAGACTCATATTTTTATGAGTCTGCCTTATCCATATATTTACTAAAATTTATAGTGGTTTCTCTTGCACTGTACTTAACAAAATAGGACGTCGATTACCCTTTAAGTTTTGAAAATGCTTTTTCAGCGGCTTGAATAGTTTTTTCAATATCTTCATCACTATGTGCAGTTGATAGGAATAGTCCTTCAAATTGAGATGGTGGTAGAAATACTCCTGCATTTGCCATTTCACGATAGTACGTAGCAAAGTACTCTAAGTTAGATGTTTTTGCTACATCATAATTAATGACTTTCTCATCTGTAAAGAAGAAACCAATCATCGAACCTGCTCGGTTAATGCAATGTGGGATCTCGTATTTCTTAGCAGCTTCAGTAAGACCAGCTTCAAGTCGATCCGCTTTTTTCTTGAATTCAGTGTAGTGATCTGGTGTTAGCTGTGAGAGAGTCTCATAGCCAGCAGCCATTGCTAATGGATTTCCAGAAAGTGTTCCTGCTTGATAGATTGGTCCAGCTGGTGCGATATTTTCCATAATGTCTGCACGTCCACCATATGCACCAACTGGCAATCCTCCACCGATTACCTTACCAAGGCAAGTGAGGTCTGGTGTAACACCATAGTAGCCTTGAGCACAATGATAATCCACACGGAATCCAGTCATTACCTCGTCAAAGATAAGCAATGTGCCATTTTGAGTTGTGATTTCACGTAGTGCTTCAAGGAATCCAGGTTGTGGCGGAACAACTCCCATGTTTCCTGCAACTGGTTCTACAATTACGCCAGCAATATCTTCACCGAATTGCTCGAATGCATATTTTACAGCTTCTAAATCATTATATGGAACAGTAATTGTATTTTTTGCGATTCCTTCAGGAACTCCTGGACTATCAGGTAAACCTAGTGTAGCCACACCTGAGCCTGCTTTAATTAATAGTGAATCACCATGACCATGGTAGCACCCTTCAAATTTTAGAATTTTACTGCGACCAGTATAACCTCTTGCTAGGCGCAATGCACTCATTGTTGCTTCCGTACCAGAGTTAACCATACGAACAACTTCAATGGAAGGAACTCTTTCAATGACAAGCTTTGCTAATTCATTTTCCGCTAATGTAGGTGCACCAAAGCTAGTACCTAATTCCGATGCTTTTTTTAGTGCTTCAACGACTTGGTCATTCGCATGCCCGTGAATGAGTGGTCCCCATGATAAAACGTAATCTATGTATTCATTACCATCGATATCGTATATTTTGGAACCTTTCCCTCGCTCCATAAAAATTGGGTCCATGTTTACGGACTTGAAAGCACGAACAGGGCTGTTTACTCCACCTGGCATAAGCTTAAGAGCGTCCACAAAAGCCGCTTTTGATTTTTCATAACTTCTCATCTTCGTATCCCCTTTCTTTTGTAGCTTGTCCCCACTGAAGATAAAAACATTACTACAGTGGGAATTGATATCAAATGTGTATTATTTCTGTTCTTGTAACCAACGAGCAACGTCTTTTGAGTGATATGTAATAATTAAGTCAGCACCAGCACGTTTCATACCAGTTAGCATTTCCATGACAATATCTTTTTCATTAATCCATCCGTTTTGAGCAGCAGCTTTGATCATTGAATATTCGCCACTCACATTGTAGGCAACCACTGGCGCATTAAAATGATTTTTGACATCACGTACGATATCTAAATAAGATAATGCTGGTTTTACAATTAAGAAATCAGCACCCTCTTCAATATCAGATTCTGCTTCTCGTAATGCCTCTAAGCGATTCGCATAATCCATTTGATATGTTTTACGGTCACCAAATGAAGGAGCACTCCCCGCTGCATCACGGAATGGGCCATAAAATGCAGATGAATATTTAACAGCGTAAGACATAATTGGAACATTTTCAAACCCTGCTTCGTCAAGACCATGACGAATCGCTGTTACAAATCCATCCATCATATTGGATGGAGCAATAATATCTGCACCAGCTTTCGCCTGACTTACGGCTGTCTTTGCTAATAATTCAAGTGATGGATCATTTAGAATCTGTCCGTTCTCGATAACCCCACAGTGGCCATGTGATGTATATTCACAGAGACAAGTATCTGCTATAACCACTAATTCTGGATATTTTTCTTTTGTTAGTTGAGTTGCTTTTTGAACAATCCCATGATCATGAAAAGCCCCTGTCCCTACTTCATCTTTTTCATTTTCATGTGGTACACCAAATAAGATGACTGATTTAATGCCTAACGCTACAATCTCATCAAGCTCTTGTTCTAGTAAATCTAAAGAGATATTATATACACCTGGCATTGATGCAACTTCTACTTTTTTATTTTCACCTTCTGCAATAAATAGAGGGTAGATTAAGTCATCTGTATGTAGATGGGTTTCACGTACTAACGCTCGAATGTTTGCAGTTTGACGTAATCTTCTATGTCTAGCAAATTGTAACTTTTCCATCTATTCTTCTCCTCCTTGCTCTTTTAAATAAGCAATGATATCTGTTAATAAATAATCTACTGTATAGTTTGCAGGACAGATATGAATCGGAACTTGTAAGTTATCTGCACTCTTTTTTGTTTCAGGTCCTATACAAGCAAATATCACGTCTTTTGTCCATTCTTGCCAATCCGATTGTTCCACCATTTTATGAAATTGTTTCACTGTCGATGGACTTGTAAAGGTTATAATATCTATTCGCTTTTCCTTTAACAGCTTTATTAAGCGCTCTTTTTCACGAGCATTTCCAACTGTCTCATAGACAATTAAATCGGTAACCTGCGCACCATGCTTAATTAGTTCTTCAACCAAATAGGATCGACCTAGATTTCCTCGTGCGAGTAAAAAGCGAGCACCCGATTTTACAAAAGGTCTTAAACGATCAAACAAACCTTCTGCTATAAATTCATCAGGTACAAGCTCTGCTTTATGACCTTTCGAGTTCAAGGCTTGTTCTGTCTTTGTGCCAACTACTGCAATTTTTGGCAACGGTAGCTTATGGTCTTCTTTTTCATTCACACAATCATAATAATCGAAAAAGCAATCAACACCGTTTTTGCTTGTAAAAATGAGCCAATCAAATGTATGTATATTTTTTATAGCTTCCTCTATTCCTGCTGATTCTTCTGGTTTTTGGAAAGTAAGCAATGGAACTTCAATTGAAGTTCCACCAGCTTCAATGATTTTACGAGAAAATTCGGCGGCTTGCTTTTTACCTCTTGTATTTAAAATTGTTTTGCCTAGAAGAGGTTGTTCGCCTTCCATTACTGGTTAAGCTCCTCTTTTACTTGGTCGATTAATTTTTTCGCACCAAGTTCTGATAATTTATCGGCTGCTTGATGTCCAACCTCAATTGGATTAAATCCGTATACTTGTTCTTTGTAAATCGTTTTTCCATCAGGAGATCCAACTAATACGGTTAAAGCAATTTCTTGATCGTCTGACATCGTCGCATAAGCTGCAATTGGAATCTGACATCCACCCTCCATCTTATGTAGGAAAGCACGCTCGGCTGCAACTGTTTTTTCTGTATACTCATCATTAAATTTAGATAATAATTCTAAAACTTCCACATCATCTTCACGACACTCAATGGCAAGTGCTCCTTGACCGACAGCAGGTAAGCACACTTCTGGTTCTACAAACTCTGATACAACCTCATCAGACCAGCCTAATCGTTTTAAGCCAGCTGCAGCTAAAACGATTGCATCATAATCTTCGTTTTCAAGCTTTGCTAGTCTTGTATCAATATTTCCACGAATCCATTTAATTTCGATATCGTCTCTTTTTGCTAACAGTTGTGCACTTCTTCGTAAACTGCTTGTTCCAACGATTGCCCCACTTGGAAGTTTATCAAATGGTACATTCCCTTTCGAAATAATCACATCTCGATGGTCCTCACGTTTCGGAACACAACCAATGATTAAACCTGCAGGCATTTCAGCAGGCATATCCTTCATACTGTGGACTGCCATATCAATTTCCTTATCATACAAGGCTTGCTCAATTTCTTTTACGAAAAGACCTTTTCCACCAACTTTAGATAATGTTACATCCAGAATTCGATCTCCTTTTGTAACAATTTCTTTCACCTCAAACTCATATGGGACACCAAGATTCTTAAGTTGCTGAATTACCCAGTTTGTTTGTGTAATAGCTAATTTACTTCTTCGAGAACCTACAATTATTTTTCTCATCATGTACCTCCTGTGTATGTATGCCAGAAATGGAAACTAGATAAGCTTCCAAACAAAAAGAAATTAATAAGTAATAGTAAAAATGCCCCTATATTCCAATAGGCAATTGTCTTCCCTTGAAGCTTTTGTACGACCCTTTTATATAGGTACCAAGAATAGATAAGTAGAACAAAAAAGGACCCTAATACTTTTGCGTCATAGAAATAAAAATTTTCCACCTTTATAAAAGCCCAAAGCACACCTAAAATAAGTGATAGTAAAAGCATGGGCACTCCAATGAGGTTCAATACATATGCCATATGATCAAGCTTCGATAAATCGTCAAGACGAAGTAGACGCTTTCCCCATTTTTTCTGTTTTAATAGATTGTGCTGAATTAAATACAAAATGGAAAATATGAACGATATCGAAAAAGCTCCATAAGACAGAATGGCGATTATGATATGTATTATGAGCAGTTCTGAGATGAGTTGACTTTCTACTGCACTTGAACCATGCTGTCCAGGAGCAAATGTGTGTAATGCCATCATAAAGAATCCCAATAAATTTGTAAAAAAAACAATGAAATCTACTCTTAAAAATTTATTTAAAATTAATGAGAGAGTAATCAAAACCCAAGAATAAAAATATAGTCCTTCTATCATGGACAGAATCGGCAACCTGCCCGTATCCAGCATTCGAGTAATTAGAAAAATCGATTGAATTAACCATACAAATGCAAGTAACCAGAAGGCAATCTTATTCACCTTCCGGTTATTATGAAGAAAGTCTATAAAATAAAGTAGGACACTAAGGCAATAGAGTATTACAGTGAACTCATGTAACCTCATTACATTCATCTCTACCATACCCATTTTCTCCTCATTATGACTGTAGAGAAGGCTGCTGACTACTTGCCACTTTGTTCAACTTACCTTTTTCCTTCTGCATCCCATACTCAGAAACAACAGCTTCTTCGATATCAAAAATTTTCATGAATAATCCTAGAGACTCGTCTGCATTCGGTTGTGCAGCAAGTTCTTTTGCTTGTAAAATAGGATCTTTTAATAGCTGATTAATGATACTCTTTGTATGCTTGTTTAACACTTTTTTCTCTCGTTCAGAAAGATTAGGTATTTTGCGTTCAATGCTCTCCATTGTCTCAGCCTGAATGGCTAATGCCTTATTACGTAGTGCTGATATAACTGGTACGACACCTAACGTATTTAACCAATTCTTAAATTCAACAATTTCAGCTTCAATCATCAATTCAATTGCTTCAGCTGCAACTTTACGCTCTTGAAGATTGGCTTCCACAATTCCTTCTAAATCATCGATATCATATAAAAAGACACTTTCTAAATCTGCTAATTCTGGGTCTAAATCTCTTGGTACGGCGATATCCACCATAAACAAAGGTCGACCCTTTCTCATCCGCTCAACATCCTGCATCATGTCTTTTGTAACTACATAGCCTTTTGCACCAGTTGAGCTAATTAATATGTCAGCGTCCACTAGTGCACATTGCAACTCTTCAATAGCCTTTGCTTCACCTTGGAATTTCTCAGCAAGGTTTTTTGCTTTTTCAAATGTGCGATTCATAACTGTCACTTTACCTACACCTGAACCGTGTAAGTTTTGAACAGCTAATTCACCCATTTTACCTGCACCTAATATGAGTACTTTTTTATTTGCAAGATTACCGAATATTTTCTTCGCAAGCTCAACTGCTGCATAACTTACTGAAACAGCATTTGATCCAATTTCAGTTTCAGAATGTGCACGTTTTGCTAGTGTAATCGATTGTTTAAATAGGTGATTAAAAACTGTCCCTGATGTTCCTTTTTCTTGCGCAGACAAAAAGCTTGAACGAACTTGTCCAAGTATTTGTGTTTCACCAAGAACCATTGAATTCAGACCACTTGTAACTCGAAATAAATGTTCAACAGCACCATCATCTTCGAAGATATTTATATATGGTGTGAATTCTTCTTTGTCGATCCCAAACCATTGTGAAAGGAAATCTTTTATATAGTAGCGTCCTGTATGGAGTTGGTCGACAACAGCATATATTTCTGTTCGATTACATGTTGAGACAATTACATTCTCTAATATACTTTTTTTTCCTTTCAATTCTGCCATTGCTTGTGCAATGCTTTCTGAATCAAAAGTTAATTTTTCACGTATTTCGACAGGGGCTGTTTTATAATTTAGTCCGACCATTAATGTATGCAAATCTCTCACCCCAACCTTTTAATAATGAATGGATCATAATTCGTCCACAAAAACTATTACTATTATACCATGTCCGATGAAAACGATTTTCGAAAAAAGTGTGAACAGTTTCATTTAACCTATGCTAAGATAAATGAATAATAAGATAAGTGTATTTCATGCGTTTTTATATAGAGTAATTTATAATGACTTCAATGGTTACATTAACAAAAAAATATTGTCAAATCAAGTAAGTAGCACGGGGGATCTTATGAAAAAAAATACGATGTTTACTGGTATCATTCTTGTCGGCATTGGTAGTTATCTACTACTTCAACAGTTACACCTACCAATATTTACTACCTTCTACTCGTGGCAAACACTCGTTATCATTGTGGGCCTTGCATTTTTATTTCAAGCCTATATAGAAAATAATCCGAGTAGCATACTTCCTGGTATCATCTTAACTGGTTTTGGATTTCATTTTCATAGTATCAATCAACTTAGTTTTTGGCCAAAACAATCAGGCACACTATTATTAATTGTTGGGATTGGAATGTTGTTAACCTACTTTAAGACTAAAAGTGGTTTAGCTCATAGTGTTGTTATCATACTTATTGCCTTACTCTTTCTGAACTATAGCCGATTTATGGGATGGATGGGGGTTTTTGAAGGTGGTTTTTCCTATATTATAACCTATTGGCCCCTTCTACTTGTCGGTATCGGTTTTTATTTATTATTCTTTAAGCGAAAGTAATTTATACCAATCTACCCATGAGGAAAATCTTCTCGTGGGTTCTTCATTAAAAAAGGTACCTCAAGTTTCATTCCTTAAGATACCTATCCTCCTATTATAGAATTGAGTTGAGAAAATCCTTCGTTCTTTGTTCCTTTGGTTTTTCAAAAATTTCCTTAGGCTTCCCCACTTCAACAATTTTTCCATCATGCATGTATATGACTCGGTCCGCTACCTCTCTAGCAAAGCCCATTTCATGGGTAACAACAACCATCGTCATACCTTCATTTGCCAATTGCTTCATTGTATTCAGTACCTCACCAACTAATTCTGGGTCAAGGGCAGAGGTTGGTTCATCAAATAACATGATTTCAGGTTTCATCGCCAAGGCTCTGGCAATAGCAACGCGTTGCTTTTGGCCACCTGACAATTTTGATGGATACACATTCACTTTATCAGCTAATCCGACCTTACCGAGAAGCTCCTTGGCTTGTTTCATTGCTTCTGGTTTTGGTATCTTTTTAACATGTGTAGGGGCCTCAATCACATTATCAAGTACAGTCATATGAGGGAAAAGATTAAAGTGCTGAAACACCATCCCAACCTTTTGCCGAATTTCGTTTAGGTTATGGCTATGAGGTTCTATTTTTTCATCCTTAATAATAATTTCTCCACTTTCCTTGATTTCTAAAAAGTTCAAACAACGTAGCAACGTACTCTTACCTGAACCACTTGCTCCTATTAAACAAACAACTTCACTTTCTGTCACGGACATATTTATATCTTTTAGTACATGTAAGTCACCGAAAGATTTATTTAAATTGGTGACCTTTATCATGTCTTTCTTTTCCATTATTTCACCTTCCTTATTTGTCACTAGCAGCCAATTTTTTCTCCAACATCCCAACGAGTATAGTAAATAGAAGCACAAGAATTAAATAATATATAGCGACTATTAGCAAATACGTCATATAGTCAAAGTTATTTGATCCTAATGTTGTAGAAACATTGAAGAGCTCGTTCAAGCCGATAAATGCGGCAAGTGAGGAATCTTTTAATGCGATTATAAATTGATTTCCTAGTGGTGGTATTGCTCTACGAAACGCTTGAGGGAGTATGATTCTTCTCATGGTTAACATTTTACTCATCCCTAAAGACTGCCCTGCCTCCATTTGACCGCTATCAATAGATTGAATAGCCCCCCTAAAAATTTCTGCAATATATGCCCCATTATGGAACGCCAACCCTAAAGTTACCGACCAAAACATCGAAATATCTAAAGCCGATAAACCAAAATAAAACACAAAGATTTGAACAACTAAAGGAGTGCCTCTCACTAAATAAATATAAAGGTCTGCGATCCTTACTAAAATGGCTCTCCCAGAAATTTTCAAAAACGAAAATAGTAAACCAATGAAAACTGCGATTATAATAGCAACAATCGTGACTTGCAGTGTAATGAGCATTCCTTTAAAAAACACTGGATAGGATTCAATTAATTGCTTGGTAATATGACTAAACTCTGGCAATTTCTCTCAACTCCTTTATAAAAGTACTCACATTAGAAAAAGAAACGAATGCGTAGGAAAAACACATTCGTTTCGATGATGTATTTATTCATTCTTCAGGATTCGTCGTTATATCTTCGTTGAAGTATTTTTCACTTATTTTCTTCAATGTTCCATCTTCTCTAAGTTTTTCAAGTGCTTCATTGATTTTTTTCAATAATTCATCATTATCTTTTGCTACCGCAACCGCTTGTTCACTCAAACCAAGAATATCTTTCCCCTCAATTTCCACACCGTTCCCGATGGCTTCTTTTCCCGTTAAGAAGTCTGTAATAACCGCATCATGTTTACCGATAGCCAATGCTTCTAATGCAGTAACGTCACTGTCATATTGGATGACATTCCCTGTTACCTCTTGCGCCGTTTTTGCATATGTAGATCCTTTTGAAACGGCAACTTCTAAATCTTTCAGGTCCTCTAGGCTTGAAAGGTCACTATCTGGTCTTACAAATATTTGCGGGCCAGAATAATAATAAGGAGTTGAGAAATTCACATGCTCAGCACGCTCTTCTGTTATCGTGTGACTAGCAACCGCTGCATCAAACCTCCCTGTCTTTACGCCTTCTACAATACTGTTAAATTTAAATCTCTTTTGATTAGCTTCTAAGCCCAATTCCTTCGCAATTGCTTCTGCTACTTCAATATCAAAACCTGTCATAACACCATTTCCATCTGTAACACTAAATGGATTGTATTCACCAGATGAAGCAAACGTAAACTTTCCATCCTCGACTAATTTCATTCCATTTGAAGAAGATTTCTCACTACTACATGCACCCAACACACCAACAATTAAAAGTAAAACAAAAATAGAAGTCAGCCTCTTTTTCACTTTATTTTCCCCCTTTCTATCTCTACAAATTGATTTGATGATTTACTAGTAGAGAATACCTATCATTCCTTATATCCTTATTAGTCCTACCCCTTGCATATAACCTAATCGGTAAATTAAGCCTTGAATCCCGATTATTCTACATGCATTTTATATAATAAATCCAGATAAATAAAAAACAGCTAAGGCGTCAATGCCTTAACTGTTTCTTTCATTACATATAAGATTGTAGAACAGACCATGCTTGCTCTTTACCTAGACCAGTTTCTGATGAGAATTTAATGAGATGGTCATCTGGCTCAAGCTCAAGTGTTTCCCGTACGACCTTAAGGTGTTTATCCCATTTTCCTTTTGGTATTTTATCAGCTTTGGTTGCGATAACAACCACAGGTAGTTCGTAATGCTTTGCAAAATCATACATCAGAACATCATCACTTGTTGGTGGGTGACGTAAATCAACGATTAAAACAACAGCTTTAAGTTGTTCACGGGTTGTTAAATACTTTTCAATCATTTTGCCCCATGCTTCTCTTTCTTTTTTAGATACCTTTGCATACCCATAACCTGGAACATCGACAAAATGTAGTATTTCATTTATCAAATAAAAATTTAATGTTTGTGTTTTACCTGGTTTTGAAGATGTACGTGCCAAAGCTTTACGATTAATCATTTTATTGATAAACGAAGATTTCCCAACATTCGAACGTCCTGCTAGTGCGAATTCTGGTAAATCCCCCTCTGGATATTGTTCTGGTTTAACGGCACTTATAACGATTTCTGCACTTGTAACTTTCATACTTTCCCCTCTGTTAATGCGTGTTTTAGTACCTCATCTAAATGTGAGACTGGAATAAACTCAATTTCTTCCCTTACACTTGCTGGGATATCATCAAGGTCTTTCTCATTTTCCTTTGGAAACAAAATTTTGGTTAACCCAGCTCGATGAGCACTTAATGACTTTTCCTTTAGCCCACCAATTGGTAGAACGCGCCCTCGTAAAGTAATTTCACCCGTCATACCTACTTCCTTACGAACCGCCCTACCCGTTAATGCAGATATAAGAGCAGTAGCAATCGTTATACCCGCTGATGGACCGTCTTTTGGAACAGCACCTTCTGGCACGTGAATATGGATATCATTTTTCTCATTAAAATCTGGATCAATATCTAATTCCTTTGCCTTCGAACGAATATAACTAAAGGCAGCTTGTGCGGATTCTTTCATGACATCACCTAGTTTACCTGTAAGAACAAGTTTACCTTTCCCAGGTACAATCGATACTTCGATTGACAGAGTGTCACCCCCGAAGGCTGTATAGGCAAGACCAGTAGCTACACCAACCTGATCCTCAATTTCTGCCTGCCCATATCGGAAAACTGGTTTACCTAAAAACTCAACAATATTTTTCTCAGTGATTACTACACGCTTCTTTGCACCAGAAACGATAATTTTGGCAACCTTGCGACAAATTTTCGCAATTTGACGTTCAAGTCCCCTAACACCCGCTTCTCTTGTGTGATGACGAATGATAATTAGCAACGCATCCTCGCGTAATTGTAATTGTCCCTTTGTTAAACCATGTTCTTCAAGCTGTTTTGGTAATAAATGATCCTTAGCAATATGCACCTTTTCAAGCTCTGTATAACCCGCAATCGTAATAATTTCCATACGATCACGAAGTGGTCCTGGAATGGTTGCTAAATTATTTGCTGTAGCAACAAACATAACCTTAGATAAATCATAAGGCTCTTCAATATAATGGTCACTAAAGTTAAAATTTTGTTCTGGATCCAACACTTCAAGCATAGCAGATGACGGATCCCCTCTAAAATCGTTGGACATCTTATCAATTTCATCTAATAAAAAGACTGGATTAATTGTTCCTGCCTTTTTCATTCCTTGAATGATACGACCAGGCATTGCCCCTACATATGTTCTGCGGTGGCCCCTGATTTCAGATTCATCACGAACACCCCCAAGAGAAATACGTACAAATTTTCTCCCTAGTGATTTAGCAACTGATTTTGCTAACGATGTTTTACCCACCCCTGGTGGTCCAGCTAAGCAAAGAATAGGCCCTTTTAAGGAGTTTGTTAATTGTTGTACAGCTAAATATTCCAGCACTCGTTCTTTGACCTTTTCAAGACCAAAATGGTCCTTTTCAAGGATTTCTTCTGCACGATGAATATCAAGTCGGTCTTCGGTTGCTTTTGTCCATGGTAATGAAACCAACCATTCAATATAGTTCCGAATAACTGCACTTTCCGCAGATGTTTGTGGGATTTTTTCGTAGCGGTCTAGCTCCTTTAATGCCACTTTTTTCACATGTTCTGGCATTCCAACTGCTTCAATTTTCTCTTTAAGTGAGGAAATTTCTCCGGTTTTCCCCTCTTTATCTCCCAATTCTTTTTGTATTGCCTTCATTTGTTCACGAAGATAATATTCTTTTTGGGTTCGTTCCATTGAACGTTTAACACGCTGACCAATTTTCTTTTCAAGACTCAGAACTTCTTTTTCATTATTGATGATGGTGATAACTCTGTTCATTCTTTCACGAACATCAATTGTTTCAAGGATCTCTTGTTTTTCTTTTAGTTTGAGTGGAATATGGGAGGCAATAATATCAGCCATTCTTCCAGGTTCCTCAATATCTTGTACAGACGTGTATGTTTCAGCAGTAATTTTCTTCGATAGTTTTATGTATTGTTCGAAATACTCCAGCATCATTCGCATAAGGGCTTCTGTTTCAACGTCTTTTGATTCGTCTTCTTCAAATGTTTTAACTTTCACCGAATAGTAGGTCTCATTATCATAGGTTTCCATAATTTCTGCACGATGAAGACCTTCGACTAAGACACGAATTGTTCCATTCGGTAATTTTAACATTTGTTTAACTTGTGTTAATGTTCCAATGTTATAAATATCGTCCACAGTTGGATCGTCAATTTCCACATCTTTTTGGGTTGTTAAAAATATGATATGGTCTTCTACCATTGCTTTTTCCAATGCTTGCACCGATTTGTCACGGCCAACGTCTAGATGCAAGACCATTGTAGGATAGACGAGCAATCCGCGAAGTGGTAAAAGAGGAACAATGATTTCTTTTTTTCTTTTCATTGCTAACACCTCAAAATTGAATATAGTTCTTAAAGTAGATGTTCAAAAAGCCTGGTAAAAAAGACACATTGATATAGGTACTTCGACTAATAGCCGACACATCCTGTGAAAGCTCGTTGGCTTGCTGATATCGTTCCTCACGTATTTTTTAAAAATTACGCTCCATTACTCACAGCTACGTCACCTTGGACTTCGGAAGCACAGGACGTCGCGTACTTGTCGACGAGGTCCTTTTTTATCTTCCTTTTTGAACACGTTCTTAAATGTAAATTTTATCTTATTTAAATGCTAGTGTCTATTTTAGGGATTATCCTTTTAAAATAATACAACTGGACAAGGTTCTAAAGCTTCCTGTGGGGTCTCATGTCTCACTTTTCTGAGATGGACAATGAGAAGCTTCCTTAAGTAATCCCACATACGAAGAAAATACTTGCATTTTCGAGGATTACCGCCTTCTGCTTAAATCAACTGGGTTTACACAATATATTATCCGAAAGCTACTATCTATTGAAAACAAAAGAACTAACAAAAATGAAAACATAAAAAAGACTTCGACGTTCTTTTTATAGTATGTCGAAGTCTACCTAATTTAAACGATTAATGTCTTAAACGGATTCGGTCTTTGAATAGTTCGTAGATGCTGGTATAATTGATTGCTTAGATTGCTTCTGGCGTTCAGGTGTTTTTATGGCAATCTCAAAGACTTCTTCCAGGCTCGTAACTGGAATGATTTCGATTCCCTCAATATCCATCAAAATGGATTGCATATTTTCTTGTGGGATGATGACCTTTTTTGCCCCAGCTTGTTTTGCTGCCTTTATTTTTGGTACCACTCCACCTATTGGTTTTACATTTCCATGAATACTGATTTCGCCAGTCATCGCCACCTTGTGGTCTACTGGGAACTTGTGTATAGCTGAATAGATGCCTGTAGCCATCGCAATTCCAGCAGAAGGTCCATCAATTGGAATACCACCTGGGAAGTTAACATGAATGTCATAATCATGAGCTGGAACACCCATTGAACGAAGGACCGTAATGACATTTTCAATAGAGCCCTTTGCCATACTTTTTCTTCTGATTGATTTCCCACGATCCCCAATACTTTCTTCTTCAACGATACCTGTTATGTTAATTGTTCCTTTATCTTTTGCAGGAATGACGGTTACCTCAATTTCTAGCAATGCCCCTGTATTTGGACCATATACGGCTAATCCGTTAACTAAACCGACTCGTGCACTCGGATAAATCTTTTTATCATAGCGTGGGGTTAACTGACTGGAATGGAGAACCCATTCAATATCTTCATCCCTTATAAAATCACGATCCTCTGATATCGCGATTCCAGCTGCAATTTGAACCATATTTACCACTTCACGGCCATTTCGAGCATAGGAAGCAAACGTGGAAATCCCCTTATCCGTTGCCTTCATATTTACCTTATCAAGGGCTTTTCTCGTTACAATTGCTAGTTCATCTTGATCTAATTCACGGAAAAACACCTCAAGGCAACGCGAACGGATCGCTGGTGGTATTTCACTTGGAGTACGCGTTGTTGCACCAATCATCCGGAAATCAGCTGGTAATCCATTCTTAAAGATATCATGAATATGCGTCGGTATTTGTGTGTTTTCTTCACTATAATATGCACTTTCAAGAAATACTTTGCGATCCTCCAACACCTTAAGCATCTTATTCATCTGAATCGGGTGTAGCTCTCCAATTTCATCAATAAATAAGACACCACCATGTGCATGTGTAACTGCACCTGGCTTCGGCTGGGGTATACCGGCTTGTCCCATTGCACCTGCGCCCTGATAGATTGGGTCGTGGACAGAACCGATCAATGGGTCGGCTATTCCACGTTCATCAAATCTTGCAGTTGTTGCATCTAACTCTACAAAAACAGCTGACTGTTTAAATGGAGATTTAGGATTACGCTTTGCTTCTTCCATTACTAGTCGAGCTGCAGCTGTTTTACCTACTCCTGGTGGTCCATAAATAATAACATGTTGAGGATTCGGCCCACAAAGTGCTGCCTTTAAAGCTTTAATACCATCCTCTTGTCCAACAATATCTGAAAAACTAGTTGGTCGTACCCTCTCAGCTAATGGTTCTGTTAAAGAAATGGACCTCATTTTACGAAGTTGCTCCATTTCTTTTTTAGACTCTTTATCTATAGATACCTTTTGTGTTCGTTGATTTTTAAGGAGATTCCAAAAGTATAGCCCAATGATGATCCCAAAAAATAGCTGTACGAATAAAACAATACCTGTCCAACTCATATTATTCCTCCTGCTCTCGAAGATAGACTCTACTTGCTATTATCTCCTGAGTAAAGGAGGAATAAACCAATTTTGACGGATTTTTGAATAGCCATTTAGCTCTAATTAATAAGTAAACACAATCTTCGGAAACCAATAATAACCTTCTTATTGGATTTTTGTAAAATATGTACGCTTCCTATACCTAATAAGAAGAGGTGAAAATCTATCCGTAAAAAAAGCTTGAGGAGCTCAACAGAACGATTTTCATATTAACGATATCCTGAACCAAGCTGCTTAGAGAGAATGAAAAAGTTATAGGAGACAGCCAACATTTTAGGCTGCTAGAGAGAAAGTAGTAGTATTATTTTTGTAGCAAAGCTTGAGTACACCGAAAAAATATGAGGTTGAAGAAACACTATACAATAAGGTATTGAAAAATGAATCAAGTACATGGGCTAAACATAGGAATATGATTTTAAAAAAACAAACGAAAAGCACATTACTTACCTTGTGTTAATAAAAAATCCCAAGGTATATCATACCTAGGGATTTTTACTCTTATGCGGAGATTTCTTTGTATTCAATAACAGTACCATCATCTAAAAGAAGCTTTGGAGATGTATTTTTTGCCACAGTATCTCCTGTGATGATGCATTTCTTTATATCATCTCTTGATGGAAGGTCAAACATTACATCAAGCATGATTCCTTCGATAATGGAGCGCAATCCACGTGCTCCTGTTTTTCGCTCAATTGCTTTTTTCGCAATTTCTTTCAGAGCATCCTCTTCGAATTCTAACTCAACCTCATCTAATTCAAGCATTTTTTGAAATTGCTTTACTAAAGCATTTTTAGGTTTTGTTAGAATATCAACTAATGCATCCTCATCTAGTGGCTGAAGGCTTGCAATAACTGGAAGACGTCCGATAAATTCAGGAATTAACCCAAACTTTAATAAATCTTCTGGTAATGATTTAGAAAGAAGAGTTTTTTGATCTAATTCTTCTTCCACAATGCTAGAACCGAATCCAATTACTTTCTTACCTAGACGACGCTTGATAATCTGCTCAATGCCATCAAACGCTCCACCAACAATAAACAAGATATTTGTTGTATCAATTTGAATAAATTCTTGATGTGGATGCTTTCTTCCACCTTGTGGAGGCACACTAGCTACGGTTCCTTCAAGAATTTTTAATAATGCTTGCTGTACACCTTCACCAGAAACATCACGTGTAATAGAAGGATTTTCTGATTTACGTGCAACTTTATCGATTTCATCGATATAAATAATGCCTTTTTCAGCCTTTTCAACATCATAATCCGCTGCTTGGATTAGTTTTAAAAGAATGTTTTCTACATCTTCTCCAACATATCCAGCCTCTGTTAATGAAGTTGCATCTGCAATCGCAAATGGCACATTTAATATACGAGCCAAAGTTTGTGCTAACAATGTCTTCCCACTACCAGTAGGTCCAATCATACAAATATTACTTTTAGATAGCTCAACATCATCAATTTTGCTGTTTGAATTTATACGTTTATAGTGGTTATAAACTGCAACAGCTAAGGACTTTTTGGCAGCGTCCTGCCCAATTACATATTCGTCAAGGATTTCTCTAATTTCTTTTGGTTTTGGTACATCTTTGAATTCAACTTCTTCCTCAGTACCTAATTCCTCTTCAACGATCTCAGTGCATAGTTCGATACATTCATCGCATATATAAACGCCAGGTCCTGCAACTAATTTACGAACTTGATCTTGCGATTTACCGCAAAAAGAACACTTAAGCTGACCCTTTTCATCATTAAACTTAAACATTATGTCACCCCTTATTTGTTTCTTCTCTCTACACTATAGGCCTAATTTATATTTACTAGGCAATTTTTTCATTGGCCCTTACTTTTAGTTCCAATTCTTTGTCATTATGTATTGCACATTGTACCATATTTCTCTTTGGATAGGTAATAATAACTCTTTTCTTCCATTTATGTAAGTATGTTATGTTGAAATTGCCTAACGAAATATGTGCTAGTCCGCCCTCCTTTTTCAGTGTTCCCTTTTTCTTAAGAATAAAACTACTACGAAATGCTTATTGTATGTACTACTTCCAAGTTTTGGGTATAAAACAAGGCACGATGATATCGCGCCTTGATATTCCCTTATTAATTATTATGCAACACTTTTGCTATTTTCTACAAGAAAATCGATTGCTTTTCTAATTTTTAAATCTTCTTTGATTCCGTCTACGCCACCAAGCATTTGCTTAAGCTCTTCAGCAGAAACACCGTACATGCTTGACATTGATTCAAGTTCTGCGTTGACTTCTTCTTCAGTAACCTCAATATTTTCAGCTTTAGCAATAGCTTCTAACGTTAGGTTAACACGTACGCGCTTGCCAGCATCTTCTTTCATTTGCTCACGTAAAGCATTTTCATCTTGACCTGAGAATTGGAAATATAAGTCAAGGTTCATACCTTGCATTTGTAGACGTTGTTCGAATTCACGAACCATGCGATCTAATTCAGTGTTAACCATAGCTTCTGGAATGTCGATTTCAGCATTTTCAGATGCTTTTTCGATTAAAGTATCTTTAAGGTTGTTTTCAGCGTCACGTTTTTTCGTTTCTTCTAAACGAGTTCTTGTTTTAGCTTTTAACTCTTCTAAAGTTTCAACTTCATCATCAACATCTTTTGCGAATTCATCATCAAGCTCAGGAAGTTCTTTTCCTTTAATTTCATGAACTTTTACTTTGAATGTCGCTGGTTTACCTGCAAGGTTTTCAGCATGATACTCTTCTGGGAATGTAACTTCTACATCCTTTTCAGCTCCTGCTGCAACACCCACTAATTGCTCTTCAAAACCAGGGATGAATGAACCTGAACCAATTTCTAATGAATGGTTTTCAGCTTTTCCACCTTCAAATGCTTCTCCATCTACGAAACCTTCGAAATCAATTACAACAGTGTCGCCATTTTCAACTGTACCATCTTCTTTAACAACAAGTTCAGCATTGCGCTCTTGTAATTGTTTGATTTCTGCTTCCACTTCTTCATCAGTAACTGTTTCGTCTAACTTTTCAACTTCAAGACCTTTGTACTCGCCAAGTTTCACTTCAGGCTTAACTGTTACTTTTGCAGTGAAAATAAGGCTTTTGCCTTTTTCAATTTGCTCAACATCAACTTCTGGACGGTCAACTGGCTCAATACCAGTTTCTTTAATTGCATTTTCATATGCATCTGGAAGTAAGATATCGATTGCATCTTGATATAGTGATTCAACACCAAAACGCTTTTCAAACATTCCACGAGGCATTTTACCTTTACGGAATCCAGGTACGTTTACTTGCTTAACTACCTTTTTGAATGCTTCATCTAAGCCTTTGTTAAATGTCTCTGCGTCAACTTCAATAGTTAAGACACCTTGGTTTCCTTCTAATTTTTCCCACTTTGCGGACATAATTCTTT
This sequence comes from Bacillus nitroreducens, assembly GCF_964021195.1. Lineage (NCBI taxonomy): Bacteria > Bacillati > Bacillota > Bacilli > Caryophanales > Bacillaceae > Bacillus > Bacillus nitroreducens. The sequence goes on along the minus strand of NZ_CAXHYI020000003.1, from coordinate 2,275,714 downwards.
CCCTCCAACTATCTATTTACTAACTATTTAGTTTGATATGTAAACTTGTCATTTATTACCATTTAATAGGTAACCTAGCATTTTACAACCATTATATTATAACATAGAATAGACACCTTTCAACAGATAGAATATTTTTATATTGTTAGAAAGTTTACCCAATAAATCCTAATAATAAAATCTATACTGATTCTTTTATTCAATTAAAGAGAATCTTTCTACCATTTCTAGCTTTTCAAGTGTATGCTTAATTTCAAATAAACTTACATCATAATTTTGCTCAAGTGTATGAGTTTCGATTTCAAATCCTTGTAATTCTGCACTATATAAATGTAAAGCTGCAGCGTATGCAGAAGGGTCTTCTTCTTCCAATGTAAATGGATAGAGCACAAATAGATGTTGTAACCAAATCGCTTTAGCTGTCTCAAATAGAGTAGGGTTTTCATTTTGCAAGTTCTCATCTAATAGTGATAGAACTCGATTTGTAAAAGGTGTCATAGATGGGTCTACTAAATTTGAAGGGTTTACCTTCATGGTGTTCCCTAATTTCTCCACTTCAATTTCCTGATCGACTTGATTTGAAACAAGTAATTGAATAATGATTGTTTTTACAACTGGATGTTTCGTAGGCATCGATAAAAACGGAACAAGAATGTCAAGATATTTCCGTACATTCAAATCCTTCAAGGATTGGACAGCGGAAATCTGCTTTCCGATTATTTCTTCATTATATAAGGTATTCTGTATCATTTCCTCTACATTCTCATCCGAGTTATCTTCAATCTTAACGTCATCTTTGAACAGCATTCTTTTACTTAATTCTAACAGCTGTGACAAGTGCTCAACATATTCGGGAGGGACTGAACCTTCCTCGAATACCGCTTCAATCGTTGATTTCACTTCATCGTATTGACCTAATTGAATAAGAATGGTTACATAAATTTGAAGCACATGAAAATAATCGCCGACATCTTCTTTCAGCATGGCTAAACAATTTTCTTTTGCTTGCTCTAAGTCTCCTAATTCAAAAAGACAGAGTACGATACCTAGTTCAATTTCATGGTTGCCCTTTTCAATCGTCTGTGCTTGTCTTAATAATGTTAATGCCTCATTAAATTGTTTGTTTTTTAGAGAATCTAGCCCTTTTTCAATTAACCTTTCCTTTAATTTAGGAAAGGGGATCACTTTATCATCATTTGTATTTATAGATTTTTTTTCCATAGAGTTTTTCCAACCCCAAATCGTTTTTCTTTCTTGAGCTATAAGTTTACCAATGATAAAAAGAGAAAACAATAGGAGCTGCATTGTGTTATGCAAAAAAATAGACAAAGTCAAGTTGACTTTGTCTATTTTTTTAGTTTGCTGCTCTCATTTCATATTCTCTAATTTGTTGCTCATAGGATAAAGTTTTATCAATTTCATCCCAACCATTGATCAACATTTCCTTCCAGTAGGCATCAATTGTAAATTCTGTTTTAAAACCTTTTGAATCTACGATTGTTTGCTCCTCTAACGAAATAGTACATTGATAATCAGCAGCTTTTGCTTCTTTTAGTAGATATTCTATGATGCTTTTGTCTAAAACAATTGGAAGCATTCCATTCTTCAAGCAGTTATTGTAGAAAATATCTGCAAATGAAGGAGCAAGAATCGCCTTAAAACCGTAGTCCTGTAAAGCCCATGGAGCATGCTCACGTGAAGAGCCGCATCCAAAGTTCTCATTCACTACTAAAATGCTTGCCCCTTCATTCTCTTTACGATTTAACTCAAAATTTGGATTTGGACTTCCATCCGCTTCAAAGCGCCAGTCGAAAAAGGCATATTTTCCAAACCCAGTTCGTTCAATACTTTTTAAAAATTGCTTCGGGATAATTTGATCGGTATCGACATTGCTTCGATCCATTCCTGCAACTTTACCTTTATGTGTAATAAATGGTTCCATAATTATGCCTCCTCCCCTGCTGCTACTTTTTGAATTTTACGAACATCTACAAATCTTCCATATATTGCTGCTGCCGCTGCCATAGCAGGACTTACTAAATGCGTACGAGCACCCTTTCCTTGTCGTCCTTCAAAGTTACGGTTAGACGTAGAAGCACATCTTTCCCCAGCAGGTACAACGTCAGGGTTCATACTTAGACACATACTACATCCAGCATCACGCCATTCAAATCCTGCTTCACGGAACACATCAGCAAGACCTTCTTCTTCAGCTTGTTTCTTAACTTGTTGTGATCCTGGAACTACCAATGCTCGTACTTTTGGAGAAACTTTTTGACCGCGAATAATTTCTGCAGCTTCTCTTAAATCTCCAATTCGTGAATTCGTACAGGAACCAATAAAGACATGCTGTATTTCAATCTCGTTAATCGGAGTTCCTGGGGCTAAGTCCATATACTCATAGGCACGTTCTGCAGATCTTTTATCAACTTCTGAATTGAAATCCTCAGGATATGGAACTGTATCATCAATGGTTACACTCATGGACGGGTTTGTTCCCCAAGTAACAGTTGGTAAAATCTCATCTGCATGAATTTCTAGAACTGTGTCATAAACTGCACCTTCATCCGTCGCAAGTGCCTTCCATCTTTCCACTGCTTTATCAAACTCTTCACCAGCAGGACTATATTTTCTTCCTTTTAAATAGGAGAAAGTCGTTTCGTCTGGACTAATTAATCCAGCTTTAGCTCCACCTTCAATGGACATATTACAAATCGTCATTCTTTCTTCCATTGACATGTTTCGAATCGCTTCACCTGTGTATTCTATAACATGCCCTGTACCAAAATCGATACCAAACTTACGGATGATCGATAAAATGACGTCTTTTGCATAGACACCAGGTGACAACGTTCCAATTACATTCACTTGCATCGTTTTCGGTTTTTGTTGCCATAGTGACTGGGTTGCAAGAACATGTTCTACCTCGCTTGTCCCAATACCAAATGCTAATGCTCCGAATGCTCCATGTGTAGATGTATGGCTATCACCACATACAATTGTTTTTCCTGGCTGTGTCAATCCAAGTTCAGGTCCAATTACGTGAACAATTCCTTGTTCAGGACTATGAAGGTCTGCTAAAGGAATATTAAATTCCTTACAGTTTTTTTCTAGAGCGCTCATTTGTTTTGCTGCAATCTCATCCTTTGTCTGGAAGCGATCACTTGTAGTAGGCACATTATGGTCCATTGTTGCAAATGTTAAGTCAGGCCTACGAACTTTTCTATTTTTTAGACGTAACCCTTCAAAGGCTTGTGGTGAAGTTACTTCATGGACAAGATGTAAGTCAATGTACAGAAGACTTGGTTTCCCCTCTTCATGATTGATAACGTGCTGATCCCATATTTTTTCAATAATTGTTTTCGGTGCCATTAGTATCTTCATCCTCCTTTTTTACTGTTTTTGAAAAGACGAGCTCGGTATATACCGAGCTCTAAGTGGTTTTTGCTTGCATAAAAATCGTCTTATGCATAAGCAGACATAATATTAGAAATTGCCCCGTCTTCAACTAAGGCTTCTTTAATTTTTTCCACCATCTCAGTTGTTGAAATTGCTTTTTCTGTTCTCGCAACATCTGCGGTACGGTAACCAGTATTTAATACTTCATCCACCGCTTTTTCTATTGCTTTTGCTTCGTCCTCTAAACCAAATGATAATCGTAACATCATTGCGGCAGATAATATTGTTGCAATTGGATTTGCAATATCTTGACCTGCGATATCTGGAGCAGAACCATGTATTGGTTCATATAGACTTGGTCCATCTGTAGATAAACTTGCTGAAGGAAGCATTCCCAAAGATCCTGTTAACATTGATGCTTCATCACTTAAAATATCACCAAACATATTTTCAGTTACAATTACATCAAATTGTCTAGGATTTCGGATAAGCTGCATTGCTGCGTTATCGACAAGCATATGTTCTAAGGTTACATCAGGGTACGAAATTGCTACTTCTTCTGCTATTTCACGCCACATTCTACTTGATTCCAAAACATTTGCTTTGTCTACGGATGTTACTTTCTTCTGCCTTGACGAAGCCATTTCGAACGCTTTTTCGATGATTCGCTTCATTTCAGAACGTTTATAAGAAAGAGTATCAACAGCTGTTTCCTCTCCATCTACTACCGATCTTCCACTTGGCTTTCCAAAGTAAAGTCCACCTGTTAGTTCCCTTACAATTACGAAATCTGCGTTCTCGATTACTTCTTGTTTAAGTGGAGATGCATCTAGTAAACTATTAAAACAAGTAACAGGTCGTACATTTGCATATAAGTTTAATGCTTTACGAATTTGTAATAATCCTTTTTCAGGACGTAGATGTGGAGGATTTGAATCCCATTTCGGTCCGCCCACAGCACCTAATAATACCGCATCACTTTGTTTACATATCTCCAGTGTTTCCGCTGGAAGAGGAGTGCCTTCAGCGTCGATTGCTGCACCACCTATTAACGCGTGTTGAAATATAAACTCGTGATTGTATTGTTCGGCAACGGCCTTCAACACTTCGATTGCCCCTTTTGTCACTTCTTTACCAACGCCATCTCCACGAAGTACGGCAATACTTTTCTTCATTTTGACTCCTCCTCTTGTTTCTTTTAAACACTGAAAATAGATAAATAGAATTTAATAAGGTTTAAACTCCAACCTTTTCAAGTGATTTTTTATTCTTTTCAACTGCTAGCAGTCGATTTACTGCGTTCACATACGCTTTTGCAGATGCTTCAAGGACGTCTTGAGCTGATCCTCTTCCACTGCTTTCGACATTGTCATGCTTCACTTTAACGAAAACTTCAGCTAGAGCATCACGGCCAGCACCAACTGATTGAATTCGATAGTCGTCTAAAGTAATCGTGATACCGAAGCAGCGCTCGAGTGTATTATAAAGTGCTTCAACACTACCTGATCCAGTAGCAGCTTCTTGAATTTGATTTCCATCACGATCTGTTAACGTAATAGTTGCAGTTGGAACTTGATTTGTACCGTATTGAACCTGCAGTGATGTTAATTGGTACAAATCTTCTACGTTTGCTACCTTTTCATCGACTAATAACGTGATTAAATCTTCATCTGTAATTTCTTTCTTTTTATCAGCTAAATTTTTAAATAACTTAAATACGCGGTTCACTTCTTCATCTTCTAATGTATATCCCAATTCAAAGATACGATTGCGGAATGCGTGTCTTCCGGAGTGCTTTCCAAGCACCATCGAATTAGATTTAACTCCTACTAATTCTGGAGTGATTATTTCATAGGTTGTTTTTTCCTTTAACACACCATCTTGGTGAATTCCAGATTCGTGTGCAAAAGCATTTCTCCCAATAACGGCTTTGTTTGGTGGAACAATCATACCCGTTAATTTACTCACTAAATCACTTGTACGTTTGATCTCATCCAGCTTAAGTCTAGTATTTGCTTTATAGAAATCTTGACGAATGTGTAGAGCCACTGCAACTTCTTCTAAAGAAGCATTTCCTGCTCTTTCACCGATACCGTTAATCGTACCTTCCACTTGTAAAGCGCCATGTTCAACAGCTGATAGTGAATTCGATACCGCCATTCCCAAATCATCATGACAGTGAGTAGAAAGAATGACTTTATCTATATTTGGAACATTTTCTAGTAAATAAGAAAACATTTTTCCATATTCCTCTGGAGCACCATAACCAACTGTATCAGGTAAGTTAATGACATTCGCTCCCGCATCAATAACCTCTTTTACAATTTTAGCTAAAAACTCTAATTCCGTTCGGCTAGCGTCTTCAGCAGACCATTGAATAATCGGGAAGAATTTTGATGCATATTTTACACTTTCTACAGCAGATTGAATCACTTGGTCGGGTGTCTGCCTAAGTTTATATTTTCTATGGATAGGGGATGTAGCAATAAAGGTGTGGAGACGAGGCTCCGCTCCACCCTTTAAAGCTTCCCAAGCAGCATCGATATCGCCTTTTACCGCTCTTGCTAAACCCGTAACAGAAACATTTTTGATGGTTTCAGCAATTTGTTTAACTGACTGAAAATCACCTTCAGAGGCAGCTGGAAAACCTGCCTCCATAACATCCACATTGAGTCGTTCCAGTTGCTTAGCTATTTCAAGTTTTTCATGTTGATTTAAATTTACTCCAGCAGACTGTTCGCCATCTCTTAATGTAGTGTCAAATATATTAATTTTCCGCACGCGCACCCACCACTTCTTTCTGTTGTCTTTGCTTCACGAATGGCATCATTGCACGAAGCTTCTTACCAACAACTTCAATTTGATGTTCAGCTTCTAGTTTATTAATTGCATTGAATTCTGGGCGATTTGCTTGGTTCTCTAAGATCCAACCCTTAGCAAACTTACCTGTTTGGATATCTTTTAATACTTCTTTCATTTCTGCTTTAACAGCGTCATTTACGATACGTGGTCCAGTTACGAAATCTCCCCACTGAGCTGTATCAGAGATTGAATATCTCATTCCAGCTAAACCATCTTCATACATTAAATCAACAATTAGTTTTAATTCATGTAAACATTCGAAGTATGCAACTTCTGGTTGGTAACCCGCTTCTGTTAAAGTTTCGAATCCTGCTTTAACTAACGCAGATACTCCACCACATAGAACTGCTTGCTCACCGAATAGGTCCGTTTCAGTTTCTTCTCTAAATGTAGTTTCTAGAACACCCGCTCTAGCAGATCCAATACCTTTTGCATATGCTAATGCGATGTCTTTTGCGTTTCCAGTTACATCTTGCTCAATTGCAAATAATGCTGGAACCCCTGCACCTTCTGTATAAGTACGACGTACTAAGTGTCCTGGTCCTTTTGGAGCTACTAAGAATACGTCAACGAAGCTAGGAGGTACGATTTGGCTAAAGTGAATGTTAAAACCATGTGCAAATACTAGTGCATTTCCTGGCTTTAATCCTGGCTCGATTTCTTCTTTATATACTTTTGGTTGGTTTTCATCTGGTAGTAATACCATAATAACGTCCGCTTGTTCAGCAGCCTCACTTACAGAATAAACTGGAAGTCCATCATTTTTTGCTTGCTCAAATGATTTACCTTGACGAAGACCAACAATTACATCAATGCCACTTTCGCGTAAGTTTAATGCATGTGCGTGTCCTTGTGAACCATAACCAATGATTGCAACCTTTTTATTTTGTAGTGCTAGCTCATTTACATCTCCGTTATAATATACCTTTGTCATTTTAAAATCTCTCCCTTGTTAGAATTAAATTATATATATTAATGTGATTAATACCCTTAGTAATGTTGTTCAAAAAATCTGATGAATATGACACGTCGAGTTTCTTTGTTGGCTTATTTTATGTCTGACGTTTTTGTCGACGTGTTCCTCTTCACCGCCCTTTGAACAGTATTTAAACTATTGAATAGGACTTTTGATTTGATGCTGTTTTTTGGTTACCTCTTGTGAATGCAGTTGTACCAGTACGGGCAACTTCTTTAATACCGTATGGCTTCAAGAGGTCAATTAGAGCTTCTACTTTATCAGATTCTCCCGTAACTTGGATAACCAGGCTATCCTTACTGACATCAATAATCGTTGCACGAAAAGGATCTATTAAACTATAAATCTCATTTCTATTTGATGGACTGGATGCTACTTTAATGAGAGCTAGCTCCCTAGCCACAATGGCTTGATTTGTAATATCCATGACCTTAATAACATCTATTTGTTTGTTTAATTGTTTCGTGATTTGTTCTACAACACTTTCCTCATCAACATGTATAACAAATGTCATTCTCGATAGACCTTCTGTTTCGGAATGTCCTACAGTAATACTTTCAATGTTATAGTGACGCTTTGTTAACAGGCCAGTGATTCGATTTAGGACACCTGCACGGTTATTTACGAGTAATGTAATAATTCGTTTCACAACTTAACACCTACCATTTCGTGGTGACCCTTTCCTGGTGCTACCATCGGGTATACATTTTCAAAAGGTGTCACACTAAAGTCCATTAGAACAGGTCCTTCATATTCGAGTGCTTCTTTCAACACTTGTTCTGCTTCTTGCTCATTTGAAGCTTTCATTCCTTTGATTCCATATGCGTCAGCTAATTTCATAAAGTCTGGTTGATTAGGAATTAAGGAGTGTGAATATCTTTCTTTGTAGAAAATTTGCTGCCATTGTCTAACCATTCCTAGTGCTTTGTTGTTAAGTATGACAATTTTGATTGGTAGATTTAGTTCTTGAATGACTGAAAGTTCTTGTGAAGTCATCTGGAATCCACCATCCCCTAGGATAGAAACAACTGTTGAAGATCTTTCTGCTAGTTGAGCACCAATACTTGACGGTAATCCAAAGCCCATTGTTCCAAGTCCACCTGATGTTACCCAACGATTCGGTTTTGAAAATTGATAATATTGGGCTGCCCACATTTGATGCTGTCCTACGTCCGTTGTTACAATTGCCTCACCGTTTGTATATTGGTAAATGAGTTCAACCAACTTTTGTGGTTTTAGCTCATCTTCAGATGGTTTGTAAACAAGTGGATATTCTTCTTTCCATCCAGCAAGTTTTTCCCTCCATTCTAGAGAGTTACCAGGCTTTCCATTTTGGTGAATCAAGCTCTTAAGAACTTCCTTTGCATCACCAACAACTGGAATTTTAGTTGGTATATTTTTTCCAATTTCAGCAGGATCAATATCAATATGAGCCACTGTTGCATTTGGTGCAAAGTGTTCCAAATTCCCTGTTACCCTGTCATCAAATCTTGCGCCAATACTAATTAATAGGTCGCATTCATGTAATGCCATATTCGCTGTGTAAGTTCCATGCATCCCAGCCATTCCTAAGTAAAGTGGGTGATCAGCAGGGAGTCCGCCTAGACCTAAGAGTGTATGGGCTACTGGAATATTTTGTTGTTCAACGTATTCTCTTAACTCCTCCGCTGCTTTTGCAAATATAACCCCAGCACCAGCTAGAATAACTGGCTTTTTCGCTTGGCTTACCGCTTCAACAAGCTTACGAATTTGAAGGTGATTCGGATGAATGGTTGGTTGGTAACCAGGCAAATGAATTTCTTGATCATATTCAAATTCTGCTTCTTTAACTGTCATGTCTTTTGGAATATCAATTAATACAGGTCCTGGTCTTCCAGAAGTAGCAATGTAAAATGCTTCTTTAATAATCTTTGGTAGGTCTTTAACATCCCTTACCTGGTAACTATGTTTTGTAATTGGCATTGTAATACCAAGTACATCTGCCTCTTGGAATGCATCGGAGCCAATTACTGTAGTAGCAACCTGACCTGTAAATACAACAAGTGGAATTGAATCAATCATTGCATCTGCTAATCCAGTAACAATATTCGTAGCACCTGGTCCAGAAGTTGCAATAACGACACCTGGTTTTCCTGAAATTCTTGCATACCCTTCAGCTGCGTGTATACCACCTTGCTCATGTCTTGTTAGGACGTGAAATATACCAGAATCATATAAACTATCATAAATATTTAGTACTGAACCACCAGGATATCCAAAAATGACTTCTACGTTTTCCCTTTTTAGTGCTTCGATTAGCATTTGGGAACCATTCATTTTTGTAGAAGCTTTTGCTTGTTCTTCCACTTTTGCATTTACGCTCATTTTTTCTTACATCCCTTCCTTAAAGAAAATAATAGTTAGATGAAAATAAAAAAACGCCAATCCACCCACTAGACCAATTTCTTGGTCGAAGGGGTGAAAAGGCATTTGTCACTTTTCACGGTACCACCCTTGTTCACGATCAAAATAGATCGCCTCAGGAACAACATATGTTGTTCTTTTGATAACGGGTGAGCTGTTACCAAACACCCGGCTAGCCCTACTAAAAATTTCAAGCTAACACTCCGAGGTGAGTTCATCATACGGGATAACACCGGCTTCCACCAATACCGGCTCTCTGTTGTTATCTTTACGTAAGACTACTTATCCTCTTCAACGTTTATGAATATTCAATCTTTTTGAATTGTGCTTTTATAAAGCAATATGCTATCTACGTTTCTTTAATACCTAAAAACTTAAACGCTTTACACTATTGAAAACTAAGTTTACAAAAAATAATCCATATGTCTTCCTCAACCAGAAGGTTAAGGTGTTATATTTAGACTGTAATTATATTAATCATATCCTCTTTTGTGAGTAGAATATGTTTTATATTGAGACCTATATTACTCTCATTTTTTCTAGGAGTCAACACCATTTTAGAGAATTGTTTGATTATTTTGATTTGCGAATCTCATTGTACACGCTTACAACTTTGATATTATGCGGTTTTTTTGAATTGAAAAATTTCTCGAAAAATTTGCGAAAAAAAGTGAAGTTTATTTAAGCTTAATTAACTTTCATTAGTTTACCTGTAATGAAAGAATAGAGGTTGTTAGGGAAGATCTATTCCTCTATTTAAAAAACTTTTTTAATGCGAATATTGTTATTATTAACACAATTTACAATCACCGAATCAATAAGTATATTCATTAGCACATACTCTTTTAGAAAAAACAAAAAAACACTTCAATTCATTTTTAATGAAAAGAAGTGTTTGGATTATTATGTAATGGCGTCCCAGGAGAGATTCGAACTCCCGACCGACGGCTTAGAAGGCCGTTGCTCTATCCAGCTGAGCTACTGGGACATTATAGTAATTTGTTTGCTACAACTCATTAGCGACATTTTTTATTATAGTCACATAGGAATCATATGTCAACACTTTTTGTTTATTTTTTTATAAAGTTTTTTAACTCACTTTATTATTGTAACATAAAGTAAAACTTCCGTCAGTAGAAGATACTATTCATCCCCCCTACTGACGGTTTGGTTGAGGCCTTTTTGATGTGAGTGTCACTTGATGTGCCGCATTTTGTCTCTTCTCGTTATGATAACATAATAGTCTTATTGCCCGTTAAAACGGGGTAAGTTTACCGTTGTTGATAATTCTTCAACCACATTTCCTTCACGATCATAAAATGCGATGTCTACTTTATTATCCGCGATTTCCAGTATAATATATGTTTTCTCCCTACGCTTAACTGGGATGTGATAACTCCCTGGGTTTATAAACAATGCATTTTCTATCATTTCAGCACCTGCAATATGAGAGTGCCCAAAACAAACAATTTGTGCCCCTACTTCCTGAGCACGATATGTAAGATTCATTAAAGACATTTTGACATTATATAAATGTCCATGTGTTAAGTACACCTTAACCCCATTTATAAGAATTACCATTTCATTCGGATATTCCGAGTCAATATCGCAATTTCCTCTTACAGCAGAAAAACCTCTCATTTCTTCGGATTGGAAGGGTAACTCAGAATCTCCAAGATGGAGCATAAATTCTACTTCATCTTTATGACGTTCTTTAACATCAAGTAATTCTTTCGTTAGCCCATGTGTGTCACTAATTACAAGTACCTTCATCTTTGAAACTCCTCACGATCTTTTAGTAAAACATCTAACTTCCTAAGTGCATGACCACGGTGACTGATTTTATTCTTTTCATCTTTTGACAATTCAGCCATCGTTTTCTCTAGTTCAGGTACATAAAAAATCGGGTCATAACCAAATCCATTATCTCCAACAGGCTGTTCAGTAATCTGACCCTCACAAGTCCCCTCTACGATTTGGGTTTTCTCTCCAGGTATTGCTAGAGCCAAAGCACAATGAAACCTAGCTGTTCGTTTTTGTTTAGGAACGCCCTTTAACTCTTCTAAAACCTTATTTAGGTTATCAAGATCACTTTTATGCTCACCCGCATATCTTGCTGAATAGACACCGGGCTTCCCATCAAGATAGTCAATTGAAAGTCCAGAATCATCTGCAATAACTGGTATATGAAGTTTCTTTGCAATTTCCTCAGCCTTTATTTGGGCATTTTCTGCAAAGGTGACACCCGTTTCCTCGATATCCTCAATAGTCGGATAATCAGCCAAAGATTTTACATTTACACCCCTACTCATAAATAAGGTTCTAAATTCTTTTACCTTCCCTTGATTTTTCGTAGCAATCATAATTTCTTTCATGTTAGGTATCCTTCTTTCCAATTAAGTTGCTTACATCACCTAAAGCTTCCTTCTGAATTTGTATCAACTCATGAATTCCTGTTTCAGCTAATTCTAATAAGGTTTGTAGCTGATTACGGGAAAAAGTCGCTTCTTCTCCTGTTCCTTGAAGTTCAACAAATTCTCCTTCTCCCGTCATGACTATATTCATATCAACATTTGCAGCTGAATCTTCTATGTAATTCAAATCAAGTATTTCTCCTATTTGAGGATCTACCCCGACAGAAATTGCCGCTAAAAAATCCGTAATTGGAAACGAACTCATTTTTTTATCTTGGTAGATTTTATGTACAGCTAGAACCATTGCAACAAATGCTCCCGTAATTGATGCTGTTCTCGTACCCCCATCAGCCTGGATGACATCACAATCAATCCAGATTGTTCTCTCACCAAGCTGTTCAAGATTCACAACTGAACGTAAAGCACGTCCTATTAAACGCTGAATCTCCATCGTTCTACCCGAAATCTTTCCCTTAGTCGATTCTCTCATATTCCTCTGTTCAGTTGCCCTCGGCAACATTGAATATTCCGCTGTAATCCAGCCTTTTCCAGAGCCTCTCATAAATGGAGGAACCCTTTCGTCTAGACTAGCATTACAAATCACTCGTGTATCCCCAACTTCTATTAAAACAGACCCTTCCGGATGTTTAACATAGTTCAATTCAAACTTAACTGGCCTTAATTGATTTGTAAGGCGTCCATCTACTCTCAAAAACAAAAACCTCCTGTGTATTCAGTAACAAGGTGGGCTACCTGCAGCCCAACCTTCCAGTATATAGTATAGCAAAATTTTCGATATCCTATCGACATGCATTAGAAAAAGGACATGAACTCTGTTCACATCCTTACAGACTGTTGTCAAACACTCGCATACTTCGTTGCTAACCTCACTCGTCCTCATGAAGACAACTTCTATTCGCGTCTTCGATCGGTGAGCGCGCCTTGTCTGACAAGCGTTTTCAAGACAGTCTGGGAAAGTAAATCTTACTCGTGTTTCCTATAAAAATGTGTAGACAAAGTCAAGTTTGACTTTGTCTACACTCTGAAAAGGACGTGAACTCTGTTCACATCCTTATATTTCTAAAAACTTCCTGTATTCACGTTTGATGGTCGAGTAACTGGTTCAGTAAGGGACTTCCCATCCTCAGTTACAACATCTTCACTTCCATTAACTGTAATCGCAACACCTTCAACCTCAGGTTGTTCCGTTAATGATAGTACTAATGAGTTAATAGTATGCTTTGAAATCATTTTCTCATTAAAAGCACCAAAGATAGCCTCGTTAAAGTCTAGTGTAACTTTCCCTTCTTCCATTTTTGCACCTAATAGTTTTGCATCCTGATGGATATCACTAATTAGATGTGAGTTCATGCCTGGCCCTTCGATTAGCGCATTTACTACTGCCGTAACGTTATCAACACCAGTATTTTCAATACGTTTCGTTACTGGGACATAGTACTCTGCTTCTTCGTTTTGCACATAGAAATATAATGTCACTGGGCGACTATTTGTGATATCCACAACACCACTGTTATCAATGTTAATTCCGTCAGCCCTACTTAAATCCGCAGGAATTGGAGTTCCATTTACTGGCATTTCATCTAACGGATAACCATTGACGCTAATCACGACATTGTTTACATTATCAAATTGGGTTAAAGTCCACGTGATTGCTTGCAGAATTTTTTCCTCATCTTCAGGATTATACGTTCCGAACTCCTTTGAGAAATCAGCCGTTAACGTACCATCTTTTAAGTTAACATCTACAACTGTATCCTGTGGAATAACCGCTCTAAATCCATCTGGTAACATTTCATTCAATGGACCACCTGCAACTAAATATTCAAGAACTTGTCTTGCAGCCGAATCAGTCTTTGGAAGATCTACAGTATAAGGAACCACCAGTCCGTTGTCATCAATAAGATAGAGGTCACGTTTTACTGTTTCAGTAGTTGCCTCTTCTTGACCATTGTTCTCCTTATCTTCAGCAGCAGGGTTTTCACCTTTTGCTACAGTTTCATCCACCGTTTGGTTTTGTGGCGGATCCATCTGTGAGACCTCTTCCCCTCCACCAAATAAGCCACATCCTGAAAGTAATACGGTTGAAGTAACAACTGTGGCAACTATTGTAGATTTTGTAATTTTACGCATTCTTTTCCCTCCTAAGGCAGTTTGTACTACTATGTATACGAGCCCTTTTTTCAAATTAGACCGCTTTTTCATGAAAAAAATGGACAATATGTTTTGATATCAAAAGTGAATAAGGAGGTTTATTATTACTCTTCATTTAGATCTCCAATAAAAGCAAAACCTAAAAAATGATTCTCTGTGTCACACTCCAAGTTGTTCACCTCGGACTAAAAGAACAGTTAAAGTCACAATAGATACTAGCCAGATTAGCTTTCATCTTTCATCTTAAAATCATTTGAAGACATAAAAAAAATGCCCCCACTAGGGGGACATTCTACACTTTGACAGATTTCACATTATAGACAGGCTCTTCAAACCAATTGGTTGCAATTTGCTGGAAGATCTCTTTTTCACCTGTTGTAAGGAACATGTGACCTTTTTTAGATGGTTTGCTATTTAGCATTCCACTATAGAATAGCACTGTACTCACTTCTCGGGCAGTTTCAGCACCTGAATCAATCAGTTTAATTCCATCGCCAAGATAGGATTTGATTGTATCGTGAAGAAGTGGATAATGCGTACAACCTAATATCAAGGTGTCGATTTCTTTAGTTCGTAACACCTCGAGCGATTCTGCCACAATTCGTTCAGCATTAGGGCCAGCAAACTCACCAGCTTCTACAATTGGAACAAAACGAGGGCACGCAAGACTTTCGACAAGAATTTGATTGTTAATTGATTTCAGTGCATCTTCATAAGCACAACTTTGAATTGTATTCACAGTCCCGATAACACCAACATAATTATTTTTTGTAACCTTAAGGGCGGTCCTAGCTCCTGGGTAGACTACACCGATTACTGGAATTGAAAGTTCTGCTTGGATTTCATCTAATACTAAAGCAGTTGCCGTATTGCATGCAATAACAAGCATTTTGATATCATGTGACAATAAATAGTTCGTCAGCTCCCATGTAAACTGACGAACTTCCTCTTTAGGTCTAGGTCCGTATGGACATCTGGCGTTATCACCTAAATATATAATCTCTTCATTTGGTAATTGTCTAATTATTTCCCGAGCAACGGTCAAACCGCCAACTCCAGAATCAATAACTCCGATTGGTCTATTCAAATACTTCGCCTCATTCTACTCGCATTTCTTGATGTAATTTTCTTAGACTCTTTTCTAGTTGGATTACTTCTTCCTCAGAGAAGTTTTTCATTATTTCACTTAAATAATCTTGTCGCTTCTTTATTACTTCTTCTATGATGCGCTCCCCTTCTTCCAATAAATGAATTCGAACGACACGTCGATCTTTTGGGTCTTTAACACGCATAACTAAATTATTTTTTTCCATTCGGTCGACAAGATCTGTTGTTGTACTGCATGCTAAGTACATTTTATTCGATAATTCCCCGATTGTCATATCCCCGTGTTCAAGTAACCATTGGAGGGCGATAAATTGTGGTGTTGTAATTGTGTAGTTACTTAAGATTTCTCGGCCCTTTTGTTTCAGTATTCCTGAAATAAAACGAAGAGATTTCTCAATATCTGCGATAATCTGGAAGTCTTTTGTTTCATTGCTCTCTTGAACGGTCATTACATCCCTCTCCTAGTAGGTTAGTGTATGATTAGCCAACTGTTACGGTTGAACGCACTGTAACAGTTGATAATTATCTATTGTAAGAATTTTTCTTTTTAAAAAAAGATATAGTATTCTTATTTTCTACTTTTTTTTCACAAAAAGCAAGTTGAAGTTATTTAGGTAATATGTAGATATTGACTAAATAAGTAACCGGCTACCTTACTTTGCGTAATGGTAGCCGGTAATACTTAAAGTTCAAGTTCTCCCATACGAAGGAGCTCTACAACTGCTTGAGAACGCCCCTTTACTCCCAGCTTCTGCATCGCATTCGATATGTGGTTACGAACTGTTTTTTCGCTTATGAATAACTCACTTGCGATATCTTTCGTTGTTTTATCTTGAACTAGTAATTCAAAAACTTCTCTTTCTCTCTTTGTTAGTAGCGGTTTTGGTTGAAACTCTTTCTCCTTCAAGTATTGTAACCCTCCTTGCTAAGGTTCGAGCTGAACTACTGGATGGGTATATATTTAGTCACAATATAGTATGAGAAGGAGAGTGGTACTGTGACTGGTAAAAGGTTGATATGTAGACTTTTTTGCGTCCATTTTTTGATCTACTGGTCTTTTTATTCTACTTCACTCATACAATTTAGGTTAGCTGCATTTGTAAACATTTGCTTTATATCTTCTGACCATGGTTCACTTTTTCCTGTTGACTTTGACATCTGAACAAGTGTACTCCTACCGACAAAACAAATGCTACCCTCATTGTTCTTCGCCATATAATGGATATCCATTGATGATTTTCCGATTTGATGAATTTTCACATACAATTTTAGCTGTTCATCAAAAAAGACTTGCTTAAAATAATCACATTGTTGGCTTGCAACTACTGGGATTGTTTCACTCGATTTTGTCGTCCACTTCTGCATAAATCCTAAATGGTTAAAATATTGAATCCTTGCTTCTTCAAAATAGGTAAAGGGTACTGTGTTATTTAAATGTCCAAACATATCTGTTTCAGAAAAACGTACCTTAATAGGTTGATAAAATTCAAATGCTGTTTCCCATTTCTCAATATCATCGACATACGATAGATGCTTCATTCCAATAGCTCCCTTACATAAGATTATTCAATTTGAAGGAAAGTGGTACCTTATTCTAACTATGAAAACAGGGAATTTTCGCCTAATTTAATGAGGAAAATTGTAATCGATTGGTGTGTAAAAAGGAATTCCCGAAAATGTATTTTAAAAAAGCACCCCTTACTTTTAATGTAGGAGTGCTTCTGATATCTATTAGACTTCGTCACTACCAAACATATTTCTGAATGCTTGGATGGATGTGTCTCTGTTTAGAGCTGCAATTGATGTGGTGAGTGGAATACCTTTTGGACAAGACTGTACACAGTTTTGTGAGTTACCACAGTTTGCAAGGCCTCCGTCACCCATAATAGTCTCTAAACGTTCACCCTTATTCATTGCACCAGTTGGGTGTGCGTTAAATAGACGGACTTGTGATAATGGTGCAGGCCCAATGAAATCAGACTTGTCGTTAACATTTGGACAGGCTTCAAGACATACACCACATGTCATACATTTAGATAATTCGTATGCCCATTGACGTTTTTTCTCAGGCATACGTGGACCAGGACCCAAATCATACGTTCCGTCGATTGGAATCCATGCTTTTACTTTTTTCAATGAATCAAACATTCTACTACGGTCGATTTGCAGGTCACGAACGATCGGAAATGTTTTCATCGGTTCTAGCTTAATTGGTTGTTCAAGTTGATCAATAAGTGCAGAACATGATTGACGAGGTTTACCATTGATAATCATTGAACATGCACCGCAAACCTCTTCTAAACAGTTCATATCCCATGTAATTGGGGCAACTTGTTTTCCGTCGATATCAACTGGATTACGACGAAATTCCATTAACGCTGAAATAACATTCATATTTTTACGGTATGGAACCTTAAATTTTATTACATATGGTTGAGAATCTGGAGTATCCTGACGAGTTACATGAAATTCAACAGTTTTTTCACTCATCTTACTTTTCCTCCTTCTTCTTAGTATAGTCACGTTTACGTGGTGCGATTAATGACGTGTCTACTTCTTCATAATGGAATGCAGGTGCAGAATCTTTACCAGTAAATTTAGCCATAGTTGTTTTTAAGAATTCCTCATCATTACGTTCAGGGAATTCAGGCTTATAGTGTGCCCCACGGCTTTCATTACGGTTATAAGCACCAATTGTTATGACACGTGCAAGTTGTAACATATTTTGTAATTGACGAGTAAATGTAGCACCTTGGTTGCTCCACTTAGATGTGTCATTGATGTTAATATTTTTGTAACGTTCCATAAGCTCTTGAATCTTTTCATCCGTCTTTAATAGCTTGTCATTGTAACGAACAACTGTTACATTATCAGTCATCCATTCACCAAGCTCTTTATGCAAGATGTAGGCGTTTTCTGTACCATCCATCGACATAATGTCGTCCCATTTTTCTTGCTCTTGTTTTACATAACTATCATACACAGTTGAAGAAATAGAATCAGATGCTTTCTTCAAGCCTTGGATGTATTTAACCGCATTAGGACCAGCAACCATACCACCGTAAATTGCTGATAATAATGAGTTCGCACCTAAACGGTTTGCTCCGTGTTGTGAGAAATCAGCTTCTCCAGCTGCGAATAAGCCAGGTATATTTGTTTGTTGATGATCATCAACCCATAATCCACCCATTGAATAGTGAACAGCAGGGAAGATTTTCATTGGTACTTTACGTGGATCATCACCCATGAATTTTTCATAGATTTCGATAATCCCACCTAGTTTAATATCAAGCTCTTTTGGATCTTTATGAGAAAGATCTAGATAAACCATGTTTTCCCCATTGATACCCAGCTTCAAATCAACGCACACATGGAAAATTTCACGTGTTGCAATATCACGTGGAACTAAATTTCCGTATGCAGGATATTTTTCTTCCAGGAAATACCAAGGCTTACCATCTTTGTAAGTCCATACTCGTCCACCTTCACCACGTGCAGATTCACTCATTAAGCGAAGTTTGTCATCACCAGGAATTGCTGTTGGATGGATTTGTATAAATTCACCATTCGCATAATAAGCACCTTGTTGATAAACAATTGATGCAGCAGAACCAGTGTTGATAACAGAGTTAGTTGTCTTACCAAAGATAATCCCAGGTCCACCAGTTGCCATAATAACAGCATCACCAGGGAAAGATTTAATTTCCATAGATTTAAGATCTTGTGCTACGATACCACGACAAATTCCTTCATCGTCTTGAACTATCCCTAAGAATTCCCAACCTTCGTACTTTGTAACAAGTCCTGCAACTTCATGACGACGAACTTGCTCATCTAGTGCATATAACAATTGTTGACCAGTTGTAGCACCAGCAAATGCAGTACGGTGATGTTGAGTTCCCCCGAAACGACGGAAATCAAGTAAACCTTCTGGTGTACGGTTAAACATAACACCCATACGGTCCATTAAGTGAATGATTCCTGGAGCCGCTTCACACATTGCCTTAACAGGCTTTTGGTTTGCAAGAAAGTCTCCACCATATACTGTATCGTCAAAGTGAATCCACGGAGAATCCCCTTCACCTTTTGTATTAACCGCACCGTTAATCCCACCTTGTGCACAAACAGAGTGAGAACGTTTTACAGGTACGAGTGAAAATAAATCTACTTGTGTTCCTTCTTCAGCTGCCTTGATGGTAGCCATCAAACCAGCAAGTCCACCACCAACTACAATAACTTTTCCTTGACTCAAAGTAACTCACTCCCCAATAAAGAGATCGTTCAACTTGTGTGTTAACTAAAATGTGAACGTTCTTATTTTATAATACTTAAACAAATGCAAATATTGTTGTAACTCCTACGTATGATAATGCAAGAAAAATAATGATCGTTACATAAGTTGCAACCTTTTGTGAACGAGGAGTTATTGTTAGCCCCCAGCTTACAGCAAATGACCATAAACCATTAGAGAAATGGAAAATGGTAGAAATCACACCAACTAGGTAGAATACAATCATTGCTGGTGAACTAAAGATGTCTGCCATCATATCAAAATTAACTTCCGCTCCTAAAGCTGCCTGAACTCGCGTTTCCCATACATGCCATGCAACAAAAATAAGAGTAATGATACCAGTTATACGTTGTAAGTAGAACATCCAGTTACGGAAAAAGCCATATTTACTCACATTGTTCTTTGCAGTAAAGGCGATGTAGAGACCGTAAATTGCATGAAAAAGTAAAGGTAAATAAATAACAACTACCTCTAAAAGAATTCTAAACGGTAGACTCCCCATAAAACCAGAAGCACTGTTATACGCCTCTTCTCCTCTTGTCGCAAAGTTGTTCACTACTAAGTGGAGTATTAAGAAAACCCCTACTGGTATCACACCTAATAATGAATGAAGTCTGCGATTAAAAAACTCACGATTACCTGCCATACTTTACTTTACCCCCCCTTAATAATAAACCGCGCCCTTTTAAGGCACTCCATTTTTAATTCCTCATCCTGCAAAATAATGTATTAGGACGATATAAAAACTGATAATTGAAAACCTTTGCAGAAAACTACAGATTACTTTTTTAATAGATAAAAAGACAAATGTAGCCTCAATTTTCTTTTATCAGTATAATGTAACAAGTTCATTTTACTCCCTTAAAGCAAGAGCGTCAAGGAAACAAGGTCACAAATTATTCATAAAAATGCTAATAATTGTACACAGTTCTCTAAAAAAACTTGAAGTCAAAATGAGAAATTATGACAAAAAGAAACAAAAAATTTTATGTGTTTCTTATCCCCAATAGTTTATAATAAATAGTGGAGAAAGAGGGGAATGCCATGAAGAATGTTAACATCAAAGAACAAAATGTAAATTCAACTGAGCAGACGGTCTCGGTCTTTGGATATGAACTCATCCGAGAAATTGTACTTCCTGATTTACTTGGAAAAGAAACTCCACAAATTTTATATTGGGCTGGAAAAAACCTTGCAAGAAAGTTCCCTTTGCCAACGATTGAAGAAATTATTGCATTCTTTCATGATGCTGGTTGGGGAGACCTTACAGTGGAACGTTCCGACAAAAAGTCCATCGAGTTTCACTTGGATGGTGCAATCATCTCATCACGATTAAAACGAAAGGACATGTGTACTTTCCAACTCGAATCTGGTTTTATTGCTCAACAAATACAACAACAAAAAAATCTAGTTACAGAAAGCTATGAACAACAAAAAAGACGAGCACAAAAAATTATATTTACGGTAAAGTGGGATCAAAAAGACATTACCGAAGAATAAAGCCTGCACCTAACGTGCAGTCAGAGTGTAGAGAAAGGGGTATTTTTTCTCTACACTTTTTGTTTTCGGTGGTTTTTGTAGTTGTAAGTTGACATTATTCTTTATCAAAAATCTTGAAAATATCACTCCCAACCATCTAGCCTTGTTTGGCTAGGTGGTTGGCAATCTTTTTCATGTTCTGGCAGGCTGCTGTAAGTAATACCTGCTCACTAGCATTTTTAATTCCCCGTAACCTACAGTAGCGAAGCCCATGCAGCTCTTTTGAGTCTGCGAAGCTTCGCTCTACGGTTTCTTTTCTAAACTTATAAAGAATTTTCCCTTCCAGAGAGAGGCGATTTAGCCTCACCTTATCTTTATGATCTTCCCAAACATGACGAGTAACAACTTTTTGCTTATTCCGGGATCTAGTGCATTGTTCAAGAAGAGGGCAGGTTGAACATTTCTTGGGATCTGACTTGTACTCTCGGTAACCTTCTCTTGTAGTTGAACGATATGTTAGTTCCTCGCTATTTGGACAAACATAAATGTCATTTTCTTTATTATATTTAAACTTCCATTTTGGAAAGAGTCCTTTTGTTGGTTGATACCTTCTATGGGCAATAACTCCAAAGATCTTACGATCTGATAATCCTTTGCAAATCGGATTAGTTAAGTATCCAGAGTCAAGAGCAACAACTTCCACATTAAAGTTAAATCGTAAGATTTGACGATCTAAACGGCTAAGATATGGTATTGAATCATGGACATTACCTGGAGTTACGAATGCATCAGTTATAATGTTAAACTTCAAATCTGTTGTCCGATGGTCTAAATAACAGAACATCTCTTGCTTATTGTCTCGCGACATAAACCCACTTTCTGGATCTGTGGTACTTACTCTAATCTCTTTTGTTTCTTTCACCTCCTCCTTTTCCTTTAAAGGCTTTTTTCCATGTTCAGCACGATCTTCTTCAATTGCCTTATTTAACTCATTTAAATATTCACGAGTTTCTACTTCAACTTCTTCCCTTGTAAATTTATGTTTATTCGCATTAGCTTTGAGATGAGTGGAGTCCGTAAATAAGACTCTTCCGCCAACCATTTTGTGATTCATTGCAAGAAGAACAATTTCATCAAAGATTTCTTGGAAGATGTCTGTATCTTTAAAACGCTTATGACGATTCCAGCTTATTGTGGAATGATGTGGTACAGGATCTTTAAATCTGAGACCTAAAAACCAACGATATGCGACATTAAGTTTTATCTCTTGTTCAAGCTGTCTTTCGGAACGGATACCATAAAAATATCCAATAAACATCATTTTAAAAAGAACAAGAGGGTCGATCGAAGGTCGACCATTATCTTCAGAGTAGTAAGGTTTTACTCTCTCAATTATAAAAGAAAAATCTATGTATTTATCTATTTTTCGTAACAGATGGTTATCTGGAACAAGCTCGTCAATTGATACAAATTCAATTTCATTTTGTGTATTTTCCCTAGTATTTAACACAATATCACCAACCCTAATTTATTAAATATATTATAACATATTAACGCGGTGAATTATTAAAGTGTATCAAAAGAATAAAGGCTGTCGAGACTTTCTCGACAGCCTGCCTGCACCTAACGTGCAGTTTTTTTATATAAAAAAGGGCCGCCCCAAAGTAAAACATTACCTTAAGAACGAACCCCGTTACTCATTATAGTCTAACTTTTTCTTTTTCTTCTTCAACTGCTGCAAGATTGAATGAATCATGTAACGCTTCAACCGCACGAACCATTTTTGCTTGTTCTACTACAGTTGACACTTTAATTTCAGACGTACTAACCATTTTTACTTCAATATTTTCACTTGCAAGTACACGGAACATGTCAGCGGCAACCCCTGGATTTGAAACCATACCAGAGCCGACAATTGAAACCTTCGCTAGCCCGTCTTCATGTTGAATTTCTTCATACTTCAATAAATCCTTATTATTTTCTAAAACAGTAAGTGTATCACGTAAATCTTGTGTTTTTACTGAAAATGATATATTCGTATGATTTTTATCTGTCATGTTTTGAATAATGATATCAACATTTAAGCCGTTTTTTGCAAGTGTACCAAAAATGGTTGACAATGTGTGTAATTCATTTGGTAAGCCAGATACTGTAACCCTTGTAATCTGGTCTTCAAAAGCAATTCCCCTAACAACTAGATTCTTTTCCATTGAAACTTCCTCCTCAATAATGGTGCCATTTTCTAACTCGATGCTTGAACGAACTTCAAGTGGCATTTCAAAGTTTTTTGCAAATTCTACTGCGCGTGGATGGAGTACACCTGCTCCTAAATTGGCGAGCTCCAACATTTCGTCATACGAAATAGAATGAAGTTTCCTTGCTGATGGAACAACGCGAGGATCTGTTGTATATACACCTGTTACATCTGTGTAGATATCACATTTATCTGCATTTAGTGCTGCAGCAAGTGCGACCGCAGTTGTATCTGATCCACCGCGACCTAGTGTAGTTATATCTCCAGAGCTACTGATTCCCTGGAATCCAGCAACGACTACGATTTTACCTTCTTTTAAGCTATCATGTACCCTTGATACTTCAATCTTTTCAATGCGGGCATTGCTATGTATTGATTCTGTTTCAATACCAGCTTGCCAACCTGTAAAGGAAACAGATTCATGCCCTGCTTCTTGTAAGGCCATCGACAAGAGTGCAATTGTAACTTGTTCTCCTGTACTTAAAAGCATATCCATTTCACGCTTACTCGGTGTACTTGTGATTGCATTTGCTAAGCTTACTAATTGGTCCGTTGTTTTCCCCATTGCCGAAACGACAACTACCACCTGGTTTCCTGCCTGCACTTCTTGAATTACTCGATTTGCGACATTTTTAATTTTTTCTGGTGAACCTACAGAGGTGCCTCCAAACTTTTGAACAATGATCCCCATGATATACCCTCTCTTTCGATAATAAAAAAAACAGCAATGAGAGATTCTCATTGCTGTGCTGTACGTAATTTGTTACTACGTGTCACATCGTGAGATAGCCCTCCAAGATTAACTAATCTTGACAATCTTACGTCTCTTAAACATAAGACCAGCAAAAAAAGGTATGAGCCTCTTTTCACTTCGGCGAACTTTCCTTTCTGCAATAATCATAAGAGCTCATCCCCCTCCTATTGCATACTAATAAAGGTCGCACCTCTATCATCACTTCAACGTATTGAAGTGTAATATTATATTATTAAGGATTATATCAGACAATTTTTAAAATAGCAACGATTATTCTTTTAATTTTTCAAAGATAGCTTCTGCAGTAGGTCGAGGAATATTGGCCTGTTGGATTTCCTCAATACTAGCTTCTTTTAATTTTTTCACTGAACCAAAGTGTTTTAACAAAGCTTTCTTGCGCTTTTCCCCGACACCAGGAATATCATCAAGAACAGATTGAAAAGCACTCTTACCACGTACTTGTCGGTGGAAGGTAATGGCAAATCGGTGCACTTCGTCTTGTATTCGTTGAAGCAAATAAAATTCCTGACTATTTCTTGGTAGTTCTACTATTTCAGGAGGGTCACCAATCAATAGTTCAGAGGTTCGATGTTTATCATCCTTTGCTAATCCTGATAATGGAATCTCAAGACCCAACTCATTTTCAAGAATGTCTCTTACGGCTGCAAGATGGCCTTTTCCACCATCTATGATGATTAGATCTGGTAAGGGAAGGTTTTCTTTTAGAGCACGACTATATCTTCTACGTACGACCTCCCTCATAGATTCATAATCATCAGGACCTTGCACTGATTTAATTTTGTATTTTCGATATTCTTTTTTATCAGGTTTTCCATCCGTAAATACAACCATTGCTGAGACAGGATTTGTTCCCTGGATGTTGGAATTATCGAACGCTTCAATTCGATGAGGTGTATAAATCCCTAGTCTTTTTCCAAGATTCTCAACCGCCTTTATTGTCCGTTCTTCGTCTCTTTCAATTAAGGCGAATTTTTCCATTAAAGCAATTTTGGCATTCTTAGCTGCCAAATCAACAAGCTGTTTTTTCTTCCCTCTACTTGGCTGTTGCACAGTAACTTCTAGCAATTGCTCTGCTAGTTCTCTATCAACCGAACTTGGAAGTAGTACTTCTTTCGGTTTGAAATGATTGGCCTTTAAATAGAATTGACCTAGAAAGGTTAAGAAATCCTGTTCAGGCTCATTGTAAAAAGGAAATAGTGAAACATCCCGCTCTATCAATTTCCCTTGTCGAATAAAAAATACCTGAACACACATCCACCCTTTATCATATGAATAGCCGAATACATCGCGGTCAATAAAATCTGTCATGGTCATTTTTTGTTTTTCCATTGTAGTTTCGATATTTGCGATTTGATCACGGTACTCTTTTGCTCGTTCAAAATCAAGTTCTTCAGATGCCTTTATCATTTTATCAGTTAACTCATCTTTAATTTCTTTATATCCACCATTTAAAAAACGGATAATGTCGTCTACCATTTTTTTATTGGTCTCATCTGTTACTTCATTCACACAAGGTGCAAGACATTGTCCAATATGATAATAAAGACACACTTTATCAGGTAAGGTCGAGCACTTTCGTAATGGATAAATTCGATCCAATAGTTTTTTGGTTTCATTTGCTGCTTGTACATTTGGATATGGTCCAAAATATTTTCCCTTATCCTTTTTTACTTTACGAGTGATCAGTAACTGGGGATGCTTTTCAGCTGTTATTTTAATAAAAGGATACGACTTGTCATCCTTTAACATGATATTATATTTGGGGTCATGTTTTTTGATCAAATTGATTTCAAGTAATAGTGCTTCAATATTTGAAGAGGTGACAATATATTCAAAGTCTTCAATCTCATTTACAAGCCTCAAAGTTTTCCCATCATGTGAACCTGTAAAATAAGAACGAACCCGATTCTTTAGTATTTTTGCTTTTCCTACATATATAATGGTTCCCTGCCTGTCTTTCATTAAATAACAACCAGGCTGGTCAGGTAATATCGCTAACTTTTCTTTAAGATGTTCGTGCATCATCACCACTCCATCTGTTTAATCAATGCGCCTTTTTGTTTTTTTCCATACCTATTATTGTAACATTTTTAAGGTTAAGGTGTAGGTGTAAAAAAAAGGATTGCCTTATAAAACGGCAAATAAAAAACAGCCTTAAAGGCTGTCTCTTATGTGTATTAGTAGTGGTTAGCAAGTCTTTCAGCAAGTGCTTCTTTTGGTTGGAAACCAACAACTTTATCTACTACTTCACCATTTTTCATAACAAGTAAAGTTGGGATGCTCATAACGCCAAACTTTGCTGCAGTTTCTTGGTTATCATCTACATCAAGTTTTACGATTTTTACTTTGTCGCCAACCTCAGAGTCTAACTCTTCTAATACGGGTGCAATCATTTTACAAGGCCCACACCATGGTGCCCAGAAATCTGCTAATACTAATCCTTCTTTTGTTTCTGCATCAAAATTTTGGTCTGTTACGTTTGTAATAGCCATTATAACCCCTCCTATTATTAACAACTTTGAAATTCTACAAAGAGTATACCATCTCACTTTTCATTTTACGAGTGATTTGCTTCATAAGTGAATGATTATGTAATCCGCAAATATTATGTTATGACTTTTCGTCATACATTATTTTCTCCTATTATTCAATTGGTTATGTATAAAACAAATGAAGGAATTTTTTAGTTGTCCCAAAAATCGATTTAATTCGGTTCTAAATCAAATGTTGGGGTTTTAGGCTACCGCGCTACGCTTGGTGGCCTCTATAAAAAATGATGGATGGTACCATTCATCATTTTTTATAGAGGAGAATCACACCAACTCGGTTAACCAATATGTACCCCAATTCTTTTATACTTGTGTGTTAATAAAATCTTCGCCCTAAAGCGTTCAAAAACTCTAAATCCATAAGCATTTCTCTTTAGAACTTTGGTTGAATTATTAATTCCCTCTAAAAACCCATTTGAATATTCATAGGCAAAGCTATTTAATACTTCAACTTGCCAATTTTGTATGGTCTTTATTGCTTTAATCATTTCAGGTATCTTTGAATCCTCAATTAACTTATATAGTTCTTCCAATTCCTTTTTAACCAAACTGATACTGTTTTTTCCGTTTTCTTTGGCACGTAAAAACCAAGAACGATATGCCTCTTTAATTTCATATGCTTGTTTGAGTTCATTCGACATCTCCAAGTAACGATTTAAATGCCATTTCTCATCCTTAGTTAAGCGTTGGCAGTCTTTATGAAAGACATGTTTCATACGTTTACACTTTTTACGGTCGTAGCCATGAAATTGGTTTTGTACTCGACGTCTTACTCCATCAAGCCCCCAATAGATGTAACGACAAAAATGAAATCTATCAGCTACAATAACAGGTTTACCCAATGCCTCTTGAACGGCTGCTTTAAAGGAATGATTCATATCCATTATGACTATTTGCACTCTAGATCCGTGCTTTCTTAAGTAGTCTTTTATCGTACGTTTATAACGATTTGGTAGAATATCAATCGGTTCTTTTGTTATCCCATTCGCAATGATTAACTGGTATTTCCCTTCGCGGGTATCACCCTTGTATTCATCAATAGCTATAACTGTAGGTAATTCTTCCACCGGACGAATTTCACTTCGTGAAATTTGATCGAATCGACGTATAATGGTTGAAGATGAACACCCGTAGATTTCAGCTGTTTCCTTAAATGTTTTTCCTTTAATCGCTTTAATTGATATAGCTTGATTCCATTCTATTGAGGTACGTTGATAACGCATGACAAAAGGATTTTTCTCTGAAAAACGTTTCCCACATTCACAGACATATCGTCTTCGCTTATAAAAGATTTGGGTTTTTCTTTCAAACCACTTTAAGTGTTGAATTTTTTGTATACGATAGTCATGAATTTTACTCGTCCTTTGATTACATTTAGGGCACCGATGTACTTTTCGCTCCATTTCAACGTACAGGCGGATAACTTCGCCTACTTCTTCAACATTGGTTAGGATAGACCCTTTTAATCCAGGAATAATCATGGTAAAATCCATATACACGCAACTCCATTCTTTAGACTTGTTTCTAGACAATTCAAGTATAAAAGAATGTGGAGTTTGCGTGTTTTTTTATGCACACAAAATTTTGTTTAAACCCCAACAAATATTATAGAGCCTTTAATTCAAGGTTATAGAAAAAGACGTCCAAAAAGGACGTCTTTTGGCGTATTGCGGCGAGAAACAGCACTCCACATAGTGCTTTGCCAAACGGCGTGTCAACTCGACTTATGCAATTTAGCTCATCGCTACGTTAGTATAACATGTTTTTATAAAAAGTAAAATGGAAGAATTTATAATTTGATTAGTATTTGTTTTATGCGTTGACTTTTAACTTTTTAAATTCTTCAGTAAGCATTGGAACAACTTCAAACAAGTCGCCAACGATTCCATAATCAGCAACTTTGAAGATGTTTGCCTCTGGGTCTTTGTTGATCGCAACGATTACTTTTGAGTTTGACATTCCAGCTAGGTGCTGTATTGCTCCTGAGATACCGCAAGCAATATAAAGATCCGGTGTTACCACCTTACCTGTTTGACCGATTTGAAGTGAGTAGTCACAGTAATCAGCATCGCATGCTCCACGGGAAGCACCAATTGCTCCTCCAAGGACATCCGCTAATTCTTTTAATGGCTCAAAGCCTTCTGCACTTTTCACGCCACGGCCTCCCGCAATCACTACTTTAGCTTCTGATAAATCTACACCTTCTGTGGCTTTGCGTAATACTTCTTTTACAATCGTTCGTAAATCTTTAATTTCTACGGATTGGGAAGTAACTTCTCCCGTGCGCGATTCGTCTTTTTCAAGTGGTGCGATATTGTTAGGACGAACAGTTGCAAAAATAATGCCGTCTGTCACTATTTTCTTTTCAAATGCCTTACCAGAATAAATTGGTCTAGTAAAGACAATATTTCCACCTGCCACTTCAATTGCCGTTACATCTGAGATTAAACCTGAATCTAGTTTAGCCGCTATTTTCGGTGAGAGGTCTTTTCCCAAAGCTGTATGACCTATTACTAAAGCTCCAGGTGCTTCAGCGTCAATAACTGCTTGCAATGCTTGTGAATAACCATCTGGAGTATATGAAGCTAATTTTGGATCTTCTACTGTTACAACACGATCAGCACCATAATGGATTAATTCACTAGCTAAGGAACCTACAGATTCACCTATTAAAACAGCAACAACTTCACCGCCTTCTGACACTGTTTTACCAGCTGCAATTGCTTCAAAAGATACATTTCGTAACGCACCATCACGTGTTTCCCCTAGAACTACTACTTTTCTTGACATTATGCGTAACCCCCTAGATTAGTTGAGTAAAATTTGAAATCGCATACAAAACAATATTTTTAGAATATACGTTATACCACCTTTGCCTCCGTATGAAGGAGTGAAACAAGTTCTTTCACTTGATCTTCTAACTCACCTTCAAGTACTCTACCTGCTTCTTTCTTTGGTGGAAGATAAATTTCAATTGTTTTTGTTTTTGCTTCTACATCATCTTCATCAAGATCTAGATCATCTAACTCAAGTTCATCAAGTGGTTTTTTCTTTGCTTTCATAATCCCAGGTAATGATGGATAGCGTGGCTCATTTAGACCTTGTTGACATGTAACGAGGAGTGGTAAAGTTGTTTCAATTACTTCTGAGTCACCCTCAACGTCTCTTACTACCGTTACGTTTGATCCATCTACATCAAGCTTAGTAATCGTTGTAACATAAGGAATATTTAAGATTTCAGCAACACGTGGACCAACCTGACCTGAACCCCCATCGATAGCAACGTTTCCACCTAAAATTATATCTGCATCTTTATCTTTTAAGTACTCAGCCAAAATTTTTGAAGTTGAATATTGATCTCCATCTTCAAGATCATCTTCTATATTAATTAATACAGCTTTATCGGCCCCCATAGCTAAAGCGGTCCGTAACTCTTTGTCTGCCTCATCGGTAGTAGCCACTGTTACGACTGTAATCTCTCCACCGCTTGCATCTTTTAGCCTAATGGCTTCTTCAACAGCATACTCATCATAGGGGTTAATAATAAATTCAGCACCATCTTCACTTATTTGACCATTATTTAAAACGATTTTTTCCTCTGTATCAAATGTTCTTTTTAAAATAACAAAGATGTTCATATGTTTCCCTCCTAAAGGTTTGCAATTTATATACAGTCTACTGTTTACTTACATATAAAATAGTATTCTATTATTTCCCCTTAAATGTTGGTTGACGCTTTTCAATGAAGGCTGATATTCCTTCCTTACCATCCTCTGAAATGAACATCTCACCAAATAATTCAGCCTCTCGCTTTACTGTTTCTTCATATTGTTCATTCTTCATCGAATTGAGTAATTCAATCGTCGCTTTAACAGATAATGGGCTTTTTTGTGCAATTTTTCTAGCAATCTTCATTGTTTCTTCATGTAATTTTTCTTCAGGGAACGCTTCGTTTGCTAAGCCGTATTGTACAGCCTCCACACCACTAACTGGGTCACTTGTCCAAAGCATTTGTGCTGCTTTCGCAATACCAACATAGCGAGGAAGACGCGCTGTACCAGCAAAGCCTGGAATGAGGCCAAGCTGTAGTTCTGGTAATCCGAGTTTTGCATTTTCACTCACTAGTCGAAAGTGACAAGCCATTGCAAGTTCTAGACCTCCACCTAAAGCTGCACCATGAATACTAGCAATGATTGGCTTTGGGTATCGCTCCATTCTCTCAAATAAGTCTTGACCTTTTCTAGCAAGTTCTGAAAATTCTTCGCCTGAATTTATTGTCGTAAACTCTTTAATATCAGCTCCAGCTGAGAAGAAACGCCCTTCACCATGAATAACTAAAACCCTTACATCATCATTAGACTCGATGGTATCAAGTAAACTTGTAAGCTCTTTCAAAACATTTGATGATAATGCATTTGCTGGTGGACGATTAAACGTTATAGTTGCAATGTACTCATCAATTTTTACTTTAAAGAACTCCACCTGCACATCCCTCCTAAATATGTATATGTATACACACCTTATTCAAATACGCCTTGGCATACTGTGCCCCGATTTTTAAGACCACAAAAAATGGCGTATTAAAATCTTAGGCCAATCATGATAAATCTTCTTAAAAAAATCAAGGCATACGCCATTAGCTTTTGGCGGACAAAATGCAGGGTCACTCAGACGTTGGATTTATCATCTGAGTGCCTAATTTTCAACTAGGTTTGAAACCCAAGCCATTTTATCCTATAGCATTTTTCCCAACTAATAAGCTAAGGGACATAGCTAAAATAAAATATAAAATTACTAGAGGTGTGTCTTTCCACAACCATTAACTAATAGGGCGTGAACTTCTTTTGCCAAGGCAGGCAAGTCATATTTTTGTTCGTTCATTACCCAGGTGGTAGCTGTTTCATCGATTGAGCCGAAAATCATTTGTCTTGCTAAGCGTACATCTAGGTTAGGATTAAACTCACCATTTTCTTTCCCAAATTGGATAATAGAATCAATGGTTTTTAAATATCCTTTTAAGACTTCATTAATCCTTAGTCGTAATTCCTTATTTGATTGTCTTAATTCTAGCTGTGTTACGATCGCAAGATGATGATCCGCAGCTAATAGTTCAAAATGTTTTTCAACCAATGTTAATAACTTCTCTGCTGCGCTCGATTTTCCTGCTATTTCAGCTTCAATTTTTTCGATAAATTCACCCATTTTTTCATGGAATAACGAAACAAGAATATCTTCCTTGTTTTTAAAATAAAGATATATCGTACCGTCTGCTACTCCTGCTTGCTTAGCAATCCTTGAGACTTGGGATTGATGATATCCATTCTCTGCGATGACTACCACCGCCGCGTCAATGATTTGCTTATATTTTGGTTTTGTATTTTTCAAGACCTTACTTCCTTTCAGAAAAATGAATGAATAGTCATTCATAATTCTATAATAGATCCTTTTTTAATTACTGTCAATCTTATTACATGTTATATTTCAAAAAAAATAAGAGCCATTGGCTCACATCATGGCTCCTCACTGTTGTTCACACTTAGATGTCTATAGAGCTGATCTGACCCTAAACAATAGTACCATTTATCACTGAATCTTTTTTAATTTTTCCTTTTCTTCTTCAACTAATACTCGACGTAGTACTTTTCCGACGATGGTCTTAGGTAATTCTTTTCTAAATTCATAAACCCTCGGAACTTTATAAGAAGCCAAGTGCTTTCGACAATGTTGATCTAGTTCCTCTTCTGAACATTGCTGACCTTCTTTAAGTACCACGTATGCCTTTACGGTTTCCCCACGATAAGGGTCAGGGATACCCGCTACAACGGCCTCCTGTATCTTTTCATGCTCAAATAGTACTTCCTCAACTTCTCTTGGGTATATATTAAATCCACCCGCTATAATCATGTCCTTTTTACGATCCACTACATAGAAGTAGCCATCTTCATCCATATAACCAAGATCACCTGTTAATAACCAGCCATCCCGTAGTGTAGCCTGGGTCTCTTCTGGCTTATTCCAGTACCCTTTCATAACCTGTGGTCCTTTAACGACTATTTCACCAATTTCTCCAAAACCTACAGGTTCACCCGTTTCCATTGAAATGACAGCAGCATCTGTATCAGGCCACGGTAAACCAATACTTCCAGTTACACGTTTACCCCAAAGTAGATTTGCATGTGTGACTGGAGAAGCTTCTGATAATCCATAGCCTTCTACAAGTTTTCCCCCCGTGACTTTCTCAAATTGTTCTTGTACTTCAAGTGGCAATGCTGCTGAACCACTAATACATGAATCAATAGACGATAAATCATATTTTTTTAGATCAGGATGATTTAAAATCCCAATATACATCGTTGGTGCACCTGGGAACAAAGTCGGTCTCTGCTTATGGATCGTTTTTAACGCGCTTCCTACGTCAAATTTTGGCATGAGAATCATTTTTGAAGCCATCATAATTGAAAGGTTTAACACTGTTGTCATTCCGTACACATGGAAAAATGGTAAAATCGCTAAAACCGATTCTTCTCCTTTTTTGCATTTATATAACCATTTTGAACACATAATAGTATTTGCAACTAAGTTTTTATGTGATAGCATAACACCTTTCGGAAAACCTGTCGTACCTCCTGTATATTGTAACAATGCCAAATCTTCGTCTGGATCAATATCGATCGCGATTTCCTTTGCTTCCGATGTCTTGATTATTTCTCTAAATAAGTGGTTTGTACCCTCATGTTCAACTTTTACTACAATACCATATTGTTTCTTTTGAATGTAGGGATAGATCATATTTTTCGGGAAAGGCAGATAATCTTTAATTTCAGTTACAATTACATGCTTGAGTTGTGTTAGCGCTTTCACTTTTGTGACTCGTGGAAAAAGAATATCGAGTGTAATGATTGCTTTTGAACCTGAATCATTCAGGTGATATTCAAGTTCTCTTTCCGTGTACAATGGATTTGTTTGCACAACGATTGCACCAGCAAATAATATTCCGTAATAGGCAATAACTCCTTGTGGGCAGTTAGGTAGCATGATCGCAATTCGGTCACCTTTTTTAATTCCTAGGTTCACTAAATAGTTTGCAAGCTTTAGAGATTCTTCGTAAACTTGCCTGAATGTTAATTCTTTCCCTTGAAAATGAACAGAGATCTTATCGGGAAATTCAGTTGCAGTTCTCTGCAAATATGTTTGAATTGGGATGTTCTCATATTCAAGTTCATGTGGAATTTCTTTAGGATACTGCGATAACCACGGCCTTTCTAACTCCATCTTATTACCCCCTTTGAATTTTGGTTTTTAGAATACGATGACGTATCCATAATTCAGTTTGAATTTTCAAACCATTTATACTCATTATATTATAATGAATATTCCGTGACAATTACAATCATGAATTGTTGTAATAGTTTCGGTCGTTTTTTAACAAATCTTTGGCCAATTATGAGAAATTAGTTTGAATTCATGCTTTTTACTAAAACAATATTTGCAAAAGTAAAAAAAGCTGTTGGGGTTCCCCAACAGCCTTAATGTTACAAGACCAAGTACAATATTCCAATGACAACAAATATTCCACTTACAATTAATAAAATCTTTGCTAGCTTTTCCATATTAAAAACCACCATTTCCAATACCAGCGCCAATAACATATGAAAGCCCTACTGATATAACCATTGATATGAACCCTATTGCACGATTATCTCGTTGTAGTTCAACATCAATATTGAACTTTGGTGTTAAGAATTCAAAAATAAAGTAGCCAACTAAAAGTAGGAAGAAGCCGAATGCCCCCCAACCAATCAAAACAAATAAAGAATCATGGTTTTCGATGGAATAGCGGAATATGTTTGCGATTCCGAATATCTTCCCTCCTGTTGCCATTGCTACTGAGAGATTCCCATTTTGGATTTCTTCCCAATTTTTATATTTTGTAACCAATTCAAATATAGCCATAAAAAGCACTAAACACAATATAACAACACTATAATTAGCGGCTGTTAACACGTATTCATTATCCCAAAATTGATCCATAGTCTACTCTCCCTACAAGAGATTTCCGTTTATTGTTATTTTAGTTCAACAACTGTGACGCCTGTACCACCTTCTCCTGCTTCTCCAAACCTTGTTGATTTTACAGAGCGGTGATTTTTCAGAAATTCTTGAACTCCCTGGCGAAGGGCTCCTGTTCCTTTACCATGTATAATTGAGACACGTGGATACCCGGCAAGTAAAGCATCGTCAATGTATTTTTCCACTCTTACCAATGCGTCTTCATATCGTTCCCCACGTAAATCAAGCTCAAGACTAACATGGTAATCCTTGCCTCTAACTGTCGCAAGTGGTTTTGTTTCCACTGGTTTCGGACTACTGACATATTCAAGGTCTTTTTCTTTTACCTTCATTTTTAAAATTCCAATTTGTACCTGCCATTCATTATTAGTCGTCTTTTCAATTAGATGTCCCTTTTGATTTAAGCTTATCACTTTCACTTCGTCTCCAGGTACTAATTTTCTCTTTGTTTTTGTCGCAACAACTTGATTACCTTTTTGGGACAGTTGTGGGACAGCATTCTCCAACCGTTTCTTCGCGTCAATTAATTGATGTTCTTTCACAAGCGATTGTTGCTCTAGCTTCATTTTACGTAAATCACGAATAACTTCTTCCGCTTCAGCTAATGCATTCTTGATTGTTTCGGCTGCTTTTTGTTCTGCCTTTTCGTATAGTTTATCACGCTGTTGATTGAACTCGATAATTTGTTCCTGAAGCTGCTTATGAAGTTTTTCTGCTTGCTTTCTAATTTCTTCTGCCTCATCAAGCTCATGTTCTGCATCCTTTTTGCTTTTTTCTAAGGAAGCAATCATATTTTCAACCGTGTTTGTTTCCGAACTAATATGATTTTTTGCAGTGTTTATAATGATGTCAGAAAGTCCGAGTCGTTTTGAAATTTCAAATGCATTACTTCGTCCAGGTACACCTATCAAAAGCTTATAAGTTGGACTTAAAGTTTCAACATTGAATTCAACACTTGCATTAACCACACCTTCTCGATTGTATCCATATGCCTTAAGCTCTGGATAGTGGGTGGTCGCCATTACCCTTGCCCCGCGATTATATACTTCATCCAGAATGGATATAGCAAGGGCTGCACCTTCTTGAGGATCTGTTCCAGCGCCTAATTCATCAAAAAGAACTAAGCTATTTGAATCCACTCGTTTTAAAATATCAACAATATTTACCATATGAGATGAGAACGTACTTAAGCTTTGTTCGATTGATTGCTCGTCCCCAATATCTGCATATATCGATTCAAAAACAGCAATCTCCGACTCTTCCTCTGCTGGTATTTGTATACCCGATTGGGCCATGAGCGTTAATAAGCCGATTGTTTTTAACGTGACTGTTTTACCACCTGTATTTGGTCCAGTAATAACAATTGAAGTATAGTCCTTTCCAAGCTCAATATCATTTGGAACGACTTCTTGTGGGTCAATTAAAGGGTGACGACCTTTTTTAATGGAGACGTAACCATTCCCATTAATGATTGGCTTTGAACCTTTTACCTTTTTACTATAGTTGGCTTTTGTAAACATAAAATCTAGTTCTCCAAGAGTGTCCACATTTTGATAGAGAGACTCTGCTTCAGCCGCCACTTCATTTGAAAGTTCCAATAGAATACGGTCGATTTCTTGTTTTTCCTTGCCTCTTGCTTCCTGTAAGACATTGTTAAGGTCTACAACGGATTGTGGCTCGATAAACAATGTTGCTCCTGAAGAAGATTGATCGTGAACAATCCCACCGTATGTTCCACGGTATTCTTGTTTAACTGGTATTACATAACGCTCATTTCGAATTGTGATAATTGCATCTGATAAGGTTTTTTGAGCTGATGAGGAACGAATGATATGCTCTAGCTTTTCTCTAATACGTGCTTCACTGCTACGTAGCTGCTGACGGATACCGCGCAATTTGTCACTCGCACCGTCCATCACTACACCATTATCATCAATACAATTTTTTATTTTTTGTTCAAGCTCAAATAAGGGTGTAATCGATGCAACAAGTTCACCTAGTATAGGAAGTTCAATATCGTCCTCAATCATACCTTCAACAAATTTTTTCATCTGTCTACCAGCATATATCGTTCCTGCGATATCTAATAGTTCCAGCGTATTTAAAGCCCCACCTATACTAGCACGTTTAACAGCAGCCCTGATATCTGTTAACCCACCAAGTGGAACGTTCCCCTTTAACCGTAATACTTTCGCTGCTTCATCCGTTTGTTCTTGTAGAAAAATAACCTCATCTAGATTTGTTGATGGAATCATTTTTTCGACCTTTTCTCTTCCTAAAGAGGATGAAACATGTTGCTTTAGTTGTTCTTTTACTTTATCAAATTCTAGTACCTTTAAAACTCTTGGTTGCATGTCGTAACTCCCTTCTTGCTACCAACTACTTTTTTCACCCCTGAAAATTTCGTTTTAAATATGCGAGTAATTCATCCTTTTCCCATGTATTAATAACACTTTCCTTTTTAATCCAACCTTTTGTAGCTGCAGAAATGCCGTAGACCATATCCTCTAGCATATCTATATTATGTGCATCCGTGTTAATAACTAGTTTTACGCCTGCATCTTGTGCTTTTCTAATATATTCTGAAGAAAGGTCTAATCGATTCAAGTTCGCATTTAACTCTAGTGCTGTGTTTGTTTCTTTTGCAAGCTCAATTAACATATCTACATCTACGTCATATCCCTGTCTTCGCCCAAGTATTCTTCCGGTGGGATGAGCAATGATATCCACATGTAGATTTTTCAATGCGTTTTTTAAACGATGCATAATTTTCTCTCGCGGCTGTGAGAAGCTTGAATGGATCGATGCAATCACAACATCAACATCCCTAATTATTTCGTCATCATAATCAAGTCTTCCATCAGGAAGGATATCCATTTCTACACCTGTGAATATCGTAAAATCTTCATATTTTTCGTTAAGTCTTTTAATTTCTTCATGTTGGGCAAGTAAACGGTCTGGGGTAAGGCCGTTTGCAACTCGAAGATATTGAGAATGATCAGTAATAGCCATGTACTGATAGCCTTTCTTCCTGCATGCTTCAACCATTTCTTCAATACTAAAAGCTCCATCACTCCAGGATGTGTGCATATGGAGGTCACCTTTAATATCTTCGAGTCGAATATGGTCAACTTCCTTTTGGAATGCTTCTACTTCTGACCCATCTTCTCTGAGTTCTGGCGGGATAAAAGTCAGTCCAAAATATTGATAAAATTCTTCTTCTGTTTCAAAGGTCTTAATCTCACCTGTTTCACTATCTTCCACACCATATTCACTAATTTTTTCACCACGTTCTTTAGCTAATTGCCTCATTCTGACATTATGATCTTTACTCCCTGTAAAATGATGAAGTGTCGTTGCAAATTCATGTGGCTTCACTAGACGAAAATCCACTGAGATATCATAACCATATGAAATCTGTACGGAAACCTTAGTATCACCATTCGAGATAATACCATTAATGTCATTTAACTGTAAAAGTTGTTCCCGAACCTTGCTTGGGTCATTTGTTGAAATAATAAAATCAAGGTCTTTAATTGTTTCTCTCATTCGGCGTAGGCTTCCTGCACGTGAATACGAAATGATTCCATCCATCGTACTAAGTTGTTTTTCGATGTCTTCCGCAAGCGCAAGCATAAGAGCAATAGGCAAACGGTCTGGCCGTTTCCCATGTTCCTCTATCGCAGCCAGTATCTTTTCTTCTGTTTTTTTCCCAAATCCTGCTAAATGTTGAATTTTTTCATTTAAACACGCTTGCTTTAACATTTCCATATCTTCAATGCCTAGTTCTTTATAGAGTTTGGCTATTTTTTTACCACCAAGTCCTGGCAGGTTTAATAAAGGAATCAGTCCTTCTGGAACTTGTTCCTTCAATTCATTTAGCACATCAGATTTTTTGGTTTGTATATATTCTGTGATAACCGCCGATGTACCTTTTCCTATTCCTGGTATTTTAGTGAAATCATCGATAGCTGACAAGCTACGGTCATCATTTTCAAGGGCAGCAGCTGCTTTACGAAAAGCTGATATTTTGAAAGGGTTGTCCCCTTTTAATTCCATATAAATAGCGATCGTTTCTAATAGTTTTATTACATCTTTTTTATTGATTGTCATTGTGTAAACACCTACCTATATTCCATACGATTAACTATCCAAAATGATACAGATATTTTGCAAAAAAGTCACTTATTGTGAGAAAAATGATATTTTCATAAAGCAACATAAAAAAAACTTCCCCATAAGAGAGAAGTTAAAGAAGGTTATAAAAACACATATGGCTTATCACACTTTAAGCACCGAGACTTCTGTTACATATCTTTAAATCCACATATCTTTAATTTTTCCTGCAAAAAAAGGTGTATGTTGAACGATTATTTTGGCCATAAATGAATCATTAATATTAGACTGGACCAGCTCTACAGGCAGTAGTGCTCCGATATAAAGGACGATAAATACAACTAAATACACTTCAACAAAACCTAGTAGTCCTCCGGCCCAACCATTAATTTGTTTTAAAAATGGTAGATTTGCAAGGAAATCTAACATTGAACCAATGATTTGCCAAACAAACTTTGTTCCAAAGAAAATAATCGCGAAGGCAATTGCTCGATAATAAGCCGTTTCTAAATTTGTGCCTTCAAATAAAAACTTCATGGTTTCAGTGTCACCGAACGTTGGATATGGAATCCATAATATTATTTTCGGCATAAGATCATCATAATATAGATACGCGACAATAAATGCTACGATAAAACCAGTAAGATGAACGATTTGAAGGATAAACCCTCTTCTTACACCGATGATGAATCCCATTAGGAGGATGATGATTAAAATTAAATCGAACATACTTCGTCAATCCTTTTCATTTTTTGCTTGTTCTAACATTTTTTCCAGCTTTTCATAATCTTCCTTCAGCTTTAAATGTTCATGAACAA
The DNA here is from genome assembly GCF_964021195.1 of Bacillus nitroreducens. Lineage (NCBI taxonomy): Bacteria > Bacillati > Bacillota > Bacilli > Caryophanales > Bacillaceae > Bacillus > Bacillus nitroreducens. The sequence goes on along the minus strand of NZ_CAXHYI020000003.1, from coordinate 2,236,029 downwards.
TATTCACAGCTGTTAGTACTGCTAGTTTATTAATATCAAGCGTTGAATTCTTAGCGCTAATTTCTCTCATTTTATCATCGACAATTGAGGCCACGAGGCGTATATGACTTGTGCTCTCAGACCCGATAATCGAATATTGTTGTCCATATATATCTACAGTGGTTCTTGTTTTTTGTGGCTGTGACAAGTAATTGGCCTCCATTCTAGTCAATCCTAAACAAGGGTGTTCAAAAAGTCCGGTAAAATGACACATCGGTTATGGAAATACGACTTGTTACCGACACGTCCTGTGTCGAACGTCGAATTCACCACATCCTGTGAAAGCTCGTTGGTTTGCTTTTATAGTCCCTTGGAAAAGAACATCTGCTCACGTATCAACACCATACGTTTTCGTTCCTCAAAGCAGCTCCACCTCGAACTTTCGACGCACAGGACGTGCTAGTGTCCACAATGCGACAGGACATCGCGTCCTTGACGCGGTCCTTTTTATCCTCCTTTTTGAACCGTAATATAAATAATAATACCACGAACACGATATTTATGGAAAGAAATCTCAACAAACGTTATGATAGAAATAAAAGCGCACCTTGTAGGAGGAACATCGACTAACTACTGCCACGTCCTATGCCAAATGTCGATATCAGCACTGCATCCAAAATGCTTTGCATTTTCTTCGTGCGATGGTAATGCTCTCGAAGCCCTCCTTGTCCTGTACAAATCCGACAAAAATCAGGGACAGCCTGGCTACAAGGTTGTTCTTTGACCTTCTTGACGGATTGACTTGTGACCTGGAGGGGCTAGACGCTGGATCTGGCAACGCAAAATAGAATTTATCCATTTTATAAGGGGTTGTTATTTTTGTCAAATTCCGTCTTAAAATGTACCCCTGGTACAATCGAAAAAATGAAGTCTCATTATAAACGTTACTTACAGGACAAAGTCCCACAGGGTGGAATATTTGTTGCCAAACTTCCAAGCTGTACAATAACTGCATATAAGTCTGGAAAAGTCTTATTTCAAGGAAATCAAGCTACCACAGAGGTGGAAATATGGGGAAGTTCAGAAACACCTACTAATACAGGCACTCCTAAAAAAACGACAGCTAAGAAAAGTAGTTTACCAGTTAATATCAGTACGCTTTCGATGATTGGCTCTGATGAAGTTGGAACTGGAGATTATTTTGGACCAATGACCGTCGTTGCTGCTTATGTGTCTAATGACAAAATTGCATTATTAAAGGAACTTGGGGTGAAGGATTCCAAAGACTTAAATGATAAACAAATTTGTGAGATTGCAGAATCCATTATTCATGTCATTCCATATAGCCTCTTAATTTTACATAACGAGAAATACAATGAGATGCAAGAAAAAGGCATGACACAAGGAAAAATGAAAGCATTACTCCATAATCAGGCCATTGGACATGTACTAAAAAAAATTGCTCCTATCAAGCCAGATGGCATTTTAATTGACCAATTCGCTGTTCCTGATGTGTATTTCAAACATTTATCAGGTCAAAGAGAAATTATAAAGGAAAACGTCTTTTTCAGTACGAAAGCCGAAGGTGTCCATCTTTCTGTAGCTGCTGCATCGATAATTGCACGTTATTCTTTTATAAAAGAATTTGATAAATTAAGCAAAAAAGCAGGTTTGGAATTAAAAAAAGGAGCAGGAGCTCAAGTAGATGTAGTTGCAGCAAAGCTTATCAAGAAGCAAGGCATTGATGCATTACGTGCATTTACAAAATTTCATTTTGCTAATACAAATAAAGCAAGGAAAATTGCTGGAGTATAAGAAGTGCCCGGCAGTTCGCGCTAGAAATTATTAAAAAGGAGTGGGAAATTGAACCCACTCCTTTTACATTATGAACGCAATGTTGCGTCAAATCTATCTGCTACTGCTTTTAATACTTTTTCGTGCGCTTTCGTTACTTCTTCTTCGGTTAAGGTGCGTTCAGGATCAAAATATTTGATTGAATATGCCACTGATTTCTTGCCTGGTTCCATGCGCTCTCCTTCGTAAAGGTCAAAGATCGTTACTTCACGAAGTAGTTTACCTCCCGCTTCAACAATAGCATGTTTCATATCACCAGCAGCTACTGTACTGTCTACCACAAGGGCAATGTCACGAGTCATAGATGGGAATCGTGGAATTGGTTCATATATAACTTCCTCAACATCCGCTTCTAACACATCTTTTAATGATAATTCAACCACATAAGTTGGTGTTAGATCTAAGTCTTTTTGAACATTTGGATGAATTTGACCAATAAATCCAATTTCCTTGTTATCTAATAATACAGTCGCAGTACGACCAGGGTGCATCCCCTCTACTCTTGCTTGAAGGAATGACGTTCTGTTTCCAAGGCCAAGCCTTTCAAACAGACCTTCTAGGATTCCTTTTACTACATAGAAATCTACTGGCTTTTTCTCACCTTGCCATGTAGGTGATAACCACATGCCTGTAAGAGCAATCGCTAAGTGCTCTTTTTCTTCTGGTAATACTTCATTTGGTCTAGTAATGAATACAGAGCTAGTTTCATACGTACCTACACTATCAATTTGGCGAGCAAGATTATGTGAAACGACCTCTAATAAGTGTGGTAGAAGGCTTAATCTTAAGACACTGCGTTCTTCACTCATAGGCATCTTTAAGCGTATTGGCTCACTTACTTCAAGAGCGTATTTATTTACTTTCTCAGAACTTGTAAGTGAATAAGTGGTGCTTTGATATAATCCAACACCTTCTAAATATCTTCTTACGATACGACGCTTCGCTTGATAGTCTGTTAACCTTCCTGGATTTGATTCACCAACTGGAAGAGTTGTTGGTAATTGATCATAGCCATAAAGCCTTGCAACTTCCTCTATTAAATCCTCTTCGATTGTAATGTCAGGTCTGCGAGTAGGAGCAGTAACATGGAATACATCATTATCGACTGTATATGCGAATTGAAGATTTGTAAAAATCTCTTCTACTTTTTCTTTTGTAATGTCAGTTCCTAACACTTGATTGATTCGATCAAGAGATACTGAAACATCCACTGGTTTTACATCAAGTGTGTCAACAGCTACAACACCTTCGAGCACTACACCACCTGCAAGTTCGACCATAAGTTCAGCTGCTCGGTCCGCAGCTTCACGCGTGCGATTCGGATCTATGCCTTTTTCAAATCGTGCACTAGCCTCACTACGTAAACCATGATCTTTAGACGACTTACGGATGGTTGAACCTGCAAAATAAGCAGACTCAATTAGTACAGTTGTTGTGTCATTTTTCACTTCAGAATCAGCCCCGCCCATTACACCAGCTAATGCAACTGGAACGGTACCATTTGTAATAACAAGATGTTCATCGGTTAATGTACGTTCTGAATTATCTAATGTTGTAATCTTCTCACCATTTTTTGCACGTCTTACAAGAATTTCTTTAGATCCTAGTCGGTCATAGTCAAACGCATGTAATGGTTGACCATATTCTAATAAGATATAATTCGTAATATCAACAACATTGTTATGTGGACGAATTCCTTCAGCCATTAAGCGTGTTTGAAGCCATAATGGAGATGGACCAATTTTTACATCCTTTACTACTCGAGCCACATATAATGGATTGTCTTCTTTTGCTTCGACTGAAATGGATATATAGTCTTCTGCTTTTTCAGTTGTTGTTGTTACTGTAGGTTGTGGAAGTTTCACTTCTTTTCCTAAAATTGCTGCAACCTCATAGGCAACCCCTAACATGCTTAAGCAATCTGCACGGTTAGGTGTTAGACCTAATTCAAGAACTTTGTCATCTAGATTTAATTCAGCTATTGCGTCCGCACCTGGTTCAACATCATGTGGGAATACAAAGATTCCTTCCGCATATTCTTTTGATACAAGTTTTGATTCAATACCAAGCTCTTGAAGTGAGCAAATCATCCCATGAGATTCCTCACCACGAAGTTTCGCCTTTTTGATTTTAAAATTACCTGGTAACACGGCTCCAACTTTTGCTACGATGACTTTTTGCCCTTGCGCAACATTTGGTGCACCGCAAATAATTTGAACAGGTTCGCCTTCACCTATATCCACAAGACATTTATTAAGCTTGTCCGCATTCGGGTGTTGTTCACATTCAAGGACATGACCAACAACAATTCCGCTAATACCTTCACCTAAGTGGTCAACACCTTCAACTTCGATTCCACTTCTAGTAATTTTTTCTGCTAAGTCTTCTGCATTGATACCTGATAAATCAACATATTCCTGCAACCATTTATATGAAACAAACATATTGTTCTCCCTCCTTAATTCCGACTAAATTGCTTGATGAAACGATTATCATTTGTATACAAATGACGAATATCATCAATCCCATATTTCAACATGGCAATACGCTCTGGTCCCATCCCGAAAGCGAATCCTGTGTATTTCTTTGGATCAAAACCAGACATTTCAAGTACATTTGGATGAACCATACCTGCACCTAAAATTTCAATCCAACCTGTCTTCTTACATACATTACAGCCATCTCCCCCACATTTAAAGCAAGAGATATCCATTTCAACTGAAGGTTCTGTAAATGGGAAAAAGCTAGGACGTAGACGAATTTCACGGTCCTCACCAAACATTTTTTTCGCAAATGTATTAAGTGTTCCCTTTAGGTCACTCATACGGATATTTTCATCAACTACTAAACCTTCAATTTGTGTGAATTGATGAGAGTGTGTCGCATCGTCGTTATCACGGCGGTACACTTTACCAGGACAAATAATTTTCACAGGACCTTTGCCTTTATGTTTCTCCATTGTTCTTGCTTGAACTGGAGAAGTTTGTGTACGAAGAAGAATATCCTCTGTGATATAAAATGAATCCTGCATATCCCTTGCTGGATGATCTTTAGGTAAATTTAAAGCCTCAAAATTGTAATAATCGGTCTCTACTTCAGGACCTTCCGCAATCGAATATCCCATTCCTAAGAAAAGATCTTCAATTTCTTCAATGACCTTAGTTAATGGGTGCGGCCCTCCTACCTTTATTGGTCTTCCAGGCAATGTAACATCAATTGTTTCAGAGGCTAATTTTCTCTCAACCTCTTCTTTTTCAAGTAATTCTTGTTTTGCTGTTAAATTTTCAGTGATTTGCTCTCTTACCTCGTTAACGAGTGCCCCCATCTTTGGACGCTCTTCAGCAGAAAGCTTGCCCATTCCTCTTAGGACTTCTGTAATCGGTCCTTTTTTCCCTAAATAAGCAACACGAATATCATTTAATTCTTTCAGATTCGTTGCAGCTTCAACTTTTGCTAAAGCTTCATCTTTAAGCTCAAGTAATCTCTCTTGCATTGTTTTTCCTCCTTTTTCTTAGAAAAGCATAAAGGCGATCGTTCTTCGTGGATCGTATAGACAGTAGGCGTTTTTTTGCCTTCCGTAGTGGCTTATTCCCTCGAGCCGATTGCGCCTTGAGCTAGACAATAAGACAAAATAAAAAACCCCAATCCCAAAAAAGGGACGAGGTTTAGATTCGCGGTACCACCCTTGTTAACAACTACACAAATTGTAATTGTTCACTTCGTTTCGATAACGGCAAATGCCGGTACACCTTTACGATTAGATCGGTCCTGGTGCCAACTCAAGAGGTGAATTCACTTTCTTCTACTATAAAAATGCTTGCAGTCACGGCATTTTCTCCCTAGATAGTGAGTGGAAAGCTACTCTTCTCTTTCATCGTTTTTACGATATGTAAGCATATAAATTATATTATACGTATTCTCGTTAAGCAAATCAAACCCATTTTAACATAACGCGATAATATTTATTTAAACATACGCACTAAAAATCCATTTTCCTGGATTTCTGGTGCAAAAAAGCTGATTCCAGAACCTGCCAACACTGTAAACACAACAGTCCATAATAATAAACTCGCAATCATCCAGCCTGTTACTAACTTTCTACTCGAACCAAAACTCATGCTCATCAAAGCGGAGATATGTGAGCCAACGAGTAATGGGCCGAGAATCGTTAAGCCTGGTAAACCATACTTGTCAAAAATAGACCGTGCACGTTTTTCTTTTTTGGACTCCACTTCAGAATCAATCTCTACACTTTCTTGGGTCATAATCCCTTCACCATTTAGAGCCTCCACTCGCTCCCCTTCTCTTACTGGAACCTTCTTTCGCTTTCGAGCTTTCATCCAAATCTTAATTTTATCAACAAATAAAATTAACAGTAGAACTGTTAGTAAGTTTCCTAAAAATCCTAGAATTGCTACAGGTATAGGAGACAACCCACCAATAATTGCAATTGGAATAACTGCAATTAGTTCGAATAAGGGTACAGCAGCCAGTATAAAGACTAACAGATAGGATATTAACACTTAAAACACCTCATTTACTAAGTTCATATCCTTATATACGAACTTAGTTCTTAAAAGGTTCACTCTTTTTAAAAACAAACGGTAAATAAAGTATAAAAAATATAGCGAAGGCGACAACTTCTAATGATAGAATATACCACGGATACGGACCAAGAAGGTCAATTAAACTCGGATTGGATGGTTTTCTAGCAAGAAACATATAATTACCTCCTGTCACTTTGTTAATGAAAAAGACAACAAACGCAAGTATGTTTAATGCCACAAACGCCTTCCACACCGATTTAATTGTTGGTCTACACTTCTCATACCAGAGCATATATAAACTCGAAAGAATAATCGCAATATGAGCCAGAAAGAAATGAAAATACCGATAGTGCGGAAAGTCATAGGCGAGCTCTGGTGTTACCATTGCCTGTAACGCTCCTCCTATGGCTAAAAAATAAGTAATCTCAAACCAAAAATAACTTCGCGTCAATAACATGATGATACTTAATATTAACGAAATGGAGCAGAGGTGAAATGGAAGGGAATCAACTAGATCCCAGAACCCCGTATGCACGTACCAAACATATAGAGTCAACTCACTTATCAATAAAATAAGCGCTAGGAAAAATCGTATGATGTCTTTTCCTTTTGAGAGCCTTGCTCGCAAACAATATAATAAAACCCCTGATCCTAGCAATACACCTAGCATGATGATATGTGAAGTAGATAACCATTGAAATGGGTCTCCAATGACTGACCTTCCAAAAAAGTCGCTAATTAGTCTCCCTCCCTTTATCGCAAATGATAAAGTAAGATTCCAGCTGCTACCGCTACATTTAGTGATTCGCTTTTTCCATAAATGGGAATATATAAATTTTGATCTGTCTTTTCTAGTAATTCGGGATGAACTCCATTCCCTTCATTTCCAACAATGAGTGCAAAGGAATCTCCAATAGTCGCTTCTTTATAGTCAATTGCATTTTTTAAAGATGTTCCATAGACTTTAACACCATTTTGTTTAAGTCGTGCAATGGTTTCATGTAAATTCTCTTTCATAATAGGTATATGAAAAATAGAGCCTTGAGTAGAACGTAACACCTTAGAATTATAGACATCAACGCTTCCATCACCAATAATCACAGCATCTATACCTGCTGCATCAGCAGTCCGAATCATCGTCCCAAGATTACCAGGGTCCTGTACAGCATCAACTAAAAGCACCCTGGAATAAGAATCAGCTTCTATTTTAGAATATTGCTCACAAATAGCGGCTACTCCTTGAGAGGTATCCGTATCACTGATTTCCTGCATGATTTTATCAGTTACAATAGTGATCGCCAGATTGTCTACATTCCAGTTCTTTGGAATCTCAATCGTTTCACTAATAATCAACTCACGGATTATTGCATCATTATTTAGAGCCTCTTCAACTAAATGAAATCCTTCAATCATAAATATGCCATTCTTGTCCCGCTCTTTTTTTGTATGTAGTTTTTTCCATTGTTTTATTTGGGGATTTTTATTAGATTCAATTCGTTTCAACGTACCAGTAGCTCCTTTATGTCAATTCTTTTTCCATTATATCCTAACAAACATACATAAAAAAGCAGCACAACGTAAAACATACTAAAGAAAAAGTTACATAAAGAAAGGTGTGCATGTGAATGAATTTGAATTTAAGACATGCGATTAAGCACAATGTCGCGGGAAACTCGCAAGCTGAATTAGAGGATACAATTGTAGATGCCATCCAAAGCGGAGAAGAAAAAATGCTTCCAGGTCTTGGTGTATTATTTGAAGTGATTTGGCAAAACGCAAGCCAAGAGGAAAAGCAAGAAATGCTTTCGACATTAGAGGATGGATTAAAGCAATAAACGCAAAAGGCCGATGATAAATCTCATCGGCTTTAATTATTTCGGGTAGATATTTAATCAAATTTGATTTTATTGACAGTTTCTTGGTCTAACCTTTTAATAACCTCTGCAATTAGCTTAACAGCATTTTCATAATCATCACGGTGTAGTATTCCAGCATGTGAATGAATATAACGAGTAGCTATCGTTATCGCTAATGATGGAACACCTTCTAACGTAATATGGATGGCACCTGCGTCAGTTCCTCCACCCGCAATGGCATCAAATTGATATGGGATTTTGAGTTCATCTGCTACCCCAACTACAAAATCACGCAAACCTTTGTGGGAAACCATTGACGCATCATAAAGAATAATTTGTGGTCCATCCCCCATTTTACTTAACGCTTCTTTTTCTGAAATTCCAGGAGTATCGCCTGCGATTCCTACATCAACAGCAATCGCAATATCAGGCTTGATCATCGTTGCAGCTGTTTTTGCACCACGAAGACCAACTTCTTCTTGAACAGAACCGACTCCATAAACAACATTCGCATGTTCTTCATTCTTCAAATATTTTAATACATCAATCGCAATAGCACAGCCAATACGGTTATCCCATGCTTTCGCTAACAACATTTTTTCATTGTTCATGACAGTGAATTCAAAATATGGGACAACTTGATCACCAGGTCTCACTCCAAATTCTAGAGCCTGCTCCCTGCTTGATGCGCCGATATCAATAAACATATCTTTAATGTCAACCGGCTTTTTACGTGCTTCAGGGGATAAAATATGGGGTGGTTTTGAACCAATAACACCCGTTATATCTCCTTTACTAGTAACAACTGTTACACGTTGTGCAAGCATGACCTGTGACCACCAACCGCCAACTGTTTGAAAACGTAAAAATCCTTTATCATCAATTTGGGTAATCATAAAACCTACTTCATCAAGGTGACCAGATATCATAATTTTGGGTCCGTTGGCTTTGCCTTCTTTTTTCGCAATTAAGCTTCCAAGCCCATCATACAAAATTTCATCAGAGTATGGTGTTATGTATTTCTTCATGACTTCACAAGGCTCACGTTCATTACCTGGGATACCTTTTGCATCAGTTAGATCTTTAAGCATCGTTAATGTTTCATCAAGCTTTGTCATTATTACATCACCTAACTTTCGTTAATTTAACGATTTCATTATACAGAAAATATTGGTAATCGAGCAATGATAGGTGATCTTTTATTTTACTCCACTAGATCCAAACCCACCTTCTCCTCTTTCGGACCTTGTGATTTCATCAACCTGATGCAAATTCACCTGTGCAACCGGGGCTATCACCATCTGTGCGATTCTCATATGCTTTTCCACTATGAAGTCCTGTTTGCCGTGATTGATTAAGATAACACCAATTTCTCCACGGTATCCCTCGTCAATCGTTCCCGGGCTATTCAATACGGTTACGGAATGCTTGAGTGCTAGTCCACTTCTTGGTCTGACTTGTGCTTCTGTTCCAGGTGGCAGTTCCATTTTAATTCCTGTTTTGATCATTTGCGCCTCACCAGGTTTAATCTTTTTTTCTTCGGCAGAAAATAAATCTAATCCAGCATCACCAGGGTTCGCTTGTAATGGGAGTCTTGCATCTTCATTTATCAACATGATCTTTACGTTAAATGTCATGTAATCTCGACCTCCTTCGAAAGAAATTATAACAAATAACAAAAAACTTGAAACCTTTTCCGTATGTAAATCGTATATGTTGGCATATTGAGAATGGAGGGAGTCCTCTTATGTTTGTCCTACTTATTCGTTTTGTACTAATACTTCTCATTATTTTCCTACTATATCGGATTTTTAAGTATGTTTTGAATCCAAAGAGGAAACTTGAACTTGCTCATGAAAAAGGTGAATTCTTCTGGTACGATGATCAAGAAAATGTCCATAAAAATTTTTTATTAACGTACAAAGGTGTATTATTCGAAGGGGAAAAATATTTAGGAACAACTCAAAAATCATTTGAGATTGTGTCCATTTTTATTTGGGCCAAAAAAGACAATCTTAAGGGATTAACATTGACAGATTTTCAATACATTGAACGTCGAATTAATGAAATTTATCCACATGCAAAAATTGATTGGAAAAGTCCGATTAAGGAACTTATTAGAGAAAACAGTCGTGAACGCTAATTCACGACTGTTTTTTCATTGATAGGATTTACTTGGTTTAAAAAATTCATGCCACTTGATAATCACCTGTTTTTCTCTGAGTAAATAGAATAAGAGAGTGAGTGCTAGGAGAATTGTGAGTATAACAGTTGTAGAAAATTCACGGATAAATTGACCGAAAACAGTGTAAAGAAGAGCAACTGGGATATTTGAATAGAAGGAGCCTTTGGCATATTCGCGAAAATTTCTCGAAACATCCATGAGACATAAGGATAATAGATGAAAATTAATAAAAGGAATAAGTCGTAAAATAGCAATTTGCCCAATGGTAAAATTCACTTTGTCACCCAACCACTTTAGTTTGAGTGTGTTAATTTTTTTTGCTAGTTTGGGGACTTGCCTATATAAAAAATAAAAAACAATGCTGAGCGTGGTTAAGCCTAGTAATGAATAGATTGTTCCAAAAACAGATCCAAATAAAATCCCCCCAACGATACATATGACAGGTACAGGTATGAATAGGACGGGCCGGATAAGATGTAACGCAATAAATATAATGGGGGCGAGTAGTCCAGTGGATTCCATCAAAACAAACAGAAGTGTCATTGTTTCATCCAATCGTCCGACTCACCTCATTTCTAGTGTGCTAATTCAAGTGCTATTTAAGCATATACAATCGTACAAGTAGTTATGACAAGTTCATGTAAATATATAAGTAGAGTGCAATTGTAAGGACGGAAAGAGCTGGAAGGAGGATGACAAATTGCCTATGTTTCGTCTTATGGCGGAATTGCTTCATTCCTAAAGTAACTCCTAAGGCACCACCTAAAACGGATGCTATCCAAATGTGTTTTTCTGAGATTCGCCATTTGTTTCTTCTTGCTCTATTTTTGTCGACATACATGAGTAAAAATCCATAAAGATTTAAACTTAAGTAGATTATGAGAATTATCATTCTAGTACCACCTTCGTCTAAACTAAATTCTGTTCTATACCAGACATGTTGTAAAAATAAAAAAGGTTACTCTCATTTTACAATGGGAGTAACCTTTTACCTAAACTTATTTTAGGTTGTTTTTTGCAACTGTTGCTAATTCTGCAAATGCTTTTTCATCGCTAACAGCTAGGTCAGCAAGCATTTTACGGTTTACTTCGATACCAGCAACTTTAAGACCGTGCATTAAACGGCTGTATGAAAGACCGTTTTGACGAGCAGCAGCATTGATACGAGTAATCCATAGCTTACGGAAGTCGCGTTTCTTTTGACGACGGTCACGGTAAGCATACATTAATGATTTCATTACTTGTTGGTTTGCTACTTTATATAAAGTGTGTTTTGAACCGAAATAACCTTTAGCTAATTTTAATACCTTTTTACGACGTTTGCGTGTAACTGTTCCGCCTTTTACTCTTGGCATTTTGTTTCCCTCCTAGAATCTATATCAATCGATCACGATTATTTAATGTTGTCTAACATATGACGAATACGTTTGAAATCGCCTTTGCTTACTAATGAAGCTTTACGAAGCTTACGCTTTTGCTTTTGAGTTTTATTTCCAAATAAGTGACTTGTATATGCATTTGAACGTTTAAGTTTTCCAGATCCTGTTTTCTTAAAACGCTTTGCACTACCACGGTGTGTTTTCATTTTTGGCATAGGGAGTTCCTCCTCGATTTATTACTTTTCAGTTTTTGGTGCTAGTACTAAAAACATACTTCTTCCATCCATTTTTGGATGTGATTCAATTGTTGCAACTTCTGCACAAGCTGCAGAAAAGCGATTTAAAACACGTTGACCGATTTCTTTATGTGTAATCGCACGACCTTTAAAGCGAATTGATGCTTTAACTTTGTCGCCCTTTTCAAGGAATTTGATCGCGTTGCGAAGCTTAGTGTTAAAATCATGCTCATCAATTGTTGGACTAAGTCTAACTTCCTTGATGTTAATAACCTTTTGGTTTTTACGAGCTTCTTTTTCCCTCTTCTGTTGCTCAAAACGATACTTACCGTAGTCCATAATACGACATACAGGTGGTTTCGCATTTGGCGCAACCATTACAAGGTCCAGATTTGCTCGAGCAGCAATTTCTAATGCTTCATTTTTAGATTTAATTCCTAGTTGATCACCATTTTGACCAATCAAACGAACTTCACGGGCACGGATGCCTTCGTTTACCATCATGTCTTTGCTAATAATTAGCCACCTCCAAGGTTTTTTAAAGAATTGCCTCGTTTGAAATCTTGCGCATATTACAGATTAGAGACAAACAAAAAGTGTGGATGTATACACACCCACACTATTACAATTCATCATTTCAACATTAATGATTAATGAACGTAAAACCTACCAACTGCAATTTGCGTCAATCAGGTGAGAAGCGGGTGCTTCTACTTTCTCAAACAAGTATTCAATTACCTATAAAAGTATAACATCTATGATGATAACTGTCAAACGGTGCAACTAGAATAACACAACGAGGTTTATTCTAGCATGCACAGTTATCTTTGACAAGCTTTTTTTAGTTTTTTACTTTTTTACTTCCTGCAGGATGTTTGCAAGGAATGTATCAAATGCATGAGTCTCTGATTTTTGTTGGCCATATCTACGGACGTTTACAGCATTCTCCTCAATTTCATTATCCCCTACTACAAGCATATATGGTACTTTTTGCATCTGTGCTTCACGGATTTTATATCCGATTTTTTCATCGCGGTCATCAATTTCCACACGTAATCCTTCGGCTTGAAGTTTTTCTTGAACACTCTTCGCATAGTCTAAATGCGCATCTGGTGATACAGGAATTACTTGGACTTGGACTGGTGCTAACCAAGTTGGGAATGCGCCTTTGTATTCTTCAATTAGATAAGCTACAAAGCGTTCCATAGTGGATACAACACCACGGTGAATCACGACAGGACGATGTTGTTTTCCATCCTCACCAATATACGTTAGGTCGAAGCGTTCAGGTAATAAGAAATCAAGTTGAACAGTTGATAGTGTCTCATCTTTTCCAAGTGCTGTACGAACTTGAACGTCTAACTTAGGACCATAGAATGCCGCTTCACCTTCTGCCTCGAAATAATCAAGGCCAAGGTCATCCATTGCCGCTTTTAACATCGATTGCGCTTTTTCCCACATTGCATCATCATCGAAATATTTTTCAGTATCAGCAGGATCACGATAAGAAAGACGGAAGCTGAAATCTTTGATATCAAAGTCTTTGTACACTTCTAATATCAGATTTACAACGCGTTTGAACTCTTCTTGAATTTGGTCAGGTCGTACAAAGATGTGCGCATCGTTAAGAGTCATACCTCGAACACGTTGTAGTCCAGATAACGCTCCACTCATCTCATAACGGTGCATAGTTCCCAATTCTGCAATTCGAATTGGAAGTTTTCGATAGCTGTGGATTCCATTTTTATAAATCATCATGTGATGCGGGCAGTTCATTGGTCGCAATACAAGCTCTTCATTATCCATTTCCATTACAGGAAACATATCTTCTTGGTAATGATCCCAGTGTCCTGAAGTTTTATATAGATCAACATTTGCAAGTACAGGTGTATACACATGGTCATAACCAAGTCTTACTTCCTTATCCACAATATAGCGTTCAATAATGCGACGAATTGTAGCACCTTTTGGAAGCCAAAGTGGTAAACCTTGACCTACTTTTTGAGAATTTGTAAACAAGCTTAGTTCTTTACCTAACTTACGATGATCACGTTCTTTAGCTTCTTCTAGTAAACGAAGATATTCATCTAGGTCAGCCTTTTTGAAAAATGCAGTCCCATAAATACGTTGAAGCATCTTATTATCGCTATCGCCTCTCCAGTAAGCTCCAGCAATGCTCAACAGCTTAAATTCTTTAATTTTTCCTGTTGAAGGAACATGAACTCCACGGCAAAGATCAAAGAATTCACCTTGTTCATAAATTGATAATGTTTCACCCTCAGGAATATCTTGAATTAATTCAAGCTTTAGTTCATCACCAATTTCCTCATAACGACGAATCGCTTCATCTCGTGTAACCTCAACACGGTGAATTTCAAGGTTCTCATTCACAATTTTCTTCATTTCTTTTTCAATAATTGGTAAATCTTCAGGTGTTAAAGATGTTTCCATATCAATATCATAATAGAAGCCATTTTCAATGACTGGACCTATTCCAAGCTTTACGTCTTTGTAAAGGCGTTTAATTGCTTGTGCCATTAAGTGAGCTGTACTATGTCGCATGATCTCTAATGCTGCATCCGTATCTTGGATAATAATAGCAATTTCACCATCTTCATGGATTTCAGTACGCAAATCAATTTCTTGACCATTGAATTTTCCAGCCATCGATTTTTTCTTCAGTCCTGGGCTGATTGAGCCTGCAATTTCTTCTGTTGTGATTCCTTTAGGAAACTCCTTCACTGCTCCGTCTGGGAATGTAATTTTTACTACCTCTGACATCAGTTTCAACTCCTTTAATTTTAAAGCTCTAGGCGCTAAAGCCTTTGACGACAAGCATAAGATGAGTGCTGCTAAGAAGGTACATCTTACCTTACGAAGCGATTAGTCAAGAGAGGCGATGGCGCCTGGAGCTAGATAAAAATAAAAATAAAAAATACCCGTCCCTAAAAAAGGGACGAGTATATGTATCGTGGTTCCACCCTTGTTCCCATGTCAAACATACAAAAAAGTACGTCTTGGCATGGCTCAAGAAAAAAATAACGGTTTTTTCCGTCAGTAATTACAACTTTGCATACAAAGCTTCACTACTGAAGTTTAGAGGTGGTAATCATATTATTCGTGTTAGAAAGCTTCCAGCCTAGGCTTCCTTCTCTGATAAACCGTAATAATTGATCGTGTCCTCATCATAACTTTTACACTATTTAAGTGAATATTGATAATATGTAGGTATTATAGTCCTATTTAAAAGTTAAATCAAGGCCACTTCACACATTTTATATGTTTTTTGCTTTTAGACGACGATTTTCAAATGATTTTTTAGTGTATATCGTAACATTTTCCAAAAAAATATTATGAATGGTCTGGACCATTCCATTATCAATTTGGTCAGTATATATTGAAATTGATTTAGGTGAAATAGAAACTAAAGGTGCTAATACCGCAGAATCAATATACATCGGTTGATGTAAAATTAATTTTCGATCAATATACTTAAATAACTCATCTCGCTTGATTTCTGTAAAATCTGGATTAAAAAAGTAAAATTGTTCATCGTGTAAAATATGTAATTCGTCAAGGAGTGGTTCACGGTTTTCCCGAAATTCACGTAATCCTTGAATAAATGTTTGATATTCCTGCTCCAGCTTATATTCATCTATAGCCGCTTCTACAACTTGCAATAACGCCTCATTATAGGAACGCATACGAAATTTAATAAACGACTCGAATGAAAATGAAATAGGTATCTCTAAAAAATCATGGAGTGCCTCCGCAATTAGTTGTTCGCGCGGAACAACATCCTGAACTGTTGGAATCTCAGGGTTACTCCCATCCATTAATGCCTTTGCAATCTCTAAAATTTGTTTTTTCTCCTCGTAATCCGTAAAGTAAAATATATTTTCAATGTAATCGAGGATCCAATCGTCCTCTCTATTTTTGATTATAAATTCAATCATCACTGGAATAATCACAACTTGAACTGCATATTGGATCTTTTCTGATATGTAGACAGACACCACATTCTCTTCTTCATGTTCAACCCGTATGTAATCTATAGAAAGAGCTTTTACTTTTTCTAGTAAGCCCTTAAACATTTTTTGTGCCTCTGTTGGTTCTCTAAAATGCATTTCAATCAAGCTAGTCCCCCCCTAATAACCAATACCATTACCCTGTTACATGTATATGGTAAGTGGGACAACTTTAGAATATAAAAAATGACTATCTCAGTTATGAGATAGTCATTTTTATAGGAAACACTCGTAAGATTTACTTTCCCAGACTGTCTTGAAAACGCTTGTCAGACAAGGCGCGCTCGCCGATCGAAGACGCGAATAGAAGTTGCCTTCATGAGCGGACGAGTGAGGCTAGTAACGAAGTGTGCGAGCGTTTGTCAACAGTCTGGGACTTTCTCAGTTATGAGATAGTCATTTTTATTAGTATCGTCTGTTCTTTCCTGTGAGTTCAACTGGTTTTGCTAAATATCTGATTCGCTCCATAATCCGAAGAGCTTTCATTTTTTCCTCTTCTCCACGTTGTGTATAGGTGAGATGATGTTCAAGACCTTTGAAATCAAAGTTGGATGTGAAAAAGGTAGGTAAGTTTTCCAGCATACGATATTGAAGAATACTTCCGAGTATCTCATCTCTCACCCAACTTGACATAGCTTCAGCACCAATGTCATCAAGCATTAATACTGGAACTTCTTTTACTGCGTCAATTTTAGAATTGAGAGATTGATCTTGCATAGAGCCCTTTATTTCCCTTATAAATTCCGGAACATACACAAGCATCGATGCCACTTTTTTGCGAGCTAGTCCATTCGCTACTGCCCCTAAAAAATAGGTTTTACCAATACCAAAAGACCCATGTAGATATAATCCTTGCATTCGTTTACCAGGTTCGTAATTATCTAGAAATTCTTGTATTAATAAAATGGCATCTGAACGCCCTTCATCAAATTCAAGAGACTCAAGGGAAGCTTCTAGAATATCTTTTGGAATATACATGCTTTTAATTAATGATTTATATTTAATCCGCTCGTCATGCATAACCTTTTTCGGACATCTTTCATATCTCAAATCGATTGTACTTCCTTTAAGTTCAAGCTGTGGATGATAACCCTGCAACATATTTTTACATGTTTCTAGACTCTCACATTTATTACATTCTTTACTCTGATTAATGTACTCGTACAATTTTACAAGATTTCGATTAATCATATCACTTGTAATTTGATCTTGATGGCTATTAATAAAGTCCCTTATGTCTGTATGATTTAATACTTCATGTTTAATTTTTTCATAGCGTTGCTGAAAATCAGACGGATTCGAAAGTCTTCTTAAAGAATCTTGGATTGGTTTCATATAAATCACCCCCTATTAGGAAATTATGATTTCTGCTGATTTTTTTTCAATCTTTCCTCAAATAAGCGCTTCTTTTCCTCAAACGAAGGATCTTGCATTTTCTTCTTTTTTGGGGTTTCTTGTTTTGTACCTTCGTCATCTTGCTTTAACCAATCTGGTAATAATTCTTTGCGGATTGGTTGTCTTTTATTTTTGTTGGATTTCTTATCAGCGTTCCAATTATGCTTCTTGGCAGTTTCCATTGCTTCTTTTACTGTTTTAATATTTAATCTCGCCCAGTTGCTTGCAATGGTTTCAATATAAGACCTTGTAAGCCTCATGTCTGATTTTAACATGACATAATACAACAGTACATTTACAACACCTGGAAGAAGATTTTGTTTGAACATTATTTCTTCCACAATTTTCAATTCCGATACAGATGGCTGTGCACCACCAGATACATCGATTAAAAACTCTTTTGGAGAGATTCTTTCAAGCTTTTGTATCAATTCTTCTTCCTTTGTTTGTGGTACTTTATTTGTCATTGTCTGATTTGACAACGGTTGAATTCTTTCTGACAAACTAGGTAGTTCATTACCTGTTTCAAATTGATACCAGTCTCTTGACGCTTTTCTCAGTTGTTCGATGTCGACTTTTTCATTTGGATCAAGGGCACTCATGACAATTCCTTGCATGTCAATCGGATTGATTCCATATAGAAAGGATAGTTTTATAATCGCTTCTTTCACTTTAGGTGTAATGGATTGTTTCGGTATCATGACATCTGAAATGCCTGCAAAAAACAAATCAAAATCAAAGCTTTCATTTTCAATAACTAATTTTTTATCCTGACTTCGGTCCATGAAATCTGTATTATCTTCCTGTTCAAGATTATTTTTCATTTCATCACTTATAGTAGAAATCATTTGCGAAACATTTACAGAAGCAAATACCTCGTTAAATGTCTTAGTAATCGGTTTATACGTATCTAAATCCGGATTTTGATCCGAAAAGAATTGCTTCAGTTTAAAAAACTTTGTTTTTCCAAGCCGGTTATATAAGTAAACATTAAGAACTCCATCGGTAAAAAAAGCTCTTGGTGAAAGAGGTGCTTGCAATTCGTAAATAAAGCTTCTAGAATCATCGCTAGACTTTACAAATGTTTTTAATAAACCAATCCCCTCAAGCTTTAATCGTTCTCGATAAATATCTTCAAGGTTCGTTTGGAGTAGTGCCATTAATGTATAATGGGTACTCTCCTCCCCCCATAGCCGGTTTTGCTCCAATTCGCTCCATAGAGTCATATATAGACTGAAGGCTTTCATTCCAATTAGAGGTTGGTAAAGCAAAGACACAATTTTCCGGTCATAATCATGCAATAGGTCCGCAGCATGCACGATATAGCGATCGACTGGTACGATTTCCTTCCAATGCTCCATTTCATCAAGGCCTTCCATTTCATTATAGAGATTGTTCAAAAATCGGGCCGAAAAAGACGCATGTGTCAATTCGGTCCTTTTCACCCTCTACTTTGAACACACATTTATCGTTTAAAAAAGAGCTTAAAAATGTATCTAAGCCCTTTAACGTTCCCTTTTAATCAATTCTTTTAATTCATCTATAAATACATTGATATCTTTAAATTGTCGATAAACAGATGCAAAACGTACGTAAGCCACTTCATCCACTTTAGCAAGATGATTCATTACATACTCACCGATAATATCGCTTTTCACTTCTGCAATCCCTTGACTGCGTAATTCTTTTTCAACTTCTAGTGTAATATCTTCCAATTGTTTCAAGGAAACTGGTCGTTTTTCGCAAGCCTTAATAAGCCCACGTAGCATCTTTTCTCTGCTGAATTCTTCCCGTGTCCCTTCTTTTTTAACCACGATTAACGGGATTTCTTCCACTTTTTCAAATGTAGTGAAACGATATTGGCATTTTTCACATTCTCGCCTTCTTCGAATTGATCGACTATCATCAACAGGACGCGAATCCAGCACTCTCGTTCCATTATGTTGACAAGTAGGGCATCTCATTTGTTACAACTCCCTTCTTAGGAGAATCAAATACACCTTGGCGAATATGGCTCAGATTTTTAAAAAACATACATCATAAATTCTCTTAAAAATCTGAAGTATCCTCCTGAGGTATTATCATTATTTGGCATAGACTTAAATGTATACAAAGACTTTACTTCTTTTATTACGATAATCTCACCATATATACAGAAAGACTCCTGCTGAATAAAGTTTATGTATTTATCTTATAAGAAAGATTTTTTCAGGACAAGGAGTTTCCCCTCATTAATTAAGCTTTCATTTATTTACGATTTACGAGTGGAAGTTCCTTATCTAATTGTTCATATAATTTCAAAACGACTTTTCGACTGTAGCCAAAGTCGATTGGAAATAATACTGTTTCTGTTGTGACAGCGAAATCAACGGCAGTTTCAAATGGTCTGACAGAGATGATGGTTGCAACAATAAAAGCTTTTCTACCTTTTTTAATCGTAATGCTCATTTCACCACGTTCTTCTGATATAGAATTAATATGGTATCCATCCATATTGTTTATAACCTTTTTTACTGCTTCAATCGCTTTTTTGTTCGTTGTTTTATAATAATGACTTCTTAAAAGCTCGTCCGTATGTTCGTCTCTCGTTTCTGTATGATTTGTAAAAAACGTTTTCAAGCCCATTTCTCCCACTCCTATTTTATTTATATAATGTTTTTTTGAATTGATAATGTAAAAAAAGAGGTGTATATATACACCTCTTACTATTTTAGTTGATTCGTATTTATTTTTAAAGTACTTTCACTTGTGCAGGCTTTACTTGGACTGGACCCATGCCACGTGGAAGTTCAATATTTTCTCGTGTCTGTGCCCCTAGTGCCTCAGCAATATAGTCTGCAGCCACATTTGGATCTAAATCTCCACATGTATAAACATCAATACTTGCGTATCCATGTTCAGGAAAACTGTGAATCGTTAGATGAGATTCCGAAATAATGACAACACCACTTACTCCCTGTGGAGCAAATTTGTGAAATGCTACCTCTCGTATCTCTGCACCTGACTTTAATGCAGCTTGCACAAACGTTTCCTCAATACCTTGCATGTCGTTTAATTTTTCAAAATCGCAACCCCATAATTCTGAGATTACATGACGTCCCATTGTTTCCATCATTTTGTTGTTCCCCCTCTTACAATAGTTTCGGGTGAGTTCTTCGCGTAAAGCATGAGCATAACTACCACGGGGGAAAGTTAGTCCAAAGAGGTCCTAACCCTTTAAGTAGTTACAAAAGCATAGGCTTTTAAGAAGTTCACGAAATCTAGTATACTTCGTTTATATATTTTTAGCAACAATAATTAATAAAATAAAAGGATGTTTTTTCGTAAACTTTTCGATATTTTTATACCGTTTACAAATATGAAATTGATTTTGAGTTGGGATAGTTTGAACCTTTAACGAAGTAAGGAGGCTCCACAGGAGTCTACGTATGTATCCTCAACTATCTGTTTGATTGTAGTGGTGGGTGGCGACCCTTGAAAATACATTTTCTTCGTGCTTGGGAATACTCATGGAAGGTTCTTAAGTATCTGGTGAGAATAGCATGAGCCGAACCAAAAGCGTACGAGCTTGCGAGACGAGAAAGCAAGTCCACGCCCGAAGAAAATCGTCCATCCGCAATAGAAATCAAAACAGGATTACCTTCTATTTCCATGAACTAAGAGGCTTAAAGAGCAACAATAAGTGCGAAAACAGCCTAAAGCAAAAAATGACAAAAATAAACCCTCCCGTAAATTGGGAAGGTTTGGATTTTTAACCTACTTTGGCTTCCGTTTTATGAATGATTTTTTCTCCAACATATTTCACTAAATCTACCACTCTACAAGAATATCCCCATTCATTATCATACCATGCCAATACTTTTACTTTACGCTCACCTATAACCATTGTCGATAGACCATCGATAATGGAGGAATGTGGGTTTGTATTAAAATCAATGGACACTAGTGGCTCGGTTGTAAAATCTAATATCCCTTTTAAAGGTCCCATGGACGCTGTTATGAATGCCTCATTAATTTCTTCAATCGTAACATCCCGCTCAACATCTACTACCAAATCGACTAATGAGACATTAGGAGTTGGGACACGTAATGCCATACCATGCAATTTTCCTTTTAACTCTGGCAATACAAGTGACAATGCTTTTGCTGCTCCAGTTGAAGTAGGGATAATGGATTGTGCACAAGCTCTTGCTCTTCGCAAATCTTTATGTGGATTATCAATATTTTTTTGGTCATTTGTATATGCATGAACAGTCGTCATTAAACCGTTTACAATTCCAAACTGTTCATTTATGACTTTCGCAACTGGCGCTAAACAATTTGTCGTACAAGATGCATTTGATATGATTGCATGTTTTTCATGGTCATATTTTTCTTCATTTACACCCATAACAATCGTTATATCCTCATCCTTACCAGGTGCAGTTAAGATAACTTTACTTGCTCCAGCTTGTAAATGAAGGTCTGCCTTTTCTCTCGAGTTAAATTTTCCTGTTGCTTCAATCACAATATCTATATTTAATTCTTTCCATGGCAACTGTAACGGATCTCTGAAATTCAGCAGTTGAATACGCTTCCCATTCACCAACAATGAATTGTCCTGTGGAATAACCACTGCTTCGAATTTTCCATGATTTGTATCATATTTGATTAAATGTGCGAGTGTTTCTGCAGGGTAACTTGCATTAATTGCAATGATGTCTAATGAATCTTCCATAATAGCCTTTCTAAAAACCATTCTACCAATACGGCCAAATCCATTGATTGCGATTCTTGGCTTCATCAAAAAACCCCTCCAACATATATGTTATACTTTATATACTTGTTCTTCACAAATAGTATAACACATTAATTTATATATGTAACACCTTTATTTGTTTTTTACGAAAAATGTTCATTTATACATCCTATTTATGTTTCGAATATCTCCAACTAAAGATAAACATAAAAAAGGCATCTCGTAATCGAGATGCCCGTTTTTCTCACTTATAAAATAATACCCCATTTTCTACAAACATCATGTAACTGTGCTTTAGTTTCTTCAATTGTACCGTTATTATCAATCACCGCATCTGCAAGTTGAACTTTCTCTTTGAGTGGCATTTGTGATTTGATTCTAGCTACAGCATCCTCCTCACTTAACTGGTTCCGACTCATAAGTCTTGTTAATTGTGTCTCATAATCGACGTATACCAGTAGTGTTCGATCAACTAATGCTGTTAATTTGCTCTCAAATAACAATGGAATATCCATTATGATCGTATTTTCTCCGTTATGAATATGTTCTTCTTTTTCCTTAAGCATTTGTTTACGAACTGCAGGATGGACAATTGAATTCAGTAACAACCGTTTTTCTTCGCTATGGAAGACGATTGAACCTAACTTCTGCCGATCAATCGTCTTGTCAGGTAATAAAATTTGCTTGCCGAATGACTGAACAATTTGTAGGTAGGCTTCTTCTCCAACCTCAACAACTTTTCGTGCAATTAAGTCGGCATCGATAACTACAATTCCTTTATCCTTAAACATCTGGGAAACGGTGCTCTTCCCACTTGCAATTCCACCTGTTAAACCTATAGTGATTGCCACGTATTCTTATCTCCTTATCCTTATATCCTGTTAAATTTTCCATATTCCAATTAGTATGAGTAAGAGTCCTGGTAAAAAGGAAAACTTTTGAACCCACTTTTTCTTTGAAAAGATTGCTCCACTCTTAATTCCTGTATAAACAAAAAGTGAACTCATCACGGCAACCAACAAAGCCATTATGAATGGCGAATATCCTAATAAAGCAGCTCCAATTCCCGCTCCAAAAGCATCAAGCGAAAGGGCGAAACCTAGTAAAAAAGCTTCCAAACCAGTAATGGTTCCTGATTTATCAAGGTCAGCAGTCATTGGCTTCTTTAGAATATTTATGACAAGTCCAAGTGATTTTATTTCAACATTTACTAACATTTTTTCTTCATTTTGTTCAGTAGCTTGGGAAGATGGACGAAAAAATTGAATTAATACCCAGGCCCCAATTAACACAAGGACGATTCCACCGAGTCTATCCGCAATTGTAGGAGATACAAAAAGTGAGATAGAATTACCAAGACCCATAGCCGCTGCCATCGTTACCGCTGAACAACATGCTATTGTAATAATTGATTTAAGAGGTAATTTCATTTTTCTCATTCCATATGTGAATCCAACACTAAAACTATCCAAGCTTACAGCAAATGCTAATAACATGAGTGTTGCGAATTGGGACATCCTATAGAGCTCCTTCCTATCGATTGCTACGATAGTATATGTTGGAGCCCAATTCATGTGAAATGTCCAAGAAAGTCAAAAAATTTGAAGGTGATGCGTCTGAATGCTACGTCATTTCTCTGAAACATAGTGTATATCTAGTTTATGTATTTGCATTTACAGATTTATTTGACTAACGTAAAATCCGCATTGCTTAGCTGCTGGACTGTTCATTCAATCATGAATTGCTCGCAGCAACACCGCTTTAAACTTTCTATGATAGGGTGAGTTTTTGTCAACAAGGCATGGTGGCGTATTATTTTTGTTTACAGTTCCTACTCTTCCTCCGTAATAGCCTTATGTTAGATCTTTTTATTCTTTTGACATTTCGGACAGTAGTGAGTACCTCTGCCACCAACGACTGTTTTTTCGATCTCGGTTCCACATCTTTGGCATGCTTTGCCGTTTTGCCCATAAACAAATAGCTGTAATTGAAACATTCCAATGTCACCTTGTGTATTGACATAAGAGCGAATCGTACTTCCACCTTTTTCAACAGCTTCATTCAATGTTTGTATGATTTCATGGTGGAGCAATTTTATTTCCTTTTTACTTAGAGATTTAGCTACTCGTTCTGGATATATGCCCGCTCTAAACAAGGCTTCGTCAACGTAAATATTGCCTAAGCCCACTACACTTGTTTGGTCGAGTAATGCAACCTTAATTTTTCGATTTGTCTTGGATAGTTTATCTTCTAAATATTTCACTGTAAACTCTTTAGAAAAGGGTTCTGGTCCCAATTGAGATAGAGGAAGACTCTCTTCTTCTTCCCCTTTTTTAAAAAGGTGCATCGTACCAAACTTTCGTACATCGCGATAGCGTAACTGAGTTCCATCTGTAAAAGCAAACAATACATGGGTATGTTTGTCGTAAGGTTCATCTTCGCTATATAGGCCATACCTACCCTCCATACGCAAATGAGAAACCATGACATAATCATCCAAGATAAATTTTAGAAATTTTCCCCTTCTATCGACATCGTATATAGTTTGACCGCGTAAAGCATCACAAAACTGCTCGGTTTCTTCTGGCTTTTTAATTATTTTTGGCCATAATACCGTGACTTTATCAATGGTCTTTCCATTTACAAGTTGTAATAATGTTCGTCTTACCGTTTCAACTTCTGGTAATTCTGGCATAACATTCACTCCTTTATTAAAACATCTGGCATAAAGCAGCCCGACTTAATAGATATCTACTTAGTCTTTGTGAAATCTTTAAATCGGGCATCCACCAGAGGCTTACATGAATCAGCTGAGTAAAAACCCCTGCAGATTCATGTCAAATTATTTCGCATCATACCAGGTCTTACCGTATTCATAGTCAACTTTTAAAGGTACTTTTAAGGAAATCGCATTTTCCATTACTTCTGGTACAATTCTTTTCAATATTTCAATCTCTTCTTCTGGTGCTTCAAATATTAATTCATCGTGTACTTGTAAAAGCAATTTTGTTTTTAGCTTATCAGCTTTTAATCTCTTAGCCATATCAATCATTGCCTTTTTGATAATATCAGCTGCACTTCCCTGAATTGGAGTATTCATTGCCGTTCTTTCTGCAAAGCTACGAACATTAAAATTACGAGCCGTAATTTCAGGGATATATCTTCTCCTGTGTAAGAGGGTAGATACATATCCTTTCTGCCTAACTTCCTCTACAATGTCCTCCATATATTCTTTAACCCCAGGGAAACTTGCAAAATAGCGTTCAATAAAATATCCCGCTTCCTTCCGTGTAATCCCCAAGTTTTGGGACAATCCAAAATCACTGATTCCGTACACTATTCCAAAGTTAACAGCCTTTGCTTGACGTCGCATATCAGAGGTTACTTCATCCTCCTCCACATGAAACACATCCATTGCTGTCTTTGTATGAATATCCAAGTCATTCGTAAAAGCACTGATTAAATTTTCGTCGTTTGCAATATGTGCTAATACCCTTAATTCAATTTGAGAATAATCAGCAGCAAAGATATACCAATCCTTTTGCGATGGGACAAAGGCTTGCCTTATTTTACGTCCTTCTTCCAGTCGAATAGGGATATTTTGCAGGTTCGGATCAGTCGAGCTCAACCTTCCTGTTTGTGTTAAGGCTTGCTGGAACCTAGTATGAACCTTGCTAGTATCTTCATGAACAACTTTTAATAGGCCTTCAATATAGGTTGATTGAAGTTTTCCAATTTGACGGTAGTGCAAGATATATTCAATGATTTCATGTTCCTTAGCTAGCTTTTCCAAAATATCTGCTGAAGTGGAATAACCTGTTTTGGTTTTCTTGTACACCGTTAATTGCAATTTTTCAAATAAAATTACTCCAAGTTGCTTAGGGGAGTTAATATTGAATTCTTCTCCAGCAAGCTCATAGATTCTTTGTTCGAGTTCCTGAAGATGCTCTTTTAACTCTTCTCCCATTGCTTTTAAACGTTCAATATCCACCTTTACACCTGTTGACTCCATTTCAGCAAGAATGATAGACAAAGGCATTTCCAAATCTGTGAAGAGCTCATATTGTTCATTTTCTTTTAGTTCTTGCAGAAATAGGTCTTTTAATTTTGCAAGACTTACTGCCTTTCTTACCAGATGTTCGGCCAAAACTGGTTCATCTGGTATGCGCTGTTTAGCTCCTTTTCCGTACACCGCTTCATCTGTTTGAACATCTGTAATTCCCTTGCCTTTAGCAATTGCGGCAATATCATTTGTCGAATCTGAAGGGTTTAAGATATAAGCAGCAATTAAGCAATCGAATTCAATTCCTTGTAAATCAATCCCCATCCATTTTAAAGCGACAATTGATTTTTTTGCATCGAATACCGTTTTCTTTTTCGCTTTATCCTTTGCCCAATTCATAAAGCTTGTGGATTCTAGAGCAAGCTTTGTAGGGATATAATAATTCCCGTTCATATTTGAAAGAGAAATGCCTTGAATATCTGCTTTATGGTATGATTCGTCGAGCACTTCGATAATTAAAGATGCTTCATCTGTTAACATTTCTTCTGTGATTTCATCTACTATTTTAAAGGAGATCTCTTCCAGGGGCTTGTCTTCTTTTTGCTCGCTTCCTTCTACTTTATCGAGTAAAGAATTAAATCCAAGCTCTCTGAAAAGTTTAATCACCTGATCCCCATCGTATCCATTATATTCGAGGTCAGAAACCCCTATCTCAATCGGGGCATCACGATGAATGGTCGCAAGCTTTTTACTCATAATAGCTTGTTCTTTATGTTCCTCCAGCTTTTCCTTTAGCTTCTTTCCGCCCACCTTATCAATCGAGTCAAGAAGCTCCTCCAATGTATTGAACTCATGCAACAGCTTCAATGCTGTTTTCTCGCCTACACCAGGAACACCTGGAATATTGTCAGAGTTATCCCCCATGAGACCCTTCATATCAATTATTCGTTCTGGCGTGATCCCATACTTTTCTTGAATAAACTCTGGTGTATAAGAATCTACATCAGTGATTCCTTTTTTTGTTATATCGACAGTAACTCGATCGGAAGCTAACTGCGTTAAGTCCTTATCTCCTGAGATAATTTTAACCTCAAATCCTTCTTTTTCAGCTTGTAAGGATAGGGTTCCGATAATATCATCGGCTTCATAATTTTCTAATTCATATCTGGCAATCTGATATGCATCTAATAACTCACGCAAAAAAGGAAACTGTTCTGATAGCTCAGGTGGTGTTTTTTGGCGCCCTCCCTTATATTCACTAAAAGTACTATGTCTGAACGTTGTTTTCCCTGCATCAAAGGCTACTAAAATATGGGATGGCTTTTCTTGTTCAAGAATACGGTTCAAAATCATTGTAAAGCCGTAAATGGCATTTGTATGTACACCTTTATCATTATTAAGCAGTGGTAAAGCAAAAAATGCCCGATACGCTATACTATTTCCATCTACTAAGACAATTTTTTTATCCAAGAATAACTCTTCCTTTCTACGACAATATTGGGCCACCAGGCTTGGTGCCAAAAAAATAGCCGTCATTTCCTATTGTTCATTTTAACATGTATTGAACATAAATAGAAAATACGACTATTGACTATTCCACTCCAACTATTAGTACGTCACTCAACTCTCCGTTAGGGAACTCATTAAAACATCAAAGGTGAGAGATACCTACGGATAAAGGACCGAACAAATAAAAAAAGACGTTGCCGCATCCTATGGCAACGTCTTTGTGACCCACATCGTGCGGGCCGCAACTAACATCAATGGGGCAAGAAAATCCCCTCTTATTTAAGTTTGACTTTATTCAGTGAACCCCATTAACATTCTTGCATACGGAGAATCTGCTGGTAAGATAATGACTGTTTCTCCATCAATTGTCGTCTTATAGGATTCTAGTGTACGGAATAAATTATAGAAATCTGGGTCCTTAGAGAAGGCTTCGTTATAAATTCGGGCTGCTTCTCCTTCCCCTTCACTTCGGATAACTTCAGCGTCAGCTTGTGCCTTCGCAATAATTTCTTTTACTTCACTATCCGTTTGTGCCTCAATTTCATTCTTTCTTGCATCCCCACGTGAAAGATAATCTTGTGCTGTAGAATCACGTTCTGAAATCATTCTAGTATAAACAGATTGCTCGTTTTCCGCTGGTAAATCTGTTCGCTTCATTCGAATATCAGTAACCACAATTCCATATTTATCTTCTTCAAGGTTTTTGTTCACAATCTCTGTAATACGGTCGTTAAGACTTCCACGTTCAGATTTCTCATCATTAATAATTTCATCATAGTTCAAATTACCAAGTTCTGTTCGAATTGCAGAATAGACGAATTCATCAAGCTTTGCCTCTGCATTAACAACGGTCCGGGTTGTGGAAATCATTTGTTTCGGATCTTCAATTCGCCATATTGCATAATTATCAATCGTCATTCGCTTTTTATCTTTTGTATTAATTTCAGCCTCTTGCACATTATAAATCATTTGGTATTTTGGCAAAGTTTCAACTGACTGGATAAATGGAATCTTATAGGAAAGACCTGGCTCTTCAACAATTCGAACAACTTCTCCGAATTGTCGTATGACCTTATACTCTCCTTCTCTTACGATAAATAAATTTACCAAAACAATCCCAATAAGGATAAGTATAATAAGGATGCCAATTCCACCCTTTGTATATTTGCTAAATTTCGAACTTCCTTTTTGTTCTTTGAAATCGACTACATTTTCACTCATTGGTTGCCACTCCCTTCTGTTTGTACAGGAGGAACCTGCGTTTGACTTCCAGCAGGACGAATTGGCAAGTATTTCATCGTATTGCCGTCATCCTTCATAATATATATTTCAGTGTTTGGTAAAACTTGATCCAATGTCTCAAGAACGAGTCGTTTTCTAGTTACTTCAGGATTCTTTACGTATTCGTTATATAAAGCATTAAAGGTTGCTACGTCCCCACGTGCAATTTCAATACGAGCCGCTTTATCACCATTTGCACGTGAAATAAGCGCTGCTTTCTCCCCTTCTGCTTCATTCATTTTTTGATTACGGTATTTATTTGCTTCATTAATTTTTGTATTCATAGTCTCACGGGCATCCGTTACATTCGTAAATGCCTTACGGACTTCTTCATTTGGTAATTCAACATCTTGTAATTTAACTGCAGTTACTGAAATTCCAATATCATATTTTTCTAAGAGATCAACTAATAATTCTCTTACTTCTCCCTCAATTTCAGCCTTTCCTGATGTTAAAGCATCATCAATTTTCGAACTTCCAATAATACTTCTTAGAGATGCTGACGTGGCATTATACAGAATTTGCTCTGGGTCCTGAGAGTTAAATAAGAATTTCTCAGGGTTTGTTATTTGCCATTGAACAACCATATCTGCAAGTACAATATTTTCATCACCCGTTATCATCTTTGTATCTTTTGGTATGTCTGTAATTTCTCCGCCTTTTTGGTCATATCCAAACTGGAGACTATATGTTGTTTTTGGCAATGTCTCAACATCTTGGATTGGCCATGGTAACTTAAAATGTAAGCCTGGTTCTGAAATAGCTTCATCTGCTTTCCCAAAAGTTAAAATAATCGCTTGTTCTGATTCATCAACTGTATACCATGATGTAAAACCTGCTACACCTAAAATCAATACGAGCACACTAAGTCCTGCAATCGTATATATTCGTTTCAAACTAACCATGTTTTCCCCCCTCAGTCTATTTCTACAATATTCTATACGATTATATTATAAAAAGGTTTCAATTTAGTAAAAAAAATGACAAGGACATGACTGTCCTTGTCAAAAAGGTTTGGCCTCCAAAATGAAGGGGTTCTCATAAACATCATACGATTCGTATATTAAGTGAATATGTTTCCATTGTAAATCTTTTGTAAATAGAACATTTAATTAACTTAAATATACTTTTTTAACTGAATCGTAACAGTAGTTCCTTCCCCTACCTGACTATTTATTTGAACAGTTCCTTCATGTGCCTCGATAATATGTTTGACAATCGCAAGCCCCAATCCTGTGCCTCCTGAATTCCTAGTTCTCGCCTTATCTACCCGATAAAACCTTTCGAAAATTCGAGGCAACTCACTTTTATCAATTCCTATCCCCGTGTCAGAAATTTCAATTCGTACAAAATCCTCGAAGTCTGTCGTTTTCACAATCACCTTAGCTCCATTAGGAGAATACGACAAACTATTGCTAATTACATTTATGAAGACTTGCTTTAGTCTGTCTGAATCTCCATCAATCTCTGTTATTGTATCACTGACAATAAGGTCAAGCTGAATATCCCTTTCGATTGCCTTTGATTGTAAGACTCGCAGACTATTTTCTAATAGTTCCTTAATATTTACTCGTGACAGATTAAGTGTAAAACCCTTATTCTCCATTTTGGATAAATCTAATAAATCTTGAATAAGGACTTGAAGTCGATCACTTTCATTTAAGATGATTGTTAAAAATTCCTGCAACACTTCCCGGTCATTCATTGCTCCATCTAATAGAGTCTCCGCAAAGCCTTTAATGGAGGTAATCGGTGTACGTAGTTCATGTGAAACATTTGCAACAAAATCCTTACGCATTTGCTCAAGTCGTTTTAAATCTGAAATATCATGAAAAACAAGAACTACGCCTTTCCATTCCACATTTGCTCCTAATATCGGTGCGCCATATACTTCAAAGTCTTTCTGTTCATTACCAATCTTGAGATGGATTTGTCTGCGAAGATTGCGCTCTGTCATAAATATTTCTTCTACCAGTTTTACAATTTCTTTCTGAGTAAAAGCCTCATAATATAGTTGTCCCTTTAAATCTTCTTGTTCAAATGAAAAGATCTCATTGATGGAACGATTAAAAATATTGATATAACCTTTGCTATCAATAAATAAAAGGCCACTCCCCATATTCTCGATCAAGGTATGTAGGCGGTCATGTTGCATTTCATAGGACTTCGTCATATCTTCAATATTTCTAGCAACGATATTAATTGACTGTCCTAATAGTCCAGCCGAGCTTACATAGTCTTCATACGTTCTTGCTCGATAATCTCCCTTTGCGAGTTCATTTACCGCTTTTGTAGCCGCATCGATTGGTTTTGTATAGCTGCTCGTAATTCTTACAATGAGAGATAAGATAACGACCAATGCAATTGTTAAACATACAAACAGCGCAATCCAAACCTGCTGAACTGTTTTATCAACTGGTAATCCATGTACTGCACTATTCGTGATAAGACTGCTAATAAATTGGCCTAACACAAAACCCATGCAAAGAAAGACAATAATAATTAATATGATAATTGCAAGAAGAAGCCTTGAATGAAATTTATTCATATACCTTTGGCTCCTCAAGCTTATAGCCCAACCCTCTCACTGTTTTAATAAAATTTGGTCTTTTCGAATCTTTTTCAATCTTTTCTCTCAAATGACTAATGTGAACATCTACAATTCTTGTATCACCAGCAAAGTCATAGTTCCAAACCGCACTTAAAAGTTGGTCTCTTGTTAACACTCTTCCTTTGTTCTTCGCTAAGTATGCAAGGAGTTCAAATTCCTTAGGTGTTAACTCAAGGGCCTCCTCATTAAAATATGCCTCGAAATTTTCTGGCAATATTTTCAAAGGTCCTATCGTGAGTAACTGAGATGTTGTAAGATCTTCCACCGAATTATCAACGATTTTACTCGTTCTCCTAAGTATAGCTTTTACACGAGCCACTACTTCCCTCGGGCTAAATGGTTTAGTCATATAGTCATCAGCACCAAGCTCTAAACCTAATACCTTATCAAATTCATCGTCTTTTGCTGTTAACATTAGGATTGGGATATCTACCTTATTTTGGCGAAGTTGTTTGCACACTTCAATCCCATCTAATTTGGGTAACATTAAATCTAATACAATTAACTGTGGCCGTTCTGCCAAGGCCTTCTCCAAGCCTTCTTCTCCATCCATTGCAGTAATAACCTCGTATCCAGCCTGTTGCAGATTATAGTGTAGTAATGTAATGATTGAACGCTCATCTTCCACAACCAGTATTTTTTTCTTCATTGACTTCCTCCAATAAATAAGATAAACCCCATCATTATTTTTCTCTCTTTATAAAATCATTATAGAATAAGATTTATAGTCTGTCATGAACAACAAAAAAAGAGAGGCTAAGCTCTCTAAAAGTTTTCGAGTATATTTCCTTCCATGGGAGTAATCCGATGTGGTGGACAAACCAGTAATTTACCTTGGATTGCTAGCAATTCCTCCTCATCGTGCGCTGTAACTGAAATTTCGACAGTGTGGTCATGATAATTTACTCTTGTGACTTCAAATAGAAATTGAATCGTAGCATAATGATATAGCGGGTGCAAAAATTCAATTTCTTGTTTGAGAATATGAGTTCCTGGACCTGGCAAATATTTTGAAATTGCTGCAGTTATAATTCCAGTCAGCATTACAGTGGGAACAATCGGCTTTTTAAAAGGGGTTTGAGATGCATAATCATGCTGAATATAAAGTGGATTCGCATCATTCGTCAAACCTAAATATAGTAGTAAATCTTTATCTTCGATTTTTTCAGTAAGGTTTAATTTTTCACCAACTGTTATTTCATCAATCTTTCTTCCTAGTTTTCGCTTTTTCCCTAATAACATGAAAAAGGTAGCACCTCCAGTTAAATGCGCCTTTGCGTATTTACGTCCAGTTTTTAGGCCCATAGAAAATGGGCCATAAAGACATTACATCTTTAGCCTTTGATCTCACAGACTAAGGAACTTCCCCCAGAAATCTGAGGATTAAACTATATTTAGTCAGATTCAAATCGCAACTTGACACTTCATGCATGGCTTCACTTAATTATAGTTTAAAATGACGAATGAATAAAGTTTAGTGAAAGCGATTACATTTTGTGTGTACAAAAAATTCGGGGAAATAACCCGAATCTTTGTTGTAGAGTTTATAATTAGGCTAGGATATTCATGACGTTTTTAACGGAAGCTGCTGATTTAGCTAGCTCAGCTTTTTCTGATGCTGTCAGTTCAAGCTCAATAATTTTTTCAATTCCGTTTGCACCTAGAATTGTTGGTACTCCGAGGTAAATCCCTTCAAACCCATACTCACCTTCAAGATAAGCAATTGCAGGTAAAACTCGACGCTGGTCTTTTAAAATTGCCTCTACCATCTCAACTAAGGAAGCTGCTGGTGCATAATAGGCACTTCCGTTTCCTAATAGACTTACAATTTCTCCGCCGCCTTTACGAGTACGTTCAACAATTGCGTCTAAGCGTTCTTTGGAAATTAAAGTTTCTAGTGGAATCCCACCTGCATAGGAGTAACGAACAAGGGGTACCATGTCGTCACCATGACCACCAAGTACAAATCCCGTTATATCTTTCACTGATAGATTTAACTCCTGGGCAATAAATGTACGGAATCGTGCAGTGTCAAGTACTCCCGATTGGCCAATGACACGATTTTTCGGGAATCCAGATTCTTTAAAAACTGTATAGGTCATGGCATCAACTGGGTTTGTTAACACGATGATATAGCTATTTGGAGAGTATTTTACAATTTCCTGGGCAACACTTTTCATGATTTTTTGGTTTGTTTGCACAAGGTCATCACGGCTCATACCTGGCTTACGAGCAATACCTGCAGTAATTACCACAATATCAGAATCAGCTGTATCTTCATAATTAGCAGTACCAGTAATGTTAGCATCAAATCCTTGAACAGGACTAGCCTCTAACATATCAAGTGCCTTTCCTTTTGTTGGATTTTCCATTTGGGGAATATCCACTAAAACGACATCACCCAATTCTTTTTGGGCAAGTAGAAAAGCTGTTGTTGCACCCGTAAAACCACTACCAATGACAGAGATCTTCTTCCGTTTAAATTGACCCATTATACTTCCTCCTATCCGTCAATATGCAAGTAACTACCCTATATAGGGTAGTTACTTGTATCTATAATTAGCCTAAGTTCTTGATTAGTTCATCAGCAAACTCCGAACATTTAACTTCTTTAGCACCATCCATTAGACGGGCAAAGTCATATGTTACAACCTTAGATTCAATTGTTTTTTCCATTGAATTCGTAATTAGTTCTGCTGCCTCGTTCCATCCTAGGTGTTCAAGCATTAGTACACCTGATAGTAATACTGAAGATGGATTAACTTTGTCTAGACCAGCATATTTTGGAGCCGTACCGTGTGTTGCTTCAAAAATTGCATGTCCAGTTTCGTAGTTAATGTTAGCTCCTGGTGCAATTCCGATTCCACCAACTTGTGCAGCTAGCGCATCAGAAATATAGTCACCATTTAAGTTCATTGTTGCTACAACATCAAATTCACGTGGACGAGTTAAGATTTGTTGTAAGAAGATATCAGCAATAGAGTCTTTTACAATAATCTTACCAGCAGCTTCAGCATCAGCTTGTGCTTTGTTAGCAGCATCTTTTCCTTTCTCTTCAACGATACGATCGTATTCTGCCCAAGTAAATACTTTATCTCCGAATTCTTCTTCTGCAAGTTCGTAACCCCAGTTCTTGAAAGCACCTTCTGTGAACTTCATAATGTTACCTTTGTGAACTAGTGTTACAGATTTACGGCCTTGTTCAATCGCATAGTTGATAGCAGCACGTACTAGACGCTTTGTTCCTTCTTCAGAAACTGGCTTAATACCAATACCAGAAGTTTCTGGGAAGCGAATTTTATTAACACCAAGTTCAGTTTTTAGGAAGTTGATTAACTTTTCAACTTCTTCTGATCCCTTAGCATATTCAATACCTGCATAAATATCTTCAGTGTTTTCACGGAAGATTACCATATCTGTATCCTCTGGACGCTTAACTGGTGAAGGTACACCTGTAAAATAACGCACTGGACGTAGACAAGTAAATAGGTCTAGTTCTTGACGTAGTGCAACGTTTAATGAACGAATCCCACCACCAACTGGAGTAGTAAGAGGACCTTTAATTGCAATTATGTAATCGCGAATCACATCTAAAGTTTCAGCTGGTAACCATTCACCAGTTTGGTTAAATGCTTTTTCCCCTGCTAAAACTTCTTTCCAAACAATTGATTTCTCGCCGTTGTATGCTTTTTCAACAGCTGCTTCTAATACTCGTGACGCTGCTGCCCAAATATCTGGACCAGTTCCATCACCTTCAATAAAAGGAATAATTGGGTTGTTTGGTACGTTCAATACGCCATTTGTTACTGTAATTTTTTCTCCTGCCACTAGTATTACCTCCTAAGATTCATAAGAAGTATTTCAAGAGAAAATTTCTCTTGAAATACTCTTCTATTCTAATATAATTATTCAGATTTATTAACCTCTTTGTTCAATTTGAACATATTTTTGCATTCCTGGCCCTGTATATTCTGCACGTGGACGGATTAAACGGTTGTTATCATATTGTTCTAAGATATGCGCTAACCATCCAGAAACACGGCTAACTGCAAAAATAGGTGTAAATAAATCATGATCAATACCTAAGCTATGGTACACAGATGCTGAATAGAAATCAACATTTGGTGGAAGTGGTTTTTCACTTGTAACAATTTCTTCAATTTTAGTTGACATCTCATACCATTTTTGTTCGCCAGTAATTGATGTTAGCTTTTGAGACATTGCTTTTAAGTGTTTTGCACGTGGATCACCTTTACGATAGACCCTGTGCCCGAACCCCATGATTTTTTCTTTATTTGCTAATTTTGTTTTAACATAGTTTTCAGCGTTTTCAACCTCACCTATTTCAGTGAGCATCTTCATAACAGCTTCATTTGCACCACCGTGAAGTGGACCTTTTAATGCTCCAATTGCAGCAGTAATACCAGAATATACATCTGATAAAGTTGCAACACAAACTCGAGCCGTGAAAGTAGATGCATTAAGTTCATGATCTGCATGAAGAACTAATGCTTTATTGAAAGCTTCTACCGCAATCTCGCTTGGTTGCTCGCCGTTAAGCATATATAAGAAGTTTGCTGCAAAGCTAAGATCCGTACGAGGAGCAATAGGTTCTAATCCTTTACGAACACGTGAAAAAGCTGTAACGATTGTTGGTATTTTTGCTTGAAGGCGTATTGCCTTTCGGTAATTGGCTTCTGGATCCATGACATCTGCTTCATCATCATATAAACCTAATAGTGAAACAGCTGAGCGTAGAGCACCCATTGGATGGACCTTATCAATTGGGTAAGTTTTGAAATGATTTAATATTTCCTGAGGTAATTCTGCATTTTCAGCAAGCTGCTTCGTTAGTTCAGCTAACTCCTCTTTATTTGGAAGTTTGCGATGCCATAATAGGTAGATTACTTCTTCAAAACTAGCATTTTCAGCTAAATCATCAATATTGAAACCCGCATACGTTAACGTATCATCAATAATTGAACTGATAGAAGAAGTTGTAGCTACAATTCCTTCAAGTCCCTTTGTTGCCGTCATATGACCCTCTCCTTTTTTCATATTCCCCTACCCCCATCTTAAGAGGTAAACCTGAGCGCTCGCTCAAAAAGAAAACATTTTGCTTATACTTGAATACGAGTTAAGTACTGTAATTCTCGCTAAGTAAATGCTTTCATTTTTAAATAAGTGCTCAAGTCACAAATAACAAAATAATATTGTGACTATACAATCAATACAAATCTTTCATGCAAGTGAAATCGAAAAATATGTAGAAAAGATATATCCTTCGACTCTATTATAATAAACAATCTGACTTTTGTGAATTAAAAGAGGTGAATATCCCCTAATAAATTATTATTACACAAAAACATCTTCCTATTAGGGCATTTTTCACTAAGTATCAGAGTCGCTTTCCCCAATTAAAGATTCAAATAATTAGACTGTCTGATTTGTGGAGCGTTTTCAACTTTTTCTCGAATATTTTCACTCGCTCATAACGTATAATATCACAAATTTATTTTTTTCTCCATAATCGGGAAACTTTATCAGCTATTTCTTCGTATTCCTTTAAAAGAACTCATAGAGATTGTAAAATAATATATGTAGGAAATACCTAGGGAGGAAAGAATTTGAATATTAACTATGTACGAAGTTTTCTTCGATTTCTAATGGTTATTGTATTAATAGTCACTGGAGTTGTCATAAGTTACTATCTTTTCAAATTGACTTATCCGTTTATTTTTGCCATATTAATAGCTTTCCTAATTAATCCTCTAGTTAATTTTTTCGAGCGTAAAGGAAGAATGCCTCGTGGATTATCCGTATTTTTAGGGATTTTTCTAGTATTTGGTAGCGTGATGGGATTACTAACTTTATTAGTTGCTGAAATTATTTCAGGTGCAAATTATTTAGCAAAAGAAGTTCCACAGCATTTTGAAAGGCTCATCATCTATTTCGAAAACTTAATTGTTGGACAAGTTATTCCTTTATATGAAAGATTAACAAGTATGTTTGATAACTTGGATCAAGGTCAACAGCAGACGATTATGGATAATATAAGCAATGTTGGTACTACAATTGCTACAAATGTTGGAGAATTTATTAAAACATTCTTAGAGAACATTCCCAAGTTTTTAGGCTGGTTACCGAATGCGGCAACTGTTATCGTATTTTCTTTGCTTGCAACATTTTTTATTAGCAAGGACTGGAACAAATTCGTCATAATGGGAAGAAAATTTATTCCTGTAAAAGCAAGAACAAGTGGTAAGTCTGTGATTACAGAATTAAAGAAGGCATTGTTCGGTTTTATCAAAGCACAAGCAACATTAATATCGATTACTGCTGGAATTGTGTTAGTTGGATTATTAATCCTACGTGTCGATTACGCTATCACTATTGCCTTATTAATTGGACTTGTTGATCTACTTCCATATTTGGGAACAGGACTTGTTTTTGTGCCTTGGATTATATATTCCGCTTTTAGTGGTGATCTTCCGTTAGCAATTGGACTTGGCATTCTATATCTAGTTGTTATCGTGCAGCGTCAAGTGATGGAACCAAAAGTTCTCTCTTCCAGTATTGGACTCGATCCTTTGGCAACATTAATATCGCTTTTTGTTGGATTTCAATTGTTTGGTTTTATCGGTTTAATTATTGGTCCTGTCATCTCAGTAATCATTAGGACCTTATATACAACTGGAGTATTTCAAGAAATATGGACCTTTATTGTCGGAAAGGAAACAAAATAACGCCATTGCAATTGCAATGGCGTTATTTAAATTTACCAGCGACGGATAACTGTGAAATTTCCCTTATCAATTCTTCGTCTAATCCAATTTGCTATAATCGGCTTTACATATTTTCGTGTTCCAGGAATAAGGAGCAGTAACCCTATGAGATCAGAGATATATCCAGGTGTTAACAGCAGTACAGCTCCTATAAAGATGCAAATGCCATCTAATATAGCCTCTCCTGGTACCTGTCCATATTCCATCTGTTGCCTAGCGCGTCCAATTGTTTCGAGCCCTTGTTTCTTTGCAAGCCATGCGCCTAAAATCCCTGTAAGGATGATTAATAGAATGGTAAGTGGAATTCCAAGGGTTTTCCCAGATAGGATAAAAACACTAATTTCTAAAGCCGGTACGATGATGAACAAAGCTAGTAAAATTTTCATTTCGTCCTCCTTACTTGAAGGCTTTTCTTATATTATATGTTTTCTACACCCAAAAGAGTAGTTATTACGAAGAAAAGTGCGAGCACTTTTGCAAGACTTGCATAAGTTGCTCGCTTTTACGAAGTAATTCTACCTTTTTAGAAACTGATTCTTTGAGCAAATATGCGCTTTAGAGAAAAAAGAGAGAAGGTTACCCTTCTCTCAGATTGCTTACAAACGCTCGCATACTTCATTGCTAGCCTCACTCGTCCGCTCATGAAGGCAACTTCTATTCGCGTCTTTAGTTGCTGCGCGCCTTTTCTAACAAGCGTTATCAAGACAGTCTGGGAACGTGAATCTTACTTGTGTTTCCTATAAAAATGAGTGTAGACAAAGTCAGGTTTGACTTTGTCTACACTCTAAGAGAAGGTTATCCTTCTCTTTTTTACAGTACGTTTGCATGTCCTTCGTAGATAACTCCACGAGATGAATCAACTGTAATATCTTGTCCGTCTGTTAAAAGTGTGGTTGCTTTTTCCACGCCAACAATCACAGGGATACCAAGGCTTAATCCTACTACAGCTGCGTGGCTAGTAAGACCACCCTCTTCCGTGATTAAAGCAGATGCTTGCTCCACATACTTCACCATATCACGGTCAGTTGCAGGTGTTACAAGGATAGCTCCTTCGAACATTTTCGTTTTTGCATCCTCACTAGTATTAGCTACAACAACCTTACCAAACGCAGACTTTCTACCGATACCTTGTCCACTAGCGATTGTATTCCCTACAACATGAACCTTCATGATGTTTGTCGTTCCACACTCACCAACTGGCACACCTGCAGTAATTACAACCAAATCACCTGGCTTAACGATTCCAGTGTTTAATGCACTTTCTACTGAGTTATCAAGCATTTCATCTGTAGATGTTGCAACATTTCCAGTTTGTGCATAAACACCCCACACTAGAGAAAGTTTTCTAGTAGTTGAATCATTTGAAGTAACGGCAATGATTGGAGCTTTTGGACGATATTTTGAAATCATTCTTGCCGTATGGCCACTCTCAGTTGGAGTCACAATTGCTGACACATCTAAATTAAGTGCAGTATGAGCTACAGATTGACCAATCGCGTCTGTAATCGTGATGCCAGAGAGTTTACTACGTTGAGATAAAATTTCACGATGTACTAAAGCACTTTCT
The DNA here is from genome assembly GCF_964021195.1 of Bacillus nitroreducens. Lineage (NCBI taxonomy): Bacteria > Bacillati > Bacillota > Bacilli > Caryophanales > Bacillaceae > Bacillus > Bacillus nitroreducens. The sequence continues at coordinate 2,196,076 of NZ_CAXHYI020000003.1, read as the reverse complement.
GTGCGGGAAGCGATATTATGCATTGTTTGAACAGCTTCAACTGGATAAGTACCTGCAGCAGTTTCACCAGATAACATAATGGCATCTGTTCCATCGAAGATGGCGTTCGCAACGTCACTTGCTTCTGCTCGAGTCGGTCTAGGATTACGTTGCATAGAGTCTAGCATTTGAGTAGCAGTAATAACTGGCTTGCCAAGAGCATTACATTTCTTGATCAATTCTTTTTGAACGAGTGGTACTTCCTCAGCAGGAATTTCGACACCTAGGTCACCACGTGCCACCATTAATCCATCAGATACTTCAAGTATCTCATCAATGTTGTCTACACCCTCTTGGTTTTCAATCTTTGGAATGATTTGGATTGCTTCCCCGTTATTTTCTTCTAATAATTCTCTAATTTCTAATACGTCTGAAGCACGACGAACAAATGATGCTGCTATGTAATCGACATCCTGCTCAATACCAAACACAATATCTTTCGCATCTTTTTCAGTAATTCCAGGTAAATTCACACGAACACCAGGTACGTTTACACCTTTTTTGTTCTTTAAAGTACCACTATTTAGTACTTTTGTAAGAATTTCACGCTTTTGGTGGTGAATTTCCACTACTTCTAGTCCGATTAGACCATCATCCAATAGGATTTTGGAACCTGGTTGAACATCTTCCATTAGACCAGAGTATGTAATTGAGAACCTTTCAGGAGTACCAATTACCTCATCCATTGCTAGGATGACATTTGATCCTTCAACTAATTCGATTGCACCATTTTCCATTGTATGTGTACGAATTTCCGGTCCTTTTGTATCTAATAAAATCGCAATATTTTTACCAGTAATTTTTGAAGCCTCACGAATATTTTTTATACGTGCACCATGTTCTTCATAATCACCATGTGAAAAATTAAGTCTAGCTACATTCATTCCTGCTTGAGCTAAAGCAACCAATTTTTCAATACTTTCACTAGCAGGTCCTATCGTACATACTATTTTCGTTTTTCTCATTTTATATCCTCCTCTAACTCGCTTTAAGCGAATACCACACTACAAAATTGAATTATCCCTATGTCTAAATTGACAGTTCTTGTGACAGGTTATACATTTTTTCTTCAAGCGTGTGTTTACGATCTAACAGATCCATAATATCGTGGTCAACTAGTTGGTTCTGTTGAATTCCCACAGCTCGTCCACCTTTACCTTCAAGCAGTAATTCAACAGCCTTCGCACCTAAGCGGCTTGCCAATACACGGTCAGCTGCAGTTGGAGAGCCTCCACGTTGGATATGTCCTAAGACACTAACTCTTGTTTCAAAATTGGTTGCCTCTTGAATTTTCTTCCCAATATCAACTCCGCTGCCTACACCTTCAGCAACAACAATGATACTATGTTTTTTTCCTCTTTCATGGCCACGGATAAGCTTTGCTACAACATCGTTAATGTCATAATTTACTTCAGGAATTAAGATCGTTTCAGCACCACCAGCTAGTCCTGCCCATAATGCAAGATCTCCCGCATGTCTTCCCATTACTTCAATAACATATGTACGTTCATGTGAAGTAGCTGTGTCTCTAATTTTATCAATTGCATCAATCACTGTATTTAATGCAGTATCAAAGCCAATTGTAAAATCTGTACCTGGTATATCGTTGTCGATTGTACCTGGAACACCCACACATGGAAAACCAAGTTCCGTTAATTTTTGGGCTCCACGGTAAGAACCGTCACCACCGATTACAACTAAGCCTTCAATACCAAGCTTTTTCAATTGTTCAATTCCTTGTTTACGTCCTTCTTCTGTTTTAAATTCTTCACAACGAGCGGTATAAAGCATTGTACCACCACGATGAATAATATCTCCAACAGACCCAATTTCTAATTTTTTAATTTGACCACTAATTAAACCAGAATATCCTTGGTAAACTCCATACACCTCTACATCATGAAAGATCGCTTTTCGTACAACCGCACGAATCGCAGCGTTCATTCCAGGTGAATCTCCACCACTTGTTAATAACCCTATTCTTTTCATATTTCCACCTCTATGTAAAAAATAATAATGAAGCACTAGTATTCCATACTATTCTCAAATACGTCTTAGGTTTTGGGTAGCCCATTTTGTATTATTCATTCGTTATAGTATTTTCTCGCAATATGTATAAAATAACACTAATATATCACTAAAACAACTAAGATATTATAACAAATAAAACGAAATGTGTGAAATTTTGACGAAAAATCGAAAATATAAAGGAATATTTATAAAAAGGGGGGAAAATCCTTAATGTATAGTATCGTCTAATTTTCTATGAATACTCAAATTTAAGGCCCACACGAGGTTACTTGAAAGAATTGCCACTTAAAGAAGTGGCCTTCTGTCTTTTATCTTACATTCGAAAAAATTCCTTTTGAATCATCAGTGGCATCCTCTTAGAGGATTTACTATTATTTAGATTTCGTGGACGAATAAAAAACAAAGGAAAACGTGCTCTACACATTGTGTAAGATGCACGTCTTTTTTTACTGAACTCCAATGTACTCTTCTTCAGCAATTGTAAATTGACCAATTTTTTTATATTTTTGATATCGTTGTTGAACTAATTCATCTTTATTTAATTTTAATAGCCCCTTTAATGACTGTTGTAAAACCGTGTCAATGGAAGTTGCTTGTTCAGCAATGTCCTTATGGGCCCCGCCTTTAACCTCAGGAATGATTTCATCCACAATTCCTAATTCCTTTAAATCTGGAGCGGTTATTTTCATTGTCTCGGCAGCCTTTTTAGCAAGTCCTGCATCTTTCCAAAGTAATGCCGCAGCTCCTTCAGGAGAGATAACAGAATAGGTTGAGTTTTCAAGCATATGGATGTGATTTCCAACACCTAATGCTAGTGCTCCACCACTTCCACCTTCACCAATCACGATACAAATAACAGGTACTGTTAAACTTGCCATTTCAAACAGATTCTTAGCAATGGCTTCACTTTGGCCACGTTCTTCTGCTGCTTTTCCTGGATATGCACCTTTCGTATCAATAAAACAAATGATTGGTCGGTTAAATTTTTCAGCCTGCTTCATTAAACGAAGTGCTTTACGGTATCCTTCTGGATGCGGCATTCCAAAATTCCGTCGGATATTTTCTTTTGTATCTTTCCCACGTTGATGTCCAATTACCGTTACAGGAAGCCCGTGATACTTTGCGATTCCTCCAACAATTGCAGCATCATCACCGAAGTAGCGATCACCATGACATTCGAAAAAGTTTGAAAAGACATGTTCAATATAATCAAGGGTTGTTGGTCTTTCTGGGTGACGAGCTATTTGCACACGGTCCCAAGGTTTTAAATGGCTATAAATTTCATTCTCCAGTTTTTGAAGTCTAGTCTCAAGCTTTGAAATTTCGTCAGAAAGGTCAACTTTTGAGTTTGCTGTAAAATCTTTTAGCTCGGTAATCTTCTTCTTTAATTCTACGACTGGTTTCTCAAATTCTAGTTCCCCTACCAATTAACTGCACCCCCGCTCATATGAATATCTACTATATTTGCTAAAGTATCCCTTAATTCATGACGGTGGATAACCGCATCTAATTGGCCATGTTTTAATAGAAATTCTGCCGTTTGGAAATCTTCAGGAAGATCCTCACGAATGGTTTGCTCAATTATTCTTCTACCAGCAAATCCAATTAATGCACCAGGTTCAGCAAAATTATAGTCACCTAAAGATGCAAAACTAGCAGATACACCACCAGTAGTTGGGTGAGTCATAATTGATATAATCAGTCCGCCCTGATCACTGAATAGTTTTAAAGCAGAACTAGTTTTTGCCATTTGCATTAAACTTAGAACACCTTCCTGCATTCTTGCTCCACCTGATGCAGTGAAGATCAGAAATGGTACCTTTTCTTCCATTGCCTTTTCAATGGCTCTTGTTATCTTTTCTCCAACTACAGAGCCCATACTCCCCATCCGGAAGCTAGAATCCATAATTGCTAGTATAATGCGATTACCATCGATCGTTCCTTCTCCAGTAACAACCGCTTCATTTATACCTGTTTTTTCTTGATCCTTCTTAATCTTTTCAAGATAATCAGGAAAACCAAGTGGATTTTCTGATACCATGTCTTTATCAAATTCAATAAAAGAACCTTCATCAAGCAAGCTCTCTACTCGTTCATAGGCAGTCATTTGATAATGATAGTCACAATTCATACAAATCTTATCGTTTTTCACTAATTCTTTCGTATACATGATTTTTTTACAATTTGGACATTTACTCATAATTCCTTCAGGAACATCTTGTCTTGCTTGTACAGAAGGGATTGAAGCATATTTTTTCTTTTTTACAAAAAAGTCTTTTATCAAAAAGGAACCTCCTCACACGTTTCATATAGAATGGCTTTCTTGACCTAGTTATCTGCTTGTTTCAAAGCTATAGTTGTATAACGAAAGAAGGATACTATATCTCCTTTCGTTGCCAAAAAAGCAAGTACTTATACTTTACTCCATTGTCTGGCTATTTTTTGTAGGATTATGTCTTGAAAAAAGCGACAAATTCCTACAAGATTATTTTTTCATAGGCAGCTAAAGCTTTATCCGAATTCTTTTCACGTATTCCAGCCAATAACTCTTCAAAACCTTCTTGGTTTATTCCATGAGTCTGGTTCTCATAAATAAACTTAACAAATTCATTTAGAACGACCCAAATTCTCACTAATAATCGATTTCCTGTAGCTTCAACAATCATTCTAAAAAACAATTCTTTATGTTCTACAACAGCGTGTAGTTCATCTAGCTTTTGACTATCCATTCTTTGACAAGCTAATTCAATACTGGATTTCTCCAGCACCTGCTTTGCTTCTAGGAGATCATCCTTTGTTTTATCTCCTTGAATAATGAAAGTACCTAAAAGATGAATTAATTGATGGTCACCAAAATCTTTTAAAAAGGTACCTTCCCCTCTTCTTGTCTCAATTAGCCCTAATAATTCCAATGAACGCAATGCTTCCCTAACAGAAGATCGGCCAACATTAAGGCGCTCTGATAGCTCACGTTCAGATGGAATTTTATCCCCAGAGGAAAGCCCATCATCTTCAATGATGGACCTAATTTGCTTTACAATTTCAATGTAAACTTTTGAGTTAGGAGAAGTCACATTATCTCATCCAATCAATATTTCGGTCATTTTATTTAATGATGGCTTGTTGTCTTGTCCGTTTAGCCACTTCTTCTGGATTTACCGTAATTCTCGCAACACCTGTTTCCATGGCTGCCCTAGCTACATTTGCTGCGACTGCAGGAGCTACACGCGGGTCAAATGGTCCAGGTATGACATAATCAGGTCGGAGTTCCTCAGGCGTTACAAGTGATGCAATTGCCTCTACTGCGGCAATCTTCATTTGTTCATTAATATGAGTCGCTCTAGCATCTAAAGCTCCTCTAAAAATACCTGGGAATGCAAGTACGTTATTCACTTGGTTCGGAAAATCAGAGCGCCCTGTACCAATAACTTTTGCACCTGCTTCTAGTGCCACATCTGGCATGATTTCAGGATTTGGATTTGCCATTGCAAAAATAATTGGATCCTGATTCATGCTTTTTACCATTTCTGCTGTAAGGGCACCCGCAACAGATACACCAATAAACACATCTGCACCTTTAAGAACATCTGCAAGTGTTCCTTCGAGGCGATTACGATTTGTATATTTGGCTACTTCTTCTTTTACATCGTTCATACCAAATGTACGACCTTCGTAAATAGCACCCCTCGAATCACACATAATGATATCCCGAACCCCATAACGATATAGGAGCTTAATAATAGCAATTCCAGCTGCACCTGCGCCATTTGCAACCACTTTTATTTCAGATATTTTCTTTCCAACAAGTTTCAATGCATTTACTAGTCCTGCAACTGTAACGATTGCAGTACCGTGTTGATCATCGTGAAAAATTGGAATATTGGTTTCTTTTTTAAGTCGCTCTTCAATGATAAAGCAATTAGGTGCTGCAATATCTTCTAAATTAACCCCACCAAAAGTTGGCTCTAATAATTTTACAGTTTCCACAATTTGGTCGATATCCGTTGTATTTAAACAAATTGGAAATGCATCGACACCTGCAAAACTCTTAAACAATACAGCCTTTCCCTCCATAACCGGAAGAGCCGCTTCGGGACCAATATTTCCCAAACCTAACACCGCTGTACCGTCAGTAACAACTGCTACCATATTCCCCTTCATTGTGTACTCATACACTTTGGACTTATCATCATAAATATCCTTACATGGTTCTGCTACTCCTGGTGAGTATGCCAAACTTAAGTCCTTTGCATTTTTTACTGGTACTTTTGATTTCGATTCTAACTTACCTTTATGAATCTGATGAATATGTAGAGCCTCTTCCCTTAGGGTCATTTTCTTTCTCACTCCTTAAATTAAAGAAATGTTGTCCAACATTTTTCATTAAAACTAGTAAATTTATAAATGCTTTTCATGCAAAATTAAGTGGTCTGGCCACATCTCTATTCTACTACAATATAACATAATTGATGTTCGTGTAAAGGGGGATGTTACTGTAGCACCACATTTTTGTCCCCCAGTAAATCCTTCAGTTGGTTCAATAATTCTGGGCATGATTGAATCCAAAGCTCTGGTTGAAGTTGGATTAATTTTTGTGATTCCTCATAGTAAAGAACAACTGGAGTTTCTCCAGGATATTTCTTTAATAATTCTTTTAGAACAATATAAACTTGATCCCCTTGATGTTTTTTCTCCATTCTAACGAAAAGTTTCGTTTCATCTGGCATGTCCACATTCTCAGGTAATTCTTGTACCTGGTTAATAATCAACTGCAATTGATTATTTCTAGTGTCCATTTTCCCTTTGAATAATAGGAGTGCTTCATTTTTGATAAGGGAAGATGAGTGAGTATATGTTCTTGGGAATGCAACGCCATCTATTTCACCTGATTCATCACTAATGGTTAAGAAAGCCATTACTTCCCCTTTTTTAGTACGAATGGTACGTTCTTTCGTGATGAATCCACCGATCACAACATTTTGTTGTAGGTACATTGAAGTCTCTGATATTGAAATGGCCCCATTTTTCTTTAAATAAGATGAGTATGATGAAATAGGATGGCTTGATAAGTAGAAACCTAAAGCCTCCTTTTCAAAACGGAGTTTTTCCATTTCCTTAAATGGTTTAACCTCAACATATTTCGGTTTTAGTCCAAATTCATCCTCAAAAAACATTTCAAATTGATTTTCATCATCCTTTGGACGTACAAGTTCTGCATGTTCTAGTGCAACGTCTAAGGTTGCTAATAGGGTTGCACGATGTTCTCCAAATTCATCAAAAGCTCCTGAGCAAATTAATGCCTCCATTGTGCGTCGATTTATACTTTTTACCGAAGTTCTTACACAGAAATCAAAAAGATCAGAGAAAGGTTTAACCTTTCTAGACTCGATAATCTCTTTTAGGGCAGCTGCTCCTACACTTTTAATACCTGCAAGACTAAAGCGGATCGCCTTTTTCTCAACAATAAACGGATAAAAACTTTTATTTATTGAAGGTGGCAAAATTTCGATGCCCATTTGTTTTGATTCGCGAATGTAAGATCCTAATTTTTCATCATTGCCGATTACACTTGTAAGTAAAGCTGCCATAAAATAGAGGGGATAGTTTGCTTTTAAATAAGCAAGTTGATACGCAATCATACTATAGGCAACAGCATGACTTCGGTTAAATCCATAATTAGCAAACCTAACAATTAAGTCATAAATTTCGTTTGCTGTTTTTTCGTTATAACCCCTCTTTAAACTACCTTGAACAAAATGAGCCCGCTCTTTATCAAGGACATCTTTTTTCTTCTTACTTACAGCTCTTCGTAAGAGGTCTGCTTCTCCAAGGCTAAAACCAGCCATTTTGGAAGCAATTTGCATAATTTGTTCCTGGTACACAATAACCCCATATGTTTTCTCAAGAATCGGGATGAGATCTGGATGTGGATATTGGACTGGTTCTTGGTTATGTTTTCTAGCAATATACAGTGGAATGTTTTCCATCGGACCAGGTCGATATAGTGCATTAACAGCTACAATGTCCTCCAGTTTATTCGGTTGTAGCCTTGCAAGGACACTTCTCATTCCACTCGATTCAAGTTGAAAGACACCCGTAGTATCACCTTTGCTTAACAAAGCAAACGTCTTTTGATCATCTAAAGGAATAGTCGATAAATCTATTTTCCTTCCAGTGCTTCTATTAATTTGTGTTTGAATGTTTTCAATGAGTGTTAAATTTCTAAGTCCAAGGAAATCCATTTTTAAAAGGCCTATTTCTTCTAACTCATTCATTGGGAATTGTGTTAAATATACCTCGTTATGACCTTCTTGAATGGCAATCAAGTCTGTAAGTGGCTGTTCACTTATCACAACCCCAGCCGCATGTGTAGAAGTGTGTCTAGGTAGCCCTTCAATTTTCTTAGCTGTTTCAAAAACTTTCCGTCCGATTTCAATATTTTGAATATAGTCGCGCAGCCCTTGTGATTCTTCATAAGCTTGTTGAAGTGTAATTCCTAGCTTACTAGGAACTTGTTTGGCGAGAAAATCCGCCTCTTTAGGTGAAATTCCCATAACTCTTCCAACATCACGTAAAGCAGCTCTTGCAGCTAATGTTCCAAACGTGATAATTTGCGCAACATGAAGTCTTCCATATTTTTCCGAAACATATTCAATCATTTCATCCCGACGGTTATCAGGGAAGTCAATATCAATATCAGGCATTGAGACTCTTTCAGGATTTAAAAATCGTTCAAATAACAACTGATGTTCAATTGGATCAACATCTGTAATTCGAAGCACGTATGCAACTAGTGAACCTGCAGCCGAACCCCTTCCTGGACCTGACAAAATTCCATTTTCATGAGCATGCTTCATAAAATCCCAAACAATTAAAAAATAATCACTAAAATGCATTTTTTTAATGATCTCAAGTTCATACTCCAACCGTTCCAGATGTTCATCTGTCGGTTTTTGATATCTTTCATACAATCCTTTTAAACAAACCCTTGATAAATATTCCCCAGCTGATTCCCCATTTGGAACTGGAAATTTAGGTAAGGCAAATTTACCTAACTGAATTTCCACATTACAACGTTCTGCAATTCGTAAAGTATTTTCAAGAATTTGTGGAGTATCAGAAAAAAGGTCTGTCATCTGTGATGGAGTTTTTAAGTAAAATTCGTTAGTTGGTAGAGTTACCCGACCCTCATCTGATAGTTTTGTGCCATGCTTAATTGACAATAAGCATTCATGTGCAAATGCATCTGATTGCTCTATGTACTGAACATTGTTAGTTGCTACAAGGGGAATCTGTAATTCTTCCCCCATTTGGAAGAGTTTCTGGTTTATCTCCTCCTCATCTCTTAATCCATGGTTTTGGATGGCTAAATAGAAACTACCTTGTTCAAATAGTTGTTTATATGAGTGGGCTCTCACTTTTGCCTCTTCATAATTCCCAGCCATTAAACATTTTTCTATATCTCCATGTCGACCTGGAGAAATACCGATTAGCCCTTTACAATAATGTGATAACCATCTTCTAGGTATGCCAGCCTTCGATTTTGTCTGGATACTACTACTTATTTTTAATAGATTTTGATACCCTTTATTGTTTTTCGCGAGTAATACGACAGGGTATGCTTGTTGTTGATTATGTTCGTCCTCCGATAGAACGGAAGCAGTCATACCAATGATTGGCTTGACTCCTCGTTTTTTACATTCTTTATAAAAGGCTATCGCCCCATACATTACGTTATCATCCGTCAACGCCAATGCTTGATATCCTAGATTACTTGCTTTTTCAACCAAAGCTTCTACTTTTGCTGCACTCGATAAAAGGCTATAGGCGCTCTTAACTTGAAGATGAACAAAAGGCAAAGAAATCACACCTTTTTTATGTTTTTTCGTACTTTTTGATACTTTAATTATAGACCTAATTACAAAACAATCAAAACAAAACTCATAGAATCTACTGTTTGTCCATATACATGTAATAACTTATCATTTCAAAAAAAGAAGGTGTCCTAATGGATATGAACAATGCGTTTATGCCAGCATTTATTCATAGTTTTTTTATTGCACTTGGTGTTCTATTAGGCGGCTCCCTGATAGGAGGGCTAGGAGCGTTTATATCGGGACAAGCGCCATTGTCTGAGATTTATTCAGTTGCCAGCAAGTTGAAAATTTGGGCACTTGTTGCTGCTATTGGAGGAACATTTGATGCATTTTACAATTTTGAACGTGGTATTTTTCTCGGACAAACAAAAGACGTATTTAAACAATTTCTTTTGATTGTATCCGCGATGGGTGGAGCACAGTTTGGTTGGAGAATTATTGAATGGTTAACACAGGAGCATATCACTTAATGAGAGTACCAACCTATTATCAAAAACCTGGTTGGCAACGGTTTTTCGCAGGTGTTATAATTGGTGCCTTAATAAGTTGGTTTATCTTTCTGTATCAATTTGGTGTGTTACAAGAAAAACAAATTCAAAATATAACCGAACAGGAAGCAGAAATTGATGACCTAAAAAAAAGTAATGAAATTCTGATTGAGGACGCAAAAAAACTTAATGAGGAAAATAAAAACAAGCTTAAAATCCAAGATTTCGATATCACCTTTGCAAACCGTAAAAATGTCAATCTTAGTTCACTCGATCTCCACATGCTCAAGAGTGCTGTGTTAGAGGATCTTAATTCCTTAATTGGTCAGGATATTCAAACTTTATCTAAAAGCAAAGAACTTTTATACAGGACTATTGAGAATCGAGACTACGAATTGGACGATAAAACATATAAACTCAAAATTCACACGGTATTTGTTGATACAACACTTGAAATTTCACTTAATATTGAACTTGTAAACTAAGACTAATTAAGCTTCCTTTATGGAGGCTTTAATTTTTTGGCTATTCTCTAGGCTATCTAGCGTTTTATTGTATAAACCCTAATTGGTTGGAGCAGATTGTTGTGACTCTTCGGAAATGCACTGAGATTTTCTTAGAACGTAGGCTGATTGTTACATCCAATTCAGAAACATGTGAACGTTTTGTTACAATATCATTTCAATATTTAGAAAATTTTAAAAACATATAGCATTTTTAGGCAGAAATGAAATAAAATAAAACATAGATAGGAGGGAAATTATGTATATTAACCGTAGAAAGCTCGTAAATGAAAAAATGGCACGGATTAAAAATGGATACTCCGCTTATGCTGAATCCCCAGATATCGTCATTGCACTCAAAAAGGAAATCCAAGCATTAAACATCAATGTCGTTGAAGAAGTAACTGAACTGGGTTCATGGTTTATCCCTGTAAAATTTGAAAGCTAAATAAAGTCGCACACCTGAGGAGCGACTTTATTTCTTTATTTTTCTTCATTGCAAACAATCTGTAAATCAGCAACCACTTTATCGACATCTTGCCAAGTGTATATGGTAGCTCCAGATGCCAATGGGTGCCCCCCACCATTATATTTTTTTGCTACTTCGTTAATGATAGGTCCCTTAGACCTTAAACGAACACGGATTTGATCGCTTTCCTCCACGAAAAACACCCAAGCTTTGATATTCTCAATATTACCCAATTGACTTACAAGCTGTGACGCTTCTGAAGGTGTTACATTATATTCTTGTAAAATTTCCTTTGGGAGCGCCATCCACCCAACACCCTCTTCTGTCACTTTATAATTCTGATAAACATGACCACTGAGTCGTGCTACATTTTCCTTTGTTTTATATAAATTTTCGTAAACATTGGGAAAATCAAACCCATACTCTATTAATGCTCCTGCATATTTGAATGTTTTTGGGTTTGTACTAGGAAATAAAAATCGTCCAGTGTCTCCAACAATTCCTGCAAAAAGAAGTCTCGCTGCTTCCTCTGTTAGAGTGAATCCCCGCTCTTTTCCTTGTAAGTATAGTTCATAAATCATTTCACTACATGAACTAGCATTTGTATCTACCCATAAAAGATCTCCATATGGGTCTTCATTCGGATGGTGATCAATTTTTATGAGCTTTTTTCCAAGATTATATCGCCCATCAGAAATTCGGCCTTGATTTGCTGTATCACAAACAATTACCAATGCCTCTTCATACACTTCATCAGGAATTTGATTCATTTCTTTTAAAAAAAGTAAAGAGGGCTCATCCTCACCAACGACAAATACTTCCTTTGTCGGAAAAGAGGCTTTTAGTAGTTCTGCAAGACCGCATTGTGAACCATACGCATCTGGATCAGGACGTACATGTCGATGAATGATAATCGTATCAAATTCGGTAATTGTATCTAGAATAGTTTGAATCATGTTTTTCCCCCTTTTAAGGATGTTCATAAAATACGGTGAGATGACAGATCGATATAAAAGCCTCGACTTCCTTTGTAGATCTCCAAAGTCCCCTCGCCCTGTGAAAGCCAACTGGCTTGCTTTCGCCCTTTCGTATTGTTGTAAATACGATAATGGTAGTCGTAGCTGCACCACTCATGAACCTTCGACGCAGAATGGGGAATTGTCATCAAAATATACTTGTTATGTCGACGTTGTCCTTTTCATCTTTCTTTTGAACACGTATTTTTATTTAAAATCTTCACGAAGTATACACATTCTATGTACTAGCATTTTTATAATGTTCTGCGTTACAATAGGATTAGCAATTTAGAACTGGAGGAAACTTCATATGCAAATACTTGTTGTGTTTATCATTTTTTCACTTGTATTTTATTTTTATTATAAAACAAAATACTTTCGTACAAGACGTCCAATTGAAAAACAATGGCTCTCTGCAAAGTCTAGTATGGCGCTAGGACTATTTGTTGCTCTATTTGGTTTAAATACTTATTTTGTACACCCATCTACTGTTTCTTATGTAATTGGGACTGTACTTATCTTAGTAGGTAGCGGTAGTGTTTGGGCTGGTTTCCGTGCATACAAGCATTACCTTCCATTTGTTATAAAAGAAGCTGAACAACAGGGATAATTTAAAAAGGGACGCAAGAAGCGTCTCTTTTTAAATTATAAAAGATAGGTAGTGTAAAATTTCGTATGTAGTTTTCTTTGTCAAGCTTCAGGCGCCCCTGCGCTTTTCTTTTTTATCTTTCGATTAATTGAGCCATCATCATGGCTTTTCCTACAACAACTCCACCATTGAAAACTTCAACATCAACCTTACCAAACCTTCTTCCCACTTCTAGTACTCTTGGATGGATTTCCATCATACTGTCAAGTTGAACAGGTTTCATAAAATACACAGTCATGTTCTCAATAACCAAATCGCCTTTTTTAAACGTCTTTAACACTCGATTGGCAGCCTCGGTGACAATTGTCGTAAACACACCGTAGGATATGGTTCCCAAATGGTTGGTCATCTGTGGTGTCACTTCACATTGATAAATTGCGGCACCATCAGCTGAAATGTCAATTATTTGATTTGTGACAATATCGTCAATTGTTTCTCCCACCTGTGGTTGACGCCCAATCATCTGTAAGGCCTTTAATACGTCCTGGCGACTGATGATTCCCTGCAAACGGTTAGACTCGTCCACGACAGGAAGCATTTCAATTCCTTCCCACACCATCATATGTGAGACGGATGCAACAGAGGTTTTCCCATTAACAGTCATAGGCTGTTTTGTCATCACTTTTTCAATAGAAGTACTTGGATCCTGCCCCATGATATCCTTTGATGTAATCATACCAACAACCTTTGATTGATGGTCAATAACAGGGTAACGGCCATGGCCTGTTTCAGCATTGTGCTCATACCATTTCTCGACGTTATCAGTAATACGAAGGCTGACTGTTTCAGATTCTGGTGTCAAGATATCTTCAACCAAAACTATTTCCTTCTTAATGAGCTGATCATAAATTGCACGGTTAATCATGGTTGCAACTGTAAAGGTATCATAGCTGCTTGAGATAATTGGTAATTGTAGGTCATCCGCAAGTTTTTTCACATGCTCATCCGTATCAAAACCACCCGTTATGAGTACGGCTGCTCCTGCATTTAATGCATATTCATGTGCCTTAGTTCGGTTTCCGACAATCAATAAGTTACCAGCACCAGTGTAACGCATCATAGCTTCTAGCTTCATTGCGCCGATAACAAATTTATTGAGTGTTTTATGTAGCCCCGCTTTTCCCCCTAGCACTTGTCCATCAACAATATTGACAACTTCCGCAAAGGTAAGCTTTTCAATATTTTCCTTTTTCTTGCGTTCTATCCGAATTGTTCCGACCCGTTCAATGGTACTTACATATCCTTTATTTTCAGCATCCTTAATCGCACGATAAGCTGTTCCCTCACTTACCTTCATTTCCTTTGCAATTTGTCGAACTGATATTTTCTCACCAACTGGAAGTGTATCAATATACTGTAAAATTTGCTCATGCTTTGTCGCCAAGCTCTTCACCCTCTACTAATCATACTATCTACATTTACGTATTTTCTTACCTCCATTATACGGGCGAAGCCTATATTATTCAATTTTATCTAATGACAACTAAGCATTTCTGCCTAGATTAAACCAATACAATATAGGATACAAAAATGAGTCCATAAAACATAGTGTGCTTAGTCTATCATTCTTAGTTCGGAAATGCCTGTAATAACGAATGGCTTCGTTAATGATCTAGTTAAATCAAATACTACAGATTTAGTACTGTCGCATTCTTTGGCGTCGTTTTGCGGTTCCAGTTTGTGGACTAGTTCGTTTCTGTGTTAATTTTGGATTATATAATAAACCAATAAGATTCCCACTAACCACAATAAAAGCAAAAACAAGCCACGAAATTGCAAAGGCTCCTTCCAAACCTCCTGCCTCAATGTTTAGTCGTGGTACCCCATAATAAAGTAATACACCGCAAAGTAATAAACAAAGTAATAATCTATTATGCATACCTTTTCCCCCTTTACCTATGCTTGTATCAATATATGAAGCAAGCAAGCAAAAAAGACGTGAATCCTCACGTCTTTATTAGAGAGTTATAATTCAATGACGTCTCCTGCTGTTAATACCTTGCCATCGCTAGACGTTAGTCTGGAGACAAACTCATCCGCATCCTGTTCGATTACTGGGAATGTATTATAATGGATTGGTACAACTGTTTTTACTTTTAGCCATTCTGCAGCAATAAGTGCATCATCTGGTCCCATTGTGAAATTATCGCCGATCGGCAAGAATGCAATGTCAATCTCGTTAAGTTCACCAATTAATTTCATATCATAAAATAATGCTGTGTCCCCAGCGTGGTAGATTGTCTTACCTTCTGCTGAAAATAGGATTCCACCTGGCATTCCCGTATAAATAAATTCCTGTTTCTCTGGTATTTCAACGCTTGAACCATGGAATGCAAGCGTATATTTTACTTTACCAAAGTCAAATTGGTGGGCACCACCGATATGCATCGGATGAACATTCAATCCTTGCCAACCTAAATAGACTGCAAGTTCATTTGGGGCTACGACAAGGCTTGAATTACGTTTTGCCAATTCCACAGTATCCCCGACATGGTCACCATGGCCATGAGTCAGTAAAATAACATCTACTTTTTCTGTAGAAGCCTGCAGATCTGTATTCGGATTACCTGTAATAAAAGGGTCAATGATGATTGTCTTACCACCTGTTTTTATTTTTACTACAGAATGTCCATGATAGGAAACTTTCATATGTATCTCCCCTTGCTTAAATTAATATATACCTACAGTATATTACTTCTTGTTCAATGTTTACTTTCCTTCTTTTTATTCCCTGTTCTTTTGAAAAGCAAACCGTCAAATTTGAATGATTCTACACATCGGTTTACTTTTTTTCTTTTAATTGCTACTCTTTATTTATCATTAAGGCTATTCTAAAGGATGTTGCTTTTGATACGAGTGAAAACCAATTGATTGAAGCGGAAAACTTCGTCTAAAGCGTAAATCAATCGTATAAAAAACAACAAGGTTAATGAATACAGCCGCTAATAAAAAGGAAGTGTCATGGATGAATCAACGATTACAACAACTCTCTAAATGGTTAAAGGAAAAAGAGATAACATCAGGTTTTATTACATCTACTCCAAACGTATTTTATTTAACAAACTTTTATACGGATCCACATGAAAGACTTCTTGGGTTATTCGTTTTTCAAGATGAAGAGCCTATTTTAATCTGTCCAAAGATGGAGGTTGCCCAAGCCCAAAATGCTGGCTGGCAATATGAAATCATAGGTTATAATGATACTGACAATCCTTGGCAACTAATTCAACGTTCTCTTGCAAAACGCAATGTGACTGTATCTACTTTAGCACTAGAAAAAGAACACCTAAATGTTGAACGTTTTGAGCAACTACAACGATTATTTCCTTCTGCAACTTTTGTTTCAGCTGAAGACAAATTAAACACTTTACGGATGATTAAAGATGAAAAAGAGATTTCTATCCTTCAAGAAGCAGCAAAATTAGCTGATTATGCAGTTGAAGTGGGAGTAGAAGCTATTGCTGAAGGTAAATCAGAATTAGATATAATTGCAACACTTGAATTTGAATTAAAGAAAAAAGGAGTTCGCCAAATGTCCTTTGATACTATGGTATTAACGGGATTAAAAACAGCAGCTCCTCATGGAAAACCAGGTTTAGAAACAATCAAAAAAGGGGACTTTGTTCTTTTTGACCTAGGGGTAATTG
The DNA here is from genome assembly GCF_964021195.1 of Bacillus nitroreducens. Classification (NCBI taxonomy): domain Bacteria; kingdom Bacillati; phylum Bacillota; class Bacilli; order Caryophanales; family Bacillaceae; genus Bacillus; species Bacillus nitroreducens. The sequence goes on along the minus strand of NZ_CAXHYI020000003.1, from coordinate 2,179,357 downwards.
TTGACGGATACTGCTCTGATATCACAAGAACAGTTGTATTTGGCGACATTTCAGAGAACCAACGTCAGGTTTATGATACGGTCTTAAAGGCTCAATTAGCATCGATTCAAGCATGTAAACCAGGAACTAGGGTTGGAGACATCGATATTGCAGCACGTTCTATCATTTCTGATGCTGGATATGGTGAATATTTCACCCACCGAATTGGTCATGGTCTCGGTATTGATGTTCATGAATTCCCTTCTATGAATGAAACAAATGATATGCCATTACAAAAGGGGATGGTCTTCACGATTGAACCAGGCATTTATGTTCCTGAAATTGGCGGAGTTCGAATCGAAGACGACATGCTCATCACCGCTGATGGAGCTCAAACACTTACAAGCTTCCCAAAGGAACTTATCATAAAATAATTACTCAAAAAGGACCTTTTAAGGTCCTTTTTAGTTTACTGCATTCTCTTCTTCCTCAAATTTTGAACAGAGATATTCAAACAATTTATGGTTAAAATTATCTTGATTGCGTACATAATCAAATAGGATATCATATTGCTCTTTATTGTCCTGTAAACTTTCTAATACCTTGAAAAATAATTCCTTCTGTTCCACAATCGTATCCACAATTTCCTGTTCTTTCTCACCCTTCTTATCAAACTGCTTTGAGATGATTTCACTATTTAATTCATGTTGTTTAAGAGATGCAATGATTTGGTCAAATTGTTCTTTTACAAGGTTGATATTTTCAGTAACCTTTCGATTAAAGATTTCTTGACTTTGGACAATCCGCTCTAAGATCTCAAGTTGTTCTTTATGTTCCCCATATTGTTCGGCTGTTGTTTCATTATGCTTTTCCTGTTTTCTCATAAAACCAACAAGTACCTCCAATACATTTTTCTGTTCCTTTACTTTGTTCGATAGCTGGTCTTCCTTATTTTTTTGAGTTAACTCATGCGAAAAAAATTGATGTTGAAGTCCCTTTTGTTTCTCCGCTAATTTCTTTATTAGTTGGTCATTGCTTTTTATATATTCCTTAATGGTTTCGTTATGTTTTTGCTGTAATTTAATATGTTCAGATACATAATTCGAATAGAAAATCGTTTGATTTGGATCTTTAGTTGAGGAACTTGCTGGTTTGTGAACAAGTCGTGCTAATGATTCATTAATAAAGACAGATGAACCCATAATTTTGCACTCCTTTATAAAGTAGTAGGCATGTGTCTTCCTTTCTTTATCCTATTTTTATGTACAAAAAATGGTGACAATGATTAATGGTTAATTAAACTGTAGTAAAAGTTCATTTTTTTCTCAATATTAGTGTAAATCCAATTGCGGAAGCAGTGTTATATTGATAGTAGATAGTAGATAGTCCATTTCTTTATTTTAGGAGGCTGTTAAAATGCTAGTTACCTATAAAAAAGTTCTTGTAGCTGTGGATGGTTCGAAGGAAGCCGAATGGGCATTAAAAAAAGCAATTGATGTTTGTAAGCGGTATTCTGCTCAATTAATCATTACCCATATTATCGATGTGAAACAGTTTTCTGATATTAGAGCTTACAATCTTAACTTAACAGATAAAGCAGAAGAATATGGAAAAGAGTTACTAGCGAAATACGAGGATTTAGCAAATCAATCTGGTATTGAGGATGTAAAAACCGTATTAGAATTTGGCTCACCAAAAATAAAAATTTCAAAAGATATTGCACCAGAACATCATGTAGATTTGATCATTTGCGGTGCAACAGGATTAAGCGCAGTCGAGAGATTCTTAATTGGCAGTGTTTCTGAAAGCATTACACGATATTCTAAATGTGATGTTATGGTTGTTCGAACAGAAAAAGATCTTTAATATATAGTGAAGTGCAAACAAAAAAATCGTGATTCCTCACGATTTTTTTGCATTTTTTATTTTTTGTAATACCTTCCGCACTTCTTCAAAACCTGTTCCCCCAGCACTCTTACGGCGAGCTACAGCTGTCTCAGGTAACAATACTTCATATATATCCTCATCAAACAGCGAAGAAGCTTCTTTAAATATTTCAAGTGGTAAATCACCTAAAAAAACATCGCGTTCTATACAAGTTAATACAAGCTTGCCAACGACTTCATGTGCTTCCCTAAAAGGGAGACCTTTCGAAGCTAAATAATCTGCAAGTTCAGTTGCATTTGAAAAATCCTTTTTCACAGCAACTGCCATAACTTCTTTTTTCACCTTCATCGTTGAGATCATTCCAGCAAATATCTTCAAGGAACCTTTAATTGTCTTAACGGTATCAAACATGCCTTCTTTATCTTCTTGCATGTCTTTGTTATAGGCAAGCGGTGTTCCTTTTAACACAGTTAGTAGCCCAAATAAATTACCGTATACTCGTCCTGTTTTCCCTCGGATTAACTCTGCCATATCAGGATTTTTCTTCTGTGGCATAATGCTACTTCCCGTTGCAAAGGTATCATCAATCTCGATCATATTAAACTCTTGAGAAGACCAAAGGATAATCTCTTCACAAAAGCGTGAAAGATGCATCATGATCATGGAACTATTACTTAAAAATTCAACGATAAAATCACGGTCACTAACCGCATCAATGCTATTTTCATAGATTTTGTCAAAACCTAAAAGCTCTGCACTGTAATGACGGTCAATCGGAAAGGTAGTTCCTGCTAATGCACCTGCCCCTAGCGGAGAGAGATTGATTCGTTTTAACGAATCCGTTAAGCGCTCTTTATCACGATCAAGCATCCAATAGTAAGCTAATAGATGATGAGCAAATGAAACAGGTTGTGCCCTTTGCAAATGGGTATAACCAGGCGCTACCGTTTCAACATGCTGCTCAGCTTGTTCCACTATTGAATTTTGCAATTCCTCAACAAGTTGAATAATCTCATTTACTTGCTGTCTCAAGTATAGATGCATATCTGTTGCAACTTGGTCATTTCTGCTACGTCCTGTATGAAGTTTTCCGCCAACTTGGCCGATCTCGTCAATCAACATTTTTTCAATATTTAAATGAATGTCTTCATTCGCAATAGAATATTCCAATTCATTATTTTGGGCTTTCTCCAGTAACGAAATAAGTCCTGATTTGATCGTTTCGACTTCTTCCATAGAAATGATTCCACACTTACCAAGCATTGTTACATGAGCAATACTTCCTTGTATATCTTCCTTCACCAATTCTTGGTCAAATGAGATGGATGCACCGAATTCATCGACCCATTCAGCTGCGCTTTTGGTGAATCTTCCTCCCCAGAGCTTCTTCATATGCTTACCTTCTTAGTGTTATTTACAATACTATTCACTTTTGTTGGTAATCCCCATAATGAAATGAAGCCAACTGCTGCGTTATGATCAAATTCATCATCAGATGTATAGGTTGCTAGTTTTTCATCGTACAATGAATTATCAGATTTGCGACCTTCAACTATTGCATGGCCTTTAAATAGTTTAACTCGTACAGTTCCATTTACATGTTTTTGTGTTTCTTTTAAGAAACCTAATAATGCATCTTTTAATGGGGAAAACCATAAGCCATTGTAAATTAATTCGGTAAGCTTGCTTTCAATGACAGGTTTGAAATGGGCTACTTCTTTAACAAGCGTTAGGTCCTCTAACTCTTTATGTGCCTTAATTAATGTCATTGCTCCAGGACATTCATATACTTCACGAGATTTAATACCTACAAGACGATTTTCTACATGATCAATACGGCCTACTCCATGTTTTCCTGCTATTTGATTTAATTCTAGAATTAAATCGGATAAGGAATATTGCTGACCGTTAATTGCTTTTGGAACACCTTGAACAAAGTCAATTTCAATTATGTCTGGTGTATTAGGTGTTTGTTCAAGAGGTGCCGTTAATTCGTACGCTTCCTCTGGTGGTGCTGCCCAAGGATCCTCTAAAATTCCACATTCATTACTTCGTCCCCATAAATTTTGATCAATAGAGAACGGACTGTCTAAATTGATTGGGATAGGAATATTATTCTTTTTGGCATACTCAATTTCCTCTTCACGCGACCAACTCCATTCACGAACTGGGGCTAATACTTCGAGTTCAGGATTTAATGCTTTAATCGAGACTTCAAAGCGTACTTGATCATTACCTTTACCCGTACAACCATGTGCCACTGCAACAGCATTTTCTTTTTCTGCGACTTCAACTAATTTCTTCGCTATTAACGGACGAGATAATGCAGAAACCAAAGGATACTTTCCTTCGTAAAGTGTATGTGCTTGCAAAGCAGCTAGAGCAAAATCATTCGCAAATTCTTCTTTCGCATCAATTATATATGAAGAGACAGCTCCAACTGTTATAGCTTTTTCTTTTATAAACTGAAGGTCTTTCCCTTCACCAACATCTAAACAGCAAGCAACAACTTCATATCCTTGCTCTTGTAACCATTTAACGGCAACGCTTGTATCTAGGCCGCCTGAATATGCTAATACAACTTTCTTTTTGCTCATGTTGGATCTTCCCTTCGAATATTAATTCATTTAATTTTATAATTATACAATTATAATGTATAAATATAGCAACTCAATTCGATTTTTACAATAGAAATTTAGGAAAAAAATGAAAAAAATTTTTACTATTTCTTGTAAAGTGGTAGTAGTGTAAAATAAGAGCAAGTCAGATAAAGGGGAGATAGTATGGGTGATTATTTTCAATATGATAAGCGACTTGGGATCTCACTGCCTTTGTTAGAGCAAGAGTGGGAAGATTATACGGAGGAGACGCAACAGCATATATTGTACATGTGGGAACAAATCCGAGGACATATTCCTGATCGAATTGCAGAGATTGAAAAAATTATTAATGATAAACAAGAACAGCTTGGCAATGAAAGTGATTTCTCGCGGTCGTGTGAACTAAACAATGAGATATCAGAATGCGCTTCAATCATTAATGATTTATGGATTTGGTACAGATTGAATCAAGGAATAACGAATAGAATGCACCAATAGAAAAGGTCTAATCACGACATGGATTAGACCTTTTTGATATCTTTCTTTATTTCACTTATGACATGAGTGAGTTCTGGCAGGATTAATTTTTTCATTGCAAGTCTTACCGCTCCAGAAGAACCAGGTGTTGAAAAGATAGCTGTATCATTACATACACCTGCAATAGCTCTTGAAAGAATTGCTGCCGACCCAATATCTTCCGTATAGCTAAGCATGCGAAACAATTCACCAAACCCTACAATTTCTTTATCCAATAATTTTTTCACCGTTTCAATGGTAACATCACGTTTAGCGATGCCAGTACCTCCATTTGTTAAAACCACATCGATGTCTTTATTGGTACACCCTCTTCTAACTGCTTCTTCGATACTTGTGGTCTCATCCTTGATAATCTCATATTCCTTAACGGTGAATCCATTCTCTTCAAGTAGAGAAATCATTAGTTGACCACTCTTATCATTTTTTTTTGTTCTCGTATCACTTATTGTAATAACTTTACAATTAATTGAGGAAGATGTTACTTTCTTATGCTCATGAACACTCATTTCTTAAGACTCCTTTTCCTTCAAAAAACGCAGACGATAATAATTATGAGCAAAATCACTCACTTGTCTCGTGAGTTGATAATTCATACCCGCACCGATTGCCATGCTTATAAGGGGAATCCCTTGAATCATTCTTTTTCGAAGAACTGATATGGTAATTGCCTTTATGATATGTTTCAATGGGAGTTCAAGCCATGTTTCATCAGTTAAGTCTTCTGAACCTTGATAAAAGTAATGATTTTGACTTGTTCCATCAATTTCCCCTACAAGTGATTCCCATCCTTGGTAACGAATTCGTTTTGGTAAAGTAGCCGCATGGAAAACCTTTAACGAGGTCATCATCTCATACGGTGTGTTGACTTCATACCCGTACGTCATCGCAACTAATTGGACAATACGTAAGTTAATAACTGTTATCGCAGGTATATCTGTTCCAAGTAATAGAAATCCACCAGTCCCAGTTAACCCTCCGTGTGCAAAAGAGTAGAGACGGTGCTTTGCAATCTGGTTTTCAGATAGGTATGTAAGTTGGTCAATCGCTAGTTCTTTTAAATCAGGTATATCCTCAATGTCCTCGTTAAAAATACGTGCCGAACGAATCAGTCTTTCCCGTGCGTCCATTTGAAACTGAGACCCTTGGAGAATTGCATGTAAATGAAATAACCAATTATCAAGTTTTGAAAAGAACTCCGTTCGAATGTTCTCAGGAATCAGGTTTAACGAATGATCTAGCCACTTATCATACGTCATTTCAAAATCTGTTTGCTCATGTCGCAATTGCTCTGACCATTTTTCGATTTCCGTAAGAATTTGTAATTCACGTCCTGAAAGCCGCATATTCAACCTCCGTTTCCAACATTAACTAAACTGTATTATACCATAGTATATATTGACAATAAAAAAAGACAAACCCAATAAGAGTTTGTCCAGCATACATTTATTTTGTTAAACGCATAACGTCACGAGCAATCATAACCTCTTCATCAGTAGGTATGATTAGTACTTTTACTGGTGAATGTGGATAGCTAATAAAGGCTTCCTGACCTCTTACCTTATTTAGTACTGGATCCCAATAAACTCCCATGAATTCTAAACCAGTTAAAACTCTAGCACGGACGCTTTCACTGTTTTCACCAATTCCCGCTGTAAAGACGATTGCATCAATACCATGCATACGTGCAGCATAAGAGCCAATATATTTATGGATTCTGCTTGCAAATACCTCTAGTGCTAATTTAGCACGTTCGTTTCCTTCATCTGCTTGCTCCTGAAGATCACGTAAGTCACTTGAAAATCCAGAAACACCGAGCATTCCACTTTCCTTGTTTAACACATCTAGAACTTCATCAGCTGTTTTGCCCGTTTTTTCCATGATAAATGGAATTAGAGCAGGGTCAATATTTCCTGAACGAGTTCCCATTGTTACACCAGCAAGAGGTGTAAAGCCCATAGAAGTATCAATTGATTTTCCGCCTTCAATGGCAGCAATACTTGCTCCATTACCTAGGTGACAAGATAGGATACGAAGTTGCTCTAATGGTCTTTCTAAAATTTCTGCCGCGCGTTGGGAAACATATTTATGAGAAGTTCCGTGGAAACCATACTTTCTAATGCCATACTCTTTATAATAGTCGTATGGTAAGCTATATAAAAATGATTTTTCAGGCATTGTTTGATGGAACGCCGTATCGAATACAGCCACAGCTGGAACATTTGGTAAAACTTCCTGAAATGCTTTGATTCCAGTCAAATTAGCAGGGTTATGCAATGGTGCTAATTCAGAAAGTCTGTCTATTTCAGCGATAACTTCATCCGTAATAACCACTGAATCAGCGAACGATTCCCCACCGTGAACAACCCTGTGGCCAATTCCTTCAATTTCATCCAAGGATTTGATAATTCCTAGTTCAGTTAGTTTTTCAAGTAAAATTTTTACTGCTACAGCATGATCTGGTAATTCGACTTCTGTTGTTTGTTTTTCACCATTAACTGAGATAGTAAAAATCCCTTTATCAAGACCAATCCGTTCGAAAATTCCTTTTGTAACAACTTCCTCACTTGGCATTTCAAATAGTTGAAATTTAAGTGAAGAACTCCCTGCATTTATGGCAATGATTTTTGACATTTCGTCCGCTCCTTTGTAAATATCCTCAAGGTTGGAAAATTCCGTTCTCCCTTATTCTGTGCAATTTGACACAGTTTAATTGATGCCATTCTCATTTAAACACTGGCATCAGAACATTTCAAGGAGTATGATGGTTTGGTACCGTTTTCGACATAAAGTTCTTATATTCAGACAACAGAAAGCGCTATTATTGAAAAATACCTTGTGTCCTTACATCGACATTTGATTAAAACACTGCTTACAAAATGGTTTCCTTACTGAAGCGATGCGGGTAACGTGTGATAACGAGTTTTATACGCCTAGAAATAGCCAATATAAAGAGACCTTATTTTAGGTCTCTTCAGATCAGTTTTATTGTTTTTCTTGTATAAACCATTCATCAATTTGTTGAATAATTCCTGCCATTGCATTTTGATTAGAAAATTTCGGTAAATTTGCAAGCAAGGCCTTCTTTGGTGCTTTTACCTCTGGTCCTTTTTTCTGGATAATAAAAATACTTTTCGCTGCCTTTTCATTATTAAACAAGGATAATGGCAACTGAATCAATCCTTGGATAACAGAGTGCTCTTTCAAATATTCATTTAATTGCTTTGCATATTCACTTGTAAACAAATGATTAGGAACGAGGAAAAATAAATATCCTCCTTCCTTCGTATATTTCAGACTTTGCTCGATAAAAAGGTGGTGCGCATAAGAATGCCCTTCCGTAGCGCGAAGTTCGAAGCTCGCAGCTCCACTATCATTTGGGTAATACCCAACCGGTAGATCACATACAACAACATCAACTGGATCGATGTAAAGTGGTTGAAGACTATCTTGGTTATATAATTGAATCGAATGTTGCTGTAAGTTAGCACTCACATAAGCCAACCTAACTAACAAATCATCGATATCAATTCCAAAAGCCTGTATTTCCTTGGATTGATTTTGATTCATAACGGTCGTAAGTAAATTTCCAGTTCCAATTGCTGGATCAAAGATACTGAAACTATTCAAGGTGCTTGTAAATTTCGAAACTAGATATCCCAGGAAGATTGAAACGGCATCAGGTGTCATCTCATGATTCGGTTGCGTAGCTTCTTTCATCCCTTTTAATGCAGCTAACTGATAGGCTTTACGAATTTCTTCAACTGTGTATTGTTTAAGATCGAGTTGGCTATATTCTTTTTCGATACGCTTTTTTGATATTTCGCTAAGCTCTTCCTGAAGGATCGTATTTTGGAAGAGGTTTTCTCCAGTTTCTGCGACTGCTTCAAGGTATGTACATGATAATTCTTCTTTTAAAACCATTGCAGTGTTATCAATAACAGTAAATAGTTTTTCAATTGCGGTTAATTGTGCCATGTTTATCTCCTCTTTCGATCTCTGTGCATATCTATTTATTTTAAAAGAAGTTGCAGTATTATTCAACAATGCAAAAAAGAACCCCTAGGTTGGGATTCTTTTTTGACGCTTTCTATTTTACTTAGCTGCCTTTGCTGCTTCTATGGCTGCTTCATAGTTAGGATGATTTGTTGCTTCACTTACATACTCTGCATATGTTACAGTATCATTACTGTCAACTACGAATACTGCACGAGCTAATAAGCGTAGTTCTTGAATTGCTACTCCAAAAGCTTCTCCAAAAGAAAGATCTCGGTGATCGGATAGTGTTTGAACATTTTCAATACCGTTTGCACCACACCAACGTGCTTGCGCAAATGGCAAATCAACACTTACTGTTAATACTTTAACATTTTCTAAACCAGCTGCTTCTTCATTAAAACGACGAGTTTGTGCATCACATACACCTGTATCTAGTGAAGGTACAACACTGATTAAACGAACAGAACCTTTTGAATCTGCAAGTGTAACTGGTGATAAATCGTTTGCTAAAACAGTAAACTCAGGTGCTTTGTCTCCTACTTTTACTTCATTTCCTAATAAAGTCACTGGATTGTTTTTAAATGTGATAGATGCCATTTTACCAAAATCCTCCTTTAAAAAATATGTACAGAATAAATCATATCTTTAATTCCAAAGAATTGCAATTATTTTGAATTAAAAAGAGGTTAACTGTTCCAACAGTTAACCTCTATGGTCTTATATATCAAAATCAGGTTTTTTGTCTTGATTTTGATGATCTTGATTATTTTTTTTTAACATTTGTTGAATCTTATCAACAGCTTGTGGTGCTAGTTCAAGTAGTTTTTCAAATAAGTGAGTACTTTCATCAAGATGAAGCATCTTCACTCCATTTGCACTTACAATTAAAAAGGCGATTGGTGTAATAGAAACTCCACCACCACTTCCTCCACCGAATGGTAGTTTGGATCCTTGCTGCTGTTGTTGGTCTCCGCCTCCACCACTATCTTTTCCACCTTCACCCTGTCCTTGTCCCTTAAACTCGCTACCCCCTGCAGCAAATCCAAAGCCAACTTTCGAAACTGTTAAAATAACACTCCCATCGGGGGTTTCAACAGGGTCACCAATGATTGTATTTACATCAATCATTTGTTTTAAATTTTCCATTGCAGTCTTCATTAAACCCTGTATTGGATGATCAGACATGATAAATCCCTCCAGAACGAACTAAATTGATTTTTTATCCGAATCAGCTTTATTCAGTTTTGAGAGGGATGGTGAATGAAACTTTGGCATACCCCCTCGCCACCTTTTAAACGCTTTTACTCCTGCGACAATAGCATGCCCGATTCGAAAATGAATCATGCATGTAAACCTTGTTTCCGATACAGGCACTTGAAATGATGGAGTTATCGAATAATCTGGATGGGTTTTAAGAGTTAAATAATGACTCATAATCCCGACAAGCGTCCCTTTTAGAGACCATCCAAGACCAGTAATAATACCCGTTTGGGCAGCATCTCCGACACCAATATGAGAATGCCACTCGAATTTTGATACCGAAATTTTCTTTAAAAAATTTCTTAAAATTGGCACCATATCTATGATCTTTTGAAGAATTTTTTTTGCGTCTTGAATATTTTTAATTAAATTATGAATGGAGAATTTATCTTTTTTTCTTTTTTCACCTGTCTGTATATTAGATTGTTGTTCCTTTTTAAACACAATTCCTGGTGTTTCATCGTCAACAGCGACCATTGGTACATTAATGGTATATTTAATAAGACCGAACCAGATGCTAAATCTTATTTTAATATGGTCATCGTCCTGTGAGTGATTTGCTGAAATATAGATAGTTAATCTAGTTATCATGATTAGAAGGATCAAGAGGCATAAAAATAATAAAATGAATAAGAGCCACTTCATGACACTCACACCCTTTCAATGTTTCATTATCACCTATCAGGTAGTAAAAAATACACAAAAAGGGAGTGTTTGGAAATTAACAAAATGTCCAAGTTGACGCTTATTTGCTCGAGTATTATATCCGATAATCGTTAGGAATTATATTCATTTTCCCTAACAAAAAAGTGTGCCCATGATGGACACACTATTTTTGTATATGCGTAACGGTTGTATCTGATAAAAGATCATGAATGCCCTGTTTTTTAGGAAGGAAGGCAACTATGATATATCCTATAAAAAATAATTTTGAAATATATCGACCTATAAACTCCCTAAATAGAACCGTCATCCATGTTAGAGGTTTTTCATTAAGTGAAACAACCTTGATTCCAAATACCATTTTTCCTAGTGTCTGGCCAAAAAACTTTGTCATTAATACAAAGTACACATAAAATACAACGGCTGTTGAAATCGATACTAAACTAAACATGCTACTTTCAGTTAACGGAATATCTAACGCTCTAAATACTGGGTATATTAGAATACGGTTTAGACTGCCAATCACGATAAGATCTACTACATACGCCCAGAAACGCATCCAAAATCCCGCATATCGTAGTTGAGCATCATTAACAGTACGCGTTGGATATTCGTGAGCTCGGTTATCATCTTGTATCCCATCATGTGTAAGATCCATATTCAATTTAATTCCCCCCTGCCTGAGCGTACAAATACATCATTCTAGGTGAATTAGGTTGTGATAATAAATGAACTAACGTAGCCATTTCTAAGTCATCACTAAAGATTTTTTTCGCACTCATTGAAAATAGTGAACCAAAACCAAAATGAGTCGAGTATTCAACAACCTTACTATCTTCAAGGTTGTAATCCTTTTTCATCGCTTCAACTGTATCTTCAAAATAGCCAAGTTCATCAATTAATTGATTTTCTTTTGCTTGTCTACCATCATAAATTCTTCCGTCAGCAATTTTACGAACCTCAGATTCTGACATGTTACGACCTTGGGCTATCACATCCACAAATCCTTGGTACGCATTATCTACCATTGTTTGCATGATTTGTCTCTCTTCATCAGTCATTTCTCGACTTGAAGACATGATATCTTTATATGGCCCGCTTTTAATTGTTTCAAATTTCACGCCATACTTCTCCGCAAGTTCACTATAGTTAATTCCTTGCATAATTACACCTAATGAACCAGTCATTGTATCAGGTGTAGCAAAAATTTTATCCGCCGGAGCAGAGATATAGTAACCGCCTGAAGCTGCCATAGCCCCCATTGACACATAAATCGGTTTTTCTGTTGCTTCTTTTAAATCTGTAAGTTTTTTATGTATTTCGGCACTTTCAACCACACCGCCACCTGGCGAATTCACTTTTAGAATGATCCCCTTAACTGTTTTATCTTCTTCCGCTTTCTTAATCATTTTTAAGAATGCTTGATGATTATATCCAGCTGTTTCGAAGAAAGAAGTCACATTACCAGTATCCTGAATGACTCCATTTACAGATAATACAAGAATCTTATCGGTTCCCGTTCCTTCGATTAACACATTTTCAATATAGTCCTCATTTGGTGTTTTCAAGAGTTCATCAGAAAATGCACTGAAGTTTTTCGAGGCTAGATTTGTTGCAAAATTAAAAAAGACTGAAAATACAAATATGACTGCAGCAATTCCTAGTGCTGCCCACCGTTTCCCATTCATTCTGTTTTCCTCCTATTTTTATGTATGGTAATATCTGATGCAACTTGGCGACTTATGCCCTAATTTTTGGAGCCCACAACTTTAGACACAACGCTATTTCACCTTTAAATATCTAAGACATCGCCAAAGACTTAAACTTTTATTCTACTTAGTCTAGACCAAAGTTGAATAAAGTTTAGAAAGTGTTCAAAAATAAATACGAATTAAAACAAAAATGGTTTCATTTTATTGGTAAACTATTAGTAAGATACATAACAAATTTCATTATAATTCAATTAATCACTTAAATCATATACAGGAGGTTTTTCATTTGCAACGTCGTAATGTCTATTTCTTTTACCGAAAAGAAGAGAAACTCATTGAATATGTAGAAAAATTAAATAAGCTTGCAATGGAACATGATTTTACGATCGTAGAGGACGCTGCAAAAGCAAATGTCATTGTCAGTATTGGCGGAGACGGTACTTTCCTACAAGCAGTGCGCAAAACAAATTTCCGACAAGACTGTCTTTATGTAGGGATTTCAACAACGGGTTCTTTAAACCTTTATTGTGATTTCCATGCAGATGATACGGATAAAATGGTTGAGGCCATGTTGAGTAAAAATATTGAGGTTCGCCGTTATCCAATTTTAGAAGTGAAGATTGATGATTATCCAGCCTATTATTGCTTGAATGAATGCTCAATTCGTTCAGCAATCATTAAGACATTTGTCTTAGAAGTGTATATTGATGATTTACATTTTGAAACCTTCCGCGGGGATGGAATGATTATTTCAACTCCTACTGGCAGTACCGCTTACAATAAATCAGTACGAGGTGCTGTTGTAGATCCTTTACTTCCTTGTATGCAGGTAACCGAACTTGCTTCATTAAATACGAACCAATATCGGACTTTGGATTCCCCATTTATATTAAGTGGCACAAGAAAATTAACATTACGGGATGTTGAAGATGGCAATGATTTCCCTACCATCGGTTTGGATAATGAAGCTTTAAGTATTCGTAATATTAATCAAATTGAAGTTAAGCTAAGTGAGAAAAGAATTAAAACTGTCAAACTAAAGGATAATTCATTCTGGGAAAAGGTAAAGCGGACTTTTTTATAGGAAACACTAATAAAATTTACTTTCCTAGACTCTCTTAAAAACGCTTATCAGACAAGGCTCACAGCTGATCGAAGACGCGAATAGAAGTTACCTTCATGAGCGGACATGTGAGGCTAGCAACGAAGTATGCAAGCGTTTTTCAACAGTCTTTAGACCAAGCAGTAGCTTGGTCTTTTTTATTATCTTTCAAACATAATTTGACCGTTAATAACTGTCTTCACAACATTTGTACTGAGAATATTCTCTTCTTGGATATTGAATATATCTTGATCAAGCACTGTAAAATCAGCTTTATAACCAGGGGTAATTTTCCCCATGTTTTCTTCTTTACCAATCGCATAGGCACTTCCTGTTGTATATAATCGGACTGCCTCGAAAACGGAAATTCTTTGTTCATGCATGTGTATCTCGTCCCCTTTGGGCTTTCTTCGAGAAACTGCTGCATGAATACCATGAAGTGGATCTATCGGTTCAATTGGGGCATCAGATCCGCCTGCACAATGTAATCCTTCTTGGAGGAGTGTTTTCCATGCATAGCAAAACTTCATATTCAATTTACCAATTCTTTCAACTACCCAAGGAAAATCAGAGACAACAAATCTTGGCTGAATATCAAGGATTACAGGTAATTGTTTCGCACGGTCTATTAACTCTTTTCGTAAAATTTGAGCATGAATGAGGCGATCTCGTTGTTTTGGTAATGGAGGATATTCCTCAATTGCATCTAATGCATATTCAAAAGCAAGGTCACCTATAGCGTGAACCGCAATTGGCATCTTAAAATTTCTAGCTTTTTGAACAAGCCTTTTTAGCTCATCTAACGTATGGATTGCTACACCAGACGTCTCAGGTGAATCATTATACGGATAACTCAGTAAAGCCGTTCGTCCCCCTAGTGAGCCATCGGCAAAAATCTTCATCGCTCCAAACTCGAGATACTCTCCACCTTCACCGTAAGAATAGCCCAAACGATGCATATCCTCAACAACCTCATGATGAACCAAAAGATTTGTTCTAAATTTATACCCATCTTCATTGATTACTTTCTGAAATCCTCGATAAGTCCGAAGAAACCCTCCATAATAATTCAAGTCTTCTGTATGTCCACCAACTAGCCCTTTACTTAGGCAATCTTTAATAGATAAACGCAGGGCATGTTGAAGATACTCCTCTGTAACCTTTGGTATTACTGCTTTAACCAATTCTTGTGCTTGATCTAATAGATACCCTGTGGCACGCCCCTCTGAGTCCCTTACAATAATACCACCTTCAGGGTTTGGCGTATCGTCTGTGATACCTGCCAACTCCAAAGCTTTTGTATTTACAACAACCGCATGGCGACAAATCCTCTTTAACATGAGTGGGTGATTCGGAGAAAGTTCATCCAACTCATAACGGTGAAAAATCTTTCGATCTGGAAGCTGATTTTCATTCCAGCCTTCCCCGATAATCCATTCACCCGCTGGCTTATCCTTTACATAATCATGAATAGCTTCCGATATCTGTTGTGAGGATGTCATCTCTGAAAAATCCAGTTTCATCAGTTTTTCACCATGACCAATGAGGTGCAGATGGCTATCAACAAACCCAGGTAACATGGTATTCCCTTCTAGACTGATCACTTTTTCGATTCGATTTTTATATTGATTTTCAATCTCCTTCTTCAGTCCTGTGGCTACGATCATACCGTCTTCCACAAACACAGCTTCAACCTCATAGTTTTCATGTTCTATTGTATAGATTCGTCCATCTGTCCATAATGTTCCCATCTTCACACCATCCATTTACGCTCATTTTAAGTCCACTTTAACATGAACAAGCAGATAGTAAAAAATAACTACCTGCTTTTGCATACATGGTTATGCTTTTAATTTAGATAATTCTGCTTGTCTAAGCTCAATTCTTCTAATTTTTCCTGATGTTGTTTTAGGAAGATCACTTACAAATTCAATTTTTCTAGGATATTTATACGGAGCCGTAGCTTGTTTTACATGTTCTTGAAGTTCCTTAATTAACTCATCATTTGAAGTTATGCCTTCACGTAAGACAACAAACGCTTTAACGACATTTCCACGAACTTCATCTGGACTAGCGACAACTGCACATTCCTTTACGGACGGATGTTTTACAAGTGCATCTTCTACCTCAAATGGACCAATCGTATAACCAGAGCTAATAATAATATCGTCAGCACGCCCTTCAAACCAGAAATAGCCATCTTCGTCCTTTTTCGCTTTGTCACCTGTAATGTAGTAATCTCCTCTAAATTGCATAGCTGTTCTTTCAGCGTCTTTATAATATTCCTTAAATAGGGCTGGAGTGTCTTTATGTACCCCAATATCCCCCACTTCACCAACTGCGCAAGGCTTACCAAACTCATCGACAATTTCAACATTATTACCAGGTGTAGGTTTACCCATTGAGCCAGGTTTAATCGGCATCCCCTTTAAAACTCCTACCAATAGGGTATTTTCTGTTTGTCCATACCCATCCCGAACCTCAATGTTAAATTCTCGTTTAAAGGTATCAATAACTTCACGATTCAAAGGTTCTCCAGCTGATACAGCACTGTGTAAAGCAGGCAATGTGTATTCTGATAGATTTTCGACCTTTGCCATGAGACGATATTCTGTAGGTGTACAACATAAAACATTTATTTCATATGAACTTAGTAATTGCAGGTATTTAATAGGATCAAATTTACCAAAATAAACAAATCCTGTTGCACCACTTCCTAGTGTAGATAGGAATGGACTCCAAATCCATTTTTGCCAACCTGGTCCAGCTGTTGCCCAAACAATATCTGATTCATTAATGCTTAACCAATATGGGGCTGCCGTTTTTAAATGTGCATATGCCCACCCATGTGTATGAACAACTCCCTTTGGATTCCCAGTTGTTCCAGAAGTATAAGATAAAAAGGCCATATCATCCTTACTAGTCTTCACAATAGCAAGTTCTTCAGATTGTTTCTTCATTTCATCATCTAAAGAAATCCAGCTTTCGGCTTTTCCGCCAACTGTAAATTTGGTTATATGTTCTGTATTATCTATGGTTGAAAATTGTTCGCAATACGGATGATAGCTAATAATAGCTTTTACATCTCCATGTGTAATCCGATACTGAAGATCTTTTGGACGAAGCATCTCAGAACTTGGGATTACTACTAATCCCGCTTTTAATGCTCCTAAATAAACCATGTATGCATCGACTAGACGAGGAATGATGACTAATACTTTATCGCCTTTGCTTAGTCCGCTGTTGATTAGAGTATTTCCAATTCGATTTACATTTTTGAAGAGATCTATGTACGTAATTTCCTCTTTATTCCCCTGTTCATCTTCCCATTTTAAAGCAATTTTATCTGGGTTATTCGTATACTTTTCAATTTCTTGAACCAAGTTATACTGTGCAGGTGCAAGTAAATCTTCTCTTTTCACGACAACTCCTCCTCTTAATTGATATTCTAATTATATAAAAAAGTTTGAACAATTTGGAAGAGGTTTTGTGAATTTTTTATGACCAGCTTATAATATCTGATTTTAAAGTCTGATAGTAATCCCGTCTCTTAATATGAGGTCGCGTAGAAAACCAAATAAGGAAATCAGCAGTATTATAATGATAAATAAAATAAAGGACGAGGTTGCCCCCGTCCTTGTAGCCATTTATTTATTTTTTAGAAGTTACCTCCGCCCATTTGTTGTTGAGCGAAAGATACTAAACGCTTAGTGATTTCTCCACCAACTGATCCGTTAGCACGAGAAGTAGTGTCAGCACCAAGGTTTACACCAAACTCTTGAGCAATTTCATATTTCATTTGGTCGATTGCTTGTTGTGCACCAGGTACTAGAAGTTGGTTGCTGTTGTTGTTGTTTGCCATGTGATTTCACCTCCTTGTGAGTATATATTGTGTAAAATCACATGGCATAATACATGTAAATCACTGGTAAATGTTCACAACATTGTCAAGGCTTTCTATTAGAATAGATCCTCAATTTCTTCCTTCTCTGAAAAGTCTAACGTGAGAATCTCAGTTTCCTGAACTGCTTTTTCAATTAAACTTTCAAAATCTGTATAACTTTCATAATGCGTTATTTTTTCAAGTCTTGGTCTAGTTTTTGGTGCTTTCGGTGTAAAGATTGTACAACAATCTTCATACGGTAGGATTGATATATCATGTGTATCGATTTTCTTTGCCATTTCAATAATGTCAAATTTATCTACCGTAACAAGCGGTCGAATAATAGGTGTATTTGTGACATTATTTATGACATGCATGCTTTCCAAAGTCTGGCTCGCCACCTGTCCAAGACTTTCACCAGTTACAATCGCAAGGGCATTGCGTCTTCTTCTAATTTCATCTGTAATCCGCAACATCATTCGTCTTGTTGAAATCAATGTATAGTTTTCAGGAATTTGTCTCACAATTGTTGTCTGTATCTCAGTAAACGGGACGATATGCAACTTAATTTTCCCTGAAAAGTTTGATAGTTGCTGTGCGAGATCAATAACCTTCTGGCGTGCTCGTTCACTTGTGTATGGCGGACTATGAAAATGAACTGCTTCGATCGTTAGACCCCTCTTCATTGCTAAAAAGCCAGCAACAGGACTATCTAGCCCTCCAGATAGCATAAGCATTGCTTTTCCACTTGATCCAACAGGAAGTCCGCCTAAGCCTACTTCATCTTTAAATGTAATGTATGTTGCTTCTTTTTGAACCTCTACACGAACATTAATGTCTGGAGTATGCACATTTACATAGATTTCCCCTGCATTTTTTAAAATATGACTTCCTAGCTCATAATTTAATTGATTAGAGTCAAGTGGGAATGTTTTATCCGAACGTCGGGCAGAGATTTTGAATGATTTTCCCTTATAATCAAGTTGTTCGAATATGGCTAAAACTCCATCTTTAATTTTTTCAATATCACTTTCAACCTTTACTGCTAGACTAAAGGTTTGAATACCAATGATATTCTTCAGAACTTCAACAATTCCCTCATGCGCCTCTCCGTTTAACTTTATATAAATTCGATCTCTTGTCTTTTCAACCTTGAGCCTTTTGTAGTTATTCAGTTTTCTCTCAATCGTACTAGCCAATTTATTTATGAATAGATTTCGATTACGGCCCTTTGTTGTAATCTCACCGAATCGAATAATAATGTGATCATATTCCATTTCTTTCCCCCATTACATTTTGTAATTTTTTTATTGCATTTTCAATCGCTTGTATAATAATTGGAACCTCAGCAAGTTCATTTTGAGGTGACAAGCTAATTCGAATTGAGCTATTTGCTAAAACATTCGGCACCCCCATTGCGAGCAATGTTTTACTTGGTTCATTATTTTTTGATGAACATGCAGAGGTAGTGGAAACATAAATCTCATTTTCCTCCAATAAATGAACAAATACTTCAGGCTTCAACCCATCAATTGAAAAGTTAATAATATGAGGAGCACTAAATTGTTCTGGTGTGTGTATTTTAACCGCGCTTATCAATGATAATTTTTCGGTTATACATTTTTTTAGTTGTGAGAGATGTTTAATATTTTCTTCCCTATTTTCTAACGTTAACCTTAGTGCTTTTGCAAGAGCAACAAAACCAGCTACATTTTCCGTTCCTGCCCTTTTTTGCATTTCTTGGTCTCCACCCGAAATCAAGGGCTTTATTCTCACACCTTGTCGGACGTAAAGGACACCCGTTCCTTTAAGACCATTAAACTTGTGACCTGAAATTGTACATAAATCTAGTTTAGCCTTATAGAAATCTAATCGAGTTTTACCCATTCCTTGTACGTGATCAACATGATAGATGACTTTCGGATAATTTTCCAATAGCTCGCCTATTTCTTCAACGGGCTGGATTGTTCCTACCTCGTTATTCACATGGATAATTGAAACCAAAATGGTATCTTCACGGATTGCATTTTTTAAGCTATCAATGGAAACAACACCATTACTGTCTACAGGGAGATAGGTTATCTCAAAGCCAAGCTCTGTCAATTGCTTACAGGCCTCACTAACAGAAGGATGCTCAATTGATGTGGTAATTATATGTTTCCCACGATTTTGATATTGAAGAGCAGTCCCCTTGATTGCATAATTATTCCCTTCTGAACCACCAGAAGTGAAAATGATTTCCTGTGGTTTTACTTGTAAAAGGTTGGCTATCTGTGAACGCGATTGACTTAACAACTTTTCAGCTTGTCCACCAATCCCATGTAGGGAAGAAGGGTTCCCAAAATATGATTTCGCTACTTTTATATAAGAATCTATTACATCATCAAATGGTTTTGTTGTTGCACTATTATCTAAATAAATCATCGTTTTACCCCTACTTCGCACATATTTTGCATCAAAATCATACCATACAAATCGAAAAGCGCAAGGTGCCCATCCCTCGGCGACAATCATAAGACGAACGCTGGTAAAAGGCGCACTTTGCCTTCAGAAGCGATTGGCTTATGATTTCAAGCCGATGGCACCTGCTGCTAGACACAAAAAATTGGTCGGAAATTCCATAAAAACTTAACCTTTTTAAAAGAGTAAAGGACCTCCAATTGGGGTCCTTTACTTTTTATCATTTTCAAGTAAAACTTCGATCTTTTTCAATGCTCCTGGATCAATATCCTCAATTGCAGTTGCCGCTTGTTCTAGAGCAAGCGCATATTCATAATTCCTAAAAGCTTTTTCAGCTTCATTCAAACTATCTGCTATTTTCGGATTCCGGCTTCGATATCGATTACCATATTGAATAACTTTTTCCGCAAGATAGACTTGTTCAATCATTTCTTCTGTATTCTCATATGTCTTAGATACTAAATCCAGTGCATTTTGTAAGGCTTCATTCACAGTACCCATATTCAGCGGCTTTTCATCCAGAGTTGACATGACTTGCGTTAAAGACAAATTCGCTTCTGACAATAGTTCAGAATATTTAGCAGGTAAGCCTGGAATATTACTTTTTGAAATAAGTCGTTTAGCATCAGCAAGCTTTTTGACCATATCTGAAATTTGTTCTCTTGCATGGAGTTCATCTTTACGAAGAGTTTTCAGCATTTCGGAATACTGTAAATGCTCCTGTTTTACTTCTTGAATCTTTCCATACACTTCTTCAAGTTCCATTCTAACTAAAGAATAGGCAATTTGATCTTCATCAAGCTTTACTTGTATGGACACATATTGCTTCACAAGTTGCTTAATTTGTTTGACAATATTTCGATGTCTTTCAATATCATTCTCATTCAACCTGTAGCTTTGCTGCACAAAAGATGTTTCTTCTTCTGTCTCTTTACTACCTTCAATTAAATCTTCGAGGTCCTGCTCAATTTTTTCTACTTCATTCTTAACAAACTGATTTGCCTTGACTTCTGCCTCTAATAAATCATAAATAGTATCTAATGCCTCTCTTGTGTCATCAAGTCCCTTTTTCACTTCATCTAGCTTAAGTTCCTCAATTAAACTAATATACTTCGTTAACTGCTCCCTCATTCTTTCGATTTCTTTTAAAATCTGATGATGTTCAAGCGAATAACCTTCCTGCTCCATTTGGTTATATCCATCTGAAACTTCGTTTAATTGATTTGGAATTACATGTTGACATTCATGTAATAAATGCGGAATTTCATCCATTTGCTGCTTAGTTAAAGCAAGGTCTTCTTTAATTTGTAGAACAATTTCCCTAGCTTCGAAATAATTCCCGTTTGTGGTTGCTTCTTCAAACTCATTAAATTTACCGTGTATTTCCTCCAGAATGGTTTCAAGCAATTTTTCTGTACGACCATAAGTGTGACGGTGTGCAAGCAAGCTCTTCTTTAAATCACGATATAATTTATTTAATTCTTCAACCTCAATGCGATTTTTTTCTTCACTTCCTACTAATTCCTTCAATTCTTCTAGAATTGTTGCAATATTCGTTTCTGCATCATTTAAAATTGCTTCTATTTGAGCAAGTACACGTTTCGCTTTTCCAAAGCGGTATTTATCCGCTAGGTCCTCTGAATCGAATAATAATTCCTCCACATCAGGAAGTGCAACAGTGACCACTTCATCCCATTGTTTTCTCCAGCGTTCAAACAACTCTTCCGTTTGGCCTGTCATGTTTAGCTCTTTTACTTTCGCTATTTCATCGGTAACGGGGCGATTCATCATGTCAATTTTCCAAGCTTCAAGCCGATCTACTTCTGTATATATTTTTTTTCTAGAATAAAATCCAAATATAGCAACTACACCAACTACTACGATTATGCCGATTATGATTTCCATAATTTGGCCTCCTTGCTCCCACAATCAATCTATTTTAGACAATTTATGTATAGTAAATTATTATTTTAAATAAGGAATTTTTAAATTACTTGTTATTATCGAGATAATTGAAATATTCAATAGCTATAAGCTTTTAGAAAAAGCTTTTTTAAAATCTTCTTAAATGTTTTTTTAATGTATTTATGATACCATGTAAACGACAATTTTTGACTATTACTTTTAATTTTTTTACAAATTTTATTAAAAATGAGGGATTTGTCGATGAAAGCAGATGGTCATGTTCACACACCCTTTTGTCCACACGGCACAAAAGACCCATTTGAAGATTATATATTCCGCGCTATTCAATTAGGATTTAATGAAATTACTTTTACTGAGCATGCGCCTCTTCCAGCCCGATTTAACGATCCAACACCTCACAAGGATAGTGGAATGGATCCAAATGATTTAGAAAAATACTTTTCAATCCTAAAAAACCTTCAAACAAAGTTTGCATCCGATATCAAAATTAATATTGGATTAGAGGTTGATTATATTGAGGGATTTGAAGAGGACACGAAAGCTTTTTTAAATGAATATGGTCGTTACTTGAATGATAGCATTTTATCGGTCCATTTTCTACAAAATAAGGATCAGTACTATTGCCTTGACTATAGCCCTGACACCTTTGCAACGATGATACAAGATTTTTCATCAGTTGAGGGAATCTATGAAACTTATTACGATACATTGTTACGTTCTATTACTGCAGATCTCGGTCCATATAAACCTAAACGGATTGGACATTTAACACTTGTACACAAATTTCAAAAAAAATTTCCGTGTTCAAAGCCTTTTGACAAGAAAATTTCTGAGATTTTAGATCTAATCGCGGAGCAGGGATTATCCCTAGATTACAATGGCGCTGGTATAAATAAACCTCTTTGTCAAGAAGTTTATCCAAATAATAGAGTCATACAAGAGGCAATAAAACGAAAAATCCCTCTCGTCTATGGATCTGATGCCCATAGTTGGAAGGATTTAAATCAGGGGTTTGAAGACCTATATAAAGATGCAATTTTAATGTCTCCGACTAAATGTTAACTGGCAATAGAGTCACTTTATTTTTCACCGTTTGGGGTTGTCTGCAGATGGTCAAATTGACCCATCTTTCGATTTCAGAGCAATACTGTTCACTCACATACATTTCATATGGCATTAAATGCAACACTTCTGTCATATATTGAGGGTGTAAATAAGGCATAGAGAGCATACCCTTTAATTGCATAATGACATATGGTATCGAAATAGGGGCAAATTCTAATTGTTTTGTTCCTGTTTCAAAAATGGCTTGAAAATAGTACTTTTCTTTTGTCATATAGGTGGTCATAATTTCGCGAATCAATGTGGTATCAAATGTAATTTCCCTTTGGACAAATCGTGATAATTGACGATTATCCTTTTGAAATTCCATGATACCTCTAATTGCTAGCAGTAAACATTCTCTTGCTGTTCTGTTATCTAATTCAAGGTAGGCATTTTCGACAATTGCCAAATATCTCTCTAAATAAGAGGAAACGAGATATTCTAGTAAGCCTTCTTTACTTCCAAAATAATAAGATATATTGGCAACATTACATTTTGCATGTTTCGAAATTTCACGAACAGTTGTACCATCAAAGCCCCTTGTATTAAATAAAAAAACAGCCGATTCAATAATTTTTTGTTTCATGCTTTTTTGTTTCATACCCAACCCACCTTACCTTTATTATTCTGCGTACTTTGTTATTGTATAGATTTCGCTAGTTTTAGGCAGATTCCTTTAAGATTTTATCGACAAGTCATGCACGATAAGCTATTATTGATATAATTTATGTAGGAAATACTCAAATGGAGGGGAACCATTATGTTTCATGTCGAACAATATAAAGGTAATAAAGTAGAAGACTATAGACTAGTAACAAAACAACTAGACGCTTTACTTGAAGGAGAGCATGATCAAACGGCGAATTTAGCAAATGCATCTGCTTTACTTAACCAATTTTTAGATAATATCAATTGGGTTGGTTTTTATGTAAAGAAAGAAAATGAATTAATTCTTGGACCATTTCAGGGGTTACCAGCATGCGTAAGAATTCCAATGGGGCGTGGAGTTTGTGGTACAGCAGCACAAAAGCAACAAACTGAAAGAGTGCCAGATGTGCACCTTTTCCCAGGACATATTGCATGTGACAGTGCTTCACAATCAGAAATAGTAGTCCCAATAATGAAGAATGGTGAAGTATTTGGTGTTTTAGACATTGATAGTCCAATCAAAGATCGCTTTGATGAAGTTGACCAACAATGTTTAGAGGAATTTGTAAAAGTCTTAGAAAAGCATATATAAGAATAAAGCCAGTGGGCTTCTCCCCACTGGCTTTTTCTACTTAGACTTCTAAAGCTTGATGTAAGTCCTTCCAAATGTCCTCCCACGCCTCTAGACCAACAGAAAGGCGTATCAAATTATCCGTAATTCCCATTTCCAATCGTGATGCTTCTGGAACAACTGCATGAGTCATTGTCGCAGGATGTTGGATTAGCGTTTCTGTATCACCAAGACTCACAGCAATTTTAATTAAGTTCAACCGATTTAATATATTTTGAGCATCCTTTTTGGAGCCTTTGATTGTAAAGGATATCAAGCCACCTGGTTTCTTCATTTGTTTTTTCATAATCTCATAGTCTAAACTATCCGCATCACCTGGATAAAATACTTGCTCCACACTTTTATGTTCCTTTAATAATCTAGCTATTTTTTCTGCGTTCTCGCAGTGGCGTTCCATGCGTATCGGAAGAGTTTTAAGGCCACGCAGTAATAGCCATGCATCAAATGGTGACATAATTCCACCAATATCTTTTTTTGTTGTCATGGCAACTTGTTGAATAAAGTCTTTTTTCCCGACAACCAAACCAGCGATAACATCACCGTGTCCGCCGATATACTTTGTTGCGCTATGAATGACGATATCACAGCCTAATTGAATAGGTTGCTGCAAATACGGGGAGCAGAAGGTATTGTCCACAACAACTGGAATTTTATACTGCCTTGCAATATTTACAATTTTTCGTAAGTCAATTAGTTTCATTGTTGGGTTTATTGGTGTTTCAACGTAGATTAACCTTGTTTGAGGCGTTATTTTTGAATGTACTTCTTCCTCATTATCCATATTACTAAAGTCATGTGTAATATTGTATTTCTCCTCCATCATTTGGAGAAGTCCAAACGTACATCCATAAATTCCTTGTGAGCATAGAATATGATCACCTGATTTTGTTAGAGCAAACAAAACAGCCGAAACAGCCGCCATACCTGATCCAAATGAAAGCCCCGCTTCTCCGCCCTCCAAAAGAGCAATTCTTTCTTCCAAAAGCTTAACTGTAGGGTTTCCTAATCTTGAATATATAAATCCTTCTTCAGCACTAGCAAACCGTGCCTCACCTTGTTCAGCGGTTTCAAATATAAAGGTCGATGTTTGGTAAAGAGGTGGTATTAAGCTTCCATATTCAGCAGCCGTTGAGCCACCATGTATTGCTAATGTTTCAAAATTCTTATTTTCCTTACTCATGCTTGTTTATTTCCCCCTTCATTCTTGGCTCCTACAAGTAGCATATGACAACACTCTGTATTTTGAAAGCGTTTTCTAATTTAAGGGAGGATTACTCGGTTTTTATCAATAAAGTGTTTTCGCACAAAAAAAGACATTCGTTTAAGAATGTCCTTCACTAACAAAATTTTCACTCGCAATGACTTTATTTTTCCCTGATTGCTTTGCTACATATAATGCATTGTCTGCGCGACGAAAGAGGCTTTTGAATGTTTCCTCATATTCTTTATACCAAGTTGCTACACCACATGAGATTGTTATTTTTGGATTAGAATCTTGCTCTACCCTTTTTACAAGGCGCTCTGCTACAGCAATGCCTGAAACAAGTTCAACTCTGGGTAAATATATGGCCAACTCTTCTCCACCCCATCTTGCTCCAATGTCATTTTCTCGGATATTTTCCCTGATGAGATTGGCTATTTGAACAAGTGATTCATCTCCAACCTGGTGACCGAATGTATCGTTAACTCGTTTAAAATCATCTATATCAATGAGTATAAAGGTACCAAATGCATCTCTCTCCATTGATTCTTGTACACTATTTTCTAAATGCTTACGTGAGTAAAGCTTCGTTAAAAAATCTGTAATCACTAGTTTTTCTAATTCCTCGCGAAGAATTGAGTTTGAAAATGCCAGGGATGAGTGATGAATGAGAGACTGCATAAGCTTAAATTTATCAAATGAAAAGAAATAAGGTAATTCATGTAAAACAATTGCAACCCCCAATATTTCATCACGCTGTATCATTGGAACTGACATCATAGAACGGTAGGAAGAATCACTAAATGCTGGGTCTATTTGTAAATCACCAATAAAAAGAGGCTCATTTTCTACTAAAATTCTTTTTAGACTATATAATACATATCGCTCTCCTAAACCTTCCTCAAAAAAAGCAGTACTTCCTGGTAGTACCTCTATTTGATCTTCTGATTGTAAAAAGAAACCAACTTCTTTTGCACCAAACGATTTTGTAATTTGGCTTGACATAAATGTCATTGTATCTTTTAAACGTAAATTTGAATTTAATTTATGTGAAGTTTCATTAATTAATTGTAAATCTGCAATCAATTGCTTCGATTGTTGATAGAGCTGGGCGTTTTCAAATGCATGGCCAGCTGTATTTGCCAATAGTTCAATAAACTGTATTTCTGATTTTGGGAATTTCAATCCGTAATGGGCATTGATTTGTAATACTCCATATACCCCTTGCCGTCCTTTTAAAGGAGCATAAATCACAGACTTTTTGTTAGATTCCGAATCTTGCATTTGCAAAATTCCAGTAACAAAAGCTTGCATCACAGGGGAATTCTCGCCATCTTCATACTCTTGAATATCTTTTATCGGAATTACATTATGTCTTGTATTATCATGGGCAAGAAATAATGTAAATGTAAATGATGGGTATACATCTTGTAACGTGTAAATAACCTCTTCAAGGACAGCGTCAATATCCATCGTTGAATGAAACTTAGAGGTTACCCTAAAAAGTTGTTCATATCTAATTTCTTCATTTGGAAACATCATATTTAATCACCCATCTGATTAGTAATACTTTCTTGCTTTATCACAATTTCTATCTCCATTATAATAGATAATTGCCTAAAAATGTCTCTTTATCTCAGAAAAAAATCTGAAATTCTTACAATAAACCAGATTGAAAATGATATTTCGACATAAAATAAGAGGAACTTGCATAGAGTAGTCTGAATTCCTTCACATAGTTCATTCGAGAGTACCCTCACGGAAATGAAAACTTGACTTCCTTATCTGAAAATCATATAATTGTCGTTGTGTAAAATATTGCAGCATATGTGAGTAGGTTTTTGTTCTATTTTGTTCCTCTTAATGAGCATTTGCTTAAAGATGGTGTATCACGTAACTCTTGGCTGCTGGAGCGAAGATACATGAAAACAAAATAGTCAAGAACATCTAGCGCATCTGTTTTTATTTTACAACAAAATAAAAACATTGAAGGAGGAGTCATTCATGGCTCGTTATACTGGTCCAAGCTGGAAATTATCCCGTCGTCTTGGAATCTCATTAAGTGGTACTGGTAAAGAATTAGAAAAGCGTCCTTACGCTCCTGGACAACATGGTCCAAACCAACGCAAGAAGCTTTCTGAATATGGATTACAATTACAAGAAAAGCAAAAGCTTCGTCATATGTACGGTGTAAATGAGCGTCAATTCCGTACTACATTCAACCACGCAAGCAAAATGCAAGGAATCCTTGGTGAAAACTTCATGATTCTTCTTGAATCACGTTTAGATAACCTAGTTTACCGTCTAGGTCTTGCTCGTACACGTCGTGCGGCACGTCAACTAGTTAACCATGGTCATATTCTTGTAGATGGAGGACGTGTTGATATTCCTTCATACCGTGTAAAACCTGGTCAAACGATTGCAGTTCGTGAAAAATCACGTAACCTTGTAACAATCAAGGAAGCTATTGAAGCAACTACTTTCGTACCAGAATATTTAACTTTTGATGCTGAAAAATTAGAAGGAACATACACTCGTTTACCAGAGCGTTCTGAATTACCAGCAGAAATTAACGAAGCATTCATCGTTGAGTTCTACTCTCGTTAATAATTTTGCTTCATACATGGGTTTTAAAAAACCTAGGATCGTTGATTTTTCAACAATCCTAGGTTTTTTTTGCTTTTTTAACATAAATCTTGCTTTAGATGTTTTTACTTAATACCATTTATTCCAATTTTTCCTTGAAAGATTTTTCATCTTTTTTCGTATACTGAATGACATTTCCTATCCGATTAAAAAGGTGCTCCGAAAAGGAACACCTCTACATTCTTAGTATTTAATTAAGAAGTATTTTTTCTTACCACGACGGATAACAGTAAATTCGCCTTCAATTCGATTCTTTTCTGTAAGTACCGCATTGATATCTTGGAATCTCTCTCCATTCACATAGATGGCTCCATTTGATATATCTTCACGTGCTTGACGCTTTGAAGGAGAAATTTTACTCATAACCAATAAATCAACTAAACCAACTTCAGCTTCTCCAGCATATTCATATGAAGGTACGTCTTTAAAGCCTTGCTTTATCTCATCAGCAGTTAATTCACTAATTGAACCACTGAATAAAGCTGTTGAAATTTTCACAGCTTGCTCGAATGCCGCATCTCCATGTACCAACTTCGTTACTTCCTCTGCCAACGTTTTTTGGCCCAAACGCTTTTCTGGCGCTTCTTGCATTTCAGCTTCAATCTGTTCAATTTCTTCTTTTGATAGAAAAGTAAAGTATTTTAAATAACGAACAACATCACGGTCATCTGTATTAATCCAGAATTGATAAAACTCATAAGGTGATGTTTTTTCTTTATCCAACCAAATTGTTCCACCTTCAGTTTTACCAAACTTTGTACCATCTGCCTTAGTCACAAGAGGTATAGTCAAACCAAATGCTTTTGCATCGTCAACAGTCTTACGAATTAATTCTAGTCCAGCTGTGATATTCCCCCATTGATCACTACCCCCAATTTGAAGTCGACAGCCTTCATTTTCATAAAGCTTTAAAAAGTCATAGGATTGTAAAATCATATAACTAAACTCTGTGAAAGAGATTCCTGCATCTAGACGTGATTGTACAGAATCTTTAGCCAGCATGTAATTTAAACCAAAGCTTTTTCCAATGTCCCTAAGGAAAGAAATGAGGTCTAAGTTCCCAATCCAATCATAGTTATTTGCAATTTGCGCTGGATTTTCCTTTGCTTCAAAATCTAAAAAGCGAGAAAGTTGCTCTTTAATACTGTTGCTATATTGCTCGACTACCTCTTTCGGATTTAAGGTTCTTTCTGCCTTTTTACCACTTGGGTCACCGATTAAACCCGTTGCACCACCAACTAACGCAATTGGTTGGTGTCCAGCCAATTGAAATCTTCGTAGAGTCAAAACACCTACTAAGTGTCCAATATGTAAACTATCTGCAGTTGGATCGAATCCACAATAAAGTTTTATTTTCTCATTTTGCAAGAAATTTTGTAATCCTTCTTCATCTGTTACTTGATTTATAAGTCCTCTAAAAGCTAAATCCTGTATAACATCCATTATCTACGTCTCCTTTTCACCATATAGGGTTTTTCTATCATATTACATATAATAATGTCAAATAAATATTGGAAATTCATAAAACAATACTATTGTAAGTGTCGTATATGCTATAATGTACTTGAATTTTAGGGGGATGATTATGGATTCGAATAGATTACAAATTTTGGAAAAGATTCGCTCAATTCGACAAAAAATCACATCGAATCAGGTATACCAAGCTATTACTGGCAAGAAGGCACGAAAAAGTGTAAGAGTTACATATGGTGTTGTCTGGAACTTATTCTTAATTTTCATTATTATAACCATATTAGGTCTTGGCTTTGCTGGTGGAGCAGGTGCGGGATACTTTGCATCTTTAGTAAAGGATGAACCTGTTCGAAGCTATGAGAGTTTACAAAAAGACATCTACAACTATGAAGAAAATACAGAACTCTATTTTACAAACGAGGTGTACCTTGGCAAATTACGGTCAGACCTTCATCGTGAAGAGGTCGCACTTGAAGATGTTTCACAATATGTAATAGATGCTGTCATCGCGACAGAGGATCAATATTTTTATAAACATGACGGAGTAGTTCCGAAATCAATCTTACGTGCAATCGTACAGGATGTTACAAATTCACCTGTCCAAACAGGGGGAAGTACGTTAACACAACAATTGATTAAGAATCAAATCCTTTCAAGTGAAGTTTCGTTTGACCGAAAGGCAAAAGAAATTTTAATTGCATTACGACTTGAAAAGTTTTTTGATAAAGATGAAATTTTGGAAGCATACTTAAATATCATTCCATATGGTCGTAATTCATCAGGTCGAAATATTGCTGGAGTTCAAACAGCTGCTCAAGGGATTTTTGGTGTAGACGCTAAGGATCTAAACCTACCACAAGCAGCATTTATTGCAGGAATACCTCAAAACCCATATACGTATACGCCATTTTCTAACCAAGGTGGTAAGGTAAAAGACAATATTGAACCTGGTCTTAACAGGATGAAAACTGTCCTAGAACGCATGCTAACGGGAGGCTTCATTACAGAGCAGCAATATAAGGAAGCGCTCGAGTATGATATCCGGGCAAATCTGACCGAGCCTAAATTAGAACCAAGTGAAAAATACCCTTGGTTGACCGCTGAGATTGAAAAAAGAGCAACTGAAATTCTAATGAAAAAACTAGCTAAAGAAGACGGCTACGAAGAAAAAGACCTTGAAGAAAACAAGGACTTACGCTTACACTACCGTGAAATCGCTGATAGAGACCTACGTCAAAGTGGATATAAAGTCTATACAACAATTGACAAAGAAGTATATGATGCAATGCAAGAAGCAGTGAAAAACTTTCAATACTTTGGACCAGATAAACAGGAAGTTAAGAAAGATTTAGAAACCAATGAAGATGTTATAGTCATGGAACCAGAAGAAGTAGGCTCTGTCCTAATTGAAAATAAAACGGGACGTATCATTAGCTTTGTGGCTGGTCGTGATTTCGAACGTGAACAAACCAACCATGCTTTTAACCCTGCAAAACGTCCGAATGGTTCGACAATGAAGCCACTACTAGATTATGCGCCAGCCATGGAATTAGGTTTGGTACAACCAGGCAGTGTTATTGCTGATGTGAAATTCAGCTATGGAAAATACACCCCTCAAAACGTTGGGGGACCAAATGATTTTGATGGTTTAATGTCTGCAAGACATGCTCTCAAAGTTTCTAAGAATATTCCAGCAATCAAAACATATTTAAAAGCCTTTGATCATCGTCCAATTACGTTCTTAGAGAAGATGGGATTCACTTCGTTAGATGAGAGAGACTACAATGCTCCATCACTAGCGATTGGTGGGATGACATATGGAGTTTCTGTCGAAGAGAACGTGAATGCATATGCTACATTTGCGAACAATGGTCAGTTCATAGATGCTTATATGATTGAAAAAATTGTAACCAACGATGGTGAAGTCGTATACGAGCACGAAGTTAAACCTGTTGATGTCTTTTCACCTCAGACTGCCTATTTAACAATCGATATGATGCGCGATGTTATCAATGGTGGTACTGGTGCTGCAATGAATGGGTATTTAAAATTCAAAGCGGATTGGGCAGGAAAAACAGGTACAACTAACAGGTACGAAGACGTTTGGTTTGTTGCGACAAATCCAAATGTTACATTTGGTACTTGGTTAGGGTACGATACACCAAAATCAGTTTCTAGAAATGTAAAAGGACTCAATTATTCTCGAAGAAATATTCTACTTTGGTCAACTCAGATGAATGCTGTTTATGATGTTAAACCAGAACTAGTAAAGCCGAATGAGAACTTTAAAATGCCAGGTGGAATTGTTTCTCGTTCTTACTGTGGACTATCTGGATTACTTCCATCAGATTTATGTCGAGAAGCTGGGCTTGTACAGTCTGATATCTATAATGCTAAATTTGTACCGACAAAGGTTGATGATAACCTTGTGAAGGGTAAATATATTCAAGTAGATGGAAAAGCCTATCGTGTACCAGCAAGTGCTCCACAAGAATTCGTCCAGCAAGGAATCATGATTAAAAAAGAGTTCTTAGAGCAACATGGATTAAAAGATTCGCGAGCTATCCAACAGCTACTTCCAAATAACAGCCGTTGGAGTAACCTAGTGATTACGGAAGGGTCCGAGCTTAAAGACAATGGTTCTATTCCTTCTCAAGTAAAAGGGGCTTCGATTTCTTCTGGTACGTTGAGTTGGGCAAAACACGAACATAATGATGTTATCGGTTATCGCATATATGGAGCAGCGAACTTCACTTCAGATTTCAAAAAAATCGGCAGTGTACCTGCTACAAAAAATTTAAAATTCAATGTTGGAAATGCCGTTGCAGCTTATTATGTCACAGCTGTTGATGTTACTGGTAAAGAGACACCACTCGCAAATTCAATACTAATTAAGAACGGCGACTATAAATCAGAACCAGTGGTAGAAACTCCTCCGCCACCTACACCTCCATCCGATGGCGGTATTGGTAATGAAAATGCAAATGGTAATAACGGTAATAGTAACAACAATGAAAATGATGAAGAATAAAGGTTAAGAAAAGAGGTGATCCAATTAATGTGGATCACCTCTTTTTATCCATTATACTTTTAGCTCTCCATTGTGGAAAGATCACCTGTTGGTAAATCAAGCTCCCATGCCTTAAGAACACGCCTCATAATTTTTCCACTACGTGTTTTTGGAAGCTTTTCCTTAAACTCTATTTCACGAGGTGCAGCATGAGCAGCTAATCCTCTTTTAACAAAATTCCTGATATCTTCCTTCAACTCATTTGTAGCTTCATACCCATCAACTAATGCAACAAATGCTTTTATAATTTCGCCACGAACAGGGTCAGGTTTTCCGATAACACCTGCTTCTGCAATTGCAGGATGTTCGATCAGTTTACTTTCAACTTCAAATGGTCCAACCCGCTCACCTGATGTCATAATAACGTCATCAACTCGACCTTGGAACCAGAAATATCCATCTTCATCCATATAAGCAGAATCTCCAGATACATACCAATCCCCTGGCATAAAATAAGATTCATATTTAGCAGGGTTATTCCAAATGGTATACATCATAGCAGGCCAACCTTTTTTAATGGCTAAATTCCCCATTCGGTTCGGAGGTAATTCATTTCCTTGATCATCGACAACAGCCGCCTTAATTCCTGGGAATGGTTTGCCCATAGAGCCAGGCTTAATTTCTAAACAAGGATAATTACTTATTAGCTGAGCACCAGTTTCTGTCATCCACCAGTTATCATGAATGCGTAAATTAAAGATTTTTAATCCCCACCGTACAACTTCGGGATTTAGCGGTTCTCCAACACTTAACACATGTCGTAAGGTACGTAAATCATATTGTTTGACGAGCTCGTCCCCCGCCCCCATTAACATTCTAAATGCTGTCGGTGCACTATACCATACAGTAATCCCGTAATCCTCAATCGTCTGATACCAGTTTTCTGGGCTAAAACGACCACCTACAATGACATTAGAGGCACCGTTTAGCCAAGGACCAAAAATACCATATGAAGTACCTGTGACCCAACCTGGATCAGCTGTGCACCAATAAATGTCATCTTCTTTTAGGTCTAGTATCCATTTCGCCGTTTGATAATGCTGAATCATTGCATTATGAACATGCAAGACTCCCTTCGGTTTACCCGTTGAACCAGATGTATAATGTAATAGCATGCCATCGGTTCTTTCAACCCATTCAATCTGTAGCTCTTTGCTAGCCGTTTTTAATCGGCCAAGGAAATCAATGAAAGGGCCATCCTCCCTAACATCATCTCCAACGAGTAAGATATGTTGTAAGGATGGTAAATCCTCAAAAGGAACTCGGTCTACTAAGTCAGGCGTTGTGACAATTACTTTTGCGTCACTGTCTTCTAAGCGGTCTCGTACAGCACCTTCCATAAATGCTTCAAATAAAGGACCTACAATTGCTCCCAATTTAATAGCACCTAATACAGCAAAATATAATTCTGGAGAACGTGGCATAAACACAAATACACGGTCCCCTTTTTCAACATCTGCTGCTTGTTTTAATACATTTGCAGCACGATTTGTATATTCTTTCATTTCTTTAAATGTATATTTTTCTTCACGTGAAGGATCACGATAATAAAGGGCAATTTTATTTTTTCTATCACCTTCAGCATGGCGATCAATAGCCTCATAAGCAATATTTACTCTACCGGTTTCAGACCAAGAAAACTCTTTCTCTACGTCTGCCCAATCAAAGTTCGCATACGCTTCATCATAATCTCGTAAATTATAATTCCCCTTTGTTACTGGTAGCGCTTCCACTTTCATTTTGCATTTCCCCTTTATGTAAGTTATTTACTATTTTATTATAAAATAAAAAGACTCTTTTTCCAATTTTTAAAATTTTGTTTATATATTATTTTTCTGTAACATTGTATAATATTTGTAAACAAAACTGAAAACGTTTTATTTTCACTAGATTCATATATAATAAGAATGACATTTATAAATGGTGGTGACTTTGTGGAGCATAAGAAGACTTATAATGCTAAGGAACTTAAGACCCCTCATGGTGCGCTTATTATAGAAGGCCCTATATCAGGCGAGACTCTTGCTAGCTTAGAATTCCATGAAGATTTAGTAGCATTTCGTACACCAAAACAACAACATAAGGCATTAATTGAAATTGCCGATTTACCCGAAGGACGAATCATTATAGCAAGAGAGAATAACACTGTCGTTGGATATGTTACATATCTTTATCCAGACCCACTTGAACGCTGGTCTGAGGGAAAAATAGAAAATTTAATAGAATTAGGGGCAATTGAGGTTATACCTCAATTTCGAGGCTCAAAAGTTGGAAAAAATCTCTTAATAGTTTCAATGATGGATGACGCAATGGAAGACTATCTCATTATTACTACCGAATATTACTGGCACTGGGATTTAAAAGGTACAGGTCTAAATGTATGGGAGTATCGAAAGGTAATGGAAAAAATGATGAGCGCTGGTGGCCTGGAATACTTTGCAACAGATGACCCAGAAATCAGTTCACACCCAGCTAATTGTTTAATGGCTCGTATTGGAAAACGTGTATCTCAAGATACTGTTGAAAGATTTGATAGACTTCGTTTTATGAATCGCTTTATGTATTAAGGGATAACTGGATAAGGGGGATCCAAATGATTATTGAAGAAATAATGAAAAAAAATGTTATCACGTTAGCACCCAATGATACAATTGCTACTGCGATCAAATTGATGGATGAAAATAAAATTAGACATATTCCCATCGTTGATGTAAATCAACATGTAATTGGGCTAATAAGCGACCGAGATTTACGTGACGCAAAACCCTCCATCCTAGACTTTACGAACCATGATAAAAAGCTTGATACGAAAATAAAAGAGATTATGGTACGTAATGTAATAACTGGCCATCCATTAGACTTCGTAGAAGAAGTCTCTGCAATTTTTTATGAGAACCGGATTGGTTGCCTCCCAATT
The DNA here is from genome assembly GCF_964021195.1 of Bacillus nitroreducens. Lineage (NCBI taxonomy): Bacteria > Bacillati > Bacillota > Bacilli > Caryophanales > Bacillaceae > Bacillus > Bacillus nitroreducens. The sequence continues at coordinate 2,143,662 of NZ_CAXHYI020000003.1, read as the reverse complement.
GAGTCAAATGGAAAATTAGTTGGGATTATTACAGAAACTGATTTACTACACACATTTGTTCAATTAACAGGAGCAAACCAACCAGGCACCCAACTAGAAGTAAAGGTTCCCAATCGCACTGGAACATTGGCAGACGTGATAAATGTTATAAAAGAGCATAATGTAAATATTCACAGTGTCCTTGTGTATCCTGATAAGGACTCTCAGTATAAAATTCTTGTGTTACGAGTTCAAACGATGAATCCTAATAAAATTGTTGAACATTTAACGAATGAGGGCTACGCCGTTATGTGGCCACATTCATCAGGGATTAGATCATGACAAACGAGGCTGTCTTCGTCTATTCGGACCAGTTGTTAAAATACCGATTTAGTCAAGATCACCCTTTCAATCAAACAAGGGTAATGCTTACATATGACTTGTTAAAAAGTTTGAACTTGTTAAATGACTCAAGTTTACTATCCCCTAGAATAGCAACAGATGAGGAACTAGAGCTAGTCCATGATCCTAGATTTATTGAAGCTGTCAAGTTAGCTGGTGAAGGAAAACTTTCCGAAGATAGAGCCCAAGGCTTTGGAATTGGTACAGAAGATACACCTGTCTTTCCTGGAATGCACGAAGCAAGTGCCTTATTAGTAGGCGCAACCCTGTCTGCAGTTGATCATGTGATGTCAGGAAAATCAAATCATGCTCTAAATCTTGGTGGAGGTTTACATCATGGATTCCGTGGAAAAGCCTCAGGATTTTGTGTGTATAATGACAGTTCCGTTGCTATCCGTTACATGCAACAAAAATATAATGTAAGAGTTCTATATGTTGACACAGATGCCCATCATGGTGATGGCGTACAATGGACATTCTATGATGATCCAAACGTTTGTACACTCTCCATTCATGAGACAGGCAGATACCTTTTTCCTGGAACTGGTAATGTTAATGAGAGAGGGTCTGGTAAGGGTTATGGGTATACCTTTAATATTCCATTAGATGCTTTCACGGAAGACGATTCATGGTTACATGCGTACAGGACTTCTTTTAAAGAAATAACAGAGTATTTTAAACCTGATGTCATCTTTACACAAAATGGTGTGGACTCACATTATTACGATCCTCTCACCCATTTGTCTGCAACAATGAGAATTTATCGTGAAATACCTAAACTTGCTCATGAACTTGCCCACCAATATTGTGATGGCCGATGGATTGCAGTTGGTGGTGGTGGGTATGATATTTGGCGTGTTGTACCAAGAGCTTGGTCACTTATTTGGCTAGAAATGATTGGGAAGTCAGATATAAGTGGAGAACTTCCAAAAGATTGGATTAACAGATGGCAGCCAAAGGCTAAATTTGCTCTTCCTTCATATTGGGACGATGAACCTACTATCTATCCTCCTATTCCTAGAAAGGCAGAAATCGAAGAAAAGAATGCGCTTACTGTAACTAAAGCTTTATATCCAATCCGACAAAAATAAAAAACACGGCCAATGAACTGACCCGCCAAAATGGGACTTAGAAAAAACACCTATGCTACCTGACGTCCATATTCAATTGGAGCCAGGTAGTTTAATTTTGCCTGTATTCGTTTTTCGTTATAGTAACACATATATTGATTCACAATCTCAATTACTTTAATATTAGTGATAGAAGATCTTCTATGGTCTTTGAATCCTTCCGACTTTAGCGAGGAGTGAAAGGATTCGATTACGGCGTTATCATGGCAGTTTCCTTTACGGGACATGCTTGTGATAATGCCTTTTTCTCTTGCGAAATTTTGATATGCATAGGATGTATATACTGATCCTTGATCACTATGCAATAGAACTTTTTTAGGTCTTCGCTTTTTTATGGCCTCTCTCAATGTACTTAATACAAAGTTCGTATCTTGTACTGAACTTACCGTATAAGCGACTACCTCGTTATTATACAAATCCATTATTGTTGATACATAAAGCATAGAAGAGCCATATGGTAGGTATGTAATGTCAGTTACCCACTTTTCATTGGGTCTTTCTGCCTTAAAGTTCCGGTTAAGAATGTTGTCCACAATAATATTACTTTCCCCATTGATATGTTTCTGTCTTTTTACTTTAATCTGACATTGAAGATTGAATTTTTGCATTATACCTTGTACAGTCTTGCGATTAACCTTAATGCTATAACGCTGTTTTAGAAGAGCTTTAATTTTTCTATGTCCATAATGATATTTAGTCTCTTCGCAAAGGTCGATTATAAGCTTTTCTAATTTTTTTGGCCCTCGATTAATGTATTTCTTTTTCCAACGATAAAATGTAGATTTTGGTATTTCTAGAACACTGAGTATATCAATTATTTTATATTTTTTTGATAACTCCTCTACCAATTCAATAACTACTTGCGGAACCAGCTCCTTTCGAGTTCTTTGTACTTTTTTAGAATTTTAATTTGCATCTGAAGATGCTTATTTTTGTTGCGTTCTATTTCAAGTTCATCCTGGCCTTCTGGACCTTTTCCATAACTGTACTGTTTTCCAATAGGCTGTTCAAAACGATAGCTTTCCCCATTACGATCCCAGCGCATCCATGTCTTTATTTGTGAGACATTCTTTATCCCCAATTCATTCATAATTTCTGAGTTTGTAAATCCATTCTTTTTCATTTCTATTGCTTTTACTTTAATCTCTGATGGATAATGTACCTTTTTCCCCATATAAAAACACCCTCCATAAATATCGATTAGTTATTAACTAAATTCGATACAGGGGGTGTTTTTTCCTTGTCTCATTTTACTGGGTCACTCTACAATGCCGTGTTTTTCTCTTTTTATTCTTTTGTTGATTTTCTAAATTCAATGCGATGCGGTAATACGACAATCTTTTCTTCTACATTTTCTTTGTTCATAAACTTCGTTAATAATCTCATCGCTACCGCACCAATATCATACATTGGTTGAACAACCGATGTTAACTGTGGACGCACCATAAGAGCTAAACGTGTATTATCAAAGCTGATTACTTCAATATCATTAGGAATTGAAATACCATGATCTTGTGCACTATGGATAACACCTAATGCCATTTCATCTGTACCTACAAAAATTGCTGTAGGCTTGTCTGCTAATTCATTGATTTTCTCAAAACCTTCAATCCCAGAATCATATGTGTAGTCCCCTTCAATGACATACTCATCATTGAATGAAAGACCCGCATCCTCAATTGCACGTTTATATCCCACTAATTTCTTTTCACTGTTAATTGGTTCATTTAATGGACCACTAACAAATGCAATCTTCTTGTGCCCTCTGTTAGCCAATTCAGTAACCGCATCATATGCAGCTTGCTCGACATCAATTGTAACAGTTGGTACTGTGTTTGTACTATCAACTGATCCAGCCAATACGATTGGTACAGGGGATTTTTCGAATTCCTCAATGTGTTCTTTCGTAATATTTCCGCTCATGAAGACAATACCATCTACTTGCTTACCAAGCATATTATTTAAGAGGTTAAATTCTTTATTCTTGTTTTGGTCAGAGTTACTAAGAATAATATTGTACTTATACATGGTTGCAATATCTTCAATTCCACGTGCTAACTCAGAATAGAATATATTCGAGATATCGGGAATAATAACCCCGACTGTTGTTGTTTTTTTACTAGCTAGACCACGCGCAACTGCGTTCGGGCGATATCCTAGTCGATCAATTGCCTCTAGTACTTTCTTTCTGGTTGTTGGTTTTACATTTGGATTTCCATTTACTACGCGAGATACGGTTGCCATTGACACATTGGCTTCCCTCGCTACATCATAAATTGTCACATTCATTGACAGCACTCCTTATTTCAAGTTACCTCTTATATGTTATTATGAACTGTTTTATACAAACAAATGTCATGTTTGCCCACTTTTTGAACATATATTTATCTAGATAATAATACGACACTTAGCTTACAAGGGCAAATACTTTGTGCATTTCTTAACAAATTCGTAAAAAATAAACCAAAAACCTCCTACTATAGTAGTAGGAGGTCGTAATGAAAACTATACACGAACGGCATGTGATGCCTTAAGTTCTGTAATCCATTTTTCAAATTGATCAAAATCCATTTGCTGTGCTGAATCTGATAAAGCTACTGCTGGATCTGGATGTACCTCCGCCATGACACCATCTGCTCCAATTGCAAGAGCAGCTTTTGCTGTTGGCAATAATAAATCACGACGTCCAGTTGAGTGTGTTACATCTACAAAAACTGGTAAGTGTGTTTCTTGTTTTAAGATTGGAACCGCAGAAATATCTAGAGTATTACGAGTTGCTTTTTCGTAAGTACGGATTCCTCTTTCACAAAGAATGATTTGATCGTTTCCTTGAGATATGATATATTCAGCTGCATTTACGAATTCATCTATCGTAGCAGCTAAACCACGTTTCAATAATACAGGTTTCTTAACAGAACCTGCTGCTTTTAATAATTCAAAGTTCTGCATGTTACGTGCGCCAATTTGAATCACATCGATATAATCACAAGCAACTTCAATATCTGCTGGATTTACGATTTCACTAATAACAGCCATATCAAATTCATCTGCAACACGTTTTAAGATTTTTAATCCTTCAAGTCCTAAGCCTTGGAAATCATACGGTGAAGTTCTTGGTTTAAAAGCACCGCCACGAAGTAAACGTAGACCGTATTTCTTCGCTTCCTGTGCAACTGCTGCTGTTTGCTCATAGCTTTCAACCGCACAAGGTCCAACGATGAACTGCTGGGCACCATTCCCAATTTTAACTCCTTTTACATCAACAATCGTATCCTCTGGCTTTTTCTTACGTGAAACAAGGAGAGCTTTACGATGGTCATCTTCTTGTATTTCTAATCCAGCTTTAAAAATTTCTTTAAAGATATGTTGCACTGTTGATGTTTCAAAAGGACCTTCATTGTGCTCTAAGATATTATTTAACATATCTCTTTCACGCACTGGATCGTAACGGTTCACACCTTGTGTTTCTTTTACTTTTCCAATTTCTTGTACCAATTTACCGCGTTCACTAATAAGCTTAAGAATTTCAAGGTTGATTTCTTCAACTCTATCGCGAAGGTTATCTAGTTCTGCTTTACTCATCTCACTCTTCCTTTCTCCACCCAAGTTTTATATCGCTATCTAGACGAATATATGATATATTTTTATTAATTAAAATTCATTATAAACGAAATTGTTTGATATGTCACTAAAAACTTTATTACCCAAACGCTTTTAAGTGATAAAGTATTTTATTTTTATCAACTCATGATATATAACTTGTTTGTTTGAATTTGCCGAGAAAAATATTTTCCTAAATGAAAGTCCATGGTTTGAAACCATGGACTTTCAGTTTATTCAGCTGCAGCCACTAGCGCGTCTTTTGTGATATTACGATGTGAAGTGTTCCATTTTACTTTACCATCCTCAAACAGGAGTGCCTGTGGAGATTCATGTTTGATTTCAAAAGCTTGTGCAATGTGATTAGATAGATCCTTTGCCTCTTGAACATACAGGTAATAAGTTGGCACATCTTCATATTCAGATACAAACTGTTCATACTCATCAAAAGCAGCCTTACTAATTGGACAAGTTAAGCTATGCTTAATAAAGATAAATTTACTTTCTTTCTCTAAGACATTGTTAAATTCTTCAATTGTTTCAATTTTTGTTTTCCCCATTGTTACATCTCCTATTGATTTGTATTTTGTACATTTTTTTCAGCATCCATTAATGCCTGTTGAGCTTCTGCAAGTTTCTCCTGAAATAATTCTTCACTTGCAGTCTGTGGTTTCGTTGTTTCCTCTCCTACTGAAGCAGTTGCTTGGTCTTGATTTTCTTGCGAAACTTCAGATTCATTTTGCTCATTTTGCTCATTAGGAACTTTAAGATCTTTTACCTTCGTTAAAATTTGATTAGATTGTTCTGAAATAGTTTTCGATAGTGAGTTCGTTTTTTCTTTCACAACAGAAGCTTGGTCGTTTATTTGTCTACGTAATTCCTGTCCTGTTTTAGGTGCTAAAAAAAGGGCTGTTGCTGCTCCAACAGCTGCTCCAACAATTGTACCTAAAATAAAATTTGAGCCACTATTCTTTTTTCCCATTCATTTAATCCCCTTTCTTATTACATTGTTGATTTGTCATGCTTTTGTTTTTTATCTTTCCATTTATCCCAAATCTCTATAACAGCATTCCCAACTTGGACAACTTGTGAGATTTTGGTTTTATTTTTCTCCAATTGCACGCCTATTTCATCTGTCACATTGCCGACTGATTTATTGAATCGTTGCAATGAAGTTCCTACATCCTTTACAGCATCAACAACTGTATTTAAACTTTCAGATTTCTGTTGAATATCATCTGCTAGCCTATTTGTTTTATGCAAAAGGGCTGTTGTTTCACTTGTTATGCCTTCCATCTGTTTCTCTAGCCCTGATAACGTCCCCGCTACATTATCCAATGTGTTTTGTAGGGAACGGAGCGTTTTTGAAAGATAGATGACTAAAATTAAAAATGCCACTGCAATTACTGCAACACTTATGTATACGATAAGAATCATTCGTGATGCACCTCCTTAACTAATACTTACCCGATTTTTACCGTTATCAAACATTTACTCCCATTGTTTAACTTTCGACAAAAAATAACGAAGTCCTCTTGAAAATTTTAAATGAATGTAATTTAATAAACAAATTTATTGTTTTCGGTTACAATAAGATTGTACATAAGCAAATAGAAGATGGAGGCCATTATACATGAAAGATCCTCGTATTGAAACACTCGCTCACAATTTAATAAATTATTCAATCCGACTTGGGAAAGGTGAAAAAGTCCTTATTGAAAACTTTGGTTTGCAACGCGAGCTTGTGATAGCACTTATTAATGAAGCTTATAAAGCAGGTGGATATCCATTTGTCTCGTTGAAAGATCACCAAGTAAACCGTGCTCTATTACTAGGAGCACATGAAGAACAGTTTGAAATGCAAGCTGACTTTGAAGCAAATGTTATGAGCAAAATGGATGCGTATATTGGCTTGCGTTCAGGTGACAACATTAATGAACTAGCAGATGTTCCAGATGACAAAATGAAAATTGAAGGCAATACAGTCGGTAAAAAAGTTCATCGTGAGATTCGTGTACCAAAGACCAAATGGGTTGTATTACGATACCCAAATTCTTCAATGGCCCAACTAGCAAAAATGAGTACAGAGGCATTCGAAGATTTTTATTTCAATGTATGTAATCTCGACTATGGCAAAATGAGCATTGCCATGGATGCACTAGTTGAGCTTATGGATAAAACTGATAAGGTCCGACTAACAGGTCCAGGAACTGACCTCACATTCTCGATTAAAGGGATTAAAGCGATAAAATGTGCTGGAGAAATGAATATTCCAGATGGTGAAGTATATACAGCACCTGTTCGTGATTCTGTAAACGGCAGTCTTACATATAATACACCATCACCTTATCAAGGCTTTACGTTCGAAAATGTATCGCTTACTTTCAAAGATGGGAAAATTGTAGAAGCTACTGCGAATGATACTGAACGTATTAATAAAATTCTAGATACGGATGAAGGTGCTCGTTTCATTGGTGAATTCGCAATTGGAGTAAATCCTTATATCCAACACCCAATGCAGGATATTCTCTTTGATGAAAAAATTGATGGAAGTTTTCACTTCACTCCAGGACAAGCATATGAAGATGCTTATAATGGAAATAACTCAAATATCCATTGGGATATGGTAAATATCCAGCGCCCTGAATATGGCGGCGGTAACATTTATTTTGATGATGTCCTTATTCGTAAGGATGGTCGTTTCGTAATTCCTGAACTAGAACCATTAAATCCCGAGAATCTAAAATAGAAATATTAGATGCCTTTGCAAGGATTTGCAATGGACATAAAATAGACCCTCGATTGATTCGAGGCAGCTGAAAAACTTACGTTTTTTATAGGTGATTAAATTGATAAATCATAAAAGACGACTAAAATTCATTTTTTGAATTAAAAGTCGTCTTTTTTATGCATATGATACCATTTCACCCTGGGTTATTACCCTAATAGTTTTAAAATCCGCTTTATATTTACCGTAAATATCGCCATGGCACCTTGTAATTCCATGCCAATTAGACCCGAGGATTTCGCTACATCATACCCGTGTCTGTGTTTTAATTCGCTATTTTTAGCTTCTATTTTATAACGCTCTTTGGATTTCTCTTTAAAATAGTCGCTTTCCTGAAATTCCATCTGTTCAGTTTGTACATTTGGTTTAATACTAACAGAATAAGTTTTACTTATAGCACCTTCCTTATAACAACCTTCTTTAAATGGACAGTGTTTACACTTTTCGATATCAAAATAATAGGTATCCACTTGATTGGCAGCTACGCCTTCCATTAAGATTTCTTTAGGTGATTTTTGGTTATACCGTGCTTTTGTGTGGGTAGCATCTACTATAATACTTTTACTTTTGATGATTTCCTTTTCAATCGCAATTTCTACAGTTTTATTGATTAACAAATCTAATAGGTCAACATTTTTTAAACGCAGTTTTCGAAATTTAGTTAAAGAACTCGGATCAATCACTGGCTCTTCAGGAGCCATATCTAAAAAATACTTAAAGGACATGTCGTACTTAGAACGCTCGACAATATCAACATCAGACAAGTCATGGATAGTCTTTAGCAATAAATATTTGAACATGCGAATAGGGTCGACAGCATTTCGACCGTTATCATGACAGTAATTTTCCTTAAGCTCTTCATATACGAAAGAGAAGTCCACAAGTTCATTAATTTTACGTAGCATATTCCTGCGGACCGACAATATCATAGATTTGCATAAACGGACTAAAAGTCATTGATTGTTGTTTTTGAATCATAGAACCCAACCACATAGAATTGATACAACCATTATACAATGAAAAAAGGTATTATTTTCTCAAATTCAGAGAAAATAATACCTTTTTAACTAATGTTGATTGGAGCGGAAGGCACGAGACTCCTGCGGGAAAAGCGTGGCCAGGGGAGACCCCAGTAGGCTCCCGGACCGCCCGCGGAAAGCGAGTGACTGCAGCGGAAATCAACACCAATTTTAGAAAGGGACTTTTTCAGTGCCTCGATTGATTCGAAGGTCTTTTTTTAAGTTATGGTAATAGTACTTTTTGGTAAGCATCTTGAAACTTCTGAATATCTCCTGCTCCCATAAATATTAATACACTGTTTTCGTGTTTCATAAGTATAGAAGTATTGTCCTCCTTAATTAACTCAGCGCCAGGAATTTTCCCCTGCAAGTCACCAATGGAGAGCTCTCCTCTATTCTCACGTGCTGAACCAAAAATATCACAAAGATAAACTTGGTCTGCTTTTTCTAAGCTCGCAGCAAAATCATCCAAAAACGTCTGTGTTCTAGTAAAGGTATGTGGTTGGAAAATCGCCACAATTTCACGATCAGGGTATTTTTGACGAGCTGCTTCAATGGTAGCATTTATTTCAGTCGGATGATGGGCATAATCATCAATTAAAATTTGGGACCCAACACGTTTCTCAGAGAATCTACGCTTTACTCCCTGGAAGCTTAACAGTTGTTCTTGAATAATGGACACATCAATATTTTCGTAGTGGCATAATGCGATGACACCTAAAGCATTTAACACATTATGATTTCCATATCCATTTATAGAAAAGCTTGCAAAAAAGGTATTTCGAACAAACACATCAAAGGTAGTTCCTTCCGTGTCTTTTTTAATATTACGGGCTTGGAAATCATTTCCTTCTCCAAATCCATAAAACACAACAGGGACCTTAGTCTGTATGCTTTGAAGATACTCATCATCTCCACAAGCAATAATACCTTTCTTAACTTGCAACGCCATTTCCTGAAAGGCATTAAATACATCTTCAACATTCGCAAAGTAGTCAGGGTGATCAAAATCAATATTTGTCATAATTGCATAGTCAGGATAATAGCTTAAAAAATGTCTTCTGTATTCACAAGCTTCAAAAACAAAATATTTATTATTCTCTGAACCTTTCCCACTTCCATCACCAATTAAATAGGAAGTAGGCTCTGCTCCCTGCATGACATGTGCTAATAAGCCAGTTGTAGATGTTTTTCCATGGGAACCCGTTACAGCAACGCTTGTATACTTTTTCATAAATTCACCTAAAAAACGGTGATATCGAATAACAGGTAGCCCCATTTCGATTGCTTTTGCTATTTCTTCATGAGTATCAGGAAACGCATTCCCAGCAATGACCGTAAGACCTTCATGAATATTTTCTTCAGTAAAAGGCAAGATCTTTATTCCTCTTTGCTCTAATGGCTTTTGCGTGAAATAAAACTTATCATGGTCAGATCCTTGAACCTCGTAATTCATGTCATGAAGTATCTGTGCCAATGAACTCATGCCAGTACCTTTAATTCCAACGAAGTGGTAAACTGTCATATAAAGAACCTCCAACAATGTCTATCTGTAAGACAGTATATGAAATTCATCTAGTTTTGATAATTGTACCCATTATACTATGTAATGGGTGTTTTAAAATAATCAAATTTATGTATATACAATCATCTCACATTTTTTCATTATAGCACTAAACAATGGTGAAGACCATTACGAAAAAATAACTAGCAACTAGCATAACACTATGCAAATTGTCCTACTAACCAAGAGGCAGTAGGGGATGAGTTACCCTTATTATGAACGTAGTCTGTTGGATTTAACCTTATTAATGATTGATTTTTGGTTGATGGAAATCGGTTAGGTAGGTCTTTTAGCCTAATTCTTAACCCATACAAAAAAAGGTCGATAACAAATGTTATCAACCTTCAAATAACTGGGCTAAATCATCTTCATCAATTAACACTTCACGCGGTTTACTTCCACGGGATTCTGATATTATTCCTTGCTCCTCCATCATATCAATTAAACGTGCTGCACGGTTATAGCCAATTCTGAAACGTCTTTGAACACTTGAAGTCGAAGCTCCACCTTGATCTAAGACAAACTCACAGGCCTCTAAAAAGAGCTCATCTTCTTCATTTGTGATTGAAGCTTTCTTTAAGAGCTCGTCCTGTTCAAACATGTAGCTCGGCTTCATTTCTGCTTTTACAAAATTGACAATTGCTTCAATCTCTTCATCTGTAACAAAGTTCCCTTGAACACGGAATGGTTTAGACGAGCCATTCTCTAAGAATAACATATCCCCTTTTCCAAGTAACTTTTCTGCCCCACTAACATCTAAAATGGTTCTAGAATCAACTTGGGAAGAAACAGAGAATGCAATACGGGTTGGAATATTTGCTTTAATTAATCCCGTAATGACGTCAACGGATGGTCTTTGGGTTGCAAGGATTAAATGAATGCCACAAGCCCTTGCTTTCTGAGCAATTCGACTAATATACTCTTCTACCTCACCAGGTGCGACCATCATTAAATCAGCTAGTTCATCGATGATGATCACAATATATGGAAGCTTACCACTTTTTTCATCATGCTTTTTCACCATTTCATTGTATCTACCTATATCTCTTACACCTGTATGAGCAAATAATTCATATCTTCTTTCCATTTCCTCAACTGCCCACTTAAGGGAGGCTGTTGCGGCCTTAACATCTGTAATTACTGGACTAACAAGATGTGGAATATGATTATAAGGTGCCAATTCCACCATTTTTGGGTCAATTAATAGTAACTTCACCTCATCTGGAGAAGCTTTATATAGTAAGCTGACAAGCATGGCATTGATACAAACACTCTTACCTGAACCTGTCGCACCAGCGATTAGACCATGTGGCATTTTTTGCAAATCTGTTACAATCGGATTTCCAGAAATATCAAGACCCATCGCCACGGTTAGTGGGGATTGATTCGTTGTAAATTCTGGACTTTGGATGATTTCTTTTAAAAGAACTGGCTTACTTTTACGGTTCGGCACTTCAATTCCAATTGTGTTTTTTCCAGGAATCGGAGCTTCGATCCGGATATCCTTCGCAGCTAAACTTAATTTTAAGTCATCTGATAAATTAGTGATCTTATTAACCTTTACCCCTGGCTCTGGATGAACTTCAAATCGAGTGACGGCTGGCCCCTGTGTCACATTTACAACATTAGCTCCCACTTTAAAATTTCGTAGAGTTTCATCTAAGATATTTCTCTGATCGAGCAACCACTGACTGTCATCATGTTGCTCCGCAGGTGGTGAATGTAAAAATGAAAGGTCAGGGAATGTATAGCCTAAAAGCTGTTCTGTGTCTTCCTGTTGCGTTATTTGTTGCTCAGGTTGACTCTGATGTTCATGTTGTTTACTTTGTATTTGTTGTTCCTCTAGTATATCTTGATGATTTTGCCCTTGTGGTACCTGTTGATTGACTGGCTCTATTGATTTTACTGGAGTAGCTTCTACTCCATTTTTTGCTGATCGCTCTGCAAGTCTCTGTCTATCTTTTTTAAACATCATGACGTTAAAAGGAATATTTGACCGTCTAGGACGATTATGCGTTGTTTTCTTATTTCCTTGAGAATCAAGTGGTTCTGAGAGGCTTTTTTCTGGTACCTCGTCAGTAACATGTGACTCTGATTTAACTGTTTGATTTTCTCCTTCTGTTACACGTGACTCTAATGGATTTGTTGCTTTTTCTTCTTGCGATATCTGCGACTCTAAGTAGTTTTGTTCCTTTGCTTCTTTAGTTACCTCTGGCTCTATGTGATTTATTTCTTTTTCTTCTTCAATTTCCTGTGGTACTGAATATGTTACCTCTTCTGTTACGTGTAATTCTTTAACTGTTTGCTTTTCTTCTTTAGATCTCAGCGAATCTGCGTGATTTAGTTTCTCTAACTCTTCTGTTACTTCTGGCTCAAACTGATTCGGTTCTTTTGCGTCTTCCATTACTTCTAGTGCTGAATCGTCTGTCATCTCTTCTGTTATGTGTAATTCCGATTTAACAGTTTCATTTTCTCCTTCAGTCACCACCGGCTCTGAGAAAAATGTCTCTTTTTCTTCTTCAGCTTTCAGTGACTCTGCGTGATTTGGTTTCTCTAACACTTCCGTTACTTCTGCCTCAAACTGATTCGGTTCTTTTGCGTCTTCCATTACTTCTAGTGCTGAATCATCTGTCATCTCTTCTGTTATGTGTAATTCCGATTTAACAGTTTCATTTTCTCCTTCAGTCACCACCGGCTCTGAGAAATCTGTCTCTTTTTCTTCTTCAGTTCTCAGTGAATCTGCGTGATTTAGTTTCTCTAACTCTTCTGTTACTTCTGGCTCAAACTGATTTACTTCCTTTGCTTCTTCAATTCCTTGTCGGTCTGGTAGATTTAGTTCCTCTACTACTTTAGTTTCAGCATGTACTTTCAGTTCTCCAACATTGATAGTGCCTGCTGAATTTTCCTTACCGACAACTTGTTCAACTGTTTTTTCTATTACATGTTCTGGGTCTTCCTTGATTAATTGATTAGCTAGGCTTGTTGACTTTTGATGTGTGTTTACATTCGAAACTACACGAAGCTTTGATTCAACTTGTTCAGTTTGTAGGTTTGTAGGAGCAACCTCTTTGTAGGCTTCCTTCCAAGCCGAAGCAATCGATTCTGTGTCTGTAATTGGTGTTGTAGGAAGTTCAAACTCTATTATTTCTTTTTGATTAGGTTTACCTAGACCATATACAGGGGATGGTATTTCTGTTGGGCGAAAGGGTTGCTTCTCTTTAACCCTTACAGGTTCTTTCTCTTTAACTGTTACAGTGGGTTTAGGATTTGAATTCTTGTTAGATTGTGAGGTTCTAGTTCTTCTTGATTGCACCTTTTCTGTCTTAACATTATCTTGCTTTTGATCTGGAATGATTGGGAAGCGAAAATTTCCTTTTGGGTATTCATAGGTAACTCTTGCCTCAACATGTTTGTTTTGTCGATGTTGAGTGGTCTTTATTTCAATTGGATCATCATATTCCTCTTCTGTCTTAAATAATTGTAGTAGTTTTTTTATCCAATTCACAACTATCACTCTTTCTATTCAGTTACACCTCGACGTATTTGTGCCAGATTTTTCACACGCACGATGTAGGTCAAAGACATGCCACAAGAAGTGGTTTTGCATTTCCCACTGAGTGTTAGTAAATCCAATAAAGCTTTTACTGGCAATTGCTCTCCATAAGGGATTCGTACCAGTTAATGCTTACAAACTTCCTTTAAAAAATCATAGCAGCTGTCGAAGCCTTCAAATTATATTCAGCAGAACTAAGAAACTTCTATAGAATATATTTAATTCTAGTTTCCATTGTAACAAAAAAGCCGCTAGTTTTCCTAGCGACTTTGGTAGAGTATATTTAATTTTTCGGTCGATTCTTTCCAAGGATGAAAATTGGTTCAAGTTTCCCATCTTCATATAGAAACGATAATGCCGTAATAGGGACTCTACCACTCGCGAAAAAGCTCATCGTCATTTGGGCAAGTATGTCATAACCAGTATTATTTTGTACATCCACAATGATAAGTACATCTTGATGCGGCACAGCAACTGCCATGGTTCCTTTTATTTGCTGGCTCATTTTTTGTAAAAATGAATCATTCAAAATACGGCTCGCATCATACCCATCATTTTTATTTATAAAATAGAATGTATTGCCCGCAACTTCATCTGTTTTATAGGATACGTCTAATGACCTAAGATTAAATCTAGCAATTTCACGAATTCGTTCAAACTCCCAGTTTTCTTTTTGGATCAACTTCTTATCTAATAATCGGTAGGTAGTTCCTAAGTCAAGGGCATAATAAATCCTTGTTTCTGCCGTATGGTCATCAAATAGTAAGTCAACCCCTTCATTTGACTGGGTTGGGAATGAAGTTGAACGAATGACAGGAAAAATATTTTTTTCTTTTCCTTCAAGTTCTAGCTTACTATTCATGAAAGTCAAGGATTCCTCAATATAATAAATTACCTCATCAAGACTCCCTTGGCCCTCTTCCTGATATTTTGCAACTATACCAGGGAGACTTACCGTTGTTCCTTTTTTCGTTTCCTTATCCTCAATACGCAACGTATCTTTTTCACGATCAAATGAAAAATCCCAATTATGATGAGCAAGCTTATCTTGGATAAGTTTCTTTAACTTCTTAGAGTCCATACTTTTTCTATTTTTTGAGTCCATACAATCAATCTCCTTATTTGCCTATTATCATATATTCTCTATCTAAAAACAAATGAAAGCCCCTAAAAAGTTTAGGGGCTCCCACTTAATATTCTACGGAAGATACAATCTTCATCATTTCACTGGCACTTTCCGAGATTTCACTTACCTTTGCTTCTGTTGTCATTTTTATTCCACCAATACCAACTGTTACGAGGTAAAGTTTGTTCTCTATCTCAAAGGCTTTAATATAGCCAAATCGCTCGTTATCTGAAAAAGTTTGATCAATAGTAAATTCTTCCTCAACAATTGCGTTATACATCACGTCGCTTGTGCGTGCTTCATTTGGATTTACAAATAATATAAAGGTTTGATCTCCCTTTTGAAGAATGACGTTATTTTCATCCTTCTTTTCTATGTCCATAGTTGATGGTAGATAAAAAGATATCTCACCGCTATCACTATTTGTTTTTTCAGGCTTGGCTTTAAATGCAGATTCAACTTCTACAACCGCTTCCTTTGATTCATCCTCTATCGATGCACAACCTGATAAAATTCCGACTAGTAATAGAAAAGTCACAACAAAGACCTTTCCTAATTTCATTTTTTCTCACCCCTTCTAGAAAGGTTGAATTTATCCAAGTATTCCCTGTTACTACTAAAGTAAGAGAACTACTTTCCATAAAAGCCCCATTAAAGGAACAAAGACCTAGAAGGCAAGTCCATGTAGCAAAGTCTTTGTAATCCATTGTAAGGGCCTAAACTAATTCAGTATCGTATGAACAAAACCCATATCAATGGATGGCTTCCATTATCTATTTACTATAATAAACCTATTAATTTCTTTGTTGCAAGAGTATTCTAGTTATTTTAATCAATAAGAAATAAGTACCAATTTTCAAACAGTAAATTATCTTTTTTGCATTCGATACATATACTGTCCAACTAGTAGCTTTACGACATGGGTGAACATGTCCTTTCGGTTCACATAATGATGAGTGAAGATACCGATTGCCCCTTCTGACGTTCGAATATCTTTTTGCTTTGTATATTCTACCATTATGTCACCAAGTTCTATCCCCGTTTTAAGTTGGATGGCAATCTCTGTAGGTAGAAGGATTCTAGCACCGCCCGCAATAATCGGTTCACGTTCCTTATCAACAATTGCACCCCAGTTGCATAAAAACATTCCAAATTCGGTTTCGACAACTCCACCCTCTAAGCCGATACCAAGGTCTGTCTGTTCTTTTTCAAGAGCAGCTTTACTGCGGTTGATTGCACCTTGTATGGTCTCTGTATCGGAAAATGGTTGAGCAGAAACACCCGATGCTACTGATGTCGATAGGAAGCTTGCATCAATTCCCTCGAAACCACTTATGATTGCTTCAATTTTCGCAGGATTTTTTGTACCAATTGCAACTTGTAACATTCCTAACACTCCAATTATGTATAATCTAATCTGCAAAACGAAAGCTCGGCATATGCCGAGCATAATTATTTTTTATCCATTTTGACGAATAGAATCGACTGTGGTACGGTCAGATGCCTTTACAAGAGTAACAAGTAATTCTTTTGCGGCTGCATAGTCGTCTACATGAATGATCGACGCATGTGTGTGAATATATCGAGAACAAATACCAATTACAGCTGATGGAACACCATCATTTGAAAGATGGACTTGACCAGCATCAGTTCCACCTTGGGAAACAAAATATTGATATTTGATGTTATTTGATTCAGCTGTATCTAACACAAACTCACGCATACCACGATGAGTAACCATCGTCCGATCAAAAATACGGAGTAATGCACCATGTCCAAGTTTTCCAAATGCATTTTTATCTCCTGTCATATCATTAGCTGGACTTGCATCAAGCGCAAAGAATATATCTGGTTTAATCATTGCTGCAGAGGTACGTGCACCTCTCAATCCCACTTCTTCTTGTACAGTAGCACCTGAATACAGAGTATTTGGGAGATCAACTCCTTGCAATTCCTTTAACAATTCAATAGAAAGACCACAACCATATCGGTTATCCCATGCTTTTGCCAAAATTTTCTTTTCATTCGCCATTGGTGTAAAAGGACAAATTGGAACGACCTGTTGGCCAGGTTTAATTCCCAAGCGAATTGCATCTTCCCGATCATCTGCACCAATATCAATTAGCATGTTTTTAATATCCATTGGCTTTTTACGTTGGTTCTCTTCCAATAAATGTGGAGGTATTGAGCCGATTACCCCAATAACGGGACCATTCTCTGTAATGATTTGAACCCGTTGTGCCAGGAGGACTTGGCTCCACCAGCCACCGAGTGTTTGGAAACGAAGCATGCCGTTGTCTGTGATTGAAGTTATTAAAAATCCAACTTCATCCATATGAGCTCCAACCATAACAGTCGGGCCATTCTCTGGACCTCGACGAACACCAAAAATACTACCTAATCCATCTTGAACAATTTCATCAGAGTATTTTTCAAGCTGAGAGCGCATAAACTTTCTTACCTGGTGTTCATTACCTGGAGCTCCAGGAAGCTCGGTTAACGTTTTAAAAAGTTCAAGTGTATCCTGTTTCAATGTCATTCTCCTTTATGGGTTAATGGATGTAAATGATGAATAGCAAAATTTATTTATATGTATGTACACTATTTAGTATATCGAAATTGTTTTTTAGTTACCATAGCATACATGGCGGTTTTACAGAATTCTCGTTATAATATGATAAGATATAAAGTTCGTCTAGGAGGGATAAAATGAGCTGGAATAAGTTTTTCCTTGGTTTTGGTGTCGGTTTTGCAGGTGCTCTTCTATTGAAAGAAGCGCTAAGTGAATCAACCATTCCAGGTGACAAAGCCTTAAAAATTGCAAAGGAAGCTTTCAAAAAGAACGGACCAATCGATGGGTCCTGGATTCAAATGAATCCTGAAAGCTATGAAAAATCCGGTATTGAGTATCAAGTATACAAAGGTGGTATTTCACGTAATTCAAATCAAGAAAGCCGCCAATATGAATTTATTATGGATGCAAAAACAGGATCGATTATCGAAGTAACGCCCTTGTAAGAAACTTGTAGCTTATAAGGAGTTCCTTATAAGCTATTTTATTTTCTTATTCGTTTCAAAGAATCCAAGATATCACCAGTTTTATTCCATTTGATCGCTCGATAATAAGCATCATGGTAAAAAATATACCAGGATTCCTTTTCTAGTCCCTCGTTCATCCATTTTTGTTTTTGCTCAATCGATTTCATTGGATAATCATCATAGGCCAGTACCCATAAAACATTTTTATGAGCATGTGTTGGCATTATGTCAGCCATATGAATGGCCTGTTCATTCTTATCTTTCAATACGATGATGGAGTGCCCATCACTATGCCCACCAGTATGTATGATTGTAATTCCTGGGACGACCTCAAGTTTTCCTGTAAACGTCTGAACCTGATGTTCAATTGCTTCCCAATTTTCCTTCCAGTATGTCGCTTTTGATCGAATATTCGGATGCCTCATTTCTTCCCACTCAACATCCGAAGTAATAATGACAGCGTTATCAAAAGTAGGAACCAATTTTTCATTTTCCCATTTAGTCAGCCCACACGCATGATCAAAATGGAGATGAGTCATGAGAACAATATCAATATCACCAGTAGTTAGCCCCAATTCTGCTAACGATTGTTCAATCGAAGATTCCTCTAAAACTCCAAAGTTTCGTTTGAGTTTTTCACTTAACTTTCCGTTTCCTATCCCAGATTCAATTAAGATATGTGTCGAACCTACCTTAACAAGGATCGGGTCTGTTCTAAGCTCAATTTGATTTTTTTCATTATGTGGATATTTTTTTGACCATAACGGCTTCGGTACTACACCAAACATTGCCCCACCATCTAAATTGGTCACTCCACCCTTTAGCCAAGTAAGAGTAATATCACCGATTGCAAGCTGTTCCATACTTCCCCCACCCTTCATATGAATATGGCTTCATTTTATCATGTTTAGAATGTTTAATAAATATAGTAAAAAACCCATAAACCAAACTGGTTTATGGGAAATATCTTTATGTTATTTGACTCTTTTCTACATTGTTTCCTGTATAGCGTGTAAACCAAGTTAATCGTAACAAAGCTTGCTATCGCTTCAAAGGCTCAATAGTAGCCTGTGTGGTATAACCGCGTAAAGTGTATACCAAAGGGATATAAAACAACAAAGTTTATGAAAAGAAATTATTTTTTTTGAAATCGAACCTCTGAACGATAAATAGGATGACCCATTTCGGAAAATTTTTCTTCGTATTCCGTCATGATATTGCCTTCGAAATCAGATTTATGCAAGTCAAGACTTACATATGTTAATAGAAGACCATACTCTGAGAAACTTTTCAAAGAATATTCGAATAACCCGCGATTGTCTGTTTTAAAGTGAATTTCACCCTCATCAACAAGAATATCCTCATACATTTGCAAAAAGGATTTATAAGTCAATCGACGCTTTTCATGACGAGTTTTAGGCCATGGATCACTAAAGTTAAGGTATACTCGATTAATTTCACCTTTTTCAAAAAATTCTCTTAGATTTACTGCATTTTGATTTAACAATTTAATATTTGGAATTTCTGCCTCAATTACACGATCCAAAGCTGAAACAATAACACTTTCGTATACTTCAATTCCAATATAATTAATATCAGGGTTGGCTTTGGCCATTTCCGTAACAAATCTCCCTTTACCAGTCCCTACTTCTATATGAATTGGATTGTCGTTTCCAAATATTTGATTCCAGTTTCCTTTATGCTCTACTGGATTTTCAATTACGTATTGTGGATAGGACGCTAATTTTTCCTTAGCCCACGGTTTATTGCGTAAACGCATGATTGCCACCTCATTTAAGTTGTATCGCACAAAAGAATAACATGTCCTTGTCATAGGTGCAAGACTTCCTGACAAAGTTTTCAGACAAAGTGAAAACCCACCAATAGGTGAGTTTATCATTGTATCGTATAAAAAAGGTCGTTTCATGGAAATGTAGTATATAGACAACATCAAAAAGGAAGTGTTCTTGAATGCCACTAGATCATACACATCAAATGGATATTTTAAAGGATATATTATCAAATCATCAAATGGATTGCTGTGGTACAGTTTCAGAATGTGAACAACTGGGACGACTAATCCAATCATTACTTGCTAATCCAAATATCGATCAAAACGTGAAGCAAGTATTAACTGATGTCTACTCCTATAGCCAACAAGGTCAGTACACACAGCACTTAGATAACCATATCGAGGCACATCAAAACCAAATCAGTTCATGGATATCAGATATTGACCAATTCTCATAATAACTGTTCTAGGGTTCGTAGCCAGTGACTTACTTCTTTGTCTTTCTTCTTTAAGTGGTACCAACTTAAAAGGTGCAAGGATTGAGCAATCACATACCACTTCATTCTTAGAAGCAAATGATCATTTAATTCCATTCCGTAAAGACTGATCCATTTTGGCCAGTCTTCTTTTTTTATATACCAATGAAGAAGCATCCCAATATCCACAGCAGGATCTGCAATCATGGCTCCATCCCAATCAATTAAATAGAGTTCATTTTCATCTGATAATAACCAATTATTGTGATTAACATCAGAATGGCAGACAACATTTTGATCTGTTTTTACTTTATCCTGATTCTCTTCTAAGAACAAAATTGCTTTTTTCACAATATCAAAATTTAGTAAATCAGGTTGTAAACTGCGAACAACATCCTGCAATATATCCTTCGCTTCAATAGGTTTTTTACCGATACGTCTTAGCATTTCGAGTAGCTCATTCGATTGGTGAATTTTTTTAAGCATACTTGCTACATTTTCACCATTCATATCAACTGGCTTTAATTCTCTTCCATTAAGCCATTGTTGTGCAGTTACTACATCGCCATTTTCCAGACGTTTTGTCCAAATCAACTTCGGAACAATTCCTTCTGCGGAAAGAACGGCCAGGAATGGCGATGAATTTCTTTTTAGAAATATTTTTTTATCATTTAATTGGGCAAAATACGCGTCTCCCGTCGAACCGCCTGCTGGGGAGTATTCCCACTCGTTGCCTAATACGTATGTAAGCCAGTTTATCTCCAATTTCAACACAACATTTCCTAATAAATATATAAAAACACATGGTAAGCAGCCTTAGGTACAGCAATAATCGTCCTATTTGTTGGAAGCTATTTACTTAGACCTAAAGACCCAATAACATCTGTAACTAGACATTAAAAAAGACAGCTATTGAAGACCTATATAACAATAGCTATCATACTAAATTTTATCGTTGATTTACAATTAAAGTCAAGACAAAGAAACTATTTAGGTATAAAAATAAGTGAAAATCGACTAGAAATTAATACATGAAGAGGGTCATTTTACCAAAAACTGCATTTTTCGATGTTGAACCTCTACCTGCAAAGGGATATTTCCGATATATTCACCATCGGCATGGATCAACATCTTATCTTCTGAATTCACACGGATATTTACACCTTTATGTTGGTCGATTTCCTTAAATTTTGTATGAACGCCAAAAAACACGGTAATAAATACAAACAGAAGCTTTAGCCTTGAAAGATTATGAACAACTGTAATGTCAAAGAAGCCATCTGTTGTCTTTGCCTTTGGTGCAATTTTCATACCCCCACCATAAAATGGTTGATTTGATATCGTGACAAACCAAACATTCTTATATTGAAAATCTCGTCCATCTATATTCACCGTAACACTCGTTAGTCGATATGTAAAAAGAAGGCTGATAAGTGCTCCGACATAGGCTAAAGAGCCTAAATGAACTTTATTTAAATACCTTTTCATTTTCGATTCATTTGTTAGCTTCGAAACAGCAGCATCAAAACCTGTGCCTAAACTACTCACGAAATAAGAGCCTGTTGCTCTACCTTGGACTTTACATTTACCGATATCAAATAACTTTCCCTTCTTTCCTTTATTCTGAATAATAAAGGAAAGGGCCTTTAGAGGAGACTTCGGAACATTAAACCCCCTAGAAAAATCATTTCCAGATCCAGCAGGGATGTAACCTACCTTTATGTTAGGGTAATACACCATCCCATTGACAACCTCATTAATCGTTCCATCCCCTCCGACTGCAATCACAGCGTCTACCTTATCCTCGAACATCGATCCAATTTGTCTTGCTAATTCTTGCGCATGTGTTGGATATTTTGTGAAAAAGGAACGATAATTGACTTTTTTCTGATTTAACTCAGCCTTAAGCTTATTCCAAACCTTATATCCTTTACCATTTCCAGCATTTCCATTTACGATAAAAATTAATAGTTTCATAGTCTATCCCCAAGAAAATTTCGACATCTATGCATTAATAGTATTTTAATTTAAAATAGTTTACAACACAAATAAAAGGTAGGCTACCCGAATTTCCAACTAGAAAGAGGAGATTCGTCTTATTTGTAGGGAAGAATGTAATTTCACCTGAAATTAGCCATCAAAAAAAGGTGCATTTTAATTCGCACCCTAATCCATACGTCTTACGCAAACAGTCTGACAATATTGTAATAAGACATTACCTGCTTTTAATTGCATATGTTTTAACGGAGAGCTCATATTTCTCAGGTTCGAAAACCACTCGTCATAGTTTCTCTTTTCCACTAACTCCACATCATATGGTACTTCAGGGAAATCAAAATATCCAGTTCGGTTTAAGATCACTTTTCGAATCGGCAACTCAACCCCGTATAACGAAAATAATGTGCGAACAATTCCATCCATCCGATCAAGTTCAATCATCGGAGATAATACTTTTTTAGTTTGTTTCCCAATACGTTCAATCCAAAACCTTTCGTTCGACCCTAGAAATACACTATCCTCTTCCCCTTCAAGCATAGTAATAAGCCAGGTAGTCGTTGGGCTAATGATAATGATCTCAACCTCAATAGGTGCTTTTTTCAATTTAAAAATAGGTTTGTATAGAACTAGATAGGTGTCAGGAAAACGCTGGAGAAAATATTTTAAATTGGGATCATTATAAAATTCCTTATCGACATAGGATTTTTCTCGAACAGTTGAGCTTGCCCACTTCAATTGAAACTCAAAAATACCATCAAGAAATGGTTGCTTCTCTAGTTTCTTTAAATCCCATTGTTTCCTTTTCTGTCGGATGAATTGACTGGGATACCGAAACATATCAACTTCATATCTAGAAATATAATCTTGTAATTTAATTAATTGAGCCAACCTTATAACACCTCATATCAAATGCTCCTTACGTAATTGCCGTCTAATTATTAGGCATCCACACCCGAGATAGGTCATACGTGGGATGTTACGTCCTTAGTCTGGGTTCATTCATTTCAGTCGGGAAATCAAATCCAGCACTGAATAAATATTTTACTTTATAAAATTAATTTTCCATGTAAAAAATAGGGGAGTTCTGTTGAATAAATGTAAAAATTCCCCTTCTAACTCATTGGAAAAATAGTTATCGGCTGATATTTGGGTGTTCGTAGCATATGGGTTTGATATAACACAAATTGTTCTATTTTACATACAACCTCGTCTTCAGCTATTTCTAGCATCCCAATAAAGTCATTTTGTGGAAATGGTTGTTCCGATTTCCATCGCCTTGCCATTGTAATATGTGGAGAAAATGGACGCTTATCAAGAGAAAAGCCTTGATTCACACATGCTTGATATACATCTTTTTGAAGGTCCCTTAATGACTTATTTTCATCCACACCTGCCCATAAAATGCGAGGTGAATCTGACTTTCCAAACGTTCCGAGTCCATTTATTTTGAGCATAAATGGTACGTGATTTTCTGCAATCTCGTACATTGCTTTTTCAAGGTTTACTAATTCAGCTCGGGAAGCCTGTCCACCTAGGAAGGCTAGTGTTATATGTAAATCTTCAGGATGCACCCACGACTTAAATGGGAAGCTTTTTTCAAGAATTGTCCTCCATTTAAACAAAAACTCCTTGGTTTGAGCAGGAAGTGCCAGTGCAAGAAAAAAATGAGTTTGACTCATAGGTAAGCTCCTTTTCCATCATGATTTGTATTATTTTAGCAAACTTACGGGTAAAGGGAAACATGAGGAGTGTTTTTTGGAAATCATACACACAGTGGTGTAGGATACCAGGTTAGTATGTCTAACTTCTAGCTCCCTTAGATATTTCTATCATAGTTGCCAATAATCTGGACAAATTCACACAAAAAAGCCCGTCATAGGACGGACTCCATTCTCATTTTGCTAGTTCATAAATTGCTTGTGCGTATATGGCAGTTGCTTTTATTAAGTCATCTATTAAAATATACTCATCTTTTTGGTGGGCAACATCTGGGCGACCTGGAAACAGTGGTCCGAAGGCAACGCCTGCTTCTAAAGATCTTGCATATGTCCCTCCACCTATTGAAACCAATGTTGCCTCTTCCCCTGTTTGTTCCTCGTATACTTTTTGTAAAGTTTGAATGAGCGGATGGTTCTTGTCAACATGATGTGGTGTTGAGTTGCTAAAATTTCTTAACTCAAAGCCAAATGTCTTGCATACTTCCTCAATTTTCTTTTTCGTACCATCCATATCATTTGTAACAGGGTAGCGTAGGTTTAACCCTAGACTCCCACCTTTATCATTAGAGTAGATAAGCTTACCGACATTAATTGTTAGGTCGCCTGTAATGTCGTCGCTATAGGCAACTCCAAGCTTTCTGCCCCTTGAATCACCTACAAAATATTCGTTAACAAAGTTTAAATAATGCTTTGCTTTTTCATCTAGGGTGTATCCTACTAAAAACGAAGCCAAATATAAACCCGCATTCTTTCCATGTTCTGGCTCCATCCCGTGTGCAGATTCACCTTCAAGCTGAAAGATCACTGTATCCTCGTCACAAATTCCACGGCCGACTAAAGAGTTTTTCTGTGTAAACGCCTGAAAATCATTTACCATCTCTAGTAAATTTCCTTTTCCTTCAAGCTTCGCCTCTGCGTAATCTGGAACCATGTTATAACGTCGACCAGAACTGAATGACGTTAAGCACAGGCTGCCATCAGAAGCTAGTTTTGATCTTTGAACTAAATCAAAATCAGCAATTCCTTTTTCAGCATAAATAATTGGAAAATCTGCATCTGGAGCAAAACCCATCGTGGGCATTTCTTCATGTTTAAAATAATGGTCAACGCAACGCCAGTCACTTTCTTCATCAGTTCCAATTATCATTCGAACTCGTTTAGAAAGTGGCAAATTTAGCTCTTTAATAATTTTCATTGCATAATAGGCTGCCATTGTTGGTCCTTTATCGTCCAAGGAGCCTCTTGCAACGATTTTCCCATCATAAATTTCAGCCCCAAACGGGTCACTTGACCAACCATCGCCCTCAGGCACAACATCTATATGACATAGTACACCTACTAACTCTTCTCCAGAACCAATTTCAAGATGTCCTGCATAACCATTTAGATTTTTTGTTAGAAAACCATCGGCACTGCCTTTATCTAATAAATAATGCAATGCCTGATCAATTCCCGCTCCAAAAGGCGCCGTAGGTGTTGCATTCTCCTCATCGAGAACACTGTTTATTCTCAAAAAATCTTGCGTATCTTTTATCAATTGTTCTTGACGTTTTCTAACTTCTTCAAGCCAGTTGATTTGTTCCATCTAAATTCTCCTTACTACTTATTTCTAGATACATACTGTAAAATGAATTTTCATCCTGATTCACTATATAGTGTACCGTCTCTAGAAGAATTATATATCTTTTTCTTCTATTTAGGGTCATTTGATGGAACGAACCAACTTTAAGGTCAAAAGAACTTTTTGAAAGTGATGTCGCTTATTATTGTGCTTTTTCTTTTTCCTTGTTCATTTTAATATCTGTCTTAATTTCAACACATCGACTAGGGCTTGGGAAAAGTTTACCTGCATTTAAGAGATTCTTAGGGTTAAATACTTCACGAATATTGGTTTGGGCTTGAATTTCTTCTTCTGTAAAAACAAAACGCATTTCTTCCATTTTTTCAATACCTACTCCGTGTTCACCAGTAATGGTACCCCCAACATCCGCACATACTTTCAAGCATGCACTTCCTGCTAATAATGCCTTTTCCGTTTCTCCAGGCACTCTAGCATCAAAGAGTATGAGAGGATGAAGGTTTCCATCACCAGCATGGAAAATATTCGCAATTCGCAATCCGTATTCTTTACTAATTTGATTGATTTTATTTAACACTTCAGGCAATTTACTTCTTGGAATAACACCATCTTGAACGAGATAATCTGGGGAGATCGCTCCCATCGCTCCAAAGCCTGTTTTACGATTCGCCCACCATCTAGCACTTTCCTGCTCGTCTCTTGCCACTTTGACTTCTTTAACATTTCTCTTCTTACAAACTTCTAATATCTCATTAATCTGTTCATCAATACCAGCTGCAATTCCATCTACTTCAATTAATAAAAATGCTTCAATATCCTTCGGGTGTCCAACTGGGAAGGCCGCGGCTTCTACACCCTCAATTGCAATTTTATCCATCATCTCTAACGCTGCAGGTACTATGCCTGCAGAAATGATATCAGAAACAGCCTGGCTTCCATCTGCAACTTTATCGAAATAAGCTAAGACTGTTTTTTTCGCTTGAGGATTCTTCAAAATTCTCACGGTTATTTTTGTCACGATTCCAAGTGTTCCCTCAGAACCTGTTAACAAACCAATCAAGTCATAGCCAGGCATATCACAAATCCCGTTATTTCCAATTTCGATTATCTCTCCATTAGGTAAAACAACTTCTAGGCCAAGTATATGGTTCGTCGTAACTCCATATTTAAGGCAGTGCGCTCCTCCAGCATTTTCAGCCACATTTCCTCCAATTGTACAACAGTATTGACTTGAAGGATCTGGTGCATAATAATAGCCTTTATCTGCAATTGAGTTTGTCAACTTCAGGTTGATAAATCCTGGTTCCACAACAGCACGTCTATTTTCAAGATCTACACTTAATAAACGTTTCATCTTGACTAGACTAATAATCACTTCTCCATTTATTGGAATTGCACCGCCACTTAGACCCGTTCCCGCTCCACGTGCAAGAAAAGGAAGGTCGTTTTCATTGCAGTATTTCACAAGTTCTGCCACTTCTTCCGTGTTCTTTGGAAAAACAACCGCTTTCGGTAAATGCTTGTGGATGGTAAACCCATCACAATCATAGGCAAGTAAATCTTCCTTGTGATAAAGAATTGAAGATGGCCCCCCAACAATTGAAGCTAAGTTTTTAATATGTTTATCATTTGTCTTAAGTAATTTCGTTTTTAGCGTTTTAAAAACCATTACTCTCCCCCCTTTTGCTGATCCTCTTTTTGATAAGCCCAATCCAACAATTGAACGGTATGAACAATTTTTTGATTCCTACCATGCTTTTGAACACCTATCGCCATTTGAAGCATACAACCAGGGTTCCCCATGGATATCATTTCGACATCGTCAGGGACATTTTCCATCTTACTTTCTAGTACGGCACCAGCCATTTCTGGATTGGTTATATTGTATATACCAGCACTTCCACAACAACGGTCAGCGTTTGGCATGTGAACCATCTCAACGCCAGGTATATTTAGTAGAAGGTCCCTTGGTTCTTGCCTAATTCCTTGACCGTGGGCTAAATGACATGCATCATGGTACGTAATTCGAGTATTCAATTCAGCTTTTGGCTTTTCGTAGCCTGTATCATGTAAGTATTTTGAGATGTCTTCTACTTTCTCTGAGAATTCTTCTGCTTTGGCTTTCCACTCAGGCTCGTCTTTGAACAATTCCGCATATTCCTTTAACATGCAACCACATCCAGCTGCGTTTACAACAATTGTTTCGCTATCCTTAAAAGCTTCAATATTTTGTTTTGCAAGCTTTCTCCCCGTTTCTCTATCGCCTGCGTGAACGTGAAGCGCACCGCAACATGTCTGATTTTTTGGTATGACAACGTCATTTCCATTCCTTGTTAATACGTTTATTGTAGACTCATTTATATCGCTGAACATAACATCCATTACACACCCTGTTAAGAATGCTACTTCATTTTTTGTTTCACCTTTCGCCTTGATAACGTTCTCATTTTTGTATTTTTTACGAACAGGCGTATTAATTTCTGGCATGATGGATTCCATCTCTACTAAATGCTTCGGCATGATATTAATAAGTCCAGTCTTTCGGACCGCCTTTTGAATACCGCTTTTTTGATAAAACTTCAGTAGACTCCCAAGTGAATTTAAGCGATTTTGATGAGGGAATAACCCTTCTAAGAACAATTTACTAACCGCTTTTTTAGCTCCAGTTAGTGGCATTGCTTGACGAATTTGACCACGAGCCTCTTCAATTAGTCCTCCTACATCTACGCTGGCAGGACAGGCTGTTGTACAGGCTCTACAATCTAAACATTGAAACACAGGATCCATAAATTGCTCATTCAATGTAAGTTTGCCTTCTGCAACTGATTTAATGAGGTAGACACGTCCTCTAGGAGAATGTTGCTCTTGTCCTGTTTGTTCATATGTTGGACACGATTCTAGGCACATCCCGCAATGTACACAGTCTGCCCATTTGTTTTCATCTGGATGATCATTCGCAAAATAATTACTTAAACTTAAACTATTTGTAGTACAAGCTGGCTCTTGGTTTACCTTTAAATCAGCTTCTCTTAAACTCACCTTATATACCCCCTACAAACCGTTTTGAATTCAGGACTTTTTTCGGATCAACCTTTTCTTTAATTCCTTCTAAAAGTGCGAAATAGGAAGGCTTCTCTCCCCATACATCTACTTTCAGTCGAAGAGCGTAAGGCAAGTGTGTAACTACTGCATAACCACCGAGTTGTGTAACACTCTCTCTTAGTTTCTGTATAGCTGTAACAATATTGTCACTCTCACCACTTAGATTGATTTGACATAAACCATGTCCTAATCCGCCATGGGCTTCAATTTTCACATTGATAGAATCTTGTAATTGTTTGCAAGCTTCTAATACCTGCAACACATCTAAATTGACGACCCCAACCTTTAGAGCCGCTTCAACTTGATTGTTACTGTTGACTTCAGTTGTTACGCCATTTGGAGCAATTCTTGAAAATTTGTCCCAAAACAAACGTGCTTCTTCTTGAGGTAAAATCTGTAGATTTGTACCTGTTGGTTGCAGATTGTTTTTCACAAATTCCTCTTGATAATGGACCGAGCTTTCTACATCTTCAAAACTAAGTGCTAACGTATAACTATCTTGATTTATCAGTCTTTTTGAAAGCGATGGATTTAATAATTCAACAGAAACAGGCTCAAGGATAGAGTCTAATAATTTAACAGCAAATGATTTAATTTCGTTTTCACTACCCTCTGAAAAAGATAGCAATACTAGGCTTTCATATTTTGGCAATGGTAAAAGCTTAAATGTAATCTCAGAAAGTACACCAAGAGTTCCCATTGAGCCAATAAAAAGCTTATTCATATCATAGCCGGCTACGTTCTTAACCACCTTACCGCCTGAACGTATAACAGTTCCATCTGGATATACGACACGAAGCCCAATAACAATATCACGGGCAGAACCATATCGAAGCCTCTTGGGACCGCTTTCATTCGAAGCGATAACTCCACCTATCGTCGCATATTCTGGCCAAGCTGGATCTAGTGATATTTTCTGGTTTGTCTTAGCTAAGTAATCTTGTAACTCCTTAATTGTAGTACCTGGTCTAACTGTTAACGTCATATCGCCTACTGTATGTTCTACAACGCCTTTATAGTTTTTTAGAGAAAGTAAAATATCAAAATATTCTACTAATCCTCCAAATCCTCTTTTTGTACCCCCACTAATAATTGATATTTTCTTCCCATTGCTATTTGCGTACTTAAGGAGACTTACAATTTCCTCCTCAGTCTTTGGATAAACGATTACATAACCTGAGTTTCCATATGGATTGCTTTCTCCTGAACCATCTTCCATATCAATCTCAGGAAATAAAGCTTTCAATTCTGTAAAGGATTTATCTGTTACGATCATTATTAGCACCTCCATTTGTTTCGTATAAAGAAACAGCGTTTTATAAATTCACAAAAATAAAATGCTCCAATTATTAAAAGGGTTTTAACGTTCCTTCATTTTTGAACCATTTACTAGTTAGATGACTCTTGTAATACGCTTTTTTGTAAAAGTTCTTCAACCAAATTTAAGTGTTCCAACATCATTTCGTTCGTTTTCTTTGGTTCTTTTAATTTAATATATTCATAGATTTTGATATGCTGTTTATCAATTAACTCAACAATATTCGTATCTTGTTGGATATAGTTATGAAAATCAATCATTGATTTTTCTAATGTGTTTGAAATCGATTGCAATAACTGATAAACAATTTTATTGCGTGTAGATTTAGCGATAATCATATGAAAATCGTAATCTGCTTCCCATCCGTTAGATGATCGATTCGCAAGCAAATCCTCCATTATCTTCAAATCATCATCTGTTCGATTTAATGCAGACATTTCAGCTATCCCTGGTTCTAGAAGCTTTCTAATTTGGAAAAGCTCACTAATATTTTCTGAATTAGGCAGTAACAAATAGCTATTATTAAACAATTTAGTTGAATCAAATGAACAAACATAACTTCCTTCACCTTGTTTGATGTTCACTAGCCCTTTTCCTTGCAGTAATATAATCGCGTCTCGGACAGCTGAACGCCCCACACCAAATAATTCACAAAGTTCTCTAATTGAAGGAAGTTTTTCACCTGCCTTAAACTTTTCCGACTCAATCATCTTTTCAATTTGCCTTGCAACTGTTTCGGATATTTTTTCAACTGGGATTTTTTCTACATTCACATTTCCACCACCTTTTCAGATATCACATATCAGACATGTGATGTGTGTTTAACAACATTAAATCACCATATTGTTTACGTGTCAATATACTTTTTAGAATCTTTTGATTCTTATAATTATTTTAATAAAATATTCTTACTGATTAATGAACCAATTTCACCCTTGAACTGTTAATCACTCAACAAAAAAAGCCTGGCTATCAGCCAGGAACTTTACCGTATCCAATACCTTTGGAATACGTATTCAATTGCATATATTTGAAAGTAGAATGTTATTTTGCTGCTCCTATTCTGAACAAGGAAATAACTCGTACCATTCAGAAGCAATCCTTCTTACACTATAATCAAAATCAATATGATTCCCACAATTGAAATAATAGGGAGAGATATGAAATTCACGGCATACTGTTCTGCCTGTATGCGAATCAAATCATCTTTTCTTATATTGACAATAAAATGATTGGACATGATTCGCAAATAGACTGTCTTTACCCATATTCTTAGAAAAATAACGAAACAAAGAAAGATAATCAATTTTATCCAAATGGGAGGTATAAGTAATATAGCTCCAGTTGTAATACTTACAATTTGTAAGCATTGAAATACATAAGCCTTATTCCTAAAAAAGACTTTCAAAAATACTTCCTGCAAGCTCTTCTTACGATTACGTTTTTGATATATTCGTTTTGAATTCCGATAAAAAAGAGGACTTCGTTTCTTTTGACTCGGAACTTTTTCCACATATTCAGAAAAAACAAAAATTCTTTTTACATACTTAAGCTTCTCATTTTTTTCGATGTAAACATCCTTAGAAAATGTCGTAATTTTATTCAATCGTGCCGAGGAATACATAAAAAATATCAGCCATTGTATGGGACTAATTATCAATAATAAGAAAAAAAATTGCTTAAGTGCCCATGTCACAAATGATAGGATGAAGACACCTAACATAACGAATACGAAAACTGTATAAATACCTTTTTTCCAGGGGGACTCAATATCATCCAGATACTGTTGCAATCCTAGAATCAGTGCTTTTAAGCTCATAAAAAACAAGGATAAGTAAAGAATTTCGATCATGGACAGACTGTAATATTTAACTAGGAAGGGCGCCAAAAAAACAACAAGAATAAGGACCCCGATGCTATACACAACGAGAGAAAAATTACGTGTTGATTTTTTCAAGGTATAAATAAGGTTACGTTTTTGTAGTAAAAATAACTGATCCGCCTCTTCTAAAAACGTTCGGATCCGTCCCTGCCAACAAATTAAATAAAACAATCCGATTACCATAAAGAGAGGAGTTCCTTCAATCCAAGCAGGTATTTCCTGCCACCAACGATAGTAATTATAACCAAGAATAGCAAATGCGGGAATAAATAAATATAGAAAAATAGTCCAATCTACTACACTTCTCCATATCCCCCATTGATAGGTGAACTCTTTATGTAGTCGAATACGAAATAAACTTTTATTCATGAACTGCTTCACCCTGTACGATTTGGTTAAAGCATTGTAGAAGTGGAGCATCAGGTAACCCAGCTTTATTGCGGATATCGTCTAGATTCCCCTCGGCTTTAAGTCTTCCACCTGCTACTAATACAAAACGATCACAGACCTTTTCCGCGGTGTCTAGAACATGAGTACTCATCAATATCCCAGCCCCACGTCTTTTCTCTTGGTCAATAAGTGACAATAAATCTTGCATGGCCATTGGGTCTAATCCAATAAACGGCTCATCGATAATATAAATGTCTGGTTTTATAAGAAACGCAGATATAATCATTACCTTTTGCTGCATTCCTTTTGAAAATGTACTTGGCAACTTATGTATCACTTTTTCCATATGGAAGAGCTCGACTAACTTCATGGCTCGTTCTTTAAACTGTGTTTCTTCAATCTCCATCACACCTGCCGCGAGATCAAGATGCTCCCATAATGTCAATTCATCATAAAAGACGGGTCTTTCTGGAATATACGCATATGTGTGGTTATTGATAAAATCGATTGTTCCATTCGTATTATCTAATAATCCAAGTATGGTTTTAATCGTCGTGCTCTTCCCTGCTCCATTTGGTCCGATAAGTCCAACGATTTCATTCCGGCTAATTGAAAAAGAAAGATCCTCTACAACCTTATGATTTTCTTCATAGCCAGAATCTTGTATTGAAACTTCCAATAATGTCTGTTTCACTAACATCCCCTCCACTCTTACATACGAAATTTCAATAAAAAGGTTCCCTTTATGGATTCCCTTTACCAAACTGTAATAAAAATGTAAAAAACAGAATAGTAGAAATAAACTATGATAATAATAGAGATAGATGTAGAATTTTGATAACTTATGCAGAAATAGTCATACTATTCAGATACAACTATATATATAGCAAACGCACCTACGAAAAGAAGAGGTGATGTAGGACATATATTAATGAACATTTGATTGAAATATAAATGGTTGTCACCTATCTCTATATTGGGATATCAATTGGTTTTTAGTACGACTGAGGCATGATTGATCATGTCCAAAAAATGATAAGGAGTGGTTTTTTGAAGCCTTCAACAAACCGTATGTTAACTCGTATCAAATCAGTCTACATGTTTATAAACGAAAAAGGGACTGTAACAACACAGGAGCTTGTGGATGAATTTGGAACTACATCAAGAACCATTCAACGTGATTTGAATGTGTTAGCATATAATGATTTGGTTCGCAGCCCTAGTCGAGGTAAATGGACAATCACGAAGAAAAAAGTCAAAATATCGTAGTCAACTACAAAGGGCGGATTAGAAGGTAGCAATTAACTTTTACAATGGAAGGCCTTTTCATACAGATACATATAGAGAAATGAATTTCAAATATAAAAAGGGCTGTCACTTGCGACAGCCCTTATTTCGTATAATTTTTTAATAACTGAACTTCTTCATCCGTTAGCTCACGATATTCCCCTAGCTCTAACGTTTCATCAAGTGGTAGTGGACCCATCTTCATTCTTTTCAAATAGACAACACGCTTTCCTACTGCTTGAAACATTCGCTTTACTTGATGGAATTTCCCCTCTTCAATAACGACTTCAATTTCTGAACGCAAGCCACTACTTATAATAGTTAGAACAGCTGGCATTGTTTTATATCCGTCATCAAGAGTAACTCCGTTTCGAAAGCTTTCCACATCCTCTTCGGTAACCTCACCTTCAATAATGGCTACGTATGTTTTGGGAACGTGTTTTTTTGGAGAAAGAAGTTGATGTGCTAGTTGACCATCGTTCGTTAATAGCAATAGTCCTTCTGTGTCTTTATCTAAACGCCCAACTGGAAAAGGATTATAAATGGTATCTTCCATCTCCAATAAGTCGATGACAGTCTCATGAAGACCATCTTCGGTAGCCGAGATGACACCTTGAGGTTTATTCAGCATTAAATAGATGAATTCCTTATATTCAATCACTTCACCATTCACAGTGACCGTATCCGTTTCAATTTTCACATGTTTACCTGAATCTTTAACTGGAACACCATTGATTTGAACTGCTCCTGATTTTAATAATCCTTTGACCTCTTTTCGACTGCCAAACCCACGATTTGCAAGTAATTTATCAATCCGCATGTAAGCACCTCCTTAAAATTAGTGCAAATACCCATCTTTCTTAGATTAGGCGTTTTATTCATAGCACAAACGCCCCTATTTCATACAATGTTATTGTACTTTCTTAAAAAGATAAGGAGCGATACCACAATGTATTATTATGACTATCGTCAACAACCACAAGGGAGCTTTTTCCCAGGTTTTCCTGGATTTCCAGGAGGAGGCGGAAATGTTGATCGCCGCATCGAACGCCTTGAGCGCCAAATACAAAGACTAGAGAATCAAATTGACCGTTTAGACCGTCGTGTAGACCGCATTGAGCGTCGTCTAGGCTTCGGTACTTTTCAGGGCTAACATTCGATAAGAACCTTCTAACCTAGGAACATTCCTACCTCACACAAAATGGAAGGCAAACAAGTTCGAAAAAAGGCTGTTACTCAACAGCCTTTTTTTGTTTTCGTGATAAAAATCTAAATCGACTGCCGAGTAGCACTTCTAATAAGCGTGAACGATAAGCTAAGAACAGATACACAGCAGCCCCCACTACAACTCCTACCAGAAGCACAAAGACTGATTGCATTCTTCCATTTTCATAGCCGACCACAAATGATAACATCCAATCAACGAACAATATTACCATTGCCATAAACATTGCAAAAATCCCCATTAATAAGGTTCTCCTCGCAAACAATGAATAACTATATCCTGCATGTCTTTGAATCATCCAAAAGGAATATGCAATGGCAACCGTATATCCTAATGCAGTGGCAAGTATGGATCCGATCTCTCCGAACCATGTGATAAATGGTGCGTTGAAACTCATTTTGAGAATGAGCCCCATGAACAAACTAACAACTGCAAATTTTTGCTTATTGATGCCTTGTAAAATTGCAGCCGAGATAGAAAAGAAAGAAAAGAGAATCGCCACAGGTGCATACCATCTTAAAATACGTCCACCTGCTTCACTCATCTCAAATAATGCATTAAAAGCAGGATAAGCTAATACTGACAAACCTACAACTGCTGGTAAAACCAGTAGCACACAGATTTGAAATGCCTTATCGATTTGACTTCTAAGTTGCTGGAAATCACCAGAAGTAAATGAATTTGTTATCGTTGGAACGAGCGTTAAACTAAATGCCGTTGCTAAAGATACAGGAATCATAACTAACTTTGGAACCATGAAGGTAAGATAGCCAAATATCCCTTCTGATATCTCCTCTGAAACTCCGTTACCCATCATTGTTTTATTAAAGGTAAGCTGGTCAACATATTGATAAAGTGGAATAGCCAACCCTACAATGACAAATGGTCCTGCATAGGAAAGTAACTCCTTGAACATTTCCTTTATTGTCATGTCCGTTTGCGGTCTACTTTTCGCAAGCATTTCATCTAGATATGGTTTTCGCTTATACCAGAACCATAACAGGACTGCCATCCCACCAAGTGCACCAACAAAAGCTCCAAATGTGGCTAATCCAACAGCAAATACTCTCTCGCCATCAATTACCTTCATCACAATAAAGGTCGCTGATAGTACAAAAAGAACTCGAACGAGCTGTTCTACTACTTGAGAAACTGCAGTTGGTCCCATTGATTGATGTCCTTGGAAAAAACCTCGTTGCATACTCATAATAGGTACAACTAACAAAGCAAAACTAACCATTCGAATGACATAGGTAACATCCTCAACAGTATTTACCGCATTACCTCCACCAAGCACTCTTTCAGCTAAGAATGGTGCCGCTAGATTAAGGATTGAAAATCCTACCAAGCCTGTAATTCCCATCACGACAAGTCCAGTCTTGTACATCCTCATACCTGTATGATAATCGCCTAAAGAGTTATACTTCGAAACAAATTTTGAAACAGCAGCTGGAATTCCCGCTGTTGAGACAAATAAAAAGATTGTATATTGTGCATATCCATATGAATAAAGGGCAGTACCAAATTTACCTACTAAATAAACGAAAGGAAAAACATAAATCATCCCAAGGATGCGTGAAATATATGTAGCAAGGGTTAAAACAAACGTCCCACGCAGTAATTTCGATTCAGACATAATAAATCCCCAATCATTAAATTTGAAGACTAACTAATCAAGTTTAGCATATTTTTAAATATTTTGAACCAGAATATTTTGGCTATAAAACGAAATATTGAAGTCTATCACTTCACCATGTATAGTTTAGACTTGTTAGTATTGAAATTCAACAATTTCTACTCCCCGTGATATGATATAAGTTAGGAGAAAGTTATTCCATTCTTATTATCCTATTATAGGAATAAGACGTCCCAAGGCCTACATGATGAAATTGACTCAGGCGGCACGAGACGATACGCCTGGTTTTTAAAAAAACGATGTAAGGATTGATTTTTTTATTCTTATAGATACGAATCCATGGGAGAGTGTGAACCTTGAAGGATATTATTTTGTTTGATGGCGTTTGTCATTTTTGTAATAACAGTGTGCAATTTATCCTTAAAAGAGACAAAAAACAACGTTACCAGTTTGCTTCCTTACAAAGCGACGTTGGGAGGTCCTTCTTGCGTAAGCACGGTATCTCCGAAAATTTGAATAGTTTTGTCTTAATTGAAGGGGACCAGTATTATACAAAATCAACAGCAGCTCTTAGGATCTGCCGTAATCTTACAGGTCCAGTACGCTATCTTTCTTATTTCAGATATATTCCAGCACCGATTAGGGATATATTTTATCATGTAATTGCCAATAATCGATATAAATGGTTTGGTAAACAGGAAACTTGTATGCTTCCCTCACCAGAGGTACGGAAACGATTTTTAGACCGAGAATAAGGAGTGTTCTATTTGCAATATGATGTAGTTGTAATTGGAGGGGGACCCTCTGGCTTAATGGCATCCATTGCTGCTGGAGAGCAAGGAGCGAAGGTTCTTCTTTTAGATAAAGGAAATAAGCTGGGTAGGAAATTAGCGATTTCAGGCGGTGGGCGTTGTAATGTCACGAACCGACTCCCACTTGATGAAATCATTAAACACATACCTGGAAATGGCCGATTTTTATATAGCGCCTTTTCCGTATTTAACAATGAAGATATTATTGCTTTTTTCGAAAAGCTTGGAATTCAATTAAAAGAAGAAGACCATGGCAGAATGTTTCCAACAACGAATAAGGCACAGTCTGTTGTCGATGCCCTAATAAATCGTCTTGAAACTTTAAATGTTCAGATCAAAACTAATACGCCTGTAGCTAAGCTAGAATACAAAGATGGCCAAGTTGCAGGTGTTCATTTACACAACGGTGAATACATTGAGGCTAAATCTATTGTCGTTGCCGTTGGAGGTAAATCCGTCCCTCAAACAGGTTCGACTGGAGACGGTTATGCCTGGGCAGAGGCTGCAGGACATACGATTACAGACCTCTTTCCTACCGAGGTTCCAGTTACATCAGATGAAGTATTTATTCAGAACAAAACACTACAAGGGCTTGCATTACGTGATGTAGCCGTTAGTGTCCTAAACCCAAAAGGAAAAACAGTCATCACCCATCAGATGGACATGCTGTTTACTCACTTCGGCGTGTCTGGTCCCGCTGTTTTGCGCTGTAGTCAATTTGTAGTAAAAACGATGAAAAAGTTCAAAGTTGACCGTGTTGTCATGAGTATTGATGCACTTCCTTCTTTAAACGAGGAAATGATTTTTCAACAAATCATAAAACTTGCAAAAGAAGAACCAAAAAAAGCTCTTAAAAATCTGGTAAAAGGATTCCTACCAGAACGATATCTCTTATTCTTATTGGAGAAAAATGAAATTGACCCTCAGGTTACTTTTGC
Source organism: Bacillus nitroreducens (assembly GCF_964021195.1). Taxonomy (NCBI): domain Bacteria; kingdom Bacillati; phylum Bacillota; class Bacilli; order Caryophanales; family Bacillaceae; genus Bacillus; species Bacillus nitroreducens. Next base: position 2,105,309 of record NZ_CAXHYI020000003.1, on the reverse strand, counting down.
AAATTTATCTCATGACCGTATTCGTGCATTTGCCAAGGATTGCAAACAATTTCAGTTCACTGTCAACGGTACGCTGTCGATTGAAAAAGCATTTGTAACTGGTGGCGGTGTTTCAATAAAAGAAATTCACCCCAAGGAAATGGAGTCAAAATTAATGAAGGGACTCTTTTTCTGTGGAGAAATCCTTGATATCCACGGTTACACAGGTGGGTACAATATTACATCTGCTCTTGTCACAGGGAGACTAGCAGGAGAAAACGCTGGGAAGCAAGCACTGTCCATACAGAACTAAAAAAAGGAGCCTAACACACTATACCGTCGTGAGTTAGGCTCTATATATAATCATGGCTGAAAAACAAAAGATTTGTCCATCCTCATCGTCACAAGTGACGCCCACTTGAAATTTAACCTCGATAATATCCTGTTCATCCAATCGAGCTAAAAAGTGGTTCATTGCATACTCAAGATCCTCTTCATGCTCCTCATCAAAAATCTTAACTTTTAATGCCATATCTCCACCTCCATCATTAGTATTGACAGAGTTTGAGAATGTTAAGCTTCTAATCTAGGATATTTACTATTTTTAAATTAGAAGTATCGGTTTTTAATGATGTTATTATCTAATTTTCTCTACCACATTTGCCAATAACCTCTCCATGTATCACCCTACTTACAGCCAACAATCCATTGAATATTAGTGGATTTCTTTTCTAGCTCCCAAACCTGTAAATAAAAAGCAAGTTATAAACGCAACGAATGTTACGGTGATGGCTATTACAAGTCCGATAAATGCCATAAATGTGTCGTCCCCAGGAAACTGTGGTTCGAGCGTAACAATCATGTAGGTAAAAACAAGTGTGAGTATTAAATAAAAGCTGCTGCCGATAAAACCTCTCAGCATACGCCCCTTCTTAACACCTTTCCACGCATTGGAAATAATTATCCAGGCATACAAACTAACAACTACAGCCCCCATCATAATAAGTAGATGGATGTAAGGAATCATTAGAAAACTTAGCCCAAAGAGGATGAGAAACGTCGTGCCAAATAGAAGTGCATTTACGACAAATAAAAATAACCCGCTTAGCCATGGTTTTTGGAACCACTCATAACTTAATAGCTTTTTCACTAAGCCATTTGAGGGACCAATCGAATTTACAAGTTTGTTTCGATTAAACCTTACAATCACCAACACCAACATGCCGATCAGTAAAAAAAGGGACATAATAGGATTCAGTTCCTTTCGATTATAAATAATGGTATCTAAACTAATTTTACCTAATAGTTTATTGCAAATCAATAAATAATTATTAATATTTAATCCATTATTATTGTTTTGAATAATTTATAACCATTAAAAAAACGTGAACTCTATTTAGAATTCACGTTATGTTCCTATTTGGTTTCACCAGTCCAGTTCAACATTCCGCCAACCATGTTACGTACTTTGTAGCCTTGGTTCTCCAAGTACGCGCAGACATTGAAACTTCTGCCACCCGAACGACAAATAATAATATATTCCTTTTCTTTATCAAAATAATCGAGGTTCTCTGGTATTTCTCCCATTTTTATATGTTTGGCTCCTGGGATCATGCCCTCTGCTACTTCTTCATCCTCACGAACATCCACAAGTTCAAGCTTTTCACCATTTTCAAGCTTTTGCTTTAGTTCTTCAGTTGTGATTTCTTCAATCATTAAGTCACATCCTTTCAAAATTCATCCTGACTATTATAACAAAGACAAAATACTTAATACAATTTCCACACAATTTATTTACCATGTTTTGTAAAACTAGAATCTCATAATAAAATGAAGTATGATGTTACTAGTTAAATAACAAGGGGGAATAAATCGTGGCCTATCCAAATACTGACGAGACCATTGAGCTGATTAAAGAGCTCGTTTTGATTCCAAGTCCATCTGGAAACACAACCGAGGTAATATCTTTCGTAGAAAAATGGCTTAGAGAGCACAATGTAGATACATATCGAAATCGTAAAGGCGGACTTATCGCTACCATCCCTGGCAAAGATGCACAAAAGAATCGTATGCTCACAGCACATGTGGATACATTGGGAGCGATCGTTAAAGAAATTAAACCGAGCGGCCGACTTAAGCTCGACCTAATTGGTGGCTTTAAATATAACTCTATCGAAGGTGAGTACTGCCGAATTGAAACCTCCACTGGCAAATTCTATACTGGCACCATCCTCATGCATCAGCAATCTGTACATGTTTACAAAGATGCTGGAAAAGCAGAGCGCAATCAAGATAATATCGAGGTCCGTATTGATGAAAAGGTGAAAAATGCTGACGAAGTTCGTGCACTGGGAATTGAAGTAGGTGACTTTGTTTCTTTTGATCCACGAGTTGAGGTAACCCCAAACGGTTATATTAAATCGCGACATTTAGATGATAAAGCCAGTGTTGGTATTCTGCTTCAGCTGATTAAACAAATCAAAGCAGAAAATATCGAGCTACCATATACAACTCATTTTCTTATTTCAAATAACGAGGAAATTGGATATGGGGGCAATTCCAATATTACACCAGAAACTGTGGAATATTTAGCAGTGGACATGGGAGCAATGGGTGACGGGCAAGCAACCGATGAATATACCGTTTCCATTTGCGCAAAGGATGCAAGTGGTCCATACCATTATGCCTTCCGAAAAAAGCTAGTTCAACTAGCTGAAAAACATGAGATAGGGTATAAAATAGATATTTATCCTTATTATGGCTCTGATGCTTCTGCAGCGATTCGTGCTGGCCATGATATTATCCATGGACTAATCGGTCCTGGAATTGATTCATCTCACGCATTTGAGAGGACACACAAGGATTCTATTGAAAATACAACAAAGTTAATCTATCATTACCTTCAATCTGAAATGGTGGAATAGTTCTAAAGTTAGGGTACCTAAAAGGTATCCTTTTTTTGATCATACACCCTTTATGCTTTCTCCTATTTTTAAATCTATGAATAGTGCATATCCCAAGGTTTTCGGAAACAACAACGGATTTAATAAAAAGAGTTTGTGTAGTATTGAACTCTAAAAAGTAGTATTTGAAGGCACTCTAAATGTTGTAGAGTTGCTCCGCTCTCCTGATAAGTGGTAAATGAGGATAGTCGGCAGTAACTGGAGTATTGTCAATCTCTTTAAAGGCGGAAGATGAAAAGCACTCTAGTGGTTATCGAGCATTATCAATATCCTAGAAAAAGGAATATGGGTGCACACGGTATGGGCTGGAGTATCATCAATCTCCTAGATTGTGGAAACTAGAAACACTCTAGACGGTGTGGAGTTATATCATTCTCCTAAAATAAGGAATATGAGTTCACTCGGCATCGGCTGGAGCATTATCACCCTCCTAGATTGTGGAAAATGGAGACACTCTAGATGGTGTGGAGTGGCACCACTCTCCTAAAATAAGGAAAACGAGAACACTCAACATGGGCTGGAGTATTATCAACATCCTAGATTGTGGAAAGTGGGGACACTCTAGACACTGTGGGGTTGCACTATCCTCCTAAAATAAAGAAAACAAGTACACTTGAACTGGATTACTCCCACTCCCCTAGATGTATCATCCCCACAAAAATGATCATGAAGTAAAAAATAGCCCTCACAATGCTGTGAGGGCTACTTCTATTAATTGGCTACAATATTTACAAGCTTTCCAGGTACTGCAATTACCTTACGTACTGTTTTGCCTTCTATTTGTTCTTTGACTGGGTCTGCACCCATTGCAATTTGTTCAAGAACCTCTTTAGAAGCATCTGCTGGAACATGTAGCTTTGCTTTTACTTTTCCATTTACTTGAATAACAATCTCAATTTCAGATTCAACTAATTTTGCTTCATCAAATGCTGGCCATGATTCGTACGCAATGGTCTCTGTATGACCAAGTTTCTCCCAAAGCTCTTCTGCCAAGTGTGGAGCAACTGGAGAAAGTAATTTTACGAAACCTTCAATATATTGCTTTGGTAATTCAGGTGCCTTATATGCATCATTGATGAATACCATTAATTGTGAGATTGCAGTGTTAAAGTGTAATGCTTCGTAGTCTTCTGTCACCTTTTTCACGGTTTGATGATAGACGCGTTCAAGGGTTGTATCATTTGAATTAGCTTTAACTTTTGATGAGATGTTTCCATTGTCATCGACAAGTAATCGCCAAATTCGGTCAAGGAAACGACGAGAACCATCAAGGCCGTTTGTAGACCAAGCAATCGAAGCATCTAATGGACCCATGAACATTTCGTATAAACGAAGTGTATCTGCACCATGTGATTCAATGATATCATCTGGGTTTACAACATTTCCTTTTGACTTACTCATTTTTTCATTACCTTCACCAAGAATCATACCTTGGTTAAATAACTTTTGGAATGGTTCCTTCGTAGTCACTACGCCGATATCATATAATACTTTGTGCCAAAATCTTGCATATAGTAAGTGTAGAACCGCATGCTCGGCACCACCAATATAAATATCAACTGGTAACCACTCTTTTAATTTTTCTGGATCTGCTAAAGCTTCGTCATTATGTGGGTCAATATAACGTAAATAGTACCAACAACTTCCAGCCCATTGTGGCATTGTGTTTGTCTCACGACGACCTTTTTTGCCAGTCTTTTCATCTACTACATTTACCCATTCCGTAATATTTGCAAGTGGTGATTCACCAGTGCCTGAAGGCTTGATTTCCTTCGTTTTTGGAAGCATAAGTGGTAGTTCTTCCTCTGGAACAGCAGTCATTGTTCCATCTTCCCATTGAATAATTGGGATCGGTTCACCCCAATAACGTTGGCGGCTAAATAACCAATCACGAAGTTTGTAGGTAATTTCTTTTTTACCAACTTTATTTTCTTCAAGCCATTCAATCATTTTCGTAATAGCTTCTTCTTTATTTAATCCGTTTAGGAAGTCTGAGTTTACATGCTCACCGTCGCCAGTATATGCTTCTTTTGAAACATCTCCACCAGCTACAACTTCTTTAATTGGCAATCCAAATTTTACAGCAAATTCATAGTCACGCTCATCATGTGCTGGAACAGCCATAATTGCACCTGTTCCATAACTCATTAAAACATAATCCGCAATCCAAATTGGCATTTTTTCTTGGTTTACTGGGTTAATTGCATATGCTCCTGTGAATACACCTGTTTTGTCTTTTGCAAGATCTGTACGTTCTAAATCACTCTTACTCTTGATTTGATCGATATAAGCTTTAACCGCTTCTTTTTGTTCAGGAGTTGTAATTTTTTCAACAAATGGATGCTCTGGAGCAAGTACTGCATAAGTAGCACCAAATAATGTATCTGGACGAGTAGTAAACACAGTGAAATTGTCATCATGTCCATCTATCTTAAACGTAACGTGTGCTCCTTCTGAACGCCCAATCCAGTTACGCTGCATTTCTTTTAAGCTTTCTGGCCAATCAAGATCTTCTAAATCCTCAAGTAAACGCTCCGCATATTCCGTGATACGTAGTACCCACTGTCTCATTGGACGTCTTTCAACAGGGTGACCGCCACGTTCACTTTTCCCATCAATAACCTCTTCGTTTGCCAGTACAGTTCCCAATGCTGGACACCAGTTTACAGGAATCTCATCTACATATGCTAAACCTTTTTCAAATAGTTTAATGAAAATCCATTGTGTCCATTTATAATATTTAGGATCAGTTGTATTAATTTCACGATCCCAATCATATGAAAATCCGAGTTCTTTAATTTGACGACGGAAGGTATTGATATTTTTCTCGGTAAATTCTGCAGGGTCGTTTCCTGTATCTAATGCATATTGCTCTGCTGGCAAACCGAATGCATCCCAACCCATTGGGTGAAGAACATTGTACCCTTGCATTCGCTTCATTCTTGATAAGATATCAGTAGCCGTATAGCCTTCAGGGTGGCCAACGTGCAGTCCCGCACCAGAAGGATACGGGAACATATCTAATGCGTAAAATTTACGCTTCCCTTTATCTTCTGTTGTCTTAAATGTTTTGTTCTGTTCCCAATATTGTTGCCATTTTTTCTCGATCTTTTGGTGATTGAAACTCATAAGACTTCCTCCTTAATCAAATACAAATCCTTACATAATCTTATATAAAAAACAAAAAACCCCTAATCCCAAAAGGGACGAGAGGATATGTATTCTTCCCGCGGTACCACCCACATTAGTGACAAATTGTGCACTCACTTCATTCATCCTTAACGCGGACCATACGACAAGCACTAGTTTGCATTCAATGCAGTTCATGCTTATTGCTCTAAGGCGAGTTCATGTTCATCAACGATTGACTTTCACCACCCGTCAACTCTCTAAACGTATTTAGAACATTACTACTCCTTTTCAACGCTACAATATTTTTTGATTATATTCAGTATTGTATAGAATTTGTGAATAAACTGCAAGTAGAATAGGAAAAATTGGGCTTTTCCTCCACCATTATACCCAACACTCTTTTCATTTAATCTAAAAATGTATATTACATAGCCAACTTTCTTAAACAAAAAATAGTAATGTTTGGGCTTACAATACTCAAAAAAAATGGTCATCTATGTGACGATTTCTTGACTAATAAACGCATTTTGAAGACCTTTAAATCCTTGTCACTATTGGAATGGTGCTTATATGCTCACCTTTTCACAAACTGTCCATAGTTTAGGTAATAAAGCGTGATTTAAATCACCTTTTATTAGATGTCCTCCGAATATGATAAAGGTGTAGAAATCAAATAACAAAATATTCAGGGGGGATTTATGATGAACAAAAAAATTAAATTATTGTTTGCCTCGTTAGTTGGAACGTCAATGATTTTATCAGGGTGTGGTAGTAGTCAAGAGACCATAAAAGAAGAAAAGGTAGAAGCTCAAACAGCTGGTTCTGAATCAAGCCAAGGTGAAATAATTGCTCCTCACAAAGATCTCAACCAGGAACCTGTCCCATTAAAAGTAGAAAGAGTTTCTGAAAATGAAGTAAATGTTGAAATGACAGCCCAAATTACGGATATTGAAATTGACAAAGGATATATATACAAAGCTTGGACATTCAATGGAGAAGCACAGGGACCAGTGGTCGTCGTCAATGAAGGAGACACAATAAACTTTACTATGAAAAATATGGACCCTGCCATTCCTCATAGCATGGACTTCCATGCCGTTCACGCAGCACCTTCAAAGAAGTTTATTGACGTAATGCCAGATGAAACTGGAACATTCTCTTATCCAGCAAATAAGCCAGGGGTATTTATGTACCACTGTGGAACTGCGCCTGTTTTATCACATATCGCAAACGGTATGCACGGAACAATCATTGTAAAACCAAAGAATGGATATCCAACAGACCATGAGGTTGATAGAGAATACTTGCTCATTCAAAACGAATGGTATAAATACAACGATTTACATGACATGACAAACGGTGTACCAAGCCAAGTTGTATTCTCTACAAAAGCTCTTAAAGATGGCGACCCAAACACGAATGGAGACACATTCTCATTAAAAGAAACTCCATTACTAGCAAAAGTAGGCGAAAAGGTAAGACTTTATGTTAATAATGTTGGTCCAAATGAAGTAAGCTCTTTCCACGTAGTTGGTACAATATTTGATGATGTATATATCGATGGAAATCCCGCTAACCACATGGAAGGATTGCAAACGGTAATGTTGCCTGCAAGCGGTGGAGCTGTAGTTGAATTTACAGTTACGGAAGAAGGTACATATTCAATTGTTACTCACCAATTCAACCATGCAACAAAAGGAGCAGTAGCATTATTAAAAGTAACAGCTGATGGACAATAAAAAAAGACCCTATAAAAAAGCACACAGGGCACTCTTTTACAAGGTCAACAAAAAGTCTAAAATAAGTGTATCATAAAAATAGAAAAATAGTTAAAAAAGAATCTCATTTTTATGAGATTCTTCAGAGTGTAGAGAAAGGGGTATTTTTTCTCTACACTTTTTGTTTTCGGTGGTTTTTGTAGTTGTAAGTTGACATTATTCTTTATCAAAAATCTTGAAAATATCACTCCCAACCATCTAGCCTTGCTTGGCTAGGTGGTTGGCAATCTTTTTCATGTTCTGGCAGGCTGCTGTAAGTAATACCTGCTCACTAGCATTTTTAATTCCCCGTAACCTACAGTAGCGAAGCCCATGCAGCTCTTTTGAGTCTGCGAAGCTTCGCTCTACGGTTTCTTTTCTAAACTTATAAAGAATTTTCCCTTCCAGAGAGAGGCGATTTAGCCTCACCTTATCTTTATGATCTTCCCAAACATGACGAGTAACAACTTTTTGCTTATTCCGGGATCTAGTGCATTGTTCAAGAAGAGGGCAGGTTGAACATTTCTTGGGATCTGACTTGTACTCTCGGTAACCTTCTCTTGTAGTTGAACGATATGTTAGTTCCTCGCTATTTGGACAAACATAAATGTCATTTTCTTTATTATATTTAAACTTCCATTTTGGAAAGAGTCCTTTTGTTGGTTGATACCTTCTATGGGCAATAACTCCAAAGATCTTACGATCTGATAATCCTTTGCAAATCGGATTAGTTAAGTATCCAGAGTCAAGAGCAACAGCTTCCACATTAAAGTTAAATCGTAAGATTTGACGATCTAAACGGCTAAGATATGGTATTGAATCATGGACATTACCTGGAGTTACGAATGCATCAGTTATAATGTTAAACTTCAAATCTGTTGTCCGATGGTCTAAATAACAGAACATCTCTTGCTTATTGTCTCGCGACATAAACCCACTTTCTGGATCTGTGGTACTTACTCTAATCTCTTTTGTTTCTTTCACCTCCTCCTTTTCCTTTAAAGGCTTTTTTCCATGTTCAGCACGATCTTCTTCAATTGCCTTATTTAACTCATTTAAATATTCACGAGTTTCTACTTCAACTTCTTCCCTTGTAAATTTATGTTTATTCGCATTAGCTTTGAGATGAGTGGAGTCCGTAAATAAGACTCTTCCGCCAACCATTTTGTGATTCATTGCAAGAAGAACAATTTCATCAAAGATTTCTTGGAAGATGTCTGTATCTTTAAAACGCTTATGACGATTCCAGCTTATTGTGGAATGATGTGGTACAGGATCTTTAAATCTGAGACCTAAAAACCAACGATATGCGACATTAAGTTTTATCTCTTGTTCAAGCTGTCTTTCGGAACGGATACCATAAAAATATCCAATAAACATCATTTTAAAAAGAACAAGAGGGTCGATCGAAGGTCGACCATTATCTTCAGAGTAGTAAGGTTTTACTCTCTCAATTATAAAAGAAAAATCTATGTATTTATCTATTTTTCGTAACAGATGGTTATCTGGAACAAGCTCGTCAATTGATACAAATTCAATTTCATTTTGTGTATTTTCCCTAGTATTTAACACAATATCACCAACCCTAATTTATTAAATATATTATAACATATTAACGCGGTGAATTATTAAAGTGTATCAAAAGAATAAAGGCTGTCGAGACTTTCTCGACAGCCTGAAGAATCTCATTTTTATGAGATTCTTTTCATTTCCTATTGAGCAGTATAGCCTCCATCAATCACACAAGCCTGACCCGTTATTCCCTTTGCGTGTTCACTCGCTAAAAAAAGGACATAACTCGCAATTTCTTCAACCTCTAACAGACGTTTTTGTGGAACAAGAGGATAAATAACCTCTTCTAAAACCTTTTCTACATCTACATTTCTGGTTTTTGCTAAATCTGTTAGTTGGTTTCGTACAAGTGGAGTATCAACATATCCTGGACAAATCGCGTTAACTGTAATCCCATGATCTGCTCCCTCTAGTGCAGCAACCTTCGTTAAACCAATTACCCCATGTTTTGCACTATTATATGCTGCCTTTCCTGCAAACCCTATTAAACCATTAATGGAAGCCATGTTAATAATTCTTCCAAATTTCTGTTGTTTCATAATTGGAAACACATGTTTAATGGCAAAAAATGGTGCTGTTAGCATTACTGAAAGAAGTAATTCAAACTTTTCCTTAGGAAACTCTTCTAATGGTGCAACATGCTGCAACCCTGCATTGTTTATAAGGCAATCAATTCTTCCATAGTTCTCATATGTTTCCTTAATAACCTCAATCATTTCTTTTTCATTTGTAACATTACATTTTAAACCAATTACTTCATAACCTTTTTCTTGAAGGGATGTTGCGGACTTTTTTACTTCTTGTTCATTTAAATCTGTTAACACAACAGACGCACCATTTTGGGCAAAGGCTTTCCCCATTTCGTAACCAATTCCCCGTGCTGCACCCGTGATTAACACAACCTTTTTGTTCACCTCTACGACCTCCTAAATTCCTAGACCTAAAGAAAATAAAGCAATTGCAATGATTAACCCGATTGTTGGAACAATGACTGTTAACGCACCCACGGCTCCATAGGCATCTTTATGTGTTTCACCACAAATTGAACGAACCGTCGTAACAACATAGCCATTATGCGGGAGAGAATCTAAAGCTCCAGATGAAATAGCAACAACCCTGTGAAGTGCTTCCGTATTAACTCCTGTTTCTATGTAGTGCGGAGCTAATAATGGAAGTGCAATAGCCTGCCCACCAGAGGCTGATCCTGTCATCCCTGCAATCACGCTAACTGCAATCGCTCCTCCAATTAAAGGACTTCCTGGAATATTTGTCATTGCATCAACAGCAATCTGAAATGCTGGTGATGCTTGCGCAACCCCTCCAAATCCAACAACAGCTGCTGTATTCCCGATTGCAATTAGTGCCCCGAGTGTTCCTTCAGAGAGGGCTTTACTGACGGATGTAAAATATTTACGATTTAACAAATAGGTCGATAGGACACCACCTAATAATGCAACGATAAGCGCAGATTGCGCAAGCTTGTCATGAAAAATAAATGAGATGATAAGAACTATGGCCAATGGTATAAGTCCTGTAATTGGATGTGGAAGTTCTTTATTTTCAACAATTGGGTCATTCTCCCTTGAGACAAAGGTTTCCCCTCTAGCAACAGCTTTTGAAATCATTCGTTTCAACCACCAATAACCGAAAACCATCATAAATACTGCTACGATTGCACTTACTTCCCATCCAGCCAATGGTGATGTACCTAAAAATTCAATTGGAATCCAGTTTTGGATTTCTGGTGATCCAGCAGAGGTCATTGTAAATGTAACAGAACCAAATGCTAATGTTGCAGGGATAAATCTTCTCGGTAAATTAGCTTCTTTAAATAAGCTAATCGCCATCGGATAAACAGAGAAGGCAACTACGAATAAACTTACTCCACCATACGTTAAAACAGCACAGGCAAGGACAATTGCAAAAATCGCGTATTTCATCCCTAACTTATCTACAATCCACTTTGATACACTATCAGCTGCACCACTATCTTCCATTACCTTTCCAAAAACAGCACCAAGTAAGAACATGAGGTACCATGACGTAACGAAACTTGAAAATCCACTCATATAATTTCCAACAAAATTAGCCTCTCCCTCACCTGCCAATTGTGGAAATAATGGTAAGCCACTTAGCACAGCAACAAATAAGGCACATAAAGGACCAGCGATTAAAAGGTTCATCCCTTTCATTGTTAAATAAATGAGAAGGACTAAACCACCAATTAGTCCAATCATACTAAGCATTTTGTATCCCCCTTATCAAAGAACTTTTTAGTAATCGCTTTCAATTCCATTTCCAATAGACGGCACGTTTAGTAAACCTCCTTTTTAGATTGCAGTTATAAACAATGCAAGCTGTGTGCCAAAATGAAAATCGCCATAAAATCGCCACCATCTGTTTTTTCCACTCTTCAATTTCCAGGTTCCCGGAATAATAATCTCCGATTTTTCAAAAAAACGTACTCTTATAGGCAAAAAAAGGATTCCATAATTCTGGAATACAATTCCGAATTTCTGGAATCTAAATTTCTAACTTAAATTTTTTTATTTTTTCATACATACTTGACTTGCTAATTCCAAGCGCTTTGGCCACTAATTGTTTATCTGCATCATATTTTTGGAGCGTTCTCTGAATGACCCTTTTTTCCGTATCTTCAAGAATCTCTTTTAATGTCTTTTGACCAATTAACAATTTAGGATCGTCCATTAAGTAATCAGGTAATGAACGCATCTCTATTTTTTCACCACTTGTTAAATGGATTGCAGCCTCAATGACATTTTCTAGCTCACGAAGATTTCCTGGCCATCGATGTTGACTAAAAATATTAAGAACTTCATCATCTATAGAAGTAATTCTTTTTCCTGTACGCTTTGAAACTTTTTCGATAAAAAATTTGGTAAGTGGCGCAATATCCTCTGGCCTTTCCCGAAGTGGCGGGATGGTGAAAGGGATTACATTAATTCGGTAAAATAAATCTTCACGGAATCTTTTTTCCTCAATCATTTGCTCTAAAGGTCGATTTGTCGCTGCAATTACACGAACATCAACTGGAATTGGCTTTACTGCTCCAACAGGCTCAACTTCTTTTTCCTGGAGAACTCGTAATAGTTTTATCTGCATATGTAGTGGCATATCCCCTATTTCATCTAAAAAGATGGTTCCACCATGTGCAAGAACAAACTTGCCTTTTTTTCCTCCCTTTTTTGCACCTGTAAAAGCGCCTTCTTCATACCCAAACAACTCTGATTCTAATAGGTTCTCAGGGATTGCTCCACAATTAATTTTGATAAAGGGATTTTGACTTCTTTCACTTAATTGGTGAATACTGTGTGCAAATAATTCCTTACCTGTTCCACTTTCACCGCGAATAAGAACCGAAATATCGCCTGAAGCAATACTTTTCACCTTTTCTTTTAATTCAAGTACTTGTTTTGATGCTGTTTTTATATCATTCAGCGTGTATTTTGCCCCATTGTTTTCCTGCCAATCTTCTATATAGGTTTGCAGTTGTGACATTAAGCTTTTAATGTGACTATTCATCTTATTTAGGGCCTTTGTATCTCTAAAAATGACTGCTCCAACTGCCCCAACAATTTTTTGATCGGAATAGATAGGAATTCTGTTTGCAATCATATAATTCCCCTTTATAAGCTGTGGACTTCCAATCTCTTCTTTACCTGTTTGCACAACAATGTGCATTCTAGTATTTTCAATTACCTCTGTAACATGTTTACCAATTACCTTATCTCGATTCACTTCAAGGAAATCACAATAATTTTGATTCATGTAACTAATTTTACCTTGATAATCGACAACAACGATCCATTCATAAGCAGTATCAATAATGGTTTCAAGAATTTTACTTTTAAACTCCAAATCATCTTGATCTAACATCAATTCTCCCTCCCCCCTAATTACATCATAACATTTGGTTTCTATAGATAAAAAAGACTTGATACCTTTTTTTAGTATCAAGCCTCCAACATTATGCACTTACCACAACATGTTTTTTTTCTTTTACTTGCTTATCATAAATGAGAGTAGTGAAAATGGATACAGTCAACAAGATCGCTAAAATGGTAAATAACATACTCATTCCCCATAAGTCAACGAGAATTCCTCCAAGGACTGGTCCTATCATCCGCCCACCAGTAGCCGTACTGTTGACAATTCCTTGGTAAAAGCCCTCTCTTCCTTTTGGAGCAAGGTTATTTGCTATGGTTGGCACAGCTGGCCATACGAACATTTCACCTACCGTTAAGATAATCATGGCCACCAAAAACCCGTTAAATGAGTTTGCTGTTGACACAATCAGGAAAGAACAAATAAAGATAAGAATGCCAATGATAATTTGTTTTTTCAACGATTTTGCGATGAATGTAATTACCAAGCTCAAAAGTGGCTGTCCTAAGACAATTAAACCTCCATTTACCGTCCATAATAAGCTGTACTGTTTCAATGTAATTCCAATGTCCTGGGTATAGCTTGAAATGGTTGCCTGCCACTGTACATAAGCCACCCAACACAATGCATAACCAATACAGAGAATAAGCAATGCTGTCATTTTAGATCGATTTTTAACCATTTTCGACTGTTCGAGTAGACTTGGTTGGTTTGCTTTCTCCGCTTTTATATTCCGATACCCATATACAGCCACTAAGAAAAAGAGAAAGTACATGAATGTATTTGCCATAAAAATATAATCAAATGAATAGGAAGCAACAAAACCACCGAGTGCTGATCCAATTGCAACACCAAGGTTTTGAGCAATATAAACAGCATTAAAAGACTTTCTTCCCCCTTCTGGCCAAACAGCTCCTGCCATTGCAAACATCGCAGGAAACACCATTCCAGAACCAAGACCGATAATTGTTAGAAAAATAACATAATGTGGCCAACCATGGAAGAAAGTAAGACCTATTAGAGCCACCAATGAAATCAGTATACCTGTCAGGATTGATTTGTAACCACCGATTTTATCAAATAGTACGCCACCTACTAAATTTCCAATAACGGTTGCACCCGCATTCACCATTAAAACAATGCCAGCAACTGATAAAGATTTTTCGAGATGTCCATGGATATAAATGGCATTTAGCGGCCACAAAAAAGATGAACCAGTGACATTGATAATCATTCCAATAATAATCATCCAAAGCGCTCTCGGCATATGGGGCACCCCCTTTTTTACATTCATTTGCACACCAAAAATATTCTATTCCTTTGCGTTCCTATATTCAATTTAAAAAAGTATTCCGATAAATAGTACATATTTTAGGCGTCAAACGAACTCTTAGTAAAAGGGCTGACTGCTAGACCTAGATAATTAGATACGAACACAAGGTTGTAGTTTGGTTTTCTAAATCAATAAAAAACCGACAAGCACTTTGCACTTGTCGGTTCAACTATTATTCAGGACGTTGTTTCGATTTTACAGGCTGCCCTTTTTGTAGGTATTTTTTCTTGGACTGTTTTACTGGGTCAAAATCTTTTCCAAACTCCATATCATTGCTGTTTACTCCATTTTTTGTTTTTTGCTCTGGATTATTTTGCTTCGAACGTTTTTTCATCACTTCATCCCCTACATATTATACTCTTGGATGACATTCACATCTAATGTCATATCATTTTGAAGTTGTTGTAATTGTAGTCTCATTCGGTGCAATCGTTCACGTTGCTGATCATTACAACTTTGAGCAAGTTTTGCTAATTCATTCGTAACTTCCTCTAATTGCAATTGAGCATTAGTATATTCGGTCGTGTTATAATGCTCCTGTTTTCTCGCTTCAGTAATTTGTTCCTCTGCATATTGAATCGTATCTTCACAACGTTGTAAAAAAGCATCCACCGATTGTCGAGTAGCCATTCTTTCCCCTCCTACATTCGTAATGAGAAAAAGAAGCTTTCTCTTTTATAGTGTGTTCATCTTGATTTTCTTTTTTCAATAAATTGTTTCCAATTTATGAATTCCACACACGAGGTCAAACAGACCAAATTAAAGCTAAATGGTGTACAGTCCGTGAACTTTTCAATTTCCATTTGAGTTCCTCAAAGCACACATGCTACAATTTATCGTAGTATTTTTTTCTTAGTGAGGAGGGGCGAAAATGCCTCAAGTTAATCCATTTCTATATTCATCAGATAATAAAAGATATCATACATGGAATTATCATTTACGTAATACATTTGGCCATAAAGTATTTAAAGTAGCTCTTGATGGCGGATTTGACTGTCCAAATCGGGATGGTACAGTTGCCCATGGGGGCTGTACGTTTTGTAGTGTATCAGGTTCAGGTGATTTTGCTGGAAATCGTGCTGATGATATTCTTACACAATTCCATACCATTAAAAGTATCATGCATGAAAAATGGAAGGACGGAAAATACATGGCATATTTCCAAGCTTTCACAAATACTCATGCACCAGTTGAGGTTTTGCGTGAAAGGTTCGAACCTGTGTTAAGCCAAGAAGGAGTTGTTGGTATTTCCATTGCCACAAGGCCAGATTGTCTTCCTGACGATGTTGTCGAATATTTAGCTGATTTAAATAAACGAACTTACCTTTGGGTTGAACTTGGGTTGCAAACAGTTCACGAAACAACAGCACAGTTAATTAACCGTGCCCATGATTTTCAATGCTATATTGACGGAGTCGAAAAACTTCGCAAACATAATATTCGCATTTGCTCCCATATTATTAATGGCCTCCCACAGGAAACGCCAGAAATGATGATGGAAACAGCCAGAGAAGTCGCAAAACTTGATGTGCAAGGGATCAAAATTCACTTGCTTCATTTATTAAAGGGAACTCCAATGGTAAAACAATTTGAAAAAGGTCTGTTGGAATTTCTCACTTTTGATGAGTATGTACAATTAGTGTGTGACCAACTGGAAATTTTACCACCAGAAATGATTGTTCACCGTATTACTGGAGATGGACCAATCGATTTAATGGTTGGTCCGATGTGGAGTGTTAATAAATGGGAAGTTCTCAATACAATTGATGCTGAACTTAAACGACGTGATAGTTATCAAGGGAAATATTATAAGAAGGTAGCGGAAAGCGTATGAAATTAGACCGTATTCTTCCATTTGCTCGGAACTTGTTACGACTTGCTGTGACTGAAGGAGATTATGCTGTTGATGCAACAATCGGCAATGGTCATGACACAACAATGCTCGCGGAATTAGTAGGTGAAACGGGGCAGGTCTTCGGTTTTGATATTCAACAGGAAGCGATTGAACAGACAACTGCTCGGCTAAAGGATCAAGAGCTTTATGAACGAGTTTGTTTGTTTCATAAGAGCCATAATCAACTTTTAACGATGATCCCAGATGAGGTACATGGTAAAATTGCTGGGGCCATTTTTAACTTGGGGTATTTACCAGGTGGAAACAAAGAAATTGTCACAAAGCCTGATTCCACCATAGAGGCAATTGAGCAATTACTTACCATTATGAAAGTTGAAGGTATAATTGTCCTCGTTATTTACCATGGCCATAAAGAAGGTGCAGTCGAACGAGATCGATTAATGGAATACTGTACAAATCTCGATCAAAATCAAGCTCACGTACTCATGTACCGATTTATGAACCAAAAAAACAATCCACCTTTTATTATTGCGATTGAAAAAAGATAGAGCCTAAAACTGCTAAAAAACGCTCGCTTTCGTCTCCGCTTAGTGGTGAGCCTTGTCTGAAATGCGTTTTCAAGCCAGCTTAGGAAAGTATTCGTAAAAGGTAATCTTATTAAAAAAGATAGAGCACGTTCCGCTCTATCTTTTCTTATTCAATGACATGTTGAAGTCTTCTGTAGGCTCGTCCATTTATATAAAAGAAGTACGATGTTTTTCCACCTAGCCTAATGATTTTCCTCGCCAATTTCGATACATTTCGTTGCGTTCTAACTTTTTCATCTGACAAATAAAGCCCCAATAAACCACGATTTATCAGTCTATGGAATTTTTCATTGGGTAATCCAATGGTATGCTTATCTGCCTCGTTGATAAAATGTTTGATACGCTCTACCAATTCATTTTCATGTGAATAGTAAAAACAGAAATTCAAGTCGCCACCTTGACGATCCTCTTCTTGATCCACAAAATAATCAAGAAGAATATGTAAACCCTGAATGTAGGGAAAATACCCATTACGAACTTTCGTAGCAATTTCTTCATTAAACTCCTCATGAAAGGCATAGGCAACTAAACAAAAAATGCCTAATGTGGACCCTGAGCAAGCTGAAAACTCATACCATTCCATTCTAGGTAGATTACGTTGATGACTTTTAAACCAATTCTCAAGCCTTAGTACACGTTCTTCTTCTTTTACATGCTTATGAATTTGCAATTCACAATAATAGCTTGATAATTCCTGTAAATAATCTGCAATTTTATCATAATGAATGATATGTTGAAGGACATCTTGACATGTTGTGACTAAACTTTCTAAATAGCCACCATCATCCTGTTCATTACGATATTGATAATAATTTTTTGTGGGTTGCCCTGGTCGCAATGCATCTGGCATGGAATCATGAAGTGAACGAAAATCGGTCGGATCTAATGAAGTACTGCGATCGCAAAGATTATCAAGATAATCACTAATCGTCTGATAGGCAACAATAAAACGAATGCATTCCTCCATTTTCCTACCTGCTAATAAGGCCATGATTGCCCCACCTTCACAGTGAAACGTTTTTGTTCGAATACTTGCTAAGGCCTGTTTCTTTAGCTCTTTATTTGGAATCGACTCTGCTTTCTTTTTCCAAACCGCTAATTCACGATGCACAATCGGAAATACCTCACGATACACTTTCTTCATTAAACTTATAGGTTGCGTTGGTACCATCGATATCACCTCAAAAAAGCACTAGGCGTACGGCATATACATATTTAAGATGAGCGCTTCAGTAGATTTTATTTACCCACCTGTGGCCTAGAGCTAGATTTTATTTTTTTATTACTTCAAATGATTAAGATTTACGATACTTGTGAAAGTTGATACACTTACATTAAATGATTTTACGTCTAATATCAAACGATTGGAAAGGATGTACCTATTATGATTTATCCGTACAAAGGGAAATATCCTGAAATCGCAGATTCCGTTTTTATTGCAGACTATGCGACAGTTACTGGTGATGTAAAGATTGGCGAAGAAACGAGTATTTGGTTTAACACCGTTATCCGTGGAGATGTGGCACCAACCATTATTGGAGAGAGGGTAAGTATCCAGGACAACTCAACATTACATCAAAGCCCTAACAATCCTTTGATTATTGAAGATGATGTCACAATTGGACACCAGGTTATATTACATAGTTCCATTATTCGTAGAAATGCTCTGATTGGGATGGGATCTATTATTTTGGACGGAGCAGAAATTGGTGAAGGTTCTTTTGTAGGTGCTGGTAGCCTCGTTCCCCCGGGTAAGAAGATCCCACCAAACACACTTGCATTCGGTCGACCTGCAAAAGTTATTCGTGAACTGACTGAAGATGATCATAAGGAGATGGCGCGTATACGCCGTGAATATGTGGAAAAAGGGCAGCATTACAAGCAGGTACAAAAAGAAGTCCGAGGGAAATAAAAAACTCGCCATTATTTTAGAGTGACCCAGTAAAATGAGACAAGGAAAAAACACCCCCTGTATCGAATTTAGTTAATAACTAATCGATATTTATGGAGGGTGTTTTTATATGGGGAAAAAGGTACATTATCCATCAGAGATTAAAGTAAAAGCAATAGAAATGAAAAAGAATGGATTTACAAACTCAGAAATTATGAATGAATTGGGGATAAAGAATGTCTCACAAATAAAGACATGGATGCGCTGGGATCGTAATGGGGAAAGCTATCGTTTTGAACAGCCTATTGGAAAACAGTACAGTTATGGAAAAGGTCCAGAAGGCCAGGATGAACTTGAAATAGAACGCAACAAAAATAAGCATCTTCAGATGCAAATTAAAATTCTAAAAAAGTACAAAGAACTCGAAAGGAGCTGGTTCCGCAAGTAGTTATTGAATTGGTAGAGGAGTTATCAAAAAAATATAAAATAATTGATATACTCAGTGTTCTAGAAATACCAAAATCTACATTTTATCGTTGGAAAAAGAAATACATTAATCGAGGGCCAAAAAAATTAGAAAAGCTTATAATCGACCTTTGCGAAGAGACTAAATATCATTATGGACATAGAAAAATTAAAGCTCTTCTAAAACAGCGTTATAGCATTAAGGTTAATCGCAAGACTGTACAAGGTATAATGCAAAAATTCAATCTTCAATGTCAGATTAAAGTAAAAAGACAGAAACATATCAATGGGGAAAGTAATATTATTGTGGACAACATTCTTAACCGGAACTTTAAGGCAGAAAGACCCAATGAAAAGTGGGTAACTGACATTACATACCTACCATATGGCTCTTCTATGCTTTATGTATCAACAATAATGGATTTGTATAATAACGAGGTAGTCGCTTATACGGTAAGTTCAGTACAAGATACGAACTTTGTATTAAGTACATTGAGAGAGGCCATAAAAAAGCGAAGACCTAAAAAAGTTCTATTGCATAGTGATCAAGGATCAGTATATACATCCTATGCATATCAAAATTTCGCAAGAGAAAAAGGCATTATCACAAGCATGTCCCGTAAAGGAAACTGCCATGATAACGCCGTAATCGAATCCTTTCACTCCTCGCTAAAGTCGGAAGGATTCAAAGACCATAGAAGATCTTCTATCACTAATATTAAAGTAATTGAGATTGTGAATCAATATATGTGTTACTATAACGAAAAACGAATACAGGCAAAATTAAACTACCTGGCTCCAATTGAATATGGACGTCAGGTAGCATAGGTGTTTTTTCTAAGTCCCATTTTGGCGGGTCAGTTCATTTGGCGAGTTTTTTTATCTTATTGTGCAGCTTGTGCCTTAAGCGTTTCTGCTTTGTCTGTACGCTCCCATGGTAGATCGATATCATTTCTACCAAAGTGTCCATATGCAGCAGTTTGTTTATAAATTGGACGACGTAAATCCAACATTTTAATAATACCTGCTGGGCGTAAATCAAAATTCTTGCGTACTAAATCTACAAGTACATCTTCTGATACTGTTCCAGTACCAAATGTGTCAACTGAAATAGAAACAGGTTGGGCAACTCCAATTGCGTATGCTAGTTGCACTTCACATTTGTCAGCTAAACCAGCTGCAACAAGGTTTTTCGCAACGTATCGAGCAGCATATGCAGCTGAGCGGTCAACCTTGGTTGGATCTTTACCTGAGAATGCACCACCGCCATGGCGTGCATAACCACCATACGTATCTACAATAATTTTACGACCTGTTAGTCCTGCATCCCCTTGTGGACCACCAATTACAAAACGGCCAGTTGGGTTAATAAAATACTTTGTATTTTCATCAATTAGCTCCTGTGGAACAACTGGATTGATAACATGTTCCTTTATATTTCGTTGGATTTGTTCCAATGAAATTTCAGGATGATGTTGAGTCGAAATAACAATTGTATCAATTCGAACTGGATTGTTATTCTCATCATATTCTACAGTAACCTGCGTTTTTCCATCTGGACGTAAATATGGAAGAATCTCGTCTTTACGAACCTTCGTTAATCTACGTGAAAGTTTGTGAGCTAATGAAATAGGTAGTGGCATTAATTCCTTCGTTTCATTACAAGCATAACCAAACATTAAACCTTGGTCACCTGCACCAATTGCTTCGATTTGCTCGTCAGTCATTTGACCTTCGCGTGCTTCTAAAGCTTGGTCAACTCCCATCGCGATATCTGGTGATTGCTCGTCAATCGAAGTTAATACTGCACATGTTTCATAATCAAATCCGTATTTTGCACGAGTATATCCGATTTCTTTAATCGTTTCACGAACAATCTTTGGGATATCTACATATGTAGAAGTTGTAATTTCTCCTGCAACAAGTACTAAACCTGTCGTAACAGAAGTTTCACACGCTACACGTGCATTTGCATCACTAGCTAATATGGCATCTAAAATAGAATCTGAAATTTGGTCACAGATTTTATCAGGATGTCCTTCTGTAACAGACTCAGAAGTAAATAAATGGCGTCTATTTGTCACAAACGCTTCCTCCTTTTGCAATTCAGAACCACAATAAGATGTGAGTTCTGATGTTAATTGATACGGTACTCATTCCCTTAGTATTGTTACCTACCCGATTTTCTATCCTTTATATGAACCAACCAATCAAACAATTAAACACATGAACTCGCGTTAAGTAACATATCTTTTAAAAATAAAAAACCTTTCCCACTTTTTGAGGAAAGGTATAATCGTTCTTCTCGCCTTTCACTCTTATCGATCAAGGTCATGCCTTGCTCAGGTTAGCACCTTATCACTTTTTGATAATGTTGACCTACTAATATATAGGTTTCACAATTAATCTTTTGATATGTAAGAAAAGTGATGGTTGCCGGGTTTCATTGGGCCTGTCCCTCCGCCAGCTCGGGATAAGAGAGTATCCGTTCAATGAATAATCATACCGTAGTCGTCCTTTTTATGTCAACACAATTCCTGAAAAATAGTACATCGAAGTATGTTATACTTTTTTCTTGAAAATTCGACAAATATCGCTAGTTTCAGATTTTCCAATGACTATTTTTACAATTCACCTGCACTTTCCATTGATATATTACGTAAAATACGTTAATAGTATAGACTATTTTTTCTAATGTGTTATACTAATTATAAAATTTGAGATTATATAAAGAATTACAAAAAAAGATAAAGGATGGTTTAACATGAATTCAGTTGAAGTTACAAATGAGCAGCTATTAGAATTAGTGAATGGAAAAAATGCACTTCATAACCTATCTGTTCCTATTTTAGTTGAAAAAGTACTAGCTAGACAAGAAGGAATCCTTACTTCGACTGGTGCTGTACGTGCAACAACTGGGAAATACACTGGGAGATCGCCTGAAGATAAATATATTGTTGAAGAAGAGTCTTCAAAAGATAAAATTGATTGGGGTAACGTGAATAAACCAATTTCTAAAGCTACATTTGAAAACCTTTACAGTAAGGTCTTAGCATATTTAAAAGAAAAAGATGAAGTATTTGTGTTTAATGGTTATGCTGGTGCTGACAAAAAAATACGTCTTCCAATTCAGGTAATTAATGAATTTGCTTGGCATAATCTATTTTCACAACAAATGTTCATTCGTCCCACTTCAGAGGATCTCAAGACACATCAACCTGAATTCACTGTCATTAGTGCACCGAATTTCAAAGCCGATCCGAAGGTAGATGGTACCCGCTCTGAAACATTTATTATTATTTCCTTCGAAAAACGAACAGTTTTAATTGGAGGGACTGAGTATGCTGGAGAAATTAAAAAATCGATTTTTTCAGTAATGAACTATTTATTACCACAACAAAATATTCTTTCCATGCATTGCTCTTCTAACGTTGGGCAAGAAGGAGATGTTGCTCTTTTCTTTGGATTATCTGGAACAGGTAAGACAACTCTTTCTGCAGATCCAAAACGCCGTCTAATTGGAGACGACGAACATGGGTGGTCTAGCTCTGGCGTGTTTAATATTGAAGGCGGTTGCTATGCTAAAACTATCAATCTTTCACGCGAGAAAGAACCACAAATTTTTGATGCGATTCGCTTTGGTTCGGTGTTAGAAAACGTTGTGGTTAATGAAAAATCAAGAATTGCTGATTATGATGATCATTCATTAACTGAAAATACAAGGGCTGCATATCAAATCGAAAATATTGATAATATTATAGTACCTAGCATTGCAGGTCATCCAAATACAATCATATTCTTAACAGCAGATGCATTCGGTGTGTTGCCTCCAATAAGTAAGCTTACAAAGGAACAAGCGATGTATCATTTCTTAAGCGGATACACAAGCAAACTTGCAGGGACAGAGCGCGGTGTAACAGCTCCACAAGCAACATTCTCAACTTGCTTCGGTTCACCATTCTTACCCCTTCCTGCGACTGAATATGCTGAAATGTTAGGTAGAAAGATTGATGAACATAATGTTCAAGTGTTCCTTGTGAATACAGGCTGGACTGGCGGAGAGTACGGTGTTGGCAGCCGCATGAAGCTGTCGTATACTCGTGCAATGGTTCAAGCTGCGTTAGAGGGCGAATTAACAAATGCTGAAACTGTTAAAAATGATATATTTGGATTAGAAATTCCGATTCATATTCCAGGTGTTCCTGATGATGTGCTTCAACCAGCAAAAACATGGGCTGACCAAAGCACATACTATGTAAAAGCAAAAGAATTAGCAATGAAATTCAAAGAAAATTTCAAAAAGTTCTCCAATGTTCCAAAAGAAATTGAATTATTGGGTGGACCACGGATCTAATTTAAAAGTACCATCAACTTTTCACAAACATATGGACCTAACTGAAAGTGCACTTATTTTGGTTAAGTTTTGAAACATTCGTCATTACTTCAGTATTTTATAAAAGCTCGAGGGCTATACTTCGAGCTTTTTTCTATTTGGCTTCCTTGTCTTCATCCATTCTGTTAAACGCCTCACAGTTTCTCTATTTTCATATGGGGGAAAATAATGAGTGTAATGTGGAAAGTACCAACTTTCCACCTCTTTCCCCAATTCCCTTACCCTTTTTTCAAGTCGGTAAGCATGGTGAATGGACACATTTTTATCTTTCTCACCATGGATAATGAGCAGAGGTGCTTCAAGCTTCTCGATTTCATAAAGTGGAGTTCTCCATTTATAACGTTCTGGATATTTTGTAGGTGTTCCCCCAATTACTCGTTTAAGCATTCGACGCAAATCATTTCGTTCAATATACGTAAGACTTAAATCACTAACGCCTCCCCAAGTAACCACTGAACAAACTTGGGGGTAGCGTATGGCTGTTAGAAGAGCCATAACACCACCACGTGAGAAACCAAAAACATGTATTCGTGTTGGAATGACTTTTTCATGCTGTTCCAGCACTTTAGCCGCAGAGAATGCATCATACCTGTCATCGCCTG
Organism: Bacillus nitroreducens; assembly: GCF_964021195.1. Classification (NCBI taxonomy): domain Bacteria; kingdom Bacillati; phylum Bacillota; class Bacilli; order Caryophanales; family Bacillaceae; genus Bacillus; species Bacillus nitroreducens. The sequence continues at coordinate 2,080,874 of NZ_CAXHYI020000003.1, read as the reverse complement.
CAAAGTCCTCATTCCCTTCTCCACCTTGATTTCCGCGATAAAAAGGCGCCATCACTACAAATCCCTCTGAGGCAAATTGGATTATCCGACCAATTCGAACCTTTCCAACATTTTTTATTCCACCTCGAAGATATAAGAAACCATCATACACACCTTCATCCTTTGGTTCAGCAAGGAATCCTTTGATTTTTAATCCTTTGCTCCAATATGTAATTAAAAAAAGTTCAATCGTAGGATTTGGAGAAGGAAATCGTTGTTTTTCAATAATGGTTCCATCCATCATTTTCTTCATCCCCCTTATGTTTACAAACAATTTCATGTTCCAAAAAATTTAAAAATAGGCATTCACACATTTTTGTCACGTTCATACTCTAATCTTAGATAATTAACTATAGCAGACAGTTGACCTGTCAAGGAGGAATGTATCTATGCGACGTTTCGTTGCTTACTTATTTGCATTACTGCTTATTATTCCATTAGTTGCCTGTAATAATAACCAGGTTCAGAAAATCCGTATTGCCGAGGTAACACGTTCTGTATTTTACGCACCACAATATGTAGCAATTACGGAAGGATTCTTTGAAGATGAGGGCTTGGAAATTGAATTAACAACAGTGCCTGGTGGAGATAAAACCATGACTGCATTAATTTCTGGTGGAGCTGATGTAGCCCTTGTTGGATCTGAAACATCAATCTATGTAGAGGCACAAGGTTCAACAGACCCAGTTATAAACTTCGCTGCTCTAACTCAAACAGACGGTACCTTTTTAGTGGCAAGAGAAAACATCGAGAACTTTAACTGGAACCAAATCAAAGACCGTACGTTCCTTGGTCAACGTAAAGGTGGAATGCCCCAAATGGTCGGTGAGTTTGTTATTAAAAAGCACGGAATTGACCCACAAAATGATTTGAATCTCATCCAAAATATCGACTTTGCCAATATCTCAAGTGCTTTTGCTTCTGGTACAGGCGATTTTGTCCAATTATTTGAACCTACTGCTAGTTTATTCGAAAAAGAAGGACGCGGCTATATTATTGCATCATTCGGTGAAGAGTCTGGTAAAGTACCGTATACAACTTTTATGACAAAGCAAAGCTTTATCGATAAAAATGGTGATGCTGTTGAAAAGTTCACACGTGCAATTTATAAAGCACAACAATGGGTAGAATCACATAGCCCTGAAGAAATTGCTGAATCTATAAAAGAGTTTTTCCCAGATACGCCTATCGATTTAATCACATCCTCTATTGAACGATATAAAAACCAAGGCTCATATGCAACAGATCCTGTTCTGTCTGAGGAGGCATGGAATAACCTACAAGACATTATGGATGAAGCAGGTGAATTACCTAAAAGAATTGACTATGAAACGCTTGTTAATACAAGTATCGCTGAAAAAGTAATTTCTAAATAGTTGTTCAAAAAAGTATGGTGAAAATGACACATTGATAGCGTAAATTCGAATAAAAGCTGACATTTTCTGCGAAGTCGAACGTCGAAAGCACCACATCTTGTGGACTCTCGTTAGCTTGCTATTGTATTCCTCACGTATTAACTCGATACACTCTGGTACTCAAAGCTGCACCGCCTCGAACTTTACGACATACAAGATGCTCCAGTGTCGACAAGACATGAGGCCACGGCGTTTTTATCGGGTGCAGTCCTTTTCATCTGCTTTTTGAACACGTATAAATAGGAGTGTTACTATGAACTTTTTATCCGTAAAAAATATCAACCATGTTTATTTTACAAAGGATCAGGCAAAAACCGCACTTGAGAATATTTCACTCACAATAGAGGAAGGAGAGTTCATCTCTCTCCTCGGCCCTAGCGGGTGTGGTAAAACAACGCTACTCTCGATTATTGCTGGATTATTAAAACCGACATATGGAGAAGTATTGATCGAAGGGAAATCAATCTCAAAATCAAAGTCTGATATTGGCTACATGCTTCAACAAGACTATTTATTTCCTTGGAAGACAATCGAGGAGAACATTCTTGTGGGATTGCAAATTATGAATCAAGAAACTGATCACACTAGAAAACAAACACTTGCTCTATTAGAAGAAATTGGGTTAATAGGAGTTGAAAAGTCTTATCCTAAACAACTTTCTGGTGGTATGAGACAAAGAGCAGCATTGGTAAGAACACTTGCCACAAACCCAAAAATTCTTCTATTAGATGAACCATTCTCTGCATTGGACTTTCAAACTAAGTTAAAATTAGAGGATCTTGTTTCAAATACATTAAAGGAATATCATAAAACTGCTATTCTAGTCACGCATGATATTGGTGAGGCCATTGCAATGAGCGACCGAATTTATCTCCTCTCCAAAAGTCCTGGAAAAATCGCTAAGGTTTTTGAGATTCCAGAATGTCTTCGTAACGAAACTCCATTTGATGCAAGACAACATCCAGAATACTCAAACATTTTTCAGCAAATATGGGAGGAGTTAGATAATCTTGAAACAAAACCTGAATATTAAAGTCCTTCACCGCACATATTTACAGTCACTCAAAAAAGAGAAAAGAGTTGTTAGGTTTTATCAACTCCTAATTTTTATCGTCTTTTTCGGGATTTGGGAGATGGCGAGTCGCAATCACTGGATTGATCCATTAATATTTAGTGCCCCCTCAAAAGTTGGGAAACTCTTTATTGAAAAAATAAACGATGGAACATTATTAAATAATCTAGCTGTCACGTTATTCGAAACGGTGCTTGGCTTTATCCTTGGCACACTATTAGGTGCTTTGCTTGCAGCAATCTTATGGTGGTCTGAACGACTATCAAACATTCTTGACCCCTATTTAGTTGTTCTAAATGCAATGCCAAAAGTGGCACTTGGCCCGATTTTAATTGTTGCATTAGGTACTGGATATATATCAATCATAGCAATGGGAGCCATTATTTCCGTAATTATTACAACAATTGTCGTATATACCTCATTTAAGGAAGTCGATTATAACTATATAAAAGTCCTTCTTACGTTCGGTGCTAATCGAAAACAAATCTTCCGCAATGTTATACTACCTTCCTCCTTCCCAGCGATTATCTCTACTTTAAAAGTAAATGTCGGACTATCCTGGGTCGGTGTAATCGTTGGAGAATTTCTCGTTTCAAAGCAAGGTTTGGGCTACTTAATCATTTACGGATTCCAGGTGTTCAATTTCACACTCATCTTCCTAAGTCTCATCTTAATAGCTATTTGTGCAACCTTGATGTACCAAGGCGTTGAGTACCTTGAAAGAAAGTTAATAAAGGACTCAAAGTAGAGAGCTCTTCTAGTTTAATACTAGAGGGCTTTTTTCGTTTTCATGTACTTTGTAACATAATCGATGCTATGAGGAAGTACATCATCCTTCATGATAAAACTGTAACGGCGGTCCGACTTAATCGTGTTTAAAGGAATCTCTTTTAGTAAAACAGGTCCTTTTGTCTCAAAGTAATCGGTTTTATCAAGTAGTCGGCTAATTTCCGCGAAGTAAATATTCTTGATTATGGTCTTCCCTTTCCCAATTACCTTATATTGTCCAATATATTCGATTTCCTGAACCTCGGCTCCTGTCTCTTCCATGACCTCACGAATAGCAGCTGCTTCTGGTGTTTCACCTTTTTCCACTTTTCCACCAGGAAATTCAAGACCACGTTCAGAATGATCTGTTAACAACCATTGGTCCCTGTAGCGACAGATTACCCAGACATGTTTTGGTTTAGTTGAAAAAGGATCTGGGGTAAACGATAAATTCACTTCATTTTTGTATATATCATGAAAAACAATCATTTTGTCTATTCTCCATTATTCTTGTTTTTTTTACTATGATAACATAAAGTGAATCTTCAATCAGCGTGGGGTGTTATTTCTCCTTCATTTGTTAGATAAGACATACAATTTGAGTCACAACAATGTTGCTACACAGAAGTGACATACAAGATTGTTCGACTTCTACTTAAATTCCCCAATAAATTGAAGGTCTTTATCACCACTTGTTAATTCGTGATAAAAAACAAGCCGCTTCATGAAGAAGTGGCTTAATCAATGTTACCTAATACTTCAAGTATTCCTTGGGATTTGATAAAATCCTTTGTTTCTTGGTCACCAAGTCGGTAGAGCATATGAAACACCTGAAGCATGGTTGAGTCATATTTATCATTGGAAGAGTCATTATGATATTCGACAAATGGTACATGTGCGCGTAAAAAACCTTCAATTTCGTTCGTATAATTTGTATTAAAAAGATTTCTTAATTGCTGAATTTCCTCGTCTGTCGCCTCTATTTTATACTCCCAAGTAGACCCAGACTTCACCTGAGATATTTCTCCACTCCCTACAGAGATATAATATGTTTTTTTAGGCTGTTGTTCCAACATGGTTCACTCCTAACAGTTTTACGTTATTTTAGCTTTTTCCCTCAAGGTAGAAAATATGCATTTCACACAAATCCACATGTGTTGACTGCCTAATTAATTAGGCAAGTAGTATCTTTTGATGATTTAGACCATATACTAATCTGCAATAATGCATTTGAATTCTGTAGGTGAAGGGGAAGCAAACATGAAATTAATTGATGAAATTTATGAATTGTACCGGAATAAATTAACGGGTGACGAAGAGGATGCAGACATTGTCGCATTTTCTGTACTTGAACAATTTGAACGGACAGACCTAATTGATTTATTAAACGATTTATCGGATCAAGAGTTACGTAATGTGGTAGGTTTTTATATGATCGAACTCCTCAAAGCAAAAATGGCGCGTGATGGAATTGGCCAATCGAGGATGATGACCGTGGATGAGTTGAGAGATATACATTAGCTTAATTTCTTGACTCCAAAAATATGGTTAGTTCTTTATGCAATATTTTATATTTGTAAACAAACAATCCCCTACACTCACAAAGAATGTAGGGGATATTTTTTCTTATTTACCTAAGAAAGACTTAAGCATCCAATTATGTTTTTCAAGTGATTGGTGGATTCCGAGAAGCATATCTCCTGTAGCTTCATCATCTGCCTCTTCTGCTACCTTCATCCCTTCCTTTAATTCACCTATTAGAATGGAGAAATCGTTAGAAATCGATGCTACCATTTCTTCTGCACTTTCATTTCCATTTGCTTCTTTAACGGATGACATTTCAAGAATCTCTTTCATTGTCGCGACAGGCTGTCCACCAATAGATAATAATCGTTCAGCTAATTCATCAATATATTGAGATGCCTCATTATAGAGTTCCTCAAATTTTTCATGTAGTGTGAAGAAATGTGGACCCTTTACATACCAGTGATAGTTATGTAGCTTAATGTAAAGTACACTCCAGTTAGCAACCTGTTTATTAACCATTTCAATTAATTGTGTTGACATTCCTATCTCCTCCTTAATGTTAGCATACCCTCTTTATATCACAGAAAAACGCAAATTTCGATATTGTTATTTTACAAATTTCAGACAGATTGCACACCTTCTGCCTTAATCCCGTGGTAAGATATAGGGGAATAAGAGGAAATTCCCTATACTACTTATCGTATTAATTGTCTCTATCAAAAAGTTTTTTCTTATTGTTGTCGGTTGTCCCTACATTAAGGAGCCAGTAGTAAGGATAGAGAACAATTCTCATGCAGAACATCCTAAAAATAAGGAGAATCCAGATGCAAAATAAAACCCTTCTTGAGTTAGCGAATGATTGGTTGGTAGAGGCTACAATTGATGATATCCAAGAAAAGTATACGAAAAATGAACTAACTGCCAAAGAACTCGTGCTCATGTATTTACATAGAATATCAACTTACGACGCAACCTTAAAATCGATTCTTGAGATTAACCCTGATGCACTACAAATTGCTATGGCATTGGATGTTGAACGGAAAGTAAATGGACCCAGAGGCCCACTTCACGGCATTCCTGTCTTACTTAAAGATAATCTTGATACAAATGACAAAATGCATACGTCTGCTGGCTCATTGGCGTTGGCCGACTCATATGCTGTAGAGGATTCATATGTTGCATCCCTACTAAGAAAAGCTGGCGCAATCATTTTAGGTAAAACGAATATGACAGAATGGGCAAATTTTATGACAGAGGGAATGCCAAACGGCTATAGCTCTCGAGGAGGACAAACTTTAAATCCATATGGCCCAGGGAAATTTGATGTAGGGGGATCTAGCGCTGGCTCAGGATCAGCAATCGCCGCTAACCTTGGAGTAGTAGCAGTTGGTACAGAAACGTCTGGTTCTATCTTAAATCCTTCCAATCAAAATTCCTTGGTTGGCATTAAGCCAACGGTTGGCTTAGTCAGTCGTTCAGGTATTATACCAATTGCTCACACGCAAGATACAGCAGGACCTATGGCACGAACAGTGAAAGATGCCACATACTTATTATCAGCAATGGCAGAAGTAGATAACCGAGACCCGATTACTTCTACTAGTAGAGTTCTCCCTTCCTATGACTTTACAAGATTTCTAGATGTGGACGGACTAAAGGGAGCACGCATTGGCATCGCAAGAGAGTTTTATTTTGATTATCTAAGTGAAGAAAAACGAGCTGTTATGAATAAAGCTGTTACGGATCTTGAGAACCTTGGAGCAATTGTTATCGAGGATATAAAAATTCCATCGACGAAAAATAAGTGGAGCTATGATGTTTTGACATATGAATTCAAGGTAGATCTAAATGCTTATTTGCGAAGATTAGATCCTTCTATTAAAGTTCGAAATTTAACTGAGCTAATTAAGTTTAATAAGCAAAACAAAGAAAAGATGTTAAAATACGGTCAAATTCTCTTAGAAAAAGCTGAACAAACAAGTGGAACGTTAGTAGAAAAAGAATATATTAAAGCTCTAGAGAATGATCACTATCAATCAACAATAAATGGGATCGACTATGTATTAAAAAAGCATCATTTAGATGCAATTGTTTTCCCAAGTTATGTGGGATCAGCTATTCCTGCAAAAGCTGGATATCCTTCTATTACAGTACCCGCTGGATATACACCAGAAGGCGAACCAGTCGGTATTACGTTTACAGGAACCGCCTATTCCGAGGGCTTATTAATTAAATTGGCTTATTCATATGAACAAGGAACAAAACATCGGGTTCCACCTAAATTATAAATTATTGCGCAAACGCCTTGAAAATAAACCATCGACATTTGCCACCTCATTATGTAAATGTCGATGGCATTACGTCCTCCTCGATCATGCTTTGCGTTTTTTCTTCGTGTGACTAATCCTCAAGTATCCTTCCTTCTTTATGTAAGTCAAACAAGCATAAGGCGATGGGGCTAAGGGCGTGATCTTTAACTTTCTTGACATACTGGCTAGACGTAAATAGGACCTGGCTGTTTGTAGTAGACGTTGATATTCTGATTAAATACTTCTCCATAAGACCATTTCTTATACAAAACAAGACCTCAGCCGATTGACTGAGGTCTCTTAGTTTTAACCAAATACTTTATGAAGTTCTTCTTTTGATTGAGATAGCCAGAAACGCATAAGACGTTTTGCACCTTCTAAATCATGAAGCTTCGCTTGCCCACATTGTGTTTCATTTGCTGCAGGAATTTCTGTAATTTCTACTGCACTTTGCATGGTTGCCTCTAACAAGTCGATAATCTCTGAAACAGTAGGCTCTCCACTTACAACAAGGTAATAGCCAGTTTGGCATCCCATTGGAGAAATATCAATAATATCGAAATGGTCATATTTCTCACAATGCTCACGAAGATTAAAAGCTAATAAATGTTCAAGTGTATGAATAACATCGGGCTTCATTGCTTGTTTGTTAGGCTGACAAAAACGAATATCAAATTTATTTACAACTCCATCTGTACCAACCTTGTGGACGCCACAATGCCTTACATATGGGGCTTTAACAGCACAATGATCGAGTTCAAAACTTTCTACTGATGGCATTCTCTTCACTCCCTATATTTTTCTTTATCTCTATCATAACGCTAATTCCGATATTTTTCATCTATTTAGTTCGAATTAAATATTGGAAGATGTTTGTGAACCACCTTTAAAGATGATTTTCATTCATCCCTATAGTATAGTATAAGTACCTAAACCTTGTAAGGGAAGTAGAAAAAATTGTTTCAATCGTTATTTATAGGAATTATACGTTTTTATCAAAAATTTATATCACCATTAAAACCACCTACTTGCCGCTTTTATCCAACCTGTTCCCAATACGGACTTGAAGCGATCAAGCGTTTTGGCGCAATAAAAGGTGGCTATCTGACGATTAAACGGTTATTAAAATGTCATCCTCTCCATCCAGGTGGAATTGATTATGTACCTGAAAAAAAAGAAGGTAAGCATCATCATTAATGCTACCTTCTTTTAGACTATTTTACGGTCGTTGACTTCTCCAAATGCTCATGTATATCCCCTTTTTCAAGATGAACTTGTACATGATATGTTCCGCTCTCAGCAAATGTATATTCTGACTGATATACTCCTTCATCTGTTTCACTTGCATCAATGAATTCATGTTTGTCGGCTCCATCTTTCCAAATCTCAAAACGAACGCGTGCATCTGTAAGGAGAACATTTGATTCTTCAAAAGACACTTGTACAGTGGACTGCTTCCCTTTTATATATTCTGCTTCTAAGGGAAAATCAATTGCAATATCTCCACTGCCGTGATGATGATGCTCATTCGTATCTGTTGTCTCTCCTTCAAGCTCATCAGCAACCTCAGGGTTACCAATCACGACCTCAACTGTTGGCATCGTATGCATGCTTCTAGCAGTTACATGTGCTGTAACAGAATAGATCCCCTCTGAATCAAAAGTTTTTACAGCCGTATATTCACCATTTGATTGATGCTCACCATCTAAGAATTCACTTTCACCATTGGCATTTTGTCGAATTTCAAATTGAACTTCGTCCGCATCTTCTACCGTTTCATCCCCCTGAGTTACTACTGCAAGAAAGGTCACTTCATCACCTGGGTTCATTTCATTAGGGCTAATCGTTAAGTCAACTTCTAGTGGAACTAATTCAGTGGTATCAGTATTCTTCGATTCTGTTTCACTATTACATGCTACAAGAGCAAACATTGCAACGATTAAAAGAAACAAGATTGTTTTTTTCATTTCCTTCACCTCAACTACATGGTACAACAAATGTCCATTTTTTCATGTGTATTTTTTATGACATTACCCATGTTAACCAAAAGTAGTATTCAATTTACTCCAAACCGCAAAAAAAGAGATCAATTGACCTCTTTACCTTACTTTATTTCCATCTACGACTACATCTAGTTTTCCTGTTTCTGGATGAATGACAAGACCATGGACAGGGACATCATTTGGTAGGAGTGGATGATTTTGAATCAATTCAACACTATGACGAACACTATCTTCAACACTGTTAAAACCTTCAAACCATTTTTCAAGATTAATTCCCGAATACTTTAATGTATCGAACTTCTCCTCCTCAACGCCTCTCTCTTTGATTTTATGTAAAATTGAATCGGCATTAAGTGCACTCATTCCACAATCATGGTGGCCAACGATGCAAACCTCATCCGCATTCAAATCATAAACAGCCACCAATATACTTCTCATTAAACTTCCAAATGGATGTGAAACAATGGCACCTGCAACTTTTAAGATTTTAACATCCCCATTTTTCATATTCATTGCTTTTGGAAGTAACTCAATGAGTCGTGTATCCATACAAGTTACAATCACCATTCTTTTATTCGGGAGTTTCGTCGTTTCATATTTCTCATATTTTTTATTTTCAACAAATTCTTTATTGTACGCTAAGATATTATCTAATTGAGACATTCAATCACCTTTCTCTATTTTAATTCTTTTTATTTTATCAAAAGCTTGCCAAAATTAATAATGTTTTTTTCGTTACTAAGTTTCGTATCTAACTGAAATACTAAACCAAATAAGTTTTTTGTTCTCAAATCGGAATAATTACGATATAATATGAAAGGAATTTTAAACAGGTACCATATTGGATACTTGAGAGGAGAAAGGAAATTGAAGAAATATAACCTATATCTCGTGCTCCTATTAGGAATCATCATTCTTACAGCTTGCGGAGCCGATCAAAATAAAGCACCAGATAAAGAAGAAGGTAAATTTATGGTTTATACGACCGTATTTCCCTTAACAGATTTCACAAGTAAAATCGGAGGCGAAAGCGTCTCAGTACAAAGTGTATATCCACCTGGATCTGATGCACATACATTTGAACCAACTCCTAGGGACATGACGGACATCGCGAGTGCCGATGCGTTTATATATACAGGTGTTGGGGTTGAAGGATTTGTGGCAAATGCTCAAAAAACATTAAAGGATGAAAAGGTGGAGTTAATTGAAGCTGGTGAGGGGATTGAATTTTTAAGTACTGAGGATCACCATCACGAAGATGAGGAAGAGCATCATCATGGAGATATTGATCCACATATATGGTTAGACCCGCTTCATTCGATTCAGCTTGCAGAAAATATTAAAAATGCATTAATTCAATTAAACCCAGCAGAAAAACATACGTATGAAGAGAACTTCAATGAATTAAAGGATCAATTAGAAGTGTTGCACAATGATTTTATTGATGTAACTAGTTCTGCAAAACGAAAAGAAATTCTAGTTGCTCATTCTGCCTATGGGTACTGGGAAACAAGATATGGCTTAGAACAGATAAGTATTACGGGACTTTCCCCAAACAATGAACCATCGCAAAAAGAACTTAAAAACATTATTGACACGACTAAGAAACACGGTCTTAACTATATTCTCTTTGAACAAAACATTTCATCTAAAATAGCCAAAACAGTTCAAAGTGAAACAGGCACAGAAAGCCTAAACCTTCATAATCTAGAAGCGATAACGAAACAAGAAGCGGAAAAAAATGAAGATTACTTTAGTTTAATGTATCAAAACCTTGAAACATTAAAGAAAGCACTAAATTAACTACCTGCTTTGGGAGATGTTTCTTGTATCCACACCCCTTTCTTGGAGAAAATAAAAATGCTAGACCACATTCTGTAGAAAGAGGTGTAGTACAATGGCACAAGACGTCTTATGTGAAGTAAAAAATTGCCACTATTGGGCAAGTGGTAACAAATGTAGTGCTGACGCTATTTATGTTGTGAGCAGCACAGGTCAAACAGCATCAGAACAAACCGAAACTGACTGTAAAACCTTCATTCCTGAAGGCGAAATATAAACACAAATGCGTGGGTGCCTATGTTAAACGTCTACTTACTACTACTGTCACGTCACGTACTGTGACAAACGTAGACGCCAGCAAATCCTAGAGGATGTTTTGCATTCTCTTCCTCCGATGTTGATGCTTTAGAATCATTTGTTGTCCTGTGTGCAAGTTCGACAAGCATAAGACATTGTGGTTAGAAGATTGCTCTCTGACCATAATGAGAGTAGCAAAGGGCTAGGCAAGGATGCCAGACGTAAATTAGGTCCCAAGGCAGCTGATCACTCAGCTGTCTTGATTTTTTTCTTATTTTTTTCGTATTTTCAAAAATATCGAAGTAAATTAATTGACAAAATTTAAAAATGAACATATGATAATTTAAAAGTTGCACAAAGGAAACATTTATTCATATAGACAAAATGGATAACTTGACCATTTTTTAAGGAATGTATTTTATCCCTTGGATATTCGCTACGTATCAAAGATGTCCATTTCGATTAATTCACCTTCCATTTTATTACAAATAATTTTAGAAAAGATCCTATAATTTACCTTGAGAGGAGAATAAGCGATGTATGAAAATCTATTACTCGCTTTTAGCTTAACCCTATTTGCTGGCCTTGCAACTGGGATTGGAAGTTTAATTTCCCTATTCACGTCAAGAACCAATACCAAATTTTTATCATGGACACTTGGTTTTTCTGCTGGTGTCATGATTTACGTATCCATGATTGAAATTTTTGTTAAAGCTAAAGATGCCCTTACTGCCGAATTAGGTGATCAAATGGGGAACTGGTTGACCGTTGCAGGTTTTTTTGGAGGGATGCTTTTAATTGCAATAATCGATAAATTTGTACCAGAAAGTAGCAACCCTCATGAAGTAAAAAAAGTGGAAGACATGAATCTCACATCTTCCAATGTGGACGATGCACAATTACTAAAGATGGGAACCTTCACTGCACTTGCAATTGGAATCCATAATTTCCCGGAAGGAATTGCTACCTTTACCTCAGCTCTCCAAGACCCAGGGCTTGGAATCGCTATTGCAATCGCGGTAGCCATTCATAATATACCTGAAGGGATTGCGGTTGCTGTACCAGTCTATTTTGCAACAGGTAGTAAAAAAAGAGCCTTTAAGCTCTCTTTTCTGTCTGGGTTAGCGGAACCAGTTGGGGCAATTGTAGCATTCCTTATATTAATGCCATTTTTAAACGATATCATGTTTGGGATTATTTTTGCTGCAGTAGCAGGAATTATGGTTTTTATTTCTCTTGATGAATTACTTCCAGCATCTAGAAGATATGATAGTGGGCATTTATCCATTTACGGATTAATTGCTGGTATGGCTGTAATGGCCTTAAGTCTACTGCTGGTCCTATAAAAATAAAAAACGCATTGCCAATGCCATCTAATTACTGTAATACTTTCTTCTGTTTGGTTAAATGATGTATATATTCCCAGTCTATATTAAATCCAATTCCAGGCCCGTCTGGAACGGCAATGCGGCCATTTTCAACAACCACTTCTGGATCAATAACATCCCTATCCCAGTATCTTGACGATGCTGAAATATCACCAGGAATTGTGAAATTAGGAAGACTAGCTAAGGCAATATTATGAGCTCTTGAAATACCCGTTTCAAGCATTCCTCCGCACCAAACAGGAATTTGATGGGACTGACACAAATTATGAATTTGTATTGCCTCCGTCATTCCCCCTACTCGACCAATTTTTATATTCATTACCCGACAACTTCCCAATTCAATTGCCTGACGGGCATCATCGATTGATGTAATGCTTTCATCCAAACAAATGGGGGTTTGAAGTTCTTTTTGCAGCTTAGCATGGTCAATAATGTCATCTTCTGCTAATGGTTGTTCAATCATAAGTAAATGAAACTCATCCAACGCTTTAAGGTGATATGTATCCTTTAACGAGTATGCCGAATTTGCATCTACCATCAGTGATATAGTTGGAAACTCCCGCCTGATTTGTTGAAGTAGCTTATAATCCTGACCTGGCTTAATTTTTATTTTGATACGTTTATATCCTGCCTTGATATGCTCTTCTATTTTACTGAGAACTTTCTCAATCGAATTCAAACTAACAACTACACCTGAATCAATAAAATTTTTCGTTCCACCGATTGCTTTAGATAGCGAGATGCCTTGCTTTTTTGAATAGATATCCCAAAAGGCCATATCAATACTTGCTTTCGCCATGTTATTACGTTTTATAGATTGAAAATTGTTTTGTAATTGCTGAGGATGATCATATGCTTCATTTACTATTTGCGGCACTAAAAAATCTTCAATCATATGCCAACATGTCTTAATGGTTTCTTCTGTATACCAAGGCGAAGAAAAAGCTACAACTTCTCCCCACCCTACAACACCTTCCGTATCCTCCACTTCTACAAGAATACTCTCTCTCTTCTCAACCTTCCCGATACCTGTAACAAATGGGGATAGTAACTTTTGTTCAATCAGGTGGAGCGTGACCTTTTTTACCTTAATCATGTTTCTCATCCTTTAATAATTCAATCAATTTTCGCCTCATGAGTTTATTGGAAGCATTTCGTGGCAGCGATTCAACGTAGTGAATTGATTTTGGAACCTTGTACCGTGCAAGTCGTTCATGACAAAAAGCAATGATTTCATCCTTAGTAAGCGTACATTCTTCTTCGATTTTCACAAAGGCAACAGGCACCTGCCCCCACTTTTCGTCATCTATACCAGTTACGCCTGCTTCTAAAATGTTTGGATGTCCTAATAACACAGCTTCAAGTTCAGCAGGATAAATATTTTCTCCTCCAGAAATAATCAGATCTGATCGACGATCCATAACAAAAAGAAATCCTTCTTCATCAAGGTAACCGATGTCTCCTGTGTACAGCCAACCATCCACAATGGCCGTCTTTGTAGCATCGGGTCGATTTAAATAACCTATCGTAACATTAGGAGCTTTTACTACAATTTCCCCAACTTCATATGGAGGTGCAATCTTACCATCTTTTTCAATTTTGATTTGAACTGGAAAAAGCGGCTTTCCCGCTGAACCAAGCTTGGAAATACTGTATTCAGGTGCCAATGTGACAACTTGGGAGGCCGTTTCTGTCATTCCGTATGTTTGGAAAACGGGAATATTCCGTGCTAGACATTCTTCTAATAAAGGTTTTGGAGCGGGACCTCCCCCCAACAACATTCCTCTAAATGTACGAGGATAATCTTCATTTCCTAATGCATCTAGCATTCGTGCTAGCATAACACTCACTACAGACATGATTGTTACACCTTGTTTCATGATTGATTCATTTGCCTTATGAGGATCAAATCCTTCGTGTATAACTGCTGGAATCCCATAAATGATACTTCTGTATAAAATCGATAACCCACTGATATGAAACATGGGAACGGTGAGTAACCAGCAATCATCTTGGTGAAGCCCCAAATTCAAACTAGAACCTATCGCACTCCACCAATGATTCCCATATGTATGTATAACTCCTTTTGGGTTTCCGGTCGTGCCAGATGTATACATAATGGTATCAGCTTGGTCCAAAGTAAAATATTCTTGGATTTCACATTCAGCCTCAGGTAGCTCCACAAGTTCTGTTATCGTTATTTTTTTATTGAGAAAATGATTAACCTTTTCAAGAAATGCTTCTTCTGTTACAAGCATTTTTGTACCAGAGTCATTCAATTGATACTCCAGTTCACTGCTAGTTAACTTGCTATTTAAAAGTACTGTAACCGCTCCAATATATTTTAAGGCGTGAATTACTTCCACCATCTTAACACTGTTCTTCATAAGAACGGCCACGGCATCACCCTTTTTTGCCCCTGCGTATGCAAGTTGGTTCATTGTTTTTATAACATTTTGATGTAAGGATAAAAATGAAATCTCTTCATCTTCGGTTTTAAGTGCTATTCGCTCGGGTGTTAAATATGCACGCTGCTTTAGCCAATTAGGCATCTCTGTTACATTCATTTTTCTACTATCCCCTTTTTCGTAAAATGATGCAAAAACAGCTTGATGAGATTCTCATCAAGCTGCAATAAAGTTATTAAGGGAAACGTGGGAATTGCTTAAAATCAGGCTTACGCTTTTCTTTAAATGCGTCACGGCCTTCCTTCGCTTCATCTGTTGTGTAGTACAGAAGTGTTGCATCTCCAGCCATTTGTTGAAGACCTGCTAAACCATCTGTATCAGCGTTCATTGCTGCCTTTAAGAAACGAAGTGCTGTTGGGCTCATTGAAAGCATTTCTTCACACCACTTAATTGTTTCTTCTTCAAGTTGTTCTAACGGAACAACTGTATTAACTAGTCCCATATCTAATGCTTCTTGCGCATTATATTGACGGCATAAGTACCAGATTTCACGCGCCTTCTTATGACCGATGATGCGTGCAAGATAGCCAGAACCATATCCTGCATCAAAGCTTCCAACCTTTGGACCAGTTTGTCCAAAGATGGCATTATCTGCAGCAATTGTTAAGTCACAAACAACATGTAAGACATGTCCCCCACCAATAGCATATCCAGATACCATGGCAACAACTGGCTTTGGAATGACACGGATTAAACGTTGTAAATCAAGTACATTTAAGCGTGGAATTTGATCGTCTCCTACATAACCACCATGTCCACGAACTTTTTGATCTCCACCTGAACAGAAAGCTTCATCCCCTGCACCTGCAAGAACAATAACACCAATCTTTGAATCATCTCTTGCGTATGCAAAAGCATCAATCATTTCTGCTACTGTTTTTGGAGTAAAGGCATTTCTTACATGTGGTCGATTAATGGTGATTTTTGCTATGCCATTGTATGTTTCATATAAAATTTCATCATACTTACGTTCTGCAATCCATTCTACTGCAGCCATTAGCTAGTCCTCCTTTAAAAAGCTGTTCAAATCGTCCGGTAAAAATGACACTTTATAGGACATCAAGACTAAACGTTCTTTTGTCCAACGTCGAAGTCACCTTATCCTGTTAAAGTTCGTTGACTTTCTTTTTCTATTACATTTGATAAGAAAATCACTTTTACAGTGTAGCAGAACTTTAGACTCCGTATTAACAAAAATACGTTCCGCTAATCGTAAAGGGCTTGACTGGCCTTTTCATCGTCCTTTTTGAACACACACTTTTATGTATGTTTGTATGTAAATTTTGATCATGAAGATATATGATCAGAAACAAACTCATCTACTATTTTACCAAAAAACTGTGGTTGTTCCACATGAATTGCATGACCTGTGTCTTCTACTTTTTCCACTTTTGCAGTTTGAATGCGAGTTGACATCTCTTTTGCAATTGTGCAAAACTTTTGATCCAGCTCTCCACAAATCAATAAAGTTGGGACATGGATCTCATGAAGTCTCTCCCAATATGAGAGTTGTGCACCAGTTCCCATCCCTCTCAAGCTGTTAGCTAAACCAACAGGATTGTTTCCAAGTCGTTGCTTGCGGATTTCCTGTTGCTGTTCTCTAGTTAGAGTTTTTTGTGATGCGAATAACGGGATATTCTCCCAATAATCAACAAAACGTTCGACACCATCTTTTTCAATCTGGGATGCTAATAATTCATCTGAATTCCTTCGTTCGGCTCTTTCTTTTTCTGTTCGAAGGCCCGGTGAACTACTTTCCAAAATAAGGCTAGCTATTCTAGTTGGAAAAAGAACAGCCGTTGCTAATGCTAGTCTTCCTCCCATTGAATATCCTACAAGATGAGTTTTTGTAATATGTAAGACATCTAAAATTTGCATAATATCTTGAGATACCGTTTCTAGATTATATTTTAAAAAATCTTCTGGAGAATCAGTTTTTCCATGTCCAATTAGATCGATTAGCACACATTTATAACGGTTACGAAGCATCCTTGTAATTTGATACCATGTCGTTAAATCCCCTGTAAAACCATGTAGAAATACAATAGGTTCACCTTCTCCTACTACTTCAACATGATACATAATCCCGTTTGATGAAATAAACATATTTATTGTTCCTTTTTAATTAGTTCATTTATTTCCTGGGAAACATTATTCCACATTTTTCGATGAATCATGACATTTTCTTGTCGGTCAGTACGCACCTCAATTACATGCAAGCCATCCCCATTTATTGAATTTGAGATGGCTTCTCGGAAATCTTTCCAATTTGTAACACTTGTAAAATGACCACCATACATTCTAACAGCATGCTCATAATCAAGGCCAATTGGTGTTCCAAATAGCGTCTCAAAATGTTTTTCTTCTTGTGATTGTGGTAAGAAAGAAAAAATACCACCACCATCATTGTTGATTAGCACAACCGTTATATGTAAATGGTGCTGTTTTGCTGCTAATAATCCATTTAAATCATGGTAAAAAGAAAGGTCACCAATCACTAATACAGTATGTTTCTTTTGTGAGCTAATTCCCAATGCTGTTGAGACAAGTCCATCAATTCCATTCGCACCACGGTTTGCAAAAACATGAATTCCTTTTTCATTATTTGTAAAAAAAGTATCTAGGTCACGTATTGGCATGCTATTACCGACGAACAAACTTGAACCCGTAGGAAGGATATCCTGAAGCTCAGTAAAGACCTTTCCTTCAAATAAGCTGTTTTCTTTATGTACGGCGTTTACATTTTTATTTACAATCTCGTTTATCTTAAACCATGAGTTTGCCCAACTTGTATCAGTTCGTTTCTCTGTTCTATTCATTAACATGTTGCAAAACGCTAATTCATCACAGTAAATCATATCAGTCGCAAATAGTGTCGGGTCTCTCCATCCCCCATCTCCATCCACAATAATTTGTGGCGTTTCTTTATGTTTTTGAATAAATTGAAGAAGGGATTTCGATACAGGCATTGCCCCAAAGCGAATAATGATATCAGGCGAAAATGTTTCTCGAAACGCTTCATTACGCAAAAATGCATCATATCCATCTACTATGAATGACTTTGGATGTTCACCACTCCGTAGCTGTGATAATGGGTCTGCAAGTATGGGAAATTGTAGTGTTTCTGCTAGAGTTGTCACAGCATATCCAAACTCTGGTTCGTCATATGCACCACAAACAATAACGCCTCTCTTTTTATCACTAAGTAAGTTACTTATAAGCTGAGCTTGTTCTTCATTCATTGTCGGTTTCCCAACGAACACATTCACATTTTTCCCTTGTTTTCCGCTTGTACTCCATATATTTTCAAGGTTAAGGTTAGGGACTAATGGTTCACGGAAAGGGAAATTCAGATGAACGGGTCCTGCTGGAGCAGATAGAGCAGTTCCTGCTGCTCTTCCAGCCATTGTTCGAACATATGATAACATTTGCTCAGATTCCTCGGGTAATGCCATTTCAACGAACCATTTCGAATGATTTCCATATAAATGATTTTGATCAATGGCTTGCGGTGCACCAACATCACGTAATTCATGCGGTCGATCTGCCGTTAACACAATAAGTGGAACCCTTGAATAATATGCTTCAACAATTGCAGGAAAATAGTTGGCTGCCGCTGTACCAGAGGTACAAAGGATGGCAACTGGTTTTTTCGTAGCCTTAGCTATACCCAATGCATAGAAAGCGGAGGAACGTTCGTCAATATTTATCGTAACATTCATCTTAGGATGTTCAGCCATTAAGATGGCCATTGGGGTCGAACGGGAACCAGGACTCACAACTGCCTCTGTAACTCCAACTCGAACTAATTCATCTACAAATGATGCTACATAACGAGTTAATGTTTGATTATTCATTATCTAATCCTCCTAACGCGGATAGCATCGGCCTAAACTTAATCATCGTTTCTGTATATTCACTTTCTGGATTGGAATCCCCTACGATTCCACAACCAGCAAATAATGATGCTTTCTTACCATTTATTAATCCCGAACGAATGGCAACTGCAAATTCTCCATTATCATTACGATCTAACCAGCCAACTGGACTTCCATACCAACCACGGTCGAGTACTTCTAGCTCCCGAATCAATTCAAAAGATTTTTGTTTAGGTTGTCCCCCAAGAGCAGGTGTTGGGTGTAATCGATTTACAACCGTTAACAATGACACGTTTTCCTTTGCAATACCTTTGACAGGTGTATATAAGTGTTGTATATCTCTCATTTTTAAAATACCTGGATGTGATGGGGAAGAGATACTCGTACATGATTCTTTCATTTCATATTTAATCATTTGTACTACCACATCATGCTCATGCAAATTTTTAGGATCACTTAAAATCTCATTCTCAAGTTCTTTGTCCTCTGAAGGAGTTTTCCCTCGGCGAATTGAACCAGCTAAACAGGTACTTAAGAACTCTTTATTCTTTTTCTTAACAAGCCTTTCAGGAGAGGCGCCAATAAAGCATGAATTTCCATATTCAATGGCAAATAAATAACTCATTGGTTGTTCTTCTTTAAGCCTAGCTAACACACCATCTGCTTCGATTTGTTCATCAAAATGTAGTTTGATTTCTCTAGCAAGTACTACTTTCTCTACGTCACCATTTTGTACTTTTTTTGTTGCATTGCGAACAGATTCCATCCATTCTACTGGTTGAACTTCTTCTTTACTAAAAGACGAACTTTGATGATACGGTAGATGGTTCACTAGAAACTCCTCGTTCATTTCAAAGTCCAATACTATTGATGTTGCGTTCGAAGGCTCGCACACAATATTGGTTGTTATAAAAGCTCTCCCCTTATAAACTGAAAGTATAAGTGTAGGCAACACAAATTTTGCATCATCGAATTGATTCCATAACTCTGTTCTTTTTTTCAAAGGATCAAAAGAAAATCCTCCCATTAAAATAGGACCAGTAGAATATGGAGTAAAATCATCCACAATGATTGCATTTTCAATAAGGCTTTTCCATTTTTTCTCAACGTTATTAAAACGTTCCGTAGATTCATTATCAGTAATCGAATATGCCTCTCCAAGCCCAACGATAATCGTATCATTGGTTGGATTAGACCAATAACTCCTTGTTGTAAAAGGTTCTTTTTTCCCCGCAGCAAAGAACAATAGGGGGTCTATGTTCTTCATTTCTTTTACCTGACTCACAAGTACAGGCTTAGAAATTTCCTTTGAACGGATCAAACCTTTCTCTATGTATTCTCTCAAACCCTTTTGTTGTATCATTACCAACTTTATCCCCCCGAAATATATTCCATCTTAATTTATCCTAAACGTAATCGCTATTTATAGTATACCATTTATACGAATGTTACCTTTAAAAAATACTCACTTAATTATTGTTATATAATTTAGTCATAATTAGAATTTATAAATTACAACGAATAGTAGTTACCAAACTTGATTCTACCACACCTACCTGTTCCATGACCACTTTCATCCTATTATTATATATCAAGGGATTTATCGGTCTGATTATATCAAGACAATAGCTCAAGTATCACGGTATTGCTACTTTAAACCATTGACAGTATTTGTCCGATTCACTAAACTGTATTGTGGATATATATGAGTTGACATGAGAGGAGAAGTCTATGCAAACACAACTTCAGTCAAATCAGAAGCTATCTGATAAGCCTACAAATAGCTTTCAGGTATGGTGGAGACTTATGCGACCTCACACACTTACTGCTTCTTTTGTTCCTGTTATTTTAGGTACAGTCCTTGCACTATCAGATACATCCATAAACATCGGCTTGTTCATTACGATGTTGCTTGCTTGTCTCCTTATTCAGGCAGCAACTAATATGTTTAATGAGTATTTTGATTTTAAGCGTGGGCTTGATACAGCAGAATCAGTAGGAATTGGTGGGACTATTGTTCGTGATGGGGTAAAGCCAAAAGTAATTTTAAACTTAGCCTTTCTTTTCTTTGGGATTGCCACACTACTAGGTGTTTATATCTGCCTAAATAGTAGCTGGTGGTTAGCACTTGTTGGAACGATTTGTATGACGGTAGGCTATTTATACACAGGTGGCCCACTTCCTATTTCATCTACACCATTTGGAGAGCTAGCAGCTGGTTTCTTTATGGGCATGATTATTATTTTAATATCTTATTTCATCCAAACTGGTACTGTTTCAACAACAAGTGTATTAATCTCAATTCCAATTATGATTCTTGTTGGAGCCATTAATATGTCCAACAATATTCGTGATCTAGATGGAGATAAAAAGAATGGACGTAGAACATTACCCATTTTATTAGGAAAAAGCAATTCGATAAAATTTTTAGCAGCTTTGTTTATTATTTCCTATCTTTGGATTATAGTTCTAGCAGGAATGGGCATTGCCTCTTTCTGGTGCTTCCTTGTATTCCTAAGTGCACCTAAAGCTATTCAAGCTGTAACTGGCTTCATAGGAAAAACGGAGCCAATTCAAATGATGCCTGCCATGAAAGCAACAGCCCAAACTAATACCTTCTTTGGATTTTTATTATCCATTGGAATCTTTATCGGATATTACTTTTAAAAAACACGATTTTAATCGTGTTTTTTCTTTTTGTCTCGACCATACAAGCACATTTTTACATTAATGATTTTCGTGTTTATGTAAATAATACATAACAAGATTCGTTACGAAAACATCGTGGAAGGAGTGCTTTTCATGTTATCAAATAAGCAATTATCAACCTTCCGTTCACAGTTGATAAACGCAAAAAAAGAAGTTGAAGAGCAATTAAGGGATAGCGATCATTTTGACCTAGAACGCGGACATTTACATGGCTCAGTTGGAGAATTGTCCTCTTACGACAATCATCCAGGTGATGAAGGAACAGAGTTATATGAACGTGAAAAGGACATTGCATTAAATGAGCATATCGAAAAAGAGCTAGAAGATATTAATTATGCCCTACAGGCAATCGAAGAAGGCACATACGGTAAATGTGAAAAATGTGGAAAAGACATTTCTGTTGATCGTCTTCAAGCTATTCCAACAACAACGTATTGTGTTGAGCATAGCCCTACCCAAGTAGTATCACATAATAGACCTATTGAAGAAGGCGTGTTGATTCCGCCATTTGAAAAATTTGTTCATGAAGATGAAAATGTATCTTTTGATGCAGAGGACTCTTGGCAGGATGTTGCAAAATACGGAACTTCTGAATCCCCTTCAGACCTTGTAGATCCAGTTGATAGCTATAACGAAGTATTCATGGATTCCGAAGAAAATGTGGGATATGTTGAGGATTACGAAAATTTTGTGGCGACTGATATCGAAGGAAAAGAAATAATGATCTATCCTAATAGCCAACATGAGAGGTATGAAGAGGCACTCGATGAAGAAGGAATTATGACAATGTTCGGTGATCTCCCACCGTATGAAAAGGAACCATATACAAAGGACGAGGCCGAGGATTGAGTAAGAAAGCAGTGGTTAAATCCACTGCTTTTCATGTTTTTATGTAAAACAAATTTAATTTAAAGGAAAATAATAATCAATGACGAACTGTTACTTTATATTTAATTTTATATCGAAAGGAAGAAATAAATGAATGCTCATGAAATTGAATACAAACTTTATGGAGATGACATGCAATTTGTAGAAATCGAGTTAGATCCAGATGAAAGTGTAATTGCAGAAGCTGGGGCGATGATGATGATGGAAGATGGAATCTCGATGGAGACCATATTCGGTGATGGCTCAGATTCTGAAAGCGGAGGACTTATAGGAAAACTGTTTGGTGCAGGGAAAAGAGTCTTAACAGGAGAAAGCCTTTTTATGACTGTTTTTACAAATAGGCAAATGGGTAAAAAACACGTTTCGTTTGCAGCTCCCTACCCTGGGAAAATCATCCCTGTGGATTTAAGCATGCTTGGTGGAAAAGTAGTTTGTCAAAAAGATGCTTTTCTCTGTGCAGCAAAAGGCGTATCAGTTGGAATTGACTTTCAACGCAAATTAGGTACTGGCTTCTTCGGTGGTGAGGGATTCATTATGCAAAAACTTGAAGGAGATGGACTAGCTTTTTTACATGCAGGTGGGACCATTCATAGAAAAGAACTGCAACCAGGAGAATTACTTCGTATAGACACAGGCTGTTTAGTCGGAATGACAAAAGATGTAAATTATAATATCGAGTATGTTGGTAAAATAAAAACAGCCTTTTTTGGTGGAGAAGGGTTATTCTACGCAACCGTCAGAGGGCCTGGAACAGTTTGGGTTCAGTCACTGCCCTTCAGCCGTCTTGCAGACCGAATCTTTGCTAGTGCACCTAAAAATGGAGGAAACACTGGTGAAGGTAGCATACTAGGTGGAATTGGTAATTTATTAAACGGTGATAACAGATAGAATAATTACGGTCATATCTGGGAGGATAATAAGTGGAGGTGGGAAAAGGTGAAACGTAAAGATGAAGTAAAGAGCAACCCCGTTGTTCCACTATTTGATGCACCTGATGATAAAATACTTGCATTTGATATGTTTCGTGGTGTCTCACCAGGACTCTTTTCCGATGTTGATCTAGATAATCCTGGGAAAAAAATTGAAGATGATATCATTAGCCAAGACTAAAACACCTTTACGGGTGTTTTTCTTTTGGAACAAAGTGTAGTTGAATACGTTCTCACAGTTTATTTGAAGTCATTCTACTATTGGTTTTATTTACACTTGGACCGTGAGAATACGATCTTAAATGTTTCAAGTAAAATGCAAATAAAAAAGCGCCATGAGGAAACCTCATAACGCTTGATGACCCGTACGGGATTCGAACCCGTGTTACCGCCGTGAAAGGGCGGTGTCTTAACCGCTTGACCAACGGGCCATAATATTCATCTATATAAAGTATCATGGCGGAGAAGGAGGGATTTGAACCCTCGCGCCGCTTACGCGACCTACACCCTTAGCAGGGGCGCCTCTTCAGCCACTTGAGTACTTCCCCAAAAATGGCTCCACAGGTAGGATTCGAACCTACGACCGATCGGTTAACAGCCGATAGCTCTACCACTGAGCTACTGTGGAATAATATATGGTGGGCCTAAATGGACTCGAACCATCGACCTCACGCTTATCAGGCGTGCGCTCTAACCAGCTGAGCTATAGGCCCATTTAATAATTGGAGCGGGTGATGAGAATCGAACTCACGACATCAGCTTGGAAGGCTGAGGTTTTACCATTAAACTACACCCGCATTTTGTCATATGGGGCGGCTGATGGGAATCGAACCCACGAATGTCGGAACCACAATCCGATGCGTTAACCACTTCGCCACAACCGCCATTAATCTTTATGGAATTAGTAAGGTGGCTCAGGACGGAATCGAACCGCCGACACAAGGATTTTCAGTCCTTTGCTCTACCGACTGAGCTACTGAGCCACTGCATATGGCGGTCCCGACCGGGATCGAACCGGCGATCTCCTGCGTGACAGGCAGGCATGTTAACCGCTACACCACGGGACCTTTTTTTCTTAATAAAAACTTTCAATACACAATACTTGTAATAACTGTCCCTTCCTCTACTAGCTTATTCGAGATGTTTTGTCCGTCGGGACAACTCGTAGCTTACTCGATGAAGTGTCGCTCGTCGCTACACCACGGGACCTTTTTTTCAGAAAGACAAATACTATTTTACGATAGTTTCTAGTAAGTGTCAAGAGTTTTTTTGGTTGCGGGGGCAGGATTTGAACCTACGACCTTCGGGTTATGAGCCCGACGAGCTACCAGACTGCTCCACCCCGCGATAATAGAAAATTATATAATACCTTGTTATGCGACTAGTTTATTATTTACTGTCCCTTCCTCTACTAGCTAATCAAGAAGCTATATCCGTCGGGACAACTCGTAGTTATTTCGATGATGCAACGCTCGTTGCTCCACCCCGCGCTAATAACAAACTATTTCAAAATAAATATGGCGGAGGAAGAGGGATTCGAACCCCCGCGGGCTTTAACACCCCTGTCGGTTTTCAAGACCGATCCCTTCAGCCGGACTTGGGTATTCCTCCACATATAAAAAGTTGTAACTGGTGGACCTTGTAGGACTCGAACCTACGACCGGACGGTTATGAGCCGTCTGCTCTAACCAGCTGAGCTAAAGGTCCTAGATATTTAATATTAATGGTAGCGGCGGAGGGGATCGAACCCCCGACCTCACGGGTATGAACCGTACGCTCTAGCCAGCTGAGCTACACCGCCATAAATAATTATACTTTTAAGAGTCTATTGGTGGAGCCTAGCGGGATCGAACCGCTGACCTCCTGCGTGCAAGGCAGGCGCTCTCCCAGCTGAGCTAAGGCCCCAAATGGATTATATTAATGGTCGGGAAGACAGGATTCGAACCTGCGACCCCTTGGTCCCAAACCAAGTGCTCTACCAAGCTGAGCTACTTCCCGTAATGGCGCGCCCGAAAGGAGTCGAACCCATAACCTTCTGATCCGTAGTCAGACGCTCTATCCAATTGAGCTACGGGCGCATTTACTATTAAAATGGTGCCGAGGACCGGAATCGAACCGGTACGGTAGTCACCTACCGCAGGATTTTAAGTCCTGTGCGTCTGCCAGTTCCGCCACCCCGGCAATTTAGTAAATAACTTCTGGAGCGGAAGACGGGATTCGAACCCGCGACCCCCACCTTGGCAAGGTGGTGTTCTACCACTGAACTACTTCCGCATAATGCGGGTGAAGGGACTCGAACCCCCACGTCAAAGACACTAGATCCTAAGTCTAGCGCGTCTGCCAATTCCGCCACACCCGCATATTTAAATAAAATGGTGAGCCATGAAGGATTCGAACCTTCGACCCTCTGATTAAAAGTCAGATGCTCTACCGACTGAGCTAATGGCTCTAAATGGTGCCGGCTAGAGGACTTGAACCCCCAACCTACTGATTACAAGTCAGTTGCTCTACCAATTGAGCTAAACCGGCACATTTAGGAATTATGGTGGAGGATGACGGGATCGAACCGCCGACCCCCTGCTTGTAAGGCAGGTGCTCTCCCAGCTGAGCTAATCCTCCATCTTTTCAACCTAGCAACGTCCTACTCTCACAGGGGCAATGCCCCAACTACCATCGGCGCTGAAGAACTTAACTTCCGTGTTCGGTATGGGAACGGGTGTGACCTCTTCGCTATCGTCACTAGATAAGATAAAGACAAGATATATTATACTATCTTCTCAAAAAAATGCAAGAAGAAATTTTCATTCCTTCAAAACTAGATAACGTACGCACATTCATTCATTTGTCTTGCTACGGCTCCTATACAGTCGCCTTCGCAATTCTATTTGGTTAAGTCCTCGATCGATTAGTATCAGTCAGCTGCACATGTCACCATGCTTCCACCTCTGACCTATCAACCTCGTCATCTTCGAGGGATCTTACTAGTTTAACACTATGGGAAATCTCATCTTGAGGGGGGCTTCATGCTTAGATGCTTTCAGCACTTATCCCTTCCACACATAGCTACCCAGCTATGCCCTTGGCAGGACAACTGGTACACCAGCGGTGTGTCCATCCCGGTCCTCTCGTACTAAGGACAGCTCCTCTCAAATTTCCTACGCCCACGACGGATAGGGACCGAACTGTCTCACGACGTTCTGAACCCAGCTCGCGTACCGCTTTAATGGGCGAACAGCCCAACCCTTGGGACCGACTACAGCCCCAGGATGCGATGAGCCGACATCGAGGTGCCAAACCTCCCCGTCGATGTGGACTCTTGGGGGAGATAAGCCTGTTATCCCCGGGGTAGCTTTTATCCGTTGAGCGATGGCCCTTCCATGCGGAACCACCGGATCACTAAGCCCGACTTTCGTCCCTGCTCGACTTGTAGGTCTCGCAGTCAAGCTCCCTTGTGCCTTTACACTCTACGAATGATTTCCAACCATTCTGAGGGAACCTTTGGGCGCCTCCGTTACTCTTTAGGAGGCGACCGCCCCAGTCAAACTGCCCACCTGACACTGTCTCCAAGGCCGATAAGGCCTTCGGGTTAGAATTTCAATACAGCCAGGGTAGTATCCCACCGACGCCTCCACCGAAGCTAGCGCTCCGGCTTCCAAGGCTCCTACCTATCCTGTACAAGCTGTACCAAAATTCAATATCAGGTTGCAGTAAAGCTCCACGGGGTCTTTCCGTCCTGTCGCGGGTAACCTGCATCTTCACAGGTACTATAATTTCACCGAGTCTCTCGTTGAGACAGTGCCCAGATCGTTACACCTTTCGTGCGGGTCAGAACTTACCTGACAAGGAATTTCGCTACCTTAGGACCGTTATAGTTACGGCCGCCGTTTACTGGGGCTTCGATTCAGAGCTTCGCTTGCGCTAACCCCTCCTCTTAACCTTCCAGCACCGGGCAGGTGTCAGCCCCTATACTTCGCCTTGCGGCTTCGCAGAGACCTGTGTTTTTGCTAAACAGTCGCCTGGGCCTATTCACTGCGGCTTTTCAGAGCTATGCACCCTAAAAAGCACCCCTTCTCCCGAAGTTACGGGGTCATTTTGCCGAGTTCCTTAACGAGAGTTCTCTCGATCACCTTAGGATTCTCTCCTCGCCTACCTGTGTCGGTTTGCGGTACGGGCACCATTTACCTCGCTAGAAGCTTTTCTTGGCAGTGTGGAATCAGGAACTTCGGTACTATATTTCCCTCGCCATCACAGCTCAACCTTACGGTAAGCGGATTTGCCTACTTACCAGTCTAACTGCTTGGACGCACATATCCAACAGTGCGCTTACCCTATCCTCCTGCGTCCCTCCATCGCTCAAACAGTAAAGAGGTGGTACAGGAATATCAACCTGTTGTCCATCGCCTACGCTTTTCAGCCTCGGCTTAGGTCCCGACTAACCCTGAGCGGACGAGCCTTCCTCAGGAAACCTTAGGCATTCGGTGGAGGGGATTCTCACCCCTCTTTCGCTACTCATACCGGCATTCTCACTTCTAAGCGCTCCACCAGTCCTCACGGTCTGACTTCGCTGCACTTAGAACGCTCTCCTACCATTGTTCGTAAGAACAATCCACAGCTTCGGTGATACGTTTAGCCCCGGTACATTTTCGGCGCAGAGTCACTCGACCAGTGAGCTATTACGCACTCTTTAAATGGTGGCTGCTTCTAAGCCAACATCCTGGTTGTCTAAGCAACTCCACATCCTTTTCCACTTAACGTATACTTTGGGACCTTAGCTGGTGGTCTGGGCTGTTTCCCTCTTGACTACGGATCTTATCACTCGCAGTCTGACTCCCGAGAATCAAGTCTTTGGCATTCGGAGTTTGACTGAATTCGGTAACCCGATGAGGGCCCCTAGTCCAATCAGTGCTCTACCTCCAAGACTCTATACTCGAGGCTAGCCCTAAAGCTATTTCGGAGAGAACCAGCTATCTCCAAGTTCGATTGGAATTTCTCCGCTACCCACACCTCATCCCCGCACTTTTCAACGTACGTGGGTTCGGGCCTCCATTCAGTGTTACCTGAACTTCACCCTGGACATGGGTAGATCACCTGGTTTCGGGTCTACGACCACGTACTCATTCGCCCTATTCAGACTCGCTTTCGCTGCGGCTCCGTCTCTTCGACTTAACCTTGCACGTAATCGTAACTCGCCGGTTCATTCTACAAAAGGCACGCCATCACACATTAATGTGCTTTGACTACTTGTAGGCACACGGTTTCAGGTTCTATTTCACTCCCCTCCCGGGGTGCTTTTCACCTTTCCCTCACGGTACTGGTTCACTATCGGTCACTAGGGAGTATTTAGCCTTGGGAGATGGTCCTCCCAGCTTCCGACGGGATTTCACGTGTCCCGCCGTACTCAGGATCCACTCAAGAGAGAACGAAGTTTCGACTACAGGGTTGTTACCTTCTCTGACGGACCTTTCCAGGTCGCTTCGTCTACTTCGCTCTTTTGTAACTCCGTATAGAGTGTCCTACAACCCCAAGAGGCAAGCCTCTTGGTTTGGGCTATCTTCCGTTTCGCTCGCCGCTACTCAGGAAATCGCGTTTGCTTTCTCTTCCTCTGGGTACTTAGATGTTTCAGTTCCCCAGGTCTACCTTCGCTTACCCTATGAATTCAGGTAAGGATACTGCCCCATTACGAGCAGTGGGTTTCCCCATTCGGAAATCTTCGGATCAATGCTTACTTACAGCTCCCCGAAGCATATCGGTGTTAGTACCGTCCTTCATCGGCTCCTAGTGCCTAGGCATCCACCGTGCGCCCTTTATAACTTAACCTGTTTGGCTTCGATAAGCTTCAAATTTCTTCGCTTCTCATGCGCCTATAAGTTTAAAGAACTTTACTTCAATGAATGTTTTGTTACGTTATCTAGTTTTCAAAGAACGAAGTTAATGACTTCAATCACATCGTGATTTACATCAGTGAATAGTCTTCATGCAGCATTGCGCTGAGTAGTTAATCATTATTAACTAATCTTGTAGACGCAAGCGCAATTGATTTTTGAGAAAGGCAAAAATCAACCTTTGAGAGAAAAAGCACTCTCAAAACTGACCACAATACAAAACGTCTTTTTTATGAAGTTCGTAGAACTTCAGTTCCCTTAGAAAGGAGGTGATCCAGCCGCACCTTCCGATACGGCTACCTTGTTACGACTTCACCCCAATCATCTGTCCCACCTTAGGCGGCTGGCTCCTTACGGTTACCCCACCGACTTCGGGTGTTACAAACTCTCGTGGTGTGACGGGCGGTGTGTACAAGGCCCGGGAACGTATTCACCGCGGCATGCTGATCCGCGATTACTAGCGATTCCGGCTTCATGCAGGCGAGTTGCAGCCTGCAATCCGAACTGAGAATGGTTTTATGGGATTGGCTTAACCTCGCGGTTTCGCTGCCCTTTGTACCATCCATTGTAGCACGTGTGTAGCCCAGGTCATAAGGGGCATGATGATTTGACGTCATCCCCACCTTCCTCCGGTTTGTCACCGGCAGTCACCTTAGAGTGCCCAACTGAATGCTGGCAACTAAGATCAAGGGTTGCGCTCGTTGCGGGACTTAACCCAACATCTCACGACACGAGCTGACGACAACCATGCACCACCTGTCACTCTGTCCCCGAAGGGAACGTCCTATCTCTAGGAGTGTCAGAGGATGTCAAGACCTGGTAAGGTTCTTCGCGTTGCTTCGAATTAAACCACATGCTCCACCGCTTGTGCGGGCCCCCGTCAATTCCTTTGAGTTTCAGTCTTGCGACCGTACTCCCCAGGCGGAGTGCTTAATGCGTTGACTTCAGCACTAAAGGGCGGAAACCCTCTAACACTTAGCACTCATCGTTTACGGCGTGGACTACCAGGGTATCTAATCCTGTTCGCTCCCCACGCTTTCGCGCCTCAGCGTCAGTTACAGACCAGAGAGCCGCCTTCGCCACTGGTGTTCCTCCACATCTCTACGCATTTCACCGCTACACGTGGAATTCCGCTCTCCTCTTCTGCACTCAAGTCCCCCAGTTTCCAATGACCCTCCACGGTTGAGCCGTGGGCTTTCACATCAGACTTAAAGGACCGCCTGCGCGCGCTTTACGCCCAATAATTCCGGATAACGCTTGCCACCTACGTATTACCGCGGCTGCTGGCACGTAGTTAGCCGTGGCTTTCTGGTTAGGTACCGTCAAGGTACCGCCCTATTCGAACGATACTTGTTCTTCCCTAACAACAGAGCTTTACGATCCGAAGACCTTCTTCGCTCACGCGGCGTTGCTCCGTCAGACTTTCGTCCATTGCGGAAGATTCCCTACTGCTGCCTCCCGTAGGAGTCTGGGCCGTGTCTCAGTCCCAGTGTGGCCGATCACCCTCTCAGGTCGGCTACGCATCGTTGCCTTGGTGAGCCGTTACCTCACCAACTAGCTAATGCGCCGCGGGCCCATCCGTAAGTGATAGCAAGAAGCCATCTTTTAATATAAGACCATGTGGTCTCATATGTTATCCGGTATTAGCTCCGGTTTCCCGAAGTTATCCCAGTCTTACAGGTAGGTTGCCCACGTGTTACTCACCCGTCCGCCGCTAATCTTTGGGAGCAAGCTCCCTTAGATTCGCTCGACTTGCATGTATTAGGCACGCCGCCAGCGTTCATCCTGAGCCAGGATCAAACTCTCCAATAGAGTATTGATTGCTCAATAATTTAAAAATTGAATTAACGTTGACGCTTGTATTGTGTTCAGTTTTCAAAGAACCTTTTTAACTCGTCGCCCAGAAGCGACTTTTCTAATATAACATTTTTATTTCCGAGTGTCAACTTCTTTTTTCAAAAAGTTTTTTTGTTTAACACTCATTTATGAACGCTTGTTTCAGCGACAAGTACTAATATATCATCCCTATTTTACTTTTTCAAGTCTTTTTTAAAAAAAGTTTTAAACAAAATAAAAAAGCTTCTCTTCTATCTATTCTATTAATCAAATCGATAGAGAAGATACAATTTATTATACAAGAAAAAGTTTTTATATAAAATACTTTTTTCTTAAAGTTAAAGACCTTTTTCATATTATATCTTTCCTTTTTTGCCTCTATTATTTTAATCATAATTGCTAGATTTACACATATATTTTATTAATAGTGATTTCGGAAGGGGGATAAAGGTTTTGTTTATTGAATTCTTACAGGCAATGGGAATGTTTTTATCACTAGGTATGTGTTTATTTTTATTTTCTTTTGTATATATAGTAGGTTTAAGAATATGTAATAGCGAGGAAAAAATCGAAACTAGCACTTTTATCACTTTTGTTTCTTCTCTCATTTTTGCCTTTATTTTTAGCTTCTTTGCTAATACATTTCATTAATCAAAACATTAGCTGACAATCTAATTCAATGGTTGTCAGTTTTTTTATGTTCCAAACACATGCATTTTTTGGCAAAAGTTGAAAATACTACGACTATGATGAATATATTGGCTTGGAGGAAGAGGAATGAAGAACCTTTTACTGGTTGGGATTATTTTTTTGTTCCAGCTTTCATTTTTATCTGTTGACGTTTTTGCTGAAGTAACTCCCGAAGAATTAAAAAAATACACAACCGAGACTGGATTAACAGAAAGCGATCTTGAAGATTATTTAGCGGTTTATGATTTGTCTGTAAAGGATTTTGAGAGTGTTCATGAATTGGTTTCTTATCTCGGCGAACCAGTTAATAATGAAACCATCCAGACTCTACTAACAAAGCATAATATAGATGAGGATGAGTTGCACCATATCCTGAGTGGGTTTGGAGAGTCTGTAAAGGACTATTTATTCATTAGGGATCTTGAAGCAACGGTAGATTTCTACTTAAATCACGCAGAGGTTTTGGTGGATGCAGAGAGAATGCTTTCAGATATAGGACTAGACGAAGAAGAAATAAGCGGATTATTGCTCCATTTTTTAAGCCTAAATGATTTGAATCTAGAGCAGAAAATGAAATCTATCAACTTCAATTTGGAGCAGTATTTTTCCTATAATAATTCGGAAGGCTTATCATCCGAACAGCAAAAAGAGCTTCTCGTGATGTATGATAAGATGATCGAAATGTTCGAGTTGCAACCTCGATATTACTTACTAGAGGATGGTGTTCGAGAAGCGGTCACGTATGATGAACTACTGAAAAAAAAATCTCTTGATGGAGCGGACCTTCTTATTGAACTCTATAGAGGGAATGACGAGTACTTGCTCGACCTTAAAGTATCCGAGGAAATGCTAGCTTCCGACTTTATCATTGAGCGTGGGGAGAAATTCCTTACTGTTGCAACACTTGCTAATGAGATGAGCATAAAAGTACAAGGTAATAAACTCCCTACTACAGCAAGTCCTTATTTAAACCTCCTATTAATAGGAGCACTGCTGATGATTATTGGTATTGGTGCCCTTTTTATGAACCGAAAATATGCTTAATACTAAAGCCATGTCTACAAATAGACATGGCTTTAGTTGATTTAACCTACACTTTGCTCTGATAATTGAACCTGTTGTTTTTTCTTTCGTTCACCTAAGGAATATAACCAAATCCCCACTAAGATAATAATACCTCCTATTACCTGGGTATGAAGGATCTTTTCTGACAATATAAAATATGCAAGTATGGCAGCCCCAACAGGTTCGAATAGAATACTTACCGAAATAGTTGAGGTACTTACCCATTTCAATGACCAATTAAAGAGGTTATGACCTAGTAATGTAGGAACAATTGCGAGTAGTAAAAAGTACATCCAATCTTGACCTGCGTATCCCCCAAGTGGTTGTTTTAAGATCACTACATATAAAAATAATGTAATTGTACTAAAGCTGTATACAACAAATGTATAGGCAATGAGGGATAATCTTTTTAGGACAGTTTGCCCAAATAATAGATATGCGGTAATCATCATACAAGAAACAATCGCTAAAAAGTTTCCGAATAGGGCTGTCCCGCTAACCTGGAAATCCCCCCAACTAATAATGATACTTCCGACTAAAGCAAGACAAGTACTTAAAATGGCACCTAAACCTATTTTTTCTTTAAACAAGAAAAAGGTTCCAATGAAAGCAAAAACTGGCTGCATGGTCACTAATACTGTTGAGCTTGTTACAGATGTATAGTTGAGGGATTCAAACCATAGTATAAAATGCAGGGCTAAAAACACACCTGAGATCGCGGAATATAGCCAATCTTTCTTCGTAATTCCCTTCAACTCTTTCCTATGTTTTAGCACGAAAAGAGGAAACATGAGCAAAACTGTAAAAAACAACCGATAGAACGCAATAACAGCTGCAGGTGCATTAGCTAATTTAACAAATATAGCCGAGGTCGATACAGCAATAACCCCAACTGCAAGTACGAAGTATGGATTTATTTTGGGTTGATTCATGTTTGTCACTTCATTTCTATATATAATTCTAATTTAGTATATAGGATAAACGCGAGAAAAGGGTAGAAGAAATTCTACCCTTAACCCGCCTTTGTTTCTTTTTCTTAATAATGTGCGTGTTTACAAAGAAAAGCGTAACGCGTTCTCTTAGCAGCAACATATAAGGTATGTTAAAATCGCCCGCTACAAAGCTATCTATAATCCCGACCCACTATACTTAGAACTAGACGAAAAAAAGCCCTCATTTCAAGGGCTCCCATATTGTTGTATATTGAGTTAATAATCGTTCAAACACGTTTAACATCTGGCGAATTTTCTTCTCCTCATAGTTGCTTAGACATGAGATTTGTATCCATTTCTTCTCTTGTAGATAACTGCTTTCATAATGAAGGTAATATCCTTGAAGTGCCATATCATCTCCAAAATCCTTCGAAGAAATGTGGTCTGGTAACAGAACAGTCATAATGGCTGGTGATGAATATTCATACGGAGTTAGAACCTTAAGACCAAATCCCTCTATTGTCTCACGAATCATCTTATATCTAATTTTTATTTCGGTATACACATCATCATTATCATATTTTTGCAATGCTTTTTGTAATGCAGCAAGCAAGTTTGAAGACTGCGAATACGGAATACTGTTGTTAATTGTATACATCCCTAGATCTAGATATCTTGGAATAGTTGAATTTTGTGTTATTTCGTGATGATGAAACACAAAAGATAAACCAGTATAGCCACCAATTGCTTTTCCACTTACCCCAGATGCTAAATAGACATCTTGAAAATCTAATATAACTGCCCCAATTGTGCTGATACAATCTAAGCAAAGTTTCACTCTATTTGATATACATATATCCTTAAGTGTTTCTAGGTTTGTAAGCATCCCTGTTGAAGTTTCGCTATGAACCGCCCAGAGCCAAGAATATTTGCCTGTATCAAGTTTATTCTTAATTTCATCTTCGGTAATAAGACTACCCCAGTCCTTCTCTAGTTTATCAAAAACCAATCCCGCACGTTTTGCATGGTCGATAAGCCTTGAGCCAAATTCACCATTACTTAGGATTAAGCCCCTACCAGGTAATAGAGTTAACTGAGCAGCAATCGCATCATTTGCCAAAGTTCCAGATCCTATCAATATTTGCACATACTTAGAGTTCGTCATCTTACAAAGTTGTTCCCTTACTGACTTCATTTGAAAGGAAAATTCATTTGACCGATGAGAAATAGGTTCTTCTCCAAATGCAGCTTTTACATTTTCAAGAATTTTAATGGGTCCAGGTAAAAAGCTGACAGGTTCTTTTAGAATTCTTCCTGCCAAAGACTCATCAAAGGTTTGTTTGGTTAAATACATAGGCCAGAATGATGCTTCTGAAGTCCCCGTTAATGCAGCAAATGGCTTGAAGCCCAATTGTCGATATAATTTTTCTTGACGGGTTGTCCCAGAGATTAACGCAACGTCATATCCTTTCTTTAAACAATAATTGGACATGAGTTGTGCAAGTCCAAAAAACACTCGTCCATTGTTGCGATACTCTTCCACTACAGATAACAGACGAATTTCACAAGGATGTTTTGGTTTTACAGGCAATAGCTCGTCTAGATTGGAAAGCTTATGGTCCAAAGAAAATGGACGGTTGGCTCGTACAGCGATCATTCCTATTAAATGCGTATCTTTCAGACAGATTAAATATGTATTTTCATCGTGAAATTTATCAATTAATATTTTTTCATCATTTTTCTGGTGCTGAGGAATTTCTTCAACAAATGTTTTGTAGTTCAACCGATGGATTTGTTCAAATTCATGTTTTGTCCGAGCTATTTTGTAGACAAATGACACCTTGGAATCACTCCAGTTAATTTAATTTTTGCTCAAGCTTTTCTTTAAGATTATCTCGGTGCGCAAATAGTAATAAGGCAATGACAATAAAAACAAGAATACATTCTCGTATGGAATAATTCATAAACCAATAAATGAAAGGAATTGTAACAAATGCAGTCATGCCCGCTAAGGTGAAACTTCTCAGAATTGCCAATAGAAATAGAAATATGCCACCAAATATGATAAACGGCTGATAGGCTAGTACAAGTAACCCCCCCGCTGCTGTCGCAATTCCTTTACCCCCTTTAAACTTAAGAGTAACTGGCCAAATATGTCCGACTACAGCTGCAATTAATGATAAGACCTGAATATCTAAAGAGAAGCCGAAATATTTGGCACCAAAAACAACGAGTACCCCTTTTAAAACATCACCGAAAGCCGTTAACAAAAAGCCCTTCTTCCCGAGCAATCTACCAGCATTTCTGGCACCAACATTTCCACTACCTAGTTTGCGAATATCCGTGCCCTTCATTATTTTCATAACCACATAGGCAGTCATGATTGTTCCAATAAGATATGAAACTAGTACATATATAATTGCCATGAATTCACCACCATTTAGGCTTTAATCAAATTTTACCATTTATATCTATTTATTAACATTGTAATTATAAGGTCTTGTCCTATACCTGTATTAGTAGAAATATATGAACATTGTGGCATTCTCATGCAAAAAGTAAGGAACAAAATACTCTAGCAAGCACCATGACCTGTGTAAGTCCAATAAGCATAAGACAATAAGCTAAAGGCGTGTTCTTAACCTTTTAGACGGATTGGCTAGACAAGGGAGGGGATAGGATGTTTGCGATAGGCGTAGATGATTTAATTAGGTCATACTCCAAAAGATTGGCTTT
Source organism: Bacillus nitroreducens (assembly GCF_964021195.1). Lineage (NCBI taxonomy): Bacteria > Bacillati > Bacillota > Bacilli > Caryophanales > Bacillaceae > Bacillus > Bacillus nitroreducens. The sequence goes on along the minus strand of NZ_CAXHYI020000003.1, from coordinate 2,044,261 downwards.
TATAATTTCCTATATAACAAAAAACTACCAACCCTATGGATTGATAGTTGATAAATGGTTATTATTTGCTCGCATTTCTTCCAAGTAACATAATTGTCATGTCATCCATTGGTGGATTGTGGAGACCCGCCCGGACATCGCGGTAATAACGCTGTAATGGATTTTTTTGAGATAAACTACGAGCACCTACAATTCTCATTGCTAAATCCACTACTGCAATCGAAGCATTTGTAACAGCATATTTAACTGCCCCTAATTCTGGTGCCATCCTTCCTTGTTGTTCTTCGTTTGAATTATCCCATTGTTTGGCAACCGAATGCAGGAAATGCCTTGCTCTCATTAATTCTAATTCCATTTCTCCTATTTTTTGTTGGACATTTGGCAAATCAATTATAGATCCTGTAATACTATTGGGTGCATAATCTTTTGCAAATTCAATCGCATATGTTTGGGCTGCTTGGGCTATACCAAGGTAGCAAGCAGGAATATGAAGTAACCATCCAGCTGGACTCTTATTACCAGGTTCACTTAATTGCACAAGGTATTTTTCAGCCAATTTAACGTTCGTTAATACTAAATCATGACTGCCAGTACCTCTCATTGCGATACTATCCCATGTTTCTTCTACTTGAACCCCTTTCGTATCCCTAGGAATTAAGAAATAGCCTACTTCTCCACTTTCTTGAATAGTGGCCGTAACATTAAAATAATCAAGCATCGGAGACATTGTGGAAAACGTTTTTCTCCCATTAATTATCCATTTATCCCCCACTTTTACTGCTGTAGTTGTCGGCTTCCCGCCACGAGTAGGACTTCCTGTTTGTCGCTCAGATGCACAATTATTTATGAGTGCTCCTGCTTTTACATCCTTAAATAGCATATCTAACATCGATTCATGCCAAGGCTTTTTTTCACCGAGATCTTTCACAATCCCCATATGCCAACCTATTGATAATGCAGTTGATCCATCCCCTCTAGCAATATACTCTTGTAAACGAACAAATTCGTAAAGGGAAATTCCTTCTCCACCATATTCTTTTGGAACCGTTAATGACGTATAACCTGAAGTTTTTAGCTCTGCCAAATTTTCAAAAGGAAAACTACCTTCTTCATCTATTTTTTCAGCTCTTGATAAAAAACGCTGAGCAAACCCTTCCATTAGTTGGAGACGTTCTTCCAAACTCTTAACATCTTGAAATTTCATTACGCATTCAGCACCTTTGACTAAGTTATCTTTATTTCTCACTAATCGTATCGGTTTTCATTTATACTTTTCATTATACATGCTAATATTCATATGTTCCAATGCATTAACTTATAAATGACCGATTGTCTATTTATAAAATGCATGGTATAATTTTGTTATATTATTCTAAAAACGGGGTTGTAGCTCAGGGGGAGAGCATTTGCCTGGCAGGCAAAGGGTCGTGGGTTCGATTCCCATCAACTCCATTTAGTAAAGCCTTGAGTAATCAAGGCTTTTTTCTTTTTTATGATCATTTAAAGGATATCTTTTTGCGAGATCTTAGTAACTGCATTGTTTTAACAATCTCATTCTGCAGAAATCTTAATGCCTGATATAATTTGGTTTATCACTATTAACAGGTGAAAGGTGAAGATTTAGGTCTGAGCTTATTGACGCAAAAAAGACGTCTTCCATTTTTTTTATCCCTTTCTCTTCAAGTTTCTCCAATAACCATGATTCATTCGTGCCAAATTGCGTTAAGATGCTATGGTCGACCTTACCTTCAATAATGACTGGATACGTCAATTTTTCATGATTATTTTCTACCCCTAGATCTTCACGTAACACGGGAGATTTATTTGCCTTTTTATACACTGATAACATTCCATTCGCTTCTACGATACCTACCTCGACAGTTGAAACATCAAACACCTCTTTTTCTCTAAGCATTTGTAGAATATTATCTAAGGAGTAGCGTATTTCACGTATATTTTCTACTATAAAAACACCATTCATAATAACAATGGTAGGCTCAAACGTTAAGGCTCTTCCAATCTTTCTATGTCTAAGTATAAGATATGTAATAACTCTTTGAAGAATGGCTATACCAACAATAGCAAACGCCGTATGTATATGTTCAACGTGTGGATCCGCAATATCTGCACCCACTACAGATCCTAGAGTAATAATGATTAATAAATCAAAAACTGGTAATTGACCTATTGACCTTTTACCCATATAAAGTGTCATAACTAATAAAAGTGGAAGAATCGTTATTATTCTTCCATATACTAATAATATCTCCTTGATAAAATTCATCACTCTACCCCTTTACAGTTCACTTCTCTAGGACCAAAAATGTCTGAGACCCTTGAAATATTACTTTCTTCAAAAAATATTTTCTTATGTATTTTTACTATGCTTATTATTGTCGAAAAAAAACGTCGGGAATCGTCGAAATCTTTATCCATAAATTGGTTGATTACTAGTTTTAAAATGTTTAATATAAATATTGTAGGCGTTTTCAAGAAACCTATGTTGCTAGATACATATTAAAAGGAGGAAGAAAATGAGCCAATTAGTTTTTGCGTTACGAGAAAAGGTTGAATCATTTCTAAAAGGAACAAAGAAGCTTTATATCAACGGTGAATTTGTTGAGAGTGCTTCAGGTAAAACCTTCGAATCCTACAACCCTGCCACTGGTGAAGTATTAGCCACCGTTTCAGAAGCTGGAGCAGAGGATATTGATCGTGCAGTAAAAGCTGCTCGAAAAGCCTTTGATGAAGGTCCTTGGTCAAAAATGACTGCAGCCGAAAGAAGTCGCATTATGTATAAACTGGCAGATTTGATGGAGTTACATAAGGATGAACTTGCACAATTGGAAACACTTGATAATGGTAAGCCGATTCGTGAAACATCAAATGCAGATATTCCTCTAGCAATTGAACATATGCGTTATTATGCAGGATGGTCTACAAAAATTGTGGGGCAAACAATACCTGTAAATGGACCATTCTTTAACTATACTCGCCATGAAGCCGTTGGCGTTGTCGGACAAATTATTCCATGGAACTTCCCACTGTTGATGGCAATGTGGAAGCTTGGTGCTGCTCTAGCAACAGGATGTACGGTCGTATTAAAGCCTGCTGAACAAACACCTCTTTCTGCTTTATATTTAGCGGAATTAATGGAAGAAGCAGGATTCCCAAAAGGGGTTATCAATATCGTTCCTGGGTTTGGTGAAACAGCTGGCCAACCACTTGTTGATCATCCACTAGTTGATAAGATTGCCTTTACTGGATCAACTGAAGTTGGAAAAATGATCATGGAAAGAGCTTCTAAATCACTTAAACGTGTGACACTAGAATTAGGTGGAAAATCACCAAATATTATCTTACCAGATGCGGATCTTTCAAAAGCTATTCCTGGTGCATTAAATGGGGTTATGTTTAACCAAGGCCAGGTTTGTTGTGCAGGATCACGTGTGTTTATTCAAAAGAAACAATTTGATAATGTTGTGGCAGATATGGCAAGCCATGCCGAAAAGATTAAACAAGGGGCAGGATTACATTCCGATACAGAAATTGGACCGCTTGTTTCAATTGAACAACAAAATCGTGTGTTAGGATACATCGAAAAAGGTATTAATGAGGGAGCAGAACTAGTAGTCGGTGGTCAAAAACCATACGAAGAAGGGTACTTCGTTTCCCCTACTATTTTTGCAAATGTGAAGGATGAAATGACAATTGCGAAAGAAGAAATCTTTGGCCCTGTTATTTCGGCGATGCCTTATGATGACCTTGATGAATTAATTGCTCGCGCAAATAATTCTGATTATGGTCTTGCTGCAGGTGTGTGGACGCAAGATGTATCAAAAGCTCATTATATCGCGAATAACCTTCGTGCTGGAACTGTATGGGTGAACTGCTATAATGCATTTGATGCAGCTTCACCATTCGGTGGATATAAGCAATCTGGAATCGGACGTGAAATGGGATCCTATGCTCTTGATAACTACACAGAAGTTAAGAGTGTTTGGATTGCAATGAACTAATTAAGTAATGCATACAGTGCAGGATGTATAAACATTTAAGGCGAGAACCTTTTAAGGTTCTCGCCTTTTTTGCATTAATAAGTCGTTACATTCTGCTTTGGTGTCTGTTGTTTCGGCAGTCTCACCTTATAAATTAAGTCTATCAATCTAGAGCTTATAAATTGACTTACTAACGCATAAATGATGATTCTCCAATCTACTACAATTCCAGTAGTAAGCAGGATCGAACCATTAATCGCAAATAACGTCTTTCCAGGCGAAAACCCTTTAAGTTTAGAAATAATTAATGCTAATATATCCATTCCACCTGATGAGGCACCCATTCGAAATAATATCCCAATCCCTACTCCAAAAATGACCGAACCAATAAGTAAATCAACGATTACATATGAAATGGAACTTGTTAAAATTGGTGTGATAATCCGAATAGTAAGTGCTGTTACTGTGACACAATACAACGTCCAAATGGCAGGACCTTTCCCAAGCCACTTTATAGCTGCAAATAATAGGCCAGCATTTAATACCCATAACGTAATATCAAAAGGTATTCCTACTACATAGTTAAAAAGCACTGCAACGCTTGCCGCACCCCCAGTGGGAATAAAATGAGGTAGTAGAAAAGTAGCCATTGCGAACCCTTGTATAATTGCAGCAATTCCAAGCATTAAAGCTTTGTAAATCAATCTCATGATAACAACTCCTAGGGCGAATCCTAAATTATTATTTTAATGATAGCACCACTAGGAAGTGCAAACAATCATTTATTCCCATCAAACCTGACAAGCTTATCACACGATTTAGTTTGATATTTGTCAAACCAGTATCATATCATTTTTATTTTAAATGGGAATGATGTGTTCATTTAATTAATAAATGTTTGCACTTACGTATCTTTCAGGATATCCACGATACGTCTTTCTTCATTTAACAAGCATTTCACTAAAATTTGTTTAGACTGGTTGTAAAATGACAGCAAGTAAAAAGCCTGCTTTACCTTTTGTTAGTTGGTAAGCAGGCCCTTTTTCTTTTTGATTAGTCTTTCCAAATAATTTCACCTGATTTTGTTGTAGGATCGATTTCAACTTCGAAATCGTGTTTTTCATAAAAATAGACAAGACGATCCACATGATCCCAATCTCTTTCAGCGATATCACCAGTTATGACAGGAATGTTTTGCTCACGAGCAATTTCTTTTAAATGACTCATACAAATGGACCCATAACCTTGATTAGCAGGTCCTTTAATATCCCCAATGTGGATAGCATTATCCTCGTCTTTGTACTGTGCATGTAGGGTAAAATCCCATTTCCCTTTGTAGGCAGATTCACACTCGTTCACCATGATTTGACATTGATTACCGTCATCATAGGCCGAAACAATGACCCATTTTTCATCCTTTGATTGATCAATCCCGATCACTTGATGTTTTTTTGATATCTCCTTAATGTTGTCTTGCATGCGATAAAGTTGGAATTGTAAATCTTCTAACTCTTGTTTGACCTCTGACGGGCTCTTATTCAGATCCTCTTTCATTAGCAAACTTTGAAAATACATTTCAAACACCTTTCATTGAATATAATAATATTGGCCCACATGAAGTGGGTAACAAAATATTGCCAATGGATATGGCTTATTAAGACGTAAAACCTTTGCTTTACTTTAATTTCCAGATATATGTTAAAAGTAGGAATTGTTTACTTTTCTAACAGTAAACATACAGTTTCCGATTATACAAGACTTATAGTTTTTTTGCAAACTCAGTATTCCTTTGTCATAATCTTATCATCGCCTTATAACATTTATGTAATATGTTTGTCATTTTATTATGTTAGGATAACTTCTAGAGTAGGACAATAGTCTTGCGAAGGAGGTAGGATACATTGAAAATCTCAACTCTTAAAAGGAAAAAATCAATCCTTATTTATTTTGTTACTGTTCTATCTATTATGGGAATCAGCATCTTTGCTACAATTCATCACTCAAATGCTGAAACGTTAAATAAAAAGAACGAACACGTACAGGAAATAAAGAAAGAAAATATAAATGATCAAGAACCACAAAGTCAGCCCGTTCAAATGGCTTCAGAAAGTTATAATGTCGAACAAGAAAATACCATTACAGGTCCTGAACTAGACAAGCATTTAAAGGGGAACTTAAAAGGCTTAGGACCTAATTTTGTAAAGTCAGGCGATGAACATGATATTGACCCAATCTTTTTAGCAGCATTAGCTGCTCAAGAAACAGGTTGGGGAAATTCCGAAATTTCAACTTCTCCTTGGAATAATATTGGTGGCATTACTTGTATGCCAGAAATTTATGCGGATATTTTTGGTGATGAGTATCCTAATCCTGGATGTCAGGAGTTGGTTGAGGGTGGAACCAATTGGCAAAAGTTCCTTTCAATTGAAGACAGTATTCACTTTAAGGCTATTTATTTGAAGAAATATTATGTTGAAAACGGAAAAGAAACAATCGGTGAAATCCAAACAGTATATGCACCAAGTGAAGCAGCCAATGATGCAACTGGTTTAAATCATCACTGGGTAAACAATATTGTATCCATCATGAACAAAGTGAAGGATGAACAAGTTTTATAATTAACCTAGACTGACCACACTTATTTAGACTCGTCATATAAGTGTGGTCCTTTTATTCTTATTTGGGTTCTCTCAAGATCTTCTCCATCGCTTTACCTTTCGCTAATTCGTCGATTAACTTGTCCATATATCGGATCTCCTTCATTAGTGGATCTTCAATTTCTTCTATACGAACACCACAAATTACGCCTTTGATCAAATCACGTGAAGGATTCAGTTTGGGAGCTTCTGCAAAGAATGTTTCAAAATCTGTTTTCTTTTCGATTTGGAATTGTAACTCATCTTGGCTATACCCTGTTAGCCACCGAACGATTTCATCAACCTCTTCTTTCGTGCGGCCTTTTTTCTCTGCCTTCGTAATATAATGGGGATAGACGCTTGCAAAACTCATTTTATATATCCGATGTTTAGTCATCATACATCCTTCCTATTACAGTATTCTTTCTTATAGTTCAAAAAATAGTTACTTATATAAGTAAATCTACATTAGTTGAGAATTTTCAACCTTTCGAACGTGATAATAAACTTGTTTCTTTGGCGCTCACTTGCTGAAGAGTATTTTACTCTACCTAAAAGTATAAAACATTTCCGTTACTTTTAGGTAGAGTTTAACTTATAAACAAAGAATGATGATGTAAATTCCGATACCACCAACAATCAGAAGTGCTCCTACGAAATCATGAATCTTTAATTTATCAACAAAATCATATCTATTTAATAAAGACATTATTATATAAATAATTAAAATACATAATATAGGTTCAACGATGTCTTTTAAAAGGTATTCAAATTCGATCCAAAAGGTCAGACGCATGAAAATTCCCAACAACACCATCGCTACGAAAAATCTTAGGGGTATATTCTTTCTATAAATTCCTACCGCAATTCCCTTTTTATTAAGGTAATATATACCGATATTCAAAATGATAATGGTAATGAACATATGTAAGAAATACATAAGCCACTCTCCTTGTTTCTACCAACTGTAACCGTCAAGTAGTATTTAACAGTTTTTAATAAATAAGTCTAAACAGGTTTCATCAATTAAGATTCAACACTTTGATATCCCCTACCTAGTCTTCAAACTAGGTAGGGACATGGCATCTCCTTTTTCTAAGATTCAATACTTTGATCCGAGAATAGTGTTTTCCTGTACTTCATCCTAATACTGTCCTGCTCATCACTAAAAGTTAATATTTCACTTCGATGGAGAAGACGGTCCAAGATCGCAGTCGTAAGCGTTGTATCGCCAAGGAATTTCCCCCATTCACCAGGTCCTTTATTGGATGTAAGGATGAACGCTGCCTTGTCATACATTTCATAAATGAACTGAAAGAATAGATGAGCGTCCTGGGGTTCATATGCCATATACATGACATCATCAATGATGATTAGGTCGGATTCGATGATGCGCTTGTATCTTGGTTTAGACTTACTGATGTACTCTCTTGATTTTAATATATAGATTAAGCGATCCATTGATATGAAAGAAACTTGGTATCCACTCTCGATAGCGTGTACACCTAGAGCTGTTGAAAGAAAAGTTTTGCCAACACCCGTTGGCCCCATCATTATCAGGGTGAAACACTCATCAACCCATGTTAGCTGCTTTAATATATTTAGTTGTTTCTCACCAACCGCACTCTGTTCTTCTAAGCGGAAGTTCTCAAATGTCAGAACTTCGGGGAACTCTGCCCACTTCATTAGTTTTTCGCTATTCTTTCTCTCCCTACAGCTTAATTCATGACTCAGAATCTCATGGATGAATTCATGATATGTCCATCCTTTAGCTTCTGCTTCTCTAAGAAATTTTGGTAACTCTTTTGCTGTCTCTGCTAAGCGTAAGGAACGACACTTGTCCTGAAGTATTTCGTATGGTTGGCTCATTTGTTCCCATCTCCTTGAAGAACACTGAAATAGATATCCTCTTTTCGTTCAGGAGCGACTAGATCCTTATATTTATCATTCAAAGATATATTGTCCTTTCTTTTCTTACGGCCTTGAATTTCTAGGGAGTGGGCGATATCCCTTAAATCATTTGCACTTATCAATCTTAGACGCCTCATTTCAAGAATTGCATCTTCAATGAAAGCAGGGTATTTCAAGATAACAGATTGCACCACTTTTAATTGATCTACTAAATGACGAGGGTAATTTTCGGTTAGCAGTTCAACTAGCCATTTCACAGATTCTTTATCATCTAACATATTTTCAATTTGCTGTATTAAAAGATCTCGTTTAGTCTGACTACGCTTCCTATGGGAAGGATCCGAGATAACCTCTCCACTTCCTTCTGCAATTTTATGCTTGGCCAAAACTTGTCCATTTTTCTGCAGGCGGATATATAAATGATTCTCATTACTTTCGACATAAGCGATATTGGTGGCACCTTTTCGAAATGTACCGCGAGGTACACTGTATCGATTACCATCGAACCGAATGACATTGTCTTTGTTAATAGTTCTTGTTATACTAGAATCGAAGATATCTTCAAAAATATAAGTACCTGAGACTTTTTGTAAGTGTTGCTTTTCCAGGGCGTACACTTCAACTGGTCTCTTTTTTGTATTATGATGAACCTTATAGTTTCCAGTACGCTTCAGCCATTTCATACTAGAATTCTGCCAATCTACTAAATTATCAAATGTACGATTTTTCGCAAAATTATTTTTTACATATTTTACGACCTGTTCAATTTTCCCTTTAGACTCAGGGTCAGATTTTCTACATAGATAGACTTTGAACTTCCTAGTCTGCTGATACTTAGTAAACTCCTCTGTCATGATAAGATCTCCTGCATTCTCGCTAACCGTCAGTAAACGATCTTGGTCGTAGACTATTTCTTCGGACATTCCACCATAAAAACGGAAAGCATTCTCGTGCATTCGGATAAGGTCAGAAGTCCGAAACGGTCGATCCAGCCACTCCACATATTTGTATCTTGAGTGCGCTAGTACGAATCCTATAAAATAAAGCCGCTTATATTTCCCATCCGTTGTAGGTAACCTTTTTTGACCAAAATCAACTTGAATTTGCAGCCCCATAGGTAGTTCTGGAACTGTACTATAATCACGTTCAGAAAGCACTTTAGGTATATGGTAGGTTTCTCGTAACTCATTCACATAATTCCTTACCGTTCCCTCGGTGACTGAATTGACATCTAGTTTTTCCTCCAGCCAGTCTAATACCTGAGCTCCTGAAAGGTCTGGATGTTCCTTGAGCCATCCCAGAATCTTCTCCCGAAAGGGATCCAACTTTTTACTTCTACTTTGTAAAGATATTGCGAATAAGAAAAATTCGTCTGGTGTCATTTTTACGTAATCAATCACCCTATTTCTAGAAATCTTTAATTTTCTGGCTATCGCACTGTTAGAAAACCCTTCGCTGCGAAGCCTATGAATTTCGTTGTATATTGTCAACTTTTCCACTTCCTTGTTCCTCACTTTCCATAGACTACTTCAAGTATATAGAAAGTGTGTTATTTCAGGTTAAACTGTTGAATCTTATTTGTTGAAATTTGTTTAACCTTATTTGTGGAAAACTGTTAATTCTAGTTTATCGTTTACACCAACATTTACACAAGCCTCTAATTACTACAGATAACTTATGAAATTCCATACACTAAGCGATAATCCTGCTTAGTCAACAAGGAAAAATAAAATTGAACTTTATAACCTTTTCACTCGTATAATCTTCAAAAGCAAAATGTTATTGAATAAGAATGAGGGTGTAAGTTATGACAGAGCTTTTTATATTTTGGATTGCTGCATTAGCTGGAGCAATCGCGGTTATGCCGTATCAATTTAAATTGTTACAGGGAAAAATGGAAGAAGAGAAACGATTGAATCCAACTAAAAAGGTTCCTTCTCCCCCAGTTCTCGCCATATTAAGTATCATTCAAAGTTCGGTTTTATTAGGAATTGCTTCATTGGTTGGAACCAAATTAGCGTCAAAAGTGGATTTACATTGGTGGCTACTAGATCACTGGTTATATGGATCAACTGTTCCTTATCCCATCCTGGTCACCATCTTACTTAGCATTATTTTCGGTGTCATAGTATCAATCCTCATTATTGGATTGGATATAGGATTTATGAAAAGAATTTCTAAAGTAGAGATGGAAGAGCCTTCAAAATGGCAGTCATTCCTTGCTTCTTTTTATGGAGGGATTTCAGAGGAAGTATTAACCCGCTTATTCCTGATGAGTTTGGTGGTTTATGCGTTAGACCTTATAGGGATTGGAGAGTTTAGGTATTGGATTGGGATTGTGGTTGCTGCCCTTCTTTTCGGACTAGGGCACTTACCTGCCGCTTTTGCACTTTTAGGTAAAACAAAAATGATTTTTTTCCGAACGATTTTACTTAATACCATTCCAGGAATCTTGTTTGGCTATTTATATTGGAAGTTTGGAATCGAAATTGCAATGGTCGCTCATTTTACAGGGGATATATTTTTACATGTGATTTTGGGACCAATTGCAAGAAAAAAGCTAGCACATTAAGCTCACTAAATTTTGTGGGCTTTGTTTTTTCTCACCGAAATGTGTTCGAAGTAATACAATAACAAAAATGATTTAATGAGAGAGGAGGTATACGATGTACTATTATGAACCTTGGATGATGCGCTCGCAGCAGAAACGAACGAATCATTCCCAATCTAATTCATACAGATTGAAAGTTAGTGGAGAGGGAATTGTTACGACCGTTCCGAATTCTGCGACGATTACAATTGGAATTATCACGGAAAGTAGTACCGTCACTGAAGCACAAAATGAAAATAACGAGAGATCAAGCATGGTGATTGAGTCTCTTTTAGCACTTGGGATACCTAATGAAAATATGAAAACAAGTGATTTTCGAATCGAAATACTTTACGATTATGAAAACTCAAAACAAACATTGAGGGGCTACCGTGTGATTCATATGTTACAAATTTCTAATGTAGATATCCAAATGGTTGGAAATATTGTAGACACAGCTGTTCAGAACGGAGCAAACACTGTTACAAGCATTGAGTTCACTGTCTCGGATCCACAAACATATTATGCAAAGGCACTTGAAAATGCTGTTAAGGATGCTCAAAATAAAGCACGTACCATTGCCAATCAATTAGCTGTACACCTACAAGAAGTCCCACTTCACATTCAGGAATTATCTCACCAGCCACCACCTGTCCCATACCAAACCGCGATGTTTGCCAAAAGCGAAGCAGCCACACCTATTCAACCAGGGGAATTAACGATAACAGCTAGGATTGAAGCGACGTTTACTTATGTATTTTAATTTTCGAATGATGATTCATGTTTTTAATAGTTAAACTAAAAATAGATCTAATTAGTATTGGACCTAATTAGATCTTATTTTTGCCATTTAATGATGATTACCATTCTTTTGGCTCATAGTTTAAGTCTCGGAATAGTTGAGTTCGTTCTTTTTTGGATAAATCCCTCCATTGACCAGGAGGTAGATTTCCTAAATGGATATTCATAATTCGGATTCGTTGCAATCGATAAACATCATATCCTAATTCAGCACACATCCGTCGAATTTGACGATTTAACCCCTGTGTTAGAATAATGTTAAAATCATATTTTGATAATTGTACAACTTTACATGGAAGTGTTTTTGTTCCTAATATTTTCACACCCTCGGACATTTTCTTCATGAATTCAGGAGTAATTGGCTTATCTACTGAAACAATATATTCCTTTTCATGCTTATTTTCAGAACGCAGTATCTCGTTTACGATGTCACCGTCATTCGTTAGAAGTATTAAACCCTCAGAATCCTTATCCAGGCGCCCAATATTAAATATTCTTAATGGATGGTTGACTAAATCAACAATGTTTCCCTTAACACCTTTTTCAGTTGTGCTCGTAATACCTACTGGTTTATTTAAGGCAATATAGACATTATTCCTTGCCACTCTTACTGGATTTCCATCTACAATAACTTCATCACCAGGTTCGACTTGGCTCCCTATTGTTGCACGTTTGCCATTAATTGTAACTCTCCCGTCAGCAATTAATTTATCGGCACCTCGTCTAGATGCTTTACCAGATTCACTTATATATTTATTAATACGCATGCCTACACTTCCTTAATATAGCGATTCATTATTTGTACAGATACTAACTATACTTTATTTTTACGTTGAATCACAATCACTTTTTTAAAATTAATGTTTAATCATTGTATAAAAAATAAGATCAAAATCAAAATGCTGAAGAACCCGTTGCTACACGCTTTTTTATAGTTTAAACGGTATATAAAAGGAATATACAGGACTTAACAACCTAAGAACAAACTAGTTAAAAAGAAGAAATAAATGATTTAAATCGCTGCTTGTTTTGACGATTTACAAGTCCTATGTTCAATTTATGAAGACTTTGTAACTTGATAGAGCCATTTGAATGTTAGGTTGAATCTTAAGGTTATAGGAGTTACAAACTAGTTATTGAGGGATGTTGTTACAGTGTGTTATTGCTTTACCGATTCCTAGCCAAATACATAAAGATACACCCTACCTAGGGTGTAATTATTAGAACTATCATAAAATATCTCTTTAATATTTACATCTTAATCTATTTCTATTAAATCCCACGATGTAATAATTCCTAATGGTTTTTCATCCATTTTCCCATTTTCGGTAATGATGACTGCTTCTAGCTTTTTACCATGCGCATGACGTTTTTCAAACATATCCTCAACATCAAAAATATCTCTTTTTTCATCAACAAAATCGATAAGGTGTTTCGTTTCGTATGGAATGACCTCTCCTACTCGAATATTAGACAAATCAATCGTGTCATTAGACAGCTGTTTTGCCATCCATTTTATCACAGCTCCAGATGTTAGAATGCCGATGCATGTACCGTCTTTAAAAATAGGAAACTTTGTATATGTATTTGTATAAATCGCTAGGATTACATCTTTGATTGAAGAATAATAATTAAAATAGACCACAGGACTATTGGAAATGGATAATGCGGTAACTGGCTTTTCTAAAATTGATGCAATTTCTTCAATACGATCCACCACTTCTTGATGAGGCTCTGCAATATAGAAATCAGCACGTAACTTTTCATGAACAATGGCATTTCGAAGCTTTGCAAATTGAAAGAGTTCATCTTTATAGGAACGAATAATAGCATGTCTTTTCGAGCCATGCGCAACTAATTGAGTAAATATATTTCCATTCACGTTCTTAACCATTTTGCTTAATGCCTTATGAATCCGATTAAAGGCTACCTCAAAACGCTCAGATAGATCAATTTCAACTGTTTCCACTTTTGTCCCTCCCACTCATCATTATACTAGAGTTGGAGAGAAATTCAGATAGAAAAAAGTAGCCTCGTGTTTTCTTGGCTACTTTTGGATATTATTTATTCTCTTCTTTCTCAACTACTAAATCAAAATATAGTTGCCGTAAGACATATGTTTTATATGTCTCTAATTTTTTCCGCTCCACAGGATGATGATAGATCCCTTTTTCCTTTAATGCTTTCACATACCAACCCTTTGACCCTGGATAAGCCATTTTAAGTTCCTCCTCTTATTATGTGTTGTCCTATATGTATGCTTAAAATAGAAAAAGAATGACTGATAGAGTTTGAGAATGTTTATTTTTATTGAACGGCTGTAACCTTTTGATAATCTATACGTCTAATATTTTGAACGTTTTCATTTCTCTCTTGCCTCTGATTACTCTCTCATAATTAGGGGCAAATTTTTTCCCTGTCTCCTCTTTCATTAATAGATGAAAACCTCTAGGGCTTCCTAGAGGTTTTTCCTTTGTATGAAACATTAATAAATACAAATAGTATAAATAAGAGGTGATTGTGTGAAGAAAGTGACGATTAGTTGGATCATAACATGGCTAGTGATCGCATTTTTTCTTTGCTCATTCTTTTATTTCAGTTCCGATATTTTTGAGAAATTCGTCAAAGGATTTTGGGATTAACAAAAGCTCCCTTGAATTAAATGGGAGCTTTTGTTTTTACAATTCTTCTAACTCAGTGACTGGAACTACGTTTTTTTCGTGTTCCCTCCCCTTTAGGTGTACTGTGCACGTATTCCCCAGTTCATCACAACTATCTATCCATACAGAAACTCCTTGATAATGAACGGTTATTTCATTTGAGGAAGATAATATTTGCTTTGCTCTACGAATATCCATTTTCTTTCACTCCATTAAATAGTATTCTTTTTCAACAATAGTTTCCGTCTCAATAGGAACTTTATGCAAAAATGAATACTTTTTGTACACACTATATAGAAAGGAATGGAAAAAGGAGTAAGTGTATGAAATTAAATGAAAACGAAAAGAAATCACTTAGTGATTCAATTGATAAACTTAATGAGGGCTTAGATGTTGTCATTGGACTTTACAATGAGGCTGAAGAGGATAAGCCTCTAATTGAATTTGAGCCAGAGGTGATCGAGGCGATTGAAAAAGCCAAAGAAGCCTTTGGTGATGAAGAGATTACTCGAAGAATCAATACGATTATTAAAGAAATATTTGCCTTTCTACCAAAAGATGAAACGAAAAAATAAGACACAGACCAACCATCTTTCCGAAAGGAGTGGCATGATTGTTAACGAGTATCTTAGCATCTTTTTTTAGACGTTTTTTGATTGCAAAATTAATTGGAATTGTTATATTGGTTATTATTTTTTTCGGTACGATCATTCATCTCATTGAACCAGAGAATTTTCCAACCATATTTGATGGAGTGTGGTGGGCAATTGTAACTGCGGCAACAGTAGGATATGGTGATTACGCTCCCTCGTCTTTTTTGGGAAGGATTGTTGGCATGTTCCTTATTTTTGTCGGTGTTGGTATTGTAACAAGATATTTTGCTGCTATCTCAACCACCGCTTTTGTGACACAAAATGCCTATTTAGAAGGTACATCTGATTTCTATGGAAAGAAGCACATCATTATTGTTGGATGGAATGAGCGTGTACGAGAAACAATTACATTCCTTAAAGCACCAGGGTCTGATACAGAAATTCTTTTAATTGATGATTCTTTAGAAAAAAATCCAATGCCAGCCAATCACTTTCACTTCATTAAGGGAGACCCAACCCGTGATGAAACTTTAAAGAAAGCAAATATACAGGATGCAGAATTGGTCCTTATAACAGCTGACCAGGGCAAAGACGAGGTCCACGCAGATATGCTTTCCATTCTTACCCTCCTTGCAATAAAAGGGTTGAATCCAAGCGTTTTTACGATTGTGGAAATCCTAACGACGCATCAAATCCAAAATGCAAAACGTGGTGGTGCAGATGAAATAATTCAAACAAACAGGATTTCAAGTCTAGTAATGGTCAATAGTATTTTGTCACACGGAGTGTCTGATGCACTACTAGCTATGTTGGTTGATTTGAAGGGTGGAAAGCTTCAATACTTAGAAGCTACATTTGATCTTATAGGTTTGAACTTTCAAAAAGCCAGTGAGGTTTTATTAAAAGAAGGGAAAATCTTAATCGGGATAAAACGAGAAGAAGAAATTTCTATTAATCCTCCTCTTTCTCTTGAGATCAGAAAATGCGATCAAATCTTAATCATTAAAAGCTAAAGGGATTCCCATAATAGGAATCCCTCTTTATATATTTTAAAGTTTATAGTCGTTTTTCTAGTTCAGCTTTCTTTTCTTCAAAACCTGGTTTGCCAAGTAATGCAAACATATTAACTTTGTATGCTTCAACTCCAGGTTGATCGAATGGATTTACACCAAGTAAATAGCCGCTCATTGCACATGCTTTTTCGAAGAAATACACAAGGTATCCAAATGAATACTCGTCCATTTCTGGAACATTTACAATAAGATTTGGTACACCCCCATCAGTATGAGCAAGCATTGTACCTTCAAACGCTTTTTTATTAACAAATTCAACAGATTTTCCTGCTAGATAGTTTAATCCATCTAAATCATTCTCTTCTGCTTCAACAATTAGCTCATGACGGGATTTTTCAATGTTAATAATTGTTTCAAATAAATCGCGACGGCCTTCTTGAACGTATTGTCCTAAAGAGTGAAGGTCTGTTGAGAAGTTGGCAGATGATGGGTAAATTCCTTTTTGGTCTTTCCCTTCACTTTCTCCGAATAACTGCTTCCACCACTCTGAGAAATATTGTAGTCCTGGCTCATAGTTGATTAACATCTCGATTGTTTTCCCTTTATTATAAAGAACATTACGAACCACTGCATATTGGTATGCAGGGTTTTCCTCAAGCTCTGATTTAGAGAAATCAACACTCGCTGCTTGTGCACCCTTCATCATTTCCTCAATATTTGCACCACTCACGGCAATTGGTAACAGTCCAACAGCAGTTAATACTGAGTAACGGCCACCAACGTCATCAGGAATAACAAATGATTCATAGCCTTCTTCATTTGCCAATGTTTTTAGTGCACCACGTGCTTTGTCAGTCGTTGCAAAGATACGCCCACGAGCTTCTTCTTTCCCGTATTTTTCAATCAACAGTTTACGGAAGATACGGAAAGCCAGTGCAGGTTCCGTTGTTGTTCCTGATTTAGAAATGACATTAATTGAAAAATCTTTTCCTTCTAGTAAATCCATAAGGTCCTTCATATAAGTAGAACTGATGTTATTTCCTACGAATACGATTTGTGGAGTTTTACGCTGTTCCCTTGATAAAGAATTATAGAAAGAATGGTTTAACCAATCAATTGCAGCTTTTGCTCCTAAATAAGAACCACCGATTCCAATGACAAGTAAAATATCAGAATCTGACTTGATTTTTTCAGCACTTTTTTGAATGCGTGAAAATTCCTCTTTGTCATAGTTAGTAGGAAGGTCTACCCAACCTAAGAAATCACTACCTGCGCCAGTTTTTTCATGTATGGAATGGTGAGCGACCTTTACCGCATCACGTAGATATGTAATCTCATGTTCTCCAAAAAATGATAATGCTTTAGAATAATCGAAACGAACATGTGTCATTTTTAATACCTCCACCCTTTTTTTATAAAAACCTCTTTCCACTGTAACCAAACTTTTCTGATAAATCAAGACTACCGACTCACTGTAAGCGCAACCAACAAAAACTTTTTTTCATTTGTTTCATTTTTCGCTTTTTCACTGGGTTTCTTGGTTAGTTATTTGTAATTGCGCTTTATTTTGAGACGAGAACTTTATCTAGCCCCATTTGCGTTTTCCTTTTGACAAATGCGCTTTAGCTCAATGTACATGCCCCTGTCAAATAGACAGTTTAAAAACGCACAAAATTAAGCTACCTGAGTCCTATATTCAACAGGACTCATTTCTAATTTCGTTTGAATACGTTTATTGTTATAATAGTTAATGTAAGCTTCTACTGCTTGTCGTACTTCAATTACTGTTTCAGGTTGGCTGAAACAAAGCATTTCACATTTCAAATGCCCAAAGAAGTTCTCAATACATGCATTGTCCCAGCAGTTGCCTCTGCGGGACATAGATTGGGTAATACCCATATCTTGTAGTCGCTTCATATACCGATGGTTTGTGAATTGAGTGCCTTGATCGCTATGCAAGATCGCTCTTTTCTCAAACCCTCTTTTTTTCAGGTCATCTAATGCCCTATATACTAGTTTCATCCCCTGATTCGTTCCGATTGAATAAGCAACGATCTCCCCATTGTATAGATCTTTTATTGCACATAAATAGATCCATTTCTGAAAACTTTTTTTCACTTCAATATACGTAATATCAATCGCTAATTTAATTCCTGGTCTTATCGCATGAAAATTTCTATCCAATATGTTCGTTATTATTCCATTTGGTTGAGGTCTATTTTTGAACCTTTTTCTGCGAATTTTACATTGTATTCCATATTTGCGCATGATTCTTGAAATACGTTTCTCATTTACAATCAAACCATATTCTTTTTTCAATAAAAGTTTGATTCGCTTTCTACCAACAGTTCCTCGATGATCTGTAAATATCTTATGGATATAAAGAAATAAAGACTCATCAATCCTATCCTGATTATTGTTTCCATTCCTTTTTAACCATTTATAATAACCAGAACGTGATACCTTCGTTATTTCCACCAATTTTATTACTGGATATTGGGTTGAATACGCATGAATAAAAGCGTATTGTTCTTCTTTATCGTTCACCCCCTTTTTAGACGCAACAACTTTTTTAAATATTCATTCTCCAACTTTAGTAATTCATACTTTTCTTCTAACGTTTTTGCCTTCTTACTCTTCCCCTGACTATTCGTCCCCCTTGCATCGTTTAAGGCAGAATACCCCTCGGCTCTAACCTTCTCTACCCAATCATATACTCTACGTTGATTTTTAATCTCGAATTTCTTAGCTAATTCAGCAGCTGAATGTCCCTCTAAAAACATCTCTACAACTTGTTTCTTTAAATCATATGAATAATTATTTTGAATTCTCATTTTATACACTCCCCCTAAACTAATGTAACACTAGAGAGTGCGTTTTTCTAAAATTGTCTACCATATAGGTACAATAACACAATGAATTACGCTTTACTACCACTAGAGAAATACAACAAAATAAAAAGCCCATACAAGTAGTATGAGCTTTTTTATTAATAACCATTATAGAGATGCTTTAAGAATTTCTAGTGCATCTTGTTTACCTAATACTTTGAAGCGTCCAAACTCACCGAAAACTACAGTTTTTTCAGCCATAAGGTCAAGCTTTTCTTCTCCTATACCGTAATCCGCTAGTCTTGATGGAGCACCAATTGCTGTCCAAAACTCTCTTAGCTTCTCGATACCTTCAAGTGCGATTTCGCGATCGGTTTTGCCTTCCGTTTCTACATTCCATACCCAAACAGCCAATTGTTTGAAACGATCTACGTTTTCATCCAAAACATGTTTCATCCAATTTGGGAATAGAATCGCTAGTCCACCACCATGAGGAATATCATACACAGCCGACACCGCATGCTCAATATTATGAGTTGCCCAATCTCCACTATAACCCATATTTAACATCTTATTTAACGCAAGTGTTCCATTCAGCATAATGGTTGCACGATAATCATAGTTTTCAAGATCATTGATTAATTTTGGCCCTGTCTCGATTACCGTGCGCAGGATGGACTCACACCACTGGTCTTGTGTTAACGTGTTAGGTTCATGGTGGAAATAATGTTCTAGCACATGGGACATGATATCAACCATTCCATATACGGTTTGGTCCTTAGGTAAGGTAAACGTATTAACTGGATCAAGTATAGAAAACTTAGGGAATACAGCAGGACTTCCCCACCCATACTTTTCTTTCGTTTCCCAATTGGTAATGACTGAGCCTGAGTTCATTTCGGAACCAGTCGCTGCAATGGTTAATACTGTTCCTAAAGGAAGTGCATCGGTTGCCACCGCTTTACGGGTCATAAAATCCCATACATCCCCATCGTATTTTGCGCCAACTGCTATTGCCTTTGTACAGTCAATAACACTTCCTCCACCAACTGCTAGCAAAAACTCAATTTTCTCTTGGCGACAAATTTCAATTCCTTTTCGGACTGTCGATAGACGTGGGTTTGGTTCTACACCAGCTAACTCATGAACTTCAGCACCAATTTCCTTTAGTAATGAAATTACTTGGTCATATAAACCATTTCTTTTGATACTTCCGCCGCCATATATAAGCAATATCTTTTTTCCATACTGCGGTACTTCATTTTTAAGTTCTTCCAATTGCCCCTTACCAAAAATTAATTTAGTCGGGTTATAGTATGTAAAGTTTTCCATATACTTCGCCTCCTTATGAAAATTATGGCAAATTTCTTAATAAGTTGTAAAGCGAGAACTACTATATATTGTTTCCAGATTATACAAAAAAAAGAGGCAATAGTAATAATCGCCTCTTTTCGATATTTCTTAGTTAAAATTTGATTGTTCAATCCATTCCTCAAGCTTATCTTTTAATGTGTTGAAACCTTGCGGTGACTCTGATTGAGCTTGTTGTGCTTGAGCTGGACGTTTTTTTGGTTTTGCTGTACGCTGTTGTACTGGCTTTTCTGGTGCTTCTTGTGTTGCACGAATTGATAGCCCGATTTTACCTGCTCCTTCATCAATTGATAAAATCTTAACATCAACTTCATCGCCAACTTTTACATGTTCGTTAATATCTTTAACAAAGCCATGAGTTACTTCTGAAATATGAACTAAACCTTGTGTATCTTCGTCTAATGCAACAAATGCTCCATAAGGCTGAATACCTGTAATTTTTCCCTTAACAACGCTTCCTACTGCAAACTTTTCTGTCATGCTATCCAACTCCTAAAACTTTAGTTTATACACTTTTATATACGCAATAAATAATTATACCACAGAATGACCATATGTTCAAAAATAATCTTTTTACATTCCTTAGAGTTGCCATTATGAGATGAATTTATGAAGAAGGGATTATATATTTTTATCTGTTATGTAAGGGGTTAACACTGGAGTTAGTTGGGTATACTAGATTCAAAGGCTTTCTAGTATTCCCCCTTTTGTATGTTGGACAAAACCAAAACTGGTTTTGTCCATTTTTTGATTTAAAGAAGGTTATTTTTTTTCAAGAAACGATCCATACGTTTTACTGCTTCTTGCAATTGTTCAAGTGATGAAGCATAGGAACACCTGATATACCCTTCTCCACTTTCTCCGAACACATTGCCTGGGACAACCGCAACTTTTTCCTCAATTAGTAAACGGTGCGCAAATTCTTCAGATGACAGACCCGTTTCTTTAATAGATGGAAATGCATAAAACGCGCCACCTGGCACATGGCATGATAGGCCTATCTCCTGTAATGAAGAAACAAAGTAGTTTCGGCGTTGACGATAGCTTTTTCTCATATACTCTACTTCAGAAAGGCCATTTCGAAGTGCTTCAATTGCTCCATATTGAGCCATTGTCGAAGCACACATCATTGTATACTGATGAATTTTTAACATGGCTTCTGATATCATACTTGGCGCTGCTGAATATCCTAATCGCCAACCAGTCATGGCGAATCCTTTTGAGAATCCAGATACTAAAATTGTTCGCTCAAACATACCAGGAATGCTTGAAAAACTCGTATACTGTCCTTCATAGGAAAGCTCTGCATAAATTTCATCCGAAATTACGAGTAAATCGTATTTTTCCACGATTTTTGCTATCGCTTCAAGCTCCTCCTTCTTGAGCATCGTACCCGTAGGATTATTTGGAGAACAAATAATGATAGCCTTTGTACGCTTTGTTACAACTCTTTCTATTTCTTCAGGCTGCAACTTAAATTCATTTTCACTTTTCGTGTGTACGGGTATTGGTACTCCACCAGCCATCGTGACAATCGGTCCGTACGCGACAAAAGTTGGTTCCACAATGATTACCTCATCACCTGGGTCAACGATTGCACGTAAGGCCAAATCAATCGCTTGGCTCCCTCCGACAGTGACAATAATTTCTTTCTCAGGTGAATATCCAACACCAAAGGATGTATGTAAATATCGAGAAATTTCTTGCCTTAATTCTAGTAGTCCCGCATTCCCAGTGTACGAAGTAATGCCCGATTCGATCGATTGGATGCTCGCTTCTCTGATGGACCAAGGTGTTACAAAATCTGGTTCACCCACCCCCAAAGAGATTACACCCTCCATCGCTACCGCTAGGTCAAAGAATCGACGGATTCCTGATGGCTTTAATTCTTGAACTTTTTTAGAGAGGTATTGAGTTGTCATGGTGTCACCACAATCCGTTTGTCTTCATCACCCTGGTCAAAAATCGTGCCATCATGCTTATATTTTTTCAAAATAAAATGCGTTGTGGTAGATAGCACTGAATCAAGGGTTGAGAGTTTTTCTGAGACAAAAGAACCGACTTCTGACATCGTTTTTCCTTCGATTACAACAGATAAGTCATATGCACCAGACATTAAGTAAACTGATTTTACTTCTTTAAAATGGTAAATACGCTTAGCAATCTCATCAAAGCCAACACCTTTTTTAGGAGTTACCTTAACATCAATCATCGCAGTTACACCTTCGTGACCCTCAACTTTCTTCCAGTCAACGATCGTGGTATAGTCGACGATGATTTTTTGATCTTCTAACTTTTGAATAATTCCTTCAACTTCCTCGACATTTTTTCCAACTAACTTAGCGATTGTTTCTACAGGAAGTCGTCCATTTTTTTCGATAATCTCAAGTATTTCAATCTCATTTTCCTGTAATTGCATTAAGGTCACCCCTACTATATATTTGAATGTATACGCATTAATAAGTCTTAAAACTCCCACCTTAAAAGTCTATCAGGGTCATTTTTGCCCGTAAAAACTGATTATTTGTGTGGGACGCAGGCAAACAAACAATAGGGAATGAAATAATCCCCACTGAATATTCACTTAATAATGTCATTTATTATACCAGAGATAAACTTTTTATCCATTCAAAACTTTAAGAGTTTTTTCATTTTCATAGGGAAAAATATGGATAAACTGTTTGTTAGGATGTGTTTCTTATGGATACGATTAAAATTAAAGGAATCAATCTTCATTATGAACTTTATGAACAACCTGAAAATAAGCCAGTGTTGGTATTGTTACACGGTTTCTTATCTTCTTCATTTAGTTTTCGGAGACTGATACCATTATTAAAAGATAGATATACCATTCTGTCAGTAGACCTCCCTCCATTTGGTAAAAGTGAAAAATCAACACGCTTTACCTATTCGTTTTCTAATATAGCATTTGTAGTTTGTGATTTAATACGCTCATTTCATTTTTCAAAGGTACATGTAGTTGGACATTCAATGGGAGGCCAAATATGTTTGTATATGGCAAAGCAAGCACCCAATTTAGTCGAAAAAATAGTTTTATTATGTAGTTCTGGATACATGAAAAGAATGCCTAAATCATTAATTTACTCCTCATACCTCCCTTATTTTCATTTTATCGTTAAGAGGAAACTCGCAAAGCAGGGTGTCCTACATAATCTACGAAATGTTGTTCACAACCATGAATTAATAGATCAAGAAATGATCGATGGGTATACAGAGCCATTTTTAGATAATCGGATTTTTATGGGGTTAACAAGGATGATTCGTCATCGTGAGGGCGACTTACCACCCGAGGAGTTATATAAGATTTTGCATCCTGTCCTGTTAATTTGGGGCGAAAAAGATCGAGTTGTACCCATTTCAATTGGAAGGAGACTTCATCAAGACTTACCAAATTCAACTTTTGTATCTATAAAAGATACAGGACATTTGGTTCCTGAAGAATGTCCCGAAAAGGTGTACGAGTATATTTTGAAGTTCATTGGATAAAGTAATAAGCCCATTTTTTTGGTATAGCGCAATTATCAAGTTTAAAACACATTTAATACTCGTTATTGACGCATATTGTAAAGATTACGCAATAGTAAACATTAAAAACAGCCTATCAAAAAAAGATGTGGCACCGCGAGGCAGCTGAAAAACTTACGTTTTTTATAGGTGATTAAATTGATAAATCAAAAAAGACGACTAAAATTCATTTTTGAATTAAAAGTCGTCTTTTTTATGCATATGATACCATTTCACCCTGGGTTATTACCCTGATAGTTTTAAAATCCGCTTTATATTTACCGTAAATATCGCCATGGCACCTTGTAATTCCATGCCAATTAGACCCGAGGATTTCGCTACATCATACCCGTGTCTGTGTTTTAATTCGCTATTTAATATTAAATCAAATGTACATACTGAACAGATGGAATTTCAGGAAAGTGACTATTTTAAAGAAAAATCCAAAGAGCGTTATAAAATAATACCTTGTTAACTAATGTTGATTGGAGCGGAAGGCACGAGACTCCTGCGGGAAAAGCGTGGCCAGGGGAGACCCCGCAGGAGCACAGCGACGAGGAGGCTCCCGGACCGCCCGCGGAAAGCGGCTGCAGCGGAAATCAACACCAATTTTGGAAAGGGACTTTTTCAGTGCCCTCGGCACCGCCCCCATCTTTTTATAATTCACACGTCGCATTATTTTTTATAGTTAATAATTTAAGGGCCATATTCTCACACTCTTTGAGTGGAATGATTTCCTCGAAAGAGAATTCGTATATAGACTGTATTTTTCTCGCTACTTTTGTTAGCTCATCACATTGATGCACCACTTGCAATACATCTACTGCTTCTGTTTCATAGGAACCTACTCCATATCCTAGTGGATCCCATTCTTGAAGCAGGATCATCATTTGTATGTTAGCTTGCTGATTTTCCATACGAATCACCTATCGCTATTTGGTTATATTGTCCTTTTCTTGATTTAAACGCTTCTCTAATTCTTCTGCTTTTGCTTGTTCCTTTTTCGAATGCTTGATAAATAAGCGAAACACGATAATCGCAACAATGACACAAATAACTAATTTTATTGTGGCTGGAATATATTCAGATTTATCTTCAGGGAAATATAGAAACATGTTCAATATTTGTAACAATAGCATACTTACACACCTTTCAACCGTTCTTCATAACAATCACAAACATTATAACACAAGATGTGTTTCAGATGCTTGTTAGATTCCCATCAGGTATAATGAAAAGAGCTAGAATTTTCGAAAAAGGAGTGACTGAAATGTCAGATGGATTTAACATAGGTGACATCGTAACGGGGATTTATAAAACAGGAAAATATATCGGGGAAATTACGGCCATTAAGCCTGAACATTACCTTGTGAAGGTTAAGGCTGTCTTAAGACATCCGATGCAAGGAGATATTCATTCTCCTAAAGAGGTCAATGTCCCTTTATTTCAAGAGCGAAGAGCACTTGCTCTTAACGAACAGACAAATATTCCGAAAAAGATGGTTCGTGCATTTTCAGAGGATGTTCCTGATTATAAGACCTCCTTACGAGAAGCAGTGGATAAAATCATGAATGAGTTGGAAGCCGAAGGAACCGAGTGGGCTAAACGCAGTCTTGAAAACATGAAAGTACTGGAAAAGGACTATTTTAAATAATAAACTAAAAACCTACGTTATGAACTGACCCGCCAAAATGGGACTTAGAAAAAACACCTATGCTACCTGACGTCCATATTCAATTGGAGCCAGGTAGTTTAATTTTGCCTGTATTCGTTTTTCGTTATAGTAACACATATATTGATTCACAATCTCAATTACTTTAATATTAGTGATAGAAGATCTTCTATGGTCTTTGAATCCTTCCGACTTTAGCGAGGAGTGAAAGGATTCGATTACGGCGTTATCATGGCAGTTTCCTTTACGGGACATGCTTGTGATAATGCCTTTTTCTCTTGCGAAATTTTGATATGCATAGGATGTATATACTGATCCTTGATCACTATGCAATAGAACTTTTTTAGGTCTTCGCTTTTTTATGGCCTCTCTCAATGTACTTAATACAAAGTTCGTATCTTGTACTGAACTTACCGTATAAGCGACTACCTCGTTATTATACAAATCCATTATTGTTGATACATAAAGCATAGAAGAGCCATATGGTAGGTATGTAATGTCAGTTACCCACTTTTCATTGGGTCTTTCTGCCTTAAAGTTCCGGTTAAGAATGTTGTCCACAATAATATTACTTTCCCCATTGATATGTTTCTGTCTTTTTACTTTAATCTGACATTGAAGATTGAATTTTTGCATTATACCTTGTACAGTCTTGCGATTAACCTTAATGCTATAACGCTGTTTTAGAAGAGCTTTAATTTTTCTATGTCCATAATGATATTTAGTCTCTTCGCAAAGGTCGATTATAAGCTTTTCTAATTTTTTTGGCCCTCGATTAATGTATTTCTTTTTCCAACGATAAAATGTAGATTTTGGTATTTCTAGAACACTGAGTATATCAATTATTTTATATTTTTTTGATAACTCCTCTACCAATTCAATAACTACTTGCGGAACCAGCTCCTTTCGAGTTCTTTGTACTTTTTTAGAATTTTAATTTGCATCTGAAGATGCTTATTTTTGTTGCGTTCTATTTCAAGTTCATCCTGGCCTTCTGGACCTTTTCCATAACTGTACTGTTTTCCAATAGGCTGTTCAAAACGATAGCTTTCCCCATTACGATCCCAGCGCATCCATGTCTTTATTTGTGAGACATTCTTTATCCCCAATTCATTCATAATTTCTGAGTTTGTAAATCCATTCTTTTTCATTTCTATTGCTTTTACTTTAATCTCTGATGGATAATGTACCTTTTTCCCCATATAAAAACACCCTCCATAAATATCGATTAGTTATTAACTAAATTCGATACAGGGGGTGTTTTTTCCTTGTCTCATTTTACTGGGTCACTCTATTAGCTATACGTAGGTTTTTTCATTTTAATATACCCGCTTAGCTCCTACATAATATTTGGACCAATACGAATTATCCATTGATACAACATTAATTCCCTTTGAGGATGTAGCTGAAATAAAATTGTTATTCCCCACATAAAAACCAACATGAGAAATTCGACCTGTATTATTAACTGCAAAGAATACAAGGTCGCCAGGCTCTAAGTTTGCTTTTGCAACAGGAGTCCCCATCGTGAAGTAGCCTGCTGAAGTATTACGAGGTATATCAATTCCATGTCTAGCGTGCATAAATGAAACAAAACCTGAACAATCAAAACCAACCGTTGTTGTTCCTCCCCAAAGATAAGGAATTCCGATAAAGTTATAGGAATCATTCACCAAATCTTGAAGGACTTGCTCTCGATTTTTCACACTTTCAGCCTTTGTATTTCCAGATACTTTTAAGACCTGACCGATTGAAAGGCTATTACTAGAAAGATTATTCATGTTTTTAAGGTCCGTCACGCTCATATTATGATTTTGTGCGATACGATACAATGTATCTCCTTCTTTAACCGTATATGTAGCACCTGCTACATTTTGCTGAGGAGTATCTGCTAGATTTAATGTTTGACCAACATAAATCATTGTTGACGCAAGGTTATTCAATTTCATTAGTTGATTAACTGTCAAGTTTGCTCGTTCTGCTATCGAATACAATGAATCCCCAGGTTGAACGGTGTATGTTACCCCCGTAATTTGAGTCGACTCTGGTGCTGTGCCAATAACCTGTAAAGTTTGTCCGACTTGAATCGTGTTTGTAGTTAAATTATTTAATTGTTTTAATTGATCAACACTCATGTTATATGAGTTGGCGATCGAATAAAGAGTATCACCTGGAGTTACTGTGTAAGTTGCTGTATTTTTGGGAGGCTCCGCTGTACTTATTACTAGTGTTTGTCCAGGATAAATCATATCACCTGTTAAATGATTCAGTTGTTTAAGTTGGGACACCGAGAGATTGTATTGTTTTGCAATTCCAAATAATGTGTCCCCGCTTGCAACAGTATGATTTGTTTGGACACTAGTTTGATTATTGCTTGCTGCTTCTACCTTAGAAGATTGATTTCCCCCTGCTAAAGTGACAGTAGCAATTACCATTGTACCCATCATCACTTTTACAAAATTAGGATTAAGGTTAGGGACTTTTTCCTTTAAATATAGACGAATACTTTCATTAAAGTGAAGTTTTTTTCCATGTTCTGGGGTACCAAGTTCACTTGAGAACTCTGGTAAATGTGGATCTATATACAAGCGTATCGTCTTTTGATTTTCAATTTTATGACCTATAAACATCGAGAACACCCCTCCTTTTCCAATTAGGATATCCTATCGGGGTGCGATTATTGTTTGTTTTTTATTGTTAAATGTTAACTGATAAAAACTAAAAACCAATTCACTTGTTTAGCGAATTGGTTTTTTATAATGCAAATTTATTCAATACTTTTGAAAAGTCGACACGATCTCCGATTGTGGTTGGCTCAGGTTTTGCTAAATAACGTTTATCATTTTCCACTAACTTGAATATATTAAATGTTGTGAGGGCATCATCGAGTGCGCAATGGTGTTTGCCAGTACCTTCTTTACCATATTCTTGGACTGCTTTCCATAGACCTGTCTGATTTTGGTCTCCAAAAAAGCGTTTATACTCCATGGACAAATCCCGTTGTTTCCCTCTAAAAGGGAAAGTAATCCCAGCCTTTTGACAGTTATGACGAAGAACCTTCATATCCATGTTCCCCCAAGTGATGATTGTGCTTGTTGATTCTCTTTCATATTCAGATAGCTTAGTTACAAACTCAGAAAAACTGATGCCACAGTCAACTTGCTCTTGCGAAATATTTAAAAAGGATTTACACCGTTCTGTTAGTATATGGAATTTATTTGGTTTTACAAAAGAAGAATATTGATCGATAATCGTCTGATTTTTAACAAATACGAGACCTACTTCGATTATTTCGGGGTAAAATCCATGTGGGTTGCCTTTTCCCTCTGGCATGGTAAATTCAAAGTCAATAAATAAATATTGATGCTGATTATCCACAATTAAACCTCCTTTTTTATGTTTTATACACCGACTTTAAAAACCCACCTTAATTAGCAAGTACACTTCCATTGTTAAACGAACATCTTTTAATTATTATAGCATGATTCTAAGCATTTTTCAGAATATATTTATAATATATATACGTTTAAAGCTTTAAGAAAGTCCAATAATATTCTATACTATTTAGCAAAGCGAAATATCTGAACCTAAGAAGGTGTTATTTATTCAAACAGCACAGCGAAACTTAATCATTATGTGGTTAGCCAATTTCTTCGTTGCAGCAAGTGCCACAATGATTATGCCCTTTCTCTCTATTTACATCGAAACGTTTGGGGATTATGCAGACAGCTATGTACAAAGGTGGGCAGGTCTGGTTTTTGCTGCAACATTTGTGACGGCTTTTTTTATTTCACCATTATGGGGTCGATTCGGCGACCGTAATGGATATAAAAAAATTCTATTGATTACGGGAACTGGCATTGCTATTAGTATTTTTCTAATGGGATATGTAAACTCTGTCGAGCAATTATTTTTCTTACGACTCTTCATGGGCGCAGTTACTGGATTCATTCCAACCTCCCTTGCCCTAATTTCAGCACAAACACCGAAAGATATTGCAGGAAAAACGTTAGGAACACTTCAAATGGGAAATGTATCAGGAGCGTTATTTGGACCGTTGTTAGGTGGATTACTTGCAGATACTTTCGGATTCCAGTATACCTTTGTGATCACTGCAGTTGTAATATTAGGAGCAGTTGGACTAGTTGCGGTTGGGGTTAAAGAGGTACGTCAAAATGATAATAATACCACTGTCAAAAGGTATACTCGTAAAGAGGTTTTAGTCCATATTTTCAAGCATCCTGTTTTATTAACCATCATGTTTATCAGCATACTCATTCAGGTAGCAAATTTTAGTGTTCAGCCTTTACTTGCATTATATGTTACGCAGTTAACAGACAGTAGTAATATCGTATTTTTAGCTGGAATGGCATTTTCTGCAACAGGTTTTGGGAACTTGTTATGTACGAGACAATGGGGTAAATTGGGTGATCGATTTGGTCATGAGAAAATTTTAATATTTCTATTGCTAATTTCCTCTATCTTGTTTATTCCACAGGGACTAGTAACGGAACTATGGCATCTCGTACTTTGTCGGTTTTTATTCGGCATGGCCGTGGGGGGACTTATTCCATGTATGATTGCCTATATCCGCCAGGTTGCACCGCTTTCTATGCAAGGGGAAGTGCAAGGATATAATGTGAGCTTTCGTTTTCTAGGGAATGTGATTGGTCCTGTGTCAGGTGGGATCTTAAGTGGTTTTTTCGGAATCTCAACCGTCTTTTTTGTTACAAGTGGTCTCTTTTTAATTGGAGCTGCTATATTATGGCTAAGCGTTGTGAGGAATTCCGAAAATTCAACACAGCGTGCTGCTTGAACTAGAGAAGTTCAAATGAAGAAAACGTGCATTAGGATGAGATGGTTCCCTCTCATCCTTTTTGTTATTTCCGTTGTTCAATTCGAATATATTCACGTGGTTTGAATTTAGGATAGATGGGTGTTTGCTCAGGTTGTGAAGCATCGATCGTTTGAATTTGGAATTGATTCAAATTTTCTTCTTGTCCATCACCCATATATTCTCTTTTTGTTTGGTCATGGATCACCCATGCTATGGTAAACAAGAAGGCAAAGATAGCGATTGCCACTAGTCCTTTTTTCATATTCACGAAAACTCACCTCTTGCTACTAGCATTTATATAAAAGTAAAGTTTTATACAATCTATTTTTAAAAATTTTTTAGTATAAAAAGACGCATCTCTACTTATTTAATAACTACTGAAAATCTTGGTAACACTAGGAGTTGCAAGGCATGCAAGTTCAAATTAATTGTTATATACTCTAAAAAGAAAATGATTTAAGGGGGTACTATTTTGTCACTTGTACATTGGGCCATTTTATCACCATTTATAATGGCTATTTTCATTCCTTTCTTACGAAAGTATTTGCGTGGAATCCATACAGGTTGGTTCGTGCTAATTTTACCTGTTTTGCTATTCTCTTATTTCTTTCCGTTCATGAAGGAAACAATGAATGGAAATCCGATTATTCGTACTGCAGAATGGATGCCATCAATCGGAGTCAATTTTACGGCGTACATTGATGGTTTAGGACTATTGTTTGTCCTACTCATTACAGGTATCGGGGCCTTAGTTGTTCTCTATTCTATTTACTACTTATCGAAAGAAAAAGAATCATTACATAACTTTTATGTGTACCTACTCTGCTTCATGGGTGCCATGCTTGGAGTTGTTCTTTCAGATAACGTAATTGTGCTTTATACATTCTGGGAGATAACAAGCCTTTCATCATTTCTCTTAATTGGGTATTGGCATAATCGTGAAAAATCGCGATATGGTGCACAAAAATCGATGTTAATCACCGTTTTTGGTGGTTTGTCCATGTTAGCAGGATTTGTTTTATTATCTATCATGACCAATACATACAGTATTCGCGAAATGATTACTCAGGTAGATACCTTGCCAACAAATCCACTATTTCTTCCTGCAATGCTGTTAATTTTATTAGGTGCCTTTACTAAATCAGCACAGTTTCCATTCCATATTTGGTTACCAGATGCGATGGAAGCACCAACACCAGTAAGTGCGTATTTACACTCTGCGACAATGGTAAAAGCGGGAATCTATTTAGTAGCTCGGTTAAGTCCGATTTTTGCAGGTTCTAGCGAATGGTTTTGGATTATCTCTACATTCGGAATGATTACCTTGTTCTGGGGATCATTTAGCGCGGTGAAACAAACGGATTTAAAAGGTATCCTAGCGTTCTCAACTGTGAGTCAACTAGGAATGATTATGGCCTTGCTTGGTATCGGTTCAGCTGCACTTCACTATGAACATCTTGATACGAATATTTATTTAGCTGCAATTGTCGCTGCTATTTTCCACTTAATCAACCATGCAACATTCAAAGGAAGCTTATTTATGGTTGTTGGTATTGTGGACCATGAAACAGGCACCCGTGATATTCGCAAGCTAGGCGGATTGATGACCGTTATGCCGATTACCTTTACATTGGCTGTCATTGGTGCATTTTCAATGGCAGGATTGCCACCATTTAATGGTTTCCTAAGTAAAGAAGCCTTCTTTACAGCAATCGTAAATGCAACGTCACTGAACATATTTAACATGGAGACATTTGGAGTTCTTTTCCCAATCCTTGGTTGGATAGCTAGTGTTTTCACATTCATTTACAGTATGATTCTTGTATTTAAAACATTTACAGGAAAAGCCCAGTTTGAAAAGCTCGATAAAAAACCACATGAAGCTCCTATTGGGATGTTAATTTCACCTATTATTCTAGCTTCACTAGTTATTATTTTCGGGTTCTTTTCCAACATATTAGCACCGAGTGTCATTGAACCTGCTGTGGCATCTATCCTTCCAAGTTTACTTGATGGCGCTTCAAGCTATCATGTACATTTTGAGTATTTCCACGGATGGAATGCACCACTTTTCATGTCGATTGGAGTTGTACTATTAGGTACGATTTTGTTTCTCTCGCTTGCAAAATGGACAGGCATTTACAACATCTTTT
This sequence comes from Bacillus nitroreducens, assembly GCF_964021195.1. Classification (NCBI taxonomy): domain Bacteria; kingdom Bacillati; phylum Bacillota; class Bacilli; order Caryophanales; family Bacillaceae; genus Bacillus; species Bacillus nitroreducens. The sequence continues at coordinate 2,011,670 of NZ_CAXHYI020000003.1, read as the reverse complement.
CGAAACGTTTAACCCTAAACAACCTTTATGATAATGGACTTGTAACCATGGAGAGAACCGCTGCCAGATTAAATAACTTTTATATGACTGGTGTTATTCGTGATTATTTGGTCGTTATCTTCGCATTTTTTATCATTGCGATTGGAAGTGCGCTTATCTTAAAAAATGGGTTTGCTTTTGATTTAACACATGTTGCTCCTGTTCGACTTTATGAAACTGTACTAGCATTTGTTCTTATTGGGGGAGTTGCGACGACAATCTTTGCTAAGTCAAGACTTACAGCAATGATTGCACTTGGTGCCGTTGGATACACGGTTTCTTTATTCTTTGTATTATTCCGAGCACCTGATTTAGCTTTAACTCAACTTGTGATTGAAACTGTATCGGTTTCTTTATTCCTATTGTGTTTTTATCACTTACCAAAGTTACAGAAAAAAGAAAAGCCTATGCGTTTTCGTTTAACAAATCTCATCATTTCATTAGGAGTAGGAACAATCGTAACATTGCTAGCTATTTCCGCTAATAGTACAAGACTGGTTGATTCCATTTCGAGTTATTTCGTTGAGAATAGCTATAAAGAAGGCGGAGGCACAAATATGGTCAACGTCATCTTAGTAGATTTCCGTGGATTTGATACATTATTTGAAATCACTGTTCTTGGAATCGCAGCACTTGGTATATTCACAATGATTAAATTACGTTTAACAAGGAGGAAAGAAGGATGAAGACAAATGATTTAATTCTACAAACAGCTACCAAGATTGTTGTTTTCATTATTCTTACCTATTCCTTGAACCTCTTTTTTGCAGGTCATAATACTCCAGGAGGAGGATTTATCGGGGGACTGATCTCAGCTGCAGCAATCGTCCTTCTCCTTTTAGCTTTTGATATGAAAACAGTCAAAAAGGCATTGCCTTTCGACTTTAAAAAAGTAGCGGCACTTGGTTTATTAATCGCAACATTAACAGCGATGGGTTCATTTTTATTTGATGTACCCTTTCTATCACATACGTTTGGTTACTTTGATCTACCAATTTTCGGGGAAACTGAACTTGCTACTGCCGTATTATTTGATACCGGTGTTTATTTAGTTGTTGTAGGAGTAACCATGACCATTATTCAAACAATCGGGGAGGATGAATGATTCATGGAGATATTAATGGCTGTAGTCATCGGTATTCTGTTTACGGCTGCAACGTACCTGATGCTTTCAAAGAGTCTTATTCGGGTTATTATAGGGACAGGATTACTTAGTCATGGAGCCCACTTATTATTATTAACAATGGGTGGTTTAAAGAAGGGTGCTGCTCCTATTTTAGTTGAAGGTACGAAAACTTATGTTGATCCTCTTCCACAAGCCCTTATCTTAACAGCGATTGTCATTAGTTTTGGTGTGACATCGTTTATTCTGGTGCTCGCGTACCGCTCCTATCAAGAGCTTGGAACGGATAACATGGATAAATTGAGGGGAAATGATAGCGATGAATAATTTTGTAATCCTACCCATACTGATTCCTCTCTTGACGGGAATCATACTTATTTTTGTAAATAAATATACAAAAGCAGCAAGGGGAATAAGCTTACTATCTACCCTTCTAACTGTCGCCGTGTCATTGGCACTTGTTAATCAGGTATATCAGAATGGTATTCAAACCCTTAACCTCGGAGATTGGGACGCTCCTTTTGGTATTGTTTTAGTGGCAGACATGCTTGCATCATTACTTGTTACAACAGGTAGTATTGTAGTCTTAGCTTGTATCCTGTACTCTTTTAAGAATATTGGAAAAGAAAGAGAATCCTTTTATTACTATGCTGCTGTACAATTTCTAATGCTAGGAGTACTTGGAGCATTTTTAACAGGAGATCTTTTCAACTTATTCGTCTTTTTCGAGGTAATGCTAATGGCCTCTTATGTATTGATTGTTCATGGGGGGACAAGACCACAATTACGTGAATCATTTAAATACATCTTGGTGAACGTCATTTCATCTGCTCTATTCGTTATTGGCGTTGCTTATCTATATGCGGTAACTGGGACCGTAAATATGGCGGATTTATCCGCAAAAATAAGTGAGTTAGGTCAGCCAGGTATTGTTACGGTCATCTCCATTTTATTTTTAGTGGTATTTGGACTAAAAGGGGCTATCTTCCCATTATTCTTCTGGTTACCAGGTTCCTATAAAGCTCCACCAACTCCGATTACCGCTTTATTTGGAGCTTTATTAACAAAGGTGGGAGTATATTCCATTATTCGCACATTTACGATTATTTTCTATCACGATACTGGATTTACTCATACCTTAATCGGGATTCTAGCAGGATTTACGATTGTTGTTGGGGTAATTGGAGCAATTGCGTATTGGGATGTTAAACAAATTATCATTTACAATATTTTAACAGCGGTTGGAGTGATTTTAGTAGGTGTTGCCACATTAACACCAACATCCCTAACGGGTTCTATCTACTATTTAATTCACGATATGATTATTAAAGCGGCTCTTCTGCTTTTAGTCGGAGCCATGATTGTAATTACTGGTACAAGCAATCTAAAGAAAATGGGTGGTTTAATTAATCATCATCCTTACTTAGGCTGGATGTTTTTTATTGCAACCATATCACTTGCAGGAATTCCACCATTTAGTGGATTCATCGGGAAGCTACTAATCGTCCGAGGAAGCCTTGCTTCCGAGCATTATGCACTGGTTGCGGCAATTTTAATTTCAAGTCTTCTTGTCCTATTTTCGGTAATGAAGATATTCATTAACGGTTTCTGGGGTGAAGCAAAACTTAGGAAAGAAGAAGAAAAAGGTACAACAAAGGGATTGCTTTTTCCGATTACTCTTCTACTTTCACTCTCAATTGCACTTGGATTTGGCGCTGAATGGTTCTATCCGTATATCTCTCAAGCAGCACAAGATTTAACGGACCCATCCATTTATATCCAAGCTGTATTAAAGGAGTAGATATTATGTTGTTGCAATTAGTTTTAAATATTTTTATTGCTTTTGCGTGGATGTTTATCGCAAATTCATATGACTTTGGCTCTTTTTTTGGAGGATTTTTGATTGGTCTCCTTCTTATCTTTGTTTTACGTCGTTCTTTCTCACACCGCTTTTATCTGCATAATGTGTGGGCAGTAATAAAGTTAATCTTCATTTTCTTTAGAGAATTAATTCTTTCAAACTATGCGATTATGAAGGTAGTCGTAAAACCAAAACTTGATATCAAACCTGGAATATTTGCACTGCCAATCGAATTAGAAAAGGATTGGGAGATCCTTACACTCTCTAATCTCATTACATTAACACCTGGAACATTGGTCATGGATATTTCAGATGATAAAAAATTATTATATATTCATTCAATGGACCTTCAAGATGTAGATGCGGCTATTAGTTCAATCAAAAATACATTTGAAAAAGCAATTATGGAGGTGAGCCGGTAATGTTTGAGATTTTACTTTATATCGCCCTTGTATGCTTATCGGTTTCAACCATTGCTTATTTATACCGCGTGATAAAAGGACCTTCTATTCCAGACAAGGTCATTGCATTGGATGCAATTGGAGTCAATTTAGTCGGAATAACAGCGATTATTTCAGTTGTTCTTCGCTCCAATTCATTTCTTGAGGTTATTTTATTGATTGCCATCGTAGCTTTTGTGGGTACAATAGCCTTTTCGAAGTTTCTTGAGAAAGGAGTCGTAATTGAACATGACCGAGATGCTTAAAATCCTATTTGCAATAATTATCTTGTTCGGAGCACTATTAAGTGTATTAAGCGCAATCGGTATTGTTCGATTGCCTGATGTATACACAAGAAACCATGCTGTATCAAAAAGTGCGACTTTAGGAGTATTAGCGATCCTACTTGGAACGTTTTTATACTTTTGGGTGATTGAAGGGTATATGAATGCTAGAGTGATTTTAGGATTTGTCTTTCTCTTCTTGACATCTCCTGTAGCAGGCCATTTAATTAGCCGTGCCGCTTATCATTCGGGTGTTCCACTTTGGGAAAAAAGCTCACAAGATGACTTAAAAGACAAGGTACATCATGCAAAACAAAATGTAAGTCGATAATGAAAAGCGAGGACTATGAAAGTCCTCGCTTTTTTGGGCTATTAATCGATGATTCTTACTTCTTTAATTTCAAAATGGCCATCGTACAACGTGATACACATATGAGATTTTCTTCCTCATCAAAAATTTTAACGTCCCAAACCATGGTTGTTTTACCTCTATGTAGAGGAGTTCCAATTGCTTTTACAATGCCATCTTTTTTTGCACGAATATGATTTGCGTTAATTTCGAGGCCTGCACAACCTTCTGTTTGTTGATCAACTAGATTGTATGTACCGACACTTGCTACGGTTTCTGCTAACGCAACAGATGCCCCACCATGCAAAAGTCCAAAAGGCTGACGGGTCCGTTCATCAACTGGCATCGTTGCCGTCACCCGCTCGGGTGTCACTTCTTCAACATTAATTCCTAAAGTACTGATTAATGTATTCTCAACCATTCCTCTCGCCTCGCTCTTCGTTTATTTTCGAATACCTGTTAAAGTAATGGAAAGCAGTTTGTCATCATCTTCTCTTGGTTTCCCGCGTCCATCCCTGTTATTTGTAATTGTATAAAGTGTACTATCTTCTATGTATACATCTCTCATTCTGCTATTGATATCCATTATCGTTTCAATCTTACCAGTCTCAATATCATAACTTCTCACTTTTGATCCTCGTAAGGTTGCAATATATAGTTTCCCATTTGCAAAATCCATCCCAGATGGTGCCCATGTTTCTTCTCCTGTATGATAAAGTGGTGTAACCATATTCGGATGTGTCTCATCCCCTTCAATAATCGACCACCCGTAATTTTTACCAGGTTCAATCAAATTTATCTCATCATGTGCACTTTGTCCATGTTCCGTACTGAATAAAGTACCTTTTTCATCCCATACTAACCCTTGAGGGTTTCGATGACCATATGAAAAGATATACGAATCTGGAAATGGATTGTCTTTAGGGATGGAACCATCGAGATTCATTCTAAGAATTTTACCAGCCAAACTTGTTAATTGTTGAGAATGTTCTGGAAATCCTGTATCTCCCACAGTTACATAAAGCGTTTGGTCAGGACCAATTTTCATTCTACCACCGTTATGAATCCTTCCCCCTGGTATTCCATCAAGTAATACTGACTTCTCTTCCCATATAGAACCATATCGTTCTACAACGATTACGCGATTTAAAATTTCTCCATCTTCCATATATGTATGATACATATATGCTTGATTTGAGTTATTAGAGTCGGGTGAAAGCGTAAAGCCTAATAAGCCGCCTTCTCCTTCATGTACGATTTCTTTTTGTAGTTTTAACTCCTGAGGTGTTACATTTCCTGTCCGCTCCTCTATTTCCACTACGTTTCCACCACGTTCAGGTATGAGAAAAGTTTCGTCTGTTTTTGCAATCATCCATGGAATCATAAGGTTTGTTGCAATTATTGTCGGATCTGCACTAGTTTCTTCAACTTGCTTATCATGATCCTTTTCCTGAGAACAACCGACTATTATTAAAATCAAGAATAACAATGCTACTTTTTTCATCAATTACATCCTCTCAATGTGAAAGCTTACGTAATTTTCGAGTCCTTCTAACCTTTACAAATGTGTAGACTACCACCATGAAAACAGCTATCCCGATGGCAACATCATAGTATTTTATAAATGCAGCAATGAACTCTTCTCCAGCAAAGTAACCGACTGAATATATTAAAGTAACCCAAACTAAGATAGCTGTATAGAGAACCACTGCAAATTTTATAAAAGGAAATTTACTAAATCCGAATAATAAAGGAAATAAGATTCGAAAGCCAGGCACGAAATAGCAAAATGCCAAGGCAAACGTATTATATTTTTCAATGATAGACAATGCATGTTCAATTTTTCTTCTTGTTTTGTTTTGTTTATTCATTAGGTAAACCATCATTTGTCCTGCAAAACGCCCAATTAAATAGCTTGTTGTAACAGCTGTTAGAATTCCCATATATGTAACCAAGAAAATTTGCCAGGGGATGAAAAAATCCTCAGATGCAAAAAAACCGATGCTTGAAACAATCACTTCATTTGGGATAGGTATGACAAAGGCTCCCACCCACAGCCATAAATACAGCCCTATATAACCGTGTTCTTGAATAATTGATACTATTTCATTTATCTCCATCATATCCCTGCCTTATCAGGTTGATGTATTTTAATTTCAGAATACACTCCTACTATCTAGATACTTCCTTCTTTCTATTATAAGATTAAATGGATAATAATAGAATGTCTTAACTTCAATCAGTCAGGGTTAACCCCCAATGTCACATCGTGTGGCTCTTAATAAATCTGAACTTAATACGTCAAGGCGCATTTACTATTTGTAAGGGAGAGAGTATTGTGAACAAACCAATTGTGGTAATTACTGGCGCCTCTAGTGGATTTGGACTGCTAAGTACAATTGAATTTTTGAAAGAAGGCTACTTTGTTGTCGCGACAATGAGAGATCTACAAAAGTCAGAACATGTTTTACGTGAATTAAATGACGGTACCTTAGAAGAAAATCTATTATTTTCCAGATTAGATGTAACAAGCATAGAATCTTTGAATGAATTCAAAAAAACTTTACATAAGGTTGGTAGAATTGATGTTTTATTAAACAATGCTGGTTTTGCTACCGGAGGGTTCGCAGAAGAAATTTCATTACAAGAATATAAAGATCAATTTGAAACCAACTTTTTCGGGGTAATTGAAGTAACAAAGTTAGTCCTCCCTTTTATGAGACAACAAGGTTACGGTAAAATTCTGAATCTAAGCAGCATTAGCGGACAGATTGGATTCCCAGGTCTTTCCCCTTATGTTGCATCTAAACACGCCTTGGAGGGTTGGAGTGAATCGTTACAACTGGAGATAAGACCGTTTGGTATTGATGTAGCGCTCATTGAACCTGGTTCGTTTCAGACAAATATTTGGAGCAGTGGTAAAAAGATTGCTAAAAAATCAATGCTTTCAACTTCACCCTATCATGAAATGATGAAAAAAATTGAAAGTAGGCTTGAAAAGGGACAGGCATCGTACGGAGACCCACGTGAAGTTGCAAAACTTATAGTGGATCTTGCTGCAAAACCTTCATTACCAAAACTTCGCTATCCAGTTGGCAAAGGAACAAGATTGTCCATCCTCTTTAAAAATGTTCTTCCTTGGGGAATGTGGGAAGGAATGGTTTTAAAGTTACTAGGTACTAACAGTAGATAGGACTTATGTGCTTAATCAAATGCACCTTACTTCATAACAAACATATATTATAAGGGAATTTTGATAAGGGAGGTCTTCCGTTGTATTATCATCCGTTTGTCTATGGACATCAGGGACCACCAAGGACTGTATTGTATCCAGGATATTATTCTAACATAACCAGACATTCTGTATTCCCTGATCCTGGGGTATATTACCCAAATTCCTATTTCCGAAAGTTACCTGAAGTCGACCCGACACTATTTAAAGAATCAGCAGAAGAGATGAGAATTTTAATGAAGGATGCGAGCCTAATACTCTCAGCATTAGCTGATTCAATGGATTTTGCGAAACAGGTTATGGCTGCTGCACAAGCATCTAACGATCAAGAAGTAAATCGGTTACTAAAGTCAACCGGAATTCAATCGCAAGTTAAAACGACTTATAATCCTGATGGTTTACATCTTGAATTGGAAGCGAGTGTATCAGGATCGAAATCCAGTCAGTTAATCATTGCATTAAGATGGAGATAATGAATAACAGCAATTTGATGAACGGTGGTAAAAATTTGCCTATCGTTCTTTTTTTGATTTAAAGAATGGAATTTAACCTTTTTAGGACAAGATAAGTGAAACTTCCATTAGTGAGGCTCGACATCCCTCATGAATGGTTAGTTGAACTATCAAAACTTAACATGCTGTTAATCCCTCTTTTATACCTTACTCTTAAAATTGAAGAGGATTCTTAACGCCCGTTAAGTGTGCGACAGAAATACGAGGAGGTAAAATCAATGAAAAATAGAGATAAAGACGTACCAAAATCTACACTAAGTAAAGACGAACAGCTCGTGAATCAACTTGATCCTGAGCTCGACCTTCGTAATATAAATTTTGCAACTGGCGAAAATGAATACTTAACTGGAAGATATGATGATGTGATAAGTGACCACTGAACAAAAGGCATGGAGGTATTTCCAAAATGAAATCATTACCTTCATCTTTAATTCATCAAATACTAATCCTTAAAGAAAAAAATGGGGCTAAGTAGTGTGTGTGCCCCATTTACTATTCGGATTCATATGAAATTTCCTTTAATCTGTTATATGCTTCCACTTTGTCGAACGAAGAGTACCAACGGAAATTAGCTTCATCTAAAATTCGATAATGCTGACTAATGACATTTTGCTGTAGACGAAACTTACCTTTCCTCTGTAAATCTTTCCACCAAACTTTACCTCCCATCGTCCGTTCCTTTGCACGATCAATTCCGTTACGTCCAATAATTTCAATGATATCTAATGGATCTCCGCCTAATGCAGTTTGAATTATTTGACTATCCCGAAATAAGGCACAAACTGCTACGACAGTTGTCCAGCTTGCTTGAATTCGTCCTTTTTCAATTTGCACCAACGTTTTTTTCGAAATCCCCAATATCTCAGCCATTTTATCTTGGGTGTATCCCTTTTCATTTCTTATCAATTTCATTTTTTCTGAAATCATTCGTATGATTTGTTCCTTATCCATATATATCACCTTTAGAAGATTGCCATAAAAAAGTAAAAACCTTAGTGTAATTTTACACCAAGGTTTTAGAATATGCAATTCTTCGTGAACAAACCAATTGGAACTACGTATAACAGAAGTAGTTAGTAGATTAATTTTAACCCACTGATAAAAATAATAACCCCAATCGCCGTTTGCAGGGGTTTCATCGGGACTTTTGCAGAAAGTGAACTACCGATAATGACGCCAGGAATTGATCCACATAGTAAATTTGCTACTAATAGAAAGTCAACATTTCCAAAACCTACATGAAAAAAGCTGCTTACCGTAACTAAAATAAACGCATGTACGATGTCCGTTCCAACCAATTCTGAAGCTCGTAATTGATAAAACAATAACATGGCTAGAGCAAATAATGAACCAGAACCAACTGAGGTTAGACCAACTATGAAACCTAAAATAATTCCGATAAGAATGGTTCCTTTTCGTTTATCCTCTATAGGTTTCAAACTATAGGAGCTACTTGAAAAGTGAGTACTAAATAAAGTTTTAATTACCGTTGCAACAGCTACTATCATAAGTACATACCCAAGTGCATGCTTTACTATTTCTCCTTGCAAAAATTTATCTCCTCCTGCAAAATGCAATGTCATAACAGCTATAATTGCACTAGGAACACTACCTATTGCTAAGTATTTTACAAGTTTAAAATTAATCGTTTTCTGACGAAAATGCTGAACAGAACCAAATAATTTCGTAATAGAGTTATAAACAAAGTCCGTTCCAACTGCAATCAGAGGATTAATACCAATTAAGATTAAAAATGGGGTTAGTAATGCAGCTCCTCCTACACCTGTTAGTCCGACCAAAAAACCGACAAAAAGTCCCATTAATACAATTCCAATACTCATTTCCGACCGCTCCCAACATTTTCGGATATGGGCATTATATTTACAGGACATCCCTTTTGACACATTTTTTACATTGGACAATAGAATATTTTATAAAAATAATATCTTGTAAGTCTTCATGCCATCTTTAAAGAAAATCATATACCATTATTTTATCGATGTACGCTCATTCATATGACTGCACTTTTCATTTGTAAACTAAATAAATATTAATGTTGACATATGTAAATTCTTGATTTACTATTTTGTTAACCAAAAAATATCGGAGGTTAACTCAACATGACAGCATTATCGAAATCAAGAGTTCGGACAATTGAAATTACATATGTGGGAATGTTTGCCGCACTCATGGCAATTGGTGCAAATATTACTTCAATGGTACCTTTCTTACAGGTTGCTGGAATTCCTTTAACGATGCAAACCTTTTTTGCGGTATTAGCAGGACTGTTACTCGGAAGTCGTTTAGGTGCGATTTCTATGATCATCTACATGCTAATTGGAATTGCAGGAGCCCCTGTTTTTGCAGGTTTTTCAGCAGGCTTTGCACCCATTATCGGGAGTTCTGGTGGATTTATTCTATCTTTCATTCCAACCGCTTATTTTGCAGGAAAAATCGTTGAACATGCCAAGGGGAATCCAACCCTTAAAACATTTATGATAGCCTCATTTGTAGGTCTTTTCATGAACTATTTTATTGGAACAAATTACATGTACCTCGCTTTAAATGTTTGGCTTGAGATTGACATGAGTTACGGCGCTGCATGGGCTGTTATGGCTTGGTTTATTGTAAAGGACCTTGCTTTTACTGTTTTTGCGGCAGTTATTTCGCCTAGAATATATCGAACTGTAACAAAAAAGTCGATGAATCATACCATTACAAACGCATCCTAAGCTTTTTCAAACGATAATAATGGTTGGTTTTATTCTGGAATCAGTAAGATAACGGACTAATGTTAAAGAGAGAGTCTCCATGAGAAGGAAACTCTCTCTTCATTATTTTAAATCTTCAATTGAATCAATCTCAACATACTCAGGGACAACCAATCCATTCTTCGTTCCCTGTAGATTTTCTCCAAGGTCAATGAAGTCAGCCTTATAGGTGTTATAATATTCCATGTGTGTCGATGGTAGCCATGCCCCGACCATCCCATCAGCACTTCCATTAGCAACACCTGCGAACATTGGTCCTACTTCAACTTGACTCAATGTCACATCATAACCATGTTGCTGCAGAACTCTCCCTATTACATAGGTGCTAGCAATTTCTGTGTCCCAGGCAACGAATACAAGATTGATCGGCTCACCATTTCCTGACGCTGCACCACTTGTCCAGTTAGAAACTTTGTCAGGGTTAGCATCCACCCATTTTTTCGCCGCTTCCGATGGATCCATTCCATTCGTGACATCAACCATCACAGCCTCCATATCACTTGGTTCCCAAGAAAATTGATCGAGGATCGTGTATGCACCAGGTGCATCCTGCTCAAGACCTTTTCTTACGATGGTATGAATACTTTCCGATCCACCAAAAGCACCTTTTGGATCTTCGAGATATTTCAAATCAAAAGACGAGAACATCCAATGTGGTGACCATCCAGTAATGATAATCGGTTCCTGATTATTGTAGGCTTTCTGAAGTTCAGCCACCATTGCAGCTGAGGAACCTTCTCGTAAAACCCAGTCATCTAATTCGTACTCTTCAAGTGCTGTATTTGTCAATTCCATAATACCTGCACCTGGTTCTATTCCGATAATTTCATGATCCGTCTGGGCGCCAATCCCATCTGGATTCCCATTTAAAGGAGCTTTGTTTTCTGTAATCGCAACAAAAATGGCCGTACCTATTACAAGTATTGCAAAGATAGAAAAAACAATTTTAGGCTTAATCGCATGTCCATAGGCAGGCTTGCGTAAGTTTTGCGTGATACGGTCAAGAATGATAGCAATGAAGACAATCGACAATCCAGCTTCAAAGCCTTGTCCAACATCAATTTGACTAACCGCTCGATATACATCAGCCCCAAGTCCAGGTGCACCAACTAATGATGCCGTAACGACCATTGACAGGGCTAGCATAATACTTTGGTTAACTCCCGCCATAATCGTCGGTGCAGCCAATGGTAACTGAACTTTAAACAATTTTTGACTAGTTGTTGTACCAAATGCATTTGCTGCCTCAATTAAATCGGTAGGTACTCTCTGAATACCTAAGTTCGTCATCCGAATGGTTGGTGCAATAGCAAAAATAAAAGAGGCAATGATTCCTGGCACTACTCCTATCCCAAAAAATAATATAGCGGGGATTAAATAAACAAACGCTGGCATTGTTTGCATAAAGTCTAAAATAGGGGTAACAATGTTTTGAACTGTTTTTCTTTGGGCACACCATATTCCCAAAGGGATTCCAATAATAATCGTGAGTAATCCTGATAATAAAACAATGGCTATTGTTTGAATACTCGAATCCCAATACCCGAGATTATCAATCAAAAGCAGACTTATTAACGTAAAAATGCCTAATGGCCATCTGCTTGTATACGTAACTAAAAGAGTCAAGAGAAGAATTAGGATAACAGGAGGACCAATACTTAACACGTCCACTATTATATCCAATAAACCATCAATGACATTTGTTATAAAATTAAAGAAGCCAGCCCAAGCAACCGTTAACCATTCGACTAAAGAATCTACCCATTCTCCTAATGGAATTTTAGGAATACCCATTTATTTAGTCACTCTCCAATTCATTCAAAGAATCTTTATTTCCCGATAATGCAGCAATAACAGCCCCACGGATCACAATTCCTTTGAATCGATGTTCTTCATCGATCACAGATATCGGTAAATTTGATGTTGCGATTTCATCCATCAAATCGGTTAGTAATGTATCCTCCGAAACCGTTGGAATATCTGTTGTCATCGCTTCAGCAATTGTCTGCTTGTTCTCAATGGCTTGACGTGCTTGTTCAGCAGTAAGTGCTCCTAACAGCTTATTTTTACGGTCTACAATAAAAATACTAGAATATCCTTGGTTTCGCATAATCTCCAACGCAACCCTTGGACCTCGATCCACATTTATTTTTTCTCCTCGTTTCATCACGTGAGAAGCTGTAATCACCTTCGATAAATCTACATCTTCTACAAACTTCTCCACAAATTCATTTGCTGGACTTATCATAATTTCTTCAGGTGTTCCTAATTGAATCACACTTCCATCCTTCATTAAGGCAATTCGATCCCCAATTCTTAGGGCTTCATCTAAATCGTGAGTGATAAAAATGATGGTCTTTTTATACTGTTCTTGAATGGCAATTAATTCATCCTGCATATCTTTACGAATTAACGGGTCTAATGCACTAAACGCTTCGTCCATTAAAATAATATCGGTATCACTTGCCAGAGCCCTCGCAAGACCTACCCTTTGTTGCATCCCACCGCTCAATTGCGATGGGTATTGTTGTTCGTACCCTTTTAATCCGACTGCTTCTAGCGCATTCATTGCTTTTTCACGTCTTTCGTCAACCGCGACTTTTTTTATCTCAAGTCCAAATTCTGCGTTCTCTAATACCGTCTTATGGGGAAAAAGAGCAAAGTTCTGAAAAACCATGCTGATTCTATTTTGTCTAGTTTCTCGTAACCTTTTCGCATTCATCTTAACGATATCTTCATTTTTAATGAGGATTTCTCCAATTGTTGGATCAATTAACCTATTAAACATACGGATTAAGGTAGATTTCCCACTTCCAGATAAACCCATGATGACGAAGATTTCACTGGGGTATATTTTAAAGCTAACATTATTTACCCCAACCGTAAGTCCTGTTTCTTTTAAGATTTCTTTCTTCGATCTGCCTTGTTTCAATAAATCAATGGCAGCTTTAGGGGATTTCCCGAATATTTTCGAGACATTCCTTACTTCTACATATGGCTCCATCAGATCACCTCATATTTATATTTCTTAGGTCCGAGATAGTTTTCCCCATTTCCTATACACCTATGAAGGTTGCAGAGGAATGGGAAAGGAATAAAGAAAGACAAATCAAGTCGTAGAGCTTTCGCACCGAGGTGATATTCCAAAAAATGAAAAAAATGGATGGATTAAATAACAAAAAACAAGGTTCATCCTCTATAGGACGAACCTTGTTCAACTAAATGACTATAAGGGTACATACCCATGTTATCGATATTGATTATGAATGGGGATAAACAAATCTTCATTTGTTTGTCTAACAATTGAAAAGTTATCAACATTATAATGTCCGTGAAGAGTTTCATTGTGATGTTGAACAATTTGTTTTGCTGATAAAATTTTCGAGTCTGAAGTAGAATGACCATCTCCAACTAATGTTACATCAAAATGGTTAATTGTAGCTGTTCTAACAGCCGTATCAATACAGTGTTCTGTCTTACAACCCATTATTACCAAATGCTTGATTTTATTTTTGCTTAAATATTCTTGTAATGCTGTGCCGTAAAATGAATTTGTTGCAGCCTTATCAAATTTGACAGCACTGGATGGTACGTTAATATCTTTGTGTACTTGGAAACCTGGTCCTTCCCCAGTAGAAACATCTAAATCTCGTATAAAAATGATAGTAGCACTTGATTCTATCGCTTTATCAATGACCGTATTAATGTTGTTAATCAATTTTTCCTTTTCAAAAACTCCCAATTCTTCTTGATTACCTTCTATCAAATCCTGTTGAGCATCAATGATCAGTAGTGCTTGATTCAAATAATTTCCCCCTTCACCAGTCAAAAATTCCATATTTTTCATTCTATTTATATTTAACAATAAATATGTATATACCTTCTTTAACTCCAGAGTTTCTTGAGGTTAATATTGTTTTCATAATTATATTTTTCAAAAAAGGTTAGAACCAGTCTAATTGACACTCGAACATACGAATCAGATCGATTGTTATTTTTGAATCATAAGCACCACCCATATTGAATTAAGACAAAAATTACACAATAAAAAAAAGTATTATTTTCTCAAATTCAGAGAAAATAATACCCTTTTAACTATGATGATTGGAACAGAATGCACGAGACTCCTGCGGGTAAAGCGTGACACAGGGAGACCCCGCAGGAGCATAGCGATGAGCATCAACTTTAGAAAGAGACTTTTTCAGGTTTCAGTGCCCTCCGAATGTCGTAGCTCCAATTATTCTAAAGTCAACTCCCTACTAGAGGGCATTTTTATAAAAGAACGGCTGCAATCCATCCAAAAATAATGAGTGGAATATTATAGTGTAAAAACGTAGGTACACATGTATCCCAAATATGATTGTGCTGTCCGTCCACGTTCAGTCCAGCTGTTGGACCAAGCGTACTGTCTGAGGCAGGTGAACCTGCATCACCTAGAGCTGCAGCAGTACCAAAGATGGCAATTGTGGCCATCGGGCTAAAGCCTAGTTCCATACATAAAGGTACGAAAATCGTTGCGATAATTGGAATTGTCGAAAAAGATGACCCAATTCCCATTGTCACTAGTAGACCCACAATCAACATCATTATAGCCGCAAGAGATTGATTACCATTCATTAAGGCTGCTGACTGCTTTACAAGTTCCTCAACATCACCTGTTGCTTTAATCACAGCTGCAAAGCCAGAAGCTGTGATCATGACAAAACCAATGAATGCCATCATTTTCATTCCACCAGTTATCACTTCATCAGCTTGACTTACTTTCATAGATCCACTGAAATATAACACGGCAATTCCAGCTAATGCTCCAAAAATCATGCCATCTACATCAAACACCTGAGAAAGTGTTAACTGTACACCTAATGTACTGATTACAGCTAGAAGTGCAAATGTAAGACTCTTTTTTGTATATGTCGTTTTTTGTTCTGACTCCTTCGCGATTTGAAGATTTTGATATTTTCTTGGCTTACGATACGAAAAGAGGACTGCAATCAATAACCCTACTACCATACCAGCAGTCGGAATTATCATAGCTAATGGGATATCTCTTTTCGTTACTTCTAAACCACTTTCTGCCATGTATTGTTGTAAGAGACCTTGGAAAATCTCACCAAATCCAATTGGTAAAGCAATATACGGTGCTGTCAAACCAAATGTAATGACTGTAGCGATAAGTCGACGATCAATCTCAAGTTCGTTAAACACTTTTAGTAAAGGTGGAATTAAAATCGGAATAAATGCGATATGCACAGGTACAATGTTTTGTGATGATATTGAGATCGCTAAAATAATTAATAGGATCAAAACTTTCGAATAGGTTTTACGTTTACTGTCTCCTTGCTGGCCAACCATTTTTACCGCGAGGTCCACCATTGCATCAGGTAATCCTGTTCTTGAAATAGCTACTGCAAAGCTACCAAGTAGTGCATAGCTTAACGCTACAGTAGCATTGCCACCTAAGCCCTCAGTAAAGGATGAAACAGTAGTAGCCATGTCAAGGCCCCCTGTGAGTCCTCCAACTATTGCGCCCACTGCTAAAGCGACGACAACATTTATACGACATAAACTTAAAATCAGCATAACAAGAACGGCAATAACAACTGCATTCATGATGAAAACTCCTTCTATTTATTATTATTTTGCTTTAGTTTGCTAAATTGGTAGAGAACTAAATTACTAAATTACAATATCATACGATGTATTAGAACGTCAATGAATTTTTTCAAACGGGTGGGTTCAATGGTCATGTTAGCTAAAAAAACAGGCTCTATAATATTTGTTGGGGTTTAAACAAAATTTTGTGTGCATAAAAAAACACGCAAACTCCTCATTCTTTTATACTTGAATTGTCGAGAAACAAGTCTAAAGAATGGAGTTGCGTGTATATGGATTTTACCATGATTATTCCTGGATTAAAAGGGTCTATCCTAACCAATGTTGAAGAAGTGGGCGAAGTTATCCGCCTGTACGTTGAAATGGAGCGAAAAGTACATCGGTGCCCTAAATGTAATCAAAGGACGAGTAAAATTCATGACTATCGTATACAAAAAATTCAACACTTAAAGTGGTTTGAAAGAAAAACCCAAATCTTTTATAAGCGTAGACGATATGTCTGTGAATGTGGGAAACGTTTTTCAGAGAAAAATCCTTTTGTCATGCGTTATCAACGTACCTCAATAGAATGGAATCAAGCTATATCAATTAAAGCGATTAAAGGAAAAACATTTAAGGAAACAGCTGAAATCTACGGGTGTTCATCTTCAACCATTATACGTCGATTCGATCAAATTTCACGAAGTGAAATTCATCCGGTGGAAGAATTACCTACAGTTATAGCTATTGATGAATACAAGGGTGATACCCGCGAAGGGAAATACCAGTTAATCATTGCGAATGGGATAACAAAAGAACCGATTGATATTCTACCAAATCGTTATAAACGTACGATAAAAGACTACTTAAGAAAGCACGGATCTAGAGTGCAAATAGTCATAATGGATATGAATCATTCCTTTAAAGCAGCCGTTCAAGAGGCATTGGGTAAACCTGTTATTGTAGCTGATAGATTTCATTTTTGTCGTTACATCTATTGGGGGCTTGATGGAGTAAGACGTCGAGTACAAAACCAATTTCATGGCTACGACCGTAAAAAGTGTAAACGTATGAAACATGTCTTTCATAAAGACTGCCAACGCTTAACTAAGGATGAGAAATGGCATTTAAATCGTTACTTGGAGATGTCGAATGAACTCAAACAAGCATATGAAATTAAAGAGGCATATCGTACTTGGTTTTTACGTGCCAAAGAAAACGGAAAAAACAGTATCAGTTTGGTTAAAAAGGAATTGGAAGAACTATATAAGTTAATTGAGGATTCAAAGATACCTGAAATGATTAAAGCAATAAAGACCATACAAAATTGGCAAGTTGAAGTATTAAATAGCTTTGCCTATGAATATTCAAATGGGTTTTTAGAGGGAATTAATAATTCAACCAAAGTTCTAAAGAGAAATGCTTATGGATTTAGAGTTTTTGAACGCTTTAGGGCGAAGATTTTATTAACACACAAGTATAAAAGAATTGGGGTACATATTGGTTAACCGAGTTGGTGTGATTCTCCTCTATAAAAAATGATGAATGGTACCATCCATCATTTTTTATAGAGGCCACCAAGCGTAGCGCGGTAGCCTAAAACCCCAACATTTGATTTAGAACCAAAAAACAACACAAAATTTTGGCCAGATGCCTATAAGTATAAAGTTTTCTTTCCTAAGGGAGGATAGCTGCTTGCACAAGACGTGAATAATCTAATAAAATAATTATTAACAGACTGGATTTTTTCATTCTAGACAGTCAAAAAAAGCCTACCGATTAGGTAGACTTCCATACAAACTTAATTTTCTGTTGACTCTCCAAATCTCTCTACTAAAGTTGCTAGGGTACGAACCATTACTCCCGTTGCTCCAGCAGGTCCTAAGTTATGAGGAGACTTAGTTATCGAAGTTCCAGCGATATCTAGATGCACCCATGGAGTGTTTTCCGCAAATTCACCTAAGAAGGTGCCAGCGAATATCGCATGTCCATCACGTCCAGGTGAATTATTTAAATCCGCTACATCACTTTTACGCACACGTTTTTTATGATTTTCTGTAATTGGTAGACGCCAAATAGGTTCTCCAGCTTCCAATGATGCTTCTAATACTTCCTCGAAAAACGCTTCATTATTTGTCATTGCACCCGTAATATCATTTCCAAGAGCAACAATCACTCCACCAGTCAAGGTAGCAACATCGACAAGGTAAGAAGCTCCATGGAACTTAGCATAAGTAATTCCATCCGCTAAAGCCAGTCTTCCTTCCGCATCTGTGTTTAATATTTCAATTGTTTTGCCATTCATGGATGTCACGACATCATCTGGTTTAAACGCATTACCACTAATCATATTGTCAGTTGAAGGAATAACGGCTACCACATTTTTTTCAGGTCTTAATTCACCGATAATCTCCATTGCTCCTAATACAGCTGCAGCCCCCCCCATATCTGACTTCATGCCAACAATGCCATCTTTTGGTTTTATTGAATAACCGCCTGTATCAAAGGTAATTCCTTTTCCAACTAATCCTATAACATCTTCCCATTCATTTCGACCTTGATATTTCAGAACGATCATTTTGGGAGGCTCGACAGACCCCTTGTTTACAGCTAGTAGAGCACCCATTCCGAGCTTTTCCATATCCTCTTTTTCAAGGATTTCCACTTCAAAACCGTATTTCGTTCCAAGTTCTATTGCATAGTTTGCTAAATCAGTTGCAGTTAGCATGTTGCCAGGAAGATTCACTAAAGTTCTGGCAGAGTTTGTTCCTTGACCATATGCATACCCAACGGTAAGACTTGCCTGAATCTCTTCTACATCGCTATTTGTATAAACGATTACTTCTTCTATTCTCTTTTCAGGCTCATTTGGCTTTTGTTTATAATTTGCAAATTTATATGTTGATAAAGAAAGAGCTTCCCCAAACGCATGTGCGACATCTTGTTCGTCTAGTCCTTCTGTTACAAATGAATCAAGTTCGAGTGCGAAACTTTCTACTTTTGCTTCTGAAAGTGTTTTAACAGCTTTTCCAAAAGCTTCTCTTAGCGAATCGAAGGACTGTTTTCCACTACTCCCTAAACCAATAAAATAAATCCTTTTTATAGGTGCCTTACCTAGTGTATGTACTTTTGAAACAGTATGTAGCTTCGGTGAAATATCCCCTTCTTTTAACAACTCTGTTATGTAACCATCTAGTAAGGTATCAAGTTCTTTTGTAAGCCCAGTTGGCTTTTGATTTTTAGCATAGAGACCAATCAGTATGGCTTCATGAGAATCTTTTATATGTGTTTCGTTATTAACGATAAACATCTTTTGCACCTCCAGTTATTTTATTCTTTCATTATAAACTTCGAGGCGCTAAATTTCATCCTACATCCACTGTAGAAAAATTCATTTTGCAATAGTACTATTCATTCTTTTATAATAAGGATTAATCTTTGTTAATGCTTTCATTATACTTTTACAAAAAAAATAGAATCCAGACAAAGATAATGTTTTTTGGCGAGAGGACGAGTTTACATGGAGCTTTTTACGAATTTTCCCCTTTGGGCTGCACTTGCGGCAATTGGATTTGCACAATTTGTCAAAGTCCCCCTACATTTTGTTGTGACAAAAAAAGTGGACTGGTCATTAATTACGAGTACTGGTGGAATGCCTAGTTCCCATTCTGCGGCTGTTACTGCTTTAACCACTGGTATTGCTCTTGAACAAGGACTTGATTCTCCATTCTTTGCAATATCAACGGTATTTGCAGTGATTGTTATGTTTGATGCTTCTGGTGTACGTAGACATGCAGGTGAACAAGCTACAGTATTAAATAGACTTGTGGCAGACTTCCAAAAATTTGCCGAAGATGCGAAGTTATGGCCAAAACTAGATGAGGATCAAAAACGAAGTGAACTAAAGGAACTATTAGGTCATAAACCTATCGAGGTTTTTTTCGGCGGATTAACAGGAATTTTATTAACCTTACTGCTTCATATTCTATAAAAAAAAGGCTAATCGAAATGATTAGCCCTAACTCTTTTCACCTATTATTTGTTGACGAAACACTTGCATAGACTTATCTTCGTTCATTGCTGCAATTTCTTCTTCAGATATTTTACCTTCGCCCATTTTTATTACATAAACATCCAGGGTCTTCTTCCCCCATTTTGCATAAACATCGTCTACTGTCTCATAATACAAATCGATTTTGTTACCTTTAATAGCTCCACCTTTATCAGCTACTACGCCATACCCATAGTCTGGGATAAATAAAATCGTTCCAATCGGAAAGACATTTAGATCAGCAGCAATTGTCGAATACAGGTCACGTTTTACCTTAACACCTGAATACGTAATTCCATAAGAGGGGTGATTTTCATCCTTACCTGTTGATTCAACCCCAGCAGTGTATCCAGTCGCCACAACCGTTTTTGTAGGATATTTTGAGAAATCAATCGCTTCTTCAATTGGTAATGTACTTTCTACACTCGAAGCCGCAACTGCCTTTTCTCCATTAATGAAATATAAAAATTTAGATATCATTTCTACACTATGAATTGCCATTGTTTTCGATTTATCAACTATTTGTTCGCCTACCCAGTTTGTCATTTCCCTAGTCTGTACTCCAGAAAAAGATTGGAACGTCGTAATGAGTGCAATTGCAAATAAAAAAGTCATTGCACTTCTTCTTATAATTGTGTTTAAACGAAACACATTTTTCCACTCCTCTCACGAATCTATTTCTTTCCATTTCGATTCGAAATTATTCGTGTGAGGACAGAAAATAGCCATTTCCAAAAATTGGTGAAAACCTTCGAATGACTTTCTTATCGTAGTTTTCGGAGTTCACCATTTCTTTTTTATTCAAATAGTCCAACATAAAAAACGTAAGGATCCAAGAAAAGATCCTTACGTCATATGTAACAAATATTCAATCGTTGTTCTTGTTCTAGAACATTCTGTATCCCTTTTTTCGAAGAAGCTTAATCACAATACCCGATAAAATAGCACCAGCAAATCCACTAATTAAGATCACAATATCTAGTACGGCAAGTGTCGTGATACTATTACCTAAGGAAGAAAACGCACTTCCAGGTGAAGTAAAGTAATCTAGGAATGAAACTTCTTGAATGATAGCAATGGCAACGATAGGATAGATTATGGCCATGATCCACGACATCCGTAATAACATGTTAAGGATAAATCCAATTCCAAAAAATAAAACGAAAAATAATAGCATTGATATTAATAAAATCGGTAAAAAACTGAGTGACATGGCACCCACCTCCTAAAACAAATGCGCAAGCGCCTAATGGTGGACAATCGACTAAGTTCTGCCACGTCCTGTGTCAAAGGTCGATGTCCGCACATCCTTGAAAATGCTTTACATTTTCTTCGTGCGATGATGCTCTTAAAGCTTTCCTTGTCTTGTACAAGTCGAATAGCACAGGGCTAGCTGGCTAGAAGTTGTACTTTGCCCTCTTGTCAGATTGACTCGTGACCTCGAGCAGTCAAAGCAAAGCATTTCACAAGATACTCTCAGAAGCCTATCTAGGTTAAAAACTGGCTAAGCGCTTGTGAAGACGAATACAAATCCCTTCCTAGTGTACTAAAGGGGCTGTCCCTAGTCAATTGATTTTGCTTAGGATTCGAAGCTAAAATAGAAAAAAGGAATGCGGTCATTTTGCGCATTCCTTTAACATTTTTCTTAGATGAATTTTAATTTCCCTTTTTTAAGAACAAGTGTTGGTCCACCCACGATCAATAATGCACGATTATCGATAACTTTCTTCATGAATGCTGCTTTTGAGCCCCAAATTTTTCTACCAAATACAACTCCGATTCCATCATGTTCACCTAGCGAACAAACGGTTCCCTTATTATCAAAAGTAAATTCGCCAAGTTCACCTTGTCCTCGAACAAGAACTGCAATGTTTTTCGCAACTAATGCACCTTGTTGCATTGCAATTTGTGCTGTTGGAGGATATGGACGATTAATTTCTTCATTAATCACTAAAGAGCTATCCCCTACGAAGAAGACTTCTTCATGTCCTGGTGCACGAAGATGTTTATCTACTTTGACACGTCCACGCATTGCTTCAAAACCAGATGCTTCAATTACACTATTTCCACGAATACCTGCTGCCCAAACAACAGTTGCTGCTTTAATCTCTTCGGTTATATCATCTTTACCTACGATTATTCCATCTGGTGTACCTTCTTTAATTGCAGTACCAATCTTGAATTCTACACCTCTGCGCTCTAAATGATTAACAGCATACTCCACTAGTTCTGGATCAAAACCTGGTAAAACTGTTGGTGCAGCTTCAACACAAATGATTTTAACCTTGTTTTGATCAACATCATAATCACGACAAAGTTCTGGTACTCGGTTTACTAATTCTCCTAAGAACTCAATTCCTGTAAATCCTGCCCCACCTACAACGATAGTAAGACGAGTGTCATCTTTTTCCTCTTCAGTATTATATGTTGCAAACTGATACTCAATATGTTCTTTAATTTGACGTGCAGTATCTACATTTGAAATTGTAAACGCGTATTCTTTTAACCCCTTTATTCCAAAAGTCTCAGATTCTCCGCCCAATGCCACGACTAAATAATCATATTCAATTTGTGAATCATCTTCAAGAATGACGCGCTTTCCTTCTCGATCAATCTTTGCTACAGAGCCTTTAGTGAATTTTACTTTATGTCCACTAATGACATCTTCAATTTGATACCGTACACGGTCAGCAGGTAAAGTACCAGCAGAAGCCTCATGTAACCATGTGGTTTCATAGTGGTAATCATTTTTATTAACAAGAGTTATATCTGCTTCATTAACACCTAACGTTTTTTGTAAATTTACTACAGTGGTTAATCCACCGTATCCTGCTCCTAAAACGACGATTTTTGGCTTTCTCAAAGTAATCACGCCCACCTTTTCTTTTTTTGCAGTAAAAAAATCTATATACACCTATTTTCAACTGCAAGCTCTGATTTTATTGATAAAAAGTTTGTGATATCTTTCACGTAAGACAGCATACTAAAGCAGTAAGCATTTCGATATTTGTCAAAAAGATTTACAATTTAATATCTACATCTCATAATATGATTTTTACCTTGATTTTTCAAGAGTTTACAAGCTTTTTAAACCTTATAAATATTAAAAAAACAACACCTTTTTAACGAATGTTAGAAAAGTGTTGTTTTTTGGTCTAAAAGTTGCCATATTTGGACTTTTAAAACGAACGTCATTCAAGTTTACTTTTAACAGTCTTCAGGTGTTCCCGCAACTTGTGCTGTACGGAATGAGGAACCACATCCACAAGATGCAATGGCGTTCGGATTATCAATCGTAAATCCACCGCCCATAAGTGATTGTTTAAAATCTATTTTTACACCGTTTAAAATCGGAGCATCTTCTTTATTGATGATTATTTTAATCCCATGTTGTTCATCTTGGACATCATTTTCATTTAGTTCTTGTTCAAAGCCCATCCCGTATGAAAGGCCCGTACAACCGCCACCTTTAACCGCAACACGTAAGAATGAACCTTCTTCATCATTTTGTTTCATCATATCTTTAATTTGAAAAGCTGCAGCTTCAGAAATAGTAATTACACGATCTGTCATGTCTGTAACCTCCTTTTTCTTATTTATCAAAAATAGGTTATTACTATTAGTATAATGGTTAACGAAGTTCGTTACAAATAATTCATTTTAATTTAATTTATATATAATTTTTCCTATTACTAGTATAAAATGGAAACTTATTGTGCACAATAAGACCATCCCCCGTTTTTTAGAAACTCTTCATTATTTGATGGAGAGTTTTCTTTTTGCCCAAAACAAAGAAAAAACAGTTCATAACTGCTTTTTCTCTAATTTATATAAACATTGTATTAGAACATTGGGTTTTCTTCTAAATGGGTATAGATATTTTCTACAAGCTCATCAGCTGTTTCACCAGTTACAATATCCCCATTTACAAGAGCATATAACGACTCAAAGCATTGTCCGCAGTAACTAAGACATCCATATTCAATCACATCAAGATTTGGATCCTGTTCGAGGATTTCCTTTGCTTTCTGTGAGCCACTCGCCAAGTTACTAACACAAAATTCAATGATGGGATTCACTAAGCTTTCCTCCTCACTACAACTACATATCGTACTCTCTTTTTTTCAATACGTCAAATTCCCGAATTAAGTTGTTATTTTGCCATATATTCGCTATACTTTTAGTGTCTTTGAAAAGGATTACATTAAATAAAAATTGCAATGTATGCTTAATCAAGAGAGGAACAAAAAAGGGGATAATCATCATGAAAAATCTTGTCATTTTAGGTGGGGGATATGGTGGAATGCGAATCTTACATCGCCTACTACCTAATCAATTACCAGAGGATATTCAAATCACCTTAATTGACCGTGTGCCTTATCATAGTTTAAAAACAGAATTTTATGCACTGGCAGCTGGGACTATTTCTGACTCAGATGTTCGTGTAACATTTCCAGAGCATCCTCGATTGCACGTAAAATATGGGGAAATTACGGGCATCGATATGGATGCAAAACTCGTCCAGTTAAAAGACCAAGAAGCTGTGAAATATGATGATTTAGTCATTGGATTGGGGTGTGAGGACAAATATCATAATGTACCAGGTGCAAAAGAATTCACCTATAGTATCCAAACCATTGACAAATCTAGAAAAACGTATCAAAAGCTCAATAGCCTTCCTGCAGGCGCAACAGTATCCATCGTTGGAGCAGGTTTAAGTGGGGTAGAATTAGCAGCGGAGCTATATGAAAGTAGACCAGATTTACAGATAAAATTATTCGATAGAGGTACGCATATTCTTTCGGCTTTCCCAGAAAAATTGAGCATGTATGTTGAAAACTGGTTTGATAAAAACGATGTTGAAATAATCAATCACTCAAATATTACAAGAGTCGAGGAAAATATATTATATAATAACGATCAACCTGTTCAAAGTGATGTGGTTGTTTGGACAGCTGGAATTCAACCAAATAAAATTGTGAGAGACTTAGACGTTGAAAAAGATGGAAGTGGACGCGTTGTTTTAACGAAACAACACAACCTGCCTAATGATGAGCATGTATACGTTGTAGGCGACTGCGCAAGCCTCCCACATGCACCAAGTGCTCAATTAGCAGAAGGCCAAGCTGAACAAATTGTTCAGGTGCTGTTAAAGCGCTGGAAAGGTGAAGAACCACCAGCAGAATTTCCTAAAATTAAGCTTAAAGGTGTTCTAGGTTCTTTAGGTAAAAAAGAAGGTTTTGGTTTAGTGGCAGAACGCGCCCTCACTGGACGCGTACCTCGCATGTTAAAATCAGGTGTATTGTGGATGTACAAATATCATAATGGATGACACATTTTAATAAACACGGAAGCTTTATGCTCCGTGTTTTTTTGTTCTAGAGAAGATTTGTAATCAGAGTATAGTGCTCTTTCTTTTTCAAGGACTTTTCTTTGTTAGTACACAGGTGATTTGTTTCGGAAATACAGCCTTAAAGACGTTTCAATTAAAGTAACAGTGGCCAGTGGACTTGACAACTTGCCTTAAAGACATTTCTACTCTATTTTCTGAGGGGGAGTTGTCTCGAAAACATATCTCCGAGACACTTCTCTTCTGTCGAACAAGAGTTTGTCCCTAGAGAAGATTCTTAATCACAAAAAAGTAAGGAAGACATTGTCACCCTTACTTACACTAACTATTCAGCTGCCTTATAGCCGTGTTTCTCCATTTCTGCGTAAATAGTTTTTAGTTTTGGGCTACCTTCTCCAACTATAGCCCCTTCTAACACAACAACTGGATAAAACATATCTTCTTCAATGACACGACGAGCAAATGCCTGTTTTTCCTCGTCACTCGGCGGATCAAATATATCAATATGCGAAATATCAAAGGGTTGGTTCGGAAATTTTCTGCTCAAGGCCGCTTCAAGCCATTCATATGTCTCCTTTGAAGATGGAAGATTCACACAACTAGGACATAAGATTTCTGCGCCGTATACACAGACTTCAACCTTTTTTTCCATTTCAAACTCTCCTTTTTCCCATTCTGGACTATTATGCCTGCTTTAGGTATCACGTTGTGCTCACAAGGACGTTGTCACTTAAAGATGGTTTCTTTTGTACTAAAAGTAAATCATTTCTTTTTTCATTGTACTAAATATCTGTTAGAATAGACACCAAAAGAAGCATGAATACATCTGAATTCATCATAGATTTTCTCAGGTAAGCATATGTATTGAAAATTGGAAAAAATGCTTTTCCTTGTTTTAATAGATTTTTTCCAAGAAACAGATTATAATAATTATAAAGGTATGAGAAAGGAGTCAATCGTAATGGCTGAATTAGATATCAAAGAGCAAGTACAAGAAGTATTAGATAAACTTCGTCCGTTTTTACTTCGTGATGGCGGTGACTGTGATTTAGTTGATGTTGAAGATGGCGTTGTGAAGCTTCGTTTATTAGGAGCTTGCGGTACCTGCCCAAGTTCAACAATCACTTTAAAAGCCGGAATTGAACGTGCTTTATTAGAAGAGGTTCCAGGTGTAGTCGAAGTCGAACAAGTATTTTAATAAATAGATAAATGTGAGTGCCTCAATTTTTTTGAGGCACTTTTTTTGTTAGGCTCTATAATATTTGTTGGGGTTTAAACAAAATTTTGTGTGCATAAAAAAACACGCAAACTCCTCATTCTCTTATACTTGAATTGTCCAGAAACAAGTCTAAAGAATGGAGTTGCGTGTATATGGATTTTACCATGATTATTCCTGGATTAAAAGGGTCTATCCTAACCAATGTTGAAGAAGTGGGCGAAGTTATCCGCCTGTACGTTGAAATGGAGCGAAAAGTACATCGGTGCCCTAAATGTAACCAAAGGACGAGTAAAATTCATGACTATCGTATACAAAAAATTCAACACTTAAAGTGGTTTGAAAGAAAAACCCAAATCTTTTATAAGCGTAGACGATATGTCTGTGAATGTGGGAAACGTTTTTCAGAGAAAAATCCTTTTGTCATGCGTTATCAACGTACCTCAATAGAATGGAATCAAGCTATATCAATTAAAGCAATTAAAGGAAAAACATTTAAGGAAACAGCTGAAATCTACGGGTGTTCATCTTCAACCATTATACGTCGATTCGATCAAATTTCACGAAGTGAAATTCGTCCGGTGGAAGAATTACCTACAGTTATAGCTATTGATGAATACAAGGGTGATACCCGCGAAGGGAAATACCAGTTAATCATTGCGAATGGGATAACAAAAGAACCGATTGATATTCTACCAAATCGTTATAAACGTACGATAAAAGACTACTTAAGAAAGCACGGATCTAGAGTGCAAATAGTCATAATGGATATGAATCATTCCTTTAAAGCAGCCGTTCAAGAGGCATTGGGTAAACCTGTTATTGTAGCTGATAGATTTCATTTTTGTCGTTACATCTATTGGGGGCTTGATGGAGTAAGACGTCGAGTACAAAACCAATTTCATGGCTACGACCGTAAAAAGTGTAAACGTATGAAACATGTCTTTCATAAAGACTGCCAACGCTTAACTAAGGATGAGAAATGGCATTTAAATCGTTACTTGGAGATGTCGAATGAACTCAAACAAGCATATGAAATTAAAGAGGCATATCGTACTTGGTTTTTACGTGCTAAAGAAAACGGAAAAAACAGTATCAGTTTGGTTAAAAAGGAATTGGAAGAACTATATAAGTTAATTGAGGATTCAAAGATACCTGAAATGATTAAAGCAATAAAGACCATACAAAATTGGCAAGTTGAAGTATTAAATAGCTTTGCCTATGAATATTCAAATGGGTTTTTAGAGGGAATTAATAATTCAACCAAAGTTCTAAAGAGAAATGCTTATGGATTTAGAGTTTTTGAACGCTTTAGGGCGAAGATTTTATTAACACACAAGTATAAAAGAATTGGGGTACATATTGGTTAACCGAGTTGGTGTGATTCTCCTCTATAAAAAATGATGAATGGTATCATCCATCATTTTTTATAGAGGCCACCAAGCGTAGCGCGGTAGCCTAAAACCCCAACATTTGATTTAGAACCTTTTGTTAAAGAGTAGTTAGTGGCGATATTTTGAAATAGTGACAGTAATTCCTACGTTAGTGACAGTATTTTTGATATAGTGACAGTATTCCTACGTTAGTGACAGTATTTTTGATATAGTGACAGTAATCCTACGCTAGTGACAGTATTTTTGATATAGTGACAGTATTTTTGATATAGTGACAGTATTCCTACGTTAGTGACAGTATTTTTGATATAGTGACAGTAATCCTACGCTAGTGACAGTATTTTTGATATAGTGACAGTATTTCGATGTTACCCGCAGTATTTAAGTAAATAGATGAAAAAAATAGTGAAACCAAATTGGTTTCACTATTTTTCATGTAATGATACTGTAGTTAGTTGGCTGCCTCTCTTCTCTATCGCAAGTTCTTCGACTTGATATCCTTCAAATACAAGAGAAAGATCGGCTTTTAATTGACTGCCTCGTCCACTCTCAGTAAAACAAATAACTGTCGGACCTGCACCACTGATCGCAACTCCAAATGCTCCTGCTCTCTTTGCCACACGATGAATACTGTTGAACTCTGGAATGAGATTTGCACGATATTGCTGATGAAAAAGATCTAGTTCCATCATTTTCCCCATTAATTCCAGGTTTTTTGTTAAAAGTGCTGCTACCATAACATTGCTAATTGAACTAGCCTTTACTGCCTCTTGGTAGGAAAGGTCTTTTGGCAACACACTTCTGGCATCCTTTGTTTTTAATTCATAAGAAGGAATGACGACGACCATATCAAAGGATAGGTCATTCACATGAATAAGGTCCGTTTCCTCACTTCCTCGATGACTCCCAATTACTAACCCACCATATAAAGATGCTCCAACATTATCTGGGTGGCCTTCAATATCACAGGCTATATTTAGCTTTTGTTGAGGTGTTAATTGCAGATGACAGAGCTCATTTACTAGTTCTATTGCAGCAATAATTGCTGCCGCACTGCTTCCGAGTCCTCTTGCTAATGGGATATCGCTTTGTACAAAAACTTTACAAGGAGGAAGTTCGCATGAGAATCTGCTCGCTACCTTTTCTGCCATTTTATAGATAAAGTTCTCTTTATCCGTTGGGGTATCCGCAATCTCTTCTGATTGTGGAACAAACTCCCACTCGTGATTTGGTTCGACCTGAAGGGTTAGATATCGATTGACTGCTAACCCTAATGAATCAAAACCAGGTCCAAGATTTGCTGAACTCGCTGGTACTTTTATTTGAAAGGCTTGCTCAGACCTCATGTAAAACGGCTCCTCTAATATGTTCATAGACAAGCTTCTCATCATTTGGCAGAACAACAGGCTTAATTGAAGTTGCTTCGATTGCGATATTTGGATCTTTTAGTCCATTACCAGTTAAGACTGCAACTACTCGGCTTCCCTTCTTAATTTCACCGCTACGAACTTGCTTAATGACACCTGCAATGGATGCACAAGAACCTGGTTCTGCAAATACGCCTTCTTTGCTTGCTAATAATCGATATGCTTCAAGGATTTCCTCATCAGATACCTCATCGATTTTTCCGTTTGACTCACTTGCAGCAGCTACAGCACTATTCCAGCTAGCTGGGTTTCCAATTCGAATTGCAGTTGCTACTGTTTCAGGGTTTTCTATCACTTTATTTTTAGCAATGGCTGCCGCACCTTCCGCTTCAAATCCACGCATCACAGGGAGACCTGTATTATGGCGCTCATGATATTCTTTGAATCCTTTCCAGTACGCAGTAATGTTCCCTGCATTTCCAACTGGAATTGCTAAAACATCAGGAGCTCCATCTAACTGGATACAGATTTCAAATGCTGCTGTTTTTTGACCTTCAATTCTGTATGGATTTACAGAGTTTACGAGAGTGATAGGTGCAACTTCACTGATATTACGTACCATTTGAAGGGCATGGTCGAAATTACCCTCAATTGAAATAATTTCAGCGCCATACATGACAGCTTGCGCTAATTTCCCCATTGCAATTTTCCCTTCAGGAATGACCACGATACAACGAAGGCCTGCACGTGCTGCGTATGCTGCTGCTGCTGCAGATGTATTTCCAGTGGATGCACAAATAATTGTGTCACTACCTTCTTCTACTGCTTTAGCAACCGCCATTACCATACCACGATCCTTAAACGAACCAGTTGGATTAGCACCTTCTACTTTTACGTATAATTCAACACCTAACTCCTCAGAAATGGAATGCAGTGGGATTAACGGTGTATTCCCTTCATTTAAAGAAAGCATTGGAGTATTTGTGTTTACTGGTAAATATTCACTAAATTGCTGTAATAGTCCATGCCATCTCATCCTTGGTTTCCTCCTTCAACTCGATAAGAGCTCTTAACATCCTGAATAATTTGTAGATCTCTAAGTTGTACCAAAATTTCCTCGTAGTCACGTAGTGATGCTTGATGTGTAACAAGGACAATTTCAGCTAATTCTTTGTTTTCTAATGGTAATTGGAGAATCTTTTCAAAGCTTACGCCGCGTTCTGAAAACAGGGATGTTATTTTTGAGAACGCCCCAACTTGATCTTTTACGTGAATACGTAAGAAGTATTTTGAAAAGATCTCTGAGTCAGCTTTAAGTTTTTTCTCAAATTGAGGAGTTACAGCACTACTACCATTTACCCCAAGTCTCATATTTTTCATAACACCCACTAAATCCGAAACAATGGAAGTTGCTGTTGGTAAACTACCCGCTCCTGGTCCGTAGAACATTGTTTCACCGACTGCTTCACCATGCACATATACTGCGTTAAATTCGTCATTTACCCCAGCCAAAGGATGGGATTCTGGAAGAAGCGTTGGCTGAACACTAACTTCGACCTTTTCTCCTGCGCGATGGGCATTACCGATTAATTTAATGACATACCCTAAACGTTTACTGTATTCAATATCCTCACTTGTTACAGAAGAAATTCCTTGAACACGAACGTCTTTGAGGTCGATATTCATCGAGTACCCTAATGAAGCCAAAATTGCCATCTTTCTTGCTGCATCTAGTCCTTCCACATCTGCTGTTGGATCTGCTTCTGCATAGCCAAGTTCTTGTGCTTCTTTTAACACATCTTCATAGGCACTTCCGTACTTACTCATCTTTGTTAGAATAAAGTTCGTTGTACCGTTAACGATTCCCATCATTTTAACAATTCGATCTGATGCAAAGCCATCTACTAAGCCACGAAGGATTGGAATCCCCCCTGCCACACTTGCCTCATAAAACAAATCACAGCCATTTTCATTTGCTACAACTAATAGTTCTGGACCGTATAAAGCCATTAAGTCTTTATTGGCTGTTACAACATGTTTTTTATTACGAAGGGATTGTAGAACTAGCTCTCTAGTGTCTTCTACTCCCCCCATTACTTCTATAACAACATCAATATCTGGGTCTTCAATTACATCGTAAGCATTTGTTGTCAAAATTGACGGATCAATTTCTACTGGTCGTTGTTTAGTGAGATCTTGTACTAACACTTTCTTTACTTCTACTGGGCATCCAACTTGATGCATTAATTTATCTTGATGGTTCTTTATAATCGTAACAACGCCACTACCAACCGTACCTAATCCTAATAATCCAACTGAAATACTTTTCATTCTTCTTCCGCCTCCTCTGTACTCCCTAGAAATACAATTGTCTTCCTATAAAAGACATTATAGTGGGGATACAATACTTTTACAAGTACTAATTTTAAATTTTATTAATTATAAACGTATAACACGGTAAAATTAAAGGGAATTTTTTTTATTATGGAAAAATTTTTGCTAAAGAATAAGAGCACCCTATAAGCTCCAGGGTGCTCGATTAAAATTACTTAACTGAAAGTCCCCATTCTTTGTTCACAAGTGTCTCTGGTTGTTTATTACTTAAGATAAGTTCAATATTCTTACAACATAATGCCATCATCGCTTCTCGAGTTTCTATACTCGCACTACCTATGTGAGGTAAGGCCACAACATTCGGAAGTGTTAATAATGGATGATTCACATCCACGGGCTCTTTTACAAACACATCTAATCCCGCTGCGGCAATTTCTCCCTCCACTAATGCATCATATAAAGCATCTTCATCTACTACTGCTCCTCTTGAAGCATTAATGAAGATTGCCGATTTTTTCATTTTCTTAAAACTTTCTTTACTAAAGAATCCTTTTGTTTCTGCAGATAATGGAATTAAGCTTACAACAAAATCAGACGTTTCGAGCAATTCTTCGATAGATACATAGGACGCACCAATACGCTCTTCTGCTGTTACGTTACGTGAACGATTATGGTACAAAATATTCATATCAAAGCCAGTCGCCCGCTTAGCCACTGCTTCCCCAATCTTACCCATACCAACAATGCCTATTGTTTTGTGGTGGACATCATGACCTGCTAGCAATAGGGGACTCCAGCTCTTCCAATGACCATTTTTAACAAATTCTGCTGACTCTACAACTCGTCTTGCAGTTGCTAGTAATAAGGCAAACGTTAAGTCGGCGGTTGTGTCTGTTAACACATCTGGTGTATTACAGATAGCAATTCCCTTTTTATTCGCATATTCTACATCGATATTGTCATATCCAACAGCAAGGTTTGCTACCACTTTTAAATGAGGCGCTGCATCAAGAAGTTCTTTGTCGATTTTTTCTGTTATTACACTTAATAGAGCATCTGCCTTTTTAGCCTCTTCAAGCAGCACCTCCCTTGGAACAGCGGTTTCCTCTTCATGCCACATATGTACATCTGCAACATTCATCAATGGTTGAATTACTTTTTCGGAAATTTTTCTAGTAATAAACACATATGGTTTCTTCATATTCCACCTCTTAGCAATATTTGTTAAAGAATCTTATATTATAGTACCATATTTATTTAATTTTGAAGCCAATCAATACTTGGAATTTTCAACCTTTTCTCACCAATGCCTACATTTGATAAAAATGAGGCTAAAAAACGTTCATGGTCGCTAGAATGAGTTAAGATTGAGTCTAATTGTTGAGATTGTTTTTCTCTCTCTTGATCAGACTTTGACATGTAATACCCTTCAATACACTCAAAAAAATGAAGTGGAAAGAGGAGTCTTGCATATAGAAGCCTCCAGGAAAAGGTGGATAAGGGTGAAACCTGCTGATATTCTTGTAAAAAGTGGGCAATCAGTCCGCTTTGCCGCGTGTCTCCACTTACATAAAGACTGCGGATAAATTCTGCCAAATCTCGGGTATAATGGTCAAACACCCAATCTGTTGGAAGTTTTGTGTAGGAATCCTGATGCCATGTTTGTTGTGTAAAACGGTGGTGACAGATGGTCGCAGAATCAATTGTAGTTGGTGTTTCATCCATTTCGGTGTCCACGAGATATTGGATAGCATTTTCCGTTAGTCCCAAATAATAGGGAAATGCTTCAATAAATAATGTTTCAAAACGATTTTCTGGGTGTTGTTTCACTTTTTCCTTCCAGAACAGTTCCATTTGATCCACTCTTTTTTCCCATAGGTATTTCCATTGGCCGATTCGATTGACTTTATTTATCTGATAAGGAAAGCTTCTCCCTCTCTTATGAAATCGTGCTAATTCATATCCGATAGAATGGGGCATCCTATAGCTGTAAGCAGGACATCTAATGATCACGATCTCTTTATTATCAATGTTTGTGCTCAATTTTCCATCTGTTGTTGGTAAAATCGAACCGACGCGAATATCGCCTTTTTGAATCATATAATCACTAAGATGTTTCATTTCAAACAATTCTTCTTGTTCCAAATTTGGTATTGGCACAATACAATATACTATATTCCGATAAAGGATGGCTTCATAGCCAAATACATGCATATAACGATCCACTTTCAATTTGTATTTCTCATAAAGTGCTTCGTTCATAAATCATCACTCCTCGCACATACTATGTAACTACGTAATTGTCTTTCTAATCCATCTATATGAAACAAAACCCCATTACTTGTGGTAAACTAGTAAATATTAGAAATAATTGATTTAGAAATCAGAAGAAATTAGGTGAACAATATGAGTGAAGAAAATAAAATGAATGATATTGAACGCACTGCAAGACGTTGGTTAGAGGAAAGAGGCGTCACCATCCAAGATATTGCAGAGCTAGTATATTATCTTCAAAGTAAATATCACCCTGAGTTAAAAATGGAGGAATGTATTCATAACGTTGATCGTGTTTTAACGAAACGTGAAATTCAAAATGCTGTGTTAACAGGGATTCAACTAGACAAATTAGCTGAACAAGGGTTACTTGAGGAGCCACTATTGTCAACCATTAAAGTTGACGAAGGGCTTTATGGGGTCGATGAAATCCTTGCGTTTTCTATCGTGAACGTCTATGGATCGATTGGTTTCACAAATTATGGATATATAGACAAGAAAAAGCCTGGTATCTTGAAACGTTTAAATGATAAATCTTCTGGAGAATGCCATACATTTTTAGATGACATTGTAGGGGCAATTGCAGCTGCAGCATCAAGTCGTTTAGCACATAGAGCAGCAAATACTAATTAATAAAAAGCACAAAGTCCACAGCCTTAGGCGACAAGCGTTGCCTTCTGACTTGATTAGCTTGATGGCACCTTGTGCTAGACAAAAGGGAAAAGTCCAAATCAATCCAGATTTGGTCTTTTTTATTGATTACTAATCGTAGACTGAATTTCCGAACTTTTTTAAAGAGGGGGATATAGATGAACATGTACTTTAAAATCGTAGGTCTTATCTTTATAGTATGGGCACTTTTTATCCTAGTTCCTTTTAGAAAAGAATTTACAAATCTTGATGATCAAATTCTACATAGAACGATGGTAAAGCGCTGGTTGAGACGCCTAAAAACATTTACATTCTTGACCGTAATCGGTAGTACTCTTGTTATAATTGGGCCTATTTTTTCATAGTAGAGTAGAAAACAGGAATTAAATATTGCCTTCTTTGTCTTCGGGTTTCAGGGTGTTCCACCTTACTAAGCCAGATAGGAGGGCAATTTCTTTTCCTGCTTCCCCTCATCAATTCCGTACGTGAGGTTTTCCCTCATACGGCTTTCCGATGTTCTTCTTTCTTTGGCTTTACGTACTTTCCTTACTTTGCCAATTTCACAAGTGTATGTTGAGTCATTTTATTAACTTGACCAATCCCACTATGTTTATTGCGTTTATTTCTCTTCTTATTCCAAAACAGCGTTAACCTTTCGATTACATACCAATCAATTCTGTTGAGCCATTTCTTGGCGATTGGTGAGATGAGATAGTAATTCTTGAATCCCTGGAGCTTCCTATTCAGTCCCTTTATCAATTCAAGCATATCTAGGAAAAGCTTATTCCTTTTCCCGGTATATTCTTTAATTTTATATCTCATATTCTTCATTGCTTTCTTTGTCGGAATATGTGACATGGCATAGATTTTAGAGCCTCCCCTGTTCATTACAGGAAACTTTCTATGATGTAATCCCAGAAAGTCAAAACCATCTGAGTCACCCCATATATTGACCAATCTAGATTTCTCAGCACTTAGTGTAAGGTCAAGTTTGTACATAATACCTTTTATTACTTCTATGGTTTCAAGTGCTTGTTTCTTGGTTTTACACATTACCACGTAATCATCTGCATAGCGAATCAACTCTCCTAAATGAGAGAATTTCTTTATCCAAATGGAATCCAACACATTTAAATAGATGTTCGATAATAACGGCGAAATGACCCCACCTTGCGGCACGCCTGTGACGGAGTCACGGAAATGGCCATCTTCCATGATTCCAGCTTTAAGCCATCTGCGGATAAGACTTAAAACCCTTTTGTCACTAATTCTCATTTGAATAAGGTTCATGAGTTTATCTTGATTGATATTATCAAAATAACCTTTTATATCAACATCTACTACCCAATAGGATTTCTTGCTTGTCTTTCTTATCTTCGCTATTGCCTTGTGGGCACTTCTTTTTGGTCTAAAACCAAACGAGCATTCTTGGAAGTCCGCTTCGAAAATAGGTTCAATAACCATTTTCATTGCCATTTGTGCTATTCTATCTTTGATTGTTGGGATACCTAGCGGTCTTTGTTTCCCATCACTTTTAGGGATATATGTTCTTCTAACAGGTTTCGGTCGAAATCTTTTCTCTTTGAGTTCTAGATAAAGTTCATTCATAAACTTACTTTCACCGTATTCTAGGACAATCTTTTCAATCGTTTGTCCATCAATTCCGCCACTTCCCTTTTTACTCTTAACTCTACGCCATGCCTCTGCAAGTATGTCTGGTCGATATACTTTGTCATATAACGCATGAAATCGCCGTGTAGGATTTTCCTTGGCACAAAGATATAAAGTTTTCCAGAGTTCTCGAGCTTTTACATCGGTGTAGTTAGCTAGTTTTCCAGCATTCACTACTCTTACCTCCTTTAAACTTGTGAACAAAGTAGGGTATTGGCTTATGCCGTCCTTCCCTAGACAACGTTATGTTGTCGTTGTCATCATTGGTACTATGACCCCCTCCGACTCCCTCTCATCCATCCACCATTTCGTTTGCACTTATAGGTTTCTGCTTTACTTTCGTAAGAAAGTGACGAGGAGGGTATCCCAGTTCCGTTAACTACTTTACTAACATGTCGTTCCCCTTACCCCGAGAGATTCTTCGGTGCTGTATTTCCAAGTTCTCCACACCTTCCATGGTCTTCGCCTATTTTCACCAGTCTCGACTTCTCTTTGTCCTTATTTAAAGGTCTCTTTTTACGAGGCGGCAGGATTCACTTCATGTTACAACCTGTTAGCTTGCTCGCACTCTCTACGAGAGTTACTTTGTCACAGGGCTTCAACCTTAGGATTTCTCCACCAGTTGCCTGTCAGCTACTGAGCGTCTTGGCACTTACTCAGGTTGGACTCCCACCAACTAGCAATTAACGGCTTGCTGGGCACGCTAAAAAGAAAAACGCTCAGTCGAGCGTTTTTAAATTCTTTCCATCCATTCCTTTAAACTGTGGATTGCGTAGGTTGGCTGGCGATCATATCCTTTAAGTAGTTCTGGAGTAGTTACGCCTGTATGAACAAGTAATGTATCGATACCTGCATTCATTCCAGCTTTAATATCCGTATCATAATAATCGCCAATCATTAACGTATCTTCTTTTGCAATACCTAATTTCTTTTGAGCCTGCTCCATAATGACTTTCTCAGGTTTTCCTATAAAAATAGGTTGAACAGTAGTCGATACGGTAACCACCGAAGTTAGAGAACCATTTCCAGGTAAAAAACCTCTTTCAGTCGGAATGGAAATATCACCATTTGTTGAGATAAAAGTTGCTCCGTTACGGACAGCTAAACATGCTAGTGCAAATTTTTCATAAGTTACCGAGCGGTCTATCCCAACCACAACAAAGTCTGGATTTTCTTCTTGAATGATAAAGCCCTTATCCTGTAAGGCCATTCGAATTCCTTCTTCACCAATCACATATACAGTATTCCCTTTCTTTAGGTCATACATATAATTGGCCGTTGCTTGACTAGTTGTGAAAACTTGATCTTCCGTACAAGCAATGTCAAAATCTCGAAGCTTTGCTGCTACCTGAGCAGGTGTTCTTGATGAATTATTTGTAACAAATAAATATGGAATTTGTTTCTCATTTAGAGCATTAACAAAATCACATGCTTCGTTAATACGCTCAGTTCCTAGGTACATTGTTCCATCTAAATCAATTAAGTAACCTTTATATCTTTTCACTATTCTTATCACCTTTTTAGTAGATGTTCAAAAGATCTGATGAATAGGACACATCGACAAAGAACTCAACCAATTTCCAACT
The DNA here is from genome assembly GCF_964021195.1 of Bacillus nitroreducens. Lineage (NCBI taxonomy): Bacteria > Bacillati > Bacillota > Bacilli > Caryophanales > Bacillaceae > Bacillus > Bacillus nitroreducens. Next base: position 1,973,573 of record NZ_CAXHYI020000003.1, on the reverse strand, counting down.
CATCTGATTGTTGTAAATTGAGTTTGTCTGGAGTGATTTACTCTCACTCGTACGGCTCACCGCCTAAAATGTTCGACGCGTTGGAAAAACACATCTCTACACTGTGAAACACGGTTACGTTCTTATCGACGCGGTCTCTTCATCCTTCTAAATTGAACACACGTTTTTTAGTTTTTAAATGCTGAGACAGGTCCTAATTCATTTTCCAAATAGGTTCGTACCGCTTGTGGAAAAATGGCTAGGCTGTCTTTATTCTTATGCAAATTCGAAATTAATTCATCATGGTTAATTTCAAGGTAATCTTGAACAATCACTTTTCGAAAGCGAATTATTTCTTTTAAATCATTTGCAACCGCTGTTGAAACCACTTTTTCATCCTCTAAAATATCAATGATATCTTCGTAGCTCCCTGGGTCGCGCATAATGAATCCATCAATCATTGAATTTCCCACATCTAAAATAGCCTCAATTAATAAATGGGATATTCGCTCTAACGCTTTCATTTCAATTGAGCTTGTCCATTTTGCATCCACTTCTACTAATCCTAGCATTTCTTCGTAAAAAAGAAGGGTCTTTTCAATCTTTTCTCGGTCTACAAAATACACAGTATCACCTTCTAGTTATTATCGTCATCCATCACTATTTTACCATAAAGTAAAACATACAGCAGTAGGATTACATTCGTTAAGTGAAACGATAGCTCCCTAGATGTTTTAGTGGATGAGACCTTATTAGGAATTTTTCTTATTCCAGCTAATTTTTACTGTATCGTGCATGAATTCGTTTCCTAAATAAAAAACCTTTGATATGATTGATGTACAATTGTTATAACAAAGGGGAGTCCTATATGACTGAACGTTTTTACTTATATGATGATACGGTTGATACTCAAACACGCTTTGTAAGCTTTATGGGAGAACATCAACGTTATGATTTAGCGATTCTTAAATCTGATCGCTATTATGGCAAGCATATCGTCTTAAATATCTTGAGTAACCGTTTTGCTATTATTGGCAGAGATGACCTTGATGAACCTGGATATATTGAACATGCTTATCAATTGAACGAAGATGAAGCAGAAGAATTACGTGCTTTTCTGTATGAAATTGTCTGACATGAACCAGTAAATGATTGAAAATACTAGTAGTAAGAAGCGAGGTGTTTTCAATTGGCGGATAAAGAAAAAGATAAAGAAGAAATAAAGTATACCGATTTTTCAAATGTGGAGACGATGAGGAACTTTCTTACCTTTGAGGAGTATCCAGAAGGGCCTTATGGTACTGAACGAGGAAAGGATACACCTGTAGAGAACAAGAGCACCCCTTGGAAAGATGGACAGCGAACGTATAGTAACTTTAACTATGAGTTCAAATCACTACATCAGGACCTACCGAGACAATTCCCTGGTGCTCACCCTACACACGATGATAAGGAAGAAAATGCCGAACCTCCTTATGATTAAGACATATCAAAAAGTACAGGACGTTAGCCTGTACTTTCAGACTATTGACAAACGCGCGTATACTTCGTTTCTAGCCTCACTCGTCCGTTCATGAAGACAACTTCTATTCGCGTCTTCGATCAGTGAGCGCGACTTGTCTGACCAGCGTTTTCAAGACAGTCTGGGAAAGTGAATCCTACTAGTGTTTCCTATAAAAATGAGTGTAGACAAAGTCAAGTTTTTGACTTTGTCTACACTCTGAAAGTACAGGACGTTAGCCTGTACTTATTTTTTTACTTTTTTTAAAACAAAATAAGCACAACCGAAGTTACAATATTCGTATAAATATTCGGAAAGAGTACTAATTTTTGTATCGAAAGACGCTTTTTGGTTTTTATCATCAAAAAAACCTTTTAGACGTAACTGCTCATATCCCCAGTCACCGACAATATAATCATATTTCGCAAGGATGTCACTATATCTCGCACGAAAGGCCTCTTCATTAAATCCACCTTTAAGTTCATCAACAAGTTCATATGTACTATTGTTAATGGTAATCACTTTTACTTCACACCCCTTATTATATAACCATTATAGCCAATCAACCCATCAATTACTATGCGAATTTTTTTATAAAATGGTCAACCTACAAATGAGGAGGTGTAGAGCTTGAAAAAATACACGATCATTTCAGGTTTATTAGCATTAAGCGCATTAACTGCATGTGGAGCTTCAGATGACAATGCTGGAGTTTATCATGAGAGTGGAAATAAGATATATCGTGTCGACCAAAATGAGCTTTACAATGCAAGAGGGGTTAAGAATGATGGAAAAGAAATGACGAACTTTGGCTATGTTCGTCACCAAAAGAACCCAGTCCCTGGAGATGCGAGTGTTTATAATACAATGCCAACAATGGATCGAGAAAGTGTTGCGGATTTAATCAGTAAAATCTGTACCACCATTCCAAATGTAAATGACGTTGGTACTCTTGTTACCGATGAAGAAGTCCTGGTAGCATACGAAACGGATGCGAAGGACCGTGTCCTCGTTGCCGATCAGGTTAAACGAGCAGCCCTTTCTGTTGTTCCAAGGTTTTATCATGTGTATGTTTCAGACGATCCAACTATGATGGATCAAATTGAACGATTTGGCAGACTCGACTCTGATAGCCGTAATATTGATCAAATCATTACATCTACGATAAAACAAATGATCAAATCTCCTCAAGGATACAAAGTAAGTGATGGGGAAAATGAAAACGGAGAAATGGAAGGTGGGCCTAACCCTGAGTATGAACGCAGGGCAAAGGATCACCAAGACTTTCTTGAAAACCCAAGCGTTCAAAGTGATGATGAATTTGAACACGAACACGATACTCCTGGCATTAAACAAAAAAGGGAATTTGGAAAAGATCTCTTAAACAAAGGTACCAACTAAGACGGAAAGGATGAAGGACATTTCTTGCTAAGTAATCGGGAGAAATGTTCTTCACTTCCTTTCCTGTTTGGATCTTGAAGGCTAAAAGTCCTTAACAGATTTTTATCCAATTGAGATGATCCATAGAAGTTTTTCTCCAAACAAAAAAGGGGTTCTCCCCTTTTTATGCTTGTTTTACTTGTTGATTTGCTTTTGCTGCATTTACTTGTTCATCTGCATGATAAGAAGAACGTACCAGTGGGCCAGATTCACAATGGCTGAACCCCTTGCTTAAAGCAATCTCTTTTAATTCTGCAAATTCATCTGGATGATAGTATTTTTCAACCTTTAAGTGCTTTTTCGTTGGTTGTAAGTACTGCCCAATTGTTAAAATATCCACATTATTCGCACGAAGGTCATCCATTGTTTCGATGATATCTTCTTTCGTTTCACCAAGTCCAATCATGATACTTGATTTTGTTGGGATATCTGGATTTATTTCTTTTGCACGACGTAAAAATTCAAGTGAGCGCTCATATTTTGCACGCGCACGAACGCGGTCAGAAAGTCGGCGAACTGTTTCAATATTGTGATTCATAATATCGGGTTTTGCATCCATTAACGTTTTTAAATTTTCGTAAACTCCACCCATATCTGAAGGTAAAACTTCAACTGATGTAAATGGACTTTTTCTTCGAATCGCACGAACGGTTTCAGCAAATACTGCTGCTCCCCCATCTTTCAAGTCATCACGCGCAACCATTGTAATCACAGCATGCTTCAATCCCATCATTGCGACAGAATCTGCTACGCGCTCTGGTTCTGCCCAATCCAATTCATTTGGAAGCCCAGTCTTAACCGCACAAAAGCGACAAGCACGGGTACACGTATCACCAAGAATCATAAATGTAGCCGTCTTACGTACAGCCCAACATTCATGAATATTGGGGCATTTCGCTTCCTCACATACAGTATGTAGTTGCTTTTCCCTCATCATTTTCTTTAAGCCTGTATAGCTTTCATTTGTATTCAATTTTATTTTTAGCCATTCGGGTTTTCTAAGATATTCTTGTTTTTTTGACATACATTATCACTCCAATGCAAAGGCTAACACTATTATACTCATAACATAGGTAAGAATCCAAGTATTCGATTATTAGAAAAATTCTAGGTTTCCAACAATTAGTGATTATGAAAACTCGACGATATAGCAAACTAACTTGGAAGAGTCTTTTATAAAACCTAATTTAACTCCTATACAATACGTAACAATATGAATAGATCAAGATCCTGTCTAATCTAAAGAAAGGAGACTTTTGAGCTGTGAAAAGAACCCTTGGAATAGTAGTTGTTATATGTTTACTTTTAACGGGTACCCCTACAATGGCAAGTGAAAATACAAAAAAAGAGCAACAAAATATCTTTCAAGAACGAATGAACCTCTATACAAAAATGGAAACAGTAACCCAGATCCCATGGTATTACTATGCAGCAATCGACCAATATGAAAGAAGCATTCGTCGTGCTCGCAAGGACATTCCTAGGGAAACGGGTCTAATCGGAATCTATATCAAACCTGAAGTTTGGGCGGGAGCATTAAATCCGAATCCAAATGACTCCAATCCTTATAGCATTCAGCTTTTTGGAGGCATTGGACTGGATGGAAACGGGGACGGTGTTGCTGATCAAACGAATGATGAAGACATCCTGATGACGATTGCCGAACAAGTTCTAGCCTATGGAAACGACCCTGATAATTTTAAAATTGGTTTATGGGATTATTACAAACGAGACAAGTCAGTCTCGCTCATTATGGGAATCGCCAAAATATATTCAACATACGGCACACTCGATTTAGATAAACATGCGTTTCCAGTCCCGCTTGGCTATAATCACAGTTATAAAAATACGTGGGGAGATGCGCGTGGCTGGGGTGGCCGAAGAATGCATGAAGGTACGGATATTTTTGCAAGCTATGGAACACCAGTAAGAGCAACTTCATATGGAATTGTTGAAATGAAGGGTTGGAACCGATTTGGTGGCTGGCGAATTGGCATTCGAGATATCAATAACACATATCACTACTACGCACATTTAAATGGGTTTGCTAAAGATATTGCAATTGGACAGGTTGTTGAACCTGGTACCATCATTGGTTCAGTCGGCAGCTCAGGATATGGCCCACCGGGAACAGCAGGAAAATTCCCTCCACATCTTCATTACGGGATGTACAAAGATAATGGATATACGGAATGGTCTTTTGACCCCTATCCACATTTACGCGCCTGGGAAAGAGAAGAACGTAAATCTAGAAAGCGCTAGAAATAACAAAGGCTGTGGTATTAATCACCACAGCCTTTGTTCCGTACTATATATTGACCCACTTTTTATATCCTATGTCCTACTTTGTTTGTTTAGATTTACTAATGGCGTTCGTAATACTTGCCGCCAATCCTCCCCAGATAATTATAATTCCGATAATCATCATAACGATTGCACTAGTACCCATTATTGTGATACCCCCTTACCAGATTTCACTTCAACACGGGCAGTATTCCACTTTTTAACTGTGAATAGTGTTCCAATTAAAATCGCACCGATTGCAACTGACCATCCCCAGGTAAATAAAAACTCTCTTGGATATCCTTCATACTCAGCTGTAAGGTTTTGACGAAGATTATCGAACATCATATAACCTAAAACGACAGGTGTAATAACTCCCAAACTAATTCTCCACCACGCACCTAATTTAATATCTGAAACCCCATCAGCATGGCTTTGAAGGTTTTTAAGCTCTTTTGCAAACCAAGCAATTGCAACAACCTCAAATAATCCTGCTAAAGCAACACCGAAGTTGTTAATGAAATAATCAGCGGCATCTAAGAAAAATAGTCCACCTTGTGTAGCAAATGCTAAGGATAATAAAGCTGCTAATCCACCACCGTATGCAACTGATTTAGTACGTGAAATGTTAAACTTCTCTTGTACCCCTGCAACAAATGTTTCTACAATTGAAATCAAGGACGTTAATCCAGCTAATACAAGTGATCCAAAGAACAAGAAACCAAAAAATCCATTGAATGCTGGAAGTTCATTAATAATTTGTGGGAATACAACGAAAGCCAACCCGACTCCAGCTGAAACAACTTCATCTACACCTACGCCCTGTGAAGCAGCCATGAATCCTAAAATACTAAATACCCCGATACCAGCCAATAATTCAAAACTTGAATTCGCAAATCCTGTTATAAATGCATTATTTGTAATATCTGATTTTTTCGGCAAGTAACTTGAATACGTTATCATAATAGCGAAAGCAATTGATAAGCTAAAGAATATTTGTCCATAAGCCGCTACCCAAACCTTACCATCTGCAATTTTAGACCAATCCGGTGTAAAGAATGCATGTAAGCCCTCAGCAGCACCATCTAAGGTAACAGCACGTATAACAATAATTAAAAATAAGACCAATAATGTAGGAATCATAATTCTGTTTGCAAGTTCGATTCCTCTTTTCACACCTGCGAATAAAACACCTAATGCAACTACCCAAACAATTACCAGTGGAATGAACACCCCAGGCACAATGCTACCAAATTGGCCTATCTCGCCTCCTGCTAAATCGATTCGATTTAAGTACTCACCCATAAGGAAGCCACCAGTATCATCTCCCCATTTTTGACCAAAAGAAAAGACAGAATACGACATAGCCCAAGCAACAATGACTGCATAATATGTTGCGATAACAAATGAAATCGCCACCTGCCACCAGCCGATCCACTCTTTCCCTTTACTGATTTTTGAGAGAGAAAGAGGGGCAGAACCGCGATATTTGTGCCCAATAGTAAACTCCATAATTAATAATGGAATTCCGGCAGTCAGTAAGGCAAATAAATATGGAAGAAAGAATGCACCGCCGCCATTTTCATACGCAACCGCTGGAAATCTCCAAATGTTTCCTAACCCGACCGCCGAACCAACTGCAGCTAAAATGAATCCTAGTCGCGTCCCCCACTGTGGACGATTATCCATAAATAAACCTCCCCTTTTCCACTTTAGCCCGTTACCGTAATAGTCATTTAGTACTAAGGCTATGTTGGAAATTTTTATATTTTCAGATTATTTATTATAATCTATTTATTAGTATAGCCAGTCTAGAACCTTATGTCAAAAGTTATTTTCTAATTCAAATTACAATATAAAAAAGTGAGGCTATGGTTCTATTTCCCATGCCTCACACGTATTAATTTAGATTTACTTGTAAAATAGGATAACAATTTTAAACTTTTTGCTTATTTTTCATGATGAAAACAAACAAAATAAATAATGCTAAAGCAGTAAACAATCCAAATAATGTATTGCCCGTTAGACCTAGCACAACATAGCCAATACCAGCAATAACTGCAGATGAAATTGCATATGGAAGCTGTGTCATCACGTGATCGATATGATGGCTCCCCGCACCTGTAGACGATAAGATTGTTGTATCCGATATTGGTGAACAGTGGTCACCAAAGACTGCACCAGCTAGTACTGCCGCTAAGGCTGGAAGTAATAACTGAATATCTGCAGCAGCCGCAATGTCCCCAGCAATTGGAAGCATCATCCCAAACGTGCCCCAAGACGTTCCTGTCGCAAAAGCCATGAAGCCTGCTACAACAAATAAAATCACAGGTAAATAGGCAGTATTTAAGTTAGAGTTTTCGACAAGACCCGCTAGATATTTTCCTGTTTCAATCTGTCCAATTAAATCAACTATTACCCAAGCAAAAATAAGTATATAAACAGCTGGAAGCATCGATTTAATACCTTCGATTATCCCTTTAGGAAGAAGTCCAATAGATAACGTATTTTTCGAATAGACTTGAACAAAGAACAAAATAAGTGTAACAATAATACCCAAAGTTCCACCGTTTAAGAGCGACCTAGTTACATCCGTATTTTCAAAAATGGTAAAAATCGTTACCTTGCCTTCAGAAGCTTTATAACCTGTCCAAATGAGAGAGCCCACAGTACCAACAACTAGCGCTACAATTGGCCACACTAAGTCACCAACAGTACCTTTTTCACTTTGAGGTAATTCTTGCTTTAATTCTCCCAGAACTGGTTTTTCTGGATCTGTAAGTTCTCCTGTTTCGATTGCACGATTTTCGTGAGTTTTCATACTACCGAGATTAATATTGAAAATAGCAACAGCAATCACCATTAAAATAGAAATCATTACATATAAATTCATTGGTATCATCTGTATAAATGCAGATAATGGTGAATACTCCGTTAAACCATGTGTTGCTAAAATAGGAGCCAAAATTGCAATAATATATGCACCCCAACTTGAAATTGGAGATACAACACAAATTGGCGCAGATGTTGAGTCAATGATATATGCAAGTTTTGCACGAGATACTTTATTGCGGTCTGTAATTGGCTTGCTAACCTGGCCGACTGCCAAAGCATTAAAGTAGTCATCAATGAAAATCAGGATTCCTAAAACAGCTGCTAGTAACTGTGAGCCCGTTCTTGTTTTAACTTTTGTTTGTGCCCAAGCTCCAAAGGCCCGACTACCACCTGTAATTGATATAAAGGCTGTAATAATTCCTAATATAAATAGAAATAAAATGATATATACATTCCAAGAGTTTAATGCGCCGTCAGACACAAATACGGATTTTATACTTGTCCAAATGGTGAGAAAGATGTCTTGTAGCCAAGTTTCTACTCCCTCTTCCTTTAGGACATTTCCATGTAATACAAATGCAGCGGAAACAATACCTATTCCCAAAGACAGTAAAACTCGACGTGTTAAAACAACCATAAGTAAAGCAATAATGGGTGGGATAATTGAATAAATGGTTCCAGACATGACGTGTTCCTCCAAAATAAAATTTTATGGAGGGCAGGAGAAGTGAAGAAGATACTCATTTTCGCGAAAAAAAAAGAGTAAATGATAGAAAATAACTATCATTACTCTTAGTAATGTTATGTTATCCTCCATCACGATCAGTAGCCCTCCATTATAGATATCTTTCTATAATGACAGTGTTACCTATTTTCAAGGCAACCCCAACAAAAATAACGTTGACGCGTTTGTTTTTGCTTCGGCGAAATATCCTTTCAACTATGATCATTGTTGTCATCCTCACATAGCCTACTCTTATTTTCCGCACCTCTACCCCATCGATCCGATAAGGTGATATATGAAGTTTTTTAGTCCTACTGTAGTATAGCGTATATCTTTCTATTAATCAACTATACCAATATAGTAATTAATGTTAATTTGGAGGAAACTCAATAGATGGTGATGTTTCACCACCATTGTTATAAAATTGCGGAACTTCATGCATAATATTTTGATTGATGATAGGTATGATAGTTTCTATTTCTACTTCACTTGTTTTAAAAGGTAAAATAACTTGCATTGTTACTGTTGCCAACACATTATACTGGAACCACCCATTATTAATACCCCACTCATCAATTCTTCCTTGTGGTGTTGTTTTTCCAAATCCAATCATATGAAAGTAAATTGGTATTTCTGGACCTAAATTTCCTAAGATTGCGTTGTTTGTTGCTTCTCCAAGTGGAACTCTAAATACAAATCCTGTTTGTCCAGTTCTCTCATCGGTTTCAATTTCTAAATCTGGGTACTCTAGTTGGTTTAGTTCCCCTTCATTTACATGCTTTAAATATCTTTCTATATTTCCAAGTGTTTTTGTTGCCATTTGATTAACGACTTGTGTGTTATAGCTAATTACTTTTCCGTTATCATCAGTCTGAAAAATGCTTAATTCCTCTTGGTTCAATTCATCATCATTTATTTGTTGGTTAATTGCATTTTTTATTACAGTTGCAGCCATTTTCTTTGTTTCATTTTCTGCATATGCCATGAGTGCGGGTTCTATCGCTTTGTTCACAATATATACCCCGATTACAGTTGAAAGGATAAAAAAAACAATTGTTAATAAAAAAACGTATCGAAAAGGCAAGGGCCCTCTCCTTCTAAGCTGTAGGCGACCTCTATATTTTGCCAAACGAAAATCCCCCCTCACAAGCTATTTGTATGCAAGTAAGGTGGGATGTACGATAACTTTTTAAATGCATCAATAATCTTCAATTTATAGTGAAAAGCATTTCAGTTGTTCTTGTCATAAGATAGTTTTAAACCATTTTTAATAAGGCGTCCTTGCCTTTCATACCAACTGTGATGCCTCGTTTTTCCGCTTCAAACGTAATTGATTCAAGAGGGGCATCCAGTAATTGCTCGATTGTTCGAACACCAACTGCCCTACCAGCAATGATACCTCGCTCTTTGAGCTTATCATTTAACAGTGCAACGTCGAGTGCTCCACACATAATATAGCCATTTTCATTTGTTACTGCCATAAAATTTGTCTTAGGAAGTTTAACGGTAATGGCTGTAAATTGATGATTATCAATTACGATTGGTGTCATTGAGACCATTCCTAGCACACTCCTTTCCTTACTAATTTATGTATTGGAAAAGGGATATGTGTTAGAATTGGGTGCTGTCAAAGCCCTATATTTGGCTACTACCTTAGGTTCTAGCTCCATACTCCTTAGAGCATGTGGCCAATTTGTTTGATCTTTTCAGCTAATAAATCTCGCAGAAATTCTGGCATGTAATACTTTTTTTCTTTCGCATCTCGAATGACAGGAAACAGTAATCCAAAAGTAAACATATCTATAGTTGCAAGTGAATATGTTTTGTCAGGGTCAAGATCCTCACCATTGATTTTAATTTCAGTGATTCGGACTAAGCCATCTGCCCTTTTTATTGTCTTAAACTGTAATCCGTCATACACCATTTTGCCCATGACCTTTCCACGAAAACCTAGGCCTTTAATTTTAAGTTGCTCCATTTTCTCAGTGTTTGCTTGTAAAATGATTTCCTTTAGTTCATTCCCTTTTACCCAAACCTTACATGGGTTGATTGGGTGAGGGCAGATTCGATGAAGGTCCTCTCTTGTTACCTCTCCTTTTGGAAGCGAATCAAGCAATAGTCCCGAGTTTACCATTGATACATCCCCATCACACCATTCTCGAATTACTTGAGCTAATAGCCTTGAAAACGAAGTTTCCGAGAACCAGTCACTAATGAGAGGTTCATCAATTCTTGCAATTACATCTCCTTGTAACGCTTGCTTGCTTTCTTGAAGAAAACAGGATAGGATTTCATTCGTTTCCTGGCTTTCTGGAAGTAATTTGGTTGGAATTACGCTTGCATCACTTTCGATCAGTTTTTTATGCACTGTATCAATTTTTAAAGTAACATGTCCGATATAATTTCCGTACTTTTGAGCACAGCATAGCAAGGTATTGTTGATTCTTTTCCCTGTTTCTAAGAGGTGGTGTGTATGTGCGCCTAGCAGGATATCAACTTCCGGGAATTCTCTGGCAATTTGTTCATCTTCATTAATTCCCAAATGTGACATTAACAAAATCATGTCAGTTTTATTTTCTAATTCATTTAGGGTTTCACGCAACACAACGAAAGGATCTTTAATGTTCCAACCGAGCAATTTATATAAACCAATGTAATGAACAGTTAAACCGATAATTCCTATTCTAAAACCACTTGGCATCACGTGAATTTCATAGGGCTGAGCCCAGTCTGGCAAATTTCCATTTCGATCAAAAAGGTTCGCAAGCAACACCTTAAATTCAGCATTTTCATACAGGGTATCTAAGTGATCATAGGACATTGTAATTCCTTCATTGTTTCCAATTGTCACATAATCATATTTCAAATGATTTAAAAGTTTTACATTTATTTTTCCGTACGAAGCTTCTGAAATTGGATGAAATCGGTCAATGTGGTCCCCAATATCAAGCAAAAGCATCTCTTCATCGTTATGGCGGTGAAGTTGTCGCTTTTCAGTAATATACTGTGTAATTTTTGGCCATCGGTCAAAATGGCTATGAAGATCATTTGTATGATAAATATGTAATGTTTCAATCAATTCCTTCACCACCTTCTTATCTTAGCATTGTTAATTAAGAATCACTAAATAAGTCTAATTGCCTTGGAGCTAATCCATGGTATTCAATTCCGAGCATATCGATAAATTGCTTTGCATTTTCTGCAGCATCTCCACCTGAATTATTATTAAATAACACATAGATGGATTCACTTGCTTGATTCAATTGTTGAATATGATGAACCCATTCTTCTAATTCTTCTCTATTGTACTTATATAAATAACGCACCTCACGCCAGTTACCTGCCTTTGGCTTCGTCCAACCGTGTACATTGCGTCCGTGAAATCTTACAAGTGTTTTTTGTTGATTTGTTGGATGAAGGACTGTCGGAATAGAGCCAGAGCCTGTCTGTGGTTCATCACAAATACTATGTATCCAACCTTCCTGTTTCATGAAGTGCAACGTTTGTTCTTTTAATTGTGGTGAAAACCAGGATTGATGGCGAAATTCAAGGGCTACAGGTATATCTCCCATTTGTTTTTTACACCATCTTAAATAATCAACATTTTCACGTTTACAATCATACCACGGTGGAAATTGAAATAAAACCATGGAAAGCTTATTTGCTTTTTGATACGGTTCAAGTGATAAACGAAAAGCATCAAACATGTCTTTTTTCGATTTAAACGGAATTTCACCACGCTGATGACCAGTCATTCCCTGATACGCTTTTACAATGAATTGAAAAGACTCTGGTGTGTCTCTCACCCATTTTTCCACATTACGTTTTGGTTGGATAGCATAGAAAGATGCATCCACTTCCACAATTGGAAAATGACCAGCATATTCCTTTAGTTTATCACCTGATGATGTTCCTGTCGCATATAGGGAATCATGATCTCCCCAACCAGTTACACCAATATAAATCATAGGAGTCACCTCCATTCGACTAGCTGTTAGCTGTCTTTTACCTTAAAATCATATAACCCGTTTATGTATAAAAATAACTCGCTTGAGAGGCTCTCAAACGAGTTATTGCATGTGTTCTTATTAACCAATAGAACCTTCCATTTCGAACTTGATCAAGCGGTTCATTTCAACAGCGTATTCCATTGGAAGTTCTTTTGTAAATGGCTCGATGAAGCCCATTACGATCATTTCAGTTGCTTCTTGTTCAGAAATACCACGGCTCATTAAATAGAATAATTGTTCTTCAGATACTTTAGATACTTTAGCTTCATGCTCTAGTGAAATGTTGTCATTCAAGATTTCATTATATGGAATTGTATCAGAAGTTGATTGATTATCCATGATTAACGTATCACACTCGATATTTGAACGCGCGCCATCTGCTTTACGACCAAAGTGTACAATACCACGATATGTTACTTTACCACCATGTTTAGAGATGGATTTCGATACAATCGATGATGTTGTATTTGGAGCAAGGTGCATCATTTTCGCACCAGCATCTTGGTGCTGACCTTTACCAGCAATCGCGATAGAAAGTGTCATACCACGAGCTCCTTCACCGCGAAGGATGACTGCTGGATATTTCATGGTTAATTTTGAACCAATATTACCATCTACCCATTCCATCGTAGCATTGGCATCACATACCGCACGCTTAGTTACAAGGTTAAACACGTTATTTGCCCAGTTTTGAATCGTTGTATAACGGCAATAAGCATCTTTCTTAATGATGATTTCAACAACAGCACTGTGAAGTGAGTTTGTTGTATAAACAGGAGCAGTACACCCTTCAACATAGTGTACACTTGCACCTTCATCAACGATGATTAATGTACGCTCGAATTGCCCCATGTTTTCAGAGTTGATACGGAAGTATGCTTGCAGTGGTGTATCAACTTTTACACCTGGTGGTACATAGATAAATGATCCACCAGACCAAACAGCAGAGTTCAATGCAGCGAACTTGTTATCTGTTGGAGGAATAACTTTTGCCCAGTGCTCACGGAAAATGTCTTCATTTTCTTTAAGAGCTGAATCTGTATCTTTAAATACGATTCCTAGATCTTCAAGGTCTTCCTTCATATTGTGGTATACAACCTCTGACTCATACTGTGCTGAAACCCCAGCAAGATATTTTTGTTCCGCTTCTGGGATTCCTAATTTATCAAATGTAGCTTTGATTTCTTCAGGAACTTCATCCCAAGATCTTTCAGATTTCTCGGATGGTTTTACATAATACGTAATCTCATCAAAGTTTAAGCTATTTAAGTCTCCACCCCACTGTGGCATAGGCATATTGTAGAAGTGCTCTAAGGATTTAAGGCGGAAATCTAACATCCATTGAGGCTCTTCCTTCATGCGGGAAATTTCTTCAACAATTTCCTTTGTTAAACCACGTTCTGAACGGAAGATGGAAACGTCTTTATCTGCAAAGCCATATTTATAATCGCCAATTTCAGGCATTTTCTTTGCCATTCTACTTCACTCCATTCTTGTGAGAGATACTTCTAACCACGATTAGAGTTCTTCACTCACGATTCATTTTGTTCGTTCTTAAATCCCTTTTCCATTGCTTTCCATGCTAATGTTGCACATTTAATTCGTGCAGGGAATTTTGAAACGCCCTGAAGTGCTTCAATGTCTCCTAAATCAATGCTATCATCATAATCTCTTCCTAGCATCATTTCTGAGAAGATTTGTGACATTTTTAGTGCATCTTCAATTTTTTTGCCCTTTATCGCTTGGGTCATCATCGATGCAGATGACATAGAGATAGAACATCCCTCACCATCGTATTTTGCATCTTGAACAATTCCATCATCAACCTTTAAAGTGAGATGGATGCGGTCACCACAGGTTGGGTTATTCATGTCAATCGTTAAAGCACCATCTTGAATAACTCCACGATTGCGAGGCTTTTTATAGTGATCCATAATCACTTGGCGGTACAAGGTATCAAGATTTATCCTAGAATCCATTGCTGAAATACTCCTTTGTTTTTATGAGTCCTTCAACTAGTTTATCAATTTCTTCTTCAGTATTATAGAGGTAAAAACTTGCACGAGCAGTAGCAGACACTTTTAGCCATTTCATTAATGGTTGAGCACAATGATGACCTGCTCTGACCGCAATACCATCTGCATCTAAGACTGTAGCAACATCATGTGGGTGTACATCTTCAATATTGAATGTGACCAATCCAGCACGATGTTTTGGACCATAAATCGTAAGTCCTTCAATCTCTGATAAACGTTCCATCGCATAATTAGCTAAATTGTGTTCATATTCTAAAATATTATCTAGGCCAATATCCTCTAAAAAGTCAATTGCAGCACCTAGTCCGACTGCGCCAGCGATGATTGGTGTTCCAGCTTCAAATTTCCAAGGAAGCTCTTTCCACGTAGATTCGTAAAGATCTACGAAATCAATCATTTCGCCACCAGTTTCAACTGGTTCCATTTTTTCAAGCAATTCTTTTTTACCATACAATACACCAATACCCGTTGGTCCGCACATTTTATGGCCAGAAAAAGCAAGGAAGTCACAGTTCAGGTCTTTTACATCTATTTTCATATGTGGAGCAGCTTGTGCGCCATCAACGACCATGATTGCTCCATTTCGATGTGCAATTTCAGTAATTTCTTTGATTGGGTTTATTGTTCCAAGTACATTAGAAACCATCATAACAGACACAATTTTGGTTTGCTCAGTTACTGTTGCTTCAACATCCTTAAGATCAATTGAACCATCCTCTTGCAGAGGAATATATTTCAACTTCGCACCAGTGCGTTTGGCAATTTGCTGCCAAGGAATAATGTTAGCATGGTGTTCCATATAAGTAATAACAATTTCATCGCCTTCTACGAGATTATCACGCCCGTAGCTTTCCGCAATTGTATTAATCGCAGTTGTCGTTCCCCGGGTAAAAATAATCTCTTGAATAGAAGAAGCGTTGATAAATTTACGAACCTTTTCACGAGCATTCTCATAAGCATCGGTTGCTTTTGTACCAAGAGTATGAACCCCGCGATGGACATTGGAGTTATATTCTCGGTAGTATCGATCAAGCGTTTCGATAACAGTCACGGGCTTTTGAGAAGTGGCAGCACTGTCTAAATAGACAAGTGGTCTGCCATTAACTTCCTGATTTAAGATTGGGAACATAGAGCGAATATCTTGGATATTCATTATCTTACTTTCCTTTCAATTACCTCTACGAGTTGCTTTTTAACACCTTCAATTGGAAGTTCTTTTACAACTGGTGCAAGGAATCCATGGATAACTAAGCGCTCTGCTTCTTCTTGCGGTATACCACGGCTCATTAAATAATATAATTGTAGTGGGTCAACCCTACCAACTGATGCAGCGTGACCTGCTGTTACATCATCTTCATCAATTAGTAAAATTGGGTTTGCATCCCCACGCGCTTTCTCACTTAGCATTAATACTCTTGATTCTTGTTCTGCATTTGATTTAGAAGCTCCATGTTCAATCTTTCCAATACCATTAAAGATCGAACTTGCGCTGTCCTTCATGACACCATGTTTTAAAATATATCCTTCTGAATTTTTACCATGGTGCGTAATGTTAGTCGTAAAGTTTTGTTTTTGTTCTCCTCTACCTACAACAACTGTTTTAGAATCAGCATGTGAGCCATCCCCAACTAAATGAGTGATGTTTTCTGAAATCGTATCACCATCATTCATAAGTCCAAGAGCCCATTCAATTTTACTGTCACGACCGACTACACCGCGACGAGCAACATAAGTAGTGTTTCCTGTTGCTAACGCATCAACAGCTCCATATGTTACTTTTGCATTGGCACCAACAATTACTTCTGAAACAATATTTACAATTGTATCTACAGAATCTGTTGTAGAAAGATAGTTTTCAACATAAGTAACAGAACTATTATCTTCAGCCACTACAATAACATGATTGAAAGTAGCTGCTTCACCGTTGTCTTGAATAAATACTGCATGTAATGGAACAGTTACTTCAACATTCTTAGGAACATATACAAAAGCCCCACCATTTACTAACGCAGCATGTAGTGCTGTCAAACGGTGTTCGTCCACTTTAACAGCTTCTGTCATAAAATACTTTTGAAGAAGGTCACTATGTTCACGAGCAGCTGTATGAATATCTGTAAAAATAACGCCGTTTGCTTTTACCTCTTCTGTAAGAGAAATAAATGCTGGAGTGTTATTACGTTGAATATATATATTCTTTTCTTCTTCAATATCAATAAGTGATTTAATTTCTTCTGGTAATTCGTCAATTGAGTTATAAGGTGCACTTTCCACAACATGATTTGTAAATTGTGTAAAGTTCCATTTATCAATTTTTGTTTTGTCTGGTCTTGGCATTGGAAGATCTTCAGCTTTTTCAAGAGCTTGTAAGCGAAGTTCCGCAAGCCAGCTTGGTTCACCAAGAGTAGACGAATAACCTCTGACATAATCTTTATCAAATGGTAATTTCGTTTCGATTGTCATCATTATCCTCCTAACGCTTACGCTTCTTGACCTACAGTTTCATCTTCAATTCCTAGTTCTTGCTTAATCCAGTCATATCCTTCTGCTTCTAGGCGTTGTGCAAGCTCTGGTCCTCCAGATTTAACGATACGACCTTGCATCATGACATGTACTTTATCTGGTGTAATATAGTTAAGTAAGCGTTGGTAGTGAGTAATGATTAAGCAACCAAACTCTTCTCCGCGCATATCATTAATTCCTTTAGAAACAACTTTTAATGCATCAATGTCAAGCCCTGAGTCAATCTCATCAAGAATTGCAATCTTTGGCTCAAGCATTGTTAATTGTAGGATTTCATTACGTTTCTTTTCCCCACCTGAGAAGCCTTCGTTCAGGTAACGTTGAGCCATATCAGGATCCATTTCTAGCTTTTCCATGTTTTTATCCATAGTGCGGATAAATTTCATTAGAGAGATTTCGTCGCCTTCTTCACGACGTGCATTAATTGCAGAACGAAGGAAGTCAGCATTTGTAACTCCAGCAATTTCACTTGGATATTGCATTGCTAAGAAAAGACCAGCACGTGCACGCTCATCAACTTCCATTTCTAAAACATCTTCACCGTCAAGTGTAACGCTACCTTTTGTAACCTCATACTTAGGGTGACCCATAATTGCAGATGATAAAGTTGATTTACCTGTACCATTTGGTCCCATAATTGCGTGAATTTCTCCACCGTTTATCTCAAGGTTAACTCCCTTTAAAATCTCCTTGCCTTCAATCTCGACATGAAGATCCTTAATAACTAAAGTTGATCCTGCCATTACAACTACCTCCATTAGACAAAAAATATTTGTATAGAATTGACAAATTAAGTCAAAACTTCATTCTCATTTTATACTCATTACAATCTTATATCAAATTCAATCTGATATCAACCTTTACACTTTGGCATCAGGAATACATTTTCTATTATGTAAGGTTATTAAATTAGGTTGGTCTGAAAAGACTAAATATGAGAGCTAAATGAGAAAATTTTCGCTTAAATCTTGTCCAACACTAAGATAACATAATTTAAAAAGATATGTAAGGATGAAGGGGCTACGTTACTCAATACTGGATATATTTTTCACTAATTCTATAAATTCATTCAATATAATAAAAAACCCAGCATGTTGACACTGGGTTAGAACTAGATTTATAACTCTACCTTTGTATAATTCGATGAATTTGAGCTACTATCGTTAGACTCTTTTTATAATCCCGTTCACGACATTCCTCAATTCGCATGCGCTCGTCTAATTTTTGACAATAATCCTTATATCCAATCCCATGAGCCTGATGCATTGCCTTTTCCATTTCGCCCGTATAATTCAAACGGATTTGATTGATATCGAACCAATCCCTTCTTTTTTGTTGGATACAAATATAATGGTAACATCACCTTGAAACTTCCTCAAATACGGTATTCACGTATATTCTTCGATTCCTCTAATGAAAAAGGCATAGTGAAAATGAATGATCCATTATAAGTAACAAACCAATAAATACCTTTCATATCCTTGGATTTACTCCAAATTTGCTTTATAAAACAAATATAAGGTTGACCATCCACTGGTCAACCTCTCCTCTTATTCTTTAGCTGGAATAACAGATCCACTATATTTTTCTTCAATAAATTTAGTAATCTCTTCTGATCCTAAAACCTCTAGTAATGTTTGAATCGCATCACTATTTTCCTCACCTTGAGGAACCGCAATAATGTTCACATAAGGGTTATCCTCTGGAGATTCAACGATTAGAGCATC
Source organism: Bacillus nitroreducens (assembly GCF_964021195.1). Classification (NCBI taxonomy): domain Bacteria; kingdom Bacillati; phylum Bacillota; class Bacilli; order Caryophanales; family Bacillaceae; genus Bacillus; species Bacillus nitroreducens. The sequence continues at coordinate 1,954,518 of NZ_CAXHYI020000003.1, read as the reverse complement.
TGTAGTTGGATTTAAGTCAGCATCTAGTGCATAGTTACCGTTAATTGCAACTAGGTCTCCTTCTTCTCCCTCATACACTTTTGTTAGGAGCGCTGCATCAAGTTCCATTTCAAATTTAAGTTCTTTTGGATTTTCAACGATATCATCAGGAGTTGCACTTACTTTTTCAATTCCTTCTTTTAATGTAATAAGCCCTTCTCTTTCTAACATTGCAAGTACGCGGCCATGGTCAGCAACTGAATTACTCATAATTAATGTTGCGCCATCTGGAATCTCATCTATAGATTTGTATTTTTTTGTAAAAATACCAATTGGTTCAATATGAACGCCACCAGCGTTTACAATTTCGTAGCCTTTTTCTTCAACTTCTTTATTTAAGTAAGGAATATGTTGGAAATAGTTTGCATCTAAGTCGCCTTCACTTAAAGCTCTATTCGGAATTGCATAATCAGTAAATTCCTTAATATCTAACGTAATTCCTTTTTCCTCTAATAGAGGTTTTGCTTCTTCTAAAATCTCTACATGCGGTACTGGTGTAGCTCCGATTGTAATGGTTACATTTTCGGATTCTCCTTCAGCTCCACCGTTGTTGTTTTCTTTTGTTCCTTCTTCATCTGCTGTTCCACATGCAGCAAGTGCTAGTACAAATGCTACTACTAGAATTGACTGTAAAAACTTCTTCATCGAGTTTTCCCTCCATTTTTATCGTTTATCTATTATAGAAGTGAGAATATCACCTATAAGCTGAATGATAAATACAATGACTAATATTAATATAGTTGCTACAAAAGTTACATCTAAGTTTGAGCGGTGGTATCCTTCCAAATAGGCCAATGTGCCCAGACCACCTGCACCCACTGTTCCTGCCATTGCTGTATAACCAACTAGCGCAATAGCGGTAACGGTGATACCCGAAATAATCGCTGGCAAAGATTCAGGTATTAAAACTTTCCAGATGATTGTCGTTGTCGTTGCACCCATTGATCTTGCTGCCTCAATCACACCTTTATCAATCTCACGAAGAGCAATTTCAACCATTCTTGCATAGAAAGGTGCCGAACCTATAATTAATGCTGGTAGTGCTCCTTTTACACCTAACATCGTTCCCATAATAAGACTGGTAAACGGAATTAGTAAAATGATTAAAATAATGAAAGGAATGGAACGAAAAATATTAACGAATGATGCAATAACAGAGTTCAACACTTTATTTTCCCAAAGATTTCCCTTAGAAGTTAAGAACAGTAATAATCCTAAAATAAGTCCGAATATAAAGGTTAAAACAACGGATATCCCCGTCATACTCAATGTTTCAAGCGTCGATTCCCACACATTTTCCCACTTTACGTTTGGTAAGTATTTTTCCATCATTGGCTCAGCACCTCCACTTCAACCTGTTGCTTACGGATGTACTGGATAGCCTGTTCAATTTCATTAGTATCCCCATTAAAATGTACAAACAAAGTTCCATAAGATCCACTTTGGGTTTGTGAAATTTTTCCTTGAATGATTGTAACACTCACTTCATAACTTCTTATTACATCCGTAATTAGTGGAGTTTCAGCTGCCTTTCCAACAAAGGTTAATTGCACGACCTTTCCACTTGAATACTGCTCCAAGAGGTGTTCGATCGTCTCCTTCGTTTCTTCAGGTTCTGTAACTTGTTGTACAAAACGCTTTGTAATATTAGCTTTAGGCTTTTTGAACACTTCAAGTACTTTTCCTTGCTCAACTATCTCTCCGTTTTCCATGACTGCGACACGGTGACAAATTTTTCGAATCACATGCATTTCATGGGTAATTAACACAATCGTTAACCCTAATCGTTGATTTATATCAACCAGTAAGTCTAATATAGAATCCGTTGTTTCTGGATCTAACGCAGATGTTGCTTCATCACAAAGGAGTACTTTTGGATTGTTGGCAAGTGCTCTTGCAATCCCTACTCTTTGCTTTTGTCCCCCACTTAGCTGAGATGGATAAGCATTTTCTCTGCCTTCTAATCCTACAAGCTTAATTAGCTCTGCTACTCGTTTTTCTCGCTTTGGTTTTGGCACCTTTGCGATTTCAAGTGGAAAGGAAATATTTTCGCGAACTGTACGGGACCACAGTAAGTTAAAGTGCTGAAAGATCATGCTTATTTCTTTTCGAGCTTCTCGTAATGCTTTACCTTTTACGGTCGTAATGTTATGACCTGCAACCATAACTGTACCATCTGTTGGGGCTTCAAGCCCATTTAATAAACGTATAAGGGAGCTTTTACCTGCACCACTGTAACCAATGATTCCAAATATTTCTCCTTCATTAATTTCCAGGTCAATATTGTTAACGGCTGTAACCGAATTTGTTTTAGATTGATAAATCTTTTTCACATTTTTAAGTGTTATCATATCGTCACACCTTCTATTCATCGAAATGCGCTGACCCCATCTATCGGCGACAAGGATAAGACGAGCACTGACAGAAGGTGTTTCTTACCTTCCGTAGCGATTGACTTAGACCAGAGACCCGATGGCGCCTGTAGCTATACATCTCATAAGACTTTGTTTAGTTTATGCGAGTAAGCAAATAATTAAAAAAGAAAATAAAAATGCCTTCCTGCTAAAGAGAGCAGAAAGGCACCATAAAATGAATTCCTTCCTCTCATCTTCCAAAGCTATTGCTTTGTGTGAATTGGCACCTTTTCAACAAATGTTGACGGTTGCTGGGTTTCATCGGGCACATCCCTCCACCACTCTAAATAAGAGTATCTAATCTATTTACTTTTAAACGTTCATTCTAAACAATATGAAGGTTATATTATCATCAGTAGCAATTGCTGTCAATGGAAATGGTGTGACAAAATTTATCCATTTACTTTAATGCGTTTTCTGCAGTGTAAGCTGAACTTGTACCGTTCGCTATTTTAATAGCTTGTTCTAAGTCTTCTAATATATCATCGATATTTTCAATACCGATAGATAAGCGAACTAAGTCTTCTGTTGTACCAGATGCCTTTAAGTCTTCTGAACTTAATTGTTGATGGGTGGTGCTAGCTGGGTGAATGATTAGGCTCTTTGCATCACCGACATTTGCAACATGTGACCAAAGTTCAACACTGTTGATTAGTTTTTCACCAGCTTCTCTTCCACCTTTGATACCAAAGATAACAACGGATCCTGCACCTTTTGGTAGATATTTATCAGCTAATTGTTTATTAGGATGATCCTCTTCACCAGGGTATTGAACCCATTCAACACCTGGATGGTTTTTAAGATAGGAAACTACCTTTTTTGTGTTTGCAATATGTTCTTTCATACGAACATGTAATGTTTCAAGACCTAGGTTAAATTGGAATGCATTGAATGGACTTAAAGCAGCCCCAGTATCACGAAGTAGTTGAACTCTTGCTTTAATAATAAAAGCGACTGGTCCAAGCGCTTCAGCATAGACTAAATCATGATAGCTTGGATCTGGTGTTGTGAAACCTGGGAATTTCGGTGAATTCCAATCAAATTTACCACCATCTACAATAATTCCTCCCATTGTTGTTCCATTACCTAATAGCCATTTTGTAGCTGAATGAATAACAATATCTGCCCCATGCTCAATCGGTCTGCACAGATATGGAGTAGAAAAGGTATTGTCAACAATTAATGGAATCCCTGCCTCATGAGCAATATTAGCAACGGCTTCAATATCAAGGACATCTAAACTTGGATTTCCAATCGTCTCTGCAAAGATCGCTTTTGTATTTGGAGTTATAGCTTGACGGAAATCCTCTGAGTTAGTGGGTTTTACAAAATGCGTTTTAATTCCATACTTAGGAAGCGTATTTGCGAATAGGTTATACGTTCCACCATATAGTGTAGAAGCTGATACAATCTCATCTCCAGCACCTGCAATATTTAGAATAGCTGTCGTGATTGCTGCCATTCCACTTGAAACAGCCAACGCACCGACCCCACCCTCTAATTGTGCAACTCTTTCTTCAAATACAGTTGTTGTTGGATTATGAATACGTGTATAGATATATCCATTCTCTTTTAAACCGAATAGATTTGCTGCATGCTCAGTTGTATTAAATTTGAATGCATTAGATTGATAGATTGGTACAGCTCTAGCACCTGTTATTGGATCTGCTTCTAGTCCTCCATGTATCGCAATTGTTTCTGGTCTATAATTCTTTTGTTTTTCGCTCATTAGAATCTCTCCCTATTTTTTAATAAATAAAGGCTGTTTGCGCAGACATTGTTGTTATATTTACCAGGTAGTTTTTACACGATATCACCCAAACGACACTACAATCTTTTAGAAAAGAGTAGAAATAAAAAACCTCTTCAATAAGAAGAGGGTGTATGTATGATTTCTCTTCTTATCTTTCAGACTTATAGTCTGTTGGATTTAGCACCGTGTAAGTTACCGGTTGCCGGGCTTCATAGGGCCATTCCCTCCGCCACTCTTGATAAGATTAATATTTAATTTTAATTTCTTATGAATTAATACGATGGTAACCCTTTTTCTTGTATAAGTCAATATTAATTATTAGAAAAAAAGCTAAATTCACAATTTCCTGTTATTTGTCATGTAAACACAAAATTAGACAGTATTATTAAAAATACAACAAACTATATTCCTAATTGCCCAGGAAATACGTCATATTCTGATGGATTACCACATAAAATCGCAATTAAATAACGCCAATTAAGGCGTTGTTTTATTCTTTAGAGATGACCTCTAATAAGTATGGGATCGATCGAAATGCATAGTACTTCTCCAATGCCAGCCCTTCTTTAATACGCATTAAGCAAGGTACACTTTCAATTTGCCATTCCACTGCTTTTTGAGGTAAATAATTGAGATCACTTTTCCCGATTATTACATGAGGGAGTAATTCATCCACTACTGTTATCATTTTAGATGCAACTTGGCAAGTTCCGCACATTGGTGTATATAAATAAAGCCAAAATTCTTCTGTATTGGCAAGTCGATCGTTAATTTCTCTTTCATTCCATTCTTTCATCTTATACTTCAACCTTTATATTTGTTTTGCATCATATTGTAACACGATTTTTAAAGTAATGTATCATCCATGCTTATATCTCTATAATAAATATTCTGCATGTACGTCTATATTTGCTGATAGAAGAACTGTTGCAATATGCTGTTCAGGGGCTGTTGCTACTTCACGATATGATTTATCGATAAATAAATGTCGTGCTTCAGGAAATTCGCGTTTAAATTGCTTTCGTAGTTTTTCTCCAGCACGATCAGCGTCTACTAATATATAGACATCCTTATTAAACAAATGCTCGATTAGTTCATCTAATCTTGATATACTAATCGTTCCATTCGTACAAATGATTTCAACCGGCTCATTCACAACTGTTTCTACTTTCTTTTTATCGGTTCTCCCCTCAACAATAATTACTTTCTCAATATCGTCAAAAGCCACCATTTCATCACCTTATTTCGAGTGTACATTTTATCTGTTATTTCTTTCTATTCGATGTGTACAACTGCTTTTCCTTCATTTTATAGAAAAGATTAAAGATTGGTGAATCACATGGAAACATTGTGGAAAAAAAGACAGTGGGTTTCCACTGTCTTTAGCACCAACCATTTTCATCATCACAATCGACATACTTCATATCTGGGTTGGTCGTTACATCTGCATAGGTAAAAATTTTATTTGATTCCTGCTCAAATCCTTGCTTTAGCTCATATTGTGCACCTTGACTCGTAAATCTAATCTTACCAATAGGTTCCTTTTCTACAAATAATGTCATTTCATCATTTCCAAGTTTTCCAATGACTCGATCAGTCACTTCAATTCGTGTTCGTTTCAATACCATTTTTAAACACCCTTCCATTGTTGGTATTTAATTTTAGAGTGTCCATTCAGCGAAACTTCATTCTGTCAGTTACCACACAGAAAAATACAATTAAAAAGAGCTGGTAATGAAATACCAGCTCTTTTTGGAAAATCAATCTTCATTTATCATTTCTTCGTACTGTTCAGCTGTCATGAGGTTCTCAACATCACCAGCATTTGCAGGCTCTACAACAATCATCCATGCTTTTTCATATGGAGATTCATTGACGAATTCTGGGCTATCATCAAGATCTTCGTTAACCTCAACAACTTTACCACTAAGTGGAGCATAAAGCTCAGATACTGTTTTAACGGACTCAACGCTTCCAAATGGCTCATTTGCTTGAATTTCGTCACCAACCTCTGGAAGTTCAACGAATACGATATCTCCTAACTCAGATTGTGCAAAATCTGTAATTCCAATGCGTATTCTATCTCCTTCAACTTTTACCCATTCATGTTCTTCAGAATAACGTAAATCTTTAGGTGTGCTCATTTTGTACCCTCCATTAAATCGTTATTTTATGAATTAGTTCTTGCTATTTTGTTGAGAATCACTCAAACAAAATTATGTAAAAGTCCTTTGTAAGGTCTTACATCCAAAACTATTAAGCCCAGGTTTGTTTAAATTGATCTTCTTTAAACCCAACCGTAACCTTACTTCCATCGGTAGTGAGTGGGCGTTTAATAAGCATTCCATCAGAGGCTAATAGATCTAGTAATTCATCCTCTGTTGATGTACCAATTTTATCCTTTAAGCCCAGTTCTCGATACTTTTGACCACTTGTATTAAAAAATTTCTTTAATTCTAATCCACTATTTTGATACATTTCTTTTAATTGCCCTTTTGAGGGTGGGTTGTCTACAATATGAATCTCCTCGAAATCAATCTGGTGTTCCTCAAGCCATTTTTTCGCTTTTCGACAAGTTCCACACTTTGGATACCAATAGAATGTTAATGCCAAAATTCTCACCACCTTACCTAAAAAAATGCGCAAGCGCCCTGAAATCAAATACTTTTAGAAAATACCACTCCTGTGGCGAACATGGAGGTCAGCACATCCTTGAAAATGCTTTACATTTACTTCGTGTGATGCAAATGCTCTCGAAGCCCTCCTTGTCCTATGGAAGTCCATAAGCATAAGAATAACTAGATAGAATGCTGCTTTTTAAATAAGGCTGTTTTCACAAACTTTGTTGTTATTGACACAATTGATTTCCGCTGCAGGTGGACGCTTTCCGCTGCAGGTGGACGCTTTCCGCTGAAATCGAAAGATTAGTTTTAACCAATAGCAACAATCTTTTAGATAAGAGCCTTAAATAATCTTAACAATTTAGCTAGACTAGAGAGCGCCTAGGCGCTAAGCAAATCTAGCTTACCTACCAAGATTATTTTAACATATTGGATTTTGAATTTAAAATAATATTGGTACTACCACTAATTGATTTCGACTTCTAATCAGTTAATCCTGCTTAAAAAATAAAATCTTTTAAAGTAAAAGAAAAAGCCCCAAAGGAGCTTCTTCTAGTCTAATATTAAACAGTATACTTTTCAGCCTCAATAAGGTTACCAGCAATCTCACGTTTCTTCGCAATAACATTAATAGGAGTAAAGCGAGTAAGTTTTCGTAAGGCTGATGTCATCATTCGTAATACATCGCCTTCTTCTGTTGCCACAAGGGTTTCCTTCGCATGGGCTTCTATTTCATTAAATGCCTCTTGAACAAATACTTGGGTATAGAGTATCTTTTGCTGGTTTTTTTCTTCCCCAGATTTATTAATTGCTTTTTCTGTACGTAGAACCACGGATTCCATCGCATAAATATTTGCTGCAATATCTGCGATATTCGCTAGAATCTCTTGTTCTTTCTCTAGCTTAGGTCCAAATTTTTGTGCAGCAAGTCCTGCTATCATAAGACCGATCTTCTTTGCATTACGCACTAAGTATTTCTCTTGTTCCAGAAGACCTTCGCCTACCTCTTCAGGCATGAGCATCATAAGCTCCTCCTGAAGCTGTGTTGCTTTTTCAAGTAAAGGTAATTCTCCCTTTAATGCCTTGCGAAGGAATGTTCCAGGTACTAATAAACGGTTAATTTCGTTTGTACCTTCAAAAATTCGGTTAATACGGGAATCGCGATAGGCTCTTTCAATTTCATATTCCTGCATAAATCCATATCCACCATGTATTTGGACACCTTCGTCTACCACATAATCTAAAACTTCTGTGTTGAAAAATTTATTGATCGAGCACTCGATAGCATATTCAGCGATTGATTTTGCTACTTCTTTTCCATTATTTACTTCTTCATCTGATAATTGCCCCATGCGATCCTCGAAATAGCCAACTGTACGGTAAACACTGGATTCAGCCGCATAAATTTTTGATGCCATGTTCGCTAATTTTTCCTGAATTAATCCAAATTTAGAAATTGGCGTTTTGAATTGCTGACGCTGGTTCGCGTATTTCACAGCCAGCTCAAAGGCACTCTTTGCACCTCCAACTGCACCAACTCCAAGCTTATACCGTCCAATATTTAAAATGTTAAATGCAATAATATGACCTCTTCCGACTTCACCTAAAAGGTTTTCAACTGGTACCTGTGCATCTTCTAAAATTAAGGTACGTGTTGAGGAACTCTTAATCCCCATTTTCTTTTCTTCTGCCCCTGTTGATACTCCAGGAAACCCTCGCTCTACTATGAAGGCAGTGAATTTTTCACCATCAATTTTTGCATATACGATAAACACATCTGCAAAGCCCGCGTTTGTAATCCATTGCTTTTCACCATTTAATACATAGTGAGTACCTTCAGCATTTAATTTTGCAGTTGTTTTTGCACCAAGTGCATCGGATCCAGAACCAGGCTCAGTTAATGCATAGGCAGCAAGTAGCTCGCCAGTAGCTAATTTGGGAAGATATTTTTGTTTTTGTTCTTCATTTCCGAAAAGAACGATCGGAAGTGAACCAATGCCGACATGGGCACCGTGAGAAATGGAGAACCCTCCTGCTCTTGCCATTTTTTCCGCTATTAATGCGGAGCTTACTTTATCAAGACCTAGTCCTCCATATTCTTCAGGCACGTCTACTCCTAATAACCCAAGTTCACCTGCGCTTTTTAAAAGCTTTACAGACCGATCAAATTCATGGTTTTCAAGATGCTCTACTTGAGGAAGTACTTCATTTTCAATGTAGTCCTCTGTAGTTTTTGCAATCATTTTATGTTCATCAGTATAATCTTCTGGAGTAAAGACACGCTCAGCTTCTAAGTCCTCAATTAAAAAGCCCCCACCTAAAACGACTTTATCAGTTGCATTTGACATTTTGTTTCCCCCTATTATACGTGAATTGGATAGGCTAACCAGTTAAATTAGCCAATTATTTAAGCTAATAATTCAAATACTCCAGCGGCTCCCATTCCACCGCCGATACACATTGTCACAACACCAAATTGCACGTTGCGACGCTTCATTTCATGCATTAATGTCAATGTTAATTTAGTACCCGTACATCCTAGTGGATGGCCTAGTGCAATTGCACCACCGTTTACATTTACTTTTTCTTCATCAAGTCCAAGTTCACGAATGACTTGAAGTGATTGAGAAGCAAAGGCTTCGTTTAATTCAAATAATCCAATATCCTCAAGCTCGAGACCCGCAAGTTTTATTGCTTTCGGAATAGCTGCTACAGGTCCAATACCCATTACTTCAGGTGGGACACCAGCCACTGCAAATGATCTAAATTTAATGATAGGAGTTAACCCTAGACTTGCAGCTTTTTCTCGGTCCATTACCATAACAGCTGCCGCACCGTCGCTAGTTTGGGAAGCATTTCCTGCTGTTACTGAACCAGTAACCGAGAATGCTGGTCTTAATTTTGCTAGGACATCAAGATTTGTATCTTCCCTCACACCTTCATCCTGCGAAAATTTAACATGCTTTTCAATTAGTTTATGATTTTCATCAACGTGACGAAGTGTGACATTAACTGGAACAATCTCATCGACAAATTTACCCGCTTTAATGGCTGAGGCTGCCTTTTGATGACTTCTAACTGCAAAAGCATCTTGGTCTTCACGACTAATTCCGTACTTAATCGCAACTTGCTCTGCTGTGTGGCCCATTCCCATGTAATATTCTGGCGCTGTTTCCGCAAGTTTTGCGTTTGGTCGGACAACATGACCCATCATTGGTACTAGACTCATAGATTCAGCTCCACCAGCTATCGCTGTATCTGAGTGACCTAGCATAATTTTTTCTGCTGCATAGGCGATTGATTGAAGTCCAGATGAGCAATAACGATTGATAGTGATTGCTGGAACCGTGTGGGGAAGACCTGCTAATGCTCCAATATTTCGCGCCATATTTAAGCCTTGTTCTGCCTCAGGCATAGCACATCCAATAATTAAATCATCAATATTTCCATCGTAATTTCCTGCACGCTTTAGTGTTTCCTTCACGACTAGTGCACCTAAATCATCTGGTCGTACATTTGCTAGTGTGCCTTTTTTTGCTTTCCCAACCGGAGTTCTCGCACCGGCAACGATGACTGCTTCTCTCAATATATTCCCTCCTAACTTATTATGAAGGTAAAGTACGGATGAAAATCTCTGTGGAATCTCTTCGTCACTCTGTCCCACTGCCCTTACGTAATCCCAACATACGCTCTTGTCTTCGGTACCATCGTTCCTCGACCTTTCGACGCACAGGATGTGCTAGTGTCGACTTTGGCACAGGACGTGGCGTCTTAGTCGACGCGATCGTTTCATCCTCCCTATTACCATTTATTCAAGTTCCTTTAGTTACGTAATGGTTTTCCTTTAACCAGCATGTGTTGCATTCTCTGCTGTGTCTTTGGCTCACCGACAAGGCTTAAGAATGCCTCACGCTCTATATCTAATAAGTATTGCTCGTCGACCTCTGTACCGTATGGAACATTACCACCTGCTAGCACCCATGCAAGTTTCTTTGCAATCTTCATATCATGATCTGAAATGTAACCAGAATATTTCATTGCTTGTGCACCTAGAAGTAAGGTTGCGTATCCAGATTCACCTACAACAGGTACTTTTTTACGAACTGGAGCTTTATACCCTTGATCGGACAATGCCAAAACTGATTGTTTCGCATCATAGATAAGGTGGTCATTATTGAAGCTTACGCCGTCTTCTTTTGTTAGAAAATTATTTGTACGAGCTTCTTCTGCAGAGGTAGACACTTTCGCCATTGCAATTGTCTCGAAAACTTTATTTGCGACATTTTGAAGATTTACCTCTACTCCAGCTGGCATGCCTTGGAGATGGTTGAGATACAGTTCTTTATTCCCACCCCCACCTGGGATTACACCTACACCAACTTCAACTAGTCCCATGTATGTTTCGCTCGACGCTTGTATTTTTGATGCAGGTAAACAAATTTCAGCTCCTCCACCAAGTGTCATTCCAAATGGTGCGGCCACCACTGGTTTTTCACTATATTTGATATTCATCATTGCTTGTTGGAATTTACGAACAATTAATTCAATGTCATAATAATTATCATCTTGTGCTTCCATTAAAATCATCGCAAGGTTTGCACCGACACAAAAGTTTTTGCCTTGATTACCAATGACAAGGCCCTTATAGTTTTTCTCCACTTCTTCAAGTGCGTAATTAATCATTTGAATAATATCAAAGCCGATTGCATTGTTTGGTGATGTAAATTCCAATAAAGCAACATCATCACCTATATCAATTAAACTAGCTCCACTGTTTTTCTTAATGACCCCTTTTGTCTCTTTTAACGTCTTAAGATGGATGTTTTTTGGATTAGCTTTTACCGCTTTGTACTCACCCATATCGTAAAAAGAAGTAGAGCCATTGTCTTTTCTATAGAAAGAAGTGTGTCCGTTGGCTAACATGTCTTTAATCCATGCTGGTACAAAAGAACCCTCTGCTTCCATTTTCTTCACAGAACGTTCAATCCCAATCGCATCCCACATTTCAAAAGGACCTAGTTGCCATCCAAAGCCCCATTTCATTGCCTCATCAATTGCAACGATATCATCTGCAATTTCACCTAAAAGCTGTGCAGAATATAGTAGCGTTGGACTTGTAATATTCCATAACAGCTTTCCAGCACGATCTTCTGTGTATAGAAGGGTTTTTAGCTTGTTAGCTGTCCCCTTTACTTGTTTGATGGATGCGGTAACGGGTGTTTGTAATTTTTTACGTTCTTCGTATTGGAGAGTATCTGGATTTAATTCAAGGATTTCTTTTCCTTTCTTTAAGAAGAAGCCTTGGCCAGTTTTACTTCCTAGCCATCCTTTTTCTTGCATGGACTTCATAAAGTCAGGTATCTTAAATACTTCTTTTTCTTCTCCATCAACTTGCTCATAAACATTATTTGCAACGTGAATAAATGTATCGAGCCCTACAACATCTAAGGTTCGGAATGTGGCACTTTTTGGTCGACCAATCATTGGACCCGTAACCGAGTCTACCTCACCAATGCTATATCCACCCTTTAACATTTCACGCACAGTAACAAGCAATCCATATGTTCCAATTCTGTTTGCGATGAAGTTTGGTGTATCTTTCGCTTCAACAACACCTTTTCCAAGGACGTCTTCTCCAAATTTTTTCATGAATGTAAGGACTTCTGGGCTTGTGTTTTTTGTTGGAATCACTTCCAGCAACTTGAGATATCGAGGCGGGTTAAAGAAATGTGTTCCCAGAAAGTGTTTCTGAAAATCTTCTGAACGTCCTTCAGCCATAGCTTCTACCGAAATACCAGATGTATTTGAGCTTACAATGCTGCCTGGCTTTCTCACCTTATCAACCTGGCTAAAAACCTTTTTCTTAATCTCAAGATTTTCAACCACCACTTCAATAATCCAGTCAACTTCTGCAAGTTTTGCCATGTCATCTTCGAAGTTTCCTGTTGTAATTAGTGCAATGTTATCTTTTGAAGTGAGCGGAGCAGGTTTTTGTTTTAATAATTTTTCGACAGCAGCGTTACTTAGTCGATTTCGAACTTGCTTATCCCCTAATGTAAACCCTTTCTTTTTTTCGACTTCTAAAAGTTCCCGTGGAACCATATCTAATAATAAAGTAGGTATTCCGATGTTTGCTAGGTGTGCAGCAATACCTGACCCCATAACCCCCGAACCAAGGACTGCAGCTCTTTTAATGCTTTGGATCATTCACATTTTCCCCCTTTTACACATTTTGAATGAACACTCATTCATTTTTTCCTCAAAAAAAATATCCATATTCGTTTTCAACTTATTATCCTTGAACACCAAAAAGAATGAATACCTTTATATCTAAATATAAAACAATATTTAAATTTTCGCAATATATATTCAAAAAACTATTTTTCTTTTTTACTTCGAATTGAAAGACGTGAATCTGGTGACTCTATGAAATGGAGGTGACAGTCAAATGGCAAAAGTTGATAAGAACCCATCAAAACGTGCAGTAAGTGCAGCAAGTGTAAAAGGAAATGCTGGTCCTGATACAAGAGCAAGAAGCGGAAAAACAGGATCCACAAACCAACAGTACGGAGCACATAATACAGGCGACGAGGAATAACGGTATCGAGTAAATCTGTATTTTCATGTTAGATTCTTGGAGTGATATTAACCTCCAGGAGTGCTTCATAAGCTTAATGAAACTCTCTTCCTAATGATAGCAATGGTCGATGATTTCGCTCCCTTTTCTAGGAGCGAATATTTCGATGATTTTTCTCACGACAAATCCCCTTCATTATATCGATGAAGGGGATTTCGTCAACTATTCTCGAGGAGTTTCCTCTTCATGAAGCAAATGAAAAGGATTTCTTGGATTTTTCTCACGACAAATCCCCTTCAATACGTCGATGAAGAGGATTTTGTCAACTATTCTCGAGGTGGTTCCTCTTCATGAACCAAATGAAAAGGATTTCTTTGCTTTTTCTCACGACAAATCCCCTTCATTACATCGATGAAGGGGATTTCATCAACTATTCTCGAGAGGTTTCCCCTTCATGAACCAAATGAAGAGGACTTCTTGGATTTTTCTCACGACAAATCCCCTTCATTACGTCGATGAAGGGGATTTCATCAACTATTCTCGAGGAGTTTCCCCTTCATGATCCAAATGAAAAGGATTTCTTTGCTTTTTCTCACGACAAATCCCCTTCATTACGTCGATGAAGAGGATTTCGTCAACTATTCTCGAGAGATTTCCCTTCATGAACCAAATGAAAAGGATTTCTTGGATTTTTGTCACGACAAATCCCCTTCATTACATCGATGAAGGGGATTTCGGCAACTATTCTCGAGGAGGTTCCTCTTCATGAACCAAATGAAAAGGATTTCTTGAATTTTTCTCACGACAAATCCCCTTCATTACATCGATGAAGGGGATTTCGTCAACTATTCTCGAGAGGTTTCCTCTTCATGAACAAAATGAAAAGGATTTCTTGGATTTTTCTCACGACAAATCCCCTTCATTACGTCGATGAAGAGGATTTCGTCAACTATTCTCGAGAGATTTCCCCTTCATAACCCAAATGAAGAGGATTTCATCAACTATTTTCAAGGAGTTTCCTCTTCTAATTAAAGCGGATTGTCTCAAAAATTATTCTCCTCAAAACAACGAAGATCGTATGCAAAAACTAAACAAAACCATACATTTACCATAACCATATCTTTTTAATCAGCTTACTTCCTAATAACACCTTTTAATACGAAAGCAACGTTTGCTGGCCTTTCTGCAAGGCGGCGCATGAAGTAGCCATACCAATCTGTCCCATAAGGAACATACACCCGCATTGTATAACCTTCTTTCACAAGCTCCTCTTGGCGTTCTGTTCGAATACCGTAAAGCATCTGAAATTCAAATTGGTCTTTGCTTATGTTATGTTCTTTCACCAATTCCTTTGTATACTGAATCATTGCTTCATCATGTGTAGCAACTGCCGTATAATTTCCATTCAATAAATGCATTTTAATGATTTTTTTAAAGTTTTCATCCACATCCTCTTTTTGTGGAAAAGCTACATCTGAAGATTCTTTATAGGCACCCTTCACAAGACGAAGATTTGGATTATAGGCATTTAGATCTTCGATATCCTCTACAGTCCGATATAGATATGCTTGAATAACAGTTCCTACGTTATCATATTCTTTTCGAAGCGTTTTGAAGATCTCGATTGTTTTGCCACACCTAGAGTAATCCTCCATATCGATTGTGACAAAGACATTATTTTCTTTCGCTGCATCAAGAATTCTTCGCATATTATTCATAACAACTTCTTCTGAAATATCCAAACCCATAGAAGTCATTTTTAATGAAAGTTGAGAATTTAATTTTTCTCTACCGATAGCTTTTATAGCATCGATTGATCCGTCAGCCATAAGGTTTGCTTCTTCTACACTGTCAACAAATTCACCTAAATAATCAATGGTGACTGCAAGACCTTTTGCATTTAGTTCTTTAATTTTTTTTACAGCTAAATCAATAGTTTCTCCTGCGACAAATCTCGAGGCACCAAAACGTAAACCGTATTTCCTAGCTAAATTTGTAAGCGCTTTATTTTTTGATAAGAATAAAAAAAAGTTACGTAAAAGGTGTTCCACGTCAATTCCCCCTCGTTTCGCACTCTAGCTGAAATTTCTCTTAATCTAGCAATCCTATTTTATCATGTTTACATATAATTGAATACGCTTAATTAAGTTAATTGCCGAACACATACATATAGGAATCTTGCTACGTAATTACTATATGCTTTGCATACAAAAAACGTTTTGTTGGAAACCTAATATGGAATAAGAGATTAAGGAGGCTTTCATATGCAACAACAACAGCAATTACAACAACAACCATTTTATACACCACCTGGCAAACAAATGTCTGAAACTCCAGATGTTATCACATCAAAGGACCTCTTGTACCTAACAGATATGATGTCCTGGAATCTGTTGGCACTAAAAAAGGCGCACTTTTTTGCTGGCCAATGCCAAATGCCTGAAATTTCACAGGCCTTAGAAAAAGCGTGTCAAATGCACGAGCGCCATTATCGTCAAATTTTAGAACATATGCAAAAGCATACAGGCCAAGCGCCACAACAACCGAATCAAAACCAAGGCCAGCAAATGCAATAAAAGGAGGCTACATAAATGAATCAACAGATGAACCAAAACCAACAAATGAATCAAAATCAACAGATGAACCAAAATCAGGTAAAAAATCCTAAAACGCCAGTACCAAAAACACCACAAATGAATGATCGTGATTTTATCAATGACATGCTCGCAACTGAAAAATACATGACAGCTGCATACAGTACTGCACTTAACGAGATGAGTCATGAAGGGCTTTACGAGGATATCCGTTCTATTTTTAATGAAACACAGGATTGCCAGAGAGAGCTCTATAATCTCATGTTCAAAAATGGCTGGTATAAACTTGAAGAAGAGGATACACAAAAGGTACAACAAAAATTACAGCAGTTTTATAACTATACCACCACACAATTTCCAAACCATAATACGATTCAATAGGGATTCTGATTGCACCGATCTTTTCTCAAGGAGATTGGGATGTCAATATGCCTATTGATTTTAAGCTAGACATCAAAAAAGAGATGAAGCTTTTTTTAGCTTCATCTCTTTTTACGATGTTCTTCATTTAACATTTTAATTTCAGAGATTATTTCCTTTAAACTCTCCTTCGCTTCTGGATAGGTTTCATTCCAATGTTTTGCAAGTGGTGGCATTGATTTAGAAATATGCATATACAAAGACCAGAGTTTCACTTTTTCCTTTAAATCAGGCGAAGTTTCTCCAAGTAAAAGTTCTGTGTACTTTTCTAATAAGCCATCAACTTGTTCTTTTATGTTTTGATTCATCTTTTTGAACTCCTAATTTGCAATTTATCGGACAAGTTTTGCAGCGTTCTTCCGTGGTCGTTGTCTTATAGTAAAGACAACATGTACTCCTTGTTCGGATGTTTTGGTCGTATTCAGGTCGATATACCCTTACACCAAAATAACGGGATAAAGGGTTGAATGCAATCGGGCCAAATTGTTCTCCTTTTGCTTTCTTTATAAGATACTCAAAGTCTTCCAGAATTGTTTCTCGTTTATCATCAAACTTTGGTTTAGCCAACACTGATTCATAAAGCCAATACACATAAATCGCAACGTTTTCCCAAAGAACTTTTTTGGATAGTCTCGAATGATTTGAAAGAGTATTTAAGACCTCATAAATATGATGAAAGATAGCGCGAATTGTTTCATCTCTCCACTTATCGCGAGAATCGATTGGTGCTGACACTGTATGAAGATCATTAAAATAGAACTTGGGATTCCAATACCAAATATTCTCCTCGTCGCTCGTTTCTAATGAAATATTAGACAACGACACATTTAATCGCTTGTTAAAAATCGTCATTGCATACAAATTTAAGACCGCGAAAAACCCATATCGTTTCATGAACATAGATGCAGCTACTCTTTTATCTGGTGCTGAAATCCGTTTCTCAACAGTCTCCAAATATTGCCTCAAATTTTCTTCTTCAAAGAGTTCTATCACAGGACTCGAGAGGCTTGATTGCATCTGTTCATCACTAAAGCGAAATTCCTTTAATTCTTCAATTTCTGTTTCAAAAAGGAGGTTTGACATCGTTATACTCCTACCTTATTTTTTATCAAATACGCCTTGGGATATTCGTTCACAGACTTCTCTAGGACATGGCCCAAGATGTGTCATTCATTGACTTTATTTTTATGCCAATTTGTTTTGAAAAAGTATGTCTGTGCCAGAACTTTCTTACCTTTATTCAGATCTTCTGCTTTTTAAAATTTATACGTCTTCCCTTTCCATGTGGGATGCATAAAGGTGTACCAAACAATGGATCTACAGTGATTTCACATTTCATGCCAAATACATCCTCCACAAGGCTACTATTCACAACATATTCAGGTTTGCCTTGTCCATAGATTTGTTTGTTTTTAATCGCGACGATATGGTGTGCGTAACGGCAAGCTAAATTTAAATCATGTAAAACCATGACAATGGTTCTCTTTTCTGTCTCATTCAATTCAAATAAAAGATCGAGAATTTCAATTTGATGAGTCATATCAAGATAGGTTGTTGGCTCATCAAGTAAAATGATATCGGTTTGCTGTGCTAGTGTCATCGCAATCCAGGCTCTTTGTCGTTGTCCACCTGATAGTGAATCAACCGTTCGCTCCGCAAAATCCTTCATATTCGTAGCCTCTAGGGCATAATTGACCATTTTTTCATCCTCTTCGGTCCATTGCTTGAGCCAGTTTTGGTAAGGGTAGCGACCTTGTTTGACTAACTGGAGGACAGTTAAACCTTCTGGTGCAGTTGGTCCTTGTGGAAGGATTGCAAGCTGTCTCGCCACTTCTTTTGTCGGAAGTTTAGCAATTGTCTTTCCTTCAAGGAGAACGGATCCTTGCTTTGGTTTGAGTAATCTTGCTAATGACCGCAATAGGGTTGATTTTCCACAACCATTTCCACCAATGAAGACGGTAATTTCTCCCTTTGGAATTTCAAGCTGTAAGTCCTCGATAATTATCGAATCTCCGTAAGACAATGTTAAGTTTTCGGTCTCCAATGCATACATCAAGTAACGCTCCCTCACAATAACTTTATTCTAAAATCCGAGAAGGCTATTTAACTATTCCGACTCTTATAAAGTAAATATATAAAATATGGTGCTCCAATTGCAGCGGTAAACACCCCCGCTGGAACTTCAATTGGTGAAAATACGGTTCTGCCTATTAAATCAGCTAGCATTACTAGAATACCTCCTAAAAGGGCTGCCGTTGGAAGTAATGCACCGAAAGCTGAGCCAACCAATCTTCGTGCCATATGTGGAGCCATCAGGCCAACAAATCCAATCCCACCAGCAAACGCAACTGCACTTCCCGTTAATGCTGTAGCTGCTAGTAATAATATAAATCTTTGTTTCTGAACAGCACTTCCAACTCCAGTTGCAAGCTCTTCACCTAGTTCCTGAATGTTTAAATTTCGTGCTAGCATAATACAAAGAATTAATAAAATGAGAACTACAGGACTTAAAATGTGAACATTTGCCCATGTTGACCCATTTACAGTTCCAGTTATCCAAATATTTGCTTGACTTGCTTGGTATATAGGTCCCATTACCATAAAGGTTGTTGTTAAAGCTTGTGTGAGGGCTGAAACACCAATCCCTATTAAAACAAGGCGAATAGGTGTAACACCATTTTTCCAAGCTAATATATATACTAAAAACGCTATAACTGTTGCACCAAGAAAGGCTGCAACTGGCATCCATTTCACACTTACTGTTAAAGCATTGCTTGAATTTGAGAAAACGGCTAAAAAAGCGACAACCGCTACAGACGCACCACCAGTAATCCCTAATATATCTGGTGAAGCAAGCGGATTTCGAATCATACCTTGTAGTATACTCCCTGCAGCTGCTAGCGCCATCCCTACTAAGAAGGCAATGAT
The DNA here is from genome assembly GCF_964021195.1 of Bacillus nitroreducens. Classification (NCBI taxonomy): domain Bacteria; kingdom Bacillati; phylum Bacillota; class Bacilli; order Caryophanales; family Bacillaceae; genus Bacillus; species Bacillus nitroreducens. The sequence goes on along the minus strand of NZ_CAXHYI020000003.1, from coordinate 1,935,172 downwards.
AATTCGCGGTAATCGAAATGAGGTAACAACTAATTGTTCCATTCGAGTACCATACCCAAATAATGTTTTTACAACTGTAATAGGGTCAATTTTCATTTCTCCTAACCCTGTACTCACTAAAAATAAAATGATGGCTACTGCTATTAATATAAGAATAGTTAAGAGTGCTTTTTTATCTATTAAAAATGAAATTGCCCCACTTTTCCCAATTCGTAAAGATTTATATTTTTTCATGCTTTACGAAACCCCTTTCTCGCCACATAAATAAAGAAAGGTGTTCCAATTAATGCGGTCATAACCCCTACTGGCACTTCTTCAGGCATGACAATATATCGAGCTGAGATATCTGCTATTAGGAGTAGGATTCCACCAAGAATTCCGCAAAATGGGAGAATCCAGCGATGGTCATTACCAACTAACGCTCGGACAAGATGTGGAATGACAATTCCGATAAAACCAATTGGACCTGCCACTGCAACTGCTCCCCCCGCTAGTAGAATGATTGTAATGGCTGTTAATAGCTTTACAGTGCCTGTTCGTTGCCCTAACCCTTTTGCAACATCTTCTCCCATTGATAAGATATTGATTTTGTTTGCTAATAAAAGTGATGCGATCCATGCAACTCCTAGATATGGAAGGACACTTGTAAGCATTTCGAGTTTTCTTCCTTGGATAGAGCCTGCAAGCCAGAACAAAACTTGATCAAGAGCCATCTCATCAATTACGAGTAAGCCTTGTGTAAAGGAAGAAAACATAGCAGCCATTGCCGCTCCTGCCAACGTTAATTTCATTGGCGTCAAGCCTTCTCTACCAAGTGAACCAATAAAGTAAACAAGAAATGCAGCAAAAGCTGCACCTACAAAAGCAACCCATGTAAAGGCTTGTAAAGAGTTTATCGAGAAAATTGATACAGCCGCGACAATAAAAAATCCTGCTCCAGCATTGACCCCAAAAATACCAGGTGATGCTAAAGGGTTCTTCGTTAACGCTTGCATAAGGGCTCCTGCAATTCCCAAGCTTGCACCTACGGATGCAGCGATAAGTGCACGTGGTAGTCGAATTGTTTCAATAATAATATGTTCATTGGAACCATTAAAAGTAGTAAACGTTTCATATGCCATCTTCCAAGATGTATCTGTGTAACCATAAACGATACTTGCACACATCGAAAAAAGCAGCATTATGATTCCAATTATAAGTCCTGTAACTTTAGCTTGTTTTGATTTCAAAACCATTATTATAAACTCCTTGATTTATAAGAAAAGAGCAAGGCGCCCCAAATCCCATTTAAGATCAACTACATCCTATACCTAACGCTGAAATTTTTGCTGTGCTGGCATATGTGACATACAAAAGTCAACTTTCGTTCTTCGTGAAGAATGACTAATGAAAAAGATTCGGGTGGCACCTTATGCTACACTTGTTATGAAAAACATGTATGACTTTCGTTGAACTTGTTTATGTTAAATAATGCGTGTATTTTGTTATACTTTGCATTTTAAATACCTTCTTATACATAAGTACAAACCTGTGAAAAAGGGACTAACTTAATTCTCTTCTAGTCTATTGGAATTGAGAATGCTTGTCAACGAGATGAAAATCATTCTCATTTACTATTGACTTACAAAATAAATCCATTTATCATCAAAGTTAAATGAAAATCATTTTCAATTATCAGGAGGCTACAAAATGAACTTTACGAAAAAGGCGTATATAGGACTCCTTTTACTAACTGTATTTACACTTCTATTAACAGCTTGTGGAGCAGCAGATAATACAGATAAAGGGAACAACGCTACAAACACTGAAGGAGAAAATACATATACTGTTGAACATGCAATGGGATCAACAACCATCAGTAAAAATCCTGAAAGAATTGTTATCTTAACCAATGAAGGCACAGAGGCTTTGTTAGCAATGGGAGTTAAACCTGTTGGTGCGGTTCGATCTTGGATCGGTGACCCATGGTATCCTCATATTGAAGACCAAATGGAGGGTGTAGAGATTGTTGGTGAAGAAAGCAATGTGAATATTGAAGCAATTGCTGCACTAGAGCCAGATTTAATCATCGGTAACAAAATGCGTCAAGAAAATATTTACGAGCAATTAAAAGCCATTGCGCCAACTGTCTTTGCGGAAGATTTACGTGGAGATTGGCAAAAAAACTTTACCCTTTATTCAAAAGCAATTAATAAAGAGGATGAAGGAAAAAAAGTTCTTGCCGAATTTGAGGACCATTTAAATAAGATAAAAGAGAAAATTAACACAGATACACAGGTTTCTATTGTCCGTTTCATGGAAGGGCGAACTCGAATCTATTATACGGACTCCTTTTCAGGTGTAATCATTGATAAATTAGGCTTACAGCGTCCAGAACACCAGGTTGAATTATTTGCTCAAGACAAAAATGATCAATTTGTACGTGAAGTTGACCAAGAGAAAATTCCTTTAATGGATGGCGATGTTATCTTTTATTTCACCTATGAAACAGGAAATGGTGAAGCAACAAAGGTTGAGGAAGAATGGATTAATAATCCGTTATGGAAAGGATTAAATGCGGTTAAAGAAGGAAATGTTTATAAAGTAAGTGACCCAATTTGGAATACTGCTGGGGGAGTACTGGCAGCTAACCTCATGTTAGACGATATTGAGAAGTATTTAGCGAAATAAACCCTCGCTTCCACTCTTTTAAGTGGGAGCTTTTTTTACTTCCTCTTTAAAGTTAATTCTTATTTGAAACTGAAACATGCCAGCTATTTAAAATGAGTGACGTTTGTTTTAAAGGAATTAAAAAACCTTCCTGTGTTCAGGAAGGGAAGACACACTATACGAATGATTTAATATCATATACATGCCCGTTGTTTAATGGTTGGTTAAAAATAAGATCGAGTATGATTCCAGCAACGAAGTCAGGTGATCTTAACATTCCCTTTTCGTTAAATTCAATGAATTGCTCAACTTCTGTGAAGTCCTCTTTCTTTGTTTTTCTGATAATTTCTTGCATATCTGTATCCATAACACCAGGTGAAAATGAGATCATTGTGACTGGGTTCTCAGCTGTTTCCTGCTCCAAGGCTACGGATTTTGTAAACATATCGAGACCTGCTTTAGATGTTGAGTAAGCAGTCCATCCATGTCTGGCTCGGTTTGCAGCACCTGATGAGATATTTACGATTACCTTTTTCGTCGCAAATGAAGCCGTGTGACGAATGAAATATGTACTTAAAAGCATTGGAGCGATTAAATTCACATGGATATTCTCGGCCAATTCTTTAGGACTAGCTTTTCCAATCGGTTGAATTGGGTCGATGATTCCTGCATTGTTCACCAAATAAATACCCTCTGCATTTGAAAAGTCAATTGATGAAAAAATACGCTCCATCACTTTTTCAATTTCATCTTCTCTCTGGAGGTCACAAGAAAAATAGTAAAGATTGATGCCTTTTTCAAATGCCAATTCTTTCAATTCATTGTTTTGCTTTCTTGAGATACAGAATAAGGTATTATTCTTGTCCATTACTTGTTTCACAATGGATTCTCCTAATCCCCTAGATGTACCCGTAATAATAAAATATTTCAAATAAGACACCTCTATTAGACTTTTATCTACTCTTATTGAACAACGTTTATGACCCTGAAAGCAAGGAAAATGTCTTTTATTCAACAATACCCGTTTCAAGTATCAACACTTTTGCATCAACCTCTATTTTAAGATTGGGATACTTTGTCTTAAATTTTTCATAATCTAGATTTCGTGTTGAATGGCGAGCCGTATATCCAATCCCAACTGGATCAATATTTTCTTTTTGAAAATGCGTAAACATTTCTTCCGTTTTATCTTTTATAATTGTTTCAAGTTCTTTCGTGATTTGTTTGATTATATCAGGGGATATCGTTTGTCCAGAAAACTCACTTAACGTTCCTTCAAACTTAATTGTTATCTTTACTTTCGGTTCCCCATGTGGGTCTTCAACAAATATTTTTCTCTTCGTTTTAATCCGTTTGATTGAAACGAAATCGTCAGTGCCGTCTAATCGCATTGTATATGATCCTTGACCATAATTTTCCACTAACATTTTGAAAAAGAACAATTTTTCATCATTAAGTTTAGAAACCATTTTTCCAGTCGAAAACAATGCCAGCCCCACAATCTCCATTTTATCATCAAGCAATTTTAATACAGGAAGATAGGGATCCATTCCTTCCATATAATGCCTATACATAAATGTGTGAAGATCAGATTTAGGGACATCCCGTTTTTCAATGCCATGTTCGATAATCGTTGAAAGGTATTCACCTGTACCCCTGTTTCCTAAATTCTTTACTAACACGTCCTTCGTCTTTCCTTCCACAACACCTAGATGAAGTCTTGAACCGATCGAAGAGTCACGTTGAAGGGCATCGATATACCTTAAGATTCCTTGTTTCGCTAGTTCATCTTCATATAGTGCAACACGTAAGCCACCTGTGACCAATGGGTCTGCCGATTGTTTTTGTAAAACATTGATGATTTCCTTTGCTAATACTGACTCTCCCATAAAACTAGCATTTTCAATACTTTTATCTGAAAGGTAAACAGGGATGACAGCTGTTCCCTTAATCTTTTTCCCATCTGCCCGATCAAATCCAATTGCAGCCACAACATTTACTTCATCAATAATTTCTGTATTTACACTACCAAAAATGATTGTTACGACTATGACAACAGTGATTGAAATACCTATAAAAAGCTTTTTCATTTTTTCTCCCTCAGTTTGCGAACGACTAGAGTGATAATAAAAAGAATGGGAATATATACGACAATCAGATAAAATCCAATACTCGCTATCATTTCATTAAGCATATTTATTTGCTGACGTGTCTTAACGAAACCATTTGAAATTAAGACTATAGCCAAAATGAAAATCAATCCTTTTCTTTGTTGAATTGATAAGACTCTTTTGACTCCCCTACTAGCTCCCCAAACAGCAATGCAAATATTAGGAAGTATTACGAGAAACCAAGAGGCGATTCCAATATACTCAAAGCGTTCCACAAAAGGCATGCTTACCACTTTAAACATTGAAAGAGTCGCCCAGATGATTTTATCGATCTGACTAGAACTATAAAACATGGTTGCTGTAATTGATACGATGGCGTATAAAACAGTAGTAGCAAGGACACCAAGATGAGCCCATTTTTGTGATTTCGATGGATTTTTTATAAATGGATAAAACAGAAAGAGTGCTTCAAATCCCAAGATACTTAAACTCATATCCTTTGTGGCTTTAAGAATATCTGAGATAGGATGGTTAAAAACGGGTATCAAATTCCGTATATTTCCATAATCCAAAGGATAAAAGACAACTAAAAGAATATAAAGAGGCAGGACAATACTAAAAAAGCTTATGCCCGTTACCGTTCTAAAGCCCCCATTTATAATATAGAACGTGAGCAACAAGGTAAAAAAACTAAACACATATACATTAAACTCTGGGAACATCCAAACCTGAATCACTTCAATATATGTGCGCAAAACATTAATCGCCAATCCAATAAGATAGACACTAAATAATAAACTAAAAAAACCACCTATCCATTTTCCAAATACCTCTTTATGAACTTCGATGAGATCCCCTTTTGAGCCATCTAATATTTTGTACATCATCCAAACAATGATATGTACTAGGAAACCAGCTAAAATGACCGAAATCCAACTATCATGCCCCGCTGATTTGGCAATGATTCGTTGAAACCCAAGTACACCTACTCCCACTTGCATGGAGTGAATTAAGAAAAAAACAAAAAAGGGAGAAACTAAAAAGGGCTCTCTAATCCGTTCCATGTCTGCAACTCCTTACACTACTCATCAATATCTTTCTTGGTCCTTGCTTTTTTCGGTTTAAAACGGGTTTCATCTTCTGCACGAACTAAAAGTGGACGCTTTACGAGCTTCGAAAAAGGTAAACGAATAAATGCATCCTTTAAGTCCCCTATTCGTAGAGGATAGATTGGCTCTAAAAATGGCCTACCTAAAGATGTTAGTTGAATTAAATGAGTTAATAGAAAACAAAAACACAAAACAATGCCTAATAATCCCCATAACTGTGCAAATATCAGAAAAGGAAAACGGATGATACGAATCGTGTTACCCATTGAATAGATAGGTGTAGTAAACGACGCTAGTGCTGCTAGTGCAATCATAATTAATAAAACATTACTCGTGATACCTGCTTCAACAGAAGCCGTTCCAATTACGATACCACCCACAATACCGATCGTTTGACCAACCTTCGCAGGTAACCTTGCCCCAGCCTCACGCAACAACTCAATAACTAACTCTAAGAACAAGGCTTCTAAGATAGGTGGCAAAGGAACCTCACGCCTTGAAATAACCAAGGTTGCCAATACATCTCTAGGTATTAGTTCGTGATGATAGGTAAGGACGGCAACATAGATCGGTGTGATTAAAATTGAAAACACAACGGAAAAAAATCGAAGCATACGTACAAAAGATGCAATGTACCAATTTAAAAAATAATCTTCAAACGAAGAGAAAAATTCAACCAAAGTTGTTGGTGCAATAATTGCTTGTGGTGATCCCTCTGAGAGAACCACTACCTTTCCTTCTACTAGAACAGATGCTACACGATCAGGGCGCTCTGTTTCGAGAACTTGCGGGAAGATAGACTCTTGATTATCTACAATAATCTCTGAGATAAACGAAGTGTCATTAATCTGATCAAATTCAATATCATTTATTCGCTGTAAGATCGTTTGTACATTTTCTTTCTCCACAATATCTTCGATGTACAGGACAGCCACTTTGGTCCTAGTTAATTTCCCGACAACTAATTCTTTAACTCGAAGTTCAGGAACAGGCAATCTTCTTCGAATAAGATTTAGATTCGTATCAATTGATTCAACAAAAGCCTCTTTCGGACCGTTTACACTAAATTCCACTTCAGGTACACTTATCGATCTTTTTTCAAACTTCACAGCGTCTATTAGTGCACAATAACTATCATGTTTGTGAAATTGAATCATGATACAGCCTTGTAAAAGCTTTTCTTTTATTTCCTTTGCTTTATTTGTAATGACGATTTCTTTATTTGGAATAATCCCTTTAAGCTCCCGTATGGAATAGATTTTGGTATAGAGTAAGTAGGGTAAAATCTGTTCGTTTAGGGTCTTAGTATCAATGATATTGCGCTGATAACAAAACCAAAAAGGACGAATGGCATGACTATTAAATTGACAGATAAAATCTTCTGACTTTCGGAAAGTTTGATAAACCTCCTCAGTTAATCGAGGCTTTTTATATTCCTTTTTAAACCAATTTGCCATAGTTATCTCCCTTTTGTTCGAACACTTTTTATTGAATAGCGTCATATACCATCAGCTTTTATCTAAGCCATTACTTCTTCTGAAGGTTGGAATAGTCTTATACTGACTTAGTACTTTCCTCATTTACCTGCAATCCTTTCTGTTAGTTATTCCTTGAAATGTATGGAAATTATGCATCGAATTTCTATTTGCATTGAAATTTTTGGAATGAAATCAAAGCATGAAACGGACGAGTCAGCAGGATAATAAGAAAAAGAATGTTTGAGGTGAAAGGAATGTGGAATAAAAAGAGAATTGCTACAGTGGCGTTAGCAATTGCAATTGGACTAACTCTTATCGTTTCTTTTTCGTTTTTTGATAATGGAGATCCAACAAAGCCAAGAACATCAACTATTAACAACAATCATCCTATAGGCAAAGAAAAGATTGATGCATCTCCACAAATCATGAACGTTGATTCAATTCAACTTTATAACAACGTCCAAAAAAAGTTAGACCAACATGAAGAGATAGATGTTATTGACCATAATGGAAAGGATAAAAGCCATTATCATCACCATCAAGTCATCGTTGATTTTAAACACCTATTAACACAAGATGAAATCAAACAGTTTGAAGTAGAGATAGATGGGAAATTGTTAAAGAAACTCGATTCTTCTTACATTTTTGAATCGAATACTCTTAAGACCCCAGAACTTATTTCATATTTTGAAAAAAATAAACATGTGAAATTTGCTGAGCCTAATTACATCCTGATGCAAAATCAGCAGTACCCAAACGACCTCTTATACAATGATTTTCAATGGAATTTGCGTATGATTGAGTCCGAAATTGGTTGGGGAATCACACAAGGTTCAGAGAAAGTTAAAATTGCTATTATTGACACTGGAGTGGATCTCGACCATCCTGACCTAGTCAATCGAATCACAGACGGATATAACATTGTAAAGGACAATCGGATACCAGATGATGACAATGGCCATGGTACACATGTGGCTGGTATCATTGCCTCTCAAACAAATAATTATGAAGGAACTGCTGGGATTACTTGGTACAACCCAATTATGCCCGTTAAAGTGATGGGTGAGGACGGATACGGATCAACCTTTGACATTGCTCGAGGAATTATATGGGCAACCGACCACGGCGCCAGTGTAATTAACCTTAGTCTCGGTAATTACAAAGGATCTAAGATGTTAAAACAAGCGGTTGATTATGCCTATCGTCATGATGTTGTCATGGTTGCTGCATCTGGAAACGATGACTCTAGTCAACCTAGCTATCCCGCCGCGTATCCTCACGTATTGAGTGTAGCTGCAGTCGATTTAAATGGGGATAGGGCCAATTTTTCAAATTATGGAGATTATATCGATGTTTCAGCACCAGGTGTGACAATCCCAAGCACGTATATTGATGAACAATATGCAGCTTTATCTGGTACATCAATGGCAGCCCCACATGTTGCTGCCCTTGCAGCATTGATGCGTTCTGTTAATCCTAATCTTTCAAACAAAGAAATTATGGAGATTATCAAAGGAACTAGCCTGGATCTCGGCCAAGTAGGGAAAGACATCTATTTTGGAGAAGGACTGATTGATATGGTCCAAGCCTTAAAACAAGCTGAACAAAAGAAATAATTTGCAATGTTAAAAGTGGGGCATCCCCACTTTTTTCTATTTCTTATTCATAATCTTTAACTTTTCGGAAAGGCTAAAAATGGAATTGGCAATAGAGCAAAACATTAGTAAGGCTAGGTATGCCCTACTGATGGTTAGTTGAGGCCCACACCAGGTAGGTCACAAAGACTTTTTCCACACGGATGTGCGTTCTTAGTCTTTGTTCCTTTAATGGGCTATTATGCGCAGATGTTCCCCCTGAAATAGGGTACTACTGCGCAATAAGGGAAAATGGAAGTTGGAGGAAGGACATTGTCACATACTGGAACTCTACAACGAAGTGAGTATCGTCTCATCATAGCTGCACTTTTACTCATCGTCCTCTTTGTTTCTCCATATTTTATTCTTGGAGAAAATGCTCATTTACGAGTTCACGACAATATGGATTCGAATATTGCTTGGTATCAAGTTCTTGCGAAGAGCAATCAAATGCTTGGGCCAGTCGATGCGACCATTCCCCAAATCATAAACGGTCAGCTCCAAAGAGGCGCATTTGGTACAGAATTTAGTGGAATTGTATGGCTCCACGCCTTACTTCCCCCCATGATTGCCTATGGATTAAGTCAATTTATCACAAGAATTTTCGCATTTCTAGGGATGTATTTATTACTAAAAAAGCATTTTCTTACGCGAAATGAATGGTCGTGGATTCGAGTCGGGGTTTCTTTAGCTTTTGCCCTCACGCCCTTTTGGCCATCAGGAATGTTAAGTACGCTCGGGATGCCTCTTGCACTTTGGGCTCTCCTTAATATCCGTTCAGGTGAGAGGTCATGGGTGAACTGGTTAACGCTCACGTTACTCCCACTCTATGCAAGCATTGTACTTGGCTTTTTCTTTTTTATTAGTGCAATGGGGATTCTTTGGATTGTCGACGTAATACGTGGAAAGGGATGGAACCTCCGCTTTTTATGGGCGCTTCTTTATTTCACATTAATTTTTATGGTCGTCGAATACAGACTTGTATACTCATTTCTTTTTATGGATGAACCAAATAGCCGTGACGAATATTTTCATGCCCGTCTATCTTTCCTTCGTTCTTTACGACTTTCCTTAAAAAATTATGTGTTAGGCCATACACACGTAATGAGTGTTCATGGACTGGTTATTTTACCTGTTACACTAATTGCCTTAAACATTGTACTTATAAAGAAGCAATGGAAACAAGAAAGAATCTTTATTTTCCTTCATATCTTAAATGCTCTCTTATCAATATGGTATGCGTTTTGGTTTTATAAAGGATGGCTCCCATTAACGGAACGGTTTCATTTTTTGAATACCTTTAATTTTGCAAGATACCATTTCTTACGCCCAATGGTCATCTACGTACTATTTGCCATTTCGTTAAAAATTTTATGGGAATATCGAAGCGGATGGAAGCGTGCAAGCTTATTATTCTTAACGGCACAATTACTTGTCGTGGCATCGTTTAACGAAGAAATTGTCTACAAAAAAAAGCCATCCTTTCAACAATTCTTTGCAGAAAAACAGTTTGAGGAAATCCAAACTTATATTGGTTTGCCTCAAGAGAATTACCGTGTTGCAAGTATTGGGATTCATCCCGCTATTGCACAATTCAATGGTTTTTACACACTCGATACGTACAATAATTTTTATCCCCTTTCTTACAAATATCAGTTCCGTGAAATCATTGCTAAGGAACTGGAAAAAGATAAAAAGCTTCGAGAATATTTCGATGAATGGGGTGGCCGGTGTTACATCTTTTTAGATGAACTTGGTAAGCATTATATGTTCAAAAAGAATTCGAAAAAAGAAATTAAGAATATGGAACTCAACACAAAGGCATTTTATGACATGGGTGGTCGATATATCTTTTCATCACTACCAATTAAAAATGCCTCTGAAAATAATCTTGTACTTGAACAAACTTTCGATTCATCAGAATCAGCATGGAGAATTTATTTGTATCGAGTAGCTTTAGATTAATCAAGGTGATTTTCTGACTAACTCTGCATTATAAGATACGTGGGCTGGATCAGACTTGGTTTCTTGCGGAAAGAATACTTGTTATAACTGAATCTAACTGGGATTCGGGCTATGGGTGCGGAATTTATACTAACTCTGTCCAAATCAGACGGGGTTTCTGACTAGACGGCAGTATATATACTAGGACTTGTCCAGATCGCCCCCAGATTCTGACTTAAATTACACGAAATTTATGGATCGGGTCCGAATCACAGGGGTATCCAACTCTACTAACTCAAGTATAGAATCAAAATCGGATTCTAACATCATATACACAGTGTTTAATGTGACAAGTCCAAACTCTTTTTAACATCTGTAAGATCAAAAGTTCTTCAGGGGATTCACAATACTTTCAAAAATGTTTAAGGGGGATTCATCATGAATGCACCAATACTTACGATCGTTGTCCCTTGCTACAATGAAGAAGAGGTTCTTCCAGAAACAATGAAGCAATTAAGATCTCTTTTGGATAGTCTAATTGACGAAAAACTCATTTCAGAAAATAGTAGGCTTCTATTTGTCGATGATGGAAGTAAAGATAAAACATGGACAATTATCTATAAACGTGGCCTTGAAGACAGTAAAATTAAAGGCCTTAAGCTTGCACGCAATGTTGGCCATCAAAACGCACTACTTGCTGGGTTATTTGCAGCTAGGAGTAGGTCAGATTGTCTCGTTTCTATTGATGCCGATTTACAAGACGATATTAATGTGATTCGGGAATTTCTGATTCGATTCTCTGAAGGATATGATATTGTCTATGGTGTGAGGAGAGAACGAAAGACTGATACTTTCTTTAAAAAGCATTCCGCACAAGGTTTTTATAAATTAATGAAACTTATGGGTGTCAATCTCGTTTATAATCATGCCGATTTCCGGTTAATGAGTAAAAGGGCAGTTGAATCACTAGAGCATTTCGGTGAAAGTAATCTCTTTTTACGAGGGATTGTGCCCCTTGTTGGCTTTCAGTCTACTTCGGTTTATTATGATCGAAAAGAACGAATGGCGGGTGAAACGAAATACCCGTTACGTAAAATGCTCTCGTTTGCTCTGGATGGGATCACATCATTTAGTGTTACGCCTATTCGACTCATCTCATTAATGGGGTTTATTTCTTTCCTAGTAAGTTTACTTTTTGGAGCGTATTTTCTTTACTTGAAATTTAGTGGACAAACCCAAACAGGATGGACATCTATGATTACCTCCATTTGGTTAATTGGGGGACTGCAGTTAATTGCATTAGGGTTTATCGGAGAATATATTGGAAAGATTTACAAAGAAGCGAAGCGACGTCCAAAATTCATTGTCGACATTGATACATATAATCTAGGTGTTCCAGAAGAAGAACCTGAGGCTGCAGAAGAGGGTGGATATGTCATTGATTACAACTCTTTATCTTAGACCAACAAACATGTTTATCCGTTTTTTAGTGGTTGGCCTCCTAAATACGGTTGTTGGTCTATCAAATATTTTCTTGTTCTTACATGTGGTTGGTCTTTCTTACTGGTTTTCAACGTTTCTAGGGAATTCAATTGGCGCTAGTGTTAGTTATGTCTTAAACAGACGTTTTACGTTTAAAAGCAATACATCGTTTGGGAAGAGTATCCCGTTATTCATTGGGGTTATTCTAAGCTGCTACTTTCTATCCTTTTCGATAAGTAAATTCATAGCTAGTTTCTTTTTCACAACTTATACGAACGAAGTTGCAGTCATACTAGGGACTGCCTTATATACTATTACAAATTATCTCGGACAAAAACATCTTGTGTTTTGATGAGGGGACTCAAGGAATGTAGCCCTTGGTCCCAGTACCTATCTATTTTTAATTTTCTTCCGCAAGTAGAATAGACCTATGCCTGCGATTATGATTACAACAATTGCAGGAATTGAGCTCTTTTTTTTCGGATCACTGTAGTTTACTTCAGTACGGGTGCTCATCGCTTCCTTTGGAACGTCCTTTTTGAGTTTCTTTGTTGCTAGATGTCGACCGTCTTCTCCAAATACTTGTAGGACACCTTGGTCAGATAACTCAATTTGCACTTCTTCGTTTTTCTTTATTGTGTATTTGAGAGGTTTTTCTAAAAGATACCTTTCATTTTTCTCACCTATAAACGGCTTTTCATCTGATACTTCCTTAATCACAAAATTTTCAAAGCCGTAATCTAATAATTCCACGGTATCTTCATAAGCAATTTCATTTTGTTCTGCTTTTAGAACAATTGCAATTAATGACATTTCTCCCTGTTCTGCTGAAGTTGAAAGTGTGTAACGGGACTCCTGAACAAAACCAGTTTTTCCACCAGTGATTCCATCATATGGTATCTCACCTTTTACTAACAAATGATGATTATAAATGGTTGTATCCCATTTCTCACCATCCCATTTTAACGATTTCGTTCCAAAAATCTCGCGAAACGTGGGATTTTTTAATGCATATTGTGTAAGCAAAGCAAGGTCGTATGCGGTTGTATAGTGTTCTTCATCAAACAGACCATGAGGATTTGAAAAATGGGTCTGTTCGGTACCAATCTTTTCATTTAAAAACATATTTATTGATTCAGCAAAGTCTTCCATGTTTCCATCCAGGTGCTCAGCAATGGCAACCCCAGCATCATTACCAGAATTAATCAGCAAACCCTGGATAAGTCGCTTTAACGTGATCTGCTCGCCTTCCTCCAAGTAAACACTTGAACCTCCAGCATCGTAAGCATTGGCACTTACCGTAACAATATCTTCTAAGTTTCCAGTTTCGATCGCATAAATGGCAGTTGCCATTTTCGTTAAACTAGCGGGATACATTTTCATTTTACTATTTTTCTCATAAAGTATTGCTCCTGTATTTGCATCTAGTAGAACAGCCGACCCACTATTTACCGTAGGCAATTCTATATGTGTATCATTTTCCGCAAAAGCTTGAATGGGAAAAAGAAAAGTCACGAGTAGAATAAGAATTAACTTCATTTTATGTTGTTTCATTCTATGCTCTCCCTTTGGACCAAACCTAAGTCTTAGTATTCCTCAATAAAAATGAGGGAACAATTTCTGTCCCCTCTTCGCTTTTTCTAATATAGGTATACGTCTGTCAAAGTGTTTTTCTGATGGCATAAAAAAAAGACGTTTGTATATATTCTTACAAACGTCAATCCTCACTTACTTATGATATGTGTAAATTGAACCCCATTCATGAATTAAATTTGTTGCCAATAGGTTTTCTTTGGCATATGTTTCTGCTTTAAACAAGAGTTCCTTTTCATCTATTTTCCCCTCAAAAGCTGGATTTACTTTGTAATACATACAGGTGCCCAATTCATTTGAGCGAAACCGTACAAATCCTACAAAATCTTTCTCTCTATAGATGGAATAAAAAGAATCACTGGGTGATCCAAACAATTCAAAATCTGTCCAATCATGGACCTTGCTACTTTCCGCTTCTGACATCGGGACAAGGTGTAAATCTATTTTAACATCTGTAAAAATGTCTAAGATCTCAAAATGTTCCACTACGATGATGGTATCTTCGTTCAGTTCATACCCATCATTTTGTAAGGCTTTTTCCCAACTAAAAATATGTTCCTCGATAAATTCATCCAGTGTAGAATTTTCGCCTTTTGCAATTTTGTTTCCTATTTCACCCTGTATTTCACCAAATCGTATTTCATAAAAGTCGGTAATTTTGATATTTGCCTTGTGCACATTCCGCTTCGTAAAAACCTGGAGGATATCTCCTTTTTCACTTTTTTCCTCGTCTGGTAGTAGGTCATACCAAACCTTTGGAGTACAGGTGACCGTCTTCACACCTCGTAATACTTCTTCTAACAGTCTCTCGTCATATTCATCTCGACCCCAAAAGTCGATTCGTTTCATTCAAATCACCTCTTCCCACTACTTGCATTATATAATGGGAAGAAAAATAATTAAACAAAAAGAATAGGGAACATCCTTAAAGAATTTACGTGAAGCTAGACGCACATAATTAGTATTTTTTACAACACATGAGGATGTGCGTTTTGACACAAATTAAGAAAGGATTTATGAGGGGAGTTATCCCTCTAGAAATCCAAAAAATTCGTCTGGGAGGGTTCCAAATGCAAAACAAAAACAACAATCAGCAAATGCCAGCACAGGCTCAAGCCGCTTTAAATCAGATCAGACAAACTGCGAAGCAGTTAGCACAAACGGAACAAATGAATGCACAACAATTCCAACAAAGTTCTCCACAGGTGCAACAGGCAGCCCCTGGATTTGCAGGACGTGAATTGAATGCTGCTCAACAATTAAATCAGATAGAGCAGTCTGCACAGCAACTCCAACAATCTGTTGGGCAACAACAATTCACTTCTTCTTCATCTGGTTCCCCTTTCAGTACGGAATTTGCTAGCGAAACGAATGTGGAAGAGGTTCGCAAACAGAACCAACAATCTCAAGCTAACAAAAATCGCTAGTTGCTTCTAGTAGAGAATACCCCCATACATATTGGGGGTATTTTTAACACAATCTTCTATATTTATTTGGCTAATTTTCCTACTGCATTCTCTTACATAAAACGAATTAAACTACTCATACTACAATTGAAAAGGTAAGAATGGAGATGATTGAGTTGGGTAGAACGAAACTTGGGAACGCAAATGCGCAACGTAATAATAATGTAAAAAAAGGAAATAGAATCAGCGAGGAACTTGTTGAATTTGCTTCATATACAGAGGTAAAAGCCGAAAAACAAAATGTGCAAAAGAAAAAGAAGAAATAAAGATAAATGGCCAAGGTTTGCTTTCACCTTGGCCATTTTTAGTTATTCAAACAAAGACGCACTTCTCATCTGCTATAGCGCAATTATCAATATTATAACGTGATTCCCTCAAACTATCGGCTATAACAAATATATAAAGCGCAATCCAACTACCATAATATTAAAAGTGCATTTTATACCATTGGGCTGCTGCCGCAACTTCTGTTCCAGTTAGCATATGGCCATGGTTTTCCCAATGGATTTCGACATCAGCATTCGCCTTTTGTAAAAGGTCAGCAAGGTCAATTGTTTCTTGTGCAGGGCATATTGGATCATTCTTGCCTGCTGCTATAAAGACAGGAGTACCTGTTAGATTCGGTAATTCAATTCCTCTTCTTGGTACCATTGGATGGTGAAGAATAGCGCCCTTTAAGGCATCTTTGTAATGGAATAATAAACTTCCTGCAATATTTGCTCCATTTGAATAACCGATTGCAACTATATTTTTACGATCAAATGAATAGGTTGTTGCCGCTTCATTGAGAAATTCATTTAATTCATTTGTTCGGAAGATTAGATCCTCAATATCAAAAACACCTTCAGCCAAGCGTCGGAAGAAGCGCGGCATTCCGTTCTCTGATACATTTCCTCGTACACTTAACACTGACGCATCTTCATCTATATGTGAAGCTAATGGCAATAAATCGCTCTCCGTTCCACCTGTACCGTGTAATAACAGCAGTGTTGGTTTTGTTTTATCTTTACCTTCATGGAAAATATGCTTCATTTATGATTCCCTCCAAATTAATGACACTAATTGTATCTCTTAACGATAGTTAAAAAATAGAATAATTTATATTATCTTAAATTCAAGATAATATAATTATGACTGTTTGTCAAACTGGCGGTCATAAAATGTGGACAAGTCTCATATTCTTTTATATACATTTTAGGAGGGCCAGTATGAGAAAACGTAAAATAATGATGCCACTAATACTTCTTATTTTTTTAATTGGCTGTAACACTCATTCTCAGACAGCGCTTGATCTTTATCACGCCCTTGATGATAATCTTTCCCAGCAAGATCAACAATTATTAAACAACCTGCTGGGCCATGCCCAAAAATTTCATCAACTAAATCAGGAACTAACTATGCTTGTAGAAGAAATGAAAAAGAATGATGAACTTGAGGCTGCTATTGAAACAATGCAAATCGCAAATGAAGAGGCAATGTACATTTATAATCTTATTGAGCTTGATGAAAAGCCCAGCAATCACAGCTTAAAGGAGTTACGGAAGCATATACAAGCCTCTATTGAAAAATACATGGAAGCCATGAATACACAACTTAAAGGGATTACCACAGGTGAACCTCAAAAATCAGATGAAGGCTATAAGGAAATGAATCAGATTAAAGAAGAATTTAATCATTTGATATCTTCCTTGAATCTTGAACCTAAGACTTCAAACATAAAGTGATACTTAATTTATAGGGGGCTTCATCCCCATTGACGTTTCATCAAATTACTCGTTTCGAGAAATCACGATGCGTTCATAGTCATTATGTAATCACCTTTTGGCATTTATCCTCAAATTATTTACTTTGCATCCTCATACCTTAAATTGTGCTCCATACTGTACGTCTAATGGGATAAAAATTAGAAAAGTTCACCATACTACCTTATATGACGTTTTGAGGAGGCGGCCTCATGAACAAACATAATATTCGTTTAACTAGTGCGGAAATAAGTGGCTTGTGGAAGACATTTATCCAAGGTAGTATGACAGTTTGTTTAATTAAATACTTTCTTCATCATTTAAAAGATGAGCAAATTAAACCTATATTAGAAGAGTCATTCCAAATATATTCTGGACAGATAAAAGAAATTAAGCGGATATTTACTGAGGAAAAAATTCCTATTCCAGATGAGTTCACAGATGAGGATTTGAACCTATCGGCACCACCATTGTTTTACGATCCATTTTCGTTAACATTTATTTATGCCATGAGTCGCATGAACATGATTAATTTTAGTTTTATTACATCTAATGCCGCTAGAGGAGATATTCGTTCATTTTTTTCAAAATGCTTAACTGATGCATTAAATCAATATAATGAAGCAACTGAATTATCACTCGAAAAAGGTATTTATGACCGCCCGCCACCAATTGTCTATCCTACGGAGAATAAATATATTCAAAAAAAGTCATATCTAACAAAATTAATCGGGGAAAAAAGACCCTTAAATGTTGTGGAAATCACGGATATGTTTTTTAATATCGAACGTAATTATTTCGCAATTGTGCTGTGCATGGGCTTCCTACAGGTCGTAAAAGACAAAGAAATCTTTGATTATATTAATGAAGGGAAACAAATATCCGAGAAACAAGTTACCTTTATGAATGACCTTTTAAAAGAAGAAAATCTGATTGGAGCAATTTCTATTCCCATGGAAGTAACTGATTCGACCGTTTCTCCTTTTTCAGATAAACTCATTCTATCACTTTTCTTTGCTCTTAACGGGATCGATATTACACTTATTAGCCATGCCCAAGGGTCAGCCATGAGGGCAGATTTGGTCGCTTTTTATACCAAAACAATTGGGGAGATTTTCATTTACAATACGAAAGGCTTTAATATCCTTGTCAATCGTAAGTGGCTTCAAGAGCCACCAGGAAATCTGGATCGAATAAAATTACAGAAATATTAAGTGGGACGACGTGCCATTGTAGGCACGTCATTATTTATGGAAAATTTGAAATCTCTCCCATACCTCTTCTAAGTCTGCCAGATGTTTTTCAATTTTTATCCGCTGCTTATTTCCAACTGCCGTTAATAAAGCATTTATTAAGCTTAAAGGAGCGACAAATGAATCAATATAAGATGGCATCTCACTAGGTGAATATAAGGAGATATCTCCATAAGGTGTCAATGGAGATAGCAAATTATCAGTGATTGTAATTATTTTTGCTCCTCTATCTTTTGCGAAAGAAATGGCTTCAATAGTATTTTTTGTATATCTTGCAAAACTGAGTCCAATCACAATATCCTCTTCATTAATTCGAAATAACTTTTCCGAAATCCCGTTTGGATTCCTGATCATTTCTGTATTTTCAAATAACAAGTCTAAATAAAATTCGAGAAAGGAACCAAGTGATACGGCACTTCGATTGGCAACAATATAAATACGTTTTGCATCAATTATTGCTTGGACCGCCTGATGGAAGGCTGATAAATCAAATTGGTCAGCCATCTTTTGAATTCGATTTATTTCAGCCTGAAACATGTCATAAACGGCTTTATCTTCTTTTTCAAATATATTATCTGAAATTTGGAGTCGCTCCACAGTAGTGAGTTGTCTTCTTACAGATTCCTGCATCGCTTTTTGCCACTCTGGATATCCACTATATCCTAGGAATGTAGCAAATCGGACAACTGTTGCCTCACTAACACTTGCCTTTTTGGCTAACTGTCCAACCGTAAAAAAAGGAACAGCTTCTGAATTCTCCAATACATACTTTGCAATTTTTTGCTGTGATTTACTCATTTCTGGTAACTTGTTTGTAAGCTTTTGGAACACCTCTTGCATATTCTAATCGAGTCCTTTCACAATCCTAATTGCCCTTTCATGTTTAGTGACCGTTTCTTTTATATCATTATCCGTGTGCATAATGGACATGGAATAGCGATTAAGTGGTTTCGTATAAATTCCAAGTTTTAATAATTCACGGTCTATTTTTTCTCGCATATTCATATCCGCTTTTGTTAAATCACGATAATTGCGGATTGACTTGTCAGTATGAACAATATTAAAGATACTTCCCATTCCTAAAGTCTGCATCGATATCCCATATGAACTGTATAGCTGTTCAAGATTCGAGCGCAGATTTTTTGTTTTTACTAATAATTCAGGGTACACACTTGCCCCCTCTAAGACCTTAATTGTTGCCAAACCCGCTGCTAGTACAATTGGATGGCCATTATAGGTACCACTGTGGAATAAAACATGCTCTTTCGCAGATGTTTTACCTCCTGCTATTAAAATATCCCTTCCTTTTGAAGGATCCATAATTTCCATGATCTCTTTACGACCACCCAAAGCACCAATTGGAAAGCCACCCCCTAATACCTTTCCAAGTGCGGTAAGATCAGGCACAATCCCATAAATGGATTGAGCTCCTCCTAATGTTAATCGAAAGCCAGTTTTCACTTCATCAAAAATTAATAGGATTCCAAGTTCCTTTGTTAACTTCTCAAGCCCTACTATGAAACTCTCTTCTGCAGGAATAAATCCCCCTTGTATTGGTTCAATGATTACGGCTGCAAGTTCATTTTTATGTTGGCGTAAAAGTTTTTCGGTTGCTTCTAAATCATTGAATGGAAGGATAATTGTATTTTCGACATAATGGCTTGAAATTCCTCTCGATTCTGGCACAGAATTTGGTTTCTTCTCGTTTCCTGCTTCATTTGGATCAGGATTTACACTCAATAATACCTCGTTATAGCCTCCATGATAATGTCCTTCAAATTTTGCAATCGCCGTTTTTCCTGTATATGCTTGTGCAACCCGAATAGCAAGTAATGTTGCCTCCAAACCTGAATTTGTATAACGGACCATATCAATACCTGGAAAATAGGAAATTAGCTTATTTGCCATCTCTACTTCTAATCGATGCGGGGAACCAAATACATGTGTACCAGATACAGCAAATTGACGGTTAACTGCCGATTCGATTTCTGGATGACCATGCCCTAGAAGCAATGCTCCATAGCATAATAAATAATCGATATATTCATTTCCATCAACATCAACTAAGCGACTCCCTTTTCCTTTCTCCATAAAAATCGGATGAGGATGAAAATATTTTATGTTCGCTGTTACCCCTCCAGGAATAACGTGCGTCGATTGCGAAAACAGATTCCTAGATTCATCCATTCTTCCAGAAGAATACTCATGAGTAGGATGAGTTATTTCCACTATTAAACACTCCTTTGAAATTTTCTTTTCTTATCATCAATAAATGAAACATTTATTTCATTTTAAATTAGGACAACCCTAAATGTAAATAGTCAATTTTATAATTTTCTAATATTTTACTTAATCCCAGAATAAAGCGTAAACGCCTTGAACAGCCAAGACAAGCATAAGAAAAGCTGGTGAGAAGGATCTACTTTATCCTTCTTGACAGATTGGCTAATGACCTCGAGGGGTTAGGCGCTAAAGCTGACTTGAATACACCCATTAAAAGTTTTCCATATCGATAAATAGTAAAATTTCCCGGACCATAAAAAACCACTCTTTTCATAAAGAGTGGTTTTTTAGTCAATTCATTGACATCGTCGGCGCTTGAATTTGTTCTTTTGGGCGACGAGATTGAATATATAAGATGGCTAATATTGCAATCACACCTGCAACTCCGAAATAAATGCTAGGAGAAATAAGGCATAGACCTGCTGCAAATAATATGATTCGCTCCCAAATAAATGCTCTTCGAATGAAGAAGCCAACCATCGCTGTACTAATGCCAATCATCCCGATAATGGCAGTTATAATGGAAATAGTTAAGAAAACTACTTCATAATCAATTAAAAGCATTTGCGGATTGATTACAAAAATATACGGTATGATATAAGCAGCAGCAGCTAGCTTTGTTGCTGTGACACCTGTCATAAATGGATTTGCCCTTGCTAATCCTGCCCCGGCATAGGCGGCAAGACAGACTGGAGGTGTGATATCCGCAACTATACCAAAATAAAAAACAAACATATGGGCGGCTAGTATTGGAACATCCAATCCCAAAATTAATGCTGGAGCAGCCATAGTAGCTGTAACAACGTAGTTTGCTGTTGTTGGTAATCCCATGCCTAATATTAAGCAGGCAATCATGGTAAAGAATAGAGTAAGGATTAAGTTACCGCTTCCTAATGCTATAATACCATCAGCAATACGTCCACCTAGTCCTGTTTGAACGACAACCCCTACAATAATTCCAGCAGACGCACAGGCAGCAATCACTGGTAACGCAACCCTTGCACCTTCTTCTAGTGTTTCAATAATGCTTTTTAGAGACATTCTCGTATCTTTTCGTACGAGACTTACTAAAAAGGAAACGAGAATCGCAATCAACGCAGCACGCATTGGCGTCTTCCCAGTTAGTAATGTGTAAAATATAACAATTAGAGGCAGTAGCAGGTAGCCACGTTGAAGCATTAACTCTTTCGCTCTTGGCAGAGCTTCCTTTGGAAGCCCAACAATGCCAATTTTCTTCGATTCAAAATGAACCGCTAAAAATACACCAAGAAAATAAAGAATGGCAGGAATAATTGCGATCACCATGATTTGGCTATACGGAATATTGGTATAGGATGCCATAATAAATGCTGCAGCCCCCATGATTGGTGGCATGATTTGACCACCTGTAGAAGCGGATGCTTCCGTCGCTGCTGCAAATTCAGGCTTATAGCCCGCCTTTTTCATCATTGGAATCGTAAATGAACCTGAACCTACCGTATTTGCAACAGAACTTCCTGAAACCATTCCTTGCAAAGAACTTGCCACAACGGCTGCTTTCGCTTGACCCCCAGTAAATCGGCCAGTGATGGCAAATGCTATGTCATTAAAAAATTGGCCAACACCTGTACGAATTAACATCACACCAAATAATAGGAATAAAAAAATAAAGGTTGAGGACACTTGGATTGGTGTACTGTAGATACCTTTTGTTGTTAAATACAAATCTGTTACTAATGTATTCCAAGAAAAACCACGGTGAGCAAATAGTTTCGTGGGAATTAGGTTTCCGTACAATGCATAAAGGATGGCCACACTTGAGACAATGACAATCGGAAGTCCTACACATCTTCTTGCTGCTTCAAGAACCAGTAAGACCCCTAATGTTCCAACAATAAAGTCTGGAGTTGTATAGCCAAAAACAATTCGTTCAGTTACAAGTTCCTCATAAAAAATAACATTATAATATCCTACCCCTAATGAAATAACTGCCAAGAGTACGTCATACCATGGAATCCCTTTTTGTTTACGATGCAATCCTTTTTTAATCGGATATAAGAGAAATATTAAGCCGAG
This sequence comes from Bacillus nitroreducens, assembly GCF_964021195.1. Classification (NCBI taxonomy): domain Bacteria; kingdom Bacillati; phylum Bacillota; class Bacilli; order Caryophanales; family Bacillaceae; genus Bacillus; species Bacillus nitroreducens. The sequence continues at coordinate 1,912,373 of NZ_CAXHYI020000003.1, read as the reverse complement.
AGCTGTTCCCAAATGGATCGGACCTTGGATACGTGCTTCGAACGCGCCACGATAGCCTGTGTATAGATGAAATAGAGTAAGACCTACTGCCAATATAAGTACGACCCACTTCCAATTTCCAAGATTCCGCCGGTATGTACTTTCTCGATCGTACTTTTCTAGTATCTCCTCTGTCGATACATCTTCTTTTTGTGGATTAGACTTATTTACATCTTTCATCTCCTTTTTCTTCCTCCATTTCATTTGATCCACCACCTTCAAAAAATGATTTACTTAATTTCAAATCTGCCTTGAGAAAAAAAGGGCTAGAACACATAGTGTCAAGCCCCTTATTTTTCAGCTATTAATCTAGTATTCCTGCTTCTTTGTAATATTTTTCTGCACCTGGATGAAGTGGTAAATCACCTAAACCGCTAAGTGCGTTCTCTTTCGTCATATGGGCAGACTGAGCATGCGTATTTTCGCTTGCATTTTCAATCATGATTTTGGCAAGTTGATATGCAAGGTCATCATCTACAGTATCAGTGTTCGCCACAAGAACAGCAAATGCAGATACAACATTTGCATCCTCTTTTAGCCATTCATATGAGCCTGCCTTAATGGTGTAACCACTATAACCACTTGTTTCTTCAACCGTTTTTAATTCATCGCCTGTTACTTCTAAGAATTTCACATCTCCAACAGATGCTTGAAGTTCATCAATACCTGCATCAGGTAAGCCAAGTAGTCCGAATGATGCATCAATTGTCCCGTCTTGTAGTTTTGACTTTGCATCACCAAATCCTTCTTGGTAAGCATCATAATCCCCGTCATTGATTCCATAAGCTGCTAAAACAGCTTTTGTTGCAGCTTGCGTTCCACTTCCAGGAGGTCCAATTGCAATTCTCTTACCTTTTAAATCTGCTATAGTTTCAATACCTGTACTTTCACGTGTGATAATTTGTAGTACTTCAGGGTAAATATGTCCAATGAAAGCGAAATTTTCCACTTTTTTACCCTCGAAATCACCTGTTCCATTAAACGCATCATAAGCAGGTAAATTTACTGTCATTCCAAGGTCAAATTCACCATTTGAAATTTTAGCTATGTTTTCTACAGATGCACCTGATTCTGTAGATGTTACGTTAACGTTTTCAATATTGTTATTCCAAACATTTGCCATTTCAGCGCCAAGTGGAAAATAGGTACCTCCTTGGCTACCCGTACCCATGAGAAGATCAATCGTGCCTGAGTTGCCGTTATTCTCTCCACCTTCATCCTTGTCGTCACCATTCGTGTTATCACTACTACATGCAGCAATGAGTAAAACCAATGCTAGCAGCAAAGTAAGAAATGAGTACTTCTTAAGCATTTGCATTCCCCCTATTTTTTTATATTTTATGTAGACCCTCAAAAAAAGAGGTTTACTACCAAACTAGCATGGTATAAATTGGTATAATTACCAGTTAAAATCCCATATTTATAGATTAACATAGATTGTTTGTTTTATGCAAAATTTTTATAATATTCATTTAATGTAATTGTAATATTTCTTAGCAACCATATTCCCTCATTATAATAGGTACTGAAAGGTTCAAAAAAATATTAAAATAATTTGAAACCTTTCTTTCCTACTTTCGTAAATTAGATGAGTCCCATTTGGGAAGGATTAGGAAAAATTCTGATTGCATACTATTTATTGTGTAGTACAATCAAAAGGGATTATTATTAAAGGGGGATATATTGTTATGAAACGTACTGGTGAAATCGTATTAACCATTATTGGTGCTTGTTTCTTTGTATTTTTATCTGTACTAGGATTCATGTTTGTAGGTTTAAGCGACAACGAAGAGTTTGCACAAGAAATGGAAAATATCGCTGCAACAGATCCAACTCTTGAAGGTGCGGATATAGGTGTTATTACGGATATGATTACCGCTGGCGGCTGGTATTTCATTATTGTTAGTATTTTAGCTATTATTCTAGGAATTGTTTCCTTATTTCTTCTTAAAGGGAATAAACATCCAAAAGCAGCAGGAATCCTTTTGATTGTGGTGGCTGTACTTAGTACACTTGCAACTTTCCTAGTCTCTATCATCGCAAGTATTCTATACCTCATTGCAGGTATCCTTTGCTTAGTGCGTAAGCAAAAAGAAAATTTCAATCCTGAATATTAATAAAAAGCTTGAAGGGGAATGAATCACCATATCCCTTTCAAGCTTTTTACTTTATCTATTTATAAGTGCTTGGCTAAATCGTTTTAAGCCCTCCTCCAATAAAGCTCTTGGACAGGCAATATTGATTCGGGTAAAACCCTCGCCTTCTTTTCCGAAGATATACCCTTCATCAAAAGCTACTTTTCCTTGTTTTTGGATGACTCGTTCAAGTTCTTTTGCATCAAGGCCAAGCTCTCGACAATCCAACCACACGAGATATGTTGCATCAGGTTCAATCACCTTAACTTCAGGTATTGTAGACTTGATATACCTCTTAAGAAAATCAAGATTTCCTTTCAAATAATCCATAAGCTGATCGAGCCACTCGTCACCTTCTTCATAAGCAGCAATAAGAGCGGTTACCCCAAAAGTATTTGTTAGGCTGATGAAAGAATTCTCCACTGCTTGTTTAAATTGATCACGAATCTCTTTGTTCGGAATAATCATATTTGATGTCTGTAATCCAGCAAGGTTAAATGTTTTACTTGGTGCCGTACATGTAATCGATGCATCTGCAAATTTTTCAGATATCGCCGCAAATGGTGTATGTACATTACCTTTATAAACTAAGTCAAAATGAATTTCATCTGAAACAACAAGAATATTGTGTTTCAAACAAATGTCACCTAGCCTTGTCAGCTCATCTCTTGTCCAAATACGTCCGACCGGATTATGCGGACTTGAAAGGATGATCATTTTTACGCTTGGGTCGATTTTGTTCTCAAGGTCCTCAAAATCCATGTAGTATCGACCATTTTCAAAACGCAAAGGATTATTTACAATTTCTCGACCATTTTTTTCAATTACACTCGCAAATGGATAATAAACAGGTGGTTGAATCAAGATTTTATCACCAGGGCTTGTAAAGGTTTTAACAATCATATGTAAGGCTGGGACAACACCTGGTGAAAAACAAATCCAATCCTTTTCAACTTTCCAATTGTGGCGACGCTTCATCCAACCGATGATTGCTTCATAGTAGGCATCAGACCGCGTCGTATACCCATATATTCCATGCTCAACTCTTTTTTGCAAGGCCGTAATGACAGGCTGCGGGGATTTAAAATCCATGTCTGCTACCCACATCGGAAGAAGATCTTTATCCCCAAATATATTTTCAACCTCGTCCCACTTAACAGAATTCGTCTGTCGTCGATCAATCGACTCATCGAAATTATACTTCATACCATCTCCTCCAATGGTTAGGTTAATAAAGACTTTTTATTGAAACATGATCTGGTAGCTTAAATGGGTTTTCTTTATTAATGTGATCGTAAAACATAATACCATTAAGGTGGTCTATTTCATGTTGAATGACAATTGATGCATACCCTTTTAACCGAACGATAACTTCTTGTCCATTAAGGTCAAATGCTTTCACTTTAATCTTTTCATATCTTGGAACGTAGCCTTCTACAGGACGGTCAACCGATAGACACCCTTCTCCTTCTGGCAAATAAGTCATGGAAACGGAATGACTAATAATTTTTGGATTCACCATATAATATTCATGTACTTTCTCATCCAAATCAGTAAAATAAGCAACAAACATTCGTTTATTTAGACCCACCTGGTTTGCTGATAAACCAACCCCAGGTCGTAACTGATACTTTTTCGAAAGGTCTGGGTCCTGACTATTTTTAATATACTTCATCATGCTGAGAAGTGATTCCTTATCCTCATTCGAAAGTGGAATGGAAACCTCTTTCGTTTTTTCTGTTAAGATTGGGTGTCCTTCACGAACAATATCCTTCATCGTAATGATGTAATCTGATTTAAAATATTTCATTTTTGTTCATCTACCTTTTCTCTATTTCATGTTTTAATCTTAACTTTCCCAGCTACTCTTGTCCATTCATATACAGTCTTCCACATTACACTTGTTGTATGTTAACCCGAACAAAAAAAAGCCACCAATCATGGAGGCTTTAAATTGCTTTATATTTTTTAAAGGTTGAAAAGATTTCACTACTCATTGTTTTATAGCCTTCCCCAGTTAAGTGGATACCATCGTCACTTATTAATTCATTTAGGTTTCTACTGTGGTTCATAGCTGATCGAACATCGATTTTATCAACATTTAATTGTTCAGCGAGAAGATTTAATCCTCGATTATACAACCCGTGCCAATGTTCAATACCTCCTTGGAGACTAATCCAATGACTAATTGAACTTCCATACGTATTCGCAAGTAACTTATAATATCGAACAGGGTCAAGTGGTGGCAGTGTCATTAAAATAGGTGTACTACCCGTTTCTCGAATTCTAGCGATTAACTGTTTAATATTATCTAGGTAACGGTCAAGTGGTACAACCGGTTGATGCTCATCTTCTGGTCGCTCAGCCACTTCATCCCATTTAAAATTACAATCATTTCCGCCAATATTTATAATAACGTAATCAGGATGTTCGTTAATCACATCTTTCTCAACACGAGACACTAATAAATCCGAATTATCATTAAAAACTCCTTTATTGATAACCGTAAAATGTTCAGAAGCAAATTGCTGTAATAGTGTTGGATAATTCTCTTTTAAAATGCGCATTCGACCTTTAACGAAAGAAACACCTCTTGTTAGACTATCACCAAAACATACGACTTTCATCATATCACCACTCATTCTTTTTACTGCAATAACCACAATATGTAGTTATTGATACTACATATAATAATATACATATGATAACATGTAGTCAAGTTTTACTTTTCGGTAGTTATAATGTAAAATTATTAAAAAATGAATAAATAAATGAGGTTTTGCCAGTGAACATAGACGTTGATAAAAATATTTTTTTAGAGGATATTCCACAAATTGATTTATATATGGATCAAGTCATCCAACTTTTTGAACATACATTTAGTTCTACAAAGAGAAATGAGGATGAAAAGATTCTAACCAAAACCATGATCAATAATTACGCAAAAGGAAAGTTACTCATTCCGATTAAGAATAAGAAATACTCTAAGGATCATTTGATTTTATTAAGTTTGATATATCAACTTAAGAGTGGTTTATCAATCAGTGATATTAAGGCTACTCTTGATGGACTCAATCAAAGAATAATAAACGATGAAACGTTCGATTTGGAGGCATTTTATAAGTGTTATCTTGCATTATATAAAAAGAATGCCACCGAATTTAAAGAAGATTTGGATACAAAAGTGAACGATGTGTCGGAAGTAATGGGGTCTGTTGAGGATGAACAACTAAAAAAGGTGCATTTAATTTTATCCTTGATAACCGCGAGTCAATTTTACCGTCGTGCTGCCGAATCATTGGTTGATGAATTGATTGGTGAGCAAGATGAAAAAAAGAAAAGTGATAGCTCAAAATAATCCATTTCAGACGTAGAAAAATAGAAATAACAAACATTTTAGCAAGCGAATTAGCCCGCTTGCTTTTTTTAATTGTCATTACAGGGACTATGAAATTTTTTAAGTTTAAAAAGTACAATAACATGGCTAAATATTAATCAATTATAAAATCTTTCTGGTTAAAAAAATGTGTATGTTAAACTGAATATAGGGTTTGTTGAAGTTTATTTTCGAGAAGAACGAATCGAAATGAGGGTTGATGGTGTGTAAATTCGTCCGATTTATTATCTGTTGTTTATTCGTATTTCTGGTATTCTGGTCTCTAGGCTTCACCTCTGAGTTAACCATAGTTACTATAATCTTTTCCACTCTTGCACTAGGATTTGGATTAAATATGTTTTGGAACTTATATAAGAAATTCCAGATAAATAATCAATGCTAGTATTTATTATGTAAGGTATCAAAGAACTTGTCCTTAATGATAGAAACGCAGAGGGCGGAGAGTCCTCTGCATTTCTGATTTGATTTACTTCCTTATTTTGTGAAGCTGGCCTACTTCTTTACAACAGACAAACTTAAGTCGACTCTTCTTACATTATTCGACACTACTAATTAACTCATTCATCATTTCTTTATCCATTGGACCTATGATTTTTTTCTTTACAATCCCCTTAGAATCAATTAAGTAACTCGTTGGAATCGCATGTGCTTGATAAATTCTCCCAATATCCCCTTTTACATCGAGCATGACTGGGAATGTAAGCTCGTACTCTTCCACAAACTTTGCAACATCCTCACTCTTTTTCTCGGCTGTTGTTAAATTGACAGACAATAGGATGACATTGGATTCTTTATTTTCAATATAAAATTCCTGCATATGAGGCATTTCTGCCTTACAAGGTGGGCACCAACTTGCCCAAAAGTTTAGAATGATTCTTTTCCCTCTAAAGGATGAAAGACTCATATCCTCCCCACCTATTGTTTTCAGAGTAAACTCTGGTGCAAGTTGTCCTTCGTAAATCCCCACTTCTAATCTTTCTGTTTTTTCTATTTTGGGTTGTATGGCAAATGAAATGTTACTATTGATGGTCCACACGACAAGACTTGATATCCCAACGATTAACGCTGCTTTTCGTATCATTTGAAGCACTTCCTGTTTATGTTGTCCCTTATAATAGAATGTCAACAATAAAAGAAAGAATGCACACATTAATTTTATAAAATGAAACAGTGACTGTTCTTTTATCCAAAACAAGGTATACAAATCATAGGTCATCAAGGTTGTGAAAATCACAATGAGTATTGACCGAAAAATAAGTAAGGGGTTAGAAGTCCCTTTTTTTACATGATATAAAAAATAAAGAAGCTGCATTAGTAATGCAATGATTAATCCTTTAGTGCCACCTGTGAAATATAGTAACGACATTGGACTCTTTAAGACGAGTTTAGGTTCTAGCAGTAACAAACTTCCTTTCCACGCTAGAAAACCAATGAATGTTCCATTGGAAAGCAAATTAAGAATCGATTTCGTTTCTTCTTTTGATTCGTTCTTTACTAACCAGGCTCGTGCGAAAAGGATGCCTACGATTATTCCAATCCCAAGGATGACCCATTTCGTTAGAATCGCTAGTGAACCAATTTGTATAAAATGCATACTAAACCTCCACAGTAAGTTAGTACAACTATTATACTCTTATTGTGTGGGCAAGACTTGCGAAGTTCGCTCCTATGGTCGATTTTTTAATTGGATGACGTTAGTCTATGACACAATAAAAAATGAGGCTTCCCTAAAAGGAGGCCTCATTTTTCTTAATTTGTTGGTCGTTTAAACGGCCACCAGTTGGCGATTCCGAAGTTTTTAACCATAACTGGGATTAATAATGGCAGGATCACAAATGCGTAGAGCATAAGCCCAACAAGTGTGATAGATGCAATTTGGAGCAAGGATAGCATTCCAGATGGCATCATAGCTGCAAATGTACCTCCAAGTATGATGGCTGCCGAAATAATCACCGTTCCCATCTTTTTCATCGCTAAAAGCATGGCTTCTGCTACTGGGATATCACGATATTCATTAAAGCGATCCATCAAGAAAATACTATAGTCAACACCAAGGGCCACTAAAATAACAAAACCAAAGAACGGAACTGCCCAACTAATTCCACTGTAGCCTAGAATATTAACAAAGATGACTTCGTTAATGGCCATTGACGTATAATAGGTTAAAATCAATGAACCAATAATATAGATAGGCATAATAAGAGAACGGAATAAGAAAATTAAGATCAACGCAATTCCGATAAACATTAACACGATTGTACGTGAGTAGTCTTGTTCAGACATTTTGCTTAGATCGGTATTGGTACTTGTGATTCCACCGAGGGCAACATCTGCATTTTCTAATTTAGTGTCCTTCGTTGCTCTTGCCACAGCTTCTTCCAGTTCACCAATTTGTGCCATTGCTTCATTTGAATATGGATTGGCTTCAAATATAACATCTATGGTCATGACTTTTCGATCTTCTGACATATAAACGTCAAGAACTTGTGCAAAGTCTTCACTTTTAAGAACCTCTTCTGGCATGTAAAAAGCATTTAATTGCTCAGAGTTTGATAGATTCTCTAAATAACCTTGGGCTGAACCTAGACCATCAGATACTTGTTCAAGACCGTCAGCACTTTGAGTAAGTCCATCAGTTAATTGTGATAATTGACCGCCTAGACCTCCAAAGCCATCCAATAACTGCTTTTGACCATTGTTCATTTCTGTTAATCCATTTGTGAGTGGTGACATTCCTTCTTTAATGATACGGCCTTGACCATTTGCCGCTTCTACTAGACCACTTTTCAACTCTTCTAATCCAGCAATAAGTTGCTCAAGACCAGCTGGTAAAGCTGCTTGCTCTTGTAATAATTGCTCAAATCCTGCATTTGCTTGAACTAATCCAGTGTTCACTTTAGCTAGGTGACCATTTAATTCTTGGATACCTGCAGATAATTGTGGGATTGCTTGTAGGGATTGTTTCATCCCTTGGTAGACCTCGTCATCTGCAATACTTTGACCAGTTGCTGCATTTGTATAATATCCTTCTAAATATGCAAAGCCACCCTCATTTAGTTTTGTAACACCTGTAGATAATTGTTGTAGGGTATCAGCTATTCCTTGATAGCCCGCTTGTATACCATCAAGCCCAGTTTGAGCATTTTTATATCCTACTATGAGCTCTGTATTATAATATCTTAATAATTCTTCCGCCCCAGCTTTTGCTTTATCAACCTCTGCAATCATCGTGTCAATACCAGTCGTACCACTACGTAGACCAGACTCAATTTTTGAAAGGTTGGTTTGTATTTCTGTCAGACCCGATTTCATTTGATCGGTACCTGCTATTAATTCACCAATTCCATCGGTTGCAGATTGGAGTTCTGGCTCTGATTTGGCAAGTTCACTACCTGCTTCTTTCAGTCCATCTTTAATCTGAATAAGTCCGTCTTTACCTTCACCTAGACCTTCTTCAAGCGTTTTTGCTTGATTTGCAACAAATAAATCTTCAATTGGTTCACCTGTTGGTCTTGTAACAGAACGTACAGAGTCGACAAGGTCTACTTTTTCTACTTCTTGGCTAATTTTTTCAGCTAATTCGATATACTCCGTGGAATTCATTGCCTCATCATTTTTTATTACGATTTGTGTTGGCATTGATTCACCAGGTCTAAAGCTATCAGAAATTGCGTTGAACGCTTTAATCGATTTAACATCATCACTTAATTCCTCTAACGAATTATAAGAGAGTTCTCCATCATATACGACTAAAAATGGCGTTACAATCACCGCCACAATTAAAAGAGATAACAGTGGACGACCTAATGAAAACTTCCCAGCTATTGCCCAGATCTTGCTGTCTCCATGATCTATATTTTTCTTTGATGGCCAGAATACTTTTTTCCCTAGAACTGCCATAAAAAATGGGACAACCGTGAACAATGCGACTAATAGTAGTGCTACACCTACTGCGACTGCCACTGCAGATTGATATAAAATAAATTGTGAAAATCCGATTGCTGCAAATCCTATCATGACAGCAATACCACTAAAAAGAACAGTGCGGCCTGCATTTTTATAAGTTTCAATAATCGCTTCGGTTACACTTTCACGCTGAGAAATCTCCTCTTTAAAACGACTTAAAATTAAAATACAGTAGTCTGTTCCAATTCCAAACAATATCGCAACTAAGAAAATTTGTGTATACGTTGAGATTGGAAAATCAAATTGATCCACTAGCATTGAAACGATAGATTGTGATGCAAGGTAAGCAAAACCAACTGTAACTAATGGTATGATTGGAGCTACGAATGATTTAAATACTAATAATAGGACGATTAGAATGAAGACCAGAGTGATCCCTTCCGTCTTTTTCAATCCTTCTTGAGAGCTAGTTACAAGGTCCTCACTTATGAGCCATTCACTTGTATAATAGTGATCCACTTTTACCTCTTCGATCGCCTGATACAACGCATCACTAACTTCTTTGGGCTCACGGTCTTTCCAACTTACTGAAACAGAAGCTAGTATTGCTTTTCCATCCTCAGAAACTAGTTGTTCTTTTAATGTTTCCTCGTTAAAATGGGTAAGGATTTCAGTGACCCCAATTTCAGACCTCTTTTCCTCAAGAAGTCGAATGGCTCTTTCCGCTTCTTTTATTTCATCTTCCGTTAGTTTCTTTTCATTGTGGAACACAAGTGCAACCTGTGTTTCATCTCCTCCACCCTCCTTGGCCTTTGCATCGCTTAATATTTGGCCAGCGATAGAGGAAGAATATTCATCAGGTACTGTAATTTGACCTTTTTCACGAACGAGGTCTCCCATATTTGGAGCTAATATAAACAAGCCCGCAACAACAACTACCCATGCAATCAGAACAAACCATTTTCGTTTCACAATAAAATTCAAGTTAACCCACCACCTTATTGGCTTTTATTTGTTGTAGTTTTCCGTTCAGTTTTTCATAAGTTGTTAGAAATTGAACGATTTCTGTTTCTGTAAATTCTCCGATAATCGACTCTACAAGTTTATGAACCCGCTCCTCTGTTTTCATAAATAGTTCTTTCCCTTTATCAGTCAACGCTAGATAGACAAGACGGCGGTCATTTTCATCACGTGTTCGAGCAATTAAACCTTTTTCAAATAAACGATTTATAATTGCGGTGATCGCACTTTTCTTCACTTCAAAAACTTCTGCAAGCTCGGTTGACGTACATGAACCTACCTTGTTTATGTAGCGAAGTGTGTAATGTTGTTCATTTGTAAGGTCACTTCCAATTTGTTCTCTAACAAGTGACTCAGCCGTTGTATACACCGAAAATGAAACTTCCAAGTATCGGTCCACTAATTCCTTTATGTTTGTTCTAGTCAACACTATTCACCTCACGGAAATTTAATTCACCAACTTAACTGTTCAACTGTTTAACTATTAACGTAATTAAATATAATCCTCACTAAATAAATTGTCAATAAAAAAATATCTCCCTAATAAGAGAGATAGTAAACAACTTTTGTTACTGATTCAGTTCTTCGATATCCTTGAGTTTTAAGATTGTATCCTTATTAAATGTAACGTAATACTTTACATAGCCTGTATCATCTTTTACATATTCGACATTCGGGTCATCCATAATATTACCGTTAATTGTCACGTCTTCATACATGTAGTTATGTTCGTTTAGCACTGCTTGAATGAGTTTAGTTTCATTTAAAACATCTTCTTTTGTTGACTGGGTTGAATCTAATACAATATGCATGCTCATTGGCTTTTCTAACTTCATGTTTTTATTCCAATTAGTTGAAGCATCATAATGCCCTTTTTGTACCTCTATGGAAACTCCTATTCCTTTCACCATCGGAACCTGTTGCTTCAGCAGTTCGGTTATTTCTTTTTGTGCTTCTTCACTTAATTTTTCCATAAGGGGTTGATCTAAATTCTCTATATAAATGGAATCAATATACACATATGGCTCGATAAATCCCCTTACTGAAAATTCATATTTGTTAGGGCCATTATTACCCGATGTATGGCCTATTTCAATTACATCGAAATCATAGGTAGAGAATTTAAAATTATAGAAACCTTCTTCTATCCGGAAATTACGATCAGGATATGCTTCTTCTAAATATGTTTCCAATACTTTTGTTGAATAAAATTTGCTTACTGGATTCCCATTTGTTTCGTTATAGATGAAAAAGACAAACAAAACAAGCAAACCGATGATGAAACGATAGATTATTTTTCTCTTTTTCATTTCTCCTCACCATTCCTTATTTTCATATAGAAAAATCCAATCAAGCTACCTATGAATGCAAATATATAATGAATCATACTTACCAAAATAGAACCCATTACCGATTGTAATAAAAAAGGCACAAAAGAACTGTCAATTTTCCCATGTGCATAATCACTCATATTCCCACCGATTGACCACATAAAAATGGGAATAAACGAAACATAGAAAACAATTTTCATATCATTGTAAAATAGGTATGTGAGTAACCCAAGTACTGCGTACCACAAAGTAAAACCAAAACTGTCATTAAGGAGGGAGGTTTGAATAGCAAAATAGAATGAAAGACCAACAAAAATAAGTTGATAGAGCGCAAGCCTTCGTTTTATTTTGGTAATCATTTTATCGTGCTGGATAGGTGATTCGATCTCCTCCTTCAAAAGGGGAGTAGCTGTTTGGTTCACTAATTTTTGTAGATCCTCATTTTCATGTATCTGTTCTTCAAGCCATGTAGTTGTTTCCTCACTCAGAAGGCCCTCATTATATAGAGGAAGCAAGTCTTCAATGATTGCTTGTTTACGATGATCCATATTGATATCCCTCCATTTCTTTATGAAGCTTGAGTTTTGCCCGATGAAACGTTACTCTTGCAAAATTTTCACTCTTGCCAATTAAACTTCCAATCTCCTTAAATGATAATTCCCCATAAATTCGTAGGGTTACAATTTCTTTTGATACGTTATCTAACCGATTAATATAGTCAATTAGATTTTGTTTTGTCTCATTTTTTAACACTTCCTCCTCGGGTGTGGTGGAAATGCCAGATTCTTTCTTGAGTAACTCATTTAGTTGGTTCTTATATTTCTTTGAGCGGTAATACTTTAACAACCGATTTTTAGCGATAGAAAATAACCAGGTTTGAATTGTGGATTGATGTGAAAAGGAATGCAGACTTTTTAATGCTTCATAAAAAACCTCTTGGGTCAGGTCCTCGGCCACTTCTTTACTAGAGGTCTTCATTAAGAAAAAAGCATATATTCGTGGTTGTATTTCTTCATATAGATCCTCTAGTTCCATTTACCTTCCCCTTTCTATTTTTTGTGCTCAACCAATTAGTACCTTGAGATATGTTTTCGTTACAACATTTATAAAAATTTTCTTCACATGTAAAGAAATTCCTTTCAATTAGCAAGTTTGACTATATTCGTGCATAAGGATGTAGTACATGCTTATGAGAAGTCTATAATGAAAAGTTGAGGTTTTGTGAATGATAATCGGATTGTTAGTAATTCTTGTCCTTGTTCTACTATTGCCATTTTCAGTCAAGTTTGTTGAGAATAATTTAGAAATGTTCCTCTTTTTTATGGGACTCTTTGCAGCCATTGTTGGTGGTGTATTTAGTAGTCAGCTTTTTGTACGGGCAACTATTGATCCCATCAAAATTACATTAGCTGTGTTTTTTGCAGGATTACTTTTCAGATGGTTTCATTCTCCACTGCAAAATTCCATTTTTAGCTTGAGTCGAAAAATCCCGTTTCGGATATTTATCGGAATGGTGGTCATCATTCTAGGGCTAATTTCTAGTATCATTACAGCAATCATAGCTGCGCTTGTTCTTGTATTGATTGCTTCTTCACTTAGGCTGGATCGTACATCCATGATTCGTTTTGTTGTGATTGCCTGTTTTTCAATTGGGATGGGAGCTGCACTAACGCCAATCGGTGAACCATTATCAACCATTGCGATTAGTAAGCTAAACGAAGAGTTTTTCTTTTTACTCCGACTCATTGGACCACAAATTTTTGCTTCCCTACTTATTTTTGGGCTATTAGGTGCATTAGTGGTTGAACCTCCGAGTCGCAATAAAAAGGCGATTGAAAAAGAAGCAAACACGGAAACGTATGAAGAAATTTTCGTACGAGCTTTAAAAATTTATTTCTTCGTCATGGGGTTAACGTTGTTAGGTAATGGTTTTGAGCCATTAATTAATCGTTACTTCATTGGACTAGACCCTATGCTGCTTTACTGGGTTAACATGATATCTGCTATCCTTGACAATGCAACACTAGCTGCAGCTGAAATCAGTCCATCGATGGATCATTTCACCATCCAATCAATTTTACTAGGATTGTTGATTAGTGGCGGGATGCTAATTCCTGGGAACATTCCAAATATTATAGCGGCAGGAAAATTGGAGATTACGAGTAAGGAATGGGCAAAATTCGGTGTACCAATCGGACTTTGTGTTATGTTTGGATTTTTCACTTTCATTTATCTACTATAAAAATTAAATAAACTTTAAATAGCAGTTGAATTCGTCCATGAATTTGGCTGCTTCTTTTTATTTTAACAATTTTGAGTCTATTTCTGTTTAATTAGTAATAAGGCTGTGACTTTAAGTTTTGTATTACGTCTTAAGGATAACAAAAGAAATGCAGGGAAGGGTGAGTTTTTTGCCAGACAACACGAAGGAGGATATTACGGATTGGTATCAACTTTATAGTGATGCAATATTTAAGTATATCTTGATGATGATTAACGACTATCAACAAGCCGAAGATCTGACCCATGATACTTTTATAAAAGCATATAAAAAGCATCATTCCTTTCAAAAAAGGGCAAAACCAAGTACTTGGTTATTCAGTATCGCACATAATCTCACAGTAGATTACCTCAGAAAACAAAAACCAATAAAGATTTTTCAAGAATTGTTTCAATCAACAAAGGACACCACTCCATTGCCAGAAGATATTGTGGAAATTAAGGAAAGTTCAATCGAGCTATATAAGGCATTAAGCAGGTTAAAGCCCTCCTATCGCGAGGTCATCATTCTCAGGAAAATAAAAGAGTTTAGTACTAGGGAGACTTGTGAAATTTTGAATTGGTCAGAAGGTAAGGTTAAAACGACACTTTATCGAGCTATTCCCGCTTTAGAAAAGGAATTGTTAAAGGAGGGATATTTGAATGAAAAATCAATCAAAGGATAAGTCTAACGTGGATGAACAGCTAAAACAATTAGATCATGATATCATTTGGAAAGATGCTAGAAAAAAGAAACTTGAAACTAAAATCTTATTTTCGATGAATCGTGAACATCATAAAATGAAGGTATCCTCAGGATTTAGATATATGTTAAGTATTGGAGCGATGGTTGTTTTATTATTTTTTATCTTTCATTTTTTATCTGATAGTATCTTGAAACAAAGTGAAGAAAGCCAGTTAGGTAATCATGAGAATCAAAGCATCAATGAGAAAAATATCCAGGAAAAAGAATCTACCGAAAATGATAAAAGCCAGTCAGGTTCAAATGGACTAGCAGATAATGAAACAAAACTGGTAATCCAGTCAGGAGCTACTGAAACAGTAAGTAGACAAGTTGAAGGTATGGAACAGGAAGTGAAAGTGATTAATTATCACATACGACCCTATGGTTTAATTTATCAATTGGATGAGGTATTCGGTGCTCCTGTGGTGAGCGAAAACCAAATCATTTATTCATACCTTAATGATGAATATAAAATAAGATTAGAAATGGTCGAGCACACCAATCTCGAAAAAGCTGTTTCAAACCTGCAACAAAGGTTTAAAACAGAAGGGTATGAAGAAAGCTTTGCATTAGAAAACACACCAGTAGAAGAAAATCACTTGAAGGGAAAAATGCAATTCTTTGGACACTATCCAGTGAAAGGTTTTATTGCCTATGAGGTAGATGAACATGTACTAATCATTACATTCCAATTCCCAGAAGAAGGTGGAGATGGCATGTACCCCATCTTAAAAGACTTAAGAAAATCGCTTCATGTTCAATGATGACTTTACCATACTAATGCTTTACTCATAACTGCTTTGATGTGCTAACAGATACCATGACTATAAACCAATAGAATAGAAAAGTGCTCAATGTTTGCACTGAGCACTTTCTATAGGAATTATCCTTTAGTAGATCATTTATATTTTAAGGTATTTTTTTACAAATACTTTTCTAAACAGTTTTAATTAACTTCTCTTAAGCCTTTTCCATCTAAAATCTCCTGTATTCCTTCTTCGCATACCCCGTACGAACGCCATGAACATGATTCACAAACTGTTTGAATATCTGATGGAACTACGTTCTGTTTGATTCTAGTTTCAATCTCTTCCCATCTTACAATTTGCCCGATTCGAAGGCCCATTTGTTCTAGAATCTTTGCGTCCCTCTCATAAATGGAAGTATTTTGACAATGGTATTCGCCCGTATTCGGGTATTTTTCACATAAATGATCTGGTCCTTTTACAATCTGAATGAGAGTTTTCGGATTCTGTCGCAATGTTTGGTGTACAATCGTCATATTTTCAACATATTCAAGGGAATATCCCATTCCTCGATACCCCAATAGACAAAAAAGATGGTGGCCGCGTAACTTGTACATGATCGCCCTCCCTAGCTTGTTTTTTCCGTAAACTTAGTAACGATTGAAGTTTACATATATTTTACCTTATCCTTTCTTTTATTAAAATAAAAAAATGAGGTCAGGTTACGTCCTGGCCTCATTTTCACATAAAATTAGTCTCTATCATCATGGTCATCGTCGATTTCCTTCTCTAAAATGGTTCCATCGACTGCAGAAATTTCAAACTCGATTTCTTTGCCTTCATGCTTCATTTCAATATCATAGTGAAGATCATCATCTAATTCAATCTCTGTGATTGTACCTGGTGTGTCATTTTTGGCAATTTGTATTGCCTGTTCTTTTGAGATTTTCACATTTTTAGTAGACGCAATTCGAGTATCATCGTCATCGCGATCATCGTCTACTTTTATCACTTCACCTGTAGTTGCATTTACTTTTACATCTATATCATCATCATGTGTACCTCTAAGTTCAACCTCATAAATGAGCTCTCCATTTTCACGGTCAAGTTCAATCTCTTCTACTTGAGATCCTTTTACCTCTTGGATGGCAATTTCTTCTGCTTTTGAAAATGGAACACTTGCTTCTTTAGCAAAAGCTCCTACTCCTGCTGCTCCACCTAATACGACCGCCCCAACAATTCCTAGTACGACAAGTTTTTTCTTCATGTTTGTTTCCTCCTTTATTTGATCTATCTTTATCTTAGACAATGAAAATGAGGAAACTCAGAAAAGAAAATGAGAATTTGATGAGAAACGGGTGAGGTTTTCTAATAATGAAGCATCCTATGATAATTTAGCTTTAGCCAAACGAATTTGAACTGTTTATTAAAAAAACGGTCCTCCGCATCTATCATACGAGGGACTGTTGACAACTATTAGTCTTCAGAATATACCGATTTAACTTCACCTGAGATTGAATGAACTTGCACAGTATATTCTTCATCTTGAGCATCTTCAATTTCAATAAAATAGTAGAGGTGGCCCGCTTCTTCTTCGAGTTCAACATCATCTACTTCTCCTGGTACAACCTTCAAAGCAATCTCAATTGCCTGTTGTTCTGATATACGTTGAGTAGTTTGTGTTGGTGTCTTTGGTGTTTCAGGCTCTTGTTTACTTGGTTCAGGTGGATTATCTGCCACCTTCTTTCTTTCGACAACATCCACAATTTTACCAGTTGTTGTTTGTAATTTATATGTGGCTTCTGTATCGCCTTTTATGGCAGTTACATAATAATAGCTTTGATCTTGTTCTTCTTTCTTTTCAATGGTTTGGATTTCTCCTGCCTCTTCATTTGCTACTATTTCCCGTATTTCAGATTCTGTTTTTTCTTGAGATTTTTTGGATATCTGAGTGAGATTAGTCACATCACCCGTTTTTTGGCTAACATCGATTTCATAAACGCCTGAGTCAATTTCAAATTTGATTTTATAAATATCGCCTATCCGTTGGATTTCCGTGTTTTTCCCGTTATACATTTTTTCAACGAGGTTTATGGCATCACTCTCTGTAAGAGGTTCGGCAGATGTAAAGGTCTTAGTTAATTGCCAGATGACAATAGTTGCGATTAATATGCCCGCTACAGTGAATAGACTATTGCGAAGGGTCTTTTTTTTCATTGCACTCTCTCACACTCCATCCATTTTTGTAACAATTATACCTGCTATTTATGAGAATTTAATGAGATTCTTCAATAGGTAGCAGTATATTGGCTGTTGTTCCTTCCCCTTCTATACTTTCAAGAAATAGATTCACTCCGATCGCATCTGCTAATTCTTTAGCTAGCGAAAGTCCCAGGCCATAGCCCCCTGTTTTTCTTGCTCGTGCTTTATCTACTCGGTAAAAGCGGTCAAACACTTTTCCAACATCTTGTTCTGGAATCCCAATTCCTTGGTCTATGATTTTAATGCTTGGTCTATTCCGTTCTCGACCAATGACCACAATTACAGGTTTTTCACTGTATTTCAAAGCATTTTCCATCATTATATAAAAAACCTGTTTAAGCTTCTGCTTATCTGTATTGACTATGGACTCTTCTTCTACTATTACGGAGATTTCTCGTTTATACCCTTCACGGAATGACGTCACCGACTCGTCAACAAGTTGAAGTAACGATATGTTCTCGATTTCTAGTTTCCATTGTTCTTCATGTTTTGCCATTAAAAGCAGCTGCTGAGTTAATTCTCTCATATGAATCGCCTCAGATTGTATTGCATCTACTGCTTCATGAAAAAGCTTCGGATCTGTCTGACCCCTTCGTTTTAATAGGCTTGCATAGGAATCAATAACCGTTAATGGTGTTTTTAATTCATGTGAAGCATTCGAAACAAAGTTCTCTTGTTTTTCATAGTTCACTTCCAATAGATCCATCATTTCATTAAAGGTTAGACCCATTTCATACAATTCATCGTTTGATTCACTTGATAATTCAATTCGCTTATATTGACCACTTTTTCGAATGTCCCTCATCGTTTGGATCATTGCTGTGATCGGTTGTGTAATGACATTACTCAGTACTCTAGTCGATACGACTACAGGTATCGTTGCTATCAGGGTAACAGCGAGTAAAACTAGACTTAATGTCCTTAAATTTGCGGCTGTCTGTGAAAGGTCATCGACAATCTGTAGCTCAGCAATTTCTCCATTTTGCCAAATCATTGGCAATGAAATAAAAGCATATGGTTTGCCATTATATTCAATGATTTTTTTACTTTCCGTCTTTTGATAAGTTGATGGAAAGTCCTTTAGCTCTTTCTGTTCTGGAGCAAATGACAGCGGTCCTCCACTTCCATCCGAGTGTACGACCTTTAGCATACCGTTAATAGGTGTATATGTACTAAGCAAGGTCTGTGCAGGAATGGTATTAACCGATTCAGATATACCATTTAATGCTCGTATACTTTGCGCTTGTGTTCTATCTAATTCATTTTGAAACATCAGATGTCTAAACGTAAAATAAGACGCAATATTAATGAGGATCAACAAGACGATGAACAAAACAGCTGTAAATAGATTGATCTTTTTTCTTAGTTTCATTTCGATTCCTTTAGACAATAGCCCACACCACGAACTGTGTGTATTAAGGGTACATCATACGGCTTATCCATTTTATTTCGGAGGTACCTGATATACACATCGACTATATTTGTGTCCCCATAATAATCATAGCCCCAAACGGCATTTAATAATTGCTCACGATTTAGTACTTGTTGTTGATGTTTCATTAAATAGGCGAGCAACTCGAATTCACGAGGTGTAAGCTCAATGGAATCTTCACTGCGAATGACTTCACGTGTACTTTCATTCAGTTTTAAATCACCAATCTCTAGCCATTCACCTACTTGTCCAGTGCTAGTTATTGTCTGAGTTTGATTATTTCGTAATGCCACTCGGATTCTTGCCAGTAATTCTTCAATTTGAAATGGCTTTGTCACATAATCACTTGCACCTAAATCAAGACCAGACACCTTATCTTCAACAGAGTCTTTTGCGGTCAAGAGAATAACTGGGGTTGTCGCGTTTGTTACACGAATTCTTCGTAATACCTCAATCCCACTAAGTCCTGGTAACATAATATCAAGAAGAACCAAATCCCACGCTTCCTCTTGGAACATTTGTAAACCTGTACTGCCATCAAATGCTTTCCCAGTTTCATAGCCCTCGTAAGTCAATTCGAGCTCTAAAATCCTAGCGATTTTCTCCTCATCTTCTACAATTAATATACGATTTTTCTCCATCTCTAATGCGTACCTCATTTCTATGTACTATTCTATGTATTTTTGTTTTTTATCAGTTTAACCTGAATATAAAAAATTCCAACAATGGAAGCGATTGTTAGAATGATTTTACCCTCCTTTGTCCAAGCTGTCACATTATAACGAGTTACTTCGATGAGTATGGAAGGTATTCTACCACGTGTACTTGCAGTAAGGAATACAGCGAAACTCGCTACACTTACGTTTTTGTAAAGGTAACTAACCCTGAAGGAATAACAAGGAAACAATCGCAAGCAGCAAGCTATAGTAACTGCATATGCTTCATAATTCAGCAAAATGTCGATTTGTTTTTCCTTCATACAAGTCCTCCCGTTTACCTTGCTCTCATTATGCCATACTTTAAGTGTAATGAAAGATCACATGGATGAAAAGAATCCATGCGACCTATTTTATTAAATATTCAGTGTTATACTACTCTTCCTCAATTTCTTCCTCTTCAGCCCTTGGTCTTCTCCCCCAAAAGAACTCCCACACATCCATTCGCTGAGATTCCTGTTGTTCTTCATGTGTTTCTCTTTCATTTATATCTGCCAAAACCAACACCTCCTCATTCATTGTCGTTACTATCCTATTCAAGGTGTTGGTTTTCGGTTGGGATTTCGCCCAACCTAGACAATAAAAAAATGCTGACTTTTTCAGAGGGCACTGAAAAAGTCCCTTTCTAAAAATTGGTGTTGATTTCCGCTGCAGCCACTCGCTTTCCGCGAGCGGTCCGGGAGCCTCCTCGTCGCTGTGCTCCTGCGGGGTCTCCCCTGGCCACGCTTTTCCCGCAGGAGTCTCGTGCCTTCCGCTCCAATCAACATTAGTTAACAAGGTATTATTTTCTCTGAATTTGAGAAAATAATACCTTTAGCTTCTATTTTATAACGCTCTTTGGATTTATCTTTAAAATAGTCGCTTTCCTGAAATTCCATCTGTTCAGTATGTACATTTGATTTAATACTAAATAGCGAATTAAAACACAGACACGGGTATGATGTAGCGAAATCCTCGGGTCTAATTGGCATGGAATTACAAGGTGCCATGGCGATATTTACAGTAAATATAAAGCGGATTTTAAAACTATTAGGGTAATAACCCAGGGTAAAATGGTATCATATGCATAAAAAAGACGACTTTTAATTCAAAAAATGAATTTTAGTCGTCTTTTTTGATTTATCAATTTAATCACCTATAAAAAACGTAAGTTTTTCAGCTGCCTCCTTTTTCATCAGCATTTTTTTCGTTTCTATGATAAAATCCTTTTTTCTCCTTCGATTTTCTGGATTGGGGCAATGTTTTGAGAGAATTCCATTGTGCCAATATATTCGCCCGTTTCATCACGAACGGCAAAATATCGGATATACACATATTTTCCTTTTGTATTGATCCAAAAATCTTCGACATCTTTTCTTCCTGCTTTAAAGTCATCGAGTAAATCCTCTACAATATGAACACTCCTTGGTGGATGACAATTTTGTACGGTTCTACCAATAACAGCCTTTGTTCTTGCAAAAATACGCTCTTTTCCTTTTGAAAAATATCGAACAACATCGTCTTTATCAATAAACGTAATGTCAACTGGTAAATGATTTAACATTAATTCTAACTGTTTTAGGGACAAGAGGCCCGTTTCCATTTTTATAAAGCCATTAGTGGCAACCTGGTCATCCTCTATTATACTTCTTTTTGGCTTCCAATCATTGGGTGAAATCAAACAAAACCCGATTTCATCACTTTCATGCGCAATTTTTAACCATTCATCCTCAGTTAAATGATTTACTGACATTGGGAACAGGATATTTTCTTCACGATAAATCATTTCATGAATCTGTTCACTGAAAAAGTTGACCACCTCAATCACTGACTGTTTGTCGCCATTGTAATTTGATAATAATTTTTTAGCTTCCTTAATGGCATCTCGGATAAAGTCATCAATTTTCCACATCATATTCGTTGGTCCATAAATGCCGTACTTTTCTAAGTATCGAAAAAGAAGTTGTTCCTTACGCTCATAATGCTTACCAATATCCAATAAGAGATTGCAATCTTCAAGTAATTTTAACCGATTCTCTTCATGATCAGCCTGTTCAAAAGCTTGTAAATGTTTCAGTACTTTTTCATTTACATGTTTTTCAAGCTCCCTATTTTCAAGCTTAAATGTATGTACAGGATGCCCTGGTTGATCCTCTGGAAAAATTGTCCTACTTTCTTGTATTAGCTCCTTAAAAATTTCCCGATGTCTTGAACGAATTTCCGTTGCTTCATGTGGTTGAATGTTCTCCTCTTGCACCATCACATGCTGCAGCTTTGTCACCTCTTCTATCGTAATATAGCCAATTTTTTCAACTAATTTGGATTTGATTTCTTCTACCGATTTCCCCTGACGTAGCTCCAAAAAGCTTTGTTTGATAAGAGACTCTCTTTCCTTGTCATGGATTATATTTTTTTCACGATTATTGATAAGTTCACTCACACAAATTCTCCTTTCTTATGTGAAAAACGATTATTATCTTGAAATTAGCATAGTTTGAGAAAAAGGTTCGTGATGCTTATCACATCAAAAAATAAATAAAGCTCACAAATGTGAGCTTATGGTTTTGGGTATTGATACTCCAATTCATCTTTATCAGGATTATAATCAACAATTAGGTTATGACCATTAAAGAACCAGACGTCATCCTCTTCAACATAAAATTCAATATCTTCGATTTTATGGCTTGTATGAATTTGAATGGGTTCATCATGTGTTGAGAATGCTAATGAATATTTTTCTTGCACGGGACTCGATCCATAGAACATCGGATAAAATCGAACAGTATCCCCATTTTTTACACTTACATCTTCTTTAAACCATTTCACAGCAGCATCGCTTATTGTCATTTCCATTATAACGTACCTCCCAATTGTCCTTCTGATATTGTACGCGAAAAATTTGGACTTTATTAGCTTAATACTACTAAAGTTTCAAGAAGAAGAGAAACGTAAAGTACTGAACTTTTTGTGAAAACGCAACAAGTGCACACAATCATGATCGACTGCGTGCACTTGTAACATTTTTTATAGTAGAACAAACAGGATGGTTGCACACACCACAATGGCTATACTCACAACTTTACCCCAAATAGGTATCTTGTTGTTCCTACTTTGATTGACCTTGTGCTCTTGCTCCTCGACTATTTTTCGATATTCGGGGCTACAGCATCCCATTTAGGCCACCCTGTTATAATTAGAAATATCTTCTTCAAGCGGTAGGTTTGCCGCACGTGCTTTCTTCGCTTGTCGGAAGAATAGAACTAGTAAGATTACAGTACCTGCAAATCCACCGTACCATGCAATATCCATAGGTAAACGGAATCCAATCTGAGCATTCAAGATATACGTAATAACCATTGTTAACATAAACGTTCCTGGAATAAGTGAAATCCAGTAGTTCTTTTTCGCAATATATAAATACATTGCCCCTACAAACAATGCGATTACTGCAGTTGCTTGGTTTGCCCAACTAAAGTATCTCCAAAGAATATTGAAATCGATTTGAGTAAGAACGACTGAGATTGCGAATAAAGGAATAGCAATCCATAAGCGACTTGAAATTTTCTTTTGAGCCATATTCAAATATTCAGCGATTATCATACGTGCACTACGGAATGCTGTATCACCAGATGTAATCGGTAATACAATAACTCCAAGTACAGCTAAAGTTCCACCAATAGCACCTAACATTAAGGTTGAAACTTCACTTACGATTGCTCCTGGTCCACCAGCTGCAAGAAGTTCTTGCAGACCACCGTACCCATCGAACAAGCTCATTGCTGCTGCTGCCCAAATCATTGCGATAATACCTTCTGCAATCATCATACCGTAGAAAATTTTACGACCTTGTTTTTCTTTTTGTGTTGTACGAGAAATAATTGGTGTTTGTGTAGCATGGAATCCAGATAAAGCACCACAAGTGATCGTAAAGAATAATAACGGGAAGATTGGCGCATTATCAGGATGGAAATTTGATAATGAAAGCTCTGGAATAGGCGCTCCCTTCACGATTAACCCAATACCAATTCCAACTGCACTAATTAAAAGGATTGCTCCAAACCATGGATAAAGGCGTCCAATAATTTTATCAACTGGTAATAGAGTAGCCAAAATATAATAAACAAATATCGCTGCAATTAGAATTCCTAAAGCTACTTTTCCATCAAGTAATAGATTTAAAAGACTAGCTGGCGTCGAAACGAAAACGGTTCCAACTAATAATAGAAGTAAAACTGCAAATGCATTAACCACGTGCTTCATAGCTTTACCTAAAAATTTGGTAGCAAGCTCTGGTAAATGTGCCCCTTTGTTGCGAATAGAAATCATTCCAGTTAAATAATCATGAACCGCACCTGCGAAAATACAGCCAACAACAATCCAAATGAATGCAACCGGTCCGTAAAGCGCTCCCATTATTGGCCCGAAAACAGGTCCAGTACCTGCAATATTCAGTAACTGAATCATGGAGTTCTTCTTTGTGCTCATTGGAATGTAGTCAACACCATCAGCATTTACATATGCGGGTGTAGGTCGTTCTTCCTTAACCCCGAATACTTTTTCAACATATTTTCCATACGTAAAGTATCCAATGACCAGCAATGCAATACTCACTAAAAATGTAATCATATCTATATCCCCCTTATCCCTTTATTAATATAAATGAATGCGTTTACATGTATTATAGTATTTTAGTAGGACAATAGGGGGTTTTAAGATTAAAAGGTCGAAATTTGACAATAACGTGTCAAATTTATGAACTATCATGCATAAAGACAATTATTAAATTTCCAGATTGGCTCTTAACGCTTTTACATAGTTTCGGCTAACCGACAGTTGTTCCTCTCTTCCTTCAATTTCTAATTGATAGGCACCATTAAACCAAGGGGTGAGGCGAGTTACATATTTTAAATTGACAAGGAAGCTTTTATGGATTCGGAAGAAACCGAATGTTTCAAGTCTACTTTCTAAATCCTTCAGCTGTATTTTAGAGTCAAACTCTCCTATTCTTGTAATAAGCTTTGTTAATTTTTCCTCTCTAACAATGTATAAAATATCGTTTGGATCGAGATAGATAATCTCACCACCCGACTCAACAGCCAACTTTCCAGTTTGTTTCCCTTTCTCTTTTTCCTCAGGAGTATGGAAATGCTTTTCGATTCGCTTTACCGTTTCCTCAAGTTGTTCCTCATCAAATGGTTTTAATAAATAGTCGATTGCATTGAAACGGAACGCTTCTACGGCAAACTCTGGGTATGCGGTAGCAAACACAATAAGTGGTGGTTTTTTTAATTCTAAGAGAGCTTTTGCAACTTCCATCCCATTAGCCTTTGGCATTTCTATATCTAAAAAAACAACATCAGGCTGTAGTTGGATTGCTTTTAATATGGCTGCCTCCCCTGAATCTGCTTCCCCCACTTTTTGAATGGATGGATATGACTCTAAAAGATGTGATAATTCATCACGACTATATAATTCATCATCTACAATTAGTGTTTTAATTTTTGTTTCCATTTATATAGCCTCCGTTAGTGGGATTGAAAATGTGATTTCCGTTCCTTTATTAACTTCGCTTTTAATGGTTAGAGCAGACTTTTCACCAAATAGCATCGTGAGTCTACGATTGACATTATATAAAGCAACACCACTGCCTTTTTCAGAACTAATTGGAGTAAGCCCGATTTTCATAGCACGATCCGCACTCATTCCCATCCCATTATCCGAGATACTCACAAAAACAGAGTCCGCCATTTTTTGAATCGAAATCAACACTTGAAATTCGCCGTCCTGATTCTTCATCCCATGCTTGATGGCATTTTCAACAATTGGTTGTAGCGTTAGAGGAGGAATATGCTGATACAGTGCAGCTTCTTCTACGTTATAAAATACCTTTAATTTATCAACAAATCTAGTTTCTTCAATTTCTAAATAAGCTCTAACCTGTTTTAACTCTTGTTCCAGTGTCGTGACACTTTGTGTCGTCACTGATAGATTTTGGCGTAAGAAATGTGATAATGATACAAGTAGTTTTCTTGCTTTCGCTGGATCTCTTCTGACTAACGAAAGAATCGTATTTAGTGTATTAAACAGAAAATGTGGACTGATTTGAGCTTGTAGTACTTTGATTTCGGCATCCTTTGCAAGTTGAAATGCTTTATCTGCTTCCGCGATTTCAAGTTGATTACTTAAAAGAGAACTCAACCCTGAAATAAGTTCTGTGACAACAGGCGTAATTTCTTTCTCAGAGCGAAAGTAGAATTTTAACGTCCCGATTATTTCGTCTCTACGTTTTAGAGGAGCAATAACAGCTGCACCAAGTGGACAATTCTCATCTCGACATTGAATTAGCTTCTTGTTTGCGATTATAACTTTTCCATTTTGGATGACTTCCTGTGTGATTTGCGTTTGGATGGGCATTTGGGATCGATGATGATCATCACCAAGACCAACATGTGCTAAAATTTCATTTGTGTTTGTCATCGACACAGCTGTTGCTTGGATTTCATCTTGAATAATATGGCAGACTGCTTCAGCTGTTTGGCGATTCAAACCGTTCCGTAAATAAGCAAGTGTTTTATCAGCAATTCGAAGTGTTTTTTGGGCTTGAACAGCACCCACTCGTTCTCCTTCATTAATTACACTATTAATAATCATCATAAAAACGACACAGCCAAGGCCATTTGCAACGATCATGGGTATCCCAATGATTTCGACCAAGGCCCACGCTCTTTCAAAAGGGCGTGAGAAAAGTAAGATAATGAGCATTTGTAACGCCTCCGCCGAGGCTGCAATGATAAAAGCAGTGCTCAATTTGACATGCTTATTTTTCTTATAAAAGTAACCAGAAATAAAGCCTGCAATAATGGAAGCAAATCCACAGGAAAAGGCCGTAAATCCACCTAACGTAAAACGGTGTATACCCGCGATAAGGCCCGCACCTAATCCCACTCTGTAGCCACCGAGTAAACCAGCTAGTACAACACCTATCACTCTTGAGTTTGCTATCGCCTCTTCATTGGCTAAAACAGCAACCCACTTATCGAATTGAAGGCTTTCAGTGTTAAGACTTAACCCAGTGTACGTACCAATAATTCCAAAAAAACCAAAAAAGACAATCGCAACAAGCTTCTGCCAACGGTTCAATTCATCCTGATAGATCATTCCTCTAAAAAACTTCAACCTCGTCAATATAAAAGCGATTGCAACAATAATCCCTAATCGCTCAAGCATCGTGATTAGAAGTACGAACATAGGCATGCTCCTTTTGGGGTCAAAAGAATAATCTCCATTTCCCCAGTTAATAGGGATTTTAGGAACACTATATCTGTTCCTTTGTCCCTATTGTATCAAGACTTTTGTGATACTGGGAAGTATTTTTGATGGGGGTTGAAGATTAGTTATCTCTATAAATCTTCCACTAAAACATATACAGCCTTTACTGGTCCATGTACCCCAACCACAAGGTTCATCTCAATATCAGCTGAGTTACTCGGTCCTGTAATGAAGTTAATGGCAGAAGGAATCTGCTCTCCGCCTATAACTTTTTCACGAATGATCTTTGCTGCTTGTGTCATCCTTGGGACAATTGTACTTTTTGGGACAATAACAATCGAGTGAGTTGGCAAGAAGCTGATTGTTCTTCCACGAGTAGGTCCGCTATATAACACAACGGTGCCAGACTCGGCTAAGGTAATTTCACTAATCGTAATTCCAATATTAGCTTGCTCAGCTTTTACAATATTGTCTTTTCCTAAGTGAGGGTTCCATTCAAATACCTCTTCTTGTTCAAAAGAAAGCTTTTCTCCCAATAAAGGTTGGATACCAAATTGCTCAAAGCGTTCGTCCTTCCAGGTGATAATTGGGCCATTCCCGAATTCTACTATTTTTTTCTGGAGGTCTTCTACTAGTGTTGCCTTTGTAGATATGATAAGTTCGGTATGAATTTTGGTACATTGAAGTTTTAAAACTTCAACAAGTTCATCAACAGTTGCACCTTTCAACACTTCATCCTGTGGACTATATTTCCAAACTGGTGGTTGCAAACTAGTTTTTCGTTTTCGACCAAGTTGGTTCGCAATTTGATTAAGGAAGGCATCGCGATTTTGAATCGTTCCTTTCATTACTCTTCGCCCCCTTTTTCACGATTTTTAAACCAATCTCTAAATCTCTCTTTATTTGGGGCAGGGAAGTCACGTACATCCGTCCATTCCTTTAGCATACCGACTCCTTTTGTAATTTTGTCACCATTTGAAATTGGTTTTGTAAGGGTTGGTGCTAGTTTTGAACCCATTTGATATAAAGATGGTGATGCTGCACCAAATCCAAATGCTTTCATTAATAGTTTTTCTGAAACTGGAGCACGACCTTCCCTTTCCACGATTACTTCACGATGTTTATGAATTAACTGATGAAGTGGTATCTTTACAGGACACGCGTCTGTACAAGCTCCACAAAGGGTGGAAGCATATGGTAACTCCTTATGGTCATCGTATCCATCTAGCAATGGAGTTAGCACGACCCCGATCGGTCCAGGATAGATCGATCCATAGGAATGACCACCAACATGGCGATATACAGGACAAACATTGATACATGCTGCGCAACGAATACATTGCAAAACAGATTGAAATTCAGTCCCGAGAATATCGGAACGCCCGTTATCAACGATGACTAGATGGAAGTCTTCTGGCCCATCTACTTCATCACTACCACGTGGTCCAGTAAATGTCGTAATATAGCTTGTTAATTTTTGACCTACAGCACTTCTTGTCAACATTCCAACCAATACTTCCATTTCCTCAAAGGTTGGAACCAAGCGCTCCATTCCCATCACAACAACCTGTGTTTTCGGAAGTGCAGCGACAAGATCAGCATTTCCTTCATTTGTTACGAGTGTAATAGAACCTGTTTCGGCAACCGCGAAATTACATCCCGTAATTCCCATATCCGCTTGTAAAAACTCTTGTCGTAATGATTCTCTTGCAAATAATGCAAGTTCCTCAGGTTTTTCTGAATTCTTATAATCCATTTTATTCGCGAAGACATCACGAATCTGTTCTTTATTTTTATGTAAGGCTGGTACAACGATATGCGATGGTGGATCATGATCATCCATTTGCAGGATGTATTCACCAAGATCCGTTTCAATAACGCGACATCCCACTTCCTCTAACTTTTGGTTTAAGCTTATTTCTTCAGTAACCATGGATTTTGCTTTGACGATATTTTTAACATCTTTCTTTCTAGCAAGGTCACTGATATAGGTACTTGCTTCCTCTGCTGTTTGCGCAAAGAAAACATGTCCTCCTCGATTTGAAACCTGCTCGCTTAATTGATAGAGATAATAATCAAGGTTTTCAAGGACGTGTTGCCGAATCTCTTCTCCATGATTGCGCCATTCTTCCCAATTTCCTAACTCATCAGTAACCATTTGCTTTCTTCCTTGAATGGTCTCTTGTGCTTTTGAAACCGCACCTCTCATAAAACTATTTTGAACTTCCTTTTCAACGCGAGTCTTAAATTTTTCATTACTAGTTTTTAACGCCACTTATTCTCCCCCCTTACTTTCTATAGTTTAGAACCTCAGCAATATGTAATACTTCAATTGGTTTACCAAGTCTGTTCATTCTTCCGCCTATATTCATAAGGCAACCTGCGTCAGCCCCGATGAGATAGTCCGCTTCTGTTGTTTCCACACATTGTACTTTTTCATCCACCATTTTTTCAGAGATTTGTCCCATTTTTACTGAGAATGTACCACCGAATCCACAGCAATTTTCCTTACCAGGAAGTTCTACAAATTCAACACCATCAATATTTGTTAGTAGGTTAACAGGTGGTTCCTTCACTCCAAGTAATCTAGTCATATGGCAAGATGTATGATAGGTTACTTTCCCTTTAAAAGTTGAACCAACATCCGTAATTCCTAAAACCTCAACAATAAACTGAGTTAGTTCATATGTTTTTTTTGCTAACTTAATCGCTTTTGGTTCCCAGACTGCATCGCCTTTAAAAATATCTTTGTATTCATGAAACATGTTTGCACATGATCCAGATGGACAAACAATATATTCAGCGCTTTCAAAAGTATCTATCATTTTTTTCATCGCTTTTTTCGTTTCTTCAACATATCCACTATTATAGGCAGGCTGTCCGCAGCACACTTGATTTTCTGGGAACTCCACTTCACAGCCGAGATGTTCTAATAGTTCAACGGTTGCTTTGCCAACATTTGTTTGAAACATATCAACCAAGCAGGTCGCAAATAGAGTGACTTTCATTTTGACCTTCCCCCTTTTCTCAAAATAGTTAACAGGTCATCTGATGACCTAACTATTAAAACCTATGTTACTACTTTTTCATAGGTTTAGAAAGGTTATTTTCTAGATTTTTTAAAAAATTCACCTAGCGTTTCCTCTACATTATTAAGATGTATGAGCATTGCGTTTCGTGCTGCAACTTCATCTCTCGCTACTATCGCTTCATAAATCGCTAGATGTTCATTATATAAGCGCTCGGTTGTTTTTTCCTCAGAAAATAGAGTGATTCTACGTGTTTCTTTCATTGTTTCTTGCATGAGATCTGAAACGTTTAATAATAAATTCGTTAACATTTGATTTTGGGTAGCTTCTGCAATTGCGAGATGGAACTGTAAATCAGATGCTTCACCAAGTTCTTTATTACCTACTGCTTCCTTCATCCCGTTCAGCGCTTCTTCTATTTTTTTCATATCATCAGGAGTATGTTTTTCCGCTGCTGTTGCGGCAGCACCTGTTTCGATAATTTTACGTACTTCAAGAAGATCCATAACATCTTGTTGATCCATTAACATTGCTGTTGCTAACGAAAATGTGAGATCTTCTGCTTGGAATTCCTTTACATACGTACCTTCACCTTGTCGCATTTCAATTAAGCCCATGGCTTTAAGTGCAGTTAATGCTTCACGGATTGCGGATCGTCCGACCTGAAAACTTTCTGCAAGTTGTTGTACGGATTCAAGTTTTGTTCCAGGTTTTAGCGCTCCAGAACGAATTGCATCCTGTAATGCATCGGCAACTTCTTCATAAATTTTTTTTGTTTTGATTTTTTTGTATTCCATGGTCGGTCCTCCGTAAAGATGTTTTCGATTTGATTATACTTGTATTTGATCAAAATAGAAATATGTAAAATGTAATGATGATTTTAAGAGAATCTAGACTATATAAACATAAACAAGACTATAACTTAAAATATAGCCATTTCATCGTTTAATGCTTGATTAATCTAATTCTACAATTTATCTAAATAAGATATTACCCTATCATATAAATCTTATGAAAATCATGTAGAAGTGCCAGGTATGAAAGTGTTAATATTAGAACAGAAGATTACTAATATTTTAATTTAACAAAATAATTTCAAAAATTGGTTGATTTTTCTATTTTCTGAAAATATAATATATCTTGAAGTCATCTGATGACCTTATATTATGAATATTACGAAAAAAGGGGGAAATGTAGTTAATGAGTACTGGAATGTTAGCTTTTTTATCATTATTGCCGATTATTGCAGTTGCAGTGTTCCTTGTTGGACTGAGATGGCCTGCAAGTAAGGCAATGCCTATTTCGTATCTTGTAGCAGTTGTCCTCGCACTATTAGTTTGGAAGGTGCCTGGAGCTCAAGTTGCTGCTGCCTCAATTAATGGTTTAGTTGTCGCTGGTACACTTCTCTTCATTATTTTTGGTGCAATCCTACTCCTGAACACGCTTCAGGAAAGTGGTGGATTAATGACAATTCGCCAAGGATTTACGGATATTTCGCCAGACCGCCGAATTCAAGTTATTATTATAGCTTGGCTTTTTGGTTCATTTATTGAAGGCGCTTCCGGGTTTGGTACACCAGCTGCAGTTGCAGTGCCACTTTTAGTTGGTTTGGGTTTTCCAGCTATGGCTGCGGTAATTGCTGGTATGGTGATACAAAGTACTCCAGTCTCATTTGGTGCAGTGGGTACTCCTATGCTTGTTGGTGTAGGAACTGGTTTATCAGGCAATGCGAGTCTAGCAGACAATATTGTAGAAACAGTCTCACAAATTGCAGGACAAGTAGCTATTCTGCATATGATCGCCGGTACATTAATTCCATTATTTGTAGTTGCTTTAATGACAAGATTTTTCGGAAAGAACAAATCGTTTACTGAAGGAATAAAAGTTTGGAAGTTTGCCTTATTTGCTTCTTTTGCAATGACAATTCCATATGTAATTGTTGCCAATGTGCTAGGACCTGAATTCCCTTCAATGGTTGGTGGTTTAGTTGGATTGGCAATCGTTGTAACTGCAGCTAAAAAAGGGTTCCTTATGCCGTCTAAGGAAGAAATTTGGGACTTTGAGGAAAAATCCAAATGGGATCCTGATTGGACTGGTAAAATTGAGATCAATGCGGTTGCACATAAAAGCGGGAGCATGAGTATGATGCGCGCATGGACTCCTTATGTTTTAGTTGGGGTATTTTTAGTATTAACTAGATTGAAAACGCTTCCTTTCATGGGTTGGCTACAGTCCTGGACTGTAAAGTTTGAAAATATTTTTGACTCTGGAATTACGGCTAGCTTCCAGCCTCTTTATTTACCTGGTACGATATTAATTTTGGTTTCAATTATCACCTATTTCTTACATGGAATGAATGTAAGTTCTTACAAGAAGGCTTGGGCTGATTCTGGGAAAACAACTGTGGCTGCTTCTACAGCCTTAATTTTCACAGTTCCAATGGTACAAGTTTTTATTAATACTAGTGGGGGATCTGCTGGCTATGATCAGATGCCAATTGAACTAGCAAATGGTGCAGCAGCATTAGCAGGTGAATTCTGGCCGTTCTTCGCAACATTTATTGGTGGCCTAGGTGCCTTTATTGCGGGAAGTAATACTGTAAGTAATATGATGTTCTCTTTATTCCAATATGATGTTGGCTCCCAAATTGGGGTTGATGCGACTTGGATCGTTGCACTTCAGGCTGTCGGTGGAGCAGCTGGAAACATGATATGTGTTCATAATGTTGTTGCTGCTTCAGCTGTAGTTGGCCTTGTTGGAAAAGAAGGGTCTGTCATTCGTAAAACGCTATTACCATTCTTCTATTATGCCCTTCTGGCAGGATCAGTTGGATACTCAATTGTATGGTATTCACAAAAAGGATTATTCAATATCGGATCGTATATTGCAGTCCTCATAGCAGTAGCAGCAGTATATGTTATTGCAACAAATAACAAACGCGCAAACATGACATTACCTCCGACTTCTGCAAAAATGTAAAGTCCGAACTGGCTTAGCTCTTAGCTTAGCCAGTTTTTTGGGCGCATAGAAACGCAACGCTTCATTTAGCGTTGCGTTTCATCACTCATCATTTTGTGGGATTTAAAATCCGTTTTAAGAACTGCTTGGTTCGCTCTTCCCTTGGATGTTTTAGCACTTCGTCTGGCTTTCCTTGCTCGATGACATACCCTCCATCCATAAAAAGGACCTTATCTGAAATTTCACCTGCAAATTGGATTTCGTGTGTCACTATAAGCATTGTCCAGTTTTCATGGGCCAAATCCTTCATGACCTTTAAAACTTCTCCAATGAGTTCGGGATCTAGTGCCGAAGTGGGCTCATCAAATAAGAGGAGTTCTGGTTTTAAAGCTAAAGCCCTTGCAATTCCTACCCGCTGTTGCTGTCCTCCTGAAAGTTGGTGAGGATATAAATCCATCTTATCCCCCAACCCCACCTTCTTAAGTAACTCTTCCGCTTCCCTCTTTGCTTCTGACTTTTTCCGTTTTTGAACAATCACTGGACCTTCCATTACATTTTGTAGAGCTGTTTTATGTGGAAACAGGTTATAAGATTGAAACACCATCCCTGATTTTCGACTCAACCGAAGGATTTCCTGTTTTTTTGTCATTTCTTCAAAATTAAGTGTAAATCCATCTCCAAAATTAAAGACTCCTTTGTCAGGTTGTTCAAGTCCATTAAAGCAACGGAGCATCGTTGTTTTCCCCGATCCTGAAGGCCCAATGATTGATACGACTTCCCCTTTTTTAATTTCAAGATCAATATTTTTTAATACTTCATTTCTACCAAAAGACTTCGCCAAACCCTTAACAGTTAAATACATATCCTCCCCCCTTTATCTTGCAATATGACGACTTAATTTTCTTTCTAACACTTCCTGAGCAAGTGATAAGATGAAGCAAATCACCCAATATATTAACGCTGCTTCCACATATAAGAGGAGAAAGTCATACGTCCTTGCTGCGATTTCCTGAGCCTTACGGAATAATTCGGCCACCAATACTAGAGATGCTAGTGATGTATCCTTAACCAAACTGATAAATGAATTGGATAACGGGGGAACAGAGACCCTTGCTGCTTGTGGAAGGATTATACGTCGCAAGGCTGTCCACCTTGTCATACCGATTGTAAATGCCGCTTCCCATTGGCCTTTTGGTATCGATAATATAGATGCCCGAATGATTTCTGATGCATAGGCACCCACATTTAAAATAAAGGCGATGGTTGCACTTGGGAAGGGATCAATGTTTATCCCGAGATTTGGGAGTCCATAAAAAATAATAAATAGTTGAACAAGCAATGGAGTTCCACGAATAGCCGAAACATAGATAATGGCGGGAGCCTGGATGATCCTTGACTTAGATAATCGAGACATAGCTGTAATCAATGCAAGGATAAGCCCGCCAATAAAGGATATGAGCGTGAGTGGGATTGTATATTGGATTGCTCCCGATAGCATGGAGGGCAAGGAATTAATAATTAACTCCCACCCCTCCATATTCGCAGTAATCGTAAGCAGTAGATTATTGTCTAGAAACATCTTCACCAAACCACTCTTCTGCGAGTTTTGTTAGAGTACCATCTTCTCTCATGGCTGCTAATTGTTCATTTATTGCTGCAACTAATTCATCGTTTCCTTTATTAAATGTAAAAGCCATCGCGGAAACATCATCAGACTCTGCAACGATTTTGATACTTTCGTCACCCTGAGATTTAATATAATCTAATACAGCCAATTTATCATTAGCGGTAGCTTCAGCACGCCCTTGTTTTATTAGTTCAATGGACTGCGCGAGTCCTTCTACACCAACAATCTCAGCCCCATTTTCTTTGGCAATAGCTCCGTAATTACTTGTTAAGGACTGTGCGGCTTTTCTACCCTTTAACTCTTCAAATGATGTAATATCATTATTATCTTTCGCGACTACAAGTACAGCTGAGGAATACGTATATGGCTCAGAAAAATCATAATTAGCTTTGCGCTCATCATTAATACCAACTTGATTCGCGATTAGATCAAAACGCTTTGCATTAAGTCCAGCAAACATAGAGTCCCATTGTGTTTCCATAAATTCCACTTCGAGATCCATGCGCTTAGCTACTTCTTTAATTACTTCTACATCATAGCCAGTCAATACATCTTCGTCATTGTGAAACGTAAATGGGGCATACGTTCCTTCCGTTCCAACCGTTAACACACCTTTTTCCTTTATTTCATCAAATAAAGAGCCAGTTTGTTTTGTATCTTTGTTGTTCTCATCGTTGCCAGCATTATTATCCCCATCATTTCCACCGCAACCAGCTAGAACAAAAGCACAAACAATCATGATAAAAAATAAATACATTCGTTTTTTCATAAAAATACCCCCTGTAAATGAAATATGCGTTTCTACTTAGTAGTAGATTTTACAAGTTCGCCTTTTCTCATTCACTTTCTTGAAGGGACAAAAAAAGAACTGTCGTAATGGACAGCCCTTCTTTAATTTGCTTTATTTGAGTTAATGAACATTTCGGCCGAATATTTCGAGCTCCGTTAATGCAGGAAATGGTGATTCATCCTCTGCTTTTATTAAGTCCTTAAAACGTACCCACTCTACTTTACGTTTTTCAATTTCGAAATATTGTCGAGCAAATACTTTGTCCAAT
This sequence comes from Bacillus nitroreducens, assembly GCF_964021195.1. Classification (NCBI taxonomy): domain Bacteria; kingdom Bacillati; phylum Bacillota; class Bacilli; order Caryophanales; family Bacillaceae; genus Bacillus; species Bacillus nitroreducens. The sequence continues at coordinate 1,876,465 of NZ_CAXHYI020000003.1, read as the reverse complement.
GCCACAATTTCCTCAGAACCATCAGAGAACTCTAAAGTAGCTTGTGTCCAGTAGCTATCATGAGGAAAATCACAACGAAGTACGATTGCAACCTGATCAATTTCTACAATTCGACCGAATTCAATTGTAAGTGCTGCATCTTTTTGTTGATTGATCCCCCATGATTGGTATGGGTATGAACCATGATCTTCATTAGCTACCATCCCATCAATTGCATTTCGAGCAAAAAAGGTAGAATCATTTCGAGTTTCTACATTCGCTTCTGCATGTGGATACGCGCCACTTGCTTGCTTCTGATCATGTGGATTTAGTGCAAGATTTTGATATGCGTTGATTTCCTCTGATGATGCATAACGAACCCATGCATAATGCTTGTTTCCTGAGAATACCTTTGGTGAATATGCTCGACGAAGTTTCTCATCCATTGGTACTTCATACTTCCATTCTGTTCCCTTTACATAGATTAAAGATGGTGCCAAAGCATCATCTAATTGGACCATCAAATAGGATTCTGGTTTATCAATTGATACTTCAATTGAATCCCCAGCTTGATATTCTTCTAAAAATTCAAGATAGGTAAACTCTTCTCCTTCTCTTTCCTTCTTAATTATTCCACTATCGTTTTTAATAGCTAATTTAATCAATCTAATATCCCCCGTTCTTTCTTTTAAATTGAACCGTTTCTTATACAATCTCTTTCATCGTATCGTACACTAACGCTTACATCTATGTGGTTTTTTATTACCGCGTGTGTTATTTTATTTTTCAAAATAAATAAAGAGTCAGCGATCGTTTGCTGACTCCAATCTGTCCCATTTACTTATTTACCTAGTTGTAAGTTGAATATTTAAAACGTTCTCTTTCGAACCATCTTTCGCGGAATAAGCAAATAGTTCGAGTCGGGCTTCATTCTTTGCATTTGCTATTGTCTCTTTATCAATTGGAATTTCAAAATCACCCCAAGCTGGTGCACCAACTGTTTGATAGTGGTCTTCCAGAATTTTTTCTTCCCCATCAAATAACGCATAGTCAAAAACCCCTTAAAACACTTGAACTTTTCCAGTAATGATGAATTCATTTTCTGTTTCAGACACTTTTACTTCTTTGAACATTTTGTTTTCATATATTTGTCCCTCATTTAATGGTGTTCCATCATGCTCTGGACTCTGTTCATTTTCATCTTCTACATCACTTTCTTCATGTTGGTTTGTATCGCCTTCTTTATTATTTTCTTCGACTTGGTCCTCTGTTTCATTTACTAGCTCATTCTCATTAGGTTTGTCTGATTGATCATTTTGATCGCATGCAGCTAAAACGACTGTAATCAGAGATAAAATTAAAATATATAAGGTTTTTTTCATTAGGAATCTCCCCCTTAATAGATTGCTATCTAGACTATTGTGTGTATTTTTGTGGAAAAAAAAACCTAATCATGTCACCTTGGTGAATTCCTTGATATATTACCATCAATTGTATTTTAAATATTCTGAAATTAGTATAAAATTCAATTATATATAGTTCCATATATACCCATTAGTAGACTAGACAACTTTAAAAATAAAAAGGGGCAGACGATTATGTATAAAATTGAAGGAAATCATGCAAGAAGGAGGTTTAGTTTTCCTTTCAAAGATCTAAATCATAAAAATATCGCAGCTGGTACGATTGCAGCAATATTTATTATAACTGGACCATCAGCTTTAATCTTAGAAGCAGCATCAAAAGGCAACTTCACAGTGTTCGAGACAGTTTTATGGATATTCGCAGTTTATGCGTTTGGTGGGTTATTCGGAATCATTCTTCCATTATATTATCGTATACCTATTGTAGGTGGTCATACACTAACAGGTGTGGCATTTCTTGCAACTATGACGACCCAATTTACCTTTCATGAATTGATTGGTGCATATATCGTTTCAGGAATATTAATGTTACTCATCGGCTATTTAGGTTTTTTCTCAAAATTAATGAGTCTAGTACCAAGAGAAATTATTTCAGCTATGCTGGCTGGTATGATCACAAAGTATATGGTGAGTTTTATAATTTCTATTAATCATCTAGTGCTTGTTGGAGTCATTTCGTTGATCGCCTTTCTTGTTTTTAGTAAATGGAAATTAAGAATTCCACCTGTCATTGCTGCAATAGGAATTGGATTTATTGTCTTACTCCTTACCGAACCATTGATTAGCGGTAATTGGTCATCAGGTTTGTTTATACCACAGATTCAGTTACCAGATTTTAATTTAATGAGTTTTCTTTCTATTTCTATTCCACTATCTCTGCTCATTTTGAGTAATGATGTGGCTGTTGCGATTGGTGCATTAGAACAAAATCAGTATCGCACTCCTGTAAATCGGATTATTTCGCTAGGTGGGTTCTTTTCCATCGTAACGAGTTTCTTTGGAGGTCAATCAGCAAATATCGCGGGAATGGCCACCGTCATTTGTTCGGATGAAAGTGCAGGACCAAAGGAAAAAAGGTATATGGGGGCAGTTGTCACTGGTGTTCTCCTTTTATTATTTGGATTATTTGCATGGGGATTAATTCCATTTATACAGACATTACCAAAAGAGTTTATTTCAATTATTGTTGGATTTTCTCTTTTAGGGGTATTTGGAAATAGCTTGTATCAAAGTTTCTCAAATCCAACAATGAAAATTAGTGCTACATTTGCCTTTATTATTGCCTTATCCGATATTACATTATTAAGTCTCAGTGCCCCAGTATGGTCTTTATTGATTGGTGCCTTTATTGCTCGAACCATTGAATACGAACAGACAAAAAAACAAGGAGTAGAAGAACATAAAAAAAGAACTGTTAGTTGAATGTAACAGTTCTTTTTGTTTAAGTAGATTTTTTAATTAAATGTAAAAAGGACTCACCGTAATCGGTAAGTCCTTGAAAATTTCGTATTAACCACCAAGTATGTATTTGGTGGAGACGGTGGGACGTGCTCTTCCATGCTTTCGTCATGGCACTGACTATATCTTGAACCTGATAATCACAGGTCCTCCAGCGTATTATGCGTAATATATTTTGTACCTTTGCCAGGTAGGATTACGCATCCTAGTACTACCATGATTTATGGCAGCCTATAAGTCGATACACGGCTGTTAGATTACTCTACATACCGCTCGGCATTGCCTTATCGCAAGTGCGACTTAGGTTTCACCGATAAAGCTGGATTTTCACTTATGTGTTACCACATAAGGCGACTAATTACTAATCGAACCCACGTCCAAAGATATTGGCACTTAAGCATCTACGAGTGTAGTCGATATATTAGCGATTCGCTAACTTTTCAGCCTATCGACAGGCTTCCAAGCAGCTAGTCTGGTTGTTCTCTTCCTTTGTCCTCAGACGGCGAACTCCGGCGTAGCCCACTTAAAGTGAGTCCCTGACCCTACCACATGGGCGATGGAGGGAGGAACCGCTATAGACTGTTATTAAGCAGCTAAAGCGAAGTTGTTGTTTTCTTTGCCAGTTATAGGCTTTGACGTTTTTACGAGGCCGATCCCCTCGACTCGCAACTTAAGCTCAAACTACCCCTGTCGAATCCGTAGCGTCCCCATATGTTGAATGATAAGCTAATTCGCCATCCATTCAAAAGATAATGATGAACTTAATCACCAGTTATCTGGGTGTTTCGGATGAAGTGTTTTTGCTTATGTTGACTATTCAATTGTCAACTACATGTCTTATTATAGCACATCTACTTACAATTTCAATTGTAAGTTATTGTAAAATCACATCTTCTGTCTTTCACGGAATGCACGCTCAATATCACGTTTTGCTTCCTTTTTCTTGAGGTCTTCACGCTTATCGTATTTCTTTTTCCCTTTACCAAGACCTAATAGCAGCTTTGCAAATCCATTTTTTAAATAAATTTTAATCGGCACAAGTGCATATCCTTCTTCTTTTGTTAGCCCAATTAATTTGTTAATTTCTTTTCGATGAAGAAGTAGTTTACGTGCACGAAGTGGATCATGATTATATCGGTTGCCTTGTTCATAAGGGCTAATATGCATATTGTACAGGAATACCTCACCGTTATGAACACGTGCGTAAGAATCCTTTAGGTTTGCACGACCATTCCGAAGAGATTTTATTTCAGTCCCTTGAAGAACAATTCCCGCTTCATAGGTTTCTTCTATAAAATAATCATGATTTGCCTTTTTGTTTTGTGCGATTACCTTGCCTACACCTTTTGGCATATTGATTTCCCCCTTAAGACGGTACCTTTTATTTTAGCAAATATTGGACAACATCACAAGGTTTGGCATAGGTTCAAGTATATAAATGATTCAGGAAATGCTCCTAAATCAATTTTCATTCAATAGAAGCTTTATTAGCATAAAAATACATCCACGCCATAAATCCACCTCCACCAATTAGATTCCCAACGGTGACTGGGATTAGGTTATAAACAACTTCTTTAATGGTAACCGAATTCGAATGATTCATCACAAACGAAACAGCAAATGTACACATATTAGCAATGCTATGTTCATATCCAGAGATAAAAAAACAAAAGACTAATAACATCATGATAAAGATTTTCGGTCCGTCTCCCTGCATACCCATTGGAAGGAAAAAGGCGAGACATACTAGCCAATTACAAAGTATAGCCCGAACAAACAGTTGAGAAATAGGGAGTTGTGTTTTGTTTTTAGCAACTGTAAGAAGGAATTCATTCGCATATTCACCTTCAAACAACCCTGTCATAAATATCAAAATCGCAAAAAAGATGGCACCTACGATATTCCCAATATAGCTATATAGCCACATTTGGCCAACTACTTTCCATTTCATAATTTTACGTAGTGCCCCGTAAGTGTAATAAAAAGTATCTCCAGTAAATAAATCTCCCCCACCATAAGCTATTAGAATAATCGCTGCTCCAAACGTGATTGCAGCTATTGGATAAGCAGCTGGTGATTGTTGCTCAAAAAAGAAATTACCCGTGCGAAAGGCAACGATCACCCCAAACCCAATAAACATACTCGCTAATACAGCTCGTAAAAAATAAATAAACCTACTATTATTAAATGTATCTCGACGAGACAAAGCCAATTTTTCAATACTTGATAATAGTTTTGCTTCCATTCATTTTCACCCGCTAACGGAAATTAACTCGTTGGTTTTACCTCATCAAAGTAGGGTGCAAGTGTCTTTTTCAACACGTTTGCACTATTTGCAAACATTTGTTGTTCCTCATTGTCTAATTCTAGTTCCATGATTTCACGGATTCCATTTCGGTTTATGACGCAGGGTACCCCAATATAAACATTTTCTTGCCCATACTGTCCGTCCATATGAGCCGAAACCGTTAATACGGCATTTTCATTTGAGAATATAGCTTTAGTAATTCGAGCGAGTCCCATCGCAATTCCGTAATAGGTCGCTCCTTTGCTTTTGATAATTTCGTATGCAGCATCACGTACTCGAATAAAAATTTCATCTAAATCTTCTTTCTTATACTGTTTATTTCTCTCGATTACTTTCTTAATAGGAAGAGCGCCTATGTACGCAGAGCTATAAACTGGCAATTCACTATCACCGTGTTCCCCAATAATATAAGCATGTATATTTTTAGGGGCAATATTAAAATAATCCCCTAACAAATATCGAAACCTCGCTGTGTCTAAAATCGTTCCAGAACCTATCACACGTTCTTTCGGTAATCCACTATATTTCCATGTGGCATATGTTAAAATATCGACTGGATTCGTAGCTACTAAAAAGATTCCATCGAATCCACTATCCATCACATTTTCTACAATCTCTTTAAATATTTTTAAGTTCTTTTCAACAAGATCTAATCTTGTCTCTCCAGGCTTTTGATTAGCTCCAGCACATATCACAACGAGGTCAACTTTCCTGCAGTCAGCGTAATTCCCGAATCGTATTAATGTTGGATTACCTGTAAACGCTTTTCCATGATTAAGATCAAGTACGTCCCCTTTGGCCTTTTCCTCATTGACGTCTATCATGATTAATTCATTGACAATCCCCTGATTCATTAATGCAAATGCATAGCTCGAACCAACAAAACCAGTCCCTATCAAAGCTACTCTACTTACACGATCCCCAATATTCATCTTTTATTTCACCCTCCAACTATAATCATAAGCTTTAGTATTTGTACTAACTTGTAATCTATTCGAGAAACTAAAAAAGCACTCCACATTCGTGGAGTGCTTTTAATTATCTTCGCTTTTTGCGCTTATTGCTTTTTTGTGGTGGTACATTATCAAACTTCTTCTTTTTCTTACGTGGCTTACGTGTAGACCATTCGCCATCGTTGTCTCGGCCTTGCATTTTGTTATCATCGTTTGATTTTCCACGACTTCTTCTTTTTTCAGACTTGATGATTTTCGGTTGTTCTTTTGAAAACTTTCGACGGCTTCCTTTCATACCTACTACTTCAAAGTCAACTGAGCGCTCGTCTTTATTCACGTTGACAACTCGAATCGTAATTTCGTCACCGATACGGAATACATTTCCCGTACGCTCACCAATCATTGCGTAACTTCTTTCATCATAATGATAGTAGTCATCAGTGAGATAGCTAACATGAACGAGACCCTCAATTGTATTCGGGAGCTCCACAAACATTCCAAAGTTTGTGACAGAGCTAATGATGCCATCGTATTCCTCGCCGATTTTATCCATCATATACTCCGCTTTTTTCATGCTGTCTGTTTCCCGCTCAGCCTCCACTGCTCGACGTTCCATATTTGAGGAGTGCTCAGCAATTTCAGGTAGTTTTTCCTTCCATTTATCCTGGGTCTCATTATCGAGCTTCCCTAGGATTAAATACGTTCGAATTAATCGATGAACGATTAAATCAGGATATCGACGAATTGGTGATGTAAAATGCGTGTAAAAATCAGTAGATAGTCCAAAGTGTCCAATGCTTTCTGGGTCGTATTTTGCCTGTTTCATTGAACGTAGCATAACTGTTGACACAACCATTTCCTCCGGCTTACCTTGAACAGCCTCAATGACTTCCTGTAATGCACGTGGATGTATGGAATTACCAGAACCTCTGACAATATAGCCAAAGTTTGTGATAAATTCTAAGAAACGTCTCAGCTTTTCTTCATTGGGATCTTCGTGAATCCGATAAATAAATGGCACATTCATCCAATGGAAATGCTCAGCAACTGTTTCGTTGGCTAACAGCATAAACTCTTCGATTAGACGTTCACCAACAGAGCGCTCCCGTAACACGACATCATAGGGTGCCCCTTCTTCATCCACTAGAACCTTTGCTTCTTTAAAGTCAAAGTCAATCGCACCACGTTTCATACGTTTTTCACGTAGTATTGCAGCCAAACTTTCCATGTCCTCAAACATTGGGACAAGAGGCTCATAGCGCTTGCGAAGTTCCTCATCTTTGTCGACAAGAATGCTATTTACATCCGCATAAGTCATTCGTTCCGTTGTTTTGATTACACTTTGGAAAATATCATGTTTTACCACTGTACCATTCTGGTCAACTTCCATTTCACATGACAGAGTCAATCGGTCAACCTTCGGATTTAACGAGCAAATCCCATTTGAAAGGCGATGTGGAATCATTGGAATTACTCGGTCTACTAAATAAATACTTGTTCCACGTTCACTTGCTTCCTTATCAATCGGGGAACCTTCTGTTACATAATGGGTAACGTCCGCGATATGTACACCAAGCTTATAATTTCCATTTTCAAGCTTCGTAACGGTGACTGCATCATCTAAGTCTTTTGCATCTGCACCATCTATCGTTACAATGACTTCATTTCGTAAATCACGGCGGTTTTCCAGGTCCTTTGGATCAATCGTATCTGGTGTTTGATTCGCCTGTTCCAAAACATCTTTTGGAAACTCCTGTGGAAGACCGTGCTTATGAATGATCGAGAGAATGTCAATTCCAGGGTCATTTTTATGACCTAAGATTTCAATTACTTCTCCTTCTGCACTCATTCTACCTTCAGGATAAGTAATGAGTTTTACGACAACCTTATGTCCCTCAATTGCACCATTTGACGCTTGTTTGGGAATAAAGATATCATTTGCAATCTTTTTATCATCTGGAATAACGAATCCAAAGTTTTTGCTTTCCGTATAGGTTCCCACAATCGTTTGTACGCCCCGTTCAATAATTCGAACAACGGTACCTTCCTTACGCTGGCCTGTTGATTCCGTGCTAATCCGAACTAGCACTGTGTCTCCATGCATTGCGTTATTCAATTCATTGGGTGGAATAAAGACGTCATCCATTTCCTTGTCATCAGGCATAACAAATGCAAAACCCTTTGAATGTCCAGTAACTTTTCCGCGGACGAGGTTCATTTTTTCTGGGAGACCATAGCGATTACTACGAGTTCGTACGACCAATCCCTTTTCTTCCATAATGACGAGGGCTTTTACAAATTCCTTAAAATCCTCCGAACCAGAGATTCCAAATGCTTCCTCAAGTTCCTGAACGGTTAAAGGCTTATAGGCCTCTTCCTTCATAAATTCTAATAATTTATTGATATGATTTTGGATTTCCTGTTCCAATATTAATTCCTCCCGTGTTACCAATCTAACTGCTCTAAAAATGCATACACATCCTCATGCAACTGGTCACGTTCTTTGTCTAGGGTAATGACATGTCCTGATTCTTCATACCATTTAATTTTCTTAAAATCATTTTCAACTGCTTCATATATAATATTCGCACTATCGGGATTTATCATCTTATCATGACGAGCTTGTACAACAAATGTTGGGGAATACGTCATATCAACATTATCACGAACCTCGGCAATCAAGTTCTGCAACGCTTTTAACGTATTCATTGGGGTCTTCTTAAATTCTTCAATCTCCTGGTCGATTTGCTCAGGTGATTTCCCTTCAAACCGCTTGTATTCTCGTGCGTATTCAACGACACCCTCATACATAATTTCTTCACTCTTTAAATACATTGGTGCACACATCGTCACAATCCCATTTATAGGTACAGTGTAACCCAATTTAATTGAAAATACCCCACCAAGTGACAATCCAGCTACTGCAATTTTTTCATAGCCTTTGTCTTTTAAAAATTGATAGGCATTCATGACGTCCTGCCACCAATCCTCTGGACCTGTATGGACTAATTCTTCTGGTGGAACACCGTGTCCTTTATAAATTGGCGCATAACACGTATATCCTTTTTTCTCAAGATATCGACCAAGCATCCGTACGTCTGCTGAGTTTCCAGTAAATCCATGTAATAATAGCACTGCCTTTTCTCCACCTTCAAAAAAGAAAGGTTGAGGTAATTTGATTTTCATTCTGTATTACTCCTTTATGTTGATGTTCATTAAATGTAAGCGAGCATCTACTAATTTAGACTAAGATGAAAAATCCTCTTATCAGGTTGCGTGGAACATTATAGAGCCCTTCTCTTGTCCTCAAGCCTACCTCTTACGTCAAGTTTTGTTGAATGTTGAGCCATTCATTTGAGTATTTCTATTATGTATTTTGCTCCTATTAACCGTATTCTACTATCGTACCTGAAACCTTGTTTTAAGCGCAATGAAAAAGAAAAAAGGTGTTCTTATTTTAAAAACACCTTGTCGACTATAATCCAAAATAATCTTCTCTCCATCTTTGTAAATCCGTCCGTAAATAATCAAAATCTTTGATGACATAAGAACGATCTACCTCATCAGCATCTCTGAAGATATAAACACGGTCCATTGTTGATTCCAGCACATCTCTTGTTTTTCGAGCATGATTGTTTTGCCCACGGTGCCCAATCTCTGAATTCCCGCTACTATCACCCTTGTCCAAGGTGGCAAATGTGTGCTTTGCAATCCCCTCAATTCTTGAATGAGTTGCCCAAAAGATGGACTGATAGACTCGTTCTCGAAGACTTGTCTTACAACTTATGATACAAATGGCTTCAGCATCTTCCACAGACTCAGGATATGCAACAACTAGTATGTCATTATCGCCCCATACTTTCTTTTCTGATTGTCCACGAATTTTCATGGTCACTTGCACTTTTTCGAGTATTTTCTTGGTTGTTTCCTCTGGTAAGATCTCATCTAAATAATCATCATAAAATTTAGTTGGATTGCTGTCATTATTAGTAGTTAATGCTTTAATATTGTCCAAGCGAAACGTATTGTTAACAGTATGCAAAATAAACAATTCTAATATATCACTCTCGGTAAATTTAGAAAGGTATTGTCCATAGTACTTGTCTGCTTTTAACACAGGGGTAATCTCTCTTGCATACGTTAACCAATTCGCTAAGGAATGGCCCTCTTTTTCCATAAAAACAGAAATCAGACTTGCATGAAAATAACTATTTAAATAACTCTTGTAGGGACGTTCACAACTTGATAAATCTGGCGCTACACTCAATGTCTGAGATGAGGTTAATAAATCAAGGTAATATTGAGTACGTTCAGTATATCGATTCGTTGGGCTATAGTTTGTTAGCAATCTATTTTTAAAATCAATTATATGGCTAACACAGGTTTTAATCGACATTCCTTTTCCTCCATTTTGTCCAACACAGTTATCATTTCTTTAGCAAGATGGTTAATCACATTGACTGCAACGGAATTACCAAATTGCTTGTAAGCCTGAGTATCTGAAACTGGAATCACAAATGTGTCAGGAAAACCTTGTAATCTTGCCCACTCTCTAGGTGTTAGGCTTCTGACAAACTCTTTATTGATTTCACCCTTGATTTTTGTTTTAGGTGTAAAATCAGTTAACCGCTCATCAATAATTAAATTTCTTTCTCTTCCCATGCCACCAACAACAATTGCATTGGAGATCCCGTCATAATCAAGAATTTGATACCCGAATCCATTGCCTTTGCTTTCATGACGCTTTCGATGTGCTTTTAACGTCTCTAAGTACGTATCAGATAAATAATATTTACTGGATACCTCATGTTCTTCAAGGATATCTCTCAGAACATTACTAGGACCATTGTACGTCGGAAATTGAAAATCGATTTCTTGATGATCAAATCCCACAATATAGATTCGTTCTCGATTTTGTGGAAGTCCATAGTCTTTTGCATTTAACACTTTAACGAAAACTTTGTAGTTTAGTTCATTTTCTAGAACATGTAAAATTGTTTCTAATGTTTTTCCACCTTTATGGTTTACAAGTCCCTTCACATTTTCCAGTAAAAATGCTTTTGGTCTTTTATATTTAATAATACGGGCTACATCAAAAAACAATGTCCCTCGTGTATCCTCAAATCCTAATCTTCTCCCAGCTATTGAAAATGCCTGACATGGAAACCCAGCCAATAAAATATCAAAGTCTTCTAATTCTTCCTCTTTGATTTTCGTTACATCACCGTATGGGTTATCTCCAAAGTTAGCTTCATAGGTTTGGCACGCATACTTGTCCATCTCTACACTTAGGACATTTTCAGTTCGATTCGTTAGCTCAAAACCTAATCGAATCCCACCTATACCAGCAAATAAATCAATTGTTTTATAAGTAATCATAGAAGTAAACTCCTTTCCTTCTATACCCATTACCTCTATATTAACATACATTCAAATCACAAGAACGAACGTTCTCTATCGAAGGTCATATATTACATTTTAAGGTAGTTTGCAGCATTCCTCAATTATTTTATTTTTCCTTTTTTTCAAGGTGCGTGTAAAATTTCTCTTAAAAAATAAAAAGGGCTAGACATCCACCTGTCTACCCCTGATTTTCAAATCATTTTATAATTCAAAGTATGAAACTGCAATTGTAAGAACAAAGAATAAAACTGCTAATACCACTGTAAGGCGGTGTAAAACTGCGTCAAGCCCACGTGCCTTTTGCTTTCCGAATAATTGCTCAGCTCCACCCGAAATAGCTCCAGATAAACCTGCACTTTTACCAGATTGTAACAAGACAACCACGATCAACGCGATACATACGATTACTAACAATGTAACTAGAACTCCATGCAACATATAAAACGACACCTCCTGAACAAGAACGCATATGACGTTATGTTAAATGTACCATAAAAAATTCATGTGGACAATACTGCATTTTCAGACATTAGTCAAATTATTGAAATATAGATTATATCTTGAAGCTTGATTGGGTAATGAAGGACCTTATAGAGTGCTGGTTTCTTCGTTCGGGACCTTCATCTTGCTTATGAAGGACTTTTAGGGGTGCTGGATCGTCATTAGGGACTTCATCCTCCATTCGCGTTTGCACCTTCAACCACAGATTTGCGCCTTCGACCACTCTTTTGCGTCTTCGTCCTCATATTTGCGCATTCATTCTCACTTTTGCGCCTACAATCTCTTATTTGCGCATTCATTCTCACTTTTGCGCCTATAATCTCTTATGTGCGCATTCACCCTCACTTTTGCGCCTACAATCTCTTATTTGAGCCTTCATCCTCACTTTTGCGCCTACAATCTCTTATTTGAGCCTTCGTCCTCATATTTGCGCATTCATCCTCACTTTTGCGTCTACAATCTCTTATTTGCGCCTTCATCCTCACTTTTGCGCCTATAATCTCTTATTTGCGCATTCACCCTCACTTTTGCGTCTACAATCTCTTATTTGAGCCTTCATCCTCACTTTTGTGCCTTCGTCCTCATTTTTGCGCCGAACGAAAAACTTCTATACTCAATTTTAGCATCAAAAAACGACAAGCATCATGCTTGTCGTTTTCTTTTAATGAAATTAGCCTCTTAAGTTATAGAAAGATGCTAAGCCGTTGTATTGAGCTGTTTCACCAAGATTGTCTTCAATACGTAGTAATTGGTTGTATTTTGCAACACGGTCAGTACGTGATGGAGCACCAGTCTTGATTTGGCCAGCGTTTGTTGCTACTGCGATGTCAGCGATTGTGCTGTCCTCAGTTTCACCAGAACGGTGAGAGATAACTGCAGTGTAGCCAGCGCGTTTTGCCATTTCGATTGCATCAAATGTTTCTGTTAATGTACCGATTTGGTTAACTTTGATAAGGATAGAGTTACCTACGCCTCTTTCAATACCTTCAGAAAGTTTTTTCGTATTTGTTACGAATAGGTCGTCACCAACTAATTGAACTTTTTTACCAAGACGCTCAGTTAGAAGTTTGTGACCTTCCCAGTCGTTTTCATCTAAGCCATCTTCAATTGAGATGATTGGGTATTTTGAAACAAGGTCTGCATAGAATTCAACCATTTCTTCTGAAGTAAGGACTTTGCCTTCACCTTTAAGATGGTATTTACCGTCTTCTTTGTTGTAGAACTCAGAAGATGCAGCATCCATTGCTAGACGTACTTGTTCTCCTGGTTTGTAACCAGCTTTTTCGATAGCTTCTACGATTGTTTGTAGAGCTTCTTCGTTTGAACCAAGGTTTGGAGCGAATCCACCTTCATCACCTACAGCTGTGTTTAAGCCTTTTGCTTGTAGAACTCCTTTTAGTGCGTGGAAAATTTCTGCACCCATACGAAGTGCTTCTTTGAAGTTTTCAGCACCAACAGGCATAATCATGAATTCTTGGATGTCAACGTTGTTGTCAGCATGCTCTCCACCATTGATGATGTTCATCATTGGTACTGGAAGAGTTTTTGAGTTGAATCCACCAAGGTATTGGTATAAAGGAATTTCTAGGTGGTCAGCTGCTGCACGAGCTACTGCCATAGATACGCCAAGAATTGCGTTTGCACCTAATTTACCTTTGTTTTCAGTACCGTCAAGCTCAATTAATGCTTCGTCGATAGAAACTTGATCAGTTACATCGAAACCGATGATTTCTCCAGCAATGATTTCATTTACATTGTTTACTGCTGTTTGAACACCTTTTCCAAGGTAACGGCTCTTGTCGCCATCACGAAGTTCAACTGCTTCGTATTCACCAGTTGAAGCACCACTTGGTACTAACGCGCGGCCGAATGCACCTGACTCAGTATATACTTCAACCTCAACTGTAGGATTTCCACGAGAATCTAATACTTCACGAGCGTAAACATCTACGATAATTGACATTAAAAATCTCTCCTTGAAAATGAATTTTTTTAGTCGTTCAATTTATTTTTTTATTAAAGTGTTTCCAGTCATTTCAGCGGATTTTTGAACCCCTAGTAAGTCTAGCATAGTTGGCGCTAGGTCTCCAAGGATTCCATCTTCTCTTAATGTTAATCCTTCTTTTGTAACAATAACTGGTACTGGATTTGTTGTATGTGCAGTCATTGGTTTTCCTTCTAGGGTAACTACTTCATCAGAGTTACCATGGTCAGCTGTAATAATTGCTGAACCACCTTTTGCTAGAATGGCATCTACGATTTCACCAAGACATTCGTCTACTGTTTCAATCGCTTTAATTGTTGGCTCAAGCAAACCTGAGTGACCTACCATGTCTGGGTTTGCAAAGTTTAAAATAATTGCATCATGCTTGTCCTCTGCAATTTCTTTTAATAGAGCATCCCTCACCTCGTAAGCACTCATTTCAGGCTTAAGATCGTAGGTTGCAACCTTTGGTGAATCAATTAAGATTCTTGTTTCACCTGGGAATTCTTGCTCACGACCACCACTCATAAAGAATGTCACATGAGGATATTTTTCAGTTTCCGCAATACGGAGCTGTTTTAATCCATTCTGTGAAAGAACTTCTCCTAATGTGTTGTCAAGGTTTGTAGGCTTAAAGGCTACATAGCCATCGACACTTTCACTAAAGTGAGTTAAGCACACAAAGAATAAGTTTTGTGGGTGCTTTGGTCCACGATCAAATGAGCGGAAATCGTCATTTGTGAATGTGTTTGAAATTTGGATCGCACGGTCTGGTCTGAAATTATAAAAAATCACGGCATCATTGTCTTGAATGGTCGCAACAGGTGAACCATCTTCTTTAACCATGACAGATGGTAATACGAATTCGTCGTAAATTCCGTTTGCATAGGAGTCTTCAACAAGTTCGAATCCATTTTTATATGTAGGACCTTCTCCATAAACCATCGAACGATATGATTTTTCAACACGCTCCCAACGCTTGTCACGGTCCATAGAATAATAACGACCAGACAAGGTTGCGATTTCACCTACACCATACTCTTTGATTTTTTCATCTAGTTGTTCAAGATAGACCTTTGCAGTCTGTGGACCTACATCTCGTCCATCTAAGAAACCATGAATATATACTTTTTCGATACCTTCTGATGCAGCAAGTTTTAATAAAGCAAAAAGGTGATCGATGTGACTGTGTACACCACCATCCGATAATAAACCAAATAGGTGTAATGCTGTACCATTTTCTTTTACGTGTTTCATAGCTGCAAGGAAGGTTTCGTTTTTTTCAAATTCGTGATCACGAATGGCCACATTTACACGAGTTAAGCTTTGGTAGACGACACGGCCGGCACCGATATTTAAGTGTCCTACCTCTGAATTTCCCATTTGGCCTTCTGGTAAACCAACTGCCTCACCGCTAGCTTGTAAAGTAGCGTGTGGGTATTGGTTCCAATAGCGATCAAAATTTGGTTTGCTAGCTTGCGCTACTGCATTTCCTTTCACTTCATCGCGAAATGCGAATCCATCTAAAATAATTAGTGCTACGGGTGATTTACTCATTACTACCTGCCTCCAAAAGCTTTACGAAAGAGGAAGCATCGAGACTTGCGCCACCTACTAGAGCACCATCGATATCTGGTTGAGCCATGTATTCTTTAATGTTTTCTGGTTTTACACTTCCACCGTATTGAATGCGAACCGCATCGGCTACGTCGCTAGAGAATTGTTCTGCAATCACTTTACGGATGTGTGCACAAACCTCATTCGCATCTTCAGCTGAAGAAGATTTACCTGTACCAATTGCCCAAATTGGTTCATAAGCAATCACAACTTCTTTTGCTTGTTCAGCTGTTAAACCTGCTAATGCTTTTTGAATTTGAGACTCAACAAGGTCGTTTGTTTGTCCTGCTTCACGTTGCTCTAGAGTTTCACCACAGCATACGATTGGAGTTAATCCATGAGCGAATGCAGCAAGTGTTTTTTGGTTTACTGTTTCATCTGTTTCAGCAAACATTTCACGACGCTCAGAGTGACCAAGGATTACATATTCAACACCAATATCCTTCAATGCAACAGGGCTGATTTCACCTGTAAATGCACCACTCTCTTCAAAATGCATATTTTGAGCACCAATTTTAAGGTCATAGTTTCCTTCTTTTACATTTGCAACAAGGCGGTCTAAGAAAAGTGCTGGCGCACAAACAACAGAATCAACCTTATCTGGTGATGGAATTAGACCATTGATTTCTTCTACGAATTGAACTGCTTCAGGAAGAACTTTATTCATTTTCCAGTTTCCTGCAATGATTGGCTTTCTCATGTTTCACCATCCCTTTCAAATCGAAACGTACAAGATACATAGTTGTTAAAGACTATTAAAAAAGCTCCTGAGGGTGAGATTACCCTCCTTTATAGCCGATTGCACCTTGGACTAGGCATTCACCTAATATTTATTACCTAAATAATGGCCGTCACACTATTATTTATCGTTAAGTAACACAACTCCTGGAAGCTCTTTACCTTCCATGAATTCTAGTGATGCTCCGCCACCAGTAGAAATATGACTCATCTTATCAGCTAAACCGAATTTTTCAACTGCCGCCGCAGAGTCTCCACCACCGATAACAGAATAAGTATCAGTTGCGTCAGCTAATGCTTGACCTACTGCTTTTGTTCCATTAGCGAAAGCTTCTAATTCGAATACACCCATAGGGCCATTCCAGATTACAAGTTTAGAGTTTAAGATTACGTCTCTATAAAGTTCTTGTGTCTTCGGTCCGATATCGAGAGCTTCCCAGTCGCTTGGGATTTCTTCGATAGGAACAATCTTCGTATTTGCATCATTTGAGAAGTCATCTGCAACTTTTACATCAACAGGCATATAGAAGTTAACGCCTTTTTCTTTTGCTTTGTTCATGAATTGAGTAGCTAGATCAATCTTATCTTCTTCTAAAAGTGATTTACCGATTTCATGACCTTGTGCTTTTACGAAAGTATAAGCAAGTCCGCCGCCAATGATTAAGTTATCCACTTTTTCTAAAAGATTCTCGATAACACCGATTTTGTCCTTCACCTTCGCTCCACCGACAATAGCAGTGAATGGACGTTCAGGATTAGATAGTGCTTTACCAAGTACTTCAATTTCTTTTTCCATTAGGATACCTGCAACTGCTGGTAAGTGTTCTGCAATTCCTGCTGTAGAAGCATGAGCACGGTGAGCAGCTCCAAATGCATCGTTCACGTATACGTCAGCTAATGCTGCAAATTGTTTTGCTAGTTCTGGATCATTTTTTTCTTCACCAGGGTAGAAACGAACGTTTTCTAATAAAAGAACATCGCCTTCATTCATTTCTGAGATGACTTGTTCAACTTCTGGGCCATATGCTTCGTTTGTTTTGCGAACTTCAATTCCTAAGTGCTCTCCAAGACGCTTAGCTACTGGATCTAGGCGAAGTTCTTCCACTGCTTGACCTTTAGGACGACCAAGATGACTTGCTAGAATGACCTTTGCTCCTTCTTTGCGAAGGTGCTCAATTGTAGGTAATGCTGCACGAATACGAGTCTCATCTGTTACCTTACCGTCTTGCATTGGAACGTTAAAATCAACACGACAAAAAACTCGTTTGCCTTTAACATCAATATCTCTAACTGATTTCTTATTCACTGGAAGGCCTCCGTTCTATGTACTGTTTTTACGCCTAAACTTGCAAAAGAGTAGCTGAAACTAGGCGCATTTACATCAAAAAGGGAAGGGAACATTCCCTTCCCTACACAAGTTCTATTATAGTGGTTGTTCATTTTGTTTCCAAGAACAGTGTGTTTACTAATTAATGATTATGACATTCTATTTCGACTGTAGATTAAAGACCTTTTGATGCGATGTAATCTACTAGGTCAACTACACGGTGAGAGTATCCACTTTCGTTGTCATACCAAGAGATAACTTTAACCATGTTGCCTTCCATAACCATAGTAGAAAGAGCATCGATAGTTGAAGAATTTGGATTTCCGTTGTAGTCACCAGAAACTAGTGGCTCTTCACTGTAACCCATGATTCCGTCTAATTCATTTTCAGCTGCTTTACGAAGAGCTGCATTCACTTCTTCTACAGTTACTTCTTTATCTAATTCAGCAACTAAGTCAACAAGTGACACGTTTGGAGTTGGAACACGCATAGCTCCACCATTTAATTTACCTTTTAATTCAGGTAATACTAGTGAAACTGCTTTTGCAGCACCAGTTGTTGTTGGAATGATGTTTTCAGCTGCTGCACGTGCACGACGGTAGTCCTTATGTGGTAAGTCAAGGATTTGTTGGTCGTTTGTGTATGAGTGAACAGTTGTCATCATACCACGCTTAATACCAAAGTTTTCATGTAGAACTTTAGCAAATGGAGCTAAACAGTTTGTAGTACAAGACGCATTTGAAATAACGTCATGGCTAGCTGCATCATATTTGTCATGGTTAACACCCATAACGATTGTGATATCTTCGTCAGTTGCAGGAGCAGAAATGATTACTTTCTTTGCACCAGCTTCGATGTGTTTCGCAGCGTCAGCACGCTTAGTGAAACGACCAGTTGATTCAACAACAACTTCAACACCTAGGTCTCCCCAAGCTAGTTGAGCTGGGTCACGCTCAGCTTTAACAAGAATTTCTTTACCATTTACAACTAGGTTATTACCATTTACAGATACTTCTGCATCAAGAATTCCATGAACAGAGTCATACTTTAAAAGATGTGCTAACATGTTTGCATCTGTTAAATCGTTTACTGCTACCACTTCAACATTTGGATTTTTTAATGCCGCACGTAGTACGTTACGACCAATACGACCAAAACCATTAATACCAACTTTAACTGCCATTTAAAATTTCCTCCTTTGTATGTAAAACCTAAAAAATTATAGAAAGGGAGAATAATTTTATCCCTTTATTAACTCTTTTGCTGCACCTTCATCTGTTATTAACAGTGTTCTTGGTGCCTGCTTTAAGTATGCTTGGATGGCTTTCGCCTTCGAAGCACCTCCAGCTACTGCAATCACATCGTGTATTGCAGGAAGATCCTCTAGCTGGATACCAATTGTTTGAACGCGATGGACAACATTCCCATCTTCGTCAAAATAATACCCAAAAGCTTCTGCGACGGCATGAGATTCAATGATTTTCCTCATATCCTCATCGCTTGTTCTGCGCCGCTCAGCCATTGTAATAGCGTCTCCTATTCCATGGACAACCATACTTGATGACTTAATCAAATTCAAGACTTCACGAATGGATGGTTCTGCCACAAAAGATTGGTACGCTTCATTACTTACTACATCTGGTACATGGAGAAGCCGATAATCACCCGAGGCTTTTTCAGCCATCTTTGCGCAAATTGTATTTGCTTGGTTTTCTACACGTTCTCCAAGTCCACCTCTTGCTGGGACAAATAAAATGCTACGACCCTTTGAGTCAGGTGTCATCATTTCTGCTACTTCTACAAGGGTTGTACCACCAGTAACTGCGACGATATTTTCTCCAAAAAGCCTTTGTTTTATTCTTGAAACGCAAGCTCTTCCCATTTCTTTTTTCACCCAAGGAGTCGTGTCACTGTCGCCTGGAACGACAATCACTTCTTTTATCTTTAACTTCTCCTTAAGTTTCGATTCTAAAACCTTTAAACCTAAAACTTCCTTCATTACTTCTTCAAGGTCTTTTAACAGCTCTGCGCCCTCTTTTGTCAAACTCATGCCTGCAGTGCTAAAGTCCACCAGGTTTTGCTTCTTTAAAAATTCCACTTCACCGCGGAGAACTCGTTCACTATGACCAAGACTTGTTGAAAGATTCCTTCTTCCAATTGGTTGCATAAGTCGTATGTATTTGAGTATCTCATGGCGCTTTTGCATAACCTCGAGTAAATCAGGTAATAATTTTTGTTGTACCTCAATGATTGAACTCATTACTACATTTCCCCTTTTTTACCATAAGGGACTTTTTTTGTCCCGCTGTGACATATTATGTCCCGCTTACAGTAAAAAAAAACAACTCATGTAAAACAATATCGCCTTGCTACACTAATATATTAACAGTACTTTTAACAGAAAGCAATAAATAAAGTGAAACTTCTAGCAATGAGGAATTTCTAATCTTATTACTTGTTAAAGTCGGTAGAATAAGGGGTAAACGGCGTTGCTATAAAACATAGTTGCTCTTATTTCTAATATTTGGTTTCTATGGGCAGTTATGTCCCTCTGAATGGACATACTGCCCGTTTATGAGGCTATTTCTAGACAGTCAGGATGACTTTGCTTGAATTTCTTTCAAATATTCTTTAATAACTTCTTTGTGAATAATCCCTGACTCTACTTCGTTTCCATCGATTTCAATAACCGGGATCATGATCTGATACTTTTCTAGTAGCTCATCATCTTTATAAATATCAATCTCATTAAGAACTATGGGATATTCTTCGCCAAGTTCCTCAATTACCTTTTTGGCTTTCGTACAGAGTGAGCAATTTCCCTTTGAATACATAGTTACAAGAATGTGATCCAATTGTTACACTTCCATTCTACTTGCTATATCGTTTTCGCTTCGATGAAGATGGTATATTTAATTGGTCACGGTATTTTGCAATTGTTCGTCTAGAGACAATGATACCGTGTTCCTTTTTCAGTATATCGACAATCTCTTGGTCTGACAAAGGCTTTTGTTTATTTTCACCATCGATAAGCTGTTTCATAATATTTTTCACTTGAGTGGATGACGTATCAGCTGGCCCTGTTGTTTGGATATTCCGACTAAAAAAATATTTCATTTCATAAATACCGAATGGGGTTTGCACAAATTTATCCTTGACTGCACGACTTACCGTTGATTCGTGAATATCGAGTGAGTGCGCAATCTCACTCATAATCAATGGTTTTAAATGTGCGGGTCCCTTGATAAAAAAATCTAATTGACGATTGATGATTTCGTTCATCACGTTTTGCAGGGTTAATTTTCGTTGTTCCAGACTCCTCATAATCCATTGACACTGGTCCACTTTTTCCTGTAGATAGGATTTTGTATGTGAATCCTTCTCCTCTAAAAAATGTTGATAATACTGTAGGTTCAATGAAACCTTCGGTAAATATGAATCCTGCATTCTCATTGAAACTACTCCATCTTCAACCTGAATATCAAAATCCGGAATTATATATTGAGCATCTCCTCCTTGAAAAGCTGCTCCAGGTCTTGGTTGAAGGGTTTGAATAAAATCAAAAACTTCCTGTATGTCACTAAGCTTCACATCAAGATTCTTCGCAATTTCCTTCCAAGACTTTTCCGCGAAAAGCTCAAAATACTCTCTCACAATTGTTTCTGCTAATTCATTACGTTTTGGGAGTGCCTTCAATTGTAGCAAGAGACATTCCTGTAACGACCTTGCACCAACACCAATAGGATCTAAACCTTGAACAAATCGAATTGCATTTTCAATCGTTTCCGTATCGGCTTTTAGTTCTTTTGAAATCTCCTCTACAGGAAAATACAAATACCCGTTACTGTCTAAAAGTTGGATGATGTATTCAATCGTTTTTTTGCTTGTGTCATTTAGTTTCATATATGTTACTTGAGATAGTAAATGCTCGTATAATGTAGTTTCCTTTTTCTCGATATAGTCGATTGGATTCGTATATGTTTCTTTTGAGACCTTTGATTTTGACTGTCGAGTAAAATCAGTTGGTTTTACTTCGATTAGGGGATTTTCTAGTGTTTGCTCTTCTAGAAATTTAGTCAAATCCAAAGAAGAGTATTGTAAAAGAGTGATAGCTTGGGTTAATTCCTTTGTCATGACCAGCTTTAGAGATTGCTGTTGAAATAGACCTGTTTGCATATTCACCTACGCTCTCCCCTTTCCTTCACATTAACTTTGAAAGCGTTTACTATTTATTTGTAAAAGAATCCAAAACCTTCATTCTGATATTATTAACTTACTTCTATGGTATCGGAAAAGTTAAATTTTAGCACGCATTTTTCAACATTTTTTGAAAGATTCTATTTTAAAGAGGTGATTATAGTTGAAAGACAATAAAATCGAATACACTGGACCTCTTACAGGGACATTGGATGAGGCAAAAAAAATAACGAACAAGGAAGAAGAGTATGCAACCGAATTTGATCCTATCCAAACCATGTGGGGCGTAAATCCAGTTGATGAAGATCTGTACGAAGGAACTTTAGGGTATAAGGATAATTAAAATTAAAAACTGACCAGGAAAATAATTCCTGGTCAGTTTTTGCTAGCGCCCTCGGCAGGATTCGAACCCACGATAAGAGAACCGGAATCTCTTGTGCTATCCACTACACTACGAGGGCATGTAGAAAAGCGCATGCTTATAAAATTGAACGTCTACTAATGACTGCCACGTCCTGTGGCAAACATAGACGTCAGCACTTCCTGTGCAAGTCCTAAAAGCGCTGGAACCCCGACGAGTAGGCTGTTGCCGCCGCAGGAGGGGTTGAAGCTTGTCTCAAGGAGCTAAGCTCAGGAGCTAGACACTAAAAATTATATAAAGTTGAAATACAAGGTATTATCAACTGAGAATTGCACTCATCATTATATGACAGAATGTAAATGATTGCAAGATGTATGTTTTAAACCACTGTAAAACGGTTATGATGAAATAAGTATGAAAAAAATTTCCGTATCAATAAAGGTATGTGCTAAAAGTTTGTAGAATATGATAAATTAGTAAAGCGAATTGTTTGACCTTTACTGACCATAATTGTATTATGGAAATACATATTAATGATTTTTAATTCGTTTTTAAAAGGAGGAAATCAAATGAATTTAATTCCTACAGTTATTGAACAAACGAACCGTGGAGAGCGTGCTTATGATATTTACTCACGTTTATTAAAGGACCGTATTATCATGCTTGGTAGTGCGATTGATGACAATGTGGCTAACTCAATCGTGTCTCAGTTACTATTCTTAGCTGCAGAAGACCCTGAGAAAGATATTTCTTTATACATCAATAGCCCTGGTGGTTCAATCACGGCTGGTATGGCAATCTATGACACCATGCAGTTCATTAAGCCAAAAGTCTCTACGATTTGTATTGGAATGGCTGCTTCTATGGGTGCATTCTTACTTGCTGCTGGGGAAAAAGGCAAGCGTTTTGCGTTACCAAACAGTGAAGTGATGATTCACCAACCACTTGGTGGAGCACAAGGTCAAGCAACTGAAATTGAAATTGCGGCTAAGCGTATCTTATTCCTACGTGATAAGTTAAATAAAATTTTAGCTGAACGTACTGGCCAACCTTTAGAGGTTATTGAAAAAGATACAGATCGTGACAACTTCATGACTGCTGAAAAAGCAATGGAGTATGGATTAATCGATAAAGTGATGTTCCCACAAGAAAGTAAATAAGAATAAAATCCTCTCACCTAGTTGTGAGAGGATTTTTTTATGCCTCTTTTTGAATAAAATTAGTTAGTGCCTCAACAGCTGCTTCTTCATCAGTTCCTTCTGCGATTAAGGTAACTGTTGTACCACTGCCAACCGCTAAACTCATTAACCCCATAATGCTTTTAGCATTTACCTTTTTTCCGTCTTTCTCTAAAAAAATATCTGCAGAAAATTTATTTGCTTCTTGAACAAACATTGCTGCTGGACGAGCTTGTAAGCCCGTTCTTAATGCAACCACAACATGTCTTTCAATCATATTTTCTTCCTCCTCTATTTTGTGAACATATACTTAAGCTGTTCTTTTTTTAAGTAGTTTCTATTCATACGTAGAATAAATGAAAAAGGTTTCACTTATTCCTAAAAAATGATAGCGCTTTATTTGTTTTCTAGTGAGCAATTCGCTCACTTAATGGATTGCCCTGCACGCAGTTTATTGGCAATCTCATCAATTTTTCGAAGTCTGTGGTTAATCCCTGACTTACTAATTTTACCGCTTGTTACCATTTCACCAAGTTCTTTAAGTGTGACATCCTGATAAGCAACACGTAGTTCTGCAATTTCTCTTAATTTATCAGGTAAAATTCCAAGACCCACTGTTTCATCAATGTATCTTATATTCTCCACCTGACGAATCGATGCACCGATTGTCTTATTTAAATTAGCTGTTTCACAATTCACTAAGCGATTAACTGAATTTCGCATGTCTCGTACTATACGTACATCCTCATAACGGAGTAATGCTTGATGAGCCCCAATAATGTTGAGAAATTCAGTGATTTTTTCTGCTTCTTTTAAATAGGTAATAAAGCCCTTTTTACGTTCTAACGTTTTTGCATTGAGATCAAAAACGTTCATTAATTCACAAAGCGAATCATTATGTTCTTTGTATAATGAATAAATCTCAAGATGGTAAGAGGATGTTTCAGGATTATTGACAGAGCCTCCTGCCAGAAAGGCACCCCGTAAATAGGAGCGTTTGCAGCACTTTTTGGCAACCAATTCAGAAGATATTTCCTGCCTGAGCGTAAAACTTTCAAATATCTTTAAATCTTCTAAAATATCTTTTGCATCCTCAACAAGGCGAACAATATAAACATTGTTCTTCTTGAGTCTCATCTTTTTTCGAACGAGGAGCTCAACACCAACTTTATAGCATTTTTTTAGCAACGTATATATTCTTCTCGCAATAGCGGCGTTTTCCGTTTGGATGTCCACCACTATTTTTTGGTTGGAGAAGGAAAGTGCGCCATTCATTCGGATCAAAGCGGAAAGCTCAGCTCTTGTACAGCAATCTTTGATGTCTAAATTCGTAAGTTCTTTTTTCGTCTCTGATGCAAATGACACATGTCCCACCTCCCTTTGTATTCATAAAATTGATGGGTGATTTTTCAATCACCCTCCACTTCTTTCTTAACCATATCGTATAGAATGTTTGCTACTTTTGTTGTGTCGTGTCTTATTACATTATTATCGTATGAGATGATTTTATCATGGATGATAGATAAACTTAAAGTAGAAAGCTTTTCTACATCATAAACAACTGGCTTTGCCAATTCTTTGGCATATAGTTGCTTTATATCGTCAGGTATTTCACCATCATTCACTAAAATTGTATCAATGAACTTTACTCCCATATGATCAATTAAGGCTTGCACATGGTCGCTTGCAGAATAATTCAATGTTTCTCCTGCCTGTGTCATGACATTACAAATATACACCTTTTTTGCTTTTGCTTTTACAACTTCATCCCCAATTTTGGGAACAAGTAAATTAGGCAAAATACTTGTATAAAGGCTACCTGGACCGAGGACTATTAAATCAGCTTCACGTATCTTTTCCACTGACTCATTTAATGGTTCAATATCATCAGGTGTTAAAAAGACGCGTTTTATCTTTTTACCAGAGTATGGTATTTTGGATTCACCAGAAACGACTGTCCCATCCTCCATCTCTGCATGTAAAACGACGCTTTTATTTGCAGCTGGAAGTACCTTTCCTCTCACTTTTAAAACCTTACTCATCTCACCGACAGCATGAACAAAATCACCCGTTATCGTGGTCATTGCTGCAAGGATCAGGTTTCCAAGGGAATGTCCAGACAAACCATTTTTACCGCCAAACCGATGCTGAAATAAATCCTCAATTAAAGGCTCTACATCTGATAAAGCTGCTAATACATTTCGAATGTCACCAGGCGGTGGTATATCCATCTCATCACGAAGACGACCTGAAGAACCTCCATCATCTGCAACTGTCACAATTGCTGTAATATCAACAGGCTGATATTTTAACCCTCTTAAAAGGACGGAAAGTCCCGTCCCGCCACCAATGATGACAATCTTGGGATGTTTTGGCTCGGTCATTATTTTCTGTCCTTTCTCTTCTCAATATCTCGGTGAGAAACATGGGTTTCATACTCTTCCCTGAATTGATTTGCGATATATTCAGCAAGTGTAACTGAACGGTGTTGTCCGCCTGTACAACCAATCGCAATGACAAGTTGACTTTTGCCTTCACGCTTATATTGAGGAAGCATAAATGCAAGTAAGTCCGTTACTTTTTCAATAAACTTATGGGTTTCAGTCCATTTTAATACATAGCTCGAAACATCTTCATCAAGTCCGGTTTTAGGTCTCATTGCCTCAATATAGTGTGGATTTGGGAGAAAACGTACATCAAACACGAGGTCAGCATCAATCGGAATACCATATTTAAAACCAAACGACATCACGTTTACAGAAAAGGTAGGTCTAGAATGCGAAGCGAATTGCTTTAAGATTTTTTCTCGTAATTCCCTAGGCTTTAAATCTGATGTATCATATATATACTGTGCTCTTCCCTTTAATTCCTCAAGTATTTCTCGCTCAGCTTGGATTCCTTCTAGTGGAGAACCAGTTGGAGCTAGCGGATGTGAACGTCTTGTTTCCTTGTAGCGTGTAACAAGCGATGAATCCTTCGCATCTAGGAAAAGGATTTGTGGAGCAATCCATGATTTTTCCGATAGATCGTCAAGTGATTCGAATAAACTATCAAAAAAGTCGCGACCACGTAAGTCCATTACGAGTGCAACCTTATCCATTCTCCCACCAGATTCCTTCATCAACTCTAAGAATTTCGGAAGCAATGTTGGAGGAAGGTTATCCACGCAAAAATACCCTAAATCCTCAAAACTTTGAATCGCCACTGTTTTTCCAGCACCTGACATTCCCGTTATTATGACTAATTGTATTTCTGAACCAACACTCATCATTTTGCCTCCCTATTTTTCAGCTTGGATCTAGTCTGTATGAAAGTAATTTAAAATCTGGTGTATATGTAAATGTTCCATATATGACCCCAGAACCTTTAAGTACATAATCTAAAATATGATAATCACCAGGGGCCATCGGCAGATTCGGGATGTCTTTAATGTCCTGCCATTTGAGAACTCCCTCTTCCGATTCATTGACATTTTCTCCTTCAAATTCGTTTGCTAAGAAGGAAAACATCATCCATTCAGAAGTTACCTTGTCACCTTCTTTGATGATAAATGTAAAAATCCCTTTGATATCTGGATTCTTTACATATAGTCCCGTTTCTTCACGGTATTCACGGATACAAGAATCTCGAATGGATTCACCTGGTTCCATTTTTCCACCAGGGGCAACCCACCAACCGCGACGTGGTTTTTGTAAAAGTAATACTTGGTCATCTTTACGCACTAAACAATTTGTTACTCTTTGCAATCTCTTTCACCCCAAGTCGGCCTCATGGTAGGTAGACCGTTTGTAAGCAATCTTATTGTTATTATTATACTATTTCTTATAGGTACTCACAACGAACAAGATTTTCATATTATTTTTTATTTCAATTATAAATTTGTGATCATAAAGGAAGTTGAAGGACACCCTCGATAAAAACACGACGTCCTATGCGTCGAACGTCCAAAGTTCAAGGAGGCACAGCTTTGTAGTGTTGAAGCGTTTGTAGTTAATACGTGAGGAACAGAGAAGCTAGCCTACGCGTTTCCACAGGATGTGGTGACATAGAAGCGTCATTTTCGGCCGATTCCAAAAAAAGGGGGCACAGGGGATGTGTACCTGTGCCCAAAAAATATCTATTTTATAAAAAGGGGGTCAATTACTATTATCATCATACTCAAAATATATTTCATGCGTGTTACAGGAGAGTTAAAACATAATTACGTTTTCAATGTTGGATTTAACAAAAACGAAACATTAGCTGAAAGGACAAGTTCTATTCCTTTTTTGTAGTTCAAAAGCTTGAACAGGTTGCATATATTTCAATAAAAGCGTGCAGTTTGTTGCGAGCTATTGAACGAAGGGGGAATGTGAATGAACGAAAAATTAATGGTACGACAGGAGCTTGTGGAACTAGACAAGAAACATTTTTTACATCCAACTTCACCGATTCAGCAACAACAAAATTTCGGTCCTGCGTTTATTTTCACAAAAGGAGAGGGCGTATTTCTTGAAGATATAAACGGGAAACGTGTTCTCGACGGCATGTCCTCGTTATGGAATGTTAATATTGGCCATGGTAGGAAAGAGTTAGGGCAAGCAGCGATGGAGCAAATGAATAAATTGGCGTTTAGTTCATGTTTTGCCACGTTTAGCAATGAACCTGCAATCCGCTTGGCTGCCAAGCTAGCAGAAGTGTCACCTGGAAATTTATCAACCACTTTCTTTACATCTGGTGGCTCTGAAGCAAATGATACTGCCTACAAGTTGGCAAGACATTATTGGATTTTACATAGGATGCCAGAAAAAAAGAAGATCATTACTCGAAAAAGGTCTTATCATGGGGTAGCATTGGGGTCGACTAGTGCGACAGGCTTGAAGCCATTTCGAGATTTTACTAACTCATTGGCACCAGATTTTTATTACACAGATAATCTATCTCCTCAAGAATTACGTGAGACCATCGAATCCGAAGACCCTGAAACGATTGCTGCGTTTGTAGCAGAACCCGTTCAAGGTGCAGGTGGGGTTCATGTTGCACCAGATGGATATTTCCAAGAAGTTCGTAAGATTTGTGATGAATATAATATTCTATGGATAACGGATGAAGTGATAACCGGATTTGGTCGTACAGGTGAATATTTCGGAGTAGACCATTATGGGGTAGCACCAGATATGATGTGCTTTGCCAAAGGAATTACGAGCGGCTATGCCCAATTAGGTGGGGTTATGCTGTCAGAAGCTATTTTTGAAGAATATAAGGAACTTTCAACTGGAACACTGCTACACGGATATACGTATAGTGGCCATCCTATGGCATGTGCGGTTGGGCTGAGAAATTTAGAAATCATCGAAAAGGAAGGTTTGATTGAAAATGCCGCAAACATGGGTGCAAAAATGCTCGATGGTTTTTCTTGGATTGAAGGAGAATCAAGTATTGTGAGTCAAGTTCGCGCACTCGGACTTATGGGAGCGATTGACATTCATGCACCTCAGCATATAAAGGGACAACTTGCGCCAAGAATAGTGAACGAAGCTGCTAAGATCGGATTAATTTGTCGTTCCGTCGTATTTGATGGACTTGATACACTCGTCTTCGCACCTCCACTTTGCATCAAAAAGGAAGAAATGGAGTTGCTGATTGAAATGCTACATCATGCGATTTTCAGGGTAGAACGAACAGTGTAAATCTAGAATTTCAAAAATACGGAAGTTAGACAAAAATTTTTTTATTGATATACTTACCTATTACAAAACGATAAGGAATAAAAGCTTTAATAGGATATGGCCACCCCATTAACGGTACTTTACCAACTAAAAAACGCTGAATGATGTATCGTTAAACAAAAAAGAAAACCGTCCAAACGAAAAAACACCTCTCAATGTTTTGAGAGGTGCCTTTATGTTATGCTTTAATTTTTTCCATTAATTCTTCGATATAGTGTTGAGCTGCTTGGGCAGCAATGCTTCCGTCACCAGTTGCTGTTACAATTTGACGAAGAGTTTTTTCACGGATATCGCCTGCAGCAAAGATACCAGGTACTTTCGTTTCCATATTATCATTTGTTTCGATATATCCGTTTTCGTTTGTAATACCAAGTTTTTCAAACGGCTTTGAGAGTGGAAGCATACCGATGTAAACAAACACACCGTCAGCTGCATATTCCATTTCTTCACCTGTTTGTGTATTGACTAATGTTACACTACCGACTTTACCGTCTTTTTCGTTAATTTCTTTAACAGTATGATTCCAGATAAAGTCAATTTTTTCATTATCAAATGCACGTTGTTGAAGGATTTTTTGTGCACGTAGTTCATCACGACGGTGTACAATCGTTACTTTAGATGCGAAACGAGTAAGGTATACACCTTCTTCTACAGCTGAGTCTCCTCCACCGACAACAACAAGCTCTCTTTGTTTAAAGAACGCCCCGTCACATACCGCACAGTAAGAAACTCCTCGACCACCAAGTTCTTGTTCACCTGGCACACCAAGCTTCTTATACTCAGCACCTGTTGAGATAATGACAGCTCGAGCTTTATATTCCTTACTTCCAGCAAGAACTGTTTTATATTCTTCACCGTCGATAACTTCTTTAATATCCCCATACGCATATTCCGCACCGAATTTTTTCGCATGATCAAACATTTTTGTTGACAATTCAGGTCCTAAAATATGATCAAACCCTGGGTAGTTCTCAACCTCTTCTGTGTTTGCCATTTGACCACCTGGTATCCCGCGCTCAAGCATTAATGTGGATAGGTTCGCACGAGATGTATAAACAGCAGCAGTCATACCTGCAGGTCCAGCACCGATTATAAT
Source organism: Bacillus nitroreducens (assembly GCF_964021195.1). Classification (NCBI taxonomy): domain Bacteria; kingdom Bacillati; phylum Bacillota; class Bacilli; order Caryophanales; family Bacillaceae; genus Bacillus; species Bacillus nitroreducens. The sequence goes on along the minus strand of NZ_CAXHYI020000003.1, from coordinate 1,846,233 downwards.
GACATCATAAATTTTATCTTCAGCCATTTTTGCGTCTCTCCTTACTTCCTTTGTAAATGATATTGTTCAAATGCTCCTTGTAGTTTTTGCCAGATTTTACACCCACACAAGTTGGTCAAAAGACATTATACGAGTGTGTACTTTTAGACTTTCATCTTACTGCTTGAAAATTCTGTTAAAAAATCGTGGCATCCGCCGAAGGTATTAACTTTATTCAGTAGGGGTTTTACCCCCACTGAACTATTTGTTGTATTCATCCCCAATTGTCGCTGTAGGGAATTCCTGAATAAAGTTAATAAATAGTATTTCCTACCCCTATCCTATAAAAACCTGTCAAAATCCGCTATTAATATGCTCACTGAAGTAGTTCTTTTACAAATTTTACATATTTCATGACCGTTGCCTTTGAGATTTCGTACTTCTCAGCAACCTGTTTTTGTGTGATTGAACGTGACTGGTGATTACGCCAGATGTACTCCGTTGCTGCCGCCCATGCATGCCAGTTAGATACATTGAACTGACGCTTTACGGCCTCATCATAAATCATGAGCCACGTTAAATAAAGTTCTTCATTTGCAGTATCATCATGTTTATTTTTTGAGAACAATGTCTCTGCAATTTGATAACCGTCTATAATGTAAGAAGGTACTTTTTTTGTTTTTTTCTTTTTGCTTAATACGTAGCTCGCAAATTCTTGTTCAAGCGTCGCATGGAATTGAATGTGCTCTATATCTTTACGAGCAAGAGATGCGTTTGTCTTACTCGCTAAGAATAAACCATATAATCGTTCCTCTATAAATTCACCTGTTAACCAGCGATCAAGAACATCACTTATTGATTTTGTGCGGTCAGACTCCCATGGCGCGGAACCCTTCTTACTTGGATTTTCTTCTAACACTCGTTTCCACGCATGTTGAGAAATATCTATATGCCCTGTAAAATAGGCTGAATAGGAAAGCCAATAATAGAAGGTCTCGTCACCATCGAACCCGCTTCGATGAAGATTTCGTAGCCACTTGTAGGCAAGGTCATGTCTTCCGATCAGACCAAAAGTTGCACCAAGCTTATAGCGATGTTCTAAAAGAATCGGGTGAATGGAAGACAATCGATTTGTTAACTCTTTGACCTGTTGATTTTTTCGCTGATAATATAAAAAGACAAGAGAATTACATAGCGCATGAAGATTCCCTGGGTTCTTCTCTAAGACTTCCTCGAGAATCTCTGATGCGTTTTCCACATCTCCTGAGTAAAAATAGGCAAGTGCCAAATTATTATAAGCAGACCAAAATTCTGGGTACTCCCGTATTATTTCCTTTAAGAGAATGACTGCTTCATCTAATTTACCCGTTTCTAGAAATTCACGGGCTTGTTCTTGCTTCACAATCAATTCATCCTGTTCGTTGGATATAATCTCATTGTCTCCTTCTTCAAAACGAAGTAAGTCAAGTAAATCCTCAGCATCAGGAACAAAGTCTCCATCAGGTTCACGCTCTAGATAGATTTGTGCGTGTTTCCCAGCCTCCTGAAATAACCCTAGATGTGCATAATTATTAGCCATAAAATAGAAACACTCTGGCATATCAAACTTTGGATTCTCAATTATCTTTGTAAGATATTGATTCGAAAGAATATAATCACCAATTTCTGTTAACGCTACTGATAATTGACAGATAAACATCGGGTCTTTCGGTTCGAGCTCAATTGCTCGCTTAAAATGTTTAATCGCTTTATATATATCATGCTGGCGGTACGCCTTAAGTCCCTTTTTAAAATAATACTCTCCCGTCTGGATAAACGGAATTACCTTTGAACCATGCTGTCTTTCTTTTTTGTTTTGTTTTTCCATCGGGGGTCCTCCACTTTAATGAATAGGGGTTAGCCCTATATCATATATTTATTTCCCAACGTAGTATATCATATAAAACGAGATAGAACATAGGGGTGCTTGGATAAAAACCAAAAGTTTTCTAGAAGTCACAAATCATCAGTTGTGGATAGTGTGAACATTGTGGACAAGTTGAATTATTTTGTGAATATTCCAGCATGATTATTGGAATGAAGTCACCTATTCACATTTATCGTGATTATACTGTGGATAATGTGGATATCGTGGATAATCTATACACATCCCCGTAAAATAAGCATTAAAAAGGGTGCCCAGTTGTGGATAAGCACCCTATCTTGATTATCTTCGTTTTTGTAAAACTGACAATACTTCGTCAAGTGGAAGTTTTTGTTCACGTAGTAAGACGAGTAGGTGATAAATAAGATCTGCCGCTTCCCATTTTAGCTCTTCATGGTCACGGTTTTTCGCTGCAATAATCACTTCAGAAGCTTCTTCACCAACTTTTTTCAGGATTTTGTCAACTCCCTTATCAAATAGATAGGTTGTATACGCACCCTCTGGCATTTCCGCTTCACGTTCTGCGATTACTTTTTCAAGCTCATTTAAGATTGCAAATCGGTCACCGCTTGCTTCTTTTGTCTCTCCAAATAGGGATTCACTAAAGCATGTATAATTTCCTGTGTGACAGGCTGGTCCTGCTGGTTCAACTAGGACAAGAATCGCATCTTTGTCACAATCATATTTCATATCAACTATTTTTTGAGTATTACCTGAAGTTTCTCCTTTATGCCATAGCTCTTGTCTTGAACGACTATAAAACCAGGTTTCGCGTGTTTCAATCGATTTACGGAGCGATTCTTCATTCATATAAGCTAGAGTTAACACTTCTTTGCTAACAGCATCCTGAACGATGGCTGGAGCAAGTCCTTTTTCGTCGAATGTGATTTCTGGTATGTTCATCGGACATTGACCCCTTTCTGTTTTAAAACATTCTTCACTTCTTTGACGGATGTTTCTTTATAATGGAAAATACTTGCGGCTAAGGCTGCGTCAGCTTTTCCTTGAATAAATGCTTCAGCAAAGTGTTCTGCATTTCCAGCACCACCTGATGCAATTACAGGGACAGAAACAGCTTCACTAACATGCCTTGTTAACTCAAGATTAAAACCATCCTTACTACCGTCATCATCCATGCTCGTTAACAAGATTTCACCAGCACCAAGTTTCACCACTTCTTGTGCCCACGCAACTACTTCCCAATCTGTTCCTGTTCGGCCACCATGCGTATACACTTTCCAGCTTCCTAATTCCTCATCATATTTCGCATCAATTGCAACAACTATACATTGCGAGCCAAAGAAATCTGCACCTTCCTTGATTAGATTTGGATTCGTCACAGCTGCTGTATTTAGCGAAACTTTGTCAGCACCAGCACGAAGAATTCTTTTCATATCCTCTAAAGAATTAATGCCTCCTCCAACTGTAAAAGGAATAGCTAGCTCTGCCGCAACTTTTTCCACGACTTCAACCATCGTTTTACGCCCTTCATGAGAGGCAGAAATATCTAAGAAGACTAGTTCATCTGCACCTTCGGAATCGTAGAATTTAGCTAGTTCAACAGGATCACCCGCATCCCGAAGCTCAACGAATTGGACTCCTTTTACGACACGACCGTCCTTTACATCCAAGCATGGAATAATTCGCTTTGTGATCATTAGCCTTTCACCTCTTCTAGTGCCTCTTGGACAGTAAATTGATTGGTGTAGATGGCTTTTCCAACAATGGCACCAGAAACACCTTGTTCTTTTAATTGACTAAGTGCTTTTAAATCATCAATGGAACTGACTCCCCCTGAGGCGATGACTTGCTTACCAGTTGCAGCAGCCATTGTTGCAACCGCATCAATATTTGGACCACTTAGCATCCCATCTGTAGCGATATCTGTAAAAATAAACGTTTGCGCACCCGCGTTAGCAAGCTCGACACCTAGATCAGTTGCTTTTACAGAAGAGGTATTTAACCAACCTTCTGTTGCGACATATCCATCTTTCGCATCAATTCCAATTGCAATTTTATCTTTGTATTTCTTTAGCATCTCTTTGACAAATTCTGGATTCGAAATAGCCGCACTACCTAAAATCACACGGTCTACACCATTATCAATGTAGTAGGCAACATCCTCTTCTGTTCGAATTCCACCACCAATTTGAACTTTTGCATCTAGCTTTGCTGCAACTTCAAGCACATATTGGTCGTTTACACGCTTACCTGATTTTGCCCCATCTAAATCAACCATGTGAATCCACTCCGCACCTGCATCAGCAAATGTTTTTGCCATATCAAACGGAGAATCACCATAAACGGTTTCTTTATCATAATCCCCTTGAAGCAATCGTACACATTTTCCACCGCGCATATCGATTGCTGGGTAAATTGTAAAAGTATTCATAACGTCACCTTCTTTTCCACGATCGCAGCGTAGTTTTGGAGAATTTTGATTCCTAAATCACTGCTTTTTTCTGGATGAAACTGAGTTCCATACACATTTCCTTTTCCGACAACAGCAGGTACCTCTACATCATATTTGCTGCTAGCCATTACATTTTCACTATCGGTTTTCGCATAGTAGGAGTGAACAAAATAGACATGGCCACCATCGATTTTCTCTAGGAGTGGCGATTGTTGTTTCACCTCAAGGTCATTCCAGCCCATATGTGGAACCTTGTAGGTCTCACCATCAGCTGTAACTCCTGGAATTTTGGTGATTCTCCCTTTTAGAAAGCCAAGACCATGCGTGAGACCATTTTCTTCGCCCTCTTCAAATAAAAGCTGCATGCCAAGACATATTCCTAAGAGCGGTGTCCCTTTTGCAACAGATTCTTTTAAAAAGAATACTAACTCTTTTTCATGTAAAATGCTCATCGCATCCTTAAAAGAACCTACGCCTGGTAATATCAGACCATCAGCTTTATTAAGTTCCGTACCAGAACTCGAAATAAAATAGTCATAGTTCATTCGTTCAAGTGCCTTAGAAACACTATACAAATTCCCCATTCCATAATCGATAATGCCAATCATCTACAACATCCCTTTCGTTGATGGGACCCCCTTAACTCGTGGGTCGATCATCGTTGCCTCATCTAATGCGCGACCTAATGCTTTAAAAATGGCCTCGATCATATGATGTGTGTTGTGTCCATAATGAACGATCACATGAAGGTTAATTCTTGCTTCCAATGCAAGCTTCCATAAAAATTCATGTACAAGTTCTGTATCAAATGAACCAACACGAGAGCTTGGGAATTCAGCTTTCAACTCGAAATGTGGACGATTTCCTAAATCAACAACTACTTGTGCAAGCGCTTCGTCCATCGGAACAAATGCGTTACCATAGCGCTTGATTCCTTTCTTATCTCCAAGTGCTTCACGTAAAGCCTGTCCTAAACAAATACCAATATCCTCTGTTGTATGGTGATCATCAATTTCCGTATCACCATTTGCATTAACTGTTAAGTTAAACTTCCCGTGTTGTGTAAACAAATCCAGCATATGGGTCATAAATGGGACGCCAGTATCTAGTTTTGAAATTCCCTCTCCATCTATAGAAAAATCTAGTTTAATATCTGTTTCATTTGTTTTACGTTCAACTTTTGCTTGTCTTGTCATGGTTACACCTACCGTTATCCACATTTTTATAATCATATAAATTACCTGGTAATTCTAAATTGTGTGGATTACTATCCACAATACCCACAATATCCACAACAACCTGTGGAATAGTGTGAATTATTTAAATTGGTGAGCTATTTCATACGTTCCTCAACTGCCCTCGCATGGGCCTCTAATCCTTCTAATCTCGCAAATGCTGCAATTTTAGATCCTTTTTCTACAATTGCTTGTTTACTATAGGAGATGATGCTTGTTTTTTTGGTAAAATCATCGACACTTAGTGGGCTTGAGAAACGAGCTGTTCCGTTTGTCGGAAGCACATGATTTGGACCCGCAAAGTAATCCCCCACTGGTTCGGAGCTGTAGCGACCAAGAAAAATCGCACCTGCATGCTTGATTTTTCCTACCTGTTCCATTGGTTCCTTGGTCATGATTTCTAGATGTTCTGGCGCAAGTTCATTTACCGTTTCAATCGCTTCGTCTAGATCCTTTGTGACGTAAATTGCCCCAAAGTCATTGATAGAAGCTCTGGCGATTTCTTCACGAGGAAGTACGGCTAGTTGTTTTTCAACCTCTTTTGAAACTGCTTCGGCAAGTTCCATGGAAGGCGTTACGAGAATACTGGAAGCACGTTCATCATGTTCCGCTTGCGATAAGAGGTCTGCCGCTACTTCGTTTGGTAGAGCTGTTTCATCCGCCAACACTACGATTTCACTAGGACCAGCAATCATGTCAATATCTACATTCCCGTATACTTCACGTTTTGCTAATGCAACAAAAATATTACCTGGTCCGACGATTTTATCAACAGCTTTTATACTTTCCGTTCCAAATGCCAATGCTCCTACCGCCTGAGCTCCACCAACTTTATAGATTTCTTGAACACCTAGAATATCGGCAGCGACTAGCACTCCTGCAGGAACACGGCCGTCTTTACCTGGTGGCGATACCATCACTATTCTCTCTACACCTGCTACCTGAGCAGGGATAACATTCATTAGCACTGAAGAAGGATATGCTGCCTTTCCACCAGGAACATAGACACCAACTGCATCTAGTGGTGTGATTTTTTGCCCAAGGATCGTTCCGTTTTCCTTCATTGTCATCCAAGATTGCTTCACTTGACGGCTGTGGTAATCCCGAATATTTTCAGCTGCTTCCTTAATAATTGGTACTAGATTTTCATCTAGCTTTTGATAGGCTTCTTCAATATCTGTATCATTGACCTTTAACTCATCAAGTAATACCCCATCAAATTTTTCGGTGTAGGAACGAAGAGCGTTGTCTCCTTCTCTTTGTACTTCAGCAAGAATTTCCAATACTGCTTTCCTTTGCTCATCTGTCCCACTATCAATTGTTCTTTTCAGTGAAACAGTGCTCGTTACACGTTCAATTCGCATGCTGTGTCGTCCTTTCTACTCGGATACTACTTTCGATAGTCGCTCAACAATTTCATCAATTTGTTGATCTTTTAAGCGATAACTCACAGGATTCACGATGAGGCGTGAAGTGATATCTGCAATATGTTGATATTCAACTAATCCGTTTTCCCTTAGTGTACGCCCAGTTGATACGATATCCACAATTCGATCTGCTAACCCAATTAACGGTGCAAGTTCAATTGAGCCATTTAATTTTATAATTTCGACTTGTTCTCCATTTTCACGAAAATAGCTGGAAGCGATATTTGGATACTTTGTCGCTATTTTTGGGGCTACACCATTCATCTTCACATGTGGAAGTCCTGCTACCGCGAGATAGCACTTGCTAATTTTTAAATCAAGAACTTCATACACATCTCGGTCTTCCTCAAGCATGACGTCCTTACCCGCAATTCCAATATCAGCTACACCGTGTTCCACATAAGTAGTCACATCTGTTGGTTTTGCCAGCATAAATCGAAACGGCTCGTCAGGAACATCAATGATTAGCTTTCTTGAATCTTCAAACTCAGGAGGAAGATTGTAGCCTGCATTTATTAATAACTCTACTGCTTCTTCAAAAATCCGTCCTTTTGGCATTGCAATTGTTAATTTATCAGTCATTTCGCTTCCTCCTTCCTACCTAAGAAAAAGGTTGTTTTTGCAAAGGCATTCGTACATGCATCTACATCTTTGATTCCAGCTATGTCTTGAAGGACGACTCTTTCACCTTGTTCTCTATTTTTCATAGCAAACCGAATCGCCTCTTCTCGTTGTTCTGAACTAAAAATGACGCAATGAATTTCAGGCTCATCTTGTGGCAAATCTAGTGCTTCTAGAAGTCGGTCAATTCGAATGCCAAACCCTGTTGCAGGTTGTGGACGATCAAATTTTTCAAATAAATGATCGTAGCGTCCTCCATTTCCAACTAAGAAGCCAACATTCTCTGCGTAAATTTCAAATAGAATACCTGTATAGTAACTCATATGACTGACAAGATTAAAATCTATTTTAATATGCTCTGTTACACCAAAGGCTTCTAATTTATTCCAAAGTACTTCAAGTTCCTCTGCTGCTTTTTTACCCTCTTCACATTCAACTAAGTCTTTTGCTTTCGTAATGTTTGTTTCATTTCCTCTTAATTGTAAAAGGGAAAGCAAACGTTGTTTATCAATGGAAGACAGAGGTAGGTTATTCACATGTTCCCTGTATCCAACGTAATTTTTTTCATAAAGATAACGTTGTAGAACATCAGCTCTTGCTTCGTTTCCAACAATCTCCATAAACAATGACTTCACGTAGCCAATGTGTCCGATTGGAACAGTAAAATTCGTAAGTCCCGCTTGCTTTAGTGTTGCAATCATAAGCGAAATAACTTCAGCATCTGCACTCGTTGTTGTGTCACCGATATACTCAATTCCAATTTGCTCAAATTCCGCAGGTCTCCCACCTTCATGCTGCTGAGCACGAAATACATTTGCCGAGTAGGCAATTCGTTGTGGATATCCGTCTTGATATAAACGTGAAGCTGCAACACGCGCAATTGGGGCTGTCATATCAGGCCTTAACACAAGTGTGTGCCCTTGTGAATCCAGCAGTTTAAAAAGTTGACGGTCAAGGATCGCCGATGCCTCACCGATTGTTTCATAGTATTCTAGTGTCGGCGTTTCAATAAATTGATAACCCCAGCTTTCAATTTGAGCGGACATTGCATCTCTAATTTTCTTTTTTGCTTCATATAAAGCTGGTAATGTATCTCTCATTCCTAACGGTTTTTCGAACATAAACACGATTTCGTCACCACCAAAGTTTCTATATATTCTATTTTCTCTCACCTTTTGTAAAATTTCAAATTACTTTAGTTCGCTAATATACTACCAAGATAAAGTATATATTACACCTATCCAAAACATGCGTCAACAAAAAAGTCAGAATTTAGGTAATTCTGCATGTCTGCTGGAAGCTATGGATTTCTGTTTGGAATGATGATTGATGTTTGAACTCGATTACAAAACAGGTTTTTGTAAGGAAAAGAGGAAGAAGGCAGGTAAAAGATGGAATGTCCAAAAATAATGAGTGGGTTTGGTTGATACAAGGAATACTCATAACATGGAACCATACACTACTACGCATAAAAAGGAGATGCTAAAAGTGCCTAATTTAAATGATAATAAATACAGAAAAATTCAGTCTGAAAGTTTTAAGCAAGGGAAGTCTCAAGAAGAGTATGCAAAAGAACTTGAAATGAACAAATTAAAAAGTCAAAAACGGAAGTAGTAAAAGGAGGGGTAAATCATGACGAAGCGCATGAATAAGGGTAGTCAAAACCAAAATTCGCCTAGGAGAGGTGGAAAGTTAGAAACAGAATTTGGCCAAGAATTCGCAAGTGGAGATAATAATAAAGGGAAAGAATATAACTCAAATCGAGGAAGTAAATCACAACTAAAAAATCCAAATAATCATTAAGCGAAAAAGGAACCTGTTCGGTTCCTTTTTCTTAAGTGCGCACTCTATAAAATCAATTAGCTAGTTTTATAATAATACCCATCAATTATCAACATAATTGATGGGCATTAACTTCATGATATTTGCAAAACCCGGTTATTGATCAGATTCCGCTGTTTGTTCTCGTTGTTCCCTTTGTTCTTTTGTATAAATCAATTGCATGGGGTTCCCACCGACAAAGCTACCAGCCGGAACGTCCCTGTGGACTAATGTTCCAGCTGAGACAATCGCTCCATCGCCGATTTCTACACCAGGTAGAATCGTTGAATTTGCACCGATCATAACCTCGTTGCCGATTTTAACTTCCCCTAGTCGGTATTCCGTAATTAAGTATTCATGAGCTAGAATAGTCGTATTATAGCCAATCACAGTGTTCTTGCCGACACTTATTTTTTCAGGGAACATCGTATCTGGCACAACCATAAGTGCAAATGCTGTTTTTTCCCCAATTTTCATGTTAAGAAATGTTCGGTACATCCAATTTTTCAACCATAGAAATGGTGTATAACGTGCTAACTGGATAATAATAAAGTTTTTGACTACCTTCCAAAATGAGACAGTTTTGTACATTTGCCAAAGCGAGTTTGGACCTGAAACAAAATAACGTGTGGTTCGTCGTTTCACAATGTTCTCATCCTTTAACTGAAACAATGTCCAATAAGTCACTCATGTTTTCAAGCATAAAATCAGGCTTATATTCCATTAAGAAATCCTTACCTTTATGAGACCAAGCCACACCTGCCGTCTTTGTCCCTGCATTTTGACCAGAAACAATGTCCTGATAATTGTCACCAATCATAATCGCTTCTTCAGGAGTAGAATCCAGTTGTTGTAAAGCGAGAAATACTGGTTCAGGATCTGGCTTTGGATTTTTCACATCATCTAATGTCACTACGACATCAAAGAATTGATCTAGCTTCGTAAGTTTCAATCCCATATTGACCGTACTTCTTAGCTTTGTTGTAACTACACCTATTTTAAACCCTTTTTCCTTAAGTGTCTGAATCGTCTCAAATACACCAGGAAATTCAGTCACTAATTCATCATGTTTTTCATGATTAAACCTTCTGTATTCAGCCATCATCTCTTCTGCTCGCTCGGGATCGATTGAAGAAAATGTCTCGATTAGCGGAGGACCATTGAATGGTAATATATCCTCTCGGGTGAATTTGCGATCTGGTAGGTATTTTTCAAATGTGTGTAAAAATGATTGTAAAATAAGTTCGTTCGTATCAATTAATGTTCCATCTAAATCAAATAAAAGTGTGTTAATTGCCATAGATAGGTTCCTTTCTGTTATTTTGTTCGACACGCTTCCAGATGAATGCAATGACCATTGTAAGAAGGGTTGCTGTGATAACACGGATTAACAAAAGCGGTAATACTGGTATCCCAAGTGGGACAAAAATCAGCGTGTCCTCGACAACTGCGTGACAAGCTACAAGGAATATAAACGCTAATGTTAAATCCTTCTTACTTACATTATCTTCTTTTACCGCCTGAATCATTACACCTGCACCGAATGCCAGACCGAATAAAATACCTGATGCTAGGGTTGTCGATGTATTTTCCTTCATTCCCAGCGCCTTCGTGATTGGAGTCATCCATCTTGAAAATACATCTAACCATTTTAATTCTTTTAAAATTTGAATCACAACCATTAGTGGAATGACGATGATTGCTAATTGGAAAATTCCCAAGGATGCTTTTTCAACACCATTTAATAGAATGCTACCCCAGCCAGAAATTTGTTCCTCCGAAGTAGGAGATACAAATCCATATTTTGCTAGTTCACTACCGCCATTCCAAACTAGATTAATTACGATGGCCGAGACAAACGCTAGTCCAAGTCTCACAAGGACAATGACCCAAATTTTGATTCCAACCTTAGCTGCCACGGTCGATTCAATAATCAGATTATGAGAGAATGATAGCATCACAGCTAAAATAAACACTTCTTTCACAGTTAAATCAAGTGTTAATATTGCTCCAATCCCCGCATATAGATTCAAAAAGTTTCCTAACACAAGTGGAATAGCAGCATCACCTGACAAACCAAACCAACCCATGATCGGAGAAATCCAATTGATGACCCAATCCAGTAATGGAGTATGCTGAAGCAAAGTAACAATAAGCGTAACTGGAAAAATGACTTTCCCCAATGTCCAAGTAGTTTTTAAACCTACTATAGCTCCCTTTTTGATTGTTTCTAGCAAGTCTTCCTCTCCCTATTGAAATTTATTTCTCTAAATATCGCTCGTTTGAATACCCTTTTTTTCTTCGATAAATAAGTACAATCACTGCACCAACAATTGATACAATTGAAATCAATTGTGCTACTCGAATATCTCCAAGCATTAAACTATCTGTCCGTAACCCTTCTACGAAAATACGGCCAACTGAATACCAAATAACATAGCTAAGGAACATTTCCCCACGTCGTAAGTTAACCTTCCGTAGCAGCAATAATAATGCAAATCCAACTAAATTCCAAACTGATTCGTATAAGAAAGTTGGATGATAGTACACACCTTTAATATACATTTGATCCATGATAAAGTCTGGTAGTACGTTATAGAAGGTCTGAATATGTTCTTCTGCAATCGGTCCCCCATGTGCTTCCTGGTTCATAAAATTTCCCCAACGCCCTATCGCTTGACCTAGGATAATGCTAGGTGCAGCGATATCGGCAATTTTCCAGAAAGATAGTCCTTTAACTCTTGCGAACACGATCGCTGTCACAACAGAGCCGATTAATGCACCATGAATAGCAATTCCACCTTCCCAAATTGCTATGATTTTGGAAGGATTTTGTGAATAATAGTCCCATTTGAATATGACATAATAGATTCTCGCACTAATGATCGCAATCGGCACCGCAAATAACATGAGATCCATAAATGTATCCTTATGCATGCCTCTCCGCTCAGATTCCTTTATCGCAAGATATAGAGCCAGCATGACTCCTAATCCGATAATAAGTCCATACCATTGAATCCGTAAAGCGCCGAATTCTAGAAACGTTGGGTCTAATGGTTGAATGTTTCGGTCCATTTTCTCAACTCCCTCTTTCACTATTTATTTTTTTATATGTCATCGTGCTCCTTATATTCAATCGCAGTTGAGAGACGATTTGAGAAGTCCTCTGCTGCATTTAATCCCATTCGTTTTAGTCGGTAATTCATGGCAGCTACTTCAATAATAACGGCTAGGTTTCGCCCTGGTCGTACTGGGACTGTGTATTTGGTTAATTCAGTATCAATGATTTTCATTTTTTCTTCTTCAAGGCCCAATCGGTCATACTGTTTTGTTTGGTCCCAAAGCTCAAGGTTAACGACAAGCGTGATTCGTTTAAAGTTTCTAATTGCCCCTGCTCCAAATAGTGTCATCACGTTGATGATACCTAGACCACGAATCTCAAGAAGATGCTCAATTAGTTCAGGCGCACTTCCAATTAGCGTGTCTTCATCCTCTTGGCGGATTTCCACACAATCGTCAGCTACTAAACGGTGTCCGCGTTTCACAAGTTCGAGGGCAGTCTCACTTTTACCAACGCCACTTTTACCAATAATCAAAACCCCAACACCATATATATCCACAAGTACACCGTGGACAGCAGTTGTCGGTGCAAGCTTGCTTTCTAAAAAGTTAGTAATCCTACTAGATAGTCTTGTGGTTGTCATCGGAGATTTAATCACAGGTACAGATTCACGTTCAGAAGCTTCAATCAGTTCAGGTGGTACATCCATATTACGGGAAATAATAATAGCAGGAGTAATATCTGTACAGAGCTTTTCCATACGGTTTTCTTTTTCGACCGTGGTTAATCTCCCAAAAAACGAGAGTTCTGTTTTTCCTAAAAGCTGAATTCGCTCTGCAGGGTAATAGTTAAAAAATCCTGCAAGTTCGATACCAGGTCTAGAAATATCACTAGTCGTGATCGGACGATTGATTCCTTCCTCTCCACTTACTAACTCTAAGTTAAACTTCTCAATTAAATCCTTTGTACTAACTTTTGACACATCCGTTCCTCCTTGGCGTGAATCATGTAGTTTCATTTTTATGATGTCATGTAAAAAGTCCAGTATAGCATGATTGAATGGACCTAGTTCTTTGTAAATAGTCTTTTTTCAAACTCATCCTCCATTTTAGCATTTTTCTTTATAACACCAAAACTTTTATCATTAAAATTGGTGAAGATTGTGAAACATATTCCTATAAAAGACATAAAAAACACCTATCATTATGATAGGCGTTACAGAGTGTAGACAAAGTCAAACTTGACTTGTCTACACTCCTTTTTTATAGGAAACACTAGTAGGCTTCACTTTTCCCGACTGTCTTAAAAACGCTTGTCAGACGAGGCGCGAAGCCGATCGAAGACGCGAATAGAAGTTGTCTTCATGAGCGGACGAGTGAGGCTAGCAACGAAGTATGCGAGCGCTTGTCAACAGTCTGACACCTACCAATATGGTAGGTGTTACACTTATTTCTTTTTCTCTTGTAGCGGTTCAACAATTACTTTTTGGATCAGTAGATTGAGAACCGAAATAATTACAGCTGCTAGGATGGCAGTGCCGAAACCTTCAATCACGAAGGAGTCTCCCATCAATAACTGTGTAAGCATTAATGTAATGGCATTGATAACGAATAAAAATAGACCTAATGATAGTACTGTAACAGGCAAAGTTAATAGGATGAGTATCGGTTTAACAATGACGTTTAATATAGATAGGATCACACTTGCCAAGATCGCTGCGCCAACGCCCTCTAAGTGAAAAGTATCAACATATCCCGCAACAACCATTAGTATGATGCTATTGACAATTATGCTAGCAATCCATCTCATTATCTATAGATATCTCCTTCATTGGGTACGATAAAAATCCAAGCGAGATAAATGAGCCCTAGGGAACCAACTCCTAGAATGAAACCCACAACCGCTAAAATGCGTAAGAGTGATGCATCAATGCCCGTATAATCTGCTAAGCCACCTAGCACTCCACCTAACATTCGATTATGGGTGGAGCGGTATAATTTCTTTTTCATATTCAACACCTCAAAGTGGTTTAATCCCGCATTAACTGGCAGTAAAGACCCCCCACTACAAGTTTTTTTGGGACAACCAATATATTTTTTGCAGGGATCAAACTGCCAGTAAAAGCCCGAACGAATGAAAAAAGACTATGAGTGACACATCCTGTGTCAACGTCTTTGTGACCACTATGTTGGGCTTCAACTAACACTCAGTACAAAATACTCTCACTGAATCACTTTATATTGATTGATCCCGTTTTTGTTTCAGCAAACAGATGAAGCTTTTGCACTTTGTCTTCATTTGCTTTAAATCGAAGAGATTTTTGAACCACTTCATTCTTCTCTTCGATGATTGACATCATCGGAAGCGTTGACTTGAAGTTACCAAGATTGGATTTCAATTCTCCATCAACTTGGTAGTCATTCGAAATAAACATATCAATGCTACCTGTTGTTGTTTTTACATAAGCCGTATGGCATGTATCTCCTTGGATATCGCACGTGATATTCCCGTTAAAGCTTTGAAGATCCACTTTTTTAAAAAGACCTGTTGTAGTAACAGTACCATTAATCGTTTCTGCTTCAAAGTCCTTGCTCGTCATTTGGTTTGCTTTGATATGCCCGTTTGCCGTCTCCACTTCAACAGAATCCGTTTCAAAATTCGAGATTGTAATGGCTCCATTTGCTGTTTTCGCACGGAATTCCTTCACTCGTAAATTTTCCCCAGATATCGGTCCGTTAAACATCCGGACTTTGACGGTTTCATAATTTTCCTGCGGTACATAAATCTTCGCATGAACCTTCATTTGCTTTTTATGGATAGAGAGACGTAGTGCACCATTCTCAATCGAGAAAAGAACATCCTCAAGAAATGCTTTTCTTGCACGTTCCTGGTTTTCAATATTATATACTTTTGCATCACATTCAACTCGAACATCTTGCTCTTCCCAAGGAATGATTGTAATACTACCATTTGACACATCTAGGTCAAGCTTGGTAATGTATACGTCCTTGTGTTGGAATATATGTTTCACTTCAACCGCATTTCCGAAATTAAAGTCGAGATCTAGATCTTTGATTTTTTTCAATGCTGTGTCGATAAAATCCATAAACTTGTGTTTCGCTGATCCTTTGCTATCATACGAGCTTTGGTTCTGTTGGGATTGCTCATACTGGACCTGAGTAGAAAGCTCTGTCTTAATTTCTTGGATTGGATCCTGAGTCTCGCTTACCTCTCCAGAATGAAGCTTTTCAATTAGAACGATCGCTTCTTCTGCCGTTAGTTTCCCTTCTTCAACTAGCTTTAAAATTCGTTTTTGTTCCTCTTTCATGAGCTAATTCCTCCTTTAAAATTCTTCGTGTGCTAAAACTTGAATACCTTTCACAATATTCCAAATCACAATTCCGATATTGATAAGGCCTAATAGGATGAACACAAGTATCATAACAACTGCGAACACCTCTACAGACCA
Organism: Bacillus nitroreducens; assembly: GCF_964021195.1. Classification (NCBI taxonomy): domain Bacteria; kingdom Bacillati; phylum Bacillota; class Bacilli; order Caryophanales; family Bacillaceae; genus Bacillus; species Bacillus nitroreducens. The sequence continues at coordinate 1,830,283 of NZ_CAXHYI020000003.1, read as the reverse complement.
TAGAAAGAAAAACGGAATGATGATAAAAATGAGGGTTGCAAATGGAATTATATGTGAGACTAATGCATGTAAAGCATGCTTTTTTACTGTAGGATTTTGAACGACGATGTACACGACGACTGGTAAAATAAACCCTGCAAAGAAAATACTAAAGTAACACAACGCTGCAATTAATTTATCTGTATTCACTCTACATCTCCCCTTTATAACTCTATATACGGTAGCTACACATTATTGGTTTCAATATTTTTGAAAAATACGTCTGGAGGCTTAGTAGCTGGGGAGCTATGAATCTAGTGTTTTGGACTCTTCTCTAAAAGACCTTTGTAATTTTCTCGATAGGACCACACTAAAATTGCCTCGAATACAGTTATTAAAATAGCCAACGGTAGTAAAGCTAAATCGACAAAAATATGAAACGCTAAAATATTGACAATTAAACCTGCCAACATAACTAACGCCAATGGTACATACCTACGGATCATTAATAAAATTCCTGCAATGATTTCTACACCTTTTTCCATTGCAAGTAGGTATCCATCTCCCAAAAATTCCATAGCAGCTGGACTTGTGGGAGCAAATGGCTCGAAATCTAATAAGACAGCATATCCATTTAATCCTGCACCTAGGAAGATAAGTCCTAATAGAATTTCAATGACTCGAATCATGATTTTCATTGTTTAGCTCCTTCTAAAGTTTATCGAAACCCTTTCACCATTACTTATCTTATTCTCTTTATTTTATTTTAGCATTGGCGTTTATATCTAAATGGTAAAACTGAATCATCTTAAGGTATTTTCCCTTTGATAGATATACAAAAGAATGAGAATGAAAAAAAACCAGATGAGAAACTCACCTAGTTACTTATCCTCTAACTCCCTCGCCAAGATTGACCGCCGAAAGCCTTTTTGACGAATAAATTCTTTTATTTCTTCCAAATTCATATAAGAAAGCCGACTGTGATAATAATTGATATGTTCAAGCAACGCAAAAGCATATAAGAAAAGGTACCAATATAGCCCTTTTGAAAAAGTAGCTTGATAGATAATCACAGGTATACCAATCACAAGCAATATGAGATTTACGATTTTTAAGAAACGGAAGATTGCAAGTTGTGCCTTTGTTAATGACGAACGCTTCCTTTGTTTAACCTTTTTCCATTTCAAGTACCAATAGTAACTTCCTTGAAATAGGATAAATTCGAGAATACAAAATGCAAATATATGTGGAAATGTGGTTAGATAATCGACAGACCAATCGTATCTAGGTATATTGAATAGCCATAGAATAAGAAAAAGAATGGCTGCTACTAATTCACCAGACCAAAGGCTAAATAGTTTTTTCTCTGCTCTTTTTTTCAATGTTATCACCTTTTATGAAATTTATGTAAATAAGAATATCACATTCTTCCAGTTATTGTCTCTCCATATATGAGTTTGAAAAAATACACATAAAAAAATCCCGATCAGCTTCTTTAGCAAATCGGGATTTTTATTTATTTTGCAATCGTTTCTTTTTCTTTAATTAATTCTTTCATCCGTTGGCGGTCACGCTCAAGGACTGGTTTTAAGTAGCGACCTGTATGGGATGACTCAATTTTTATAATGTCTTCTGGTGTGCCAGTACCTAAGATGGTTCCACCTTTGTCTCCACCTTCTGGTCCTAAGTCGATAATGTAATCGGCGCATTTTATAACATCCAGGTTATGCTCAATAACAAGGACCGTGTCACCATTTTCAACAAGTCGCTGTAGAACCTTTAACAATCTTGAGATGTCGTCCGCATGTAATCCTGTGGTTGGTTCATCCAGAATATAAAACGTTTTTCCATTAGAGCGACGGTGTAATTCCGAAGCAAGTTTTACACGTTGTGCTTCTCCACCTGATAAGGTTGTTGCAGGTTGACCTAATTTGACATAGCCTAATCCTACATCAAAAAGGGTTTGTAGTTTACGTTTTATTTTTGGTAGATTTTCAAAAAAGGAAACCCCTTCTTCTACCGTCATGTCCAAAATATCCGAGATGTTTTTATCCTTATATTTCACTTCTAATGTCTCTCGATTATAGCGTTTCCCATGGCAGACCTCACAAGGTACATACACATCTGGAAGGAAGTGCATTTCAATTTTGATGATTCCATCACCCTTACAAGCTTCACATCGTCCACCTTTGACATTGAAGCTAAAGCGGCCTTTTTTATACCCTCTTACTTTCGCTTCATTTGTATTAGCAAATAAGTCACGAATATCATCAAACACACCTGTATAGGTAGCTGGATTCGATCGAGGTGTCCTACCAATTGGAGATTGATCGATATCAATTACTTTTTCTAAATGTTCTAGACCTTTTATGGCTTTGTGTTCACCAGGCTTACTTTTCGCTCGGTTTAGTTTTTGGGCAAGTGATTTTTGCAATATCTCATTGACCAATGTACTTTTTCCCGAACCAGAGACACCCGTTACAGCTGTGAACACACCGAGCGGAAACTTAACCGATACATTTTTAAGGTTATTTTCCTTACCCCCTATAATCTCTATATAACGACCATCTGGCTTTCTTCTTTCAACAGGGAGAGGAATGAACTTTTTACCTGAAAGGTATTGACCGGTTAAGGAATTATTATCTCCCATAACCTCCTCTGGTGTGCCCGCCGAAACGATTTGACCACCATGACTACCCGCCCCAGGTCCAATGTCAATTAAGTAATCAGCCGCTATCATCGTATCTTCGTCATGTTCAACAACGATCAATGTATTTCCAATGTCTCTCATTTTTTTCAGAGTTTCAATAAGTCGGTCATTATCACGTTGGTGCAAACCAATGGATGGCTCGTCTAATATGTAGAGTACACCTGTTAAACGAGAACCAATCTGCGTAGCAAGCCTTATCCGCTGAGCCTCACCACCAGATAATGTTCCTGCAGCACGACTTAGTGTTAAATAATCCAGTCCCACATTGACCAAGAAACCTAATCGTTCTTTGATTTCTTGAAAAATAAGGTACCCGATCTGCATATCTTTATCAGACAATTTAATGTTCCTAATAAAATTTAATGCCTCCATAACGGATAATTCTGTCACGTTTGAAATATGTTTATCGTTAATCAATACGGCTAGCGTTTCCTTTTTCAAACGGTGACCTTTACAAGATGGACATGCCTTTTCAGCCATGTATTTTTCCATTTGTTCACGAATGTAATCGGAACTCGTTTCTTTGTAACGTCTTTCTACATTTCGAAGGACTCCTTCAAAAACAATATGATTCTCACGTTTTTGACCAAAGTCATTTTCATAATAGAAGTAGATTTCCTCACCATCACTACCATAGAGAATCTTATCCATTAAATGCTTCGGGATATCCTTTACTGGCATATCCATATCAATTCCGTAATGATTACAAACAGATTCAAGCAATTGAGGATAATACTGTGAGCTTGTTGGTTCCCATGGAGCAATTGCATGTTTTCGAAGCGATAAATCCCAATTCGGAATCACAAGATCTGGGTCTACTTCAAGCTTGCTTCCTAATCCATCGCAATCTGGACAAGCTCCAAATGGGCTATTAAAGGAAAACATTCTTGGTTCAAGTTCTCCGATTGAAAATCCACAAAGTGGACAGGAGTGAAGCTCACTAAACAGAAGCTCTTCTTCTCCGATCACATCTATGATGACTTTCCCTTCACCAAGGCGTAGTGCCGCTTCAAGAGAATCTGAAAGTCTTGCGGCTACGCCCTCTTTTAAAACGATTCGGTCAATGACAACTTCGATAGAATGTTTTTTGTTTTTATCAAGCTCAATATCGTCCGACAACTCAAGCATTTCCCCATCGACTCGGACTCTGACATATCCTTGTTTTTTAATATTCTCAAGAACCTTTACATGAGCACCCTTCCGTCCAGAAACAACAGGAGCGAGTACCTGTAACTTCGTCCGGTCTGGGTATTCTAAAATTCGATCTACCATTTGCTCTACTGTTTGTGATGTAATTTCGATTCCGTGGTTCGGACAAACAGGTTTACCAACACGGGCATATAATAAACGTAAATAATCATAAATCTCTGTTACGGTTCCTACCGTTGACCTAGGATTTCGGCTTGTGGTTTTTTGATCAATTGAAATCGCAGGCGATAAGCCTTCAATAGAATCAACGTCTGGTTTATCCATTTGTCCTAAAAATTGACGTGCATATGCAGAGAGTGACTCGACATAACGCCGTTGTCCTTCTGCGTATATGGTATCAAATGCAAGAGAGGACTTTCCAGATCCTGAAAGACCTGTCACGACGACTAATTTATCTCTCGGAATCGTCACATCAATATTTTTCAAATTATGTGCTCTTGCGCCTTTGACGACTATTTTATCTAGTGCCATGTTTTATGTCATCCTTCCGCTTTTAACTCCAAAATTAAATCACGTAATTCAGCTGCTCGTTCAAAGTTAAGTGCTTTTGCTGCTTCTTTCATTTCTGCTTCCATTTCAGCAATTACTTGATCGCGTTCTTTCTTCGATAATCCTGTTAATTTAGGTACTGCTTCATAACTTTCTGTATCTTCAGCAGCTTGAGTGGCACGAATTACATCGCGAATCTCTTTTTGAATCGTTTGAGGTGTAATGCCATGTTTTTTGTTATATTCCTCTTGAATCTCACGACGTCGCTTCGTTTCATTAATCGCAATTTCCATTGATTTTGTAATTTTATCAGCATACATAATGACTCTTCCATTTGCATTCCTTGCTGCACGCCCAATTGTTTGGATAAGAGAACGTTCTGAACGTAAGAACCCTTCTTTATCTGCATCAAGTATCGCAACAAGTGATACCTCAGGAATATCCAATCCTTCACGTAGTAAGTTGATTCCTACTAGTACATCATGTTTACCCATTCGTAGATCACGAATGATTTCAATCCGCTCAAGGGTTTTAATCTCCGAGTGTAAATACGTTACCTTAATCCCAATATCCTTTAGATAATCGGTTAAATCCTCGGACATTTTTTTCGTTAAGGTGGTAATAAGTACACGTTCATTTTTATTAATTCGATCTTGAATTTCACCTAATAAATCATCAATTTGACCTTCAATTGGACGAACATCAATTATTGGATCTAATAAACCTGTTGGACGTATAATTTGCTCAACCATTTCATCGGTATGCTCAATTTCATAAGGACCTGGTGTTGCTGAAACATTTATGATTTGGTTGATATGTTTCTCGAATTCTTCAAAACGGAGTGGTCGGTTATCCAATGCTGAAGGTAATCGGAACCCATGATCGACCAATACTTGTTTTCTCGCTTGGTCACCATTAAACATCCCTCGAATTTGTGGCAACGTAACATGTGACTCATCGACGACAATCAACAAGTCGTCAGGAAAATAATCCAATAATGTATAAGGTGTCGAACCTGGGGGGCGCAATGTTAGATGTCTTGAGTAGTTTTCAATCCCCGAGCAAAAGCCCATTTCCCGCATCATTTCAAGATCATAATTTGTTCGTTGCTCAAGTCGTTGTGCCTGAAGCAATTGACCATTTTCACGAAGTTCGGCTAATCGTTCTTCAAGCTCAGCCTCGATATTTTTTATCGCAATTTGCATTTTTTCTTCACGCGTAACGAAGTGGGATGCTGGGAAAATAGCAACATGCTCTCGCTCACCAAGAATCTCACCCGTTAATGCATCAACTTCTCGGATTCGATCAATTTCATCACCAAAAAACTCCACGCGAATACAATGCTCATCACGTGATGCTGGAAAAATTTCGACAACGTCTCCTCTAACTCGGAAAGTTCCACGGCGAAAATCAATGTCATTTCGTTCATACTGCACATCAACAAGTTTGTGTAAGAGTTGATTCCGCTCAATTTCCATTCCTGTACGAAGGGATACAACGAGTTCTCTATATTCCTCTGGCGAACCTAAACCATAGATGCATGATACACTCGCAATGATAATAACATCTCGTCGTTCAAACAATGCCGATGTGGCTGAGTGACGTAATTTATCTATCTCATCATTTACACTGGAGTCTTTTTCGATATATGTATCTGAGGACGGTACATAGGCCTCAGGTTGGAAGTAGTCATAGTAACTGACAAAGTACTCAACAGCATTATTCGGAAAAAATTCCTTAAACTCACTATACAGCTGTCCAGCTAACGTTTTATTGTGTGCAATGATCAATGTTGGTCGATTCACTTCTTTGATCACATTTGATATCGTAAACGTTTTTCCTGTCCCAGTTGCCCCTAATAGCGTTTGATACTTTTTCCCCGCCTTAATGCCCTCAACAAGTTCTTTAATTGCTCGTGGCTGATCACCTTGTGGTGAATACTTTGACACTAATTCAAACTGATCCTTCATCTGCCATCCTCCCATCTATTTTTAACGATTTCCCTTGACTATTTTATGTACTCTCCCACTGACTTTTTCTCGATAGAAACATTGTACCACAAACTGACTCAAAACAAACAAAAATACGAACTGATATTCGATTTAATTTCACTAATTGAACGAGTTGGATTGATTGTTTTTATTTATATAAGGCTTATGAAAAAGAAATGGAAGCCTACAAATTGATTGTTTCCTCTTCATATTACCTATAAATAGGAGTCGACATTCGTGAATCGATTGTTTCCCTCTTCACATCATTATGTTTAACTCTCTATCCGCAATTGTGATGCCCTCTATGAACCTATAGAATAAAAAAATAGCCTGTAACTTTAAAGTTACAGGCTATTTTTGTGGTCTTTTCCCCATGTTTCTTGCGTATAAAAATCCGACTCCTAGAGAAATGACATCGGCAATTATGATAAGTGTTGAATCAGAATAACCCTTGTAAATAGATGCCACAATCAGGGCAATTGCAAGTAATGTTCCAACATAATAATTATAAGTGACCCTTGTAAAGAAAACGACGAGTACGCCTGGAAGAATAAGCGCCAGCAATATTTTTAATAGCATCAGTTCCGATCCTTTCAATGATTATAAGATAAATATAACAAATTGAATCTGAACCTGCTATTGAAACAGCTTTGGTTACTATTCTTTCAACTGCAAACGCCGTAAACTTACCAGTTATACCCCTTTATAATCATTACTTTCAAATAAATCTATAAGCTCGATATCCTTGTTTTTATCCTGGAAATATCGATACGTAAAATCATTTTCAAATAAAACAACATATCGGTCATTACGATCGCGAACAAGTAGACTTCTTGAATCAAATAAACGTGTGTCTACGTTTTTATTCCCAATCCATCTTGGAATTCGATTTCCTAGTGAGCTGAATTCCACAGAGACATTGTACTCCGCCTCTAATCGATGTTCAAAGACCTCATATTGAAGTTGCCCAACTGCACCGAGTATGAAATCATCATTTGATTCTTGTCTAAATAATTGAATCGCACCTTCTTGTACAAGTTGCTCGATTCCTTTTCTAAACTGCTTTGCTTTCATTACGTTCTTCACGCGAACTTTGCGGTACATTTCTGGTGGGAATACAGGCAGTTCCTGATAATGCATATCCTCTTTACTAACCGTTAATGTATCACCAATTTGATAGACATTCGGGTCATAGATTCCAATAATATCCCCAGGGTAAGCTTCATCAACTGTTTCACGGCTTGCAGCCATAAATTGCTGGGTCTGGTTCAATTTAATTGATTTCCCTGTTCGAGTAATATTCACACTCATCCCACGTTCAAATTTACCAGAACAAACACGTAAAAATGCAATTCGATCACGATGTTTCGTGTTCATATTTGCTTGGATTTTAAAGATATATCCAGAGAACGTTTCATCTTCAGGCGGAACTAAACCTAGGTTTGTTTTACGAGGTTTTGGTGCTGAAGCAAATTGTAAAAATGTATTAAAAAATGTTTCCACACCAAAATTTGCGAGTGCACTACCAAAAAATACAGGCGTTAGCTCACCTTTAGCTACAAGCTCCGCGTTAAAATCATTGCCCGCTTCATCTAATAAGAGTAGTTCATCTTGTGTACTATGATAAACTGGGCTATCCGTTATCGTCGGATGGTTACCATCCTCAAGCTCTTGTAGTGGGAAAATATTTTCATCTTCATTCCCTGCAAAATGAACAAATTGATTGTTGAAACGATCGACAATCCCTAAAAATCGCTTGCCCATTCCAACTGGCCAGTTCATTGGATATGATTCAATTCCAAGAACCTCTTCAATTTCCGCTAAAAGATCTAATGGATCCTTACCTTCACGGTCAAGTTTATTAATAAACGTGAAAATCGGAATCCCACGCATGCGACAAACCTTAAAGAGCTTAATCGTTTGTGGCTCGACTCCTTTAGTAGAGTCAATAATCATCACAACACTATCTACAGCTGTTAATGTACGATAGGTATCTTCACTAAAATCCTCGTGCCCTGGTGTATCAAGAATATTGACATAGAATTTGTCATACGGGAAACTCATGACACTTGATGTAACCGAGATTCCACGCTGCTTTTCAATTTCCATCCAGTCAGAAGCAGCAAATTTCCCTGATTTCTTACCTTTTACCGTACCCGCTTCACGTATTACATTACCAAAAAGAAGTAATTTTTCTGTCATCGTCGTTTTCCCTGCATCAGGGTGGGAAATGATGGCAAATGTTCTTCTTTTTTGAACTTCATCTATATAGTTCATGTGAATTTCCCTTCCGTTATCTCAAATTGTATCGAAAGTTCAAAAGTCCACTACACCGACTCGAACTTTCAACGCACAGGATGTGCTAGTGTCGACAAGATAAGCCGTGCCGTTTTTGTCACGTGATCCTTTTGAACACGCAATTGTATCTAAAAAAATATATCATAATTAAATAAGAACTACAACGTGAATTGATTCCATTTTAATTGAGGAAAAATCTGAAAAATATGCACTTGTGTGATGTAAATCACAGTCAAACATGAAGGTTCCCCCTATACTAAAAGTATAAATAGAATAAACAATAATACATTGAGGTGAGCTTACATGTTTTTAGCCTATTTTCTGACTGTAAGTATTATTCTAGTATGTGTCGGTTTTGCGTTCCAAATTATGAAAGGTGTTCAATCTATGGATCGAGATTCGTTAGATCAGTAATTCTAAGAGAAGCATATTGCGTACAGCCTATTAAAACAAATCATAAATAATAGGTGCCTTTCCCTTCCAACATAGTCGAGTTAGTTAGTGAGTCGATAGTGCCTAAAATTAGGTTCTAAATCAAATGTTGGGGTTTTAGGCTACCGCGCTACGCTTGGTGGCCTCTATAAAAAATGATGGATGGTACCATTCATCATTTTTTATAGAGGAGAATCACACCAACTCGGTTAACTAATATGTACCCCAATTCTTTTATACTTGTGTGTTAATAAAATCTTCGCCCTAAAGCGTTCAAAAACTCTAAATCCATAAGCATTTCTCTTTAGAACTTTGGTTGAATTATTAATTCCCTCTAAAAACCCATTTGAATATTCATAGGCAAAGCTATTTAATACTTCAACTTGCCAATTTTGTATGGTCTTTATTGCTTTAATCATTTCAGGTATCTTTGAATCCTCAATTAACTTATATAGTTCTTCCAATTCCTTTTTAACCAAACTGATACTGTTTTTTCCGTTTTCTTTGGCACGTAAAAACCAAGAACGATATGCCTCTTTAATTTCATATGCTTGTTTGAGTTCATTCGACATCTCCAAGTAACGATTTAAATGCCATTTCTCATCCTTAGTTAAGCGTTGGCAGTCTTTATGAAAGACATGTTTCATACGTTTACACTTTTTACGGTCGTAGCCATGAAATTGGTTTTGCACTCGACGTCTTACTCCATCAAGCCCCCAATAGATGTAACGACAAAAATGAAATCTATCAGCTACAATAACAGGTTTACCCAATGCCTCTTGAACGGCTGCTTTAAAGGAATGATTCATATCCATTATGACTATTTGCACTCTAGATCCGTGCTTTCTTAAGTAGTCTTTTATCGTACGTTTATAACGATTTGGTAGAATATCAATCGGTTCTTTTGTTATCCCATTCGCAATGATTAACTGGTATTTCCCTTCGCGGGTATCACCCTTGTATTCATCAATAGCTATAACTGTAGGTAATTCTTCCACCGGACGAATTTCACTTCGTGAAATTTGATCGAATCGACGTATAATGGTTGAAGATGAACACCCGTAGATTTCAGCTGTTTCCTTAAATGTTTTTCCTTTAATTGCTTTAATTGATATAGCTTGATTCCATTCTATTGAGGTACGTAGATAACGCATGACAAAAGGATTTTTCTCTGAAAAACGTTTCCCACATTCACAGACATATCGTCTACGCTTATAAAAGATTTGGGTTTTTCTTTCAAACCACTTTAAGTGTTGAATTTTTTGTATACGATAGTCATGAATTTTACTCGTCCTTTGGTTACATTTAGGGCAGCGATGTACTTTTCGCTCCATTTCAACGTACAGGCGGATAACTTCGCCCACTTCTTCAACATTGGTTAGGATAGACCCTTTTAATCCAGGAATAATCATGGTAAAATCCATATACACGCAACTCCATTCTTTAGACTTGTTTCTCGACAATTCAAGTATAAAAGAATGAGGAGTTTGCGTGTTTTTTTATGCACACAAAATTTTGTTTAAACCCCAACAAATATTATAGAGCCTAAAATTAGAGAATAAAAGAAAACGGGAGAATCTAGCTTTTCAAACTAGACTCTCCCGTATTTTTTCGTCATCAAATAAAGGAACCCTTCCATTCTATAGCAACCCAGCCGCCATAGAGAAATTCTCCTTAGGCCCGTGGCTTTGCGTCATCGTTTTTCAACAATTTTGCCTTTTGTATAGTTTGGTTTTTTCTTTACCTATGATGCCTATCTAACTGCCTTATTCAAACGTTGGTACTTACGTTGGATACTAATGGGGCTTCGGTTTAACCTTTTACCAATTACTGAAAACGGAGTACCTATCGCCACTTGCTCAATCATAGTGTGAATTTCAACGGTCGTCCACGCTCTATAGTTGACCCTCTTTCCTTTTGAGCGTTCCCCATCTACCCAATTTGGCTCAGGAACTATTGCATTTTTTTCAATTTTTGAGAAATCGACCCGTTCTTTATTGTCTTTTGCCCAATCCCAAAAATCTTCAGGTTTAATAAAGTAAAATTTGCGTGTGTTTCTTGTTGCCTTTTTGGTGTACTTTAATCCATGGTTATCAATCCATAGTTTCACAGACTTTGGATCAATTTTTAATAGAGTTGCTAATTCATGCATCGTCAATTGGCCGGTGAAAGATTTTGTATTTGAAATACCTAATCTTTTGATCTTTATCTCAACCGCTGTTTCTGTTCGCTCCAGATGGTTGGCAATGGTAGAGATTTTCATACGACCGACATTGTCCTTCAAAAACTCTATTTCCTCGTACGTCCAAGTTCTTTTCTTCAAATCAAAAATCCCCTTTTCATTCTTAATAGCACTAAGAATGAAAGGCCTTTTGATGACATACTATTATCATATCATACTATTGAACTAAAAAAACACTAGTAATTTGAAAATCATTCCAATTGTCAAGTGCTTTTTTTCATACATTTTGTCGAGATTGGTCGAATTTCGATCATCTATCATATGCTGTCACATCCTTTTACCTGCCGTCGTTTCCTGGGAAATGATGTCGGGACTCAAATAACTTGTCGGAAATCATGCAACAGGAAAAGATCCAAGCAGCAATTGCTTGGATCAAAATGAGATTATTCTATACCAGAGGTATTACTTGTCAAAATCAGTTTTGCAGTTTGAAGCTTGCCTTCACGATAAAAGCTCAATTCTATTTCATCACCTATTTTCACTTGTGAATATAAGTATTTTCGTAGGTCCATTGAACTTTTTACCTCAGTGTCATTAATTTTCACGATGACGTCGGTCATTTTTAAACCAGCTTTATCTGCTGCAGAGTTTTGAGCAACGCTTGTAACAATGACTCCCTCTTTAATATCCTCAGGTAGATCAGCATAATACATTCTTGGGATTTCGGCCAAATCCGCTAAACCAATCCCGATAAATGGACGCTCAATTTTTCCACTTTCAATTAAGCTGTTAATAATCGGGACAACATCATTACTTGGAATTGCAAATCCTAGTCCTTCAACACCACTATTTGCAATTTTTAAGCTGTTAATTCCGATAACCTGTCCTTGTGTATTTAGTAAAGCACCTCCACTATTACCTGGATTAATTGCAGCGTCTGTTTGAATAACATTTAATTCCCAGTTACCTGCAGAGGTATCAACGGAAATACTACGATCCTTTGCACTAACGATTCCTGATGTAACCGTCCTTGATAAATCAAGTCCAAGTGGGTTACCAATTGCAAATACTTGATCGCCAGGGCGGAGTACTTCTGAATCTCCAAATGGGAGAACTGCCTCAACGTTTTTTGCATCTATTTCTAAAACGGCTAGATCGGTTAATGGATCTGTTCCGATTAGTTTAGCCATTGTTTTCTCACCATTATATAAAGAGACTTCTACTTCGTTAGCATTTTCAATGACGTGGTTATTCGTAACAATGTAAGCTTTATCGCCTTCCTTTTGGAAGATAACTCCCGAACCTGTTCCACCAGGGATGTTCTGTGCATTTCCTCTGTTAAAAGGATTCTGTTGGGCTTGTAAACTGGTAATTCCAACAATTCCTTTTGATGCTTCCTCCACCATATCTGCGATAGAAGTAGCAGAGTCTTGTACAGATGTCGGTTGGATTTGTACAGGACCATTTGTCTCAATCACTTCTTTGTTCGGCTCTGAGGTTGTGGATTCGGAATTAAAATACCCTTGGAGACCATCAATTTGTGGGGCAACCCCAAGTGTTAACGCCGAACCAAGAACGCCTGCAGTAAGCATACCTAAAAAGCTTTTCCATTTCGAGTTTGTTTTTTCCTTATTCGGCTTTGATGCTCGATGCTTTGTTTCTTCTGAAACCACTGATTGCTGATAAGTCTCCCTATATTCTTGCTGTGAAGAAATAGGTAATTCTTCGTGTTGTCTTATTCCTTCAGTGACTTCCTGTTTTTCTTTGTTTTCTTCCATATAAACATTCTCATTGTCTAAGTTGTTGGATTGATCATCTGTATGATTAAGTTCATTAAAACGTTTATCGTTTTCCATTATGAATTCCTCCTTAACTTGCTCCTTACTTATATCTTAAACAAAAGTTATGAACAAAATATTAACAAACCTTGAAAAGACATGGAAAAACCGAATGAAACCCCCATTAATTGTGGTCGTTCACTCGAATGGAATACGAATTTCAAACTTTGTACCTTTCCCTTTTTCACTTGTCACCTTGATTTTACCATGATGAAGATGCACAAGCTTTTTTACAATCGACAAGCCTAGGCCGAATTGACCAAACGGTGTACCTGTACGAGAAACATCCGCCTTATAAAATCTGTGCCAGATTTTCTCAATCTCTCCTGGATCTATTCCGATTCCAGTATCTTCAATTTCAATAATGGTTTCGTCATCTCCTGCTTTTCCCCGAATCCAAATCGTGCCACTATCCGTAAATTGAATGCTATTTTTAATGATATTGATTAATATTTGAATAAGGCGATCATAATCCGCCGTTATCTTAAGAGATTCTGGAACATCCACTATAATTTGGTTGTTTTTTTCCTCTGCTTGTGGCTCTAATGTATCTTGAACAACCTCTAGAACTTCTCTTAGTTCAATCGTTTCCTTTTGAAGGGTGACTTGGTTGGAACGAATTTTTTCATAATCAAGATTTTCGTTAACAAGACGAATGAGACGTTTTGTCTCTTGACTCACTAATTGAATCCCTTTCGCCTTTTCCTCTTCAGGAATCAAATCATTTTTTAAGCCTTCAATCACACCACTAATTGTTGTAAGGGGAGTTCTAAGTTCATGAGAAACATCGGCCATAAATTTTCTCCTCCGATTTTCGAGACTCTCAATTTCTTCCATTGAAGTTTGCAATCGTTGCGCCATTTTATTAAAGTCATTTGAGAGTTCACCAATTTCATCGAAATCAGATGACGGTAATTTTACAGAATAATCACCAGTCGATATCATGGAAGTTGCTTGTCTAAGTCGTTTAATTCGCTTCACATGAATCGTCGACAAAATCCAACTCATTAAAAGTGCAACTGCGAGAGACAGGAACATTGTATAAAATAAATATTGGTTAATTTCTTGAATCATTTCCTGCGTACCGCTTATCGGTGATGCGAGAAGAACTCCTCCTACAAATGTTTGTCCAACCATATAAGGAATAACAATAAACGTCACTTCTTCCTCGAAACGCTTATAATCTTGTTTCACCGACACAATATGACCGCTACGGACCTTATCCCATTCTTTCTTTCTTAATTCGACTTGAGGTACAAATTCACCGACACTACTCAAACTCATGCCTTGTTCGTCAAACACTGTAAATAAAATATTTCGCTCGCCCAGCATGTTCGCATATTGTCGTATTAAAACCTCTACATTAGACGTACGGCTAAGATCACTGATGATGTTTTCACCATAAACAGTAAGTTCCTCGACCTTTTCCTCAAAAACAAGGTTTTCAACATAATGGGCAAAAACCATGCTCAAAATCAAAAAAGCCACAACGATGACGCTTATATGGCTAGTAAGCTGCTGAAACATGTAACGAAATTTCAATTTCATTTTGCTTCCTCAACAGATTCGTCAAATTTGTACCCTACACCCCAAACAGTATGAAAAAATGGTTGATTGGATGAACCCAGTTTTTTCCGTAATCTTTTTATATGCACATCGACTGTGCGCTCATCTCCATAAAATTGATATCCCCAGACACGGTCTAATAATTGTTCTCTTGAAAAGACCTGCTTTGGATGCTGCGCAAAGTAATAAAGCAAATCGAATTCTTTCGGAGTTAAATTGGTAATGGGCGTTCCATTTAGAATTACTTCTCTTGTATTTTTGTTAATTTTAAAGTATTCGGTCTGAAGCTCATCTGTATCTTTCTCTTCAAGAGGCTTACTATTGTAGCGTCTTGTGACTGCCTTTATCCGAGCCATTAATGCGAGGGGACTGAACGGCTTCGTAACGTAATCATCTGCCCCCATCTCAAGTCCTAATACTTGGTCTGATTCGCTATCCTTAGCTGTTAGCATAATGATAGGAACCGTGTTATTCTTCTCCCGAATCTTTCGACAGATAGTCACCCCATCCATCCCTGGAAGCATCCAGTCTACAATCAACAAATCCCACTTTTCCTCATTAAAACGGTTATATCCTTCTAGCCCATCATGGATGAACTCCCCTTGTATCCCTTCTTTTGAAAAAAACATCTCAATCATTGAACAGACGCTTTCATTGTCTTCTATTACAAGAACTCTCATGTTTCACATCTCCTATTTGGCACCTAATAGTTATATTTTACAACAGAAATTATGATAATTGAAAGAAGGGGCCATCCAAAGATGCCCCCCTAGTTTTTACTTGCTATCATACGTGCATTTCTCCATGCTCAATCATCGATTTCTCAATCTGAATAGTCGTGTGCTCGATTTTGAATTGATCACGGATTTTATCAATCGCTTGTTGCAATATTTCTTGGCTGTCATGGTCGTCTTTAATCAATATATGACAGGTTAGTGAGTCCATTCCAGATGTAATCGTCCAAATATGAAGATCATGAACATCAATTACCCCCTCAATTTCCTCAAGTGTGGCTTTTACCTCATGTTGATTAATTGTAATCGGCGTGCCTTCCATTAAAATATGAATCGAGTGTGTTAAAACTCCCCAGGCACTTTTTAGAATGAGGATGGCGACAATCACAGAAATTATCGGATCTGCTATATACCATTCGAATAGTAGCATGATGAGTCCCGCTACGATTGCTCCTACTGAACCTAGTGCATCTCCGAGTACATGAAGGTATGCACTTCGAAGATTGACATTATTTTTCACATCGCCTTTGCTAATTAAAGCCCAAGCACTTAATAGGTTTGCCAACAACCCAATTCCAGCGATAATCATCATTGTTCCACTTGCAACTGTTGGCGGTTCAAAGAATCGTTCAAACGCTTCATATACAATAAAACCTGCAATAATGAACAATGTGATGGCATTAAAAAGGGCTGCTAATATTTCAAATCGGTAAAATCCGTATGTTTTCCTCGGTGATGCCGGTCGTGTTGCAAACCAAAAAGCAACTAGGCTTAATAATAGTGAACTAGCGTCACTTAACATATGACCTGCATCAGAAAGAAGAGCTAAGCTATTTGTAATAAGACCGCCGAAAAACTCAAGGAGCATGATTCCCGTTGTAATAATTAGTGCAATTAGCAAGCCTTTTTTATTTCCTTCTCTTACATCATCAAAATGATGGTGATGATGACCGTGGTGGTCATGCCCGTGATGATGGTGGTGATGATGTCCCATCATTTCCCCTCCTATTCATGTTCAATATGATGGATGACTTGGTGTAACAAGGTGATAACATGTTCATCATCATATGTATAAAGAAACGTATTTCCCTCACGTCGGTATTTCACAAGACGCAAATTGCGAAGGAGGCTGAGCTGATGAGACACAGCTGACTGTGACATTTCAAGAACTTCTGCAATATGGGTAACAGAACATTCCTCTTGAGATAATAAATAAAGAATTTTGATTCGCGTTGGATCTCCGAGTGCCTTGAAAATTCGTGAAGCTTCATTTATGGTTGACTCTGATAAAAAAGAATGATCATTTTGTTCCATTCTTGTAACCTTCCTTCTTTTGCGTGTACTGGATATGTTAGAGTATGTATTTTGCGTCGGCCGCGACTCCTTGCAATAAGGAAGACCCCCTTCTTGATTGCCAAGGTAACCTCAGAAAATAAAGACCTTTTATGTTAGTTATTCCGAAACTATGTCGTGGTTCCCCGTTGCCTTTCAATACACCTGGAATTCATATCCAATGATAATTTGGTTTAAACCCTGTAGCCCAGACTATATTTGGGACCACAACTCACTATTATCCTCAAAAATGATTGTGTCCTCTATACGATTTGTTGTTCTAAGTCTAAGTTTTACTTTATGTCATTTACTTTTGTCACCCTAGTGATTACTGTATCAAGCTGAATCGGGATAGAGTGATGTGAGGCGTAGCTGGTTAAATAATCGGCAATCTCATCTTTAGTAGGATAACCATGTCTTGAACCATTCAATTGAAGGTCTGGAAGTTCGTTATAAGCTCTTGGAGTAAATAGGGTTAACGAATCGTATCGGTTTCGCCATGTTTCACCGATTTTCTTTGCTTTATCTAAAAGAAGAAAAGAGTAATTTGTCTGTTTCAAATAAAACCCCATGGCTAATCCAGCCTGACCAGCTCCAATTACTACGACATCATACATAGTATCCCCACTCCACTTAAAGTATATGAGCATATGTTCATGTACAATATTACAATGAGCTGTCAATGGTGTCAAACAAATTTGAAAATAGGTTCTCTTTAGATCATATTTATAAAAAAACCTGCATTTCGCGATGAATGCAGGTTTCAATAGTCTATCTTTCTTGCTCCCATTCTTCTCTGAGTAAGCCCATTCGAATTGAATCATAGTAGAAACCATTATAATAGCGACATTTTCTCATACGCGCTTCTAACGTCATACCCAGTTTTTGTCCAACCTTGATCATGCGGTGATTGCCTGACCACGTTGTATATCCGACTCTTTCTATGTATGGAATTGTCTCAAATAAATAATCAATCCAATGCTTTAGCGCCTCGGTTCCATAGCCATCTCCCCAATATTCTGGACGATAGATAACTATCCCCATTTCAAGCCATCTTGTTGCTTCACTTTCCCAATAAAATACAACAACTCCGATGATTTGACCATCCGCTTCGATTATCATTTGATCTAGAGGATGATGTTGCATCGCAATTTCATATTCAGCCTTTTTTATATACGTTTTTTTATCAATAAACTTATGTGGGAAATATGGCGCATCCCACTTTTTCCATTCTGGATTAGGGTCCCCATACCGCATCTCCCAAAGTGTAGGTAAATCCTCCTTTTCAATTTGTCGTAAAGTAACTTTTTCCCCTCTTATTTTGACTAAATTCATCTTGATCCCCCTGATTTAATTTCCAACATATTTCCTATTTATATATTTTTTATTCGGTATGACGATGAAAAATCCTTTCTTTTTATGAAACCTTTTGTCTGAAAGAGCACTTTACTGCTACTATCTTGATTTCCGTTCCAGTTGGACGCTTTTAAGCGGGCGTGGCTTTTAGCCTCCCCAACGAAATGTGGAGGCGGCTTGAACTCAAAACGAGAAAATTGGAGACTCCGACAAAGAGGCGTATTTTGCCTCTGAAGGAGGAGTTAAAATTTCTCGAGTTTCTAGCCGCTGCAACTGGACAAGTCGCTAATCTCTCCTGCGGGTTCTCAAGTCTCACGCTTTTCCCGCTGGAGTCGCCACCTTCCACTGCAATCAATAGTTTTGTTTTATCCAATTGCAACAATCTTTTTAGAAAAAGCCTATTTTGAAAACGTTGATTACACCCATTTTTCAGCGCACAAAAAAAGCATGCAGTTGTTCTCTTTCTGCATGCTTAACTACCGATTACTTCTAAAAAGTTGTCTTTGAATGATTCTTCTCTTTCATATTGCATTTGTTGTTGTTGTTCGATTTCTGTTCGTCTTTCAAACTCGAATTCTTTTAATCGTGATTCACTTAGGTCTCCCTCAAGCAATGCTTGCTCTAAGATTGGAGCTAAAACGTGGGCATCTTTGATCGCACAGTTGATTCCTATTGCAGCCGTGGGAGTCATCGTGTGGGCTGCATCGCCAAGTATAACAAGACCATCTTTCACCCAGGTTTCAGCGTTTGAACTGAAGACTTTTAGACACACTAAGTTTTTCCACGACTGGATATGTTCACGTACAATTGGCTCTAATTCAGGGAAACTAATTAAAAGTGGCTCTAAAAACGGTTCAAGTGGTTGTTTCCTTAATGAGGTAAATGAACCTTCTTCAATGTTCCAACCGATTTGAATCACGCCACCTGTTCTTGTAAACAAGGCTAATTGGTGACCATCCACAAGAACCATTTTTGTTGAAGGTTCCCAACCAACAGGTGCTGGAATTTTAGCCCAAAGTACATCATATCCATGCGTTTCCTCTGGAGCAGAAATTTCTGCAAGTTTTCGAACAGTCGAGTATCGCCCATCTGTTCCAACAACGACCGAACTCGAGATATTGATTTCTTGTCCATTTTGTTTCGCTTTTACACCTGTATAATTTCCTTTATCATCTTGAACTAAGCCAGTTACACTCGTATTTAAAAGCAATTGGTATTTTGGAAATTTCGCAGCCTCATTCGAAACTGCTGTTAAAAAATGCTGCTGTGGAATATGAATCCCAACGTGATCCTCTTGTGTAGGCGTAATTGTTTTGGCAACATTTCTTCCATATAAATATTCCACTTTTTGCATTTTTAATAGGCCAAGTTCTTCAATTTTATCAAAGAGATGATGTTCTCTTAAAATCGCTTCGGTTTCGGCGTTTATATGTTCACCTCTGAATTCTCGTTCATTTCCAGAAGTGCGTTCAACAACAATGATCGAGATGCCTTTTTTCGCTAATAAAAAGCCGAGTAAGGCCCCCGCTGGTCCGCCGCCAACGATACAAACATCTGTCTGTAAATTCATTTTATCACCTTCTATATAGTCATAAGATGAAAAGTTTCATAATAAGAAACAAAGTTCACTAGTTGATAAATAAATCATAACAATCATGTTTTAAATGGTCAACAGATATTCATTTCCAAATAAAAAAATTGCATTTTTTCATATTATTCGTTATGTTTAAGAAAATAATGGAAAAATATGTAGAACTTTGGCGATACACACCACTAACAATTCAAACGTTTTTGATGTATTCTAGCCATTTTTCACCCGTAATACAGGAATAATAGAATTACATATGTAAAATGAATCATTGATGACTTTAAAGAGAAAGGTGAGCGACTAATGAAGCAATTATATAAACTGATTATTTTTGCTTGTGCCTTGGTGTTAATTGGGTGTGGAAGTCAAGAGACCTCGAAATCGCAACATCAAATAGATGTGAAAGAAAATATACCAACACAACAAGAGCGAGAGACGGAGGATAAGAAAGAACCACAACAAGCAACATCAAATGTTGAAGAAAAAGCACCAACAAACCAAACAGAAGATGAAAATGCACAACTCTTTGAATTCAATACAGCTACTTATGAAAACGGGGAACTTGCCATTCATTATCCTCAACTAGCGAATATGAAGGATAAAGACCTTGAGCAACGAATAAATCAACTTATTAAAGAAGATGCAACCCTTTTTCTAACTCAATATCAAGATAGCGAAGCTTCATTAGAAATGACTTTTGAGGTCAACCTATCAGAGGCAGATACTTTTAGTATTTTATATACAGGGGATTACAATGGCGGAATGTATCCCACAAATCTTGTTTTTACCACGAATATTGATTGGAAAAAAGGTAAGAAGGTAAAGCTCTCGGAGTTGTTTGTTATTAACGAACACTTTATAGAAGCATTGAAAAAATCGAAGTATTTGGATAGGGAGAATCCACCTGAGCCTAATCTAGAAAAAGAGGCTGCTGTTATAGATTACCTTAACAGTTTTAATACCCAGGATTTCATCGATGCGCTCAAGAAGACAGATCACCCAAATCCTGAAGAAAATCCATATGGGATTTTTTCATACAATCTTAATGATGCAGTTATCATCAGTATTCAAGTTCCTCATGCACTTGGTGACCACGCTGAATTTGAACTAAACTTAGATATTTTAATGAAAAAATAAATGTAAACGTGGCACTAGTTTAATGAAACTAGTGCTTTTTACCATCCACATCATGTTCACAAATTTCCTCATGACAAGTTTTTTACTGCAAAACCTTCAAATACAATTAAAAAATGGGTACCTGTTCAACGTTACCATACCAACAAATAAAAAAAGCGTTATTCCTTTACGAATGAACGCTTTTCCACTTCTTTAATAAAATGGGTAATGGATAGATTTTCCTCAACCTTTTCCTCACACAATTTTCGAAATCCATTCTTTTGATAAAAATGGATAGCAGGAGTATTTTTAGTTGCTGTTGCTACCTTTACTACCATTGCTTCAGTACTTTTTTCAATAAAAGTTAATAGCCGCTTAGCAATCCCTTTCCTGAAATGGGCTGGGTGAACAAATAACCTATGTATATCCATCTCATTGTTCTCTGCTTTATGTGAGATGACTCCACAGATTTCTTCCTCCATATAGTAACCCAAAAACGTTTCACCTGATTGTTGGATGGATTCAACTGTATCTCTTAACGGAGGAATGTTGCTTGTTCCAATTAATTCAGCCTCAAACTGATAAGATTTGAGTTGTAAGTCTAACATTTCACTTGCCTCATGATAAACATTCATTTCTTTAATCAAGATATTCCCTCTTTTTTCTGTTCTCACTAGTATACTTTAAACTTTTTTTCAGACGTGACCACCACTTGTTTTCCATCTGTAGTGTAAACTTCAATTGGATATATAGCAGAGATTTTATCTGAAAAAATCCATCTTCTCCCTGGTTGATTAAGAATCATGTAGATTCCTTTTGATCTTTCTCCCATAAAATTTAGATTCGTCTGACTTAAAGGATTATTGTCCCTCTCACGTATACCTTTTTCAATCAACCGATTTCCAGCACGAATCGCATCATCCACTGTAAGACCTATCTCACTAATATTCAACACACTCTCTATTGAAAATGGCCTACTTCCTTCTACAGAAGTCTGTCTTGAAATAAATTCTACTATATTTCCAGCTGGGTCGTAAAAATAGAGTGCATGTGCGCTAAAAAAGGAAAAATAAGCTTCATCTTCTCCATCTTCGACATTTAACTCCACCCGCTCTTTTACCCAAGCCTTCGCTTCTTGAAACTGGTTAGACGGAATATTAAACGCAAAATGATAAAATGGATTCCCTTCTACATGTTTTTCTGTAAACTCCAACTCACTTGAACCCACAGCCATTCTAAAACTTTTATTATCCTCTTTTATTAAAGGAAATCCAAATAGGTTCACATAGAACTCCTTCATTTCTTTGAGTCTGTTAGTTTGTAAGATTACTAATTTAATTTCCATGATTATGATTCTCCTTGTATATTATTGAAAAACGACAGCAAAACCAAGCCAGCCAATTAAAATAAAATTTGGAGCCATTAATAAAATGGATAACCATTTCATTTTTTTTGCAATGGATAAAGCAGCACTCAGATAGAAAAGTGGAAATATGAGTCCCCAGATTTCAAAGCGTGGTGTTGCTGCTAAATATAGTGACAGTGGTATGATAAGCACCGAAGAAATCACGAGAAATATTGATTTTTTTGTTCGTATCGCTAAAATGGCGAGGAGCAGTGATGTAAGCATAAATGGCCAAAACAAGAAAGCCATAAAAAGCCTCCAATCTGTAAAAGGAAAATAGTTATATATGTATCATTTCAACAAAAAGAAGTGTTAATCCTGCATCATTAACACTTCACTGACCATTTATGTTTTTAAAAAGAGAAGAATAATGAGGAAAATGATGAGCCCTATCATGAAAATTGTACCAAGACTTGCACTATACACAATATATACATTTACATGAAGAATCACGTGGACAATCAGAACAACGAGGATTAAAATCAGCAATAAGATTGCGATTTGAATATTTTTATTTCTTTTCAAGTAATCAGCACCTTAACGAAATTTGGAAGGTTCTATACTACATTTATTCGTTGGGTGATGACATTATTCCTGGAACCCGCTGTTTCATTCTGTTCGTCTCAGTTGAATACTACACACTAGTTTTTCTAGTTAAGCTTTTCTTGTTTTAGCCAGGTTCGTGACTGCCTTTGGCTTCAGCGACTTTCCCTTTTCTTGCGCGAATCTCTCCTACATTTGAAAGTCCATACTCCAGTTCTTGCTTCGACTTTTACCTGTTTTTCTTCTCTTCTTTAACTGTTAGTATCTTAGTTTCTGCTCCAATTTCATTTCGAATGTTTTTTCTCGCTTCTGCAGGAGTTCTTGCATTAATTGACTTCACTACTGTTTTACCGTCAACCTCCATTTCGACAAGAAAGCATTTTGCTCCACATCTCATGAGATACCCTCCATTTCAAATTAGTTTTATCCTCAACATAACAATTTCAACTCTATTCGTAAACAATATGTCAGGAATGTAAATGAATAATTAAGTTGCGTCTAGTATATTCGCATTATCTAAATCCACTCGTTTTAAAAAATGCACGATCATACAGAACAATAACACCCATTTTCCCATAAAAAATATGTTGAAATATCTATTTCAATTTCTACTATTTTGCTCACACAATGAGGTTTGTCCCATTTTCATTGATTAATCATTTATTTACTCAATAGTAAAAAGTTCTCCATACTTACATTATATACTCAGCCTATAAACATTTAGGAGGAGTTAAACATGAAAAACAAATCGATTAAAAAGAGATTGATCCCATTTGCTGTTGTCTCTTCACTCGCACTTGGAGCACTTGCAGGAAGCTTTGCTGCTCCGACAGCAGATGCGAAATCAAATCATCATAGCAATAATGGGAAAGTGAAAAATGTCATTTTTATGGTACCAGATGGCTACTCAGCTTCTTATGCGACGAATTATAGATGGTATAAAGGGGAGGAAACTGTCCTTGACTCGATGCTAGTTGGGATGCATCGTACCTATTCCTCTAACTCGAAAGTGACAGACTCCGCTGCAGCAGGTACTGCAATGGCAACTGGGGTCAAAACCAATAATGGAATGATTAGTACAACTCCAGATGGAAAAGAATTAAAAACAATTCTAGAAGCTGTAGAAGAAAAAGGTAAGTCATCAGGTTTAGTCGCGACATCAACGATCACACATGCCACACCTGCAGTATTTGCTTCACATGTGGCTTCCCGCTCAAGTGAAGCAGATATTGCTCCACAATTACTTGAAAACGACGTCGATGTTATTCTTGGCGGAGGTAAAAAATACTTCCCTGATTCCTTATTGGACGAGGCAGCAAAAGATGGATATCACTATGTCACAAATCAAGACGAGCTTAAAACGGTAAAAAAGACGGACAAGTTAATCGGACTATTTGCAGAAGATGGAATGGCTCCTGAATTGGATCGCGACGAAACCAATCAACCAAGTCTTGCAGAAATGACTGAATCGGCAATTGATGTTCTTAAAAAGGATAAAGACGGTTTCTTCTTAATGGTTGAAGGGAGCCAAATAGATTGGGCTGGTCATGATAATGATGCTGCTTGGGCAATGAAAGATAGCGAAGCATTTGAACTTGCAGTCGAAAAAGCAGTCAAATTTGCAAAGAAAGATGGCAAAACGTTAGTCGTGGTTGCTGGAGACCATGATACTGGTGGTATGTCAGTAGGAGGATATGGTAAAGGTGACGCTAATCTTGAAATCTTACGAAATGTAACGGCAACTGGTGACTTCATGGAAAGCAAATTAAATCGTGACCGCAGTAATGTAAAAGAAGTCGTCAAGGAATACACAAACCTAGATTTAACAGAATCTGAGATTGAAAGAATCAAGGCTGCTAAATCGCCATCAATCGCGATCAATCAAGTTGTTTCTGAACGTGCTGTCGTTGGTTGGTCTAGCACTGGTCATACTGGTACTGATGTTCCACTATATGCATTCGGTCCAGGTTCTCACTTATTTAGTGGATTACACGAAAATACAGACCTACCTGTTCTAATGGCTCAAGCAATGAAAATTAAATTTACCCCAGGAAAATAATGTGAGGAGAGCTGTAGTTGCTGCAGCTCTCTTTACCTTTGTTTACATGTTAAGCCTTTCTATTTTTTATTTTTAAAATCCATTTTGTCATGAAATGAGTAACAAGAACTAGAATTGTGTTAAGACCTATAATCACAAGTGAGAAAAAAATATATGCAACGACTAACCACCCAATCGCTTCAGCTTGTTGTCCCCCTCTGTTAGCTACATAAAACACATAGCAAATCAAGACAACAAACTGAACACCGGATGCTAACATACAATTGATTTTAAAAAACTTATCTATTTTTCTACTCTTTTTAGTAGCCCTAATTTGTAATGGTATCCCTACAATGGCAGGACTTAAAACTGCCAGGTAAAATAAGAAACTCTCTATCAATTCCCCCATGTCTTATCCTCCCTCTTATGTTTTACAATTGGAGGACATCTCGTATTTAGCCCTATTCCAATTTGCTCCAATTTTAACACAACACTCCCCATCCTCTATGCGATAATTTGACTGAGCACATAATCAGATAAAATGAACTAAGACTTTAGCCCTTTTTATTCATTCAAATAGTTTAATATACTTAGAGGAAAAGGAAATTATAGGGAGTTTTTCATGAAGAAAATAAGTTGGCAAAAGATAATTGCATTCGTTGCATTTCTATTTATCATGTATACAATCTATGAAAATGTTCAGGAGCACCAGGAATTCGTTACGATGGCTGAACAAAATCAGGTGGAAGAAAGGGTTTGGCGTAAGTTTGTCGTGCACGATTTATTGGTGGGTCCAAGGTTTTCTGTCCAAATCGGAGCTTTGCCTGAAAGCAGTATTCCCACCAAACATAATGATTCGATGATTGCGATCTCTCAGGATTTATTTGAGCAGCTCGAAATTGGTGATCCCATTTCTGGTTATGAAGTCGACGGCAAGTTTTACACTGAGACATTATTAAAAGAGGAAATTCGCTGGTTTTATATTTTATTAACCGTCTTTAGTCTATATCCAGTTGGATATATTTTATATTGGTTATATAAAATCAAAGCGATACGGTATTTCCTTAAAACCTTCTCTCAACGCTTAAATCTGGATAAACAGGCAGGTTTCCTTATTCCCTTTTTCCTATTCGGTGGCTTGATTGTAGCACTCCTTCTTTTTTTATCGACAGATACAAAAGCAGCCCTTGAAAATGGTTATGAAAAGTTTTTCGGGAAAAACCAAATTCAAACAACGGCTTACATTATGGAACATGGCTTTGATAGAAGAACATCCGTTTACAACAAAAACGATTATTACATCTCAATGATGTATCAACCTGAAAATAAAGACACCATCTATATCGTAAAAGGCGTAACCTGGCATACGTATAATAAATACACAGATGAAATGCCGATAGTTTATAATGTTGATAATCCCTATCAGGTGTATGCAAAAGAAATGGATTTTTCAGATTACCTCTCAATCCTCCTCACCGATACAGTGATCTTAACTGTAGTAGCCATCATGTTACTTTTGCTAGTAACTTGGCTCCCATTCCTTTTAAGAAAATGGAAACAACATAAATCACAAAAGGACCACCCCTATTAATAGGATGGTCCTTTGTTATCTCTCATTCTCTTTCTCTTGCCTTTTGTGTATCTCGAATGTTTTTTTGAACGGTAATGGCTGCAAAAATACTTAGCACAAAAGCCATTGCGTAGAATCCTTTTTCACTTAAAACAATACTTCCAGCGTTGTACAAACCAATCCCCATTAATGAAACCGAGACAATGAGGGCAACCCACTAATCCCATAATAAATACTGGTCACAGGGACTCCCTCTTCTTTATCCCTTACTGCTTTTTGTAGAGAAACGGATGCATACAATCCGAATATTAAAATAGCAAAATAATACCCTTTTTCATTAAGTTCCATTGCTGCGTTAAATAAACCAATCAGGTATGCCGAAACTCCAACTAACAGGGCTGCCCAGGATGCTCCTTTAAAGGCTGCTGTGGGTTCTCCTTCCTTCCGCTCTATTTTTAATTTTGGCTTTTCTTGCTTTTCTTTATCAAAATTTAACTTATTTTCCATCTTATGTCCCCTCCCATTAATGAAAAAAGTAGAGCACTGGAGAAGTGCTCCACATAGATTCATTATACAAATTTAATTACAAAAAATGATATTTTTTTTATAAATTTCCATTTATTCTATCTAACTAGGAATCAACATATTGTTTGAGAAGTCGTAAACCACCTATGATGAAGTACAAAATGAATCCAAACAAGATAAAAAATCGGATTAAGAAATTCGTAACAAGTTGAAATACAAAGATCATGAGAATAAGGTATACCACAACAATTGACGAAAATTTTGTATAACGGATGGCCAGTTCTGAAAACTCAGGCTCGTCTTTGTATATCCATCTTTGTCTAAACAATATACTCTCCTCAGGATGAAAAAATGTCCAGATCAGAATTCCAATTACAGGAATCATCAATATAAAATACAAAATCACTTCGGCCAAGGCAATTCCCCCTAGCAAATGTTGGTCTAGGAACAAATACGGTTATCGCCATAAAGAAGTTTCAAGTCTTCAGTGTAAATGAATAAAGCTAAATGATTTGCTTACGATCTTTACTATTGTAGAAGAATATTTCTGCTATTTCATACAGGGCAATTACCCATTTTCTTAATAGAACGTAGCACTTTACAACTAGGTGAGTATAATGTAGGGACTCTTACAACATATAAAGAAAGGATGTTTGAAATATGGAGCTAAATATCTCTAACGTAAATGCGGCACAATTTCAGAGCCCTTACGTTGCACCACAACCAACATATACAGCCCCTATTATGGAACCAAGCTATGAATGCCCTACTAGTTATGGGTACGGATATGCCTGTCCAGAACCATGCCACGACGATTCGTTTATATTAATTGTTGTGTTGTTTATTTTATTAATCATTATAGGTGCTTGTTTCATTCCTAAATGTTAGTTAAAATATGAGCACTCTAAAAAAACACCACACAAAATAAGAACATATTCATTGAATATGTTCTTGTTTTTTAAAGCTTATTATCTATTTGTTAAAAGTGCAATCCGATATGGGGATACTTCAGTACTCATGAGTCCTTTCTTAACGGTCGGATCCTCTTTCATAAATGCTTCGGCCTTTGAGTCACTCTCTTCTTTAAAAATAACGATTCCAAATCCGTATTCGTCATTTCGATCTGTTTTACCCGCTAGAATTACTTTTCCCTCATCACATAATTTTTCTAGTCTTACAAAATGTTCCTGGACTACATAACGGTCCTCTTCGGTCCAATTCTGTTCGTCATATAGCCGAGGTATTAATTTTAAAGTATAGATGTATTCTCTCATACAGAAAAGTCCCTCCTGCCTCTTGTTATAAGAGTAAAAAATGACTGAAATTCACTTTCATTAATTGAGATACTACTAGTTAAGTCTTTCGTTCTTAATACATATTCCTTAACACCAATAAATTCAGATTCAGCTACTAAATAAAACGAGGTACCTTTTTTATATCCTTTAAACTGCTTTTTGAGTATATATAGTTCCATAACGACCTTCCTGATTCTCCAAACATAAGATGATTAAATTATATCTCATATTCTTCATAACAATAAAGGACAACCCTTTCTAAACTACTCATGTTACACCAAAATGGAGTTTTTTCTTTGGGCTGTTTTCGTAAACTTTGGTGTTATTGACACAAAATTGACGCTGCAGGTGGACGCTTTCCGCGGGCGTGGCTTGAGCCTCCTCGTCGCCAAACGCTCCTGCGGGGTCTCAAGTCTCACGCTTTTCCCGCAGGAGTCGCCACCTTCCGCTGAATTCAAAAAGTTAGTTTTATCCAATAGTAACAATCTTTTAGAAAAGATCCTTTCTTTGAGAGAACTTGCTGATGTTGGATTTTTGTTACTAGCATATCTACTTTTTATCGGGTTTATTGCAGCTATTTTTTGGGCCGTTCGTTCCTATTTTGTTCATCCTTCAAAAGATTCTTCAATTAATAGTAGAAACCTAGAACGAAGAATAGATATTCTTGAACAAAAGCTGGATACAATTATTGAACTACTAGAAAATAGAGATGATAAACATAGGTAGTACGTAAAAACTTGATAAGAAACAATGAACCTTTTAGTCTTCTTGCATATGAGAACTCATTCTTACATATATTTGGATGGGTACAACTATCTTATGGAGGGATTATGTTGAATAATCAGAATGACGTTTCTCAGGCGAAGTCCGATAACAGGAACTATACTCGGGTAAACAACCATTTTAATTTTACAATTAATTTTGGAGATTCATTGAATATGCTGGGCCTACTTGCAGGTATATTCTTTATTAAAACGATTACTAATAAGAAAAAAGCGAATAAAAGAAAGAAGGCGCTGATCCTCCCATAGGTCAACGCCTTGTCTCTGTATTCG
The DNA here is from genome assembly GCF_964021195.1 of Bacillus nitroreducens. Taxonomy (NCBI): domain Bacteria; kingdom Bacillati; phylum Bacillota; class Bacilli; order Caryophanales; family Bacillaceae; genus Bacillus; species Bacillus nitroreducens. Next base: position 1,801,032 of record NZ_CAXHYI020000003.1, on the reverse strand, counting down.
CGCTGTATAAGAAATATGCTGGATAAACGTAAATTTATTTAATCCCTTCAACCTCACATCTTATGTTGTAAAAATTCACAACTAGTGGATGAGTGTCCTTTGGAAAATTGAATTCTTTTAATCTTCTTTTACCTACTCTTCTATCTAGCATTGAATAGGACCTAATTATGATATTTTCTGATTTCAATGCTTCATCAATGGATAAAGAGCTATATTGCAGAAACGAATCATAAAGGTGATAGCTTTCAAAAATGGAATGACTGCTAAGGATCTCCTCAGCGTTATCTGAAGCCTCTATTAAATTCGTACGTTCTTTTGAGTTCAGCATGACATCCCAGTCTGTGTTGTAAGGAATACCTTCAAGGTTTCTTTCCTCTTTCATTCGTTGATATAGTTTAGTATGTTCGACTGCGTAAGTAGTATCTGAAGCACTTATGATTTCTTTTTTATCAAATGTGATCCATACTCTGCTTGGGCCATCATGAAATTTTCGATATACCGTTGCATGTAATTGGATACGCCCTTGTAACTTATCGCATAAAAAACTTTCAAGTGTTGATTTTAACTTACTCCATTGCACAGTAATTCCCCCTGTTACGATTATGAAAACCTATTAAAGTATCTGTTATTGTCGCTACTGTCGCGGCGCAAATAGCATAACGGAAACACCCATTATACATATCACAGCTCCTATCCAATCGTATAAATCAGGTGTTTTTTTATCGATTCCCCAGCCCCATAAGACTGATAGTACAATGAACACTCCCCCGTAGGCGGCATATACTCTACCGAATGAAGGAAACGCTTGAAATGTCGCAATCACTCCATATAATGCTAAAACAATCCCACCGCCAATTCCCCAATAAAAAGGCCTACCCTCTCTCAACCAAAGCCATATTAGATAGCCTCCACCAATTTCAGCGATTCCTGCAACGAGAAAAAGAAAAATTGCATGTAAAATGTCAATCACGTCCTAGGTCATTCTCTAAATACCCATTTATTATAACAATCAATTATTTTTTCAAAAAGGTTCGCTGACCTAGTTCTGTGATCACCTTGAATAATATCGCTATAGTTTTTACAATGAAAGGAACACATGTAGGAGGTTATTATTTGGCAAACTTATGTTTAGAGCTGGGATTGAACCATTTAGAAGTTATTTAAAATAAACCTAGATAGGAGACTATAAATGGAAATTACAATAAGACAAGAAATCCCAAAGGACTATCATGTGACAGAGGAAGTTATTAGAAAAGCTTTTCTAAATGAGGAATTTAGCGATAAAAAGGAACATTATTTAGTAAAACGGATTCGAAAGTCAAACGCATTTATACCTGAACTTTCATTAGTTGCTGTTAACCAAAAGGAAGATATAGTAGGAAATATTCTCCTCTCAAAAATTCAAATTGTAGATGGTGACCAATCTGTCGAATCATTAGCACTTGCACCTGTATCTGTCATTGCAGAATATCAGCGACTAGGTATTGGGAGCCAATTGATTGAGGCTGCACTTGAGAGAGCAAAAGAACTTGGATATCAATCGGTGATTGTGTTAGGTCACAAGGATTATTACCCACGATTCGGTTTCAAACAAGCCAATCTCTGGAATATAAGAGCACCATTTGACGTACCAAATGAGGTGTTTATGGCAATCGAATTGTTTGAAGGATCATTAAAAAATGTTCAAGGTATTGTGAAATACTCGGAAGCTTTCAATGAATAAAAGGAATGCCTAAGAGAGCAAGTTACGGCTCCTTGGGCATCCTTTTTCTTATTTTACGTTTAAACAATAAACAGGCTCAGGATGATGCCCCTCTTCTATTTCTCCAGTAGGTTTAAAACCCGCTTTTTCATAGATTCGTATCGCACGTTCATTGTTATTAATGACCGATAAATAGATTTCTTCACATTTATGAGTCTTAACCATGTCCTCAATGATAGCTTGTAAAACAGGAGTGCCATATCCTTTCCCTTGGAACTGGTGCCCTAGCATCATGCTTATTAATTCAAATCGATTTGTTCCTTTGTGATAACCATGTGATGTGAAGCCGATCAGTGTTTGGTCATCGTAGATTGCTTTTGGAATGAATCCAAACGTCTGGCATACAGCTAGAAAGTACGCATTGGAACCAACCCATCTTTCATAGATTTGGAAATACTTTTCTTGGTTTGCTTCTGACTTTAACTGGATGATATCAAAAAAATTATCCTCTGTAACATCAACTAATTTAATCTGCATGAAGCTCTCCTTTTTAGTTGAAATTCAATTTCTGTTTTAATACATTCAACAAAAAATGATGATTTCCTTTAGGAGAGTTATATAATGAAATGTTTTTCTTTCGACGAGATAAAAACCTTCAATCCCAAAATGAGATTGAAGGTAACCTATTTTCTACATATTTAAGACAAGATCTTTTCTCTTCTTGGATTCTTTTTGTACAAGACCTAATGCTTCACCAGTTGAGGCATTGATTTTCTCAAGAAGCTCAGGGTGTTCCATAAGGGATAACCCATACGAAGGAATCATATCTTTGATTTTTGGTTCCCATTCTAACAAGCGTTGTGGGAAACATTTTTTGATTACTTCGAGCATTACATGAACAGCAGTTGAAGCTCCTGGTGATGCACCAAGTAGAGCTGCAATTGAACCATCTGCTGACGTAATTACTTCAGTACCAAATTGAAGAGTTCCTTTTCCGCCTGCTTCCGTATCTTTGATGACTTGTACACGTTGGCCAGCCACGATTAAATCCCAGTCCTCACTTTTGGCATTCGGGATAAATTCACGAAGTTCTTCCATACGTTGTTCCTTGGTTAACATCACTTGTTGAATCAAATATTTGGTTAAGGCCATTTCTTTTGCTCCAGCTGCTAACATGGTTAACAGGTTATTAGGTTTTACAGATTTAATTAAATCCATATTGGAGCCATGTTTTAAAAATTTCGGAGAAAACCCTGCAAATGGACCGAATAGTAATGACTTTTTATTATCGATATATCTTGTATCGAGATGTGGAACAGACATTGGAGGAGCGCCAACTTTTGCTTTTCCATATACTTTTGCATTATGTTGTTCTACTACTGCTGGGTTATTACACACCATGAAGATTCCACTTACTGGGAATCCGCCGATATGTTTTCCTTCAGGAATGCCAGATTTTTGGAGCATATGAAGGCTTCCTCCACCAGCACCGATAAAGACAAATCTAGCCTTGTGGTGTTCTACCACACCACTGTCTAAATTTTTCACCTTTAACTCCCAAAAACCGTCAGTTGCACGTTTAATGTCGTTCACACTATGCCTGTAGTTCACTTTAACATTTTTATTTTTTAAATGGTCGAACAACATACGTGTTAGATTACCAAAATTCACATCTGTACCAGCATCCATTTTTGTAGCAGCAATTGACTCATTAGATGTGCGACCATTCATAATGAGAGGGAACCACTCCTTTAAAGTGGAAGGATCTTCTGAGTATTCCATTCCTTTAAACAATGGGTTCTTTGATAGCGCTTCAAATCGCTTCTTTAAAAAAGCGACATCGTTTTCACCTTGTACCATACTCATATGTGGCAATGGCATAATAAAATTTTCTGGGTTACGGATGAGATTGTTTTCCACAAGATATGCCCAAAATTGCTTAGATACTTGGAACTGTTCGTTCACATTGATCGCTTTCCTAATATCTATAGTACCGTCTGGTTTTTCTGCTGTGTAGTTAAGCTCACATAACGCAGCATGCCCTGTCCCTGCGTTATTTAATTCATGAGAGCTTTCCTCTCCTGGTTTGTCGAGTTTTTCAAAAACGGTGATGTTGAATTCAGGTGCTAATTCCTTCAAGAGTGTTCCCAATGTCGCACTCATGATCCCAGCACCAATTAAAATAACATCTGTTTTGGTTTCTATGTTGCTCATTTTTATCAACCTTTTCTTTTCAGATTTGGGTAAATAAGATGAAGGCGGTATCATAAATATCAACCCGCTCAGTTTTCGTTTCAATCTTACTATATAATTTTATGAAAATTATATAGATTCGTATATCTACTATTATATGATAATTATAAAATATTGAAAAGCCTGTTATGGGTAGGAGGTTAGAATTTAGCTATTTGGTAAGGGGAATCTGTTACGATTCATGTCCTAAAAAGAATCGCATGAATCGTGAGTTTAAAGGGGTTTATTAAACTTAGTTGGAATATCATTTATGTGGATATTCACCTAAAAGTTGCTATTTGTACAACTGTTTTATCCTAGATATTTGTTTTCTGTCGGTTTTATTTCTTCTTTGTCATAATAAGTGATTTTGTTAACTTAAAAACCTGTATCTCTCAGTGAAATACAGGTTTTTAGTGCCTTTATTGAAAATACTCATATGTTTTAATGGAAATCCATAACAATAAGAGCATCCAAACCAAAAGGATGAAAGCCCCAGCAATCCAATTTTTCGGCTTACCACTCTTCATCAATTCCTCAGCTTTTATTTCACAATCTGCTATGACTGCATTGGGGATCATTTTTAGAGCTAACATGATACCAATTGGAACGAGAATGACTTCATCAAGATATCCGAGAATTGGAATGAAATCTGGAATCAGGTCGATTGGGCTGAAGGTATACGCAACCACGCCCGCTGAGAAAAGTTTTGCATACCAAGGAACTCTCGCATCCTTGTACGCAAAATATAAAACAAATATTTGCTTTTTTAATGTCTTTGCCCACTTTATTAGTTTTTCCATAGGGTTCACCTAAACATCATGATTCACCATTTTATTCGTTTCTTTACGAATTGTGATTTTTTTCTAGGTTACCCCATTTTGACCTCTTTAACCCTTTTTCAGCGGTTCTAATAGTTTTATTAATTCAGGAGTAAATCCTTTGACTGCACGGTCGCCCACAACGGTTACAGGTACGCCTAAAAAACCGAAGACTTCGACTTCTTTTTGATATACTTCACTTTCGGCAATGTTACGTAAGTCAAATGGTATTCCATTTTCAGTGAGTACTTTTTTAACAAACGTACACTCCACACAATCATTTGTCGTATAGACAATTACTTTGTTTTCCATATGTCTAATCTCCTTTATTTCAAAACATGTTAATTGAGATGTGATCATACCTTCGTATTCTATCCAAGTTACTTATTGTCTTCCTCTCATTTTGACATGATAGGTGAAATTGTACAAAAGTAACGCTTTTGCATTATGGAATATTTATCCACCCCTCTATATAATAAACTCCAAATGCTTCTTTAACTGGGGGATAGGAGTGTGGGGATTAGTCTTAGTTTCATTCTATTGTTTATTATACTTGGATCTATTGACCAATACGTAGGAAATCGATTTGGACCTGGCTATACCTTAATGGATACAGACGGAGGTGAAAAATATCGGTGGGGTAGTATTTTCATTTTCACTTTAGTTTTTATTGGTATTTTGGTTTTTGTCGATAAAAATTTAGACCATCTAAAATGGTTTTTCGTTCTGATAATAGTGCTCCATCGAGGATTTCAGTCATTCATGGAATGGAAATATGTAGAGGGAAACAAATATCGTTTGTCCTTACTATTATTGCTTGTAGGTGTTGTTGCTACTTGGGGCATCTTCTTTATTGATAAAAAGGTAAATGAAACTACTCTTGGAACCGAATTGGATGATTTGCTAAATGACGAAGAAATATCTAGAATTCGAAATTTTGTGGACAGAACAAGATGAAAGTGGGGAGTATTCATGGAAACACGCAACGATTATTGATCAAAAGATGATAGAAAAGTTTTCAAATATATCGTCAGCGATGAAACTCAAAAAATCAAACTCAACAATTCCTGGTATGGATTACAATGTGACTATCCATACAGACAAAGGGCAACATCAGTTAACTTTCTCTGAGGTCGATTTACGTTTGGGAGGAAATAAATATTTCATACTTGAAGGAAACGTTTTGATAAATCTAATAAAGAGAGAAAATTTAAAGTGGGAACCCTTCTTTTAATAACAAAAAACCTCTAAGCAGCTTGGCTAAGAGGTTTTCAATAATGTTTCAATTTCTTCTTCAGTCACTGATTTCCATTTTATATCTTTCCAAACATCTTTATCCATAGCATCTATAAGTAGGTCGATTTCTTCATAACTAAACTTAACAGTTCTCTCATTCATGTATGACCACCAAACCTTTCACCACATTATTCGTGTGGGCTTTTCTTATTTTGAGGGTCAAGTTCGTAGAAATAAATTTGGGGAGTAAAAAAATACTCTAAACTAAAAATTAGTTAAATGGATTAACTCGTACAACACGCCCACTACTCTCATCCAAGAATCTAAGCATAGATGGTAGTTTGATATCTTACTTCCACAGGTCGCTCATTAGATTGCCTAGCCGCTGTAATACAAGAATTGGCTCGACCCAAACAGGAAAACGTCAATAAAGGATTGACACTATAGTAATACATAGGATATTCCTCTATTATATCCTTATTCTTTATTATACTAGATATTTACAATAAACTTAATTTATATATATTTAAACTACAACGATCGTGCCGTTTCTCTTCACCTTTTTGGTGGGATTGACACTTTGCCAGAAGAATTAAGAAAGTTATAGACTTATAATAACTTACAAACATTTATTTTTTAAAATTCGCTAAAAAGAAGAGGTGTCAATCATATACCAACTTCTAAACAAAGAAGGAGAGGATACTTTGGTTGCTTTACTGGAAAAGGAACGAATACATAACTTACAGTTCTATGAGTATCTCCCCTTCCTCTCTAACCAAGACAAATGTTTTTTGGCTTTTATTAAGGATGTAGATGAAGAGCTTATTGGCGCTGTTTATTTTAGTCCTTTCTACATGGGATTTACGTTAAAAAATAAACATGCCTGAATAAAAAGCGGTCGTTAATCCAGTTGGATGAACGACCTTGATATTCTAGATAAATGTTTGTACAATTGTCCCTTTTCCATCTTCAACTTCCACTTCAGCATATGCCCCATTAATAAACGTAATTTGTGGGGGAACATGACCACAATCCACATCATATACAATTGGAATTTGAAGTTCGTCTGAAAGCTCTTGGTAGACATCCTCCACCGTATATTGATCAACAGGCGTATTGGCTGGACTTCTTCCGAACATGATTCCAGAGCAATCTTCGAACCAACCCGCTAACTTCATTTGGACAAGTGATCGACGCAAGTCTGTTGTTGATAGCTCACAGTTTTCAAGGTACCAAACCAAGGAATCTCCCTGTATATTTTTTTCTCTAAACTGCTGAACTTCTCCGTACGGAGTACCAACTAAATGCCTGATGATGTCAATGCATCCCCCAAGCAACCTACCTTTTAAATTAACTTTACCTTTTGCAGTTGATTTCCAGTATGTTGGCTCAGTTAGATGAAATAAATGAGGGGTAGGATTATCGTGTCGCCATTCCTTTTGGTACTTTTCTGATGAATATTGTATGACCGATTCTCCTTTATTTGTGGATAAGACTGACTGCCACATCGCGGTCGTTTCGTCAGAATATTTCCCTCTTAAATCAACAAGATTTGCTCCATGTGCAGTTGCCAAACTGGTTTTCAATGTTATTGCTAATAGTAATGCACTCGTATCTGAGTAACCGAGAATCCATTTTTTGGGGATTTGATCAAAATCAATGTGTTCCAGGATTTCAATTATTAATTCACCACCCCATGGCGGGATGATTAGATCAATTTTTTCATCTCTAATCATTCGGTTAAATTCTTCTGCACGTTTAATTGCAGGAGCAGATTTTGCTTTCACCTGCGTCCACACTGTGTCCCCACAAATGGCGTTAAATCCCTTCTGTTCCAAGCGTTTGCATGCTGTTGTAATTAGCACATGTAAGTCCTTTTCAACTCCCGATGAAGGTGCCGTAACACCTATAGTTGCACCACTATTTAATAAGGGGTATTGAATCATATGAAAACCCTCACTCTCTCATTCTTTCTATTTTCTTTCAACAAGGCCAAATCCCACCCCAGTTGGATCGACTAAATATGCAAGAAAAAACTTTTCAAATTCCATCTTTTCACGAACAATCATCGCTCCATGATTTACTGCCGTTTTGATTGTATCGTTTATAGACTCAACTTGGATCTGAATTCTGGTTCCATGTGGATAGTCATGCGGCCCTTTGCTTATTCCTCCCTGAATTTCTGCTGGCCCCATGGTCTTAACAGGCCAATATCCCCAATTTGGTTCTTCCATTTCCCATCCAAAAACATCTTTATAGAACTGAACTGCTTTTTCAGGCTCTTGGCTGCTAATCTCAAATCCTACTATTCTTGCCATGCTCTCACTCCTTTGAATTTTTACAGACATAGATCATCTGTTGACTATCCTGTGTTAATGGCGTTTCATTCCAATCTTTGTAAACAGCTAAAATCTCAAATCCGTTCCCTTTTAATAGTCGCTCCATTTCCTGTGGGTAGACATATCGTAATTGGATATTAGTTTTCTTTTCATCGATTGTTTTTCCATGGGCATCTACTGTTCTTCGAGTGGTTATATAATGCTGAATTTGCCCAATCGCATCGTAACTACTCTTTGTAAAAACATCTACCTTTTTGCCTGTTTCATCCCTATAGCTTCGCCAATACTCTTCAGTCGGTGGTTGAAGCAACTCATCTGAGCCTGGAAATCTCGTATCAAATATAAAAATTCCTGAGTTTTCTAGATGGTTATGTACGGAATTTAACAGCTGGTCTTGGTCATCATTTGTGAGAAAATGTTGAAAAGAATTTCCCACCATATAGATGAGCGAACTTTTCACACATAATTGAAGCTTCGTACAATCTTGTTCAATCCATTCAATGTTGAGACCTGGAGTTGTTTTCTTTTTTGCTTGCATCAGCATCCCTTTATGTACATCTACCCCAATTAGGGTGTGTCCTGTTTGCGCAAGAGGAATAGTTGCCCGACCAGTTCCACATGCTAAGTCTATAATTGGACCTTTTACGTTCTTAGCCCATTTCTGTAAAAATGTTACATCCTCTAGGAAAGGGGCGTTTTCTACGTCGTATTGAACTGGGTCTTCATATTCTTCAAAATTGTTAGGATGTCTCATAGTGCACTCCTTTTATTAATTAACTGTATCTATTTTATTATTTTCCACATAAAGGTATTCTTTTCCTTTTTTCTTGTAAGTATATCTGTCATTTATGGTACTATTAGAAAGAAAAATTCATCTTGTAAGTGAAAGGCTTGGTTTTTATGGCAAAAACAAAGAAAAAACGTGTGTTAACAGAAGCAAAACAACTCATTATGATTACCATCGGAGCTCTAATTGCGGGTTTTGGATTGGAACTTTTTTTAGTCCCAAATGATATTTTAGACGGTGGAGTTATTGGCCTTTCCATCATTGCATCAAAAATATTTGGCGTTCCAATGAGTATTTTCCTAATTATTTTAAACATTCCTTTTCTTTTCCTTGGTTATCGAAAAATGGGTGTAAAGTTTACACTACATACACTGTATGGAGTTGTGGTATTATCGGCATTCACTGCTTATTTACATCATTTTGAACCTATAACAGATGATCTATTTTTAGCAACCATTATTGGGGCGGTTATATTAGGTACAGGTGTCGGATTAGTTATCCGAACTGGTGGTGCATTAGATGGTACTGAAATCTTGGCCATCATTGTAAGCAAGAAACGACCAGTGTCAGTCGGACAGACAGTTATGATCATGAACGTGTTTATTTTTATCCTGGCAGCATTGCTCGTGTTCAGTTGGGAAACGGCTATGTACTCGATTATCACTTATTACATCGCTTTTAAAATGATTGATATTGTTGTTGAAGGAATGGAAGAATTAAAATCAGTTACCATTATTTCCGATATGCCTGACAAGGTTGCGGATGAATTGAATAAGTCTTTGGGGCGAGGGATTACCTTTATTCATGGTGAAGGGGCCTATACAAATGAGCCTAAAAAGATTATTTATACCATTGTAAGTCGGATTGAACTTTCTTCACTGAGAGAAATTACCCTAGACATTGATCCAGGTGCATTAATTGCAATTGAGAATATCGCGGATGTGACAGGTAGTAATTTCAAGAGTAGTGCTGGTCACTAGTTAAGATATGCAGAGGTTTTAGAACCCCTGCATTTTTTTATACCTATTTTGTATTTTGCTTTTCTACCAGTTGATTTGAGAGAATTTTTAATGATTTGAGTATGCTTTCATTTAGCAAATAAATGGGCCACTTGATACGTTAATGCGTCGTCTCATACAGAAGTAAGTAGAAGTTACTCATATAGACTAGAACAAAATTTACTTACATAGAAAGAAGAAAGTCAAAGATTCTAATTTACAAAGAATTCTCATATATATGTCCAAAAGCCATAAAGGACGGATATTCATGAAGAATTCTGGGTATGGACAAATTTTCATATCAAGAATAGCCTATTTGTTCATAATAACAGTGCTTATCTCTTTTGCTGCTGCATCAAGCATTTCTTCTATCAAAAAAGAATGGACCCATTTAGGCAAATTTGACATCAACATACAAACCCTTCCTACTGAGTTTTTAGTTACCTTACTGGGGTTTGAGAACCGCTATTTCAGCCAGGGGTTGCTTGAAGAACAGGATTCTATTACGAAAATTCTTATTGAATCAACACTACAATTTAAATATGGTGATTTGAGGAGTTTTTTTGGACATGAACTACCTGGCCTTTCCATGTATCATTCTGAAATTCTTATAACAGGAGAAGGCACAGACTTCACCAATCTACCTTATGAGTCAGCACCACCCTTAGATGTGTTACTCCAAGAAAGAGAAATGGCTCAAAAGGAATTGGAGGAGTTTTATAAAGATGAACCGAAAACACCACCCGTCAATCCAGTTACAGATAAAAAGGTATTCATCTATCACTCTCATAGCTATGAATCTTACTTACCATTGCTTGGACTTACTGGCGATCCTGATATGGAAAAAGCCGCTGATTCTAAAACGAACATTACACTTGTAGGTGAACTTCTAGGGAAAGAATTAGAACAATATGGAATCAAGACGATCGTAGATACAACAAATGTCGGTCAAGAATTGAAGAAAAAAGGTTGGGGAACCTCTCGTTCATATGCTTTGTCACGTGAAATTGTTCAATCTGCCATGGCTAATGACTCTAATATAGACTTTTTAATTGACCTTCACCGCGACGGAGTACGAAAAGATGTAACGACCGTTACCATTAACAACGAGCCGTATGCTCGGGTATTTTTTGTCGTTGGAAAAGCAAGCGCCAATTTTGAACAAAGTTTTACCTTAGCCCAATCTTTAAATGAGATAATTGAAGCGCAGTACCCAGGGATTAGTAGGGGAGTCATAGCAAAAGGGCTTGACCAGGGGAATGGCATTTATAATCAGGACTTAGCAGAAAACTCCATCCTGATTGAAGTCGGTGGGGTTGATAATGATATGAAGGAATTAAAAAATACAGTCAAGGCTCTTGGAAAGGCACTTAGTGATTATATACTTGATGCGGAGAAAGTGAATGCTACAGATGAATAAACAATTACTCTTTTGGCTCATTTGGCTGTTTGTTTCAACACTTTTTGGCTTCTACTACTTACCATTTGGTTTTACTATCGCAGCATTCTTCACAGGGATTATCATGTGCTGTAAAGTTTTAATCACACATTCGATTAAAGAGAACGAAAAACAACGGGATAATGCATAGATTTTTTCTTCGGGGAGATGAAATAGGGTTTCTCTAACAAGGTTCACATGAACCGTGTCTTCATCTTCCCCATTCACTTCATATTTACAGACCTCTTAATATTTTTATCCTGTTTCGTGGATACTACTATACAACGTAGAACCCTGATTCATCACATTTACTTACAGAAGGAATAGAGGTATCAAAATGTCTGTAAATGAACCTCACTATATAAGGAAATCCAAAGAATTATGCCGATTATGTGGAATGGATCCAAATGAAGTACCTGGCCCGAAGCGGTATATGTCCAAAAAAGAACTCACTTTAAAAAGAAAAGCATATAGTGAAATTCTATCAGTTGTCAGCTTCTTCTCTCAAAAACTGTTAGATTCATTAAAAGGGACGCCCATTCTCATCGTTATTTCTGACGCGAAAGGGTATCTTCTTGATATGGTTGGTGATGAATCCATTAAATCGATGGTAAAGCAACTCGGTATCAAGGAAGGTAGCCTTTTTACACAAGAAGATGCGGGAACGAATGTGGTTAGTTTAACACTAGAGCAAGGGCATCCAATTACCGTAATAGGTGAAAACCACTATCATACGTCACTATTTGGAGTTGCTTGCTATGGCGCTCCTTTCCATTATACAGATGAGAATAGCATTCTCGGTAGCGTGTCCATTATGATGCCTATTGAGTTTCAAAACCCTCTATATTTAACCATGCTTTCACAGGTTGTTGATTCGATTGAACGAGAACTTTTATTGAGAAAACAAAATCGAAAACTAAATATCATGAATCAAATTATGCTGAGTCGCACAAGAAACGGTATTATCATTACGGACGAGAAAGGAATTGCGACGGAGTTTAATGAATTTGCTGAAAAGATTTCTAACCATAGTCGAGGCGATGTTATTGGTAGGAGTATTTTTGAATCAAATGAGGCAGGAACTTATTTTAAAAAGGTCTTAGAGGACAGAGTAAAATACGAGGATGTCGAAATTAAGTTCACGAATACAAATGGAGATCCTGTCATTGTTTTGTTTGATGCTCAACCTATTTATGAGAACGAAAAGCTAGTGGGGGCATTTGGCCAGTTTAGAGATATTACTGACCGTTTTTTAGCTGAAGAAAAATACAACTACTTGGCTTATCATGACGACCTAACAGGTTTACCTAATCGACGTTACATCCAAAAAGAGATTGAAACCCTCATAAAGAAAGATCAACCAAAACTCGCCATTTTATTTTTAGATTTAGATCGATTCAAAGTGATCAATGATACGTTCGGTCATTCAATGGGCGACTTGTTACTCATTGAAGTATCAAAGCGTTTATCGAATTGTCTAGAGGAGGATGATTTACTTGCTAGAGTGGGTGGAGATGAATTTACCTTCCTGTTAAAAAACATTAAAGATGAAGATTATGTCATTCAAAAAGCAGAACAAATTATAGACCAATTCAAAGAGCCTATTACCATAAATTCAAATCAATTTCATACCTCTATCAGTATTGGAATTGCAATCTACCCTGATCAACCGTTTTCACTTAGGGAGTTTATGATAATCGCAGACAATGCTATGTATAAAGCAAAAACTCAAGGTAAGAACAAATATTTCCTTTACAACTCGGAAATGTTCCAACATATAAAAGAAGAATTAAAAATTGTGGCAGAGCTCCGTTATGCTATAGAAAACGAGGAATTAATCTTACATTATCAGCCTCAAGTTTGTATCACAACAAAAGAAATCATTGGGTTAGAAGCATTAGTCAGATGGAATCATCCAGACCTTGGTTTAATCCCCCCTAATAAGTTTATCCCGTTCGCGGAAGAGAGTGGGTTGATTATTGATATTGGAGAGTGGATTATCAAAAAAGTGTGTATCCAAAACAACAGATGGCAACGTTCAGGAATGAAGCCAATAAAAGTTTCCGTTAATCTATCGGCCCACCAATTCCATAAAGAAAATCTTGTTAAGTATGTAAGAAAAGTATTAGACGAAACGGAATTTGATCCTACTTGTTTAGTATTGGAAATTACTGAATCAATGGCCATGGATGTCGAGCACGCTCTAAAAGTGTTAGACGATTTAAAAGAAATTGGAGTCGGAATCAGTATTGATGATTTTGGGACAGGCTATAGTTCATTGAACTCCCTAAAACAGTTTCCGATTGATTACCTGAAGATTGATCGTTCTTTTGTTAGTGATATTATGAAAGATGATAATGATAAGGACATTGTTAGAGCAATTATCACGTTAGCACACAATTTAAATCTAAGGGTCATTGCAGAAGGAGTCGAAACAGAAGAACAACTGGCTTTTTTACAAAAAAACAAATGTGATTACATTCAGGGCTATCTATTTAGTAAGCCTTTATCGAGTGAAGATTTCGAACGAAGCAAGTTTTTTATAAGAAAGAAATAACTAAAATCATGAATAAACAAGGTTTGTCTTGATAAATGGGACATACCTTGTTTTTTCTTCTTTTTGCATGCTCGCAGATTACTCTAATAAAGTCGCTGTTTATAGCTTTCACTTAGTCTTTCTTGGATTGATTCTGTCGTTGCATCTGGAAGTCTAGTGTGTTCAAGTAATATTTTTGCTGGAGACGGTAAGCTCGCTGTTTCAGGCCAGGAACTCGGCTCCCATAACCCTGACCGTATAAAGGCTTTTGCACAATGTATAAAGCATTCCTCTACTTCCACTCCGATACCAAGCAATGGCTTCTTCCCTTTTACCGACATTTTCTCGAGAAGTTCGTCATCTTTAACTAATGTAGCCTTTCCATTTACTCTTAACGTTTCACCCAATCCAGGAATCATAAATAGAAGTCCTATCCTAGGATTTACTAGTATATTTCGCATTGAGTCCATTCGTTTATTTCCAGGTCTCTCAGGTATAAGGATATATTTCTCATTTAACACTTGGACGAAACCCGCATGATCTCCTCGAGGAGAGGCATCGCAAAAGCCAAATTCATCCGAAGTTGAAATAACAAGAAACGGCGAGGCAGAAATGAATTCTATACAATTGTGGTCAAGATATGAAATTACTTTTCGTTTTACCATTTCACTGGGCATGCCAATCATGGAGCGCAATTCTTCTTCTGATTTAATGATTTGTGAAAAAGGGTTGGCTACTTTCATTTGGTTCACCTCATTTTTATAATATATCGATCTACTAACATAATCCCATGGTAATGTAAGATAGATAGTAATTAATCTATGATTTTACATTCTTTAGGTAGCTCCCTTCTATTTATCCATGTTTCTACCATTTGATTAAAAAAGTCTGGCTGTGCCATGGAAACGCCGTGTCCCATATTCGGTATGAGGATACCTTTCGTATTTTGATTAACTTTTACAAGATCATAAGCCGACTTAATCATGATCGACTTTTCTTGTTCACCAACAGTTACCAAAATGTTACCTTGCGCCTGAGGAAGAGTAGATGGAATTCCAAAGGACATGTTTTCTTCTAGAACACGGGCAAGTCCGTCAACTGTCATATTGGAGCTTTCTTCATAGTAGTTTTCGAAGTAATCTTCTCCAACATATAAAGTCTTTGCTTGTAATTGAGCAAACCATCTTTTTTTCATAAGGGGTGCTGATAGCTTAATAGTTGGTAGGATCCATTTTTGTAGAACTGGCATTGGTCTTACTAGGGCGCTGTTAATGATGGCAAAATCAATGAGATTAGGTTTTATGCTAAGTAGCTGCACAACGATTTGAGCACCTAGGGAAAAACCAACAAGGATAATACTTTTCCCTTTTGACTTTTCTTCGATTAATTTCGTAACTCTTTCAGCACTATCTTTGATGGAAAATGGGATTATATTGCTTTTCCCATGTCCAGGTAAATCTGGGACAAGACAATGATAATGTGAAAAATAGTCTATTTGTTTGTCCCACATCCAGCCACTCACACCCCCGCCATGCAGAAATACGAGTAGAGGCGCACTTACATCACCGTATTCTTGATAGTAAAGATTCATATGCGTCACCACTCTTTATATGTATGATTTCATTATATATTTTCTGAAAATTACTGTCTAATTGGTATGTAAGGTGGTTACTGTCACTATTTCGGAAATACTGTCACTAATCGTCCGTTTACTGTTACTATTTAGGAAATACTGTCACTAATCGTCCGTTTACTGTTACTATTTAGGAATACTGTCACTATCCTAAAAATTACTGTCACTAGCAATTTATCACGTCTAAAAACGGTAAAGCCCCAAGGAATATCCTTGGGGCCCTTACATTACTTTACTGGAATCCAAATTTCTGAGTAATAATTTGATTCGTATGCATTTCCTTCAGGATAAAGTTCAAACTCGGCTGTACCTGCAAACTCATATCCGCTTGATGGATACCATTCTGAGTAGATTTTTTTCCATGCATTCTGCATCGCGTGTGGCATTGCACCATGCACTTCGAAAACTGCCCATTTTGATGTTGGAATATCTAAGGTTTCAAACGTTTCAGATGAACCTTCTACATTCTCTACCGCTACCCAGTAATCAATCGTTCTATCTTTTGTCTCACTCACACAAACACCTAAAATCCCTTTTAATTCACCATTCATCAAGGGTATTAATGAATCACAGGTGCCATCTGAATTTACGTCTTCCCATAGCTTCGGAATAAGACGTAGATGCTCATCATTCACACATGAAAATTGACGTTTTACGCCAACCGCTTTAAATCCTTCTTTTTCAACAATACGATATTTCACTGGTTCTGCTCCTTTCAGGCTCACCTGGATGACCAGGCGGCTATATGATTGCAACTTACCTATCCCCTTTCGTACTGCACTGGGTGAAACACCATGTTGTTTCCGAAAGGCCTTGGTAAAAGCTTCAGGAGTGTCGTAACCATATTTGAAGGCTAGATCAATAATTTTCATATCTGTTCTCGATAACTCTTCTGCGGCAAGTGTTAATCTGCGTCTGCGAAGATAATCACCAACCGTAATATCTGTAAGAATCGAGAACGTTCGTTGAAAATGAAATGGAGATGCATTTGCTTGATTTGCGATATTTTCAATTGAGATCTCTTCCAGTAAATGGTCCTCCATATAATCAATTGCCCGTTGGATCGATTCTAGCCAACTCATCTCCCTCACCCCTTACTTCCATACTATCGGCAAACTGATTTATCTTCCTGTCTTTTTATGCTGTGTTGAGTCAGTTTTTCTCTTATACGTATTTGTTTCAATACGAAAGTTTAAAACCCTTTCTTATAAACGAAAAAAGCAGGCAAGAACGCCTGACTTTTTCACTTATTATCTAACAGTTCCTCTCTGTCAACTGCTTCTGGCATTTTCTCAAACCAACCCTCATCAATCATAATATTTGCACCATCTTCTGTATACTTGCCAACATCAAGGATGAATTTGCTATACATTAATCCAATGTCTCGTCTACCATTTAGAGAAGTAGCATTGGCATATGATCTGATTTTCATCGAGAACATGTCAATTTTATGAAATATCATTAATTTATCTGAAAAAGGCGGGATCGTAGTAGGCTGGACTAAATCATCGAGTAATGGAGGTCCAGGCAAATTATTTTCGTGAAGTTTTGCCAAACACTCCTTAATATGTTCCATTGTAATTTCTGTGCCGCGCCGCATGAAATCTTTCACTTTTTTATGTTGAACCACCTGACTAAATCCAATTAATAGCCCTTTACTCGTTACATTATTCTCAATATTATCTTGAAGGTGAGCAATTTCTAAAGCATGTAGCGGCCGTACATCCCCCAAAAAACCAGCTAAATAACTCTGTCTCGCCACAAAACTTACCTCTTTTGGAACAGGAATATTTGGGGCTTTCGTCAAATAGCCTTTATTTTCTAAGGTTTTATTAACAGCAACCATAAAATTAATAGTATCCTTATCAATCTGAATTAACAAATCTCTAACGTCTGGACGTATCATCAATGGAATCGCTGTAGAATAAAGACTCAACCCTGCTTTCGCAGTATATTTTAGATAATGTAGATAAAATTCATCTGCAAACAACCTCGGGGCATCTAAATTCACATCTTTATTGACATCAAAGCCAATTGGAATCGGAAACTTTTCTTTATTAAATATCTTCGTAATTTCTTCAATAATTTTTTCAGATAGGCCCTTAGCCATTTTAAGGATTTCCTTAATTTCCTGATCCTCACAGTGTTTTTGATAGTAGGATAATACACAAATGGCCATGGAGTTTCCCATATAGACCGCCCAAAGCTTTCCTATTTCAGCTGAACTAAGTTGTACATTGTTGGATTTCATTTTCAAACTCCTCGTCGTTTTGTCTTAGTATTTTTCAAGTTGAATGGATATATGCAAATTTGTAGGAATCCTGGAATATTTTTTCGACAAATATCTTTTATTTCCCTAGAAATAACCACTGTTTCATCAAGGTTGGAGCTAATACCATGTTCTTTTACATACACCTTTGACAAAGTTCAACAAATTGGAGTTTATTTACATTTGCATTCATCGTTTCAATCGTGTAGTATACAAATACAAGCTACATTGTTCGTAATCATAATAAAGTTTAACCTTTGAACTGGAATAGGGAGTTTAACATCGAAACTGGAATGGCAAGCCTTCGTCCATGGCGACATGAAGGACATACAGGAACGTTTCTGCAAACACCCACTTTGAGGAGTGGTGGTTTTAAACTTTCTTAGGGTATTACGGCAATTGTGGCTTTTCCTTATTGATGACACTCATCCATTTTCCTGTCGGAAAATGGATTTTTTATTGACCTATATTGAAAAAAGATACTATAATTAAAATAATCCATGTCCCAGTAGCTCAGTAGGATAGAGCGACAGCCTCCTAAGCTGTAGGTCGTAGGTTCGATTCCTATCTGGGACGCTAAATAGGAAAGGATGTCCGCCGTTGGACATCCTTTTTTCTATCCCTCTTATGCGTTTTTTAATTGTTCTATATCAATTTTCTTCATCTGAAGGAGAGCTTTCATGACTCTTTCTGATTTTTTTGGTTCCTCATTGTTAATCAACTCGTTTAACATGCTTGGCACAACTTGCCACGAAACACCAAACTTATCTTTTAACCATCCACAGACTTGTGCTTGGGGGTCACCACCCTCAGAAAGATTCTCCCAAAAATAATCTAATTCTTCTTGTGTCTCACAATTGACAATAAACGATATAGCTTCCGTAAATTTATATCTTGGCCCGCCATTTAGAGCGACAAACTTTTGACCTTCTAATTCAAATTCCACAGTCATAACTTTACCTTCTGACATACTTTCGTGCCGCTCTTGCCCATAACGAGCGATTCGCTGGATAGATAAATTTTTAAAGATAGAAGTATAAAAGTTCGCTGCCTCTTCCGCCTGATCATCGAACCATAGATTGGTTGTGATTTTTTGTATTTTTTCCATTTCTAGCTCCTCCTCCTTCACAAAAAATAGAGGCGTTTAGCCTCTACACATCCTCTTTCTTTGTTTCTTTATCTACATACGCTGAAAGACCTTCGCTAATAGTGCGATCGATATCGAGATAGGGCTTCCCACGTAGTGCTCCATTTGAAAAAATATCCATGCTTTCTTTTTTTGAATCGTTAGCCAACTTGACCACCTCCAACTTTGGCAAAATACAACATTAGCCATATTGTAGGCAATCAGCTCGGTGTTCATTCATATTCGTTTGATTAGTTTTGGTCTAGAATGCAGAGTTTCTTTTAATGATCCCACATGCTACTCTATCCCAAACTTTTCTCAAAGATTTTCCATTCCGCTTCTTTTTGGATTCTAATCAGCAACATTGTTACTTCCATTCTAGAAACTCCAGACGATTTCCGAACGGGTCATGTGCATAAAAGCGGTTTGCACCTGGTAGATTGTGATCGTCTATTACCGTCACGTGATTGTTTTCAAGATGCGCTTTTAGAGCTTTAAGATGCTGGACTTCGAAGGCAGGATGCGCTTTTTTAGCAGGCGTAAATTGATCCTCAATACCGATGTGGATTTGGACTGTTCCATATGAGAACCACACACCTCCATTTTTACGAAGTGTCTCAGGCTTTTGGATTTCTTTACAACCTAAGATTGCTTGGTAAAAATGACGTGCTTGTTCTTCACTGCCTTTTGGTGCAGCAAGCTGAATATGGTCGATTGCTTTTATTATATAAGACATCGTTATCCCCCTAAATGGCTTGATAAGCCTATCGTACTCCACTTTAAGGGATAACAAAATTTGATAAATATTATTGTTTTTTATAAGTTTTTCTTATTCATTTGGATACTTTTCTTGTAAAAATGCAATGGATTGTTGAATTAGTTCCTTAAGTACTTCAACATCAATATCGGCAATCTTATTAATATACACACAGGCCTTTCCCGTCGTATACTTACCAAATCGTTGGAGAATCTCCTCTCGTTTTTCATCTCCTGGTGCAAAATACAAACTAACTTTTGCCTTGCGTGGTGAAAAGCCTACAAGCGGTGCATCCCCCTCATGGCCTGATTCATATTTATAATGATAAGAACCAAACCCAATGATGCTCGTTCCCCACATTTTAGCTGGGTAACCTGTTGTCTCTGTGAAAATATCTAGTAATTTATAAGCATCTTCTTTCTTTTTTGGGTTCTCTACACTTTCAATAAACTCAATGACACTCGCTTCATTTTCTTTTGTTTTTAGTTCATACATTGATTTGGCCTCCTTACTAGTATGTATAATTGACAATTATACTTCTTTCAAGACGTCGGGTGGGGATTCCTGCTTTTTGTTTTGATTTGAAATTGCTAGTGACAGTATTTTTTCTATAGTGACAGTAAAATTCGGATAGTGACAGTAAATCTGTAATAGTGACAGTATTTTTCAGATAGTGACAGTAATATTATGCATACACCTTCTTTTAGACTATTTGAGCAGTTTTTTTATATCATCTTCAGTTAAAGAGTAGACTCTATCTTTAAAACTCCCAGTGTAAGATAGTCCTAAGGAAGTTAGGATGTATTTTGCAGTAGAAATCGATTCTATGCCAAGGAAATCCCGCAACTGTCGATTCGTTATTGAGTTTCCAAAGAGAAGTATGTACTCATTTAATGAGTGGGCATAGGGTTTGTATGAAGAATAATGACAAGACGGACAAGTCCAAGATCGTTGTTTTCGTCTCATCGGGAGAAAATGACATTTTGGGCAACGGACACCTTTAAGAAGTTCATGCGGTTTAATTTCAAATTGCGTAAGTATGTCTTGATCATGAGGCGTGTGCCGTTTTAGGAGCATTTTTGAAAGTTTTTGAAGTTGCTTTTTATCAAATTTCTCTTCTTGATTCCGCTTTTCAAATAACTCGATCTTCTGGAGGAAACTTGGGGTTTTTATGACTTTATTATAATGTTTAAAATCCCTACTAGCATCGATAATAGCATTTGGATTGGTAAAGACCACAAGGGATTCGACTGGAGTTGGAGGTAATTTGAAGGTATTAAGAAGTCTAGTTAACTGGAGTTGGTGCCTGTTAATTTGAGTGACAGGACATTGAAATGATTTTTTTGTATCCTTATATGTTTGAATTAACTGTTCAAACCTTCCGTCAAAATATAATTCACCGCGATAATGTTTAGCATCAATGATTGATAAAAAAGTGGAACTAATTAAAAGAATGTCAATTTCAAAAAAGTGTTTACCAGATATATCTGGCAGACGTAGGTTGTGGAAAATAAAATAGTTACTCTGTTTTAATAAGCTTAAATAGTATTGTAAAGACTGTTCCCCTCGGTATCCTGACATTCTTCTCCCGTACTCGTCGCTTATTTCTTGAAGTTTTGGATGTGAGTCTGGCAATCTCCTAATCAAAGCTTCTAATTTTCTAAGTCTAAGAGGAATTTCTAACACTTTTTTGTTCATGTGCATACTCCTTTCTTTTAATATAGAGGATAATTCTACAAAAGCAGCAAAAAACCTTCAACAAGTGACTTTTCTTGAAGCCCGCTTTTATTGTTTTGTAAAACTGTTTTAAATGTGGTTTTAGTTGAAATTAAGTTCCTACTTCAACTTTTACTGTTTTAACCATAGTCAACCAAATATCCACCAATACGCCACTGGTATGGTTAAAAATAACATGACAGAATCGTATATAAAAAGGATGTATTGCTTTTTCTCGGGTCTATATTTCCAGTGCATGAAGGCGCGGAGTGAATAAAGGACCGTGAAGAACCCCATCATATAAAAAAATATATAATCTAAAGCGAACCATAGTCCAATTAAATAGACGACAAAAAGGGCTATCTCCATACCCGTCTGGACTTTATTGACCGAATGGGACCATCTTTCTCTTTTTTCGATTTTAAATTTCCTCCGTAAATAGGAATCACCTAACATACCGATTGGAATTGACACTAAAACAAGCATAATTAACTTATAAATCATCGTTCCACCCCCTCCTATTTCTCTTGCAATCAAAATTGATAAATTTCAAATGAGACATTTCACCAGACCTTATAATTTTAACATATTCTGTCATAACCCATAAATAATTCCATTAGCCTCTGGTAAAACTAAAAACACTATTTAAGTGGTTGGAGGCGAGAGATTTGGATAATCGATTATCCATTTTTGCACTTGGTGGAATTAATGAGATTGGGAAAAACATGTATGTGTTGCAGTATGACGATGATATCCTCGTGATCGATTGTGGAGGTAAGTTTCCTGATGAGAGCCTATTAGGGATTGATTTGATCATACCAGACTTAAGCTATTTAGAGGAAAATCAGGAGAAGATTCGTGGGCTACTCGTTACACATGGACATGAGGACCATATTGGCGGGATTCCCTATTTTCTAAAGAAGCTTAATGTACCGATTTATGCAACACGCTTTACATTAGGGCTAATTGAATTAAAACTTACGGAGCATCGCCTTTTAGCAGATTCAGAGTTGCAGCCCATTGATGCGGACTCAAAGCTTGAATTCGGAAAAATAGTGGTTTCCTTTTTCAAGGTGAATCATAGTATCCCAGATTGCCTCGGGATTGTGTTCGACACCCCAGAAGGTAGGGTTGTCCATACAGGGGACTTTAAATTTGATTTGACCCCCGTTAATGACCAGCATTCAGATCTTCATCGAATGGCAGAGATAGGGCGTGAGGGTGTGCTCGTATTATTATCGGAAAGTACAAATGCAGAGCGACCTGGTTCAACTCCAACTGAGTTAACGGTTGGAAACCGTATAGAGGAAGCGTTTATGAAAGCATCTCGCAAAGTGTTTGTCTCAACATTTGCTTCCAATATTAGTCGGGTGCAGCAAGTTGTCGATGCTGCTATAAAAACGAATCGAAAGCTCGCATTGCTAGGAAGAAGTATGGTAAATGTGGTCGATGTTGCTGTTGAGCGTGGCTATCTTAACATACCAGATGGGATGCTGATTGATGCACAAGAAGTGAACAACCTCGCACCTGAGAAAGTCTGTGTCTTATGTACAGGTAGTCAGGGGGAACCGATGGCTGCACTTGCCCGTCTTTCGAATGCAAGCTACCGGGATGTGCAAATTCTTCCTGAAGATACTGTCATACTTGCGGCAGGGCCAATCCCTGGTAATGAAAAAAATGTATCCCGTATTATCGATAATTTATTCCAGCTAGGTGCGGTCGTTCTATACGGAGGTAGCGCAAATGGGATGCATGTTTCTGGGCACGGATATCAGGAAGAATTAAAACTCATGCTGAGCTTGATGAAGCCAACTTATTTTATTCCGATTCATGGGGAATATCGAATGCTCCATCAGCACAAATCGCTCGCTGTCTCTGTTGGAGTAGAACCAGAAAATATTTTTATCATTCAAAATGGTGATGTAGTGGATGTTAAAAATAAGGAGGCCGTACAGACCCGAAAAGTCCCTTCTGGCGATATCTATGTTGATGGGGTTGGTGTCGGTGACGTCGGCGATATTATACTACGTGACCGCAAGCAACTGTCTGAAGACGGAATGGTCGTTATTGTTGTCACACTTAGTAAAAGAGACCAAAAAATACTCTCGGGTCCAGATACGATCACTCGTGGATTTGTATTCAACCGAGACTCAGAAGTGCTACTACGAGAGACAAACCGCCTTGTGAAAAAGGCGATCCTTGATCTCCAAAGTGAAAACAAATACCAATGGAATGCAATGAAAAGAGAAATCAAAAAGGCAGTCGGGCAATACTTATTTGCTCAGACGAAAAGAAAGCCGATGATTTTGCCGTTTATCATTGAAGTATAAAACCCTCCATTTACGGAGGGTTTTATTTTTTACTATATATTTCTTGATATTCCTCAAAGTCTAACACTTCAATCACATCTGACCATTGTAATGCAGTTCCAACAAAGTCTCTAATATCAAGGTCTGCCATTTCATAGGTTTCTCCTTCATTCACTGTTCCCGTTGCATCCTCAATAAATGTAACCTCGTACCCACGGTCAAAGGCTGAAATCGCGGTAAACATACAACAGAATTCCGTGTTAAAGCCTGTAATGAAAACCTTTTTAACTCCTAAATCCTCTAGAAGTGTGGCAAGATTTGTTTTAAAAAAGGAGCTTGGAGTTGTCTTTTCAATGACATAATCTGCCTGGTCTTTAACGGACTCATGAAGCTCAGACCCTTCAGAATCTCGATAAAAGGGGCTTTCCTCCACATCGTCAAAATGACGTACCATGATTACAGGTAGCTTTTCCGTTTTAAAGTCTTGAATAATATGATTAATTTTAGTAAGTTCTTCACTAAAATCTTTGAAATTTACAATTCCATTTTGGACGTCGATTACTAATAATGCATTCATACTTTTAACCTCTCTTTTTAAATTGTGGACTTAGTTCGCTCCAAACGTCGAATATGTTGCCGTCAGGATCACGAAAAACAAAGTTCTTCCCAGCATGACCACGGTCTTCGATTTTCTCTATTGCGATTTCACATAGTGTGAATTCTTTATGTAGATTCTCTAAAGCTGTTAAACCATCCACCTCAAAAGTTAGAGAAAAGTGCTCTCTTCCGTTGGAATCCACGAAATTTGAAGTTTGCCCTGCTTGCGCCTTTAGTAGAAAAAAGCTTTGGTCTGCAAGATCCATAATCGCTTTATCCTCATCCATATAGTTGAGCGTGGCCCCAAGTTTTTCTGTATACCATGCTGAAGAACGCTCTACATTTGAGACTGGGATGTATGTGGTTCCAACCCGCAGGAGTTTTTGCGTCATTTTCATGTCCTCCTTTTATCGTCTTCATTCCAGTTGTTCCGTGCTCATATCAAATGGTGTGAACTGATTACTCGTTTTTTTCTTTCGACCTAATTCAATAAAACAGATAAACTTCCTGCAATCACGATAATTGAGATCAAAATAAAAGTCATCGGTCAATCTCCTTACTATGTACTTTATTCGAGCCAGACACCCATTTCCCTTTAATTTTTTGAATATTTTTCACTTTATCCCTCATTAACAAAAAAGAAGCCACCTCCCTATTGGGATTGGCTTCTTTTCACTTATCACTTCATTAAATTGTCGATGGCTTCAACATACTTTTCGTATATGGGCTCCCAAAGGTGTTTACGATTTTCAACCTGTTTTCCGCTAAGTAATACACCGATGACATCCAGACATACATGCCAACCCGCTAAGTCTCTTGGAGTGTGGCCGGTTATTCTAGTGATGGTTTCATTCAATAAAAGCTTACATCCATCCTGTTCAGGGGTAAGTTCGAAACGAACACGATCATCACCCCATGTAAATTCCAAAACGGAATGATCGCTTAGATCAGTAATCATCATTTCCTCAAAATTTCCATTCCCCATATCATATAGGATGCGACCACCTTTTCTAAGGTTATCTACTGTCAGTTCTGAAAACCAAGTTTGTAATTGGTCATTGACAGTTAGCATGTCCCAAACCGCACCCACAGAATGAGGGTAATGGCGTTCAAATGTTGCTATGTAATTTGGTTCTACTTTTTCAATCGTTGCAAGCATGTTGGTCCTCCTATTTACTCGTTTGGAAACTTGTATTCAAATCATCCCATCCGTATACGGCTTCTTTCAGTTTGAGTCCGCCAATTTCAACCTCAATGGAATCTAATTTTTTGGCCCCAAGTGCTTCGTAAAAATGACAAGCTTTATTTTCCTCTAATACTAATACTAGCATTGAATGAATTTCCTTGTCCAAAAGTTGCTGAACGACAGGAATGACTAACTTTCTTCCCAAGCCCTGTCCTTGATATTCTTTTAAAATATAAATGGCATAGAGTTCTCCATCATAATTCTTATAGTCCCCGCTTCGTTCTTTTCCACCACATGAAAATCCAACAATCTCCCCTTCATTATTTTCTGCAACAAATATATTTCCAGTCGGAATTCCTTTTTCCCACATTTTTACTCTAGGCTCATAGGACAATTGCTGGAGATAGCTGTCTGGAACAATTCCTGAATAGGTCGTTCTCCAACTATCAACATGTACTTTTGCAATGCCAGGAGCATCTGATCGTATAGCTTTTCTAATTTTCATTTATTGCCCCTCCTATTTAACTTCTAACGCAAAGGCATAAAAGGCATCTCCGTTTGATACATTCTCCTCGGTTTCATCCATCCACCAAACTCCATAATAATAGTAGTACACGCCTTGTTCCGTAGGTGCAGTGAAACGATGATTTTCAACCTCGACTTTTGTTTCTATATCGCTGATCATTTGCGATAAATGAATCTCGTTTGGCAATGGTTCATAATTCATCACAAGCTCGACTTCTTCACCAGATTCGACAGCAATAGGTACTTTTCCTTCCAATAAACCTTCTGGTCCTGCTGTATCAACGCATTCACTTTTCAACTTCGAACTCCAACAATAAGTTCCAAGAACGGTTGGATATATTCGATCTCCGATTTGTATCTTTGTTTCAGGTGGTTTATCTCCTGTAAGTTCACTAGATATACTAACTCCGCATCCAGCAAGCATAACTGTCATTCCTAGTAAAAAAGTCAACATCCATTTTTTCATGTACTATCCTCCCATGTAAGCATTTACCAAACTGACGAAAGATTCTAAAAAAAGGTTACACATTTTGAAACCAAACGGCTTATAATTCCGTATATTTGGTATAATAGTAGATAAAAGGAAACGGTTTCGTTTTGATAAGGAGGTTTTTTTCAGATGACAGGTATTATTGCGGTTGTCATGGTTTTTTCGATTCCACTGGTAGCGATTGTTACAAGCCACTTTCAAACTCAGTCTAAATATAAACATAAAATGCTTCAGGATGAATTAGAGCTAGAAAAATTAAAACATGAAAACTACTTGCTTGAAACAGAAAAAATGCGTGCAGAGCTTGAATTAATGAAGCTTCAGTCACCAAAAGATGAGTCAAAAATAATCTAAGATTAAACACCCAAATTGGGTGTTTTTTATTTACTATCTAATTGACTGATATAGTTATCTATTTGTTTCCTCCCTCTAAGGATAATCACGTTTTTTTCCTTCGACAATTGCTCAAGTCTTTCCTGCATTTTATGTAGTCTCGGTTTGTAGGTCGTCCAAATGAACTTGATAAATCCCCAATCAAATTTTTCCGTACAGCCTAGGTCTGGGCGCTTTTTACCAATATGTTTTAAATAACGTTTGAATACACGATAAAGGCACATATATCTTGGTAATTCGAGGTATATGATGGTGTCCGCTTGTTCTGCTCGACGTTCAAAGGTCTTGCTATAATTGCCATCGATAATCCAACTGTCGTTCATGAGAATATTCTCTTGGGCTGTTATAAATTCATCAAGTTGTGCTTCCACCCAGCCTGGTTTCCAAAAATAACTATCCAAATGGTACACATTAATCTCAATTTTGTTACCTAATTTTCGAGCAAATGTTGATTTACCAACGCCTGGAGAAATGCCGATTACCATGATTTTTCTCATATAACACCTCGCTAATCTTTATCATGTCATGCTATAATTTTAATAGTTTGAAAGACATTAAGAAGGGGAAATAAAACGTGTATCATTTCATAGCCACTATAGTAAAAGGCATCCTTACAGCGACTGGTGGGATTAAGGTATATAACAAGGAACATCTGCCTAAGGATGGGGCTTATGTTGTTGCGTGCACACATACTGGTTATATTGATATTTTATGGTTGGGCGTGTCCTTATTACCACGTCAGATTCATTACATGGCTAAGAAGGAATTATTCACAAATAAATGGATTGGAAGGTTTTTGTCTAGATTGAACGCATTCCCAGTGGACCGTGACAATCCAGGCCCAAGTGTGTTAAAAATTCCATCTAGATTGCTTTCGAAGGGTGAGATTGTTGGCATTTTTCCGAGTGGAACGCGAACAAATGAACAATCTGCTTTAAAACAAGGCGCGATTACCATTGCTCAACGCAGCAAAGTTCCTGTGATTCCAGCTGCATATATCGGTCCCAATACTATTAAAGAATTACTGAAGTTCAAAAAAGCTACGCTAATTTTCGGTGAACCTATGTATATTACTGCTCCAGATATGGATGCAAGGCAGTCACGCGAGTATTTTACACATGAATTGGAACGTAGACTTGAAATGCTTCAGCAAGACTTTGTTAATAAGTAAGACAACACTTGGATTTTCCAAGTGTTTTTTTATACTGAAGAATACTGAAGAGCACTTTAGCCCAAGTTTCAATTTGACATACGTCTATCTTCCAATAGTTTAACATATATTTACAATTATTTTCGGGATTTTTTTATGAAACTTTTCATCATACATTTCGCCAAATAGAGTGAGGTGAGAAAATGAAACGATTTGTTATTCTTTTTGTTGTTTCCATGATGTCACTTGTTGGATGTGGGTTGAGTAATCAAAATGAAGATGTTTCTGATATGTCGATCACCGCTTATATACTTGAGATTGAGGATCGAATCCTTGTGAATGAGCATATTACAGGTGAGGAATTCGAGAAAAAATCCGCAAATGAAATTCAAGATGAATACTATTATTCAAGTATCTTTGTCGATGTGAGTGCTGTAGATCAGTCAGTTATTTCAAAGCTCGAGGTTGGACAAAAAGTAAAGATTGGGATTAAGGATGGAATCCGAGAATCTGCACCAGCTCAGGCAACAGCTAACAAAATTGAGATTGTAGAGGAGTAAAACTGTGAGTTATCTTCACAGTTTTTTTGATGTGAATGCATATCCTTTCTCTTCATCTAAGACTCCAAACTTGATTCTCACCTCCTCGATAATTTACGATTAATGTAATTCGTACATAAGGGAGTGGAAAATGTGACAAATGTATACGATTTTGACGTTAAAATGGTGAATGGTGAAACCAAGTCTCTAAAGGATTATAAGGGAAAGCCGCTTCTAATTGTTAATACAGCAAGTAAATGTGGATTAACTCCACAATTTGAGGGTCTACAGGAGCTTTATGAAAAGTATCAAAGTGATGGATTAGTTGTTCTTGGGTTCCCATGCGCTCAATTTGGGAATCAGGAGTTTGAGGACATTGAGGAGACAACTTCTTTTTGTAAAATGAATTATGGTGTTTCCTTTCCCATGTTTGCAAAAATTGATGTAAATGGCGAAAATGCTGATCCTTTGTTTCAATATCTGAAGGAACAGAAAAAAGGCGTGTTGTCTAACGCAATTAAATGGAACTTCACTAAATTTTTAGTTGATCGTAATGGCCAAGTTGTGGAACGCTATGCCCCTCAAACAGAACCCGCAAAAATCGAAGAGGACCTAACAAAAGTGTTATAAAGTAAAACCTCCCAACGTTGGGATGAGCTCCGTTCAAGCTGTCAGATAAAAGTAGCCGCACGTACGTGGCGATCTTCGTATTTGTTCTTGAATCGACCTGTCTGGGCAGTTGTTCTCGTGATTATCTTTATACAATCTTCTAGTGTGAGTCATACTGCCCGTTACGTGTCGGATAAATACTTTTTGATGACTTTCCACTCTTGGATTTTACCTTCAAGAGTTTTGTTATATTTACCAGGGACTGGACTAGTGGATGGAAGCTTGATTACTTCAACTCCTGGAAACCGATTAATTCCAATGTATTTTTGATAACTTTTAAACGCTTTTGACCCATTACAAACGATTAAACGAATGGTTGGGTACTCTTTTACAAAAGCCTCTATTTCGTTCGGTTCTTCATTTTTAATATTCACATCTAAACTACCTTCACGATGACAACTATGTAACACATCCCAAAGGGCTATCTTATGTTTTTTTAGAAAGGAAATCTTCTCCTCATAATCTGATCGTTCATGACTGTTAAATAGCTCTAACATGATTGTCCAAAAATGATTGCGCTTGTTTCCGTAGTACTCTTGTTTTTGAAGGGACTGTTCGCTTGGCATCGAACCGAGAATCAATACTCTTGGGTCATTGCCAACGACCGGGGCTAGACCATAAATTCTTTCCATCCATCTCACCTTTTCTGATTGGTAATAATTAATATAGTGAAGGAGGGCTCTCATGCATCGTATTAGCCAGTAGGATATAAATGAACAAATTTGCTGGTAATAAAATAAAAATAAATCTCACTGCGAAAGAAGAAATTCCAAAAAACTCTGCAATCCCGCCGCAGACACCCATAATCGATTTGTCTGTTTGTGATTTTCTTAATTTTTGTTTTATCTGTTCCTCCAGAGATGTATTATAGTTAAAGAAGTTACTCATTTATAAAATAATTGCTTTCAGGTAGTTTGTAAACCCAGTTTTTGGGGCGTAAGTATCATAGAGACTCTACCCGATTTAGATGAATTAACATTGTATGGTTATGCGTCCTTTATTAAACAAATAAAAGATCCCAAGAAGATATAGTTCAAAAAAGGGATAGTTATTTTAGCTATCCCTTATTAACAGTTTCCTATCTCTTCAATTAATAATTACATTAACCAGAGCCTAAATTCCCTATAACTTTTTACAATTCTTCTGCCATGTTAGAAAAGGAAGTTGACTAAAATTCTATTACGCCCTTGGAAGCTAATAGTTCTTCTACTGTTACAGTAAAATTATTATTAAGAGTTTAGGAGATATACTTCTTTCCTAAAACAGACCATCGATAATCGAATTGCTCTGTCCAACATGGAAACTTAACGACCTCCCCTAACAACTTACCCACTTAATCGTCTTAGCTAATAAACCTGTTACATTCTCATTTAGAAGCCCATTATAAGTATGAGCGGGGACAAGACAGCATACTCGACCTCGTCCATAATTATGGTACCATCCTCCAATTGAATTCCCTTCTTCGGAGTCTGATTTCAAAAAGATATTTGTTTCCCCTTCCTTAACATTCACAAAATAATGCTCATCCTCAATTTCAAAGGAAATAGAGCCGAAAATATCTTCACCTTGTACGCCACTATACTTAACTAGAGAATGATTCTCTGGATGATATTCAAAATAACCTCTTAACATCTCGATATAGGCTCCTTCAACAGAATAGGAAGCAAGCCCTGAATGCCACGCTAACCAGCCACCTCCTCGCTTAACATATTGGCAAATCGCTTGACTAATTTCCTCAGTCATCCAATTTTCAACTTTCTTATCAGTCGGATTCACACGATTTTCTTTAAATAATATAACAGCATCGGGTTGTCGCTCCAACTCCTTTGTTAACTGATCTGACTGAATTTCTATCAATTCAAATTTCTCTTTAGCATTTAATAATTCTAGTGCCCTATTGACGGAAGCCTTACTATGCTCGTATGAATGATAATAATCACCTAAAAGTACAACAATTCTTTTCATAACATGCTCTCCCCATTTTTTCTAAATAAATTTCTTTCTAAAGCCTTGTTTAATTCTTATAAAGTCATAGGTTCTCCTTTAAAATTTATAAAAGTTGGAGAACCAATAAGCTCCTTTTTTCTCTCAATAATATCTAGTATGCCTCTTGCAGAATCCTCTGGTGTTCCTGGAGCTTCTTCTCCGCCCATATCTGTTTTAATCCATCCAGGGTGTACAGCAAAAACTGATACTTGATTATTAGATAAATATTTCCGTAATTGTTCAGAAAACATATTAATTGCACATTTTGATAATGCATATGGATAATCGCCTCCGTATGCATTTTGAAAGCTCCCAGCCTCAGATGAGATGTTAAGGATAATAGAATTGGGTCCCTTCTCCAATAGTGGTAGAAAATTCTTAATTACTCTCATTGGACCAAACAAGTTAATCTGAAAAGACTGCTCTACTTTCTTTATATCCAATTCTTCAATTGGTTTTCCACGTTCATTTAAAATTGCTGCATTGTTAATAATAGCATCAAGGGCAATTTTTTCTGCTTCTAACTGTTTTGAGACTTCGAAACAATTGACTTCATTCTCAACATCCAGCGGTAAAATCATGATCTGATTTTGATATTCTGTACCTAGTTCTCTTAATGCTTCTGCTCCGCGTTCGGGGTTTCGCACACCCGCTATAACGGTGTGTCCCCTTTTTATTGCCTCAGTTGTCAAGGCGAGTCCTAGACCACGATTAGCACCTGTGATTAATATTTTCATATAAACCTCCTAATCTCTTAAGACTTAACCGACTTACTTCCTAATTCTTGAATTCCTAACATAACTCCCAATTGGGATTCTGAGTCAAAGAAACAATATCGACCAGCCCCATATTCCCCTATATGTACTAAAGGAATTTCTTTTCCTTCGAGAAATTTAATATGCTCTTCAAATCCATTGACAGTGAAAGTGATAAAATTAACCCCTTGTCCGTGCTTCTCCTTAAATTCTGTATAGGGGCTCGGTTCATTAAGTGGTTCCAATAACTCTAAAGTGACAGACCCCATTTGAAGATTCGCAATTTTAACCCTAGCTGGAACATGGTTACCACGAAAAACAGTATATGTTTCACCTGTTGAATCCACCTTATATTCTTCAGGTGGTAATATAATCTCAGGCATTTCGACACCAAATAGTTCTGAAAATTTCTTTGCAGTAGCGTAAATATCATTTACTACCAACCCAATTTTCATAAGATGATTATTGGAAATATTATTCAATGTTTCCCCCCCTATTTCTTATCATTCTCAAGAAGCTCAATTAAAATTTTTAGATCTTTGAAAGTGTCCATATATGCATAGCGCCCACCTGTATATTCGCCTTTTTGGACTAAAGGCATATTTCTTGTTTCCATCAATGCAATTTTTTCTTTCAACCCCTCAACAACAAAGGCAATATGGTGCGGTCCTTCGCCATGTTCATTAAGGTAATTTCTCCACGTACTTTGATGCTGATCTGGTTCAATCAATTCTAACTGAATAGAACCCATATCAAAAAATGCTAATTTTGAACGAGCTTTTGAAGGAGCACCATTGAACTCTGTTTGAGCAACATCCACAGGGTCAGTCCAATTCCATTGTGGTTTTTCAACCCCAAAGAAATCTGCATATGCTTTGGACACGGTTTCAATATCATTCACCAAAATACCAATTTGAGCAATTACCTTTGTACCTAACACACCGTTTTGAATTTTAGCATTATTTGTCATTATTGATTTCTCCTTTTTTAAAATGGAATAACCATCATATTGGTTAATTAATTTTTACTAACTAGAATAAAAACAGGAAATTTCTCATTAAAATCTTAATTATCAAATCCCCATTTTTTTGAAAGTTTAAAGAAGGTCATAGTCATGATTAAAGCGATAACTAATAGTATCCATGCTTGGGCAGAAGCATACCCCATTTCAAAGTATTGAAATGCATTACGATAGAGATAGAGTGAATAAAACAATGTAGAATTGTCTGGACCACCATCAGTAATAATAAAAGCCTCAGCAAAAGATTGAAATACTCCAATCATCCCCGTAATGCAATTAAATAGAATCGCTGGTCTTAATCCTGGTAAAGTAATATGTAATATTTTTCTAAATATATTGGCGCCATCAATAGATGCTGCTTCGTATAACGATTTAGGGATATCACCTAAAGCCGCCAAATAGATTAAGACCATATTTCCAGACATCCAAATCGACATCATTATAAAGCCTGGCTTGGCCCAAGTCGGACTAGCAAACCATCCAGGCCCTTCAATACCGATAATACCAAGTATTGAGTTTACGACACCTGACTCTGGTTGTAATACCCATATCCATAAAATTGCAAGAACAACAAATGGAACAAGTGTTGGAATAAAGAAGATAATTCTAAAAAAGGAAATTCCTTTAATACCTTTTGTGTTAAGAATAACAGCAATAAAGATTGTAAAAATTGTCGTAATTGATAATCCAATAAATATCATATACAAGGTGTTTCCTAAAACTTTATAGAATAAATCATCTTCAAATAGAAGCTTTTGATAATTTTCAAATCCAACAAACACTGGTTCAGAAATTAAATTATACTCCGTCATTGAATAATAAAATGAACTAATCATTGGAAATGCAGTAAAACATAGAAAACCAATAATCCAAGGAGAAATAAAAAGAAGTCCATTTCTCAAATTCCTTCTTTTTATATTCATAAATTTAACACCCCCGTTTGTTAAAAATTAATTCATTGAAATTTAACTGTTTATCACTTTGAACCAGTAAAAGTAATTCCTTCAATAAAGTATTTTTGAAGAAAGAAAAAGATAACGATGATTGGCAGTGTCATTGCCACACCAACAGCCATAAGCAAGCCCCACCTTGGGTCATTTTGTGACATAATTTGTTGAACGCCTAACGAAAGCGTATACATTTTACTATCACTTAAGAATATTAGTGGCCCTAAGAAATCTCGATAAGCATCGATAAATTGAAAGATTACGACAGTTGCTAAAATCGGCTTAGACAATGGTAGAATTACTCTCCAATAAATAGTGAATTCATTGGCACCATCTATTCTAGCTGCTTCGGAAAGTTCTTTTGGTATTCCTAAAAAAAACTGCCTCAGTAGGAAGATAAAGAAAGCATTACCGAAAAAGTGCGGTATAATTAAAGGATTAAATGTTCCAATCCAGCCAATTTCTTTAAACAAAAGGAATAATGGGACCATAATAACTTGGAAAGGGAGCATTAGCGTTGCCAAAACAATCACAAAAACAAAATCTCGTCCTTTCCATTCTATTCTAGAGAATCCATAAGCGATTAATGAATTAGAAAGAACAGCTCCTATACATGTCAGAACAACAATAATTATTGTGTTTTTCAAATATAAAAAAAACGGAAAGGATGTAAATGCCTCTAAGTAATTGGACCATTTTAATTCCTTCGGAATCCAAACTGGTGGATTGGCAAAGAGTTCTGAACTACTCTTTAAAGAGCCTGATATAAGCCAAAGAAATGGAACAATAAAAGCTAAAGAAAAGAGGATTAAAATCAGATAGACTGAAAACTTACTAATACTTTTTTTAAATACTGTCGTTTGACTATGGTTGTAATAAACGTCTTTTTGTGTTTTTGATTTCTCAACTGGAAGTGTCATATGAAATAAGTCTCCTTCCTAACATTTCTAACTGACCCAGATTTTGTCTAAACAAAATCTGGGGACAATTTATTTTTTGTCAATTTTATCCTGTAACTTTTTCTGAGCCTGTTGAAGGATTGGCTCTGGGTCAGCGTGATTATAAATCACATTATCTCGAATGCTAGTGAGTTCATCCGCCATTTCACCAGCTACTGACGTTAGGGCTGGGTGACCTGACTCTGGTGAGGCAGCCACTTTAAGGACAGTATCATATACATGGTCTCCATCCCAATTTATATCCTCTGATTTTTCCTTCCAAATAGAAATAGATCTCCAAATATTAATATTTTCCGCTAACACTTTGTCTTGATTTCCATATAAAGCAAAATTTATCGCTTCCTGTGGGTTTTTTGCTCCTTTTGGAACAAAATATACGTTTGTTCCAAATACAGTTGCTTCTTGTCTTCCTTCAGGAGGAGCAGGTATCGGCGCTACTTTATAATTTGTATCTGGTGAGTATATTTTAAGTGCATTTGCAAACCAGTTTCCTGTTACTGTCATAGCAACTTTTCCCGTCATGAATGGATGATCAGGAGAAAATGCTCCCCCAAATCCTGATGTAAAAGACTTAATTTTTTCAGGGTTATATTTTTGTGCATAGCTATCCATCCACTTAAACGTATCAATTAAAGGTTTCTCATCTAATAATAGTTTATTAGATTCTGGATCATAAAGCTTTGCACCGAAAGCCCAAGGCCATGTATATGGATCCTCACCTGCATCAACCCAAGGGATAAAACCTAATGTTTCAAAGCCACCATCATCTTTAACTTTCGTTAAAGCTTCTGCCATTTGATCTAGTTCTTCAATTGTTGTTGGGGGTTTATCCGGGTCTAATCCAGCAGCCTCAAACATGTCGACATTATAGAACAATAGATTCACGTTCGAATCCTGCGGAAGAATATACGTTTTCCCATCAGGTGATTCCATCACATCTTTAAAACCATCTAAAACCGAATCAGGATCAAAAACAGCATTTTCTAAATATTCATCAAGAGGCTCTAATGCACCTTGAGAAGCAAGACTATAAACAAGTTGATAGTCATTTCCATCACTTACTACTAAATCTGGGGGATTCCCTCCTGATATTGCAGATAAAAGCTTACCATTTGTTATACCATCCGGCACGTATATATCATTTACATCAACCCCAGTTTCAGCTTCATAATCTGCAATTCTACCCTTATCCCATTTTTCAGAATCCCCTCCCCAAGGATACCAATAAGTAAATTCTTTAGAGCTACCGTCAGAACTAGAATTCCCATCTGAATTTGAAGAAGATGAAGACCCAGAATTTGAACAAGCAGTAATTACCAAAACCATGGCCAGAATTAAAACTATACTTACTGAAAAGAACCTTTTCACAATCATACCTCCTAAATAAATTATTGTTATAAAGAAGTACTATTAGATGCTTCGGAAGATAAATTTTCTCAAGCCTCCTTTTTTATTTTGATTATGTAAACACGCATGAACACGCGTTTATACACACGCAAAAAAATATCGTTAACAAAATTCTATCAATTCATATATTAAAAATATTCTGAAATATAGTTATAAAAAAATTAAAGGGTCTACAGAGAGCGACACGACTCTCTTACAATTAATTCAGACCCCATGATAACCTTAATCCCCGTTTCGTTTGTCTTTTCAATGGTTTTTATGACATCAAGCGTAAGTTTTTGCATCATATTACTGAACTCTGCTCTAAAAGTTGTTAGCGGCGGGTGAAATAATTTACTTAAAACGTTATCATCGATTCCAATGATGGAGATATCTTCTGGTACATCAATTCCATTTTCATTCAGTGCCTGAATAGCACCAAATGCTATTTTGTCGTTTGCTGCAAAAAAGGCTGTAGGAAGTTCCACATTTGAATTTAAAAAACTTACCATAGTCTGATACCCTTCAGTGCTGTTAAAATCCGCTTGCAAAATCCATTCTCTTTGAACAGGTAAGGAATGATGTTTCATCGCCGCAAGAAAGCCATTGTATCTTGCAATACCTGCATGTCGTTTTAGATTACCGTTAATTATCCCTATCTTTCTATGATTCAAACTAACTAAATAATCGACAGCTTTCTTGGCACCGTTTTCATTATCAAAACTATAAACAATTCGATTCGGTTCATTTCTTCCTGGCATATCCTGATCCACAATCCCCAAGATAAACCCCTCTGCAATTAGTTCCTCAATTAAGGGCTCATGATTGTCAGTCCCCATAAAGATACCTGCATCAATTCTACTCTGATAAAAAACGGATTTTACCCGTTCTATATTATTAGGAGACTTACAATCTTGAATAATATTAGTTAAAACATAATAATCATGCTTTGATGCCTCTTCAATGACACTGGTTATAAGTGTGTTGCTAGTTGAGTCACTTGATACACTTCCCTTATCGATTATGAATAATCCAATGGTCCTCATATTTTTACCTGCAAGTACTTGCGCAGACATATTGGGAAAATAATCATATTCTTTAATGACTTTCATTACCTTTTCTCTAGTCTCAGGTGGAACACTAGGATAATTATTAATTACTCTACTTACTGTACTTCTTGATACACCTGCAAGCTTAGCAATTTGTGTGCTATTAATTTTATTTCTTTTCAAGAATACCTCCCACTTCCGTGAACACGTGTTTATTGTTTGTTTTTTATTCTAATCCTATCGTTAAAGGTTGTCAACGTTTTTTTAAATATTCTAAATTCTCTTTACTCCACTTATTATTATAAACCTTAATTATTTCTGTGTTTTTTTAGCTTTTAATAAACCTCATTCCGTGGATTTCAATAACATAAATTGAGCCAATTTGTAAACGCGTGTTAAATTTTTTAAAAATACAAATCAGCTATAACCTAAAAACACTGGCTTACCAAGCTTGATTTGATTTATTGATATATCATCTTTTACTTCGTATACCTTTCCATTTTGAATGACAAAGATATTTCCCCAACCCTAGAGCACTAGCAAAAAAGTTATATGTAACACATCGACAGAAGTTTCAATTCCCAATTCCCTCGACAAAAAGGTGTGACTCCCTCGGAGATCACACCTTTAAAAGCTTATATTTATTTTTTTAAAAAGACTTTTAGCACCTAAGATGCTTTGCCTTTTGGATGTTGCTTATTACTTGGTGCAAACCAACCGATTAAAGCAATTGCGACTAAGACTCCATAGAAAATGATGGTCCACAAGGTACTATGAGGGAAGTCATGGTCTAAGACACCTATGTCTTCATGGGCAAGAGTAATCACAGCTAGCTTAACCCCTACCCACGCGACGATAGCATACGCTGTTGTTTCAAGTGCTGGTCGCTTTTCAAGCAATTGGACAAACCAAGTTGCTGCAAACTTAATGAGAATCAGACCTGCAATACCTCCAAGAACGACAACAATGAACTGTCCTCCGTCCATTCCTCCAATATCACCAAGTGGTGAATCAGGAAGCCCAAGGGCAAGTGCAACCGCTGCTAAAATGGAATCAATTGCAAAAGCAAGGTCAGCTAATCCAATTTTCCCCACTGTTGGCCAGAAGCCTTTACCCGCTGCTTCCTTCTTATCGTCCTCATGGATATTTTTATTGTCTTTACCAAACTTCGCTTGAATGACATGCTTTAATCCTAGATAGAGGAGATAAAGGGCCCCTATTGCCTGGATTTGCCACACATTTGCAATAAAAGAAATGGCAAAAAGTGCAGCAAACCTGAAAACAAAGGCCATCAATATACCATAATTAATCGCTCTTTTTTTCTGATCTTCTGGTAAATGTCTGGCAATAACTGCTAGTACAAGGGCATTGTCAGCCGATAAAAGGCCTTCTAAGCCTATTAGGATTAATAATGCCCAGGCATATTCTAGCCATATTGTATCCATTCATTTCTCTCCTAACGTAATTAAGGATATGATTCTCCTCTTTCATTAGATTTTCCTATCCAAGTGCTGATATGCCTTTATTTTAACAAGGGGTGTATTTACCAAAACGGACTATCCAGTTAGCCAATCTGAGCAGTGCCGGAGAGTTTTTGCTATAAAATTCTCTCCATGATGACATATGATTTGCCACCTTTGGTAAAACTAAAAGTGGTTTCTTCTAACCCAAATTTTTTATAAAAATCGGTTTTATTTTCCCTGGCATTGCACCATATTCTTTTGATGCCCAGTCTTTTTGCTTCTTCTAGACAATAGTGTAACAATGCACTGCCATATCCCTTTCCTTGTTCTTCAAGGAGGGTTGCAAACTTTCGAAATTGGGCTTCTTGCTCATTAATAAAAAGGGAAATAACAGAGATCAATTTCTTATCTTTGAAAAGCCCAAGATGAATCCCGTTGTCATCGTCTTCTAATTTAATGTAATCAAAATCTTTTTCAGGCCACATGACGATATGCCTAATTTCCCATGCTTCTTCTTTATTAATTTTAGTAATCGTTGTTTCCATCGTATCCTCCATAACACTATTCAACATTGAATTCACTCCATCTTAACGTTCTTTTCGTATTCAGTCTATAAAGAATGACAGGTTCATTCACTATTTTTGGCCGTCGGAATTGTGTCCATTAGTATTTTTTGTGTATAAAGTGCGTAATCTGTAAAGTACCCATCGACGCGGTATTTTTTCATTCTGATTTGTTCCTTTTTTTGTGTTTTCATATCCGTAAAATAAACATGAACATGCTTACCACTTCGGTGGAGTTTATTTACAATATGTCGTGTTACATCCCTTGATTCGATGCCAATGATTGGATATTTTGAGCGAATAGCTTCTTCTAAATCAAATTCCCCTTTTTTAAATAAAAGAGTAAGAGGAAGCTCTGGTGCTAGCAATTTTAATTTATCTAAACTTTTTTTGGAAAAGGATTGAAGGATGACTCTTTCAGCCGTGAGTAAGTTATATTCTCGTAAAAGTTCAATTAACGTTTCCTCCATTGCTAACTGATTCCCAACAAGTCTAGTTTCAATATAAAAATTTTCAGTATCAGAAAAAGAGTCGAATATTTCTCGTAGGGTGGGTATTTTTTCAAAGACTATTTCATCGTCATATGTTGAAACGGTATCGAATT
This sequence comes from Bacillus nitroreducens, assembly GCF_964021195.1. Taxonomy (NCBI): domain Bacteria; kingdom Bacillati; phylum Bacillota; class Bacilli; order Caryophanales; family Bacillaceae; genus Bacillus; species Bacillus nitroreducens. The sequence goes on along the minus strand of NZ_CAXHYI020000003.1, from coordinate 1,760,851 downwards.
CCTTTAATTCGTCCAACGAATAATCAGAAACTTTTCCTTTCCCATTCGTTGTTCGATTGATTGTATCATCGTGCATGGCCACGAGTTCTCCATCTTTTGTCATTCGGAGGTCAATTTCAATATAATCCACGCGATCTTCGGAAGAAATTTTATATGCAGTGAGGGTATGCTCATTAAATCGATCATTCGCACCTCTATGTGCAATGATTAAAGACTGAACAACTGCTTGTTCAGGGTCTAATTTATACCCTCTTAACATATCTAATGTAATTATAATAATAAATCCAAAACTTAGGAGTAACCATAGTATTAAATATTTCTTATTCAAATTATTCTTCCATCCATTCCTTCGTGTTCCTATATTTACATTAACTACAATTAGTTAAGCATAGATCGTTTATCATAGTTGGCGTTTTACGAATTACTTACAATACTTTAAAACTTTTTACATAGTAAAAAGCGTTAACCCTTTTTTAAGGTTAACGCCTCATCGGAATTCGGACAAACTATCCTTATTATCAAATTTTAAACTTCTTGATCAACTCTTGTAGTTCTTCCGCCATTTTAGTTAAAGAAATGGAAGATGCGGTTATCTCTTCCATGGCAGCAAGCTGTTCTTCTGTTGATGCAGACATATTTTGTGTCCCAGCAGAAGTTACATGAGTAATTTCTGCTACTGCCTCCATCCTTTTTATCATTTCGTCTGTACCTGCAGACAAATCATGTACAGCAGATGTAATTTCCTGAACTTGTGATGTAACCTCTTGAACGGCCATTTCAATTTGTTTAAATGAAGATCCAACGTCCTGGATATATTCAATCCCGTCTGACACTTTAGTTGTCGTGTCTTTCATGGATTGGACGGTTTCTTCTGTGTCTGTTTGAATGACCGTAATTAAAGACGAGATCTGTTGGGCAGAAATAGAAGATTGTTCTGCTAACTTCCTGACTTCATCAGCCACTACAGAAAATCCTCTCCCATGTTCACCTGCACGCGCTGCTTCAATCGCTGCATTTAAAGCAAGTAAATTGGTCTGATTAGCAATACCTGTGATCACACCAATAATTTGGTGAATTTGATTCGTACTTTCTCCTAATGTTCCCACTCTTTGAGAAAGATGATTAACTGTCTGACCGATTTCATTCATTCGAGTAATACTGCCTGTTACTAAATGACTTCCATCAACAGCTTTCTCCGATGCTTCAATAGACGTTTTTGAGACAATTTCTGAACTGGCATCAATTTTTTTGATTAAGGAAGATAAATCATTCACCGTTTGATTCGTCTCGTACAAAGCTTGAACCTGTTTTTCCGTTCCAACCGCTACCTCTTGAACTGTTGTTGAGATCATCTCTGTAGCCCTAGACGTTTCTTCGGAACTAGCTGAAAGTTGTTCAGAAGCCGTAGCAACTTGCTGGGCATTCATTGCTACCTGTCTTACCAATTCCCGTAATTTACCTACCATTCGATTAAAGGACGACGCCATTTCCCCTAGTTCATCTTTTGTTTTGATGGAAATAGATTGTGTGAGGTCAGCCTCGCCCTCTGATATTTCCTTCAAACGTCGATTCATGAGTTTAATCGGTTTATTGATTGATTTTATCAAAGCATAAGAAGCAAAAGCTCCCCCAATATAGGATATAAGAATAACGGCATAGATAATCATCGAATTCATTTCTTGTCTATGTGCTAACGCTTTTGTGTCACTGTCAATTTTTTTCGTTACTTCCGTAATAAATAGATTAACACTCGGGTCCACTAAGTCTTTGCGAATCATTCTTTGTTCATCCATATGTACTTCGGAGGCTCTTTCATGCTCTCCACCTTTATAGTATTCAATCATTTTATTGTTTGCATCAAAATAGGTATGTAGATTATCCTGGATTTCTTGTACTTTTTTCGTGTCTTCTTTATTTAGTTTTAGTTGATCCAGTTCTTCAAAATAAAGCTCGATATCCTCGATTTTATTGTTAATTCCTTCAACAAATTCTTCATCACCCGTCACAAGGAACCCCCTCTCATCATTTGAGATTCCTGTAAAACGGTATTGGATCGACTTCAATGTTTGCTGTAGAGTTTGATTTTCCTCCACTTTTTTCATCGCTTCTTCTGTTTGATTCTGATGGTAAATCGATAAGCTTCCCGTGACAAGTATGCATAATAATAAAAAGGAAACTAACAAACTAAGTTTCATTTTAATTTTCATAATATCCCTCTTCCATTGATGTATCTATTCTTCGGTGTCACCTTGTTATATTAAGACTACTAGAAATTTTAACATAGGCTTTTTCAATAGACTAGGAATAAAGCACTAAGGACCAATAGAAAAAGTGGCATTCGAATCAAAGTTCTAGTGCCACTCGATCAAAAATCATTTAGGAATCCCAAACAGAAATGTGCGAATTATCCACTCCACCTGTCTACTCTTTTTCCTTTTATACTCATATAGTAAAGAAATAAAACAATAAAGAGGCGTGCGGATATGAAGATCGACAAAATTATTACCACGGGCTTAAAACATCTAGGAAAACCCTATGTCTTTAATGCCCCATCCTTCCAAACAGATTTCTTTGATTGTAGCTCATTTATCCAATATATTTTTGGCGTACATGGAATTTCACTTCCTCGAAATTCTCGACAGCAATTTAAATATGGTAATAAGGTCTTTTTTCAACATATAAAAAAGGGCGATCTATTATTTTTCACTACTAAAAAAAGAAAGAAAATGATTGGTATAGAAAAGATTGGCCATGTAGCATTATATCTAGGAGATAATAAAATTTTACATGCGGTTCGCCCTGAATATGAAGTTACGATTTCTTTAATAGATGATGGATGGAAAAGTAGGTTTTTAGGTGCAAAAAGAGTGATCTAATTTAAATAGTTTTCTAAATACAGCAATTATAAGGACAAGTTGTGCCACTATTTAGATGTGATTCTTAAAAAATACCCATCAGGGTCTGCTAACTTAAACCCTCTCATTTTCCATGGATACGTTTCAACACCTACCTCAATAGGATAATTGTGTTTGAGGCAACGTTGATATACCTTTTCTAGTTGATCTACAACAATAATAAGCTCAAAGCCATTTCCTTTTATATTGCTTTGCGCCTTATTATTAAAATAGTGTTGCTGATCTAAAATGGTTTCAGAAGCGATTAGGAGAGAGAAACAATCATAATTGAAACGTGCAGATCGCTCATTTCTTCCGTAGAGTTCTAGACCAATGATATCCTGATAAAATTCTATCGATTTCTCTATGTCCTTCACATATAATTCAACGCGGAAAAGTACACTCACATTTTTCAACCCTTTCTGTACAATCATTCACTCCCATATTTTTCAGGCAACAGCTCCATAACATTGCATTTAACAAGTTCACCTTTGTAGGAAATAATAACATCCGTATCTTTTCCATAATCACTGATGAGTTCACGACACATGCCACAAGGGGCTACCACCCAGCACTTTTCAATGTTTTCATGTGGATGAGGGTGAGCGACAGCAACAATTGTTTTAAATTCATGCTCTCCTTCTGAGATTGACTTCCCCATTGCCATTGCTTCCCCGCAAACAGCAATGCGCCCGACATTTGCTTCTAGATGGACAGCCGCATACACTTTTCCTGACATTGTTCGAACAGCTGCTCCAATATGATGCTTTCCGTACCGATAATTCTTTTCAATTACCGTTTCAGCTTCCTTAATTAACTCAAAATCCTTATCGTCTAATGGTTTGACCTTTAACATATAGTTACCACCTCTTATTTGTTACAAACTTAACGTCTAGTAAATTCCTTCATCATTATGGTCTTCGGTCCCAAGGCTCCAATGTTCCCACAATCGTTTTGTTGTTTTCACTTTTGATGGCCTGAATAACCCCATTCGAAATTTCCTTGTGAGTCAGCCATCTTGAAGTACACCCATCCAACACAAAGCCTAGTTGTACTATTTTGACATGACAGTTTTCTTGTACATATTGTCCAGTGGTTTGAATGTTTGATAAATGACTGCTGCTACCTTTCACTTCAATCAATTTCCATGGGGTTTCTTTTTGTAAATCTGAAAGTTGATTTTTAATGGTTTGAATTGCATCAGGAGCAGTTCCATGGATCCATGCAACAACCATATCAATTTCGCCATACTGCATATACGAATCGACTATTACGCTTCTCAGCTGTTCTGTTTGTGTGTAATCTAGTTGACGAACCTTAAGTCCATGGTTTCCATACCGATTTGCGAGTCGTTCTAGTCTTTGCATATTTCGTCCAAAAACAATTGAGTGGTTGGCGTGTTCTGCAATCCAACCAGATGCCTCCGCAAGCATCCCCGTTCCTCCGAAAATAAGGACATGGTTAAACTTCAAGATAGGTACCTCCCTATTTTTTAGTAACCGTTGAATCCTTTATCGCGTCTAGCAACCTTATCAATTTAAAACTGGTTGATCCAAGGGAATTCTCGTGAATCCTACCACATCATCCCCATCATAAACAAATCGATAATCGTAATTTGTTATATCATTTAAGACCTCCTGTAAGTAGTATTGTAGATTTGCCAAACCCTTGTTTTTTGGATGCAAGATCCATGATAAATCTTTCCAATCTAAAATACCTTCATCTGTTTTAAGTGGAGTATGGTAAACGTAGGAATCTGGCAATTCTGCTACAAAAACATACATTCCATCCACATATGAATAACTTGGATTCGTCCAGGTAATCGTTCCTTTTTCAATGAGGCTTCCAGGTAGCAACTCCATACCTGTTTCTTCCCTAATCTCTCTATGAATACTTTCTAATGGGGTCTCACCTTGTTCGATTTTACCTCCAACACCATTCCAAATCCCCATCCACTCAGGGGACTCACGATTAAGCAATAAGATTCTGCCCCCTTGTTTAATAAAACAAATCGTGTATGAGTACATATACATTTCCTCCCTGTTAGAACTTTTACAAACATAGATTTAAAACCTTTTATTTTACTGATTGCTCTCATTTTCTATTAATGAGAAACAGAGTATACGGGAACATCGTAGTTTAGTTTCATTTTTAGCATTTACCGTACGATCTACTTTTCCACTTCATTGATTTTTGTATAAAGGAGAGAATCATCCCTGACAAATGAAAAAGCCGTCTCGTCAAGTGCATTAAATAGTGAAAAATAGTTTTCACCAAAACTAAAGCCAATCCCAAGTAATTGACCTGGATTTCCTTCAATGATTTCAATTTCTTCTATACTCTTTCCAATTATCGGAGACTCGTCATCAAACATGTTCGTTTTCCATTCTAAAAACAAATCTGAAATTCCGTACCAATCTAGTTTTTCAGTTGTATCTATTTCATTCCACGTTAGTGAAATATCTTCTTTAAATGAACAAAATTCTACTTGAATACCACCGGCAATCAATATTACTGGACAGTCTGCCCATAACTCTCCACCCTCATCATGGACAGTTACCAAACTCTCAAACTTTGAACCTCTTAATTGCCGTAACCTCTTACCATGTTCGAGTAAAAATGCATTCTTATCACAAAAGAAATTAGGTACATAATCCTTCATTCCAAACATGATCAATCCTCACTTCTTAAAAGGAAGAACAGAGACTTCTTAATGTATGAAGCCTACCTGTTAATAGGAAGAGATCATCATAATTACGACGAACGTATTCCTCGATAACATCCAAGCCCTTCTTAATATCATCCACTAGTAGAATCGTGTATGGTTCATTCCAAGAATATCGATTGATTCTCCTAAGTTCAGATGCGTTAAGGTGAAACTTGAATTCTTCAGTTAGTAATCTAATTTGGTATAACTTATCTGGGTTCTCTACATAGCTTTTATGCTTATTGTTATAGTTTTCTTCCACGAATTGAATAAAGCCATCAATATTCTCTGCCAGCATTGTCGCAATTCGCATCTCGTATCTCACTCTTTCATCTCCCCCTCGGCTTCATGTTGAAATAGGAGAACTTTTCAAAATATTGATATGTTTCTATTATACAATTATGAAAGTCTGATTATAGTCAAATCTAGAAAATTCTTGATGAAGGCTGAGTTACAAAAAGCGATCGTCTCCTATCAGACAATCGCTATCATTGTTAATCTTCTTTTGTTTGTAGAAATTCATTCCACGCTGTGATTCCACCCTCTAAAACCGTAACATCATATTCATGTTTAGAAAGGATGTTGGCACATTTTGTAGCCGAATTTCCTGTTGTGCATGTAACGATGATTTCTGTATTTCTTGCTATAGAATCAAGCGTTTTTTCTATATCTTCTTCTAATGAAAATATCTCAGATTTATGTATGTTTTGACTTTCAATATGATGACCTTCAATATGATAGTCATTGTATTTTTCTTCTGCTCTTACGTCTAAAATGAAGACCTTCTCTCCGTTATTCATTTTCTGATGTAATGCTTGGGGCGAAATCTTTTTAAGCGGCATCGTCCTGTCCTCCTTTTACGAATAGCTTTCTGGACCTTTTAATACCAACCCAATACCATTTTCATTCTCTTCTTTATCCAACGTTAAAACTTCTGTTCCTGTTACACTTGGATCGAATGCAACTCTGATCCCTTTAATTGTTTGAACACGGTCGAATTCATGTGGCTCGTCAATCGCTAAAGCAATCTGGGGTCCATCTGTGCTACTAGGAACCGTGTAAAGACGTATTCCCACCGCACCAGATTTATCCAATAATTGCTTAGCTTCGTCTGTTATGTACATCACTTTTCCTCCTCACCTACTAATATCCTTATTATAAACATTTATGAAACTGATGGACAGGTTCTCAAACCTAATTTGTATCTTATTCAGGGAAACAAACCAGTTATACATTTATTCAAACAGGTTATGTGAATAGTCTTATTTTTCAAAGGAAGTCTTGTTATAGTAATGTCAGAGAGGGGGGGAGAAGGTGAAACTAACTATTGATATTAATGAAAAGTATGACGGAATCTCGATAACGATCCATGCAAAGGAGTGGTCAAATGAGATCGAAGAAATCGTTCAAAAAATAAATCAGCAAGTTCCTAAGCGAATGATAGGATTCAAGGAAGATAGCTCCATTTTGCTATCACCGTCCGAAATTGACTATGTGTTTGCTCAGAATCGGAAAGTATACGCACATATCAATAAACAGAATATTGAAGTAAACCTTAAATTATATGAAATCGAAAAACTTTTTGAAATGTATGGGTTTAGTCGTTTTTCAAAATCAGTCATAGGAAACCTTCACCAAATTTCTCGGTTTGAGTTATCCTTCAATGGAAATCTATGTGTGTATTTCCATTCAGGAAGTAAAGAATATGTCTCTCGAAAATATGTGAATGAAATCAAGAACAAATTAATTCTGGGGGATGATTAGATTGGTCATTGAAGTGTTGAAAAGAAGTATGACGGGCCTAGGGATTGCCACGATCATCACATTTTCTTTTTTTACGATCATGGTTATTCAGGATATTCAGGTCCCTACCTTTATCATTTGGAAAAATATGTTGGGTGCCATAGTGATGGGCCTTTATTTTGGTAATGCCTCCCTTCTATTTGAAATTGAAAAATGGAGCCCATTGAAACAAACAGTGATTCACTTTTTGTTATCGATAGTCGTATGGTTACCCATTACGATTTGGTTAGGATGGCTACCATTTAATTGGTTAGCCTTGCTTATTGGCATCACTGGTTTTCTTCTTGTCTATATCTTATTTTGGTTCTCCACCTTCCTATATTTCAAGAAACTTGAAAGTGAAATGAATGGCTCAATCAAAAGACCATAAAAATGCGTTAAGCAAAGGTGCAGTCCTTAAATAGGATACGCACCTTATTTTTTATGCCACATTACAATCAATCATTGTCATTTTAACACTCGTGGCACGATAATATATACGAGGGAGTTGAGTAAATTTGGAAGCCATTCTACATGGAATTATCTTAGCATTTGGACTTATTCTACCATTAGGTGTACAAAACGTTTTTGTATTCTCACAAGGAGCTACGCAGCCTAAGCTCCATCGTGCCCTACCAGCGGCGATTACTGCTGGAGTATGTGATACACTGCTAATCCTTTTAGCTATCTTTGGTTTATCTGTCATAGTTCTACAATTTGAATGGCTCAGGATCATGTTAATGATCACAGGTATTATCTTTTTGCTTTATATGGGCTATGCGATTTGGCGATCTGAACCAGCCAAAAATAATACAAATCAAGCATTATCCATTCGTCAACAAATCATCTTTGCATTATCCGTTTCCCTTTTAAATCCCCATGCCATCTTAGATATTGTTGGGGTAATTGGAACAAGTGCATTAAAATATGTTGGAACAGAGCAACTGTTCTTTACTGTTGCTTGTATACTCGTTTCTTGGATATGGTTCTTTGGACTAATGGTAGCTGGAGCTGTTATGAAAAAATTAGATGGCACTGGTTTAATTATGATTATCTTTAATAAAGCCTCCGCGATCTTTATTTGGGCAACCGCCCTTTATCTTTTTAGTGGGTTGGTATGAAAATAGGAGATGCGAACAGGTTCACTGTCCCACATTTTCAACAGTTCTCTTCAGAAAAAAGAGCACAATTTGAGATAAACTCAAACTGCGCTCTTTGTTTTTTGATGGGGACTAATTTTACTTTTAACCGAAATAATGACTGTAATGAATGATAAAATGATAAAAATCCCACCAGCAAACGGAGTGAAGCTGATTGAGATCGTGTCAACGATTAAAGCTCCAATCACAGAACCGACAGCTACCCCTAAATGAAGGGCTGAATTATTCAAGCTTTGCTGAATTTCCGATGATTCAGGTGCTATTTCAATTAAATAGGATTGCATTGCTGGTGAGATCGCCCAACTTAAAATTCCCCATACAATAAGAATGATAAGAAATAGTGGTACAAAGTCTGTTGTGAATGGGAATATATAGAATACCGTACTAAAAACGGCAAGGGATATAACCATCGTTTTCCTTGAACCTAAAGTATCAGCTAGTACACCACCTAGACCTCCACCGCTTACAGCAGCAAATCCGAATATGAAATAGATGATACTGATCCAAAATGCATTAAAGTCTGTAGTTATTTCTAAATAAGGTTTAAAGTAGGCATACATAATCGTATGACCTGTCATATATAGAAATGTTGATGTCAGGCCTAATGTAATTTTGTGGTTTTTTAAGGTTGCAAGTTGTTGACTTAACGGAATTTGAGGTTTTGGTTGCACCCTTCCCATCAAAACATGAACGCCAATAATGGACAATGCTGTCAGTACTGTGATGAGTACAAATGGTGCTCTCCAACCAAAATTATTTCCGATGATTAAGCCAATCGGTACCCCTAAAACTAAGGATGCACTTACACCCATTGAGACAATCCCAATCGCTCTGCCTTTGTACTGCTGCGCTACCATACTAGGAGCCATGACTAAACACAAAATGATTAATAGTGCTCCACTAAACGCTAAAATAATTCTTCCGATAAATAAAATCGAAAATGTAGGTGCTAATACGGTTACGATACATCCAACTAAAAAGATGTATAAGCAAATTAATGTGAGCCGTTTTCTTTCGACTTTAGCTGTCATGACAAGTAAAATGGGTGATGCCACTGCAAAAATAATCGCAAATACGGTAATCAATAAACCCACTTGCCCAATACTTACATGTAAATCCTCTGCAATTAAATCTAAAATGCCACTAATAATTAACTCAACCAATCCTATGATAAAGGAAATGATCATTAAAAAATAAATTCGCTTATCCATGTTGTCTTCCTTCCTAAAGATATCTAAGTCTTTATACTATCTTTTGTTGAAAGTTTACTCAACAACAAGGACATTATTCTTTTCAAATGATGGGTTTAGGAGATATGCTTTATTTTTTGTTGAATAGGGGTTCTTTCTCTTGCATCCTTTATCTCCTCTGGATAACCAACACCAAATACCCCAACAACGTCATACCCTTCTGGAACCCCAATAATATCGCGGTTTCTTTGGACATTTGCGATTGATGACCAAAAGGCACCAACACCTTCTGCCCATGCAGCTAAGAGAAAATTCTGTACAAAACATGAGGTTGCGATTAAGTTTTCATATGTTTCTGCATCTGATGTGCCGTGTTTTGATAAGACAACTAGCACAACAGGTGCATGCCAGAAATCTGTTTTATGATTTAAATTCTTTCTCGTCTCTGGACCGACTACATACACTTCCCAAGGCTCGGTCATTCGATGATTAGGAGCCATTGTACCCGCTTGTAACCATTTATGAATTTGCTCCATCTTAATTGGATCCTGTTTAAAACTTTTTATATTTCGACGTGTGTGGATTGCTTCTAAAATATTCAAGTTCATTCCTCCTAGTGATTGATCATTCACCGTAAGTGGGTGAAGAAAGAAACTTCGTTTTTACGTAAATGGAACCGAGTGCATGATTAAGGAGATAAACTATTCTCAACATTTAATTGAGAATACATTTCAATTAATCTTAGTGAAGATCTTTACCATTGTCAAATTATTAATATGAAGGGGAAAAGATCCATTTACCTCTTTTATTATCACATTCAAATAAAAAAAATGCGTGAATCACTTGATCAACGCATTTTTTCATTTAACTGAATAGTAAATTGTTCAGGATTTATAGGAGTTGTATTATTTCCTTTTACTAGCTTTAACGTCGCCACGATTAGAAAGCTTACAATCACAAGTAACACCCATGAACTCATCTTTCCTAGGTGAACAAGGCTCCATACATGGGTTTGGTTTGGATATTCCCATGCACCAAAGAAGGTTGCGATATTTTCAGCAATCCAGATAAAAAATCCAATGAGAACAAAGGATAATGCAATTGGCATTCGGTAACGAGTTCCATACACCTCATATGTAACCCATGACTTCAAAAAGACGAGAATGACAAGTACAGCTAAATACCACCGAATATCGATCCAATAATGGTGAGTGAAAAAATTAAAATAGATTGCTGCTGCAAGTGGGACAACAACTAAGAATGGTGGCCACCTTACCAATTCGACCTTAAGCCTCCGCCACGCTTGGCAAAGATAACTCGCTACACTAGCGTACATGAAGCCGCTATATAATGGCACTCCAAACAATTTAAAATACCCTTCCTCTGGATATGACCATGACCCCATATGTGTTTTAAAGATTTCGAGTGCAAGACCGATTATATGAAAAAGTGTAATTACCTTCAGTTCATCCCGTGTTTCAAGTCCTGAACGCACCATCCACCACTGCATAAGAAGACAGATGATGAGCAGCCAATCATACCGAGATAGGAGAGGCAATGGTATGATTTTTGTAAGAGCCAAAGAAGCAAAAATCACAACTGGAAACAAACACGATAACGCCTGTTCCCAACCAAAACGAACCAACTGTTGAAATGCTCTCATCATCTAACCCCCTTCTTGTATGACAAGCGACGAGACCGTCAGCCAACTTAGGGTTGGAACAGTCATTTTGGTCACCCGTCGTCCTCTACTCATCACTTCTATATTCTAGAATGTCTCCAGGTTGACAATCTAAGGCTTGACAGATTGCTTCTAATGTTGAAAAACGAATTGCTTTTGCTTTTCCATTTTTTAAGATAGACAGGTTTGCCATCGTGATTCCTACTTTTTGGGAGAGTTCTGTTACACTCATTTTTCGTTTTGCTAACATAACATCAATATTGATTATTATCGCCATCCTATTCACCTCAGACTGTTAAATCATTTTCTGATTTTATATTGATTGCTTCTTGTAAAAGCCGTTGCAGTACTGCAGCGAAGACAGCTATGACAAGCGAAGCAAGGATAGGAACCAGTCCCACAATCGTAAGCCCTGGTGCATCATCTAGTTCCGCGAGTTGAATAACAAATGGCACAGCAATCACATATAATCCACTGATTGTGATGGCAAAATATTTAATTTTCTTCAGAGCATTTACAGACATTTGAGAGAATGCCTCGTTTTTATCAATCAAGTTTAACAGCTTAAATGACTGAATCAATGCGCCAAAGTACGGTATCACTGATACATACATCACGATTACAATCGGATACAAAAGATGTGCAAAATCAGGATTGGCTGGGTGACTAGGTAAATACACCAATCCAAATATACCTATAGCAAGAACGGGAATTCCCATTAGAATTACAGCTAACCTTAAAAACTGTGTTGACCCTACTTTCATTAAAAGCACCTCACAAAATTATTTTCTATATGATAATAACTCAATATTTATCGTTTATCAATAATTAATTATCATTTTAGTTCATTTTTTTATTGAAAAATCAATTTTTAAATGAAGAAAAGTCTACCTATGACACAATGGTAGCCCAAATTAAAAGACGATCTGTGCACAGATCGTCTTTGTTTGGATTCGTTTTATTTAATTTGCCACACTAGCCTTCACTTCGCGAGAAGGTTTTTCTTGCTTCTTCCAGAATAAAGTTAATACAATCCCAATAGCAAGAACGACCGTTGCAAAATAGTAAGGATAGTTAATGTCAACATCGAACAAGATTCCCCCAATAATAGGCCCACTAACGTTTGCTAAACTCGTGAACATGGAGTTCATTCCACCAGCCCATCCTTGTTCATTTCCAGCATTATTTGAAAGATACGTCGTGACCGCTGGTCGGAATAAATCAAACCCTATAAACACAATAAAGGTTACCAATAAGATTGAAAAATACGAATGAACCACCGTCATTAAAAAGACAAGGACAGCAGACAAAATCAAACTATATCGAATCAGTTTAATTTCACCCCAAATGCGAGTTAATCGATCAAATAGAAGAACTTGTGCCACTGCACCAACAATGGCTCCACCTGTAATCACAATTGCAATATCGGATGGTTTAAACTGAAATTTATGATCAACAAATAGTGCAAAGAACGATTCAAACGCAGCTAAACCAAATGAGGCAATAAAAATTAACATAAACGCAATAAAATATTTCGGTACAAAAATACGTTTGAAGCCAATCTGGCCTTCTTCAGGTTGTTCGAGATTTTCTTCGTTACGTTCTGGCTCCGTTAGTAAAATAATCGATAGGATTGCAGCAAGTGTACCTAGGCCACCTGCGAAATAGAACGGGACCCTTGTTCCTATTTCAGCTAAGAAACCACCAATTCCAGGACCAATAATAAATCCAGTGCTTATGGCAGCCGACATATAACCGAGTGCTTTCGGACGTGTATCCAAATTCGTAATATCTGCTATATAAGCTGTAACTGCGGGCATAATGAAGGCAGCACTAATTCCACCAAAAATCCGTGAAATAAATAAGGTTTGAATTTCTTGCCCAATCCCAAATAAAAATTCAGAAAATCCGAAAATAAAAAGACCAATGACAATCATTATTTTTCTACCAAACTTGTCAACAGCCTTTCCTGCCGCTGGCGATGCAATTAATTGAGCAATAGCAAACACCGCTGTTAAATAGCCAACGGTAGTTCCAGTTATACCCAATTCATTCATCAAAGTTGGCAAAACTGGAATGACAAGACCAATCCCCAAAAAAGCAATGAACAAATTCATGAGTAATAACCCTAATGTGACTTTATATGTTCTCATTTTTCATTCTCCTCACTACAAAACAAAAGATCTTTCAATTGTTTACAGATAATATCGTAGTGTATATAGTAACTATATAGTCAAGGATGGTGATGTAAAAAGTGAATGAGAAAAATGTAAAATTTTTAACGACAGGTGAATTTGCAAAACTATGCAAAGTAAACAAACAGACTCTCTTTTATTATGACCAAATTGGCCTGTTATCTCCTGCATATAAAAATGAAAAAGGGTACCGTTTTTATTCCATCAACCAAATGGAATTTTTCCATGTGATAGATTTATTAAAAGAACTTGGAATGTCACTACATGACATCCAACAATACACCCAAAATAAATCGCCACAAAAATTTTTATCTTTGATGTATCAACAAAAAGAAGAAATCGTGAGAAAACGCCAAGAAATAGAAATGAAAGAAAGACAAATTGAAGCAAAAATTGCCTTAATGGAAGAAGCATCACAAATTGACTTTCACCAAATTACGCTTGAACATCTCCCTGAAGCTACACTTTATCTGAGCAGAAATATTGAAAATATAACGGATGAAAAATTTATAGAGGTGATTTCAGAATTCATTGAGGAATTAAATGAATCCCAGCTTGATTCAGGATACCCTATAGGTGGAATTATAAAATCAGAGCAAATTTTAAAAGGTAAATTCTCTAAATACAGTTATTTATATATCGAACAACCAAATCCAGTAGACGGACATCCTTATTTCAAAGCTGTGAAAGGAGACTTTCTAATTGGCTATCATATCGGCGATGACAAAACGATCCATACCACCTATCAACGTCTTTTATCAGAGTTGGAACGATTGCAACTAACTTTAGGAGAATACATATTCGAAGAGTATGTGTATGATACGGTTGTAAAAAATCAAAAGGAAGACTACGTGACGAAAATAATGATACAAGTATCTAAATAAGCTTGGGAATCGTTGGCCCAAGCTTGCTCGCTATATTATATAGTAAATATCATTTCTCCATTTATATAGAACCAAATATTTTCTATTACCGTAATAATGATGATTGCAAGGATAAAAGCCATTACTAAAAATAATACTTTTTGTCGCATCCTCATATTAAATCTCTTATATAGTTGAATGACGAGACCGACAATGACTATTGCAAGTGGAACAGTGATACATATCGCAAGTAAATCAACTCTTGAAAATGGCCTACTTATATATGAATCAGCGAATAGATTCAGAAGCAGGAGTGCTGTAAACAAAAGAATTTGATAGATAAAAAAACGAGTTCTGTTCATATAGATGTAGCTCCGTTCTCTAAGCTGTGAATCCTCAAGAAAAATTAGCACTCTTTCCACAATAATTTTACACAGGTTAGGTCCAATTCCTCTTTCTAAAAAGTAATGATAAGAGTTTTACTTATCAACGATTTTCATTTCATTCATTGGCCAATACACAATATTCGTTTTACCAATTATTTTTTCAATTGGAATCGCTCCAATATGCCGACTGTCCATACTATTTCGTCGGTTATCACCCATTACAAATAAATGTCCCTCTGGAACTACATCACTAGCTACTGGAGTTTCACTTAAGGTGAATGAATTCGTCAGTGGACCATCCACTAACTCTTGTTTTCTTTTGTCTAAATAAGGCTCATCGTATGGTTTACCATTTATATACAAAATGTCACCTTTGTACTCAATTCGATCCCCAGGCAAACCAATGACCCGTTTAATATAATCCTTATCTTCAGTTGCACGGAATACAACAATATCGAATCGTTTTGGTTCCCCAATTTTTGTTACGATCAATCGATTTTGGTCTTGTAAGGTAGGATTCATTGAGGACCCTTCAACAACAGCTGGAGTAAAGAAAAATGCACGAAGCACAATGACTAACAATAGTGCAATAAAGAAGGCTTTTATCCATTCCCAAATCTCACTTTTATCTTCTACCACTTTTTCACCTTCTCACATATTCTTTTATATCAATGAAAACTATCGTTAATTAGTTATATTCCACAGAATTGGCTCAAATTCCTTCTAAACATAAACAGATTAATGTAAGGAATTCTAAGTGTACATCTGTTCAGTATAACTTTTTATGATTAGTAGGTTAATAAATTGTAAATCGTATAACAAAAAAGGGATAAGTTCCTTTGATTTTCTATGACATTCACCTAATTGATTGAACATGAATATCCTAGTAAACATCCATATTGTTTATTAAAAAGGAGTGTCATAAATTGAATCGTTATTACACACATTCCATTCGGCCAGGGGATAATCTTTGGCAGATGGCTAGAGCGTACAAAACAACTATTGATAAGATTTTGACAGCAAATCCAGGACTACATCCATATTATTTACGTGCTGGGGAGCTAATTAGAATACCTAATTCTCAATTAAAAAAGGATCGTTGCATAAGCCAAGCTGAAGTCGATTATCGAAATGATATGCGAAGCCTTTGGGAGGAGCATGTCGCATGGACAAGGATGGCGATTATTAGTTTAACCTTCAATTTACCCGACTTAGAATTTGTCCTTACGCGTCTTCTCCAAAACGCAACAGACATGGGGAACATGATTCGTCGATTATACGGTGATGAGGCCGCAACTGCGTATGGAAATTTAATTAAAGAACACCTCTTAATCGCTGCTGACCTTGTAAAAGCGGCGATAGCAGGTGATCAACAAGCAGCGATGACCGCAGAGAAAAAATGGTATCAAAATGCAGATGACATTGCAAGATTCTTAAGCAGTGGGAATCCATTTTTAACGGAAGATGCTGTGAGAAAAATGTTCTATGAACACTTGGAGTTAACCAAACAAGAAGCCATTTTTATGATTAATAAGGAATATCAAAAAGACATTGAGGTATATGATAAAATCGAAAAACAAGCTCGCGAAATGGCGGATATGATATCCGACGCTATGGTGCTGCTATATCCAGACATGTTTTAACAATTTACACCTACTAAAAAAGAAAAGGCAGCATTCAAAATAGAATACTGCCTACCAACTTTTGTTTCAACCTTCAAAAAATCTTCATCATCGGAGACGTAACCACCGTTGTATCTATATCCAGGAACATCATGGTTGGATATAAATTTTGGGGGATTAAACTTGATTCAATTCCCATAGCTGCCACAATTAATGCAACTTCACCACGGGATTTCCTCTATTCATATTGTTTGAATCTACGTCTTTGAAGATTGTTCATGTTTCGTAGGCGCATTAATATATTATTTCGTTCCAAACCTTTTAGCAGATCGAATACGAGCACGTTCAGCTTCTACCTCTCGATTCCGTGGTTCCGCTTTTGTCTCCAAACTGTTCAATAGATTTCTTGTAACTTCAGCTATTTCACTAATTGCTTGATTAAACGCCTCTTCGTTAATCTTTGAAGGTTTATTAAAGCCTGTGATTTTTTTGACATACTGTAAAGCCGCTGCATGGATTTCTTCGTCGGTAGCTGGCGGATCGAAATTGTATAAGGTTCGAATATTTCTACACATAATGATCTCCTCTTTTTTGTGATTAATATGAAGTATAAAGACTTTTCTTAATGAAGGGATACTTCATGGGCAGCATTCGGGACTACATTCACTCTTTGAAGAACTTTACCACAAAATAAGTTAAGTGTTCCAGACTTCCTCTCTCTATTTTATCTCAATATCTGAACGCGCTAAGACTCCATATTCCCCTAACAAGCCCAAGTATGTCATACACCACATAACAATTATTCTTTGATTAAATAAACGGCTTTATTTTCTCGTTCAACTTGAAACGTCAAATCATCGTCCGCATATAACACTGTTGCAAACTCTGATAGATTTTCCCCCGAGTAAAAAATCCCATAACCAATGGTGGACGGGTATCCATACACGTAACACACCACCTTGTCATCCTTCAAGAACACAAGTTGGTTCATGCCTTCATTCACAGTTTCTAAGATACGGTCCCATTGGTAGCCCACTGTTTCATAGATTTCTTCTCTTGGTGTATATGGGCTAAAGGAATAGACGAGATCCCATTCAAAGGGGGTGACATCTGATAGATTAACGGTTTCAACTGATTCATCGATGGACTTGATGTGTTTCTTAAGCAACTTCTCATTTTTATCCCAAACATCTTCTTTAAATAGTAAAAAGAAAACAGCAATAATACTTAAAATTAGGATGATTATTGTCTTTTTCTGTCTCATCAGACTTCCCCCTACGATACCTGTCTGGACATTCTAAACAAAACTTGTTTTCTATAAAAATTAGTTACCAGGATTTATAGTCTGCAATCGCTTGGTTAACATGACCTTCCACTCATCAGCCAATTCTTCTACAGATAAGATTTTTTGGATTCCCTCTACATCACGTGGCCGCTTAAAATAGACTTCATTCGCTTCAAAAATAGAAACCTCGTTCGAATTTCGCTCTTCTAATGAAATGATAGAATCCTTACGAACGATCCCTTCTTGTAATACACGTCCTAAATAACCTGTAAAACCAGTTTGTACCAGTAACTTTAATAAATATGGATTATTGGTTCTTTTTGTAATCGTGCTACAAGGTATCCGTCCTTGAGTAATTTGAATCACAGCATCACCGATTGAATAGATGTCACCGATACAAACATTTTTCTCTTCCATATCTGTAACCGTTAAATTTTCACCAAAGGTTGGCAGTTCAAATGCCGTAAGAAACTCACTTTCCCATAATGAGTAGTGCTCAAACGGATAAAAACAGACTGCTCGATCAGGACCACCATGGTGCTTTAAATCCGCTACACCGTCGCCACGGAATCCATCCTTCGTTAAGAAGGCTTCCTCTACGGCTTGTTTTCGTATGGCTGACACCACTTCCTCATTCTGTCCGACCTTCATTTTTTTCGGTAAGCCTATTGATAAATTCCTAATTTCGATCATCATGCCTTCTCTCCCTTTCTGATTGCTCCATCAACCTATTCCGTTGACCCCTGTAAAATTCACTCACAAACTGAGGATTTTTTAATACTCCAAGTTGTTCGGCTAGTGTAATTGCAAAGTCAACAAACGCATGACCTTGTGCAGTAATGACATGACCAGATTTCACCACTGAGTCATATCGGAACAATTCCTCTTCAAAGCATCCGAGAAAGTTCCGCTGTTCGTGATGGAGTGTAACAGTATATGGTTTTCCATCGAGTACTCCCGCTCTTGCTAAGACATATGGACCACTGCAAATAGCGGCAGTCAATTTGTTCTGTTCATGCATTGTCTTCGTTACATCAAACAATGAATATGTATCTTTGACATGAATGAGGTCCCCGCCTGGTATGATAATCCCCTCGTACTCTGACGGGTCAACCTGCTGGTACATGAGATGTGGCACAAACTGCAGGCCAGATTCCCCTTTAATTATATTAAGTGATTCTGAGACAGTTACAATCTGATAGCTGTCTCTGAGCATCGCAGTCGCTACAGTGATTTCAAACTCGGAAAAAGTATCGTAAATGCTAAGCAATATTTTCTTCATAAAAAAGCACCCCTTTTGACTAGAACTTCTACAAGATTGAATCATTTCCCTTCTAGCATTCTATTCCAAAGGGGTGTCTTCAGAATTCATTTCAGATATTCATATTCTCAATTCCGAGGATAAACGGCAAAAGAAAAACAATGATTCCTACAATTATAATGATGCTACCAAAAAACTTAGTGGAGAACGAATCATTGTAAGCTACGCCTTGTTTTAAAAATAAGTCGAGTATATTCGGCGCTTTACCTTTAAAAATGAGAAAACCAAAAACGAGAAAGACAAGCCCAATAAGCCATACAAATAATACTTCGATAGGGATTTTTATCATCTCCTAGTAAAGGAGTTTACACTCTATACGATTAGGCATAAATAAAGGTACAAAATTAGTCTATCCCCGCAAGCCCTTTAAACATCTCGACACCAACTTCAATGATTTCATCACGAAAATCATATTCATACGTGTGAATAGATGGATATGTTTCTCCATTCCCAATATAAAAATAAGCACCTTTGACACGTTTTAAATAATGCCCATAATCTTCTGATGCACGGTATGGTGTGGTTAGCTCTCGTAGAGGGAATCCTTTTTGGGTCGCAACTTGACGCACTTTATCATTAGACACTTTATCATTTACTGTTTCTGGAAATTCATCTCGATCGTAAAAATAAACTTCGAGCCCCTGTTCTACTGCAAGTTTTGTGGCTAGGTTTTTAATTTCTTGTTGAAGTTCGTTTAAATCTGTCTCTTTTTCCGCACGAATGGTTAAACGGAGTGCTCCCTTATGGGCAGCGATGCCATAATTCTCTGAGCCAATATCCACTTGAACAATCGTGCACAATACAAGTCCGATGTATCGTTTTGCTGAAGTTACCGAAGGGATGGTCTCTATGATTCTAGCAATAGCAAAAGAAGGATTGACTCCATCTTCGGGTTGACTAGCATGTGCTGGCGATCCGATCATTTCAATGGACATCCCTTTTGAAGCAAAATGAGCTGTCCCATCGATCACATGCACAGCCCCCAATTCAATGCCAGACATGTTATGATAGCCATAAATTTCATCGATTTGTTCTTCCATTATGACTTCAGCGCATTCAATACCACCTTGACCCGTTTCTTCTGCGTGTTGAAAGAGAAAAATGATATTTTTATCCGCACCTAATTTGTCCACTTCTAGAGCAAATCCAGCAAGAGTAGCAGAATGTCCGTCATGGCCACATTTGTGTGATACACCTGGGACCTTCGACTTCCATGGGAGTTCAATTGTTTCAGGAATCGGAAGGGCATCAAAGTCAGCTCGAAATGCGATTGTTTCTCTGCCTTCGCCAGCTACATATTTAGCATAGAAATACTTGCCTTTATCGATGATTTTTAGCTTTGTTGTATGTTCTTTTAGGAAATTCATTAAATGCTGCTTCGTCCAAACCTCCTGATACGACAGCTCAGGATGCATATGTAACTCACGACGCAGCTGAATCGCAAGTTCTAGATTTTTATTATCCATTCTACTCACCCCAATTTCTATTTTACATAATTCTATGCATACAAAGGAAGAATTACTAACCATTCAATTATTCATTAATCATAGAAAATCAAAATAGGATTACCATCATTCTCCGAACTGTTGTATAGTACGGAAAAGAGTGTTAATTTTATGTGGATTTGTCATAAAAATCCTTATTTAGTGGAAGATATTTTAAAAGAGTAAAAACAATTGACATGCCTGTATAGACAGGTTAAACTGAAAACGTAAACAACTTGTATATACAGGATGATACATCCGATGAGTTAGGGGGAAAACCAATGAGTAAGTATACAGATCCAGCAAAGGAATTGCTTGATCACATAGGTGGTAAAGAAAATATAGCTGCCGTTACACATTGTGCAACAAGAATGCGCTTTGTTTTAAATGATCCAAAAAACGCAGATATAGAAAAAATTGAAGGAATTGGGCTTGTAAAAGGAACATTTACACAAGCTGGACAATTCCAGGTTATCGTTGGAAATGAAGTTGCATCTTTCTACAATGAATTCGTAAAGCACGCAGGTGTAGAGGGAACGAGTAAGGAAGAAGCGAAGGTTGCTGCTAAACAAAATATGAACTGGCTGCAACGTTTGATGGGACATTTAGCTGACATTTTTACACCGATTATTCCAGCCTTAGTTGTTGGGGGTCTCATTCTCGGTTTCCGAAATGTAATTGGGGAAATTAAATTACTTGAAGATGGAACAAAAACAATTGTTGAGGTTTCTCAATTTTGGGCAGGAGTCCATGCCTTCCTTTGGTTAATTGGGGAAGCGGTATTCCACTTCCTACCAGTAGCTATCACTTGGGCGGTTACGCGTAAAATGGGAACTTCTCAAATCCTTGGAATTGTCTTAGGGATTACGCTCGTGTCACCGCAATTGCTTAATGCTTATGGGGTCGCAACCTCAGATGAAATACCAGTTTGGGACTTTGGATTCGCGACTATTGAAATGATTGGTTATCAAGCACAAGTTATTCCTGCCATCTTGGCAGCGTTTGTACTTGTTTATTTAGAGCGATTCTTCCGTAAGGTTTCACCAAACTCTATTTCAATGATAATCGTTCCATTTTTTGCATTAGTTCCTACAGTGTTAATTGCACATACCATTCTTGGACCAATTGGTTGGACAATCGGTTCTTGGATTTCTGATGTTGTTTATACAAGCTTAACATCAGCATTTGGTTGGTTATTTGCGGCTATCTTCGGATTTGCCTATGCACCACTTGTTATTACTGGATTACACCATATGACAAATGCAATTGACCTTCAATTAATGAGTGAGTTTAACGGAACAAACCTTTGGCCAATGATTGCTTTATCGAATATTGCTCAAGGTTCTGCAGTTCTTGCAATGATTTATATTAATCGTAAAAATGAGGAAGAAAAACAAGTTTCCATCCCAGCATGTATTTCTTGTTATCTCGGTGTAACAGAACCTGCAATGTTTGGTATTAACTTAAAATACGGCTTCCCATTCTTAGCTGCGATGCTCGGTTCAATGATCGCTGCAATTATCTCTGTGGGTAGTGGCGTAATGGCGAACTCTATTGGGGTTGGTGGAATTCCTGGAATTCTGTCAATTCAAGCTGCTCACTGGTTAATGTTTGCAATTGCAATGCTTGTTGCGATTGTCGTTCCATTTATCTTAACTGTGATTTTTGCAAAAGCAAATGTAGGCAAAATCTCATTTGGTAAAAAATAAGCCAACATTTACTGCTCTGGGCTTTACGCTTTAAACCCACCTTGCAGGAATGGAAAACGTAATAATACACAAGGGAGGGGAAAAATACCCCTCCCTTTTTTCCCATTTTAACGGTAAAATGGGAATAAAAATATTTTTAATGATTGGAGATTCTTCATGAATAACAAGTATCTAACAATCTATAACGAGTTAGTAAATGAAATAAAAAGTAGGAACATTAAGGCTGGTAGTCTTTTACCTTCTGAAAATGAATTAAAAGATACGTATAATACCTCACGAGAAACAATCCGCAAGGCCCTAAATCTACTTTCACAAAATGGCTATATTCAAAAAATGAAGGGCAAAGGCTCAATCGTAATAGATGTGAATAAGTTTGATTTTCCAGTTTCAGGACTTGTTAGCTTTAAAGAGTTAGCTGAAAAAATGGGGGAAAAGCCAAAAACAAAAGTACACGAGTTAACTGTTGGTAAACCCGATAACTACATTAAGCAGCAACTGCAGCTTACCAGCAAGGAACAAGTATGGAAGGTCGTTCGAACAAGGGAAATGGGTGGCGAAAACATCATTCTGGACAGGGACTTCATTTCGAGAAAGTTTGTTCCTGAGTTGACGAAAGAAATTTGTGAGGACTCAATCTATGAGTACGTAGAGAATGAATTAAATCTCTCAATTAGCTTTGCTAAGAAGGAAATCACGGTCGTGGAACCAACAGAAGAGGACCAAGAGCTGCTTGACTTAGATGGTTTCAATAACGTTGTTGTCATCAAAAACTATGTGTATTTGGATAATGCGAGCTTATTTCAATACACAGAGTCCCGCCATCGTCCAGACAAATTCAGATTTGTGGACTTTGCAAGACGTACACATGTGTAGCATGAGAATTGTATGTTTACTGGAGACACCAATCTCTTTGTGGGGACGCAATTTTTTTCGATTAAGATGCTTCTAGTTGGATAAGTGCGCAAATATATCGGGATAGGTGCAAATTTTGTGACGAGTACGCATATTTTTCTGTGAGAGCGCAATTCACCCTACGAGGACGCATTCCTTTCGATGAGTACACAAATTTACCGACGAGCACGCATATTTTGCTATGAGTACGCAAATTTACCGACGAGCACGCATATTTTGCTATGAGTACGCAAATTTACCCACGAACACGCATATTTTGCTATGAGTGCGCAAATTTACCCACGAACACGCATATTTTGCTATGAGTGCGTAAATAGCTCGACGAACACGCATATTTTTCTGTGAGGGCGCAATTATCTCAACGAGTACGCATATTTTTCTGCGAGAGCGCAATTCACCCTACGAGGACGCATTCCTTTCGATGAGTACGCAATTATCTCGGCGAGCACGCATATTTTTCTGTGAGGGTTCAATTATCTCGGCGAGCACGCATATTTTGCTATGAGTACGCAAATTTACCCACGAACACGCATATTTTTCTATGAGTACGCAAATTTACCGACGAGCACACATATTTTTCTGTGAGGGCTCAATTATCTCGGCGAGCACGCATATTTTTCTGTGAGGGCTCAATTATCTCGGCGAGCACGCATATTTTTCTATGAGAGCGCAAATTTACCCACGAACACGCATATTTTGCTATGAGTACGCAATTATCTCGGCGAGTACGCATATTTTGCTATGAGTACGCAAATTTACCCACGAACACGCATATATATAGGGTATGGCGCAAATACTTAGAATACCGCGTAATTAGCCATTGCTAAAACGCAATTCCTTCAATATGAATACAAAATAAAAACAGGATTTCCTCCTATTAAGAGGATAATCCTGTTTATTTTATCATTAGCGAACTGTTTTTAAAGCTCCGCTCCAAGATACAACTTGGTCTAGCATTAGGTTTACGTTGTCTAGGTGTAGATCTTGTGGTTTGAATTCTGAACCATTTTCAAAATCAGTGAATAATGAAAGTGTTGGATGTGTACGAACGTCAGCGATCATTAATTCACCCATGATACCACGTAGGTGTTCAGCTGCACGTGCACCACCAGTTGAACCATAGCTCACGATTCCAGCAGCTTTGTTATTCCAAGCTTCACGAGCAAGGTCTAACGCATTTTTCAATGCACCAGTGATTGAGTGGTTATATTCTTGAACGATGAATACGAATCCATCAAGGCTAGCTAATTTTTCATTCCAAGCAGCGATTCCAGGTGCATCTGCTTCACCTAGGAAAGGTAATTTGAAGTCTGCGATGTCTACGATTTCGTAGTTAGCATCTCCACGCTTATCAGCGATTTCTTTCACCCATGCTCCTACTTGAGGACTTACGCGTCCTTCACGTGTACTACCTAAAATGATACCGATGTTTAATTTTTCGTTTGACATTGTTTGTTCCTCCTTTTTTTGATTACCAAACAGCTTATCTAGTAAACCCATGATGTCTCTCCTTTTATATATTAAAAGTATTTTTTTGCAGAATACCTTTAACCCTTTTATCTTTGAAGTATTTATCTTAACTTCAAGATAAATATTACTCCATTATCAAATGGATGTCAACAGAATTGAATGATTAAATTATTTTGGCCTTCTAGAAAAAGCGAAAAGCGATGCCATTACAGACATCGCTTCAATTTATAAATTTTTATTATTAAATTATAGGTTAACTAGTTGACCTTTTTTAGAATGCAATAATGACCACGCATCAATAAGTGTACGTTTTGATTGTGCAATCACAATGTCTGATGATTCTGTACCAACTGGTTTTACTTCAAATGCAACTACGTTTTTGATTCCTTCACCGATATAACCAATTTCTAAAAGAACTTTCAAGTACTCTGCCAATTCAGGAACATCCACTTCACTTCCTGGATATCCGAAACGTGGATGCTGATCACCATATGCAGGATCAGTCGGATCTTTAATATAGCAATTTCCAATGTGGGCATGATTAATATAATCACGAGCCACCGTTAATGCATCCTTTGACGTTTCGCGTTGCATTGGTAGATGACTTAAATCAAGCATTAAACCAAAAGTAGGATCTACTTTACGAACTTCTTTTGCGACCTCAACTGCTAGTTTATTAGAGCCTATTAAACATTTTTTATCTGTTTCATCATCGAATGTTTCAAGTGAAAGGACTAGATCACCTTTAGATTTTGCGTACTCACATAATTCTTTGATCGAATCCGTTAATAGCTGTAATGCAAGATCTTGATTATTATCTGGTTTAGCCCCACTTAAAAACCCAAGTTTCGAAGCATTTACTTCGTAAGCTTGATCAATGGCACCTTTTACTAAGTCGATTGCCTTTCTACGCTCTGCTTCATCAAATGAATTTAAATTCCCTTTGTTTCTTAACAGAATAGGTTGTGCCCCGAATCCTACAGTCATTCGACCAGATTCTAGAATTTGTTTAGCCTCTTTACGATCCTCAAGATTATTAATAGATGTAATCTCTATTCCAGAGAAAAAATCATCTTGTACAATCTTTTTAATGGTTTCAACAGTTGGTCCGTCTCCAGCCATTGTTTCAGGATACGCCATGAAATGAACAATTCCGACTTTCATTGAATCGTGCAGGTTTGATGACATACATTCGCCGTTAACTCGGCTTCCCTCCTAAAATTAATAATAGTTATTCACACAGTGGTTTTTAGTATCAATACGAATATTTATATTTGTTACGAAGCAAGTGGCTAATTGACCCTTGCTTCGTCTATTAGACTATTATTTATTTATAATTAATTTTGTCAGAGTATTTAAATCCATCTAGAGCTCCATTATTAGAGAACTCACATGCTTTTTCAGGATCTCCGTCTACAATCACTTCGATAATATATGGTTTTCCTGAATCAACAGCACGTTGAAGTGCAGGCTTGATCTCATCATAATGAGTAACAAGCTCGCCTGGAACTCCCATACCCGCTGCCGTTTTAACAAAGTCAATTCCGCGTTCGCTATGTTCACCGTCAATTAACTCGTTTTTGTAATCTAAGTCTGTAGAAATTCGACGGCTATCATAGAACCAGTTTTGTTGTTGACGAATTAAGCCTAGTAAGGAGTTGTTTAAACAGAATATGATGACTGGAATATTATGTTTTGCAGCTGTTGCTAGATCTTGTAAAGACATACCTAAACTTCCATCACCAAGAATGTTTACACTTTGTCTATTTGGGAAAGCTAGTTTTGCTGCCATTGCCGCACCAAGTCCCCAGCCCATTGTACCTGCTCCACCAGTTAATAAATACGTACGTGGCACATACGTCTCAAATAATTGGCAAGACCAGATTTGGCTGATACCACAGTCATGTGATACAAACGCATCGCGATCTAAAAATTCACGAAGTTCTTGAATTGCACGCTCTTGTCTAATTGGTAGAGATGTGTAATCTGTTTTTCTAGCCCATTTTTTACGTTCTTCCGTTAAGTCAAGTTTCGTACTCGCTTCTGCAGTTGCAGCAACAGTTGCCCCAAGTGCTTTATGAGTTTCTGTCAGTTTTACCATGAACGATTTAACATCTGAAACGATTCCTAATGCTGTTGGCACGACTTTGCTGATTTCCTTGTTATCAATGTTGACATGAATAATTTTCTTGCCGTTTTGAGTGAATACACCTACATTACCTGTTGAACGGTCTGCAAAGCGTCCGCCAAGGTTAATGACTAAGTCAGCTTCAACAATTGTTTTGTTACCAAATGGAGTATCAAGCATCGTACCCATACGTCCAGCGAATAATGGGTGATCATTTGGGAAAGTATCCATTCCCATTCCAGTAGTTACAACTGGAATTTGTAATTCTTCTGCTAATGCTTTTAGTTCTTCCGTAGCATTTGCTAAGTTAATCCCACCACCAGATAGTAATACTGGTCGTTTCGCATCTTTTAATAATTCTAATGTCTTCTCAATGTCAGCATCAGTAGCTTGTGGTAAGTTATCTGCTGGAGTAGACGCGATGAGCGCATCTAGATCCACTTCTACTTCAACCTTTTGTTGATCAACTGGTAAGTCAAGTAAAACTGGTCCTTTTCTACCTGTTGTAGCTGTTACCCATGCTTCATGGATAAATTCTGCTGCCTTTGATCCGTCCGTTAAGCGGTAAGCTGCTTTTGTAACAGGCTTTGCCATTTCAACGATTGGAGCTTCTTGGAACTGCATCGTTCCTATTAAACTATTTTTTTGCTGACCTGTGATCGCAATCATTGGGATTGAATCCATCCATGCACTATAAAGACCTGTTAAAAAGTTTGTTCCACCAGGGCCTGATGTTGCGGCACAAACACCCACTTCACCTGTTGCCCTTGAATAACCGTCTGCCATAAAAGCACCCGTTTGCTCATGGCGCACTACGTAGGATTCAATATTTGTGCGTTCTTTTATTGCATCGTAGAATGGCAAAATTGCCGCTCCAGGTACTCCATAAATATGCTTAACTCCTCTTTTCTCTAAATACAATGCAATTAACTCAGCAGCTGTCATTTTTTGTTTAGCCATTTAAACCTCTCCCTTTTATCCCCTTTTTATAGTTTCAAAGATTTGAGCGATTGAATCTTTTTCTCCTACATTGCCAGGAAAAACGATATAAGGTGTATGTTGGAATTTAGCTTCTTTTCCAGACAACCATACTGGAACACCTGCAATCACTTGCCCTAAGATCTTTGCATGTTTTATCTCTAAACCAGCAGTTGCCACATCACTAGAAGTGATTCCACCTTTAGCGATAATGAACTTCGGCTTTACTTTTAACGATCGAACCACTTCAACTAGAGAACTTGAAACTGTTTGACTAATTTTTAGATTTGCCTCTTTATCTTTCGCAATAATGACATCCCTACTTGTATAAACAAGAGTATCGTGATTGGAAGAAATCTGTTGATCGACTAAGCGACAGACACGTGATATTTCCTCTTCCCTTGTTTCTTCATCAAGGACTTTCTGAACATTGATTTCAATTTGCTCAATTGGGTATTTCTTTATAAGTTCGTTAATCTGCTCCGTTGTCTTTTGGGTGTGGGAACCTACAATTATAAATCCACCATTGTACTGACTTTCATCTTTTGAAATGACCTCAGTAGCTGATAGATAAGGTCTATCAACGATACCTGCGATTGATTTTACAAAAGACGCTGCTGTTCTAAACAAGAAATGCTTACCTGAATCTATTGCTCTTAGCACAGCTAATGAGACGACATCTAACTCATAATAAGACTTTGCATTCACAATGATTGGAACATTATTGCTCGCCGAGAGTAAAATCTCGTAAACCCTTTCAATTCCCCCATTATGAATGTCTTCCAACGTAATGAACAATGCGTCTTTTGAAGATACAGCCCCATTTGTCTTCTCTTCGATCCACTCTGGTAAATAAGCTGTATTGAATCCAAATACCGAGTCTTTCGCAAATTCTGTTTCACTTACAGGTATGAGCTGATCATCGACTCCTAGATAATGGGTATTATTTAACGTGTACCGATTAGCTTCAAAAAAAGCTGGAACGATCAAATGGCCTGAAATATCAACGTTTGCTGCTTTTATTAATTCATTTTGTAGAACATCAATTTCTAGAGGATAATGGCCCCTTAAAGTTGAATCACTTCTACTGATAATGGAGTATTGAATACCCATTTCTTGTGTAACATCCACAATGTTTTGGATGATTTCTCTGTTAATGTTTTCGGTTTTTTCTTCCTGATAGCTTCGAGTGTTGGTTAAAATGTAAAGAACACTTCTATCATCAGATAAACCTTTTTTCAACCATTCTTTTCCCCAATCCGTAATGACGTAAATGTCATGTACAGTTTGAACACCTGTTGGATCATCATCTAAAACAATAAACTTATGTTTTGTTTCTTTTAACCTGTTTTTAATCTTCACTCGTAAACTTTCGTCTACTTTAGTGAACTGAGGATTTTCGAAATCCTTCAAGCTTGGATAATGGGTTGCTTGAGACAACAGCCAACCTCCTTTCAAGTTCAATTAAGTGAAACTTACCTCGGTAGGGATTTTCTTTTTCCCTACCGATTGTTTGTGAGTCACAAAGACATGTCGTTTCAAATCTTTCCTCTAAGAAGTTGGTCTCCTGCTTTTCTTCTTGTTCCTTACATACTGAGGTAGGATGTTACTACCCTCGAAGAGTGTGAAAGAAATTAGCTATTTACTTTTTGGCCTAATAATTCATTTGCAGTTGAAATAATTCTGTGTGCTCTCAGTTCGAAGAAATCCAGTAATTCATCCATTTTCCCTGAAACACCGAAGCGGTCATTTGTACCGATTCTGCGTAATTTTGCAGGTTGGCTTTCTGCTAGTACTTCTGCAACTGCACTACCCAGACCACCAATAATGGAATGCTCCTCAACTGTGATCACATGATTTGTTTTCGCAGCAGATGCAATAATGGCTTCTTTATCAATTGGTTTAATTGTATGGATGTGTAAAAGGTCAACTGTAATTCCCTGTCTTTCTAATTCATCTGCAGCTTTTAATGATTCATCAAGCATAATTCCAGTACTTACAATTGTCAGATCAGATCCTTCACGATATTGAATGGCTTTCCCAATTTCGAAAGGTTCATCTTTTTTAGTTACGATTGGAACAGGTAGTTTCCCAACACGTAGGTAAACTGGACCTTCATGATTGTAAGCAGCTTCTACTGCTTTTTCCATTTCAACCGCATCTGCTGGTACAATAACTGTCATACGTGGAAGTGAACGCATTAACGAAATATCTTCAAGCGGTAAATGTGTTGCTCCTTCTTGTGCTGCAGAGGTTCCAGCGTTATGACCAACAATTTTCACATTGTTGTTTGAATAACACACAGATACTCGCATCTGGTCAAACGCACGACCAGTCAGGAAGTTCGCATAAGCATTTGCAAAAGGTACCTTTCCACCTACTGCCATCCCTGCTGCCGTTCCTACTAAATCACATTCAGAAATACCGATATTAAAAAAACGATCTGGAAATTCATTTTTAAATAAATTTGTCATATTTGATTTTGCGCAATCTGCATCAAGAACTACTAAATCATCGTGTTTATGACCAAGTCTAATAAGTGCGTCTGCATAACCTTTACGAGGTGCCTCTTGATTTACCATCTTATACCAACTCCTTTAATGCGATTTCTAACTGCTCATCGTTTGGAGCCAATCCATGCCATTCATGGGTGTTTTCCATAAATGAAATTCCTTTACCTTTCACTGTATGGGCTAATATTGCAGTAGGCTTGCCCTTTGTCTCTTTTGCTTCTATATACGCTTCATTGACTGCGTTGATATCATGACCATCAATTTCAATCACGTGCCAACCAAATGCTCTGAACTTATCACCAAGGTTTTTTACACCTTTTATATTTTCTACAAAATCATCAAGCTGGATTTTGTTCCAGTCTATAATCGCACAAACATTATCAAGGTTGAATTGTGCCGAAGTCATTGCTGCTTCCCATACTTGACCTTCCTGTAATTCACCGTCACCGATCATAACGTAGGCTCTTCTATCGCTTCCATCATATTTAGCAGCTAATGCAACACCATTTGCTACAGATAAGCCTTGGCCAAGAGAACCTGATGAAATGTCAACTCCAGGAATATGTTCACCACATGGATGACCTTGTAATCTACCATCTACATCTCTAAAAGTCATAAGCTCTTCTACAGGAAAGAATCCCATTTCAGCTAATACAGAATAATAGGCAGGTGTACAATGTCCTTTTGAAAGGAAGAAGCAATCACGTTCTTGCCATTTTGGATTGATAGGGTTTACATTCATATGATCAAAATAAAGGACCGATAATAACTCAGTTGCAGATAGTGAACCACCAGGGTGACCACTTCCAGCATGATGTGTCATTCTAACGATATGCCTACGAATCCTCTTTGTTAGATTTTGGTAAAACTCGATCTTTTCTTTCGAAAGCACTATGAATTCCTCCTTTGTTTCTTAATAAGCAACAGCGTTTCACAATGTTGTCAAAAAAATAAGCGTTTTCGTTGCTTATTAGGTAACTGCGTTTGATTTTTATATTATCACCATTTTTTGAAAATTTCAAGTGTTTTTATCCTTCTGTTTTTTAATTTTTTAAAAACTTTTTTTCATGATAAAAAAGGCTATCACATATTCAAAATTGTGATAGCCCCTACTATTCTTATTTCTTTTACTTTAATTATCTGTCCATCCAAGTCGTCTTGAAATCTTTTTACCCACCTCTATGAGATATGGCTTTATTTCGGTCAACCGCTCTTCGGTCATCCGAATACTTGGTCCTGAAATACTAATTGCAGCTGCAATTTTGTTGGTGTGATCAAAAATAGGTGCTGCAATACAGGTTATCCCAGGCTCATTCTCTTCATTTTCTGTTCCATAGCCACGGTCTCGAATATTTTTCAACTCTTTTAATAGACTCTCTTTGTCTGTAATTGTATTCTCTGTATGCTTTGGTAAACCAAATTTTTCAATAATATTAAGAGTTTCAGTTTCTGGTAGATAAGCTAAAATCACCTTTCCTACACTTGAACAATGGACAGGTGCGCGTCTACCTACTTGTGAATGTGTTCGAAGGGTTTCATTACCTTCAAGTTTCTCAATATAGATAACATTCCCTTGATCATACACAACTAAATGAATCACTTCGTTTGTGAGTAATTTTAACTCTTCCAAGTATGGCTTCGCTTGAGTTCTCAAATCGATCGATTCTAGCAACATTGAACTTAGTTCTAAATAGATATAGCCTAATCTATATTTTTTGGTTTCAGGATTTTGTTCAATATACCCATGTTCTACAAGGGTACTTAATAGTCTGAAAGCAGAACTTTTATTTATATCTAGGTAGGAGGCCAACTCGGTAACACCCAGCCCATCTTTACGTTGACTAACTAATGAAATAATTTTTAACGCCCTATCCACTGACTTAACCATTTTTTTGCCCTCCGCTTAAAACCTAAAGTAAGTTCCGTTTCTCCATAACAAAACAATAGAAACATCTTTTTTCATCTATATTAGAATGAAAGTTTATCCGTTTAGTTTCTCATTTTATCAGAAAATATAGTCAAAAGGAAGTGTAACAGCTATTTCAATCTGCTGTTTCGTAGATTTCCGATGCAGGTTGAAACTTTTGAGCCTCCTCACTGGAATGTGGAGTCATCTTATTCAGTTACAATCAACTTTGATAACTAAAAACTAATCTTTTAGGAAGGTGCTTTTTAAATAGGATAAACGAATAAAAAAATCATGAAAAATAATTAATTTTATAGATTATCAATCAGGGAAAAATATAAAAAATACCACAGCTTTATCACTGT
This sequence comes from Bacillus nitroreducens, assembly GCF_964021195.1. NCBI lineage: Bacteria > Bacillati > Bacillota > Bacilli > Caryophanales > Bacillaceae > Bacillus > Bacillus nitroreducens. The sequence goes on along the minus strand of NZ_CAXHYI020000003.1, from coordinate 1,728,300 downwards.
GGTATTTTATACAAGCTATCTAAAATAAGTATTAATCTTTGTAAGATTCTGTAAATTTCAGGCAGAGTGCAACCTTACATCCAAGGCATACCAATAACCACGAACATTAGCCATGCTAATCCAGGTCCGATAATAACAAATGCTGCAGCACAGCCTAAAAGCTTAAGGAAGAATTCACGCTCTTTCATCCCTTGAGCATTTGCTAATAATACCGCGCCACTTGTTGAGAATGGACTTAAGTCAACAATACTTGATGCAATTGAAATTGCTGCCACAACACCTGCTGACGAAATTGCTGGATCCTCTAGGATAGGCGTAACAAGAGGAATAATTGCCGCTAAGAAACCAGTCGTTGATGCAAATGCTGAGATGATTCCGCCAACATATGAAGCTAATAGCGATGCTACCGAAGAATTGTTAACGCTTGCAATTAAATCTTGCATATATGCCATTGCGCCTACGCTCTCTAATACATTTACATAAGTTACGATCCCAGTTACCATAAAAATAACGGACCAAGGAACAGATTTCATTACTTCTGGCTGTTGTTTAGGTGCCATTAAAGCAAGTACTAAGGCAACTAGGAAGGCCGCAGCTCCCATATGCATTTCAAATTGAATGGCTAGGACAAGTAAAGCTACGATTCCTAGTAGCGTCGCACCCCTGTAAAAAGTAAGTTTAGTTTCAGGGTGCCCCTGGTTGTCAGCTGTAGGATCTAACGTGGCTGCCGCAAAAGTACTAGCACTTGATTGTCGTCTAATTAATTGAACGCCACCAAAGGCAAAAAACAGAATAATAGCAACGATAACACAATAAAACAGTGTATTAATATAGAGAAGTACAGTGTCGTGGGGAATTCCACTTGTTTGCATTACTCCGTCTACAATTAAGCCAAAGAGATTCACAGGTGAGAAAGCCCCCGCAGTTCCACCCGTTACGACTAGTGTTCCCATTAAAATAGGGTTAATCTTTAATTGAGCTGCAATTCTAAGAGCAATTGGAGCAAGGATAATGGCTACAGTTGTAACCTGTGTACCGATACTAGCTAATACAGTTGCAAGGACAAACATTACCCATGGAATGAGAGCTACATTTCCCCTTACCAACTTTAGCCCCCATGAGATAATTAAGTCGATTGTTCCATTCTTTTGAACAATCCCAAAGAAATATGTTACACCAGCAAGTAAAATGAGTAAATCACCAGGAAAGCCATTAAAAATCTCTTTAACATCCATACCCGCAACAACGGAACCAATAAAAAAGGCAGCAACAATGCCCAATAGGCCGATATTGATTGGCAATATCGATCCTATGATGAACATTAGTAAAAGTATTAGTATGGCAGTGAGTTCAATCCCCATTTAAACACCTCTTCTAAGTTTTTAATAATCAAAAAAGTTCACAAACATTTTTGTGTATGATACATAGAAGTAAGTACTGAAGATTAACATACAAGAGTTCGTCGTATACTGTATACAATAAATGGCGTTTACAAGATCAATTTGTTTGGTTTTCAGCTCGTTCAATCGACTCTACTAAATAGTCAACAACATGTTTCGTATCAATTACATTCTCCATCCCCTCCTTATAAACTCCAAGTTTCATTTGTAAATAACAGCCAGGATTAGCTGTAATTAATACCGCTGACTCTGTTTGCTTCACTTTTTCCATCTTTTTATCTAATATTTCATTAGCTAGTTCTGGCTGAAGCATATTATAGATACCTGCTGAACCACAACAATATTTCTTATCTGGCAGATCTACATACTCCGAATCAGTAACCGCTTTCACGAGTTTCGCTGGTGCATCCTTTACTTTCATGACATATTGAAGGTGACAAGAAGGTTGATAGGTAACTCTTTCTCCTCTTCCAGATGCTTCAGGCAGTTCTCCTTTTTCGTAAATGATTTCACTAATATCACGAATTTTGCTTGAAAATGCTTTTGCTCGTTCAAGCCAAACTGGATCATCACGGAAAAAGTCCGTATAATCAACTAGTGCTGCTCCACAGCCCCCAGCATTTGTAATAATATAATCGACATCCGCTTTTTCAAATGCTTCAATATTGGCCTTTGCTAATTCAATGGTTTTATCTTTTTTTCCACTGTGGTGGTGCAATGCGCCACAACATTTTTGATCCTGTGGTGTAACAACATCAAAGCCAGCTTTGGAAAGGAGTTTAATAGAATTATCATTGGTTTCTCTAAAAACGACATCCATGATACATCCTTGGAAAAATGCCACCCGCCCTTTTGATTCTTTATTTGTATTCTCTCTCGAAGTATAGGCAGCATGCGCCTTCCGCTTTGAAGGTGGTAGCACCTCAGGCAAGATTCGTTCCATTTGTCTCATTTGTTCTGGGAAAAGTTTCATGATTCCCAAACCTCTGGCCACTTTTTGAAGACCACTATTTTGATACATCCACAGTAAATTTCCAACTCGATTCAGGTTCTTTTGATCAGCTAGTACTTTATCGAATAAAAAGTCTTTTGCACTTCGAATTGGTGCTGGTGTCTTTTTAATATCATTTTGGGTTGTATCAATCTTAATCGTATTCTCCTTATTATTGATAGGCTTTTCTTTTGGTTGTTCAACAGTCTCAGTAGCTGCAGCAATCCGTTCCTTAGCTAACATGACAATGTCTGGAATTTGAACGTCCATTGGACAGGCATCCACACAGGCTGAACATAATAAACATCTGTCCATCTGATCTTTTATCTCTTGGTTGACGGAGATTTCACCAGTTAGTAGGCTTCGCGCCATGGCTACCCTACCCCTTGGCCCATCCGCTTCACGCCCCGTAATATTTAGTGTGGGACATACACCTCGGCAAGCACCGCATCGTACACAAGTCATCATGGATTGTTCTGGAGTCAGTACTTTCACAGTTTTCACCTCATTCTCTAGTTTGGCAGAGCCATCTTCCCTGGATTTAATATATTATTAGGGTCAAGGGTTCTTTTTATGGCTCGCATCACTTCCATGGCAGGACCATGTTCTACATCCATATATTTAGCTCGAACCATACCAACACCATGCTCAGCAGTTGTTGTCCCTTCCATTTTTATAGCAAGTTGATGGATTTCTTCCGCCATTTTCTGAACATTTTCCATCTCTACTTCGTTACTACTATTGACGACAGGCCCAGTATGCATATTTCCATCTCCAACATGCCCATAGATACCACAAACAATTCCATAACGATCTGCTATATTATGAATCTCTCGTAGTGTCTCTGGTAACCTAGAAATTGGCACACAAATATCTTCACCTGCATACACCCTGAATCCGCCAGGTTTTAAGAGACCTACTGCAGCTCCAACCAATTTCCTTGCCTGCCACAGTTTTTCACATTCATCTGGTTCATCACTAAACTGGAGATAACTTGAATATTTCTCAACAACCTTCTTGAGACGATTTACCTGGGAGGTTACTTCCTCCTTAGCACCATCTACTTCAAAAACGAGAATGGCTTCATTATCTATTGGTAAATTCAATTCTGGCTTCATCATATTGACAGCCTTTGTACAGTTATAATCCATGATTTCAATGGCCGATGGCTGTAATCCAGAAGAAAATACAGCGTTCACCGCTTCTCCAGCCTGTTCTAAGCGATCAAAGGAGCAAAGGACAATTCCTCTCGTGACAGGTAATGGGATAAGCTTTAATCGTAATTTCGTCACAATTCCAAGTGTACCTTCAGAACCAATCAATAAATGGGCTAAATCATAGCCAGAAACTGATTTTAATGCTTTTGATTTTGCACCACCTGTTACAATAACATCTCCTGTCGGAAGTACAACCTCCATCCCTAGAACATAATGCCTAGTCACACCATACTTCACTGCACGTAGACCACTTGAGTTATTCGAAACCATGCCCCCAATTGTACACATATTGGCACTACCAGGATCTGGTGGGAATTGAAGCCCAAATGATTTCAATGCCGTATTCAAGTCATTTTGTACAACCCCTGGTTCAATAATTGCCTGCATATTCCGATTATCAATTTCTAAAATCCGATTCATCTTAGAAAGGTCAAGCATAATTCCACCTTTAGTTGATACCGCTCCTCCTGTCTGGCCAGTTGCAGCACCTCTAGGATACACTGGAATCTTATATTCATTCGCCAATTTTACGCATTGACTTACTTCTTCCGTTGATTTAGCAATAACCGCTACTTGAGGTTTGCGGGGATTTAATTGTGTTTCAAAAGAAGCATCGTATGAATAGGTGATCATGTCAGTATTACTAGTGAGTACACGATCTTCCCCAAATATTTCTTTTAATCTAGTTATTACTTTCGTATCTATTGGAGGGGCTGTCATTGTTTCTGCCATAAGCTCATCTCCTTTTCTGGTTATTTAGCATTCGCCATAAGGTCGTCCTTCCAATTCCAAGTATTTTAGCTGCTTCTGTTTTATTACCGTTCACTTGCTTTAACACGTCTAACACATAGTCTCTTTGATATTCAACGAGTTTATCTTTTCCCTGATGATCTTCAAGTTGCTGGTTGGTCTTCTTTATTATTATATTTTCAAAGTCTTTACCACCAGCATCGAGCACGGTCTCTACTTGAATCATCTGATGTGGCGAAAGTATCATACATCTTTCAACAATATTTCGAAGTTGTCTAATATTCCCTGGCCATTGATATTTTTGCAATAGTTCCATTGCTTTTGAAGTAAAACCAATAATCTCTGGATTAATTTTTTGTTTTAGCTCTGAGATAAAACTTTTACATAGTAATGGAATATCCTCCACTCTCTCTCGAAGAGGCGGAATCATAATATCGAGTATGTTCAAGCGGTAATATAAATCCTCTCGGAACTCTCCATTTTTTACCATTTTCTCAAAATTTCGATTTGAGGCTGCAATCACTCTAATGTTGATCGGGATGACCCTTTCATCTCCGATACGCATGACCTCTCCTTCTTGTAACACTCTTAATAGCTGTGCTTGAACAGATTCTTCTAATTCACCTATTTCATCTAGAAAAATCGTTCCCTGATGGGCAAGTTCAAATAACCCTGCTTTTCCACCTTTCCTGGCACCTGTAAATGCCCCTTCTACATAACCAAATAATTCACTTTCAATTAAATTTTTCGGTATGGCCGCACAGTTAACTGCAACGAATGGACCATCTGAACGGTTGCTTAAACTATGAATCAGTTGGGAGAAAACTTCTTTTCCCACACCTGTTTCACCCGTTAACAATACGGTTGAATCAACCTGTGAATACTTTTTTGCTTTTTCGATTACAGCTTGATAGGATTTACTTTTACCAACAATGTTGTTTAAGTGATATTTCGTAATATGTCCTCGATGCAGTAGCTTTTTACGAATTTCTTGTTCTTGTTGCTGTAGCTTCGTCAGTTCTTGAAATGTACAAACAGCACCAAATATATTTTCTTCGTGCCTGATTGGTACATGGCTGGTGATGATTTGAACACCGTTTATTTCTAGTATTTTATTTAGTTCCTCATTCCCAGTTGAGATTACCTTGCTGATATGTGAATCAGAAAGGATATCCTCAATATGCATACCAATAATTTCTTTACTTTGAATTTTTAAAATTTTTAAAGCAGAAGGATTGAATGCCGTAATGAATCCATTTTCATCTACTGCGATGACACCTTCGCCTATCACGTCTAGAATCGTTTGTAATTGTTTCGTCCGTTTAAGCTCAGCACGACGAACCTCTATTAAAGTTTCCGCTTCATTGATGGCTTGAATGATAGACTCTATACCCGAGGATAAAACAACCGTTTTTACAGCGTCTGTTTTACAATTATCGACATAGACACTTTTTCCAATTAGGACATCAATCTTCTTTTTTAAGAGGCTTTCAACACTAAGAGCAACTTCATCTATAGAATGAACTGGGATTTTTTCTATTGTTATTCCCAGGGATGATTCAATGACTTCAATTCCCTGAAGAACATCTGGAACATCTGCAATTCCAATCCTTCCACCCAGTTTTCTTGCTTCTGTTATGCTCCGCAACAAATCATATCCTGTAATTGGAATTTGAACGACAGGTATTTTTATATCGGATTGACTTATTTTCATGCCAATTGTTCCACGGCTAATAATGACTTCGGTCCCATTTGTTTCAAGCTCCTTAGAAACAGAAATAGCATCTTCTAGTGTGACCTTTTTAATTATTGGAATCTCTTTTCCAATTTTGATACAAGCTTTCTTTGCAACATCCATAATTTCATCAATTGGTGCTAGAATAGCTATCTCAGACACGTAAATCACCTCTTGTTTATTAAATGGTAATTTTTATTTTGATTTACAATGTATGAGATTGCAATATGTTTTTTCAGAAAGTTGGATAAAGTCCGAAAAATCGTTCTAACTTAGTCTATTAATCTCTTAATCTTTTTAGATACATTGTGAAAAATATAAAAGGGTTAGGTTAGCAATTAGGGTTCTCCAACCAATGTTTTTGAGCAGCAGAGACACTCGAACCTAATTCTACTTCATGCCCACTTTTCTTTAATGCTAATTCCATTGCAGCAAACATTTTTAACATATCAGCCGCATCTGTATATCCCATATGACCAAGTCGTAGAATTTTATTCTTCAATTTTCCTAATCCTCCACCTAAAGCGATATGGAATTCTTCACGCATCATTTTTCTAAATTCATCTGCATTGTCCAATTTTACCGCTGTTAAAGTAGGGCTAGCAGCAGAATCGTCAACGAGTAATTCAAGTCCTAGAGCACGAGCACCTGCACGGGTCATATCTCTAAGAGCTGCATGACGCTTATACTCATTCTCCATTCCACCGCCTCTTTCAATCATCTTAATGGCTTCAAGGAGTCCATTAACTAAAGCAATATTTGGTGTATAAGGTGTACCCACTCCTGAATCAAGTCCTTTTTTATATAACTTTAGGTCAAAGTAAAAAGATGGACATTGATGCTTATTAATCACATCCCATGCTTTGTCACTCATTGTAATTAAAGCCAATCCAGGTGGTAACATTAGTGCTTTTTGTCCGCCTGTTGCTACAATATCAATTCCCCACTCATCCATGTATAATGGAGTCCCAACTATTGAGCTAACTGCATCAACTAAGAAAATGGCATCTGTTTCACCAACTACTGCAGCAATTTCTTTAATATTATTGATAGCAGAAGTAGATGTTTCACAATGAGTCGCAAATACTGCTTTTGCTTCAGGATTATCTTTTAATGCTTTTCGAACATCTTCTGGATCGACGATATCGCCCCATTCTGCCTCTACACGAACAACTTTACATCCAATATGATCAGTTATTCCTTGTAGATACTCTCCAAAATATCCTACTACACACAAAATGATCGTATCATTTGGACCTACTGTATTGATAATGGCTGTTTCTAGTGCAGATGCCCCACTAGAGGTAAGCGGAACCACTAAATTCTTTGTTTGAAAAATCATTTTTGATTTTTCAACCGTTTCTAACAATATTTCCTGAAAGCTTGGGTTTCTATAATCCATCATTGGATGGTCGAAGCTATTTAGCATCGCAATTTGAATTTCTTTTGGAACTTGAACTGGTCCAGGTAATCTTAAATCCATTTTTTCTTTAAACAATGGTGTTCACCCTTTCAATATTTTTCATTGTCACTAATTCTATGTGCAAGAAGTGTGCCAAATTAGAAAATCCCTATTTTACACAATTTCGTATTTTTTTATAAGTGTTTCATGTTTCAATTTGAAACATTTACTGAAGGGGGTGTTCCACTAATGAAACAGTTCTTCTATGTAACCATCATGTTTATTAACACTGCAAAAAAATAAAGACGCTTAGTCATCACTAGGCGTCTTTGAGTGTAGAAAACATTAGTAAGATTCACTTTCCCAGACTGGTCTTGAAAACGCCTATCAGACAAGGCGCGCAACCGACCGAAGACGCGAATAGAAGTTGCCTTCCTGTGCGGACGAGTGAGGCTAGCAACAAAGTATGCGAGCGTTTGTCAACAGTCTGAGCGTCTTTTGTGTCTATTCATCTAGGTTTTCTTCTTGGCGTTTTGTTCTCAAATGATGAATATAAAGGATGGGGACAAGTCCACATATAAATATAATACCACCCAATATGAATCCATCAGTCATCCCAAATCCTTCAGTAAAATTCACTGCAATCCCTATAATGAATGAAATAGCAGTTAAGATAATAAGGGACAATATGGTTCCTTTCTTCGGAGACTTCTCATCACTTTCATGGTCAATACTTATGTTCATAGAGAGATAGACAGAAACGATGACCGTAACCATGAATACCATCCATAGTGGATTTTGTCTCATTCCTTCCATTCCTTTGGTGATCAAATCATACCCTAGAATCCCAAGGATACCCATTGTTTGAACAATGTACGCGATACGGATGTTTTGAAGGTTTTTTAATATTAAACGCTCATCTTTAATCTTTTTCAATTGTTCCCACTCTCCTTTTCAATCCAAAATAGGTCATCCAATGTTTTATGAACGGCATTACAAATATCAATACACAGCTTCAAAGTTGGGTTATACTTGCCTTTTTCAATTAAACTTATGGTTTGTCTGGTTACTCCGATTTGTTCTGCTAATTGCTGCTGGGTTAAACCAGCTTCAATGCGAGCAATCTTCACTTTATTCTCCAAATGGTTGTATCCCTCCTCATCAATAATTGTAACATATATATTCCATTATGCAATATATATGTTACATCATAATCGTTAATATATTTTCTTTTATAATTCGAAAGAATAAAAAAAGCACCAACTATTGTTGGCACTTATTTTGATATTCTGTTAGCGTGAAGTTTTCGGAGGTTGACACACGTCACATTTACGTTGGTGATTATTTTTAAATTTTGTAAATGTCTTCTCGAAATTGTTACCACATGCGCATTTAAATAATAACTTCTGTGAAAACCCGTGAAATTCTGTTGTGAGCAACTTACTTTCCGAATTTTGTTCAACAAATTCTTTTATTTTACCGATTGTCCATCTTTTATTCAAATTCATACACCCCATATATTCTTCCTAATGCTCAATGTTCCTTCGCATTCATTCTAATATTCATTAAGCCACTTATTATAGCATGTGCTATTGGACAAATAAATAGGAAGCGAATTATTCCGCTCTGCTAAGCTCTCTGCCTAATCAGAACTCCAGAAGTGTTAACAGTAGAATCTATGGATTAAGATGGTCAATGGTTGTTAGGCTTCATGACTAAATTGCCATTGGATATTGTACTTATCTGTCAAGCTTCCGTACATTTTGCTCCAAGGTACTTCTTGTAACTCCATCTGTACAGTACCGCCTTCTTTTAACTTTTCAAAAGCTTCTTTCATTGCTGCCTCATCACTACTTACATATGCTAGTGTAAAGTTGTTACCTTCACGAAATTCCATTCCTGGATAGTTATCTGAAAACATTAATTTGGTTCCTGCTATTTCTAGGTATGTATGCATAATTAAATCTTTTGCCCCAGGAGGTAGTTCTTCTTCAGAGTGCACAGACCCAAAAGTCATGAATGTAGGTTCTTCTGTTTTGAACACTTTTGCGTAAAATTCAACAACCTCACGAGTATTCCCATTAAAAATTAAGTATGGATTTAAAGCCATAAAAAACTCACTCCTAATATAAATTGTTTATTCAATGCCTTAATTTTAGCATTTCACTAGCATGAAGTCAAACATACGTTCCCATATCTATTGAAAACCTTTGAGTTCCATCTTTTCTACAATACTTTCTATTATTAAATCTATATTAGCGTAACCATGATAACGGACAAATATAACTTCTTTTCCTTTTGAAGCGAATACTTCTTTTCTTTCTTTCTCTTCATGAACAAGTAGATGATCGAGGTCTGGATGCTTTATTTCTTGGTAATCATCTAAACTGTCACTATAGCTATATCTTTTTATTAAATCAGTAAGTAGGTTATCTGTCATAATTGGAAATCTAAGCTGGAAGTACTTTGTTTCAAGAAAAGGTGTGTATTTACCGCTTTCGTCCCTCCACATTTCCCCTGGAATCATTCCGTTTTCGTCTGACTCATATTGCACAGGTGCAAATGGACTCCAATTCGTTGAAATACGATTTGACCAATCAACACCATTCTTCATAAATTCTGATTCCCCTCGAACCAAAGCAGGATTCTGTTCGATCTCAGCTAATCGAACAATCGGCAAGTTCGGACTTTCTGTAGGTAATGTTTTAGTGTCCATTTTTGCTAATTGTGTAAATGGAACGATCGCAGTCAATCCAGCAACCACTATAAAAAGAAATGATACTACCGAATTGAACCGATGGCGCTTCTTCCATGGGGCATGGTGGTCAATTGGTTTTCCTTCTATCAAACTTTTTCGTAAAGCGCGAATAGAGGTAGCTGCTAGTAGTGAATTATAGGCATGATAACCAATGATTATCGACAAAATCGTTTGTGTAACAGCTGCCCCCTCAACCAACATATAGGTTGGTGTTCCATCAAGAAACCACAACGAAGACAACATGCCAAGTATTAAAAGCAATGCGACCACAATGAATCCCGCATTTAAGATTAATTTTTTATCAAGTTCCTTTAATGTATAGGATTGCTCGGCTGGGTCTGTATGTATCTCTGATGCCTCACGCTCCACTGGTGATGAAAACACATGAAATCCTTGATAACCTGTAACATAATCCCAGCCACTGTCCGAATACAGCTCAATCTGTTCAGGATTCATTTTTCCTTTCATTGTGACATCAATTCTATACTTCATTTTTTTCGGTTCACTTTTCACAAAGTGAGCAAATATTCTTCCCATTTTTTTGAGATGTAACCCTTGAGCTGCCATGTCCGTAAACCAGCTTTCATGCTCACCAATTCGCCAATAGTCACTTGGCCGAATTTTCCAGACGATCTTACTCATTTTCATCACCACCCTCTAAGATTTTACCATCTTCAATTTGTGACTTAAGTCGCCTATACTCATTTCTTAACGCCTGTTCTCCATCTGCTGTAATTTCATATGTCTTTCTCCTGCCATCATCTTCTGCTAGCGAAATTAGCCCATCCTTTTGCATCCTTGCCAGAACCCCATACAGAGTCCCTGGTCCCATCTTGACCCTACCATTCGAAACCTCTGTAATTGCCTGCATCAATTGGTATCCATGGTTCGGGTGCATGAGCGCAAGTAGAACATAGTACATCGCCTCAGTCATTGGTCCTCCATTGTATGCCATTCTTATATCCCTTCTTTCTTTAGATCAGAGGGCAAGTGGAACTGTCCCTCCTGGAACAAAGTGTGTCATGTCCTCATACTCTTATATTATGTCTCTCGATATTATGCATAACGATATATCGCATAACATAATAGTAAGTGAAAAATGCCTAAATGTAAATATAAAAAAGCGACTGCATTATTTTTGCAATCGCGAATGAATCAATTTTCATTTAGAGGTGGAGGGAGAGACTCAACATGTTGTGTTAGCCTGCCTCCATCTTTCATTATACTCCACCATATCTTCGTTTTCGTTGACGAAAATCTTCTAGTGCTTTTAGAAATTCCTTCTCAGAGAAGTCTGGCCACAGAACATCTGTGAACCAGAACTCCGTATAGGCTAACTGCCAAAGGAGAAAATTGCTCAAGCGTTTCTCTCCACCAGTACGGATAAGGAGATCAGGTTCTGGGAGAGTTGCAGTATATAAGTATTTTGAAAACTGTTGTTCATCCAGGTCATCAAGTGATATTTTCGCATCATGCACATCCTTAAGCACAGCTTTCATGGCATCTAGTAACTCATGCCTACTTCCATAGTTGAGTGCAAAATTCAATAAAAGACCGTCATTGTTTCGGGTACGTTCAATCGCGTACTGTATCGCTTCCCTTGTATGAGATGGAAGGTTCGCCATATCCCCTATTGCCTCAATACGCACGTTATTGGCTATAAGTTCTGGCAAATAAAGATGAAGAAATTCCTTTGGAAGCCTCAATATCGTTTCAACTTCAAGCTTCGGGCGTTTCCAATTTTCCGTAGAAAACGTATATAGTGTTAAGACTTTCACATTACATTTGACTGCTGCCTTGACTATTTTTACTACAGCAGTTATTCCCTCTTTATGACCAGCTACCCTAGGTAAACCTCTTTTCTTCGCCCAGCGCCCGTTTCCATCCATAATGATTGCGATATGCTCTGGAGTATGACCTTCCCCATAAAGTAAAGACTCTTTCGGTTGATTATTTAAAAAAGGAATTTTCATTGCCATCGTTTCTTCCCCTTAATCTGTATTATCAGTGAGCAACAACTGCCCACCCCATCATTCTTCATCACTACGGTATTCTAAAATGTCTCCTGGCTGGCAATCTAAAGCCTTACAAATTGCATCTAAAGTGGTTAACCGAATGGCTTTCGCTTTTCCATTTTTTAAGATCGATAGGTTTGCCATGGTTATACCAACTCTTTCTGAAAGTTCAGTTACACTCATTTTTCTTTTAGCCAGCATCACGTCAATATTTATAATAATCGCCAATGTATTCACCTCAGACTGTTAAATCATTTTCATTTTTAATGTTGATCGCTTCTTGTAAAAGCTTTTTGAGTACAGCAGCAAAGACTGCAATCACCATGGAAGCACCCACAATCACCAATCCGATTAAGACAAGGCCTGGTGCGTCATCCCACTCTGCAATTATAAAGACGAATGGTAAAGCTAGCATATATAAGACACTGATTGTAATCGCACAGTTTCTTATTTTCTTTAAGGCTCTTACAGATAGATCCGAAAAAGCGATGTTCTTATCAATATAATTTAAAAGTGTAAAAGCTTGGTACAACGCAATGTAAAAGGGTACCGCCGAGATATACATAAGGGTTAAAATCCCAAGTACCATGTAACCCAATGTTGCACCATTTCCCGCTTCTTCAAATGCTACAATAGCAAGCCTTGGTAGTCCAAATATACAAAGAGCCAAAACGGGAATTCCCATTATGATGATCACTACTTTTAAAAAAAGTGTTGAAGTTTGTTTCATAAATAGCACCTCACAAATTTAATGTCAATTTAATTTAACATATATTTTATCGTTTTACAATAAAATATTGTTGTTTTTTATTCCGTTTTTATTGTTTACATGAATTGATTGGTATAATCTGTTTGGTGACTCATCACTATATACTCTCATTTTTAAAAAAGGTGTCAATGTTTTATTCATGTTTGTGATGCAGTTGTGGTACTGACTGGGACAAGAATTGTGGAAGGTTGATAGAGTGTTAGGGGAAGAATGGAGGGGGATTGGGATTAAAGTCTTGTCCTGTGTCGGAGAAAGGCAATCAATCGGACTTTAAATCTATAAAAAACTAGGTGACTGTCAGATTTACACATTGATTTGGATTTATATGGCTAATTATGCGTGCGGTGTGTCAGAATCATAGTATCAATCGAACTCGTAATTCTGAAAAGTTAGGTAAGGTATCCTTGCCTACAAGCAAGTACTAAGTCTCTCCAAAGCATGCTATCACTATGTAAAAATAATATATTCTATTTACTTTTTTTCCACTAAAAAAACGTCCGAATGGACGCTTTTTTGATTTAATCATAAATTCGACTGTACACCCAACCGAATAGAGAACAAGATGACCGCTGCATAGATTACGGTAAGGTTGATTTCCTATTATCAACATTGTCCCTGAGTAATGCATTTATTCCAAAGACAACCAATACAATTTTTACTTACTCACCTTATTCATAATGTGGTCTCGTTTTCGATTAATGTCTTTTTCGGTGATTTTTCACTTGATTCCTGAACGATGATTACGGCTATAATGACTAGGCCCATACCCACATATTGCCACATTTGCAAGGTTTCCTGAAAGATAAAAAAGCCAATAATAGCGGCAACGACGGGTTCAACTGTGGCAATAATGGAAGCGCGGCTTGATTCAATATACTGTAATCCTTTTGTATAAAGAATAAAAGCCATCATTGTAGACAAAAGTCCAAGACCGATAATGTACATCCACGCTTTTATATCTGCTAATAGATCCACCACCGACCAAATCCCACTGAAAGGTGTAACAGCTACTGCTGCAAAAATAAAGGTATACACGGTAACAGTAAGTGAATCGTATTTTTTAAGAGCAAATTTCCCAAAAATGCTATAAAGAGCATAAAAGAAACCAGAACCAATTCCGACAATTATTCCAAAGATGGATATTGTACCAGAGAAGCTCGGGAAGACACCTACAACAAAGGCACATCCTACGATTGTCGCTGCAAGGGCTATTATTTTTCGAATCGTTAATTTCTCTTTGAAAAGGAACCTTGCAAAAATCGTGACAAATGCTGGCGCCGTATAAAGCAAAATCGCTGCAACGGAAATGGAGGTTTCCTCTATAGCGACAAACATGCACCAGTTAAAGAAGACAATACTGATGATTCCTGTTCCAATAAAGTACTTGCTGTCTGCTACCTTAATTTTAAATCTTTGCGGATTTTTCAATAGGGTGTATGTAATCAGAAAAAGGGACGCCACAATCGCTCTTACCGTAACGACTTGTAATGGTGTAAAACCAATTGCATATAGATTGCTAACAAATAAGCCAATTATTCCCCATAATGCCGCACCCGCTGCAATTGATAGCCCCGCCATCTTTTTGCTCATCAGCGCTTCCCCCGATCTTTGTATTGCCTACTATTATCAGATTTCTTGATTATTTAAAATATTACACTCACTTTATCATAGCAAAAGACAAGAAAAAAGGGAGAAAACACACCTCTTAATTTGCCTTGATGGCATGTAAATAATTTTTTTCATCCACCCTTTGTTAAGAAGGAGTTTCTTCCTCACTCATGTAGCAATCCAGTCCATTTTCAAATAGTTACTTCCCACCAATCTTCTTTGAATCCTCTACACTAGAAGAAGGTGCCATACCGCTCGTTACGCGTGGGATAAAGCTCAGTTTTGTTTCGGACAGTACGATGGCAGATAAAATTAGGATCGCTCCGATCATCATTTTTACTGTTAAAACCTCACTTAAAATGATGACGGAGAATATCGTTCCCCATAAAGCCTCTGTTGATAAGATGATTGCTGCATTCGTTTCTGTGGTAAATTTTTGTGCAACAGTTTGTAATAAGAATGCAAGTGTCGTAGAGAACACGCCTAAGTATAATACATTCACCATACCTTCGGCTTCCATTGAAAATGTTGTCTCTCCTTTTAAAAAAACAACCAAAAATCCTAAAATTGTTGCAACTGCCATTTGAGTAATCGTTAATAATACTGGGTCTTCCTCTTTAACAAATTGAGCCGTATAAAAAATGTGAAAGGCGAATCCTACTGCACATAATAAAGTAAGCAGGTCCCCAATATTGATGCCACCAGAGAATTTTAACGATAAAACCCCAATTCCCGTAATGGCCAAAAAAGCGCCTAACCATTCAAACCTATCCATTTTCCGCTTATAAATAAAAAACGCAATGAACGGAACAATCACTACATTTACTGCGGTGAGAAAGGCGTTTTTGGATGGAGTCGTATATACCAACCCAACGGTTTGCAGGACAAAAGCCAAGTATAGAAAAAGTCCAATTACTGACCCTTTGATAATCGTACTTTTTTTGATTTGCTTTAGTTTCTTATAAAAAACAAGACTTAACAAGATAACACCAATTAAAAAGCGAATGGCAAGAATCTGATAAGGCGTGTAATGTTCAAGTGATACCGCACTTGCCACAAACCCGCTCCCCCAAATAATGGCTACAATCGTAAGTCCTATTTCTCCATAATATTTTCGCATGTAAACCTCCTTTTATTGATAAAATGTGGGAGAACCACAAACCGCAATTTTCCGAACTACTGTATAAGGAGACCTCCCAAAATAGTTTTAAGCTATACATACTTTTTTCATAATACGATATTTTCATTATTTTGAGGAACAAATATAAGAAACCATTTCCCTTGCTGCATATGATACATACTTATCTTTTTTTAAAATAATCCCTATTTTCCAGACAATAGAGGGGTCTACAATTGGTACTGCTTTAATTGAAGCAGAGTCAATCTTTTTTACAAGGGATTTTGGAAAAATAGAGACGCCAAGATTTTGCTTCACCAATTCTGTGATAAAATCCCAGTATGTACTTTGGTATATGACATTGGGACGAAAACCTACTTTTAAACACTCCCTTATAACCTGCTGATAGAGTGTAGAATCATCCTGAAAGTGTACAAATGGTTCGTCTTTTATGTCTACTAAGGAAACTTGCTCTTTCCTAGCAAGAGGATGTGATGAATGAACAAATAACATCATGTCTTCCTCAACAAAAGAATGAATATTAAATTCATCCTCCTCTACGGGTAATGGAGCTATACCTAAATCAATTGCTCCTTCTTTTACCGCTTCCCTTATTTTAATCGCACCATTTTCTACTAATTGTAGTGAAATATCTGGATATAAATCTCGGAATCCCTTTAGAATTTCTGGAAAAAATAAAAACCCAATCAGAGGAGGAACTCCAATTTTTAGCTTTCCTTTTTTCAAATTCATCATGTCGTTCAACAATAACGATAAATCATCTATCTTCTCTAAAATCTTTTTTCCTTCCTCAAACACAATTTCTCCTGCAACAGTTAACTCAATCTTCTTCGCTGACCGATCGATTAGTTCCACTTTCAACTCATCTTCAAGATTTCTTACCATTTTGCTAATAGTCGGTTGAGATAAGCAGAGAACTTGAGCTGCGCGAGTAAAGCTTTTTTGCCTTGCCACTTCAATAAAATAATATAATTGCCTCGTATCCATCGTTCGACTCCTTTATAGATTCATTTCATGATTATTATTCATACAATTCATATTAGCTATATGTAGAAATTTGTACAAATTTTCGTTCCTACTAGCAAACGTAGGCTACACAGGGATTATATACGAACTATAGATAAAAAGCATAATTTTTATAACTTATATTCATTTTACTTATAGTATGATTTCGGTTACATTAATATTTGTTAGGGATAATTTATCTTGGTATTAAGATTCTTTATTTCAATATTTTTAATTCCTGTTAATAAATTTCACTAATCATCGTGTCATTATCATAGGGGGGGTAGACAGAGTTCAGATAAGGAATAACGGAAGGAATTATCATATAAAAGTTTGTAAACGCTGCTTCTAACGACGTAACAGCTAGAATAAAGGGGAATAATTAAAATGGATTTATTAGGAATTTTAGGGATTTTGTTAGGGATTGCGACAATCGTTCTCTTTATTATTAAAAAGTTCAATATCATTGTTGCTGCACCTATTGCGACGATTGTCGTGTTGCTTTTTAACGACGTACCGATACTAGAAACCGTATTTGGTAAAGAGAACTCATATATGACGTCTCTAGCTGGGTTTATAGCATCCAACTTTGCAATTTTCTTATTAGGTTCCATCCTAGCGAAATACATGGATAAAAGTGGAGCTACTGTTTCAATTGCAAATAAAGTCTTGTCTGTAGTAGGAACCAAAAATCCGTACAACGCATTAGTTGCACTATTTATTATATCCGCCATTCTTACGTACGGTGGTATTAATGTATTCGTTATTATTTTTGCATTAATTCCAATGGCAAAACCAATTTTTAGACAACTTAATCTTTCATGGAAATTAGTTACCATCCCAGTATTTGGTGGTACTTCAACATTCACGATGACCATGTTACCAGGGGCACCTTCTTTACATAATGTTGTGCCTTCCACAGCATTAGGAACTACCTTAACTGCTGCGCCAGCTATCGGGATTGTCACTTCCATTGTAGCAATTATATTTATTCTTATTTTTATGAAAATCTCATTGTCCAGTAGCTTGCGTAAAAACGAGACATTTGATGTGGCGGAGAAGGTTGATCATAGCAAGGAAGCAACTCAACGTGACCTCCCACCATTTATTTTTAGTTTACTACCTATTATCGTGTTATTAGGCATCATATTACTATTTAGTTCTGTAAGTAACATTATCATTGTCGCTTTAATTGCCGCGATTGTATTAAGTGCAATTTTATTCCGTAAACAAATCGCAGCCCAGAAGGAAGTATTGAATCAAGGAGCTAATGAATCATTATCATCTACGATTACGACTGGTAGTACAATTGCATTTGGTAGTATTGCCACAAGTGTTCCTGCATTTAAAGGTGTATTCCAATTAATTCAATCTATACCAGGGCCTCCAATCCTATCATTAATGATTGGTACAGGTCTTATCGGTGGTATTACAGCTTCAGCCGTTGGTGCAATTGGAATCTCTGTTGCGAATTTCGCACCTATCTATTTAGACATGGGACTATCACCTGAAACGGTTCACCGTGCAATTGCAATCGGATCTGGAGCTCTATCAATTGTTCCTTACTCTGGATTCTTGATTATCTTTAACAATATAACAGGATTAACAATGAAAGATACATTCAAAAATGGATTTATCAGTATAAGCGTTACCCACTGGATTGCAATGGCTGTTATCGTTATCATGACAATCCTAGGTTTAGCTTAATAAGGTAGGACAATAAGAACTTTATATAAAGTGCTTTTTGTAAATAAATAACGATTAATCATCGAGGAGGATATAACATGAGTAAAAAAATTGGATTTGTAGGTTTAGGAACAATGGGATTCCCAATGGCAGTTAATTTAAAGAAAGCTGGTTTTGAAGTAATCGGCTATGATGCGTTTAAAGGTGTTTATGAGAAGGCAGAAGCTGCTGGAATAACAATGGTAGAAACATTAAAAGAAGTAGCTGAACAAGCTGACGAAGCCATCATCTCAATGGTTCGCGACTATGCACAAAATGTGGACATTACGTTTGGTGAAAACGGCCTATTATCTGCACAGCCTAAAAACAAAACACTTATTGTCATGAGTACACTGGACCCTGATACCATGAATGAATTAGGCAAAAAAGTGGAAGAAGAAAGTGACTTAACCTTAATTTCTGCAGCGGTAAGTGGTGGTGCTTCAGGTGCTCAAGCTGGAACATTATCCATTATGACGTCTGGTAAAGAAGAGATCGTCAAGTCTTTCCAACCTTACTTTGATGCAATCGGTTCAAATACTTTCTACTACGGTAGCGAACCAGGTAACAGCCAAGTCGCAAAATTAGTTAATAATATGATCCTTGGAATTAATA
This sequence comes from Bacillus nitroreducens, assembly GCF_964021195.1. Taxonomy (NCBI): domain Bacteria; kingdom Bacillati; phylum Bacillota; class Bacilli; order Caryophanales; family Bacillaceae; genus Bacillus; species Bacillus nitroreducens. The sequence goes on along the minus strand of NZ_CAXHYI020000003.1, from coordinate 1,709,172 downwards.
TGAATGCTGTCGCTGAAGGCCTTAAACTAGCAAACAATTATAACTTACCTGAGGAAGAAGTAATTAATCTACTTCAAGTAAGCACAGGTGATAGTTGGGTAGCAAGAAATTGGAGCGATGTTTCGGAATGGACTGCTGACACTGCATTAGCTGTATTATTAAAAGACTTAAAAGCAGCTTATAATGAGGGGCTAAAACACAATGTTACCCTACCATTCAATGCCCTATCATCCACTCAATTATTTGATTCAATGGGGAAAGAAAAACCAAAAGCATAATTGTAAAAAGCGTTCTGTCTTGAGCAGAACGCTTTGTTTATTTCCAGACTATACTCAGAGCAACTTCGATGTTAAACCTTCCTTTTCTCCCTGTGTTATACTAGAGTCCAAATTGGGTTTTTGGAGGGTATTTGATTTTGATTTCTTTTTATAAAAAGATGACTTTCAAACAAAAGATCTTTTACATCGTGCTCCTTCTTTGTTTCGGTGCGAGTATTATTTTTGTGAATAACAATTACTCTTTCTATGAAAACACGATTGCCAAAATGATTGAAATTGATCGTGTAGAAAAAACAGAACTAATCGATACGTTTAATAATAAGGATAACATGTTTACTCAACACATCACAGCTGAAATAAAAAATGGGGATAATAGAGGAAGACTAGTTTTGCTCGTCAACGAATTTTCATCATCGAAGGCATATGATCATGAATTTCATCTTGGGGATGAGGTATTTATTAAAGTTGACCAAAATGATGATAATGTTTCCGAGTTAACCGGAACGATTCTAGAAGTGAAACGTGATAAATATTTGCTTTTAGTAGCTTGGGTGTTTATTTTTGTACTTCTATTAGTAGGAAAAAAGCAAGGTCTTTTTTCGATTTTCAGTCTGGTCATAAATGCAGTCATTTTATCTTATGCTTTGGATCTTTATTTGGAGCAACCAGATCGAAATCTATTAGTGATATGTAGCGTAGGGATCATTCTCTTTACAGTTATTTCTTTATTGCTAGTGAATGGTCTGAATGAAAAGACTTATTCCGCCATTATTGCAACACTGTTAGGCACATTTGTTTCCTTAGCAGTAGCTTTTTTAGTGATTAGGATTACTTCTGGCGAAGGACTACGCTATGAAGAGTTACAGTTTATTACAAGGCCATATAAAACGGTTTTTATGGCTGGATTATTTATTGGTTCACTGGGAGCAGTAATGGATATTGCCATCACGATGTCTTCTTCCCTCTTCAGTTTATATGAAAAAAACAACAGCATCCCTGTTAAAGCACTTGTGAAATCTGGGTTGGAAATAGGGCGAGATATTATGGGAACGATGACGAATATTTTATTTTTTGCGTATATCAGTGGCTCGATTCCATTATTGATACTGTATTTTAAGAATGCATCCCCATTTGGCTTTACACTGAACATGAACCTATCCTTAGAATTGGCCAGAGCACTCGCTGGTGGAATTGGGATTGTATTAACGATTCCGATTGGATTATATACGACAATCTTTTTCATCATGAGAAAGAGGGCGAGACAATGAATGCACTAGTCTTATTAGCAGTCATTCTATTTATACTAATGGCGCTTATCGGAGGTAAAAAAGGAATACGTTCCTTTTTCGCGTTATTCTTCAACTTCGGAGTGCTCTTAATGACGGTTATTTTTATGAATGACCCGAATCTCAATCCCATCTATTTAACATTAATTGCATGTATTGCCATAAGTGGAATCAACCTATTTTATATAAATGAAGTAAACAGTAAAACAAAAACAGCTTTCCTTTCCACCATTATTACGACAATCATCCTGCTAGTGTTTATTCTCATGATTACGAAAAAATCGATGATTCAAGGATTTGGCGAGGAAGAAATCGAGGAACTTAGTATGTTCTCCCTTTATGTGGGTGTGGATTTTGTAAAGATTGCGGTCTCTGTCATCATTATGAGTACAATTGGGGCGATTACGGATGCGGCTATTGCAATCTCATCACCAATGCGGGAAATCTATTTCCATCATCCAAACATAAGTCGAAAAGAGTTATTTTTATCTGGGTTAAGCATTGGGAGGGATATCCTTGGAACAAGTACCAATACGCTTTTCTTCGCATTTTTCGGAAGCTATCTTGCACTTCTAATCTGGTTTAAGGACCTGTCCTATTCACTTGGAGAAATCGTAAACTCTAAAATATTTGGTGCTGAAATGATCACGATTTTAATCGCAGGCATAAGCGTAACTCTCGTGATTCCTATAACTGCATGGATTACAGCCTATTTCTTCGTAAAAAAAAGCAAGTGAGGAAAGAGGAATTGGACACAGGCTTTATGTCTCTGCAGAGTGTAGACAAAATCAAACTTGACTTTGTCTACACTCATTTTTATGGAAACACTCGTAAGATTCACTTTCCCAGACTGTCTTGAAAACGCTTGTCAGACAAGGCGCACTCACCGATCGAAGACGCGAATAGAAGTTGACTTCATGAGCGGACGAGTGAGGCTAGCAACAAAGTATCCGAGTGTTTATCAACAGTCTGATGGGACACAGGCTTTGTGTCCCTGTTTTTATGTGTCAACCTTTTTTGGTTAAATATGCGTCGAGCTTTTTTATAACATCATCACTAATATAAGACTCTATTTTATTCACTTCTTCTTTAATATTTTTTTCGTTGACTTCAATTAATTTAAAAAATCGGGCAAGAACGTCATGGTTTGATCTTGCTTGTTGGGCAATTTCAATCCCCTTTAGTGTCAGTGTTATCATTCCATAACGTTTAAATTCAATGTAGCCTTCCTCCCTCAATTTCCTCGCCATTTTTGATACAGACGGAACGGAAACATCTAATGACTTTGCTAGTTGCGAAACACGTGTATACCCCTCATCATTAAGATTTGTATAAATTTCCACAAGATACCTTTCTTGCTTGGCTGAAAGCATATCTGTATTTACACCACCTTTATTCAAAACCTATTCATCACCTGTTCCCGTTAATTGATCCTTACTTAAACCCACTTTTGTAATCTTATTAACGTCATCTACATCAAGGATTCCAAGATATTTTAGAATGATAGAGTATTTTACCATTTTAGAATAAATTCTGGGGCTTCTATGCAAGTGCTTTCCCCTCCTTTCGTGGTGCACTGGGAGTCGGTGTCCCTTATTTGCCTCGTTAATTAGGACTTTGAACATGTCCCTTTGTCCTAATCTTTGGGCGAATGATATGTGATAACGCTCCATGCTTAGGAGAACAAGTGAAGCTAATGAGAAAAATAATACCTGTTGCAAATGCCATGGAACCAGAGATGGAAGTGTCGATCCAGACTGCAAAATAGTAACCTATTATCGCCGAGATCACCCCAAATGATGCACTTAGTCCTATCATGATGAGCAGTTTGTCAGTCCAAAGATAGGCTGACGCTGCTGGCGTAATCAACATAGCGACTACCATGATGGCACCAACGGCATCAAATGAGGCAACCGTTGTTATGGAAACGAGTGTCATGAATAGATAATTCATTCCAAGCACTGGGATTCCGAGACTAGCTGCAAGTGCAGGATCAAAGGTTGTCAATTTCCACTCCTTATAAAAAAGACCGATTACCACGATGACTACAGTTAGTACAAGAAGTAACATAAATGTGGCTAAAGGGAACTCTCCGATCAATGGAAGATGAACAGTATTCCAAGGGACAAATGAGATTTCTCCCATCAATGCGTGTTGAACATCTAGATGGGCATTTCCTACTTTTGTTGCAATCAGGATGACTCCAATTGAAAAGAGAGTTGTAAATACAACACCAATTGATGCATCTTGAGCAATTCCTTTTGAATGGAACCACTGAACAAAATACGTTGTTAAAATACCTGCTATAGCAGCCCCAATGACCATGTGTATCCCACTCAAACTCTGGGTTAACAAATAGGCCGCTACTATTCCGAGTAGCACGGTATGACTAATCGCATCCGCCATCATTGCCATTTTACGTAGGATAAGAAAGACCCCGACAATTCCACAAGATATGCCGACTAGGGATGCGGTTAACAAAATCCAACCAGTGTATGTCACCGATTTACCTCCTTTATAAAAGAAGATGATACCGACTGTTCCAGTATTTCTTTTCTTTTATTTCGTTGCATCATAGATTCAACTACTAATCCCTTTTTCAGACCGAAAAATAAGGATAGTAGAAAAATAGAACCAGAGGTTACAACAATGAATGGACCAGTCGGTAATCCAGTTCCTAATGCACTGATCGTTGTTCCAACAGCTCCTGAAATCCCTCCGAATATCCCTGATAGCCACATCATTGTTTTAAAGGAATGCGTCCAGTAACGTGCACTTACTGGTGGAATAATCAATAATGCAGACATGAGAATAACACCTACTGCCTGGATTCCTACAACAATAGTTAGAACAAGAACCAGTAAATAGACTACATTCATTGCCTTTACCGAAAGGTTCAATCCTTTTGCAAAGTTAGGATCGAACAGAAATAATTTCCATTCTTTAAATCCTATGAAAACAATAAATATAACAGCAACTGCAAGTATCGACATGGTCATCACATCCGATAAGACCATAGAAGCTGCTTGCCCGAAGATAAAATTATTTAAACCAGCTTGATTTCCTGTACTCGTCTTGTTAACGAGAGTAAGTAAAACAATTCCTCCACCGAAAAACACAGCTAAAATCATCCCCATCGCGGTATCTTCGGTGATACGGGTTGTTGATTTTATCATCATGATACATAATGCTCCGAGCAGGGCACTTATTGAGGCTCCAATCATTAACACAAACAAATCTTTCACTTGAAATAATAGAAAGATCATCACCACACCAGGCAAAGCAGCATGCGAAAGAGCATCGCTCATTAGGCTTTGTTTTTTCCAATACGCTAAGCAGCCGACCAAGCCTGCAGCGATTCCAAGCAGTAGTGTGCTAATGAATACCCACTGAAAATTACTTGAGAGAAGAATTGACAATGCCGACTCCCTCCTTCAACCAACGAACGGTTCCACCATACGTTTTTGCAATATTAGTTGTCGTGAAGGTCGAAGAAACATCACCGTGGGCAATGACAGAACGATTTAAGAATAAGACTTGATCAAAGTAATCTTCCACAGTTTGAAGGTCATGATGGACAACTAGTACGGTTCTTCCTTCATTCTTTAATTCTTTTAATATTGTCATGATTGCTCGTTCTGTAGCCGCATCAACTCCCGCAAGTGGTTCATCCATAAAATACAAATCTGCATCTTGGATCAATGCCCTTGCTAGGAATACCCGTTGCTGCTGACCTCCTGATAATTCACTAATTTGTCGATGTGCATAATCAGCCATTCCTACTTTCTCCAGTGCCTCTAATGCTTTTCTTCGATGTTGTTTATTTGGCCATCTTATCCACCCGATTTGTCCATACATCCCCATCATTACCACATCCAAAGCATCCGTCGGAAAATCCCAATCAACAGAGCCTCTTTGAGGGACGTACCCAACGCGTGCTTTTACCTTCTTTAACGATGTATTGAAAAAGGAAGCAGTACCAGACAAACGTGGGTGAAGTTCTAATAAGACTTTAATAAGAGTAGATTTTCCCGCTCCGTTCGGTCCAACAATACTGGTTAGTGAACCTTGCTGTATTGTAAACGAAACATCTTGAAGCACTGTATTTTTTCGGTATGCAGCACTTAGTCTCTCTACTTGAAGAATACTCACTCGTTAACACTCCTTGTTAATCCATCGTAAACCGTATTGACATTGTGACGATACATTCCAAGATAGGTCCCTTCTTCCGTTCCAGCAGCCCCCATCGCATCTGAGAAAAGTTCTCCACCCAACGTGACATCGAGGCCTTTTTTTGCGGCTCCTTCAATAACGGCCTTAATTGAATTTTGGTTGATGCTACTTTCTACAAAGACAGAAGGAACTTTCTTTTCAAGTAATAAATCAACAGTCGAATGGATATCGGAAATGCCGACTTCATCTTCAGTACTCAACCCTTGTAGTCCAACCACTTCAATATCGTACATGCGACCAAAATAGCCGAACGCGTCATGTGCAGTGACAAGAATACGTTGCTCTTTCGGAATACTCGACATTTTCTCGATAGCCTCTGCTTTTAACTCATCAATTTTTGAAAAATACGCTTGTTTGTTTTGTTCAAAATAGCTAGCATCGTCAGGCGAAAATTTGATTAGTTCATCCGTTGCACTTTCTAAAGCCTCTTTCCAAAGATCTAAATCAAACCAGATATGCGGGTCGGTTGCCCCTTCTTCATCTTTTAATAATCGTCCTTCATCAATTGTCTCGCCAATTGCAAATACTGGTTTTGTTTCTCTCAGTTTGTTGAAGATATCACCAAGATTTCCTTCAAGGTACAAGCCATTGTAAAAAATGATATCTGCATTTTGTAGTGTCGCGATATCACCTTGAGTAGCCTCATACAAATGGGGATCCACTCCTGGTCCCATAAGACTCGTCACTTCTACCCGATCACCACCAATGATTTGCATTGGTTCACCTATTTGTGCAATCGTTGTGACAACTTGAATTGGTTTCTTGATGGAATCCTCCTCATGAGTTGGCTCATTTGTTGTCTTACTACATCCTAAAAGAACAAATGCCAAACTTACTCCCAAGATCATTAATCTGATCATCGTTATTGTATTTCCCAATTTCTGCGCCTCCTTGCTTTAATAAAAAAATGTTGCATAAAGGAAACTTTTTAGGTAAAAAAATTTATAGTTTCCTCTTTGACAAAAAGTTTCCTTAAGGAAAAACTAACTCATAATAGCTCATCCTGTCAAGAGTATTTCTTAGAAAAATTAAAAAAGAGGCAGAGAAAATCAGGACAGGTTCACTATTATAAGGTAACTTGCGTTGAGTTATTAAGTTGGACGATACGCGTGAATGATTGTTCAAAAAACTGTTCGGACATTATAAAAGACTTTTCGAGCAGGGTTTCGGCACGGAGTGGGCCAGATAAGATTTATCAGAGACTATTCAGCTACATTTCTTGCTCGCTTTGTTCTTCATCAAGCGTACGAAAGATTTATTAACCTTATTTTCAGTTTGAAGTGTCCTTCATCGTTTTGTGAAATAAAAAAAGCCGATCCCCATTTTTTAATTGGAGCATCGGCTCTTTCTCTTTTATTCCTAAAGTGCTTCTTTGATTAATTTTTTATAGTACATCACTGATAGAATTCCGAAGATTGAGTAGAGCAAAGTGTAGAAGACCATAACGATAATCATCGGTGTCCACATCTCGGTTCCGAACCAAAACCAGCCTGATTTTACGGCAAAGTAGCTGTGAGAAAGTCCTACAATTAATGGAATCCCGAAATTGAATAATTGTTTGATTTTAATTCCATTTAACAAATCCGTTCTTGTAAAACCTAATTTTCGTAAGATTGTGTAGCTACCCTTTTCTTCCTCCCCTTCATCCATTTGTTTGAAATAAAGGATACATCCCGATGTAATTAAGAAAGCTAATCCAAGAAAGCCAACAATAAACATGATCAAGCCCATCGCTTGTTTTTGCTTTGTAAAGGTATCAAGTTGTGACTCATGGCCTGCCCATTCACCCAATTGTAAGTCATTGAAAATTTGGTTCGCTTCTTTCAGTTCTGACCTCTTTTCAATATCAATACCAACATACACTGGAAACTCGGTGACTACCGCTGGGTTTACATCTCCTGCCAATTGCTGATACACGCTATCATCAAGCACCGCAATTGGGAAACCACCACCTGTTAATCGTAATGGAAGTAAGGTTATTTCATTGAGTCCAAGGGAATCTAATTCAAATGTTTTCGTTTTCCCTTCCATAATGACAGTTCCTTTTTTAAATGTAAAAAATGCTTTTATGGCTGAGTTGTTATTGATGAATACTGTTTCATTTACTGCAACATCAACTTCCTCAACAAAGCGATCAGACACAACAATCATTGGAGCTTTGAGATCCTCATTACCTGGTTGCCCGATTTCGATTACATTGCTTAAATCCGTATTCACGCTCATTAAATCAATTTCAGTAACAGAATAGCTAATATGCTGTTCATCCAGCATCTCTGTAAATTGATTTGCATGCTCCTTGTTTGGAATGGAAAAATGATTCACTACCCCTTCTTCTGCTGCCTTTTCAGCTGAATAATACGAGATATAAGTGAGAGACAGCAAGCCGAGCGATAATGCAGAAATCGTTGTAATGACAGTTAGCAAAATTGAATTGGATCTCATCCTGAACATAATCGACGACAAAGATAATACTCGATTAACAGACAAATATCCATTCTTCTTTTTACGAATGAGATTAAAGATAAACCGAATCGAACCTTTGTAAAAGAAATATGTCCCTATAATAACGGAAGCAAGGATTACAACCATCATTAAGAACATTTGTCCCATCATTTTAAATGAACCACTAAATAAAATGGTTGATAAATAATATCCTACAATAATGAATACAAGTCCTAGAACACCCATTATCACTTCAAGCACGGAGACTTTTCGCTTTCTTTCCTCTGATGTAGAAGTGGTTTGGAATAATGTTAAAATTTGCTGTTGCTTAATAAACAATGCGTTCATTACCATGATTAAAACATAAATGGCAGCAAAGACAAAGATTGTTTGAACAAGCGCATCCGATGAAAAACGAAGTTGGGCAACTTCTTCAATCCCAATAATTCTTAAAAGAATCATCATGACTAGTTTCGAGGAAACAAAGCCAACAATCGTTCCAATGGTCATCGATCCGAAATATAGAATCATATTTTCTACTGTCAAAATCCCAAAAGTTTTACCTTTTGAGATTCCAACTAATTGGAACAGCCCGATTTCCTTTCCACGTCGTTTAATAAATATGGTGTTCGCATAGACAAGGAAGACCATCACGATAGCAATTAACACCACGGAAGCAGCTTTTATCGCCGCAGCTCCTTTGATAGTCCCTGCCGTTTCATCCAAAGCAGGATCATACTGCAAGGTGACGAAAGCAAAATACAACGCAACACTAAAAATAAGAGCAAACACATATAAATAGTAGTTTTTAATGTTCTTTGCTAGATTTCGAAGAATGAGACTTTTAAAGCTCATGATCCCACCCCACCTAACACAGCCTGGGTCTTAATAATGTCGTTGAAGTAATCCTGTCTACTCTCCTCACCACGATTTAATTTCGTATAGATTTGTCCATCTCGAATAAAAATAACACGGCTACAATAACTCGCTGCTTGCGGATCATGTGTCACCATGACAATGGTCGCTTCTCGCCTTTCATTAAGATCACTCAATTTGTTGAGTAAATCTGAGGCAGATTTTGAATCAAGTGCGCCCGTTGGTTCATCTGCAAAAATAATGCTCGGTTCGTGTACGAAAGCCCGCGCTGCAGAGGTTCTTTGCTTCTGACCGCCCGATATCTCGTTTGGATACTTATCTTTCACTTCAAAAATCCCTAATTCCTTTGCCACATCTTCAAACATGACTTGCGCGGCCTTAGGTGAAATTTTGTTAACAGTCAATGGTAGCATAATATTTTCTTTAACTGTTAAGGTATCAAGTAGATGGTATTCTTGAAAAATAAACCCGAGGTGACGTTTCCGAAACTCGGCTAATTCCTTGTCTTTCATACTTGTGAATTCCTTGCCTTCCACTCGGATTGAACCTGAACTCACTCGATCAATCGATGAAAGCACATTTAATAAAGTCGTTTTACCAGAGCCAGATGGACCCATAATTCCCACAAACTCACCTTTTTTTACTTCTATATCAATTCCTTTTAAAACCTCTTGGCGGTTCCATTTATTCCCGTATGTTTTAACAATTTTACTCGCTTCTAAAATATTCAACCATATCAACTCCTTATCTCTATCTTAGACAGGATTTCTTATTTTCTCCTTCGAATTCCCGAACAAAATAGGAAAGCATGTGACATTATTGTCACATGCTTGTTAGTTTAACAAAATCATTTTTTTTCGGAAAAACTAATGTAAACGTGGTGCCCTCTTTATATGTAGATTGAACATCTATATGTATTTTTAACGATATCGCTGCTTTTTTTGTTAAGTAGAGGCCCATACCAGTTGCCGCATGATCATGATGATCCGTTGTGGATGTGAAGCCTTTCTCAAAGATACGTGGTAAATCCTTTGCGTGAATCCCTCGACCAAAATCCTCGATTTGCAGAACAACAGCTTCATTATTTAGGCTACTACGGATTTCAATATCAGTGTTTTCACTATATTTCACGGCATTCGTTAAGATTTGTCGTAAAATAAATGACAGCCACTTCCCATCTGATATCACTTCTGTCACATGAAGTGACAAATCAAAACCGATCCCTTTTTGAATGCACCATGATTGTAAGGACTGAATTTCCTGAATCAGGATGTTTTTTAATTCTATCTTTTCAATATAAAGGTCATTTTCCATCGTTGGAATTCGACGCCCATGCAATTGTTGGTCAAGCAGGAGATGAATCCGAAGCCATTCAGACTTTAATTTTTCCTTTAAAATTGGATTCTCTACAGTTTCAATCATTAACTGCATTGACGTGAGAGGAGTCTTCACTTCATGAATCCAAGACAGGAGTTCATCCTTTTCCTGCTCAAGACTCGTTGCATGGTGACTTATTTCTTTATGATAAAAATCGTATTGATTTTTGATGGTGGTTTCGACAAGCTTTTCAAATGGGGAAACACCCTCTTGAATATGTTCGATCCCAATATTCGGGTCCCATTCCTCGATTTGTTTATAAAAGGAAACTTCACGATTATATCGAATAAAGAGAAATAGGATAAAAAAGACAAAGCAGACAAGGACAATATATAATACAGAGCGAAATGACAAAGACTGATCGAGATATCCAATCAATAGGATAATCGTCTGAACGAAGAAGTAAAAGAAAATCCAACTCCTTCTCTCATTGAGAAATTTCTTCACCATTTACAAGCCATCCTCTTCCAGTGCCATATACCCTTGTCCGACTTTTGTTTGGATAGCGTGACCTAGACCAATTTCTTCAAGCCGCTTTCGAAGTCGGTTCACGTTTACGGTTAACGTATTGTCACTTACAAATCGTTCATCGTCCCACAGACTTTTAATGAGTTCCTCACGGCTAACAATCTGATTAACACGTTCGATTAAAATTTTCAAAATGAACATTTCGTTTTTCGTTAATTCAATGGTTCCAACGTCATTTTGCACTGTGTTTTTCACGAAATCAACGGAAGCACCGTTCCAAATTTTTAAATGTATTTGCTGTTCAAGGCTGTAATTGTAGACTCGTCTAAGAATTGCCTGGATTTTGGCAACAAGCACATCAAAGTGAAAGGGCTTCTGAACAAAATCATCAGCACCGAGCTGCATCGACATCACCATATCTGTGGGGTGGTCCCTTGATGATAGAAAAATAATCGGTACCTTTGAATGAGTTCGGATCATTCGACACCAATGAAATCCATCAAATTTAGGTAACTGAATATCTATAATCACGATGTCAGGCTGAATTTCCGTAAACTCTTTCATCACATTGCCGAAATCTTCAATTCCATACACTTCATACGACCACTGTAACAAACGCTCACGTATCTCTCCAAATAACGTCACATCATCTTCTATTAATAAAATCTTAAACACACACCATCACCATTGCTTTCTGGGACACGGTCATACGTCTAAGTCCCAACATATTAGATAAAAATAGTCTCTTACTAAGAATCCAATTTCTGATACAATATCGAACGTTACTATCTATATTTTATACTAAAATGCCAAAAAGTGCCTATCAGCAACTGGTTAAAAATAGTAGAGTCACTGGCAATAGAGTAGGCGCATGAATTTATTCATGCGCCTCTCACAGATCCGTACGTGCGGGTCATCGCATACGGCTCCTCCATGATTATCCCCGTTGGGGATGATGTTCATTGTAAATATCCACTAAAGATATGAGACCAATTTCTTTAAACCATTCATTTGGAAGTGCTACATGCACTGGGGTAGACATAGAACTTCTCCAAGCATACATGCGCAACTGTGGAAGTTCTCCTTTCCACTTTCTTCTTCGTAGTTCTCTGTGCAATTTTCTTATCTTTCGCCAGCTCCTCAATTGAACGGACCGTAGTCTCCTCCGAATCCACTTGTCAAACTCCGTAAATAGAGTCTTGGAATGCCAGTATCCGAAGTAGTTAGCCCAGCCACGCAGGTATGGATTAAGTTTCTCTTTAATTAGCTTCTCCATGTTTATTGTTTGATTTCGCTTTGTAATTTCCTTTACCTTATTCTTAAATTTCTTTATCGATTTTTCTGACGGCTTAACCCAATAACCTTGTTTAAATTCATATCCTAAGAATACAAAGGATTCTTTCATATTATCAACAATCTTAGTCTTTTCAGGATGTACAGTTAAACCGAGTTTTTGTTCAAGAAATCGAGTAACGGATTTAAGTACTCTTTCTGCACCCTTTTGTGATTTACAACAGATGACGAAGTCGTCTGCATATCTCGTAATGCGATGTCCACGCTCCGTCATTAATTCATCTAACGGATGCAAGTATATGTTCGCAAGAAGCGGACTAATAACACCACCTTGCGGAGTACCTTTTTCATTTAAGTGGAAACTTCCACCTTCCATGATTCCTGCTTGGAGGAAACTCTCAAGTAGTCCAATGACACTTCCATCCACTATTTCTTCTCTAACCAGTGACATTAGTTTGTCATGTGGAATTGTGTCGAAGTATGATTTTAGGTCTGCATCAATTACATACACATAACCATCCAATAAATCCTTTCGGATTTTATCCAATGCCATATGTGCACTTCGGTTCGGTCGAAAACCAAAACTACAATCAAGAAATTTAGCTTCAAAGATTGGCTCTATTATTCTGCGTACAGAAGCCTGTACTATTCGGTCTCTCACGGTTGGGATACCTAGAGGTCTTTTTGAACCATCAGCCTTTGGAATATATACTCGTTTCACTGGTCTCGGCTTATATGTCTTATCTCGTAATTCACGTTGAAGGATTTGTACATTATCCTCCACACCAAATTCAAAAGCCTTAATTGTTACTCCATCTATCCCTGCGGCACCTCGATTTCTTTTAACCTCTTTAAAGGCTTCCTCCATGTTTGGCATTGCCCATATTTTATCTATAAGACTATACCACTTTCTCTTTTGTGGAATCCTTACTCCCTCACGAAAACCTTGTTTGCCTTCTTTTCCGTTCATGTTCCGTATCTTTCCTTTCAGTCTGATGATTGACTAGCCCAATTTCCGCAATATCAACAGGTCCACAAAGTACTGCGCCCCCATACGGTCTACCCTTCTGTTCGACCCCGATTCTATGGATTTGTCCTATCGGTTTCTGTATGGACATGACGTATTCTAAGATAACTCGGTTTTTTTTCTTCCATGGACAGACGGGCTTCGCATAGAGTCCCTACCTTTTGGGTTAAGGCTCCTCTTAATAACTTGTATTAAGTCACTCACCATTGCGACCTTTCCGGTAAGCTTCTTCACTACTATCCCCTGCTCTGACTTCTCACCATTCATAATCTTATCTTATCCATCACGGACTTGAATAAGGGTTACCGTATTTCGGAAACGATGAGACCTCCTTGGGTCACGTCATCGGGCTTTCACCTGAATCCAGTCCTCTTAACTAACAGAGCCCTCTTGTGGCTTTGGACACTCCCTTCTTTTGCAGGGTTATCCGACTCTGCCAGCCAACATGGTTAGATTGTCACCTGTTCCAGGTTTTGCCTTCAAGTCCTCTGCACATTGCCTCACGGCAATGCACTACTTGTCAGCTATACACTTCCGCCACTACGGTGTGTTCAGGACTTTCACCTGTTAGTCCGATGCGCTGCCAAGCGCACAAAAGAAGTGGTACCTAAATCGGTACCACTTCTACATTTTTACTTCTTGATAGATGTCCTTTAATCGATCTCGTATTTTAAATTACGGAAAAGGATGGGACAAGTATAAACTATCATAATGGAGATAATTGGCATAGACGATTTCTACCTAGTTTTAGGATATGGGACAAAGTTTACTAGATATAGGACATATGGCGAATTTTATGGGACATTATTGTTCATAAATGGGACATCGGAGGATACTTATGGGACATACCTCAAATTATATGGGACAAACATATTACATCGAATAGAAAACTTGTCTGCTATAATCAATATAAAAGAGGTGAGGTCATGCAAAAACTAATCTTTGAAGCTGCATGGGATCGGACGATATCTCAGAAGGATCGTGAAGAACTCAAACAAGTTTTTCAAAAGGAGATCTCAAACTTAGGTAATGGGGTCACTTTTACAACGGTTTGGGTAGCAGAAAATCATAAAAATGAACTTTTAGTAACAGCCATTATCCATAATAAAACAGAGCAGCATTTCTGTTTTGAAAGTACCACTCTAGAATTTTACGAGGAGAGTACACTCCTAGCCGAGCATACTTTTACTCTTCCTTCACTCGTAGTAGCCGCTGAAACCAGCATGCCATGGACGTTTATTTTTCCAGTAGGTAGTTACGAACGTTCAGATTCAATTGAACTTGCCGAACTTAAACTAAAAAAAAGGAAGTAGATTCGATTTTCGAATCCACTTCCTATCTTTCTAATTTACTGGGCCTTTTGTGATTTCAGTTAGTTTTGGGTTAATTGCTAGGATCTTTGCATTTACTTCATTGATTCCAAAGCCACCTAATCGTTTTGTGTGCATGTCGAGATATTGTTGTGCAGTTTCCTTTGTTTCAAATGCGTAAATGCCACCTGCAATTTTTTCTTCGGGATTTTCTGTCCAAATCTTCCAGAGGAAGCCTTGTTCTTCATTAATACTTTTTGCCAAATCGGAAAATGCCACAGCCATTTCATCTCCGAAGGGGCCGTCCATTTTAAAATCTACTTGTAATATGTATGCCATTATTCGACTCTCCTTTATACCGTTTGTAAGTCCTTTTCCCGAATGCTTTTCAACGCTTTAGACCAAGCTACAACATCGTCTAATGTTGCATGTAAGGAATCTTGATGGAAAGGTGCTGGATTAAATTTGCTCATATCTTGGAAATCCGTGAATAGACTCATTGCGACTGAAGGTCCAACAGTTGCAACCTTTGGTACAGTTAAAATGAGGCGTAGATTATTTGCCGCTGTCACACCTAGAGTTGAGCCGTAGCTTACGATTCCCGCTGCTTTATGATTCCACTCCACATATAGATAGTCAATTGCATCCTTTAATCCAGATGTAATAGCTTTATTATACTCTGGAGTGACAAAAATAAATCCATCGAGACTGTTAATTTTCTCTGACCACGCATGTGCTTCTGGGGCTTGATAATCCTGACTCATGATCGCTGGAATCGGTTCATTAAATTTTGGTAGGTTATACTCCTTAATATCTACTAATTCATATTCAGCATCTTTTCTTTTGTCCGCAATTGATTTCACCCATTCTGCCACCTGTTTATTTACTCTTGAATCCCTTGTACTCCCTGTAATAATACCGATTTTAACCATTGTTTTATTCCTCCTAAATATTCTGTTTATTTTAACTATCTTAAGTGTAGCAAGGACGAAAACATAAGGACACCAACAGATAATTGGAATCGTTGTTTATCCAACACATTTATAAAAATGTATAAAAAGTGGTTTGTATCTAAAAAATTTACCAAAATTAAAAAAACGAGAGAAAAATCTCTCGTTTCTTGAAAAAAGCAGAAGTGTTTTTTCACTTCTAGTATTAATACTTTGATATATTGAAAACTACACCGCTTTTCCCTTCCATCCCTTGCCTTCGTTCACAAAAAGGATACCTAGTTCATGGTGCTCTCCTTCGTATAAAGCACGTTGCACGTAACGAACCTCACCATGGATGTCTAGCACATCGAGTTTACACAACGCCCGATTCTTTTGTAGTGCCTGGTAAAATTCCTGTACGGTTCTGACATGAATGCCGTTAACTTTTGAGATAGTTTCACCAATTTTGATTTGCATTTTTTCAGCTGGAGATTGTGGGATAATTCCCAAAACGAGCAAGCCTTGGTTTCGTTGTGAGAAAAACGTTGGTCTCGATTCGTCCATGAAATAATGTAATAAGTAGATAAGTTCACGTCCCGCTAGAGCGACAGAGGCAGCAATGATCGCGATAACTGGATACCAGATGCTTGCAACTGCTAAACCAGTAACGATGATTCCTAACAAGGATACACGTTTCCCAACGATTGGGATACTTTGCGTTGGGAGCATACTTTTTACTTTGTGATAAAAACCAATTCCAAACGGTACTAAAATCAAGGAGTATGCTTGTCCAGACAGATTGAACACTGGCCACCATTCAAATTGTGTGGTAAGAGCATCACCTGGTATTAGTAAAAACACAGGTGCAAGCCATAATCTTTGTGAGATATGAGCCCCAACTGGAAGTCCACGTTTACTTTTCAATAGGTCAGGTGATGAGCCGATGTGACCTCTTTTCAGAATTAAAATCCCTTCAGCTAGTAAAAGAACACCTAGTAAAAGCACGATGGCTGCAAGACTTGTTTCTCGCATGTCATCTAGCAATCTCGTAATAAATGTATTTTCAACGGTTAAATTCGATAATAAAACAATTCCAAAAAATGATACTCCTAAAATATAAGCTGGAGAAAGCAACCTTGTTTTTATTGGCAAACTCAGAAGTAAGGTGACAAGTGCGATTAACACGATGCTACCGAGAGGAACTACGACACCTGCTGCAATTGTTACAACGGAAATGAGTAACCCTGCAAGCCAACCGCCTGGAATCAGTTTTCTTAAATCAAAAAACCCGTCTTCTACCCGTATATGAAAGGCACGACGCTCTCGTTTAACGCGAAAATAGCCTAAAAGCACGCAGTATCCAGCAAAATAATAAAACATTGGATGCAGGAAGAAGCGTCCAATCCCTTTTGCAAATTCTAGTAACCATAACGTGATCAATCATTTCACCACCTGTTGTATGACTTAATATGTAAAAATATTACGATTAATTTCCTTCTTTTTATTGTACCAAATCCTTGACTAAAGTAAAACTTTATCAGCGAGGGAGTTTCTTCCTTCATGATTGTTCGGAAAAGCCCATAAGGTTAAGTCTTTGAATACGGACGAAAATTGATTATGTCCCATAAATTAAGGTGAATGTCCCAAATATTTCAGTTTGTGTCCCATATAAGTGAGTTACGTCCCAAATATTTCAGTTTGTGTCCCATATCTTCAAAGGTTTGTCCCATTTATTCAATAGCTTGTCCCATAAAACCAAAACCTCAACTGTAGGTTGTCTGCCTACTGGCCTTGAGCCAGTGAGGCTTTTAATTCCTCGAACCTGGATGAATGTCCATTATAAGAGATGGTACGTCCCATAAATTTCAGCTTGTGTCCCATATCTTCAAAGGTTTGTCCCATTTAGCCAATAGCTTGTCCCATAAAACCAAAACCCAACTGTAGGTTGTCTGCCTACTGGCCTTGAGCCAGTGAGGCTTTTAATTCCTCGAACCTGGATGAATGTCCATTATATGAGATGGTACGTCCCATAAATTTTAGCTTGTGTCCCATATCTTCAAAGGTTTGTCCCTAATAACTCTATTAATGTCCTATTATGAAACACCAGAAGAACGAAATCGCTACGCGATGGCTCTAAAAAAGCCCTCTAAGACCAAAAAAGCATAAAAAAATAGAAAAAGTATGTACCTTGTGGTATTGTTTAATCGCCAAACCAAACAATCCAAGAAAGGACAT
Organism: Bacillus nitroreducens; assembly: GCF_964021195.1. Classification (NCBI taxonomy): domain Bacteria; kingdom Bacillati; phylum Bacillota; class Bacilli; order Caryophanales; family Bacillaceae; genus Bacillus; species Bacillus nitroreducens. The sequence goes on along the minus strand of NZ_CAXHYI020000003.1, from coordinate 1,691,415 downwards.
ACTTTTTCTAATGAAGATTATACCACGTATTTCACAAAAAATATATTACTATATTTTCCTTAAGTTTAGAGGCCCTCCTTGATTGTTGATTTTATTACGATTCAAAGTAATTAATTTCATTCAGGAGGAACTTACATGAAGCAGTATGAACAACAAGTCGAGCTGTATTTTGAACTTAAGGGTACCCCAGATTCTTCAAGAGAATCCTATTGGCGTAGAATGAGAGCCTTTCTACATTACCTCCAGGAACAAAATAAATCCGTAGAAGATATGACGGTAGAGGATATCCAACAATACATCCTTTATCTCAAAAGAGATAGAGGCCTTTCAGCTGGAACCATAAATAATTATATTTCATCTATTAAATTCTTTTACACTTACGTGTTAGACAAAGATTGGAACAATAGAAAAATTCCTAGGATGAAAAGAATTCAAAAATTTCCTGTCATCCCATCAAAAGACGATGTTTTCTTACTATTAAATTCAACCGACAATTTAAAACATAAAGCCATCCTTCATTTAATCTATGGAAGTGGGCTCAGAGTAAGCGAAGTAGCCAAACTAAAGATAAGTGATATCTGTAGTAAGACCATGCGAGTTCGTGTTGAAAATGCAAAACACAATACCAATAGGTATACCATTTTATCGGAAACAGCACTGAAAGTGCTTCGAGAATATTTCAAAATACATTTCACAAAAAACTTTAAACCGAATGACTGGCTTTTTCCAGGGAGAAATCCATCCGATCATATTCATGTCAAAAGTATTAAGAATACGATTATTAGGCTTAGGGATCAACTCAAACTTGATACGAATATTTCTTCGCATACTTTAAGACATTGTTTTTCCACGCATGCATTAGAGGATGGTGTAGAGCCTGTGTATATCCAACAAATGCTTGGACATAAAAGGTTTACTACAACAGAAAAGTACCTACACATGACCTCTAAAAGTCTTATGGGAATCAAGAGTCCCTTGGATACTCATGGAGATCATCAAGTATGAACACCGTTCAGGAAGTTTTCTTAAAGTTCTATCCAGAGTACAAGGAGAAATACAGATTGTCCAGAGAACAATACAAAGCAGCACAAGCTATCATGAACTGTAGAACATCTAAGTTGGGTGGACATGCCTACTCATGTCACACATGTGGACACTATCAAGTAAGTTATAATTCCTGTCGCAACAGGCACTGTTCGATGTGTCAAGGGGTCAACAAAGAAGTATGGGTCGATAAAAGAAAAAAGGATATTCTTAACGCCCCGTACTTTCATGTGGTATTTACCATGCCAGAACAACTACACATGGTCATTTATCATAATCAGAAATTACTTTATGATTTAATGTACAAGGCTGTCGCAGAGACTTTATCAGAACTTTCTTTGGATCCCAAATACTTAGGAGCACAAATAGGTCAGTTCTCAGTTTTACATACCTGGGGTCAAAATTTGCATTACCACCCTCATATTCACTCGGTAGTAATGGCAGGAGGGCTTTCTAAGCAAAACCAGTGGCGTGCTTCGAGTAAAAAGTTCTTTATCCCAGTAAAAGTATTATCCAAAAAGTTCCGTGGAAAGTATCTCTATTATTTAAAACAATATTATGAATCTGGTTTACTCGAGTTTTATAATGACGCTAAACAATATAAAAATCCTAGGAAGTTTCAGAGTTTAATAGATGAATGTTATTCACTTAACTGGTACAGCTACACGAAAAGGACCTTTTCGGGCCCCCTAGCTGTGGTTCAATACCTTGGTCGCTATACTCATCGTATCGCTATTTCTAACAATCGGATTGTTTCAATCAATAAAGATACGGTGACATTTCGAGTAAAAGACTATCGAAAAAAGAGTAAAAAAGAGACGGTTACCATGAAAGGTGTAGAATTTATTCGGCGATTCTTAATGCATATACTCCCGAAGGGATTAGTAAAAATCAGACATTACGGACTACTTGCCAACCGAAATAAAAAAACAAAGCTTTCACTCTGTAGAAAATTAACCAATAGTCCCAGTTACAAACCAGATTTTGAAGGACTAAATACGATTGAAATCATTTCTAAACTTACTGGGAAAGATGTCACGTTATGTCCATCTTGTAAGGTTTCACACCTTAAATCATTTGTTTCAGAAAAAGAAGAAGTACCTTGAAAACCTCAAACCAAATACACTTTTTTAAAGCCGCTTAAATGGGGAGGGGGAAAGTATGCCCAAATATCAAATTGTCCATGAAAAAATACACTTTTTACAGATCTAAACCAAGGAAATCACGAAGAACAAGAGAAAAGCAAAGAATGAATTCCCATAGGCCGAGACCGCGACTTCATTCTTCTTGGCAATCAAAAATTTTGCGTATTACGTAATAGCACACAAAAAGAAGAAGGCACATTGAACGGTTCATAACCGTTCAATGTGCCTTCTTTCGCGCAAAACTTCCGATTGTCCCCTTTAAGAACCGTCCCCTTGTTTCACTTGTTTCAAAAAAACACCTCTCCGGTTTTGGAGAGGTGTTACTATTTTTTATTTTGTTAGGACTTCCATTGCTTTTTTGAGTTGTTGGTCGTTTTTTTCGTCTCGGATGGCTTCGATGACTTTTGCTTCGATGGCGCCTGCCGTTTTTTCGTTAATGGTACCAGTTTCTTCTAGGTTATTTGCCAGTTGGAATGCTTTTACGGCAAGAACAGTTTCTCCACTGAAATAGCCGTCCTCACGACCTGGGTCAAATCCTAGACCTTTTAGCATGATTTGTGCATTTTTAATTTTTTCATTGTTCATATTTTGAGTAAGTTCTTTCTCAAACTGAATTGGGTTCGCATAGAAAAAGTCTGGTTGTTTGACTTCAACAGTTGGTTCGATTCCTTTTTCGTGGATCCAGTTTCCATCTGGTGTGAGCCATTTGAACATCGTTAACTTTAAGTTACTTCCGTCGCCCATGTCACGCGCTTGTTGGACCGTTCCCTTACCAAATGTTTTTTCACCGACAATGTCATATCCACCTGACTCTTTTAACGCGCCTGCTAAAATCTCAGATGCGGATGCACTTCCTTGGTCAGTTAATACCACAATTGGATAGTCCTTTTGCTTTTCAAGAGTAGAGAAGAAGCGTTGCTTTTGGCCTTCTCTGTTTTCAATTTGAACGTATGGCTTTTCTTTTGTTACTAGCTGTTTTAAAATCTCTTCTACACTTTCAAGAAGTCCACCAGGATTTCCACGGACATCGATGATAAGACCTTCCATGCCTTGATCTTCAAGCTCAGCTAATCCTGTAATGAAATCTTCAGCTGTTTCTTGAGCGAATGAGGTAATTTCAATTAGTCCGAGTTTTTTATTGTTGTATTCCTTCATGTCTGTGTAAACTGTTTCAATCGGAATCGTATCTCGCGTAACTTTTACTTCCATTAATTCTGTTGCACCAGGTCTCATGACTTGCAGGGTAACAATGGTTCCTTTTTCACCACGAATTTTTAAAACGGCCTCATACAAATCAAGTCCCTCGATGCTTTCGCCATCAATTTTAATGATTTGATCGTTTGGCTTTAAGCCCGCTTTTTCAGCTGGTGAATCTTTGAATGGAGCGACAATTGTGACTTTGCCTTCCATCATGCTCACCTCAGCGCCTATGCCTTCAAATGAAGATTCCAATGAGTCGTTGAACTGGGCAGCTGTTTCTTCATCCATATATGCGGAATAAGGGTCATTCAGTGTGCTCACCATTCCCTGAATGGCGCCCTCAATTAATTTTTTTTCGTCCACCTTTTCAACATAACTAGATAAAATCATGTTGTAAGCTTGACCGATCTTAGATAAATTATCTTGGTTTGTTTGTTTACCGCCTTCGGTGTTTTGGCTTGGTTGCTGAACGAGTGGTTGTTCGTTGTTATCAAGTAGTTGAACCACTAAAAACGTAACACTCGCGCCTAATAGTAAGGATAGTACCATGTATAATGCGACAATTTTACGACTCAACCTGTGTTCCTCCTCATCACGAATACAAATACAAATTCATATCGTTAATTTTTGTAGCTTTGCTGTTCTTATTCATCCCAAACGGTCGAGAAATAGTCAAAAAGCCTTAAGTAAGCATAAAGCTAGACCAATATGACTATTTTTTCGAGTTGTTCAGAAAAGGCACCACACATGCGTTAGTGCGATGCCTTTGTATAAAAAATATGTAATGCTTGTACACTTTATGACAAAAAGAGGGAATGCCTCTATATGCAATTGGAAATTTTTTAGCTACTATTCTATTATAAAAGTTTCAAGAGAATGAAGTAAAGAAAAATGTAGTAAGTTGCCAGCTAACGCAGTATGATAAAGAAAATCTTTTTTAAAGGAGCATTCCTGTTAGAAGGATTTTCGGGGACTTGAACAAAAAAGAGCCCTCTTGGTATGATACGGGGTGTCAAGATCTGCAGAAATTGACCCCTAATTTGTTAACCAAGGAGGACTCCATAATGGATTTTAAACAAAATCAAAAAATTAATCAAGTCACTGAAAAAACACTAGTGGTCGGAATCGATATTGCTAAGCGAACACATTTTGCTTGCTTTGTTGATGATCGCGGCCGTGTGCTCCAAAAATCGTTTTCCGTATCCCAGGCTGGAAATGGTTTCGATTATTTCTATAAACGCGTTCTGGATGCAATGGAAGAAAACGAAAAAACAGAGGTTATCATTGGGATTGAACCAACTGGCCACTATTGGCTGAATTTAGCTTACTTCCTTGAGGAACGAGGCATACCTTTGGTAATGGTTAATCCAATGCATGTCAGACGGTCAAAAGAGTTGGATGATAATCTTCCGACTAAACATGATCGTAAGGATGCATTAGTGATTGCTCGTCTCGTAAAAGATGGTCGCTTCAGCTATCCCCGTATCTTAAAAGGTATGGAAGCTGAACTTCGCGTTGGATCAACTTTCAAAAGTAAGCTGACTGAGGAATTAGGCGCTGTCAAAAACATGATGATTCGCTGGTTAGATCGCTATTTCCCTGAATTCACTCAGGTGTTTCCGTCATTCGGAAAAATGGCTTTGGCTGCACTTGAATGTACTCCATTTCCAAGTGATCTTCAACAGAAACAACCCGATGAAGTTTTATCCCTTTATCGAAAGGTTGAGGGGCTTAAATCTCCCCAAAGGCCTAAAGCAGTGCGCCTTATTGAAGTCGCTGCTAATTCTATCGGAGTAACAGAAGGACATGAGATGGCTCGAATTGAAATCACCACACTTGTCCGCCGTTACTATCAACTAGAAAAAGATATTGAAAGCATTACTCAACGCTTAGTTGAACTTGTAAAAACATCAGTAGAATACGAATGGCTATCAACGGTTGAAGGAATTGGAGATAACACTATTGTCGATCTATTAGCCGAAATAGGAAGCTTTTCAGACTACGAGAATCCACGCCAATTAATCAAACTTGCGGGATTAACGTTACGCGAAAATTCCTCTGGACTGCATAAAGGACAAAAACGCATCTCTAAACGAGGCAGAAGGAAACTACGTGCCCTCCTGTTCCGAGTAATGATGCCCATGATTCGTCACAATGAAGCTTTCAAAAAGCTACACGAGTATTACACAAACCGTCAGGTTAATCCTTTACGTAAGAAGCAATCCATCGTGGTTCTATGCGGAAAACTATTAAAAGTATTACACGGGATTTGCACGAAGCACAAAGCGTTTGACGCACAGCGAATGATGAGGGATATTCCTGGTCTCGAAGAGGCTGTATAAGTCCTTACACCCCTAAATTAGACTTAGACATCAGGATGACACGGAGAAGCTGGCACTTTTTTTTCCATTCGACCTAGAGTCCCTAAAGGAGCTTCGCTAGCCTCTGCCTTATGACTAGACCGAACGAAGGAATGTAGGCACTTAGATGCCAAGAGACATGGGAGGGTACGTCATCATAAGCTACGCAGAGATCCATTGTGCATCGTATAATTCCCTAGCACTACTTACCAGCATTATCCAGTAGTGACCGCGTAGCGTACCCATGTATTGGAATAGTTTCACATATTTTAAAAATACTGTTAGGAATTGTGTCGAAAAATATTTTTTTGACAACCCACTAACGGATCAAACCGTTGGTAAATCAACATTTATAGAGGGAGTGATTATGTTGGCATATCAAATCCAGGAGTTAAAGACAATTGAGGAATGGAAAATGGCATTTCCCGTTATGAAGCAATTACGAACACATTTGGATCTTGAAGAATTTGTTTCATTAGTAACAGAGATGCAGCCTCAAGGCTATCGCCTCTTTGCTTTAATCGAAGACGGGAGAGTTTCAGCTGTGACTGGTGTAGCTAAGCAACTTAATCTTTATTATGGCCATCACATATTTGTCTATGAGTTAGTAACCGATGAATCAAGTCGTTCGAAAGGATATGGAGAAGCACTTCTATCGTATGTTCATGAACTTGGGCGGGAATTAGGCTGTAATAAGATAGCCTTAACCTCTGGCTTACAACGTGCGGATGCGCACCGCTTTTATGAGGAAAAAATGGGCTATGAGCGGAAAAGTTATGCGTTTGTGAAGGAATTATAAGTTGGGCAATATAGAGATTCCACTTCTTTGATTTTCATAACATTTGATTGTAAAAATAGATGACCAATCTAATCGTCCATAGCATTTAGCTGGCCTCCTTTGGTCGTTATTTCGATTCTATGGTTAAAAGCCTTTTTAATCTAGGAAGAACGAATCAAACGAATCATTATTCTAGTAAAACCTGACAGAAAGTTCTAAAATAATAGAATGAGTTCATCAAAGGAGGTTTATTAAATGGTTCAAACCATGACAAAAGTTGAAAATAACCGTAAAACTGACTATCCAATTGACCCACTTTTCATCAATCGCTGGTCACCACGTGCTTTTTTAGAAAAAGAGGTACCAGAAGACATTTTATTAAGTGTATTTGAAGCAGCACGCTGGGCTCCATCTGGTTTCAACCATCAGCCTTGGCGCTTTATTTTAGCACGTACTGAAGAAAATCTTGAGTTGTTTCATTCGTTTATTTTACCGAATAATCTGACTTGGTGTAAAAATGCACCTGCGCTTGCACTGCTTATTTCAGAATCTGAAAATGAAAATGGACCAAATCCTTTCCATACATTTGATGCAGGAACAGCTTCTGGTTATCTTGAAATTCAGGCAGCAAAACATGGGTTAAGCACGCATGTGGTAGGTGGGATTGATCGGGAAAAAGCGCGGGAAGTCCTACAGATTCCAGAGAAATTCCATATCCAAAATCTCATTGTGATTGGGTATCGTGGTGTTAAAGAAACATTACCAGAACACCTTCAGGAAAGAGAACAACCAAATGCACGACGTCCACTAAATGAGATTCTATTTGAAGGCAAATTCGATCAAACCATTGACTAATATGGAAAACATCGGCCCTACCTGGACCGATGTTTCTTTTTTTAATAGCCATCTGTTTTATGTCCCATTTGTTTCGATTTCTCTACTGCCTCAGCAGCCGCTGCGGAGCTTGTGTCCGTTGTGTCCTTCGCCTTTGCTAGGCCTTCTTTGACACGTCTCCCATATTCTTCGTCAGCATTTGTAAAGTACTCAATCATTTTATTTTGAATGTCTGGGTGACAAACTTTTAAGTTTTCCACTAAATTGCTGATAAGTTCATCTCGCTCAGCATCTGAGAAGGCACGATATGTCTCACCTGCTTGTCCGAAATCATTTGTACGGTCAATCTTTTCGCGAACCAGTTTATCATTGTAATGAGGCTCGTGAATCTTGCCTTCCTGCTTTGCTTCCTTTAAGCCACCAAGGATGGACGGTTCATAATTAATATGTGGATTACCGCTCGGTGGTACATCCGCATGATAAGACATTTGACCACCACGTTGATTGGTTGCCACACGTTTTTTCGGAGCATTGATTGGCAACTGTAGATAATTTGAACCCACACGGTGTCGCTGCGTATCAGAGTATGAGAATGTTCTTCCTTGTAGCATTTTATCATCTGAAAAATCAAGACCATCTACAAGTACACCTGTACCAAACGCTGCTTGCTCGACTTCATTAAAATAATTCTCTGGATTTTTATTTAAGACCATTTTTCCAACTTTCAGGAATGGAAACTTATCGGTCGGCCAAAGCTTTGTATCATCAAGTGGATCAAAATCAAGCTCAGGATGGTAATCATCACTCATAATTTGCACACATAATTCCCACTCTGGATAATCACCACGCTCAATCGCTTCATATAAATCTTGGGTTGCGTGGCTTACGTTTGTCGCTTGGATTTCATTTGCTTCTTTTTGTGTTAAGTTTTTGATGCCTTGAAGCGGCTCCCAATGGTATTTCACTAACACCGCTTCCCCATCTTTGTTCACCCATTTGTATGTATTTACACCGGAACCCTGCATTTGTCGGTAATTTGCTGGGATTCCCCATGGTGAAAATAGAAAAGTAACCATATGTGTAGCTTCAGGTGTTTTTGAGAGAAAATCAAACATTCTTTCAGGGCTGGACAAATTTGAAACTGGATCTGGTTTAAAGGCATGAATCATATCAGGAAACTTCATTGCATCGCGGATAAAAAAGATCTTTAAATTGTTCCCAACTAAATCCCAGTTTCCATCCTCTGTGTAAAATTTGACGGCAAATCCACGTGGATCCCGAGCTGTTTCTGGAGACTCCATCGCACCTGCCACCGTTGAAAAACGAACAAAAACAGGGGTCCTTTTTCCAGCTTCTTGGAACAACTTTGCGCGGGTATACTTAGAAATTGGCTCGTCGCCAACCTTCCCATAGGCTTCAAAATACCCATGTGCTCCTGCACCTCTTGCATGCACGACACGTTCTGGAACACGTTCGCGATCAAAATGAGAAATTTTTTCAATAAAGTCGTAATTCTCTAATGTAGAAGGTCCACGATTCCCCACAGTTCTTATATTTTGATTATCTGTAACGGGATGTCCTTGCCTATTAGTTAGTGAATCAGTGGATTCCCCAGTTCCTAATCGATTATCATGTGATCCGCCCACACCTTCTACGCCACCATGTTTTTTGTTTTCCTCCATGATGCACATCCTTTCTAAAATGGAATTCAATGTAATTATTTCCTACCCAACTTTTTCTATGTATCCATAGTACTTTTAAATTACTCATGCGAAAAAGGGCGTAACAAAACATTGCATGGGTGAATATCCTAATGGTGCAAAGGAGGAGAGCACATGCACTACAACAATCCATATGGTATGCAGATGCAGCAGGGGCAGAACATTCAAGATGTTTGCAAAAAGTGGAAGAATTATTATGTCGTTGGACAAATGAGTAATGGTTCACAAATGGTAGGAATCATCGAAGACATGGACGATACCGGCGTTACAATGCTTGTACCTGAAGAAGTTGAAGATACGGAAATGGATCGTCAATTCGGTGGATATGGTGGATATGGTGGGTTTGGAGGATATGGTGGATATGGCCGCAGACGATTCCGTCGCTTCCGCCGTCGACGCTTTCCATACAACTTTTTCGTATTCCCATTTTTCTTCCCATTCCCATTCTATTATTAAAATAGCGGAATGCGCCTGTTTATCGGCGATTGGCTTAATACATCGAAAATTACTTTACCCTTGCAAACGCGAAAAAGCACACCTTTTTTTAAGGCGTGCTTTTTTTATACTTTTAAGAACTTCCGAACAGACATTAAACTTCCCCAAATTCCAATGAATGCACCAATTAGCAGCAATAGTGCTGTGACTTGGAAAGCAAATGGATTAAATGGCAATAACTCTAAGAATGTTCCATTTAGTTGTGGTTGAATCAAATCGTACAAGAAATTGTAGAATCCAAGTATAATTCCAATAGGAATAATGGAACCAAGGACCCCAAGGAATAAGCCTTCTAGGAAAAATGGCCAGCGAATAAACCAATTTGTCGCTCCTACTAATTTCATAATCTCTATTTCTCTTCTTCTCGCAAAAATCGTAATTTTAATCGTATTCGAAATTAGGAACATCGCAGTGAAAAGTAGACCGATAATTAGTCCAATCCCAATGTTTCGTGAAACTCCGACTGTACTAAAAATCTTTTCAACTTTCCCTTTTCCATAGTTCACACTGTGAACATTTTCCATTTTTTCAACTTTCTCTGCAACCTTAATGATATCTTGTGGAGTCTTTGTTTTTACGACAAACACATCATGAAGTGGGTTGCTTTGCTCATATAACGCAAATACTTTTCCATCTTCACCAAAACTTTCAATCATTTTATCTAGCTCTTGATCCTTTGATGAAAAGGATACTTCTCCAACCTCAGGTATTTTTTCAATTTCTGCCTTTAAGGCATCTTGTTGTTCCTGTGTGGATGTTAGTTCCGTATGAACACTGATACGAACGTCTTTTTCAAGAGAGGTTGCCATGCTATTTAAGTTCATCATGATGACTAAAAATACACCAACAAGAAGCAGTGTTACCGTTACGGCACTCACAGATGCAAATGTCATCCAACCATTACGCCCTAGGTTTTTAGAACTTTCTCGTAAATGACGGAGGAATGTATTAAGTTTCATAGCCGTAATCACCCTTTGCTTCATCACGTGCAATTTTACCACTTTCAATGGCAATAACGCGTTTTTTGATCGTATTTACAATTTCACGGTTATGAGTCGCCATAATAATGGTCGTACCACGAAAATTGATTTCTTCAAAAATATTCATAATTTCCCATGATGTTTCTGGGTCTAGGTTTCCTGTAGGCTCGTCCGCAATTAACGCGCCAGGATTGTTAACGATTGAACGTGCGATTGACACACGTTGTTGCTCCCCACCAGATAATTCATCAGGTAAAAAGCGCGCTTTATGCTTAAGTCTAACAAGCTCAAGCACATCCATCACGCGTTTTTTAATGTTCTTTGGGTTTTCTTCAATAACTTCAAGTGCAAATGCTACGTTTTCAAACACTGTTAATTTTGGTAAAAGCTTAAAATCCTGGAAGACAACACCAATATTTCTACGTAAATGTGGAACCTTTTTTTCCTTTAATTTCGCAAGGTCAATGCCATTAATAATGATAGACCCCTTTGTAGGCTTCTCTTCACGGTACATCATTTTAATGAACGTCGACTTCCCCGCACCACTTGGACCGACCACATACACAAACTCACCTTGATTAATCTTTACATTTATTCCGTTCACGGCCATAACGCCGTTCGGATATTTTTTGTAGACATCTTTCATTTCTATCATACGAATCACCTATCATCGTTTTTTTATCCCTTATCCTCTGGCAGTTAAGACCCCCACCAGATTAGTGGGGGATGATGTATAATCTATTAAATGAAAATAAGGCACTCATCTTGCGCCTCTACTAAGCTATGCAAATAGTTATTATAAGTCATATCAAACGAAATTTCACCAGTACGTTTTACATTATAACATCATTATTCGTCAAAATACGACTCAAAAATATTACAATTTCATTTCATGGTGTAAAAGATGTGATGAAGATGGGGTTTTAGGTGGCGGAGTGTAAATATTGGTATAGATTAAAGTGTAGACTCTTCCTTTTTTCTCTCCCGTAAAATCAAGATTCATCGATTTCAATAATCGAAAAACATATTTTCTTGAACCAATTTGTAAGAAGTCTCTCATTTCTTGATTGGTAAATGAAGGTCTTATCAGTATGGCATAATCTTGGATTCCAATAAAAGACGCATTTGGGCTCTTTGTACAACAGTTCTCACAATACCAATGTCCCTTTTTTCTCTTAATTTGCGAAGCTAGACAATTTGGGCAATTGACCCCTTTTTGAATTTCAGATTGAGAAATAGAAAACTGTTCTAACAAGTCAGGCAGTTTTGGAGTATGTTGTTTTTCAATCATATTTGCTATTTTCCTCATTTCTTTCACAGTTAACATTTCTTTAGTGTGTCTGTTTTCAATTTTCTCAAATGTAAATGGGAGTTGTGCATTATGCATTACTTTTGTGTAAATACTTGTTCTTGATGCTTTGATAATTGTCTTTGGCTCACTTATGATGACCAGATACTCAATTGGCAAAAGTGGGAGTTTCCGTTGTGTTAGCCAACTTTTAAATTGGCGGGAGTGACGTTTCGCTTGTAAGATTGGATTGGTCATGCCTTCTTCTTCGTTGTTTAGGATTCGAATCATTTGATTGGATTCATCTTCAAAATAAAGGGTACCCGCTATATTTTTCACTTCAAGGATTAAGTAAAAATGAGGCGTAATTATGAGAGTGTCCATTTGGAAGTAAGATTTACTGTCAGGAAGTCTAATATCGTGCATGATGAAGTATTCTGGTGTGTCAATGAGGTTCAGATAGTAGTTTAATGAAAGTTCACCTCGGTAACCTTTTTTTCTTTTGGCTAATTCGATTTGAATTTGCGGGATTTTTGGATGATCAGGTGGCAATCTCCTTAATAATGCCTCGAGAATTAGGATTTCAGGTGGAATTGTTCGAGCTTTTCTTATCAAATACATCTACTCCTTTCATTTTCAATGTGAATATTCGACATTATTCGTGGATCTCCTTCAATATTAGAAGAAAATTATTAAATTAAGATTGGCAGTATTAGGATTCACGGACAAAACTCTGTGAATATGGGACATTCTTTTGATTTTATGGGACATTCAAGGCTGGATTTGGGACATTTACCAAAGTTTTTGGGACAACTTCCTTTACTTATGGAACATACAACTCCTTATTTGGGACATTGACTCTTTTCTCGACCATTTAAAAGCCTTCCAGGCGCACCCTGGAAGGCAGACAACCCTACGTAATTTTGGATATGGGACACTCTTTTGATTTTATGGGACATACTAGGCTCGATTTGGGACATTTACCAAAGTTTTTGGGACAACTTCTTTTACTTATGGGACATACAACACTTTATTTGGGACATAACCACTTTCCAACGACAAATTAAAAGCCTTCCAGGCGCACCCTGGAAGGCAGACAATCCTACGTAATTTTGGATATGGGACACTCTTTTAATTTTATGGGACATACTAGGCTCGATTTGGGACATTTACCAAAGTTTTTGGGACAACTTCTTTTACTTATGGGACATACAACTCCTTATTTGGGACATTGACTCTTTTCACGACCATTTAAAAGCCTTCCAGGCGCACCCTGAAAGGCAGACAATCCTACGTAATTTTGAATATGGGACACTCTTTTGATTTTATGGGACATACTAGGCTCGATTTGGGACATTTACCAAAGTTTTTGGGACAACTTCTTTTACTTATGGGACACTCAACACTTTATTTGGGACATAACCACTTTCCAACGACAAATTAAAAGCCTTCCAGGGTTCTCCCCTGGAAGGCTGACTTACTTTTCATTATTTTTTCTCAGATAGCCATGAAGCTACTGCGTCTTTTTCTTCACCTTCGATGATGCCTGGACGCATTGCGCCTTGACCATGCTCGATGATGTCTGCAATTTCGTCAGAACTAAACTTAGAACCAATCTTCGTTAAGTCTGGTCCAGCTCCACCACTTAAATCTTGACCGTGGCATGCTGCACAGTTTTGTTGATAGATTTCTTCAGCGTTTGCAACGGCAGCTCCGCCGTTATCGCCATCATCACCAGCTGGTGCGTCTCCTGTGTTGTCGTCCCCACCACAAGCAGCAAGCGCGAATACAAGTGATGTACCTAATAGAAATCCGAATAGCTTACGTTTCACAGATTTTACCCCCTGTAATAAAATTTTCCATTATACAAACTCTATTATACCTCTCTTACGCTCTTTTAAAACCCTCTCCAACTACCTCTGAAGCGTCCATTACGACAACAAATGCTGATGTATCAATGCTTCGGACCACTTGTTTCAATTTTGTGAACTCTTTTTGATCAACCACACACATAAGTACTGGGCGTTCATCATCGGTGTAACCACCATATCCAGTGAGTTTTGTGACTCCCCTGTCCAGTTTAGCAAAAATTTCTCGTCGCACTTCATCCTGATGACTTGTTATAATAAGAGCCATTTTTGAAGTACCTAGTCCCACTTGGACCAAATCAATCGTCTTGCTTGTTACAAAAAGTCCAATTAAAGCATAGAGTCCACTTTCAATATCAAACACAAGACCAGCCGTTATAACGATTAAGCCATCAATGGAAGCGACACATTTTCCAAGTGAGATTCCTGTAAACTTATGAACAATCTGTGCAGCGAGGTCTGTTCCTCCTGTCGAGGCGTTACCTCGGAATGTGATACCAAGTCCCAGACCTACTCCAATCCCGCCGAATAATGCACCAAGCAAGGGGTCAACCGTTGCTGGCTCCAGATTTCTTGAAAGATAAACAACAAATGGTAAGAACAGCGTGCCGATTAACGTTCGGGCACCATATACCTTTCCAAGAAATATAACTCCAGCAATGAATAATGGGATATTAAACGCCCACTGAACATATGCGGCTTCCCATCCAAAGAGGGTATGGAGGATAATGCTGATCCCACTTACTCCACCAGATGCCACCTTATTCGGTAATAAAAACAGATTGAACGAAAGAGCCACTGTGGCCGAACCAAGTAGTATGTATATGTATTCCTTTACCTTTTGAAGTGTTGGGTGCACTTCCTGCGGACGTCTCTTTCTACTCATGAAAATACCCCCGTTGGTAAGCTATGAATTGCTTACATTATACTTTTTGAGCTTTAGCCTTTGGAAGTATATCACGGCTTCAAAAGCATGTAAACGCCAGTAGGATAACGTGGTAAAGCAACAAAATATACACCTACGCTTTTAGTTTGTAACGACTGATGAATAATTATTCCAAGGCTTGCTATCGTTTAAAAAATGTCCAAATATCAGAAACGGTCTTTCCCGTAAATCTATCTTCAACCACTGCATACCAAGAGTAAAAACGGTTGCTCTCTAATCCAGGCCAAATGACTTCTCCGATTTGACCACTCCTAGTTCTGACAGAACCAATTTTACGGTTCGTGTAGACATTGACTGTAAAATAATCGGTTGCGACTCGTTTGGTAACAGGGGTTAAATCCATCTCAATCACAAACTCATCTTTTTGTGGATACTCATCTGGATCGAAAAAGTTGTAGTCATCTACGTAAGGTGAATATGTTTTAACCACGATGCGGTTATTGTCTTGGTCAACATGTAGCAACCTCATATAGCCTTGTCCACCCTCAGGTCCCGCTTGGTAATCCGCAAGCATTTGTGTTACTGTACGGTCCAGTTCGCCGTCACCGTCATCATCAATTTCATCGATATAAGTTTGCGCTTCATGATAATGACCGCTCAATACGGCAACGACATTTTTATTCGGCACAACAATTTCCTGATAGAGTCTCTCTCCCATCGGATGTCTTGTTCCTGTTGCGAGTAAATACTCATGGAAGTTTAAAATCGCTTTACGATCAGGGTAGGCAGCTAGCACATCATTTACCCATTTGATCCCTTCATCTGTCACACCCCAACCTAAGTACACCATAATGAAATCATTGCCACCTGCAGAAATCAAATCATAATGACCGCGGTTATTTCGGTATGAACCACCATAATATGGTTTGTTTTTAAAACGGTCCTTACCAAAATACTGATAGTACTCGGAGTAGTCATTATTCACCTGGTCAACATCGTGATTTCCAGCCAGCACACCGTAAGGAATATCGTGTTCGTCAAGAATTCGCATGGATCTATCCGCATTTCTCCACTGACTTTCCTTCACGGATTCATTCACTAAATCACCAGTGTGAAAGACGTATTTGATATTGAGTTTGTCTTTCATTTTGGCAATCCATTCTGTTTGGCGTTGAAAAATAAACGGATAGTTCTCCGAGTAAAACTGGGTATCCGACATCCACACAAAGGTATAGTCGAATTCTTCTGGCGTCGGAGCAATCTCGTCTTGTACAAGGACACTAATAGTAGAATCACGTACATAGTCGCGAACCTGCACATCAGACGTTAATGTGAAATCTTTTGAACCAGCTACTTTAAAGTCCAATAATCGCCATTTCTCCTCACTGTAGTTCCAGGCATACATGGAAACCTTACGACCCTCAAGCGAATTTCCTTTCCATATCAACTCTACCCGATCACTCTCACTCACCTCATCCACTGTAACCTCGAAACGGTGATATGGGAATTTTGTATCAGAGTCTGTCACTAAATAGTTGCCATCTGCTTTCGAAACAAGTGAGACATCCTTTGGTGTAAAAACTTGCTCTCCTTTCGGAATCATCGCCTCTGGAGGCTCATAATCACCTGCATTTTTAAACCCCTTCACATGGGAATTCACGTCATATTTGTATGCCTCATAAAAAGTAACATCCAGTTTGTCCTTAGTCGGATCTTTCACCTTCACCTGCAAAAGGGGATTACCATTAACTTTTGTCTTCGGCGAAATTCTCTCTGGTTTTTTTGGATTTTCATCAACAACTTTAAAATGAAAAACTTCCTCTTTTCTGTTTCCTACTCGGTCCATCGCACGAACAACCAGCTTATGTTTTCCTGGCTTCAGCTTGGAGGATGCTGTTTCATACGGTACCTCAATTTTCTCTCCATCCAAGGTTACGTTTATTTTTTCAACACCCGATAACCTATCTAACGCCTCTACATCAATGGTAAAAGGACCTTTATATGGTCTCTTTCTTAGATTTGTTTTAATTGTGGGGGCGGAATTATCGACTAGCACCTGAGAACGAACCTCTTCATCCCCTGCCCGTGCTATTACCTCATGTTTTTTATCATGGACCAAAGAGGTATTCCATTTATACGAAAGAGAGCGTGCTTCTTTTTCAGTAATGGTAAACGTAAAATCGATATGTGTACGTTTATCGCCTAGTTTCATGACCTGAGCTGGGTCACGATGCTTTGGGTCATGAAGTACTGTACCGTCCCCTAGAATAAGGCGAACATTTCGTAATTGGAAGTCATCACGATTTTCCCTCGACCAAAGCTCAAAAGGTGACGCTTTGTTTCCAGAGCGAATCGTTATTTTATTCGTTCCTAGAGGAAGACGCTCTGGCTCAATCGGAATCGTGAACGTCTTCCACTTTTTGAGTCGATCCTGATCCATCACAAATAGAACGTCCTTGCCCATCGTAACGGCATTTTGAAAATACGTATTCAGGCCGTTCACCTCAAATGCAAAATAAGCAGTGTGTTCTAATGATTGAAATAGTCCATCTGTTACTTTTTTTCCATCAATTAGCAGCTCTACTTTCGAATTGAGAGCCGGAGTAGCCTTGATGGTTTTTTCTCCACGGAGCATTTCTTCATTTTCCAGATTCAGTCTAACAGGTGAGTAGTCTAAATCATTCTTAATCTTTATCCGATAGGTATCGCTTTTTGTCTCATTGCTACCATCGGAAACCACAAAATAATAATCAACATACTCATGACCGATTAATTCAGGTGCATCAATGGTGTGATGATAGAGAAGATCATTATAGTTTTGCGGTACAATCACTTCATCGTATGCGTCCTGGTGGTCAATCTTATAAAACAAACGGACAGATTTCACATCCTGATTATCTGTTGCCTTTGCGACCAAATCAAGATTGTCTTGTTGATTCACCTCAGATTGGTTTGTTACATCCTCGATTGTAGGTGGAGTTGAATCCCTTTTGATTTGAACAGGTTTCTCTGGAACTTGATTACTTTCAATTTGACCAGGAGTTGCTTCCTTAGTACCGACTTTTTTTGATACTCTCGATTTATTTTTTGGATATTGGTAGACAATTCCCTTGTCGACGTCTGGTTTCTTTTTATAGTAAGCAACCGATATTTCTTTATGGGTATTCGTTCTAATTACAATTCCCCGCATGCCTTTATTCGCCATCCCGCCACTGTATACACGAACAATATCTTTGTTCTCCTTCAAATTCGTGCCGTAATGCGCATTAAAATCATCAACAGTAAGCTCTTTGTTTTGATCATTGATGACCCAGAACACAAGTGTTTTTCTCGCGGGAATAACACTATTTTCGGTCAAAGATGGCCACATAACATCCGATGATCGATCCTTTCCATATCTGTAGTACAGCTTATAATCCTTAAAATGAATCGATTGGGTACTGTTGTTATAGATTTCAATAAATTCGAACCCATCCACGCCTCCAACATTTGTTGAATCAGGGACAAGCTCCGTTACAAGCAATATAGGCACTTTGGCATAATCCACTTCTATATCGGATTGATTTTTCGGAGTATCACCAGCATTTTCTGCAACGACACTATCGGATCCTGACGCCAGACCAACATTTGAAAGTAGAACGAATAAGAAGGATATTTTAAGCACTTGTTGCCAACCAGTCATACAGATACCCTCCAGTACTTTTTTCCATTCTTAGTCTTTCAAGTTTTACGAAAATGATGTAAAAATAGGGAGGAATATGAAAAGTGGATAAAAAAAAGACGACTTAGAAAAGTCATCTATTGCATCAAATATATTTTGACGTAAAGCTCCGCATTTCTTTGTTACTTCGGGATCCCCACAAAAATGTGACTAACAATGCTAGTTCTTCCGTTGTACACGTTAAATCATGATTCAATTTTTTTCCTTCTTATTACTACAATAACACTGCCTGTAGCGCAGCTTTAATGATGTAGTATATGATCATGAACAAGATTCCCAATCCAAGTGTGATGACTACCATCAGCAGTTTTCTCACTATCCATGTGAATTTGTTCAACTTTGTATAAATAAAGGGACCTAATCCAAAGAGCAATAGTACGATAAAGGTAAAAAACTTCAGAAATGGATTCTTTGTGTTTCTAAAAACACCTGTTTCCACATGCTCGACCATGACGTTCCCCAGGAAAATGGTTAAGAAGCTAATTCCAACCTGAAGAGAGAGCCATGCTCCAAAAAATAAGGTCACTGATTCGATTAATTCATTCGCGTTGTACATATCTATTCGTCCTATTTATTTCTACAAAAACACCGCATGCAAGGCTACTTTGATTAGGTAGTAGATAAGCATAAAAAATAGTCCCATAACTAGCATGAGCAACCTGCGAAACAACCATGAAAATTTGCCCAACTTCGTATAAATATAGGGAGTTAGTCCAAACAGACAGAGTACAATAAAGTTAAAGAATTTGAGGAAGAGAGTATTTGTGTTCTTAAATAGTACACTTGCTACATATTCAACGATCACGTCCCCAAGTAAAACGATAACAAAGCAAATAGTGAAATGAGTCGTAAATGAACTAATCGAAACAATTACTCTCATTATAGCTTTGTGTTTACCCTTCAATTTGTCAGTCAAACCACTTTCTCTTAAAAAATGGTTCTAAATCAAATGTTGGGGTTTTAGGCTACCGCGCTACGCTTGGTGGCCTCTATAAAAAATGATGGATGATACCATTCATCATTTTTTATAGAGGAGAATCACACCAACTCGGTTAACCAATATGTACCCCAATTCTTTTATACTTGTGTGTTAATAAAATCTTCGCCCTAAAGCGTTCAAAAACTCTAAATCCATAAGCATTTCTCTTTAGAACTTTGGTTGAATTATTAATTCCCTCTAAAAACCCATTTGAATATTCATAGGCAAAGCTATTTAATACTTCAACTTGCCAATTTTGTATGGTCTTTATTGCTTTAATCATTTCAGGTATCTTTGAATCCTCAATTAACTTATATAGTTCTTCCAATTACTTTTTAACCAAACTGATACTGTTTTTTCCGTTTTCTTTAGCACGTAAAAACCAAGTACGATATGCCTCTTTAATTTCATATGCTTGTTTGAGTTCATTCGACATCTCCAAGTAACGATTTAAATGCCATTTCTCATCCTTAGTTAAGCGTTGGCAGTCTTTATGAAAGACATGTTTCATACGTTTACACTTTTTACGGTCGTAGCCATGAAATTGGTTTTGTACTCGACGTCTTACTCCATCAAGCCCCCAATAGATGTAACGACAAAAATGAAATCTATCAGCTACAATAACAGGTTTACCCAATGCCTCTTGAACGGCTGCTTTAAAGGAATGATTCATATCCATTATGACTATTTGCACTCTAGATCCGTGCTTTCTTAAGTAGTCTTTTATCGTACGTTTATAACGATTTGGTAGAATATCAATCGGTTCTTTTGTTATCCCATTCGCAATGATTAACTGGTATTTCCCTTCGCGGGTATCACCCTTGTATTCATCAATAGCTATAACTGTAGGTAATTCTTCCACCGGACGAATTTCACTTCGTGAAATTTGATCGAATCGACGTATAATGGTTGAAGATGAACACCCGTAGATTTCAGCTGTTTCCTTAAATGTTTTTCCTTTAATTGCTTTAATTGATATAGCTTGATTCCATTCTATTGAGGTACGTTGATAACGCATGACAAAAGGATTTTTCTCTGAAAAACGTTTCCCACATTCACAGACATATCGTCTACGCTTATAAAAGATTTGGGTTTTTCTTTCAAACCACTTTAAGTGTTGAATTTTTTGTATACGATAGTCATGAATTTTACTCGTCCTTTGGTTACATTTAGGGCACCGATGTACTTTTCGCTCCATTTCAACGTACAGGCGGATAACTTCGCCCACTTCTTCAACATTGGTTAGGATAGACCCTTTTAATCCAGGAATAATCATGGTAAAATCCATATACACGCAACTCCATTCTTTAGACTTGTTTCTGGACAATTCAAGTATAAGAGAATGAGGAGTTTGCGTGTTTTTTTATGCACACAAAATTTTGTTTAAACCCCAACAAATATTATAGAGCCTAAAAAATAGGCATTCGCTACATGCAGCGAATGCCTCCACCTAAGTAAATTTACATGTCTTTCTCGTCTCTTCTGCGGATGATGCTACGACGAAGGGCTACCGCAGCAGCTGCTGCAGCACCTACAAGTCCTACCATTGTTCCCGCAAATAACGTTTTATTTTCATAGAACTTCACGAGTACGCTTTTTTCTACGATTTCAAATTCTACAATCTCTTTCTTTTCGTTACCCGCTTCATCAACAGCTTCAACTTCCACTTTGTACTGGTTAATATCCGTTAAGGTCGTTGAAATCACTTTTAGTCCATTTTCTTCTTTGACCTCACCATTGAAGAGTTCTCCATTGATTTTCACTGAATTCAGTGTATCACTTGGATTATCAAGACTGATTGAAACAGTTACAGGGTCACGGTATGTTTCGTTTTTCTCTACACCATCAATAATGATGTTTGGTGGTGTTTTATCAATGATAAATTCAACACTTAGCTGCTGAATATTTCCTGCTTGGTCCTTCACCTCGAAGAAGAGCACATGCTTTCCTTCATCCTCAATTGGATCTCCTAGCGTATAAGGCTGACCATTTAAGGTGAGTGAAATAATGTCATAGTTATTTAAATCCTCAATCAATAGTTCTGGGATTAAGCTTTCATTAAAATACTTATTCGAAATAGGTTCCTTAAAATGAATGACTGGTGCTGTTTTATCAATGGTAAATACAATTGTGCGAGAGGAAACATTATTTGCTAGGTCATAAATGTCTGCCTTTAAAATATAGTCTCCCTCATCACTTAGTTGCACACCATTTACAAATGGACGGCCGTTTAACGTAACACTTGTACGAGTTGTATCGAGATGACGGTCTGAATACGTCACTGTAGGCGCCTGGTTATTATTAAAGAAGCCATCAATAACGCCTGTGATATTTAGGCTCGGTCTTGTCGTATCAAGGATGAAACTAACGTTAATGGTTGATTCGTTTCCAGCTTTATCTCGTGCGAGTACAGTGTACTCGTATTTCATTTCCAGTGTAGCCGTTGGTATGCGGCCTGTTACATCCTGTCCATTCATCGTGACAGATACAATTGTGTCTTCCGCTTGATCTAGTGCAAATTGAGGTGTGAATACCTCGTTGATGTACTCCCCATCTTGAATGACACGGTTTTGACCACTGAATTTTGGTGTAATAACTGGTGCTGTTTTATCAATGATAAATGAAATCTGTCTGCTGAATTGGTTGCCCGCTTTGTCAATCGCTTCAACCTGGATTGTATAGTCACCTTCCTGGCTAAAGGTATGACTGAGTCTTGCCGTTTGATTAGCTACTGCAAATCCACCAGCATTATAGCCTCTACCATTTCGTGTGACAGTAATTTGATTCACATCTAAGTTCACATCGCGAATTTCAACATTTACCGGCTTATCGACATTATAGTGAGTCGCATTTTCAACACCTGTGATTTCAATTGTTGGTCTTGTTGTATCAATTGTAAATGTCTTGTTCGCTGTAACTGGACCATTACCTGCTTTATCAGTTGCAGTAATTCCTACTGTATACAAGCCATCGTCGTTAAAATTATAGCCTAGGCTTGAAAGTTTGTTGTTGTTTTGCCAGGTTCCAATATTAAAAGCTTTTCCATCTTTTGTAACGGAAAGTACAACATAGTTCGTTCCAAAATTCAATTCATCAACAGAAACGGTTACTCGTTTGCCCGTTGGGTTAAAGGACTGGTGGTCAACACCGTCAATTTTGACAACTGGGCTTGTTTTGTCGATGATAAACGCAATTTCATCATGTGTTGTTTTATTACCTGATCTGTCCGTAGCGTTGAAGTATACGACATAGCTGCCTTCTTCTGCAAATTTGTGTGTCAAGCTTGCTTTTGTTCTCGATTGTTCAAATGAACCAACATCATACGTCTTGCCATCCTTCGTTACGCGTAAGGAAGGGTGTGCAATGTTAGCATCTGTTACCTCGAATGAAACTTGCTTTGTCACATTATAGTTCGTCATATGGTCGACACCTGTGATTTTTAGTGCAGGGAAGGTTTCATCAACTGTGAACTTTACTTCCTTCGCTTCCGCTATGTTTCCTGCAGCATCTTTCGAAGACACTTTAATCACGTAGTCACCGTCTTCGTTAAATGGAATCGAAAGACTAGATGTCACATCTTTGTTTTCCCATTTTCCAATTGAATACGGTCCACCATTTTTTGTAACTTCAATGTTAACCTCGTTATTTGCAAAGTTCAGCTCGTTCACCTTGATGGTTGCTGTTTGCTTTTTATCGTAAAATGTTCCGTCTTTGACGTTTTCAATCGTGATTACTGGTTTAACGTTATCCACTGTGAAAGTATGGTTTTTCACTTCGGATTTGTTACCGGCAAAGTCCTCTGAGCGAACTGTTACTTTATAATTCCCATCGTCAGGGAAGCTTTGTTTGAACTGATAACCTGTTGACGTTTCTTGCCACTCGGCATCCTTTACTGCTTGACCGTTTACAAGCACTTCATGTTTGCTTGCATCAAAATGTAGGTCATTGATGTCAACAATTAACTCATTGTCACCTTGGACAAAACCGCCGTCAGCAATAGTACCACTAATTTGAATGTCAGGAGCTGTACGGTCAATTGTAAACTCGAGATCTTTTGTACTTTCAGCGCCAAAGTAGTCTTTTGCTTTTACTTGAACCGAATATACGTCTTCTTCCTCAAATGAAATGGTTAATTTTTGCGTAAAGAACCAAATGACTTCTTGGATCCAACTCTCCGTTATTTCCTCACCATTTACAGTAATTTCTGGAATAAATGGTGTGTAGTCATCAACTGTAACTGTTAGATCTACATTGTTATCGTTAAAGTACGTGCCATCTTCAATCGAATATTTGATTGAAGGACCTGTTTTATCAACTGTAAATTTATAGTATTTACTACTTTCGTTTCCAGCTTTATCTGTTGAAACGACTTCCAGTTCATAAACACCTTCTTCAGTAAACGTGTGTTTTGTTGTAGCCTTTCCATCTTCAAGCACGAGTGGGTCCATGTCATATGGTTTACCATTGTACTTTACCGTTGCTGATGACTCACCCATATTTAAATCAGTTATCGTAATCGTTACGTCACGGTCATCATTATATCGACCGTTTTCCCCAATGTTGGTCACAACGATCTCTGGGGCAATTTTATCGATGGTAAAACGAACTTGTTTTACTGCTGACGTATTACCTGCCTCATCAGTGGACTTTAGTTTCACCTCATAGACACCATCATCCGTAAATGTATGATTGGCTTCCGCCACGCGGTTCTTATGTTTTTTGAATGTGATTTCCTCTGTCGAGTACTCTTCGCCATCTTTCGTAATATTCAGGTCAATTTGATCAAGGTCAATATTCCAATCTTCAACCGTAAATTTAACTTCTTTTTCACGATTTGCATATTCATTCTCACTTACACCCGTAATATCAACCTCAGGTTTTGAGTTGTCGATAATGAATGAAACTGTTGAAAAATCAGCCTTGTTTCCAGCTTTGTCAAAGTAATCGACTTGAATCTCATAAACACCTTCATGTTTGAAACTATGGGTTTGATGAGCCTTTTCACCCTTAAAAGTTTCTGCCTTACCATCTTTTGTGACGGTTAAGATCGTTTTGCTATCGTCTTTGTTTGTATCTTTTGCGTCAAGCTCCAAGTCAATTTGTTGGTTGTACTTTTTATTATGCTCTACACCAATAAGCGATACAGTTGGCTTTGTTTTATCGATTGTAAATGCTTTTGTGACTTTTTCTGCTGCATTCCCAAATTGGTCAGTCGAGCTTAACTCGATTGTATACGTACCTTCATCCGTAAACGTATGGCTTGCTACAGCCTTTGTACCATCTTGTTTAAAAGCAATCTCTTCCGCAAAGTCAGTCTCATTATGCTTTACAAGTAGAGATGTTTGCGCCAAATCAAGCGTAAGATCTTCTACTGAGAATTGAACGGTTTGATCCTCTGGATAATACTTACCGTTTTCAACTCCATCAATCTTTAAAACTGGTTTCTCTGTATCAATTGTAAAGGTAAGCGTAGGTGATTTTGTTTCATTCCCCGCTTTGTCAAACACACTTAGTTCAATGGAGTAAACACCATCCGAAAGCTCACGTTTATCAAGAGCTTCTTTCCCCGTGATCGTTTCAACTTCTCCATTCTTTGTGATCTTTAAAGTAGATTTGTTTACATCAAGATATGTGTCAGAAGCTGTAATGACCATTTCCTTTGATTCGGTATAATTTCCGCCGTTTTCAACACCTGTAACTTTTGCTTTTGGTGCTGTTTTATCAATCACGACATTTTTATAGGTTCCAAATTCCTTTGTTCTCCATATATCGGTAATCTTTGCACCAAACTCATACGTTCCTTCTTCTTGAATGGAGTATGTAGCTTTCGTTAAGGAGATGTCCATTGGGACAGTTTGAGACTCTCCTCCGTCCTTACTGTATGTTAACTCTGCAGTATGAATCAGTAATGGATTATCGATTACGACCGTGACGTCATTTTTATAGAAATCATTTGCTGTTTTCTTGTCAATATACATCACAGAATCTCTACTTACGTTTGCGAAGGAAATCGATTTTGTTTCACTCGTGTTCCCTGCTTTATCCGTAGCCGTTACAGTTACTTCATAATGACCCACTTGATCAAATGTAATCGCCGTTTTGTTTCGGTGCCATTCAACAGGGCCCTGTAATTCAAAATCTGAACCATCTTTTTTAATCGAAATATCAACTTTGTCTTTTGCAAAGTGTTTTTCATTCACTTCAATTCCAAGATGGACGGTCCACTTATAAAATTTCCCATCTTCAATACCAGAAAGTGTAACTTCTGGTGCACGTGTGTCTTTCGTAACATAAAAGGTTGTTTGACGACTAGGTGGTTCCACAACCCAAGAGTCCTCTTTAAAGTCAATCGTCACTGGGATTTTGTCGTCTTTATTGATACCAGTAATAGAGACTTTGTAGACTCCTTTGAATCCACCATTTGTGATAGGTGTGATGTTTACTTTTCCAGGACCTTTCACATCTGCTTTTACGTTAAAAGGAAGTCCTCCCTCAGGGATTTCACCTGCAACTGGAGGAGTAACCGTATCATTAGGTGGTGATTGTTCATCTGTTGATTCGGTACCTTCTTGGTTTTCTGATTTATTCGCTTCAGTTTCTACTGGATTGACTGGCTCCTCAGGTGGTGCTTCTCCTTTCGGCTTCAGGTAATTTTCATAGTCCTCTTTTAAATCGACTTGAAATTCAAGGGTATCACCATTTATGTACCATTCATTTGAAAAATCCTGGCCAATTTCCCATCTTTCCTGATTAAAATGCACAAATTGTTTCGTTTCAACCTGCGACGATACGTTCAGGCTAAACAAAACCACTGAGAGCACCAAGACAAATGCAACCGGTATGAACAACACCGATTTGTTTTTTCGGTAGCTCTTTGAGATCATTGCTATCACTTTACTACGCTCCTTTGTTCGATCACTTTATTTGTATGGACAATCATGACATCTACTTCGATTTGGAAATCGGATTCTTCCTCTACTTCAGTGAGAATCGCTGTTTCGCCATCACCTTCAAGGAAGATTGATGTTTCGTCATCCTCGACTAACAGTGTTGTTTCATCGTCATCTAATAGGGTCGTTTCCTCTATTAAAAGTGAAGTTTCCTCTACAGGTTTCTCTTCAACTAACAAAGCTGTTGGCTCCACATCCGTATTCTGTAGCATGGAAGTTGGCTCAAGCTCCTGACTCACGAGGGCAGTGTCTGCTACGGATGTTGCAACTGGGTCGTCTTTTTTCCGCAGCTTAATCTCACTCGTTGTTCTCTTTGTTTCCGCTGTTTCATAGGAGCTACGACCGTTCGCCTTCTTCCTCTTGAAGCGACCGCCCGTGATGTCCTCGATTACTTGTGAGATTTGTAGTTTCATATACACGATGATCGAAATAATAAGCGTAATCACCGCACCCGCCAATCCACCATAAAACATAATCTGGTATTCCATCCCTTAAGCCCCCCTTTCTATTGAAATGTGCATTGACTTGAATTGTGGATTAACGCATTCGCTCGAAGATTTGTGCCTTCGGCCATGGATTTGCGCCTTAGGCCGAAGATTTGCGCGCTGAACCGAGGATTTGCGTCTTCATCCGCGGATTTGCGCGCTCACCCGCTGATTTGCGCCTTCACACACGGTTTTGCGCCCTCACACACAGATTTGCGTCTTCATCCACGGATTTGCGCGCTCACCCGCTGATTTGCGCCTTCACACACGGTTTTGCGCGCTCACCCGCAGATTTGCGCCTTCACACACGGTTTTGCGCCCTCACACACAGATTTGCGTCTTCATCCACGGATTTGCGCGCTCACCCGCTGATTTGCGCCTTCACACACGGTTTTGCGCCCTCACCCACGGTTTTGCGCGCTCACCCGCTGATTTGCGCCTTCACACACGGTTTTGCGCGCTCACACACAGATTTGCGTCTTCATCCACGGTTTTGCGCGCTCACACACAGATTTGCGCATTCGCCCGCAGATTTGCGCCTTAGTCCATGGATTTGAGCATTCGGTCGAAGATTTGCGCTCTCACCCACGGATTTGCGCATTCACATGCGGATTTGCGCCTGCATCCACGGATTTGCGCTCTCGCACGAGGATTTGTGTCTTCATCCGTGGTTGCGAACTCACCAGAAGCACATATCCCAACAATCCCGCTATCTAATATTTAAGTTCCCCATGCGTCTTGAGAGTTTTTTGTAGGCTTCGTTATCGCCAGCATTTTCAAGTTCACCAGCGCGCACGAAGACTTCTTGTGCCCTGCTGTAATTACGCTGGTCCTCTGGTTTTCCTTGCTCAATATCAAGCAAGAGATTACCGAGTCTCACATACGCATTCAGGCTTTTCGGGAATTCTTTTAAAATCCGTTCAAACTGTTCAACCGCTTGGGAGTGTTCGCCCATTTCTTGATAGATCATACCGATATTAATCATCACATTTTCTTTGTTTGGCACATTCAAATCGAGGAGCGTGTTGTAGTGGTCGACTGCCTGCTCAAAATCATCACGAGCAGATACCTGATCCTCTGAATTAACTCCTCTTGAGTAAAATGCCTGAGCGAGCTTTTGCTCAAATTCAAGCTCATACTTAAGCCGGATTTGCTCATCAGATGCAAAACCTAAAACTTCTTGCGCCTTCTGCACAACCGTAATCGCCTTTGTGTTGGCATCCGCAATCTGGCCTTTATAAGAAATATAAATATTTGCAAGTGAATTATAGTTATCTACCTTTTTCGCATTGTTCGGGAGATTATCATTAAATGACTCAAATTCCAATAGATTCGTAGAGAACTCGTCATAATCAATGTTCATCCCACCTAGCGTTGTCGCAAGGGTAATATAATAACTTGCATCAGGAATCTTTTTTTCATCAACTTGTTTAAAATACTTTAAAGCAACTGGGTAATCTCGTTTAAGGTCAAAATAGGTCATCCCCAGCTTAAAGAGAACCTCGCTGTTTTTATGAATGTTTCCATATTTATCATTCACATACGATTCGATTTTTGAAAGACCTGTGTCCACTTCATTTCGATCGATATATACCTCAAGTAAGTTGATATAAGCAGATGCACGACTTTTATCTATACTAATAGCCTTTTCAAGTAGCTTAATTGCCTCTGTATCATTTCCCTCAATCAACGAGATGCTTGATTCATTGACAAGCCCCATATAATCTTGAAATTGCTCATTTTTTATTCCTTGATAGCCGAAAACAGAAGTCGTTGTAAAACCTAGACATAGAACGGATGGGATTAAAAAGGTATAAAGCCGTTTCATCATTTTTTTTCGGTAACCTGCTGTGAGCTTGTTGATATTTTGTAAATCGTATAAGAGCTCTTCACTTGTTTGATAGCGGTTTTCTGGTTCAGCCTGTGTACATTTTAAAATGATGTGCTCAAGTCCCTCAGGTAGAGTCGGGTCCCATTGGCGAATCGGTCTTACTTCATACGGCGGGTCGGCTAGACTTTTTCCTGTGATGAGTTGATAGAGCGTCAAGCCTAAGCTATAAATATCCGTTCGTGCATCGGTTCGTTTTCCAGATAGTTGCTCCGGTGCAGCATACGTTTTTGTTCCAAGATTTGTCGTATCTGTCAAACTTTCATCCTTAAACTCACGGGCAATCCCGAAGTCAATCAGTTTGATTTTCCCTTCAGGAGTGAGCATGATATTATCAGGCTTCATGTCACGATAGATGATCGGATGAGGCTTTCTTGTATGCAAATAATGGAGAACCTCGGCAAGTTGTTTCGCCCAACTAATTACATACTTAGCCTGAATGACTTTTTCCCGCTTCAGCTTTTGTTTAAGTGACTCCCCTTCGATATAGTCCATTACTACATAAATGTCGCCCTCGGATTCAATAATGTCGTAAATCTTCGGAAGCGCACCATGATCGAGTTTTTTTAACATATTCGCTTCAACAACGAGACTATTAATGAGGAGCTCGTTATTGCTGTTGTCCCGTTTTCGGATATCCTTGACAACGAGGGATTTATTCAGCCTACTGTCCATCGCCAAGTAGACAATACTCATCCCGCCACGACCAATTTCCTTCAATATCTCATATCTATCATCTAAAAAACTTCCGATTTTAATCAAAGTAATTCCTCCAAATTGAAAAGCTCAAGCGACTTGTTAGTGGACCGTCTATTAAAGGCAGCCACGTCCTGTGGCAAACGTAGACGTCAGCACTTCCTTGAAAATACTATGCTTATGCTCTCAACCTCTTCCTTATCCGGTGCAAGTCCGATAAGCATAAGTAAAGCTGGCTAGAAGGATGTATGTTATCCTTCTTGACAGATTAGCTAAACCAGAGAGGCTGGCTGCTTGCGCTAGACACCGAAGACTAAATTCGTTCCGAAACACAAAGTCACTAGCGCACGCCATTCACACTACATGGGCAAGGACGAGTGAGATGTTGTCGACTTCTTTTCGTTCCTTTACAGTATCAACTAGTTTAATCGCCTTGTATTTTAATTGCTTTTCGTTTAAATATGGATTCGGACGAAGTTCTTCAAGCAATTCATCTTCAGTGATTTTATGGTAAAAACCATCCGTACAAAGCAGGAACACTGTACCCGCTTGCGTTTCGCCAGTGTGGATGACGACGTCTAACTCTTTCGTTGCCCCTACACATTGTAAAAGCACATTGCGGCGTGGATCTTTTAAGGCTTGCTCTGGCGTTATATTTCCGCGCGCTACTTCACGTGCGACCAGGGTTTGGTCTTCCGTCAACCTCGTAACCTGCTGCTGGATTTGATACGCACGACTATCACCGATATGGACGAGATAGTACTGCGAATGGATGATTAGGAGAGCTGTTACTGTTGTTCCGACTTGACTATCTGTATCATTACCATAGTCTAGGATTTTTTCATTTTGCTCCCTCATACAGCGTTCGAGTGCTGTGCGGATGTCCTCATCCTGCTGTTCCGAATGAAGGAGATCTGGCAGCTCCGTTTCGAACCAATCAGAAAGCCCACGAACAACCGTGGCACTTGCCAGCTCCCCGTGATCGAGGCCACCCATTCCGTCACAAACAACGAACAACCCAACATATCCTTCTGGTGTTTTTGCTGTTTTAACGAGCATGGCATCCTGATTTGTCTTCTTTTTAATTCCAACGTCCGTATGATATGCATGTATGAACGCCATATTTTCACCTCAACTTTTAATAGAAATGCGTAAGGCGCCCGCTTATCGGCGACAAGCATAAGACAAGACCTGACAGAAGGTGATTTTTGCCTTCAGAAGGGATTGGCTTAGACCAAAGAGCCGATGGCGCCTGGAGCTAGACAATTTAGAAATGCGTAAGGCGCCTTGGAACGGAACATCGACTAACTTCGCCACGTCCTGTGGCAACGTCGATGTCAGCACATCCTCGAAAATGCTTAGCATTTTCTTCGTGCGATGCTTATGCTCTCGAAGCCTTCCTTATCCTTTGCAAGTAAAAGCTTAAGACTAGTCCTGACAGAAGGTGATTTTTACCTTCTGAAAGAATTGGCTTAGACCAAAGAGCCGATGGCGCCTGTTGCTGAACCATTAGAAAAGACGGAAGACAAATTCTTCGTTCGCTAATTTGATTTTGTCTTCGTGTTTGATTTTTACTTTGTTTTTAGGAACAAGCTTGACGCCATTTACATAGCTGCCGTTTCTTGATTTTTGGTCAACGATAAAATATTCCCCGTTTTCCGTTATCAGTTCCGCATGGACACGCCCTACTACTTTATTTTTTGACGTATAATCGGTTTGCTGTGGATCACGGCCAATTTTAAAGACGTTTTTCGAGACAACAATTTTTTCTTGACTGGAAGTAAGCAGAAATGGCTGGTGCTGGAAACGAGTGCCCACTCCCAATGCCGTTGTACCTTCTTCCTCTTCAGGTTCCTTATAAGCAGTAAGCACCGTTGTTCCCTCTTCCTCCTCAGAATCCTCCGTGTCAAAAGTTATTGGATTTTCCATGTTAGGTTTAATGTTGATCGATGCCCCTCCTGCAAAGAGAGGATTCCCTTCACCGAGTTCCGTGCGTGTGACCCGTTTGTACTGGACCTCTTCTTCAATTTCAAGCTTTTTGTTTGACTTTTTATCTACCTTTTTGCTGCTATATTCAGATGTAATCACGCCGTTTTCAGAAGAAGCTTTAACCTCGGTGCCTGGACTATAGTAATTCGG
The DNA here is from genome assembly GCF_964021195.1 of Bacillus nitroreducens. Taxonomy (NCBI): domain Bacteria; kingdom Bacillati; phylum Bacillota; class Bacilli; order Caryophanales; family Bacillaceae; genus Bacillus; species Bacillus nitroreducens. The sequence continues at coordinate 1,659,958 of NZ_CAXHYI020000003.1, read as the reverse complement.
TGTCTGAGGTTCCTCGTCTTCAATGGGTAATCTTGCGAATTCCTGAGGTGAAGTTGGCTTGTTCAACAACAGCTCGTTCAGCTTTTTTTGGAGCGCATATAAATTGATTTCTTCTGTTGTCGCAAAATAATTATGTAGCCTCACAAAATAAGGTAGGTCATCATTTTCATCATAGGCGTGAGAGTGTAAGAAACTGGTGAAAAATTCCCGAATTGATACCTTTTCAAAAATATTATTTTTAATGGGCATGTACAGTAGGATTAATCTGTTTGAAAAATTATCAATATAGATGTAGTTCAAATCAAAAACAAAGTTGTTCACATTTAATCCAAAGCGCTCCGATTCAATCAATATTTCAACGATATTGGTAAGTATGTGATGGAGCTTTCCCTTTGTAAGCGGAATCGTTGTCTGCTGAGATAGGGTCACCTCAGATACTATGTCATATCGAAAATAAGCCTCATCACCCTTGTTGATCACAACGCATGGCAAAAGTCCTGAAACCTTGTTGTTCTGAAGCTTATCAGCTTCTGTAAAATCAACACGGAGCTCAGGTGGCACCTTGTAAAAGATAAATTTCGAAACACCATAGTTTTCAATATGTAAATCAACATGTTTTATCATTTTCTTGCACTCCCATTTCTATCAAATCCTCCTTGGCGAAATGGCGTCGAGATTTTTCAGGCACAAAGACATTGGCCATAAAAAGTAAATCTTTGTTCTTACGTACGAAAAATCTGTGACATTTGCCAGAGGCTAAACTTTATTCAGTCAGCGTCCAATCCTAACCGAAATGAACATGAAAAAATATGATGAGGACAACTGCACAAGGCCAATTGCCCTCCTCATGGATTATTTAAATGCGCTAGCGTTGTTGTTAATTTGTGTTTCTGCAGCGTTGTAGTTTGTCACTGTGTTATCTAAGAATTTCGCGTAGCTATCGATAACTTGGCGATATTCCTCAAAGCGCGGAGCCAACGCATTGAAGTTTCCTCGAATTGTATTAGAAGCATCAGAATTCCATGTAGCGGATAGGCCGTTCATTTCCTTCTTAATGTCTTCTAATGCAGTCGAAAGCTGTTGGTTTAGGTTACGGATTTGCCCTGCGGTTTTACTAACCTCACCGAGAGTAATTTTAATTCCATCTACTGCCATCGAAAGCACCTCCTTTACTAGATTAGTAGGTAAGTAAATTAGTTCGTTAAGCGACGTGCTTGGTTTACAACCTCGCTTTGTGTTTCACGGTATGTTTTTGAGCTTAGCTTTAAGAATTCGGAGTATTGTCTCATCAAGTTCGTCATTTTTTGGAAGTCATCCATGAAGCCCTTGATTTGAGAAACATATGCCATATTATCAGTTCCTTGCCACGCAGCCCCCATACCTTCAACCTCTGTGTAAAGAGCCTTGTAAAGTCTCTCGTAGTCAGCAGCTTGTTGGTCAATACGAGTAGCAGCAGTGTCTAATTTCGCTGGATCAACTGTAATTGAACGTGCCATTGTTTTTTCACCTCCTTAAAATGAAATGTATATGAGTTAACCTGGGATTTACCAGGAGAACTATGGATTTCCTCTAGAAATCTAGCAGTCTCACTAAATTAGATTCTTCTCAAGTCATGGCCAACTCTACGGTATTTGTCAGCCGCACTCTGAAGGCTTGATGCACTTTTAGTTGAGCCAATTCCCTTGAACTCTCGATTGAGTCCATTAGAGATCTCATCCAGTTCCCTTGAAATAGCGTTGATTTCATAAATAATGTTATTAATTTTTCGTCTAACATGAGGTTTCATGGGGTACCTCCTTTAGTTATCTAGACCTTTTTCCATCACTATCGAATGATCCTTGCTTGCCCCACAAGCTTTCTTTCGTTTGACTCTAGCAATCTGGCAGTTGTATTTAAGTAGTGAATGTTCTGATTGAGCCTGAATGAAAAAGATGTCAGGATATCAGCTTTTAACACATGGCGCATGTCTAACAGGTCAACCTCCCAATAGAGGGAATCAATCTGACTATTTAGTGCGTTAACTCGGCGTTTGATGCTTTCAAGTCTTTGCGCATAATAGTGAAGTCTGTCGACATTTACTTTTAGGTATGGTTCGACTGGAAAATAGCCACTGAGCTTTCCTACTACCTTTACAAAAAACATGCCTGCTTTCGTTGCTACACTCGTGATAAATTTATTAATTTCGTTCTTCACTTGCTGAGTTAATTCTTTTACTTTTCCAATGAATTTCGTTGCTTGGTCCTTCACCCAGTTCACTGCTTTTTCAAGTCCTCTAGCTGCAGCCTCTAGGATGTATAAAGTGGCGTCCCGAATCGCCGCTGCTGCCCTATAAACTAACACTTTGGGATGGAGTGAAGCCGCTAGACTAATCACTCCAGCAATTGGATTCGCAATATCGCGTACGAGAGATGCACCATCAGATGCATGTGTAAAATCTCCACCTGGAGTAAAATCCACACTTTCTAGACCATGTGCATACATCAGACCTTCGTCGGTTTTGTTTAATTTAACCGTTTTATCTACGTAAGGTGCGTACCCGAGGGATGAAACGAAGTCACCCTCGTGAACAATAAAGGTATTCCGATCTTGCAATGCATCTCTTTGTTCCTTTGTCAGGGTCCAATAATACAAAGGAGCCCCATTTACTACATAAGAGGTCAATTTTTCATCCTCGAGATTATTGACAAGTACGTATTCTGCTAGGTTTCCTCCTTTGGAATGGCCGAATACATACTGTTCTCCATCTAAACCTTTGATATATTTTTCGTAAAATTCATTCGCTTCTCTTTGTTGTTGAATGGTAATCCCAATACCAGCCTCTACGTTGGACACCCAGTCGGTAGCAATATGACCGACATCAGTAAAATCTTCACTACCTCTATATACAGCAGTGCCGTTTCCATTTTTATCAGTAAAGGCATATCCTACAAAACCAGAGTATGAATCCCCACCTGTATTTCCACCATTAGGATTGTTATTTTGATAACCAACTAACTTCACCTCTTTAAGAGCAGAGGAATCGAATCGAGTACTATCCTTAAACTCTTTAATGGCGTTGAATTTATCCAATGCAGCACCCTCTAAGTGCAAATCACCAATTTTATCCACAAGGCTTTCAAAGGACTCTGGCTTTTTTTCACTTGGACGTACCCCACTAGGGAGATCTAAATACGATAGTTGCAACAAGATATATTTTTCTTCATCAGTTAGCTCAGAAAGAGACATGTGATCACTCCTCAAAAGCTTCATAGTTCTCAATTACATTTGAGGGACTATGTAAAATAACGCTCGGGTCCACTAGATCACTCGGATTTTCTGGATCCAGCCGTTCATCCACATTCACTTCGCCGTAAACTTTTCCTTTTAAATTGGACCAAGGAAGATTGTTTACGAATGAGGTTTGAATGTATTCTGATATATCTTCGGATTCATCAACAAATCCAACTGATATCGTATAGTGACTTACCCCTACGTTTTTTATTAAATGGAAAAGGTTGTATATTCCTTCTTGATATTGTTCAACATTGGGAGCAGCAGACGTTTTTACGCCTGCTATGAGATCAACTCGTGCATCCTTGTGTTGACTTAAATACTCATCAACCGACATATTCGCCATTGAGTCATCAAAACGGTCATTACCAACAGATAGATTCACCTTGAAAAGAGTTCCCTCTGGAAGTTCCTTCGCGATATCATCCTCAAGCTTTTGATGTAACTCATTTCCCCATTTTGCAGGGATGTAATTATCAATCAAATCGCCCTCTTCGTTACCTTCTTTTACGGAAAATACAACATTTTTCTCGCCTTTCGGATGAACCGTTACTAAGTCACCGCCATATAAATCTTGAAAAAGTTTACTTCCCTCTTTTGACCACATTGCCTCAAATTCTTTATCATACTTCTCTTCTAAATACTGAATGGCTTTCTCTTCTGTACTCGCATCACTTGAACTCATGCACCCTGTTCCTCCTATTATGAGAATGGATAGAAGAAGGAATAACACTACCCTCTTTTGTAACCTCATTTGGCACCTTCCTTATGTAAAAATGACTTTCTAACTCGGTTGCGGGTCTTGATGGTAAAAATTCCGACTCGGGTTAGGCTTTGTATTGAGATATAGGACAATCTTTTGATTTTATGGGACATTCGATTGAATATATGGGACACAGATACAGATTTATGGGACATATTCTTTCATATTTGGGACTCAAATCTGTTCATATGGGACATACCCACATTTCGTCAGGGTATGTCCAGGGGTTGTGCCCTATTTCTAATTATTTGTGACCTAACATCCAGGAATTGTTCCCTAACCTTGATGTATTGTGCTTCAACTAAAAAAAATCGTGACCTAAACTAGGTCAAATCCTACCCAAATCCTAAACCAACATTAATTTTTTCCCATTCATAAATCCTAGTTCTTCCACTGTTTGGTTAATGTCGTAGATCGTACCCGTTTCTCGGTCGCACACTACCGTGGTGTCTGTTGCGATGAACGAGCCGACCGAAAGCTCTGTCATGGTGTTTGCAAGCAAATACGTTACTTCGTAAAGCTTGCTCCCAACTGGGATGAAGACGTCGTAGGATTTGCCAGAAGCTGGAATGAACACTTCAACTAGCACTTTATCCATGATAGACTGCCTCCTCTTTACGAACTGCGGAACCTGTCAGTAACTTGACTAATTTTGGTTTTCCTCTTGTTAGCACGTACCCGAAGTCTTCTGGAATATCTTGATACATGCTGTTTGTGACTTTTGAAACTTTTAGTAAAAATTGATCGGTAATGCTGTTTCCAACCCAGATGCCATCGCTTAGAGAGACTTGCTTTTTAAACCAAGGCTCAAACGCGACGGAGTTCAGTGCATCGGCACGGTCCGAGATGATCATATACACATTGAGTCCGTCGATGCGTTCTAGGAATACCTTCAACTTATCCTGGCCATCTTCTGATAACAGCATCATCATGTCATTAAAGGAATGAACGATACAGTAGATTGGTTCGAACACTGGCGGTGTCGCTCCCTCTTCAATCGCATCCTTTGTTGTATTGTGTCGGAACACTAATGTATTAAATAGGTATACAATGGTCTCCTCGATATCTACTGCACTCGACACATACTTTCCACCGACTTCAATCAGTTCCTCATTCGGATCAAGCACGATCATTTCATTTTTTTCATTCTGATGAACGATTTCTGATAATCCCTGCATCACACCTGCGGATACTTCACTGCTACTAGCTAATACGAGATTCGCAGGTGATTGGGCGAAGTCAAAATACGTAACAGCTAAAGACTCCTTTTCAACCCCGACTGGAAGTTTATGAGTCTTATTGAATTGGACTTCATCTCTCAAATAATCAATGTCGACCTTTTCAGGTAGTACTGGAATTCGTTTCGCAGCACTCTTGCCCCAATTGTCACGAAGACGTCGACAGTAGTCCGTGATGTATTGATACATATCCTCCACACCCTCAGTAATGAGAGCGACCTGGAACTCATATACTTCATCTGCCTTGAATATACCTCGACCTTTATGCTTCGATGGGAAGACACCGTCGACATTTCCAAGCACGGCTGAATATTCGGAAGTATCATTAAGCTGCAATACATATAACTGCTTGAAATTTTGCATCAAGCGGTAGCGTATGGCACCCGTATGAGCAGCTGTCACGATAAAATAAATCCCGTATTTCGTGCCTTCACGAGTGAGGTACGAAATGGCCTCTTCTTGTGTCTCATACATTTCTGAAAAGGCAGCATAGTTGTGAATCACAATGACAATGGATGGCAAACCATCCTCTGACAGACGGTTGTATGTCTGCAAATCACCGCCATAATTAGCTAGCTGCTTTTTACGGCTCTCAATCTCGCTGTTTAGCATTTTAAAGAGATTATCAATCTTTTCACTATCGTGGGATAACAATACATCTCCAATATGTGGTGCTTCGCGGAACCAACTTAATGTCTCCGAGCTAAAATCTAATAAATAGGCATGTAGTTCATCAGGTGTATGAGATTCCATCAAGGAATATATTAATGACGCAATGAATGTCGTCTTTCCACTACCCGCTACCCCATAGATGATAGTATTGCCATCCTGAGTGATTGGTAGTCTCATAACATGTTGGCGTTGGTTCGCTGGATCGTCAAATTCCCCGATGATCGGATTTAACTCAAAACGAGTTGTTGTCTCACCTGGATATTTTTCAGCTAACTGATCTAAATATATTTTTTCAGGAATCGGTTCAAGCCATAGTTGCTTGACTGAGATATTTTCCTGTTTTGCTAGAGTTTCCAAGTACTTTGTTACTTCATCAATTTGTTTTGGTGGATGTTGAACCATCGTTCTACGATCAATCTTCGCACTCTTGATGACTCGACCTAAGTGATCAATCACGCTGATGCTTTCATCCACATGTTTTTCCACTTTATCAGCTGGATAATACGGGGCCCCTGCCCATGCTGACTGACCAAGCTCGAACAACTCGTTATACCCAACCTGCAAGTAAAATCGACCTGTTTGCGAAAGTTCAGCAGCATCTGGTCGCTTGATGACCTCCATACTGTCCGCTTTTTCCTGTACCTTCAGACTGATTCGGAATTTCGAGTTACTCCAAATTTGGTCGTCCACGACACCAGACGGTTTCTGTGTCGCTAGAATCAAGTGAACACCCAAGCTTCGACCGATACGTGCCGCACTAACTAACTGCTCCATGAATTCTGGTTGCTGGGTTTTCAGCTCGGCGAACTCATCTGAAATCATAAACAAATGTTGCAATGGCTCTGATACTTGCCCTTCGCGATATAATTTTTGATACTTATAAATGTCAATATTACTCACATTCATACGTCGACTCGTCTCACTGAAAATCGACTGACGACGCTTCAGCTCACTTTGAATGGAGACTAATGAACGCTTCACAGCTGCACCATCCAGGTTTGTAATCGTACCTGCTAGATGTGGTAGATTCAAGAAGGCATTCGCCATTCCACCACCCTTATAGTCGATTAAAATAAACGCAACCTCATCTGGGTGATAGTTTACTGCAAGCGATAAAATGAATGTCATAATAAATTCAGACTTACCAGACCCTGTCATACCCGCAATCAATCCGTGTGGCCCATGGTATTTTTCATGAAGGTCTAACTTAAACAGTTCCCCCATCGTGTCGACCCCAATTGGAGTTTCAATCGAATGAACAGGATTGTTTTCCTTCCACCGTGTGAGGGCATTCAAATGCTCAATTTTACTGACGCCAAACATTTCAAGGAACGTCACCATATCTGGCAATGTGTAGGCCTCTACAGAAGAAGCAAGCTGTATGTTCGCCAAGCGAATCGCAACCTCTTCTGCATCATCACGCTCATAATATTCCGCATCGAATGCTGTATATGAGCCTGAAATGTCATCCTTGTCGAATATCTTGGACATGTCATCCCCAAGCTCAACCACCATCGTACATTCCTTCGGTAAGTTTTTGAGCTCATCGTATAAAGTAACAAGGCTAATTCCGATGTTCTCTTTCTCTTCTAAGAGGAGGTTCATCATCTCTGCCCTTGATGCAAGCGACTTACTCATCGAGAAAATCAAATAATGCTGGTCAAGATCCTTTATCTGATCCTCATCAAGGCTAGCGCGGTACGAAATTTCTTTTTCAAAATAGGAAGACAGCTCTTTTACCTCTGTCTCATCTGTTGCGATAAAGCGAATTTGCTTCGCCTCATCCCACACATGTGGAAGCCATTTTGTAAACTTCCAATACTCTTCCTCATTTTTATCGTAGAGGAACACAAGCTTTAACTCGTCATAACTATGAAGGGCAGTTAATTGAAATATAAGTCCCTTTACAAAATCCTGAACGCGACTACGGCGCCCAATCACACCGCTGACAAACTCCTCAACAAAGCTTAGCGTCACAGGAACCTGTTTTAAAATGTGGGGTCTCTCGACTAATTTATAAAGCTCATCCTGGAGATTGTCGTCCTCTAGTGTGAATTTTTTCTCAGGGTACTTCAGTTCTGCATTCAGCGGTAAATCACCAAGGCCGAGACGGACTTTCAGGAAATCGTTCTGTCCAATCCCACGCTCCCACAGGTTTCTTTTTCGCATCGTTATTCTTGAGATTAGATTTTGCAGGGCCACATGATTTTCATGAAGGATTTCACTTTGTCGTTGACACTCCTCTTCAATCACCACTGCCATTTCTTCAATATATTTCGAGTATTTCTCTTGACGTTTGCCTTCAAGCTTAATTCTCTGCTTCTTCTCATGACGCTTCGTTAAAATCGGCCAAAGGACAGTACCAACTAACATACTTAATGACATCATTAAGGTTGGCATGGCGTACATGATGTCCCCGCCTCGTGCCATGACATTGTTAAGTGTGAAAAGCCCAGTGAACAATGAAGCCATCCCCATTGTGATCGATGGTCCAAGTATGTACATTAATGGAGTTTCATCAATATTTGGCTTCTGTGGTGGTGGGTCAATACGGATTTCCGTTCTCTTGATATCGCGTTTAAAACGTGGTGAACGATAAAAGAGATCATCATTTTTTTCTTCCGTTTGAAAGTCATCGAGTGGTTCTTCGTCTTCAATGATCGGCTTTTGCACCTCAAACGGACGAAACGCATTTCGGTCTAAAAACACTAATTGGTGTGGATTATTCAAGGATAGTAACTTACCGTTGTAGATAATTTTCAACCCCATGATGTAAATGACATCACCAGTTGAAAGGACTTTTTCCTGGACACGTTCCCCGTTAACATATGTGCCGTTCGAACTGTTATTGTCACGGATAATCGCATGTCCATTTGCATCATACTGAATGACACAGTGAGAGCTCGATACGAGCTTATTCGCGAAACGAATGTGACTGTCATTCCCACGGCCAATCCTGATGCTACTTCCCGTTACCTCATGCTTCGTATACTCATTTCGATCGTTCGTTGCTGGCTCCACATATAGAAGGGCAGAAGCGTCATTGTTACGGGAAATCGTATACGTTTTAAATGTTTCAATTTTTTGTTTAACCAGTATTTCCTGCTTGTCATCTAATAGAAAGGCAGATTTATTGGATTTTAAATACCACTTGCCTTCTTCTGCCTCAATCGCCATCAGATTTCGCGGCTCACCGTTCGTATCCTCAGAGGTTAAAATATAACGACCCGTCACCCGCTCTGGTAACACATATGTAAAAGCCTTTTCCCGATCAAATAGAGTTAATATCAAAATAAATCTCTCCTTACTAAATAAGCAACGTACATAAACGAATTGCGTTTTCTAACAAGTGGTAGTGGCCGTGTTCTACCTTGGTAATATGGCATCAGCGTCATTACATTAGGGCGGCGAAATCGACATGTCGCTGGGGTGGGTTTGTCATAGACACAACAGCAGGTAAAAAGCTTTGAATCGTTTTTAAGACGCTATATCGAAGACATTTTAAAAGGCGGATTAACTCCAGTTGTCTTTGAAATACTTCGTCAAAGACAATCCAGAAGGGCGAATTACCTTGAAGTAACCTTGAGATGCTTCATCAAGACATTTCAGAGGGAGAATTACATTGAATTGTCGATGAGACGCCTTATCAGGGCATTTTTTAACGCGACTCTCCTGGATTGCTTTGTCGTAGACATTTTATAAAAAGATTCGAATTGAACTGTCCTTGAGACCGTGCTTCATAATAACAACAACTCTTTACAAGTAGAACCTACCGTCCTCTCAAATCAACGCAAATGAGGAGCTCTTGCGTCTGCTCTTTTTCGCGCTTCCTCTTCAGCCTTTCGTCTCGCCTCAGCTTCAGCACGTGCAGCTGCTTCCTCTTCACGCTTGATTTGATTGGCAACCTGGATAATATCTGGTGCAATCGAATCAAGTTTTGAAGCAATTGTATTCAATTCCCGATTGATCTCCGCAATTGCTTGGTTAATATACTGAACCTCTGTCGCCTTCCAGGCGGTATTGATATTTCCATTAACCCCATTTAGTGTGCTTTTTAAACTTCTAAGCTGTGATGCATAGTCACGCAATCGATTTGCTTGCGAAATAGCCGCTGAAACATTTATTCCCATTCAAGTTCACCCGCTTATCATAAAAAAATATATAGGTTAAGCCCTATTTATCAGGGCTATATTTTCAAGCTTCGTTCACATATTTTCCAAATATCTACTAAAAAACTACTTGATATTGTTGTTTAGGTCAATTTTTACAAAATATTCAAAATGATTTAAAATACATACGAAAGACTTATTTATTCTACAAATTTCTACAAAATTTCGATTCTATCAGACATGGTTACTACCTAAGGTGTACTATCTCCCTAGTACCTTGACATACATCACAAAACAGAAGAATACCGATATTTCACGATATAATATCTTGAATTCAAGTCTCTTAAATCCCTTTATTACAATTCGTAGGTAATTAGACCTTTTATTATTCACTCTTGTAACAAAATTGTAACTTGACAAGGTTTTAGATGGCTCAATTAATTTGTAAACGCTTTTATAATTAGGTGAGTCAACTGGATGTAAAGTAATTGATTTGTAACAGAAGTGGGAGTGGTTGGAAAAATTAGAGGTTAGCATGGGGGTGAAAGCCGTTAGTGTTTTATGAATCGATAAGAGAATTCTACTATTATTTTTCAGTTTTTCGCTACCACTCGGGTATTTTTGTAATCTATCTTTCCTACTAAAATAGTGAGAGATTTTCTCTAGAAGGTGGAATCTTCATTCCAAACAGTAAAGGTTACACTTTCCACAGAAAGTAACTTTCCTGGTCTTTGCCCATTAGGACCTTTAGAGACAAGTGTATTTTATTTTGAAGATACGCCTTACTGTCCGTTAGTTGAAAAAGAAATGACAAAAAACCTAGTCGCTGGAGACTAGGTTTCTCGGATAACTAATTTAGTTGTAATGACTATTTTTTTCGCGATTTGTCTTCCATTCATCCGTTCTAATATTGTATCAACAGCAGTTTCACCCATGACTTCAGTATGAACTTTTACCGTTGATAGGGGCGGGAAGACATATTTGGACACACTGATATCATTGACACCAATCAAGCTTACTTGACCAGGGACAGCTATTTTCTCTTCATTTAATGCCCTTAGAGCACCAATTGCAATAAGATCGTTCGCCGCAAAGAAAGCTGTAGGCAAGTTGTCACCTTTATCTTGGATCGCTTGCTTCATCAACTTATATCCATCCTCAACCGTAAAGCTTCCTATATATAAGTTACTTTCATCTAGTAGATTTGCTTCTGAAAGATACGTTTTAAATGTTTTTTCGCGAATCTCTTCAATTTCCGAAGAATGGTCCTTAAATTCCTCGCGACCACCAAGATAGCCAATATTCGTGTGACCATTCTCGATAAAATGCTTCAGTGCGGTTCGGGTCACTTTTTCGAAGTCAACCACAACCGCATCGTAGGTATCCTCATCAGGGTTTGAATCGACAAACACGAGGTGCTCGGCCATGTTAGAGAGTTCTTCCACTTGACTCGTACTAAACTTCCCAACGGCAATAATCCCCTGAAGCTCCTCCTGCTTCATACTTTCGATGCTATTATAAAAATTAACAACCTGAATACCTTGCTGTTCACAACGTTGTTCAATTCCAAGTCGAATCGACATGTAATACAGGTCATTAAGTTCTTCTTTTTCTGTGTACCAAAGAAGAATTCCGATCCGTGCTGATGAAGACTTTTTGGAGGATCGTTTTTTATACGACAGCGCCTCAGCAATCTCAAATATTCTCTTTTTCGTGCCGTCGCCGACCGATAAGCTGGAATCATAGTTAAGAACCCGTGATACCGTTGCGATTGAGACACCCGCTTTTTCTGCTATATCCTTAATCGTTGCCATGATTCATCTCCTTTCTCTTGGAATATGTTTTGCGTTTTCGCATGTACCTTAGCCGTCCAGTTTCTATTTACGGCTCAATTTGAGTTAGTTGCGTGAACATGAGCGATGTTTGCGCCTTCGACTGGTCTATTTGCGCGATCATGAGATACTTTTGCGCTCTGAGCTAGTTATTTGCGTCGTCTAGAGTGGCTTTTGCGCGCTCACCTAAATATTTGCGTCGTCTAGAGCGGATTTTGCACCCTCACCCAGATATTTACGTCGTCTAGAGCGGATTTTGCGCGCTCACCTAGATATTTGCGTCGTCTAGAGCGACTTTTGCGCGCTCACCTAGATATTTGCGTCATCTAGAGCGGATTTTGCGCGCTCACCCAGATATTTGCGTCGTCTAGAGCGACTTTTGCGCGCTCACCCAGATATTTGCGTCGTCTAGAGCGACTTTTGCGCGCTCACCTAGATATTTGCGTCGTCTAGAGCGGATTTTGTGCGCTCACCCAATTTTTTGCGCGAGCATGAGATACTTTTGCGCTCTCACCCAATTATTTGCAACTACAACCAATTACATAAGTGATCGCGTGCAACATTTACACCGTTCACTACTATAATTAGCATTCACACATTTCACGGAAAATGAAACAAGAGAACCGTCCCCTTGTTTCACTCTTATTTCACTGAAATGAAACAGGAGAACCGTCCCCCTGTTTTATTTGGTTCCGAATGTGTATTTGGTTTGCCAGTTGTATGCTTCGCCTTTTTTAACCACAGTGGATGGGAAGTGTGGGTGGTTGATGGCGTTTGGTGGTGCTTGGGTTTCTAGGCAAATTCCTTGGTATGGGTTAGCCTCACCACTACGCAAGTCAAATCCTTTCATGGTGTTGCTTGTGTATATTACAATCGCCGATTGGTTTGTTTCTATTTTTAAATGACGACCTGATGTTTCATCATAAAGCTCAATGTCTTGTTCGTCTAGTAAAAATGGATGGTCATAGCCTTGTCCGACGAGTGCAATTTGTTGATCGTCCGAGTTTACGCCGTCAGCGATTTTTCGGCCATTTCGGAAATCAAAAACCGTTCCAGAGACGTTGAGTAGTTCGCCTGTTGGCAGGAATTCCTGGTCAAGCTCGAGAAATTGGCTGCTCTTAATCGTAAGTTCGTGGTCGAGTATGTCACGTTTCACATCACCAGATAGATTAAAGTATGCATGGTTTGTGAGATTCAATATGGTGTCTTCGTCTGGAATTCCTTTAGCTGAAATCACAAATTCATTTTCGTTGTTTAGACTGTATGTTACAGTCATTTCAACAGTTCCAGGGTAGCCACCCTCGCCATCTTTGCTGACATATTTAAACTCAACGCCAACACGATTTTCTTCCTCAATAATCGTAGAGTCCCACACAACATGATTGAATCCTTTCACGCCACCATGAAGAGAGTTGCCATTTTCATTTTTGTCAAGTGTATAGGTTTTTCCGTTTAACGTAAATTCACCAGCACGAATGCGACCAGCAATACGCCCGATAATCGCTCCTTGATAGGTTGTGTCAGCCAAGTAGCCTTCGAGATTATCAAATCCAAGTACAACATTTTCTGATACACCATTACGATCAGGCGTGATGATTTCCGTGATGATACATCCATAATCAATGCAGGTCACGCTTAGCCCTTGGTCATTTTTTAATGTATAGGCTTGTACGTTTTGATTGTCAAATGTTCCGTAAGAATATGTGTTGATTTCCATTTTTATAATCTCCTATTCTGTAAAAGAGTCTATAAATCTTTTAAAAGCAACTTGCCCCACTTCATCTCGTTTATACACACCGGCATCTTCAAGCACGCGCATGAACTTTTTCCCAACTTCACTTTTAACAAGTTCATGAACATTCTCTTTAGTTGGTTGGTAGGTCTTCAGTTCTTCTGCCCACGCTTGGTGGATGGGGTTAACTGAGTCTCCTTCACCGATCAGATACTCCTCAACCTCATGCAACTCTTCTTTGAGTCGAGCTGGGAGTACCGCTAATCCCATTACCTCGATTAGACCAATGTTTTCCTTTTTAATATGGTGCACATCGGCATGCGGATGGAAAATACCGAGCGGGTGCTTATCATTGGTACGGTTGTTTCGAAGCACCAGATCAAGTTCGTATTTTCCGTCTCGTTTTCGAGCGATTGGTGTAATCGTATTATGCGGTGTGTCACCAGTGAACGCGAGAATATCTACTTCTGGGTCACTATAGTTGCGCCACGCTTGTAAAATGTGGTCACCTGCTTCCACCAGGGTCTCTTTGTCCTCACTTCGTAGACGTATGACAGACATCGGCCAGTTGACAGTTGAACATTCGATTGTATGATAACGATTCCAAGTGAAGGTAATGTCATCTGCTGCATTCGCCATCGCAAAGTCATAGTTTCCACCCTGATAGTGATCATGAGTTAAAATCGAGCCACCTACAATCGGAAGGTCGGCATTTGAACCAACAAAATAGTGTGGAAACTGCTCAACGAATCCAAGTAGTCGTGCAAATGTCTTCTTGCTAATTTTCATATCGCGATGTTCTTCACAAAGCAGAATGCAATGCTCATTATAGTAGACATAGGGTGAATACTGCAAATACCAAGTTTCTTCCTCAAGCGACACTGGTATGATGCGGTGATTGGAACGAGCAGGATGACCAATACGCCCCGCATACCCTTCATTTTCCACACAGAGTAAACATTTCGGATATGACGCCCCCGTTGTTTTTCTCTCTTTTTCAAGCGCAATTTGTTTCGGATCTTTTTCAGGCTTTGACAAATTAATCGTGATGTCAAGATCACCGTACGTTGTTTCAACCTTGTATTCAATGTTTTTTTCAATTCGCTTCATTTGAATATAGTTGCTATTTTTACTTAATCCATAAAAATACTTCGTCGCTGCAACAGGGTCTTGCTGATGTAATTGGTAAAAATGACGACTGACCGCTGACGGCAATGGGATCATCGTGTTCATAATCATACTTGCGAGAATTTCTTTCGCATCAAAATAACGCTCAATAACCCCTTGTTCGCAGGCATATTCGACCAGGTCCTCAACTAAAGTTGGGATGTCCTTTTCGGATGAGACATGCTCAGATGGTTGAAAATCCTCCAGATGGAGGAGAGACAGAACCTGATTGCGAACATAGATCCTATCTTCCCTTTCGATAAGTCCAGCCTGAACAGCCTGCTCAGCTAACTGTTGTACTGTATCGTAAATATTCATGTATCTCACCTTTCGCTTTCATACCCATTTGGGTGGTTTACATGCCAGTTCCACGCATCCTTAATGATTTCATTGATAGATTTACGTTTTGGCTCCCAGCCGAGAACGTCCTTCGCTTTCCCAGATGAAGCAATAAGTGTGCTTGGGTCTCCCGCACGACGCTCGCCAATTTTCACAGGAATATCTCGTTGCGTTACTTCTTTAGCCGCTTCGACCATTTCCTTAACAGAGAAACCACTGTTACTTCCGAGGTTGAAATAATTGCTCTCACCGCCGTTTTGTAAGTATTTCAATGCTAAAATATGTGCATCAATGAGATCTTCGACATGGATATAGTCACGGATGCATGTGCCATCAGGCGTATCGTAGTCTTCACCAAAGATTGTGATAAAATCTCTTTTTCCGAGTGCTACTTGTAATATAACTGGGATTAAGTGCGTTTCTGGATTATGATCCTCGCCGATTTCACCAGTCGCTCGTGCACCTGCTACGTTAAAATACCTTAGTGATACGAATTTAATGTCGTGAGCAATCTCAGACCACTTCATCATTTTTTCCATTGCTAGCTTCGTTTCACCGTATGTGTTTGTTGGAACAGTTGGCATATCTTCAGTGATTGGCACCTGTTTTGGCTCGCCGTACGTAGCGGCTGTAGATGAAAATACAATGTATTTCACGTTGTTGTTTCTCATTGTTTCAAGAACAACTTGTGTACCAAAAACGTTGTTGTCATAGTATTTTAACGGATCTTCCATCGATTCACCGACAAGGGAATTCGCCGCAAAATGAATAACCGCGCTGATGTTTTCTTGTTCAAATACCGATTGTAGAAATGCTCGGTCACGGATATCACCTTGATAAAACTTCGCCTTTGGGTGTACCGCTTCTTTGTGGCCTGTTTGAAGATTGTCTACCACTACAACCTCTTCGTTTGCGTCAATTAATTGATAAACCGCATGTGAGCCAATATAACCCGCTCCACCTAATACTAAAATACTCATATCCGTTTTTCGCTCCTCTTTTTAGGTTAAAGAGACATATTCACTGCCCCCGTGTCCCGTAATAGTTCTTTTGCGCCATCACCAATACTTACTTCATAGAAAGAAGCTTGGTAGCCGATGGTGTTTTCATAAATATTTCCGATTGTGCTAATGATCGCTTCCGCTTTATCTTTTTCAATTAAGGCAATCGCACAACCCCCGAAGCCAGCACCCGTCATACGTGCACCAAGTACACCGTCTTGGGCCCAAGCAGCTTCCACTAGTGTGTCGAGCTCTTTACCTGTCACTTCATAATCATCGCGCAATGAAGTATGTGACGCATTTAGCAGGTGTCCAAATTCTTTGAGGTCACCCGCCTTTAGAGCTTTGAGTGCATCTAATGTTCGTTCATTTTCATACACAGCATGTTTTGCACGCTTTTGTAACGTTTCATTTTCAATTAAATCCTTGTGTTGTTCAAATTGGCCGCTTGTGATATTCCCTAACGCTTCAACGTCTAGCTCTTTTTGCAGGTGCAAAAGTGCCTGTTCACACTCACTGCGACGTTCATTGTATTTAGAATCCGCAAGCTCACGACGCTTGTTCGTGTTCATAATTAAAATAAGATGATCATCCAACTCAATTGGAGCATATTCATACTTTAATGTATCACAATCTAGTAAAATTCCAGCATTTTTTTTACCCATTCCAATTGCAAATTGGTCCATGATGCCACTGTTGACACCAATAAACTTATTTTCCACAAGTTGACCAATTTTTACAAGTTCTACCCGGTCGATTTTTAGATCGAATAAATGATCAAACATGACACCTGAGACGAGTTCGATTGACGCTGATGAGGACAAACCCGCACCATTCGGAATATTTCCGTAAAAAAGCACGTCTACACCAGTAGAAATATCATAGCCTTTTTCACGGAGGTAACGAAGCATTCCCTTCGGATAATTCGCCCAATCGTGAACCTTGTTGTAGTCAAGATGATGGAGGTCGAACTCAATCACCCCAAGGTCTTCAAAGTTCATTGAGAACATTCTTATTTTGTCGTCGTCACGCTTTCTCGCTAACGCATACGTTCCTTTCGTAATCGAAGCCGGGAACACATGCCCCCCATTGTAGTCGGTATGCTCACCAATCAGATTGATGCGTCCAGGCGCAAAGAAAGTACGATAGTCCGTTTCGTTAAATATTGTTGTAAATCGGTCTGAAAGCTGGTTGAGATCCATACTGATTTTCCCCCCATTTGGTTTCTATTTTCATTGTAGAGGCGCAAGTAAAAAAGGTCAATTACTTTTACTTAAATTTTACTAAAAATATATAAAGTTAGAATAAAGACCTTAACCCCCATAAAAAGAGCCTGTCATCAAAGACAGGCTCAATTGTTACATTAATTTACTTAGTTCAATCGGTGAGTGTTCTCTTTTTGAATAAGGACGGAAGCTCACTGCGAATGAGAAGTCATCATTTTTTAACTGATAGTACTCAAGAACACCTGGTCCACAACTTGCTGAGCCGAGGCCTTGATGCTTGTGATCAACATTTAATGTGATAAAATCATCTTTTACTAAATCATAGGTGTGGTTTGCTTTTTCAAGCTTTTCAGTCGAATAATAGCTTGCGCTAAAATCAAAGTTCGGTTCGCCTACTACTAGTAATCCAACACCTGAAAGGTCTGTTAGCGAAGCCCACTTTGTTTCATGTCGATTTCCATTTTCTTGCGGCACGACATATGGTGTATGCAGCTCATCTACCGTCTTTGACCAAACACCAAAACGGTTCGCTAACTTGCTGTCAGAGTATGATTCTCCTGGTCCTCGACCATACCAATCTACTTGATTCAACCCCTGCTTTAGTTTCAGTTGAAGGCCAATCTTAGGTAATGTATCCGATGACTCACCTTGTTTTTTCCCATCAACTTCAATCTTCATTGCTCCATTTTTCAAGATTGTGTATGTCATGGTTACATCAAAGCCCCATGCATGTACTGGCGGAGCGAAGCGAGATTTCACAAAAACTTTTACTTGATCATGAGTTGGTGATACTTCAACCTCAACTGCATGAATGTGTGTTTGCATGTGATGCAAACCAAAATGTCTCCACTCTGGTTCTTCCTTTTTTACGCTAAATTCTTCTAAACCTAGTTTGTCATTATCCGTTGGAGCTCTCCAAACGTTCACCACCGGACCACGTTCGATCATTTCGACACCTTGGTTCACCCATGACTCAAGGACTCCGTATATTTTATCGAAACGATATTCGAAGGACTCACCAGTCACGACAAGTTTATGGTCCTGATCCTCCACAACTAAAGGACGATAGGTTCGATTTTCTTTCACTTCTATGTTTTGGCTTACTGGCAATTCAAATTGAGCCCACGCCACTTCATGACCCGCTTTTGCCCATTTTGTATCAGCCGCCTGATTAAATTGAAGGGTAAGCCAGTAATCGGTCTTAGCTTTGATCACGCTTGGTAATGTAAATGGAACCGAAAGTTCAACCGACTCGCCTGGGTGTACCGTAGGCATATCTAGCGTTCCACCATCTAACACGTTTCCATCCGAAACAAGTGTCCATGAGATGGTTAAATGATCTAATGTAGTAAAGTTATATAGATTCTGAATCCGAACTTTACCAGCTTTTAAATCAACCTCTTCAACTCGAACAGGTTCGATTACCTTTTTATATTCTAATAAGGCTGGCGATGGTGTACGGTCTGGCATGACAAGACCATCAATTACGAAGTTGCCATCATGAGGCGTCTCACCAAAATCACCACCATAGGCAAAATACTCTTCGCCATCTTCTGTGGTTTGACGAATCCCATGGTCAAGCCATTCCCATACGAATGCACCTTGAAGGCGATCATATTTATAGAACAAATCAAAATACTCTTTGATTCCACCTGGTCCATTCCCCATCGCATGAGCAAATTCACATAAAATATGTGGCTGAGCTAAATCATCTCGTTGACCTAATTTCTCCATAATGACTTGCGGAGTGTACATCGTCGAGAACATATCAGCCGCTTCGTGTAAACGAGTAGGATTGTTATTCTCTTGTGTCATAATGAAACGAGTTTCCCCTTCGTAATGCACAAGTCTTGTTGGATCCTTTTGTTTTGCCCATTTCGCCATCGCTACATGGTTTTCGCCATATCCAGATTCGTTTCCTAATGACCAAATGATAATTGATGGATGGTTCTTATCTCGTTCAACCATTCTCTTCATTCGGTCAACAAACGCTTCCTTCCACTCTGGATCTTGCGCTAATTGATGAGGTTTTCCGATTCTATCAAATCCATGACACTCCAGATCTGCTTCATCAATTACATATAATCCATACTCATCACATAAATCGTAAAAACGTGGATCATTCGGATAATGCGCTGAACGGACTGCGTTAATATTATGCTGTTTCATTAGTTCAATGTCTTTTATCATCCAATCAAGTGGAACAGCACGCCCCAAATCTGGATGATGATCGTGACGGTTTACCCCTTTAAATAAAATAGGTACACCATTCACCTGGATTAACCCATCCTTTAATTCAACCTGTCTAAATCCAACTTTCGACGGGATTACCTCAACAATATTTCCTTCATCATCTTTTAGCGTCATCAGTAAGGTATACAAATAAGGAGTTTCAGCCGTCCATTTTGAAGGATTGGTTACGCGGATACTCGTATCTAAAGTAGTTTCGTTTGATCCATCTACATGAATTTTGATTTGTCGTTTCGCTTCTTCCACTTCACTTAAGTGTTTATCAAAAAGCTGAATTTCTAACTGGTAATCTTTTGAACTAGTAGTTGTTGAATGAAACACAGATTCGATCTGTAAATCCGCATCCTGGTATTTGTCATCCAATTGTGTTTTCACAAAGAAGTCATGTGTATGTACTTTCGGTTTTGCCAGTAAATACACATCTCGAAAAATACCACTTAACCACCACATGTCTTGGTCTTCAATATAACTTCCATCTGACCATTGATAGACTCGAACCGCAATCGTATTTTGACCTTCTTGAACAAAATCGGTTACATCAAATTCAGACGCGACGCGACTTCCTTGACTATAGCCAACAAACTTCCCGTTGATCCACACATGAAATGCACTATCTACTCCTTCAAAACGTAGAAACACAAGGTTTTTTAGCATGTCATCGGTTACATAAAAATCCCGACGATAGGAGCCAGTTGGATTTTCAGTAGGCACATAAGGTGGATTGACTGGAAATGGATAGGGAACATTTGTATAGTGCGGTCTTCCATACCCGTGCAGCTGCCAGCTTGAAGGAACTTGTAACTCATCCCAATCACTAGTATCATAGTTTTCCTCATAAAAAGAGCTTGGAGCATGTTCTGGAGTCTCAGCATAATGAAATTTCCACATACCATTTAATAATAAAAATCCATGTGCACGACCTCTATCAAAGCTAAGTGCATCCTCTACACTCTGATAAGACATAAAATAAGAACGGTCTTTCACTCGATTCCTTTGAAGTACCTGTAAATTCTCATAATCTCTAAGTTGTACCATTTTGACCTCCACAAAGGGCTTTGAGGGATCGTTCCCTCACCCCGTATTTTTAAAAAGTGGCACAAGGAACCTGTCCTTGTGACCCACAAAACCGCACACCTCTATTTGATTGCACTTCCTAACATTCCTTGAATAAAGTGTTTTTGGAGAGCAAGGAAGAAGATGATAATTGGAATTGTTGCAATCATAATCCCTACATTGATTTGACCATAGTCAATAATCGAAACACCTTTTAAACTGGATAATGCTACAGGGAATGTATACATATCCGTCGAGGTTGTAACGACTAATGGCCACAGAAAGTTATTCCACTGTGACAGGAATAAGAAAATTGACGTTGCTGCAAGCGCTGGTTTCATGGATGGAATGACAATCTGAAAGAAAATCTTCATTTCTCCCGCTCCATCCATTCGTGCTGCTTCAATCAATTCTGTCGGAAACGCCATAAAGTTTTGTCGCATCAAAAAGATCGCAAAAGGTGTACAAACCGTCGGTAAAATAAGCGCTACATACGTATTCAATAATCCATAATCAGCCATCATCCTGAACTGCGGGATGAGAAGTGCTTGGTATGGAATCATCATCGATAAAAGAAAGGTTGTAAAAATAAATTTATTACCTTTAAAATCAAACTTTGCTAAAGCATAGGCAGCCATTGTTGAAACCATCAGTGCCAAAATCACATATACACCTGAAACAAAGACAGAGTTGAACAAGACTCGCCAAATATTGATGCTCTCATTCAGATTTGTAAAGTTCGTTAAAAATTGATCACCAAACCACAATGTTGGAGGGTTGGAGAACATTTTACTCGTATGATTTGTTGCCCCAACAAGCATCCAATAAAATGGGAAAATTGAAATCAAAATACCGATCAACAGGAGCAAGTAAATACCTGCTTTTTTCGAGAATCTTGATGTTTTACTTTCCTGCATTATTTACCATCTCCCGTCACTTTTGATTGAATAAGTGATAGAATCGCTACGATGACTACAATGACGTATGCAATCGCAGACGCATAGCTAAAGTCATAGTATTTGAATCCATTATCATAAATCATTAATCCTAATGTTGTTGTCGCATCCCCAGGTCCACCTTTTGTCAGGTTGAACGGTTCATCGAATAACTGGAGAGTCGAAATTGTTGAGATGATGGAAGTGAATAAAATAATCGGCTTCAATTGCGGAATTGTGATTGAGAAGAATTGACGAACCTTCCCTGCACCATCAATCGAAGCTGCTTCATAGGTTTCTTCTGAAATATTTTGCATTGCAGCAAGATAGATCACCATGTTGTATCCTGTCCATCTCCACGTCATTGCAATAATAATGGAAACCTTTGCCCAGAACGGGTCATTCAACCAAGGGATAGAATCAATCCCAAATACGTTCAATGCTTGGTTCAAAATCCCTTTGTCCATTAAAATTATCGAGAACAAAATCGAATATGCTACTAATGAAGTAACCGCAGGTAAAAAGAACCCCGTACGGAATAATCCTTTAAATTTTAATAGTTTGCTATTTAAAAATGCCGCCAACATAAGAGCTAATAGAATCATAATTGGCACTTGAACAATAAAGATGATAAATGTATTAAATAGAGCTTGATGGAAGGTTGTGTCTTTTATTAACCGGATATAGTTATCAAGTCCAGTAAATACATATGTGCCACCTTGAGAGGTTTGGAAACTTAAAATAAAGGATGAAATGATTGGGTACACCGTGAATATCAGAAATAAAATGAGCGCTGGGGCTAAAAATAAGTACGGCGTTAATTTGTTTTTGTTGATTTGATTCATCATGTTGTCTAACCCCCTATTCCATGGGAGAGGCAATGAAGGAGTTCTTCATTACCTCGAATTTTTATTGTATAGTCTAGAACGTATAAAGTTTTGTATCTAGTTTTTTGTGTCTAGCTCTAGGTGCCATCGGCTCGAGGTCACAAGCCAAACGCTTTGGAAGGCAAAAAGCGCCTTCTGTCAGCGCCTTTCTTGTACTCACACAGGATGTGATGACATCGACGTTTGCCACTGGACGGGGCAGAAGTGAGTCGATGTTCCACTATCGAGAACCTTGCGCTTTTCTTACTTTTTCATTCGATTTTCAATGTTTTTCTTCGCTTGTTCCATTGCTTCTTCTGCACCCGTACCGTTTAACGCTTCCCCTTGTGCTTTTACAATTTCATCACGAGCGATTGGATCATTTTTTGTATAAAGAATCGATGGAATCTTGTCCATTTCGTCTGCTAAGAAACGCCAAATTGTTTGATTTCCAAAGAATGGTTCTTCAGCATCAAATAATTCAGATTCAAACACAGGTGCATAGGTAGGGAATAACCCACCCTCCATTGCAATTTCTTGTGCTTCCACACTTGTCGTAAACCATGATAAGAAATCATATGTTTCTTGAACTTTATTACCTGTTGAAGGAATGACAAACGAGCTACCACCCTGTACTGATGAACGAGATCCCCCTTCTTCATGTGCAGGTAGTGGCATTAAGCCCCATTTTCCTTCGGTATCAGGTGCTTGTTGTTTAATGGTTCCAACTAGCCAGCCCCCAGCAATCACAGATGCTGTCTCAGAGTTCGCAATGGATGTCACCCATCCATCCCAACCTGTAGTACCTAAAAGAGCGTCTTTTTCACGCAAACCTTTAAGCACATCTAGTGCTTTAACTGAGGCATCACTACCAACAGTTAAGTTGTTATCCTTATCGAAGTAGCCTTCACCTTGCTGATTTAGAATGATTGTGTACACATTCGCATCCGCTTGGTCGAAGCTTAACATCGCTTTACCAGTTGCTTCTTTGACTTTTCCACCAGCTTCAACATAATCATCCCATGTTTTGATATCTTCAGGATTTACGCCTGCCTCTTCAAATAGGTCTGTACGGTAGAAGATCGCTGCTGGACCAGTATCAAATGGCATCGCATACATATCTCCGTCTTTAGACACAGCCTCTACTTTAAAGTCTGGAAAGTCTTCTTTATACTCGTCAAAACCAAGTTCGCTTAGGTTTGCAAATGCTCCTGGAAACGCTTCTAATTTTCCTTGAAGTTCATCATCTGTTTGAAGCAAGCCATCAGGCAAACCTTTACCACCCGCTTGTAAACCAGTCGTTGTTTTACTCTTAATGTCCTGACCACCTGTTTCAATAATTTCTACTTTAAAATCTGGATGGTCCTCTTTATAGATTTCTGCTGCTTTTTCTAGCACTGGAACATTTATATTATTCGCCCAGATTGTAACAACATCATCATCTGCGGCACCTTGTCCACTCGAACTACCACAAGCAGAAAGCAAGCCAGTTAATAAACCACCAGCAAGCAACAAGCCAAGTTTCCTTTTCATTAAAACCACCTTCTCTTTTTAGTAATTTGTTTACTAGTAAAATAATATCATGTTTAACTAAAAGTGTAAACGGTTTATTGTAATTATTTTAGTAAAACTTTTATTTATTTTTACTAATTGTATCCTACCTTTTCAATTATTAACAAAGTCTCTATTAGTATCCCCATATCGAACGAGTTCACTTTTCAAGGAAGAATAGGTAGTGCCCAAGCCTTATCCCTATAAAGGCCATAAAAAAAAGTGAGCCATATGCTCACTTTACAGGTGGTGGTGTACTTTTTCGAAATATAGGTTTCCCTTGGATATACACTGTTTTTGCCGTTGTTCTATTTTTTGTTAACCTTTCCTCTAATAGATCCAATCCTGTTTCACAAAGGGTTGGGATATCAATATGGAAGGTTGTTAATGGCGGGGATACATATTTCGTTACACTGATATTATTGATACTAAAGAAGGCAACACGTTGCGGAATGGGAATTTGCATTTCATTAAACGCTTGCAATGCCCCGACTGCAAGTGGGTCTGTCGCCACACAAAATGCTTCTGGAAGGTCATCGCCCATTTCCTCAATCGCCTTCATTGCCACTTTGTAACCGTTCTTTACCGTACTTGCTGGTACGATTAAAATATCCTCTTCTCTTAATTTGTTACGTTCACGTTGATAGTTTCTGAATGTAACCTCTCGTAACTGCGGGATCGGCTCATTTGTCTCGACATCATAATCACTTGCACCAATAAACCCAATACGGTTGTAGCCGAGTCCTTCAAAAAACTGAATCATGTATTCTGTCATAAGTTTTAAATCTGGTAAAACAGAATCTAAATTTTGAGGGTCTCTTCTCGTATTTAAAAACACTCCATGAGGTGTGATTTCCTCTAAGTATTTAATTTCCCGATCTGTTAATTTTCCAATCGCAATAAACGCAGTAATATCCTTATCTACCTTTTCGATTCCATCATCTATATGGTAGCGAATCAATTCAATTTTCCGTTCCTTTGCTTGCTTTTCAAGTTCCGTCCGAATCCCCTTAAAGAAAACATCCTCTAGTTCCTCTTCATTTGATATCCAATATAAGAAAGCGATATTATTTAATTGCGTGATCGATTGTTTCTTTTTATACCCAAGCGCATCTGCAACCGCTTTAATTTTTTCCCTTGTTTCTTCACTAACCGATAGATTGGTATCATTGTTCAATACTCTTGAAACAGTCGCAATTGAAAAGCCAGACTTTTGGGCTATATCACGAATCGTGGCCATCATCTTCTCATCCCTTCTGTCTTACCTCTACTATATAGTATACAGAATTTATTTTTAAAGTAAACATTTTTAGTAAACATTTTATTCAATAAAACAAAGCATAATTGTGGGAGAGAGAACTCTACTTAAGTAAAAAAATGCCTTTTTTTGAAAAAACATAAAAGAGGAGTAACCTAAAAATAGGCTACTCCCCTTTTATTATGCGCTCTATTAGTATGGCTCGTTACCTATTAAAATATTCTCGATTTTGGTTAATTCTTCATTTGTGAAAGAGAGGTTTTGTATTGCAGCAACATTGTCCTCAAGTTGACTTACTTTACTTGCTCCAATTAAGGCTGATGTCACTCGCCCCTCACGAAGAACCCATGCCAATGCCATTTGGGCAAGGCTTTGTCCTCTTTCTGCCGCAAGCTCGTTTAACGTTTGGATTTTATTTAAGATATCCTCTGTGATTGTGTCTTTTTGAAGGAATGTGTTTTCCTTTCCAGCTCTTGAATCCTTTGGGATACCGCCAAGATATTTGTTCGTTAACAGGCCTTGTGCCAACGGAGAAAATACAATCGAGCCTACACCCTGCTCAGTCAATACATCCTGCAAACCATCCTCAATCCATCTATCAAACATGGAATACCTTGGTTGATGGATAAGAAGTGGTGTACCTAGTTCTTTTAATATGCGAATCGCTTCTCGTGTTTGTGATGGGGTATAATTTGAAATTCCTACATAGAGCGCTTTTCCTTGTCGAACAATATGGTCTAGGGCTCCCATCGTTTCCTCAAGTGGTGTATTAGGATCTGGACGATGGGAGTAGAAGATATCAACATAATCTAGTCCCATTCTCTTTAAACTTTGATCAAGGCTTGAAATTAAATATTTTCGAGAACCCCAATCCCCATAGGGACCATCCCACATCCGATAGCCTGCTTTTGAAGAAATAATCATTTCATCACGGTATGGCTGAAAATCAGTCTTCAACATTTTGCCGAACATCTCCTCAGCACTACCAGGTGGAGGACCATAATTGTTCGCTAAATCAAAATGGGTAATACCGAGATCGAATGCCTTTCGTAGGATATTGCGTCCATTTTCAAACGAATCGACACCACCAAAATTATGCCATAATCCCAATGAAAGAGCTGGCAACAACAAGCCTGACTTTCCTACACGATTATATTTCATTTCTTGATAACGACTTTCACTTGCTATGTAAACCATATATATCCCCCTTGCCCCTTTTTAATCTAAAATTCATTTTTTATAAATATATCAATTGAGATTCCCATTAAACTTATGACTAACAAGATGTAACCAGCAAAGTTTGTATGATCTAAAAAAGACGTAATAGGCACCAGCACCTGCAACTCAATAACTAACTACTGCATATAAAATACGTTTCACTTTCATCACACCTATGTATATTTTCTTTAGATGAATCAAATCTAGGATTTCATTAACTTTATTTTTCCTTAAATATTTCCATAAGTTCGGCTGTTGCTTCATCTGTGTTCTGAACGTAGGAGACGAGTTCCTTCATCTGTCCGTTCTGGTTTTCGATTGACGAGGTAATTTCCCCGAGAGATGCGGTTGTTTCTTCGATAATTGCAGCAAATTCGTTCACTGATCTTTCAATGCAAACAGATGAATCTCCAATTTGTTTCGAGATTTTTTCAAAATGTTGTACAGCTTCATTCAACTCCGCAACCGTATCGTCGATGACAGTAAATACACCTTTGGTATCGTTTGTAAGCCTTACACTCTCGTCCATTTTTTGTGCATTTTCCGACATTTGCTTCTGTGTTAAGGTAGTGTTTTCATTGACCTCCTTTAAATTCCTAGAAATGAGGTTTGCTGTGTTAGAAGTAACCTCAGAAAGCTTACGGATTTCGGCTGCCACAACTGCAAAACC
Organism: Bacillus nitroreducens; assembly: GCF_964021195.1. Taxonomy (NCBI): domain Bacteria; kingdom Bacillati; phylum Bacillota; class Bacilli; order Caryophanales; family Bacillaceae; genus Bacillus; species Bacillus nitroreducens. The sequence goes on along the minus strand of NZ_CAXHYI020000003.1, from coordinate 1,632,808 downwards.
TCTTCCACTATCACCCGCACGAGCTGCTTCGATTGAGGCATTCAGTGCAAGGAGATTTGTTTGGGATGCAATTTCCTGAATGCGGTCCGTGAATCCGTTTGTCTCGTTGATTTTTTCAACGAGTTGATTCAATGTTCCAGACATAGAATGTACGGATGACTGGAAGTCGGTGATTTTTGAAAGTAACAGATCAATCGTTTCCATTCCATTGTCAGCTGCCTGATTCGTATTTTCCGTTTGAAGACTAAGATGGTTTGCACCTTTTAACAGTTCCTGGACAACACGGTTCAAATCCTCGATAGATTCAGTGATCGTTGACGCTGCTACATTTTGGCTGTTCATTCCTGCAGAGATTTCAGTTACCGCAGTCGTCATCTCATTAAAGGCATGCATTTGCTGCTCACCTTGCCTGCGAATATTTGTGATGTTCTCACTTATTGTTTGTGAGCTATCCTCAAGTTGCGCGGCATGATGTCCTCTCATTTCTAATAGTTGCTCCGTGTGCTGTTGCGATGCTTGAATATCCTGAGTCAATCGCCCTGTCACAATGCTCTGGAAAACGAGAGTCGCAATGATCACGGTGAAAATCAAATAGTAGATAACAATTTCCTTTGAGGTATATCCAAACTCCTGTCCACTTGTCACAAAAAATAAGATCGTTATGAAAATCGCACAAACCACACCAAAGAATAATATTTTTCGCTTATTATAGATTGCAACCGCTGTCATTAAGTATAAAGGCAAAAGAACGATTGGAGCTGATTGCGAGCTAGCCATAATCACGTAGAGAACGACTGAAATTCCTACAACCGAAAAATAAGGAGTCTGGGATAAAAATAGATTCTTTACAATAAGTAAACATAAAATGGAAAGAAAAATCGCTCCACCAATAGCAATCGTCAAAATCATTTGAAGTGGCTGTCCAATCGAAACCTCTACAATTATTGCAAGAATAATAGAAATCAACGAAACAACCCCAACCAATTTATTCTTTCGAATCAAATCCTCTCTCTTTAACTCTTCCATAGATAAAACCATTTCCCCCATAAGGTCGTCCCCCAATAATCAATCTACCTCCATTTTACATTTTTTTCATGTCATTGAACAGTGAAACATGGGTGAAACATGGGGACGGTTCTTAAAGGGGACAATCGGAAGTTTTGCGCGAAAGAAGGCACATTGAACGGTTATGAACCGTTCAATGTGCCTTCTTCTTTTTGTGTGCTATTACGTAATACGCAAAATTTTTGATTGCCAAGAAGAATGAAGTCGCGGTCTCGGCCTATGGGAATTCATTCTTTGCTTTTCTCTTGTTCTTCGTGATTTCCTTGGTTTAGATCTGTAAAAAGTGTATTTTTTCATGGACAATTTGATATTTGGGCATACTTTCCCCCTCCCCATTTAAGCGGCTTTAAAAAAGTGTATTTGGTTTGAGGTTTTCAAGGTACTTCTTCTTTTTCTGAAACAAATGATTTAAAGTGTGAAACCTTACAAGATGGACATAACGTGACATCTTTCCCAGTAAGTTTAGAAATGATTTCAATCGTATTTAGTCCTTCAAAATCTGGTTTGTAACTGGGACTATTGGTTAATTTTCTACAGAGTGAAAGCTTTGTTTTTTTATTTCGGTTGGCAAGTAGTCCGTAATGTCTGATTTTTACTAATCTCTTCGGGAGTATATGCATTAAGAATCGCCGAATAAATTCTACACCTTTCATGGTAACCGTCTCTTTTTTACTCTTTTTTCGATAGTCTTTTACTCGAAATGTCACCGTATCTTTATTGATTGAAACAATCCGATTGTTAGAAATAGCGATACGATGAGTATAGCGACCAAGGTATTGAACCACAGCTAGGGGGCCCGAAAAGGTCCTTTTCGTGTAGCTGTACCAGTTAAGTGAATAACATTCATCTATTAAACTCTGAAACTTCCTAGGATTTTTATATTGTTTAGCGTCATTATAAAACTCGAGTAAACCAGATTCATAATATTGTTTTAAATAATAGAGATACTTTCCACGGAACTTTTTGGATAATACTTTTACTGGGATAAAGAACTTTTTACTCGAAGCACGCCACTGGTTTTGCTTAGAAAGCCCTCCTGCCATTACTACCGAGTGAATATGAGGGTGGTAATGCAAATTTTGACCCCAGGTATGTAAAACTGAGAACTGACCTATTTGTGCTCCTAAGTATTTGGGATCCAAAGAAAGTTCTGATAAAGTCTCTGCGACAGCCTTGTACATTAAATCATAAAGTAATTTCTGATTATGATAAATGACCATGTGTAGTTGTTCTGGCATGGTAAATACCACATGAAAGTACGGGGCGTTAAGAATATCCTTTTTTCTTTTATCGACCCATACTTCTTTGTTGACCCCTTGACACATCGAACAGTGCCTGTTGCGACAGGAATTATAACTTACTTGATAGTGTCCACATGTGTGACATGAGTAGGCATGTCCACCCAACTTAGATGTTCTACAGTTCATGATAGCTTGTGCTGCTTTGTATTGTTCTCTGGACAATCTGTATTTCTCCTTGTACTCTGGATAGAACTTTAAGAAAACTTCCTGAACGGTGTTCATACTTGATGATCTCCATGAGTATCCAAGGGACTCTTGATTCCCATAAGACTTTTAGAGGTCATGTGTAGGTACTTTTCTGTTGTAGTAAACCTTTTATGTCCAAGCATTTGTTGGATATACACAGGCTCTACACCATCCTCTAATGCATGCGTGGAAAAACAATGTCTTAAAGTATGCGAAGAAATATTCGTATCAAGTTTGAGTTGATCCCTAAGCCTAATAATCGTATTCTTAATACTTTTGACATGAATATGATCGGATGGATTTCTCCCTGGAAAAAGCCAGTCATTCGGTTTAAAGTTTTTTGTGAAATGTATTTTGAAATATTCTCGAAGCACTTTCAGTGCTGTTTCCGATAAAATGGTATACCTATTGGTATTGTGTTTTGCATTTTCAACACGAACTCGCATGGTCTTACTACAGATATCACTTATCTTTAGTTTGGCTACTTCGCTTACTCTGAGCCCACTTCCATAGATTAAATGAAGGATGGCTTTATGTTTTAAATTGTCGGTTGAATTTAATAGTAAGAAAACATCGTCTTTTGATGGGATGACAGGAAATTTTTGAATTCTTTTCATCCTAGGAATTTTTCTATTGTTCCAATCTTTGTCTAACACGTAAGTGTAAAAGAATTTAATAGATGAAATATAATTATTTATGGTTCCAGCTGAAAGGCCTCTATCTCTTTTGAGATAAAGGATGTATTGTTGGATATCCTCTACCGTCATATCTTCTACGGATTTATTTTGTTCCTGGAGGTAATGTAGAAAGGCTCTCATTCTACGCCAATAGGATTCTCTTGAAGAATCTGGGGTACCCTTAAGTTCAAAATACAGCTCGACTTGTTGTTCATACTGCTTCATGTAAGTTCCTCCTGAATGAAATTAATTACTTTGAATCGTAATAAAATCAACAATCAAGGAGGGCCTCTAAACTTAAGGAAAATATAGTAATATATTTTTTGTGAAATACGTGGTATAATCTTCATTAGAAAAAGTATGTCCTTTCTTGGATTGTTTGGTTTGGCGATTAAACAATACCACAAGGTACATACTTTTTCTATTTTTTTATGCTTTTTTGGTCTTAGAGGGCTTTTTTAGAGCCATCGCGTAGCGATTTCGTTCTTCTGCTGTTCGCCTATTTTTTTCCATTACCCTTTGTTTAATCATGTTTTTTACATACCCGAGCTCTTAAAATACTAAAGTGTTACTCCTTCCTTCTATTTTTCCACTTCCACCATAAACGGTTTAATTTTCACGTCTAATACACATGACCAAGTCTTTACATTTATTCAGTATAAGAACGAGCGATTTGTGTTAGTTTAATGATAAAAATGCCTTAGGAGGATTTGTATGCACAAATCTACATTTATGATTATGATGATACTCATGCTCTTTCTTTCTGCATGTTCTGGAGATAATAAAGAGAATGATAAGAGCGAAGGAAATAAGGAAACTACAGAGCAATCACAGAACGAAAACATAGAGGTGGACAAAGGACTATTAAATGTTGAAATCACATTACCTGCAGATATGTTTGAAGGTGAAGACATCGAACAAGTCATAGCTGATGCAAAAGAAGATGGGGTTAAGGAGGTTATCCAAAACGAAGATGGCTCCCTAACGTATAAAATGTCAAAAGCAAAACATAAAGAAATGATGAAAGAGATGGAAACATCCATTAACGAAACGATAGAAGACATGAAAACAAGCGAAGAATATCCATCAATTAAGGATATTACCCATAATAAGGATTTTACGGAGTTCACCGTAATCGTGAATAAATCTGAGTTCGAAAATGGTTGGGACGGATTTGCAGTATTTGGTCTTGGCATCTCTGGAGCGTACTATCAATTGTTTAATGGCGTATCAGAAGAGGACTATAAAATCACGATATCCTTACAAGATGAAGCTACCGGGGAAGTATTTGATAAGACTGTTTATCCTGACGACTTAGAAAATGAAGAGAATGGAACTACACCTGAATAAAACTTTTAGACAAGACGTCTATAGGAGGTTAACCATGTTTAATAAATTCAAACTTGGATTCATAGGACTCCTTACTATTATGGTACTTGTCGGATGTGGACAAGATACAAAAGATATTGAAGTAAAAGAAGATGAACCAAACGAACAAACAGAAACCAAAAATAAAGCAGATAACACAGATAAAAAGGAGACGACGGAACCCAAACTTGGTTCAAGGTCTAACCCTGTACCTCTTCAAAAAACCGCAACGATTGATGATGAGATTTATAATGATGCAGGTGATACCTTTGCGATCAAATTTGATTTAACAGTATTGGAAGTCATTCGTGGTCAAGAGGCATACGACATGTTGATGTCCATGAATGAATTTAACGAGCCTGCTCCCGAAGGATATGAATGGGTTTTAGCAAAAACAAAGGTAAAGTTTGTTGAATCAGAAACAGAAGACATCCCCTTTTTTATTGATGGAGTAATGAACTTTACAATGGTAAGTGAAAATGGAGATATTTATAGTGGCGATGTTTATGCAACAACAGAACCTGATTTCAGTTTTGAAATGTATGTAGGAAGTGAAAAAGAAGGCTATATTACAGGTTTAGTAAAAGCAGGTGAAAAAGCACAGCTCCGCTACGAGGAATTCTTGGGCGGGCATGTATTCTTTAACTTACAATAATATAGAGGGAATTTTACAAAACAGCGGATTCAATTCCGCTGTTTTTTCATATAAGAAAATCATTAAAATGACAACCAAATTAATAATTCATTACAATTTTCTCCGTTTGTTAATGAAGGTTAACAATACGTTAAGAGTTGGTAATTTCAGCTAAATCGACATTTTTTTAACGTATACTGCTCTATAATGACAAGAGTCAATCAAGTTTTATAGACTTTTTTCTAAATAGAGGTGAATAAAGATGGGAAAGCTTCTTCGACATGCTATTCAGTCAAAAAAAGAAGAAATGATTAACACACTCATTCAACATGGAATTTATAAAAAAAACAACAAACAGCTTTATGAATTAACATTAGGTGAACTCGAAGACGAGTATAAAATATTTCTGAAAACCTATGCCACTAATGCCCAAAAGGAAGAACGCGTACTTAACATACATTAAAAGGGACAGCCATAGCTGCCCCTACAATAAATTAACTCAATTTCGATCTTAAATATGCATCAATAAACGGATCAATATCCCCATCCATCACGCTTCCTGTGTTCCCAATCTCTACATTTGTACGGTGGTCTTTGACCATTGAGTATGGGTGGAACACGTAGGAACGGATTTGGCTACCCCAACCGATTTCCTTTTGTTCACCGCGAATTTCGTCTAGTTCGGCTTGTTGTTTTTCAATTTCAAGCTGATACAATTTAGATTTCAACATTTTCATCGCTTGTTCGCGGTTTTTGATTTGAGAACGTTCGGTTTGACACGTAACAACCGTATTGGTTGGTATGTGTGTGATACGAACAGCTGAGTCGGTCGTGTTGACGTGCTGACCACCCGCTCCACTTGCACGATACGTGTCTATTTTTAAATCTTCACTTCTTATATCAATTTCGATATCATCGTTAAACTCAGGCATAACCTCACACGATACGAAAGATGTGTGACGACGTCCTGATGAATCGAACGGTGAAATACGTACTAAGCGGTGTACACCTTTTTCAGCCTTTAAATAGCCATAAGCATTGTGACCTTTGATTAAAAGGGTCACACTTTTAATTCCCGCTTCGTCTCCTGGTAGATAGTCCAATGTTTCAACCTTAAAGCCTTTTTTCTCCGCCCAACGTGTGTACATTCGAAGAAGTAGGGAGCCCCAGTCTTGTGACTCTGTACCACCAGCACCTGGGTGAAGCTCTAAGATTGCATTATTTTTATCATGTGGCTCACTTAAAAGGAGCTCTAGTTCAAAATCGCTTAGGCGGCTAGATAATTGCTGAATTTCTTCATCAAGTTCAGCCTGTAGGTCAGCATCTGGTTCTTCTTTCACAAGTTGATACGTAAGCTCCAGATTCTCATATGAATCATTCAGATCCATAAATTCGTTAACCTGATCCTTTAACGCATTCGCTTCGTTGATAACCGTTTGTGCGGCATTTTGATCATTCCAGAAGTCTGGCATTGACATGATTTCATCTAGCTCTGTAATGCGCGCTTGCTTGGCCTCTAAGTCAAAGAGACCCCCTAAAACCCGCTAATTTCTTAGCCATTTTATCAAGTTCATGCTTAATTTCTACTAATTCCATAAATTTTTCCTCCAAGATGTAGTCTAACAAGTCACTCATTTATTATTTTACTCATTTTTTCAGGTTTAGTCTTGATTTTTTTCGAAGGAAAAGGTGAGAGTCGGCTCTCACCTTTTCTAAACATATTCACATCAATAACTTGCCCTATATTCCACATTATTTCCCGTGACAGTTCTTGTACTTTTTACCACTGCCGCAGTAGCAAGGGTCGTTACGACCGATGTTGACTGCTTTTTGTACAGGGCGTTTCTTCGGCTTTTCTTCGGCTCCTTCTTTTGGTTGAACAGCTTGGCCTTTTGCGACTTCTTCACGTTGAAGGTTGTTACGGATTTGCGCCTTCATCACATATTTTGCAACATCATCTTCGATCGAAGCAATCATGTTCTCAAACATCGCAAAGCCTTCAAATTGGTATTCGCGAAGTGGATCCGTTTGACCATACGCACGTAGATGAATACCTTGACGAAGCTGATCCATTTGGTCGATATGGTCCATCCACTTGCTGTCAACTGCACGTAGAACAACAACGCGCTCGAACTCACGCATTTGTTCTGGTTCGATTTGAGCTTCTTTTTCATCGTAGCGCTGCTTAACCTTTTCAAAAATGAGCTCGATCATTTCTTCTGGCTCTTTTCCGCGAAGGTCGTTCTCTGTCACGTCACCCTCAAATAAAAGGTTGGCATTGACATGATCTATAATTCCTTTGTAGTTCCAGTCTTCCTGAACTTCTTCCTTCGGTGTATGAGCATTGACAACACGCTCAAGAGAAGACTTGATCATATTTTCAACAACTTCACGAAGGTTCTCGGAATCAAGGACATCGAAACGTTGCTTATATATAACTTCACGTTGCTGACGAAGTACATCGTCATATTGTAGAAGCTGTTTACGAGCATCAAAGTTATTACCCTCAACGCGTTTTTGCGCCGATTCTACCGCTTTTGAAACCATTTTACTTTGAATTGGCTGGGAGTCATCCATACCAAGACGTTCCATCATATTTTTCATATTGTCAGAACCAAAACGGCGCATAAGTTCATCTTCCATGGAAAGATAGAACTGTGTCACACCTGGATCTCCTTGACGTCCTGAACGTCCGCGGAGCTGGTTGTCAATACGACGGCTCTCATGACGTTCCGTACCAATAACAGCCAGACCTCCAAGTTCCTTTACACCTTCGCCAAGCTTGATGTCAGTACCACGACCAGCCATGTTTGTCGCGATGGTAACCGCACCCTTTTGACCCGCTTGCTCAATGATCTCAGCCTCACTGGCATGGTTTTTCGCATTCAAAATATTATGCTTAATCCCTTTTTTCAAGAGGTACTTTGAAATAATTTCAGACGTTTCAATCGCAACTGTACCAACTAAGACAGGTTGTCCCTTCGCATGGCGCTCAGCGATATCCTCTGCAACTGCACGGAACTTTCCTTCAATTGATTTGTAAATTAAATCTGGACGGTCATCACGAGCGATTGGACGGTTCGTTGGAATAACGACAACGTTCATGTTGTAAATGTTGCGGAATTCCTCTTCCTCTGTTTTCGCTGTACCTGTCATACCAGAAAGTTTCTCGTACATACGGAAGTAGTTTTGGAACGTAATCGTAGCAAGCGTCATGCTTTCGTTCTGAATTTCAACGCCTTCTTTCGCTTCAATCGCTTGGTGAAGGCCTTCACTATAACGGCGCCCCTTCATAAGACGACCAGTGAAGCTATCTACGATCACAATTTGTCCATCCTCAACGACATAATCAATGTCACGGTGCATACTCGCATTCGCTTTTAACGCTTGGTTGATATGGTGGATTAATGTGACATTTTGTAGGTCAAAAAGATTTTCAACACCGAATACATGCTCAGCTTTTGAAATTCCTTCTTCCGTCAGCTGAACACCTTTTGTTTTTTCATCATACGTGTAGTCTTCATCTTTTTTCAGGTTCGTGACAAACCCGTTCGCTTGAACGTATAGAGATGTTGATTTTTGTGCGGTACCTGAAATAATCAATGGTGTACGCGCCTCATCGATTAAGATCGAGTCAACCTCGTCAATGACGGCAAAATAAAGCGGACGCTGCACCATTTGTTCCTTATAAAGGACCATGTTGTCACGTAAATAGTCGAAACCAAATTCATTATTTGTTCCGTACGTAACATCCGCCTTGTAAGCTTCAATTTTTTCCTCACGGGACATGGAATTTAAGTTCAACCCAACTGATAGCCCTAAAAATTCGTAAAGTTGGCCCATTTCATGCGCATCACGGCTTGCAAGGTATTCGTTGACAGTAACAACGTGAACCCCTTTACCTGTGAGAGCATTCAAATAAACAGGCATTGTGGAAGTTAAGGTTTTACCTTCCCCTGTCTTCATCTCCGAAATATTTCCTTCATGTAGGGCAATACCCCCCATGAGCTGTACGCGGTATGGATGTAAGCCCAACACACGCTTAGCACCTTCACGAACAACAGCGAAAGCTTCAACTAATAGATCATCAAGTTTTTCACCTTTTTGATAGCGTTCCTTGAACTCTTCGGTTTTGTTGCGAAGTGCTTCATCTGAAAGCTTCTCCATATCTGGTTGGAGTGCCTCGATTTTATCAGCAAGTGATTCCAATCTTTTGATTGTGCGTTTGTTTGGATCAAAAACTTTGTTTAAAATTCCAAGCATTATGTACGCTCCTCTATGTTAAAATTCGTCTAAACTCAAATTATGTATATCCTTTATTTTATCATTAAAAAGGACAAGGGTAAAATATTATTAGGTTTCGTGATTTGAGGGGATTCGACAAAAGATAAAAGTGAAATCCAGTTATAGATGTAAGATATGTTTTTAGAGATTAAAGTGTGATTATGGTGGGATATAAAAAACCCAAGAATACCGTTACTAGTATTCTTGGGGTTGCCTTTAGTTTATATGTTATGGAAATTTAATTCGGTTCAATAATCCCGTACTTACCGTCTTTACGACGATACACAACATTGGTTGTGTTGGTTTCCGCGTTGGTGAAAACGAAGAAGTTGTGACCGAGCATATTCATTTGTAGTATCGCCTCTTCACTATCCATCGGTTTCAAATCAAAGCGCTTTGTACGAACTAAATCGTACTCCTCATCCTCGATATCTTGCACTGCTGTAGCTGTTGCAGATCCACCATTTGCAAACAAGGTACGAGTAGAACCTTTCTCACGAAGTTTTCGGTTGATTTTTGTTTTATATTTACGAATTTGACGCTCTAGCTTTTCAGACACAAGGTCAATCGCTGCGTACATATCTTCACTAGACTCCTCAGCACGAAGGACAAGCTGCGGCATTGGAATCGTGACTTCTATTTTATGATCCTTTGCATTATTTACTTTTAAGTTAACGTTTACTTTTGCGTCTGGAGTGCCATCGAAATAGCGTTCAAGCTTTCCGACCTTTTTCTCAACATACTCTCGCAATGCTGGAGTTACCTCAATGTTTTCACCACGAACGTTGTAATTCATACATGAACTCCTCCTTTTAACTTGATTAGCATGTGCTAATCTAACGTAATGCATTGGACACAGCCTAGACCCTTTTAGGGTATCCAATCTGTGAATCAATATAACCCTTTTTCATTTAAGGTTATATTAACTAATTCTCCACACCCCTTCCCAATTCCTGCTTTTTTGTAAAGAAAATATGAAGATATTGTGAATTTGTAAACATACAGGCAGGTTCAAGTGGGACAATGGACAGGTCTGTCAACCAAGCAAGTAAGCGAATACGAACACTCCCTTATTCACTCATAATTGTAAATTTGTAAACATTATGTGTAGGTGTAGAAATATATGCATGTCTTTGGTGAGTTATGAATGGATCTTGTGTGGATTCGTAGATGAGTTACTATGAAGAATTCTTTAGTAGTAGTATCTCCAAAAATTGGATTTTTAGTAGTTGAAATGTTGGGCTAACATTGAAGCAAATTTACGATCTGTGATGGATGGAATATCTTACCGCCGATGAAGATGGTAACCTAATCGCGGTCCATCGGATGGATGATGCGTGGTTAGCAAGCATTGATATCGCTCAAAATAAGGCTTGGACATCTGTGGCAGTAAAAATGCCATCTTCAAACTTAGCGGATGCAACAGATCCAGCTGCTGAGTTGTATGGATTAAATACGACAAACAACGGTCGCCTCGTCGTGTTCGGTGGTGGAATTCTCTTGAGGGTGATGAAAAAGTTGTGGGGGGATATTGAAGTTAGTGGTAGTTCAGTTCCACATGACGTTCAAGTGTCTTACTAAATGCAATAGCCACCTCTCTTTGGTGGCTATTATCTATTTCTTCTTATCAAAAAACATCCCATCAGCAGGGGCTGATTGGTAGGGATTGATGTATTTAGTCGTCGATGCTTTTCGCTTTTTTTGATTGGCGATGTCCTGCTGGATCTCTTTTTTTATAACATCCAGTTTTCCATCAATGAACTGATTCATTCGGACAATCTCAGCACCAAGTTTATGTTCTTCCTCAGTAAATGGGGGCTTCACACTTGAGATGAGCTCCTCTCGTTCATCGAGTAGGCCCGTGATGTTTTCAATAACCTCATCACGGTTTTCCTGATTAACAGGCTCTGACAAGATACCTTGTAGTTCCTTAGTAATACGATATAGGCGAACAACTGGATTCACTAAATGTGCCCACCCTGGCCATGTTGGCGCTGACGATTTTGTTGAATCACTTGTTTCCATGTGTCACGGAACTCCGTAACAAGGCCTTCCACTTCATCTAAAATAGCCAGATCATTTTTCAAATTCGCTTCCATCAGGCGACGATTCATATAGTCATACATTGCCATCATGTTCTTTGACACATCCACATTCATGTCTAACGTCACCATGAATTCACGGATAATGTTTTGCGCCTTTTGCAAATTAGTGTTTTTCGCTTCAATATTCTTTTCTTCCATCGCTTTTCGAGCGAGTTTAATAAATTTCAAACAACCATTATAGAGCATTAACGTAAGCTCACCTGGTGATGCCGTTGTAACAGAATTTGTCTGATATGCTTGATATGGGTTTCCAATTGCCATTTACGTTACACTCCTTCGATTAACTAAAGAAATTCTGCATTAGAAAAGCTGATTGTTGGTTTGATTGAGCAATTGCTTTTTCCATAGCCGTGAATTGCCGCCAGTATCGGTCTTCAATTTTCAAAAGACGGTCTTCGAAACGGTCGATGCTCTTTTCCAACCTTTCAAGGTTTTTACCGATTGTATATCTCTGGGTGGTCCACGTCGTTTTACCTGCCCGTTCACTTACCTTATCCATCGTTGCAGTTAAACTATCATACAAACGATTCACGAGCCCTTTTTCAGCATAGGTTGCTCCGTCTGCAGTAAATAGCTTTTGTACTGCCTCAGGATCTTTTTCAATTGCCTCTTTTAATTTCGCCTTATCGATTTCAAGTTTTCCACGATCTAAGTAATTCGCAGTCGTTTTGATTCCAATACTAGCTAATTGATTAAAAGGTGAGTCCGACGAAAGATTCGAAACGGGCGTATACAAGTCCATCCGAAATTGATTTAATCCACTAGATAACATAGAGTCTCGTCGAATTAACCCACTCTTTGCTTTTTCCTCCCACAACTCTGCCTCTCGATCAGACAAAGCTTCACGCTCTTCACTTGATAATGGCTGGTAACTTCGATAACGCTCTTCATTCAACTTTTCATTAATTTTTTGAATGGTCTCATTATATTTTTCAATAAAATTTACAATATTATCGACAACTGCATCCGTATTTGTTGTGACCCCAACAGTTACAGGAGGGTCATTAGAATCAAAGGTGTCCTTTAAAGTAAAACTAACACCATTAATTGTAAAATTATTTGATAAACGTTCTGTTTCTAATCCATTGATCACAAATTTGGCGTTTTGGCCACCTGTTTCAGTTGAACCCTGAAAACCTAATACATTATTTAGAAAATCTCCAGAAACTTTTATCTCTTCTCCATTTGTATTGAAATTTCCAGTTTTAGACCTTGTAAGAGTAACCTGTCCAGTAAAATCATCGTAAAATGCATTCACACCAACAGATGAACTACTGATGCGGTTCATTATACTTGTAAAAGAACTTGATCCTTCCACTGAAAACTTCTCTTTAACAGACTCTCCATTTTCATTAAAGGTTTCAAGTCCAAATGAAAAATAGTTTTGTTTATATTCTGCCTTTATGACATCGCCTTCTTCTAATGGCTCCGAAAATGTCAATTTTCCAGTTTCAAGATCAACAAAAACATGTCCAGTTTTATCAGATAAAGATTCCCACTCATTAGAAGAGTAAACAGGAGTGTAGGACGTTTCTACACTATCTTTAGTTACTACGCTAATTGACATCCCTTCTGTGGAAAGCGCACTTTTTGAAAGCTGAAAACTCACATTAGGATTCGTTTCAGTATCAGATGGCTTTGGTACAGTTATTTCTTGTGTAAACCCTTCGATAAAATAATCCACCGTAACATTACTACCTTTTGCTAGCGGTTCCGAAAAAGTAAGTGTCGGTTCAGTTGTTCCATCAGAAACTAATAGAACTTTATTTTTTATGGAAGAATTATTAAATTGAGTTTCATCTTCAAATACTGTGTAAGAAGTACCGTTTATCTTAACTTGCATATTTTCTATCGAATCTTGATCCATTTTAATATTAATCTTACTAAGTTTCACAGTGTTGGTAGGCTCAGTAATGTTCAATATGTCTTTTGCAAGTCCACCCTGTTTCCAATTAAATTCTGTGTTGTTAAATGTATCCTTTTGACTCCAAATACTAGCATTAGTATCTAGTTTTTGGCCTTCCTTCGTCACACTTCCAGCATTTACTTTTGTAGCTGCAGTCGCAAGTTGCTCTACCTTCGTTAATGTGTAAGACACATTACCTGCTGCCGCACTTGCTGTTGCTGTTACCTTAGTTTCATTGGAGGAAGTTGTACTCTTCGCACGATATGTTGAAGAAAGCTTCATATTAAAAGTTAGGTCACGTAACGAAAGGAGTAGTGAATTCATGCTACGGTAATCGTCACGTTGCCATTCAAGAATTTGCTTTTCTTGGTTCATCTTATTAAGTGGAAGTCTCTCAGCCTTCATTAGATCTTTCACGATGGAATCGATATCCATCCCACTCGCCAATCCACCAATCCTTATGTTCATCGGTGCTCACCGCCTTTAAATCTTTTTATCTACGACAAAACCAAGAAACTCGGTCATTGCTGCATAAATATCTAGTATTTTTTTTGATGGAATTTCTCGAACCACCTCATGAGTATCATTGTTTACAATTGTCACGTAATATTCATTTAAATCCTCGTGTAGTTCAAATTTTAAAGAGGTATTATTTGGTTCTAAAAATTTATTTAAACTGTCAATTACTTGTTTGATGTTCTCTTTTGAGTCTATCTGGTATGTAGAGACAAATTCCTTTTCTCTCATACCTTCTACTTTATTATTGTGAGTTTCAGTTTCATATTTTTTGTTAGATAGAGAATAATCTAAGTTGAAGTTCATCGCTGTGTTAGAAGAGATTTTATCAATGGACATATCATTTCCTCCTAGACGAACGGGCCTTTATTAGTTATATCGGAGGAAATTGACAATATTTTAGTTAATTAACTTGATTCAATAGAAAATCTAAAATTAATTTTTCATATAGATACGCTTTTCATCTCCCACCTAATTCATTCCCATACAATGTTGAGTATTTTAACTTCAGCAGTTCATAATAATAGAGACTTTTCCATATCCAAATTAAGAAAGGAGTATATATTTTGCTAGCTAAGATTTACGGGCTTATCACTCCTATATTTTTGTTAGGCTTTATTTCAACCTCACATGCAGAGGAAGTAGAAACATTTTCTATTGATCTTCCTTCAACTAACGGAACGATTCCTTTGAACATTCAGGAAATATCAGTCCATGGAATTGAATTTTCCCATACGTCTGAGAATACTTATTATAATCGTATAAGAGATGTCATAGACACATATGAAATCGCTACAGAACCAACCTCCTACTTAAAAATCACGAAAAGAATCGTAGATAATGATGACTATTTCATCTTCACGACATTAGAAAACCATAGTAACCAGCCGATTCATTTGGATGTTACTTTTCATGTTGCGGATACGAGTTATTACTCTTTAGATTCATTTGATCGATTCAGGACTGGTCCGAGAATAAACGATGAAATTAACGCGGATTTAACCACCAATCCGTTTGGCTTATTGACAACCTTCAAGGAAAAACAGTTTGATTCAAATTTTATGGTGGGTAAATTGTATCACTCTAAAGTGATGAAAGAAAGGCATGATGATGGAAGACAAAGTATCCTGAGGGAGCTCATCTCTGAAAAACAAAATTTTGAAATTGATATAAATAAGGATGAGCTTCTTCTTAAAATAAACATGGAGTCACTGGGTGAGGATATCATGGACCATTGGCTTTTAGCATCCGATAAACCCTTATTTGATTCAAAAAAATCATATGAAGATTGGATGTCAATTTATCGCAAATATAGATACAAAAATAATACTTGGTATACGGCCGATGGTCCTTACGCAAAAGTAGTGAAGTCGGCAAAGCCAGCACCAAAATCCCAATTACAATATGCACGTAATTTGTTAATTGTTCGCGAAGATATACCGTTGTCACGATACAAAGAAACGGGGGAAAGATACTTTTATGATCTCATTCTAAATTCAGTTGCAAACCTTGAGATTTTTAAGGGAGAAAAGAATTATTGGGAGACGGAATATACAAGCCATTGGCTCCAACAAAAATATGGCATTGAAGCCCCATACATCGATACTCGACATAATGAGGGTGTTGCCTTATTCCTAGAAGAAGTCGGGAGATTGTTCAATTTACCTGAACTCGAACATACATTAACCAACTATGCAGATTTCCTTGTAAACCAAATCGAAAATGGTTTTGTGATTGAGGTTGACCAAGACGCCTATTTAATTAGTGATTATTTTACATACCACCAGGCAACCAAAAAGACTCACAGTTCTTTAAACCATGTGCTTGGTGGAATGAATCTACTTCTTGAGACCTATCAAAAAACAGGGGATAAAAAATATCTTACCGCTGCTACGTATGTACAGAATGGAATCGACAAAATTGGCACCGATTGGCTGAATGATAAAGGGGATACTTGGTACCAAATTAACACCGATCTTACGTTTCAAGGCGAAGATTACACCTTATTGACATTAAATGATCTACTCAATTCGTTGGAATTATGGAAAAAAATCGATAAGAGCCGTACAGAGGTGATTGAAACCTTGATAAGGTCCAAAGCGATGTATTTACAAGGAGAAGGTATTAAATTCACCGATGAAATTGATACGCTTCTTCAAAAGAATGGATTTGAGGAATTATTGAATCAAAAAGAAAAACGAGATAAAAAATGGTCAATATTTCGGATTGAGTTTTGATGGGACAGGGGTTCATCTTCGTCACTTCTATATATTATAAAAATTAAAAAGTTATAAAATGAATTAAAAACGATGGCCACTCACTGGTGGCCATCTTAAAATAAGATCCGATTAACGAAGAAGTTGTAGAACTCCTTGTGGTAATTGGTTAGCTTGAGCAAGCATAGCTTGAGAAGCTTGTGCTAAGATTGAGTTCTTAGTTTGTTCCATCATTTCTTTCGCCATGTCAACGTCACGGATACGAGATTCCGCAGCAGTTAGGTTTTCAGATGTTGTTCCTAGATTATTAATACGGTGTTCAAGTCTATTTTGAGCTGCACCTAATTTTGAACGCTCTGTTGAAACTAGGTTAATAGCTGCATCAACATCAGTTATCGCAGAAGAAGCATTGGCTTGGTTAGAAATGTCAATTGTATTGATACTTAATCCAGTTGTACTCATATCATTAATAGATAAAGTCATTGTTTCGCCTTCATTAGCACCTGTCTGGAATGTACCACCCGTTCCTGATGTGATTGCAATTGATTCTCCATCTAAACCAGCTGCTGCAAATCCAGCATTGGTTTCAATTGTAATTCCAAATTTACTGATATTAATCGATTGAGCACCAGCTGCCATAGTGCCACCCGCTATTGTTACAGAATCACCAGTTGAACTAGTTACAGTTAAGTCCGTACCATCATCTGCAATTGTATAAGTTGCAGCTGGACCAGAAGCCTCAATTCTTGCAACACCCGCTACTCCAAGAGCAGAAGAGTTTGTAGTATTTGTATCTAATTTGTTACCAAATGAACCATCTAGAAGATTCATTTTGTTAAATTTTGTTTGACTAGAAATATCATCAATTTCTGCTTTTAATTGTTGAAATTCATCATTAAGCGCTACACGGTCTACTGTGTCTTGGTTAGTATCATTAGAAGATTGTACTGCTAGCTCACGCATACGTTGAAGTATAGAATGTGTCTCATTCAATGCTCCCTCAGCCGTTTGAATAAGAGAAGTAGCATCCTGTGCATTCTTAGAAGCCATATCTAACCCACGAATTTGGCCACGCATTTTTTCAGAAATAGCTAGACCAGCTGCATCATCCGCTGCATTGTTAATACGAAGACCAGATGATAATTTTTCCATAGATTTCATTTGTGCATTGTTTGCATTACCTAACTGACGGTACGTATTAAGCGCTGCAATATTATGATTAATTCTCATTTTTTATTTCCTCCTTGAATGTTTATATCCACGTCCTTGTGGAATTTGATAGTTTTACAAATAGTACGAAAGTCGGCCGCCTTTGTACGTATTTGTTTTACAATCTTTATATCGACAGGTTTCTCAATTGTTTAATAGTTTTTTAGATTTTATTCTACAAATTTTTTGCAAATAAAAATACCCGTAAACAGTTGCGTTAACGAGTACTTTTAAAATTAATATTCAGTTGCTTTAATAGATCAATCGAGGTTTGGGAGGCTCGGTTGTTTTCAGTTTGAATTTCCAGATAGACTTCTTTCCGGTGGATTTCAACGTGTTTTGGTGCATCGATTCCAATTTTTATTTGTTCCCCACTTACAGATAGAATTGTGATTTCAATATCATCGCCTATTTTTATCGATTCATTGATTTTTCTTGTTAATACAAGCATGCTCCCACCTCCTATTTCGTTGATGCTTTCTCAAAAAGACTGTGTTTCGTTTGATAATTTGTATTTGTTAAGATAACCTGTTTTCCTATTTGTTTCGTATGATTAATAACTACTGGGGCTTGTAAGTTCGCTGTTGTCTTTTCAAATGGATCCAGAACAGTCAAAATCACATAAACAGTAACATCCTCTTCGGACTCAAGTTGAAGCTGTTCCACCACTTGATCATCTATCGTAAAATCATAATCTTTAAAAAAGAAAAATGGATCGGTTACGACGAAGGCTAGTTGTGAATTCTCAACAGCCTGCATGATTGAAATTCCAGTTTCTTCACCAAAAGGAAGAATCACAAATTCCTTTTCTTCTAAAAATCCTGGAATTCCGTTAGCAAACGTAATAATTTCATTTTCGTCTATCTGTAACTCACCGTGGTATTTTGTATCTATTTTCACCTTTTCACATCCTTAGATCTCTTGCTCGTAGTTTACACCTTTATATTTTAAATTCGCAAAATCAATGTTGAGCGATTGCCTTTGTTCAAGAGTGATGTCAACCTTTCCAGGAGTATATTCATGGATAGGTTTATTAATCGTGGATTCAATAACAGGCTTGTTTACCTTGACCTGTATATCAACCTTTGCTGGAACATAATTAGTTTTGACACTAAAGTGTGACGGTATCCATCCCACATTAAATTGGAGCTCTGGGCCTTCGCTGTTGCGTTTTGCAATTTGAGCAATTGGCGTACCTCCATTTTCAATTCTCATCAGTTCCATACCTTCTTGTGCTCTTCTCGCGATTCCTTCAAGTGAGTCTTGATACCCTTGGTCAGCCACCTCAGCTATACGTCGTGATATATGTTTCAGATCCATATCTGCCCATGCTTCTGTTTGATCAATTGTAAGCTTTCCAGGTCTCGTTTCGATCGACAACTCTGCCTTTCGCTGTTCAATTGATAAATTCGCCTTTGGTTGTTGAATTTCTTGAATGGGTTGTGTAGTACGAAGGCCGATCCTTGCATTATGAGATTCTAGTCGAATTTGCGGTAACTCCATTAGTAACTCCCCTATCAAAAAAGCTATCTTATTAAAAGATAGCTTACCTTAAAAAGTCCATTAATGTTGGTTGAATAATTCTTGAGCCAACTCCGAGTGCTGCACGGTGTACGGCTTCTGCGGTTGTTAAACCAATAATCACTTTTTCCATTTCAGCATCTTCGTTTTCAGAGATAATTTTAGTCGCGATTACTTCTTGTGAACTGAGTCGGTCTTCGATAAGCTCAACACGATTGTATCTTGCTCCTAAATCTGCACGAACGGCAATCACATTGGACATATGTGAATCTATCGTATCAAGATGCTGTGCCACATCACCGTCAGAATTGAGGTCGTGAATTAAATTATCCAGGTCTGTGAATATGTCATTTACATTGCTGCCTTTTAAAAGGTCAGAAGGTTTCACATTCACATTTAAATGAACACCTTTTGAAACTTCGAGTAATACATCGCTAGTTGATGTCGAGATTTGACTTGTAGCCAAGTCGATCGGTGCATCTGTTGTATTTGAACCATTAAAAATATACTTATTTCCAATCTTTGTATTGGCGATCGTCGCAATATGTTCTTTTAATTGTTCGATTTCAACCGCTATGTTTTTCTTTTCATCAGCACCATTAGTTCCATTACTTGCTTGGACAGTTAACTCCCTCACCCTCTGTAGAGCCTGAGTCATCTTGTCCATTGCATCATCTGATGCCTCCATCCACGTATAAGCTTCTGAGATATTACGCTGGAATTGTTCGATTTCATTAAGATCCGTTCGGTAGCGCATGCCCTTGATCGCCACTACTGGATCGTCGGATGGTTTTGTGATCTTCTTTTGTGTATTTAATTGATCCTGATATTTTCCAAGTCTTTCGTAACTATTACTTAAGTTACGTAACATGTTATTGGTTAACATTGATTGCGTGATACGCATGTTTTACACCTACCTTCCACCAGTACCTAAACCGTTAATGATTCGATCAAGCATTTCATCCAGTACGGTGATCATTCTTGCCGAACCATTGTATGCATGTTGGAATTTAATCATATTTGTCATTTCTTCATCGAGTGAAACCGCACTAATCGATTGGCGACGGTTTTCCACTGAATCTCTTAACACAACCGAATTATCCGCCATACGATTTGCTTCCTGTGCTTCTACTCCCATGGAGCCGATTAGAGATTCGTAGAATGATTGAATGCTACCAGCAGTAATTGGGTAGCCCGCTAATTGACCGAAATCAGCATTTTTCACATCAGCAAGATTTCGAGCATTTTCCCCATTTCCTGACTCACCTTGAATCGTTGAAACGGCGATATGGTTGATATTATCAATATTAGACGAAACACGAATGAGTGCCGCTGCGTTTTTATGTCCATTCGAGAATGGCTCGAAGAAATCTCCACCTAACTCACTGTTTTCTGTCGAGGTTTTTAACGTATATCCTTGACTATGCACGACATTAAACTGAGTCGCAAACGAATACGCCATTTTATCAAGGTCATCTAGCATTTTGGAGTAGATTCCTTTTTCCGTGCCATTTTCCACATACCCAAAGGCTTCTACTAACCCTCGTAATTCGCCACTACGAGCGATAGAGATATCTTGTCCATCAAGTTGAAATCCAGTAACAGAGCCTGTTGGTTGATCATTCACCCCATCACCATCTGAATCCATCGCTGGAACTACCGAAAGCTTTTTAAAATTAGTTCCTTCAATTAGCTTCGTCTCTGTCCCGTTCGCACCAACAATAGAAATATCTAAAATCCCTTCTGCTACAGGTAGTGAAGCACCTCCACTACTTCTTGGGGGGTGCACTTTAATCTCGACAAATTTGGATAATTCATCAATTAATCGATCACGTTCGTCATATAGATCATTTGGAAGATATCCGACTGGTTCAATCTCAGAAATTTGCTTATTAATCTTACTAATTTGTTCAGAAAGCGAGTTTACTGTTTTCACAGTTACACTAATTTGTTTTCCAAAGTCATCTTTTATGGCATTTAAAGAGTTTGATAGATAGTTAAATGTGTTTGCGACCATTACACCGCGTTGGCGCACTACCGAACGTGCCCCTTGGTCTTCTGGGTTTGCAGCTAAGTCCTGTAATGACTGCCAAAACTGATTCATTGTGTTGGCAAGACCTGTTTCAGTCGGTTCATTCATGATTTCTTCCATTTTTCCTAATGCGTTCGCACGTGCTTCCCAGTAGCTTGTTTTCGTTTGCTCACCTCGGAATTGCACGTCCAAAAAGCTTTCACGTATACGTTGGATCGTTCCCGCTTCAACACCTGTCCCCAACTGCCCAGGCATTCTTTCCGCATTAAGACCAGGAGATGGAAAAGGATTGGATTGGACAAAATTGACACGTTGTCTTGTGTATCCAGGTGTATTTGCGTTCGCTATATTATGTCCAGTTGTATAGAGTGCACTTTGCTGTGTCGTCATACCACGACGTGCTGTTTCTAGTCCATGAAAAGTTGATACCATTTTTCCATCCTCCGTTTTAAATCAAATCCGTCTTTAAATTCGCGCTAAAGTTAAGCTTTCGAATCAAACATCGAACGAGTTTGTTTTTTCTCTTTTGTCCCTGCTGGATTTCCATAGGTAACAGTTTGTTCCTGCGGCACGAGCATGTCCAATGACATGTTCACATACTGTAATGATTGGTGTGTAAGCTGCTGATTTAATTCGTTCACTGCCTTTAAATCGTGAGTTACCTTTACCAAATCTTCGTATAATTGTTCCAACTCTGAACGAATTGGTTCGCTTGCAGCCTCGATACAT
The DNA here is from genome assembly GCF_964021195.1 of Bacillus nitroreducens. Lineage (NCBI taxonomy): Bacteria > Bacillati > Bacillota > Bacilli > Caryophanales > Bacillaceae > Bacillus > Bacillus nitroreducens. The sequence goes on along the minus strand of NZ_CAXHYI020000003.1, from coordinate 1,611,059 downwards.
TTCGTCAATGTCTTTTCCTGAACACGAGGTCCGAGGATTTTATCGACAAGTGCGATCCGGTCATTCTCCACTTGTTTAATCGCCAAAATGTATTTTTGCTCTTCCTTCATTTGTTCATTGAGGGCATCGATGTCGCCTTTCTTTAAGATGTCAGATTTCTGCTCAGAAAGCTTCAGTAAATGTTGATGTAAAAGTAGAATCTTTTTGAGCGTGGTGACTAAGTTTTCAGTTGACATAATGACCCTCCATTCTTACTTTTTAAAATAAAAATCATAAACACTTTTCGCAACGTCTTCTGCGTTTACTTTATAGGTTCCGCTTTGCACCTGTTGCTTTAGTGCTTCCACCTTTTGTTGACGTTCAACCGTAATGGGTGAAGTTTCTTGTAGTTGTTTTGCTGCAGATGAAATCTCAACTTTGTCAGTCTGAGTAGCTTTCTCAGTTTGAGCCACTTTGTTCATTTGCTTTTTATAAGGATTCACTCCGATTGGTCCGAACTGGTTTATCTTCATATTTAAACCTCACTTTCTATCCGATCTTTATGCTTTATTTTTATATCGGCAAGTACAGGATTTTGTTTAGAAATTTTTATTAACAAAATACGTTCTTTTTTCTCGTTCCCGTTGTTCTTTCATGCGTTCTTGTTCCTTTTCAAAAGTAGAAAGTTCACTCCGAATTTCGTTTGAACAATCGTCACATAAAGTTCCTTTACGGATTAGGGTGTGACATTTTTGACATGGATATCCAAGGTTTGGGAATTGAGCCAATTGAAGACGCCCAGTCTTAATGAATTTGATGATTAATTCTTCATCGACACCTGTTCCCTTTGAAGCTTCATAAATCGTCGCTGTCCGATTTTCACTTTTTCGGATAAATGTATATACTTTTTCAAATGCCAGTTCCTCTTCTTTGTAGCAAGTTTCACAGACATCACGTAGATTAGTTTTTACAAAAAGTCTCCCACAATTAGGGCAATTCATCAGTTCTGCCATGTACATTCTCTCCTCGAACACGTTCTTTCTTTTTATTATATCGGTGTTTTTGTGAGATTTTGTAGTGACAAATTATAAAAAACTATCCCCTCATCAACGTCAATGACGATATTGACTTTGCACCTGCATCAAGCAGTACTTTCCCCGCTTGCCGCAATGTAGAACCTGTTGTGTAAATATCATCGATTAATAAAACATCTTTCCCCTGGACATCACCCATCACTCGAAATACATTTTCTCCAGCAATCCGCTCAGAACGGGACTTTTTCGATTGTTTTTCTAGATGGGTTCGTGCTAGTACTTCATGTATGGGCATCTCCAACAATCTTGCGAGCACCGCTGCTTGATTGAACCCACGTTCATATAAACGCTCGTTACTTAATGGAATGGGAACAATAAAATGGGAAGTTAAAAAATGAGTATTGTAAGCTTTTTTCAGGGGTGTTTTAAAAATAGTAGAAATAGCGTAATCACCACGGAATTTATAGAGGGAGATGACTTCTTTTGCAAAGTCGTTATAGAGGTAAATCGACTTGTTCTTTGTAAGTACACATTGCCAAACTGAATCCTTTTCCCAACGAACACAATCATAGCAGAGGTTTCCTTCCCGATATTCATCAGCTACGTCAGAAAAAGGTCGGCCACATATCTCACAAAGTTCACCATCAATTTTTTCAAATTTTTCATAGCAAGTAGAACAAAGTGGATCAGGTTCTGCTAACGAAAACAGCGTCATCCAAGAATCCACTTCTTCAAAATGATTGTGACAAAGAAGGCATGTAGACATCGTTTTAGCTCCCTTTCATATAATCGCATTGAGGATTTTTTGCGACAATATTTACAGCTTCCGCGATTTTGACATAGATATTTGCCATCATTTGTTTATCGAAGTATTGCGCCTTTACATATGCCATTCCGCTTTCTTTCGATACATATCGCGGTTTTAAATTATTTAATGTGAGGGCAAATACATCATTTTTACATTGCTCACATTTACAAGGCAGATTATATTCAGCCCAGTTTTCATTGATTGCTTCAGCTACTAATGGCTCCATTGCATTAAAAACTCTCACAAGAACCCCTCCACACTCTATCTTTTTATCTATCTGCTTATAACAGAAGTTCTATCTTTTTACAATAATACATTCGACATGATTATATTATCCCCTTTTTACTCGCGGGAAAATAATACTTTCGTATCATAAAAAGACCCCAGCTCATATTTAGCTTAGGGTCAAAATGTCAATCTACCATTTTCGCATAAAAAATAAATCGATCTGGTGCGCTTCCAATGTATCCGAAAGGATAGCAAGTTGTTACGACTAACTCTTCGTTAGGAGCTGTGGATTTGATGATTGTCCGATCGTCTGCATCCACAATTTTCGTGTCGACAATTTCATAGGTAAATTCGCCGTACTCTAATTTCACAACAAAGGTATCGCCAATCTCAAGCTCATCAAAGCGCTTAAACAAGGTATCACGATGACCCGAGAGAACGATTTGATCGTTTTGCGTCGGAAGTGCGGTACCAAGATAATGGCCGACACCTTGCCTTAGCTCCTCTTCATCCGTCCCCTCAATAATCGGCATGGACTTACCGAGCTTAGGAACTTCTAGAACGCCTATCGTCTCACCTTTTTCATAGGTTGGAATCACGGTTTCCCTTTCCCCATCCGTACTTTCCTGAGCTGCTGGTGTCGAAATCAGTTCCTCCGCCTGAACCAATGCATCTTTCTGTGCTTGATTTGAATCCCAAATCTGAAAAATCGAATAGCCTGTCAATGAAACTCCACCGATGATGAATAGTAGTGCAATCGTATAAACAACCTTTTTCACTAGAATGTCACACCTCTTTCGTTCTTTGTGCATTACTTTAAATATATTAAAAATGGGCTATGAAATCAATCAATGAAGCCGTTTTGAAGGGCCTCTTTATTCATTTCTTCAATATGCTTTTTGGCTTTTATCATTTCTTTTGTTTTACCATAATGAAAAAATAAAATATCTCCTGTAGGAAATTGAGCGCTCCGTCCCACCCGACCTGAAATCTGAACTAAGGCACTCTCTGTAAAAATCTGATCTTCCGCTCCAAGGACAGCCACATCTATATTCGGAACGGTTACGCCTCTTTCTAAAATAGTTGTGGTCACAAGGATCGGGATTTCTCCCGTTCGGAAGCGAGCGACTTTCTCTTTTCGATCAGGATCCTCTGCGTGAACGCCCTCAATGCGTGGATCAAAAGTTTGTAAAAGATCCACAATTCGTTCTAGATACGTAATTCGAGGAACGAATAAAAAGGCTTGCTTCCCTAATTTTAAATGTTCCTTAACCCACATCATGACATTCCGAGGAAGCCGCTTCTTTTTCAATAGTTTCTCCCAGTTCCCACACCAAAAGAAGTTCGGTACAGGTAGTGCATGACGATGATACCTAGCTGGAATGGTTACTGCCCTTCGTTTGCCAGCGGCGATTTCCTTTTTCCACGTTTGATTAGGAGTAGCAGTAAGGTAGATCGTCGAAGATACGTCTTTTTTGGCTTGGTCAACGGCATATTGCAACATGTGTTCAGCAGAATACGGGAACGCGTCAACTTCATCGATAATGATCATGTCAAAGGCTTTGTAATAACGGAGCAACTGATGTGTTGTGGCAAGAGTAATAGGTGCCGTTTTATTGCGGTCCTCGCTTCCTCCATACAAGGCAATCACATCGACCTTTGGGAACGACGCTTTTATCCGTGGCACGAGTTCAATCACCACATCTGTTCGTGGTGTAGCAATACAAATCTTTTTTCCTGACCTTAGTGCGACTTCGATCCCTTCAAATAGGATTTCTGTTTTTCCCGCTCCACATACAGCCCAGATTAACAATTGGTCGTTTGCTTCCACAGCCTTGATAAGCTCAGTCGAAGCTCGTTGTTGTCCAGCCGAGAGTGTTCCATCCCATGCTAGTGGCTTTTGTGGTAACTCAACACTCGGACTCGGTCCGCTCCAACTCACTAATACTGTACATTCACTCATTCGCCCCATGTTGATGCATTTCCTGCAATAGGTGCAATTTTTTTTACATCGAGCACACTGGAAAGACGCAAAAAGATGTTGATCAGTATTTCCACACCGAACACACGAATACCCATCTTTTGTTTTCTCGATGCATGATCGATAGTGCAAATAACCATTCACATAGTGCATATGTATTTCTTCAAGGGAAAAAGGGATTTCTTCAAGTAAAAGCTGTTTGCCGTGGAGTAAGTGTTGAAGTTCAGGGAAGTAGTCATAGGAAGGATTTAGTGATTGTGGATAACTTGATTCATATTCAGAAATTCGTTTGGCGCCAGGCTTGTCCGTTAGTTTCTCAGGTATTAGTAGATTATTTTCTAGTAAAAATCTCATATGTAACCTCCATTTTTTTAGATAAGGCGGAATTATTTAGGTTTAAAACGGAATTCTCAACGAAAATGGAACAAATCTTACAAGACAGGGCACACTAGTCAGAACTGGCTTAGATGAAATATTTTCACCAATGTTCCATCCGCTACTTGATATCCCAAAGCATATTCATATGTTTAAAAATCCAATTATTGGGGAGATTAAGATAATGAAAGGTAGGGGATTGACATGATGAAATGGATCATACAACACGGGTTGTTGCTTTGCATCGGTGCGATTCTACTCATAGGAACGTTAGCGGTTATATTTCAGGAGAAAATTCAAGTCTCATCCTCGACATGGTCTGTATTACTGTTACTTTATTTTCTTGTCCTTAGCTTATATAGTAGCTATGAATACAAACAAGCGTCTATCGAAGATAATAAAGAAGAACCACAAAATGAACAACCATTCAAAATTAGGAGATAATCCTAATTTCTTTTTTTGTGTTTAAAAATCAGCGCCGTACCTAAAGCACAGCGCTACAATATTATTTTTGATACCAGCCTAAACCAATTGCACCTTCACCAAGGTGGGTACCGATGACTGGTCCGAAATAACTTAGATAAAATTCAACATGTGGGTATTTCTTTTCAAGGTCAGCCTTTAGTGCTAGAGCTTCTTCCTCAATATTAGCGTGAATCAACGCAGCACGCATAGGTACACCTTTACTCGCATCCTCGTCAAATAGCTCGAAAACTCGGTTTAACGCCTTTTTACGTGTGCGAATTTTTTCAAAAGGCACAATGACTTTGTCCACGAAGTTCAAGATAGGTTTTACTTGAAGTAAGCTTCCAACAAAAGCTGCTGCTCCACTCAATCGTCCACCACGCTGTAAATTTGTGAGATCGTCCACCATAAAATATGCACGTACGGTTTTTTTCATTTCATTTAGACGCTCGATGATTTCTTCAGCAGGCTTTCCTTCACTCGCCATTTCCGCTGCTTCAAGCGCATAAAAGCCTTGTACCATACAACTGATTTCAGAATCGAATGGGTATACCTTTACACCCTCAACCATTTCACCAGCTGTTACCGATCCCTGGTAGGTACCACTAATCCCACTTGAAAGATGGATACTGATAATCGCATCATTTTCTTGGCCTAGCTTTTCAAAAAGCTCAACAAATTCGCCAGTGGGTGGTTGTGAGGTCGTTGGAAGGTCTTTTTGAACCTTTAGCTCTTTATAAAATTCCTCCGCCGTAATGTCGACTTCCTCGCGATAGCTTTCACTACCAAACACCACACTAAGCGGTATCATATGAATATTGTATTTTTCGCGAAGCTCTCTCGGTATGTACGCTGTACTATCCGTTACAATCGCCGTTTTCATATTTTATTACCTTCCTGTCTAAGTTTCTTTATAGTACCCATTCTAAATGATATGGACGGGGATGTCACTTACTTGTTTATGATTATAAAAATGGATAAGGAACGGAAATGGCGTATTGTCCCATATCTTGTTTTTTGTGTCCCTAATGATTCGTTTGATGTCTCATAAACTGGAGCTTGTGTCCCATATCTAACCAACAATGTCCGATATATTTAATACAATGTCCCATATCCCCCAAAATCATAAGACATTTCTACCCAAACAAAAAAACTGGCCCCAAAGGTTAACTTTCGATAACCTTTAGGACCAGCTCCCGTTTCACTTTTAAGAAAATTACAATTTAAACTTCCGAACCGCCTCTTGTAACTCTTCGGCCATATTAGATAACGATGCTGCTGAGGATGCAATTTCTTGCATGGATGCTAATTGTTCTTCCGTTGCGGAAGATACCTCTTGGCTTTGTCCAGTTGTCTTCTTCGCAATCTCACCGATTTCACTTACCGCTTCAACGACTTGTTGTGCGCCTTGTGTCATTTGTGCAATGGATGCTGATACTTCTTGGATTTGTGTACTCACATTATCCACAAATTGTTGAATTTGCGTGAAGGATTGACCCGCATTATTTACAACACTGATTCCTTTTTCAGCCTCTTCTTTTCCTTTACTCATGGAATCAACTGCTTGTTTTGTATCTTCTTGAATAGAAGCAATCAGACCGCGAATGCTTTCAGTCGATTTCGCTGATTGTTCGGCCAGCTTTCTCACTTCATCTGCAACAACTGCAAATCCTTTTCCATGTTCTCCTGCTCTTGCAGCTTCGATGGCTGCATTTAAAGCTAAAAGATTTGTCTGACTCGCGATATCTGAGATAACATTCACAATTTGATAAATTTCTTCTGAGCGTTCTCCTAATGAATACACAATTTTTCCTAAGTGATCAACGGAATGATTAATGTTTTGCATCTGTTGAATGGATTCCTTAATGGCCTGTTCACCGTTCTCGACAATGCTTAGAGCTTCTGTAGATGTTTGAGAAACCGTTTGAGCATTCCTTTCGATTTGTTGAATACCAATCGACATTTCCTTTACAACCTCTGTTGATTGTCTAACCATTTCTGTTTGTTGTTCTGTACCTACCGCAACCTCTTGGATGGCATTGGTTACTTGTTCAGTAGCTTGAGTATTTTGTTCTGAGCTAGCCGTTAATTCTTCCGAAGATGCCGCCAATAACTGTGATTTTTCATCTACATGTGTTAAGAGCTCCCTTAATGAGGCCAACATTTTATTAAAGCTTGTTCCTAATCGTCCTACCTCATCATTGTTTTTCACTTGAATGGACTGAGTGAGGTCCCCATTACTTACTTTATCCGTAACCTCTACTAATATATTTAGTGGTTTGGTAATACTTCTTACAATGAAAATAGCAATGAGAAGTCCAATTACAATAAAGATGGCTACGACAAGAAAAGTTGTCTGAAGGATTCCAGCTGTTGCCTCATCTATTTCATTTTGTTCCATAACACCTGCGATTTTCCAGCCAGTGTGCTCATTTGTAACAAAATACGTTTCATATTTCTTGCCTTGAAATTCATCTGTCAGGTGACCATTTTCTTTTTCATAGATTAACTTGCTATACGTTTCCCCTTGCGGTTCTGAACCCGTTTCTTGGGTTGGGTCGACTAAGTATTTTTTCTGTGCAGTTAGTATAAAAGTGTACCCATTTTCACCAATTTTCAAGCCAGATGTCATGTCACGTAATGATTCTAAATTGATGTCTACCCCAATTACACCCGAACCATCTTTTATTTCTTGAGCGATTGTTATCAAGATTTGTCCTGTAGCCAAATCTTCATAAGGCTCCGTGACGATTGCCTTTCCTGAGTTCCCAGCCGCTTGTTTGTACCACTCCCGCTCTCTTGGATCAAAATCATCAGGAAGTGTAGCATGTGGATATAAATACATCGCCCCATCCTTCGTACCTGTAAATACCGTTACAACATCAGGGTGAAGTACGGAATATTGCGTGAGAGATTCGATAAGTTTGGTTACTTCCGTTTCAGTAAATGATTGAGCCTGAAGAGTAGATGCAAAAAACTCTACATCCACAAACTTCGATGTGAGCTTATCTGTTATAAAATTATCTAAAATAACAACCTTCTCGTTTGCTTCTTTTAACATGCGCTCTTTAATCTCAGCTTGTGAATTGTTATAGGATGTAAAACCAATTGTTAAACTAGGTAGTAAAATAATAAAAATAAAAGTGAAATAAAGCCTCTTTTTAATCGTAAAGTGAAACCACTTACGCTTTCCATTCTTCATAATTTTCCTTTCCTTTCTTAATTGGATGATATGTACAAAAAACTAGTTTTAAGACTCACCCATTATATATCGACAAAAATACAAAATGTTTCAACAAAAGTGACGTGGAAAATTATGAAAGAATGTTAATAAAAAAGATTCCGATCTTATTTCAAGATTCTTAAAAGCCTTCTATTCCATATTGATACTCGAGAATATTAGCTGTGTCTTGCAGGGCAGGACAGTTCACTCTAACTTTCCAGCATTTATCACGAAAATTATCTCGAGGCAGGCTGCTTCATCTTTCTCTCAAGCTTGTACCCCCACGGTACTCTCAGAACTTGACTACTCCTCCTTATGCAAAACAACAAAAAAGCCAAGCCTCCCACGAAGCTTAGCCTCATCTATTCAATACGAAATGTTAATTCCTCTTTATATTGATCCATATCTCTAGCAGCAGCCCACATAACAATCTTGTACTCTCCTTTTTCTAATTGAGGCAACTGTGCGACAAAAGTGAGTGATTGGCCTTTCGCAAATAATACATTTCGAATCACTTGTGCGAACATATATTCATCTGAATATCGGTAAACTATATCCCCAGCTTCATTATAGATTTCATAGTCATATTCTTGACTGGATGGAAATTGTAGACGAATGTCTTGCTCTCCTACGTTCTGCATTTCATAAATGATCGAGATTCCATCGGCGGTTTCTTCTTTGGAGATAGACGTCTCAATTTGATATTGAACTAGAGGGATTTTCTTTGAAGCACTTATCTTTCCTGTTTTTTCACGCTCATTCATCACATCTACTTCCTCCTCTACTTGACTAGTATCCCCTTTCTGATTTGTTACTTCTCCTTTCTTTTCTTGAAAAATAAAAAGGACGAGGCAAACAATTACAAACCCTCCAACAAGGTACAGTAGAATTTTTTTCATATTCATCTCCTTATTATATTGTCGCACTTACAAAAAAATCCTACCTTTACTCAAATCCCAAGAGTAAAGGTAGGTGCTTTCATTTATAGGCTTACATTTTTGTTTCTTCTACTTACGATAAACAATGCAAGAGCTCCAGCTATTAGTAAAACTCCTCCAATGATGAGATAGTTAAACATAGATGTAGCTGTTTTCGGAAGCTTTCCACCCTTGTTCTTGTTATCTCCGTCCTTATCTGAACCACCAGGTTGTTTTCCAGAATTGTCTGGTTTAGGATCTTTTGGAGCTTCTGGTTTTGGATCCTGTGGTTTCGGATCTGGATTTGGTTGTGGATCTGGATCTCCAGGTCTTGGATTTTCCGGATCATCACCAGGCTCGATATTGTTTACCTCAATGACTTGAACAGCTTCAACTCCATCACTATTTTTAATATAGACAGTGTATTTGCCATTCTTAATAACTGTAAATGATTTTTCGTCAAGGTCGATGTTCATTCCATCGTTTTGGAAATCAGATACTGTCTTTTCGCCTTCAAGCCACTTCATTTCGATAACATCACTATTTACCCCAACAGTAATGATGACTGGACCTTCTGTTGGTTCGGTAGTAGATGGTGTTAATTCAATAGTGACAGGCTCTGTCGGTTCAATGATGTTTTCAACAGTTATGGTTTTTAATGCTTCAGCACCATCAAGGTTTTTCACATAAACGGTGTATGTGTCATTTTCAATAACCTCAAATGATTTTGATTCTACATCAATATCTGCGCCAGCATTCGCAAAGTCTTCAGCTGTTTTTTCCCCTTGTAACCATTTCATTGTGAGTAAGTCACTCTCACTATCAGTAGCTACTGTGATTGTTACAGGGCCTTCTGTTGGCTCTGTAGGCGTTTGCGTAAGTTCAATTGTGATTGGTTTAACCGGTTCAACAATATTGTCCACAACAATCGTTTGGACTGCTTCTACACCTGCAGCATTTTTCGCATACACCGTGTACGTTCCATTTGCACTTACATCAAAAGACAGTTCTTCAAGATTGATTTCGTTCCCGTCTTCAGCAAAATCTGCAATCTCTTTCTTGCCTTCTAACCATTTGACCGATTCTAGTTCTTCTTCACTGTCTGTTGTAACCGTAACAGTAATCGGACCTTCCGTCGGTTCTGTCGTAGATGGTGTTAATTCAATTGCGATTGGTGCTGGCGGTACCACAATATTCTCGATAGAAATCGTTTGGACCGCTTCTACACCTACACTATTTTTCGCATATACTGTATACGTTCCATTCTCATCTACATTAAATGCCATTTCCTCAAGGCTGATATCAATACCACCCTCTACAAAATCAGCAGCTGACTTTTCACCTTTTAACCATTTAACTGCCACTAGTTCTTCTTCACTGTCCGTAGCAACTGAAACAGTAACTGGACCTTCTGTTTCTTCCGTTGTGGAAGGTGTTAATGAAACCGTAAATTCTTTCGGTTCTTCCGCTTCTTTTACTGGAAGTTTTATTTCTGCCTCAGCAGCGTTTGCCACACTATCTTCAACAGACAGTACTAATGTGTTCTCGCCACCTTGTAATTCGCTTAAAGGTATTTCAAATGAACCATCATCTTCAATGGTAATTGGGCCTTTACCAACCACACTGCCATCTTTATTCGTTAGTTCATAAGAAATAGTTAGATAGTTGTTAGCGTCATATCTCTCACCAAATACATTTTCTACAATTGTTTTGAAATCGATAAACTTATCTGTAATCGATCCTTTTACAACGTAATCAGTACCTTCAATTTCTCCTTCAATCTCGTCAAATGCAACTTCTGGTTGAGAAGTTTTTACAAACAATGGACCAGTATAGTCAAGGAAATTGATAGATAGATTCGCTAAATCCCATGAATTCATATCAACCGTATAGACGCCATCTGGAATTTCCACCTCTTCATCTGTTTCCCAATCGAAATAAGATCCTCCAATTGGAAGTTGCCAGTATCCAGCTGAAAGTGGTTGGAATGCAAAATAGCCTATATACCCATCTCCAAATGGTCCACCCTCTGGGTTAGAAGCATCCCACAGTTCAATCGACATCAGGTCTTCATCACCTAATAGTCCAAATTGAAGTAGAGTTTGCTCATACTTCCCATCACCATTTGGCGAAATAGCATAATCCGTTAATTGGAAATACTCCAATCCAGATGGACCTGCATCAGAAAATGCAGCTGCAAATGGTAACGCTAATTTTGTTCCTTCACTTACGATATGAATGTAACCCAGTAACTCATTACCTGGTGACTCTTCGCCTGCAGGCACGGTTAATGTAACAGTTAATGTTTCACTACCATTAAGTGTAAATGAGGATTTATCGACCGTAACCTTAGCATCCGATAATGCACCTGTTGCGGCTTTTGTCACCTCAATACTTACATCAAAAGTATTGGACTTACCAACTAAGTCTCTCACGTCAATCTGTTTTGTGAGAACCGTTTCTTCTTCCGCATTTGGAACGACTTTTCCAAACGTAACAGTCCCTTTTTCATGGGCAGCTGGTTCGTCTGCATGATCTGTCGTGTCAGATACATAGGCCAAAGCTTCTGCTTGAATAGCTTCTAAAGGTTGAACGCGTCCAGCACCTTGTGCAAACACATCATATTTTTCAGTGTCTAATTGTTTTGCCGTGTTCGAAAGAGCTACCTTAATATCAAATGGGTCCCAATCAGGATTTTTTGATAAAAGGAGTGCAGCAATTCCCGCTACATGCGGTGTTGCCATACTTGTACCAGTGAAACGGTCATAGCTTTCCGAATAATCCGCATCTGGATAATCTTTTCCATAAGCTGGTACGGAAGACATAATATTTGTACCAGGTGCAGAAACATCTGGCTTAATATCAAAGTTCGGAGTCGATGGACCTCGTGAACTTGAATCGTTAATATCGTCTCCTTCTAGTTCACTTTTTACATAATTGCTGAAAGTGACTTGGCCAAACTTCTGATCAGTTGCTGCAATGGCATCTCTGAAAGCTTGTCCATCAGCAGTTGAAATGTCATATGTAGGGATGAATTTAAACGAATCCCCAAGTAAAAATCCAGCTGGTCCAGCACCATCGACATTATTATGGATAATAATCCCTAGTGCTCCAGCAGCTTTTGCAGCAGCGATTTTGTCAACAAAGGCGATTTCACCACGAGATACAAGTGCCACTTTACCTTCTACATCTAGGCCATCGTAATCTGCTGGTGCTCCAAGCCCTGGAACCGCTACAACATCAAATGTTCCTGATAATGTCTCTTCTGGATTTGAAGCAAATGTCCACCCCATCAAGTTCACTGGATACTCATCTTCAAAATCACCAGCTTTAACAGTCATTAAAGCTTCAAACTTATCTGAAGGTACGGTTGAGTTTCCAACAGAAATCGCTAGGGCAGCAGTGGATGGATTTCCAATCGTAGAACGTCCTGGGCCACTGTTACCAGTTGCAACAATTGCCGTTACACCTGCTATTACAGCATTGTTAATCGCAATTGAATCTGGCGCTGTTTCGCTGTTGCTTCCTCCCCCTAATGAGAGATTAATAATGTCCATGTCTTCTTCTACAGACTTCTCAATCGCTGCAATAATACCAGAGGTAGATCCACTTCCATACGCACCTAACACACGATACGCATATAAATCAACCTTTGGTGCAATCCCTTTAATACCATATTTATTGGCTCCAATTGCTGCAATTGTACCTGCAACGTGTGTTCCATGATCCGTATAGAACGTACGACCACTACTATTCACTTCTGGCATATGAGCCGGTCGATCTTCTGGAGTTGTCTCATATGGATCATCTTCCGCACGGTCACGAGCATAATCACTACCATGCAGTACAAAGTTATGTCCACCTTTATAAATTCCTTCGAATTCAGGGTGATGATAGTCAATTCCCGTATCTAGTACTGCAACTTTTATATTCTCACCTTCATACCCCATGTCCCAAATTTCAGGAATATCAAGGTATGAATTACTCGTGTTCATAGATGCTGATACTTCACCATCAACAGGAGTTAATTCTTTTAACGCATAACGCTCACTATCTGGCTCTACTCGTACGACACCTTTAATATTCACAAGCTTTTGGATGTCTTTTGCAGGTAGAGTTAAAGATAGACCATTAAATACTTTCTGATAGGAATGTCCTTTGATTCCTTTAATGTTTGCTTCTTTTAGCTCTTTTTCAAATGCAGCTTGTTGGGCAGTGACTTTCTTTTCAGCATCTGCTGCTTGTGCTGCAGAAAAAGATTGGCCTTTTAATGCCTTTTTTCCCTTTTCAAGGGCAACTGGAGCTTCAGAAAGCTGAACAATAACAGACACTTTCTTGTCTCCATCTAGATTAACTAAGGAAGGATGGACCGTTGGTTTTTGTGAAACAAGTGCTTCTTGGTCCTCAATGACTTGTTTCATAATCGCTTTTCGTTCATCTATGTTGATCGTTTTCGTAGAGGCCGATTCTGCGGATACAAATCCTGGAGCAAAAAATGAAAATACTAGTGTGAAGATTAGTAAACTCGTAAAAAACTTGTTAAATCTACTTCTTTTCGACAATACGTTTCCCCTCTCTCTTTCTCATTTACATTTCGTTACTTCTACAAATCCCAGTATCAAATCCCTCCCTTTTAACCCATTAAATGGTAACAATATGAAACAACCTAAATGTTACTATAGTCTTAACATTCTATAAACACTTAAAATTCTGTACAAAACGACATCAAATGAGTTTTTTGTAGTTTTTTGTAAAAATTAACTGGGGTTCGTACTAAAATACAGGATATTTATCATACTTTCGGGAAATAAATAGGGGCCAAGGAGTAATATTTGTCGGTTATTGTCTGGCAATTGTTACTTTTTACCTATTCAACCTACCCCCATAAATGAGACAGAGGGGAAAGTTCCTTGTCCTTCCAAAAATAGATAAACTGTTAATCGATATTGCTATTTGGGATTACTGTAAAATAGCGCACAACAAAAAGGCTAAGCTCAACTGGGCTTAGCCTTCTACCAATCTATTTATCTATCGAACTTCTACCCAACCATTCTTAATGGCCACTACAACAGCCTGAGTACGGTCGTTAACGTTCATTTTTTGTAGGATATTACTTACATGGTTTTTAACCGTTTTTTCGCTAATAAATAAGTCGTCACCAATCCCACGATTGCTTCGTCCATCCGTCAACAATTGTAGAACCTCACATTCACGTCTTGTTAACAGATGCAATGGTCGGCGAACTTCCATATCTGCAAATGATTGTGATGAAACAGAACCTCCACTTGCCACAGCAAGTCGACGATATTCTTTTACTAAGTTATGAGTTACTCTTGGATGCAAGTATGATCCACCCTCTGCAACGACTTTGACCGCTTCTACTAGAGAATCCGCATCCATTTCCTTTAATAAATATCCAGTTGCTCCAGTTTTAAGGGCATGCGTCACATAGTTTTCATCGTCGTGGATCGATAAAATAATGACCTTCGTATCAGGGTATGTGTCAATTAATTGTTTCGTTGCTTCAATTCCATTCAAGTTTGGCATATTGATATCCATGATGACAACATCAGGATTATGCTGCTCAAGGAGAGCAAGCGCCTGGGACCCGTCGTCACCTTCTGCCACCACTTGAAAGGTTGGTTCAAAATCTAGTATTCGTTTTACACCCTCGCGAAATAATTGGTGATCATCTATAATTACTATGCTTGTTTTCATGAATAACGCCTCCCCCTTTCATTTTACAATCGAGGCAATTTCGGTCAATACGCCTTTGGCAGTATTAACATAGTATAAATGCAAGTTTTCATATAAGTTTCCTAGTTGATTTAGTAGTTCATTTGAAAATAACCATTTCTTGTAAGGTATCATGACTAGTCCGAAATTAACTCGTTAGCTAAAAGGGAAAAAATTAAACCTCCATTGGCACCTGAATCATTACAACAGTTCCTGCACCAACACTTGAATCAATTGTGAGGTTACCATCTAATAAATCGACACGCTCACGCATTCCGATTAAGCCAAATGAGTCTTGTTTCTTTTCACGAATATCAAAACCTTTTCCATTGTCTTTCACAACTACCGTTACATGTTTTCTGGCTAATTCAAGCTTGACGACAATTTCCCGTGCTTCCGCATGTTTAAGAGCATTTTGGACAGCTTCCTGAACCAAACGGAATAAGGCCACTTCATATTTTGATGGTATTCTTTTTTCAGACCCTACACACACAAATGAAATTTTAGTCTTGTCGTTATATTCTTCGATAGTGGACAGGTATTTTTTGAGGGTCGGAATTAATCCAAGATCATCCAGCGCCATCGGACGTAAATCATAAATAATCCTACGCACCTCGTATAACGCAGAACGAACCATTTTGCGTAAATCATGGATTTCCTTTACCCCTTGTTCTGGACTTTGCTTGTAAACCTTATCGATGATTTGCGAACGTAACATGACATTCGCTAGCATTTGAGCCGGTCCATCATGAATTTCTCGAGAAAGCTTGCGACGCTCTTCTTCCTGTGCCTCAATAATCTTTAAACCAAATGCCTGTTTTTGTTTGGCATCTTCTAACAGTTCACCAACCATCTTAAAATCACTATTTAAATAATTAAGAACAACAGAAATTTGACCGACAAGATGATCTGCACGCTCAATTGTCTCTTGTAAGCCGACCAAACGTCTCTCAAGCTCATCACGACGTTCCCGCAGTTGCTTTTCCTCTTGCTTGACAACAGTTAATTGCATCTGCAATTCATGGGCTTTCTCATACGCATTACGGATTTCGTCTTCCGAATACTTGTTAAATTGGCTACTGACTTCTGAAAGACGCTTTCGTGCAAAACGAGAATAGCTTTCTAAACGATCAACTTCTTCAATAATCGTCCCAACCCGCTCTTTAATTTCCTTTAACTCGTCCGTTAACGTCAAAAACTCTTGTCGAGATTGCTCACCAATTCTAAATATTTCTTCTTTGCTATAGTCAACGGTATTCACCATTTTTTCCAATATCGAATCAAGAACTTTACTGTCAAGTCCTTTGGTGGCCATGTTCCTACCTCCATCAACGTAGATTATATCCTTATTTCTTTTTAATAGGATTTCATATTAATTAAATTTGTATTACAATCAAGCTATACCTATAACAAAGCATTGATGTAAAAATTATGTCGTTTTATAATAGAAGAATGGGCAAATTTTATCAGAAAAGCGCAAGGAGCTCGCTTATCGGCGACAAGCTTAAGACGAGCACTGACAGAAGGTGCCCTTTACCTTCAGAAGTGATTGGCTTAAGACCTCAAGCTGATGGCGCCAGGAGTTAGACATTGAAAACTATGTGAAAAATTGTAGTTTCTTGTTTTTAAAAAATCGGTTCATGCCGAAATTTGACGTACGATCTTTGCTTTCAAAGAGCCCCGATAGGAGGTTTTTAACGAATGCTACAATCCTATTATACAGTAAAAGGATATGGCGAGCATGAAATTAATATTCAAAAATCACGCTTTATCGCATATATAAACCGCGCTACAACCGAAGAGGAAGCACAAGAATTCATTCAAAAAATTAAAAAACAAAACTGGGACGCCACCCATAATTGTTCAGCATACCTGATCGGTGAAAACGATCATATCCAAAAAGCAAACGATGACGGTGAACCCAGTGGTACAGCAGGTGTACCGATTCTTGAAGTCCTAAAGAAAAAAAAGTTAAAGGATACAGTCGTTGTTGTAACTAGATATTTTGGCGGAATAAAATTAGGGGCTGGTGGGCTTATCCGTGCATATGGAAAATCTACCTCAGAAGGTCTTGATGCAACTGGTATTGTTGAGCGCAGATTAATGAGGGTCATGCATACCAAGATTGACTATACCTTGCTTGGTAAAGTTGAAAATGAATTGCGTTCCTCCATTTACCAAATCAAAGAAATAAAGTATATAGATGCTGTAGAAATCGAAACCTATGTAGAAGAAAATAAAAAAGAACCATTTACCGAATGGATGACAGAGCTTACGAATGCGAGAGCCGATATTTTTGAGGGTAATGTGACATATTTAGAAGTAGACATGTAATTTCATCTTTTTGTTGAGGAGAAAAATGAATGGCCAATAAAACACGAAGAACGCAATTAAAAAAGCGAAAACGTAGAAGAAGACTGTTAATATTTATTGTCTTACCACTGCTACTACTCATTGTAGGAGCTGGTCTATATGGGGCTTACTTGGTAAAGCAAGCAGCTGATGCTGCTGCAGATTCAAAAACTGAGTTAAATCGTGGAATAAAGTCTGAAAAACGTATTGAACCAGTCGACCCTAAGCATGATAATATCTCTATTTTATTCATGGGAATTGATGATAGTGAAAAAAGATCAATGGGTGCGGATACTAGAACAGATGCTTTAATCTTAGCAACCTTGAATGAATCACAAAAATCCGTCAAATTAGTGAGCATCCCGCGTGATTCACTTGTGTATGATCCCATTAGAGGTGTAGAGGATAAAATAAATCACGCACATGCATTCAATGGCGCAGATGGCACAATAGCTACTGTTGAGGAACTTTTTGATATCCCAGTTGATTACATGGTTCGTATGAACTTTGAAGCCTTTATTGATGTCGTGGATGCCCTTGGAGGCATTGAGGTCGATGTACCAGTATCCTTTTCTGAACAAAACAGTAAAGATGAAAAAAATGCAATCCATTTAGAAAAAGGATTACAGCACCTTGATGGCGAGGAAGCTTTGGCATTAGCAAGAACACGGAAGATAGACAATGACATTGAGCGAGGGAAAAGACAGCAACTTGTTGTAAAAGCAATCATTGAAAAAGCAGCAAGTTTTAGTTCCATTACAAAATATAGTGATGTCATTACAGCACTAGGAGACAACATCACCACGAACCTTTCGTTTGGAGAAATGATTTCATTACATGACTATGCAACATCTGGTCAAAATTTACAAGTTGATTCACTCGTATTACAAGGTGCCGATTTATGGACATCCCGTGGCTATTACTATCAACTTGACCAGTCCAATTTAGAAGAAATTAAAACCACATTAAGAGAGCATTTAGAAATCAATGAACTTGGAGAGCGTAATGATACAAGTTCAACAATCGGCGCAAATAATTAACCACCCACTTGGGTGGTTTTTTGGTTCTAAATCAAATGTTGGGGTTTTAGGCTACCGCGCTACGCTTGGTGGCCTCTATAAAAAATGATGGATGGTACCATTCATCATTTTTTATAGAGGAGAATCACACCAACTCGGTTAACCAATATGTACCCCAATTCTTTTATACTTGTGTGTTAATAAAATCTTCGCCCTAAAGCGTTCAAAAACTCTAAATCCATAAGCATTTCTCTTTAGAACTTTGGTTGAATTATTAATTCCCTCTAAAAACCCATTTGAATATTCATAGGCAAAGCTATTTAATACTTCAACTTGCCAATTTTGTATGGTCTTTATTGCTTTAATCATTTCAGGTATCTTTGAATCCTCAATTAACTTATATAGTTCTTCCAATTCCTTTTTAACCATACTGATACTGTTTTTTCCGTTTTCTTTGGCACGTAAAAACCAAGAACGATATGCCTCTTTAATTTCATATGCTTGTTTGAGTTCATTCGACATCTCCAAGTAACGATTTAAATGCCATTTCTCATCCTTAGTTAAGCGTTGGCAGTCTTTATGAAAGACATGTTTCATACGTTTACACTTTTTACGGTCGTAGCCATGAAATTGGTTTTGTACTCGACGTCTTACTCCATCAAGCCCCCAATAGATGTAACGACAAAAATGAAATCTATCAGCTACAATAACAGGTTTACCCAATGCCTCTTGAACGGCTGCTTTAAAGGAATGATTCATATCCATTATGACTATTTGCACTCTAGATCCGTGCTTTCTTAAGTAGTCCTTTATCGTACGTTTATAACGATTTGGTAGAATATCAATCGGTTCTTTTGTTATCCCATTCGCAATGATTAACTGGTATTTCCCTTCGCGGGTATCACCCTTGTATTCATCAATAGCTATAACTGTAGGTAATTCTTCCACCGGATGAATTTCACTTCGTGAAATTTGATCGAATCGACGTATAATGGTTGAAGATGAACACCCGTAGATTTCAGCTGTTTCCTTAAATGTTTTTCCTTTAATTGCTTTAATTGATATAGCTTGATTCCATTCTATTGAGGTACGTTGATAACGCATGACAAAAGGATTTTTCTCTGAAAAACGTTTCCCACATTCACAGACATATCGTCTACGCTTATAAAAGATTTGGGTTTTTCTTTCAAACCACTTTAAGTGTTGAATTTTTTGTATACGATAGTCATGAATTTTACTCGTCCTTTGATTACATTTAGGGCACCGATGTACTTTTCGCTCCATTTCAACGTACAGGCGGATAACTTCGCCCACTTCTTCAACATTGGTTAGGATAGACCCTTTTAATCCAGGAATAATCATGGTAAAATCCATATACACGCAACTCCATTCTTTAGACTTGTTTCTCGACAATTCAAGTATAAAAGAATGAGGAGTTTGCGTGTTTTTTTATGCACACAAAATTTTGTTTAAACCCCAACAAATATTATAGAGCCGGTTTTTTTACACACAAAAAAGTGTAGGGAATATCCCTACACTTACTGTTTTTCTTTTGCATATGAATATCGTAGTCCACGATAAATCTTTAATAAAGGTCGATACCCTTTTCCAATAAGTCCGATTTTCTCCACAACCAGTTCAATAATCAATAACATGACGAATAGAACAACGATAGAGACCCAGACAGTCGCTTGGGAAAAAACAATTGCTGCTAGTCCAAATAGAGCTGCCATTCCGTAAATTAATAATACGGTTGTACGGTGACTATATCCTAAGCGTAGTAAGCAGTGATGCAAATGTGACTTATCTGGTGATGATAATGGCTGCTTATGGACAATCCGACGAATGATAGCAAAGAATGTGTCTGAAATCGGAACACCCAGAATAATGATTGGTACGATAAAAGAAATCATCGTTACATTCTTAAAACCTAATAGAGATAGAACCGAAATCATGTATCCTAAAAATAAGGCACCCGTGTCTCCCATAAAAATCTTCGCAGGATGAAAATTATAGATTAAAAATCCAAGGGTACTACCTAATAATAGGAATCCCATTGCGGTTACGAATGCATCCCCCATAATAATCGCCATTCCAGAAATGGTGATTAAGGCGATTGACGAAACTCCTGCTGCTAGTCCATCAAGTCCATCGATCAGATTAATTGCATTTGTGATACCAACTATCCATAGA
The DNA here is from genome assembly GCF_964021195.1 of Bacillus nitroreducens. NCBI lineage: Bacteria > Bacillati > Bacillota > Bacilli > Caryophanales > Bacillaceae > Bacillus > Bacillus nitroreducens. The sequence goes on along the minus strand of NZ_CAXHYI020000003.1, from coordinate 1,590,749 downwards.
ATAGTGATTGGAATACTTAAAAGTTCGAAATCAAGAATCCCACCAAACGGTAAATTGATGTAATCTACTTGAACTCCTCCGTAAATCACCACAATTCCTGCGGCAAGCAATTGACCGAACAACTTAAACTTTGCAGAAATCTCAAACATGTCATCTAAAACACCAGTAATGACAATAATGAAACTCCCTAAAAGAATCGCAAATGCATATTCGTCTTCTGGACGTAAAACAAGGTAACCAATAATAAAACTGATATATATCGCTAAACCGCCTAAGCGTGGCATAATCTTTTCATGAACTTTTCGTTGATTCGGTTTATCGGTAGCGCCGATTTTATAAGCCAATTTTTTTACAAGGGGTGTAACAAGTATGGATGTGATAAAACATAAGATCAAGGTCAAATACAACATATACAGACCCTCCTCGTTATTAAGATAACCAAACCGAGTATATTTACAAACATAATGAGTTATTTTATTTTGTACTATTTTTCATAACAGGTTAATTATTATAATCTAGTTATCTCGATAACTAGTAAAACAAAAACTGTATGATCGACTTATTTAGTACATAAACCTATTTATTCTCCCAGCACATATATAGACGTTACTGACAGATAAAAGTTTCACTTCTACACCTGCATCCTAATATAGCATCTTTTTTTAAGATGTCAAATGAACAAAATGTTACGAATGGGCAGGCTCTTTTCTACTTACTCCATATAAGGTCAAAATTTTATCGACTAAATAATCTTGGTCATTTTCATTTGATAAGAGTTCTCCCTTATTGACTAGCCCCTGACGAAGTGTTTCATTTTCAATAACCTTCATAATCCCCACATACAATGATTCAGGGTCCTTCGGCTGAATTAAGACACCCGCTCCGTCAGCTAGCAAATAGGAAAGTCCGCCGACATCACTTGCAACGACAGGGGTATGGCAGGACATGGCTTCAAGTGCCACTAGACCAAAACCTTCATTATATGATGGTAATGCAAATACATCTGCTGCTGACATCCACTGCGCGATCTCTTTTTGAGACATTGGGCCGTGGAAAGTCACATCTGTCAGCCCCTTTTCAGTTATCATTTGTCTAACTTGATGATAAAAGGATTCATTTGCGATACGACCAATCATATGTAAAGACGCATTAGGCTTAACGGCCTTTATTTTTTCAAATGCCAAGACCAATTCTTTAATTCCTTTTGCTTCGATCAGATTTCCGACAAATAAAATCATTGGGTCTCCTGATGGGTGACCAATATTTTTCCTTGCAATTTCTGAGCTTAAAGGCTTAAATACTTGGCGATTTACTCCCATACTAATAGTGGAGAGCTTTGAATCATTAACGCCAAATTGCTCATGTATCTCCTGATAGAGTGTTTGTCCGACAGCGATTACATGATCGGCCTGCTTTAATATGAGCTTTGTCATACGTTCAATTGTCCCATTGATTTTCGCCATTTTATGAATGTCACTACCGTGAGCAGTCACAACAAAATGACATTTCCAGATTTTTTTAAACAGAAGACCTAAAACACCTGATGGAAATACATAATGTGCATGCACCACTTTATATCGATATCCGACAAAAAGAAGGAAAAATGCTTGTAACATCCACATCATATACTTCGTAAGAACACCCATTTTATGGTTCGCAGGATTTTGAATGGCTACAACATCTACTGTTAAGCCACGCTCTCTAAGTGCCTCCACCTGATTTTTTACAAAAATTCCAAATGTAGGAGATGCTTCACTTGGGTACATGTTGCTTATGACTAATATTCGATCCCTTTTCACAGATTTCATCCTATCGTTCATTTATTATAAGAAAAGCGCAAGGCTTTGATCCAATGGGGCCACATAGGAGGCTGACATACTGCCAGCCTTCTCTTCTTATGTAGTCCCTACTTTATCACGTAAAGCTCTTACTAAAAACACGGGAAGGATTAATTGCCTTTTCAAGCGCCAAGGTTCTTTTATTAATCGATAGAACCACTCAAGACCAAGTGATTGGAAACCTTTTGGCGCACGTTTCACATTACCCGATATGACGTCAAATGAACCACCGACACCTTGATAAATGCTTGGACAGATGTCATTCATATTAGCAATGATCCAATTTTCTTGTGCAGGACTTCCCATTGCCACAAACAAAATCTCTGCATGAGATTGATTGATTGCATTTTTGACAACGTCCTGGTCCTTCTGATAACCGTCCATCGTTCCTACGATCTGAATTCCAGGGTACATCACTTCTAATTCTTGCTTTGCCTTTTCGGCAACTCCAGGTTTTGCCCCATATAGGAATACTTTTTTATGATGGTCCCTAGCCGCTTCGCAAAGCCTGAGCATCATGTCGATACCAGTAATACGTTTGCGTATGGAACCTTTTTTTAATTTTGATGCAATGATGACTCCAACTCCATCAGGAATTTGATAGGCAGCAGAATTCAACAAGGCACGTAAATCTTGATCCTTTTGGGCCTTCATAATTTTTTCAGGGTTTATGGCTACGATTAAAGATTTTCGCTTTCGGTCAATATCTTCCATTATTTTGGAAATGAGCCCAGAATACGAATCCACACTTACATTAATTCCAAGTATTGTTTCTTTCATTTCTCTCACCTTTTATGACTTTTCATTTTTAGAATCACCTAAAGCAAATGCATCAAAGCCATGTTTGATCCATAATTTCCGATCAATGCAATTTTTTGTATCTAAAATCATCTTTGTTCTCATTTGATCAGCAACAACCTGTGGTTGAAGCTCTTTGAAGGCAGTGTGGTCTGTTAAGATAAGGATTAGATCTGCCTTATCTACTGCTTCTTCAAGCGAAAGTGTTTGTTTTGTTAACTTAGTTTCTTTAATATGAGGATCATAAGCGGCATAGTCTAGTCCGAGTTCTTCTAGATGGTGAATCACTTCTAGTGATGGACTTTCTCTCATGTCGTCAATATTCCCTTTAAACGCAAGTCCTAAAACCGCAACTCGCGGGTATTGAATGCCCGCATTTTCTAAAATTTCTTTCGCCTTATTTGCCGTGAACTTTGGCATACTATCATTTGTTTGCCTAGATAAATGTACAATATTTGCTAACTCCGGTTCTAATCCGACCAGGAACCAAGGATCTACTGCAATGCAATGCCCGCCCACTCCAGGTCCAGGAGTATGAATATTCACACGTGGGTGATGGTTTGCAAGGCTAATGGCTTCCCAAACGTTCACACCTATTTTATCACTAATTTTCGCTAGTTCGTTCGCAAATGCGATGTTCACGTCACGATACGTATTCTCAATCACCTTCACCAATTCGGCTGTAGTTGCGTCTGTAAGATGAATTGTCCCTTTTACAAAGGTTTCATATAATCGCTTCGTAAGCTTACTTGATTCTTCATTAATGCCACCGACAATTCGATCATTATTGACTAACTCTGTAAAGACTCGGCCAGGAATCACACGTTCTGGAGAATGTGAAACATAGAGTTCTGTTCCAATTTTAAGATTTGTTTCCTTTAATATAGGTAACATAACATCTTCCACAGTACGTGGTGGTACCGTTGATTCTAAAACAATGAGATTACCCTTTCTTACAAATGGTAAAATCGATTTAGTCGCCTCACGAATATATTCCATATTCGCTGTTTTATCTGGGTTAATTGGAGATGGAACAGCAATGATAAACACATCAGCTTCAACAGGAGTAGTGGATGCTTGAAATTGACCACTATCAACTGCTTGATCCAACCTTTCCTGCAAACCAGGTTCCTCAATATGCAACTTTTTTTCATTTATCATGTTAACTGCTTTTTCATTGATATCTACACCATGAACGGAAAAACCATGGTTCGCGAACATAACAGCAGTTGGAAGGCCAATATAGCCCAATCCTACAACACATACTCTTTCCATTTATAAAACTCCTTTAGTTCGGATCATCGTTTCACACAATAATGTACCTTGGCATACCCACGGTCCAATAGACCTATAAGAAGTGAGACATGTAGACCCCACTATGTAGTAAGTAGTCTGATACCATCATAACAGCCAAAGCTTGAGTCCACAAAGATTGGTATTTGTCCCTATAAAAGTTAAAGGAATATATTCTAAAATCAGTTAAACCTAATGGATATTATAACAAAAAATATTATCACTGCTAAAAGATTGTTTATTTTTAATACAAATGTCATCTCTTGATAATATTTTGAATCATTTGCTATATTCAGAGTTTTCCCTGTTATATTTTGCCTCACTGGATATTTTTCATGCATACTACTTTGGTGCTCAGAGCATCCAAAACTAGCTATTTTCTTGTAAATAGTCTATGAAACTATTGTAGAATGAAAGAGAGTTTTGTATGATTATGGAATAATATTGTTGTAGGAGGTAGAAAATTGAAGAAATTGCTCGTCGTACCGTTGCTAACCGCTTCACTGGTTGTTTCAAGTCTTGGGCTTACTACGCCAAACACTGTTCAAGCAGTTGATAACGAACCAATAACTGTAAAACTAAAAAACTTCATAAAAAACCAAAAAGAAGTAAAGGTAAATGTCTCAGGAACGTATCAACTTCAAGACAATAATAAAATCACCCTTACTTCAGGAGAAAATTACACAGTTAAAATGGATGGAGGAAAGTTAACCCTTTCAAAAGGTAATCAAAACCTAGTAAGAAATGCAAATTCATTCTCAATTACGCCAGTCCGTTTTTCTTCTAAAACATTATCTGGAAAAAACCGCTATGAAACAAGTGCAGCTATTGCAAAAGAAGGCTGGAGTAAATCGAATGCAGTCGTGCTTGGTCGTGGCGATATCCCTCTTGATGCATTATCAGGAAGTGTTTTTGCGCAAAAGGTTAAAGCACCCCTTTTATTAACATTACCAGATGAAGTTCCAGATTTAGTCTTAAACCAAATAAAGTCTCTAAACCCTGAAACTGTTTATCTCCTTGGAGGCACTGGTGCTATTTCAAAAGCTGTTGAAGACCAGCTACGAAAAAGTTATAAGGTGACACGAATAAATGGAACTGACCGTTATTCAACCTCAGTTTCTATCGCAGAGAAGATTACAACTCCCAAGGAAGTCTTTATCACAAGTGGAGATGCAAATTCTCCTGATGCTCTTTCCATTGCTTCCTACGCGGCAAGTAAGCAAATTCCAATCCTATTAACAAGGTCTACTAAGCTTGATACCAGTGTAAAAGAATTTATAAAAGCAAACTCTATTAAAAAAGCAACGATTATTGGTGGAACAATAGCCGTGTCTACGAATGTCGAAAAAGAGCTAAAAAATCTAGGTGTAACTTCCCCTCAAAGGGTTAGAGGTGACGACCGTTATAAAACAAGTGTAGCAATCGCCAAAAAGTTCTCATTTGACAAAAGCAATCTATTTTTTGCACAAGGGCAAGTATTTATCGATGCATTACCTGGAGCTGTATTAGCTGCTGGAAAGAATGCTCCTGTTATATTAACTAAAAAAGAATCTCTACCTGCTGAGTCTCAAAAATGGGTATCTTCAACCGGTGTTCCTTTTGTCTATTATTTAGGTGGAGATGGAGCGATTGGTCAAGGGGCCAAAAAGGATATAAACAAAGCGATTGCTGGTGACACTTCAAATCACTATGTTACATTAACATGGAAGAACGCCAACAACGTTAACCAGAGTAGATCCTATTTCAACGACATGAAGTTTACAATTGAAAATGGGTATGTACGACCATATAATACACTACCTTTAGAGACATACCTAAAAGGTGTTGTACCTGAAGAAATGCCAGCTTCATGGAACAAAGAAGCCTTAAAGGCGTTAGCAGTGGCAGCAAGAACATTTGCAGTTAGAGCCACAAGCTTAGATGATACGACTGGTTCTCACGTATATGGAGGATATGTGTGGAAGGACCTTCCTTCTTTATATGTGAATTCAAACAATGCGGTTGATGAAACAGCAGGTCAAGTCTTACGACACAATGGAAAGCTTATTGATGCTTTATACTCTTCAAGTAACGGAGGAAAAATCCTTTCCAATACAAATGTATATGGGTCAGATAATAACGAATTTCCATATTTAAAACTAAAGAATGACCCGTATGATTTAAAAAACACAAGAAATCCATATAGAAAATGGTCTTTCTCTCTAAATAAAGTTCAGTTTAATATGGATGGAAAAGATTTAACAAAACCTGAAGATTGGTGGAATTCCGTTTCCGAAAAAGACCAAGCCATTATGGAAAATATCAAAAACTGGATGTATACCAATCGACACGATAAAGATAAATATGAGATTAAAATTTCTGAAGTCACCGATGTTTCAATTGACACATCATACAAAGAAAACGAAAGAATTAACGGAAAAGTGGTTGTTAAATATTTCCTTAAGGACAAATCTGGTACTAACACTTTCGTGATGGAAAATGGGGAAATTAAAGAACATACCCTCATTTTCTCCCAAAGGGCTTATAATATTAGGTCTATTATTGGTTCTACCCATATGAGAAGTGTGAATGTGGAGAAAATCGAAATTACGAAAGACAAGTTTGTTGTTCACGGTGGTGGATGGGGCCATGGCATAGGAATGAGTCAATATGGCGCTGACCAAATGGGCAGAGATGGAATTAAATATAATAAAATTCTAGAATTCTACTATCCTGGGACAACTCTTGGTAAATAAGAGTAAAAAAGAGTAGAAAAGGCATCAACCTTTTCTACTCTTTTCACATTATTCAACCGTTTCTAAGCTTGCTTCGCCTTTGTATCCACCTTCACCAGTTAACTCAAACCCATCTTTTACTAGTCCCACTGACGGTGCAAAATACCTCGTATAGATTGTATCAGCCCCTTCAACTTCATCGGTTACCTTTTGCAGTACATATACTTCCTGAAAAGAACCATAAGGGACTTGAATGTCTACGCCTGATTCAAGAACCTTCCAATCAGCATTTCCGTTCGATGAAAGTAATACATCTGGCTCTTCCATTGGAGTGAAAGAGTTCAACTGATTTACTAGTGGATCTAATCCTTCACGTTCTTCTAATACAAGTGCAATTTCATCTTCTGTCCAACGATATATTTGAATCGTCTTATTACCACCTAGGTCAATTGCAATTTGAACATATTCATCATTTGCTGCAATTACTTCTTCAGAGAACATTACTTCGCCATCATCAGTAAATGTTTTCTTAGCCCCAACTTCAGGACGATAGACCAAAAATCCTTTAGCTGCTTTTTCTTCTTCCGAATCTACCTCTCCTTCTTCTTCTTGGACAGGAGTTTCCGGTTGTTCTGGTGTTTCTTCAATAACTTGATTCTCAGTCGTACCTTGGTTTGATTTTTCTTGAGCTTCCTGACTTGTTCCACATGCCGTAATGACAAATGCAATAGTCAAAACAAATAGGAAAGTAACAATCTTTTTCATTTTAACACTCCTCTTAAAAAAGACTCGATAATAGGGCTATCGAGTCTTTTCTTTTCATTAACGTACCACGTTCTTAATGGATTCAATAACGGTGGTTTCTACTGCCCCAGTTCCGCCAATAACGTTGATTTGATCAATCTGATTGATTGACTTGTATTCCAATAGGAATGATTCAATACTCTTTGGTATGTCTCCATTAATTAGAATAAGCGGTGCATTCGTTCCAATTGATAGTGGAGATGCCGTTAATGCATCTGGATAATTAACACCTGTTGCAAGATTAATTGTAGTTGATGCAAGACTATCTTTAAAATACCACAATACACTTGCTAGTGTATCATAACGTGTCTCACCTGATAATCGAATGAACTTCGTAACTCCTTGAGCTTTAACTTGTTTCTCAAGCTCAGTTGAGAGAACGGCCGTACCACCTACAAGCGCAACATCTTTTCCATTAAGTAGCTGCGCTGTCTGTTTCGTCAGGTCATCCCGCTTACTTAAAGCAATTGCCCAACCTTCTTTTGCAGCAATTGGAGCTACCGAAAGCGCATCTGCAAAGCTTGTACCTGATGCTACAAATACACCATTGACATTACCTAATTGTTTGATAATCGCTTGGTTTGTGTCGTATCTCGTTTTTCCTTCAATACGTGTTGTTTCAAGGTTTAGTTTTTTAAGCGTGTCCTGAACCTGTACAGAAACAGCTTCTTTTCCTCCTAGAATAACAACCTTTTTTGCTCCAAGACGAATAAGTTCTTCTTTGACATCTGTATCCAATTTATCTTTTCGCGTAAGCAAAATTGGAGCTTTATCATATACTTTCGCCAAAGGACCAGCCGAGAGTGCATCTGCAAAATCATGTGCTGTTGCAAGGATGACTGTTTTATTTTCTTTATTTGCTGGAAAACCATTCGGATATAGTTGTTTTGATATAGCAACGGCTGTTAACACCCTGTCTTTTCCAGAGATTCGATTCGTTGTAATCGTTCTAGTGACCTTTTGATTTGGTTGGTTACTCCAAAGAACATCTCCAGTTGACTTTTTAACAATTCTTGCATTTGTTTTGTTTGAAGCTTGAGCTAATGCATAGGAATAATCGAAATAACGATCCTGTAAATTATTTCCTACATAAAGTTCATAATCAGCAGTAACATAATTTGACCAAATGGTCCAATCGTTCTCTACTGACGTTACTCTTGTGTTTTTCCATTTTTTCGCATAACTAATTGCACTTTCTGCGGTTGCAAACTTACCTAACAGTCCAGTACTTTTGTGATAAACTTCAAAATTATTTGTTATGTAAATATCCGTTTGCTTATCTTTATCAAAGACTCGTACCACTTGAGTCTGTTTATTGGCAAACGCAAGTGCAGCATCTTTCGATTCAAAAGTTCCTAGTTTTTTATCAGTTTCGACTGAGTACACCTCAAAAACTTTAAAATACTGCTTAACACCTTCTGCAATTGCTTCAGCGGCTTTTTGCTGATAGGATGCAGATTTTATTAATGACTCTTCCTGCTTATTTGTCATAAAGCCTAACTCTACCAGAATAGCTGGCATTTGTGCATTTCGAAGCACATAAAAACTCATATGATTATGTATTTTTCGGTCTGGGCGTTTTAGGTTTGATACTAGACGTGGATGAACCTCTTCTGCAAAACGTTTACTTTCATTTAAATACTGAAGTTGCATAGGATCGGGAGGATATTGCTTACTGTAATGATTTTTCCCATCATAATAGTAGGTTTCTAAACCCGTTACATAAGGACTTGCTGCAGCATTGTGATGAATCGACACAAACAGACTATTGTCATTATTCCCTCTGACAAATCCATTTGCATTTTTCATTCTTAGATCCATATCTCCACCTGCATTTTGTAGATAAGGTGAAAAATGAACATCCTTTGTGCGTGTCAAGTGAACTGTAATATCGCTATTTTTCAATACTTCTCGAAGTTTAAGCGCTACTTGCAGATTCACATCCTTCTCACAAATACCTGTTGTATTTCCAGAAAATCCACATGTTCCTCCATATCTTCCACCATGTCCAGGGTCAACGACTAAAACCTTTTCTGCAAAACTATTATTTGGAGCAGTGAATAAAAACACCCCAAACAACAAAAAGATGAATCCCAAATACTTAATCTTCATCGTCTACCCCCATATTTATTCTTATTTCGTCAACATTCTACATTATAACACCTATTATTTGGTATCTCTATAAGACTATAAAAATTTCAATAAAAGAATAACGAAGATTATAATTAGCAATATATACCTACGCCTTAAGAACTACTATTCAGAAATTACGTATTTTACATTTATGTTGCTTTGTGTCAATTTCTGGTGAGAAAACCCTACTTTTGTGGTAAACTATACCCACTCTAACAAATAGAGATGAGGTTTGAAAATTGAAAAAGAAATTAGCGATAGCAAGTCTATTATTAGTGGTAGCCTCCTTGTTTTTAAAGGCTTCGGGGCTTTTACGTGATATGATTTTAGCGAATTATTTTGGTGATTCACCTGAGGCTGCAGCATACTTAGTAGCATTCATAATCCCAAATATGTTTATACTGTTTTTTACAACTGGCATGAAAAATGCCTTTGTTCCTAGCTATATCCAATCAAGTGAACGTGGTGAGAGTCATCACCATTTCTCACAGGTATTACGGGGTACCATAACCATCGGATTTGTGATATCTGTCATTGGGATAGTGGCGACTCCTTTTTTTATGCCACTTATCTTTCCTGACTTTACTTCTGGAACACTGGAAATTGCAAAGACATCATCCATTATTTTCTTTATAGCCGTTTTATTTGTCTCAGCAAATGCCGTCTATGAAGCTTATTTAGATGCAGAAAACCGTTTTGCATTATCCGTTGTTTCTCAAATTCTTGTCATGGGCTCGTCCATTATTGCAGCCCTTTTATTTGCAGAAAAGATAGGTGTATATTCCTTTGCGTACGGATATACCTTCGGAACGATTCTGTCGTTTATCGTGAAAAAATTATTCTTTGTACCAAAGAAATCACACACATTAATAGGACCGATTGATTGGAAGGAAAATAAAGCTTTCTTCATGATCTTTATACCAGTTGCGATTACTGTAATGGTTGGACAAGTTAACCTATTTATTGATAATATTTTTGCTGGGAGCCTCTCACCTGAGGCTGTTACCTATATTAACTATGCAAAGAATATTACACACTTCCCACAGGCAATTATCGGGGTCACAATTGGGACTATCATTTTCCCAATTTTAGCGAAGGCTGTGGCTCAAAATAAGGTCGATGACTTTAGGTCTGCGATTGAAAAAGGACTGATTCTTACACTCTCTATCCTTCTTCCTGCTATTGTGGGAATGATGTGGTTGATGACAGAAATTATTACATTAGCCTATCAAAGAGGACAATTTACACAAAATGCGACAGAAGCAACAGTATTAGTCGCGTACCTCTATGTAGGATCTGTTTTATTTTTTAGTTTACAGAATACAATTAACAAGGCTTTTTATTCAAGAAACAAAGGGCATGTGATTTTACGAATCAGTTTATTTTCAATCTTATTAAATATTGGGTTAAACTTTCTGTTCATCACTTGGCTTGATTCACATATAGGTATTCCACTTGCTTCATCCGTTATGGCATTTGTATATTTTGTCTTAAATCTCATTGTTTTTCAACGAATTGAAGCACCCTTTAATTGGAAGGTTCTCACCATCGAAGCTTTAAAAGTAATCGGTGCAGTAATGGGGATGATCGGAATTCTATGGATTGTTGAACCATTTACAACTAATCTTCCAATCCTCGTGTACCTCGTTGTGACAGCAACTGTCGGTGCCATTGTGTATGGAATGTTACTATTATTATTCAAAGGGCAATCTGTAAGTCTATTTTTATCAAGGGTAAACAAAGGATGAGAGTATGAAACAGTTATTAATGAAACTGGCATCACCAGTTGGAGTCTCCATAACCAAAAAGGTCTTAGCTAAACACTATCAAGGAAGCATGTCACTCACAAGTATCGATCAAGGTAAGACGATTGTTGTGTTTGCACCTCATATTGATGATGAGACCATTGGGTTAGGTGGCACAATGATGCGTTTAAAAAAATCTGAGGCAAAGATCCACATTGTATTTGTGACAAACGGAGCTAAAAGCAATGGCCCTATTGATCAGTCTGCTATCATTGCACAGCGTAAATCGGAAATTGAGTCAATTCGGGATCTGTTGGGGATTACCTCGATTAGATACCTTGATTATGAGGACGGAGAAGTGTATAAGCAAGCATCTCCTGAGAAGTTCTCAGCTATCATCGATGAGTTAAAACCAGATCTCATTTTTACAACGGCTTTTATTGATGCACATACGGACCATGTACACACTGCACACGCCGTTGCAGACGGGCTAAAAGTAAGCGAACACCAACCAGAGGCTGTCATTGAATATGAAATAAACTGTCCGTTTCCACCTCAGGAAATTAATATGTTAATTGATATTAGTGAACAATATAAGGATAAAGTTGAAGCGACAAAGGCCTTTAAATCACAGGTGATTGCTTTTGATGGGTTTCATCTACTAGCAAAGCTTAAATCGAATCTTACCAACCATCCAACAGATGCCGTTGAAGGATTCATTCGTTCAACACCTGCTTCTTTTATTAAAAAATCAACAAATTTAAAAGAAGCCCAGCTCACTCGTTTTGATCATATTTTTAAACAAGCCAATCGTTCAATTACGTTATTATGGGCGATTTATCAGAATTACAAGGAAAAGAAAGAGTTCTACTTAATAAAAAACAAATAAGTCTTTAGGTGGGGTTTCATGAATTTTATACAAAAGCATTCAGATAAATTTAGTTGGCTAGCCATACTTTTATTATTTTTCATTATTACTGCTTTGCAGGTAAATATATTAGGGTATGTGCTTGGACTTGTTTTATTTATTTATGCCTTCTTCAGGCCAAAAAATGCCATATTATTGTTATTCCTCTATATGCCGATACGACCATTCATCATTGAATACGTCGGAAGTTTACGATATATAGGAGATTTTCTTATCTTTGGTGCCCTATTCAAGACCATTTGGGACGCACGCTCAAATTTAAAAAGCTTATTCCAATTTAAATTGTTTGAATATGGATTATTTGCATTTTTAATTATTGGTAGCATTTCCTCACTTTTTGTTACGGGAATGCCTATTATAACCGTAATCCTACAAATTCGTGCTTTTTTACTGATGTATCTTGTATACTACATTGTTAAACGCATGAACATTACGAAAGAAGACGTAAAGAATGTTCTATGGATTACGATTTGGACCGTTATCGCGATTATCATTCAAGCAGTTGCCGAAAAATTATTTATCCGTACATTCTTATTACCAGAAGTTTGGCAACAGATGGCACTATCTGCAAAGAACCGAGTTCGAATCTATGGCATGCTAGGAAATCCAAATGTTTTGTCCATTTACTTATCATTTGTATTCCTATTCTTCGTCTATATCAAACGCCATGTTCCAGCTTTTAGTTCTAAGCTTATTACCGTATTGAATTGGTTTGTGTTTGCGATTATTATCTTAACCTATTCTCGTGGTACATGGATTGGTTTTGCTGTCATGTTTATCACGTATCTCGTTATTTCAAAGAGATATTTTATTTTAAAGGACTTTCTCAAAACAGCGGTTCTCTCCACCATTCTTGTTGTACTACCTTTAACAGGGTTAACAGCATTAATTGAAAAAAGTGATATTGGTGCTGAAAAAGTAAAACAAATTCAGCAATACGACCAAGAAGGTAAATCAGGTTTTATCGACCGAATTGGAAGTACGTTCAGTGATGATACAATTACTTCAAGTCAAGGGTCTGGAAGATTGTTTATTGTCAAAAAAGGATTTGAAGTATTTCTAGATAACCCAATCATCGGAACTGGATTTGGGACATTCGGGGACTCTGCATCCTTAAGACAGATTTCACCTATTTATGAGGAATATGAAATTGGCTATCAATTTTATTCCGATAATCAATACATCCAAATTATTGTCCAAACAGGAACACTTGGTGTAATTGCCTTTGCCGTATTCTTACTAAGTATGTTAGTTACGTTTTGGAAGAGACGTGAAGAAAGACTTTCGATGGTGATGATCGGTGTTATCCTTGCCGCTTATTTTATGGGGCTTGTCTACAACCTTTGGGAAGCTGATATCTTCGGATTATGTTTCTTTACCTTATTAGCCGTAACGATCCGTTCTCGTGAGGAATTACGCTCCCTACACCACTCATTGGAGAATGAAAAATGATTAGATTGTATCAACCACATGATGAAATTGGAATTAACCATTTATTTAAAGCTGTATTTAAGAAAGAGCGTAGTTTAGATGAATGGGAATGGAAGTTCAAAGTCTTAGGTAACGGTGATCCGATAATTGTTGTTTATGAAGAAAATGGTGAAATTGTGGGCCATGCTGCATGTATCGTCTTTGATCAAAACATCGCAGAACGTGTCGATATCATGGTCCACCCTGCCCATCAGGGAAAAGGAATCTATAAACAAATTGTACTTCGCATGGTCGAAGAACTTGAAAAACGAAACATTCAAAATGTGTATGGATTTCCTGCAGAAATTGCAAAAGCAGCATTCCTCAAATATGGGAAAGCAATCGACTTAGGCAATATTGCACTCATGTTATCACCTAAACTATTTCCTAGTCGAAAGCACAACTGGCTTCCTATTAAAGAAGCAAACCTTGAAAAATTAGCAACGTACGATACACCATTAGAAGAGATTCACGTAAAGAGAAGTTCTGAATTCCTTAAACAGCGGTTTGCCCTTCATCCGACTCGTAACTATTATGTCTATGAGTCGGAAGGCAATGGTTATGCAATGGTTCGTTTCGAAGGAAATAAAACTCATTTACTCGATGTCGTAGGACCAAATAGGAAATCTGTAATAAAAGAAGTAAAAAAACGAGTTCACACGAGATTTCTTATCAGTTGGGCGGTAAAAGATAGTGAGTACTATCAGATTCTAAAAGGATCATTCTTTTTCCATGTTAAAAGCCCAATGCCACTAGTTGTAAAACAAGAACACAACGATGTACGCTGGCACTTAACCCAAGCAGATGTTGACTCCTTTTAACGGAACAAAGGTTATTACTCGACAGGTAGCCAGTGTACCTGACAAAAGCTCTATCAACTATGATTGGTAGAGCTTCTTTTTTGTACAAGCACTTCTATTTAAGTATCTTCCAACATAATTATGAATTTAGAACCATCATTAAACTAGGAAGGAAGTTATTAAATGCAGCGACTTCTCAAATCAGTTGCCGTTATTTCACTTGTTGTATCCTCTCTTTTAATTGCTCCTATTCTATCATCTGCAGAAACAAAACAAGAAGAAACTAAGAATAAGAGAGTCGTAGTGAAATACAAAAACCATGAATTTTCCACTCAATCTACTCAAAACAGTAACAACGTCGAGATTATACAGGTACAGCAAGAGGATTTACACAAAACAATGAAGCACTACGAGAACAAACCAAATGTAGAGTATGTAGAGGAGGAAATCGATTATTCTTTCTTTGGGACCGTAAATGATCCATATTTCAGGGACTATCAAAAGTTCGACTTTGATTATGTGAATGTTCCACTCACTTGGGATTTGTATTCACCGAAGAAAAAAATAACGATTGCTGTAATTGATTCAGGAATTGATATGAATCATCCCGATTTAAAAAATCAAATTGTCAAACCCTACAATGCCCTTACCCCTGGCTCTAAGCCAACTGATCGAAATGGACATGGAACGCATGTAGCTGGCTTAGCTGGAGCACAAACCAATAATAAAATTGGGGTTGCTTCAATTGCCAAAAATGTATCCATTATGCCGATCAAGGTGGGAGATGAAGCACCAAGTACGATTGATGTTGCAGAAGGAATTTATTATGCTGTTGACAATGGAGCACATATTATTAATTTAAGCCTAGGCGGTCGTTATAGTCAGTACGTTGACGATGCCATTCAATATGCTTACAAAAAAGGCGTGGTCGTTGTTGCGGCGTCAGGCAATAATGGATCAAATGTGCAACAATATCCCGCTGCCTTAACAAGTGTGTTGAGTGTTGCGGCAATTGATACTATAGCGAATTCACTGGCCGATTATTCAAACTATGGCAATTGGGTAACGATTGCAGCACCTGGAACAGACTTATTCAGCACGATACCAACGAGTATGAACTCCACAATGCCATATGCATATCTAAGTGGGACGAGCATGGCTTCACCCATGGTTGCCTCCTTTGCTGGTCTTATGAAAAGCCAATATCCAAATTTGACACATGACCAAATAAGATGGCTAATGGAATTTACAAGTGCAGATTATAATGGAGCACAATACCATCAAAATGGTGCCATCGATGCCTGGAGCGCCATGCAATTATATGATACCTTTGCAAGAATTTATGGAAAAACATCCGTTGATACATCAAATGAAATGGCGTTAGCAGGATGGAGTGCACTTTCTGAAAAGAAGCTTGGTAACAAAAAAGGTAAATTCGTCATCCTTGCAAGCAACCAATCATTCCCTGATAGTTTATCAGCCGGTGCGCTATCATATAAGCTAGACACACCGATTTTACTCACCTTTCCTTCAAAATTGAATACATCAACAGTTGATACAATTAAGAAGTTAGGCGCGACTGACGTGATTATTTTGGGAGGAACGGTCGCAGTCTCTCAGACTGTCGAAAACGAGTTAAAAAAGATCGGATATGGAACGGTAAGATTAAAAGGTGATAATCGGTATGAAACAGCTTCCATCATTAACGAGCACATTGCGAAGCAAAATGGTTCGGTCATTATCGCAAATGGAAAAAGCTTTCCTGATGCATTATCGATTTCCAGTTTTTCAGCTAGTCTACAAATGCCGATCGTATTCGTAGAGAAAGATAAAATCCCACAGGAAACGAAAGAATTCCTTGATAAATATAGATTCAAGAAGACATATGTGGTTGGTGGAACTGGTGTGGTGTCTGACAAAGTGCTTCAATCACTGCCAAACCCAGAGCGTCTCTCTGGAAAGACAAGATATGAAACCAATGTGAAAGTACTGCAGCATTTTATTCCTTCTAATGATACAAATGGTTTCTTAATTGCAACAGGTCGTAACTTCCCTGACGCCCTATCTGGTGGAGCGGTTTCGGCAAAAGTTGGATACCCCCTATTACTTGTGGATTCTACTAGAATACCAAAGGAAACAAATGCCTTTCTCAATACAAATCTTAAAAATGTCCCTTATGTCATTGATATGGCCATTTTAGGAGGAAAAGCAGCGGTATCAAATGAAGTAGTATGGTCCCTCGATGCAAAGCTATTTGACCGTTTTTACAAGGAGGTATATTCTCCAAATGGAGGCTATCAATCTACTTCAACAGACGAAAATCAAATTAGATTTGCTAAGAAGGTAAAATAACATGTAAAAAGGGGCTGCCCGCGGTGGACGCCCCTTTTCTTATAATACTCGTTTGACTCCTAAATATCTTGGTTTGAAATAACTACTTGATAAATCTGTGATTGTAACACCTTGAGATGAACTTGCATGAATAAACTTGCCATCCCCCAAATAAATGCCTGCATGTGAGGGGCCAGCCTTGTATGTTTCAAAGAAAACAATATCTCCAATTTCTGGTGAACTCACCGTAGTACCTGCCTTATATATATCAGCTACTGTACGTGGTAATGAGATACCGTGTTTTTCGTATACATAATTTAAATACCCACTGCAATCAAAGCCTTTCGTTGTAGTACCACCCCATGTGTATGGCACCCCTTGTAATGACTTTGCTGTTTCAATGATACCAGCTATGATGTCGGATCTATTAAATGTTAACTGTTGAACAACTGCATCAGAAACGGCAGAGGTTCCACCGATGATAGTTAGCTTCTTAATAGTATGATTCTTAATGGTATTTTCAATCGCTGCAGGCACTTTGTTCGTATCCACCAATAGGATGGTTGAATTATTCTTAGCAGCAAGGACGGAGCCCGCTAAAGCATCTGCAAATTCTTTTCCAGTAGCAAGATACGCCTTGTCCATTGTTAAATTAAACGTATCAATAATCGTTGCTGAAGTGTCATAGCGACTTTGTCCAAATACACGCTTGGCATTTGGTAATGCTGTTAACACATTGTCTGACACAGCCTTTTCTCCTCCCACAACAATCGTTTTCTTAAATGAACCTAAAACTTCTTGTATCGAATTGGGGATGGAGTTTTGTGTTGTTAAAAGAATGGGATATCCCTGCTTCGCTGCATACGAAGCAATTGATAGACTATCTGGGAAATTCCCACCGTATACAACTACAGCAGTATCCGCTTTTGTCTTCATCGCTTTTGCAATTTCTGCTGAAGTCTCATAGCGATTTTGTCCACTAATGCGAGTAATCTGTAAGTGTTGACTTCGTAGTTCGGACTCAACCGATTCAGAAATGCTACCTGTTCCACCTAGTAAGATGACTTTTTTTGCTCCTAATCTCTGAAGCTCTTTTTTTGTGGTTTCTGGTAGTTTATGAGCTGCAGTTAATAGAATCGGAGAATTAAGCGAATAGGCAAGGGGTGTACCAGCGAGTGCATCGGGAAAGTTTGTCCCAACTGCAAGTACAACCGTTTCCGCCGTGTCCCACCCTTCTTGTGAAACCTGAACAGCAGTTGCATACCGGTCAGAACCTTTAATTCGATCAACGCTAACCCCTGAAGCCTCTGTTTGTGACGGAAGATAAATAAACGCGATGAACAGAGCGGATATGATGAATGTCAACTTGAAATGATTTCGTAAATAAGGATTTATGTATTGCAAGATTGTTCCCCTTTCTTCTCTATCTATACGAACGTTTTTGAATACTACCATTCTAACATGCAGATATTGGCGGTAATATTAAGATTATGTAACAAAAGGGGAAGTTTTGGAACTTTTTGTAGCTAAAATACGTCACGAAATGTCGGATTTCGTTCACTAAAAAAGCCCCTACCAAACTGGGTAGAAGCACATCCAACAATTAACGAGTTTCGACTATTTTCTTCATATATGTAATCAATTCCTCACGTAAATCATCATATTGAAGGGCTACATCAATAGATGCTTTCATGAACCCAAGCTTATCTCCTACATCATAGCGTTTTCCTTCAAATTCATAAGCGAGTATGGCTTGAATTTCGTTTAGCTTCTGTAACGCATCCGTTAATTGAATTTCTCCTCCTGCACCAGTTGGCAACGTTTCAAGGATGTCAAAGATTTCAGGCTGGAGAATGTATCTCCCCATGATAGCATAGGTTGAAGGTGCTTCTTCAATCGCTGGCTTTTCGATTAACCCCTTTACCTGAAGGACTTTTTGATCAACTTGAGGTCCAATTTCAAGGATTCCATATTTCGTTACAGACTCCTTCGGCACTTCCATAGCTGCAATAACAGAACAGCGGTATCGTTCAAAAACATGCATGAGTTGTTTCATACAAGGTTCCTGTGTGGACTGAATAATATCATCGCCAAGCATGACAGCAAAAGGCTCATCCCCAATAAAACGTCTCGCACAGTATATTGCATGACCAAGTCCTAGAGGTTCCTTTTGGCGAATGTAATGAATGTTGGCCATATTCGAAATACGTTGGACCCCTTCAAGTGCATCCCATTTCTTCCTCTTTGCCAATGTTTCTTCCAACTCATAGGATTTATCAAAGTGATCCTCGATTGCGCGTTTCCCACGACCAGTAACAATAATAATGTCTTCTATTCCTGATGCAATCGCTTCTTCCACAATGTATTGGATTGTAGGCTTATCCACAATAGGAAGCATTTCTTTTGGTTGTGCCTTCGTGGCTGGTAAAAACCTCGTCCCTAAACCAGCAGCTGGGATAATGACCTTACGAATTTTCACGTTACCACTCCTTTTAGGATCCTTCTTTTTATTACTATTGCTATTTTTATAGTAACATGACAACTCCCTTTATTTTCATTTGATTGTAGATTATTACTGTTGAGAATTCGACAAGTTGTGACTATAATCTTAATAGACTTACACGTTATGAAAATATTGATTTTATAAAAAGGAAGATGTCATTTGAGAGAAAATCGGACAAAAAAAAGTAAAAAGCGGAAAAAGATCTTATTTTCCGTCGTTGCTGTCCTGTTAGCGATCATCGTGGGAGTAGCCCTGTATGTCTATTTTACAGTCAATTCCACATTAAAAGATATTCATGAACCAATTGAGCGAGAGGTTTCTGAGAAAAGGTCTGAAAAAATTGACCTAGAACGAAAGGATCCCATTTCAGTTTTATTAATTGGAACAGATGAAATTACCAATGAAGAAGACAAGGGTCGTACCGATTCATTAAACTTGATCACAATTAATCCCAATACAAAGTCGATGAAGGTTATGAGTATTCCCCGTGACACAAGAACTGAAATGGTCGGTATTGGAAAAGAGGATAAAATTACAGCTGCACATGCATACGGCGGGCTCGACATGACACTCGATACCGTCGAAGAATTCCTTCAAGTTCCTATCGATTATTATGTAACACTTAATATGGAGGGCTTTAAGGACATCGTTGACGTTGTCGGTGGCATTACGGTTACAAACAAGTTTGCCTTTTCAAATAACGGTCATTATTTTGCGAAAGGCAAAATTAATTTAAACGGGGAAGAAGCATTAGCTTTTTCACGCATGCGAAAAAATGACCCTAATCCAATCGGAGATGTTGGACGAACTGACCGTCATAAGCAGGTCATTCAAGCCATTGCAGAAAAAGGAGTTTCCATTAAATCTGTCACAAACTTTGCAAACATCCTTGGTGCGATTGGTGAAAATGTTAGAACAAACCTGACATTCGATGAAATGCTTGAACTCCAAAAAAATTACACAGATGCACGTCATAGTATTGAAACCCTAAAAATCGAGGGTGAAGGCGAATATATAAATGAACGATTCTTCTACATGGTTTCTACCGAAGAAAAAGAGCGGATTGCGAAAGAATTGAGACAACATCTGGAGATTCAATAACTTACGAAAAGGCATTGCGCAATAAAATACGCAATGCCTTTTGTTATTGTTATCTAGTTGGCAAATTATAGAGATATGCATCTGACCATTCGTATAATTGTAACATGGCATTATACTTTTCTACATAATCATCTTTTTCATCAATTAACTGTTTGTTTATCAGATTATAGGTTCTGGAATTTCGTTGGCTGGTCTTCGGAATAAATAAAACTTTGTCATCAATATAGGAACCTGTCGGTAAATAATATCTCATTCCAATGAGATTTTTTTCATAATTAAGCAAGTCTTGTCCAAAAATGATTTGGTCATCAAGCGAAACACCTAGAAGATTTGTCAATGTTGGCATAATATCAATTTGACCACCAATTCTCGTGATTTCTTCTCCTTTTGTGACACCTGGAATCGTAACGATAAATGGAGAATTAAATCGGTGCACGAGTGAATAACCCAACCCTAACACACGTTCCTTCATAAGTTTATTATCTTCACTCATCATCAGTCGCCCATGTAACCCTGAGTGATCGCCGTAAATGGCAATGACCGAGTTATCCCATAACCCTGTTTCCTTCAGGTTCTCGATGAATTCACCTAATGCTCTGTCCGTATAATTCATCGATTTCAAATAGTTACCAACCAAAGTGCCATCGAACTCTTCTGGTAATTCAATCCCAATTTTATCTTCTGGAAGTTCAAATGGGGTATGGCTGGTTAAGGTAAGGACATGTGCATAAAATCGTTGTCCTTTCTCTTGCATTTCAGTTAACGCCCTCAATGTACCATCAAACAGTACCTCATCGGATGGACCAAAACCAATCACGTCCTCTTCCCCAAAGTAATGGTCATCATAAAACCGATCGAAACCAAGGCTAGGATACAATGTATTACGATTCCAATACGTAATCTCATCGGCATGAAAAGTCGTGGTTAAATAGCCATGTTCCTTCAGAACTTTCGGCAGACTAGGAAAAGAAGTGTGAGTTAGTGTCTTTGAAACGGCCTGCTTTCCGAGTGGATAAAGGGATGTATTTACCAAAAATTCAGCATCTGATGTATTTCCTGCTCCAATTTGTTGATAGACATTTGAAAAATAAAAACTATCCTTCAGTAATGAATTAAGATTAGGTGTGATCTCAACACCGTCAATATCTAGGTTAACTAAAAAGTTTTGCATGGATTCAATTTGGATTAGAATGAGATTTCGGTCTTTTGCAACCCCGAAATATTCATACGCATCTGGGTTGATACGAGTAGCTCCCTTTACATTTAATATATCCTGATATGTAAAGTGAACGTCTCCAGGTTCGTTGGTTCTACTTTGATAATACTCAAGTATTTGATAATGCAACATTCCTCTTCCTTGAGCAATCGAAGCAGGGTCAAGAATGTTATCATCTTTTCCAATAAACAAATTAACTCCAGATATAGCTAATGAAAGAGCAAGAATGATCGTTAACCCAGTCTTTTTGAAGGCTCTATTTTGACTCAAAGATTTATTTTTCCAAATTAGCAGTGGCACGATGACTAGAAAGTCTACAAAAAATAAAAAGTGTACGGGTCGTAATAATAGAAAGATACTTTCACTGACTGATCCCACCTGATTGAGTTGGGTCAAATCATGATATGAAGGCAATGTACTAAAATAACTAAAATAAATCACGATTGAGAACAAAAAGCTTGAAAGAATCAGATTTAAAAATAAATAAGCCCACAGTTTCCCTTTGCGCAATATAAATTCAAATAACACCATCACAAAGACAATCGGGCTGATTTCCGTAAGTACGAGCTTCCACAAATTAACATCTTTATATAGAAAATAACGAAACATTAGTATTTTCACAATGAAAATAAGTACGAAAAGAATAAAATAGTCTATTTTTTTTACAACATGTTTCACTGGTTATGCCTCCATTTTCCTAGTGAATTCCTCACCTATCTTATCTTTTTTTGTATAGATTGTAAACATTTTGTAAAATCTTTTCATTTTCCCCATAATCCATGGTTTTGGAAAACTTTTTTATGTATGGATTGCTAGTTTTTTCAAACGATATAACAAAATGACATTTTTGAATGTGGGTGAATATATGAACAAGAATATGAAGCTAATTGCGATTCTTCTTTTCTCGATTTCTTTACTGATTGGCTGTACTTCTGACTATCAAGGGAAGGATTCGGATCAAAATAAGGAAAATCATCAAACTCGAACAATGGAGGGCGGAGAAAGCGAACTGATCCCTACCGATATATCTTCACAACTTTCATTTGATGATTTTAAGGAGCGTTGGAATTCCTATGTCCAAGAGCAAATGACAAACTTGGAAATTAACAAGTTAGAAGGAATAACGGATGAAGTCAATCACTATTATCGCGCAAGGTTAACCGATCAAATCGAATTACGAATCTTGGAGGACCAACATTTAGTTCAAAGGTTGGAAATACATAGTAACGGAACTTCCCATAAAACCATCCGCAAAATGCTTACTGCTTGGAGTCATGTTGTAAACATTATGCATCAAGAGATAGAATTTCACGATGTCGATGCCTTGTTCCATGAAATTGGGGTAAAACCCAATTTTGATGTATCAAATGTGAAGGAAAAGACTTTTACGAAAGATGGAATTACTTATGAAATCCTCCCTATTGAAGATGGTTTTATCTTCAAAGCATCTTACCAATGAACTACTTGAACAAAAAGCTTGAGGGGGAATATCTATGAATCGTGTCAAATTTCTGCTAGTCGTAATGATAGCGTTACTGTTAATACTACCTAGCGCTTTACCAACAAATGGACAGACAAATTTATTTAATATGTCTTACATCTTTATGGGTGGACCTGAGTCACATCTTGTACAGGTCAATCGCACAAAGGGAAGTTTGGATGTCGTCTCTCCTAACTATTTTGATATTGATGAGAATGGAAAGTTAATTAAAACCTGGACACTTGACTCAGATTTCATCAATGAGATGCATAATCGAGGGATGAGAGTTGTTCCTTTTTTATCAAACCATTGGAATATTACAGCTGGTAAAAAAGGACTTGATCGACGAGAACAATTGGCGAAGGAGGTCGCATTCGCAATTGATCAGTATAACCTTGATGGTGTCAACGTTGATATAGAAGGTGTAAATCATACATATCGAGATGCTCATACTGATTTCGTAAGACTTCTACGAAAGTATATTCCAAATCACAAAGAGGTTTCCGTAGCAGTTGCAGCCAACCCGAATGGTTGGAATACAGGATGGCATGGTTTCTATGATTATAAAGGGCTTTCCAATCATGCCGACTATCTAATGATTATGGCCTATGATGAGAGCTGGGAATCTCCTCAAAGCCCAGTTGGCCCAGTCTCAAGTATTTCCTTTTTCACCCGCTCAGTTCAGTATGCAATTAATCAAGGAGTTCCAAAGGAACGAATTGTAGTAGGACTTCCTTTTTACGGGAGATTGTGGAAGACTGATGGTCCAACCTCGGAAGGTGTTACTCTTGCAGGAAGAGGGATATCTGGCCCAAGTGTAGAGAC
The DNA here is from genome assembly GCF_964021195.1 of Bacillus nitroreducens. NCBI lineage: Bacteria > Bacillati > Bacillota > Bacilli > Caryophanales > Bacillaceae > Bacillus > Bacillus nitroreducens. The sequence continues at coordinate 1,566,770 of NZ_CAXHYI020000003.1, read as the reverse complement.
TTTAGTGTCAAAATATAAGGGTAGGATCGACTTTGATGAAAAAACACAAACCCCAAAGGCAACTTTTACAATTCCTAACGGACAACAGAGTTTTCTTGGAAAAACCATCTTATCAGCTGGTGAGTATGTCATTTGGTATGAGAATGAATCTTCAATACGAGCAAAATTACGAGTACCAAGTCAATATGGAATAAAAGGAACTGGTTCATGGGCATTGGGACACGATACTCCCCACACGTGGAATTACTATACAGAGGCACTTAATTGGAAAGCACTTAAAAATGTAGTGACTCGGTTTGGCTCTGGACCCATGGGAGTAACAACGTCGAAGGTAAACTTTCGGGAAAGTCCATCTAAAGCTGGTACAATACTTGGTGAATTCTTTACCGACACTCCTCTGAAAATTACAGGGGACCCTGTTACTGCTGATGCCCTTCAATGGTATCCCATTCAATTAGCCGATGAAACGGAAGGCTTTGTCGCAGGGGATTTTTTAAAAACGTTCCTATTAAAAGAACTTTATGGGAATTCACGATATGACACAAGCATTCTTGTTTCAAACGAGGGATGGAAGGAAAAAAGTAACGCCGTTATATTAGGACGGGGAGATCTTCCAATTGATGCGTTAACAGGAAGTGTACTTGCAACGAAAAATGAATCACCCTTGCTTTTAACAGGCAGCAGTTCATTACCTGATTCTGTTCTTGAAGAAATTAACAGATTATCTCCCACGACTGTTTTTCTTCTAGGAGGGAAGGCAGCTATATCAGAGTCCATTGAATCCACTTTAAAAGAATTAGGATACACCGTGAGGCGAATAGCAGGAAAGAGTAGATATGATACCTCCATTCAGGTAGCTGCAGAAGTCGGCATTCAGAATGAAATTATCCTGACAACTGGTAAAGATTCACCCGATGCCTTGTCTGTTGCACCCTATGCGGGTATTAAACAAATTCCAATTTTATTAACAAAGCAGAACTCACTTCCTGATGAGATTCGAAATTTTGTACTTGAACACTCCATTTCAAAAATTACGATTATTGGCGGTGAAGGTGCAGTGTCAGGAAATATCATCAAGGAATTACAGGAACTTGGGATTACGAACATTGACAGGGTTTCAGGGAAAAGTCGTTATGATACAAGCGTGGCAATCGCCACTCGTTTTAAAGATGATTTAGATATATCTTCCCTTTATTTTGCTAGTGGTGTTAGTTATATCGATGCTTTACCTGGTTCACCCCTTGCCGCAAAAAATGGTGCACCTATTCTTTTAGTAAACAATGGTGACTTACCAACATCCGTCGTCAACTTCTTACAAGAAGAACTTCCAGCCACACCAAATGTCAATATCATTGGCGGCTACGGCGTAATCTCAGACGCAACAAGAACGAATGTATTTAAAGCACTGAAGTAGGTTAGAGTGGTGGGACCTGAGAGAAAGGTCCCTCCCACTTAGCCCAAAATCCAACCCTCTATACAGATTGTATGATTATAGTGAATTCCCCACTTCATCATTTAAATTGTAACTAATAAAGCGTTCGCCTCTTTTAGACGAACGCTCAAGACGATTAGTATTCACTCAAATACTGCTCTAAAATTAATTGATGCTTCTCCATAAATATGGCATGTTCCACACCTACATATCGTAAGTGCCATGGTTCATACATATATCCTGTGAGATTCTCTTTTCCTTTTGGATAACGTATGATAAACCCATATTTTGCAGCATTCTTTGCTACCCATTTTCCTTCCTTTGTATCTCCAAATTTTTCAACAAGTTGTAGGTCTACACTTTTACTTGTTACATCCATCGCAAGCCCTGTTTGGTGTTCACTTTGACCAGGCTTTGCACTAAATCGGTTCGCCTCTTTTTCACCATGTCTAGCTACATAATTGTTATATAACATTTTCTGAGTAGCATATGAACGATAACCGGATTGAGCATAGAGTGTAATGCCCGCTTGATTAGCTGCTCTGAACATTTTCTCTAATGCTGCTCCCGCTTCTTTATTTACCTTTTTTCTTTCAGGAATAGTTGTCGAAAAACGAATATTTGGAACAACTAAATTCTTTGGAACAAAATTTTTCGAAAGTGAATTACTCTTGTTCACCAATCGAAGTGTTTCGCTATTTTTATTAATAATGGGGCTATATAGTTTTATGGAAATAGACGGATCCACTGCTTTTGTTCCGCCAATTATTGTGTACTTGTTTATTTTTTGCTTTTTCACATAGTCTTTAACTGAGTTATCAACTTTATTTTGATTGACAAGAATAACTGGAACGTCTTTTTTGACAGCCATCACAGAACCAGTTAAAGCATCTGCAAAGTCTTTGCCTGTTACGACAATCATGTCTGTACGTCCTTTGAAATAACGGTTAGCAATGACCGTTGCAGTCTCATAACGGTTTGCGCCAGAGATTCTTGTAGGACGAGGAACAGAGTTCGCAACCTTTTGGCTAACTACTTGCTTTCCTCCAATAATGAACGTGTTACTTACCTGCCCTAAATAAGCTTGGACATCTGCTCGATTCACCGTTTTATCACTTAAAAGAATAATTGGTATATTGCGCTTGGCTGCATATGGCGCAATCACCAAAGCATCTGGAAACTGACTCTGATTAACAACATAAATATCATGATGAGATGGATTCAGATATTCAGCAATTTTTAGCGATGTTCCGACACGGTCAGAGCCACTAATCCGTTCAACTTGAATCCCTTTATCTATTAATTGTTGTTCCACCTGTTGGGAAATCGCGTTCATTCCACCTACTAGTATTATATTTTTTACTTGAAGCCTATTAATCTCTGACATTGTAGAATCAGGAATGACATTTGGCTTTGTAAGTAAAATAGGTCCGTCTACCTTGTAGGCAAGTGGTGTACTAGTCAGGGCATCTGCAAATTCGTCCCCACGTGCAAGAATAATCGTATCCGTTCCATTTGGAAATGTCTTTTTCGAAACCTGGACTGCTGTTTGATAGCGGTCCTGCCCAGAAATACGAGTTTCCGTGGCAGCGAATGTTACTCCGGCATTGAATAAAAAGTAACATAAGACTACTAAACCTGATAATAAAATCCTTTTCAAAACAAAATCGCCTCTCCACTTAAAATATCATGTTATAAAAATATCAACCTACCTATTATACAAAAACCAACAAAATCTGACAGTATTTTTCATCTCATGGTTAAAACTAGCAGCAAAGGGGAAGCCGTTAGAGAGGAGTACTTTTGCAAGGTAATGAAGGTGTTGGTTTAAATTAACAGGGACAATTTTATAAAAATCAGAGACATTTCACTCTAGATTTTTTCTAGATGAGAACAGGTTTTATCATCTATTTACTCACTTTCACACCTGTTCTCAATGCAAACATATCTATTAAACAAACGTTTGATTAAAAGGTATCTTTCTTATATAAGAGTAAAAAGTGGCAAAGCATTATGCTTTAGCCACTTTTAATCGAGTGATTAATCTTTAGTTTTCGCGTTTCTATTTCTAGTTTTTTTACAGTACGATTACCTAGTTAAGTGAAAAGAAATTTACCTTATATTCAAATGAGGTTTTTGGACCTTGCTCATTTTTTCCTAGCGCGTATCTGATTCCAGTTACGCGAACAGTATAGGTATCTCCAGATTTAAAGACTGGGACCTTATTGAAATCAGGTTTGAATATTATCGTTTTTCCATTTACGTTAAAATACTCTCCATTGTAGTCATGATCGTTTTTATCAAATATCCACTTCTTCTGGTCGGAATTTCGGATCAGTTCTATTTTTACCTCGTCCCGATTCGCGACATATCTTTCTAAATGGATGGACCAAGGAGTGTGATGTTTAGCCCCAATATTTTCATTGATTAACTCTACAGGGAAGTTTCCTCGAGATGGCCATGTTATATATGGAATATCGTGTTCAGACTCCCAGTTTACTCCTTTTCCTACGTTCATCGTGTGAAAAGTTGTATTGTTATCTGAAACAGCCATTCCAAATCCAACCCTTTGTAAACCTGGTATTAAGATAGAGTGGCGATGTCCAACACTTGAAATATTATTTATTCCGCGATCTTCCATATATGAATAGACACTCCAAGCGATTGAACCTCTTTCTCCCGGCTTTATATGAGAATCATAGACTGTGTACCCTCCATGCAAGCTGCTTGAACTTGTAGATTCATAGCCTAATTGATAAAATGCCTCGTCCATATCTGAGGGCTTTTTAGGATAATGATCAAGAAATCCTAACCTAGCCAATAAGACAGCACCATATTGATTCAATTTATTCAATTCACTATCTAACTTGACATTGTCTGGTAATCCCGCTACAAAACGAACAAAATTCGTCACCTTTAACCCATCTTCAATAAATGCAGGGTGTAACTTCCCTGGCTTGTACGGTGGAGTAACTTTTGGTACTTCCAAAAACGGATTGCCACTAAAGGTTGGTTGATACTTTGACCATTTTGACTTAATGTCACGTACGGAATGAATCGCAGGTTCCTCAACGATACTTCCTATGTAAGTAATAGACTTAATTAAAGATTTTCCTTGATACACATTTTCCTCAACTAAACCGAGTCCTTTTGTATAGATACGCTCTGTGTACGAAGTTGGTTGATTTTTTAACCATGATTTGACCATGATGCCTTCATCATAAGTTGGCCAATCCTCTTCATCCATACTTATAACTTCATAGACACGGGTAGTTGAGCCATTTTTCGTCTCCCATGTTTTTCCGAGATAGAGAGGGAATTGTAAATCCACTCCATCCTTATAGCTAAATGGAGCCTCTAGTGTAGCCTGTAAAACCTGTATACCGTCCCGATTTTCCCCTTCGTAAAACGTAACTTTTTGGGTAGATGTTGCGAATTCTTTATTAACTGTTCCCTGTGTGGTATGCCCATTTGAATGTACTCGAAACTCTAGTGGATATGAATTTTTCCCTTCTTCTACACTATAAAGATAGTTTCTTGTCCCTTTTGAAAATAAATCGAGGGAATGTACAACTTCCTTTTTCCGGTTTGTAATTCTCTCGTAAAACTCAAGCTCACTAATAATATAAGGCGTTAGTGCACCTGTTCCACCAAATGCAGAATACTTTAAGTAATCTTCCATTACGCCATAAATCGGTTCTGGAACAATCCCTTTTTGCATTAGTAAAATAGGAGCATCTTTTTTGGCAGCAAGAACAGAGCCCGCAAGTGCATCTGGAAAGTCTTGACCACTTGCAACAAAGGCTTCGTATTTATGACCAATCAATTCTTTAATGATCTTTGAAGCTGTTTCATAACGTGTACTGCCACTGTATCGAACAGGTTTAGGTAACGTACTAGCCACATTTTGGCTAATAGCACCTGTTCCTCCGACAATGATGGAATTTTTTTTACCTTTTAATGCCTTTACGGTTGCTGCTGGTAACGTATCTTTTCGGGATAATAAGATAGGAATACCTTGCTTTGCTGCATAGGGAGAAATAGCTAATGCATCTGGAAAGTTCAAACCACTTGCAATGATGACTTGATTGGATGAAATATTTGCTCCAATTTTAGCTGCCGTTTCATAACGGTCTTTTCCCCCTAATCGTGTGATACTCAGTCCCATATTCTTGAGTTCTTTTTCGACATCTGCTGAAATTGCACCTGTTCCTCCAAGAATAATGACCTTTTTCGCTTTCAATCTTGTAATCTCTTTTTTTGTAAATGAGTTTAATGAAGTTTTTGAAGTTAATAAGATGGGTGCATTTTCTTGATACGCAAGTGGGCCACCTGCTAATGCATCTGGAAAGTCTCTTCCATTCGCGATTACAACGGTATTAGCTGACTTCCAGCCTTCCTTAGAAATTTCTACTGCTGTTTGGTAGCGGTCTGGCCCGCTAATCCTTTCAGCAGCAAGTCCCTCCCATTCTGGTACGAATAGAAAGGCAAAAAGCAATAGAAAAAATGGTATTTTTTTAATCAAAACATTTCCTCCTCTTCCATACCAATTCCTTCATATTATATAATATATTGTAAAAATTTGTGGAAAATCTAGGTAAATTGTCGTATTTTCCATAATATTTTCTTAGGTGAATAGAACCACTAACGTATGTTGGTTTATACAAAATCGAGAAGATAGACCTTCCCTCCTCCCTAGAAAGGATTCGTATGAAGAAGAAGGTTATTAGTTTTCAGATTCATTATCTTGTTATAGTTCGAGGGAAAACATTGTTATTATTTCGGTATTTTTGAGTAGTTACGGAAAGGTTTGGCCAATTTTGCTTTGTTTTTATCACAGTATCGGTATTCAAATACAGCTAATACTTATCAAAAGGGGATGAAATGAGAAAGATTTTATACTAAAACAATCATTTGTGATACTCACAGATTTAATAGGAGAGAATATGGAAAGGTGTGAAATCAAATAACTTTAGATTTTTAGGATGTTTTTCATGCTAATTCTAACCTTATAAGGCGTCACAAGTTGAGTGGAACTTTTGTGAATCTCTTTAAAGCATATAGTTCCAGCTGTTTTATGAACTTGTCTATGATAAAATACAGATGAAGTACTCGATTCTCAACATCGAATTGGAGGAAATTATGAAAAAGTTTCTGTTCTTTTTTAAAATAATTACATTATCAGTCCTTTTTCTAAGAGAACTTTTTAAATATAAGGTGAAAAGGAAGAGCACAAAAAAACAAAGAAAATCCAACTAAAAAAGAGACCCAGTCAATGGATAAGGTCTCTTTTTTGGTTTCGAACGATTTGCTGTCCCTCTGTTCCAATCAGGATTAGGGACTGTGTCCTTATTTTGATATAAAGTAGTTGATTAAGTATTCCGACCAGGTTTTATGTCCCTTTTCTGTGGGTAAATTATTTGCAATATAAGGGCTGATTTCGTCTGTTTGATGATCAGGCCATGCAGTCCAATGATCCAAATAAATGTAACCTTTTTCCTCCGCAAACTCTTTTAGCTTATTAACCTCATTTGGATAATAGGTTGCCTTTAGCAACGGATTTGCTGGTTGTAGTAGGACTGTTAGCTCTGGGAGTTCAGCAAACAACGCATCAAGAATTGACTCGATATTAGCTAACCTCTCATTCAGCCTTACTTTACCATTATCCGCCAAGATAAATGGTTCGAATAATACCACATCTGGACTAAGAGCGATTACTTCTTTTTCTAGCCCCTTATCTACAAAATCTTTTGAAGTATGATCTGCGTATTCCTTGATAGTAATAGTAAAAATAGCATTCCCATATGTATTTTCAAGTTCCTGCTTTAATAATGTTGGCCAACCATTTGGTGAAACAGGAGTGGATGCAGAACCAATTATTACTAAATGAATTGGTTCCTCTGTCTGAATAGCCTTTTCTATCTTATTAACAATCTCTTCAGGTAGATTTTTCGTGTATGGTTCAATCTCTTCATAAGAGATTTCATTGGTAGAAGTTTCCTTATCCTTCGATTCGTTATCATTTGATACGTTTTCTGTTTTCAATTCATTATTCGCTTTTAATAAGGTGCTTTTCGCTTCAATTTTTTTATCCCAATGTATTTTCCCTGCAACTACTGCCCCTATGGAAAGGATAATTGCCGCTATCACCAGTATTTTTTTCACCCTACTCCCCCCAAAACAAAAGCTTACATTCCGACTTCATTATACAACAATTTCCTATTATTTTCTCATTTCGAGGTGATTTTTGTAATATTTCCTCGGAAATTGCTGGGAAAGGAACAACCTGGGACTGCTCACATTTTATATTTTAGATTCTGCTAATATTGGGGTGTTGATTTCCGCTGCAGGCATTCGCTTTCCGCGGGCGGTCCGGGAGCCTCCTCGTTGCAAGCTCCTGCGGGGTCTCCCCTGGCGACGCTTTTCCCGCAGGAGTCTCATACCTTCCGCTACAATCAACAAGTTTTCTTAATATAATCGTATTAACCAGGAATTCAAAAAAACAAAAAATCGTCCTTTTTAAAATGAAGTTACCACATAACATTTAGAAAGGACGATTTTTATGAGCACTCCGTAACACGCAACCTTCAGAGTACGGTGAGGAAAAACTAGAAGACCAAAATGTAGAAAAATAGAAAAAACCTAAACCAAGACAATTAGCCCCACATGTAAATCCTACAATAATCGACAAGTTCAGATGAATTATGATATCGAATCACTCATTTAAGAAAATCACGTAGCACGTGTAGTAGATGTATTGGTTGAAGTGATTCCTCCCGAGAATCTCCTTTCAGATTATGTTAGTGGTGGCAGAAGTCCTTTCTATCCCAAAATGATGCTAAAATTCATATTTTATGGCTACTCCAAAAAGGCATATTTTGGAACGAAGAATTAGCATTGGAAGGTTTTCATCCAATGCTTTTTATGTATCGTTTACTTATTTAACTCAATCTTTTTACCCTCAATGCCGTGTAGGATTTGAGTGCTCACATGGATATCACGAATATTTAATCTCATTGAGGTACTACTTAAGTTTTTAAAAATCTTCAACACAGTTTTAAAGGGATTGTCAGACAAGCAGGCCTGCTTACTAATTAATGTGAAAAACTCATATGGATCAGCTACTGGTTCTGTATGTTGATCTACAAAAAATACGGAATCTATTTTACTTACATGATCATAATACTCCCACCCAGGGACGTCACTGATATGAATTAACTCTGTTATTAATCCAGTATCTTCAATATGGAAAGTCGGTATTTCGTTAGGTAGTTTATCAACGATCTTTTTAAATTTATCTTCGTAATACTCTCTTGTCGTATTTCTAAGGCCAATCGGCTTTTTAAACGGAAGAATCTCTCCTGTTTTATTATCAATGACTAATAAGTCATCGCTAATTAAGGGATGGCCTTCTTCCATTAATTTCATCATGAGAGTCGTCTTTCCTGAGCGACTCGGACCAAAGATGGCGACTGTTTTATGATTAATCCTGATTGCGCACCCGTGAAAAAATGAATATTTATCCCTGAAAAATGGGAGAGTTATTGGTGGAAGAAATGTGGCTTCATCTACCCATTTATCAAGTGAGTCCTCATCAGTTCCATGCAGGATCACGATCTTATCATTCGTTAATAATTCACTCACCATGATGTTATAAGAGGAACGATTATCAATTTTAATATAATAATCAATAGATGTTGTCTGATGATCTACATACTCTTTATAAATATACGCTATTTGTTTCAATAGGTTAGAGTCATTGCTTTCTATATTGATGACATTACCAAAAAAATTAAAATTTATCTTTGAATTATCCAACATCTCTCAACTCACACATCACTATTCACCATATTTTCAAAGTCATGAATGGTGGATTCAACCTGATATTCAAAATTCTTAACTTGCTCTTCAGGAATATCGTATTCGTTCAATAATTTCTTTTTTATTTCCTCCAGCACAATTCCATTGATATGCATTTTTATGATTTGTGCTGCAGTTTCATTTAAGAATACTGGATCTCTTCCATCAATATCTACTACTGCGGTATTTCCAGTTTCAATATACTCATATTTTTTCATATTCATCCCTCGCTATTAAAAATTTAGGCTGTGTTAAACTTATCTGATTTTAACCATCATTTTTAACACAGCCATTATAATAAATCAGTTAGATTCTTGTTAGTTCTCCACGATGACCACTACTTGCGTATAATGAAGATTCAATGGATAACATTCTATTATCAAACTTTTTGATCGATAGGATGTTAATTTGAGGACTAATCCATTTTTTCATCTGTACTCACCTCCCTTGTATGACTTTCATATGTTATCGACGAGTTAGTTCCCCACGATGGCCACTACTCGCATATAACGCTGACTCGATTGATAAGATTTTGTTATCAAATTTTGTGATTGATAAGGCATCCATCTTTGGGCTAATCCATTTTTTCATCTGTACTCACCTCCCCTGAATGACTTTCATATGTTATAGACGAGTTAGTTCCCCACGATGGCCACTACTCGCATATAACGCTGACTCAATTGATAAAATTTTATTATCAAACTTTGTAATTGATAGGGAATCCATCTTTGGGCTAATCCATTTTTTCATCTGTACTCACCTCCCCTGAATGACTTTCATATGTTATAGACGAGTTAGTTCCCCACGATGGCCACTACTCGCATATAACGCTGACTCAATTGATAAAATTTTATTATCAAACTTTGTAATTGATAGGGAATCCATCTTTGGGCTAATCCATTTTTTCATCTGTACTCACCTCCCCTGAATGACTTTCATATGTTATAGACGAGTTAGTTCCCCACGATGGCCACTACTCGCATATAACGCTGACTCAATTGATAAAATTTTATTATCAAACTTTGTAATTGATAGGGAATCCATCTTTGGGCTAATCCATTTTTTCATCTGTACTCACCTCCCCTGAATGACTTTCATATGTTATAGACGAGTTAGTTCCCCACGATGGCCACTACTCGCATATAACGCTGACTCAATTGATAAAATTTTATTATCAAACTTTGTAATTGATAGGGAATCCATCTTTGGGCTAATCCATTTTTTCATCTGTACTCACCTCCTTATATGAATGAAAGTAAAATCCTAAAGCATCATTATTTTAGGAGGATTATAGTATCTCCGTTTAGATATCCTTTTGACTGGATAGTAATAATCGAAATCAAAATCAATATCAATGGTAAAGTCCGTTTCTATTTTCAACTTTGGAACAAGAACCTTTGCATCAGGAATCACAATTTGTTTATAAATATACTCCTTTCCATAGGTCTTACTTCCAATAATTGTTGTATCTAGGTCATGTTTGAATTTATCAACAAATAACTCAGCTGAGCTACAGGTTGAATTAGAAACGAGTATATATTTATGAGTAATTGAATATGTATCACATACATTTACAAACCACTGATAGAAATCCATCATTTGATGTAGTTCCCCACCGAAATTCACCCTTAGATCTATCACGATATTTTTGTTATGAATGTTTTCATATATTTCTGGAATATCAGCAAAACTTACACACTGCATAAAGAAGTAATGACCACTCATAAAATTCTTATATACGATTTGTTCCCAATCCAGATCCTCAAGAGATAAAATCCACTGACTCCCATCATCAAATTCAACCAGGTTGTCACCAATTACCCAATGACTAACAACATGAGGTAATCGATTGTTAACCTTCACGATCACGTTTGATTGTATTTCCTTTGGTAGTGGAGGATATATATCTATAATGGAAATCTTGGAGTCATATGCTTTTATAAAGATACCGAATTTTTCGAAAAATTTCCCCAGAGTATCCTTTTTAATTGTTATCACTTTAGACATGAGCGACTGACTCCTTATGGACATAATTCGTGAAATCATATTTCATATCAAATTTTTCATATACATCTTCAGGAGTGTTATGAGAAACAACAATAATTGTTCTATGTTTCAACTTTAATAATTCATTCCAAAATATTTCACTATTAAAGCTATCGAGATTAGACGTAGGTTCATCAAAAATTAGTGTTGACTTATCTGACATTAAACCTCTCAATAACAGCAATCTTCTCTTTTCACCACTAGAGAGTTTGCTTACGTCCTCACTTAATAATTTTTCTTCTGATAAGAATTTTTTCATATACTGTAACTCTTCTTCACTATATTCATCTCTTAACAGGATATTAAAGATAGGTGACCCCTCAAAAAGATTATTGTCTGTCATGACGTACATCGTATCTTTAAAAGGATTACTATCAATTTTGAGTCTATGATTGTCATAACAAATTTCTCCTGAGTGATTACTCTTTAACAAGCCCAGTATGGATTCCAAAAATATGGATTTCCCTAAACCACTTTCCCCAGTAATGATATGTGTTTTGTTTTTGTGGAAAGCGATATCCTTGTAATTGAAAACAGTATGATCAAATTGAAAAGATAAATTTTTAGTCGTAATCGAATCCTCGTAGCTTATATTCGATTCTTGTTCATCCACATCTGAATTAAGAAGACTTTGAATATCATCCCTTAACTCCTTGGAGCTATTAATATTATTGATACTTCTTGAAAGTGATAAGATTGGCATGCTTAATTGTTCTACTAGTCCTAAAAGAGTAATCGTCACTCCAGGAGTGATATAACCATTTATTATTAGCAATACCGATATAGCTAGGATTAAAAAATGAGATACATAGGATAACAATGAATACATTGTGTTTAATGTAGTTTTATAATTCTCCGATTTTAATCCAGCATTTCTTTCTTTATTAATTTCTTTCTTTGAGCGTTCAAGAAACAGAATATCAGCATTTAAAATTCTTACGTACTTTAGGTTGTCTAGTAGATTTTTAAAAAAGTTGAGATTTTCACCTTTTTGGTTTTGAAATCTTTTTTCAAGGCTAGCCAGTTTGTCTTTAAATATTTTCGTGATTAATAATGGTAGAAACATGAAAGCAATGACAACCAAACCAATATAAACATTTATGAGTAGTAAGGCTGTTGTAACGAACACAATTCTCAGCGATAAATATATAGCATCGAAAAAACTTCTATAATATAGAAACTCTAGACTATCTACCACATTCGTTAAGGCATTTAATTGATGTTCATTTTTCTTTTTAATATTTGAGAAATCTCTCGTTTTAAGCATTTTTTGAATGATAGACTTCTTAAATTTAGCAAAAGTATCTCTCACTAGGTGATTTTCATATTTCCATTCAAAAAAATAGAAGAGTACCTCTGTTAAAATGAGAGCGCCAAATAATAATATGTAGGTGTATACCTGATTTAAATTATGATCAAGTGCTCCTTGAAATAAGTCTCCCTTAACAAATTGGATATATGTGCCAATTAATGTTGAAACAACTAGAATCATAATTAAAAGAAAGGTATACCTATTCTTTACTCCAAAAATGATCGTTCTTTTCAAATTCAGTCTCCTCCCAGCATTGCTCAAAAAATAAACAGAGTAACCAATTGATTAAACACTTCAATCCATCCACCCATGTTAAATCCTCCTTTTAATTTATATAAAATATTATTTGACATTTCGAAAAGTAATGACTTCTTAGCTTGATGATAGAGAAAAATATCCATTAGATGGTAAAATGTATACAAATATATACATTTGAGGAGGTTTTTATTTGTTCGGGCCTACAATAGAAATGATTAGAGAAGGTAAAAAGATTAAAATAAAGGATCTTTGCGAGGGGATTGTTACTAGGGCTGCCTATCATCGTTTTGCAAGCGGACAAACTGATACAAGCATCCTAAATCTTTCTTTATTTATGGATCGATTACATATTTCTCCCAATGAATTCTTCCTAATCCACAACAACTATGCGAGCGATAAAGTTGTTTCTTTCTTAAAAGAGTTATCTCGAGCGTACAGAGTACAAGACCTTAAAGAAATGCGTTCCTTAAGAAAAAAAATAGAATCAGATTTTACAGGGTTAAAAAAGGAACATTTAACTGAACTACTAAACTTTAGAATTTGTAGATTATTGGGGCAAGACATTGATAGTAAAGATGGCAGTTTATTTAAGTATCTGATTAATACCGAGTTTTGGACACATTATGAACTTGTTCTTTTTACAAATAGTATGTATGTCTTTCCATTAGAATTAATTGATGCCATTCTTGTACGTTGTATTCAAAGGTTTAAAAAGTATAGCCAGGTAAGACCTTACGGGAATGAGGGTTTTAGACTTGTGGTAAATGCATTAATTTTATCCTTTGAACAAAAAGATTCTTTTTACACAAAAAAGTGGATGGAATTACTAAAAACGATTCAACTAAATGATAGTGATTTCTTTGAAAAAGCATTATTTAAAATATTTGATGGTTTCTATGAAATACATATAAATAACAACAAAGATGCCATTTCAGAAGTACGCAAAACCATTGAATTTGTTAAGCACATTGAAGCAGGTGAACATGAGGCGATGTTTAATCGAATGTTAGACTACATCGTCGAACAAAGTGGACTAGAAAGTGAGAATCATCTACAAAAGAACTCATAACCTAACAACACCTCCACTTTCTGTAATAAATAAAATCGCAGAGGTGAATATCATGTATAAAATGATACCGTATACAAATGTAAGAACCGCAAATCAGCCAACTAACGAGTTAATAGAAGATAGATGGTTTGATAAGAAACTTTTTACTAGTTCTAGAAGTTTATATCATCAACTCCAACGCAATGAGAACCTACAGAAGGCTACAATGGCTAAAAGTAAATATATCAATAGATCCCGATATAGAGCCACTCCGTTTGGATTATTTTCTTCTGTGAGCTTCGGCAAAATAGCAGAAGGAGATCATCCTAAAAATCAAATGATGATTCAGAACGAGTACAAAGTATATACGAGTATTGACTCTGAATGGGTTAGTAAATTTATTACACATGTGAAGATGGAGAATTTGAGTAACTTAAAAGTACAATGGAATGCAAATGTAATCTATCAAAATTCAAATTTTTTATATAACAATTGGACACTGGATGATAAGAAAAAGTTTAGTAGTAATAAAATCCAAGTGAACAATCTTATCGAAGTCATTAAAGATCAATCGAAAAGTTTCATATCACTTAGTGAACTTTCCGAGAAACTAGCAGAACACCATCATATCCTTCTACCACCTACAATTTTATCCAGTATTGTAAAACAACTAGTAAAGGGAGGATATTTAATCACCGATCTGGATGATTTAACTTTTATTCGTGATTTTGACCGACTCATTCAGTATCTCGAGGACAAGAATTACCTTTTTCCGAAAGAAACAATATACAAAGTAAGAGAATTAATGAAGAGTCTAAATCAATCAATTAATCATTTTCACTTAGAGACTGTCATTGAATTGGAGGAACGATTAGCTTCAATTACTACGAGTAAACATTATCTTCGCTTTGATAGCGAAACAAACGTCTTGAATCTTGATCTTGATAAGAAAGGAATTGAAGAATCAATCATACCTTTCGTTAATTTTCTATCTTCTTACGCCGTAAGAGTACCTTTAAGTGAACGGTATCAAGCTGATGTCCTCTTTTTCAAAGAAAAGTTTGGAAATACAAAAGTAAGATTTCTAGATTTTTATAGGAACTATCAGTTGGTCCGTGAAAAGAATCGTTCACTAGAAAGTAAAGTCTCTCCTTTAGAGGAAAAAATGAAGACACAACTAATCGCTTTGATTTCTACAGCCGAAAAATTGAATGTAAAAGAAATTGATGTATCTAAATTGAGTTTTGAGGAAGCAAAAATTGAAAGGGAAATTCCTCCTACTGTGCAAACCTGCTTTCATGTAGAGTCAGTGGATGGAAAATTGTTCTTTTCCCTCACTCCATATGCTGGAAATAATGGACTTGGTCGCTTAGAAGGACGATTCTCTTATATAGATTCAGACTATTTCACAACCACAAAAAATATTGAAAAAAGTAAACTTTTAGAAGCCAATACAGAGGTCGTGACCGTTAAATACATGCCTAAAAACCATCACTATTATAATATTATGACCGATTGTGATGAGGGACATCTAAATCTTCAATTTGGCGCTGCTGAAAATGATTTGTCAATATCATTAGAAGATCTTTTTATCAGCATTCAAGATCACAAACTAACCCTTTCTACATGGATAGACGGTACAGAAAAAATTGTAAAGTTTGAACAATATAATGTAGCCAATACCGAGTACTTTTCACCTCATATCTTGCAGGACTTGATATTTTGGAGTAATCAATACTATTCAAGTTTTATGTCCTTTATTAATGATGTTCAAAGGATACGGAAAGATTTCATTTACTTTCCAAAGATTCAATTCAACGGGATTGAATTATCCCCTCAATCTTGGTTAATCAAAAATTATTTGGGTGATGCGCTTTCTAAGGAGCAATTCTTCAACAAGTTTGACGAAATGAAAAAGATCTATGATATGCCGAGTTCCGTATTTGTGAGATGTAATGATTTAAAGTTATTAATTGATACGACTTGTAAAGAGGATCTAACGATTTTATGGGATATTTACAAATCGGAAACGTCCCTCGATGTGTATTTAGAAGAAAATACAATGAACTTCTCAAACTTAGTCACTCTTGACTCTGAGGGAAATCGATATATTTCCGAGTTCATTTTTAATTTTGTAGCCAAAAAAGTCAATACGAAAAAGCTTATTCATCACACCACATATCATAGTAGAGAAAGATTAAACCTTAAAAGAAACGTCCAGTGGCATCAATTTAATCTATATTTACCCCACGAACATCATGACGATTTCTTAGGTACTGTTCTATCTGAACTCGTAGACGACCTAAAAAGCAATGAGGTTATCAATCAATTCTTTTTTATTCGTTATTTTGATGATCGACATCATATCAGGGTAAGGTTTTCACCTGGTTCACAGTTTGATATTGACCTGATTGATAGATACCTAGCAAAAGCCGTAATCAAGGGGGATATCATCGATTATGGTCCTGGAAAATATGAACCTGAATACGAAAGATACGGGGGCTTTTCTGTTATCACTGCGGCTGAGGATTTCTTCTGTGCCGATAGTTCAATCATACTCAGTCTGCTACAATCTTGTCTCGCAAACGAGAACATAGATAAAGTGGACCATGCCATTTATCTTATTTTCAAACTACTATCTACTCATACGAAAGACGTGACTCAACAATTTCTCGTCATGAATGATGGCTATTCTAATAGAGACTTTGCGAAGAATTACCGGGAAAACCGTAAAAAATATATGGCTTATCATGACCTAGCGACTTCTTCACTTGATGTTGCCGATCACCTTGTTTTCAATGCTGATCAACTTGCATGTTGGGAAGTTGAATTAGCAAACTACTTTACCAAATTAAAAAACGAACAACAATTCGAGATAAATATTGTTCGTAGTCTCATACATATGATGTGTATTAGACTCTTTGGTATTAAATCAGAGGAAGAAGAATTAGTAGGAAACATGGTGTGGAGAGTTCTAAAACAGAAAGTGGCAATGGAAAAATACAATAGTAATCACCTCATTTTACATGGGTAATTATTGATTCACGATCACCTAAAACCGACCAATTTTTCGAATGTAGTTTGATTAATCAGATGGAAATGGCCAATGGGAGGGCTCAAGTGCCTCCCTCCATTTAACAGACTAATACATGATAGTAGAACTAGATAGGAGGAAATAATGGAAGTACTCGCTCTAAAATTAAAAAATGTACATGTTAGCTTTGGGGATAAAGAATTATTTGATATCAAAGATTTAACCGTCTATCAAAATGACAGAATTGGTATTGTAGGGAAAAATGGACAAGGAAAGACAACTCTTTTAAATATTATTTCTGGTTTGATTACCCCAGACAAAGGAGAAGTTGAACGATTTGTTGATTTCAATTATTTTAAACAAATCACAGAAGTGAAGGAAGATACAAATGCTGAATTTTTAGATTCCGAATTGCTTAGCCGCTTGAATGTACCCACTAACAGTGTGGAAACACTTAGTGGAGGTGAACAGTCAAAATTTCGATTCGTACAGTTGCTATCTACATATAAAATGGGCTTACTTTTAGACGAGCCGACTACTCATATCGATAAAAATGGCATCGACATTATGATAGAGGAATTAAAGTATTACTACGGTACCTTGCTATTTGTTAGCCACGATCGCTATTTTATCAATTCAATGGCTACGAAGATCTGGGAAATTGAGAACGGCAAAATCCGAGAATTTAATGGGAATTACGATCAATATATTGAACAAAAAGAACAAGAGAAAAGGGAGTTACAAAGAAAATATCAAAAAGTGACAAAAGAAAAGGAAAGATTATTAGAAGCAGCTGAAGTGAAAAGAAATCAGGCTAGTAAAATCTCTAAAGTGAGTGAAAAGAACAAGCAAAGGAATATAAAGCCCAATCGCTTGGCTGCTACAAAACAAAAAGACACCGTGCAAAAAAATATGTTGAAGACGGTTAAAACAATTGAAAAGAGAATCGATATGTTAGACGAAGTAAAGATTGAAAAGGAATCTAGGTCACTCTCCTTTCCTTTGGTGAAAGAACTTGAAATTCATAATCGTTTCCCCATCATGGGTCATGATATTACAATTAAAGCAGGAGATAAAATACTTCTTTCAGAGATAGACTTTCAGTTCCCCCTTGGAAAAAAGATTGCAATTGTAGGAGACAATGGCACAGGTAAATCAACTCTTTTAAACTATATATTAAATAATCGCGAGGGTATCACACTTTCTTCTAAAATTGTATGGAGCACCTATCAGCAAATGGATTATAGACTCATGGGTGAGATTAGTTTATTAGAATATTTGATGAAAATGAGTGACTACAATGAAAGTTTCATTCGGGCCATTCTTAGTAATTTAGGTTTTGAAGAAACAGAAATTAGAAAACCAATCTGTTTATTAAGTGGCGGAGAGGCCACTCGAATCTCGTTAGCGATTCTGTTTGCAAAGCCTTCGAATGTACTTATTTTAGATGAACCGACAAACTTCATAGACCTGGCTACAATTGAAGCATTAGAAACGTTTTTATCAGGCTATAGAGGTACAGTACTATTCACCTCCCACGACCAATATTTCGTAGATAAAGTGGCTGACCAAATCTGGGAAATCAAAGACAAATCCTTACACCTCATAAAAGAAAAATAGGTGGGACACAGGGACAGGATCCTTGTCCCACCTTATTATAAAACTATGCTTTTTCTAACTCCCTCTTGATCAATCCCTTTTCTAAAAATCGCTATTATGAACATAACGTCTAGTCAATACTAGGGCCATCCCACGCTTAGAAGAAATACATATTTGAATCTTCTAGTTCATTTTTGGATAAAAAACCTGTCCCCTCCCCTACTTGTCATAGTAGGCTTTTAGGTCTATAATCTTAGAGTATTTACATTTTCATACAGGAGGGAAATGTGTGGGGAGAGTTGGTAGAAAAAAGATGAGTTCAGCAAAAAAGTGGATGATTAGTTTAGCTAGTATTTTAGGCATTTTCATTATTGGTATTGGTGGATATGCCCTTTATTTATACAATTCTGTACAACAAACAGTTGATACGATGCATCAGCCAATCGATAGAGAAAAGTCTGAGAAACGAGCTGAGACAGTTGAGTTCAAAGAGAAGCACCCATTCTCTGTTTTAGTGATGGGAGTCGATCAAAGAGCTGGGGACCGTGGGAGATCTGATACGTTAATCGTTCTCACTGTGAATCCAAATGAAAAGTCAACTCAAATGGTGAGTATCCCACGCGATACTCGAACAGAAATTGTCGGTAAAGGTTTTGAAGATAAAATCAACCATGCTTATGCGTTCGGTGGCCCTGAAATGTCTATTGCTACAGTAGAAAATTTTCTTGATATACCAATTGATTATTTTATTCAGGTGAATATGGAAAGTTTTAAGGATATTGTCGATGCGGTTGGTGGTGTAACCGTAAATAATTCATTTTCATTTAAACAGGATGGATACTCATTTGATGAAGGAACGATTACACTGAACGGTGAAGAAGCACTTGCTTACTCACGTATGAGAAAGCAAGATCCTAGAGGTGACTTTGGTAGACAAGAACGTCAACGTCAAATCCTACAAGCTGTCATCAAACAAGGCGCATCATTTTCGACACTTACCAAAACGGGTGACATCCTTAACATCATGGGAGAAAACATCCAAACAAACTTAAGCTTTGATGAAATGTTTGATATCCAGAAAAATTACAAAGCCGCTTCCGCGAAGCTCGAACAAAGCCAGCTTGCTGGAAACGGAGCGAAAATCGATGGAATTTATTATTATATTGTTCCAGAAGAAGAACGCTCCGCAATATCTACAAAACTAAAACAACATTTAGAAATAAGCGAAAACGTAACAAAGCGATAAATCCAATTGGGTTTATCGCCTTTTTGTGTAAAAGATAAAACTTCAAAATCACATAAATGAGGTTTTCTCTGACCTGACACCATCGTCAAGCTGGGAAGGATTAGAGACTGTTCCCTTGGCCCTATTTCAAGAATTCTTCTACTTTGCGTGAAACTTCGAAGCGATCTGCACCTGACAGGTTGATAATTTTGTCTGCTTGTAGTCCAGTTGTCGGCCCACCGACTATATATAATTCTTTGGCAACTTTTCCTCCAGGATAGGCTGAGCGAAAATAAATTGGTGCTTTTAACCTTGCCGCGAGTAACTCTGCAGCGGATATATCTGGGTAACCCCCAATAAGAATCGCTTTTTCTAACATCTCGTCTTCCTCCTTTTGAAGTGGTTTGTATGGAACTCCTTCATCCTGGCAGATCGCTCTTACTACACATTCATACATTCCTTCGCGATACGTTTTATTTTTAATCTTTTCAGAATTTCCACCATCGACAAATTCATACTCAAGAATGGTGGTTCGGCAATTTCCTGTTTCACGGTGCATGTAGTAATAGTCCTGACCATTACTATTGGTTCGGGTAAAGATTCGCCGAACAGGAAAACCCGCTTTTTTGAATTCATTCATGAGTCTGTTCTCGAAAGTACCATCTGAATAAATGGAGTGAATAAATTCAGCACCTGTTCCCCCACCAGCATTAAAATGGTGTGAGATGCATTTGCGATAATTTCGGACTTTGGTTGTTCGTCGATTTGGTCCTACTGTCACGTCACCACTTCGGGTGAGATCCGATGCTATTCCGTGATCAGCTAGCCGCTTGTCTACATAAAGTGCTGCTTCCAGAGTATATTCCTTTTCCGTATTTCCATGGGATACTGCACCCGGATCGTCACCACCATGACCCGCATCTTGAATCCAGCTCATACATTTTTTCACTCCCTTTTCCATTAGTGTATGATTTCACGTATCCATCGGTTCGGGCATAATAATATTGGTAAATTCGTGTGAATACCGTAACATATACAGATACTATATACCTACTAAACTTGAAATATTTGGTGCAAAATACGACATTTTTCCCTACTAAGTGATACAATATAATCGGTAAAATTTTATCAAAATTAGGTGGGGTTATAATTGAAATTCAGAGGCATAACTATACTGGCAGTGACTCTTTTTTTCATCTTCATTTTTCAAAATCATGCACATGCTAAACAGATTACGAGAATTGAAGGAGAAACGAGGTATGAAACTGCTGTCGAAATTTCCAAACAGGCTTTTCCAAATGGGACGAGCACTGTAGTCTTGGTTACGGGTGAGGATTTTCCGGATGCCTTGGCAGGAGCCCCTTTAGCGTTTAAGCTGAATGCTCCCATTCTCTCGACTCGCAAAGACCGATTACCAGATGTCACAAAAAACGAGATTAGTAGATTAGGTGCAACAGATGTCATCATTTTAGGTGGAACTGGGGCCATCTCTACGAATGTTGAGAATGAATTAACAGCATTACATCTCTCTATTCGTAGAATTGCAGGAAAGAATAGATATGAAACAGCAGCGGAAATTGCAAAAAACATATGTTCTAGTAAGGCTATTGTGGCGAACGGCCAAAACTTCCCTGACGCACTAACAGTTGCACCTTATGCGGCGAAGCAGCAAATTCCAATTCTCCTAACGCGTGAACGTGTTTTACCACCCGAAACAAAGTTACAGCTTAGAAATGAAACCATTGTTGTTGGTGGGCAACAAGCAGTTCATGATAGTATTGCTAAGACTTTTCCAAAATTGACAAGACTAAGTGGCGCAACAAGATATGAGACGAACCTCAAAATCGTAGACTTTTTTGATAAGAATGTGGAACAAGCCTTTTTCACAACCGGTACAAATTTCGCTGATGCACTTACAGGTTCAATTTTGGCAGCTAAAAATGATGAACCTATCTTCCTATCAAAACCTGATTCTATACCTATTAAAACGCAAATTTTCATTAAGCAATTGAATACAAATTCCTTTCATATAATCGGTGGTACTGGAGCAATCTCGAAAAATGCTGCCCAGAGTCTAACAAGGTTAGAAGACTTGCACGTGTTTACACCTATAAGTAACTCACAATTTATGGACAGTAATCATTCAAACTTCATTGCTGGGATGCTTCAAAAAGGACAAATCTACCTTGCAAGTAAAAGAGATCAAAATACATATCATTTTAACTACGGAAATTCAATAGGCACAATCGATATTTCCAAAACCCAAAACAGTTTCACAGTGAATGAAATCATCAACTCAGATTTAGCGATTCAATCGAATTCCAATAAAACAATACTTGTGAATAGAAACGTACGGGTTATAGATGAAGCAAATCAAGTCATTGCTACTATCTATGCTGGGCAACGACTTCCAATTGTTTCTGAAAATAGGAGATCTTTTATTGTGAATATTGCTGGTAGAAAAGGATATCTAGCGAAAAACAATGTAGAAGTAGATAATGGCATTCCCATTCTTATGTACCATCATATTTTACAAGATAAAGAAAACAAAAAATATCGAAACACTACAACCACCATTGCGGATACAGAGTTCAATGAGCAAATGGCATTCTTACACAGAAATGGTTATACCACCATTACATTAGAAGACTTAGAGTTGTTTTTACTAAAGAAAAAGAACCTACCTTCAAAGGCTGTGGTGATTACCTTCGATGATGGACTAAAATCTGTTTACAGATATGCATATCCAACATTGAAAAAATACAATATGTCTGCAACATTGTTTATGATCACTGGAAGAATGCCAGATTCTCCTACACCATTTAACCCTGATGGGTTACAATACTTATCCTGGCAGGAACTGAATAACATGAATGATGTATTTCAATACCATAGTCACACGCATGCCATGCATGAAAAACATAATGGGCAAGGACTCTTACTCGTCAAAAGTAAAACAGCCGTCAAAAATGATTTACTCACAAGCCAAAAGATATTAAAAGATTCTCCTTATTTTTCATATCCCTTTGGCCATTACAACCAAGGAACCATTGCATTATTGAAGGAAACTGGATACCGGATGGCGGTTACGATCAAAAAAGGGAAAATAAAAATTGGCGATGATCCATATCAACTTAAACGTTTCGGCATTCAGCCCAAAATATCCATTAATACTTTTCAAAAAATCGTCCAAAACTAAGAGGGACAAGGGTCAAACCCCTTGTCCCTCTCGGTAATTGCCTCAGAGTTCGTGTTAATACACCTATCTACTCCTCTTTGGTTTATGACAAAGAAATGATTGTCATATACCGTAAAAAAATGTTCACATTTACCTATTAATATTGAACTACTATAGACCGATAATAATGGTGTATTCGTTTGATAATAGCAAAACCATTGAAAAGTGGAGTACGCAAAGCTAGAGGGGCTAAGGTCCATGGACTATGCCAGCCAGCTGCCGAAAACGAGGAGGAAATGAACAGATGAGTGCATGGGTTACACCGGAAGAAATGGAAAGAAGAAAAAGGAGAAATAAAACCCTCTTATATATTTCTTTACCAATTCTCGCAATTGTTGTAAGTGCAGCTATGACGTTACTCGCAAATAGGATTTAAAATGGAGGTTCAATAAGATCATATCTTATTGAACCTCTTCCTATATATGTAACAATTAAATTAGTAATAACTAACCTACACATACACGAACCGACATAATTCGCACAAAGACTTCGTATATATTTATAATAGGTATAATAATATTAAACGATCCCTTCTCACTTCATAAAAATGTTGGAGGTTTACATATGACACAAGAGCATGAGTTTATTATGAAAACATACTATCAAACATTTATTCCTGAAAATGATCAGAGGCACCCAGTTGAGATTCTTGGCGAAGCTTTTATGGCGGAACAGGAAAAGGAACTATACGACCTGTCTTACATTCGTTTTGCCCAAGGCGAACTTTACTTCCATTATAAAGATTATGAGGCTGCGATTTATAAATGGGAAAGTATCACAAATGAATTAGAGCCATGGGCAAAGAAAAATATTGCCGATGCCTATTATGAACTTGGTTTACTTTCAGATGCGGAAAATGTATATGGCTCGATTATTTCGAAAAATGAAATCCTTACGAGTGAAGTATCGTTAAGTCTTTTTACCGTCTATCTTGAAGGTAATAAGTTGGATGCGGCATATCGTGTATTGCAGGAAGCCATTGAGGCAAATCCAGATTACCCGAATCTAACATCGATCGCCAAACATTTTTACGAAGAGCAAGAGGATTGGAAACATGCAATTGAGCTTGCTATTCAAGAGGCGGAGCGTACACAAGAACTAATATGGTTTGACGCTCTAACTGATTACTGTGAAGCTGGACATTGCCAACCATTTTCACCTGATACGTTCGTTTCAGTGTTGCGAACGCTCTATGAAATGGATGAGTCTAGATTTAAACAACTACTAATGGCGATTTGGAAAAGCTACCAACATACAAGCCAATATTTGAATTGGTTACACGCGGTCATTCAAATCATGAAAGATTTAGAGATTAATCCTTATGATTCGTGGTATATGATTACAGAATTATTTGAGGAAGCTTATCTCGAATTAACAACGGGGGATTATTTATTACGTGATATTGGTCAATTGATGCCAAAACTACTCATCACTTGGATGAACACAACGACAGCAGCAAATGGAATAACTGCATCTGCAGCAATCCTAGCGTGGGATGATATTTTTCCATCAGCGATTAAAGCGATTATTGTAAAAGAGGCTGAAATTGTCCTTGAGAATGCCCATCAAAGGGCGATTTCATTGGATGAATGTCACCACTTCATGGAAACCATCATTGACTGGGCTCGAAAAAATAATATTGAAACAAGTAACCGATTGGTATGGGGCTTCGGACAACTATTTGATAAAGAGACGACAAACTTACTTGTGCTTGGAAAGGGCAAAGGTTCGTTCATTAACGCAACTCTAGATGAAGAAATCTTAACTCCATCACTTTTCCATTTTACGAGTATTCAATATGGAGAAAAACAAGAACTGATTGAAGTAGCTGATACTGGTCACTATCGACTTGCGCAACTTTCGGAAAGCTCAGACGATCCAGATTCAATTGTCGAAATCACGCTACCATCTTCACGTCTCCGCTCTTATGGGCTCCGATTCAATACAACGGGGCTGAACGAGTACTTTATGGAGAAGCGAAAAACATTTGGCTTCTTACCAGTGGTGGACGGTGTTCTCTTTGTAAGTGATGCAGACCAATTATCAGAGGTTGATCTTGACTATCTTGCGCAAATCAAGCATAGCGCAAAGGATACACCCGTTCATTTTGTTCTGCGCAATACGTTTGAAGCTGAAAAAATCAAGGATTACTTCCCAGACGCGGTCATTCATTCGATTAAAAACATGAACGTCCTAAGTGAGATTAAAGCGAACTTTGAGACGAAAAACCGAGTTGGGAAAATTCTATTCTTACTCCGAAAAACCATTACCAGTCTGTTAAAAAAACGGGCTGATGCGGAGAATAAACTCATAGAGTTGATTGACCATAACGAAGAATATAATACTAGATTAACTGGATTTTTAAATAGTTTACGAGATAAAGAAACGGGCCAAAGTAGGGAAATCATCGATTCATTCTCATCCGCAATCGATGAAATGAAGCTTGATCTTTATCAGAAGATACCGAAAATCCTTGCTGGCTGCTCCGAGTATATTAAGGATGACAGCAATCTCAACCAACTGCACATTGAATTAAATGAAAAAATGAATGAAGAGATTCAGAATTTATTTGAGCAAGAGATTGTCCCGAATCTTACAGAGAAACTTCAGGATTGGCTAGAGAGCTCGAATACGAAACTTGTGGAAACTCAAGATTACTTAGATGACATGACACAGTCGCTATCTGAGGGATATCCTGAAAAAGAACTTAAGTTACAATGTGATTTTAAAGTCGTTGAAGATTGGAATCGAGACATTAGTCGCATGACCTACCAACTTACAGTTGAGAAGGAAAACATTATGCTTCGCCATAACCCCGCACAAGTATTGTTGAAGGGTGCAGGAAAAGTGTTAGGTTTACTTCCACAAAAACAGCAAGTATACATGCTCAACCAGTATAAAAAGTATGTAGAAAATTCGACTTATACAGAGGTTGTCGAATCGATACAGAAGAAGTTTTGGCAGCAATTTGACTTTTTCAAGCGATCATTACCACAGGATATCGGCTTATTCTACAAAGAACCATTAGATGAGCTCGAACGTTCAATTGATAACACGAAAAAGGGAATCGAACAAGACAAAGAAACGCTGGCAAAAATGAAAGAAAATCCAGAAGTCTACTATGACCCATTGAAGATATTTGAAACAAGACTCGTGCAATACGAAAAAATGAACAAAAAACAAACAGTGGAAAAAGCAGAATCATGGAATTGATGGACCGAAAAGGACATGGGTAGACCCCATGTCCTTTTCTATTAGAATCCTACTGATTTTTGATCAGACACTTGAGTGCTGCTGTCGCCTTTCATAAGAAGCTTAATGAGTGGTGGCGTGACAAGTGTTGTCGCGATAACCACGATGATCGCTGCACTGAATAAATCACTTGTAATAATCCCTCTCTCAACACCAATCATTGCAATAATTAATCCAACTTCTCCACGCGCGACCATTCCTGCCCCTATTCCTAAAGAGCTGGATGTACTAAACTTAGCAGCTTTGGCCCCAATTGCACCACCAACAACTTTACCTACAATCGCAACAAGTGCTAATAGAATACTAAACCAGAGAATTTCTGGGTTGATTTCTCTAAAGTTTGCTACTAAACCGATGTTTACAAAGAAGAGTGGAACAAAGAATGGGTAACTGAACGTTTCAACTTTTTCCATCATTTCTTCATTTTGTGGCGTTAGGCTTAGCATTAATCCACAGACATAAGAACCAACGATTCCCGCAACTCCGAAGATTTCTCCCATATAAGCAAATAGAAGTGCAACAATCACACCAAACGCTAAAACAGTTTGTGAAACCTGAAAGCGTTGAAAAAGTTTTAACAGCTTCGGTAATACAAAGTAACCAATTGCAATGGCTAATACAAAGAATACCGCGATTTTTACAAGCAAGATTAGAATAGCACCAATGCCACCCGCTCCTGCTGCACTACCAGCGGATAATCCTAGTACAGCTGAAAGGATGATAATACCTAATACATCATCAAGCACGGCAGCACCTAAAATGGTAACTCCTTCTCTTGATTTTAATTTTCCTAATTCACGTAAGGTCTGAACGGAAATACTTACACTGGTCGCTACCAATAAGACTCCGAGATAGATAGATACTGTTGTATCAAATCCAAATAACATCGATAAGCCCATTCCACCTAAAAATGGTAGAACCACTCCCCCGATGGCAACAGACGTAGATGCAAACGCATTCTTTTTAAATTCCTTCAGGTCTGTCTCAAGTCCTGCTAGGAACATTAATAGAATAACCCCTACCTCTGCTAATTCACCAATTAGCTCATTCGGATGGATAATACCTAATAAAGAAGGACCTAGAATAATACCTACTAATAATTTTCCGAATACGGAGGGGTGTCCAATTTTTGTACTTAGATGACCCATCAATTTCACGGCAAAAATGATAAGAGCTAATTCAAATAAAAAATAAAAACCACTAGCTTCCTGAATGGAAGACACAATTGAATCCCACATAAAAATTCGTTAAGGAAAAAAACCTTAACATCCTCCTTTCATATATTAATACATTACTAACATATCATAATTTTTAATATATTTGTTATATATTTTGGACTAGAGGATAACTTCGTCGATCCTTTAATTTTTCCTTCTGACTAGGTCATCAGCCCTACTAACAAGAAAGCCCAAGTTACAGTTTACATCAAACCACATCTTAGGCTCTCTTATGAGACATTTTTTTCAGGCGATCTCAGATCTATAAGGCAGAAAAGAAGTAGTGGTCTCATCTTTTGTTTATTTCAAGAAGTCTTCTACAGCTTTTGCTACTTCAAATCGGTCTTTACCTGATAAATTTATGATTTTGTCTGCTTGTAATCCTTCAGTCGATCCACCTACGACATATAATTCTTTTGTTACTTTTCCACCTGGATATGCTGCGCGGGTATAAATTGGTGCTTTTAACCGAGTTGCTAAAGACTCGGCTGCTGGAAAATCTGGGTAGCCACCAATAAGAATTGCTTTTTCTAAAATATTCTCCTCTTTTTTATGTCCATCGTCTTTCGGAGTTGTTTTACCTTCATCCACGTTTTTGCCGAGAAATTCCTTCTCAACATCGTTAATAAATTGAGACCAGGAAATTCCATATTTTTTAAGTGCGTTAACGGGGTCACTTCGTCTTTGTGGATCTAGCGTTTGGTGTGCGACAATATGTTTTCGAGGTTGTAGATTAAACGTTTTACAAAGATAAGCGTGATACCACACATACCGTTTATAAGCCTCGTTAAAGTTGATCTTCCCGCCATGACAGAGTTCTACTCCGATTGCAGCATCATTTGCATCGGCTCCAAATAGCTGATTATCTTTTGGTTTACCATACTGAACATGCCAGGCTTTTTCATTTAATGGAATAATCTCAAGAATATATTTATCATCAATGAAAGTGTGGGCGGATGCAGAAGGTTGTTGATTGTTAAAATAGGTACGGTTGTTATAAGCCGTTGAACCTGGGTTTCCCGTGTCATGGCTTACAATAAAACGTACTTTACTAATCCGTTGACCACTTCTAGAGTTTCCTTTTTTAATGTAATCCCTTGTAATCTTGTACATGCACTTCCTCTCCTTTCCACATATTTTATGAGAAGCATTTCATTTCGGTACTATCTCATTTCTTTTTTAGACATAGAAACAGGTCCTTCGTCTAATCAGTTGTTCCCGATGCACACACAAAAAGACCAGGGGCAATCCCCCTAGTCTTAGTTTCCGTTCTTCTTATCAATCGCTTCCCTAATTTTCTTGTTACCTTCGTCGACGTATTCTTGCCATTCACGGTTACCATTGTCGACGGCCTCTTGCCAAAGTCGATTACCGTTATCGACTGCGTATTGCCATTTCTTGTTTCCGTAATCGACAATATCTGAGAACATTTTACGAGTAGGATGATCGTAGTCATCAAAGCGATCTTTTAGATAGCGCTGTGCGATCTTCATACGGTCTTTTTCACGACGACTCTTAATCTTCATACTGTCTTTTGTTTCGCGGGCTAGAATCTTTTTCTCATCTTTCATTTCGCGTGCCTGAATCTTCCCAGCATCCTTCCACTCGCGCCATCTTTTTTGAATCTCCTCATATTGAGCTCTCATGTATTTTTTCAGGTCTTGTTCGGAATTGACGTATGTGAATTCACCATTCCCAGCGGTTGCAACTTCTTTCAGAAGCTTTTGTCCTTCATTGTCCACATCGAATCCAATGATATTCACAACGGTCTCGATATCAGATGAGACCAGGTTTTTCGCTTCTTGCACAGGGTCACCGTCACACGTTTCAATCCCATCACTCACCACATACACTACCACATCATCTGTACCTTCAGGAATATCCCCTTTTACCATTTGCAGTCCTAGGGCAATTGGCGTCCATCCCACAGGCTTCACTTGTGCTAATGCGTTGTTGAACTCTAAAGCTTCAAAGCTATTATTATATAGAACTTCTGTGCTTTCGCAGGACAGAGCTTTATCTGACTCTTTATTTGAACCATCCTGTCCATACACACGTAGCGAGAGCGTTGCATTCTCAGGAATTTGTTCTGCAAATTCTAAGACTGCCTCTTTTGCTGCTTCCATTCTTGTTTTTCCGCCAACCTTTGCGGCCATACTACCGCTAGCGTCTACTAAGATCGCATAGTGGGCTGTTTTTAATGTAGGAGTATCCACCGATTCATCTGGACGTTCAATATCGACCTCAATTGTCGAATCAAACGTCAGAAGTGTTTCCATTTCCTTATGATAATCCTCTGTGAACATATACTTTAATTCTTCAATATACTGTTCCTTTGTAAGGTCAGCTGGCAATTTGTCGAGTGCCTCCTCCACCTTAGCTGGGTCATAATTGTCACCACTAAAAATCCCAGGGTGACGCAGCATCTCTTGTTCAAGGTCCGTTAGCTCTCGATCAATTCCTTCAAGCTCATAGTAGGTTGCTTCTCGTGACGTATAGGTTTCTGTTGTTTCCTCTACTTCCACCTGTTCTGTACCTTTAGACTTCGGCTCCTCCGACTCCACTTGTGCCGACTGGCTCTCATCCTTTGAACATGCTGACAACACAAAAGCAAACAAAACGAGGCTCATGATTAATTTTTTCAATGTATTCTCCCCTCCATGATTATGAGGACTGGCACCACAACTGATTTCCATCTGGGACAAAGAACCAATTCCTCTGTCCCACCTCATATTTGCACCATTTACATAGTACTACAATACTCACCTATAATTTACTAAATTAGTAAAAATAGGTAATTAGCATTATCTACCAAAACCAGCAAATGGGATTTATGAACCAACTGTCACGAAGAGATTCCGACAACATGATACGGATCTTTTTTTGGATACAATACGAATTTTTTAACCCCGAAATGACTATGCCTCTTTTTCCTTCATGCTATCTATAACAATGGTAAAAGGGGGTTCAGTTATGTTGAGAGTAAAACTACACTCAGAACTAGTTATTAAGGAGTATTCACAGTTTTACGACTACGAGGAATTTAAGGTCAACATGGAAATTTGGCTGATTGATTACCAGAAAAGATTCACAAAAGGAGAAGTAATTGGGTTGAATCAATTATTGAAATTAGCTTCAAGTGTCCCAGGGGTTTGTCATGAAGCAATGAGGAAGATTGTATGTTGCCCATTCTCAGGCTGGAACGGACATACGATTTCCCGCTCGACATTTAAGCGAATGGTGTGGAAGTGTATCAAAATTGGGATGTTAAACATCTATGAAACGGAATATACCAGTGGAGCTCAAGGCGGCAACCTATATGTATTTAATCGTTATCCTGCATGGAATGAAGGGATTCAAACGAAAAATTGGGACAATGAACACTACAATCTGTCCCATTCCAAAACAGTATAATTGCATATTTTAATAGAAAAGGAGTGATGTGTAGTGAGTTGGATTCAGGATGCTGGGCATGGCGGGAGTGATCCAGGTGCTGTAGCGAAGGGAAATACAGAAAAGGTGTACACATTAGAAGCTGCTCTTTATGTGGACAAACGGTTAGGTGAATTAGGAATCCCAAGTGACGTAACTCGGTCAAGTGATGTGACATTAAACCCTGATGTTAGAACCTCGAAGGTAAAAAAGTATAAAAAGTGTATCTCCCACCATTTTAATGCTGGCGGAGGGAGTGGGGTTGAAGCGATCCATTCGATATATTCAAACGGTTCATTTGAGAAATTGCTTATTGAGGAATTTACAAAGGCTGGATATCCCGTTCGACCAAGACCTGTTTACACTCGCAAAAATTCTTCTGGTAGGGATTATTATTATATGCATAGCCGAACTGGAAGCTGTCGAACAACGATACTCGAGTATGAATTTGTTGATGGTCCGCAATCCGAAAGAATTAAAGACCGATCCTATCGCGAAGGAATGTATGAATGCGTGGTACGGGCTATCTGTCGGGAGGAAGGGGTTAGTTATAATGGTCCTGGTCAAGGTATACAACCTACACCATCTCCAACTCCCCAACCTGATCCAAAACCCGTAACTACAGCAGCTAAAGAAAACCTAGCAGTTGACGGCTATCTTGGACCAAAAACCATTAGTGCTCTGCAACGATATTTTGGTACGCCAGTAGATGGTTACCTTAGCAAACCCTCTCTAGTCATAAAAGCATTACAAAAGTGGTTAGGTGTCAAACAAGATGGATACCTTGGTCCAATTACAATTTCTGCCCTCCAAAGGAGATTAGGCACACCAGTGGACGGGGTCATCAGTAAACCTTCGCTCGTGGTAAAGGAATTGCAAAGAAGGTTGAATAAAGGGGATTTGGGGTAGTTTGGGACACGAGGAAAGGTCCCTTGTCCTACCCCTACCTCAAAACTGCGCTGAGGCACCTGTTCCTTTGTCCCACTTTAATTCAATCCATCCATGCCTATAAGCGTATATAACGGCTTCTGTTCGATTTTTCACTTCGAGTTTTCTTAGAATTGAACTAACGAATTGTTTTACAGTTTTTTCACTGATTAATAAGGAATCAGCTACTTCCCTATTTTCTTTTCCAACGGACAACAACTGAAGGACACTCCATTCGCGATCTGTTAACAAGCTTGTCGGTTTAACCTTTGAATGAATATCGCTACTCAAATAGTCCTCTAATATCAAGGTAGAAAAAACAGGGTGTATATATTTCCGTCCATCTAAAATCTCTGATACTCCATATATCACATCGGTAACGCTCATTTTCGAGTAAAAAACACCAGCAAGATTATAATGGAATAATTCTAATAAATGACTATGTCTAGGATTACTAGTCATTACAATTGTTTTCGTACTAGAATACCTGTATGTATTAATTAATCTAACATACTCTTCATTTGAATCAATGTCTAAAATGAGCACATCCATTAGAATCTCTCTATCGTTCATTTTTATTTCTTCATATTCTTGAATAGTTAAAGTAGACACCTTAATATTAATAAAATGTTGAATTAGTGTTTCTACTATAATATTACAATCTACAATTGGATCTTGTATCACTACCACATTATTCATATAATTGCCGCCTTTTAATTTTGTTGATTTAATACTAGTAAACTTGAAGATTTAACTAAAAATATGAAAAAGGAATACCTACAGGTAAAACGCACGCTGTAGGTATTCCTTTAATTTTACAACATAAAACGAAGGTAATTTACTTTATTGAGTGGAATAAAAAGCGAGCGTACCAGGTAATATAAACCATTTTAACACACTACCACGTTAAATAAATGATAAATCTTCGACAAAAATAGGTCTAAAAGACTATAAAATCCCTGGTTTTTCCTGATTTTATAGGGATTCACCCTACTTAAAACTTAAAATTACTGACTATTTACAAAAATCCCTTAATAAGGTAATATAGGTAAAAAGTAGTTGTTAACTAGGATGTTTTGCCTATTAGATAACTACTTGAAATATGGGGGATGGGGAAATGCCTTATTATAGTTTTAGAGAGATATGGACGCCATTAAAATGGCTAGGAATTCGATTTTTCAAAGAAAACCATGAAGGTCGATATTGGATTAAGATCGGAAAGAATTCAAAGAAACCATTTTTTAAGAGTTAATTATGAAAATCTATAGTTGTTAATATCTGAATATTCAAACTAAAAGCGTGAAACAAGGGGAAACAAGGGAAACAAGGGGACGGTTCTCGTGTTTCCCTAATTTTTACCATATCCAAAGCGAATGTTTGATTCTATAATTGGAAAAAAACAGGGGAACGGTAGAACCGTCCCCCTGTTTCATTATTCTAAAACACGAATGAATTCTCTCATATAATCTGGTAGGTCTGGTGGGCGACGACTTGAGACAAGATGTCCGTCGGTCACAACAGGTTCGTCATACCATATGGCACCTGCATTTTCCATGTCGTCCTTAATGCCTGGAGTACTCGTTACTTTTTTACCTTCCAATATCTTTGCTGAAATCAATACCCAACCTGCATGACATATCTGTCCGATTGGCTTTTTAGCCACATTCATCTCCTGCAGCATCGTTAACACTTCAGGAAATCTACGAATTTTATCTGGCGCCCAGCCTCCTGGCACTAGAATGGCATCATAATCTTCCGTTTTAATATCACCATACGCATAATCAGAAACGGCAGGAACTCCGTACTTTCCGATATACTTCTGATTCGCTTCTTCACCGACAAGGTCAACAATAGCGCCTTCTTCCCTTAGTCTCATTACTGGGTACCATAGTTCTAAGTCTTCAAAATCATGATGAATAAGACCAATAACCTTTTTTCCCTTCAATCGCATGACATCCCATCCTTTCAAATATAGCTTACTGAATAATATGCTCCCATACAAGTAGACCAATGTACAGGTCCACTGACCCACCATTTTACTTCATTGCAAGGATTTAGTATAAAATGATCGTTTGATGGTATACAAATTCATCATTTTTCAAATTGCAATAAAACATTTCTGTTACAATGGGTTGTGGAAAATATTAGGTGAACAATAGAACCGTCCCCCTGTTTCAATAATCGATCACTCGTCCCATTCCGATTGGATTTGATCGCAGTGGTTGTAGTGTTGTGGTTTTGCGGATGTGTTCGAATTGGTGGGGCTGGAGGTTCATGATTTTTCGTATTTCATGATAATTGGTAAATCCGTTTTTATTTATTCTTTCTTCGATAACCTTTTCAGCTAGATTCAAGTCTACTCCTGGTAGAGATATTAATCTCTTTTCTATTGTAGACTACTAAATTAATAATATAACAGCATAACTTACACCTCCTTCCCCAAACTTAATCTAGTTCAAACAAACGATTGATTAAATCGATTACCTATTGGTATCACCATGGAATTATGTCAAACAAACGTTTGATTGAAAGCACAAGATGCAAAAAACGGCCGATTAGTACAGATTGCTACTAATCGGCCGTTTGTCATTTTAATATAATTTTTCTTTTTGATTAATACAGCTTGTAAAGACAAGACTTTACAAGCACTTCTCCCCACTTTTGCTCAAAACGTCACCCTTATCTTCTCGCTTGAGATTGCTTTCTAGAATTGATATGGAAGAAATTAGGCGAACGATAGAACCGTCCGAGACCAGTGAAAAAGTAGAAGTTTTTTTCACTCCCACTCCCATTTCTTCGAAATTTTAAAATTGACTACCAAAAATGGGATTATTTTTATTGAAACTTATTATTATGAGGGGGTGGGTGTTCCATTCCCCCTTTATTTAACTGATGAAGCGGATGCAATAGCTGCTATCCGCTTCAAGTTAACTGCTATGGCAGCCAATTTAGATTGTTTAGACACACTTAATAG
Organism: Bacillus nitroreducens; assembly: GCF_964021195.1. Classification (NCBI taxonomy): domain Bacteria; kingdom Bacillati; phylum Bacillota; class Bacilli; order Caryophanales; family Bacillaceae; genus Bacillus; species Bacillus nitroreducens. The sequence goes on along the minus strand of NZ_CAXHYI020000003.1, from coordinate 1,531,916 downwards.
ACCATACCCCCTGGCTCGGGAGAGGCCGTGAAAACGTTTGAGCTCCGCATTCTTACCTTCGATAGAAGCCCTCTTCTTATATTTTTCTTTAAACTCCTCTGACTTCTGAAATTGTGATATTTCATAAAACTCAGTGGTGTTTTTTCCGACGACAAGGATTCTTCTTGCTGATTTTTTTGCGCATTGGTCATGTAAAGGACAGGTCTTACATTGCTTAATATCGAAATAATATTTATACCCTGTTCTATCACCGTCTTTATTTTTAGTGTTAAAATGTTTCTTCTGAATGGTTGTATTTCCTTGGCTACACTGCCACTCATCAGAGTCTTTGTTATATGTAAATTCACTTTCATCTATTCTATATACAACGGAACTCACAGGAATATAAGCCTTTGCTTCAAAGACTTTAATTTCATCCAAAATTGATTTTCTAAAATATGCTTTATCTGCGTAAACTTCTTTTACCTTAATACCAGAAGATAAAGTGTCATTCAACATTTCATTTGTAAAATTGCCATCCATATAAGATCCGCTGGCTGTACGAACAGAAGTGATAATTCGTTCGTCTGTTGTCATAACAAATTCGGTTTTATAGCCAAAAAAATCTTGGGACTTACTTTTGCGTCCAACCCGAGCATCTTCATCTATAACGGAGCGAACACCTTTTTGCTGCATAAATTTTGGATCGTTAATAATCTCTTTTGTCTTTTTGATCATTTCATTGGTATTTGATTCTGTAGGAGTTACCTGCTTTTCTACACATTCAATCACCCTATCAACGTACTCTTTCATAACAGACTTCGCTTCTTTATGATCCTCAATTTCCATATATTCTGGTTCTGCAGGCAAGTCAACAGGAACCTGGCCAGTTTCTTCTAGTGCTTTAAGGACTTTTCGTGCTAAATGTTTCATCAGTCTTTCAGGTGTTTTCTTAATAGTATTTGCTTCAATGTGTGTTGCGTCAATACTGACACTGTTTCCTTTAATAAGCCCTTTGTCCACACATTGTTCAACAATGTGTGTCAAAATCTTATCCAAAGGTTTATCATCTGGAAACCGTTTTGTTCTAAACTTTGATAGTAGACTTTTATCGGGAAGTGTATCTTCGGGGTCAAGACCAAGAAAATACAAATAAGCTAGATTATAGCTAGCTTCATCAATCAACCTCTCGTCAGAGAGGTTATACATTTCCTGAAGGAAAAGGAGTTTACACATTAACTCAGGTTCTTTTGCCGGTCTTCCAAAAGTTTCGCAATAATATTCCTTAAGTATTTCATTAATAAAACTAAAATCTATTATACTAACTATCCTTTTAAGGATATGATTTTCCGGAATTTTATCGTATAATACAGAATGAAAGCTATATTGCTTTGGCACTAGTCGAAGCATATGAAAAACCCCCTATGGTTTGGTGTCTAGTCAACATCCATTATACCATTTAGGGGGTTTTTCATGTTTGGAAAACCGAATGACTTTCAACTTTTTATAAAAAGCTGATTTAACTAAAAATTTTATGACTTTTTCAGTGGTCTCGAACCGTCCCCCTGTTTCATGCCCTAAATACCAAATTCAATGAAATCCCCAAAATCCTCGCTGCTTGACGCATTGAGATTCCCCTTATTTCTTTGACCTTCTGTAGAATTAGCTTTCTTTGTTCCTTTGGTAAACTTTTAACGTGTGGAATTTCCAAGTTCCCTAGTAATTCCTTTATTTTCAGCCTAGCTTCTTCATCTGTTAATCGCACGTCAGCCTCCGTTACTCCTAAGCATTCATCATTATTAGGCGTTTCATTAAAATCTCTAAATTGCTTCTGAGCCAATTTAAGATCTGGTTCAAACATTTTTAATAGAAATTGATCATCTAGTAACCCCTTAGGATAAATGCCTTGACCATAGTACCCACCACAGCTGCTCCACTTCCATTCATCTGGTCGATTTACCATCCCCGCTTTTACAGGGTTTTGGTGAATATACCTCACCACTGTTAATAAATAGGATCGCTTTTCAACAACTTCACTTCTGAACCGATCTTGAAAGAGGTGCCCTGTTGTTCTGTATTTCCCATTGTAATAACCCGCATAGCTCACACCCATTCGTTGCATCGTGGTTGAAATACTTTCGTCCCCTTCCTTCACTAATAGGTGAACGTGATTACTCATCAAACACCACGCATAAAATCTCATATTGAGTTTGAATTTATACTTTTTTAGAATATCTAAGAATAATCGCCTATCCTCATCGTCATGAAAAATCTCTTGCCGATTTGCGCCCCTCCACATCACATGATAGACGCCAGTTTTACTTATCACCCTTGCCATACGAGGCATTTTAACACCACCACACTTTCTTGTTTTACGTCATTGGACGGTTTTCTCCAAACCAAAAAATTTCCTTATACTACTTGCTTTAATTGGGATTTATCTTGTTTGATTGAGGTTTTAAATGATGAGAAAAAAATAGCGAAGTATTATTAAAAAATTGACCAGGTATGCTATTTATATCTTTGAAGGTTAGATACATCGGGACTGATTATCAAATGAATGATATAACAAATGAATTTGGGTGTTTGATAAATGAGTGGATGAATAAAGGAGCAACAACTGTGGTTTGCAAATTGCGAGGTTACTAGTGTCAAATACTTATTCTATATATTGGTTGATATTCCTTCTATTCAAAAGAAAAAGTTTTAAACAAAATGCGATTCACAAAATAAAGATATCGATTGATGCAGAAAAAAATAAATTTCTGGTAGAAAATAGGAGAACATCAGAACCGTCCCTTTGTTTCACTTTATTTCACTTCGTTCATGATGGTTTGACCATTGGAAAAAAATAGGCGAACGGCAGAACCGTCCCCCTGTTTCAACCTATTTTTTTGCGTTGTGATACTTGGTAGTTGTGCAGTGATACGTTTAGTCGTTTGATGTCATTTACGGATAGGTCGACGAACTGAACTCCGTAAGTTACGGATTTACCTTTGATATGATCTTCTCTTCTAATTATTTTTCCTTTAAGCTCAAACTCTTCACCTTGGAAAATAAAGTGCATTTTTATAAGAATATTAGATTTAATCGGAAATTCGTAAGGTGAATGGAATTTTAGTCCACCTATACTTATATCATTAATGATTCCATTAAACGTTTTATTCTTTAGAGCACTTAATGAATGATTTCCAAAATCTACGAGGGTAAAAGTGCTCTCTATTCCAGGTAACACAATTCTAAAGGTATTTCTTTTATCTACTGGCATGAATTTTTTTATTTTCTTTAACTGACTTTTTAATGATTTATTAGTATTATGTAATGACTTTATTAGCACACTTTGTTTTACTAATCTACGTTCATTACGAATAAATAGTAATAGCAGACAAACTACTATGATAGCCTGTGACAATAATATATAGTTCAAATTTTTTCACCCCACTAAATAACAAAAAGGGACTTTGGTCTTCCCAGGACATAACCTTGTCCAAATTTAACTCCGATGGATTTTGCAATAGCTAGATCCATTTCGGTTTCAAGTCCTTCTAACACTAAATTGATATGATGCGTATTCGTGTAACTTATGATGGATTTAATTATTTTTTTTTTTAGGTTCCTTATATAAGTTATACGAAAAATATTTATCCAGCTTAATAAAATCTGGGTCTAACTCTATTATTGATTTTAGATTAGAGTTTCCCTTCCCTACATCATCAATAGCAAATTTAATACCACCCGATTTTAATTTATCAATAGTCTTGAGTAAACGAGAATAATCGGTAATTGCTTCCATTTCGCTAATTTCAAAGATGATTTCTTGACTAAAATAGTTGTTTTCGGTGATAATTTTCTTTATAAAGGGCAGAAAGTTTTTGTTTGTAAGCGTAGATGGAAATACATTTAAAAACAAATAACCGTCCTTTTTTGAAAAACCTGCTGAATGGTAGGTAAGAGCAGCTTTATGGATAGACCGCGAATCTAATTCATAGAGCTGTTTTTCTGTTTTGGCAAGATTAAACGTTTCTTCTGGATTCACATAATGCGAGGTTCTCAGGAGTCCTTCATAGCCTATCCTTGTCCATGTCTCTATATCAATAATAGGCTGGAAAAAGTGTGAGAATAATTCGTTTTGGATTAAACTTCGAATCACTTTTAGTAATCACCCCTTTCTTTTTCAAATAAAAAAGATGACTACACCGAAATAAACGGGAGTCATCTTCACTCCACTACTTTCGGCAACCCGACTGCCATAGCAATTTTGCTTTAGGCTCGTGGCTTTGCGTCCTTATCTTTCGACAAGTTTGCCATTTATCGAGATAGCTTTAATAGTTATAGTACTTTTTCCTTTTTCTAGGATAAGACAAAAGTAGTACAACTTCAACAATTTTTGACATAAAAAATTAAAACACCACAAATTGCCACCTTGAAAATGTTGAATTTTGTCGAATTATGTGCGTGGAGTTCGACACATAACAACAATAGGCCGCATTATCCATATAAAATATACTGCTAGGAGTTTGACAAAGGCTATTCACCATCATCTATTCTATTTATAAAAATAGGATTTTTTGTCTGAAACTCAATTTACTTGTGGTCCAGTTCTAGATGTGGTGTATTATTAATCATATAGAATTATAGGAAAAAATAAGGGAACGCCAGAACCGTCCTCGTGTTCCAAAGTAAGGAGGTATTGCTAATTATGCAATCAATTGAGATTCATATGTTACCTAATAACGAGAGTAAAAATATAGAAGAGATGGAGCACATTGCAAGCATCGTTAACCGTGTCTACGAAACAGCTGAGGGAGGTCTTTGGATACCTGGGGCATTCCGCACGTCAGCAACGGAAGTGGCAGAGTTAACAAAAAGCGGTGAAATTGCCGTTGCTCAATCAATGGGGAAAATTGTCGGGTGTGTCCGTGTTCATCAAATTGACCAGGAAACAGGAGAATTTGGAATGCTAGCGGTAGATGAAAAACACCAAGGGTCTGGTATAGGAAGAGAGTTAATCCGCTTTGCTGAGCAAAAATGCAACGCAGAAAAACTCCGCAAAATGCAGCTTGAATTATTAGTACCCCAGGAAGGTTCTCATCCAGACAAAGTAAAATTGGAAAAATGGTATACTCGCATCGGCTATCAACCAATTCGCACAGAATCCATAGATACATCATTCCCAAGACTGGCGCAAATGCTCGCAATCCCCTGCAAATTTATCATCTTCCAGAAAGAATTAAAGTAGAACGAGTAGAACGAGGGGACGGTTCTCGTGTTCACCTAAATAATTCCAATAAGTCTACCAGCCTACTATTTTCCATAATATTTCCGTAAAACAGTGCTCGCTATGATCAAAATATAAATTAAGATTATAACGTTGGTGGGATGGGTAAAATTAGGGGAACAGTATAGCTGTCCCCTTGTTTCATGGGAAAATATAGGCGAACAACAGAACCGTCCCACTGTTTCATGGGAAAATATAGGCGAACGGCAGAACCGTCCACTGTTTCATGGAAAAACCTAAGCGAACAACAGAACCGTCCCTCTGTCTCATGGAAAAAACTAGGAGAACAGTAGAAACGTCCCTCTGTTTCATGGAAAAAACTAGGCGAACGGCAGAACCGTCCCACTGTTTCATGGAAAAAACTAGGAGAACAACAGAACCGTCCCACTGTTTCACCACTGTTTCACTCAGGGACTCGTTTGATTCTTGGGTCGGTGAAGAGGTCGGTTTCGTCTGTGCTTTTGGTTGAGAATTCGGAGACGACTGCCCCTTCGCTGCCTGCTTTAAACCAGTGGAGGGTGTTTGGATAGATGGTGTGTTGCTCGCCTGGACGTAGCATGATTTCGTGAAAGACTGTATAGTATTCCTCATCTCCAGCTGGTGGGTTCATTTTACGATTTTTGGTTTCTTCTCCTTCTACATAGAGGTAGACGGTTCCGTATCGGCATCGAAAGGTTTCTTCTTTGCCGTCGTCGAAGTCTCTTTTTGGATGTTTATGCTCTGGACAGGTTTGGTATGGGAGTAAGACCAATTCCTTTGCACAGACGAGGTCCGTATTGACATAGGTGACCAATTGTAGACCTGTGTCCTCGACTTTTCCTAATCCAAAATCTGCTACTTCCATATTTTCTTTCTCTTCTTCGGTTAAAGTGATATTGGCTTTATCAAACAACTCTAATGCCCGTGCTCTGATGCTTTCATATTTTTGATGTTCCAATCTTCATAACCTCCTTACTTCACTACTTTCTCCGTCTTTTTATTCGAAAAGATTTCCATCGCTCTTTGTAGATCCTGTTTCATGGCGTCCTTTGCAATCGCCACGAAATCATGATAAAAAAGGTCTTTGTTTTTCTTGATATAGTCTTTTACAGCATTCGCACCTGCGTTTGCGGCATAACTATAGTAATTTATTTTCCTTACTCCTGAATGGATGACAGCTTTATATTCTTGTTCGCTTAATCCAGAACCACCGTGCATGACGATTGGAATTTTAGTATTTTCAGAGATTCGTTGCAATCGTTCGAAATCTAACTGGGGTTCTTTTATATAGATCCCGTGCACGGTTCCAAAAGACGCCGCTAATGCATCAATACCAGTGCGTTGAACGAAATCCTTGGCCAATTCTGGGTCTGTATAAAAATCCTCCGCCTCGCCATCAAGATGCTCTCCACCTTCCGTTTCTTCACCCCCAATTCCAGAGGAAGTAATCATTCCAAGTTCTGCTTCAACGGATACATGATGTGCATGTGCATACTCTACTACTTCTTTAACTGTTTTGACATTGTCTTCATAATTCATATGCGAAGCGTCAATCATCACAGAACTAAAACCTGTATCAATCGCCTTTTTAACTGTTTCAAGACTTGACCCATGATCAAGATGGACGACGACTGGAACACTCGCTTTCTCAGCAAAGTCAACTAGAATGGGCCCCATGATTTCAAGCGGAGTGATTTCAAAATGCACTTCAGCATGTGACAAAATAATCGGTACTTGTAATTCTTCCGCCGCTTCAAGTGCTGCTCTTGCCGATTCCAGGGTCGGGCTGTTAAAAGCACCTACTGCAAAATTCCCCTCTACGGCTTGCTCCAACACTTCCTTTAATGTCACTAACAAGGAAACGACCTCCTTTAGAATTCGATCTGTTTTCGTTTCGGATACTTGTTATACATAGCAATTAACTCTTCATAGCTTTTAACTCCAGATGTGCTGTCTTCTGCAAATAAAGAGGAGGCAGCCGAAGCTGTACCTACTTTCATAGCCTCAGGAAGGCTATCATTCTTAAGAGCACCATACAGCACTCCCGTTACATAAGCATCACCTGCGCCAACAGTTCCTTTAATCAAATCATGATCAAGCAACAATGAAGGAACACTATAAAAAGTGAAGCCATCATAACCAAAGCTACCTTCTGGGGTATGAATCACGACCCAATCTTTGACTCCTAGTGCCTTTAACTTACTAAGAACCTTTGGGATATTAGGAATGAGTAGTTCATCTGAAGAACCTCTTAATGGAATTCCTACGCTATTACCCGCTTCGATTTCATTGATAACACAGTAGTTTGTATACTTTAAACTGGGTGGGACCAGTTTTTCATAGCGGTTACTATTTTCACTCACAATGTCTATCGATGTTTTCATCCCATGGTCCTGGGCTTGTTTGAGCACTCTGGCCATCTTTGTTCCATATTCCTGATCCTCTTGGTCCAAGGAATCTAGAAGAAGAATATATGCAATGTGAAGAATCTTCCCTTGCAAGCGATTAAAATCAATCGTTTTCTCGTCAAACAAGGATGAGTTACCTTTGTACGTAAAAAATGTCCGAGTATGATTCGTTTCATCCTGAATCACGTCTGTAAAAGGGGTGTCTCCTATCACCTTCACATGGCTGAGATCAATATTTTGATAGGCTCCTAATTTTTCTTTCAAATAATCGCCTTTTTCATCGTCACCAAGGAGGGCAACAATTTCAATCGGTAGATTTGGATCGATTTTAGCCATCGTAATGGCACAATTCGAGACAGCACCTCCATTCGACCTTGAAATACTAAGAATGGTTGTTAGTTCCGATCGATTCGGATACTTTTTGACTTTCTTTATTTCATCCACAGCAATGGTGCCTGCAAACACAATACCCTCTCGCAATTCATCACCTTCTTATTGCTTTTAGACTTAGGATCTTCTCTTTTTAATAACATCTGCATAAACCGCTACAAGGATCACAATCCCTTTTACGATATATTGCCAAAAGGAACTTACCCCCATGAGGTTTAACCCGTTGCTTAGGACCCCAATAATTAAGGCACCGATTACCGTACCACCAATTCGTCCGTAGCCGCCTGTCATGCTGGTGCCACCAAGAACAACGGCTGCAATCGCATCAAGTTCGGCACCGTTTCCAGATGTAGGCTGACCAGAAAACATTCGTGAAGCAAGTACGATTCCAGCAATTGCAGCCATTAACCCGCTAAATGTATAAGCAAAGAATTTTACCTTTTTAATATTTATCCCAGAAAATTTAGCCGCTTCCGCATTTCCACCAACTGCGTACATATAGCGTCCTAGTTTCGTTTTATTCATGATGATATAACAAATCACGAGAAGAATAAGCAAATAAAATACAGGCATAGGGAGGACTCCGCCTAGATATCCAGAACCAATTGAGTTAAAAGAGTCTGACATGACCCGAATCGGTTTTCCATCGGAGATGACATAAGCGGCTCCCCTCGCAATATTCATGGTGGCAAGGGTGATAATGAATGGAGGAATGACAGTCGTTGCAGCCACATACCCGTTAATAGCGCCAAATAACATGCCTACTAAAAGGCCAACCCCCACTGCCGCGGCAACTGGAAAACTAAATAACGCAATCAATGTCGTGGTAACAACCCCAACGACTGCCATTATCGACCCAACTGATAAATCAATCCCACCTATGATAATGACCATGGTCATCGCTAAAGCTAAATAGAGATTGGTTGAGGTTTGCCTTAATACATTTAATAAATTATTAGAGGTTAAAAAGTTCGGATTCACAAGCGCTATGATGATACATAACACGATTAAACCAATAATAATCCCGAGATTATCACGAAAGAATTTTTTAATACTGATCCCTATATTTAAGGCAACATTGTCTTTTCGATTCACATTGAGAGATGGTTGAGACATTTACTTCCCCCCAGTCGCATAATGCATGATTGTTTCTTGATCAAAACTTCCCTTTTCCAAAATCTTTTGGATTTTCCCCTTATACATCACCGCAACTCGATCACTCATGTTAATGACTTCTGGGAGTTCTGAGGAAATCATAATAATCGAAACACCCTCTTTTACCAATCTGTTCATAATCGAATAAATTTCAGCCTTTGCTCCCACATCTACGCCTCTCGTCGGTTCATCCAGAATCAAGACTTGTGGCTTTGTAGCAAGCCATCTTGAGATCAACACCTTTTGCTGATTCCCCCCACTTAAATTTCCTACTTCCTGCTCTGGACTAGGCGTCTTGATCGAAAGCTCATTTATATAATGTTGGGTTTCCTTGATTTCATATTTTCGGTTCACTCGTAAAAATTTGATAATATCTTGCAAGATTTTGATTGTCAGGTTATATGTAACAGACTGTATCAAGAAGAGTCCTTCTTCTTTGCGGTTTTCCGTCACATAAGCAATCCTATTTTTAATGGCATCATTCGGGTTTCGGATCGATACCTTTGTTCCATTGACGAAAATATCCCCTTGTTCAAAAGAATCTAGTCCAAAAATACACTTCATCAATTCAGACCGTCCCGCTCCAACTAATCCAGAAAAACCAAGGATCTCACCTTTCCGTAATTCAAAACTGGCATTATCGATGACACCTTTTTTCGTTAAATGACGAACCTCCAAGATATTTTCACCAGTAGGCGAAAAATCTCTGACATAGTAATTCTCTAATTTTCGGCCAACCATCATGGCGATTAATTTTTCATTCGTTGTTTCTTGTGTATTGACGGTACCTATATAGGCACCATCACGTAAAACAGTAATGCGATCGGTAATTTCAAATAACTCGTTCATTCGATGCGAGATATAAACGATCCCAACACCTTTTTCCTTCAAATTTCGAATCGTCTTAAATAAAAACTCGACCTCTTTTTCCGTTAAGGACGAGGTAGGTTCATCCATGACAATAATTTTTGAATGAAAAGAAACAGCCTTAATGATTTCAATCATTTGCTGCTGTGCAACCGTTAATCGGTTCACCATCGTTTCAGCTGATAGTCCTAAATCAAAATCATCTAAGAAAGTCTGTGCATTTTTGTACATCGTTGCGAGGTCGATAAATCCAGCTTTTGTAGAAGGCTCCCGACCCAAGTAAATATTTTCTGCGATCGATAGATAGGGCACTAGACTAATTTCTTGATGAATAATACTGATACCATACTTTTGCGCATCCTTCACATCCTGGATGTGCACTTCGCTACCATCAATAAAAATGTTTCCTTCATTAATGTCATAGATGCCATTCAGGATCTTCATTAATGTCGATTTTCCTGCTCCATTTTCTCCAAGAAGGGCATGAACTTCTCCGCTCTCCAGTTCAAAATCAACACCCTTTAACGCATAAACTCCTGGAAACTGTTTCGTTACTCCTTTCATTTCTAACAGTTTAGCGCTCATCTTCTCCACCTCGTTACATTTGAAAGGGTGACTTTCGAATGTCATGCCTGGCCATTATGCGCCTGGTACAAATGGAGAGTCACCCTTCCAAAGCTGATTTACCGGATCTTACTGCCAGCTATCTGTGCCGTATTTATCTACATTCTCTCGATTAATGATGAATGTTTCGACTGGCGTTCTCTTTTCAAACTTCTCTCCCTTTAACACTTTATACGCGACATCAACAGAGATTTGGCCAATTGAAATTGGAGATTGTGCACCTGTTCCTACGAACGGCCCACCTTCCGCAATTTCTGCTTTCGCATTCGGAGAACCATCTACTCCATAAATGGCAATATCCGTTTTATTCGCCGCTTTAACAGCCGCTAATGCACCTAATGCACTTGGGTCGTTTCCGCCCATAATTGCAATAATATCAGGGTGAGCTTGAAGGATATCTTCTGTTATATCAAGTGAGATTTCTAAATCCCCTTTTCCATCCTGTTGGGCGACAACCTCAAAACCTTTTCCTTCAATGGCTTCCATGAATCCTTCAATTCGGTCGTTAACAGAGTTCATTGTCGGACTATCAAGAATGGCAATCTTTCCGCCATCTGGAAATCTCTTGACCATATCTTCGCCCGCGACACGGCCTGCATTTTTATTATCAGAACCAACATATGCGGTAACATAGTTAAAATCTTTTACCTCTGTGTCATAGTTAATGATTGGAATTCCAGCTTCCTCTAGCATCACTAAGGCAGGTCGAATTCCTTCCCAGTCAACTGGATTTAAGAAAATTGCATCTATTCCTTGTGAGATCATGTCTTCAATTTGGTTAATTTGAAGTTCAACGTCCATGGCTGGGTTCGTTGTAATAAGCTTATCTCCGTTTGCTTCTACCTTTTCACGAATGGCTTGTTCTAGGACTTGGAAAAATGGGTTGTTCTGTGTCATAGATGTATACCCGAATACATATTGGTCTTTTGACTCCTTGCCGCCGTCTCCATCCGATTGTTCACTGTTGTTACAAGCAGCCAACACGAAAACAAGCAATGCAGCTAAGAGAATCGATATACGTTTTTTCACGCCAATGCCCCCTTATGTAAGATTTGGTGAAGAAGGATGTCTACCCTCTCTCAACTATCATCGTACCAACATGCGTAAAGTCTGTCTTTTCAAAAAATAAACATTTTTTATAATAAATTAACTTTTATTAAAACGCTTACATATTATTCCACAAACTCAGTTGTTTTTGACACACCTGATTGATTTCACCTTGCTTATTCTAAGGAAGTGCCAATATAAAAAGGCTAGATCCTTCTGGTCAAAACCTCCGCCTTTCTCTTTCAAAAAATCTACTGTAATAGTGCCCCCTTACGAAACTGGTTGGGAGAAACGCCCACCACTTTTTTAAAGGCCGTGCTAAAATAATGCTGGGATTCATAGCCGACTTGTTCTGCAATTTCATATATTTGTAAGTTCGTAGACTGCAGTAATTCAATGGCCTTCCTCATCCGTAATTCAGTCACTAGCCCCGTAAAAGAAGTGCCTAACTCTTGTTTGATAATCCGACTTAGATAAACAGTGGATACTTGTAACTGTTGGGCAATTGTTTCTAGTGTTAACTCAGGATCGGTGTATTGCTGGTGAATAAAGCTTTTTGCACGTCTTACAATTGGGGATATCTGCGATTCCTCTACTACCTTCCTTTTACACCGTTCATATGCAGCTGGAATGACATCAACATCTCCTGAAATCGTTTCTGAATAGACGGTATGGGGTACTTGTAAAAAGGATTGAATCTGCATTTCGATTTCGACGATCACATCTTGCTCTACGTTACCCCATACCAACACAACTAAAAATCCAGATGACGTATAAAATACGAGCTTGTCATGTTTTTTTAAAGCTTCTAAGACGATATTCTGGATTTCCCATTGCTGGGATTCCTGCTTTGTTCCTTGAATGAGAGGCTGAGTGTAATCTATATTCTGACTGCGTATGATGGTTAGTCGCTGAGGCCCTTCTTCTGGCAGCCCCCAAAAATGTAGGTGCTCGAGTATTTTTTCATTTGTAAGCTTGCCAGCGATCCAATCCCGACAAAATTGCTCTTGTAGAATCAATGTATTTTGTGAAATCTGATGGGATGCTAGTTCTAAGAATCTTGTTTGAGCAGTCTGGGTTTGAATGGTATTTCGTATTTTCGTAAGAACCTCTGATAAGCTTTCGGGGATGATTGGTTTTAAAATATAATCCTCCACCTGTAATCGTACGGCCTCTTGGGCATAGCTGAACTCATCATATCCAGAAATAATCACTACTCGACAAGCTGGAAGCTGATCCTTTAGGAGCTTAATTAAGGTCAGTCCGTCCATAATCGGCATATTCAAGTCAGCCAAAACAATATCGACTTCCAGTTTTAGCGCAAGTTCTAGGGCCTCCTCACCATCATTTGCCTCCGCTACAACCTTCATTCCTAATGTCGACCAGTCCAAACTATCCCTGATTCCTTCTCTACTATTTGGTTCATCGTCTGCAATTAATACCTTTAAAAGCTGATCCAATGATACCACCCCGTTCTCATGAAGAATCCAATGTCAAAGGAAGGTTGACTTTTAGGTTTGTACCCTTTCCTTTTACACTTTTAATTGTTAAGCCATAAGCTTCCCCATATGTTAATTTAATTCTTGCCTGCACATTCATGAGCCCATAGCCAATTTTCGTTTTTTCTTTTGTCTCTTGTAAACTACTGAAGTTTGTAGCCAAACTCTCTTGTAATTGAAGTAACCTCTCCTCAGGAATGCCTACTCCATCATCCTCAACATAAAGAACCAAATGACCTTCTTGGGTTGTTGCAGAAACTGAAATATGTCCTGGTCCCCGCCTCTCTTTTATTCCGTGGTAGATGGCATTTTCGACGAGTGGTTGTAACACCAATTTAATAACAGGCACATGTTTTAGGCTGGGGTCGATTGAAATGGTATAAGTTACTTTCTCTTTATATCTTGCCTTTTGGATTTTTAAGTAGCTTTCAATATGCTTGATTTCCTCCTGCAGGGGGATGATGTCTTTCCCTTTACTAAGACCGATTCGAAAAAGCTGTGATAAAGCATTTACGACATCCGCTACATCGAAGGCGCCTTTTCTCCGAGCCATCCAATTAATCGTATCCAGTGTGTTGTATAAAAAATGTGGCTTTATTTGAGATTGGAGCGTCTGTAATTCTGCTTCCCGCTTTTGCCTTCCTTGAATTTCGATTAAGGAAATCAATTTGATGATTTTATTCAGCATCGTATTAAAACTATTTCCAAGTCTACCGATTTCATCTGCGCGATTTCCCTTATACCGAATTGCCAAATCACCTGACTCGACACGATTCATAAAGTCATTTAATTGATTGATCGGTCTGGTCATCGAATGTGATAAATAATAGGACGCACCAATGGCAAACGCCACAATGATAAATAGAAAGCTAATGACGTAAAAATTAATTTGCTGGACCTCCATAACGGGTTCACTCGTTGGAAATACACCGATCGTGGTCCAATTTGAAAAAGGGGATTTCCTGTAAATAAACTGCATCTGTTGGCCATCAATGTTTTTAGTAAACGAACTAGAGGAGGCATTTTCAAACCACTCGGTTTTCATTTTATCCACCAAGGAAACTTGCGGGGAGAAGATCACCTCTCCTTTATCATCGATCACCATCACATAACCTGTTTTCCCTAGTCGCACATCCTTAATGGCTTCTGAAATCACCCGTAATTTTAAGTCAATTAAGATGACCCCCATGACCGTTTGCCTTTCAGGATCCATGATGGCTCGGACGCCTGATACGATTTCATGATTCAGATAGTTCACATGAGATTTCACACTTCGGTCAGCGGGATGTCCGATTACCTTAAAAATACCGTTATTCTCAATGGCCTCGCGGTACCACTCTTCCTTCACTAAAGAATGAATATTACGTGGGTAAAGTTCATTACTGATGTAATTCCCCTTATTATCGATTAAAAGAATCCCCGCAATTTCAGGGTTGACCGTAGTAAAAGCTTGAAAAAACTGCTCAATTTCATACTGTTGATCGAATTCTTGTGCTTCATCATGGCGAAGAAAATCAATAACTTGTGGATTCATGGAGATAAAATATGAAATATCCTGCATATTTTCGACGTACGTTTCTAATGATTTGTTGGCTTGGCCTATTAATTGAATGGTATGCTCAGTCACCTGTTTTTCGATGGTCTTATCAACTGCCAAGCTAATTAAATAACCGAAACCAATAGAAGGTAAAATACTGATAATCAGGAGTAACGCCACCATTTTGTACCGAATCGGCAAATCATTCATTCCAAATGAATTTACATTTTTCAAGGTCATCACTCAATTCCTTCATACCCTACTCTGCGTAATAACTATCGACATTTTTCTTCGTCACAACGGTTATGCCTGTATCCATTTCTGGTAATTTATTATGGGCATAGGGATCGCTTGGTAACTGGATCAATCCGTGATGTAAATAAAACAAATAATTTAACGCCCAATAGCCCATACTCCACGTTCCTTGAGCAAGGGTTGCTGTGATGGTTCCTTCCTTTACCATATCAAGTGTTTGTTTATCCGTATCAAAACTGACGATTTTGACATCTTTGTCCTTTTTTAGCTTTCTCACAGCTTTCCCAGCTCCCACACCACCATTTGCTTCCGTCACGAACACCCCTTTTAAATTGGGATAGTCTGTTATAACTTTTGCAACAACCTGCTCGGAAACCAATTGGTCTCCTCTCCCGTCTTTAATCGCTACGATCTCAATGTCTGGGTATTGCTTTTGAATGGTCTCTTGAAAACCATTCAGGCGATCAATTTGGTTTTGCTGATGTGGCGTGGTGACTACCGCGACTTGTCCACTTTGATTGATAAAATGCGCCAATTCATGGGCTGCCGTTACACCTGCCTTGACATTGTCTGTACCTATAAAAGTATAAGCATTACTCTTTGGGGCATTTGAATCAAAGAGAACAACAGGAATTCCAGCATCAATGGCCTTGTAGATCGTGACATCCAGCGCATCCGGGTGAATCGCAGACAGCGCAATCCCAGATGGCTTTTTCGCAATCACCTGCTCAAGAACGGTAATTTGTTCCTTCACATCATATTTCGCTGCCCCGCGATACTCAACAGAAACATCCAACGTCTCCCCCGCATCCTCAAACCCTTTTAAAATCTGTTTCCAATAATCAATCCCAGCCTGAAACGTCACCATCACATACTTCTCATCCATATCACCCTGCAACCCTTTCGATGCATTCTGATTCGCAATCGCCTCCCGAGACTGAAAATCTACCAAATACAGCAAAAACGCAAAAACCAACAACGCATACACACCCAACAACTTCTTCATCTCCAACCCCCTTTCGGAAACAGGGGAAACAGGGGGACGGTTCTCCCGTTTCCCTATTTTTTCCCAGAATAGAACAGTGGGACGGTTCTCCTGTTCGCCTAATTTATCCCAAATAACTATGAAAACTTCTGAAAGTTCCCCCTGTTTCCTTTATTAATCTATTATGGGAATAGCGCCCCGTTTATCTCTTTTTTTCTATACGAATGGATTACTAACACATTGTGGTAGCAGGAGTCTTGGTGGTCATATAGCTTGCATCTCAACTATAGAATCTAGTTAACGTGACGTGGCGAAGGATTCTGTTCTATGAAATGTATGGTTGGTTGAATGCATGTATTACGGAAAAATTTTTCATACTGCAAACACCTCTCCTTTTCTTTACTTGGGCGCACCCTTTCAACCTTTTTACGATTCTATGTATCTCAGTCTTTTTTTACAACTATTCATATGCGGGAAACACAGAGAGTAGGACTAAAAACCTAATCCTCGTTATCACCTTGATATACTAGGATTTATAAAGTTACGAGATGGAAAAGAAGTGATTTTTTAGAGATCTACCATTTAGATATTTTCTAAGCAGCTGGTATGAAAGAAGTGTGAGCCTGTTCGTAAAGGAGGAATTGGAAAAGGGAGAGAACAGTGGAAACGTCATAGTATTTGCGAATGGAAATAAATAGGTGAACAGCAGAACCGTCCCCATGTTTCACTGGATAAATATCCATAATTATTGTATATTTATATCTGTTGTGATTTTATTGAAAGGAGAATTTGTAGTGAAGTGTTTATCGGATCAACTTTTGATTGAAGCACATGAGAAAGCTATTAAATTAAAGTTGAACAATGAATTCATTCGGCTTTTGAAGAATGAAATGAATAGAAGAAATCTTATAAGATATACACATCATGAAACACCACTGTCCTCTTCACAATACACCTCAAGATTATCACCATAAACCATTCTATATTCTATTAAAGTGAAATAATAGATTCACAAAGCCTTATCTCAGTTTGGATAAGGCTTTTTTAAGTATATAACAAGGAACGGTACGCTATTCCTTATTGCCCCTATAAAAAAGAGTAGTTCCTGCTGTCTCTATCTCTTCATTGCGTATCCAAAATTCCACGCAGATCATAAAAATAAGAGCATGCATGAATAAACAGTAAGATAGCTGAAATGGAAAAAAATAGGGGAACAGTAGAACCGTCCCCGTGTTTCACTTGTTTCATTGCCCATTCGGGTAAACCATGACCTTTAAGGACTTACTTTTATTTGTACGGGCTTGTTCGAGCGCTTCCTTTGTTTCGGTTAGAGGGTATTGATCGGTTACGAGTAAGCCGATATTGAATTGTCCAGAAGTAAGAATCCTGATTGCTGTCTCATATGTATTGGCATAGCGAAAGATACCAAGTATATTCACTTCATTATCCACAATTGTGGGGATATTTAGAGGCGTCGCACTTTCTTGCGGCAGGCCGATTACAGCTAGTGTCCCTCCCCTTTTCAGTGCATTCAAACTAGTCTGTAATGCGCTTCCATTTCCAGCAGTTTCAAATGCAAAATCAACCCCTGCTCCATTTGTGTATTTCCCAATCGCTTGAATCGCATCCTCGCTTTTAACTTGAATTGCATGGGTAGCGCCTAACTTCAGAGCTGCCTCTAAGCGAACGTCCTCTACATCTCCTACTATAATTTTTGAGGCACCATAGGCTTTCGCAGCAACGACCGTTAGTAACCCAACTGGCCCCATCCCCATAATTGCGACTGTAGAACCTGGCTGTACATTTGCACGCTTCATTGCATGTAAACCTACTGAAAATGGTTCGATCAATGCCGCTTCCTCATAGCTTAATTCATCAGGGATAACGTACACAAAATCCTCTCTATGTTTTACATATTGTGCAAACGCACCGTCTACTGGGGGCGTTGCCATAAATTGAACGTCTGGACAGAGATTATAACGCCCTAATTTACACATATCGCAAGTGCCACAGGTAACTCCAGGCTCAATCGCCACTCGGTCACCTAGCTTTATATTCTTTACCATATCCCCTACAGCGACTACTTCTCCTGCACACTCATGACCCAAAACAAGAGGCTTTTCTACTACATAACGTCCAATTTTCCCATGTTCATAATAGTGGACATCAGAGCCGCATACTCCAACAGCCATTACCTTAATTAATACATCGTTTGGCCCTACTACTGGTAATGCTCTTTTTTCCATTGTTATTTCAAAAGGCTTTTGAAGAACTGCTGTTTCTACAAAACTAGGTAAATTTGACATTTTCCATTTCTCCTTTTAAAAAAGCACTTAATCATCCCATGCAAAACGTAGGGATGGATATCTCCTATTTTCCTAATTCTACCACAAGTAAGCGAAGATGAAGCCAATAAATAAGTAGCATTTCTATCGTTCTACAAATTATGATTCTCGTGAAATCGGTAAAGTTAGTATTAATTGTAATTTAGTTTATGTTGGAAATAAATAGGAGAACAGTAGAACCGTCCCCGCGTTTCACTATAGCAAATACAGTACAACTGGGATGGTAAGTAAGCTTAATATGGTTGTGACTAAGGTTGCGAATGAGATGAGTTCAGGCTTGCAGTCGAATTGGACTGCTAGTATTGTTGTGTTGGCTGCAACGGGCATTGCGGCTAATAGGATAAAGACATGTTGGATGGTCTCGTTGACTGGCATGAACTGAATTAATGCTAGTGCAAGTAACGGTGAAACAACCATACGTAGTATAGTAATCGTACTAACATATCCTAAATTAAACTTTTGTGGTTTTATTTCGGCCAACTGCATCCCCAATATCAACATGACAACTGGAATTGATGCCCCTCCAACCATACCTATCCCATCGATGATCGTAGAAGGCAATGAAATATTAAACAGCTGAAAAAGCGTCCCCACTAACGCCCCATAAAGTACGGGCATTCGTATTAATCGACGAAATGCCTCTTTTGGACTTGTTGGAGTTGAACTACCCACTGATGCTACAAAAATCCCTAGCGAATTAATGATAAATGCATGGATAACCATGATAATGACTGCGTAATCAAATCCCAAACTTCCAAATGCAAACAAGGCCACTGGTGCTCCGTAATTCCCGCTGTTTGGAAAAACACTCCCAAGTTGCAATGCAGACAGATGCGGCTGGTCTGCTTTTATTACCTTACCAATTAGAAAGGTAATTCCCATCATAAGAACAGCAAGAAGAATCGTAAAAATAAACATGTAAAAGTAATCAGAGTTTAACGGGTTGGTATAGAACGTATTAAATCCTAAAAAAGGTAATAACAAATATAGAGAAAATGTTGAGACCTGTTTGATATCTATTTTCAGGATCCTCTGACCAATAAATCCAGCAGCAAAAATAAGAAATGCTGGTAAAACAATTAATAATAGCTCCATATAAAAAAATCCTTTCGTGTCTCTACTAATATCTTATTTTATCATAATAGGATAAAAAGACGGACTTTTGTCCCACAATGATACCTAGAAACAAAGCCGAATTTTCTAGTAATGAGATATTTGTAGACACCCCTCAAAGGTCTTAAGTTATTAAACTCGTTTTAAAACAAAAAGAAGAGGTGCCTACTATGACAAGCACCTCAAATATAAATTCTACAACTATATAATGTTTAATACATCGGGTCTCGCCCAGCATGAAAGGATTTAGAACAACAGAACCGCCCCCGTGTTTTGTGGAAAAAAATAGGGGAACAGTAGAACCGTCCGAGACCAGTGAAAAAGTAGAGGTTTTTTGCACTCCCACTCCCATTTCTTCGAAATTTTAAAATTGACTACCAAAAATGGGATTATTTTTATTGAAACTTATTATTATGAGGGGGTGGGTGTTCCATTCCCCCTTTATTTAACTGATGAAGCGGATGCAATAGCTGCTATCCGCTTCAAGTTAACTGCTATGGCAGCCAATTTAGATTGTTTAGACACACTTAATAGACCATACCCCCTGGCTCGGGAGAGGCCGTGAAAACGTTTGAGCTCCGCATTCTTACCTTCGATAGAAGCCCTCTTCTTATATTTTTCTTTAAACTCCTCTGACTTCTGAAATTGTGATATTTCATAAAACTCTGTGGTGTTTTTTCCGACGACAAGGATTCTTCTTGCTGATTTTTTTGCGCATTGGTCATGTAAAGGACAGGTCTTACATTGCTTAATATCGAAATAATATTTATACCCTGTTCTATCACCGTCTTTATTTTTAGTGTTAAAATGTTTCTTCTGAATGGTTGTATTTCCTTGGCTACACTGCCACTCATCAGAGTCTTTGTTATATGTAAATTCACTTTCATCTATTCTATATACAACGGAACTCACAGGAATATAAGCCTTTGCTTCAAAGACTTTAATTTCATCCAAAATTGATTTTCTAAAATATGCTTTATCTGCGTAAACTTCTTTTACCTTAATACCAGAAGATAAAGTGTCATTCAACATTTCATTTGTAAAATTGCCATCCATATAAGATCCGCTGGCTGTACGAACAGAAGTGATAATTCGTTCGTCTGTTGTCATAACAAATTCGGTTTTATAGCCAAAAAAATCTTGGGACTTACTTTTGCGTCCAACCCGAGCATCTTCATCTATAACGGAGCGAACATCTTTTTGCTGCATAAATTTTGGATCGTTAATAATCTCTTTTGTCTTTTTGATCATTTCATTGGTATTTGATTCTGTAGGAGTTACCTGCTTTTCTACACATTCAATCACCCTATCAACGTACTCTTTCATAACAGCCTTCGCTTCTTTATGATCCTCAATTTCCATATATTCTGGTTCTGCAGGCAAGTCAACAGGAACCTGGCCAGTTTCTTCTTCTAGTGCTTTAAGAACTTTTCGTGCTAAATGTTTCATCAGTCTTTCAGGTGTTTTCTTAATAGTATTTGCTTCAATGTGTGTTGCGTCAATACTGACACTGTTTCCTTTAATAAGCCCTTTGTCCACACATTGTTCAACAATGTGTGTCAAAATCTTATCCAAAGGTTTATCATCAGGAAACCGTTTTGTTCTAAACTTTGATAGTAGACTTTTATCGGGAAGTGTATCTTCGGGGTCAAGACCAAGAAAATACAAATAAGCTAGATTATAGCTAGCTTCATCAATCAACCTCTCGTCAGAGAGGTTATACATTTCCTGAAGGAAAAGGAGTTTACACATTAACTCAGGTTCTTTTGCCGGTCTTCCAAAAGTTTCGCAATAATATTCCTTAAGTATTTCATTAATAAAACTAAAATCTATTATACTAACTATCCTTTTAAGGATATGATTTTCCGGAATTTTATCGTATAATACAGAATGAAAGCTATATTGCTTTGGCACTAGTCGAAGCATATGAAAAACCCCCTATGGTTTGGTGTCTAGTCAACATCCATTATACCATTTAGGGGGTTTTTCATGTTTGGAAAACCGAATGACTTTCAACTTTTTATAAAAAGCTGATTTAACTAAAAAATTTTATGACTTTTTCAGTGGTCTCGAACCGCCCCCGTGTTTCATTATTGACTAATAACTGGACTCTTTGGGTTAAGGTTTCTTCCTGATGTAAATTCAGGTAATAAGTCTCCGTGTGCTTCGATTAATTCTTTTGTCATATCCCAGATCTCTTCTAGGGAAAGAACGGAAGCAGTATGTGGATCCATCATTACCGCTTGATAGACATAATCAATATTCTTCGTTAAAATAGCTTCAACTGTTAATTGTTGGACATTGATATTCGTCATATTCATTGCTGCTAATTGCGGAGGCAGTTCTCCAACATAACAAGGTTGAATTCCCCCTTTATTTACTAAACATGGAACTTCGACACATGCATCATTAGGTAGGTTTGTAATCAATCCTGTATTTGCAACATTCCCCCAAATAACACGATCTGTACCCGTTACGATTGAATGGATAATTGGGGCACCATATTCATGACTTTCTTCTGCCTCAATTGTTTCGCCGTTATCCACTTTAATCTTCGTTTGTTTAAACTTTTCCAGGTTTTGTTCACTTCTACGTATATATTCATCGATTGGAATATCAAATTGCTGAATAAGTTCATCTTTTTTAATAAAGTATGGTGTATATTCCGCCATATGCTCACTAGATTCTGTAACAAAATAATTTAACCTTCTCATCATTTCAAATCGGACTTTATCTTGATTAAAGATTTCTTTTTTATCCATTGCTTCAAAAAGTTTTGGATATACATCCTCACCTTTATGTTTCAATTCAAGGAACCATGCCATATGGTTAATACCAGCAACTTTATAATCTAGTTCATTTACAGGTATATTTAAATAAGATGCGAGATCATCTGCAGTATTTTGAACACTATGACATAAGCCAACAGATTTGATGGATGTCGCCTTTGAAACCGCATGCATTAACATGGCCATTGGATTTGTATAGTTTAATAGATAGGCATCTGGACAAACTTCTTCCATATCTTTGCATATGTCAAGTAGAACTGGAATAGTACGAAGTGCACGGAATACACCACCAACACCTAGAGTATCGGCAATCGTCTGGTTCAGTCCGTATTTTTTAGGAATTTCAAAATCAGTTACGGTTGCTTTATGCATTCCTACTTGAATTAAATTTAATACAAAGTCAGCATCTCTAAGTGCTTGCTTTCGATCAGTAGTAGCAAATACTTGAGCTTCCTTCCCCTTTACTAAGTTACGAGCCATTTTTTCTGCGGTACTTAGTCTATCGGTATCGATATCAGTTAACCAGAAAGTTGTATCTGATAGTTCTGGATAAGATAAAATGTCCGAAATTAATCTTTTTGCAAATACAACACTGCCTGCACCTATAATTGTTACTTTTGTCATGATAATCTCTCCTTAAATCAAATTTATTCTTTCGTTCCAGAACTCACAAATCCCTGAATAAAGTAACGTTGGAAGAACAGGAATACAAGTAATATAGGAATAATAGATAATAGAGTAAGCGGCATGATTTGAGTCCACTCAATATAGTGTTCTCCCTTTATCATTGCTAGGCCTAATTGAACCGTGTACATACTCTTTTCCGAGACGACAATAAGTGGCCATGCAAGCTCATTCCATCTCCACATAAATGTAAAAATAACGAGTACGGCAATTAAAGGCTTAATATTTGGCAAAATGACTTTTCTAAAAATCTTGAATTCACTAGCTCCGTCAATTCTTGCTGCTTCAATTAGTGAATCAGGTATATTTAGAATGTATTGCCTTGCTAAAAACAACCCAAATGCCTCTGCGGCTCTTGGTATGATTAATCCAGCATAACTATTGATCCAATTTAATTCTTTTAAGATAAAGAAGTTTGGTATCATTGTTATTTGAACTGGAATCATTAATGTACTAAGTACCATTAGAAATAGAACATTTTTTCCTTTGAATTTGTATTTCGCAAATGCGTAACCAGCTAAACAATTGATAAAGACAGTGAGTGCCACCGCAAGAATACTGACGATTAATGAATTACCTACATAACCTAGGAAGGGTGCGGCATCTAATGCATCAATAAAATTACTCCATCGTAACTCTTCTGGAAAGATAGTCACATTCTTTGAACTTACCTCTTCAGGAGACTTTAAAGACGTGGACAACATCCAAAAGAAAGGCATTAAAAATAATAGAGCCATAAAACTTAAGGCGATAAATGCAACAGTCTTTTTCAAAGAGAATGACCGTTTCCTACTATTGGCATTAGTAATTTTTCGAAAATTAGCTTGCGGGTTTGATTCTGGGTGTTCTTCTCGAGAAATAGTAGTAGTTGTCGATTTCACGAGTCATCCCTCCCTATCCTAAGCTGTATAGCAGTTAATACCATTATGATTAAGAAGAAGATGGTACCGATTGCTGATGCATAGCCCATGTCCCCTTCAACAAATGCCTTTTGGTAAATATATTGAACAATTACGGTTGTTGAGTAACCTGGTCCACCATTAGTCATCGTGTAGATTAGATCGAAAACCATGAAACCATGAATCACTTCCATCACGATGATAAAGACGGTTGTTGGTTTAATCGTGGGAAGAGTGATTCTCCAAAACTTCTGCCAACTATTTGCTCCATCAATATCGGCAGCCTCGTATAAGCTATCTGGAACAGCTTGAAGTCCAGCTAAATAGATAACTAAACAATATCCAATTCTTAGCCATAACGTTGTAATGATAATGGCAGGCATTGCCCATGTAGTTGATGTTAACCAGTCTACTGTTCCAATTCCAAAATAAGAAAGTATTTCATTGAACAATCCATAGTGAGGATTAAACATCCATGTCCAAATCAGTCCTGCTGCTGTCATGGAAACAACTACAGGGGCAAAGAAGATGGTTCGAAATATTGGGCGAAGAGGTATCTTGCGGTTAAGCAAGATAGCCCCTAATAGACCAAATGCAGCACTTAATGGAACAGTTGCAGCGGTGTAATAAACGGTATTGCCCAACGATGTCCAAAATACCTTATCTGAAAACAAGCTCACGAAATTTTGAAAGCCAATAAATTCAGGTGCCCCAAGAATACCCCAATCATGAAAACTAATATAAAAAGTAAAAATGATTGGAATGATCATAAATACTAAAAACAAAATGATATTTGGTGCAATGAAAATATAGGGGGCAATTGCTATCGAATTTTTCTTATACCAATCTTTCATTATTTGCATAGCTATAACCCCTTTTAATTTACTTTAAGAATGGCGTTAATCCTTTCATTAAAACTCTTAGCCGCATCTTCAGGTGCTATATTAGAAATAAACAGTTCTTCTAATGTGTCAGCTAACGCTTGGTTTATTTTTGAAAAATTAGTGGAAGTCACTGTTTGAGCAAGTTCTTCAGGGACTGTCTGAGATTGCTCGATAAAAAGGTTAAGCATTTCTTGATCCTCAACATCATAGTTGAAAGGTTCAGTAATGTCTGTACGAGCTGGTAAGAATAACCCTTTCTCTACAAATTTTTTCATTACCTCTGCTTCACCCATATAGGCTAAAAACTTTTTTGCTGCTTCACTATGTTCTGAGGCAGCTGGGATTGCTATACCATTACCACCTAAGTCAGATGCTGCTGACTCCTTGACAGGCATGTATGTGACACCCCATTCAAAATCTTTCATATCAGATTCATATTTAGGAATCATCCAGTTTCCTGAGATTAATAGTCCAATATTCCCTGAAGAAAATAACATATTAAAATCATCTGAGCCCTTCATACTATTCCCTTGTGACATATGTGTTTTAAACATGTCTTGTAAAAACTTTAATGATTCAATCGCTTCTGGAGTATCTACATTTCCTTCTGTTAAGTCCTCATTTAAAATGGTCGCTCCATTTTGGAAGAAAAATGGTAGAGAACGATAGGCAGAAGACTCAGACCAGTTCACCGCAATTCCTTTATCTGCAAGTCCCGCTTCTTCAATCTTTGTTGCTACATCAATAAATTCTTCCCATGTCCATGCTTCTTCAGGAGTACTAGGAGCCTCAATTCCTAGTTCATCTAAATAAGTCTTGTTATAAAATACCGCTAATGTATCTGTGTGATGTGGTAGACCATAGATTTTATCTTCAAAGGTAACCGCAGTTAATAAGCTAGGGTTATAGTTTTCACTTTCTGTTTCAAATAAATCAGTAACATCTAGTAAAGCACCTTTACTAGCGAATTCTCCAAATTTTTGATATTGGATACGAAAGAGGTCTGGTGAATCATTAGCAGCAATTCTTGTTTGAATTTTTGTGTAATAGTCTCCTGAATTTGGGGGTGGAACTTGATTAGCCTTAATTTCTATATCTGGGTTTTTCTGCTCAAAATCCTTAATCATCTCTAAAAATGCCTGTTCCTCTCCACCAGCAGCAGCCCAGTATACAAATTCCACCACTTCTTTATCACTATTCTCTGCAGACTCTGAATCTCCACTACTACTTTCAGAAGAACCTGCACAACCTGCTAAAAATAAAGCCATCATAAGGGATACGACAAGAATAAAACCAGTTTTGTTATACGCCTTCATTTTACTTCCTCCTTTTTTAAACGCTTTCATTTTAATCCCCCTCCTCTTAGTGACTACGCTAGAATAATTGGTATCGAGAATGTTTAGACAAATTCCTCCTTTTCCATCATTGATTATTGTTACCGCAACTTTTGCGGACAATTAACTCTGTTGGTAAATAAGTAGTTAATGGTAATGTAATTTCATCTTTTATTCGCTGTGATAGAAATTTAACGGAAATTCTCCCCAAATCCTCTTTATGTACGCGAACTGTGGTTAAAGGTGGATTTATAAATGGCGACATCTCTAAATCATCAAAGGAAATAATTGATATATCATTTGGTACAGTTAATCCTTTTTCCTGAATCGCTTTATAGGCACCATAGCTCATCCGATCACTTGCAATAAACAATGCTGTAGGAATATGTTCAAGTGACAATATTTCCTTCATAGCTTGATACCCACCATTTACCGTGAAATTACCATTCTTTATCCATTCTTCTCTTAAAGAAATATTAGAATGAGTAAGGGCTAGTTCATAACCTTTATAGCGGGATTCCTCAGTAACACCACTTTCAGGTAATTCAGCACCACCAATAAAAGCAATATCTCTATGACCGAGGTTTATAAGATGATTTACCGCTTTTACCGCACTTTCCATAAAATCAATAGTCACATAATCAATTGGTATGGAAGGTTTCCCTCCAACAGAGATAATTAATAAAACTTGTTCTTTTAAGGATTGGAGTATTGAATTGCTAATTGGACCAACTACTAAAATTGCAGTGTTGTCTCCATTGAATTTTGAAGGCAATCTACCATTTTGTAATTCTTGCTCATCTAATGTAAATCTTATATCCAATCCCTGATCCATTAATTCCTGTTCAATACCAAAGATAATTTCTGAAAAATATGGATCCTTATACTTATTTTTCGAATTATTTAATAAAAGGCCTATATGAACCTCAGAAATTTCTCTTCTTTTTTCTAAAGATTTCAGATGTTTTTTATATCCCAGTTCTTTAGAAATACTGAAAATCTTATTTCTCGTGGGTTCATCTATTGATGTCGGTGTATTGTTTAGTACTCTAGATACGGTTGAGACCGAGACATTAGCCCTCTCCGCAATATCCTTTAATGTAACTTTCATAAATTACCCTCCAATTATTTCAGAGAAATTTCAGAAATTTTCTCTAGATTCATTATAAAATATTCAGAATTTAATTTCAATGCAAATATTTATGAAAAATATTTGAAATATCCACTCGAACCTAGATTACCATGTTTGTAACGACATTTTTTAAAAAACTATTTCGGTTATTCCTATCAATGAAGAGTAAATTCACTATATTACATCCCTTAGAAATGGAATATATATTATAAACAAGTTTGCAACGTCTATTTAACGTATGGTCAGAAAATGATGTTGTAGTATATTACTATAAAAACTTTACTGACTCAATCAAATTCACCATGTTATAGTTGTAAAGGGTTTGCTTGCAATAAATTCAGCATAGGAGATACTCTACATAGCTTTTGAATAGTAAGGAGAAAAATAAATTGCAGAAGAATAAAAAGTGGATATTTCTAGTAATCTTAAGTGTAATCATTGGTGTTGCTTTTGTTTCGTTTAGTTCGGTCTTTCAGGAACAAGGGAAAACACAGACGGACACACTCATTGTGTCTAATATAAGCAAAAGAGAGCCTCCCGTAAAGAAAGTTCAAACCATTTATATGAACAAGAACCAAATTTTCCAAGGAGACTTGCTGTTAGTCAACAATACCTACCCGCTCAAAGAAAATAGTGTAAAAGAAGATATTGTCTCACTATCTGCGATTGAGGAACTGGAAGAACAGTTTGGGTCAAGCACTCATTCTATCTCTCTTTCAAAGGAGGCGGGACTCGCTTTTTCAAAAATGATGGAGGCGGCGAAACAGGATGGATTGGTTCATTTCTCTTTGAATAGTGGATATCGTGGCTTTGAAGAACAAGCGAAACTCTATAAACAAATGGGCGCTGCTTATGCTCTGCCACCTGGGTATAGTGAACATAATACTGGGTTAGCTATCGATGTCGGATCAACCTTAATGAAAATGGAACATGCCCCTGAAGGGAAATGGATGGCAGAAAATGCGTGGGAATATGGATTTATACTGCGATATCCAAAGGACAAAACAGCTATTACGGGGATTGAATATGAACCTTGGCACTTTCGGTATGTCGGTCTGCCCCATAGTATAATTATGAAGGAAAAAGACCTTGTGTTGGAGGAATACATAGAATATCTAAAAGAGAAAGAGAACATAACGGCAACTATTGATGGCAGGGAATACTATATCACTTACCGCCCTGTCTCAGAAACTCTAGAAATGGCTGAGCCAGTCTTATCCCAATATGAGATTTCTGGAAACAACGTCGACGGAGTAATTGTAACGAGATATAGGTAATAGAACATAGGGACGGTTCTCATGTTCTCCTAAAAAATAGGAGAACAGTAGAACCGTCCCCTTGTTTCACTTAGTCATCGATAAATGTCTACATGTCTTTACGATCCTTTTAAATAATAGATACAACCCTATACCCGTTATCGCACCAGCTGAATCGATCAGTACATCGGAGACTTGTGCTCCCCTACCTGGAACAAATAGTTGATGGAGTTCATCCGATATAGCAAACAAAACACTAAGGGTAAGAGCAAATGTTATCGCCCGTATTCCGTATACTTTACTTCTATTCAATGCTTTTAGTAGAAGTGCACCTAGCACTAAATAGATAAAGAAATGGGCATTTTTTCGTACTACTTGATTAGCCTTTCGAAGGTTAAATTCTTTTTCTGGAGACACTTTTTCAACCTTTTCGACAATCGTTTTCGTTATGCCTTTGCTGAGGTTATCAGATTTTTCGGCTGGTTGATGTGAAAAATGAAAGATTGCTGCCATGCATAGAATAACAGCAATCCATGATAGTCGTTTATACATAAAATAAAATTCCTCTACATTTAGTACTCACACTATAATTGCTTAAAAGATCCCAACGAATTGAAGTGTTTTTTAACAACAAATTCTACTATAAAATATTCAATTTCAATTTAAATTACTTCTATAATTTCCTTTTAACCTTAACCTCAATATCTTAAAGTTATATCCTGTTAGATTCCAAAACTATCATATTCTAAATCTAATCGTGGTACCCCTTATTAAAAGTTCAATAATTTTATGAAACATTACTTTTCAAGATTTCTCATGAACTTATAGTAAAACATATGGGCGAATTCATTGTAGATATAACAGTTTATCCAAAATCTTCAATACACCCGAACTAGTGGCATGGGAGATATTAAGATTTTATTGTAATCTGACTTTGTATGATTTCCTTTAATTCACGCACTGACAGAACCTTGTCTCTTTTTCTGTGCAGCATTCGATGACAATTAGGGCAAACTGGTACTAAATCATTTTTAGCATCAATTTCAATTGCTCCGCCTAACGTACTTAAGGGCTTTACATGATGAATCTCAATAAAATCTTTTCCAAGCTCACCATAAACCTCTTCAAATTTAAAGTCACATACGGCACATTGAGTTCCGTGAATCTCGATAGCTTTCAGACGGTTTTTCGCTTTACGTTCGTAACGATTCCCATAGTATTGTTTTACTTCTCCGTCTTTATATGCTGCTGCATATTGCTGCTTCTCCATTTCTACATCATGCTTTACTATATTGCGGAGCCTTATGGTGCCCATTTTATTATATAGGGCCTCAAGATTGGCTCTTGGCTCTTTTTCCCAATGAGTATCCTTTAAGCGATCCTGCTTGTAGTGCACCATACTAATATCTTTTATATTAACCATTGGGTTATGTTCGAATAAAAGCTCAAGTCCCTTTTTCTTACTAGGTGTAAGTAGTTGTTTTGAATCTACGCTTTCTAAAGTATACTTACATACTTCCTGATGGTTTTCTAATATCACAACCTGATATTGATAGGGACCAACAGTTGCTGTTTCAAGGAACATTTTTAGTGTTAAAATGTAATACTTTGTCTCATTACCTATTACATACGATTTATCTGATAATCGTTCATTAAGATCTTCTATTGAAAATATGCTTAAATTTTTAGTTCTTTTATTTGTTGGTTTATTATCTAGGTATTCGCCCCAATCACAACTGAAAACGGCCTCTTTTTGTTTATAAAAAAAATCTTCCCATTCCGAATGTGGTAAGTCTGTGTAACCCATCCTTGAAGCCACCCATGTAAAAAAGCCTTCTCCAGGAAGTTGGGTTTGTTGATTGACAACAATTGCAGAAAGCGGTGGAAAACCATTCTTTACACACCTTAACGAGATTTCACCTAAAGGTTCATTTAACATAATTGGTGGAATGATTCCGCCAATCTCTCTACTTAATCTACTATATTCAATAACCTCATTTCTAATTGCCGATGATACTAGAACTTCTGTTATTTTTGTTAATAATTTTTCATTCATAGTATACCTCACTAATGATTCTTAAATGATAAATAAAATACCAACCATTTTTTAGAGCACTACATAAAAAACGGAAATTATATTATTAATCAAATTTTCAAACCATTTCCATCCTTCTAAGCCTGATTATTATTTTCTTTTTTAGAAAAACGCGCTATAGAAGAAAAATGATTTTTTCTAAACTATCCTAATAAGTAGTATGAAATCACTACTGTTAAATTCAACATCTAACAACCGTCAATTTTTTAGTAAAAGAAGAAATTTAATATATAAAAATATTCTCATCATATTTAAATCTAGGGTTAGAGACTTTTACAGAAGTATTAGAATTTATATGTATCTCACATTACTGGTTCTAATCCTATCTTTCTCATCTGTTCATACAGTCTTGCCTATATTGAGCTCTCCATCCCACTAAAGTAAACTTTCTTTAAAACCCTTAAACTCTTGAATAGAATTTAAAAAATTAGTTCAACGCTTACTAAAAAGTGTATCAATGCTCTTATTCAAAAGTAACGCCTTCTTAATTAATATTAACTGATTTTGAGTTTTAAAATTTGTCACCCCTTTCCTTTTATGTCATTCTCACAAAACCATCATTCCTACTACCATTATATAACAAATATATAGTTAAATAGTTGTATTTTTCTTTAATATAACTACTCCACACTTAAGTAAAAGGTTGCTTACCTATTATTCTTATGAGAGATAAAAAAATCCTTACCACAAGGATACAGGTTTATACGTATTACCCTGTCTCATAAACATTGGAAAAAGTAAATCAATCTGAAGCCCTTCAGGGCTTTAGTATTTCATATAAATCTTCATTACTAGGTCAGTATCAATAATTGGTGATGGTTTAATCCTCCACTAATCAAGCGCTAGAATACTTTCTGCACAAATCAATCCCAATATTAGATATAGAAAAAAGAGCAGAACCGTCCACGAGTTTTCATTGAACCCTCCACCTGTTCAATTTGAACAGTCGAACGATTCAGCTTGCCACGCAGGAAAGTTCAATATGAGCACACCAATACCATAGATTACTACATAGATTTATATATAGATTACTTCTAAGACTTCTTCTTTATCTGAATTTTAACATTTACAGTTAAAGAAGACCCGCCCACATCCTTTCCTTTAATTTGTCTTCATATTCATCCAACCTCCTGGGTCAGTGGACTTACGATTTGTCCCATTTTTTGTTCACTATTGGTTATTATAAACAAGGAATTTACAAATATCTACAAAAATCGTAGAAATAATTATGCCACTATGTACCTATTGACTAAAATTTGATGATTATGCCAAATATGGAAAATTACCTGTCTCTATTGAAGTTGTATTGCAAGCTTCTTCTTTTATGCCGAATTCATTGTAATTATTCTTTTGATTAGATAGGAATTTGGTATTATATATCCTGTCCTATAGATTGTCGAGAGCTTTTTCTAGTGGGAAGACAAATTTTGGCTAATTTCACGAGTCTCTTATGATATATTGGGAAAAATCTGTCATGAAGGGATTTGATTGATTGGCCTTCGAACTTATACTTGATGTCGTCCTTGGACCTCGAGAGATTTTTCACGATATGGAATGTTCTGTTTGCGGACATGATGAAGTCTATTATAGACATCCTGAAACGAAGGAACAGATTGGTCGCGCTTGTAGTGGATGTGGATTTTTTCAGAAGTTTAGCTAGGAGTGCGGGACAGGGAAGGGAATGCCCTTCCCTCAAGAAGTTATAGTTTTGTCATGTAGTTGATGGCTTCACGCTCATGATAGTTCATTTTGGATCTGATGTCTGCTTTTAGCTTTACGCAGAGACAATCCTCCAATAATGCACGATTCTTGTTGTATTGAAAGTTGTGATAGTAATATTTTGCCTTGTAAATCACTTTTTTCACTACATATCTCCTTTCGATTTGACACATAAATCGACAGAGTCTCGTGTTCGGGAACTGGCTGGCGTAGTCTATGTGACCTTAGCCCCTCTAGTTTTGCGTCATCACCTTTCAATGATTTTGCCATTTTCGTACGATTTATGTAAGATTCATTACTACTATAAATAATGCCAGCACCTTTTCACAGGGTCTTTAGACCTACATCAGTCAGGTTAAGGTAGATTTTTGTAGAATCTAGACGAATGGCGTAGGATTCTTTTTATTAAATTCCATTTGTTTCTATATATTTACGTTAAATGACAGATTAATTTGGGGGTGTTGTGCTGTTTTCATTCAGAATAATAGAATTATTGATGTGTAATGATTTTCCCCGCGGTCTATCTTCGTACCAAACAATAGAGTAGGCGCATGAATTTATTCATGCGCCTCTCACAGATCCGTACGTGCGGGTCATCGCATACGGCTCCTCCATGATTATCCCCGTTGGGGATGATGTTCATTGTAAATATCCACTAAAGATATGAGACCAATTTCTTTAAACCATTCATTTGGAAGTGCTACATGCACTGGGGTAGACATAGAACTTCTCCAAGCATACATGCGCAACTGTGGAAGTTCTCCTTTCCACTTTCTTCTTCGTAGTTCTCTGTGCAATTTTCTTATCTTTCGCCAGCTCCTCAATTGAACGGACCGTAGTCTCCTCCGAATCCACTTGTCAAACTCCGTAAATAGAGTCTTGGAATGCCAGTATCCGAAGTAGTTAGCCCAGCCACGCAGGTATGGATTAAGTTTCTCTTTAATTAGCTTCTCCATGTTTATTGTTTGATTTCGCTTTGTAATTTCCTTTACCTTATTCTTAAATTTCTTTATCGATTTTTCTGACGGCTTAACCCAATAACCTTGTTTAAATTCATATCCTAAGAATACAAAGGATTCTTTCATATTATCAACAATCTTAGTCTTTTCAGGATGTACAGTTAAACCGAGTTTTTGTTCAAGAAATCGAGTAACGGATTTAAGTACTCTTTCTGCACCCTTTTGTGATTTACAACAGATGACGAAGTCGTCTGCATATCTCGTAATGCGATGTCCACGCTCCGTCATTAATTCATCTAACGGATGCAAGTATATGTTCGCAAGAAGCGGACTAATAACACCACCTTGCGGAGTACCTTTTTCATTTAAGTGGAAACTTCCACCTTCCATGATTCCTGCTTGGAGGAAACTCTCAAGTAGTCCAATGACACTTCCATCCACTATTTCTTCTCTAACCAGTGACATTAGTTTGTCATGTGGAATTGTGTCGAAGTATGATTTTAGGTCTGCATCAATTACATACACATAACCATCCAATAAATCCTTTCGGATTTTATCCAATGCCATATGTGCACTTCGGTTCGGTCGAAAACCAAAACTACAATCAAGAAATTTAGCTTCAAAGATTGGCTCTATTATTCTGCGTACAGAAGCCTGTACTATTCGGTCTCTCACGGTTGGGATACCTAGAGGTCTTTTTGAACCATCAGCCTTTGGAATATATACTCGTTTCACTGGTCTCGGCTTATATGTCTTATCTCGTAATTCACGTTGAAGGATTTGTACATTATCCTCCACACCAAATTCAAAAGCCTTAATTGTTACTCCATCTATCCCTGCGGCACCTCGATTTCTTTTAACCTCTTTAAAGGCTTCCTCCATGTTTGGCATTGCCCATAT
Organism: Bacillus nitroreducens; assembly: GCF_964021195.1. Lineage (NCBI taxonomy): Bacteria > Bacillati > Bacillota > Bacilli > Caryophanales > Bacillaceae > Bacillus > Bacillus nitroreducens. Next base: position 1,497,804 of record NZ_CAXHYI020000003.1, on the reverse strand, counting down.
TTTATCTATAAGACTATACCACTTTCTCTTTTGTGGAATCCTTACTCCCTCACGAAAACCTTGTTTGCCTTCTTTTCCGTTCATGTTCCGTATCTTTCCTTTCAGTCTGATGATTGACTAGCCCAATTTCCGCAATATCAACAGGTCCACAAAGTACTGCGCCCCCATACGGTCTACCCTTCTGTTCGACCCCGATTCTATGGATTTGTCCTATCGGTTTCTGTATGGACATGACGTATTCTAAGATAACTCGGTTTTTTTTTCTTCCATGGACAGACGGGCTTCGCATAGAGTCCCTACCTTTTGGGTTAAGGCTCCTCTTAATAACTTGTATTAAGTCACTCACCATTGCGACCTTTCCGGTAAGCTTCTTCACTACTATCCCCTGCTCTGACTTCTCACCATTCATAATCTTATCTTATCCATCACGGACTTGAATAAGGGTTACCGTATTTCGGAAACGATGAGACCTCCTTGGGTCACGTCATCGGGCTTTCACCTGAATCCAGTCCTCTTAACTAACAGAGCCCTCTTGTGGCTTTGGACACTCCCTTCTTTTGCAGGGTTATCCGACTCTGCCAGCCAACATGGTTAGATTGTCACCTGTTCCAGGTTTTGCCTTCAAGTCCTCTGCACATTGCCTCACGGCAATGCACTACTTGTCAGCTATACACTTCCGCCACTACGGTGTGTTCAGGACTTTCACCTGTTAGTCCGATGCGCTGCCAAGCGCACAAAAGACTAGAAATCAAGTTGATTTTCTAGTCTTTTGATTTGTAGGTGGAACAAGGTCCCCCATTTTATTTTCCATAAAAAATTTGTGTGTAGTAGACGCCGTATTGCCCACCAAAGGCTACACCTACACCCTGGTAGTCATACTCTTTGTTCAATAAATTTGATCGATGACCTTTGGAATTCATAAGGGCCATATGCACTTCAATCGGATTAAGGAATATGGCTGCAATGTTTTCATTTGCCTTCTTGTAGGTAATATTTGCGTTTTTCAATCGGTCTCGTAAGTCCTCATTTGTATGCGGATTTTCCGAGCCTAGGAAATCGCTTTTTACCATGTCACGACTATGTTTTCTTGCAACTTCTGCCACCTTCTCATCCCATTTATGAGGCTTCAAACCAGCAGTTACTCTTGATACATTCGCTAAGTCAAATACCTGTTTTTCAAAGCCTTTTCTAATCTCTTCCGTAAGGTCAGCTTCTTGCTTGATGTTTTTATCTGTTATGTGAATAAAAGAGACGGTATCCACTTTGTCGCTCTTTAACTGATCATAATAGAATTGCACTTCGTACTTATTATCAATCAGATAAGGCTCTTCCGTCACTTTTCCTAATTGTTTAAATACCTCTGCTGAAGTGGAGCCAATTCCGATTCCATAAATGGATTCCCATACATCCGCATTACTTGCTACACTCACTACTCTTTCGTTCAGGATGCCCACTTGTAAGTATGTCGCATAGTTTTTATTGTAGATATACCATTTGAAACCGTAGCGACTTTCATCGATTCGATTTGGTTGACCAAGTAAGGTCGTCACTGTTTTCTCAGTATCGCCAATGGTAACACCGCGAGCTGAGAATGCAGCAACTTCCCCATCTAATTCTTTCCGTACAAGATCAGATACGGCCGTTTCTCCTCCAAAGATGGAATAAGATTGATAGTTTGGTAGTAAGGAACCAATACTATCTGGAATCGCTATTTGTTTCACCAATAGAATGGGAGAGTGGTTTTTTGCTGCAAGAACAGATCCTGTTAGAGCATCTGCAAAGTTCTGGCCTGTTGCTATGTAGGCTTTTCCATTTCCTAGTGGAAGGTTTTCGACAATCGCTTTATTTGTCTCAAATCGATCCTTCCCGCTATATCGGACTGGATTTGGTAGTGATTCTTCCAGACTTTCATTTACAGCTCCATTCCCGCCCACAATGATGGTGTTTATTTTCCCTTCTAGGGCTAATTTCGTCGTTTCAGGAATGGATGTGGTTCTTGTTAATAAAATCGGAATTCCGTTTCGTGCGGCATATGGCGCAACTGCTAATGCATCTGGGAAGTTCATACCATTTGCAAGCACTGCTTGTGTAGATGGTATTTTTTCCGAGATTAGAGCTGCAGTGATATACCGGTCCTTACCGCCAATGCGTTCCACCTCTAACCCTAAGTCTTCAAGCTGTTCGACAACGTCTTCTGAAATGGCAGCTGTCCCACCTAGAATGATCGCTTTTGAAGCTTTTAATCTCTTAATCTCTGCTTTTGTTTCATCTGATAGACTCGTAACTCGTGTTAATAGAATCGGTGCATCATGAGTATACGCAAGTGGTCCACCCGCTAATGCATCTGGAAAGCTAAAACCGTTCGCAATGATCACATATTCAGAGCTTTCCCAGCCCGTCTTCGAAATTTCAACCGCCGTCTCAAAACGTTCTGCTCCTCTTATTCGATCAGTCTCAGCAAAGCTTGTCTGAATCCCGATCAAGAAAAACAGACACGAAAATACTAAAACACTAAAAATCCGCTTCATGTCGGTCCCCTCCTCGTTTTGGAACAAAAGGACAGGTTCACTGTCCCAAGGCAGGACAAATATCGAAGCCCCGCGTCCCACATAATAGTTCATTATACTAGAAAATACTGGATTTTTGTAGAATTTTGCGTATTTGTGCACATACTACACATACACAAATACGATAGTAATTGGAGTTTTTTTGATGATGTATGTAAGTTGGCGAAAGACATTGATTGTTTTTATTGGGCTCATTGTTTTTAGCATGTCTTACTATTTTGGGGTAAGTTATAAGGCTGCGGTGGCACCTAATGGAGACGTATTACTCGATGAAGACTTTGGTATTCGTGCTTTTTCAGAAGGGCACCGCCTTCTGGTTAAATCGAAAGAAAAAAAAGAGATCTATGGTGTGATTGACCAGGTCTATTCACTGGTCATTCGTAGTGAAGATCATAAAACGGTTGGCCAAGCTGTGGTTACCTTACGAAAAGTGCCGACTCAAGATCTGTTTGTCTTTGTTCATTTAGATTCTAAAAGTGATGTGCAACTAACTTTGGAACAATCCTTTGATGCCCTTTCTTTTACGAAAATAGAAGAAAACCCAGAGACTGCTGAGGTATATCCGAACCGGAAGAAGTATAAGGATCCTACATCCAATACGTTTACCTATTATGCATTTGAGGACGCAGGGAGTGTGTTTGTTGGTGGACAATATGCTTACCGCAAACTCATTCATACCTATCCTCATTTTGGTACATCGAGTGTTGTGTATGATTTAGTTGATGAGTATCGAGACAGTAAGGTAATTGATAAAGGTGGTGAGTTGTATTTTTCAATCACTACAAAAGCTAACAACAGTCGATCTGACTCTTGGTATATGGTAAGCCATGATACGTTATTTCGACACAAGGATGAATTCACACGTGCTGCACATAACGGAATCGACGAGTATAAATGGCTCACTCCCACCGATGTCATCGCAAAAGGATTGGCCACTATCTATCCTCGTTCTGAGATGAGCTTTGTTCGCTCTTTGGTGCGCCAAAGTGCGAAACAATCTGTTATTGCCTTTGAGGAAACAGGGAATCGTTTTTTCGAAAATATTAACTGGAACTCTTTTGTACAACTTGAGCAAATTAGAGAGTCAGATGGATTGTGGTACTCGAACTATACAAGTACTTGGTTAGAAGATAAATACAATATCCCTACTCACTATGTCGACACCAGACATAACGACAATCTATTTCGGGCCCAGGCACGACGAGCAAAGATTCTGGGGATTAAAGAATACGAGGATAACTATAAAATCTATGCAAATTTTTTAATCTCGAAGCTAGAAGAAGGACGTACCATTCCGACTCAGAACGGGAAATTTTTAATTGATTACTTTTCGGATTATAGCAACGAACTCACACATGTATCGCTCAATCATGCGTTAAGCTTAATGAATTATTTTTACTATAGTTATTTGCATTCAGGAGAGAGAAAATATTTGGCTGCAGGTGATACATTGTTACAGGCATTAGTGGATACAGGTGAGGATTGGATAAGCGAGAACGGCAACCTCCGTTATCAACTTAATCCGGACGGTACCTATCAAGGCAATGACTATAAGCTTGTGACATATTATGACCTGTTATATTCGAAGGCGTTATTATGGGAGATTAAGAAAAAAGAATATCAGGTGATAGAAAAGCTGATTGAAGTGAAAGAGGCCTATCTTGATGGACTGGGGATTGATTATAGGGTTGATATGGAGAGGATTGAGGATTATGTGGGGATTATTGAGTGATAGATAGGCTTCTAATTAGACAAAAGAGCACCGATCTAACCGGCGCTCTTTCGCTTTTTGTTATCTAATTCAGAAAGTCTAATTTTAATGGCTCGTTCAATATGATGTTCAAGTTCATGAAGTTGTTCATAACTTGCATCTTGATAAATGAATCGAATCACTTTTTGAACACTTTTAGGTAGATCCTTAAACTTTGTATTCATTCGTTCACCTGGGTGTTTATCTTATTGGAATGGGTCAGGCGCCTTATCAACTTTTCCATAATGGTGTAAGATAGCTTGAACGATTCGATGTGAAGCATTCCCATCTCCATATGGATTTGAAGCTTTCGCCATCTTGTCGTATGCCTCTTTGTCATTTAATAGCTCATAGGCCATCTGATAGATTGTTTCCTCATCCGTACCTGCTAGTTTTAAGGTACCTGCTTCTATACCTTCTGGACGCTCAGTCGTATCTCTAAGAACAAGTACAGGAACACCAAGGGAAGGAGCTTCCTCTTGAACGCCACCGGAATCCGTTAAAATGATATGCGCTCTAGATGCAAAGTTATGGAAGTCCAATACTCCTAGTGGCTCGATTAGATGAATGCGTTTATCATCACCTAGTATTTCATCCGCCACTTCACGAACAGCAGGATTCATATGCATAGGATAAATAACTTGTACATCATCATGTTCTGTTACAAGGCGCTTAATTGCACGGAACATATTACGCATTGGCTCGCCAAGATTTTCGCGACGGTGAGCAGTTAACAGGATAAGACGGTCATCTCCAAGTTTATCAAGCACCTCGTTCTTATAGCTGTCAGATACCGTTGTTTTCAACGCATCAATCGCTGTGTTTCCTGTGATGTAAATCGTATCTTCTTTCTTATTTTCATTCACAAGATTTTGGTAGGATTTTTTTGTTGGTGAAAAATGGAGATCCGCGATGACACCTGTCAATTGACGATTCATCTCTTCAGGGAATGGGGAGTACTTGTCCCAAGTACGAAGACCAGCCTCAACATGTCCTACACTTGCTTGATTATATAAAGCTGCAAGGCTAGCAACAAAGGTTGTAGACGTATCACCGTGAACTAACACGATGTCAGGCTTCACCTCTTTAATTACTTCATCCAGACCCTCTAATGCTCGAGTTGTGACACCTACTAACGTTTGACGATCCTTCATGATATTCAAATCGTAGTCAGGGGTAATTTCAAATATCTCCAACACTTGATCTAGCATTTGGCGATGCTGTGCCGTAACAGTTACAATTGATTCAATTTGGTCAGGATACTTCTCGAGTTCTTTTACTAGAGGAGCCATCTTGATCGCCTCTGGTCTCGTTCCGAAAACGGTCATTACTTTTATTTTATTTACCAATATAAGCCACGCCTTTCCATAGCATACCTTTTAAGATTAGTATGTGAATTTCTTCCATACAATTATGTATTTATAAAATAAACCCTTGTCTAATTATACGCCATCAACTTATGAATTCAATGCATAAACATTTTACAATATGTTTACAAAAATATTCAAAAAAAATGATTCCTTTACACTATATGACAATGTTTTTTACAAAGAGTGGGTAAACTATTACTAAAGGAGATGGTATCTGTGAATTTATTAAAAATATTGTTCCTTATTCCTCTCATCCTCGTTTGTGCGGTTTTAGAAGCGAGCGTCAAAACTTTTGAATAAATACCAAAAAATGTGCTATCCTATGAACAAACGGAAGACCTTTTTATCCACCCCTTACTTTTTTGTAAGGGGCTACCTGTTTTTTCATCCTTTATACCTTGTAGTTCGGGGCTTTTTGTCTTTCATAGTCCACTTTCTCAAACTGTGAATATTGTCATGGGATAGTTCCAGTGTTGCCATCTTTTTGAGCCACCTCTGCCATAAAAATGACCCACTACTGACATAAAGAGTACCATTGCCTAGAAAAAGCCCTACAGGGCCAATTTTATATCTGCAGGGCCTTTCTTAATAAAACCTTAATTAAACCTTTTATTGAAATACCCCATAATTATTTTTCTTGAGCCCTTATAAATATCCTGCTCAGTCCAGATCTGGGGGAATGGTTATCTAATAGATTTGTCTTTAGTTCCTCAGGGAATCGGCACCAGTGCTTGTATCCAGTCTTATAATAATAATCCTCTATTTTCATTAGGTCATCTCTCGTTATATTAGTCATATCAAGCTTGTCCACCTAATCCATGACGCTCTCGCATGGATATTTCACCATCTATCAAAATTTGATAAGAGTCATGGACAATGCGATCTAAAATTGCGTCAGCTAGAGTACCTTCTCCAATCTTTTCATGCCACCCTCTAGGGTCAAATTGGGAACAAAATATTGTAGAACCTTGTTGGTGTCTAGCTTCTACAATCTCCAAGAGATCCCTAGCTTCACTTTCCCTTAATGGTGTAAGAAGCCATTCATCAAGGATGAGTAAATCGACTTTTTTATATTTTTTCACTACCTTGCGGTAAACACCTTCTCCTCTTGCGATAGAGAGTTCATCTAATAAATCTGGCAATCTAGTATATTGAACTTTGTAGAATTGGCGACAAGCTGCAATGCCAAATGCACAAGCTAGATATGTCTTTCCATTTCCTGAAGCCCCTTTAAGAATGATATTGTGGTGGTCCTCAATATATTGTCCAGAGGCTAGGCGAAGAATTTGTGACTTATCTAGCTTTCTATCTGGGTGATATTCGATATCTTCAATAGAAGCCTGCGTGTCACGCAATTCCGCACTTTTAATCAATCGTTCTAGTTTACTATTTTGTCTGCGGGTCCATTCCAAATCAACAAGTATTCCAAAACGGTCTTCAAAAGATAGGTCTTGATAATCAGGGTTTTTTAACTGCTCTACATACATCTCTGCCATGGCAGACATTCTCATTTCGTTTAATTTAGTTAATGTGCTTTCATTTGTCATTGTTCTTACCTCCATAATATTCGGATCCACGAGTGAATCCATAATCATTTGTCTACTTTTCCTTTTTTGGATCTTTTGTTTCTTTCGATTCAGATAGTTTATCTTGTCCAGTCTTTAATATCGTTTGTATACTTTTAAGTGTAGGTCTTGGAGTATAAGATAGAGCTCTTTCACACGCTTTTTCAACACGCTCTATAGAATGCCTATCTGACAGTTTTATTAATCCAAGACAGGATTTCAGGGCTTGTTTTTCCACTTTATAAGAAGCTAGTATACTCTTAACCGTGGCTAGTGTACTTTCACCTGCAGAGGTTGCCCAATCCAAAACATACTCTTTATTGAATTCAAGAAATTGTTTGTGTTCCTTTGGCATATGATCTGGAATAGTAATTGACTGTCCGAGTTTACCAGTGAGTTTTTTATGGGATGCAATTCGAAAATTTTTATAAAAAACCTCCACAATGGTTCTCGTTACACGAACATCTACACGACGTTGGATATAATCATAAGGAACAGAATAAGACATATTGTCTACATTTATGTGATAATCATATTGTACGGTCGCCTTTAGCCAAGTGGCCATCTCGTACGGGGAAACAGGCAACGGCATTAGCGCAAACTTTTCTTCTTCTGTAAAGGCTGTATGCCTGTTCCCCTTTTTCTTTTGAAATGGTTTTGTATTAAATTCTTGAAGCTTTTCTTTAATAGCTTCATTTAGTTCCGCCAGAGAGAAAAATTTCTGGTTTCGTAGTGAAGCAATAATCCAAGTTGATATATCTCCAACTGCCCCTTCAGCACTCGGTTTATCCTTTGGATGACGTACACGTGCTGGAATAATCGTTGTTTGATAATGTTCAGCCATCTCTTGATAGGTTGGATTAATGATAGGCTCAGATCGAGAGGCTTTGATTACCCCAGTCTTTAAATTATCAGGAACAATAATCCGAGGTACACCACCAAAAAACTGTAGGGCGTGAATATGGGCTGTAATCCAATTTTCGGTGTCCATAGATAAGAAACCCTCTACATAAGCGTACTGACTACACGATAGGGCAGAGACGAATATATAGACAGGAATATCTTCGCCAGTCAAATTATCTGTTAGACTCATAGTTTGACCAGCCCAATCCACTTCCAGCTGTTCGCCTGGCTTACGTTTAATACGCATAGTTGCTTTTGTTTTCCTAGCGTAATCATGATAGAAACGGCAAAACTGCCTATAGCTATAGGGGATTTCATCACTCGCCCTACAACTTAAACAATACTCATCCCACAGGAGAGCTAAGTTCACTCCCGGCTTAGCTAATTCCTTATGGATGTGTTCACAATCTGGTTTTCTCCTGAAATTAGATGCTTCATGCTTTTCTGGAAACAGAAGTTCTTGAAGATCGCTATCTGTCATATCCTCCTCGAATGGCCAAGAAATATTTAACTTTTGAGCCCTTTTAACTACCTCTCTAATTGTATTTCTCGAGTTGGCACAACTAGAAGCGATCCCCCTTTGACTTACTCCTTGGGCATGTAGCCTAAGGATTTCTCGGTATTTAACCACAAAAAAACCTCCTATATAATAGATTTGCACAGCATAGTGCAATTCCATTATATAGGAGGGTGGTCCTCAGTTTGGCAGAGGTGGGTCTAAAACTTGTCATTAATGGGATAAAAACATGGCAAAGGAGGGTCTACTGGGTGGCAATATTCAACTGTTATAGATGACTCTAACAAATACATATGCTGCAAAAAAAACAAGAAAACCCCATAGTCCTACTACTGCATCAATAAAGTCCATTTTTCCTCTACCCGTAATATGCTGCTGAATTTCAATCGCAAATACGATTATCACAACCATGGTGAATGTATACGTAAATGAAATAGCAGTAATGCTATACTTTGCAAGGAATCGGAATACAATCTGGACAAATTGTAACCGTCAAGTAGTATTTAACAGTTTTTAATAAATAAGTCTAAACAGGTTTCATCAATTAAGATTCAACACTTTGATATCCCCTACCTAGTCTTCAAACTAGGTAGGGACATGGCATCTCCTTTTTCTAAGATTCAATACTTTGATCCGAGAATAGTGTTTTCCTGTACTTCATCCTAATACTGTCCTGCTCATCACTAAAAGTTAATATTTCACTTCGATGGAGAAGACGGTCCAAGATCGCAGTCGTAAGCGTTGTATCGCCAAGGAATTTCCCCCATTCACCAGGTCCTTTATTGGATGTAAGGATGAACGCTGCCTTGTCATACATTTCATAAATGAACTGAAAGAATAGATGAGCGTCCTGGGGTTCATATGCCATATACATGACATCATCAATGATGATTAGGTCGGATTCGATGATGCGCTTGTATCTTGTTTTAGACTTACTGATGTACTCTCTTGATTTTAATATATAGATTAAGCGATCCATTGATATGAAAGAAACTTGGTATCCACTCTCGATAGCGTGTACACCTAGAGCTGTTGAAAGAAAAGTTTTGCCAACACCCGTTGGCCCCATCATTATCAGGGTGAAACACTCATCAACCCATGTTAGCTGCTTTAATATATTTAGTTGTTTCTCACCAACCGCACTCTGTTCTTCTAAGCGGAAGTTCTCAAATGTCAGAACTTCGGGGAACTCTGCCCACTTCATTAGTTTTTCGCTATTCTTTCTCTCCCTACAGCTTAATTCATGACTCAGAATCTCATGGATGAATTCATGATATGTCCATCCTTTAGCTTCTGCTTCTCTAAGAAATTTTGGTAACTCTTTTGCTGTCTCTGCTAAGCGTAAGGAACGACACTTGTCCTGAAGTATTTCGTATGGTTGGCTCATTTGTTCCCATCTCCTTGAAGAACACTGAAATAGATATCCTCTTTTCGTTCAGGAGCGACTAGATCCTTATATTTATCATTCAAAGATATATTGTCCTTTCTTTTCTTACGGCCTTGAATTTCTAGGGAGTGGGCGATATCCCTTAAATCATTTGCACTTATCAATCTTAGACGCCTCATTTCAAGAATTGCATCTTCAATGAAAGCAGGGTATTTCAAGATAACAGATTGCACCACTTTTAATTGATCTACTAAATGACGAGGGTAATTTTCGGTTAGCAGTTCAACTAGCCATTTCACAGATTCTTTATCATCTAACATATTTTCAATTTGCTGTATTAAAAGATCTCGTTTAGTCTGACTACGCTTCCTATGGGAAGGATCCGAGATAACCTCTCCACTTCCTTCTGCAATTTTATGCTTGGCCAAAACTTGTCCATTTTTCTGCAGGCGGATATATAAATGATTCTCATTACTTTCGACATAAGCGATATTGGTGGCACCTTTTCGAAATGTACCGCGAGGTACACTGTATCGATTACCATCGAACCGAATGACATTGTCTTTGTTAATAGTTCTTGTTATACTAGAATCGAAGATATCTTCAAAAATATAAGTACCTGAGACTTTTTGTAAGTGTTGCTTTTCCAGGGCGTACACTTCAACTGGTCTCTTTTTTGTATTATGATGAACCTTATAGTTTCCAGTACGCTTCAGCCATTTCATACTAGAATTCTGCCAATCTACTAAATTATCAAATGTACGATTTTTCGCAAAATTATTTTTTACATATTTTACGACCTGTTCAATTTTCCCTTTAGACTCAGGGTCAGATTTTCTACATAGATAGACTTTGAACTTCCTAGTCTGCTGATACTTAGTAAACTCCTCTGTCATGATAAGATCTCCTGCATTCTCGCTAACCGTCAGTAAACGATCTTGGTCGTAGACTATTTCTTCGGACATTCCACCATAAAAACGGAAAGCATTCTCGTGCATTCGGATAAGGTCAGAAGTCCGAAACGGTCGATCCAGCCACTCCACATATTTGTATCTTGAGTGCGCTAGTACGAATCCTATAAAATAAAGCCGCTTATATTTCCCATCCGTTGTAGGTAACCTTTTTTGACCAAAATCAACTTGAATTTGCAGCCCCATAGGTAGTTCTGGAACTGTACTATAATCACGTTCAGAAAGCACTTTAGGTATATGGTAGGTTTCTCGTAACTCATTCACATAATTCCTTACCGTTCCCTCGGTGACTGAATTGACATCTAGTTTTTCCTCCAGCCAGTCTAATACCTGAGCTCCTGAAAGGTCTGGATGTTCCTTGAGCCATCCCAGAATCTTCTCCCGAAAGGGATCCAACTTTTTACTTCTACTTTGTAAAGATATTGCGAATAAGAAAAATTCGTCTGGTGTCATTTTTACGTAATCAATCACCCTATTTCTAGAAATCTTTAATTTTCTGGCTATCGCACTGTTAGAAAACCCTTCGCTGCGAAGCCTATGAATTTCGTTGTATATTGTCAACTTTTCCACTTCCTTGTTCCTCACTTTCCATAGACTACTTCAAGTATATAGAAAGTGTGTTATTTCAGGTTAAACTGTTGAATCTTATTTGTTGAAATTTGTTTAACCTTATTTGTGGAAAACTGTTAATTCTAGTTTATCGTTTACAACAAATGCAAATCCTATGATTCCAATTACTCCGATTACCCAAAAGTGAAGGTCTTTATCCGTTAATTGAAGACCCAAACGTTCTGTAATTCTCAATATCAAATCATGAAAAACATTCACTATTTCTACAATGAGTTTTATAATTTCTTTCAAATTATCCTCCACCTTTCAACAAATTTAAGGAGCGCCCAAAGTCAAAGCTTCTGGACGCTCCTTCTCTAATTCTCTATTTATTTTACGGATTCGAAGGTGTGAGTGGATCCGGTGTTGGATCTTCAGGATCCTCTGGCGGCACAACTGGATCTGGAGTCGGATCAACCGGCTGCTCAGGTTGCTTTGGATCCTCTGGCTTAGGATCATTGGGCTTGGGATCCTTTGGTTTTGATGGTTCCTTCTGTTGCTCAGACTCCTTCGGTTGGGAAGGCTTTGTTGGAGCCTTTGGTTTCTCTTCCTTTTTTGGAGGAGTTGGCGTTGTTGTAACTTCACGTGTTTGATCAGTATTTGATGTAGAATTATTATCTGTTTGTGACGGCGTTTCCGTGTCTTCTGTCTCTACATCGTCTTCAAATAAATCGAGCTCTATAATCGCTTCCTTATCTTTGATCACAGGACGAACAACTAACGTATTCATTTGATTTGAATCCTCAGCGTAAAAAACATAATCAAAATCTTTACCATGATACATAACCATGTTTTGATCTTCATTTACAAGATGCGGCTGACCAAGATTAGAAGTAAGCTCTTCCACTGAAGTTGTCTTATTTAGGCGATACGAAACTTCAGAAAGGTAGCCCTCTTCGTCAAACGTATACGTTGTTGTATCTTCCTCTTTCAATGATTCTTCATCAGTTGTAAATAACACATTTACTTCTGATAAATCAACATTGTACTGTGTATCGACAGCAGGAATAAATTCCCCCTCATCTACTGACTTTTCAAACTTCTCCACAACCCCATCACTAATCCAAACTTCTTGGTTGTCTTGAATATTAAACTTTAACCAAGTTAACTCACCATTTGGATCTTCTTTTGTTTCTGTCACTAGTATTGGTTGACCAAAGTAAACCATGCTCACCTGGTTGCTGTCTGTAAGATTAGGCAAATCCCGTACATATGCTGCAGCAACATTTACATAACGGATATCAAGCTGCTCAATTATCTCAGGCTCTTCCTCAACTTTTTCGGTATTAATCTTCGCTTCTTCATTTTGAACGCTAACCTCTGGTTCTACTTTCTTTGGAGGTTCTGGTTTAGTGAAGAACTTGTCCCAACTTAGAACAGCCCCGAGCGTTAGCAAAGAAATGAATAGAAAACCGATAAGCCAAAATTTAGGCTTAAAACTTCTTCGTTTAATGGTCGGTGGTGGTAAACTACCATCATCGTCTCCATCATCTTCAACTTCTTCTGCTACACGAATTTTACTCCTTCTATCATCAAATTCCTTTTTTATTCTTTCTTGCTCTTCTTTCGATAATTTTCTAAAGCCATTCACAAACTTTTCATATTGCGGAATGACCTCTTCCGAACTACCGTAAGCTTTTATTTCTCCTGCCTCAAGCCAAAGAGCTTTTTCACAAAATTGTTTAACTTGGCTAATGGAATGACTAATAAAAAAGATTGTTTTTCCTCTTTCTTTAAACTCAATCATTTTTGCTAAACTTTTATCAGCAAAAGTTTTATCACCAACAGAAAGAGCCTCGTCAACAACAAGTATATCTGGATCAATCGTTACAGATATAGAAAAGCCTAATCGGGCTTTCATACCACTTGAGTAACTTTTTACAGGTTGGTCAATAAACTTACCAAGTTCCGCAAATTCAATTATTTCTGGCATTAACTCTTTGATTTTCTGCTTAGAAAAGCCAAGCATTAGACATTTTAGTTCTATATTATCTCGACCAGTTAACTGATTATTGAGGCCTGATGCTATTGAAATAATCGAAACATCTCCATTAATCTCAATCTCACCTGACGTTGGTGGTATAACACCAGCAATCAAATTAGACAATGTTGATTTACCTGATCCATTAATTCCAATAACTCCGATTACATCTCCTTTTTCAGCTTTAAAGCTAACATTTTGGAGAGCATAAAAATCCTGACCGAAATCTTTTGGCAGTGCTATATCCAATAATTTGTCTGATTTTTTTTGATACATTTTGTATCTTTTTGTAACTTTATGAAATATAACTGAACTACTCATATTTACTCCTTTAAAGTAACTAGGACTATATTCATATATCTTTTCTTAAATTGATTCGCATTTTTAATAATAACATACAATAGCTTCATTTATACAGCCACATAGTGAAAAACAGGTTTTTCCACTTAAGTAATGATTATTTTCTTATAAAAAATGACAAGTGAAAGCACTTGTCATTTTAAATTATTTTTAATTGTAATTATAAATAGTCAACAAACCTACTTCTAAATTTGAGATGTAGAATTGATCCGAACATTAAAATAATAAAAGTCACTAGCCAAAAATAGAGTGTATATAATATATCGTCATAAAACCATTCCAATCCTAAGAAGGTATTTCGAAACCCCTCTATTAAATAAAAAATTGGATTCAATTTAAGGATTGTTACTATTATATTCGGTAAATTACTCATATCCCATAGAATTGGTAATAGATAAAGCATCATCCTTATAATCGACTGTAGAATAAGTTGATAATCTCTAACTATTGTTGATATTGTTGAACTTAACAAAGTAAATGAATATAAAAATACTAAAGTACATATCAAATAATAAGGTAACTGTAACAAAAAAATGCCTGAATTAATTTTATAAATGAGTAAAATCACTGCTAGTATTACAAGCATGACTATAAAATTAAATGCATTACTAACGATGACGATTGTGGGTAATACACTAACAGGAAATTTCATTTTTGACACTAAATTTACTTTTGTATATACACTATTTGCACCTTGAGTGATTGAAGGGCCCATAAAGAACCATGGAATTAAGCCAGTAAGCAACCAAACAATAAAGGGAACATCACTTGTAGTCGATCCACCTCTAAGTCCAAGTCCAAAAACAAACCAAAAAATGAAAACTTGAATGGCTGGGTTAAGAAATTGCCATAAGACTCCTAAATAATGGGTTTGATATTTTCCTTTAATATCATAAATGGCTAATCGAAATATCAAATGTAAATTGAAGAATTGTTCCCTTAGAATTATAAGTATAGATTTCATTAAAGTTAGCTTCCTTTTTATAAAAAATCATTGTTTTAAGAAAAACAATCGAACGTTAGTATAATTTTATACATTTACTTCTTTCTTATTAATAAATTTATATAAATTTCCATAATTAATGCAATCAAAATCTACTGAAGGGTTCTGAATTACATTTTTAGTATCAAAGACTTGTCTATGATTCATTTTCGATAATTTGTCCCAGTCAATCTTTTTAAATTCAGAGTGGTCTGAAAGAACCACTATTAAGTCAGACGAATGAACTGCCTCTTTTATATCATCCATAACAAAATCTGCTTTTACGTGTGGATCATAAGCACGAACTTCAAATTTACCCTCCTGAAGTAATAATTCCCTAATCTCCATTGCAGGGCTTTCCCTAACATCATCTACATTCCCTTTATAAGTTAAACCAAACAATGTAATAACCTTGCCCTGTACCTTTTCCATTAATTTATTAATATTCTCCACCACATAGTATGGCATGGAAGTATTAATAGTGCGTGAAAGGTTAATAAGTTGCGCAGTTTCAGGTGCTTTTGCCACGATAAAATAAGGGTCTACCGCTAAGCAATGTCCACCGACTCCAGGTCCAGGTGTATGAAGGTTTACACGCGGATGTTTGTTAGCCATTTGTATAACATCAAGTGCATTTATATCTAGCTCATTGCAAACCTTAGCCAATTCATTAGCTAACGCAATATTTACATCCCTAAACGTATTTTCCATAAGTTTAGACATTTCCGCTGTCTTAGCATTTGTCTTAATAATTTCTCCTTTTACAAAAGTACTATAAATTAGTGCACCTGCTTCTGTACACTCAGGAGTAATCCCACCTACAATTCGGTTATTATGAATTAATTCATGCATAATTTGCCCAGGTAGAACACGTTCTGGACAATGTACAAGGAAAATGTCTTTACCAACAACAAACCCCGCCTCTTCAACGATTGGTTTAATTTCATCATCCATACTACGCGGAGCAATCGTTGATTCAACTATTAATACATTTCCCTTTTCAATAAACGGTAATGTGGATTTTACAGCACTTAACACATAATTTAGATCACAAGATTTATATTGATCATCATTATTTGGTGTAGGTACAGAAATAATAAAAGCATCGGCTTTTTCGGGTTCTAATGAAGCTTTAAAAGTCCCTTTATTAATTACCTCTTCTAACGCTTCCTGGAGACCAGGTTCTTCAATATGAATTTTTCCAGAATTTAAAGAATCGATTACTTCTTTTTTAATATCTACACCTACTACCTCTACATCATGTTTTGCAAACATGATTGAAGTAGGTAGACCTATATACCCCAAACCAATTGTACAAACTTTCATATTAACACCCTTTCCTAATTCATTATCATTATAATATAAAAATAGGGAGGAGAACATTTTTCTCACTCCCCTCTAGGATTAGTAATACAAATACATAATTAGTCACTTTTCATTCGGAGTAAAATCTAGTTAGTAACCTTGGCTGTTTCTTTGTTTAACAACTCTTCAATTAACTGTAGTACGTCATTTCTTAATTCATCATGTTGCAATGCAAACTCAATTGTAGTTTTTACGAACCCAAACTTTTCACCAACATCATAACGAGTACCCTCAAAGTTGAATGCAAAAACTCTTTGTATTTGATTTAGTTTTTGTATAGCATCAGTTAATTGTATTTCTCCTCCACTTCCAATTTTTTGATCTTCTAGTATCGGAAAAATTTCAGGTGTTAGTATATATCTTCCCATAATCGCCAGATTGGATGGTTCAGTTCCAGGCTTGGGTTTCTCTACGAACTCTTTAACTTCATAGCGTCTACCTTCTTGATTAATCGGATCAATGATTCCATAACGATGTGTTTCATTATTTGGAACTTCTTGGACACCTATAACAGAAGAAGATGTCTTTTCAAATTCATCCATTAATTGACGCAAACAAGGATTCTCATTTTGAACAATATCATCACCGAGTAACACAGCAAACGGTTCATCACCTATAAATTTTCTTGCACACCACACTGCATGTCCGAGACCTTTAGGCTCTTTTTGTCTAATATAATGAATGTCAACTTCCGTTGGCTCTTGTACTTTAGCCAATAAATCAAACTTCTTTTTACTCAATAAATTTTGTTCTAATTCAAAATTGAAATCAAAATGATCTTCAATTGAACGTTTACCTTTCCCTGTTACAATTATTATATCTTCAATCCCTGATTCTATAGCTTCCTCAATTATATATTGAATAGTTGGTTTATCTACAATCGGCAACATTTCTTTAGGCATAGCTTTGGTAGCTGGTAAAAAACGCGTTCCTAAACCTGCTGCTGGAATTACAGCTTTTCTAATTTTTTTCATTTCTAATACCTCTTCTAGTTAATTAAAATTTAAAATTACCCTCTACGTTATTTATCTTGTGTAACTCTTTTTAATGTATCCTTGAATTTTTCGTAATAGTTCTTTTCATAATGAAAAGGAGCTAAACCCCATTTATGTTCTCTAGAAGCTATTATTGGTCCGTTTTCACTAATATCTATGACCTTGATACCAGGAATCCTTTTAAGTACGTAATCATAATATAGTGATAGTAAATTATTATGTTTTTCCACTTCTTCCTGGTTAAAGTACTTATTTAATGTCCCATCAAACATTTTAATTTCACCATTTACATCTCTAAAGTCTTTTGCGTAATAGGCCTTATGAAGTACTATTTTATTTCTGGGAATGACTTTCAATAATTTTTCTAAAAAGGAATCACAAGATTCCTTCCACATCTCAATTGTTTCTTGTTTTACTCGATAAAGTTGTCTTTGGTAATTAATTTTGTCCAGAATCCCCGAATTTAACAAATAATCACTTCTTGTAACTATTTGATTAGGAGATATTTCAAAGCAGTCATATCTTTCATCAATAAAATCTATTATAAAGATATCTTGCTCTCCTGTAAGACGATTAAAAAAACCTTTTTCGAAATCATTTTGTAAAACGCGTTTAAAAAAATTTCTGTGTTCTGGTTTTCCATAACCCTCACTAATATAAATTGGATTCGATTCTATACTTATTAGAGAAGATTTAGAAGTATAGAATGATACCTCATATTCACTCTCAATTCCTTCATTAAAAGAATTATCAAAAACATCCCTAGTAACACAACTTCCTAATATACCAATACTTTTCTTCATGTTTTCCCCCCTTATTTAAAAAAGGTTAAATTTAAAATTAATCCCTCTTTATTTACTTAAAGATAAAATTGCTTCAAAAGTCCTTTTACAATTATTTTGATCTCTTAAATTAAATATTTCATTAGCCTTGTCTAATTGACTTTTCTCTAGAGAAAAGTTTAATTTAATACTTTTCATAAGTTCAGATATAACATCCTCTTGAGTAGCAACCACTTTCCCCATGTCTGAGTATTTAATATATTCTGAAGGTCTATAATGAAACTTATCTGGATCAAATTGATACAATATTACTGGTTTATTCATATATAAAAAATCAGCTGCCACCGATGAATAATCCGTAATTAATAAACTATTTTCCTTTAATAACTCTTGAACAGATACATCCTTCTTTGTTAAAACATTAATGTTTTCATGTTCAAAATTGAAACAATCAATTAGCCGCTGCATTTCACTGTGAATATAAAAGTTAACTTTAATTCCTTCACTAGTTATCAGATCTAAAAATTGTTTGTCATTAATAAGATTGTTATATCTCTGGAAATAATCAGAATAAACGAATTGCTGTTTAGATTGATTTCTTAAAAATTGTCTCCAGGTTGGCATGATTAAAATTTCTTTTTTTACATTATTGTTATATAAATTGTCAAATCTACTTAACCCTAAATTTTTTACTTGTTCGGGTTTATAGCCTAATTTCTCAATTACATATTTTCTTTCGTAATCCGAACTAGTTATAAACAAATCATAAGGGTTTTTCTCAATAAATGTCCATTCACTAACATCATGTATATAAACACCATGTTGAAGAAATACTTCTTTTGCATCAATATATTTTTCAAATTTCTTTTTAAATAACTGGACTGGTTTTGGATAAGAAAATGATAGAAAATGATAAGCTGAAATATATACCTCAGCATGAAGCATAAACAATTTATGTTTAAAACTGGAGTGATAAATTATATTTTTGAATTTCTCTATATTTTTTAATTGTTCAGCATCTCTTTCAATAATATAATATATTGGCACTTCTGGGTGGTTAGTTCTGCAGTATTTAAAGAAATGATATCCATTATCTTCTGCCTGATCACTTCTTTCACCAATTAACCAGATTCCCTTATTCTTATAGAAAGGTCTAGAAATGAAATAACAGAAAAGCACAAGTAAATCAATTAAGTTATTCTTTAATACATTATAAAAATTGAAGATATATCTCAATGGTGCAGTTAACATCCAAGATTTAGATTTTTTCACCTCGGATAACCTTTTATCTCTTCCTTCTATAGCTTGCATTCTCTCTTCATAGTATTGTTTTGAAATTTTCAAACCTAAAAAGTGTACAAGTTGTTTAAACTTACCATCCACTACAAAAGAAATTATCAGCAAGTTTAGCTTATTAAAGCTATTTTTATTATATTTTATAGTTCTTTTCATTAATTCAGTTGATGCAATTAGGACCTTTTCCTTCATTTCTTTTGAGAGTTTATTGAAATCATAATCTAATCTAAATAAAAAGTTACGGGTAATAATAAAGTTTGCAAACTTATATTTATTTAATTTTCCCTTGTTATTACAAAAGTCATAAATTAATTCATCGAATAGAATTAGTTCCTTTGAATGCTCGATAGAATGCTTATGAGAAAAAGAACGATCACTATCTGTGTTTCTCACCCTATACTTATATACAAGCTTTGGTATATACGTAAATGACTCTGCTAATAACATTGCTTCTTTTAGGAACAATTCGCTAGAGTACATTGGTACTGTCTCATTGAATTTTAAGTTATTATTTATAATAAATTCTCTTTTAAATACACCAGGTAGCTTGTGGAAAAACACTGCCAAAAATTCAGGATGCGAATTTACATTTACTTTTTTTACCTGTTCTTTAAGAATAGGTTGCTTAAAATCCCAAGGAATAATGTTATTTTTTGTTGTGAATTTCTCTAGTGCACCTAACACAAAGTCCAAACTATCATTCATTATTTCTTTGGTTAAAAAACTTAACGAGTCCTTAGTTAAGTAGTCGTCACCATCTAAGAATACAAGATGTTTTCCATCTGCATTATCTAAACCAATATTTTTTAATCTTGCTGGGTTTCCAGAATGAACGTCTAGTTTAATTATTTTTATGTTCGGATTCTTTTTTGCGAATTCTTCAGCTATTGCTAGTGTGTCATCGGTTGAATTATCATCGACAATTAAAATTTGAATATCTTTAATTCCATTGGTTTGACTTATAATGGAATTAATAGACTTTTTTATATATTTTTCACTATTATATGTTGTTAATACCAGTGAAGTCTGAAATTCTTTACTCATATACTGTCCCTTCTCTTATAATCGGTAATATTATTATTTTTTGGAAATTAAAAATAATATACCTACCTAATAATAGGAATGAATTTATTTCCTTTTTTCAATTTACCTCTTACCTTAGCTCTAATTCTTCTAAATGGCTTTGTTATCTTCCAATACCTTGATTTAAATATTTTATTTAACTCTTTTGATGCTAGTTGGAGTTCATAACCTCTTTTAAAAGCATTATTTCTTTCTACTTTATATTTTATATATAGTAATAAGTTCTCTATATTTTCGTCTTTATAAAAATAGATTAGCCCTTGGTCAAAATCTGATAATTCATCCAATAAGGAATCATCGAATCGTTTTATACAAGGTAACGCAAGTTTCAAAGTTTGCTGTTGTTCTTCTTTTTGTAAAGCTAAAAAATCATCATTTAGTCTATATATTATAGATTTTACAGATTGAAGATTAGAGTATCTATATAAATGCTTTTGCTTTTGATTCTCAAATACTTGGTATAGGTAATCATCTGTTTTTACAAAATTATCTATTGCTTCCATAGGCTCTAATTGCGTTAAAGAGTTTTCATCCTCATCTTCCCTCATTCTATAGAAGTATACATTATCTGGAATATAACTGAATCGGTCTGCTTTCAACATTAATTGATTACTTATAATAAAATCTTCTCCAAGTTTAATTTCAGGATCAAATGTAAAATTATTTCCCTTAAAAAATGAAGTTTTTATTAGTTTATTTACTAAGTATCCAAGTACAGAGAGAAATTCTGGTTTATCTTGTATATTAATATTAGGATGATTTCTTTGGAGTAAAGGCGTATTTAATTGTGGTTGTTTCCAGACTTTATTTGCATTGAATCTGGTAATACTCCCCATAACAAAATCTGATTTATTTTGTTTTGCGCTATTATATAAAATTTCATATGCATTAGTTGGTAAGTAATCGTCTGGATCTAAGAATATTAGGTACTCACCTTCCGCTTTTTCAACTCCTATATTTTTTGGAGTTGAAGGTGAACCAGTATTCTCTTTGAGGTTTATTGCTATAAAAGAAGGATATTTTCTACTATACTGGTTCATGATTTTTTCACTATTATCTGTTGAAGCATCATTAACCATTATTATTTGCAGATTTTCCAAACCAATTGTTTGATTTACAAGTGAATCAAGACATTGCTCAAGGTATTTTTCCATATTATAAACAGGCATAATCACACTAATTTTTGGTTGTAACACTATATCACCTCATATATTGTTAATAATCTCTTCATAAATTCTACTGGAATGGTTTTTATTTCTGTATGAAATAAAGCAATTACTTTTCTCAAGAAACTCTTTTTTCATTTCAATTGCATTTTCACTTTTTAATTCCAATAATAATTCTTCTTGATTAAGAACTCTTTTACCAAATAGTTCCTTTTTGTGGTCAATTGGACCTTCATTATAATGTTCAGAATAAAATTCATCATAATCAAATTGATAAAAAATTACTGGCTTTTTCATATATGCAAAATCAAAAGACACTGTTGAATAATCAGTAATTAGTAGACTATGTCTTCTCAGGAGAGATTGAACTGTTTCTTCTCCCTGTCTAACAACAAATATTCTATCATGAAATTTGGGTAACTCACCTAGCAATTTTTGTATTTGATAGTGAGGATAAAATGTAAGCGTTAAGTCCTTTTTTTCTAATATTTGGTGAAGTTTTTCGGATTGTAGTAACTCTAAATATTTCTTGAAGTAGGTTGAGTCCTTTAGTTTACTTTCAGATTTTATCCAACTTCTCCAAGTTGGCATTAATAAAATCTGTTTACCTTCACTTGTATCTTTCAAAGCATCCCATCTAGCTAATCCTGTAACTATTACTTCGTCTTCCTTATAACCAAACTCTTCTATAATATGTTTTTTTTCAAATTCCGAAGAAACAATAAACAATGAATAATTTGTTCTATTCTTATGCAAGGAATGGTTAACTCTACTTACTCCAATAACACCATGCTGCAAAAATATTTTTTGATTTTGTTGCCATTCTGGATAAAACTTTAAGATCTTTTTATAAGATTCTGTATACATATTTGGTAACTCTGCATAGCTATTTAAGGACTTATTACAAACCAACAAATAAAATGAATGCTTTATGCTACCGAAGTCAATGATATTACCAAAACGACGTACATTACTTAAATCCCTAGAACTTTTATCAATCACATAATGTATATTTATTTTTGGATGATTTTCTCGGATAAATTTAAATAAATGATAAGAATTGTCCTGAGCCGTATCTCTTCTTTCACCGATCAACCATATATTTTTCTTTCTAAATAAATTTCCTAATAACTTGTATAAAATAATAACAAAAAACGTTTGAAAGTCTTTTTTCAGTAGAAAACTAAGATCATATTTAATATTCTTTTTTGTTTGGCTTAATTTCAGATGCATTTTCTCAGTTAAACTAGATTTTTTTATTCTAAAAGTAAAATATTTTCCTTTTATAAAGGTAGGGATAATAAGGAGGTTGCTTTTTACATGAGGTTTAAAATAATTCCTTAATTGAGCAAGGATTACCTCAACTTTTTGTTCGACTTCAACATTATCAATAGATAATTTTATAAAAACTTCCCATTTACCTTCGCCCAATTCTTCCAATAAATTTATGTTCAATGTTTCAAATCCTGATTGATCATAATTTATTGTATTGTTAGAAAACAGATAAGAAATATCGGTCCTTAACGCATTTTCTAATGATATTGCCTTACTTTTATCATCACTTTTAAATATTAATTCCTTTTTAATTCGTTCTGTGGACATCCCTTCTAAATATGCATAACCACCGATTGTTAGCTCTTCGCCTATAAATTTAAAAACTTCAATCCTGTGTATAATTTTTAACTCATTTACCTTTAGGATACTTTTATATTCAGGAAAGAATCTATAAAGGTAATGAAATATTGTATCACCTTTAACTATTTTTTCACTTTTCATTTTATGTTTACGATTTATTTGTAAAAGCTTAACAGTTTCTTCATACTTCTCCTGTAATATAAAGGTAACTAATAGTCTATAGTTAGGCTCTAAATATTCAAAACTGTCTATTTGAGAAACACTTTCAAAAAAATCTAACCCTACATTTAATAAATAATTTTGCTCCTTTACTTCTAGCAAAGGCCCTTTATTAAAAATAGAGTCTAGAAAGTATTTAATTTGCCTTTTTTCAATATGTTGAAGAAAATGTATGATGCCTATTTCTTTGTATAGCTTTTTAATTTTCTGTTGAAGTTCTACCAATTTTTCAAAATAAGTGATACTTACCTCTTTAGAAAGACTTTCTTCAGTTTTTACTACTCTGTAATAAAGAACATCTATATCATAGACAATTGTCTTATATGAAAGAAATAGACTTTTTTGTGTAAATAGCAAGTCTTCACCAACTGATTGTGTTTCATCAAACAGTATCTTATTCTTTCGTATAAACTCAGTATTAAAGAGTTTATTATTTACAGAAGGCGTCAAATGTAGTTCTGGATTCATCTTTATATTCTGTACTATAGAACCTTTTTTTGAAAATACCTTTTTCATGTAAGATAATTTCCATTGTCGTTCATTGTCAAAGCAGACAATATTTCCTATAGCTGTTTCTGCATTATTATTTTTACTTTGGATGAATAATTTTTCATACCCATCTTTTGTAACGAAATCATCGGCATCCAAAAAGGTAAGGTACTCAGCCTCTACCTTAGTAATACCTAGATTTCTTGCAGCACTTACCCCTTTATTGTCTTGTTTGAAGTAAAATACATTACTGAATTGTTTTGCGTATTCTTGACAAATTTCACTACTACCATCTGTCGAGCCATCATCAATAATAATAATTTGAACTTCCTTAAGGTTTTGTCTTAATACTGATTCAATAGCATTTCTTATATATTTTTCTTTATTGTAGTTTGTAATAATGACACTTACCTTGTAATTCAAAGTTCTTCACTCTTTCATAAAATAATCGATTTATTATTGATCAGATTGTGCGGTATACGGCTAACAAATTCATCTTTTCAATTTCCCAGTTATAGTTTTGACTTGCGCTATAACAATTTTCACTCATTTTATTACGCATTTCTTGATTCTCTAGTAGCGTATTAACCCCTTCTGCAATTGATTTATAGTCATGTGAATCAATGCACAATCCAATA
Organism: Bacillus nitroreducens; assembly: GCF_964021195.1. Taxonomy (NCBI): domain Bacteria; kingdom Bacillati; phylum Bacillota; class Bacilli; order Caryophanales; family Bacillaceae; genus Bacillus; species Bacillus nitroreducens. Next base: position 1,473,174 of record NZ_CAXHYI020000003.1, on the reverse strand, counting down.
TACTCATTTTCAACAACTCGCTGTATTTCTGGAAAACTACAAGCTATTACAGGAACTCCAGCCATCATGTATTCAAATAATTTATTAGAAGAAGCAGAGTAATGGTTGAAGCATACATTATTTAACACTTGGAACCCTAGGTATGCATTTCTTGTATAACTTGGCAGTTCAGCTAAGGGAACCTTTGGAAGAAACTTAACTTTGTCATGAAGTCCTTTTTCCTCAACCATTTGTTGAAGATTTGGCTTAATTCTTCCGTCACCAATAAAAACAAGTGTTCCTTCCTTGAATAATGGAGCTGCTTCAACTAGTCTTTCTAACCCACGTCCAGTTTGAATACCACCTTGATACAAAAGAATTTTCTCATCCCCAGAAAGACCAAGGATTTCATGCAATGGTGCTTTTTCTTGACTTTTATTCTCTTGTTTAAATGGATAATTATGAACAACATTTGGATAAAACCCGTAATAATCTTCATTATATTTTGCACGAGTATGATTTTCGACAATCATTGCATCGATAAACTTAATTAGCAATCCTTCTAACTTTCCTTGTACTTCCGAATATCCGGTACGACTTGTTTGTACTTCATGTGAATCATATATAAGTTTCTTTTTCTTGAAGCGGAACTTTGAACAAATGATTCCTTGAGGAAGGGTATTTAAATCGTTAGAGTGATAAATATCGTAATTCTTTTTGTAGCCTTGAGCAATCATTCGCGCAATAATACTGCCCCTAACCCAAATTATACTTAACTTTGTTTTAATACTTAGTCCCATTACAGCTAATAAACCTGTAACAATTAGGGTTGGTAGAGTATATAAATATAGGCATAATAACCACAATGCAGCGATTATTAAGCCTACAAATTTGTTATTGCGTAAATAACGATACCCTTTTTGCATCCATTCTAATGCCAATGGATAGCGTCTTACACGATATACTTTAAAATGCGAGTTACGCTCCTCATATTTTGGTAGTGAAGGGGCATTAGGATCATGGATACAAATTAAATCCACTTCATACTGGTCTTCAGAAAGTGCGGTACATTCACGAAGTACTCGAGCGTCGTTGGTGAAATGGTTCCAGACAAACATGCATACTTTTTTTCTCATAGTGTTTCAACCTTGTCCATTTTGATTTCTTTAGCTTCTTTTTTAACTTTTAATCTCATTGCGTTACTTACACGACCTTCAATAATATCAATCAAATTAATAATATTATTTTCCCACAAGAAATTGTTATTCACATATTCCCTCCCATTATTTGCAAAGTACTTTTGCTTATTAGGATGATTTTTAATGTATAAAATTTCTTGTAGCATTTCTTTTGCATTTTTAGAACTGGAAACAAATCCGATTTGTTCGTGTTCAATAATATCCTTTGAAGTTCCAGATACAGACGCTACAATTGGAACTTGACAAGTCATGTAATCAATTACTTTACCTGGAAGAACTGTTTCAAAAACTTTTTGGTTAGTTAAAGTAACTAGTCCGACGTGATGTTTAGATGTAATCTCTAAGCACTGTTTTCTCGTTGTAGGTTTGATGAACTTAACATTTGATAAGTTATTTTCTTTGACATACTGAACAAATTGCTCGCGTTTTAATCCATAACTAATGACTGTAAGGTCTATATCATTTTCAGCTAACTCACTTGCAAGTTCCATTAGAATATTTGAATCTTGTGCAAGCCCCATATTCCCAGCATAGATAACAGAGAACCTTTCATTTTTTTCAGTTTGGATGTTGATTTCATACTCCCTAGCTCCATTCGGAAGAAAGGCAATATTTACTGCAGGAATCTTTGCTTTTTTTGAAATATAATCAATGAACCCTTCACTATTAACCACAATTTTTTCAGCTTTTTTATATAAAAGAGTTTCAATCATACTAAATGTAGAAATTACAATTGGATGACTAAAAACACCAACACCTTTTAGCGATTCTGGCCATAAATCACGAATCTCTAAAACTAGTTTACTATTAAAACGATATTTCGCTAATAATCCAACCATTGCAATAAAGATAGCAGGTGACGTAGCGATTACAACATCATATTTATTTCGATTGAATAATACATATATTACCATTTTGATGGCAATTTCCAAATAAAAAAGCAAGCGATTGATAATACTACGAGAGTATTTTCGATTCCTTAATTGAACACGATGTATATCATCGGCGTGTTCATTTAAAAATTCATCGTCCCAAAATTCTTCGTCATCATAAATTTTATTGTTTGGATAGGTTGGATCGGTTGTTAATACATTCACATCGTAACCGTTCTTTTTCAGGAGTGTATATATGTTTTTCATTCTGTTCCCTGCACTACCGATCTCAGGGTAAAAATTTTGTGAAATCATTAAAATTCTTTTTCCCATACCCATTCAACACCCCTTTCCTTGTATTAACAACCGCCAAATTTACTAGGTTAAAAGTCCTGCTCTTTAAATATATTTTTAGCCGTACTTTGTTACCACAATAAATAACTATAAGCCAATTTGTAATTTTTTTCAACCACAATGATATTTTTTTCCAGTTAAATTGTAAAAAAACTAATCTTTGGAAATAATAAATATCAAAACAAAAAAACTTAATAAAAGGGAGCGTTATCCGATGGTATACATAAACAACGTTTCAAACTTTAAAGATTCTATAGATATAGTTAGTGAGGTTATGGAAGACACTTCCCAAGGTACATTTCATTTGATTTCCAATGAACTTTCAAATGGATTGGACAATCTATCCTTAAACATAACTTCTGAACAAAAACAAGAACTGTCTAACGCCCTTAAAGCCTTTAAAGAAACAAAAACCTACTATTATTTACGTGAGGACTTAAAAAACTCCTTGCTGGATCTTGAGAGTCAATTATCGTAAACTGACAGGTCCTTTATTCAAGATGCCATTCGAAAATTAAACAAATGATGGGCTGAAGAAAGTCCCTCAGCCCACTGATTTTTAATTATTCGCGCTAAAAAGTATCAAAAATACTTTTGATTCAGATTCTGGATGTCTATGCCATACGTAGTACAATACTGACCAGATAACTTTGCTGTATTTTGAGTCGATATTGTGTTTTTCAGACTGAAAAATACCAGTTTCCCATTTAAAGTTGAGATTGTTTCTAGCATGGGCAGTGGACACTTAAGTGATGTTAGGTACAATTCTCTCGAAAACGAAACAGTACCTACCATACCTTTAACTGCAAATACTGAAAACTCTGTTAGGAAACTCATAGGTCGTTCCGTATTCATCGACTATTTTCTTCCCTTTACTTAAAGCAACTTGCTGACTTGAACAAGAGCCAAATGTCTTTGTAAAGTCAATGATGTTATCCTTCGTCATGAAAATCGTTCCACGTTTCTTCGATATCTCCGAAACGACTTTAATCCTCATGGCATTTGATTCGCCAATAATTTGAAAATTAGAGATGTCGAAGCGACTAATTAAGTTCACATTATAAAATGGAAAGCTATTCGGACTGACCGTTAAGAACCAAGCATCTTGTTAGTAGTTTGTAAAGAAGCGGTTAGTACATCTGCCAGTAGTCACCTCTCACAACAACCGATAAGTTTTTCTGGCATAACTTACTGAAATTCGTTACTTCATAGTGTATAACCCACCATGGCCTCGTATTCGTATTATCGGTTTATAATGATAACGTTTTTTTGCACTATATAAATAGGAAGGTTCTTGGTATATTCAAGTTCTTTATTACTATAACCATTTGGGTCATAATAAGGATTATCAGGGAAAATTCTGGTTAAAGTGATGTAAGTTTGTCCTGATTTATGTCATAATGGTTCCTATAAAAATAAAAGTTACAACTTCTTTTATAGAGTGAAAGTAGGGATTTTTTATGGCAACAGGAACACATACCGTTGTAGTTCCAGTAGATGTACAAGCTGTTTGGGATTATCTCAGTGATTTTGAACGATGGGCAAAGACAGTGCCAGCCTATAAAGAACATGAAATCATCAATGATACGCAATCAATTTGGACATTTGAAGGTAAGGTAAAAGGGATTAAAAAAACAATTAGAGCCCAGGTAGATATTACTGAGTGGAATGAACCATCAAATATTAAGTTTGAAATTAAAGGACTATCCGATAATTTTACAGGAAGTGGCCATTTTACTGCAGAGGATATGAATGGTAAGACAACTATGACTGGGACAGTGGAAGTGAATGCTGGGGGATTATCAGGTGCTGTCTTAACACCTATTATTAAATGGGCTGTTCCAAAAGTAGCCTCTCGCCTAACTGAATCTCTTGCACGTAAAATTGCGGTATTAGCGTAGAAATTAAACGGGTCGCTTGTACATAACAATTGAAAAAGAGCCCTCACGTTTGTGGGGCTTTACCTCTTACTTCTTATTTTTTAGTTTTTCTAATAAATCTTCAGCTGTTTTACGCGCTTGTGCGGTTTCCTCATGTAATATTTCTACATATTTAATGGAGCCATCTTCGTTTAGATCTAGGTGAATGATGTCCCCTTCTTGTAGGTCACTAGGTAATTCATCCCTGTTTATGTTGATCTGAATTCTTTCATTATCCCTCAATAACAGGACCGCAAGATGACCTTCAAACCGGTCTACTGTGTATTTATTTTGCAAGTTTATCAATCACCTTTCCTTGTGGGTCATATAAGACCGCTGAATCCCCTGAGTTATTCCATATGTTCCCTGTCGTCCATAATAATTGTGAAGGTGGATTATGTTTAGCATTCCTACCTGAAACGATTTTTACTGTAGCCCCTTTTTTTAGAACATACCCTGAAGGGAAATAATACGTTTGATTTCCTTCCACGCTTACTAGTTTCCAGCCATCCATTTTTATGTCTTTCGAATCAATGTTTTTTATTATTACAATGTCACTTCCTAAATCTAATCCTGTTATATCTATTTTTCCAGTCGTTGTCAGTGGCGTAGGTTCTGAAGGTTGTGGCGAAGGCGTTCCTCCACTTCCTGTCCCTGTCCAAGGTGTAGCATTCATAGTATATGTGGAACCGTCAGTCATGACCACAATGTCCCCAGATTGATACGTCGAGTACAGTTTGACTTTTTTATTTTTGAGTCTGTTAACCACGTCTGCATTCGGATGTCCATATGCGTTTTTTCCGTATGAAAGGATGGCTACTTTTGGATTCACGGCATTAAGAAATACTTGGGATGTAGTTGTAACAGAGCCATGATGCCCTACCTTTAGGAATGTTGCTTGTAGATTACCTGAGCGAGACAGCATCACTTGCTCTGAGTCGATTGATGCATCTCCAGTTAACATGAAGCTCACATTATCATAGGTTACCTTTGCGACAATTGACCCCGCATTGTTTTCATTATAGCCATTTCCATTGTTTAAAATAGTAAAACTGATTCCTTTACTTAATGTGAATTGGCTTCCCACATTTGGAACTTCTAAAGGGATATTCTTTTGGTCGACAACATGTAGATAATCGAGATAGGTTTGAGATGTATGAGATAGTCCTGAGTCTAACACTCTGCCTACTGGAATTGACTGTAAGACATCAATTAAACCGCCAATGTGATCTGCATCTGGATGTGTTGCAATTAAATAATCAATCGAAGTAATCCCCGCTTTTTTGAGATAGGCTACCACTTTTTGACCTGCAGAACGGTTTCCACCATCTACTAATAAGGTTTTCTCTTCAGTTTGAACAAGGATGCTGTCACCTTGCCCAACATCAATGAAATGAACGGTTAATTGTCCTGGTGTATCGTAACCAAGACCTTGTAAGGCTCTGTCAGGAATCGCTATTTTTCCACCTAAGACAATGGTATTGACCGTCTTTCCAGATAGATATGACTTTGTACTACTTATCGTACGAGTCGGATGAATCAATACTATTTCCGCATTTAACCTGTTCGCTAATCCTGAAGCAGCAACCGCATCTGGATAGTCTTGTTTCGTCTTACTAACCGATTCGCCTCGTACAAGAATGATATGATCCGCATTAATATGTAGATTGTTTGCGGCTGTTACACTCGTATCGTACCGACTTCCACCTGCAATCCGGTTCACTTTTATACCTTTTGCTTTAAGTTGGTTCTCAATCTCAGTGGAGATGACGGCAGTACCACCATAAATATCAACTTCATTAATATTGGAAGGTAATTCAACTCTCATTGAATCTTTCGTGGCTAAATATATGGGAATTTCATAAATGGCAGATGTCGCGGAAGCTGATAGTGCGTCTGCCACGGTTGAACCATTTACAAGAATCGCCTTTGACTTTTGGGCAGTCCCTGCCACGTTATTAATCGCTTCGGCTGTTTTGAAACGATTCTGGCCTTGTACACGTTGCGTTTGATAGCCGTTTGATTGCAATTGATATTCAACAGTCGTCGATATAGCCCCTGTACCACCGAGAATGTAGATCTTTGCAGCACCTAGTCGGGTTAATTCTGTCAAAATCGACTGATCTAGTTTGTTTGGGTAAGTAAGTAGGATTGGCGCATCCAACGTACCAGCCAAGCTTGCTGCGGCAAGAGCATCTGCTGGATCATCTGCACGAGCTAAAATGACTGATTTCTCTGGGCTCTCCAACCCGTTTGGCCATCCCGTTTTCGATATTTGCAGTGCCGTATCTAAACGGGTGCTACCAGACAACCGTGTGTAATCACTGGCTGCCATATTAGATGAAGGATTAAAAAGGATCGTACTTACTGTGATTACGATCGCTAACAAAAGATAACAAAACTTTTTCATATGTACCTCCTTACAATAGAGTAAATAAATGACCTACATTATGATTTCATCGTGATATATCTGGGTAAAAAATTCCTACATATAAAGGAGATATTCCTATGACATATTCACTGAATTACTTTCTCCTATTTTCCTAAAAACATAAGTGATTATTTAGTCTAAGGGGCCAACTAGAACGCAAAAAAGAAGTGAGCCATGGTTGGTCACTTCTTTACTGATGAGATGTATTCGGAAGGAATAGTGAGCGGTCCCACCGTCGAGGCCCTTGCTGACAATGAGCGGTCGTCACTGTCTCGTGTCATCATTAATTGTTCCATTTTATAAGGGGGACTCCGTTTTGTTTGTCTTTACTCATGTCACCGTTATAGGTCGGGTCGTCCTGTGTTGGCTCTATGATGATAAAGATATTAAAGGCATATTGATCCCAAATCGAGATGCCTCTTTGTTTTAGTTCTGTTGATGCATTTGCTTTTTCTGTATAGATGTTTACAAGACTTTGAGCCAGTTGTTTTGCGTTTTGTTCGGATGTGCCTTCCTTTACTGTGAGAATAAAGCTTACGAATCCTCCTTCACCTGATAGAAGGAATCCTTCTTCGCTCACCTGCGGGTCACCTTTAAGTGCTTGATTTGTTTCTGTTTCCCATTGACTATCGATTTTGACGCGTTCTTTGTTCACCTTATTGATATCAACGTATCCATTAGGGACGGTTGTATCAAGGTTGAGCGAAACGACCTCATCATCCACTAATGCTTTTTCAACAAGTAGTTCTTCGAATACTTTTTCACCTTCATATGTGATTAATTCTAAGACAATGCTAGTGTCGAGATTGATTTTAACCTTTGCTTTTGTTCTTGTGTAATCAGAGTAATCGGGATTCACCGTTGCAAGTAACTGAACCCATCCCGCTGCCTCGTCTACTTTTTCTACATCCCACGAATAAGCATCTGAGAACAAGGTTTCATACCCATTTAGAGGGAATAATGGTTCAAGCGTTAGATCGGATGGATTGTTGAAAATATCCACAGCCGTACCAGTCAGATCACTAGTTTCAAAGTTTTTTAAAATGTGGTCCACTTGTGTAAGCTTATTTCCTTGAATGATTGTTTTTAAATGTTGACTATTTTTTGGTCTATCAATGAACGAATCAGCAACATATGTGAGATTCTCATTTGTATATTCCATGTTGATCTCGTAGGTTCTCTTGATGGTTTGGCTATCGTAGGTATTGCTATGATAGGTTAGCTGCATTTTTTGAAATGGTTCCCTGATGCGATCCCATTCATCTTTGAATTGGGCAATCCATTCTTCTCCTGTTTTTTCTTGTTGCGGTGGGGTGGTTTCTTCTATGGTTTTGTCTTCATTTTTATCTGTAATTGGATTTTGATTGGTCGGTGGTGTAGGATCTTCTGCTTGTTGACCTGGATTTTCCTTTCCTTGCTGCAAGACATACGAGCTCGTTATGATTGTAAATAAAGCGACTGCGGCTACTGCTGCTAAAGTATGAATGACCCTCTTGTGCTTTTTCGGCTTTTTCTGGAGACGCTTCAAAATTTCTTCTTTCTGGCTTTGGTACGGATGTTTTGAAAAGACATGTTGGTCGAATTGTTCCTTTATGACTTTTAGTTCATCTTTCATATTGTTCACTCCTTTCTTGTTCGCTCTTCAGCATTTTTCTAGCCCGATCCAGACGAGTTCGTATTGTGGATGCACTCACTTGGAGAAGTTCACTTATTTCAATCGTAGACATTTCTTCATAATAAAATAAAAAAATCACTTCTCGATAGATCACGGGTAGCGCTAGTACTTTTTCCGCTAATAATTGATTCTTTTCATTTTCAAGTAAAATGGATTCAGGGGTATTTGATTCCATCGTTTTCAGGATGTTGGCAAAAAGTTGTTTTAACCCTTTCTTTCTTCTTTCCTGTGCCCTGAGGTAATCCTTCGCTTGGTTTGCAGCAATGGTGTACAGCCACGTCTTCACTTTGCTTCTTCCCTCAAATGTTTTATGTTTTTCATAGACTTTGATAAACACATCTTGCGTGACCTCTTTAGCAACGGACCAATCCTTTACATATGAATAAACAAAATTGGTAATTTGACGCTCATACACATCGATCAGTTCCTCAATGAAAGCGGCGGAATCCGCGTTATCGGGTGACAATGACCCTTGTGTAACGATGTTTTTCACCCCACTCACCCCCTATGTTGTTCTATTTACTTGTTTGACGTCCGATTCTTCTTCTACGTCTCAATTGTATCAAGTTTTTTATTCAGAACAGAGAGAGAGGTACGCTGCCTATGGTACTCTACCCTTTTTATTAACCAAGGCATCTATCCCATACGTTCTGTGGGTTGTTCCCAGTTCAAGTAGGAGATAGCTGGTTTTGGAGTCGGAATTTTAGATGTTTACTGAATGTTGGTTTAAACGCATAAAAAAACTGCACCCAATTGTTCGTTTTGGAATCAAACGATTAGGTGCAGCACAACGTTAAGTTATATTTTCATTATTTCACAACTGACTCAAATACCGCTTTCACTTTAGGGATGACATCATGGCTTCCATTTTTCACGTCTTCAATCAACATTGCCACTAATAGACTTGGGTTTTCGGTGTTAACTGCCACAAACCAGCCATTTTCCTGGCCATCTTCCTCTTTTGTTGCTTTAAGCTCAGCTGTTCCTGTTTTTCCAGCAAGCTGTATGCCATCTATTTTTGCATCATGTGCAGTTCCATTCGGATCTTCGACAACCTGAACTAAGTTATCTAGAATCATTTGGGCATTTTCAGATGTTACGACATTTTCCTTCCAAACAACGGGTTCCGCATCGTCCATGATGAGCTTTGGTTTGATCAGATTGCCTGAATTCAGCAATGGTGTATACGCAACTGCTAAGTGGATGGGACTCATTTCGAGTTGACCTTGCCCATAACCTGTATCCGCTGTCAACACATCAGAATTAAGCCCTTCGTTTGAAACCTTCGATTGATAGACAGGATATTCAAACGGGAATTCTTCACCAAATCCGTATTTCGTTAGTTCTGACTCAAATCGTTCTCCACCAATACCTAATGCTGCTTGTGCGAAATAAATATTGTCAGAGTAGACAAAAGCGTCTCGTAAATTTACTGGTTTTCCTGGGTCCGTCACCCTAGTAATGGAATATCCCCCCCATGAGCTATCCTTTTTCCACTGTTTTCCTTTAATATCAATCGATGTCTGAGGGTTAATCACTTGATTATCTAACGCGATTTCCGCTGTGATCGGCTTAAAGGTCGAGCCTGGTGAATACGTTAGGTTAAAACGATTCAACAGTGGCTTCAGTGGATCTTCATTTAATTGAGTCCACGGAGCATTTCCTAGCACAAATGCATTTGGATCAAACGCAGGACTACTTACAAGTGCAAGTGCCTCACCAGTTAGCGGATGAATTGCAGCTGCAGCGCCTGCCTTCCCACCCAGTTGATCGTGTGTGATAATCTGAACATCGATGTCAATCGTTAAGGTAATATTTTCTCCGTTTTTTACTTCTTTTTGAGCTAGGGTTACCTTTTCTTCATTTGCTTTTTTAATGTAGAGATGGACGCCTTTCTCACCTCTTAGGCGCTCCTCAAAAACGAGCTCAAGGCCTTTCTTTCCTACCTTATCATTCGCTGAGTAGCCTTTTCCTTCAAGCTCTTTTAAATCTTCCGCCGTCACACTCCCAATATAGCCGATTAGATGAGCAGCCGCATCCTTAAAAGGATATACACGAGATTCTACCTTTTTTGAAAGGACTCCTTTTAATTGTGTGACCTCTGTGGCAAGCTCCTGTTCTTGTAAAGGTAGTCTTGCTATTGGCACAAAATAGTCAGGTTGAACCCAAGAAGCATTTAGCTCTTTTCCAATGGATTCAGGGGTTACATTCAATAACTCCGCGACTTTCGCTATGGTAGCCTCTTTATTTTCACCGAGGTCTTGAGGAACAAGCCCGATTTCATAGACTAGGCCGTTTTCTGCTAGTTTGATACCGTTTCGATCGAGAATTTCCCCACGAGTCGGAGAACTTTCGTCAAAACGTACTTGGTCTCCTTCTTGCATATCAGGAAAAAACATGGCGGGCTTCCATTTTACCTTCCACGTCTTCTCGTCTTCTTTTTCCTCTAACACAAGTGTAGCTTGTTCGGAAAATTCAACAGGACCAGCGATTGTTTCCATCGCTAAGTCGTATGTAAACGTGACCTCCCCTTGGTCATTTGGCTTCACTTCTTCATCTGATGTTATAAAATTGATCGTCAGGTTATTCACACCAATATCAGTGTATATCTTTGTGAAGCGTTCTACAAATTCATCCTTATTCACCGTTTCTTTTGTATCCGTTGAGAATTGATCATAGACTTTTTCAAAGTCTAGTTGACTCCAATCAGCAATAAACGAATTAAATGCGTCCTCTGGTTTTGGATCCTCTTCGCAGCCTGTTAAAAGAATCGTAATCATCAAAAGACTACCGAATAACCAATGTAATTTTTTCATCGTCCTCCCCCGCCTTCTATCCTATTTTCTTCCATACTCCCAAGTATAATATATTTTTTGGTATTTTTTGAATACTCATTTGATAAAAAATGGAACCTATCTCGTGATTCACTTCCATTCGGTTGTGTTAATCCACCACCCCGCTATATTGATTCCATGATGATGGACTTCTTTGCCAGTGCCATCGATGTATGAAAAGGAACCAGTAGCGAATAGGATATAGAAGTTTGTATAGCTGTCCGTAACGGGGACAATTTCCGATTTAGTCATCAGGTTGTCCTCTTCATCGATGTAGGTAGAGATCTTCACACAGCCGCTTTGGCAATAGAGTTGATTTCTTTCACTTATCCAATTCTGGAATGAGTCAGGATGGGCTGGGACTCGTAACAGAAAAAAAGCCAGTGTCAATTAGACAAGAGCTCTCAACCAAGCTTTTATCCTTTTCTCTTTCTAGGGCTAAACTTATTAGTGGGATCACGAGAACTGCTGTATAAATAGTGAGCCACAGAAACAGACTTTCTTTAAACAGAATCCATCCGCAAGAGAAAATCATGAGGAAAAAACTTAATTTTAGAATGAATGGACAGGTTCCTTTTGCCTATTATTCTCGCATACTGTTTTAGTTGTTTTGCTAGGTGCAACAGAGGAGTTCTGGAGTCTCAAATATGGTTTAATCAAACGTTTGTTTGAATTCAAACTGTTTGCTACTACTAGTTTTACGTGGCAAACAAACGATTGTTTGAAATCTAGTTTTATGATTAGTACAGGTTGTATTGATGTGTGGTTTTGATGTATGAGAATAAGAATAACAGAGTGTTTGGGGTAGGTCATAGCCACGGGATTGCGTCATTATCTCGGGATTTGGGTTCTCGCCCGTGTGTTTATGAGCCTCCGACTCGAAATATGCGTCCTCGCACGAGTATATGCGCCTTCATCCTGATTGTACATGCCCCTGTCAAATAGACAGTTTAAAAACGCACAAAATTAAGCTACCTGAGTCCTATATTCAACAGGACTCATTTCTAATTTCGTTTGAATACGTTTATTGTTATAATAGTTAATGTAAGCTTCTACTGCTTGTCGTACTTCAATTACTGTTTCAGGTTGGCTGAAACAAAGCATTTCACATTTCAAATGCCCAAAGAAGTTCTCAATACATGCATTGTCCCAGCAGTTGCCTCTGCGGGACATAGATTGGGTAATACCCATATCTTGTAGTCGCTTCATATACCGATGGTTTGTGAATTGAGTGCCTTGATCGCTATGCAAGATCGCTCTTTTCTCAAACCCTCTTTTTTTCAGGTCATCTAATGCCCTATATACTAGTTTCATCCCCTGATTCGTTCCGATTGAATAAGCAACGATCTCCCCATTGTATAGATCTTTTATTGCACATAAATAGATCCATTTCTGAAAACTTTTTTTCACTTCAATATACGTAATATCAATCGCTAATTTAATTCCTGGTCTTATCGCATGAAAATTTCTATCCAATATGTTCGTTATTATTCCATTTGGTTGAGGTCTATTTTTGAACCTTTTTCTGCGAATTTTACATTGTATTCCATATTTGCGCATGATTCTTGAAATACGTTTCTCATTTACAATCAAACCATATTCTTTTTTCAATAAAAGTTTGATTCGCTTTCTACCAACAGTTCCTCGATGATCTGTAAATATCTTATGGATATAAAGAAATAAAGACTCATCAATCCTATCCTGATTATTGTTTCCATTCCTTTTTAACCATTTATAATAACCAGAACGTGATACCTTCGTTATTTCCACCAATTTTATTACTGGATATTGGGTTGAATACGCATGAATAAAAGCGTATTGTTCTTCTTTATCGTTCACCCCCTTTTTAGACGCAACAACTTTTTTAAATATTCATTCTCCAACTTTAGTAATTCATACTTTTCTTCTAACGTTTTTGCCTTCTTACTCTTCCCCTGACTATTCGTCCCCCTTGCATCGTTTAAGGCAGAATACCCCTCGGCTCTAACCTTCTCTACCCAATCATATACTCTACGTTGATTTTTAATCTCGAATTTCTTAGCTAATTCAGCAGCTGAATGTCCCTCTAAAAACATCTCTACAACTTGTTTCTTTAAATCATATGAATAATTATTTTGAATTCTCATTTTATACACTCCCCCTAAACTAATGTAACACTAGAGAGTGCGTTTTTCTAAAATTGTCTACCATATAGGTACAATAACACAGGGATTTGCGTCTTCTACCAGGGATTTGCGTCTTCCACTCAGGATTTGCGTCTTCTACTCGGGATTTGCGTCTTCACCCAGGGATTTGCGTCTTCACCCAGGGATTTGCGTCTTCTACTCGGGATTTGCACCTTCACCTCAGGATTTACGCCTCAGCACCAAGATTTGCTCCCTTCGCTTAATCATGTATGCTCTTCAAACAAAAAAAGCCCGTTGCCCCAGACAAACGGGGTCAACGGACCTTTCCTCGTGGTCCAACTTTATTCACGACGTTCACTCCACCAGAAGCAGAGATGACACTCCCAGTAATAAAATCAGAATTCTCATCACAGAGAAAGGCAATGATTCTAGCGATATCCTCGCCTGTCCCTGGGCGGCCGATTGGTGTTTCTGGGTCTTTTTGTGTGCGAGCATCTGCGATTGCGGCCTCTTTCATATCGCCCACTATATCACCTGGGCATACCATATTTGCCGTAATGCCGTGCTCGGCTTCTTCAAGGGAAATGGATTTCGTAAGTGAAACGAGACCGACTTTCGCTGCGCTGAAGGCAGCGCGATACATCCAACCAGGTGAGCTTTCGGCGTCCTGAAAGCCATAGGTGATGATCCTGCCGAACTGCTGCCTTCGCATTACAGGAATCGTAAGTTTGAGAAAGTGAAACACGGAATTGAGATTGCCATCAATCATCTCATTCCATTCGTGATCCTCGTAATCTACTAATTTTTTGCGTTCAAAAATATACGGCCCAGCATTGTTAATGAGGTAATCAATCCTACCAAAACGATTCATCGCTTGGTTGAAAATGTTGGTGATTTCTTCTTTTTTTGTAATATCTCCTTGGACGAATTGAATCGTTTCTGAGTATGGTTTCCATTCTCTTTTCAACTCTTCTACCCGCGCTTCATCACTTCTGTAATTCACTGTCACTGAGCAGCCCATTTTCAAAAGTTCCTCTGTCACTTTTCTACCCAAGCCTTTTGTTCCCGCAGTTATGACCGCATGTCTCACCCTTATCACCTGCCTTTCTTCATAAATGGAACAGAGTACTTGTCCCCGTAATAGGAGACCCAGGATGGTTCTAGAAATCCGATTGAAACACATGAACCATCTCTTTGCTTACTATCATTGTGGTTGAAATGAAACAGCTATGTTTACTGTCATTGTGACCTAAATGAAACACTAGAACCGTCCCGCTGTTTCATCTGTTTAGTAGTGTGAGAAATTCGAGGCGGGCGTCGGCGCGTTCTTCGAATTTTCCTCTTACGGCTGTTGTGGTGGTTTCGGCGTTTGTTTTTTTGATTCCACGGCCACACATGCACATGTGTTTTGCTTCAATGACGACCATTGTGCCTTGTGGCTCGAGGATTTCTTCGATGGCGTCTGCGATTTGGTTTGTTAGGGTTTCTTGAACCTGGAATCGTTTGGCGTAGCCCTCTACCATTCTTCCAATCTTTGATAGCCCAGTTACCTTTTGATTGGGTATGTATCCGACGTGTGCTACGCCGAAGAATGGTGCGAAATGATGCTCACACATGGAGTGAAATTCGATATTTTTTACGAGGACGAGTTCCTTGTGTGTGACATCGAACACCTTTTTCAGGTGGTCCCTTGGGTCTTCTTGGTATCCTTCTGTATATTCGAGGAATGCTTTTACGACGCGATGCGGTGTCTCGAGAAGTCCGTCTCGTGTTGGGTCATCCCCACATAGTTCGATTAATTCTTTTAACGCATCCGTTACGTGTTGCACTTGTTTGATTTTTTCTGGGCTTTGTTCAAATATACGAGGAAATTTATCAATTATGTTTCTTTCTGTATCAAGTAAAGACATATGACGTACCTCTTTTCTAGTAATGTAAGCGTTTGTGCCTTTTATAGTAATTACTTCTACTTACATAGTGAAAATCCTTCTTACTATATGACTAGATTGCTACAGTTGGTTGTTTTATAGTTAAACATTTCAGGCTACAAACTTTAGGGAGAATTGAATCAGTAGTTATAGTTCAAGTTCCCCCTAAGTGAAACAGGAGAACCGTCCCGCTGTTTCATTTCGACAAATTTCGGGAGATGTTTGAATTTTCTCTACTGCTTTTGTAGTATTTTTTATGATTTGGTATGGTTTTCCACCCGTTTTCATTGAGCATGATATGTATTTTGAGTAAAATCGATGTGTTATTACAAGTGAATATGCATGACAGAGATGGGGGCTATCTTCAATGGTTTCAAATAAATTGAAGTATGAGGAACAAATGAAAGATGCACATTTAAGTCAGCTTGCTTCGGTGGGTCAAATTGCGGCAGGGATTGCTCATGAGGTACGCAACCCGTTGACGGCTGTGAAGGGATTTTTACAACTTCTTCAGCAAGAGGAAAGCCATGCTTATCTCGACATTGCACAAGGCGAACTCGATAATGCATTGACGACCTTGAACAATTTGCTACAGGTGTCCAAGCCTGACTTAGAAGACGAGGATATTCAATCGATTCACCTTGCTGTTGAATTGGAATCTATTTTAAACCTATTTTTGGATAAATTGTATGAGATTCAGGTTGTTACAGACTTCCAGCATGCGGATGCCACCATTGCAGGCAAGAAAAATCAGTTCAAAAAGGCATTTTTTAATTTAATTAAAAATGCGATCGAAGCCATTGATGGGAGAGGTAACATCACGATTACTCATCAGGCTACTGACAAAGAGGTTGTTGTTACCATCAAAGATACGGGCGTTGGCATCCCTAAAGAAAAAATGAATTTAATCGGAACACCCTTTTTCTCAACAAAGGATGCTGGAACGGGAATGGGGATGACTCAAGTATTTTCTGTCGTGTACCAGCATGGCGGGGATATTTCCATTGAGAGTGAGGTAAATGTCGGGACCATCTTTACCATTCGACTTCCGAGACAACACAAAATGATCAATCGAGGTGTACGAAAATTGGATGTAGTATACAAAGATTCCATACGAGAGTTTTTCATTACTAACAAGACAGTTTTTGAAGAGAAACTACTTGAAGAAGCGATTAACGTAAAGGATAAAATTAATGATATCCACACAATCGGGAACATCAATCTTCTTGATAACGCTCATAAACTCGTACTCTATGTGGTTGAAGAGCGTGATCATGAATTAATTGCGTTCGCCAAACAGGAGGGTGTAGCCTGGGCAAAAAATTCCCTCACCCTCGCCTTTAAGCTCGAGTGGGTCCAAGCGATTCGTCGCACACTTTGGGACTTCTTGTACAATTACGATCTGTTAGTAAATAACCCATCCAACCGCGACGATTTCTTTTCACTTGAAAAGAAGATCAATATTCTGTTGGATCATTTCTTAACTCACTTCTTCATTAGCTATTCAAAGTACAAAGACGAGTTGTTAGAATCCCAACGACAGCTTGTTGAGAATCTCTCTGTACCGATTATTCCAATTAATAAAGAAACATTTATCATTCCGCTGATTGGCAGGATTGATCAGATTCGCCTCATGACCATTGAGGATAAAGTCTTGACTAGCATTGAGAATGAGTACATTCGGACGGTTATCTTAGATCTTTCAGGTGTCGCACTCATGGAAGAGGAAATCATTATTCGCTTTATGAAACTGATAGAGGGCGTGAAAATGATGGGGGCAAAAGTTGTCCTTACAGGGATCCGTGCCGAAATCGTGAGAAAGATGATTGCATTAGACCTTAATTTTACAGAAATTGCAGAATCAAAAGGAACATTACAGCTGGCATTGAATGACTATTTGTTGACGAACGAGATGGTGAAGTAAGTAGATGAGGGCTCTGACTTCTTGCGAAAGCCGAGCCCAACATTCCTATATTATAAATGGGACGAGGAAGTAACTCCCCCCTACCGCTAGCTACAATTCTCGATGACCATTGCAATTCCTTGGCCGCCACCGATGCAGAGACTCACAACTGCGTATTTTTTGTTGCGACGTCTTAGTTCGTATGCCGCGGATAATAGAATTCGTGCTCCACTTGCACCGACTGGGTGGCCTAGTGCAACAGCTCCTCCATTAACGTTTGTTATTTCTCGATCAAGTCCGAGTTCTTTTTCAACCGCAAGGTATTGGGCAGCAAACGCTTCGTTCACCTCGACTAAATCCATGTCTGCCAATCCAAGATCTGCCCGTTCGAGTGCCTTTTTAATGGCAGGTACTGGACCAATTCCCATGATGGTAGGGTCAACTCCCGCTACACCCCACGATACTACCTTCGCAAGAGGTTTCAACCTATTTTCACGCACTGCCTTTTCCCCTGCAACCACGACTGAAGCCGCTCCATCATTGATCCCTGACGCATTAGCAGCCGTGACTGTTCCATTTGCATGAAAGGATGGGCGTAGTTTGCTCATTGATTCAAGATTGGCATTCGGTTTGATATGTTCATCTTTTTCTACTAAAATACTACCTTTTCTCGTTTTCACCTCTACCGCCACAATTTCTTCCGCAAAGATTCCGTTCTCCGCTGCTTTTGCTGCCTTTTGATTGGATTCGAGCGCAAATTTATCTTGTTCTTCACGAGAAATTGAATATTGGTCGGCTAGCTTTTCTGCTGTCATGCCCATGCCTTTTCCCGTATATTGATCGGTTAAAGTTGTCAGTAACATGTCTTCAAATGAAAGATTACCAAGCTTTAAACCGCCAAATCGTTGGGTAAAATTCGCGTATGGTGACTGCGACATATTCTCCGTTCCTCCAGCTAGGATGATGTTTGCATCCCCCACTAAAATATGCTGGGCTGCAGAGACCACGGATTGCAAACCAGACCCACAAAGACGGTTCACCATAAATGCTGGGACTTCCTGAGGAATGCCACTATGTAATGCGATATGGCGCGCCAAGTAGGATGCATTTTTTTCGGTATGAATGACGTTGCCGTAAATGACATGGTCAATTTGAGTTGGGTCGACATTCGAACGTTTCATGGCTTCAACAGCTGTTGCACGGCCCAACTCGGTTGCACCTGTTCCTGCAAATGATCCTCCAAAACTCGTGAATGCCGTACGTGCCCCATCAATAATGTAAATCGGTTCCATTGTAAGACCTCCTTTTTTACATCTATTCCCTATTTTAACATGTTCCGAATGATGTGTAATGAATATTCTGACTAATATTGCTATGGAAAGAGGTGTACATCCTTGCACACCTATTGTCGGACTCATTTAGTTGTTTATGTAGGTCTCGTTGTAAGGGGAAAAGTGGGGGCATAAAGAGAATGCGTGTGAAACGCTTTCATCTTTATGGTTATGTATGTATGACGACAGATGAGTTTACCAAGCTGTTACTTTCTACCTAAAGAATAAAACATGTTTCGACAAGTTTCTGTGAATAAAGTCACAACTCCTCAGTTTTTTTAATGTTTTTTACGTCTTGAGTGTCGTACGTGACGTTTCACTAGCGCAAACGTGAAGTACACCTACTTCGTACGTCATGTTTGGCCTTTGGACGCCCTCCCTCTCTCCTTGTAAATTGGTGGTACCGGCGGAATAAAAGAGGAACGCGTTCTTTAAAAGGACCATTAACATGGAATTTGAAGTACTTGCTGAAAGGTACACACCGTTAATTTTTCAGGTGATTAAACGACTTCAACTATATGGAGACAGGGAAACATTTTTCCAAATTGGCTTAATTGGACTTTGGGAGGCATCAAGACGCTTTGACCCAGACAAAGGTGTTGAGTTTTCAACGTTTGCCTATTCGACGATTCGTGGCAAGCTTTTGGATCATTTAAAAAAGGAAGTTCGCTACCAAGAGCACTGCCAGCCTTCAGGCGAGCAGCTGTTTAATAATATCGCCGATGGTGCTGACTATTTTCCAACAGATATTATTGAGTTATATGGAAGGAACCTGACAGAAAATCAGGTGAAGTGGGTGCAGGGGCGAATTATTGAGGATAAAAGTTATAAGGAAATTGCCGAAGAACATGGCGTGACCGTCGAATCCGTGAAGTCCTGGGGAAAACAAGCGATTAAAAAGCTGCGGAAGACTGTTATGGTAGAGGGATGATATTAACGAATCGTTCGCGGTTTTTATTGGAAGAAACTCGTTTACACTTAACGACTAGTGATATGGAAAAATATAGGTGAACAGCAGAACCGTCCCACTGTTTCATGGAAAAAAATAGGCGAACAGCAGAACCGTCCCACTGTTTCTTGATTAAGTTTTCGGCATTGGGTCAAGAATGAATGGTGAGGTGAGAGATGTTGAAGAGGTTGTTGGTTCTCGCAATCGTTGTGGAGCTTGGTGTGTTTTGGTATTTGCATCTGGAAAAGGCGCCCTTTCAGGTGACAGAATTGCCTGAGCGTGAAGTGCATTTGGACACGAAAAAAGATCCTGCTGATCAACCAGTGCAAGCCGTTGAGACGGCGGCAACGGCCGATCCTTTGGATGTTATCAAAGACAAATATACTGTTGAGTTTGAGCAACTTGAGAAGAAAACGAAAAAGAAGGCGAAAAAATTGCTCTCTCGTGCCAAACAGGATTTCGTTGAGGAATCTGCCGACGGCATCGCTGTTTTGCAGGTGATGAGCACTTATTATAATGAGTTTAAAACACTAGAAAAAGAAACGGATGCTGCTTTTGAGGAGATCTATGCTCTGTTCGAATCGGAATTAGAGGAAAGTGGTTATTCAAAGGAAGAGGCCATCCCTTTCCGTGAAGAGTACGAGGAAAAGAAGAAGAAAATGTTGAAAAAGGCACTTGATGTGCAATCGAGTTATGAGTGAGGGATAGTTTTTGCGGATTTACGCCCTAGCTTGGGGGATTGCGCCCTAGTTTGAGAGAATTCTTCCCTATGTAGACAGAATGACGGCCTAAGTCGCCTTCCCCCTTATTTTAGTTACACACTCCAAATACTATCGTTTTTTAGTTTTTCACTTTTTGGAGTATCGGAGGAAATTGTCCCCTAACTAATTATTGTAAGTTCAAGTTGCAGTATTCTCAAATTGTCATATTAAATTCCATCTCGCTAAGTTGAAATACGCATTTATAAGACTTATAATGGGAATATACTAAAAAAGATCAGGTGCGCTAACACCTGATCCACACAGCTACGCCGCAAGTGAGCGGCTGGCCCAAGAACTTGAAGTGATAGCAAAAAGAAGTAACTACCTAGATCCTAGGCGAGGATAGGCGGTTACTTCTTTTTGTTTTCAACGACTAACATGACCACAATTGTTAGGACCCCTAGAAGAACTAGATTCGATTGAAGTGCCATTGACATTGATTCATATGCCGTCATCTAACCACCCCCCTTCTCAAGGAAGTGGCTAACCGCCCACCCGCTTAGGTAACTGTATCCCTATTTTAACATTTCAGTTAATAGATTACCAGCAAAATAAGAACATTCGTTCGTGTTTAATTTTCTATATTTTTGTACAATAATATCCCCCGCTTGTGGTAGAATGAGAAAAAACAAAAAAGGAGCGACCTACATTGAACTTATTAGAAAAGTTGATTTCGGATTATGATCTTTCGTTGGACAAGAATGGCGTCAGTGGTGAGCGTCTCGCCTCTCGTCTTGCAGCACTTTCGGAAATTGGGCGAACGGCTGATAACGGCTCACATCGTATCGGGTTTTCCAAAGAAGAAAAAGCTGCAAAAGACTTGGTGAAAAAGTGGATGACAGAAGCTGGTCTGACCGTAACCCAAGACGGTGCAGGAAATGTATTTGGTCGTAAGGAAGGTAAAAATCCAAATCTACCAGCACTTCTATCTGGTTCCCATGTCGATAGTGTTCCGAATGGCGGGCATTTTGACGGACCACTCGGTGTACTTGCAGCCCTTGAGGTAGCTGAAGCATGGAAACAAACAGGCTATGTGCCAGAACGCCCATTTGAGGTTGTTATTTTTTCAGATGAAGAGGGAGCTCGTTTTAATGGTGGCTTTAGTGGCAGTCAATCGATGATTGGTGAAGCAACCAGGGAAGAATATCTTCCGAAAAAGGACATCAATGGTGATTCTTTCACAAAGGTGATAGAAGATATTGGGCTTTCTGTCGATGAATTTTTCGCATCAAAAAGGGATTTATCAAAGCTTGAGGCATTTGTGGAAATCCATATTGAACAAGGAAAACGATTGGAGAAAGCAGGCGTCCCCGTCGGAATTGTGACTGGAATCGCTGGACCTTGTTGGTTGAAATTGACGTTTACAGGTCGTGCGGGACATGCGGGCAACACGCCAATGAACGACCGCCAGGATGCATTAGTTGCAGCTGGACAGTTCATCCATGAGGTTGCATCCCTTCCAGCACAAGTAAGTTCGTCAGCAGTTGCAACGGTTGGAAAAATCGAAGTTCTTCCAAACGGAGTGAATGTCATTCCTGGCGAAGTTCAGCTCTCCGTTGACATTCGTGATATTAAAAAGGAAACAAGAGATCAACTCGTTGACATGGTGATCGAGAAGGCTAAATCTGTATCCGCGGCCCACGGAATTGAACTTCATTATGAAGAGACAATCCGTGAAGCACCTGTTCCAATCAGTGAAGACATGCAGAAAAAGATTGAAAAGTCAGTTGTCGCTCAAGGTATTGAACCTGTGTACCTACCAAGTGGTGCTGGCCACGACTCGATGATCGTCGGTCATGTCTTACCCGTTGCAATGATCTTCGTCCAAAGCAAAGATGGAATCAGCCATAACCCAGCCGAATGGACATCTTTAAGCGACTGCGTGCAGTCTGTTCATGTGTTGAAAGATTTTGTAGAGAACTACTAAGAATTAAGGTTACTTGAAATGGGGCAGATTTACTGTCCCATTTTTTATTTGGAAGTAGATTTGAGTTTTTATGTGTCTCTACTATTATTTTGTCTGCGAGCGTTTGGCTCGGAGACATTTTTTTCGTGGTGTTGAGTATACTTCGATTTGTCTGTGATAACTTGATTCCAGGTCTTTTCTTTTCCATTTGATGCTTGATTTGTCGGCTATATACTCGCTCGGAGACACTTTTTATGTTGTACAATCGCAATTTGTCCTTGAGTGCTTGCTGGCATCCTCTATTCCCTACCTGATTCTTAAAACGATACCTTTATCATCTAAAGAATAATCGGATAATTTTGGTATTTGTAGAACTTTGTCGAATCACTTGTTAAAATGTCGAGGTTTAGTTAAAATATAAAAAACTGTAGTGCATTAGAACTAGTAACTAAATTGAAAAAGGCAAACTTATCGAAAGGTAAGGACGCAAAGCTAAGGGCCTAAGGGAAAATGCTATGGTCGCCTGGTTGCCAGAAGAAAGTATTCAAATTGATGAATCTGAATTTTCTTCAGGTTCTTTTTTATTGCCAAAAATTGGAGGTGCATACGCGTTCGAAGGGAAATATCTCAATATTTTAACGCTTTATCGAAAAATACTATGAGTCATTTTTCCTTCTACATAGCACTTTATTCACAACCACAAAACTAACGCTAATTAGTGCCGTTTTGAAAATACCTATCTTAATCTACATCCAAAGCAGCCATAACGCAGAAAAAATATATAGGGGGGTGTCATTTTTAAATGTTAATGGCTAATGAACTTTATCATGTGTTTCAGCCCATTTTAAATATAAATAAGCTTAAACCAATCGGTTTTGAGGCATTGATTCGGTCAAAGGTACTGCCAAATCCTGTATCTATTTTTAGAATGGCGAAAGAATCTGGACAACTCTATGAATTCGACTGTTTGTCTATTCGAAACGCAGTTAACACATATTGTTCCAACGGTTACACATCAAAAGAGGGAAAACTTTTTTTAAATATTTTACCTTCAACTATCTTAAATAAATCCTTCCTACCTCTCATTGTGAATCTAGTAAAAGACCACGATGTAAGAGAGCAAGAAATTGTACTAGAGATATCAGAATCCGAAAAAATACAAG
Organism: Bacillus nitroreducens; assembly: GCF_964021195.1. NCBI lineage: Bacteria > Bacillati > Bacillota > Bacilli > Caryophanales > Bacillaceae > Bacillus > Bacillus nitroreducens. The sequence continues at coordinate 1,449,844 of NZ_CAXHYI020000003.1, read as the reverse complement.
ATTTTACTATCTTTATGAAAAGAATAACGTTCCTGAAAAAATTAGGTTTCCAAATTGCACTTGATGATGCTGGTAGTGGATATTCTGATATAAAAAGTTTTATTGAATTAGAACCACATTACTTAAAATTGGATCGTTATTTTGCAAAAGACCTTTCAGTTTGTCAAAAGAAAGTGGAGCTAATTAGGTCTGCCAAGAAATTATGCGATGCATTTAATTGCACCGTCATTATTGAAGGTATAGAAACGGAAGAGGATTTAAAACTAGTTCGTACAATTGGAATTAATTATGTACAAGGTTACTTATTAGGTAAACCGTCTCCTTTAAAGTCCTTAGTCCTCGCTTAATCTACACTTAAGTGGCATTACATATAAAAGCATGTAGGCTTTTTTGTGAAAATAATGTAGCACATAAAATATTAACTTTACGAAATTGGAGTGTAACAATGAAACGATTAAATTTAAAAAGTATAAAAATGAAAATATTATTTGGTTTTTCCTTAGTTATTTTACTTATGGTTCTATTTACAGCTTATATTTACATAAGTATCTCTAAAAGTAATGAGCAGGCGAGAATAATTGCACAGGAAGAGCTTCCTATTCTGATTGCGAATGAACAAATGGCTCGTACGATGGCGAACCGAATTTCAACAGCACGTGGTTATGTCTTATATGGTGGAGATTATAAAGACCGTTTTAATGCCTATACAGAAGAAGGAAAACGACATGAAGCGACTGTAAGGGAGATTGGTGCTTCCGAGGAATTCGATAGTCTTATTAAAAGAACTGTGGCTTGGCGTCAATATGTGGCAGCAGAAGTATTTGATGTGTATGACAGTGGTAATGCAGAGTTGGCCCGTGAAAATTTAGCAAAAAGCGATGCTGAAGTTCGCGAAATTATGGCTGGATATGAAGATTTGGCGCTAAAAAGTCAAGAAACCATTATTCAGACAGAAAAAGAGGTTGTAGAAACTGGAGAAAGAACCCTTTTCACGGCAGCAGTCGTATCCGCTTTGGTTGTATTAGTTAGTATAGCCGCAGCGTTGATTACCTCTACGCTTATTTCAAGACCAATCATCAAAGTAATGGATCAAATGAAATTAGTAGCAAAGGGAGATCTAAGCCAAGAACCCCTACATACGAACCTGAAAGATGAAGTGGGACAATTGATTCACGCTACGAATGAGGGTATGGACAATACTAGAAATCTATTACGAAAAATAAATGGTGTGTCAGAAACCGTCACAAGCCAAAGTGAAGAATTAGCACAATCCGCTAGTGAAGTAAAAGCAGGCTCAGAACAGATTGCAGTTACGATGCAAGAAATGGCTAGGGGTGCAGAAACTCTTGCCGATAGCTCTTCTACCCTCGCATCTACCATGGAAAACTTTACTTCGAAGATGCAAGAAGCAAACTCAAAAGGTGAGCAAATCTATGATACTTCGAATAATGTACAAAAAATGTCTGAAGAGGGCAGCCAATTAATGGAGTTATCTGTTCAACAAATGGCAACTATTGACAAAATTGTGCAAGAATCTGTAGAAAAAGTAAAAGGATTAGATAGTCAATCACAAGACATATCCAAGCTAGTATCTGTGATAAATGATATTGCAGACCAGACCAACTTACTTGCCTTAAATGCAGCAATTGAAGCAGCTAGAGCAGGTGAACACGGCCGTGGTTTTGCAGTAGTGGCGGATGAAGTAAGAAAACTGGCTGAACAAGTATCTGTTTCTGTGTCAGACATTACAGAAATTGTCGCGAGTATTCAACGAGAATCAACGAATGTTGTTCAGTCTCTTCAATTAGGTTATGAAGAAGTGGCAAAGGGAGCTACTCAGGTTAAGACGACTGGAGATACCTTTGCTGAAATCGATAGAGCGATCGGCGAAATGGTATCAAATATCCAAATAATCACCTCGAACTTAGCGACAATGTCAAATGATAGCCAAGAGATCAGTGCAACCATTCAAGAAATTGCTTCTATCTCCGAAGAATCAGCTGCTGGTGTGGAACAAACATCCGCATCAACACAACAGACAAGCTCGATCATGGAAGAAATCGCAAAGAGTTCAAAAGATTTATCTATCGTTTCTGAAGAATTAAATGAACTAGTTGGTAGTTTTAAATTGTAAGATTAGTTGAAGCTAGGCTTATTATTTGTTTTATTGATATACTAGTATACCTTTTAGTTGAGAACATCCAGATACTTAAAATTGTGTCTGGATGTTTCTTTTTATTATCTCTAAAGATTATGATGTAGAAGTTTTCTACCACTCTACTAACTTCTCACCAATATCATATTTATCTGCTCTCATAGACTTCTCTTACATGCGTCCACTATATTTGGTCTAGGAGAGCTAACTCAGAAACATTTTCTTTCATGCAAACGCATGATTTGTCCGCGGTAGACTGGATCGGTCACTCTTTTATTCTTTAACAACATCATTTTGTCCATGAGGGTCACACTCAGTACCATTTCCAAGACAGATCCACTCTCAAACGTCCTTGAGACGAATTTTGAAGGTTCCATTCTTTTTGAAATAGTCAAAAAACGAACAAAGAAACCAAAAAATCATCCTATCATACGTAATTTCATCATTTTTTCCATCACTCACCATTTACAAATCGAGTCATACGTCATATAATACCAACATACCATTTGAATATCGGCATTCACTCATATAATCACGGGGATATGGCCCGTAAGTTTCTACCAGCGTACCGTAAATATGCTGACTATGGGTGAGCAATGGGAATGCATTTATGCTTATTCCACTTTCCTTCGTGAAAGCCTGAAGGTCATTGTCTCACTCGTATTTGAGAGGAGTGCAATGATGTTCAGGCTTTTTTATTTTTAGATGATGTTCATTTAGTCTAGTGAAAATGACAGTACTTGTTTTATCGACTTGGTCCCTTTTCATCCCCTATTTTGAACACAAATTTTAAGGAGGAAACTCTCGTGGAACTATTGCAACAGAAAATTATCAACGAAGGTACAGTCTTATCCGATCATGTCCTTAAGGTTGATGCTTTTTTAAATCATCAAATCGATCCTCAGTTAATGGTGGAAATCGGTAAAGAATTTGCCCGCCGTTTTAAAGATAGCAACATTACAAAGGTATTAACCATTGAATCCTCGGGGATTGCACCTGGTATGATGGCTGCCCTTGAGCTTGGTGTGCCTGTTATTTTTGCACGAAAAAGAAAATCTCTTACTCTAGTAGACGACCTACTTACTGCATCTGTTCACTCTTTTACAAAAAATGAAACCAATGAAATTTCAGTTTCCAAAAAGTTTCTCGAACCAACCGATCATGTCCTTATCATCGACGACTTTTTAGCAAACGGTCAGGCTGCACTTGGTCTTGCTGACATCGTTGAGACAGCTGGCGCTCAAACAGCTGGAATCGGAATTGTAATCGAAAAATCCTTCCAAGATGGTTGGAAACTTCTTCGTGACAAAGGATTCAAAGTAGAATCTCTCGCACGTATCCAATCATTACAAGGTGGAAAAGTGACATTTTTAGAAGAAGTGGAGGCTGGTCGATGATGAAAGGAAATTTATTTAAAACAGCATCACTTGGTATTCAGCATGTGCTTGCGATGTATGCGGGGGCTGTTATCGTACCGCTTATTGTTGGTGGAGCAATCGGGTTAACTGGTGAACAGCTTACTTATCTTGTTGCGATTGACCTTTTAATGTGTGGTGTCGCAACGCTGTTACAAGTGTGGAAAAATAAATTCTTTGGCATCGGGTTACCTGTTATGCTCGGCTGTACATTTACTGCAGTCGGACCAATGATTGCGATCGGTGGAGAGTTCGGGGTCTCTGCGATTTACGGTTCCATTTTAGCAGGAGGAATTTTCCTTGTCATCATCTCGACCGTTTTTGGAAAGTTGATCAAATACTTCCCACCAGTCGTGACTGGATCAGTGGTTACGATTATTGGGATCACCCTCATTCCTGTTGCCATGAATGACATGGCTGGTGGTCAAGGAAGCGCGGATTTTGGTTCACTTCAAAACCTTGCACTGTCATTTGGTACACTTCTTTTCATTCTGGTTTTATATCGTTTTGCTAAAGGTTTTATGCGTCAAATCGCGATTTTGCTCGGGTTACTCGTTGGAACAGCTGTTGCCTATTTTGTAGGAAGAGTTGATTTTTCAGCGGTTACGGAAGCGTCATGGTTTCACATGCCAGCACCATTCTATTTCGGAATGCCAACATTTGAGCCTTCCGCTATCATCACCATGATTCTCGTCTTAATCGTAGGACTTGTTGAAGCATCAGGTGTATATTTTGCTCTTGGTGATATTACAGGTAGAAAGTTATCGGAAAAAGAATTAGCGCATGGCTATCGCGCAGAAGGTGTCGCGACGATTTTAGGGGCGATTTTCAATGCCTTTCCTTATACAACTTACTCCCAAAACGTTGGTTTAGTTCAACTTTCAGGTGTAAAAAAGAACAGTGTTATATATGCAGCTGGGGCATTTTTAATCCTTCTTGGTTTCATTCCAAAAATCAGCGCGTTCACAACTGTTATTCCAACACCAGTTCTCGGTGGCGCTATGCTTGCGATGTTCGGAATGGTAATCTCTGCGGGAATTAAAATGCTAAGCAAAGTGGATTTCTCTTCTCAAGAGAATTTATTAATCATTGCCTGTTCGGTCGGAATGGGTCTTGGTATCACAACAGTTCCTAGTCTGTTCCAAAACCTACCTGAAGGCATTCAAATCTTATCAAGCAATGGAATTGTGATCGGAAGCTTGACTGCTATTGTCATGAACGTTATCTTCATGAAAACAACAAAAGAAAAAGCCGCGCCAGTACTAGAAGGGCAAAAGGCTTCATAATCGTAAATACCTATTCCTAAAAGGGGTCCAACTGGACCCCCAGAGTGTAGAGAAAGGGGTATTTTTTCTCTACACTTTTTGTTTTCGGTGGTTTTTGTAGTTGTAAGTTGACATTATTCTTTATCAAAAATCTTGAAAATATCACTCCCAACCATCTAGCCTTGCTTGGCTAGGTGGTTGGCAATCTTTTTCATGTTCTGGCAGGCTGCTGTAAGTAATACCTGCTCACTAGCATTTTTAATTCCCCGTAACCTACAGTAGCGAAGCCCATGCAGCTCTTTTGAGTCTGCGAAGCTTCGCTCTACGGTTTCTTTTCTAAACTTATAAAGAATTTTCCCTTCTGGAGAGAGGCGATTTAGCCTCACCTTATCTTTATGATCTTCCCAAACATGACGAGTAACAACTTTTTGCTTATTCTGGGATCTAGTGCATTGTTCAAGAAGAGGGCAGGTTGAACATTTCTTGGGATCTGACTTGTACTCTCGGTAACCTTCTCTTGTAGTTGAACGATATGTTAGTTCCTCGCTATTTGGACAAACATAAATGTCATTTTCTTTATTATATTTAAACTTCCATTTTGGAAAGAGTCCTTTTGTTGGTTGATACCTTCTATGGGCAATAACTCCAAAGATCTTACGATCTGATAATCCTTTGCAAATCGGATTAGTTAAGTATCCAGAGTCAAGAGCAACAGCTTCCACATTAAAGTTAAATCGTAAGATTTGACGATCTAAACGGCTAAGATATGGTATTGAATCATGGACATTACCTGGAGTTACGAATGCATCAGTTATAATGTTAAACTTCAAATCTGTTGTCCGATGGTCTAAATAACAGAACATCTCTTGCTTATTGTCTCGCGACATAAACCCACTTTCTGGATCTGTGGTACTTACTCTAATCTCTTTTGTTTCTTTCACCTCCTCCTTTTCCTTTAAAGGCTTTTTTCCATGTTCAGCACGATCTTCTTCAATTGCCTTATTTAACTCATTTAAATATTCACGAGTTTCTACTTCAACTTCTTCCCTTGTAAATTTATGTTTATTCGCATTAGCTTTGAGATGAGTGGAGTCCGTAAATAAGACTCTTCCGCCAACCATTTTGTGATTCATTGCAAGAAGAACAATTTCATCAAAGATTTCTTGGAAGATGTCTGTATCTTTAAAACGCTTATGGCGATTCCAGCTTATTGTGGAATGATGTGGTACAGGATCTTTAAATCTGAGACCTAAAAACCAACGATATGCGACATTAAGTTTTATCTCTTGTTCAAGTTGTCTTTCGGAACGGATACCATAAAAATATCCAATAAACATCATTTTAAAAAGAACAAGAGGGTCGATCGAAGGTCGACCATTATCTTCAGAGTAGTAAGGTTTTACTCTCTCAATTATAAAAGAAAAATCTATGTATTTATCTATTTTTCGTAACAGATGGTTATCTGGAACAAGCTCGTCAATTGATACAAATTCAATTTCATTTTGTGTATTTTCCCTAGTATTTAACACAATATCACCAACCCTAATTTATTAACTATATTATAACATATTAATGCGGTGAATTAGTAAAGTGTATCAAAAGAATAAAGGCTGTCGAGACTTTCTCGACAGCCTGGGGGTCCAACTGGACCCCTTTTTTATTTTAGTGTGCTATGAGCCCTTCTTAGGCTCGGTTCTCCTAAGCCCCTTCAGAAATGATACGTTAGTAACCAGGCTGTTCATTTATCTGTCGTAAATTCATGTGGATAAAGACTCTTATGCTTCTTTAAAAAGTAATTTATGTATAACTATCTAATAAAAATTCGTTATCAACCTACTATTAAGTACTCTAGTATCATTTTTATCTAACAAGTCAAATGTACCTATTAAATGAAGGAATAAATACTCAGGAAGAAATTCACCTAAAATATAGAACATGTAGAAAAATGTGGGAAAATTGTATATAATAGAATAAATTTCAATATCCTGGACCACACTCGTTCAAGGCTTTTCAAGGTCATTCAAAAAATATCTCTCCCAATTTGTCGAAATAAGTAGTCATTACAACAAGTTTATAAAGTGGGGAAGATTCCCTATGACTATAATATGAAAAGGAAGCCTATTTACTATACAAAAATGATATTATTTAGTACCTGTCTCAATCTTTAAAATTACTTTTTCTACTATTAACATTACACAACTCTTCGCTATAGAGACGAAGAAATTATATATTGGCTAATCTATTACACTTTATCATCCAGCTACCGTTTACTCATAAGTAGATAGGTTTACTGAACGTATTCCATTCGTAAAAGAGGGAGTTTCGTGATTAAGGAGTGATTGGATAATCGACTTCTGTAAATTGTGTAAATACATATCAAAAGAATATTTTAACTTAAGAATGTTCGTTATTAAACTAAAAAACGTGAAAGGGTTCTTTAGAAGGCGGCGCCTCCTGTTGGCAAAGATTATCTTAACATCATTGTAGGAGGGAGTTTTAGGTGTGAGTTACCTCTTATATCTTATCGGGGGGAGTTTAGAAACGTTACTTGTATTTTCTAATAGTCTTTTGTTACTAGATTATAAGTTTCGAATAAGAGATTTCTGGACGCTACTTTTATTAAGCATGATTATTTCAATTTTTATCCTTCTATTTAAAGGTATATTACCTTCAGCAATTTATACTCTAGCCTTATTGATAGTAGTTTCGATATGTATATACAAAGTTTTCCTTATACCGCTGAAGTATGCAAGTTTATCTGTTGTTGTTTCAAGCATTATCTTGTTCTTATCTACAATATTAAATTACAAAATAATCATTGAAATTTTCTCTGTTGAAATTAGCGAGGATGCCTTACTTATTAGTTTTATTTGTATGTTCGCTAATTTTGTATCGATCGCTCTTTTATTTATCGTTTTGAAAAAATTAAATTTCAAAATAGGTAGTTTTTGGAGAGACTATGATTCTAAAGATAGAAAGAGAGTTTATACATTATTAGCTATTTTTACCTTGGTCTTATATTTATTAAGTATTATAACTGTTTATAATTACAGGTATATCATTTCTTCGATAAGCATCCTAAATATATATTTTACAGTTATTTTCGGGGTTATTTTGACAAGTATTATATGCTTAGCCGTTTACTATGAGAGACAAAATACGTTAAGGGAGCTTGAGATTCAGAACTATAAAAATGGAGATGAATATATGAGACTACTCAAGTCTCAACGGCATGATATGATTTTTCATTTATCTTCCATTCAATCCATGCTTTCCTTAAAACAATATGATGCATTAAACAAGTACTTATCAAAAATAACAAACCATGTAACGAGTATAAACTCTACATTATTTATGCATTCTCCTGCTGTTTCTGCTCTTTTATATAGCTTTCAGCAGAAAGCACGTAATGAGGATGTTTCATTTGATTTAACGATCAAAGACGATTTAAAAGAATTACCCATTAGTGAATATGATTTTAATATTATTATTGGGAATTTACTACAGAATGCGTTTGAACATGTGAAAAATCTTGATAGAAAGATGAGAAATATTTCTATGACTGCAGAATCAGATGTCAATCATTTTTTTATTTCTATCTCTAATACTGGTATCATCGATCATTTAGTTCTTAACAAAATGTTTGATGTTGGTTTTACGACTAAAAAAGAAGAAAATACTCGTAGGGGGTACGGGTTATTTTCTGTTAAGAAGGTTGTGGAACAGAATAATGGCATTATTTATCCCGAGATCATGGATCATACCATTACTTTCAATGTCGTTTTTGATAGGGCTATATGATGAGTAGAATACGAGTGTATACCCCCAATCAATTAAGCATTAATTTAGCAAACCTTGTCGTTACAAATAATCCTGAATTCACTCATATGAGAGATGAAATTAGGTATGGTTTAGAATGGTTGATTTCAGCCCTGATACAAATACTGCTTGTTGGTATCCTTTCAATACTTTTCAATGTATTTACTGAAGCTTTTTTAACTCTATTTGCAGGTTCAATCCTAAGAATCTTTATTGGAGGAGCTCATTTTTCGAGTTATTTCAAATGCACATTGATTGGATCCTTTCTAATCGTTTTTATCTCAAAAATATCTAATTTATATTCTGAGTATTTATTCCATGATCAAATTTACTTACTATCTATTCTGTTAATGGTAGTTATTATACTTAGGCGAGCACCTGTTTTACATAAAACAAAAGATCAGTTCTCGTTAGGAAAAAAAAGAAGATATAAATCATATGGAATTTTATGGTTTATTACTCTTGTGTGTCTAAATACTTTTGTTATTGAAGAGACGTCCTATAGGACATGTATTTGGATAGGTGTCATGTTTCAGATATTTTCCATCACACCTATAGGTGGAAAATTAATAAATAAAATAGATAAATGGATTTAACATTTGAAAGGAGTATAGAAATGTACAAGAAATTATTGAAATTGATTGGTTTGGTGGGATTATTCGTTAGTAAAGGATCTACTCTGGCTAGCTTTTGGTTTATTTACGAGCCTGATTTACCAAAAAAAGGTGTGGAGGAAGTAAAGGGTTCTTAAAATGAGAAAAGTGTTTAACATAGTAGCCGTCGATGACGATATCCACTTTTTACTTTATTTAAAAGAATCTTTAAAGTATATACATAGTGTAGAAGTGATTAAAACAATGCAGCATGGAAACTCTTTAATAGAATTTCTTATGAATCATCATGTTGATATTGTTTTATTAGATATTGATTTACCTGGGATGAATGGATTAGAACTAGCTAAAAGCATAAATTTACATTTCCCTGAAATAAAAATAATATTTCTTACAGGTGAAGCAGGATTTGCTGTTGAAGCTTTTAGTTATTATCCAGTTGATTATATTTTGAAGCCTATCAGTCAATCTAGGCTTCAAAATTCGATTATAAAAATCATCAATAAGAAACAGGAAAAGGGATTAGACAGAGGACGTTCTATTGACATACGTAATGTTCGACTAGGCGTTACTACCAAAAAAGGATTTAGTTTAGTCTATGTTTCTGATATCTGTTATATTGAGTCTACCAATCGGAAGGTGATGATTGTACTTAAAAATAACTCGCATCTAGAAACAAATGATAGCCTTAAGTCCCTTGAAGTGAAGTTGAGAAAATATAATTTTTATAGAACCCATCAGTCCTTTTTGGTTCCGTTACATTTAATAAAGACGATCCAACCAGATGATTATATGAGCTCTTATAATATAGAACTCTATGAAACGTCTCAAACAATCAAATTAAGTAAGCATAAATACAAAGAACTTGTAAACTTGTTATCAAAAGAAAATATACTTCTATAATTTCAATTACAAGTATTTATACTTGTAATTGAAATAAGAAGTATATAGCGACTATTTCACAAAAGTGTATATGATCATCATAAATTTTTATTGTCTCCGTAGAAGGTGGGATTAACTTATCAAAAGTACCTTCTGCTAAAAGAGTGCCCTCACTGCTTTTAAAGCGAATCACCCTATCCCCAATATCCTTGGACACGATTACATTTCTTCCTTCTATCGTGTAATGCATCCTCCTATTTGTTTTTATTTTTGACTTATCAATGAGTTCGGTTTGGATACTTTTTTGATTGGTATAACTTATATTCCATTTCGCTCTAAGTAACGTTTTCCAAAATCCCTGATCCACGATATCGATCGTTACTTTACTTTGCAAATCTCTCGCTTTAACATTAACGATTGAAGTGATCCAATTTGCTAGATATGAACCTTTACTTTCAAAATACCTGCTTACGTGCCCAACAAGTACCCCATGTTCATCAAATATCGATATCTCTTTGGTTGAATCGTTAAGCAAAGGCCTTTGAAACGTATATAATTTCATTGCATAGACACCTTCCCTATTGTAGAAGTTGAGTACTTTAATTTATAGTTGATCAAAAATTGTTGAATTGTCCCATATATACTAAGTGTAATCATATAAATAACGATTGATGAAGGTAATAAAGACCCAATTAGTCCCATAGATACCGAAAAAACGACAATGACTAGTATCCTTTTCGTCATATTGGAAAAGTACATTTGAATAAAAGTTACGATGAAAAGAATGATAGGTGTTATAAAAGAGGTATCTCTTTCGTTCAGTGAAAGCCATAGGAATGTGCTTTCCATCAAACGATCATGATTTACAATTGCTTGAATAAACAAGACATAAAAAGGTATTTGAATCAACATTGGTAAACATCCCAAGGCAAACGGTCTAGCTCCTGCATCCTTTAGTATTTCATTCCGTAATTTTTTTCTTTTTAGTAGGTCTTCTTTTGTTAGCTCTGGATTTCCTATATCAAATTGTTTATGAATCTCTTTAAGTTGTGGTCCAATTTTTTTCATAATATATGTATTTTTTTGATTCAAATATTGTAAAGGAAAGAAAATAGACCTAAAAACAATCGTAGAAAAAATGATACCTGCCACATAATTCTGGGATGAGAATACATCTATAAATTTTATCGTTATTTCAACCAAAAATCCCCAAAGAAATCCCATTAAAACGGTCCTCCTCTAAATAATTTTTCTATGTTTTTTTTGTTGATTAATGCATATTTATCGTTTTCAAAAAGACATTCATATGTATCCCTTGTTGCCTTCTTCAGTTCTTGTACTAAATGCTTGTTGATAATATATGACTTGTGGCTTCTAATAAAAAACTGAGGTAGCTCGGACTCGATTTTTTTTAAAGGGAGATTTGTAAGGATCTCTCTGTCTCTTGTATGAAAGATTGTTTTATCCCCAAATCTTTCTATAAAGAGGATTTCATCATAAGGAAGTAAATGTATATGGTCTTTAAAAGCAATAATGACTCTATTGTGTTCAACTATCATTTTCTGAACTCCTAGTTTACAAGTCTTTGTATAAGATTGTTAGCAATTAGAACTTCAGCAAAAGCACTTAAAGTGATTAGTATAAAACCAATAAGCAGATATTTAGGTAGTTTCTTTGTATAAAAATGTTTTAATTGTACTCCAGATTTTGTTTTTAATAAGAGAAATAGTTCTCTAAAATGAGCGATGGAAAAAATGATTACTAGATAAACAAGTAGGATTTCTCCTATTCCATGTATAAAGGATGCACCATAGTAGATCTCTGGACTGTAACCACTTACTTTACCACTCTCCCCCATGCTATATAAGAACTTTATTGAATAGAGTAACGAGAATCCTGTAAATGAGAATAATAGGAGCAATAAAAATATCGCGCCATTTACAGCTATAATAAAAAAGATTTCATTAAGTCCTTGTGGATTAATCTGCTGCACTTCCTTTGGCGAAGGTGTATAAAAATACCCTAAACAAACGATCAATAAAGCAAAGACTAAATAGAATGGTAAACTTTTAATTGCCATGTTTTTCATCCAAATTCCTCCCTCTATAAATGTTGATTTACCAACGGTTTGATCCGTTAGTGGGTTGTCAAAAAAATATTTTTCGACACAATTCCTAACAGTATTTTTAAAATATGTGAAACTATTCCAATACATGGGTACGCTACGCCGTCACTACTGGATAATGCTGGTAAGTAGTGCTAGGGAATTATACGATGCACAATGGATCTCTGCGTAGCTTATGATGACGTACCCTCCCATGTCTCTTGGCATCTAAGTGCCTACATTCCTTCGTTCGGTCTAGTCATAAGGCAGAGGCTAGCGAAGCTCCTTTAGGGACTCTAGGTCGAATGGAAAAAAAAGTGCCAGCTTCTCCGTGTCATCCTGATGTCTAAGTCTAATTTAGGGGTGTAAGGACTTATACAGCCTCTTCGAGACCAGGAATATCCCTCATCATTCGCTGTGCGTCAAACGCTTTGTGCTTCGTGCAAATCCCGTGTAATACTTTTAATAGTTTTCCGCATAGAACCACGATGGATTGCTTCTTACGTAAAGGATTAACCTGACGGTTTGTGTAATACTCGTGTAGCTTTTTGAAAGCTTCATTGTGACGAATCATGGGCATCATTACTCGGAACAGGAGGGCACGTAGTTTCCTTCTGCCTCGTTTAGAGATGCGTTTTTGTCCTTTATGCAGTCCAGAGGAATTTTCGCGTAACGTTAATCCCGCAAGTTTGATTAATTGGCGTGGATTCTCGTAGTCTGAAAAGCTTCCTATTTCGGCTAATAGATCGACAATAGTGTTATCTCCAATTCCTTCAACCGTTGATAGCCATTCGTATTCTACTGATGTTTTTACAAGTTCAACTAAGCGTTGAGTAATGCTTTCAATATCTTTTTCTAGTTGATAGTAACGGCGGACAAGTGTGGTGATTTCAATTCGAGCCATCTCATGTCCTTCTGTTACTCCGATAGAATTAGCAGCGACTTCAATAAGGCGCACTGCTTTAGGCCTTTGGGGAGATTTAAGCCCCTCAACCTTTCGATAAAGGGATAAAACTTCATCGGGTTGTTTCTGTTGAAGATCACTTGGAAATGGAGTACATTCAAGTGCAGCCAAAGCCATTTTTCCGAATGACGGAAACACCTGAGTGAATTCAGGGAAATAGCGATCTAACCAGCGAATCATCATGTTTTTGACAGCGCCTAATTCCTCAGTCAGCTTACTTTTGAAAGTTGATCCAACGCGAAGTTCAGCTTCCATACCTTTTAAGATACGGGGATAGCTGAAGCGACCATCTTTTACGAGACGAGCAATCACTAATGCATCCTTACGATCATGTTTAGTCGGAAGATTATCATCCAACTCTTTTGACCGTCTGACATGCATTGGATTAACCATTACCAAAGGTATGCCTCGTTCCTCAAGGAAGTAAGCTAAATTCAGCCAATAGTGGCCAGTTGGTTCAATCCCAATGATAACCTCTGTTTTTTCGTTTTCTTCCATTGCATCCAGAACGCGTTTATAGAAATAATCGAAACCATTTCCAGCCTGGGATACGGAAAACGATTTTTGGAGCACACGGCCGCGATCATCAACAAAGCAAGCAAAATGTGTTCGCTTAGCAATATCGATTCCGACCACTAGTGTTTTTTCAGTGACTTGATTAATTTTTTGATTTTGTTTAAAATCCATTATGGAGTCCTCCTTGGTTAACAAATTAGGGGTCAATTTCTGCAGATCTTGACACCCCGTATCATACCAAGAGGGCTCTTTTTTGTTCAAGTCCCCGAAAATCCTTCTAACAGGAATGCTCCTTTAGTAATATGATACATAAAAATAACCCTATAATACTTTTTGTGTATTACAGGGTTATCTTTTTGGGATAATTGGGTGTTATTATGCAGTATTAGGACATTATTCTCACAAAAGCCAGTGTGACTTTTATAGGATGTTAGCAGAACCCCATAAGAATGTTGTAATATCCCATAATCTCGCCTGAGGAGCAAATGTTAGCAATAATTCTCCAATATCAAGGATTACGCCTCCTAAATCAGCCCATGCAAAATTACCACCAAAACTATTATAAATTGCTCTAAACTTTGTTGTTAAGTTCGCCGCAATATTATTCACATTCTCAAGTTTGTCAAACTTTCTAGCAAAGAGTCGTGCTATTGCCCAAGCCGCATCCCCAATATTTGTAGTCCCAGTGAAAAAGTTGTAAAACATTTTCAAATTCCTCCTTGTTTTTTGTTTTTTGTTTTGTTTTTTGGTACAACCCAAATATAGCAAAGGGTTTTAGGTATTTCGTTTTACTTGTATAAAAATGTCATATATTCATTTATAAACACTATAATTCGTTATGATCATGGTAAATTTCTACTAATATCCCTAAAAAGCCGCAAAAACGCATATAATTCCTGTTATTTCGACCAGATAGTGAAGGTAATATACCAAATTACCAATATGCATATCTACCACTAAACTTTCGGTTTACAATAAATACAGATATTTTTACTAATGAAAAAGGAGATATTGATATGAAAAAAGGTTGGTTAGCTTTAGTATTATCTATTTTCTTTCCAGGATTAGGTCATTTGTATTTAGGTAAAGTAAAGAAGGGAGTTTTGTTAATTGTAGCGGAGATCGTTTCAATCTTATTAATTCCAGTAGTAGTTGGTATCGTGACACTACCATTAGTTTATTTGTATGCCATTATTAATTCTTATACGAGTACGTCAAAGGTTAATGAAGAGCTAACTGTATAAGTGTACAGGTGAATAAAACGATGGATATTTTAAAAATAAATGGTGTATTTAAAAAAATTAACAATCAAAATCTACTAGAAAATATAACACTCAACGTAAAAAAAGGTGAGATATTTGGATTGCTAGGCCCTAATGGAGCTGGAAAAACGACTCTTTTAAAGATGTTAGTAGGTTTATATAAAGTGTCCAAAGGAACGATTTTAATTAATGATATAGACATTTCGATCAATAGAGAAAAAGCACTTATGAAAATAGGTGCTTTAATTGAATCACCTGATATGTATGAACATATGACGGGGTTTGCCAATTTAAAGGCTGTTGCTCGATTACATCATCATATCAAGGACAGTACGATTAATGAAATTGTCGAATTTGTAAACCTGAATGATGCGATTCATAGCAAAGTGAAGACATACTCCTTAGGAATGAAACAAAGACTAGGTATCGCAAGAGCTATGCTGCATAACCCTGATATACTCATTTTAGATGAACCAACAAATGGATTAGATCCTCAGGGTATATACGAGTTAAGGGTTCAACTTAAAAAAATGGTTGAAGAAGGAAAGACGGTCATCATTTCCAGTCACCTTATTTCAGAAATGCAATTGCTATGTGATAGAGTAGCCATCATACAGGACGGTAGCCTTGTTAAAATTCTTGATGTACATCATTTAAATAATATAGATGATTCTATTTCAGCAACATATCGATTTATCGATTCATCTAGTTTTGAAATGGCGATTCCCTTATTTACGACTATTTCGATGGTAGACAAAACAAATCACCTTATTAAGGCAGAGTTCAAGAAACTTCAAGAGATTACTCAACAAAATAGAATATTTTTTGAAAATGAAGTAGCCTTTATTGAATTAAACTTAAATAAAAAGGACTTAGAGCAAACATTCTTTGCTGCAATCGAAAGAGGTGCATCATGAGAGCCCTGTTTGCTTTAACAGTTAACGAACTAATAAAAATCTTTTCTCGACCAAGAGCCTCCATTGTAATGATTGTAATCGTTGTTCTTGTAGGGATAAGCGCTTTTATCTCCTATAAAGAAGCTCCGAAAATAAATGAGAGTGATTGGAGAGATGAAGTACAAACAAATATACAAAACACCAAAGACGAACTTAACCAAGCAAAGCAGGAAAATCTACCTGAAGATCTACAGAATGTAATCTTACAAGATCTTCAACTTTACGAGTATTACTTAGAGAATGACATCTCCCCATATGAACAAAATGTTTGGGGATTTATGGAGGATAATGGTTATATTTTATTTTTGATCATTATTTTTTCAATCATAGTGGCAAGTGATACGATGTCTAACGAGTATAGTAGGGGAACAATTAAATCCTTATTATTACTTCCAGTGAATAAATGGAAAATCGTCATTTCGAAGTTTCTTTCATGTGTGCTTCTCGCGGGATTGTTGATCATGATTTGGTTTACCTCTTCTTTTATTGTGGGTGGAATCGTATTTGGTGGCATTCATAAGTTAAACACGATCAGCATAACGATGTCTCATTTCGGAATGCAAAAAATCCCTACGATAGAATATATCTTGAAAAATGTTTCGTTTAACTTTGTAAATTGTATCATTTTTATAAGTCTATCTATTATGATTTCTACATTGTTTAGAAGCAATAGTTTGGCTACAACCACTTCGATCTTACTATTTATCGGAAGTTCTATCGTGTACAACCTGCTAGATACGATTGAGGGGATAAAGTATACAATAATAGCCCATCTAAATCTGAATGATTTTATGTACAGCAATGTCAATTCATTTGGATTTAACTTGTTGACCTCCTTGTCTATTATTTTAGTCCACCTTTGCTTATTTCAATTCATAACCATTTATTTCTTTAAAAGAGATTCAAAAGGTTAAATATGGTAAATCATTATTCTTTTTGAGGTACATGTCTGATATATGATCCAGTGAAATGAGACAAAGAAAAACACCCCTCATGTCATATTCATACATATGACATGCAGGAGGTGTTTTTATATGAGTTTTTATCTAACTGATCATTGAGCTGGCGCAATAGATGAGAGTTCCCTCTGTTCCACCAGAACACCGTCTGTCATTTGGTATGTTCTGTCACAATAAGTGATGAGTCGTGTGTCATGGGTGACAACGATGGTGGTTGTTTTTTTCTGTTTTGTCATGTTCTTTAATAGTTCCATCACTTCAAAGGCACGGTCGGAATCAAGGGACGCCGTTGGTTCATCTGCTAAAATCACTGAGGGGTTACTGTACAGTGCTTTTGCAATTGCTACACGTTGTCGTTGCCCCCCAGACAAGTCAGAAGGATACTTCATGAGGAGGTCACTGATTCCCAATTGCTTATACAGTTGTTCTCTTTCTTTCTTCGTCATATTCCCCTTCTTTACTTTATCCACTAATTTCATTTGGTTGGCTACATGTAGGAATGGAACTAGATTGGATGCTTGTAGGACGAATCCAATTTCATTGAGACGGATGAGCGAACGTTCTTTTTCATTCATTGCCGTAATGTTTTGGCCATTAATGATGACATCACCCGAGGATGGTGTTAACAAGCCACCTACAATCGTGAGAAATGTACTTTTACCAGAACCAGATGGTCCAATGATGGCGATCAATTCACCTTGGTCTGCAACGAAATTTGTTTCCTTTAACGCTTCGACCTGATTTGGTCCGCTACCGTATGTTTTTTTAACTTGTTTTAATTCTAATAACGCCATGTTTTTTATCCCCCTATCGCTTTCAGTGGATCAATTCGAACAATCGTCAAGACCGAGAACACTGCTCCGGCCGTTGCCACCATCATAAGAATGCCCCCATACACAATCATTTGCAGTAAATCGAACGATACTGGAACCGCTGATGGTAAAAAGGCACCTGAAAGTAGAGTCAGTGCAAATCCTACCGCTGTTCCTACAAATGATAAGATGAAAGTTTGTGCGACAACCGATCTAGATAGATACGTACTTGATATCCCTTGGGCCTTCATTACCCCAAACATATTGATTTTTTGTACCGTTAACACGTACAAGAAGATCGCGACGATGATGGATGAAATTCCAAATAGGAAGTAAATCATAAAATTCAATGTTAGTTTTTGCTCTGTATATCCAGGCAAACTCTCGATAAATGACTCAATTTCGATGACATCTAGCTCTTCATTCTTTACCATGTTTGCCGCTGCATTATCACGGACAACAATTCCGTTTATCTGATCATTGTTTTGCTCGGCTGCTTCTCCAAATTTCACCCCATGAAATGTTTCAAGGGTAGCGTAAAGAACAGGTGCTGCATTAAATCGAGCATTCTCTGTAAATCCTACAATTTTTAATTGTGCATCACTCGAAGACAAAGTTAAGGTATCTCCAAGCTTAAATCCCTCATCTTTAAGGGAATCGTTCGCAATGACTTCATTTGCCCCTTCAAACGCTCTTCCCTCTGTAACGGTTGGTATCAAAAACTCATTTGCTTTAATCCCGAACAGTGCGATGTTTTGTTTGCTATCCCCATTATTTGCAATCGCATTTAATTGACCAATGACCGCTGTATCGGTCGCATTTAACTCACTTTGCTGATCGATGGTCATCGTTGATTGGTACAAGCTTTTATCCGATTCTTGAGTCAAAACAATGGCTGTCGCATCCCATTCATCAACTGCCTCCCGATTTAAACTAGCCAGCCCTGTTGCAAGTCCTGAAAGAAAAAATACCAGATACGACACTAGCATTAAAATTCCTGTAATCAATATAAAACGAAGTTTATTCTTCTTAATTTCCTGCCACGCTAAAAACACATAGCCACTTCCTCTCAACTTTAGACATCTTTGTATAACCTTTTTTTATATTATGGATTGAAATGATCTCTTTGTCAAATGTTTGTATAATATTTTATTAAAAACGTTATACAATAGGTTTGTTGTGTCCAACCTAATGCGAGAGAACATTGTACAAAGTGGACGTATTCGTTATACTATGGAAGACGAGTAAGAACGGACCAGTAGTTAGGGGTTGATTGGATGATTCAATCAGAAGAAAAGAAAACATACACGATACAACAAGTTTCAGATATGACAGGGCTATCGAAACAGGTCATTCGAAAATGGGAAGAACGGTACAAGGTTATACAACCAATGCGTTTAGAAAACGGCTATCGTATCTATAATCAAGGGGATGTTACGACGCTTCTACAAGTCAAAAAACTATCGGAGCAAGGACATACGATTAAGCAAGCCGCACTTCTTGTAAAAGATCTACCAGAAAAACCTGAAATCATAACGGATGAGAATACCTCAAAGATGGAACAGTGGAATGAGTACGTGCTGCAGCTTTTAGAAAAAGGAAGACATTGCGATGAGATCGAGTTAAATTTGATCTTAAAAGAGGCGTATCATCGTGTTGGCCTTGATCGTTTTCTAAATCAAATTGTGGTCCCGTTTTTAAAAGAGGTCGGAAATAAGTGGGAAAATAAAGAATGGGATACGTATCAAGAATCTGTTTCGAGTCTGGTTGTACGTGACTTTTTAGTACAGATTCGACGGAATTATCAGTACCGGGAAAATGCACCATTTGTACTTGGAGCATGCCTCCCCCATGAACACCATGAAGTTCCACTTCATCTTGTAATGATGCGATTTATGATGAAAGGCTGGAAGACGCAGTTAGTTGGCGCTTCTCCTGCACCAGGTGCGATTGAATCATTAGTAAACAAATTAAAGCCACAAGTTGTCGTTTTGTCTGCTACAACAACAATTCCATTTGAATCAGAGCCTGACTTATTGAAGAGACTTGATCAATTTGCGGAGTCACATCAGGATATTAAATTCTATCTTGGCGGCCAAGGGGTAGACACCTATCAAACGGACTACCAACCAAAATCACTTGTGCTCACAAGTTCGATTGATGATATATTAACGTAATTTTTCTCCAACTTTAGGGTCAGAGGGCTTTCCCTCTGACCCTATTCATTTGAAAGCGTGCATTTGTGTGGGGGTGCATATTCCATGCGGGTAGACGCATATCTGTGTGCAGGAGGCGCTCATCGTCGCGCGACGGCGCATAACCCGTGTACAAGGGCGCATTTCTTCTCACTAAGGCGCATAAAACCGCGGGACGACGCATAACCCGTGTACGAGGGCGCATTTCCTTGTACGAGGACGCATTTCTTCTCACGTGGGCGCATAAAATCGCGGGACGACGCATATTCAGTGCGTGATCACGCATTTCTGCAGGCGGGGGCGCATATCCGTGTACGAGGCCGCATAAACTTGCGGGACGACGCAAATTTAACGTGCGAGGGCGCTTATCGTTGTACAAGGATGCATTTCTTCTTACCAAGACGCATAAAATCGCGGGACGACGCATATTCAGTGCGCGATCACGCATTTCTTCTCACCAAGGCGCATAAAACCGCGCGACGACGCATTTTCAGTGTACGATCACGCATTTCTTCTCACGAGGGCGCATAAAATCGCGGGACGACGCATATTCAGTGCGTGATCACGCATTTCTTCTCACCAAGGCGCATAAAACCGCGCGACGACGCATTTTCAGTGTACGATCAAGCATTTCTTCTCACGAGGGCGCATAAACTTGCGGGACGACGTATATTCAACGTGCGAGGGCGCTTATCTGCAAGCTACTGCGTATAAACCTAAAACATAGACGCAAATCACCACTTGTAGAAGCCTGCCCCACATCTCAAATCCACCATAACCCCTTATTTGCCACAACACTTCTTATATTTTTTACCACTTCCGCATGGGCAAGGGTCGTTTCTCCCAACCTTTTTGTCAGGTTTTTGGACAGCAAGCATCCCATTTGGGTCTCCCATTTCTATTCGCATCGCTTCTTGTTTCCATAATGATAAATCGGGGTGCGACTCACCCATGATGGTATAAAAGCTATATACTACTTCTTCAATATCCACAAGTGATGATGTTTCATAAGGGTGCTGCATATGTTCATTCACCACTGGAAATGCCACTTCCGTGAACTGGTGACAGAGTGCTTCAATAATCAATTCTTTTTCATCAATTTCTTCTACTTGGTAATAGGCCTCTTTTAGTACCTGAGCCGAAAGATCCGTTTTGATATTTTCCAGAATAGATGCAGCAAAAATGATCGAATCTGGATCCGTTACATACGGGGCAACCTCTTTAACCACCTTATCCGACTGAAATTGGATTAACGCATCCGCGACTTCTTCGAGTAGGATATCTTCGTCTCGTGTTAACAGACTTGATAAAATAGCAATATACTTCTCGTTTCCTAATAAACCGATCATATATACCGTTAAGTATCCGTTATACGAAAACCAGTTAGCATCTAATTCTTGAGAAAGAGTTTTGTCGATTTCCTTTTCCGTGATCCATCCTTTTTGAACGATACATTTTGCCAGTCGCTTTGCTTCGTGGTAGAGATTACCTTGGAACGCATCTGATTGTTCTAATTTCTCTACTACTTGTTTATATCGTCCGGAGACTTCTTTCTTTGTTCCGTTTACGACTAATTCGTATGAAGACCACGTCTCGCTTGTAATATAGCCCTTAAGCTGTTCTCGGTATTTTAATGCGAGTGCAGGCTCAACTTCATTTATTAGCTTTAGCGCGAGATGGATATTCTCTTTATTCATGGACGGAATTTGTTCCAATAAAATTGTTAGCGCACTTTCATTGATTTTTTGATGGTCCAAGTAGATAAATATGTAAGCCTGTTTATCTTCTTTCGTAAAAGCTTCCTTCAACAAATCCACTGTCCATTCCTCTGGAACAGCAGGGTAATCGTGTAGGGCATGAAGAACGGTTTTTTGTACGAAGATATCATCTGAAAGTAGATGCGGTTTTACTTTTTCTAAAAATGCCATTTAATTGTGTCCTTTCAATTATTTTTGCGTATAGGTACAGTTTACCCATTCGGGCAAGAGCCCAAAATAGCCAACTAGTTCACTAGTTGGCTACTTATGATAAGGGACGTATCTCTTTATTCGAATAGTGGACTTACGGATTTCTCATTGTGGATGCGGTCAATCGCATCGACGAGTAATGGCGCCACGGAAATAGTCTTGATTTTATCGATTCTCTTTTCTTCTGGTAATTGAATCGTATTTGTAACGACTAGTTCCTTGATTGGTGATGATTCAATTCTTTCGATTGCAGGACCTGATAATACAGGGTGCGTACAGCATGCGTATACGGATTTTGCTCCCATTTCCATTAACGCTTTGGCAGCGATAGTAATGGTACCTGCTGTGTCAATTAAGTCGTCAATCAGAATGGCATTTTTACCTTCGATATTACCAACAATGTTCATGATTTCCGCAACATTTGGTTTCGGACGACGTTTATCAATGAATGCGATTGGTGCATTTAGTTGATTTGCCAATTTTCGTGCACGTACAACGCCACCTTGGTCAGGCGAAACGACTACAATGTCATCAAGTTCTTTCGCAGCAAAATACTCAGAAAGTAGTGGTACACCGAGTAATTGATCAACTGGAATATCGAAAAAGCCTTGGATTTGTGGAGCATGTAGGTCCATTACTACCACTCTAGTTGCTCCCGCTTTTTCAAGTAGGTTTGCTACTAATTTTGATGTGATTGGTTCACGTGAACGTGCTTTACGGTCTTGTCTTGCATATCCATAATACGGAATCACCAAGTTAATATTTTTAGCTGATGCTCTTTTTAACGCATCAATCATAATTAATAATTCCATAATATGTTCATTTGCTGGTTGTGAAGTGGATTGGACTAAGTAAACTTCGCTTCCACGAACACTTTCTTCAAGATTTATTTGGATTTCACCATCACTAAAACGTGATACTGAACATTTTCCTAACTGACAACCGAGTATTGATGCCATTTCTTCTGCTAGTTCTGGATTGGAATTTAACGTAAACATCTTAAAACATTCATTCAATTGATAGGCCACTTTTCGTCCTCCATGCAAAATATATTCTATACTCTAATATAACCTATCTTTACCTTCTTTACATAGTGCGAAATCGCATTTTTCGACAAAATTATCCTGGGAATTTGTGCTTATTCATTTAAGGTGCGTATTTCTAGATACCTTTTCAACTATAAAATAGCAAAATAGTAGATATTCTGATGATATCCTCTATTCTTATTTTCCAACCAGCATTTTACAATAACTATAGGAACAATTTCACCAATGCGCTTTGGTCAATCATGACACAACTCAAAAGCGGATGGCCACATGCGCTGGACATAGATCAATCATCATGTAAATTCCAATCAATCATAAACAAGATGAAATGAGGGAGAAGAGTGAGAAGGATTCCAGTAGCTGTACAAATGTACACGTTGCGCGATGCGTGTGAGAAGGATTTTTTTGGTTCATTAAAAAAGGTAGCAGAATTAGGTTACGACGGTGTAGAACTTGCTGGATACGGGGGACATACGGTTGTAGAAGTGAAAGAAATGTTGGATCAGCTTGGACTCAAAGTAGCTGGTAACCATGTTCCATTGGATGTATTACAAAATGATTTAACGAAAGTGATTGAAGATCAAAAAATCCTCGAAAATCAATATATTGTTTGTCCCTATTTATTACCAGACCAACGTAGTGAGGATGATTATAAGGCACTTGTTTCATTTTTACAAAAAGCTGATGACATCTGCAAGCGTGAGGGGCTAACACTTTGCTATCACAATCATGATTTTGAGCTTGAAACATTATCTGACGGCAGAACGGCACTTGATACGATTTTGATGGACACAAATGTAAAGGCCGAGTTTGATGTTTACTGGTTAACAAAAGCAGCCGAAGATCCCGTCGAATGGCTCAAACGCTATCCACATCGTACACCACTTGTGCACCTGAAGGATATGACGTTGGATGAGGAAAAGTTCTTTGCTGAACTCGGAACTGGTGGAGTCAATCTTGAAGCCATTCTATGTCAAGGCGAGGAAGGTAACGTACAGTGGTGGATCGTCGAACAAGATGTGTGCAGACGTGATCCATTTGAAAGCATCAAAATGAGTATTGAATACTTGAAGGATTGGAAAGGATAAGGCAAGGGGATCAGTCCCCTTCCCTTGTTCCGCTACCCTTCGATTCGTCGGAAAACTCCTGGTGAGACACCGTATTTCTTTTTAAATACTTTATGAAAATATGGGTAGGTACCAAATCCACATTCTTCGGCAATTTGTTCAAGTGTCATGGTCGTATATTTCATACGTTCCATCGCAGCATTCAATCGAATCTCCTGTGCGTATTCAATCATTGTTTTTCCCACAAAATCTTTAAAAAGATGAACAGACCTAGAAACACTCAACTTCACATGTTCGGCGACATCTTCCACCTTCAAACGAGTACTTGCATGTTCTTCAATGTAACGCATCATCCTTGTCACCTTATACGGATACGGATAGTTTGGCACAATTTCGTTCATGATTTGCTCCATTGTGAGACAAAAGGACCTCAATAGGTAATCTTCTAGCTCATGATTGGATTGTGGTCTCCTTTTTTCCGTTATCAGCTGGTTCCATAATGAAAGAAGTTTCCCATCGAGGTCAATGTGGTAGAGACTTTGTTTCGGAGAACGCCCCCACCATTCGTCAACCCAATCGCCCATGCAGGAAAGGTGATAATCTCCACTTTTTTGCCCCTCTTTCATAAAAATCTCATAGTGATCACCTGGCTCAATCAGGATGAGATCCCCTCTTTTCAGGGTGAATTTTTGATCCTTCACGATTACCTCACAGCTTCCTTCCGTTTGTAGACGAAACAGATAGGCAGGAAATCCGTCTTTATATTCAGAACGATAACCTTTTGTATGAAATGAATACCCGCAAAAGAAAATGGTGGCTTCCATAGAAATTCTCCATTCTAAGAAAAATAGCAAAATAGTATATATTTTTATTATATCATCTATGTTTATTTTTTGAGAAAAACGATACGATAGAATCAAATATTGGTTCTAGGGAGTGTTGTAGATGAAGAAGTTAAGAGTAGCCGTCATTGGTTGTGGAAGTATTGCACAGTTTCGTCATTTACCAGAATACAAAGCAAACCCACATGTCGAGATCGTAGCGGTTTGTGATATAAATGAAGCACGTGTAGAGGAAGTAGCTAAAAAATATGGTGCGAAACCATCTACAAGTTATGAAGACGTGTTAGAAAACGCGAACGTCGATATTGTAAGCGTTTGTACACCAAATTATTTACACGCACCTATTACAATTGCTGCCTTGAATGCAGGAGCACATGTACTTTGTGAAAAGCCTATGGCCACATCCAGTGAGGAAGCAAAAGCGATGATCCTTGCGGCTGAGAAAAATGGCAAAAAACTGATGATTGCTCATAACCAACGTTTTGTAGCTTCTCATAAAAAGGCCCGTCAATTCATTGAAAATGGAGAACTTGGTAAAATCTACAGTTTCCGTACTACATTCGGTCACGGTGGTCCCGAAGGTTGGAGTGTTGACGGGAAAGATAGCTGGTTTTTCCAAAAGGACAAAGCATTTGTAGGAGCTATGGGTGACCTTGGCGTACATAAATCCGATTTGCTTCGCTATATATTAGGAGAAGAATTTACAGAAGTTGGCGCATTTGTCGAAGGTAATGCGAAAGAGTTCTCAAACGTGGATGACAATGCGGTGTGCATTTTAAAAACGGAAAGTGGAATTGTTGGAACGCTGGCTGCGAGCTGGGGTTACAGCAAAGAGGACAACTCTACAATCATTTATGGGGAAAAAGGGGTACTCAGACTAGAAGATGACCCACAATTTTCACTGATTATTCAATATGCAAACGGAGAAGTGACTAAATGTGAACTTGGCAAAATCCAATCTAACGATGAGGGTGGCCAAAATACTTCTTATGTGATTGACCATTTCGTTGAGTCTATTTTAGAGGATAAACAGCCTCTCGTAACAGGTGAGGAAGGAATGAAATCCTTACAAGTGATTCTTGCTGCACTAAAATCAAGCGAGACAAGCCAAATCGTGAAAACAGGTGAAGTCTGATGGAAAAACTTCGTATTGGAATTATTGGGGCAGGTGGTATTGCACAGGATCGGCACCTCCCCGCTTTTCAAAAGTTAAGCGATCTCTGTGAGGTACATGCCATTTGTGATGTCAATATTGAACGTGCACAAGAAGTGGCTGCTACCTATAACATTCCTATTGTGCATCAACAATATCAGGATCTTTTTTCTGAAGTGGATGCAGTTTGTATATGTACACCAAATAAATTCCACGCTGAAATTGCAATTGCTGCTTTTGAAGCAGGCTTACATGTATTTTGTGAAAAACCAATGGCGATGACCGCTAGTGAATGTGAAGCGATGATTGCAGCAAGTCAAAAAGCAAAGAAAGTCCTCCATATCGGGTATCACTACCGCTTTACAAAAGAAGCTCAGGCTGCCAAAAAGGTGATGAGTGAAGTAGGAACTCCGTTGGTTGTGAGGGTAAGGGCGTTACGTCAACGAAAGGTACCAGGTTGGGGCGTTTTTACAAATAAAAGTCTTCAAGGCGGTGGAAGCCTGATCGATTGGGGATGTCATTTTCTTGATTTAGCTCTTTGGCTGATTGGAAATCCCCAGGAAACAAAGGTATCGGGCGCGGTTTACAATCAGCTAAGTAAACAGCCTAACCAGATTAATCAATGGGGTGCTTTTGATCATGAAAATTTCGAAGTCGATGATCATGTAACAGCCTATATCACATTTGAAAATGGAGCCTCGATGCTTTTTGAAACGTCATGGGCTGCAAATATCAAAGAGGATGAGAATCATTTAAGTATTTCTGGGGTCGATGGTGGCTTGAATGTTTTTCCGTTTGAGTTATATACACAAACTGACGGAATGCTGTTAAACAGTGTAGCCCCATGGCTTCCAGGTGAAGAAAAACCCGATGTACCTCAAACTCGGAATTTTATTGAAGCATGCTTAGGTTTGTCAGAATTGGTCGTAAAACCTGAAGAAGCACTACAAGTATCAAGAATCATTGATCAAATCTATGAAAATGGAGGAAGTTTATCATGAAATTAGGAGTATTCACCGTTTTATTTTCTGAGAAGTCTTTTGAAGAGATGTTAGATACTGTTAAGGCTGCTGGCCTTCATGCCGTTGAGATTGGAACAGGCGGCTATCCAGGTAATAAGCATTGTGATTTAGATGGTTTGCTAGAAAATGAGGATGCTCGAAACGAGTACTTGAATAAAGTACATGAGCGTGGATTAACTATCAGTGCGTTTAGCTGCCACGGCAATCCGATTTCACCTGATGAAGCATTTGCGAAAGACTCTCATGATACACTATTAAAAACAATTCGACTTGCATCCATGATGAATGTACCCGTTGTGAACTGTTTCTCAGGAACAGCTGGTGACCATGAAGGGGCAAAATACCCAAATTGGCCTGTTACTGCATGGCCAAATGAATACAATGACGTATTAAAGTGGCAATGGGAAGAAAAGCTGATTCCGTATTGGAAGGAAGTTGGACAATTTGCGAAAGAGCATAACGTCAAAATTGGACTCGAGCTTCACGGTGGCTTCTTAGTGCATACACCGTATACATTGCTAAAACTTCGCGAGGAAACATGTGATGCAATCGGTGCGAACCTGGACCCAAGTCATCTATGGTGGCAAGGCATCGACCCAGTCGCTGCGATCAAAATTCTCGCCAAAGAAAATGCGATTCACCATTTTCATGCAAAAGACACGTATATTGACCAAGACAATGTGAACATGTATGGATTAACCGACATGCAACCATATGGAAACGTGCGTACTCGTGCTTGGACGTTCCGTTCTGTCGGCTGTGGCCATAGTTTACAAGAATGGTCCGACATGATGAGTGCCCTTCGTACGTATGGCTATGACTATGTTGTTAGCATCGAACACGAAGACCCAATCATGTCCATTGACGAAGGATTCACCCGTGCAGTTACTAATCTAAAATCCGTCTTAATTGAAGAGCCTGTCTCGAATATGTGGTGGGTTTAAACATAGTTTAAAAGATTGTTAGCCTTCTGGTTTGACCAGAAGGCTTTTTTATATTAGGCGGCTTAAATTGGGGGTGTGCCCCATATAGGGGGAGGTTTGTCCCTTATATTTGGGTTTGTGGCCCTTATTCGTACAGGTTTGTCCCTTATATTAAGGTTTGCGGCCCATATCTGTGAATGTTTGTCCCATATATTTTGCGTTGTGGCCCATATTTGGGCAGGTTTGTCCCATATCAAAGTAGGAATTGGACCACTCCCTTGGTTGTTAGTTAGTCTGCCTTCTGGGTGAACCAGAAGGCAATGAACTTTTTATAGAAAGTAGTATGATTTGGGGATATGGCCCATATATGCGAAGGTTTGTCCCTTATATTTTGGACTTTGGCCCATATTTGGACAGATTTGTCCCATATTTACGGATCTTTGTCCCATATCAAGATAGGTGTTGGACCACTCCCTTGGTTGAGAGTTAGTCTGCCTTCTGGATGAACCAGAAGGCGATGAACTTTTTATAGAAAGTAGTATGATTTGGGGATATGGCCCATATATTTTGGTTTATGACCCATATATATGGAGGTTTGTCCCTTATATTTTGGACTGTGGCCCATATTTGGAAGGGTATGTCCCATATATTCGGGTTTTTGTCCTATATCAAGATAGAAGTTGGACCACTCCCTTGGTTGAGAGTTAGTCTGCCTTCTGGATGAACCAGAAGGCAATGAACTTTTTATAGAAAGTAGTATGATTTGGGGATATGGCCCATATATTTTGGTTTATGACCCATATATGTGGAGATTTGTCCCATATATTTTGCGCTGCGGCCCATATAGGTGGAGGTTTGTCCCTTATTTACGGATCTTTGTCCCATATCAAAGTAGGAATTGAACCACTCACTTGGTTGATAGTTAGTCTGCCTTCTGGATGAACCAGAAGGCAATGAACTTTTTAGAGATAGCAATTTGATTTAGGGATATGACCCATATATGCGAAGGTTTGTCCCTTATATTTTGGACTTTGGCCCATATTTGGACAGATTTGTCCCATATTTACGGATCTTTGTCCCATATCAAGATAGGTGTTGGACCACTCCCTTGGTTGATAGTTAGTCTGACTTCTGGATGAACCAGAAGGCGATGAACTTTTTATAGAAAGCAATAGTATTTAGGGATATGGCCCAATATTTTGGTTATGGCCCATATATGTGAAGATTTGTCCCTTATATTTTGAGCTGTGGCCCATATTTGGAAGGGTATGTCCCATATATTCGGTTTTTTGTCCCATATCAAAGTAGGAATTGGACCACTCCCTTGGTTGTTAGTTAGTCTGCCTTCTGGGTGAACCAGAAGGCAATGAACTTTTTATAGAAAGTAGTATGATTTGGGGATATGGCCCATATATTTTGGTTTATGACCCATATATGCGAAGGTTTGTCCCTTATATTTTGAGCTGTGGCCCATATTTGGGCAGGTTTGTCCCATATTTACGGATCTTTGTCCCATATATTCAAGTTAGTGTCCCATATCAAAGTTTCTACGTTTATTTTCCTAGATAAAAAGAAAAAATGAGCAGGTAGAAGCTGCTCATTTTTCATGTATGGATTCAAATAGAGGATTTACTTTAGAGCTTCAACTTCTAAATCTATCAACTCATTTGCCACTTTCGCATTTACAAAGTAGGTGTAGTGACCTTTTGTAAATTTGACTCCTCCCGCTTCTTTTATCAAAAGCTCGCCTGCTGCTATATCATAATAGTTAATATTCCGATAGATAGCTGCGTCCAGTCTACCAGCCGCTATATAGGAAAGACTAAGCGCAGCTGTACCTACCATACGTATTCGATATACTTCATTCGCCAAGATATTTAGTAGATTTATTCGCTCTCGATTTGCCTCCCTATCCCCATCCTTTGCAAAGTCTCCAAAAGATACAAAGGACTCTGAAAGAGAAGTTTCTCTCACCTTAATTCGTTCACCATTCAGGTACGCCCCCTCACCTTTTGCAGCCCAAAATGTTTCTCCGAGTGCAGGTAAGGAAATAACACCAATAATCGGTTCTCCTCGATGCGTAAGTGCGATTGAAACTCCGTAAAATGGTAAGTCCACACTGTAGTTAACAGTACCATCAATTGGATCTATGACCCATTCATAGTCGTCTGAACCTTTGATTCTTCCTATCTCTTCACTGAAGATGTTGTGGGTAGGAAATTGTGTTTTAATTTTTTCGATGATGAGATTCTCTGATTGTAAGTCCATTTCTGTTACAAAGTCTTTGGCAGATTTAGTATTTTGATGACCTGCTTTTCCAGCATGGGGACGAATAAATTTTCCAGCCTCATTTGCAAGTTCGATTGCAAACGTAAGGAATTCGTTATACATGTCACAATACACCTCTTCATATTTTTAAGGTACCACTCTTATAGACTACTAATCTTTAGAAAAAAGTTCATGTATTTGCTTCCGAAATGTGTGTATGATGGATTTTTAATAAGATAAAAACAAAAGAGCCACCAATTTGGTGACTCTACGAAGTTTTAAAACACAATTGTTTTATTGTTATCGACAATAATGCGGTCTTCAAGATGCCATTTCACTCCACGTGCTAATACGCTTCGTTCCACACTTTGACCGATTTTTTTCAGACTTGCGACATCATCACGGTGATCCACTCTCGCGATATCCTGCTCAATAATTGGACCCTCGTCCAAGTCATTTGTCACATAGTGGGATGTTGCACCAATTAATTTTACCCCACGCGTGTACGCACGCTCGTATGGTCTAGCTCCGATAAATGCAGGCAAGAATGAGTGATGGATGTTGATGATTTGGTTTGGATAGGCTGCGACAAAATCAGGCGTCAATACCTGCATATAGCGCGCCAGTACGATGAGATCAATCTCGTATTCTTTTAACAGCTTCAATTGCTGTTCTTCAACTTGTTTGCGAATGTCCTTGTTCGCTGGAATGTAGACAAACGGGATTCCGAGATTTTCAACAACTGGTCTCGCGTCTTCATGGTTGCTCACAACAAGCGCAATATCTGTCATCAAGTCCCCACTTTGCCATTCCCATAAAAGCTCATGTAGACAGTGAAGCTGCTTCGACACGAAAATAGCTGTTCTTTTCACATTTCGAACATCGATTAACTTCCATTCCATTGAAAATTTTTCTGCAACTTCAAGGAACGCTGATTCCATTTCAGGCTTTTTCTCTGTCAAAGATGGGCAGTCAAATTCGATACGTAGATAGAATGTTCCACCTTCATGATGTGTCGAATATTGACTAGATTCAATGATATTTGCATCAAATGAATACAAAAACTGTGATATCGCCATCACAATTCCAGGTTGGTCAGGACAGCTCACCAGCAACCTTCCGTGATTCTTATGTTTGTTTTGAAACTCTTCCTTATTAAAATACATGGTCATAACCTCACACTTACGTAATGAGCAATATTATATCAGCAACCCACATAATTGTCTAAAAATTTCAGTTGGCTTGTCGACAAAAATTTTGTTGTTGAAGCGCATCTTCTTGTATGAGACTAATTCAATGGGGAGGGAGCATGTCACACGAGCAATGGCGCATTTACTCTCGGGAGGACGCATATACGCGAATTTTAATCCATCGTAGGCGCATATTCGCGATCGAGCGCGCACTTCACTCCCGCGTAGACTCATATACACGAATGAGCACGCATTTCAATCACGCGTAGGCGCATATATGCGAACAAGCATGCATTTCAATCCCTCGTAGGCGCATGACGCGATCGAGCACGCATTTCAATCACGCGTAGGCGCATATTCGCCAATGAGCACGCATTTCAATCACGCGTAGACGCATATACGCGAATGAGCACGCATTTCACATCCGTAGACTCATACCATTCCACATGTCCACATATACCCCACATAGAACGCATTTCCACACAAACGAGAGCTAAACCTCTCCTCTACTCATTACCTAGTTTTTCAATTAATAATGCAACAAGCGCACTTCTTACGGGCATTTGCGAGATAAGGAGGTGTTCGTTTGATGCGTGCGCACCGTCACCAACGGGACCTAGGCCATCCAGAGTTGGCGCGAATTGTGAGGCAAAGCTGCCGTCACTTCCGCCACCACTTGCTTGTTCTTGTAGCTCAAACCCAAGGTATTCCTTTGCTAGACTCTTCGCTGTATCGAACATTTTTCCTATTTCAGGGGTCCTCTCCATAACAGGTCGATTGATACCACCTGTTACCTCAATCGTTAAACCTTCCTTTGATGGCGTTAAGCCCTGAATCAACGGAATGATCCTTTCAAATTCGGCGTTATTTTTCACGCGTAGATCGAGTTCTGCCTCTGCTTCTGCCGCTACCACATTTGAGGCACTTCCCCCTTTTACTAGACCGATATTTAAGGTTGTTCCTTTTTCAAAGTCGGTTAAGCCGTGCAGATAAAGGGTTTGGCGTGCCAATTCCTCGATGGCGCTAATTCCTTTTTCAGGCTCTATGCCAGAGTGTGCAGCCCGTCCTTTCACTCGTATGGTGAACATACCAACGCCTTTACGCGAGGTTTTCAGCTTACCTTCCGTTGAACTTGCCGCGGATTCTAACACGAGGACATATTTACTCTTTTTCGCTTCCGCTTCAATCAAGTCACGGGATGACTCACTTCCAATTTCCTCATCAGTCGTTACCAACATGACAACTCTAGATTTCAATGGGACTTGGAGGGTTTTGAGGGCATGTTGAGCAAACAATCCTTGGACAATGCCTCCCTTCATATCAAACGACCCAGGACCATATAACTTATCACCGTCAATACGGAATGGGAGATCTTCCAGCGTGCCCTTTGGCCAAACCGTGTCCATATGGGTCAAAATTAAGATTTGCTCTTCTCCCTCGCCAAACTCAAGGCGGAGATGATCGCCAAAATTGTTATCCTGAAAAATCTTTATCGAACCACCAATATATTTTTCATAAAGCTTCTGAACCTCCTTGCCCACCTGGTCCACAGCCTCTTTGTCATGGGATGGTGATTCCAACTCAACTAAACTTTTTAGAACCTCCACCATCTCAGTCTCTTTATCTTTTAAAAATTGAACAATGTTTTCTTCCATTACAATGCCACCTTTTGGGACCAAATCCACGTCCGTCCATTTTACACTTTGGACAACGAACCAGCGTCCTGTTTTATATTACAATATTACATAAAATGAACCCATGCTACTAGTTTGCAGCATGGGTTTTTAATTTTTTACTCGGCTACGGGTACTCTTTGTAAAAAGTGTTCAAGGAACTTGTTAGCGTCTACTTCAGTGCACACTTGAATTTTCGACTCTCCACTCCGATTCGGAACTGTCCTGCCGTCTTCCAATCCACTTTTCATTACTTCAATCCCAATGGATTCTGTTTTCACAATGCTTGGGTCAATTGCCACACCAACTGCCAACGGGTCATGGAGCCCACAGCCACCAATTCCTGGACTCGTCTTTTCATAGAAGTCGTGGTAAAAACCGACCACATTCGCAAAAAATTGGCCAGTCTCCGTTACCCGCCATGTTTCAACTCGATCTCTCGGCAACAAGGTTTGCAGAGTCACATCAAGTCCAACTAGCGTAATTGGTAAACCAGATGAGAGCACAATTTCCGCAGCCTCTGGGTCTGTAAAAATATTCGCCTCCGCATATGGTGTCGCATTTCCAGGTACAAAAACCGCACCACCCATAATCACAACGTCTCCGACAAGTTCAACCATCTCTGGTGCCTTTTGAATCGCAAGCGCCAAGTTTGTCAATGGACCCACTGCTATCACGGTCACCTTGTTGGGATGGTTTTTTACCTGTTCAATTATAAAATCAATTGCAGATACAGGTTCAGCCGTGGTTTGCGGTGTGAAATCCAACCTATTGCCTAAACCGTCTTCTCCGTGAACATGTTTGGCATATCCTTCTCTAGGTCCTCGGGCTACTGGCTTTTCAGCTCCCTCGTAGACAGGAATTCGTTTATCAAGTTTCTCTAATACGGCCAATGTATTTCGTGTCGCTTCACGAGCGGTAACATTTCCATAGCATGTCGTTAATCCGATGATCTCAAGTTCAGGTGAATTCACCGCGTACGCAATCGCCATTGCATCATCGATTCCTGTATCTACATCCAAGATAACTTTTTTCATCTTATACCTCCTTATGTCCCTGCAGGACGGTTATGGTTTCCTTGAGTGTTGGCATCGAGGTTTGAGCACCCTTTTTAGTGACGGTAAGTGCTCCTACGATATTTGCAAATTCGGTTGCTTCTTGCAGACTCTTCCCGCTGACGAGTGCTGTTGCAAGTGCACCTGCAAATGCATCGCCTGCTGCTGTTGTGTCGACCGCTGTCACTTTGCGTGCCTCAACAGTAAACGTTTCGGATTTCCTCGACACAACAACTCCTTTACTCCCTAGCTTTGCAAACACGGTACCCACGCCTTTTTTTAAAAGCCCTGCACTTGCCGCTTTCGCAGACTCAATATTTAATATCTTTGTACCAGTAATTATGCCTAATTCACTCTCGTTCGGCACTATAAAGGTTATCTTTTTATAAAGTTCATCTGGTAGTTTCTGTGCAGGCGCAGGGTCTAGCATCACTGGAACATTGTATGTATGAGCGATGTTAACCGTTTCGATGACCGCCTCCAACGGAATCTCAAGCTGCAGCATAACAAGTTTTGCATCCCGAATGACATGTTCGTACTTCTTCACATATTCAGGAGTAACGTGGTCATTTGCTCCAGGTGAGACAATGATGCTATTTTCCCCTTCTGTGTTAACACTAATAACTGCCACGCCAGACGAAACATCTGATACTTTTTCAATATATTTCGTGTCTACCCCTACTTCAGATAATCCTTTTAAAAGCTGTTCACCAAAAATATCGTCACCGACTAGGCCGAGCATCGCAACAGAGACTCCAAGCTTCGCCGCTGCATAAGCCTGATTCCCCCCTTTTCCTCCGTTGCCTGTAAAAAAACCCTTGCCCATAATGGTTTCACCCCATTCGGGCCGCTTACTCACATTTACCACCATATCCATATTCAAACTACCTACAACCACAATCTCCGCAGTCATTGTTATCCCCCTATTGGACAAAGATTCACAGTCCCCATACATTTTTTCAAGGACAATTTAACGGTCCACCTGTAAAAAAACGTGATAATAATATAGAATATTATAGACAAACTAATAAACAGTAGCAAAATTGGAAATTTGGAGGAATATACATATGCATAAAACTGCGGACATTATGGAAGCAAAAGACTATATTTTAAGCAAAACCGATCAACAACCTACGATTGGCATGATTCTAGGATCTGGTCTTGGAAGTTTGGCCGATGAGATTGAAAATGCAATCGTCATTCCATATAACGAGATTCCACATTTCGCAAGATCAGAAGCGGTTGGTCATGCAAATGAACTTGTGATTGGTCAACTGATGGGGAAAACCGTAGTGGCAATGAAGGGACGTTTCCACTATTATGAAGGCTTCTCGCTAGATGAAGTAACATTTCCTGTTCGTGTCATGAAAGCACTTGGCGTCGAAAATCTACTGATTACAAACGCATGTGGTGCTGTTAATACAAGCTTTAAACCTGGAGATTTAATGTTAATTACAGATCACATTAATCTAGTTGGAACAAACCCTCTAATTGGGATGAACAACCCAGAGTTAGGAACTCGCTTCCCTGATATGTCCGAAGTGTACAATAAAGCACTTCGCGGAATTGCTTCGGATATTGCAAAAGATAAAAACATTACCCTACATGATGGTGTATACGCATGGTGGAGTGGACCAACATATGAAACGCCAGCAGAAATCCGCATGATTCGTACTCTCGGTGCTGACGCGGTAGGAATGTCAACTGTTCCAGAGGCAATCGTCGCAAACCACGGCGGAATGAAGGTACTTGGTATCTCTTGTCTTACCAATATGGCAAGCGGCATCCTCGACCAACCACTAAGCCACGACGAAGTTATCGAAGTTGCAGCTCAAGTTAGGACCCAATTCATAGACTTGGTAAAAGGTGTATTAGAAAGAGTATAATCATTTATGTGTGGCCCCGCGTGAGGAACTACGGTTTCGTCTTGCGCGGGGATTTTTGTTTTTGCTAAGGGATTCGGGTCTTTGGAAAGGGGGTTGCGCTCTTGTACAAGGATTTGCGTACTCGCATCAGGATTTGCGTCTTCATTCGGGGATTTGCACTCTCACACAAGGATTTGAGTCTTCACACAAAGATTTGCGTTCTCACATCGGTATTTGCGTCCTCAAACCAAAGATTTGCGCCTTCACACAAGGTTTTGCGCTCTCGCACATGGATTTGCGCACTCAAACAAAGGTTTTGCGCTCTCACACCAGGGTTTGCGTTCTCACATCAAGATTTGCACTCTCACACATGAATTTGCGTCCTCACACCGGGATTTGCGCTCTCAAACAAAGATTTG
This sequence comes from Bacillus nitroreducens, assembly GCF_964021195.1. Taxonomy (NCBI): domain Bacteria; kingdom Bacillati; phylum Bacillota; class Bacilli; order Caryophanales; family Bacillaceae; genus Bacillus; species Bacillus nitroreducens. Next base: position 1,413,439 of record NZ_CAXHYI020000003.1, on the reverse strand, counting down.
CGCTCTTGTACAAGGATTTGCGTCCTTGCATCGGGATTTGCGCACTCAAACAAAGATTTGCGCCTTCGCATCAGGATTTGCGCCTTCGCTCAGGGGTTTGCATCGCAACCTAAGTATTAGCTCCCTTACCCTGATACCAATCAAATAATCAATTACATACATCATTACCACAATCTTCTTACATACTAATATACAATCACCCACTTGCACCTCAAATTCGTCAAACTTCATGAAATTCTAATTAATTTTGACATTTTCAGACATTCTTGTAACCTTTTCTTTTTACAAACGTCTAATACATGTGGCCTATTTTTATCAGCTAGCAAACTACGAAAAAGGGGTTGATCTATGTGAGTCGTACTGAGCGCCATTCGAAAAAGAAGACGAAACGAAAATGGCCGAAAATTATTGGAATCATAGCTCTTGTTTTAGTGGTAGCCATCGGTGGATACGCCGTTTACTTATATCAAACTGTGGCAAGCACGGTTGGAAAAATGCATGAGGAAAGAGATCCTTCGGATAAGCGTGAGAAGAATATTGATATTAGCAAACAGGATCCCATTTCCATCCTGCTCATGGGTGTGGATGAACGTTCGGGTGATAAAGGTCGTACTGACACTCTAATTTTGATGTCGGTGAATCCTCGTACGAATTCCATGCAAATGCTAAGTATTCCGCGTGATACACGTGTAGAAATTGTTGGTAAAGGTATACAGGATAAAATCAACCATGCCTACGCATTTGGTGGGGTTAACATGACCATTGATACCGTTGAGAATTTTCTCGATGTGCCCGTTGACTACTATGTGAAGGTGAACATGGATGGTCTCAAGCAAATCGTTGATGCACTAGGCGGTGTTCAGGTTAACAATACATTTGCATTTTCTTATGAAGGTTCATCCTTTGCGGAAGGTCCACTGACTCTAAATGGAGAACAAGCTCTAAGATATGCAAGGATGCGTTATGATGATCCTCGTGGTGACTTTGGTAGACAGGATCGCCAAAAGCAGGTTATCCAAGGAATTATTAATAAAGGAGCAAGCTTTTCATCTGTTACAAAATTTGATGATATTCTTGGGGCGCTTGGAAATAATGTCACAACCGATATTTCCTTTGGTGAAATGAAAACAATCCAAGCGAATTACAAAGATGCTCGCCATAACATTGAGCAATATAGCATCAACGGTGTAGGTAAAACCTTAGATAGATGGTATTGGATCGTTTCCGAAGAAGAACGCCAGGCTGTCTCATCACGATTGAAACAACATTTGGAGATCGAATAATGAGAACCTCATGAACAGGTTTTGTCACAAAGCAACCAGTATTATGCTGGTTGTTTTTTTATGCTTTACATGTTTTCCTCCATTTTCCACATACTAATGGGACAGGTGGACAAGATCAGTGTCCCAAAGGGAGGTACATGGTATGAAAATCAAATCTTTACTTTGTATAGCACTTTTATTTGTTATGGTTTCACCTGCTTCTGCAGCGAAAAAGTCTCCGTTTTTGGGTGTGAGTGCAACGGTTGTGCAGGTTGAGGATGGAACGTTTGAGGTAAAAACAAAAGGTGAAGAGGAGAATGAAGGATTTGTTTTTTCACCTAAAGGAGTGAAAGGTGGAGAAACAATTGTGTTTGAGGTCCAGGTAAAAGGTGATACTGCTGTCTTTTTACTGGTCGACGAGACCGATGCACGAGGAACCTTTTTAGCAGAGAACGCCTCTGCAGTGATTGGCTTGCATGAACCATGGCGGACGATTCAACTTGAGGTTGAGCTGCAAGACACCACTTCACAAATCGATGCGATGGTCCTCACCAATAAGAAAGAAAAAACAACATTTATGTTTCGCAACGTTAAAATGAGAGTAAAAGAGTAAAGGATGCCTGTAATTGCATAGGCATCCTCTTGGTTTAGACATGGTGACAAGTTCCCTCTACTCCGCGACAAAGAACCTGCCAAATTAATTCATTTTAAATTTTTGTATTAGCTTGTTTAAATTACCTGCGGTTTCTTCAAGTTGTTTTGCACTTTTTGCAACTTCCTCCATTGAACTACTTGATTGTTGGGCAGTTGCGGATACTTCTTCGACACCCGCTGCAGATTCCTCGGCGACAGATGCGATTCCTTCAATTGCTACGCTAATATCCCTCGTATCATCCAGTACCCCATATAGCGAGTTCGACATGGAATCAATCTGCGACCCAATTTCTTCAATTGATCGCTTTAACTCATTAAATGTTTCGCCTGTTGTTTGAATTTGGGCAGTACCTTCTTCAACGGATTGGTAGCCATCATTTAAGGATTGCACGACCTGTCTTGATTCAGATTGGATGTCCTTTACAATTCCTGTGATTTCTGTAACGGATGTACCAACCTGTTCGGCGAGTTTTCGAACCTCGTCTGCCACAACCGCGAAGCCTCTACCATGTTCACCAGCACGCGCTGCCTCTATTGCTGCGTTCAAAGCTAATAGATTCGTTTGTTCCGCCACTTCCTGTATCACATTTACAAGCTTTGTAATTTCATTTGTTTTATGATCCAATCCGACCACCAGTTGATGAGACTGCTTCATTTTTTCATGAATTTGGCTCATTTGCTGAATCGACGTTTCCATATAGCTGCTTCCGTTATTCGTCACCGTTACTAATCCCTGTGACTGATCTTTTATCTCATCACCCTTAGCCGCAACCTGCATGATTTCTTGTGTGTAATGACTCATTTTTTCAGTTAAAGTCGTCGAGGAAGTTGCTTGGTTTTCAGCGCCATGAGAAAGTTGTTCCATGGTGACCGCAATTTGTTGACTACCCGCCATGACCTCATCCGCATACTGGGTCAACTCCTCACTCTGTCCCGTCACATTATCCGAGACAACAGCCATTTGTTTAACCATGCCCCTCAGGTTATCGTTCATATCATTGACCGCTGTAACAAGCTGTCCAATTTCGTCCTTCAACTTTGTCTTTATCGGTTCTGCCTGAAGCTCCCCATTCGAGATCGCCTTCATGCGGGTTGCGACATTTTTCACAGGTCTTCCAATCACTATAGACGTATAAATTGAAATAATCGTCCCCAAAATAAACACAGCCAGTGTTACTACAAGCCCAACCATATTTGATGATTGGCCATATTTGACTACCTGCTTGCCCATTGCGGTCATCTGTCTTTCACGCTCATTGGATAGCTTTTCAATCCGCTCTATTAGGTCCTTTGCTTTTGGTTGAACTTTTGTCTGGAGATGATTTGTCGCCAGTGCCGTTCCACCGTTATCATATAAGGTGAAGACATCTTTTTGAATCGTTTCTCGCCACTGTTTTGTTTCGTCTAAAAGCCCCTCGATCTCTTCAATTTCCATCGGACCTAATTTTCGCTCGATAAGGTCAAATTCTACCGAATAGATATCATAATCATTGCGATAAGAGGACTCCCCGTAAAGCACGTAACCGCGTGCAAGTCCAATACTCTGCGAAATATTGTATTTCAAACTATTTATTTCGAGTAGAACTGCAAGTTCATCAGAAACTACCTCTTCCGTCTGCTGGTTCATACTAGACACTGCCAAATAATTATAGGTCGCTAAACCTACACAAAGAATGATAATCGTAAAAAAACTAACGATTAATCTCGTGCGGATACTTTTCATGCATGTTACCTCTTTCTTGTATAATAGTAGAAATAAGTCAACAAAATAAGACCAATCCTGATTGAATGGCCTTAAGCACATCACATATTTGATCGAAAGATTGTTGCATTACAGTCTATGTATACGATTCCAAATACCCTCTCTCGTAATATATGATTTTCCACCTATTAGTATATAAGTTTTTACAACATCCAACAATATCCAACATCCAAATTCCCATTACTTTTTTACCACTAATTCTAGCAATAATCTCAAAAAATCATCCTTACTCGCTGGTAAAACCTCTGGCAACTCAACATTTACATTCATCTTCATCATCATAATCCCTCCATGTATGAAACAGGGGGACGGTTCTCCTGTTTCATTTTCTGTACGTTCTATCACTAGTAATCTAGTATTACCAGATTTTTGATAGATATACATTTACTAGAGGAAATTTTTGATAGAGTTGGTATTAACCGATTAAGGATAGTAATTTGCGATTATAGACAGGAATGTCGAGGTTAATAAACACAGGAAAAGAGGTTGAAACGAATGAAGCCAGCCCGAGGGCTGGCCTTTTATTTACGAATTGCGTCTAGTGCCTGTTCGATGACTCGCATATTTTTCACAGTTTCGCTAGCGCTGTACAGAGGTTGGTTGCCAGAAAGCACGCATGCTGCAAAATGCTCAACTTGTAATTTGTACTGGTCACCTTGGACCGTTTCTTCGCGCTGGCCAACGTCCGTATTCACGATAACCATTCCATTTCCACCTTGATTATCTGGCCGGAAAGCGTGCTTCACAAATATAGAACCTTTTGTGCCGACAACTTCATAGTGTTCCTTAAAAGGCTGTTCGAAGCTACAATCAAAATTTGCAATTACACCACTTGCAAACTTCAATGTACCTGCTGCCGTTATATCCACATCGTGTGTCGGATGAATACTTGCCGTTGCCTTCACCTCAACTGGCTCTTCACCTGTAATCAGACGACTTGCATGAATACAGTAGCAACCCACATCATACAGCACACCGCCACCAATCTCTTTTTTTAAGCGAATGTTATCTGATTGTAAGTCGAGAGAGAATGAAAAAGTGGAGCGAATCAACTTCACATCTCCAATTTCACCATCTGCAATTATTTCTTTGACACGTTGATGTTGAGGATGGAATTGATACATAAACGCTTCCATAAAAATCACATTCTGTTCGTTAAAAACCGCCGCTATTTCTTCCACATCTTCTGCTGTCAACGCAGCTGGTTTTTCACATAGGACATGCTTGCCATGCTTTGCAGCTTCAATTGCCCATTTTTTATGTAGCTGATTTGGAAGTGGTATGTACACCGCATCAATTTCTGGATCGTTTAATAAGTCGATATATGACTCGTAATGTTTTGGTATGCCTAGTTCTTGCGCAAACTCCTTCGCCTTCCCACTTTCACTCGCAACCGCTACAACCTGTGCGTTATGCGCGCGTTCCATCGCTGGAATTAAGGTATTTCGTGCGATTTTTGCTGTTGATAAAACTCCAAAGCGAACCTTTTTCATCTCGGTTCCTCCAATTTGTTATTTTTCAAGGCAAAAAAAGCCAGAGTACTCCTCTGACTTCATCTATTGGTAGTCTTGATTTAAGCGGATTGACATTCTTTCAATCTACCAATTAGGTCCTTCATGACCTCTTCAGTTGTAATAGAAGTGGTTTCGTCCACTTTTTTCTGGATGTCAATCATTATTTGTAGAAGTTGTTCAGAACTCATACTATTTACCTACCATTTTTTTATTTTCCAATTAAAATCCATTTTACACTATTCAACAAATTTTTCAAAGGAAATTTGTGACAAATTTGTGACAATAATTATTGTTTTCGCAATTTTAATAAAAAATGTGGTTCGTGATATTGAATTCGCGCAATAAAAAACAACCCCGCATAAGGAGTTGTTAGAGATCAAATTCGACATCATCGACCATTTTTTCATATCTTATAATTTCATGATGAAGGACTTTTTCTAGTTCTTTAAACTTTATTGAGATGCGCCCTGCTGGTACATCATACTCTTCGGCAAGCTCATCTTGAGTGGAAAAGCCTCCATATGGATAGATACTTTCAACCAAATAAACTAATGCAGCCTCGTATAGGCCTGTTTTAAGAATCCTCGGATTTTTCCGCTCACAATACTTGTGCCATAGCTCAAGTCCAATCCCCACAATTTCATAAGCGTAACCGTACTCCTCCATCCGAACCTGGAACAATTCGGCGACTTCTTTATGTTTTATTGATTTCCACTCATAGTCGTCCACTGTTATGGTCTCGTTTCCAAACATAAAAACCATAAATACATTGATAAATTCATGTGACATAAATTTAACTGGATTGGTCTCGTTACTATTTTCGAAGAGATCAAGAATCAGGTTCCTCATTTCACCAGCAAACTCTTTTGGCAATTCAAGAAAAGTTGGGAAAAAGATGGAGTTCGCCCCTGCAGGAAGTAAGGTTCCGAACACAAAATAACCTGCCTCCACTTCAGTTTCCGTCTCATAAATCCTCACCTGGTGCTGATCTCCTGTGAAAATATCTTGCACAAGCATATAGTTTCTCCGCTCATCGACTTTCATTACCGTATAGGCAGACGGTCTTGCCTCCTTCCAGCTCTGGAGAAGGTCTCGGGTGCGGGGACGACTATACTTTGGACCGTACATATCCACGTATTCTTCTAAGATGGTTTTTTCACCAACTGGAATTGAACAAATCACCCATACTCGTGAAAAGAATGAAAATAAATCATACACATCGTCTGGAAGCTCGTCAAATACATCCACATATTGTTCCAATACGTCATCAAAAAACTCTTCATACATATGGAGTGCATACTGAAACAAATCATGCTGAACATCATTCAACTCATTTTCGACTACTTGATCAATTGACACAACTGTGGACCGTCCACAGCATTTTTTATACTTTTTCCCGCTCCCGCATGTGCAAAGGTTGTTCCGTCCCATAACCTTCATGAATTTCATTCACCCTTCTCTTTTCACTATGACACTATCATATCACATTTTCCAGAAAACGGTGGGTCAATCGAAGATAATAATATCATTCATATCGGTTTAGTATGAGTTTATGTTGCTCTGTAAAATTATCCTACTGGTAGGCGTTGAGATATTGTCTTCTTGACATATCAAATGACTTTCAGATTTGGGAAGCAGCCAGTTTACTGTCACTATCCAGGAAATACTGTCACTATGTAAAAATTACTGTCACTATCTCAGATTTACCGTCACTATGTAAATTTTACTGTCACTAATCTGAATTACTGCACTAACTAAGTATCGGAAATCACTCTTCACTTAATATAAAACACTCACATTTCAGTGCGTTTTTGCAACTCGTTATAACGCTGATTTTTTCGAGTAATTTTAGTTACAACTCAATCCGAAAAACAATATGAATAAGTTTTAAAATAATAAAAATATAGTGATAAACAATAAATTATGTGTTAAATTTATTTTGCTGGTTAATTATGTAAAATGCACATAATTATAAGAGGAGATGGATTAAATGAAGAGAATATTACTACTTTCAATTGCTGTTATATCAATGATGTTTTTATCAGCTTGTTCTGAAATGGTAGGCACTCCTATTGAACCGAATGAGAATAATATGATCATTCGCATTAAAAACAACACGAATTTTGATTTTTATGGACTTGAAGCAAGCATCCTGAACCATTCACCAGGTATTGTAAATGCTGACGGATCTAAAATTAAAAAAGGAGATGAACTTACGTTTGAATTTCTTAAAAAGGATTTTGAGTTAGAGGGTGAAACTGAAATGGAATTATTCATTTTAACGGACAATAACGTAAAAGATGATGGGGATCGCGTCCCTTTAAAAAGAAAGATTCCACTTGAATTAGGAGCGAATAAGGAAATATTCTATTCACTTCGTGGTGATACGATCAATAACGCTGTTCTAGAAAGAATAAAATGAGAGTTCGAAACATGATACAGCAACGAACAAGCCTCTCCTTAAACGATGAGACTTGATTAAGGGACACCATAAAGACTAGGAAAAATATAAAATCCAATCCTAGTCTTTATACGTCTCCGTTTTTCATGTAATATTTTTCTTCGTTTCATATGATGGGTCTGCACTCATGCTTTGAGGTAGCATTTGAATCGAGTCGATAACACTGTCCAGTTTTGTTTCAATCCGATGCAACAAATAGAATGTCACGACGACAGGAAAGACAACCTCTTTAATAAAAAGGAGTAGGTCTTCCATCAAAATCCCCCTTCCTATAAATAAAGCCAACTCCCATAAGAGAGTTGGCCTAAGTTCCATTAAAGTTCAACTGGTTCTACATTTCGTTCCACGACACGTGCACCTTTTTTCTCTACAATCGGCCCACCAGGTGTTAAGAAAGCGTTCGATGAAACAATGATGTCCATAGCATCCGATACTGCTTGTGGATCCACTGGCTCGATTGGATTTTCAATCGAAACCGTTGTTGTTTTTCCATCTTCATTCATAAACTGCATTTCCAATGTTTTTGCCATCTGTTATTCCCCCTTTTTTGCATATTTCTCTAAATAAATTATTGACCATCACTAGAGAGCATGAAGCTATCATTACGCTCAATGTTTGTCAGTTGTAAGTCTTGTAGATCGATGATTGCAACTGCTACTGCATATAAATCAGCAGCGCTTACTAAAGGGTTTATATTATTGTAATTCTTGTTTTTATACGTCATTTTCCCTTTTTCATCTAGCCCATTTTCAAACACAAAGCGTAACTGTGTACGTTGAATATCTTGTGTTACTGCCATTGTCCCTCACCTCCTTACACCACTGTTATAGAGAGGTAAGAGCTAAAATGGGGCATCTTCTAAAAAAACAAAAAAATACCTCCACGAGGGAGGTCCAATAAAAAAATATATAACAAAGGGGGGGAATACACTATACATCATTTCCTTCATGTACCCAGTTTATACATGTAAATGAAAAAATATCCTATCGTTCCCATAATTTCTTCAATGGTCGTTCATACTATCCATACAAATGCATTTGGCTGAGGTGTACGTATGATTCCCATATATATGTCAGAATACAATGTTACTTATTCTATTTTTTCGATTTTAATCGCTCTTTCTGCTAGCATCATATGTTTCGATATTGCCCTAAATCTCATACCCAAATTACCAAGACGCTTCGGTACCCTTTGGACCTTCATCGCTGCATTTACGTTTAGTCTTGGAACTAAGACGGCTTTTATTATTGGGATTGCAGGTTTATTAGAATCCTCCACTCTTCGATTTCAACTTCTTGGAGTAGTGATATCATTTTTCATCATGTTTGTAACTGATTCTCTTGGGTTAATGTTACTTTTGAAAAAGAAAACCTCTTACGTAGAGGCAGCGGTATTATTTACCCTTGGTAACTCTGTAACGTACTTTACTCTTATCATGTCAAATAACATTTTTACTATGTCCATTTTTAACGGATGGTTTTTACTTAGTGTACTCATTTGCTTCATCTTAAGTATGATGAGTAGCTATATGTTTAAAAAAGAACTACAGAAGGACCATCATACGAAAAGGGGCTACACTGGTGTCTTGTTCGGAATTTCCATCATCGGTCTCCAACATCTTTCAATGAGAGGACTGCTCCAGGTTTTACCAAGCGATAATGAAATAAATATTGGCGATATCGTCGCTCCATTTTTACTTTTAAGTGTGTTTTTATTTATGTTTATTGCTTTTATTGGAAATATGTATCAACAAAAATTAAACACAGAGCAACGAAAACTAAAAAAACAGGAGCGATCATTTCGTTCCCTATATGAGTTAAATCCTCTTGCTATCATAATAATGGATGTTGCAGGAGTAATCGTGGATATTAATCGTGCTGCAGAAGGACTTGCGGGTATGAAAAAGGAAGACATACTCGGAAAGCATTTTATAAAATTCGTTCCTGAAGAAGAGCATGTATTCGCTAAACAACAATTTGCAAAAGCCTTGGCTGGCGGAGTCGTTGAATATGAAATTCATATGTATAATACGTCCAGTACGGTTTCGGATTTATTTGTCCGAAACATTCCCATTACCGTCGATGACTCCATACATGGAATCTACGGAATGATTAAAGACATAACGGATCAAAAAAGGAACATGGAAAAAGTTCAATTCATGGCCTATCATGCACCACTTACAAATCTACCGAACAAACGAAAATTAACGGAAGATGTGGCTAAAAAAATCACCAACCATACTCCCTTTAGTCTTGTCTATCTTGATTTAAATGAATTCAAAAAGACAAATGATCGTTACGGACATTTGGCTGGTGACGCTGTTTTAGTTGAAGTTGCGAACCGACTCAAAACGATAGAAGAAGATGTCGTTGCCTACCACATCGGTGGAGATGAATTTACGGTTACACTTCCCTATGTGACTTATGAGGAAATTGAAAAAATCGCGGATCGTATTGCAGAAACAATTCGTATGCCGATTATGTATGATGAGTTTATTTTAGAGGTCTTTGCAAGCATCGGTGTTGCACGTTTTCCATTTGACGGAAGGACAATTGAAGAATTGCTGCAGAAGGCGGACCTTGCAATGTATGCTTCAAAGGAACACGGCGAGAGCAAATTGGTCTTCTATCACGATACACTCTTGAAAAACGTTGAGGAACGCTTCCTGCTGGAACAAGATTTAAAGGAAGCACTTGAAAAACATGAATTTGAGGTATACTATCAGCCGCAACTGGAACTCCAAACGGGCAAATTAAAAGGGGCCGAAGCTCTCCTGCGTTGGAACCATCCTGTAAGAGGAATGATGAGTCCCTATGTGTTTATCCATGTCCTGGAGGAAACGGGGCTAATTGTTGATGTCGGCGAATGGGTGATTTCACAAGTGTTTGAATCGATTTGCTCGTGGATAAAGAAAGGCTATGACTTTCAACAAATTTCGTTGAATATCTCAGCCATACATTTTGAAAAGGAGAGCTTGTACCATTTTATAAAAGAAACAGCTAAAGGTGACGATGCACTGCTCCATCACTTGGATATCGAAATCACCGAAAGTGCCTTACTTGATTTGGAAAAATCCGTTAAATCCGTAAAGCAGTTGAAGAAGCTTGGTATTATCATCAGTCTTGATGATTTTGGCACAGGTTATAGTTCCCTTAGCGTACTTCATCAGTTACCAATTGATTGCTTAAAAATTGACCGTTCCTTTATCGAAAATTTAGACGAAGAGTCTAAAGTGCTTATTCGAATGATTATTCAAATGTCGAATCACCTAAATGTAAAAGTCGTCGCTGAGGGCATCGAAACGAAGGAACAGCTCGACTTCCTTATTCAAGAAGGGTGCACATATGGCCAAGGCTATTACTTCGGCAAGCCCCTCCCTAAAGATAAATTTGAAAACACCTGGTTGAAGAAATAGTGGAGCAAATTAGGGACTGGGCAGGTCCCTGTCCCGCTTAAAAGCATGGGGACATGCTCTTCAGGCAATTTTTACTTCGCTAGATACTCGAGGCCAACTTTTCATTGAATACACGGGGGCCACTTCATTTTTTTATTATCATGACGGGGCGACCAGCCCCTTGACTCCACGGAACCATAAGACCGTCTCGATATACACTTTGTTTTTTTAAAATGGATCATCGTCATTCTAATCTTTCAGATTGTTCTATAGACTACATCTACCACAGAATTTAGCCGAATTTGTTGGAAAGTTTTTCTGAAAACGCTATTATTTTTCCTTTATAATAGAAGTAAGACTCTACTAAAAATAAGGGGGAGATGTGATGGAAGAGAAAACGAACCAATTGGCAGTTGGCATGGTGTGGGGTACGACATTGAGTATTCTTCTATGGATTGCATTTTTCGGTTGGATAAAACTTCTATCACAGCTCCTCTTTTAATCTATCACTTTCTAGACCCACTCGTGGCGGGCCCATAGACGTTATGAAATGACGCACACTAAAGTTTTCTAAAATATGTTAGTCCCATAGCCCCCGTTTGGAAGTGGTAATGGCCGTTGCACCCGCTTCAAGTGCTCGACGCACGTCTTCACTTGTCCGGATGAGCCCACCTGCAAGCACTGGTATATTCATTCTTTCTTTAACTTCTTGGATCATCCAAGGCATCGCGCCTGGCAATACCTCAATGTAATCTGGCTGGTTCTTTTCAATCAGCTTATAGCTTTTCTCAAGCGCATGGGTATCAATCAAAAACATTCGTTGTATCGCACATACTCCCTTTTGCTTCGCCTTTTGTATCACACTCGATTTTGTCGAAATTAATCCGTATGGCTGAAACTCCTGACAAATATATTCAGTCGCATATTCATCACTTTTGATGCCATGTACCATATCCACATGATAGATCATCTTTTTACCGTATTGTTTAGCTAATTTGTTAATATGTTTAAGTTGCGCTATGTGAATCTCTGTGAATATCCCGATCTCGTATTTGCTTTTTAAAAAGTACTCAAATTCCTTCATCGTCGTTGAGGCAGGTAAAATTTGTTGCTTCATCAGTCTCCCTCCATCCTTTAGTTGTAGTATAAACCTCTTTACCAAACAAAAAAAGGACCCGCTCGAGTAGAGTGGGCCAAAGAGAAAAAAGTCTACAGGTAAATATATAGTCAAATGTAGAAAAACTCCAATTCTACATTAACTAACAATAGGGTACTACATTCATTTTATTAGTCAATCGAAGTATTTACTATATTTCTATAATACCAATGTATGAACGAAAAGTATATTGGGAAAATCGGTGCAAATTTATAGCGATTTTTGGTGTTTTTTTGGGGTAACTTTCCTAAAACAGGGTATTTTATCGATTTCTGTCTGCAAAATGACGAAAATTTAAAATATTTTTCTACATTTTTCTCCATTATTAGCATTTTGGACATGCTATCATATTTTAAAGCGGTTTCAAAAAATTCAAAAAAATACAAAAATGGTATTCAATTAGGATTTCGGGGAGGTGTGGCAAAGTGACTTATTATCAGTTTAAGGAAATTTGGACACCATTAAGGATCGTTGGCATTCGTTTTTATAAACGACTACAAGACCGAATTTATTTTATCAGACTTGGAAACGGACCACGTCGTCCCATCTTAACGCGATTCAACTAACCTTAGCGAGAGCACAGGCTCTGGCTTTTTTTAATGTGCGCAGATTGTGGCGCATGACAGGTTCGTTGTTCTCAATGCTAACCAAGGAAACTGCCAATCTTGTACTAGGACAACTTTCGGAAGTCATATCCATAGTAGTAAACAAGCTTAAGGAGGCTTACGTTTACCTATGAGACGACGACGGGGTATACCCATTCAGCTACTCTTGGTAGTAATTGGTTCCATACTTATTATAACTCTTATTCTTTCACTATTTCGATCATCATCTGAAGAAGAAGCGAAAAAGCTTGTTCACGATTTTTATAAATACGAGCAGGATGCAGATTTTGGAAGTTCGTGGGAATTATTCCACCCACTGATGCAGGAGAGATTTGAAAAAGCCGACTACATCCAGCAGCGTAACCATGTATTTGTCGGCCACTTCGGTACGAATACCTTCAAATACACAGTGGAAGAGGCCGAGAAACTCAAATCCTGGAAAATGACAAAAGACTCCACCACCTTTCACGATGTCTACAAAGTACCTATCACCCAAACATACAAAAGCACATTCGGCACCTTCACCATCCACCAAGAGGTCTTCGTCGTTGAAGAAGCTGGAGAACTCGCAATCTTGTGGTCGTATCAATAAGTGGGTTGGTGGATCGATCAGTGGTCTGGAGGGAGTGAAGGGGAGTGATTTTATTTGGATTTGTTCTTCGTCCGGCTAATGAAGGACCTTCTAACAAGATTCATAGTGTTAGAGGACTTCATTTCAATTATGAAGGGGGTTCGGATTGCACTTTACAACCGTTTTCCTCTTCATTCGTCTTTTGAAGAGGATTTCACTTGCGTTTTCCAATACTTTTCCCCTTCATACCGCTTATGAAGAGGATTCCGAATACATTTTACAACCGTTTTCCTCTTCATTCGTCTTATGAAGAGGATTTCACTTGCGTTTTCTGATACTTTTTCCCCTTCATGCCGCTTATGAAGAGGATTCTGATTGCACTTTCCAACCGTTTTCCTCTTCATTCGTCTTATGAAGAGGATTTGACTTGCGTTTTCTGATACTTTTCCCCTTCATACCGCTTATGAAGAGGATTCCGAATGCACTTTACAACCGTTTTCCTCTTCATTCACCTTATGAAGAGGATTTCACTTGAGATTTCCAATACTTTTCCCCTTCATACCGCCTATGAAGAGGATTCTGATTGCACTTTACAACCGTTTTCCTCTTCATTCGTCTTATGAAGAGGATTTCACTTGCGTTTTCTGATATTTTTCCCATTCACACCGCCTATGAAGAGGATTCCGAATGCACTTACCAACCGTTTTCCTCTTCATTCGTCTTATGAAGAGGATTTCACTTGCGTTTTCTGATATTTTTCCCATTCACACCGCCTATGAAGAGGATTCCGAATGCACTTACCAACCGTTTTCCTCTTCATTCGTCTTATGAAGAGGATTTCACTTGCGTTTTCTGATATTTTTCCCATTCACACCGCCTATGAAGAGGATTCCGAATGCACTTACCAACCGTTTTCCTCTTCACTCACCTTATGAAGAGGATTTGACTTGCAATTTCCAATACTTTTCCCCTTCATACTGCCTATGAAGAGGATTCAGAATGCACTTTACAACTGTTTTCCTCTTCATTCACCTTATGAAGAGGATTTCACTTGCGTTTTCTGATATTTTTCCCATTCACACCGCCTATGAAGAGGATTCTGATTGCACTTTACAACTGTTTTCCTCTTCATTCGTCTTTTAAAGAGGATTTGACTCGCGTTTTCTGATACTTTTCCCATTCACACCGCCTATGAAGAGGATTCTGATTGCACTTTACAACCGTTTTCCTCTTCATTCACCTTATGAAGAGGATTTCACTTGCGATTTCCAATACTTTTCCCCTTCATACCGCTTATGAAGAGGATTCTGATTGCACTTTCCAACTGTTTTCCTCTTCATTCACCTTATGAAGAGGATTTGACTTGCGTTTTCTGATACTTTTCCCCTTCATACCGCTTATGAAGAGGATTCTGATTGCACTTTCCAACCGTTTTCCTCTTCATTCACCTTATGAAGAGGATTTCACTTGCGATTTCCAATACTTTTCCCCTTCATACCGCCTATGAAGAAGATTCTGATTGCACTTTCCAACCGTTTTCCTCTTCATTCACCTTATGAAGAGGATTTCACTTGCGATTTCCAATACTTTTCCCCTTCATACGCTTATGAAGAGAGGATTCAACTCCCGCTTTCCGATTGTTTTCCTCGTCATGCACTTCCGAACTTGATTCACTACATATAAATAGAATTTGAGAGTACAATTCCCACCCCCTAGGCTAACTGCACAAAAAAATTACTCTTGAACATCTAGTCCCCACGTCTAATCTCCGACCGCCTCTGAATACACTAATAGAAACTACATTTTTCATAAGGACTGGGGTGAAAGTGTGTTTTCAGCGGAAAAGATGCAGACGTTTGAGCTGTTTTCAGCCACACATCTTGTGACGCTCTTGATTTTTGTAGTCCTTTCTATATTCCTTATCACCGCAAGGAGGAATCTAAGACCCTATCAATCAACCGTCAAATGGACCTTTTTCAGCATCTTAGTCGCCAGTGAAGTGTCCCATCAAATTTGGTTGGTTTCAACTAACCAATGGGAAATCGGCTCTCTCCCGCTACACCTGTGTTCTATCAGTACGTTTATTTGTATATACCTGTTCCTGAAGCCTAGTAAGAAGGCATTCTACTTGGTGTTCTTTACAGGATTGCTCCCTCCAATTTTAAGCATGGTTACTCCAGAACTGTTGTATCAGTTCCCTCACTATCGTTTTCTAAAATACTTTCTTCATCATGCCACAATTGCTTGGTCGGTGCTCTATTTCATTGTGTTTGAGGGGTACCGTGTTCCGAGAAAAGCAGTTGGGACCGCCTTTTTACTTCTCAACATCATCGCCGTTCCAATCTTTTTGATCAACATCCTTCTCAACACGAACTTCTTCTATCTCGCCGATCCAACCGAAACGACCACGATTTTGTCCTTTTTCGGATCTGGTATCACCTATTACCTGACCCTCGAAGTCGCTGGTATTGCCGTCTTCCTCCTCACATACCTACCGATGGCAATTTTAATGACAAAGGAAAAAAGCCACCCTGAGGTCGAGGAAAATATTCCTTGATCCAGGTTGGCTTTTCACGTAGGACAGTTCATCTGTCCGTGTCCTAATCCAAAGAGACCTATTTTTGCGGTCCACTCGAGGAAACACCAGACCCTCCCATGTTTCACCCTTGTTTCCTTCTCTGCTCTCCACTCATGAAACACCAGAACCGTCACCTTGTTTTCCTTCACTGCTCTCCCACTCATGAAACACTAGAACCGGCCCCGTGTTTCACCCATGTTTCCTTTTCCACGAGCCTACCGAATGAAACACCAGAACCGTCCGAGACCACTGAAAAAGTCATAAAATTTTTAGTTAAATCAGCTTTTTATAAAAAGTTGAAAGTCATTCGGTTTTCCAAACATGAAAAACCCCCTAAATGGTATAATGGATGTTGACTAGACACCAAACCATAGGGGGTTTTTCATATGCTTCGACTAGTGCCAAAGCAATATAGCTTTCATTCTGTATTATACGATAAAATTCCGGAAAATCATATCCTTAAAAGGATAGTTAGTATAATAGATTTTAGTTTTATTAATGAAATACTTAAGGAATATTATTGCGAAACTTTTGGAAGACCGGCAAAAGAACCTGAGTTAATGTGTAAACTCCTTTTCCTTCAGGAAATGTATAACCTCTCTGACGAGAGGTTGATTGATGAAGCTAGCTATAATCTAGCTTATTTGTATTTTCTTGGTCTTGACCCCGAAGATACACTTCCCGATAAAAGTCTACTATCAAAGTTTAGAACAAAACGGTTTCCAGATGATAAACCTTTGGATAAGATTTTGACACACATTGTTGAACAATGTGTGGACAAAGGGCTTATTAAAGGAAACAGTGTCAGTATTGACGCAACACACATTGAAGCAAATACTATTAAGAAAACACCTGAAAGACTGATGAAACATTTAGCACGAAAAGTCCTTAAAGCACTAGAAGAAGAAACTGGCCAGGTACCTGTTGACTTGCCTGCAGAACCAGAATATATGGAAATTGAGGATCATAAAGAAGCGAAGGCTGTTATGAAAGAGTACGTTGATAGGGTGATTGAATGTGTAGAAAAGCAGGTAACTCCTACAGAATCAAATACCAATGAAATGATCAAAAAGACAAAAGAGATTATTAACGATCCAAAATTTATGCAGCAAAAAGGTGTTCGCTCCGTTATAGATGAAGATGCTCGGGTTGGACGCAAAAGTAAGTCCCAAGATTTTTTTGGCTATAAAACCGAATTTGTTATGACAACAGACGAACGAATTATCACTTCTGTTCGTACAGCCAGCGGATCTTATATGGATGGCAATTTTACAAATGAAATGTTGAATGACACTTTATCTTCTGGTATTAAGGTAAAAGAAGTTTACGCAGATAAAGCATATTTTAGAAAATCAATTTTGGATGAAATTAAAGTCTTTGAAGCAAAGGCTTATATTCCTGTGAGTTCCGTTGTATATAGAATAGATGAAAGTGAATTTACATATAACAAAGACTCTGATGAGTGGCAGTGTAGCCAAGGAAATACAACCATTCAGAAGAAACATTTTAACACTAAAAATAAAGACGGTGATAGAACAGGGTATAAATATTATTTCGATATTAAGCAATGTAAGACCTGTCCTTTACATGACCAATGCGCAAAAAAATCAGCAAGAAGAATCCTTGTCGTCGGAAAAAACACCACAGAGTTTTATGAAATATCACAATTTCAGAAGTCAGAGGAGTTTAAAGAAAAATATAAGAAGAGGGCTTCTATCGAAGGTAAGAATGCAGAGCTCAAACGTTTTCACGGCCTCTCCCGAGCCAGGGGGTATGGTCTATTAAGTGTGTCTAAACAATCTAAATTGGCAGCCATAGCAGTTAACTTGAAGCGGATAGCAGCTATTGCATCCGCTTCATCAGTTAAATAAAGGGGGAATGGAACACCCACCCCCTCATAATAATAAGTTTCAATAAAAATAATCCCATTTTTGGTAGTCAATTTTAAAATTTCGAAGAAATGGGAGTGGGAGTGAAAAAAACCTCTACTTTTTCACTGGTCTCGAACCGTCCCTGTGTTCTACATTGGGACGAGTTTATTTTGGACGGCGTAGATGACGACTTGGGAGCGGCTTTTGACGTTGAATTTTTTAAAGATTTTGCTGACATGGATTTTTACGGTTTTGTCGCTGATGAAGAGGCGGTCGGCAATTTCTTTGTTGCTCATTCCTTCCACTAGGCATTGCAGGACTTCCATTTCGCGCTCGGTTAGTGCGTTGTCCTTTGGTTGCTCCTGCTGTTGTTGGTGGAAATTGAGGAGCTTTTTCGTCATGGATGGATGAATGACCGACTCGCCGCTTGCAACGGTACGAATCGCTTCTACCACTTGTTCAGATGGCGCATCCTTGAGCAGGTAGCCGTCTGCTCCTTCTCGAATCGCTGCCATGAAATACTCGTCATGGTTATGCATGGTTAGTACCAATACTTTAATTGAAGGATATTTCTTTTTCAAAATGCCCGTTACTTCAACTCCGTTTTTCTGGGGCATATTAATGTCCATTAAAATTACATCTGGCTCGCACTTTGGTACCTTCTCAAGGGCTTCATCACCCGAGACAGCTTCGCCGACAACTCGAATATCGTCCTCAAGTTCTAATATATTTCTCAGTCCGTCACGTAACACAGCATGATCATCCACCAGCATAAGCTTGATCAACAGTATTACCTCCTTCAAGTCCCATTTTCGGAACCGTTAATATGATGTCTGTACCTTGACCTTCTTTTGAATCAATTTGGAGGGTTGCATTAATTTTTTCAGCCGCATCATTCATATTTAAAATGCCAAAATGCGGGTTATTTTGTGCCTTGACCATTGCCTGAAACAATGAGAATCCTACCCCGTTGTCTTTTATCTTTAAAATAATGTTCTCCTTCTGATAGCTTAACAGAACTTCAATTTTTGTGGCTTTCGCATGCTTAATCGTGTTCTGTAAGCTCTCTTGAAAAATATCAAATAGTTCCTTCTCAACCATCGAGCTGAGGGGAACTTCTTTTCCTCGGATATCAAACGAAAATGGAATGTCATATTCGTCCTTCACCATTTCAATTCGTTTTTCGATTGCAGCTGACAATCCTACTCGTTCGGTCGGATATGGACGTAACTCGTAAATGGACTCACGCACTTCTCGTAAACTCAGCCTTAATTTATCCATACTTTGTAAAATGAGTTTTCTCGTTTCCTCTGGATTACGATTGAATTTTCGTTCGGCGGTTTCTAGGTTCATAACTGCACCTG
Organism: Bacillus nitroreducens; assembly: GCF_964021195.1. Classification (NCBI taxonomy): domain Bacteria; kingdom Bacillati; phylum Bacillota; class Bacilli; order Caryophanales; family Bacillaceae; genus Bacillus; species Bacillus nitroreducens. The sequence goes on along the minus strand of NZ_CAXHYI020000003.1, from coordinate 1,394,247 downwards.
CAAGGGTTTGAGCCACACCGTCATGAATACCACGCGCAATCCGATTACGTTCCTCAAGGATAATTCGTTTTTCCTTCTCTTCGATTAAATACCTTGATTTTATCGCAACAGCAAGCTGGTTAGATAGTGTGGCAATAGAGTGGATTTCATCTTCCTCAAAACTTCGTGAACGACTCTTTGCCACGACGAGCATTCCAATCGTTTCATCCTCGACAACCATGGGAGAATACACAAATGCTTTCATGTCCTTTTTAAAAAACTCATCAATGGGTCCTAGTTTTTTCACTCGGTCCTGATAGACAATCGGTTCTTTTTTTCCATCAAAACGTGCCAATGCCTCACCTGATAACGCATCCTTTGGCGTTACTCTCCCATCATAATAAAGAATCTTCCAATCCTCATTTTCCTTCACCCAAAGCATGACCGCTTGCACATCCACAATTTGAGTGAAGATGGTTTTAAACGTTTCAATCCAATCGGTTGAGTGGATGTTCTTATTCACCACTGTTGTAATTTCAAACAGAGCATTCAACCGTTTCTTTTCATTTTCTAAGGTTGTGATGACGGAATACAAAAGCGACACAGCTATTAATGGTGAGAAAAAGAAAAACATTGAGAACACGTCAATCGTTCTTCCACTAAGGTACACTATTATCACTCCATAAAGTAGTGAAATGAGGGCGCTCCCCAACTCAATTGATGACTTCGCAAGAAACATATTCAGTGAGTATGGCTGTGGACGAAGTAAGAGAACGATATCGACAATCACATTGTTTATGATATAAAAGAGTACCAAAAAAAGAGTATATGTAAGAACTCCCGTTAAAAATTCACTGTTGGTTATTAGAATTTGAGTTGTTTTTGTATGTGTTACGATGTATTCTGCAAGAAACAGCGTGATCACTAATTGCGCAGGGTTAAACAAAATAGTCCTCATCGGACGCTGATGAAGAAAATTAGTCGCCAATACAATTCCCGCATAAATGATGATTGGATACGAAATTCCAAATATCTCATACATGACGAAAATAAGAGGAAACGTAATCGTCGTAGAGCCTCTTAAAAGTGGAATTGGAAAATACTCCGTTATCACTAACATGGTAGTGAGTAAAAGGAGAAGTGCCATTTCATTTGTTGGCTCGATCTGAAAAAATGAATACCCAACTACTGTCCAGCCCAGCAAAGCAATGAAAATCATATAGGCTTTTGCAACATTCTCCCTCTTGTGGGAAGACACCTCTTGAAGTTTCACACCTCTCCCCCTTATCGTATCCTTCAGTAAATTTTTACCTATTTCTATTATAGTATATGAATAGTGAAAAAACATAAACAATCCAGTTGAAAATGCAACCAACATATGATTGTTCACTCAGACTTTGCTACTTGTCTTATCAGAATTCCATGTAATCGCATAAAAAACCCAGACTAGTCGAATGGCTTGACAACCACTGACCAATGCTGGGTACCCACAAACACCGAAAATGTTTGTGCAATTAATTATGTCAAAAATATACCTCTAATTCTATGACCCAAATTCATTATTTTTATACACCTAAAGTAGTACACCTTGTCCCAATGTAATCACATCCTGAAAATTTAAAAAGGACAGGGGTATCTGTCCCCTGTCCTTTTATGCTGAGCCTTTGATATCGTTTGCGAGGTCTTTGATGAATTGCTTCATATCAATTTCTGTACTTCGCTCGCCTTTCATAAACGCTCGGATTAATGCTCGTCTAACCCGATTTTCATCAATTGATAGATCGTTATTTCCAGATTTATGTTCCAAATTAAGTTCACTCCTAGATGAAAAAATGCCTAGGCAACGAACATCATGCTCAGTGAAGGATGGAGACGCCTCCACCGAACCAACTGTGTTCGATATACCTAGCACTATGGAGAAGATGCACCTGAGGGGCTGGATGGAGAAACCAGTTCCGCCAGGTATTTACTATACATGTACGCTAGAGGCATCTCTTTTGCGACTGTCTTTTGAAAAAATGTACGAACTTGACAGTGAATCCCAATTAGAATCATTTTGCGGTATAATAAAAGGATATGATAAATTTTATTCTACTTATATCCTCCACTACCTAGTGGTAGATAAATATGTTTTGGTAGCCCATTCAATGGAGGCATAAATCCTGAGTGTGCACGAAGGATTTGACAGTTTTTTAGTCGCACACGGAATAGACCTAACGTCTCCAATATATATACTCAATACAATCAAGTTTTTCTTTGTGAGGGTTAAAAATAGAAACCTAATATAAATTTTCGCCCAAGAGGGAGTGAGACAACCTTGCTTCAAAATGATATTCCAAAAGATGTGGTCATGCATTTTTCTGAAAAGCTTCGTGGCATGTACACTTACGAAAGTGAAGAAGACCGCACGTTAATCAAAAAGGGACTAAACCTCTTCCGACAGGGGAGTGTTTACAATGTGAAATATAGTGGACTGAAACTCGAAGGGCGGGTCCAAGACGTGACGCCTGTTGATGTGGCGCTTGATCTCGATTATATGGAAATGAGTCGCTGTACCTGCCCAGCAACTGGTTTCTGTCGTCACCAAATGGCGATGTTTTTCTATATGTACGCAAGCGTGGATCGAGTTGGTTCCCTGCTTCAACAATGGAAAGAGGCCAACAAGCCAACGCCTACCTTGGCGTCGATTCCTGTGACAAAGGGAAACACATTAAAGCGTGTGGAGTTAAAGGAAAATTCCCTTGAAAGCTGGCTTGCTCTTTTCGCTCGGGAATATGAACGGTTTGAGACAGGACATCCAGGGAAATCTATTTATTATTTTGCAACGCTTTACCATTCCTTTTTTCAGACATTAATAAGGAAAGCGCCCTTTGCGAAGGAATACAAACGGTTATTTCATATTCATGCCGCACTATTTTGCATTCGAAAAACATTTGAGCTGGCTGAGCAAATTGAAATTCGTCCCTATCAAGTAGACTCCTATATCAAGCCTTATTTTCATAATTATACAGACATTGTGCTTGATAACTCGATGGAGATGCGAAAAGTAGCTCTCCCATTCGGATTTGATGGTTTGTTGGAAGAAAGCATTGAGCCTGTCAGAGATACCCTGCTTCACCAATCCTTGTTTCAATACGAACGATTGCAAATGTACCGTCTTCTATGGGTCACTTTTTTCAATCGAAAAAAATGGATGGAGCAGGAAGAAAGCGCCTTGGAACTTGAAAATCCAGTGCACAGAATAGCCTATGCCCATCTTCGCTTTTTACAAAAGGATGATGCGACTGCAATCGAGTCGATGAAAAAACTCGGAAAAGAAATGACGCCTTATAGCTTTTGGTGGATTTCCTTTTTATCTGAGTCCAAGAATTGGGATCGAGTTCGGCCATGGATTGAATATGCACTAGAAGGAATTCGGGATTATGTATTTTCCATCCATAGCTATGAAGGGCGCCGGCACATGACGAGGTTGTTTTTACAAAACATCACACCATACACCGATGAGTACGATGAGACTGTGTATACAACAGCATTAGCACGGCTCCTTCCATACAGCTATGTTGAGTACAACAGCTTTTTACTGGATACTGAGCAATATCGGAAATGGGTCGACCTGCAGATTTATGCAGGCTACGATATCGATGACATCGATCGAGGTGTATTAAAAGAAATCGAAACCATTGACCGTGCTGCCCTATTGCCTCTCTATCACAGAGCGGTAGCCAAAGCGATCGAAGGTAAAAATCGACCAAGCTATAAAAAAGCCGTTAAATATCTGCGGAAAATCCGTGCTCATTATAAAAAGTTGAAACAAGAAGACTTGTGGGACGAATATATCACGAAGCTTGCTGCCGTGAATAAGCGACTACGCGCCTTCCAGCAAGAACTTCTTCGGGCTTCGATGATTACAGAGTAAAGGGGTGAGAGAATGTTACGTACCTATACAATTGTTGTCCACTCAGAATGGGTCCATAATAAAGGGTTTTATGTGTGGTGCACAAACACCGACGGTTACAATATTGAGATGAATGAATGGAAGAAAAACCTTTTCGTTTGGCATGAAGCTTCTTTTTACGGAACTTTCTTGGAAGAGGCTAATTTTGAGAACACTCCCGCTGTTCTCCTTTCACCTTGGCAAGCGTTGACCTTCTTTGCTGAAGCACCGATGAACTCTTTCATACACATTGAATATACAGAGAATGCCGAACTGTATCACTCCATTTCTCAAGAGTTGTTACCCTTCATAAAGAGTGGAGACTTTATGCCTGACTTTGAGTCTTGGCGTATGAATGAGCGTTTTGGTTGGAAACCGATTGACAATGAGCTGACGGGCTTTGCATCGGAATGGTTTACAGAAGCGATCACCGATTGGATTCAGTCTGATACTACGCTTCGTGATGCTTGGGAGGAAATCACAACTACTTTTCCACTTGTGAAAAGTACTACAGGCTCTGAGTTTGTTGTAGATGAAAATAATTGGCTTGAACGAATCGGCTGGAAACAGGATAACACTCCATTTGATGTGTTGCTTCAAATCAAGGAACCTGAAATAGACAATGGTGCTTGGAAGCTACGCACTGTGTTTCGTAGTAAAGATAAGCCCCATAAAATGCATGATGTGCTACCAAAAAAATGGGCTCCATTTGAGGAAAAAATCACAAGCAATCAAGAGATGTGGGCTAAGCTCATCCCATGGCTTCGTGATGAGGAAGGAATCATTCAAGAACTTACCGAGCGCCAGGCCTGGGACTTTTTAACAGACGCAAGTACAAAGCTAATGGAAGCTGGAGTTGAAATTCTGTTACCAGCATGGTGGAAAGCCATAAAGGATGCCCAACTAGCAATCAAAGCAAAGGTTAAACCAACATCTGGTGGTGGTCGTCAATCGTTCGTAGGCTTGCAATCGATCATCAATTTTGACTGGCGTTTTTCAACAAACGGGGTTGAACTATCTGAAGAAGAATTCATGTCGCTTGTGAACGAGCAACGACGCTTAATCAACATCCGCGGAAAATGGATTAAGCTTGATCCAGCATTTATTAAGCATGTTCAATCAATTTTAGCGCGGGCCAACAAGGAAGGACTCCATATTCGCGATGTCCTCGAGCAGGAGCTGCTGTCACTTACTGAACAAGCTGAACGTGAGGAACAAGAACTTGCAGGAGCATTTGCAGGCGTTCAAATCGAACTGAATCGACATCTTTCGAAAATGATTACTCAATTAACAGACATTAAGGAAATACCGAAGGCAGTTATTCCCGCTTCCTTCAAAGGTGAGCTTCGTCCTTACCAACAACAAGGTGTCGATTGGCTCTTATTTTTACGACAGTTTGGATTCGGAGCCTGTCTTGCAGATGATATGGGATTAGGAAAGACGATCCAAATGATCGCTTACTTTTTAGCGGTAAAAGAACAAGGTGCGAAGCCTGCTCTAATTATTTGTCCGACCTCAGTACTGGGTAACTGGCAAAAGGAACTAGAGAAATTCGGTCCCGACCTTCGAGTCCACCTCCATTACGGTTCCAACCGTTTAAAGGGGGAAGAGTTTAAGGCACTGGTAAACGAATCTGACATTGTGCTCACTTCCTACGGATTGTCCCATTTAGACGAGGAGGAAATCTCTTCTTTCGACTGGGGGACGATTTGCCTAGACGAGGCGCAGAATATTAAAAATGCGCAAACAAAGCAATCTCGTGCAATTCGAAAGCTAAAAAGCGACCATAATATCGCCCTGACGGGAACACCGATGGAGAACCGTTTGACCGAGCTTTGGTCAATTTTTGACTTTATCAATCGTGGTTATTTAGGTAGCCTAGGTGGATTCCAAAAAAGGTATGTTTCGCCGATTGAAAAGGACCATGACCAAGAAACGATTGCTCAGCTGCAACGTTTAATTAAACCATTTTTACTACGACGGACGAAAAATGATGAAGCTGTTGCACTGAATTTACCAGATAAACTTGAGCAAAAAGAATACTGTCCGTTGACAGTTGAGCAGGCCTCTATTTATGAGCAGCTCGTGAAGGATACATTGAATCAAGTCGAACAGCTAGCAGGTATGCAACGGAAAGGTCTAATCTTAAAAATGCTCGGCCATCTGAAGCAGGTTTGTGACCATCCTGCCCTTTATTTGAAGGAAGCAAATCCTGTTAAGGTTGACGAACGTTCTGCGAAAATGGAGAAGCTACTTGAGCTTGTCGATCACATTCGGGACCAGAATGAAAGCTGCTTGATTTTTACACAGTATATTCAAATGGGCGAAATGATTCAAGATGTGCTTCAAAAACGTTTCAAAGAACCCGTACAGTTCTTGAATGGAAGTCTAGCTAAAGCGCATCGTGATAAGATGATTGAGGACTTTCAAAATCGTAAGTTCAATATCTTAATTCTATCCCTAAAAGCTGGTGGAACGGGCTTGAATTTAACAGAAGCAAATCACGTTATCCACTATGACCGCTGGTGGAACCCAGCTGTTGAAAACCAAGCTACCGACCGGGCCTACCGTATCGGCCAAAAGCGCTTCGTCCATGTGCACAAGCTAATCGCGACAGGCACGCTTGAAGAAAAAATCGACGAAATGCTCGAGAAAAAGCAGTCATTGAATGACGAAATCATCACCAGCGAAAACTGGATCACCGAACTCTCCACAAACGAACTCAAAGAGTTGCTCGGCGTGTTTTAATACCTGTTTGGGTTTTCCAGAGAATATTGGGCCCATCTCTCTTTGTACGAAAAAAAGTATTGGGGTATTGAAATACGTGTCGTGGTATTTCGCAAATTTGCTTTATCGGCATATCAAACAAAGGTAAAATCAAGCTTGGTATACCGCTAACACGTTTTTTCGGTATACGAAACGTAGATATCCTTTTCGGTATACCAGGGAGGAATATGCCAACCTTGGTATACCGCACACACGCAAATTAATCTATTATGACTCATCCCTTGTTTATCTACCAAAACCAAAGGAGTTGACTCATTTGGCAGAAAAAACAACCAAACCAAAGAGAAGAACCAAAAAATTTGTGCCAAGTGAAAAACATAAAGACAAAACCGAGCCTTGGCAAAAGTTTTACCACTTGGTTGAGGAAAAATTGAAGAAATGAATGATGGGATGGTGACTAGTGTCACCATCCCATTTTTATGCAAGTGATTTTATTATGAAGAATACGATTCTCAGATAAGAGCGCCAATATCACTCATGAAGGTGCAAAGCTTCGGACGAGGGCGCATATTTTGGGACGACGGCGCATATTCACAGGCGAGGACACATTTCTCGAGACAACGGCGCATTTTCGCGGGCGAAGACGCATTTCTCGCAACAACGACGCATATTCACGAGCGAGGACGCATTTCTCACAACAACGGCGCATTTTCGCGGGCGAGGACGCATTTCTCACAACAACGGCGCATTTTCGCGGACGGAGACGCATTTCTCGCTACAACTGTGCATATTCACGGACGAAGACGCATTTCTCGCTACAACTGTGCATATTCACGGACGAGGGCGCATATTTTGGGACGACGGCGCATTTACCAGCGTGAGGACGCATTTATCGAGACAACGGCGCATTTTCACGGGCGAAGGACGCATTTCTCACAACAACGGCGCATTTTCGCGGGCGAGGACGCATTTCTCACAACCAACGGCGCATATCCGCGTGTTATTGTACCTATATGGTAGACAATTTTAGAAAAACGCACACTCTAGTGTTACATTAGTTTAGGGGGAGTGTATAAAATGAGAATTCAAAATAATTATTCATATGATTTAAAGAAACAAGTTGTAGAGATGTTTTTAGAGGGACATTCAGCTGCTGAATTAGCTAAGAAATTCGAGATTAAAAATCAACGTAGAGTATATGATTGGGTAGAGAAGGTTAGAGCCAAGGGGTATTCTGCCTTAAACGATGCAAGGGGGACGAATAGTCAGGGGAAGAGTAAGAAGGCAAAAACGTTAGAAGAAAAGTATGAATTACTAAAGTTGGAGAATGAATATTTAAAAAAGTTGTTGCGTCTAAAAAGGGGGTGAACGATAAAGAAGAACAATACGCTTTTATTCATGCGTATTCAACCCAATATCCAGTAATAAAATTGGTGGAAATAACGAAGGTATCACGTTCTGGTTATTATAAATGGTTAAAAAGGAATGGAAACAATAATCAGGATAGGATTGATGAGTCTTTATTTCTTTATATCCATAAGATATTTACAGATCATCGAGGAACTGTTGGTAGAAAGCGAATCAAACTTTTATTGAAAAAAGAATATGGTTTGATTGTAAATGAGAAACGTATTTCAAGAATCATGCGCAAATATGGAATACAATGTAAAATTCGCAGAAAAAGGTTCAAAAATAGACCTCAACCAAATGGAATAATAACGAACATATTGGATAGAAATTTTCATGCGATAAGACCAGGAATTAAATTAGCGATTGATATTACGTATATTGAAGTGAAAAAAAGTTTTCAGAAATGGATCTATTTATGTGCAATAAAAGATCTATACAATGGGGAGATCGTTGCTTATTCAATCGGAACGAATCAGGGGATGAAACTAGTATATAGGGCATTAGATGACCTGAAAAAAAGAGGGTTTGAGAAAAGAGCGATCTTGCATAGCGATCAAGGCACTCAATTCACAAACCATCGGTATATGAAGCGACTACAAGATATGGGTATTACCCAATCTATGTCCCGCAGAGGCAACTGCTGGGACAATGCATGTATTGAGAACTTCTTTGGGCATTTGAAATGTGAAATGCTTTGTTTCAGCCAACCTGAAACAGTAATTGAAGTACGACAAGCAGTAGAAGCTTACATTAACTATTATAACAATAAACGTATTCAAACGAAATTAGAAATGAGTCCTGTTGAATATAGGACTCAGGTAGCTTAATTTTGTGCGTTTTTAAACTGTCTATTTGACAGGGGCATGTACACACAACAACGGCGCATTTTCGCGGACGAAGACGCATTTCTCACAACCAACGGCGCATATACGCGGGCGAGGACGCATTTCTCACAACAACGGCGCATTTTCGCGGGCGAGGACGCATTTCTCGCTACAACGACGCATATTCACGAGCGAGGACGCATTTCTCGCTACAACGGCGCATTTTCGCGGACGAAGACGCATTTCTCGGAACAACGACGCATATTCACGAGCGAGGACGCATTTCTCGCTACAACGACGCATATTCACGAGCGAGGACGCATTTCTCGCTACAACAGCGCATATCCGCAAACCGCTTTAACCAATCAGCCAACTTAAAACACATTTCCACATACAAAGTGATGCGATCACTCAAACAACACAATCCCAGCTCCATTCAACCTAAACCAATTTCAGGTCGGCCTCATATTGCTTATAAATCACATACCTCTGCAAGCCCCTCGTTTTTTCAAACGCTTTTTGGATCTCAGCCATATATTCTTTATGATTGCCTGCTTTTTTGGCGATTCCTGCTGCTAAGGCATGCTTCATCCACTCTGTTTTAACCAGTTCTTTAAGTTCGGTTGCCCGCTCCATGTTCCCCTCTTCGATTGCGACAATCGTTTGGTAATAATACTTATATTGTGGTGGATGGATGTCCTCAATGTCTCTTTTCGCTCGTAAAATATCATCCTCGTATAAAGCAAGTAATGTCTTAAAAATTGCCTGTCTAGCAGGCTGTTTATATTTCTGAAGCAACATCTCTGTCGCTTCTTTCACATCCTTATCTATCCGATTGCCCATTCCATAATACAGTTTATACAACGGATTCTTTCTTCGCTTTTCAATAAAGGCTTCAATTCTGTTCACATTCTTCTCCAAATAAACGGGATACACAAATAAATAAGTAGATAGACCAGCTAGAATAGCCATACTTTGGAACCAACCCAGTGGTTGACTCACTTCTAAAAATGCCATTAAAATTCCTAATATAAAGGCTACTACAATTAAAACTACGAATCTCATCTTTTTCATCTCCACTAAAATATTCCAACTGGATAATTGTACCTCATCTTCAAAATTAGTGGAATATCCTCTAATAATAAAAAACTACCTACGAACGTCTCTTTGAGTGGATAGACTCGCACCTTTTTTGCATATAAAAAAACCAACCATGTCTGATCACATGATTGGCACTATTTTACGCAAGTATTCCGCTTTGTTCATATACCTTCTTCAACATCCGTTTTCCACGAAACAGCTTGTTTTTCACAAAGGAAATGTCTTTACTCAATAATTGGCTAATTTCACGGTAGGAGTAATCACAGAAATAATAGAGAGAGAGTGTTTGTTTATAATCCGTTGGCAAGGAATTGATATGCTGATGAAGCCTCTCCCTCTCAAACTTCTCCAGTATCTCGGTTTCTACCATTTCGTTTGTAGAATAACGCAGATCCTCCATCTCATCTACCAATACGGTCGACTTCACAACCTTGCTGCGTAGATAATCAATGCATTGATTACGAGTGATGCTGTATACCCATGCCCGCAGTTTTGTCTGTTCCCGAAACGAGTTCCATTTTAAAAAGATCTTCAAAAATACTTCCTGCATAATATCATCAACAACGGCCCAATTCCGCACATACCGATAAGCTATATACCGTAGTTCGGTTTCGTAATTCGAAATGATTTCCTCTAGTTCATGTTCCGCCATTTTTCCTCACCCTATTTGTGGACAGGAAACCTGTTCCTCATATTCTCGAGGGATTTAGTGGAACAACCCCTTGTGTCCCACATGTCCCATTATTCTTCAATATCGTAAATATATAGTTTGTAGTCATCCTTGTTCTGGTTTTTCACGACGATATTTCCTTCGTATAGTGACTCTCCAGTTAATAGATCACCAATTACAAGTCGATGTCCGTCTTCCGTTGATTGGACTGTATAGATTTTTTCATTCATTATTTGAATAAATGGTGCGTAGGTATCACTTTTCATATTAACTATTTCAAAAGTTTGTTTCTCGTCCCATTTCTGAGTCTCTATATCATATTGCATGACCTTTACTCCATTTTCAGAGTATACGGGAGCAATCATGCTGGAATTCACGATGGATACTTTATCAAAATCGACATTCAAGTCTTCTGGTACATCCAGTTTTACCAGCTTATTTTTTTCAATATCGTACACCATCATATCATTCGCAAGCTCGGTTCCAATTCCACTATCATCATGTTCATAAGCCTCTGCTTGGAATACCAAATAACGTTCCGGCTTAGTTGAATAATAGTCATTGAATAAACGAAAGCCCGACCATCCATTCTCCACTTCTGGAGAAGAGTAAATATGTTCTTCGTTTGCTATTTTCTTATTCTTTGTATCAATTGTGTAGTCTATCAAATCCTCACCACCATTCAAACGCGAACCTCTAGCGATGATCTTTAACTCTCCGTCCACTAACTGAATATCCATAATATCCACCCAATGGTATTTTTCTTTTTTAGGCAGATCCAATGTCATGGAAGTCCTTTCTTCAGACTTCTTATCTAACACCTCAACATCCAATAAAGAAGCTGATAGAGATCCGTTTATGCCTTTACCTTCGATGTTGGCATAAATGACCAGATCTTTATCTTCATAAAAGCTATTTGGAAGTAAATGCTTTCCACGCATAAAGCCTTTGTATTTCTCAATTAACGGATATAAAGATGTCCAAGTACTATGTTTCGTAAATTGTTTAAAAACGGACTGTTTCGATAAATTGACTGTTTCTTCTGGAGTAAGAAGAAAGTTTGTATGCAAGTCATCCACTACATATGTTATATTCAGTTTTAGATTTTTCACTTCATTCTCGTCACCACTTACTTTTTCTAATTCAAAACCAACATTTTCAGATGCTAGACTCGTTTGTATATAAAACGTTCCAAGTACGATAACTGTGACAAGACAAAGCGTAAGGATTTTCCAATATCGTTTCACTTGTGTTCCCTCCTATCAAACCCTAATTTTTCTATTTAACAGATAGTTGCCGAGCCAAATCGCAGCAGCCCATACCAACAATCCTGCACCTATTACCATATAAAACAGTTCATTTTCAAAAAAATAATTATCTAGTAAAAATTCATTCACTAATAGTGGTGCAATCACAATGAACAAAGATGCTGCTACGTAAAAAATCCCCATAAAAATACCTTTTAAACGATAGGAACGTTCAAATAAGATCGCTGTAAATACCACACATACAGCTGCCATACCAGTACCGTAATAAAGAATAAAATCAATAAAAGCAGATGGATATAAAAGTTCTAAATAATAGAGATTGGTCATTTCCTCGATTGATAAATCATGACGAAACTCGTCTGGAACTAACCACTGTAACACTTTACTTTCAACTGGTAACAGTACTAATTGCACGGCAAGAAGACCTAAAACAAACAATAAGATCGTTGTCGCCTTCGCCAAGTAAATATTCAATCGTGCGGTTGGTAACACGAGCAAGCGGTAGCTAAATGTATTCTTTCCAAACCAATCACGATACCAAATAAAGAACACATAAATGAGTAAGGTAGCCGCGCAAAACATCATGGTTCCAATAAACCAGCCTGTCGAAGCAAAATGATAAAAGGACATCTTTCCATACTGTGAGATAAAATCACTAACGGATACTAATTCCTCATAAATCGCTTTGTTCGCACGACTCAAATACATTTGGGATTCAACGATAATACCAACTACTTGAAAAAGTATCGTAACCCCTATTAATACAAGATACAACTTCCAAAATCGAGTGAACTCAAAGTTCACTAGTTTCAAAAACCGGTTCATCCTCGATACACCTCTCTCATCACATCGATCACCGATTTCCCTTCATTCTCTCTCATTTCTTCGGTATCGAATTCTTTTAGTACGACCCCATTGTCAAGCAATACTGCTTTATCAATTAAATGTTCAATATCATTGATTTCATGAGTAGTAATGATGACACCACGGTCCTCGATTAAATGACTTGTAAAAACTTCTGCAATCTGCTCCCTGCTAAAAATATCAATCCCAGAAAATGGTTCATCCATCAGAACATAATCAACATCCAAGGCTAGACCAAGAATCAAATTGACTTTAGCCGTATTTCCTTTTGATAGTTCAGAAATTCGATCAGTTTCTTTAAGTCTAAAAAACTCGAGTAATTCCTCTGCACGTTTTTGATTCCAACTGTCATAGAAATCAGCCATGAATGTGAACGCCTCTTTGATTTTCATCTGAGGCAACATTGTAATGGTATCTGGAATAAAGGTAATCTTTTCATAACTGCCTTTATGAATTTTCTCCCCATTGATTAGAATTTCTCCACCATCAATTGGGGTTAAGTTCATGATCGCCTTCATCACCGTTGTTTTCCCAACACCGTTAATCCCAATTAAACACGTAATTTTCCCTTTTTCAGCTGTAAAATTAACGCCTTTTAGCACGGTTTTTCTCCCAAACTTCTTGGTTACATCCTTTACTTCAATCACAAAAGTTCCCCCCTATTCCTTTTCGTACTCTTTTTCAATTAAATTCAAAACCTCTTCTAATGGAACGTTGATGGACCGAACGGAATGTATAAATGTCGAAACAGCTTCCAAAATCAATTCCTCACGAACCATTTTCAATACCTGCTCATCCTTCGTAATGCGACTTGGTAAATTTCCTTCTGTATATATCAAGCCTTGTTCCTCCATTTCTTTATACGCCCGCTGCGCCGTATTTGGATTAATTTTCAACCGATTTGCTAATTCTCGCCTTGAGGGAATCTCCTGACCTGGTTCAAATATGCCCTTGGCTATTTGTTCCTTAAAATACTGAATCACTTGAATGTAGACAGGATCCCGATTATTAAACTTGACATTCATAGACCCAACTCCTAACTTTCTGCGTATGAATGGGTTAATACACCATCCTCAAAAAAACAACTGTATGAAGCAATTAATACACTGACTGCAAAATATAAATCGTATGAAGAGCTTCATACACCTTCTTAAAAAAAACTGTGTGAAGTGGTTCATACACATCCTGTACAGAAAAGACTGTATGAAGCACACCATACAGTACTGTCAAAAAATAGCGTGGTGTATCGATTGGTTAATACACCGTTCTGTATGTATTATATGGTTAGTACACTTTACCTGTCAACACCTATCAAAAAAATATATATTTTCATTGACAAACAGGAACAAACGTTCTATAGTAGAAGTAAGAAAAAACCAATCATGTTGTGACCATGATTGGCAAAATTTGAAGAAGCATGAAGAATCCTTCTATCTCTTGAGGAACCTTTTTTGAAAAGTTGACTGGGGCTTCTTGTTGCGGGGTACATGGGTAGTGGGTTTGATATGGTTCAAAAGCTGAATTTCTTTTTTACTTTTAGTGTTTCCCTTCTAAGATTCGATTAATTTGTAGGAGCCGTTCATTATATGTGCGATCAATTTGATCCATACGGTCACCAATCTGACCTTGCAAGGTTTCTAGATGTAAGGCAATTCCTAATGCAAGTTTGTTTAATTTTTCGTTTATTGTCTTAAGTTCATCATCGTTCATACCCTTTCCCTCCAGTTATGAATTAGTTTTCGACAAGTTCTCTTGGCTTGCCACCTAGAAACTTTACAGAGTCTGCTAACACTTCAGTCACATACACTCTTTTTCCCTCATTGTTTTGGTAGTTTCTAGTCTGGATTCTACCTGTTACACCTAGAATGGAACCTTTTTTACAATAGTTTGCAGTATTTTCAGCTGTCTTTTGCCAAAGTGTACAGTTGACGAAATCCGTTTCAATCGTACCTCCCGCGTTTCTAAAATTCCGACTGACAGCCAGTGTCACGTGGGCAACTGCTTTTCCGTCCTGGGTATAGCGTAAATCGGGATCCCTCGTGAGCCTCCCTACCAAAATAACTTGATTAATCATAGATTTTTTACCTCCTTGGTTAAATGTAACAAGGCTATCTTATCCCACGATTCGACATTGGTAAAATGAGGGAAATTCGATATTTCCAAGGCTTTTATACATAAAAATTAATAATTCCCATGACATTTTTTATTTTTACTATTTTGATTCTAAACATCCAACAATTATTGAATGTTCTACATTATTTTTGCGTGTGTGGTGAACTGATATTTTTTACTCATTTTCATTTCTAGTCCATATAATATACAATGTGTATGCTATAATTTAACTATTCAAATAGTTCGAAAGAGGTAGAAGGAGGCTAGGAATTTGAAAACGTTTAAATTAGTATCACTGATGGTTCTTCATGGAGATGAACCCCCAAATCGAATCGAGGAAATACCTTTAATTGATGGACTCATCATCAATCAAGAGGATGGAGAAAACAGTTGGTTTGTGGAAGCTTTAGTTGATAAAAAATATAAGCCGATCTTTGAAAAAGCATATCAAAACAATGTAAAGTTAAATCTTCAAGTAACAATCACTAAAAAGTCAAATGATCCTGCCTCTCTATTGGGAACTGTTAAGATCATTAAAGAGATGGAACAACATGTAAGTGTGCTTTTGGAGGGAAACTTAGTTTCTAGCCGATTAAAATGGGCCGAAATTATTCTTAACGACCTCATTAACCAAGGCTTACAAGGACACGACCTACTTTCTGCTTTCAAAACAAAATTACAAGAAGTGAAAAAATCCTTACAGAGTTAGACATATAAAAAAGGCAGGATACATGTCCCGCCTTTTTTACATTGGTCCAGTCTTTTGACCTCAAGCTGCACCGCCAGTATTATCGATTGTCATCGTCATCTAATCCGTTATTACCGTTACCTAGTTCGTCATTGTCGTCTTTACCTACATCTAGGTCACCGTCGTTATTGTCATCTTCAATTAGGTTACCGTCACCGTTCATATCATTTCCGTTATTACCATTTGTACCATTATTATCGCCAGGTATGATATCTTCTTCTGGAGTCACATCGTTATCCAAGTTATCATTTATATCCTCACCTGGTGTTTCAATTCCATCATCTTCTGGAGGTGGATCTTGGTCATCCGCGTTACAGCCTGTTACTAAAAATACTGCAAGGAGTGACCCCATTAGCGTTAAGAACCATTTTTTGTTCATTGCATATTCTCCTTTCTAATGTCTTCTAAGTATTGGTGTGACCTGTTAGGTCTTTGGTTAGCATTCCCCGAAGGTTGCAAATGTATGAAAATAAATTCAAAAGAGAATAAAAAAACCGGATGAAATTAATCATCCGATTTTGTGCATGCCAGTCTACTTTTCATCAAAATGAGGGCGCTGGGATCTATTTTTTAGGATATGTACCTAATACTTTTCTTTTTACTTATTTATGCATATTCATTCCATTAAAAGTAAGAAAAATATGTATCTTAACTTTGAACCGCAAACATAATTTCAGCTTCCATAGCCGTTTCACCGTCTACTTTCGCAATTGCTTTACCTTTACCAATCCCTCTACGAATTGAAAGCAATTCCACTTCCATTGTAAGGGTATCACCAGGTCGTACTTGGCGTTTCCATCTACATTTTTCTACCCCTGCGAAGAATGCAATTTTACCTGCATACTCAGGCATCGATAACAGTGCGACAGCACCTGTTTGTGCACAAGCCTCTAATGTTAGTACACCAGGAAATACAGCGTAATTTGGAAAGTGACCATTAAAAACGTCCTCATTAGCCGTGAGATTTTTTTTACCCACTGCTCGTTTACCTGGTTCTAACTCTTCAATGGAATCTACGAGTAAAAATGGATAACGGTGTGGGATAATTTCTTTAATTTGTTCAATATTTAATTTCAATTTATTCACCTCAATTAATTTTTTACGATAAATTAAATTCCCTGCTATTATATAATAACCGAATTCAAATAAAAATTCCTTATCCCATTGTTTTCAATAGTGATGCTTCCTCGTTCAAGTTCATCTGCTCTTTTTCAATTTTGAAAAATATGGGATAATCCTTTCAGAAAGGAGTTGGCTTCGGTGCAAAAAGTGTTGATTATTGAAGATGACCCTAAGATTGCTGAGCACCTACATGCTTACGTAACGAAATACGGATATGAGGCATTCGTTGTAACAGATTTTGATCAAGTGATGGTTGATTTTCAAACATATAAACCTGACCTCGTTTTATTGGATATTAATTTACCAAGCTATGATGGCTATTATTGGTGTCGTCAAATACGTAAACAATCTATATGTCCTGTCATTTTTATTTCAGCTCGTGTGGGTGAAATGGATCAAGTAATGGCGTTAGAAAATGGGGGCGATGATTTTATTACAAAGCCATTCCATCCAGAAATCGTCATCGCAAAAATACGCAGTCAACTTCGTCGTGCATATGGTGAATATGCAGTCCAAGCTGAGGAGCGTGTATTGGAGATAGAAGGATTAAGGCTCCTCCCTGAGAGATTAGAGCTATCTTATGCAGACAAGACCGTTTCCCTTTCCAAAAAAGAAGCGGATCTTATTGAAATGATTATGGAGCGGTATCCCCGTGTTGCTGGACGTGAAGATTTACTTGAAAAATTATGGGACGACCAAACCTTTGTTGATGAAAACACCTTGAATGTGAATATTACTCGAGTTCGGAAAAAGTTCGAGGCGATCGGGCTTAAAGGAGCGGTTGAAACCGTAAGAGGTGCAGGCTATCGTTTACATATTAATTGGGTAAAGGTTGAAGATAAATGAAGCTATTTTTTAAAGAGCATGCTCTATTAATTGTGGTACAAACCATACAATTTTTAATAATCATGGCGATCTATTTTCTCGACGGCTATCAACATCTATTACCCGCTCTGTATACTGTATTTCTCGGACTCTTTTTTCTCAGCGGCTACTTATTCTATCACTATTATAGCCGTCGAAATTTTTACAAACGACTCAGTAGCGATTTAGAATCCTTGGACCAATCTTTGCAAACTACAGAACAAACCCCGATTTCTGAAGCACTTGACCGTTTGTTAAGGAATCAATATAAACATTATCAGGAGCAAATCAAACGATTGGAGTTAAGGCAAGAACAGCATTTGAAGTTTATGGATCAATGGGTCCATCAAATGAAAACACCATTATCCGTCATCGAGCTCATCGCCCAAAACTTAGATGAACCCGATTCCTCGAATATTCGTGAGGAGACTGACCGGATGAAGACAGGCTTGAATACGATTCTTTATATGGCGAGATTGCGGACGATTGAACAAGATTTTCAGATAAAACCTGTCGAACTAGCAAAGCTAGTAAGTGAAGTGAATCGCGAAAATAAACGCTTATATATTCGAAGTCAGGTTTATCCTCATTTCACACAAGAAAGAGACAGGATTACAGTTGAAACAGATGAAAAATGGTTATTTTTCATGCTCTCTCAGCTTATTCATAACGCGGTAAAATATTCGAAAGGAAAAAGTAATAAAATCACCATTTCTATTTTTGAGCGGAATGGAGAAGTGGTTTTAGAAGTGAAAGACTATGGTGTTGGAATCCCTGAGACGGACAAGCGACGAGTGTTTGAACCTTTTTTCACAGGCGAAAATGGACGGAAATTTAGAGAATCAACTGGAATGGGCTTATATTTAACAAAAGAAGCTGCCGAGCAACTGGGGCATAAAATTGAGCTTGATTCAACTACGGAAGAAGGCTCAACATTTCGAATCGTGTTTGGCGTGACTCAAAACCTTACAACGATGTAAGGAAAGTGAAAGATAAATCGATTTTCGTAAGAGACAAATAGCGGATATACTAATCACAAGTTAAAGGAATTCGAATGGAAGGGAGAACTTGTGATGCTAAACGTAAAACAAGTAAGTAAGATTTATGAGGGCAATATTGCCTATCGTGCTTTAACAGATATTGATTTAACCATAGATGAAGGTGAATTTGTTGGTATTATGGGTCCGTCAGGTAGTGGGAAAACAACATTACTAAATATGATTGCGACCATTGATGAGCCAACGACAGGAGAAATACTCATTAATGGGAATAATCCTCATCGATTAAAAAAGGAAGCCTTAGCCAAATTTAGACGTCGAGAGTTAGGATTTGTCTTTCAAGACTTTAATCTGCTTCATACGCTAACTGTTGAAGAAAATATTGTTCTTCCTTTGACTCTAGATGGGAAAAAAGTAAAAGAAATGAAGCAAAAAGCAAATGAAATTTGTGAAAAGCTAGGAATTAAAGAAATTATGAAAAAGCGCACCTACGAAATTTCTGGAGGGCAAGCACAAAGAGCTGCTGTAGCTAGGGCAATGATTCATGGACCAAAGCTATTATTAGCAGATGAGCCGACAGGAAATCTTGATTCCAAAGCTTCAAAAGATGTAATGGAAATGCTTGAGAGAATTAATAAAAATGAACGAACAACGATGATGCTTGTTACACATGATGCTCAAGCTGCTAGCTATTGTAACAGGGTTGTCTTTATACGTGACGGTAAGCTCTTTTCTGAAATTCATCGTGGAGATAGCCGCCAAGCCTTTTTCCAACGGATTATTGATACACTTTCTCTACTGGGAGGGGATGCACATGACCTTTCGTCAATTCGCGTTTAATAACGTCATTCGTAACAAGAGGTTATATGCTGCTTACTTTCTTAGTAGTTTATTTACCGTGATGGTGTTCTTTACATTTTCCATTTTTGCGAATCATCCAGCGTTAAGTGGGAATGATATGAATTCTGTTGTGGCAAGGGGAATGAACACCTCAGCAGGAATTATTTACGTCTTTTCCTTTTTCTTTATTCTTTATTCTATGAGCTCATTTTTACAATCTCGTAAAAGAGAGTTTGGATTGTTAATGATCCAAGGGATGTCGTTAAGACAAATCCGCTTGATGGTGTTTTTAGAAAATATGCTAACAGGATTTTTTGCTACACTTGGTGGAATTTTACTTGGTCTTGTTTTTGCGAAGGGAATTCTTCTCATAGCCGAGAACGTGTTAATCATTGAAAGTAAATTACCATTTTACTTCCCTACAAAAGCATTACTAACCACCTTTATTTCATTTATTGTCTTGTTTTTCTGTATCTCTTTATTTGTTACGTATGTTCTACGTAGTAAAAAATTGATTGAGCTTATTAAGGGAAATAAAATTTCCAAAGGTGAACCAAAAGCTGGCCTCTTTTTAACGTTGGTTGCTGTTATTCTACTCGGTGCTGGGTATACAGTCGCATTAGTTGCAAAAGGATTAGAAGTTGTCTTCGTGATGATTCCAGTTATAGTTGTCGTCACATTGGGAACCTATTTGTTATTTACCCAATTAAGTGTATATATCATTCGTCGATTAAGAAAGAATGAGTCTATTTTTTGGTTTAAAACAAATATGCTTCTCTTTTCTGACTTAGCTTTTCGTATGAAGGATAATGCGAGGACATTTTTTATGGTCGCCATGGTTTCAACAGTTGCCTTTAGTGCAATTGGCACATTGTTCGGATTCCAATCAGTGCTCACATCTGGTGTAAAAAATGTGAATGCTAACACATTTACCTTAAAAGTATATGATGAGGAAAATGAGAAACAGAATGTGGAGTTTATTAACCAGACATTACAGGAAGAAAAAATCGAAGCCAAGTCTGAACATACCGTATTGAACTACTATCATATTGCAGATGACGAGATACTCATTACAAGTGAATCAGACTTTAATCGTTTCGCCTCATTAATTGAGGAAAAGCAAATAGATGTAAAAGACGGTCAGGTACTAGTCGTTGAATATGAGGGAACAAGTTTTGGTCAAACAAGTCAACTGTTAGATGCAGAAATCAAACTAGAATCTGGAGTTACATTAAAACCAAATCCAGATGAAGTCATGACCTCAAGGGCTTTACCTGCGACAGATTCTTATTATATAGTATCTGATCATGATTATGAACAACTCCCTATTCCAAAGAATGCATATAGCTATTATGCTTGGCAAGCGTTCTCTGGTAAGGATAAAATTATGGCTGCTTCAGAAAAACTATATGCTCAATTAGAACGCTATGAAATCATGTCTATTGAATACGAATTGTATGAAATCATGAAATATTACGGTCCCATCTTATTTATTGGATTATTTATTGGCATTGTCTTTTTTGTTTCAGCAGGAAGCTTCCTATACTTCCGATTATATATGGATTTAGATGAGGATAAGCGAAAGTTCTCAGCAATCGCCAAAATGGGCTTAACCAATAAGGAGCTAAAGAAGGTAATTGAAAGGCAAACTGCGATATTGTTTTTTGCACCCATTATCGTTGCTCTCATACACGGAGCGGTGGCGTTAACCTCATTGTCAAATCTATTTTCATATAATCTATTTAAGGAATCCGTCATTGTATTAAGTGTATTCTTGCTAATACAAATTATCTACTTTTTCATCGTCCGTTTTTTCTATACAAAACAGATTAAAGCTGCTATTTATCAATGATTTGAACACGAAGCCTTGGGTTGTTGAACCCTAAGGCTTCGTACTATATTGGATTAAAAATTTAATAGGTGAGTGAAATTAGGGATTAAAAAAAGAAGGCAAACGCCCTCTCCTATTTTTCAACATCTTTATTTACAATATCAATGACGTGCTGCCATGTTGATTTTTTCAAGGCATCGCTCGGCTTACCATCTCCAATGACTCCGTAACCCACAACTACACCAATTATAATACTGGCAGCAAAAAGAACAATGACGAGTAAAATTCGTACCCAGATGGGTATTAAGCGAATGCGAATTTTTCGTTCTCGTTTCTTTTTTGGTTCCTTTTCCGTATTCTTTTGTTCTTCACGCGATTTATGAAACTCTTCACGCGATTTTACTTGTGTATTGTTAAGTTCGCTAGTCACTCTAGATTACTCCTTATCCTTAGAGTTGTTCCGATCTATACCCAATGCCTTACTTTATAGTATCCCGTAGGTTTACCAATTTATCAATCGTTAATTCTCTCTTTTGTTAACGAATTCCATTTACAAGACCCATCATCTGGTCTGAAATGGAGATAGATTTCGCATTGAATTGGTAAGAACGCTGGGTTAGCAAGAGATCAGACATTTCGGTTGCCATATCAACATTCGACTGTTCAAGGGCTCCTTGTTGCATACTAACCTGCCCTCTGAGATCACCCTGAAGTGCTACAAACACTTCATCTGCACCAATCCCGAGCTCTGCTAAATCAGGTAAGGCAAATTGATTTTGTCCAGCTGCTTGAAGAAGCTGTGGTTTCGTAATTTCAACAACTGACAAATTAAATAATTGTGGTGCTCCTGCCACAGGAATCACCGATAGTTCGCCATTTGCTGTAATTTGGATTTCTTTAAAACCATCCACAAACAGTATTGGATCACCATCTTGGTCAAGGACTGCATCTCCATTACTCGTTACAAGCGCAACTCGGTTGGTTCCGTCATTAACAGGTGTTAAATAAAGCCCACCATCCCTTGTAAAACGTGGAACCTGTACTCCATCTTCGTCAACCAACACTTGTAAAAACTGATTTTCCTTCGTAAAGGCAATATCAAGTTCACGCCCTGTTGTTTTGATGGCACCTTGAGTCATCATCATATTTGTATTCCCAAGTCGTGCACCAACACCAACACGAATCCCATTCGGACTTAAACGACCTGGTTCCTGTGTAGTATCGGGTTGATTCGTAAATTGCTGAGATAAAAGCTCACTAAAGTTGACTTGGCGTTTTTTATAACCAGTCGTATCTATATTAGCTAGATTATGACCAATTGTATCCAGCTGCTTTTGTAATTGACTCATCGTATTTGTTGCTGTAATCATCGAGCGCATTTGATTGGCCTCCCTTGTTGTAACCGAGGGACTCACTCCTCGTCTTAGCAATAAAATGACGGGACAAGATGTGAGTCCCGTTACCTAGACTTCTTCAATGTCTAGTTCTAGGCGCCAGCGACACCATTCATATGCCAGCGATTTGAAAGGTAGAATGCACCTTCGCCAGGTATCGACATATAAGTATCACTTTAGCATGCGCCTTATCATTTTTCCTTAAAAAAGGCTTCTGTCGCCCAACTCTCAGGTCTAAGCCATTTGTTTGGAGAAGGCAACAAGCACCATCAGTCAAGGCATATACTTGCCGTAACTGAACGGTCAACTTACTTTTCCTTATAATCTTCCAATCTCGTTAACTGCTTTGTCCATACTTTTATCATAAGCTTGAAGAACCTTTTGGTTTGCTTCGAATGTACGGTATGCTGTCATCATTTCGGTCATAGCTTGCGTAACATCCACATTTGAGCCTTCAAGGTGTCCTTGCTTTAGCGAATAAGTAACTTGAGGATTAGCTGCTGCGTTTGGTAGCTCAGTACCATTATTTGTTCGGTACAACCCGTTTCCCTCTTTCAGTAGGTTCATAGGATTGTCTGAAAAAGCAATTCCAAGTCGTGTTTGAGCTTGCCCTGCCACAAGAATACGGCCATCTGCCGCAACTTCAAACTGATCACTCTCTACTAGGATACGGTTTCCATTGTCATCAAGGACATGAAAGCCTTCATTTGTTGTTAGGTATCCAGTTGGATCGACTGTAAAGTTTCCGTTACGGGTGTATCTCACATCACCATTTGCATTTTGAACGGTAAAAAACACAGAGCCTGGTTTATTGGTTTGATCATTAATGGGCAGATTCCCATTCACTAAAGCCACATCGGTTGCAAGTCCTGTTTCGCGAATATCTCCTTGCTTAAACAGCGGAATCATTTCTTGCATGTACACACCTGTATTTAGACCACCGATAGTATTTGTCGTTAGAAGGGTTCCACCATTTTTAGCAGGACTTTTCTCCCCTTCTAATCGTTGCATGAGCATTTCAGGAAAAGCACGTAACGATCCTTGGTCTACTTTGTAGCCAGGTGTGTTTGCATTTGCGATATTGTTCGTCAACATTTCTGTTCGTCGTTGTTGTGCAAGCATTCCAGCTGCAGCAGAATAAAATCCACGTAACATGGACTTACCTCCTTCTATATCCGATCACTACATTACTTTTTATTATAGTAGGAATTTCCTGATTCTTCACCAGTAAATTTTAGCCATCCACTTTTCGAAAAAAATCAGAAAGGACCTGCCAATTTGGAAAGGTCCTACATTTCAAGTATTATTACACGAGTTTTCTTCGTGGAAGCTTGTCCAAGTTTTCAAGCATCACACCTGTACCAATCGCTACACACTCCATTGGGTTTTCAGCAATTAAAACAGGCACACGTAATTCTTCAGCTAATAACTGATCGATTCCGTGTAGTAATGCTCCACCCCCGGTTAAAATCACACCGCGGTCAATGATGTCCGCAGAAAGCTCAGGAGGAGTTCTTTCAAGTACACTTTTCGCAGCTTGTACAATGGCTGAAACAGGCTCTCTTAGTGCTTTTTCAATTTCTTTTGATTTAATTGTTAGTGTACGTGGTAAACCTGTTACCATGTCACGTCCGCGAATATCAATTTCTTCACTACGTGATTCTGGGAATACAGTTGCTACTTGTATTTTAATGTTTTCAGCCGTTCTTTCCCCAATTAACAGCTTATACTCACGTTTAATATAGCTAAGGATCTCCGCATCAAAGGTGTCCCCAGCCATTTTAATTGAAGAGGCGGTGACGATATCGCCCATTGATAAGACAGCAACATCTGTAGTTCCACCGCCAATATCTACGACCATATTCCCGCTTGGTTGGAAGATGTCCATCCCAGCACCAATCGCAGCTACTTTTGGTTCTTCTTCTAAATAGATTTTCTTTCCACCGCTTTTTTCAGCAGCTTCTTTGATTGCCTTTTGTTCAACAGATGTAATATTTGTTGGACAACAAATTAGAATTCTTGGCTTTGAAAGAAATCCTTTTACATTTAATTTATTAATGAAATGCTTAAGCATCGCTTCTGTCACATCAAAATCTGCAATTACTCCGTCTTTTAATGGTCGGATCGCTATAATATTACCAGGAGTTCGTCCGACCATTCGTCGTGCTTCTTCCCCGACAGCTAGAACCTTGCCAGTGTTTTTATCTAATGCCACAACAGACGGCTCATTCAATACAATTCCTTTACCTTTTACATGTATAAGTACGTTCGCAGTTCCTAGGTCTATACCAATATCCCTTGCTAACATTTGGGTAACTTTCCTCCTTGCATTTGTATCGCAAATGCACATATTTTCCTAATAATATATTGTACCACAAATTGACATATAGTATAGTTCTTTTGTGATTTTTTTGTAGGATATTGTCGGAAAATCGAAAAGCGTAAGGTGCCTGCTTATCGGCAAAAAACTTAAGACAGCTGCTTTTTAGAAGGGCCCTTTACCTTCCGAAGCGATTGGCTTAAAACCTCGAGCTGATGGCGCCTTGAGCTAGACAATTCATAGGAGGAAAGTCACAGCCATGTTATTTCACTGGTTCTTCTTGCAATTCTTCTTCTTTTTTATACTTCAGTTTTGTTGCTTCCCCACCCCGTAAATGTCGGATCGATTTATGGTAATCAAGGATTTCTTTTACTTCACTTGCTAGTTCGGGATTGATTTCAGGTAGCCTTTCAGTCAAATCTTTATGGACAGTACTTTTGGAAACGCCAAATTCCTTCGCAATGACGCGAACTGTTTTTCTTGTCTCCACGATATACTTTCCAATCTTGATAGTTCGTTCTTTGATGTAATCGTGCACACTACTCGCCCTCCCTATGTGGATGTGAGAAGTGTGAAATGAGACGCGTTCAAGCTTCAACGAAGAAGTAGTAGTATTTGAACAATATTCATCATATGGATTGCTGGATCTATGAAGACGTTATACGCCTACTCACCTCAAACACTCTCTTTGTTAGGTTTGTAACCATTTTATTAGCTTGGGTGAGGGATTATGCTATAAAAGTCAAGAGGGACAAGGGTTTTATCAAAATATTTTTAAAAAAGGCCTGTTTTTCTCGTTTGGACAAGCTAAAAAATATTTATTTCACTAAACATTTTTATAATTTTCAGTCACAAGCAAAAAATTATGAATAGCTATCAAATTCATACCATCTTGTCCCATGCCCCTTGTATGCTTATGCCATTCTCGCCTTGCATATGACAAGGAAATATTATCGATTTTAATTAAGGTATTGGTTGTGCCAAAATTATACATTTATCAAGCTTATTTTGACTTACTCAACCCATTTCCCTTCCATTCGATTATTTCCTGAGAAATTTGTCGGTTTATCTCATTCTACTGACGGCACTTGGGGAATGGCGGGAAAAGTATGAAATATAACAAGGATATGAAGGCATCATGGATAATCTTTGAACACACAATGGAATGAATCATGTCTTTTCTACAACAATACCGCACCGTATACAAGTGAACCAACGATCACATATGCAGGATGGACCTTCCATTTTTCAAGTAACAGAAAACTTAGCACCCCTAAAATAATCGTATGTACAACCCCAGCATCCACATACGATTCTTCAAAAAAGCGGTAGGCCATTGCTCCAAGCAAGACGGCGATTGTCGGTCGGATGTAGTTGGTCATTCGCTTCACTTTTGGGGAGTGCTTAAATTTTTTAAGAATACTTAGCATGCCAATCATTAATAGTAATGAAGGTGCTACTGTTGCGAAGACAGCAACTATCGCTCCTAATACACCTGCTTGTTGATATCCAATATATCCCGCCATTTTAGTAGCAATTGGTCCAGGCAACGCATTTCCGATCGCGATGACTTCACTAAATTCGTGAACAGAAAGCCAATGATACCGATGGACAACCTCATTTTCAACAAGGGGGATAGAAGCAGGGCCACCACCGTAGCCTAAAATCCCAGGAATAAAGAAGGCAATAAAAAGCTGCACATAGATCATGGTTGTTTCGCCTCCCTCTTATCCTTTTTTATCAAAGCAAGGACGAGTAGTGATCCGACTAAAATTCCAGGATGAATACCGAAAATGTTTAGCACCAGTACACTCACCACTAAGAGCAATATCGCCTTTAGCCAACCGAGACCTTTTTTCGCATTCACAAAAAAATCCCATGTTAATTGTGCAAGCATTACCCCAACGACTGCTAACACTGCTTTTGTCATGCCTTGTATCCAATCTAGATTTTTAAATGAAGTTAAAGAGGTCAGTAAAACAATCATTAACAAAATCGTAGGTACTGTTGTCGCCAGTACCGCATTAATCATTCCCAACCAGCCACCGACACGATACCCAATATACCCCGCCATTTTGGTGGCAGTTGGACCTGGTAGGGTGTTTCCTAGTGCGAGGATATCACCAAAGTCGTCCTCATTTAGCCATTTATACCGAATAACCGCTTCCTTATGAATAAGTGGAATGGAGGATGGCCCACCGCCGTATCCAAGTAAACTGACTTTGAGGAATGCATAAAAAATATGGAGTTGCTTCATATGAAAACCCCTTTATCAATTGAGTCTGAGTTCATTCTTAACAGATGGTCGTTCATACTGCTACATTCTTTCATTTTATTTAGCTTCTGCATTCCTTCTCTTTTTAATCGCTACGAAAAATTCGCTGTAATCTCGATTTCTTCGTTTTCTAATTAGAAAACCCTTATAATAGAAAAAGATAAACAAAGTGGGGTGACTAGCATGAGAGAAGTGTTAAAAGCGAACAATTGGATTTCGGGCTTGCAATGGCTCTTTTTTATTTTTACAAATATTGTAGTAATCCCGATTACGGTGGGAGCTGCATTCGAGCTTCCAGCTGAAAAAGTGGTGAACCTGCTTCAGCTTTCGTTTGTTGTGACAGGACTTGCGTGTATGGTGCAGGCCATTCTTGGCCATAAACGTGCCATCATGGAGGGTCAATCAGGTCTTTGGTGGGGAATTATTTTAGCCCTTTGTGCAACCGCGCCCGCTCAAGGGATGTCCTTAGATGTTTTAGGAGGCAGCTTGACTGTTGGGATTATGATTTCTGCTATTCTTACCTTTATCATTGGTATTACTGGCATTGGCCCACATCTCGCAAAACTGTTTACCCCCACTGTAATGGGTGTGTTTATGTTTTTATTGGGGTGTCAATTGATTGGTATCTTCTTAAAGGGGATGCTCGGCATTCCATTTGGGAACCAGTCTGAAGGTGCACAAATTGATGTATCGGTATCCTTATTATCGATTATCATCGCTATTCTTGTTATTGTGATGAGTGTAAAGGCCCCACCTTCTATTAGACGCTATAGTTTACTCATTGGGATTATTATCGGTTGGATTGCGTATTCTCTTATTTTTAACCCTCAGCATGCAGGTAGTGAAGGCTCATCCCTTCGTTTCGATTTATTTCCATTAGGGGAACCTACTCTGGATCTTGGCATTATTATGACAACCGTTTTTGCAGGATTGCTCAATTTAGCCAATACATTCGGGGCACTAAAAGGAACGGAAGGGATGTATAATAGACAAACGACAAAATCGGAATACAGAGGAACCTTTGCAATCACGGGTATTTTCACCTTCATCGCTGGAGTATTTGGATTAGTCCCATATTCACCGTACGTTTCGTCTATCGGATTCTTGAGCCAAACAGGTATTTTAAAAAGATTGCCGTTCATACTTGGAGGGTTCATGTTTTTAGTAATGGGACTCATCCCACCGATCGGACACTTTTTTTCACAACTACCACTAAGTATTGGTAGTGCAGCATTGTTTGCGTCTTATTTGCTGCTATTTAATTCTTCGTTCACCTTTTTTAAGCAAGTTGAATTTAACACGATGAATGCCTATCGTGCAGCGATTCCGTTGTTTGTAGGAGTTGTGATTATGACGCTTCCTGCTTCCTATTTAGAGTCGATTCCAGCTGTTGTTCGCCCGATGCTTAGCAGTGGATTACTAATGGGGATTATGCTTGCGATTCTCTTAGAAAACGTTATTAATTGGGATCGTTTGGGAGCTACAGAGGGGAAAAAGAGTACAGAAGTTAACCTGGATAAAAAGTCAAACAGCGCTTGAGTAATTACTCAAGCGCTTCAACATTACGCTAGAAAAAAAGCTCCATAGCCTAGTGCTGCAATGATGACAAAAGCTGGATGAACCTTTACTTTTTCCATCAATACAAAGCTAATCACGATTATTATAATGGTTTGTAGAATTCCTGCATCCTCATATGAAGTCGTAAAAAAACTGATTGTCATGATTCCAAGTAAAACTGCAATGGCTGGACGAACATAGTTGGACATACGTTTTACTTTAGGTGAATCCTTATGCTTATATAAAAAGCCTAGCAATACGACCATCAATAGTAATGAAGGAGCCACGGTTGCAAAGATTCCAACGAGCGCACCTGGAATTCCCGCTACTTCATATCCAATATACCCAGCCATTTTGGTAGCAATGGGACCTGGGAGTGAATTTCCGAGGGCAAGTACCTCACTGAATTCAGAAACCGTTAACCAGCCATAACGCCCCACGACTTCATTTTCTACGAGTGGAATCGATGCTGGACCTCCTCCATATCCTACAATTCCAGGTATAAAAAAGGCTAAAAATATTTGCCAATAAATCACATGCCAACACCCTTTTCTGTCTTTTGCTCAACCTTTGGAGCTTTGTCTTTTTTGACGAGTGCTGCCACTAACAGAACGCCAATGATGATTCCTGGATGAATCCCAACAAACTCCATTAATATGAAACTTACCACAATGATTCCACACGCAAATCCCAAACCTAATGAGTCCTTTGACTTTTTAAAGAAATCCCATGTTAAGGTCGCGAGCATGACACATACTACAGGCACAACCGCTCTCGTCATCCCTTGCACCCATGGTTGATCTTTCATAGAAGATAAAAAGGTCAACAGGATAATCATCATGATAATCGTTGGAACAATCGTTGCTAATACAGCATTAATCATCCCCAACACTCCTGCAACACGGTAGCCAATATAACCAGCCATTTTCGTCGCAATCGGCCCAGGCAATGTGTTTCCAAGTGCAAGCACATCTGAGAATTCATCATCATTCATCCACTTGTACTTTCCGACTACCTCTTTGTGAACAAGTGGGATGGATGCAGGACCGCCTCCATATCCCAACAAGCCCACGCGAAAAAAGGCTAAAAATAAATCAAGCTGTTTCATACAATCCTCTCATTTCTGTATTAAGTGAGTGTTCAAAAGAAGAATAAAAAGGACTACGTCATCATGCCTTGTCGACACTAGCACATCCTGTGTATCGAAATCTCGAGGCTGTGCGAGCTCTCGAGTAGCTGAGCTTATTAGTGAATACGTGATCAAAGAATGTTCTTCCTTGAATCCACGTCGCACGTAGGAAAAGTGTTTTTCTTTTCCAAGGAGCTCAAAAAGCAAGCCAATCAGCTTCAACAGGACGTGCCATTAGTCGAGGTTACACTTTCAACATGTCATTTTTACCAAACTTTTTAACATCCTCTTTATTTACCAAGATGCAATACTACCGTCTGTCCGCGCCTCCGTACCACCAGCCAGAACACCCGTCTTAGAGTCTCTCCAAATGATTTGACCTCTTCCAAAGGTACGACCATCCAAAGCCACCTGAATTTTGTGGCCACGTCTCGCAAGCGCCTGCGCAATATGGGTTGGGAAGGTTGGCTCCACCAATACCTTTTTCTCCTCGATCCATTGCCACCTTGGCGAATCTAGTGCTGCCTGTGGATTTAAATGAAAATCAATCGTATTCATGATTACCTGGGCATGGCCTTGTGGCTGCATGTATCCCCCCATCACTCCAAATGGTCCAACCGCTTCGCCATCCTTTGTTAAAAATCCCGGAATGATGGTATGGTACGTCTTTTTCCCAGGCTCTAATGCATTTTCATGGGTTGGGTCTAATGAAAAGTCATGTCCTCGGTTCTGCATGGAAATCCCTGTTCCAGGAACCACAATCCCCGAGCCAAAGCCCATATAGTTACTCTGAATAAAGGAAATCATGTTTCCTTCCGAGTCAGCTGCAGCAAGGTACACAGTGCCACCACTAGGTGGTGTTCCTGGTTCTGGAGTCAAAGCCTCTTCCCCAATCAAGCTTCTTCTTTGGGCAGCAAACACTTCAGATAAAAGCTGTGCGGTACTTACTGACATTTTTTCAGGATCCGTCACATATTTTTTTCCGTCTGCAAATGCTAGTTTCATAGCTTCAATTTGCTTATGATACGTTTCAACCGATTCCTTCTCCTTAATATCAAAACCGTTCAATATATTCAATGCCATCAACGCCACAATTCCTTGTCCGTTCGGTGGGATTTCCCACACATCATACCCGCGGTAGTTCACTGAAATAGGCTGTACCCACTCAGGTTTATAGTCTGCAAGATCCTCTTTCGAAAGGAATCCTCCATGCTCCTTGAAAAAAGCAGCTATTTTCTCAGCTAAATCACCTTTATAAATGCTTTCTGCATTTGTTTCCGCAATCGAACGTAGGCTATCTGCATGTCCTTGTGAACGCCAGATCTCTCCGATTTCAGGTGCACGCCCTTTAGGTGAAAAAGTGTCAAACCACCCCTTATGCTCAGGACCTTTCACTTTTTCTTTATAATTTTCATAGCTTCTCTTCCAGTTATTTGCGACAACTGGTGATAATGGGTACCCTTCTTCTGCATACTTAATTGCCGGCTCCAACACCTGTTTTAGAGAGAGTTTCCCGAAACGGCGTGATAGCTCTGCCCATGCAGCAGGAACGCCAGGAACCGTTACTGGTAATACGCCATACGCTGGCATTTTTTCATGACCTCTTGCTTTAACCGCATCAATTGAAATGCTTTTTGGCGCTGGTCCACTTGCATTTAGCCCATGTAATTCACCTTTCACCCACACAAGCGCAAAGGCATCTCCACCGATTCCGTTTGAGGTCGGCTCGACAACAGTTAGGGTAGCGGCTGTTGCAATCGCAGCATCAATGGCATTCCCACCTTTTTTCAGAATGTCTAAACCAGCTTGTGATGCTAATGGTTGTGATGTTGCGACCATCCCATTTTTCGCAAAAGTTGTCATACGTTGTGATGCATATGGATAATTCAAATAATCGATGTTCATTTTAAAATCCCCCTTTACGGACCCCTTTTTTGACATTTGTTAGTTATTTTTTCAAAATCAATTAACAAACGGAATTTTTACTATATAATCATGATTATAGTTGAAATTTAAAATATATTCTATATATTTAGGTGAATTTAGGTTACCTTACGATTTACACATCGTAAGCATGTCCACTACATGCTATTAGCAAAAAAAGTAGAGAAAATCGTCGAAAAGTGGTGTCAAAATGAAACTTGATGAAATTGATAAAAGGATTTTGGAGTTATTAACGATCAATGGGAGAATGTCCTACGTGGATATTGGAAAAGAACTTGGTCTGTCGCGAGTCTCGATACGTGAGCGTGTCAACCAGCTCATTGAAAATGGTGTGATCGAGAAGTTTTCCGTTGTCATTAATTCTGAAAAGGTAGGAAAAGGTGTATCTGCCTTTTTTGAAGTAGATTGTGAACCATCTTCACTTGTAAGAGTTGCAGAGACACTAGCGAATAACCCAAGTGTTGCGAGCTGCTACCAAATGACAGGACCGAGCACGTTGCACATGCACGTCCTTGTTGAAGACTTCACCAAGCTTGAAAAGTTTATTAATGAAGAGCTTTATAGTTTGGACGGAATCACGCGTGTGGAAAGTCATATATTATTAAGAAGGTTTAAGAGTCGGACTGGAATGAAACTGTAAAGAGGGTGGCATTATTGCCACCCTTCGATTACTCCTCATACTTATTTTTTAATTGGTCTGTACCAATACCTCCTATTACCATTAAAGCCAATGGTCCAAAATTTGCCACACCTTTAGGTAACCCCTCTAAAATGGTAATATTGGTACCAACAAAATTATTTAACCCAAGAATGATTAGTTTTATCACTAGTAGAAATACGCCTAACATGAAGATACCATCAAAAAATGTCTTCCATTTTGGATACGCCAGTTTTTTACTATCTTGAATTACTTTTTCCGTCAATTCTTTGTCACTCCTCAACAATTCATCTATTGTGATTCCGAATAAATCGCTTAACTCAATAATCACTTCAATACTTGGATAGTTCTTACCCGTTTCCCATTTTGAAACGGATTGACGACTAACATGTACTTTTTCAGCAAGGTCAATTTGGGACCATCCTCTTTTTTCCCGTTCCTTTTTTAGTCGTTCACTAAATATCATCTAGCCAGCCCCTTTCCATGTTTTCATTATGTAGGAGTTACATAATTCAAGTAAAGATAGTTCTAGGCGCATCAAGGGTGCAACCTCATGTTGCCGCATCAAAAAACCTTATTTTATCTATCATTTATTGTTTTTTATGAGACAGAAATAATTCCTAAAATGTGCAACATAGTCTTCTACTTTTTAAGGAACAATAGAGTATAAAAACGAATAAAATGAGGAGTTCTATGAAAAAGACAACCATGTTTTTTCTTTGTTTTCTTGTCCTAATGATCCCGATCCAAGTAATGGCTCAACGTCACATTCCAATCTTAGTCTATCATTTCATTGATGAATATAAGGGATTGGGATCTAAGGATCTATATGTGACACCCGAAAATTTCGAAAAACAGATGATGTATTTACGTGATCATGATTTCACATTATTAACTTTTGATCGTTGGCAAGACATCGATAAAGTAAGTAAACCAATTTTTATCACTTTTGATGATGGATATCAAGATAATCTGAATGCATTTGAGATCTTTCAAAAGCTGAAAAATGAAGATTTTAAACCTACTGGTACCATTTTTGTTATTTCTGACTTTATCGGTCGTTCCAACCGATTATCGAAATTGGATTTGAAGAGGATGGTGGATTCAGGGATCTTCTCCATCCAGTCTCACACCACTACCCATCCTTATTTGACAAAAGAAAAAAATTACGAATATGAACTAAAAGAATCGCGAGATCACATTCAAAAAATAACAGGCAAACCCGTTTATGTTCTAGCCTATCCATACGGAGATTTTAATAACAAGGTACTCGAGGAAACAAAGAAATACTATTCGTTTGGACTTACAACAACTCCTGAATATTTTTCCAAAAAGGGAATAAAAGACGAGCTCTACCTTTTACCACGTATCTATATCAAGTATTCAACGACTCTTGATGAATTTGCAGAGATTGTTGATGGAGGATAAATGGAATATGAGAGATTGCTTCTGATAATATTCGCTGTAATAGAAAAGAATAAGTAGGAAAGGAGGGATTACCCATGTCTAGAGTTAAGTGGCTAACAGCCTGGAGCATGATGATCGTATTACTATTAGTTGGCTCATTTGGTGTATTTGCTGAAACAAAACCTCTAAAGCCAATTCAAAAAATTGAGGTTGAAATGAACGATGATTCCTTTAACCCAAATGCCATCGAAATTCCCCAAGGAAAACCAATCGTGTTGGTCTTAAAAAACAACGGAGTGAAGAAACACACCTTCACAGTTGAAAAGCTCGGGATTGACTATGAAGTTCAACCGAGACAAATCAAACTTGTCACTGTGGAACCAAAAATGTCTGCTGGTACTTATGAATTAATATGTCGCTATCATGAAAAAGAGGGAATGGTCGGTAAGGTCATTGTGAAATAAAAGACTCTTCAAAGAAAATGGTGTCAGAGCAAATGAGCCCCGACACCATTTCTATTTTTATTCATATAAGAAATTTGTTCCTGCCAGGTCTGTCTGGCCTTTATATGTGGTATAGGCATATACATTGTAGTAATATCCCTTCGGTAGTCTAAAGCCATCTGATAAGGTTCCATCCCAATCAAAATATTGATAGCCCGCTGGTACATTTTCATAGGTTGCTATGTCACCAAGATATCCGATTGGTTGTCCATCTGCGTTTGAGAGATAGACAAAGAATTCTACTTTTTCTGCTCCACCAGGGAAGAAACCACCAACCTGCGTCAAATCGCCATAGTCATCGAACGAAACAAATACTGCTTCACCACGTGGATAATCTGGCTCTTTTACAAATAGAATCGTCGGTACATCTAGAGTTTGCTCTCCGTCACTAATTTTGATTGTTCCTTCATAATAACCTGGTTCTAGTTTACCTGCATCGACTTGAACGTTAAGGTTCACATTCTGTGACTGACCTGCATTCACTTTCGTGTTATTGCTTGTCATCACCTTAATACCATTTGGATTTCCTGCAAATTCAACTTTAAAGCTATAACTCTTTCTTTTATTCGATAGATTTTTAAGTGTAAAATGTTGTTTTTCTACTTGTTTACCTTTGTCCTTATAGAACACGCCAAATGAGTGGCTTCCAGGAGTGACAAGTGTTTCTGTATTGATTGCATCAAGTGGACGAATACTTCCAGCACCTTGGGTATTGTGTGGGTATACATTTCCTTCTGCATCTTTTATCTCAACAGCCGTGTTCATGAAGGCCGCTTTTACATCTTCCACAGACCATTCAGGATGTGCTTGTAAAAGTAATGCCGCTGCGCCAGCTACATGTGGTGATGCCATACTTGTACCTTGTTTCGCACCATACCCACCTGGGATCGTACTTGTAATATTGACTCCTGGTGCTGATACGTCTGGCTTAATCATCCATGTTCCTGTTACAGGACCACGGGAAGAGAAATCAGCAACCGTTTCACCTACACCTTTGGAGAATTCAATCGTGAAGCTTATTTTATTGTTTCCTTTTGCAAGTTCATCTAAAAGCTTATCTCCATCCGCTAATGTCGTTTTAATCGTCGGAACAGCCATTCCAGGTACATCAGGCGTTTCTCCTTCTACATTGTTATAGATAATCGCACCAACTGCCCCTGCTTCTTTCGCTGCAGTTGCTTTATCAACGAATGCAATTCCTGCTCCACGGCTAATTAACGCGATTTTACCGTTAAGGTCCTTCCCTACAAAATCCTCTGGAGCACCATATCCAACATGTACAAATTCAAATTCCTTCTCATTTAAAGCAAGTAATTCGTCATCACTTGGAAATCCTTGTACTTTTGCTGAAGGATATTCAATTCCTTCCGTTGTTGAAATGGAAGCATTATACACATTGTATGGAAGTTGTGTCGCCCCTACAGAGATGGCATCACGTGAAGTTCCAGGTGAACCAACCGTCCAGTTATTCGGTCCCGCGTTTCCATTTGA
Organism: Bacillus nitroreducens; assembly: GCF_964021195.1. Classification (NCBI taxonomy): domain Bacteria; kingdom Bacillati; phylum Bacillota; class Bacilli; order Caryophanales; family Bacillaceae; genus Bacillus; species Bacillus nitroreducens. Next base: position 1,358,277 of record NZ_CAXHYI020000003.1, on the reverse strand, counting down.
TGTGACCGCCACTACGCCTTCAGCCATTGCCCAATCAAGCGCAATACTTGTTGCATAGTCAGGATCGTTTAAGGAGTTACCTAATGAAAGGTTCATAACATCTGCTCCGTCTTGAACAGCCTTCTCGATTCCAGCGATCACATTTTCTGTTGTTCCACTACCACCAGGACCTAGGACACGATAGGCTAAAAGTGTCGCTTCTGGAGCAACTCCCTTAATCCCGCCATTTGCCGCAACTGTACCAGCTACATGAGTACCATGATCTGTTTTTGCACCACGAGGATCACCAACTGGGGTTTCCTGTGGATCATTATCGTTATCTACAAAATCCCATCCTTTATAGTCACCAAATGCATGTTTTAAATCTGGATGGGTATAGTCCGTTCCTGTATCAATGACCGCAACTGTAATTCCCTTTCCTGTAAAACCAGCTTCCCACGCCTTATTGGCGCCAATAAATGGGGCACTCGCTGCCATTTGCGGGCTAAATACCTCTTCTGAAATGACACTCCCAGACTCTTCTGTAATGGTATACTCCACATCAGGATAAACAGCTTTTACCCCTGGTACTGTGAGCAACGCAGGAATTTCATTTGCCTTTAATTCAACTGAGAATCCAGAGAATACGTAGTCGTATTCCCGGTTCACACGACTGGATTTGGCAGCCTGTTTCACTGCCGCTTTTACTTTATTCCGTTCTTTTACTAAATTTGCCTTTGATTGCAATTTACCAGAATGCTTTGCTTCTACAATTGAACTTTCCGTTAATTCGACTATCACCGTAGTCGATTTTGAGGATGATAAGTCAATGTTTCCAAATGTTTTTGCTAGCTCTTTAGGAGCAGGGGGTTGTCCTTCAGATGATTGTGCTGACACTCCCATTCCGAATGAAGAAAATACTATTAAAAATGCAAGTAATAGCAGGATTGTCTTTCGTTTTAGCTTTTTACCCATGACCAATGCTTCATCTCCTATCATTGATATAAAGAAGCCCCTCAGTACTTTACACCTTCTCCCTCCTTTTTCTTTATTCAAGGGCTTTTCCCAGTGATATGTAGATTCTCTTTATCCCTCTCCTTATCCTTGAGCATATTTTCTTATTGTTTTGACAATGAAGCTGATACTATCAGACTAATTCAGGAAAAACTTTGTAAACCTTGGTCGAAAATTGTCAGGGACAGGCCACTCTTCCCATCTCTTTATGACAACAAGAAAAGGCCTAGCCGATTGGCCACGCCTAGTTTACTTATGCTACTCTTTCTTTCTTCGCAAAAAGGAAGATGGAACTAGCGATTAATAGTAGAATGAGTAGGAGTGTGACAGAGATTGATAGAGTAAATTGTTTATCTGGGCTTCCTGTTAACAAGAGCGAGCTTGCATGGGTTGAGAGCCTCGCTGGACTCCACATCATCCACTTTGAGAGAAGCGATGTGCTTGCTGACAACCCAATCGCCAGTAAAAGCGACATTAAAGCGACTAAGAGATTGCTTTTAAATAGTGAGCTTAAAAGAAGTGTGACCGTCACCAAGAACAACAGCCAGGTTCCATACACAAGTGAGCCTTTCATTAATTCTCCGAACTCGATCTCACCTATTAGAATCCCCGTATAATACCAAGATGCTAGGATACCTAAGAAGAATGAGCCAAGTGTCATAATCGCAATGCTTACCCATTTTGCGGTAATGTAATTTGCGAATGAAACGGGTTTTACGAGGATAATGTCAGACACACCACTGTTCTTTTCCGCTGCCACGATCCCCATAAATGCCAACACCAGGATGAGAATCCCAATTTGGCTATACTGTCCCAAGGTTTGCACAATAACCTCTTGTGGAGTTGGAACTGGAATGTCAAACACAGCCCCCTCTGGTAACTCACCCGCTGCTTTAATGATTTCAGGTAAATAATACGAGGTTATCGGCTGCATAATTCCTAGTAAAATAAAGACGATAGGGATCCACATTATTTTGAAGTTACGAATCATTTCGACCCATTCTTTCTTAAACAACACCGTCCATTGTCTCATGAGTTCACCACCTTCATAAATACATCCTCTAAGGATGATTGCCCAATTTTAAACGTCGTGACTGGTATTTTCTTCGTCCATATCTCTTGTAAAATCGCATTCCTTGCCGCTTCAAGTTCCGTTACGATAATCGTTGCCATTGTTTTATCTATAGTTACTTCTTGAACGGCTGATAGTGTGGTTAAACCACTTGCCCAGTCGGTAATATCGTTTTCCGCTTCAATCATGATCACGTCATGCTGATGCTTTCTGCGCAGGTCCACTAACGAGTCACTAATGGCCAGCTCTCCTTTACGTATGATAATGATATCATCACACACCTCTTCTGCATCATGTAGAACGTGAGTGGAAAACAGAATGGTTGTTTTCTCTTTTAATTGGCGCATCATTTCAATGACTTCACGTCGCCCGACTGGGTCAAGAGCGGAAACGGGTTCATCAAGCATCACAAGCTTTGGCTCATGAATCATCGCTTGTGCAATACCTAAGCGCTGTTTCATCCCGCCTGAAAAACCACCAATCTTCTTTTTCTTCGCATCGGCAATTCCCACTAATTCTAGTAATTCATCCGCTCTTCGTTGTGATTCCTGTTTCGATAAATGGGCAAGCTGTCCCACATACACTAAAAATTCATTCGCTGTCATCCAGTTGTAAAAAACGGGGTGCTGTGGCAAGTATCCGATGTATTTACGGTTGTCACCATTTTCCATCCCATCAAAGGCTATTTTTCCCGAAGTCGGATGAAGGAGACCAGCCAACATTTGTAAGGTGGTTGTTTTCCCCGCTCCATTTGGACCAAGGAGCGCTGTACAGCTTCCTTTTTTTATTTCAAACGATAGATTCTTTACTGCCGTTTCTTTTCCAAATCGTTTTACTAAATTTTCAATTGAGACAAGCGTTTTCCCCATTTATCTCTTCCTTCCAATGACAAAATAGAGAACTGGACCAAGAATACTAATCAATACAATAATAAACAGCCAAACTAATTTGGGACCATTCGTTTCTTCACTTCTCACAAGATCAATTAAAGCCGTTACCAATAATATCAATTGAATTACGACGATCGGGGCAAACAGCGCCCAGTTGATATCTTCAAGTCCTGTCAAGCTGAGTCACATCCTTTTTAATTGTTTTTCCGAAGATAATACGCTTGAGTTCATGAAAAAGTTCAGTAAAAAATAATATTTTTTTAAGACAAGGAGAATGTTCGCGATTCCACCCATTCTTTATTGAAAAAAAGGGATCTAAAAAAGCCACCATTTGTATATGGCGGCCTTGTATCCATTTATTCAATAATGAGTTTATGAATACTCACAAAATAAGATTCTATTAGTTGCGCGAGCTTGTTTTCAAGGTTGTCATATTCTTTGTCGGCTTTTTCGATGACTTCATAAAAGAGTTCTTCGTCTATTTCTCCATTTTCTAATGCATGATAGGTATTCCACATGTCCTCTCCATATTTTTGAATCAGAACCACGTAGTCATGTGCACCGATTTTTTCAAGAATAGTAGTTAGTTCTTTTATGTACATTTTTATGCCAACCTCGCCAATATACTCATGCCACCAATTCAACCAAGCCTCATGTCCACCACTTTCAAGCTCAGCATGGTATTGAAAAACAAGAAAAGCTTCATTCAACATTTGATTCTCGCACGGGAACTCAATCTCACAAATCGTGTCGATGACTTCATTCCAAATCTCATCAGTACTTTTCATCATATTTGCCCTCTACTTTTTTGCTTAATTATAGCAAAAATGAAAGCTGGGACTTCGTCTTCCCACAAAAAAACCGACTACTCGATTGAGTAATCGGTTGAATCATTAGCTAAAGTTGCCACCACATTGATTAGACTACTGTTTCTCCTGGTTTAGGCTTTTGCCATCCCGATTGAAGCATCCGTTGAGCTTGCATTTTCCTCATCTTTTGAATCTTCATCGTCAGCAGGAGTGCCTTCTTCATCTTCAGGCTTTTTAGTGTCTTCTGGTTTCTCTTCTTCTATTGGCTGCTTATCTTCTTCAGGTTGCTTGTCTTCTTCCTTCGTTGCAGCTTCTTTGTCTTCTGCTTTTTCAAGTGCAGTTACAGATTGACCAAAGTACTCAAGTGGATTTACAGCTACACCGTTGTTACGAATTTCAAAGTGAACGTGAATTGCTGCCTCTTTATCATATTGATTTTCGCCAGCCATTCCAAGAACATCACCTTGTTCGACAACGTCACCTTTTGCCACTTGTAAGTCTGCAAGAGATTGATACATTGTCACAACACCTTCAGAATGCTCAATCTCCACAACGTTTCCGTGTAGTGGATCTTTTTCAGCACGTGTTACAGTTCCAGCTAGGGATGCAACTACTTCAAATGTTTCGCCATCTTTAGCGACGATGTCAATCCCTTTGTTAGGGGAATAGATATTGTTATAGACTACAAGAGCTGCTTCTTGCTTTTCTGCTGAAGCCTCTGCATCATAGAACTCCCTAAACACTTCGATTGCATTCTCGTCGACAACTGGCATCTTAAAGTTCTCTGCCGCTTGGTTTACTGGTACACTTGGTTGTTCACCAGTAGCAGTTCCTGGTTGATTTTCACCATTTTTACTATCATCCGCTACATCGTTATTGCTAGTGAACCATAAAACTGCGGTTAAAATAAGTGCTGCACTTACCAAATAGATTGCTGGAAATACCCAACGCTTTCTAAATAAACGTTGTAAACTTGATTTTTGAGAAGTACGTTTCTTTTCTTCCTCTCTCATGTTTATCACCTCAGCAACCATTCTGAACACATTCGTTGAATTATATACATTTTCAAAAAATTTTTTTGGATTATTTTTCGACAAAGCTCAAAATATTATTCATAGATTCGAAAATTTTTCAAAAAAGGGGTACAGTTGTACGTGGAAATTGTGGAACTAGTGTGGATCAAGCTGGCGGGGTTGGGTGGGGGAAGAATGACAAGTTGGGTGAAGTGCTTTTTGTGGTGTTTGAGGTAGGGTTTGGCTCGTCATAACCGTGGATGAAGGGGATTTAGAGGGTGAAGTTCTAGCGTTTTGCACGTCATCCACCTGATGACGAGGAATTGAAGGGCGAAATTCTAGCGATTTGCCCTTCATCCACCTGATGATGAGGACTTGAAGGGCGGAATTCGATTGTTTTGCCCTTCATCCACCTGATGACGAGGAGTTGAAGGGCGGAATTCTAACGTTTTGCCCTTCATCCACCTGATGACGAGGAGTTGAAGGGCGAAATTCTAACGTTTTGCCCTTCATCCACCTGATGACGAGGAGTTGAAGGGCGGAATTCTAACGTTTTGCCCTTCATCCACCTGATGATGGACTTCCCAACGCCAGTTGTTTCTCTTAGGACTTCATTACCTCATTAACAAAGATGCTGAAAAATTAGTTTTTCCATCATCAGACAATCACATTCAACTTACCTCCCCAGCACCACCAATGAATGCTATACTATCTAAGTACATGTTAAGAAGGAGAAACTATCATGAGAGCTTTGTTGCGTTTTCTACTATTAGTTGCACCATTTTTATATATGATCTTGATTTTTGTTTTATCTAGTTTGCCTGCAGATGCGATTGTGAATACGCCGTTTTCATGGGATAGTGCGTTCAAGGAGTCCCTGCATCTGATTGAATTTGGCATTCTTTATGGGCTGTGGGTTTTGTTTTTCCTTGTCCAAGGAAAGTTTACTGCCAACACGAGCAAATTAGCTGCATTGATTGCGATCGCGTATGGATTTAGTGATGAATTCCACCAATACTTTGTCCCTTATCGTTCGGCGACCGTCATTGATTTAGTTAAAGATACAATTGGCGTGCTCGTGGCCTTTTACATAGTAAAAATAAGTTATTTTGGAGAAAAACTACCGAAGTTTAAAAAGCTATTGTTGTGGGTTGAAGGATTAACTAGCAAAAGAGAAGAGGGGAAGTAATTTCCCCTCTAGGATCTGAAACGACTTAGGAACTGCTGAAGTCGTTCACTTTTTGTATTTTCGAATACCTCTTCTGGTGTTCCTTGTTCTGCGATTACACCATTTTCCAGAAAAATAATACGGTCTGCCACATCTCGCGCGAAATCCATCTCGTGGGTTACAAGCACCATTGCCATTTCACCTTCGTTGGCAATTTCACGGATCACTTCTAGCACTTCGCCGACTAACTCAGGGTCAAGGGCAGAAGTTACCTCATCAAACAGCATCACTTTTGGGCGCATCACGAGAGCTCGTGCCATTGCGACCCGTTGTTTTTGACCACCTGAAAGTTGATTCGGATAGTTTTCTAACTTATCACCTAAACCCACTTTTTCTAACATCTCAATCGAGTTTTTCCGCGCTTCTTCCTTCGATTCACCTTTCACATGAATCGGACCTGTCATACAATTTTCTAAAATGGTCATATGTGGGAACAAATTAAAATGCTGAAACACCATCCCAATGTCCCCTCTAATTTTTCTTAAATGCTTTTCATTTGCCCGAACTAACTCACCGTTCTTTTCCATTTGCCACAAATTTTGACCGTTTACTTCAATGATACCTGATGAGGGTTCCTCCAGCGTCATTAACAAACGAATAATCGTCGTTTTACCTGACCCACTTGGCCCAATTAACGCGATCTTTTCAGCTGGTGCAATATCTAGGTTTATTCCTTTTAAGACATCCACCTCACCGAAGGATTTCGTCACATCTCTATATGTTACAATCGGCTCAGCCATTGACTGCCACTCCCTTTTTCACATTGTTTGCTCCAGTTGGATCCGTCTTATCAAATCGGCGATTCAGTTTATTTTCCAATTTTTTTATCAGAATAGCTGATGGGTAACTTAATAATAGGAAGAAAATCGCCACTAATGTATAAGGTTCTAAATAAGCCCAATTTCTCGCTCCAAATTTATCTGCCATAAGGAGCATACCCGCAACACCCACTGTCGATGTTAACGGCACTTCCTTGAACATGATGATTAAATAATTCCCAAGCATAGGGATGGTTGGTGGGATTGCTTGTGGAAGGATCACTTTTGTCCAGCGATCCTTTATGGACATATTTAACGCAATCGACGCTTCCCACTGCCCTTTATCAACTGATTCAATACCAGAACGATAAATTTCAGAAATATATGTACTAAAGTGAATTCCAAGACCTAGTACAGCGACCGTAAATGGACTTAAGCTAACCCCAACATACGGAACCATTGGTAACCCAAAAAACAAGAAAAATAATTGCACAAGTGGTGGTGTCGATCGGATGAACTCTAAAACAAATGACACGATCCACTGAAATGGTTTAAATGGGATTCTCTTTAAAAATACCCAGACAAATCCGAATACCATCGCAAAAAGATAACAAGCAATTGTCACCCCGAGGGTCACCCACATGCCTTTGAATATACTTGGAAGTGATCCAAAAAACATATTCCAATCCCACATTATTGACTAGCCACTCCCTTCGATGATTGCTTTTCTGCCCACTTTGTTAACCAAATTAAAGGTAAGGCAATGATAAAATAAAAGATAAGTATGAATAAGTAAACGGTAGGAGTCGAAGAAAGATTGGTACTTGTATAAAGTTGACCTCTATACACTATATCTGCCATGCCTACGAGTGAAATGAGTGATGTTGCCTTTAGCATTTGAATCAAATAATTTCCGAACTCTGGAAGCATCATCTTTACCGCTTGGGGTAAAATGACAAGTCTCATCCGCTGAAAACGTGACATATTAAGCGCAATAGCGGCTTCCGTTTGTCCATTTGAAACAGAGAGGATTGAACCACGTACCGTTTCTGACATGTAGGCTCCATAGTTCATCGAAATAGCAATCACACATGCCCAAAATTCGGAACCTAAATGAATCCCAAATAATATTGGAAGGGCATAGAAGAACCAAAACAACTGAATGATTAAAGAGGTTCCTCGAAATATTTCTACGTAAAATCCAGTAAATTTTCGAATGATGATATTTTTTGATAACCGACCAAATCCCGCTAAAAATGCAACAAGAAAGGAGAAAATGGCGGATGTACCTAAAATGAGTAGCGTAATATTTAGACCCTGAAGTAATATTGAAAAGATTTCACCTATTTGACTAATTGGACTCACCTCGTTTTATTCAGCAATTACGGGCAGTAGATCCCTCTCGTAGTAAAACCATTTAGGTTTTGAGCGAAAGATAACTGCCCGTATTTTTAATGACTATAAACAAAGACTAGTTGTGCCAGTTATTTTGGCAACATCTTAGCGATCCACATATTGCCAGTTGTAATTAACAACATTTAAGAAAATCTCACTCTTTGAAGTTTTTAACAAAAAAAACGGTTCTAAATCAAATGTTGGGGTTTTAGGCTACCGCGCTACGCTTGGTGGCCTCTATAAAAAATGATGGATGGTACCATTCATCATTTTTTATAGAGGAGAATCACACCAACTCGGTTAACCAATATGTACCCCAATTCTTTTATACTTGTGTGTTAATAAAATCTTCGCCCTAAAGCGTTCAAAAACTCTAAATCCATAAGCATTTCTCTTTAGAACTTTGGTTGAATTATTAATTCCCTCTAAAAACCCATTTGAATATTCATAGGCAAAGCTATTTAATACTTCAACTTGCCAATTTTGTATGGTCTTTATTGCTTTAATCATTTCAGGTATCTTTGAATCCTCAATTAACTTATATAGTTCTTCCAATTCCTTTTTAACCAAACTGATACTGTTTTTTCCGTTTTCTTTGGCACGTAAAAACCAAGAACGATATGCCTCTTTAATTTCATATGCTTGTTTGAGTTCATTCGACATCTCCAAGTAACGATTTAAATGCCATTTCTCATCCTTAGTTAAGCGTTGGCAGTCTTTATGAAAGACATGTTTCATACGTTTACACTTTTTACGGTCGTAGCCATGAAATTGGTTTTGTACTCGACGTCTTACTCCATCAAGCCCCCAATAGATGTAACGACAAAAATGAAATCTATCAGCTACAATAACAGGTTTACCTAATGCCTCTTGAACGGCTGCTTTAAAGGAATGATTCATATCCATTATGACTATTTGCACTCTAGATCCGTGCTTTCTTAAGTAGTCTTTTATCGTACGTTTATAACGATTTGGTAGAATATCAATCGGTTCTTTTGTTATCCCATTCGCAATGATTAACTGGTATTTCCCTTCGCGGGTATCACCCTTGTATTCATCAATAGCTATAACTGTAGGTAATTCTTCCACCGGACGAATTTCACTTCGTGAAATTTGATCGAATCGACGTATAATGGTTGAAGATGAACACCCGTAGATTTCAGCTGTTTCCTTAAATGTTTTTCCTTTAATCGCTTTAATTGATATAGCTTGATTCCATTCTATTGAGGTACGTTGATAACGCATGACAAAAGGATTTTTCTCTGAAAAACGTTTCCCACATTCACAGACATATCGTCTACGCTTATAAAAGATTTGGGTTTTTCTTTCAAACCACTTTAAGTGTTGAATTTTTTGTATACGATAGTCATGAATTTTACTCGTCCTTTGATTACATTTAGGGCACCGATGTACTTTTCGCTCCATTTCAACGTACAGGCGGATAACTTCGCCCACTTCTTCAACATTGGTTAGGATAGACCCTTTTAATCCAGGAATAATCATGGTAAAATCCATATACACGCAACTCCATTCTTTAGACTTGTTTCTAGACAATTCAAGTATAAATGAATGAGGAGTTTGCGTGTTTTTTTATGCACACAAAATTTTGTTTAAACCCCAACAAATATTATAGAGCCAAAAAAACAAGTCCCCCAACTGGGAGACCTGTTCTCTTTCCCCGTGTTATTTTAAACTTTCGATTACCTGCTCCGTTGTTAAATCATTTGGAACAAGATTTCCTTCACCAAAGCCAGATGGGGTAATGAGATCAAGGATCTCTCCATTTTCTTTCAACTTCTTAAGTTCCGCGTTATAAGCCTCGACGAGATCATCGTTCCCTTTTGCAAAGGCAGCCGCACCATAACTTGGTACACCTTTGATATCAGGTTGTTCAAAATCCTCCACAAATTCTAAGGCATTTTGATCCGAAGATTCCAAGGCCATTTTTACTGTCATTTCAGTCCCAGTTGTTGCTTGAGCTCGACCTGATTGTACGGCAGAGAATGTAGCTGGAATATCAGCAACCTCAAGGATTTGGTCTTCACTCACACCCATCTCTTTTAGAAACTCGATTTCTGTTGCACCAGACATAACCGCAACAGTTACATCAGGATTGTTTGCAATATCAGTGTAGCTGTGAAGATCCAATGGATTCCCTTTTTCAACGATTAATCCTTCACCGTACTGAATTTCTGGTTCACCAAATTCGACCTGTTGTGCACGTTCGGGTAAGATCGCCATTCCTGCTGTGATGACATCGAATTTTCCTGCTTTTACTCCTGGAATCAATTGATTCCACTCAGCGATTTGTCCTTCCACATTTTCAATTCCCATATTGTTAAACACCTTAGTTGCAATCTCAACAGCTGCTCCTTTTAATTCACCTGTTTTGGGGTCTTGATAAGCATACGGTGCTTCGTTTGAAAAACCAATTGTAACGGTACCTTTTTCTTTAAGCTCGTCTAGTGAACTTGCAGAACCTTTGCCTTCTCCTGTCTTGCCACTTGCTTCTTGTCCTGTTCCACAAGCAGTCATCAAACCCATAACTAGTACTAAAAACAAAATCGAAAGTCTCTTTTTCATTCCCTTACATACCCCCTGTTTATTTTTTAAAATCGTATCATTTTTCTCTTTAAACCGATTTTTTGAAACGTATACACGTTCGAAAACTTGTACTCCCTTAAAATTGTATAACTATTCAAACCAATTCCACAAATTGCATATATTTGGATTTTTCGGGATATATAAGGATTTAACAGGCTCTCGACTATTTAACTAGGTGGATATGGAAACATCCTCCACTAAATTGAAACATGCTCCCAATTGGTAGAAAACTGGGTAGAACACGGGGACGGTTCTTCTGTTTTATTTTTTGAATTATAGATTCATAGTCCCTTAAAAAACAAAAAGACAGAGGAATATCCCCTGTCTTACTTTTTCACTGTTAATTTATTTAAAAAGTTCTCTGTGGATGAAATTTCTATATCTTTGTAGTAATGCTTCACAATTTCCTTATAGTTCTTACCTTCTTTTGCCATTCCATCTGCACCATATTGACTCATCCCAACTCCGTGACCGTATCCTTTTGTTTGAATAACGATGAGATCGCCTTTACGCTCCCATGTAAAGTCACTGGAACGGAGGCCTAGCTTTTCACGAACTTCTCTTCCGGTAAATGATTTTCCACCAACCTCCACAGTTGCAACACGATTGGATTGCGTGCGAGCAGTGATTTTTCCGACATTTTTACTATCACCAAGTTTAATGCCGAGTTTTTGTTCAAAATCAGCAACTGGCATTTGCACTTGACTTAAGAATTTTTCAGTATTGACATCCCATGGACTTGATACGCTCTTCAAATATGGATACTCATTTTTATAGTAGTCCTCGGAGTTTTCTGTATAGCCATTGCTTGTAGAGAAAAATTGAGCATCTATTGGTGCACCATCATATGTTAAGATTTGACCTTGTGTCTCCTTCACGGCTTGCGTAATTTTTTCGATTTTCCAGTTGTAATCGCCTTTCCACTCCGACTTTAATTCCTCAATGCTTTTATACACTTGGTGGTTTGTTGTATCTGACACATCTGCACCTTTTGGAACACCTATTTTTTGCTCACTTAACATATGTCTAACCACGTATGTTCTCGCAGCCAACGCTTGAGCCTTCAATGCTTCAAGCTCAAATTCTGCAGGCATCTCCTTAGCCAGCACACCGACCACATAATCTTCAAGTGGCACATTCTCAATCTTCTGAGCACTAACACGGTGGACAGCAACTTCTACTGTAGGTCCCGAGGCAATTTGAGGCGGTTCTGGATTTGTCTGTTGTTCTTCAGCTAGTTTTCCCGTATCCTTATTCGAGAACGGAATGACGAGCATCGATGGAATCAATAAAATCAGGACGAAAAGAACAGAAACTAGTACAACGATGGGTTTAATCTGTTTCATGAATGCAAGCCTCCACTTTGAATTTAATTGCACGTAAACATGCACCTATATATCAATATTTATGGGAATGGACAAGCATTTATGACTTAAAAATTTTTAAAATATGTATATCCTACCTATCCAATTTACTATGAAAGGGAAATTAGAGTTTGTCTTGTTATCTTCCAGTGTAAAAAATGAAGAAAATGTATAAAAATAAAAAAGCTAGAGATATTACCATGTATGGGTAAGTTCCCTAGCTTTGTTCGCGGGTATTAAAAGTTTACTTTGGCTTCTTCCACTGGGCTTTCGCTTTCTGTGGCTTCGTTAATGCGTTCGATATCAGCACCCAATGCCGCAAGCTTTTCGTGGAAGTTTACATATCCGCGGTCTAAGTGCTTTAATTCAGTTACACGAGTATAGCCATCTGCAACTAATCCTGAAAGAATAAGTGCAGCTGCGGCACGTAAGTCCGTTGCGGCTACTTCAGCGCCCTGTAACTGAGATTCTCCGTTAATAATGACAGAACGACCTTCAATTTTAATATCGCCATTCATGCGTCGGAATTCTTCGACATGCATGAAACGATTTTCAAATACCGTTTCTGTGATCATACTTGTGCCTTTTGCACGAAGTAATAATGCCATCATTTGTGATTGCATATCTGTTGGAAAACCAGGGTGAGGCATTGTTTTAATATCCACTGCCTTTAAAGTCTCTGGTCCAATCACTCGTAATCCATCTGGTTCTTCAATGATGGTAACGCCCATTTCCTCCATTTTTGCAATAAGTGAGCTAAGGTGTTCAGGTACTGCACCTTGTACAAGAACATTACCGCCAGTGATTGCACTTGCCACCATGAAGGTGCCAGCTTCAATGCGATCAGGGATAATATTGTGTGTTGCTCCATGCAGTTCTTTTACACCTTCAATACGAATCGTGCCTGTGCCTGCGCCTCTAACCTTTGCTCCCATTGCATTAAGGAAGTTAGCTAGATCTACAATTTCTGGTTCTTTTGCACAGTTTTCAATTGTAGTCAATCCGTCAGCAAGTGTAGCAGCCATCATAATGTTTTCTGTAGCTCCTACGCTTGGAAAATCCATATATACTTTTGCACCACGAAGTCTTCCTTTGACTTCGGCATCGATATAGCCGTTTCCAACTTTCACAGTTGCTCCCATGGCTTCGAATCCTTTTAAGTGTTGGTCAATCGGTCTTGAACCAATTGCACACCCACCTGGAAGAGCAACTCTAGCATGGCCATTGCGTGCTAGCAGGGATCCCATAACAAGCACAGATGCGCGCATTTTTCGTACATATTCAAAAGGTGCTTCTGTTTTTAGCTCTCTTGATGCATCGACAACGATTTGATTATTGGCAAAGGTAACTTCAGCATTTAAATAGCGTAATACCTCATTAATCGTATACACATCTGAGAGCGTGGGTACTTCATTTATCACACTTTTACCATTACTTGCTAATAAGGATGCAGCGATAACTGGCAAAACGGCGTTCTTTGCGCCTTCTACTTTAACTGTGCCGTTTAGCTTACGACCGCCGCGGACGATGATTTTTTCCAAGGTATTCCCCTCCGCGTCCCATTTTCTATATATTCATATTCATTCAAGACAATTGGTGTTCCATCTTGGTAGGTGTTTATAGAACCCAATCTTTTTCCATTTATTGCTTTTAGTGGGAATCTTAATTCACACTGATGTAGTATATGCAACCAACCGGGCAAATGTCTCTATCTCGGATGTAGATGCATGATGTGACATTTTTATTTTAAATTGGCTTGCACCGCTCAATAACGGGCATATCAGCATTTTTTTAGTGAATTTTTTTAAACAAAACCAATTTACATCATATCACTGGGCATAAATTGGTACAAGTGAAATTTGTGGTAATTTCGCACTTTTTGTCGACAAAATGTCAAAATTCACCGCTTTATTTGGTATCCAATTTTTACATTAGTTCACATAGTACAAGTAATACGAAAGGAACTTCTTATTTTTGAGGGTTTGTCTTCTTTTTTAGACAAAATGATAAGTGCAGTTTGATGATATTCAGATTGGCCAATCTTGCGGTTACCCGCATGGGGGATTTCCTCGTGAAAATCATCACACAATTATGATTCCTTTAGTATTATTGTCGTTTCCAGAATGAACCAATATAATTTTCCCGTATCTTGATAAACTAAGGATTGTTTTGAAAAATGCGTAGTACTACTTGTTTTCCTCTCCATACTTACATTTTTTCCAATACAAAACCCAAGATACGTGGAAAGTAGTGGAGAAACCCAATAAATCCAACAACATAGACTTAATTTCTATATATTTACTGTATATATTTTGATTAAAAAAGACTTGGTAATTGTTGTGACCAGAGGAGATAATCTAAAAAGAAATTGCTAACCGTTGAACCAATTGCAATTGTCACAAGAACGAGAAGAACGCGGACCTGAAATACATGATTTGGCTTTACTAAATGCTCATACCGAATGCTCTGCAAGGCCCACCACGTAACCGCAATGAAAATCAAATGCGAAATAATACTTATGAGTGCTTGGTATCCAAACCCAGCTAACATCATTTCACCCCTTTAGATCATAATCTATGTACGCCACTAATTAGCAGTGACAACTGGTTTGTAGACCAATTCTGTGGCTATTCTAAAATCACACCACTCCATTTTACCACGTTTACGAATGAAAGTCCTCAAAAACGAACTAAATAATTGGATAAATTTGGTGGGCGTTTAGTACTTTGTGAATGGGCATTTAAGAGGCTTTGTTTTGCTGGTTTTAGGGGGTGCTACACTATTTGGACTTTGGAGTTTCGGCATTTTCCTGGTTTTAGGAGTGTGGAAACACTGCACGGGCTTTCGAGGCGCATCGATCTCCATATTTTAGGAGGATGGCAGCACTTCACAGGCTCTGGAGTTGCATCAGGTTCCTGATTTTAAAAGGGTACACTCAACGGGCGTTGGGGATATGCTACTTTCCTGAATTTAGAAGAATATCATCACTCTATAGGTCATGGAGTTGCGCTACTTTTCAGGTTTTAGGAGGGTGACTATACTGCACGGGCTTTGGAGTTGTCCCACTTTCCTGATTTTAGGATGTTGGCTGCACTCCACAGGCTTTAGAGGCGTGCCACTTTCCTGATTTTAGGAGAACGACTGTACTCCACAGGCTCTGGAGATACACCACTTTCCTGATTTTAGGAGAACGACTGTACTCCACAGGCTCTGGAGATACATCACTTTCCTGATTTTAGGAGAATGACTGTACTCCACAGGCTCTGGAGATACACCACTTTCCTGATTTTAGGAGAACGACTGTACTCCACAGGCTCTGAAGCTACACCACTTTCCTGATTTTAGGAGAATGACTGTACTCCACAGGCTCTGGAGCTACACCACTTTCCTGATTTTAGGAGAACGACTGTACTCCACAGGCTCTGGAGCTACACCATTTTCCTGATTTTAGGAGAATAACTGTACTCCACAGGCTCTGGAGCTACACCATTTTCCTGATTTTAGGAGAATAACTGTACTCCACAGGCTCTGGAGGTACACCACTTTCCTGATTTTAGGAGAACGACTGTACTCCACAGGCTCTGGAGCTACACCATTTTCCTGATTTTAGGAGAATGACTGTACTCCACAGGCTCTGGAGGTACACCACTTTCCTGATTTTAGGATGTCGACTACTCTCCACGGCCTTTCCTCTTATTAGGAGACTGATAACACAACTAGGTCTCTAAGATTACACTCCTTTCCCACACCTTCGACAATCCCACACACGACAACTTTAGTATTTCCCAGTTTTTAGGTAAACAGTAGAACCGTCCCCCTGTTCTACTTTTTCCTTCAAAAAAACGGCTCTTGATTTCTCCTGTTTTGTGGAGGTCAAGAGCCGCGGCTTGTTTTTTAGGTTTCTAAGCTTATAAAATCTCTGAAGCTGTCGAATTGTTGGATGAATTCAAATGCGACACCTGGGAAGATTCCGAAGCCGATTGTACCGATTATTGTAACGATAACTACAACTAATACTCCAGTAGGAAGGTTGATTTTGCTATTGTCTTCAGCTGGTCTGAAGAACATTTGTGTTAAGATCCCAAAGTAATAGAAATACGATATGACGGTTGTGGCAATCATAATGGATGCCAGCATATAATGCGACGGACTTGTCATTAATGCCCCGATGAAAATCTCCAGTTTACCGATGAAGCCTGCAGTTCCTGGAATGCCTGCTAGTGACAGGATGAAAATGCCAAGTCCAACAGCTAAGACAGGCGAGCGCTTATACAATCCAGCAAACTGACTTATATCCTCAGATCCTGATTTTTGTGTAATCACCTGAAGGCTGGCGAAGAATCCAAGGCTCATTAAGAGATAGGCAACTAGATAGAACCAAATCGCATCCATCATAAAATATGAGAAAGCGACAAATGCTACTAATATATATCCTGCGTGAGCAATACTTGAGTATGCCATCATCCGCTTCACATTTCGTTGTCTAAGTGCAATTGTATTTCCAATAATCATGGTTGCACCTGCGATAATAGCTAATAAATCTTGCAAGTGGAATAACAAATAAGGCGAATCTTCGTTACCAGATGGTACTTGAATAAATGCTGTAACAATGATGCGCAGGATGATTACAAACCCCGCCGTCTTCGAAACCACACTTAAGAATGCTGTAACAGGAGTTGGTGCTCCTTGATACACATCAGGTGCCCACATATGGAAAGGAGCAGCTGCAATTTTAAAAGAGAGCCCGACTACAATCATAAACAATGCCAGTGCGATGATATAAATATGCTGTGGATCCTGCAGATTTCCTAATTTCATAAAAATCTCATTTAAGTTGGATGTACCAGTTAGGCCATATACATAACTGACACCAAATAAAAAGATTGCAGTTGAAACCGTTCCGTTAATTACATATTTCATCGCTGATTCATTTGACAGTTTATGACGTTTTCTTAGTCCCGCTAATATATAGGATGAAATAGAAAGCAATTCTAAGCCAATAAATAATGTAATCAAATCAGCACTTGATGTCATAATCATCGTACCTAGAAGTGCGGCTAATAATAGGTAGTAAAACTCCCCGCGAAACTCGGCGACATCATTTGATTCATAACTCATCGCCAATAGAATGACGAGGCCTGTGCCAACTAATAAGATCAATTTAAACGCAAGCGCAAAGGAATCTAATCGGAATGTATCGTATAGTATTGACGTAACATCGTTTCCAATAAAAGAAACCGTAAATCCGATGGCAATAAGGATTCCTACAATACCAACCCATCCAAGCGGCCTTCTGTCCCTATCTTTACCCATAAATAAGTCAAGTAATGATAGAAGGGTTGCAACACCGAGGATGATAAATTCTGGTGCCATTACTCCCCAATCAAAGCTTAGCAAAGTTTCAATATCCATCGGCTCACCCTCCTAACCCTAACATGATTGTTTCAAGTGTAACCTTCAATGGTTGTGTTAGCACACTTGGATATACGCCAATTAATACGATAAACGCAAGTAACACAAAGACTGGTACCATTTCTATTGGACGCAAATCTACCGCACCCTGATAGGAATGATTAGCTTTTCCATACGTCACATTTAATACAGCACGAAGTAAATAGACAGCTGTCATGATAATACCAATTGCACCCACTGCGGCAAGGACTGGCATTTCCTTAAATAATCCAAGGAAGGCCATAAACTCACTCACAAAGCCAGACATTCCTGGTAATCCAAGAGAAGCCATTGCAGCTGCTAGTAAAAATCCAGCTGTTAGTGGCATCACCTTAGCAAGTCCACCTAGCTTGTTAATGTAGGATGTCCCTGCACGTTCATACATGACACCAATTAAGAAGAACAACAAGGCTGAGATCAAGCCGTGTGACACAACTTGAAATACTGCTCCTTGAACTCCTGCTTCATTCATAGCGCCAAGTCCAATTAACACAATTCCCATATGAGAAATACTTGAATATGCCAGCACCATTTTGAAGTCTTTTTGAACGAAAGCCAAAAATGCTCCATATAAAAGATTAATCACCCCAAGTACAGCGACTATTGGTGCAAGTGTGGCAAACTCATCAGGGAAAAATCCCATCCCGAAGCGAATCATCCCGTATGCCCCAATTTTTAAAAGGATGCCCGAGTGAATCATTACGATGGATGGTGGTGCTTGTACGTGAACGCGTAACATCCATGTATGCAACGGAAATATAGGAAGTTTAATTCCGAATCCGATGATGATTGCAATTAATAACCCAAGACGTAAATCAGTTGAAAATTCGCCTGGTATAGGCAAACTATCTGAAGGACTTGTGAAAATTGAAGTTAAAGCTTCAATATTCGTAGTCCCTGCTTTTGCAAACATAATCATAATCACAATTAATAAAATCGCTGAACCTAGCCCGTTATAGATTAAAAAGCTAAATGCAGCTTTTTCTTTTTCAAAATAACCCCATTTTCCAATTAAGAAAAAAGTAGAGATTAGCGTCATTTCAAAGAAAACAAAGAATAAGAGTAAGTTTTCTGCTGTAAACACTCCGAGCATGCCAAGTTCAAGTAAAAGGAAGAGCATGAAATAGCCTTTCCATTCCTTCTTAATATGAACAGATGCAATGGCAGCAAGTGTAGAAATCACAGTCGTTAACAGGACAAGAACTAAAGTGAGACCGTTTAGCCCCATCTCATAGTTCACTTCCCACGGGTTGCCCTTTGGTAAAAAGCCGAACCAATAAACAGATTCCTTAAACTTTTCAAGGTTCCCACCGCCTATATAAAACCCGTACACATAAAGGGCCAACACAAGTGAAGGAAGGGTAGCCAAAACTCCAACAAGCTTAATCGTTTTTTCTTGGTTTTTCGGAACAAAGGCAAGAATCACAATACCTAAAACTGGGAAGAATACTAAAAATGTGAGTATGATTGAGTTCATCTTAAGTACCCCCCTGTCAGTGCCACAACGAGAAGCAAGATGGCTAATCCAACAAATGCAACGGATGTCGACATTTGTACCTGACCATTTTGAAGCTTAGACCCAAGCTTTCCGATTCCTTGCGTCATACCTGCCACAGCCTTTACAATACCACCTACTATAAATTCATCGATATAGCGTAAGAATAGACTAAACACCTTCGTCATATTAACAACTGTCATGTTATAAAATTCATCGATAAAATATTTATTGTAGACGATGCTATACATATTCGGTGCTCGTGAGCTGAAAAAGTCTCTCGAAATCGACTTTCGTTGATACATGGCATAAGCAAGCAAAATTCCAAATAAGGATACAAATGTGGCGACCGCCATAATCCATCCTGGACCTTCAATATGTCCTGGTCCATATAAGTTCGTACCTTCTGTTAACCAATTCCCTAAAAAGGTTCCAAACCAAGGTGTGTTCACATATCCTGCCACAATGGCAAGTACACCAAGAACAATCATAGGTAAGGTCATCACACCTGGTGATTCTTTTACATTGATTTCCTTTCCTCTAGATTCACCCGTGAAGACCATGAAGAATAAACGGAACATATAAAATGCAGTAAAGAATGCTGCAATCACCGCTAACCAGAACAACACGTAATTCCCTTGTGCCCAGGTGGCAATTAAAATTTCATCTTTACTGAAAAAACCTGAGAAAAAGGGAACTCCACTAATAGCAAGTGTTCCAATTAAGAACAATGGTCCAGTTATACGAAGCTTTTTCCATAAACCTCCCATTTCCTCAATGTTCTGTGTGTGAACCGCATGAATGACACTACCCGCTGCTAGGAACAGCAATGCTTTAAAGAAAGCATGTGTCATTAAATGGAATACGCCCGCTACATATCCTGCCGATCCTAAGGCTAGCATCATATAACCAAGTTGACTCACCGTTGAGTAGGCAAGAACACGTTTAATGTCTTTTTGCGCCAATCCAATAGATGCAGCAAAAATGGCGGTAATTGCTCCGATAATCGCAACTGTCATCATGGCCGTCTCACTTGCAGCAAACAACGGAAAAGTCGTCGCCACTAAATAGACTCCTGCCGCAACCATTGTAGCTGCGTGGATTAAAGCAGAAACAGGAGTCGGACCTTCCATTGCATCCGGTAACCATGTATGAAGTGGGAATTGACCAGACTTGCCCACAGCTCCTACAAAAATTAAGATCGCGGTTAACGTAATCATGGTGGATGAAATTTCTCCAGCCCCTACGGCTCTAAAAATTTCATCATATTCAAAACTACCGACTTGCCAGAATAAGAGAATCATCCCAATTAATAATCCAACATCCCCAATACGCGTCATAATAAACGCTTTTTTCGCTGCAGCTTTTGCTTCTTCTTTATAAAAATAGAATCCAATTAATAGGAATGAACCAAGTCCAACAAGTTCCCAAAAAATATATGTTTGCAGAAGGTTTGGTGAAATGACCAAGCCGAGCATTGCAAAGGTAAACAGTCCAAGGTACGCATAAAACACTGAAAAGCGCTCATCACCATGCATATACCCTTTTGCATACATATGTACTAAAAATGCGACAAGCGATACTACCACTAGCATAAGTGCATTTAATTGATTGACTTCAAAACCCGCTGTTAAATGAACATCCCCAATTGATAACCACGTGCTCTCATATTTGTATGTTGGATTCCCAAGTCGACTGATGAGAACCAACACCGAGTAGACGAATGAGAAAAACGTTAGCACGATGCCAAAATAGGCACTTGACTCTTTCATTCGCTTACCGAATACAAGAAGGAACAAAAAAGAGATAAGCGGGAAAAGCGGTATGATCCATGCATTTTCCATCATCGTATCACAATCCCCTTCTTTGATCTTTGCGTGAAAAGGTGCGGAAGTTCAGGCACCCATATTCCACTACCTTTACCAAGACGATTTTTCAAAGATTGAACTAATGCTTCATTGTGTTCATTTCATCAATGTTGACTGTCCGTTTATTTCGGTATAATGCCATCAGAATGGCTAACCCGACAGCAAATTCGGCTGCTGCAATCGCAATCACAAACAGCGAGAAGACTTGCCCTGTAATGCCTGGGACTACTCCGTATTTACTAAATGCCACGAAATTAATATTAACGGCATTGAGCATTAATTCAACGGAGATTAATACGATAACAGTATTTCTTTTTGTGAACGCCCCATAAAGACCGATACAAAATAAAATTAACGCCAGTACAAGGTAGGCTGCTAATGGAACTGAACTCATTCCTCCTTCGCCTCCTCTTCTTTGTCTTTTTTCGCTAAGATGATGGCACCAATCAAGGCAACAAGTAGGACAACTGATGTTAATTCAAATGGAATTACATATTTTGCGTAAAGCTCTATTCCAATTTTCTCTGTATTATTCACATGTAAATCAGTAGCTTGTTGACCAAAGTCCAAATCGTATATCCCAAGATAAACGGCGAAACCAAATGCGAGGATTCCACCTAGAACCATAATCGTTCGACCACGACTTACTTTTGGCTCACTCGTATCATTATGTTTGGTCAACATAATTCCAAATAGCATTAAAATGGTGATAGCACCCGAATAAATTAAGACTTGCACAGCTGCCACAAATTCCGCATGAAGCATGACGTACAAACCTGCGATACTAATGAAGGTGAATACAAGTGCGATGACCATGTGGATGACCTTTTGGAGGTTTAACATTAAGATACCGCCGCCAATCGCACTAATTGCAAGGATTATAAAGGCCAAAAATTCTCCAGTCACACTTTATTCTCCTTCCTTACATTCGTATCATTTTCATCTAACCATTCGAGGTTTTTAAATAACTCATCACGACTGTATTCTGCTAGCTCAAAATTGTTTGTCATAACAATGGCTTCAGTTGGACAAACCTCAGTACAAAGATCACATAGGATACAAATTTCGAAGTTTATGTCATACGTATCAATGACTTTTCCTTTTTTGGTCGGATCAGGGTGCTTTTTCCCCGTTAACTGGATACAATCGGTCGGACAAATGTTGGCACATTGATTACATACGATGCATTTTTCTGGATAGAACTTTTGAATACCACGAAAGCGGTCCGGTAGTGGCAAGGGTTCATTTGGATAATCATATGTGACTTTTTTATACGTTAATTGACTAAGGGTATATTTCATCCCTTTTAGTAAGCCAAACATATCGCTGTCACCCCTTTTATAAGGTAGTTTTCTTGAGTCGGCCGAAAATGACACATCGGTAGAGGAACTTCGACTAACTACCGACATGTCCTGTGTCGAACGTCGAAGTCACCACATCCTGTGGAAGCACGTTGGCTTGCCTCTTCGTTCCTCACGTATTGACTGCATACGTTCCAGTACTCAAAGCTGCGCCGCCATAAACTTTCGACGCACATGACGTGCTAGTGTCGACATTGCGACAGGACGTCGCGTTCTTGTCGACGCGGTCCTTTTCGCCCTCCTTTTTAAACACACACTTTAGAAAAATAGTTCTTTAATTAAGGCTGATAAGAAGATGTTTGCTAAAGCAATTGGGAGTAGAACTTTCCAGCCGAATTCCATGAGTCTGTCCGCACGTAAACGTGGGAATGTGGATCGGAACCAGATTAAAACAAATATGACTAAGCTAAATTTCAAGGAGAACCAAACAGCACCTGGAATAAAGTCTAAGAAGAGAACTGGCTTCCAGCCACCTAAAAATAGAACGGTTGTTAATGCGGCCATCGCAAACATATACACATATTCTGCAAGCATAAAGAATGCCCAACGAAATCCTGAATACTCAATATGGAAACCAGCAACAATCTCTGATTCTGCTTCAGGTAAGTCAAATGGAACACGGTTAAGCTCTGCAACAGACGCGATGAAAAAGACAATAAAGGCAATAGGTTGTGCAAAAATAAACCAAACCTTATCCTGTGCCTCCACAATATCGAAAAGATTCAAGCTACCAGATAGTAAAATAACTCCGATGACGGACATCACCAGTGGAATCTCGTAGGAGATCATCTGTGCTGCAGCACGCATTCCTCCCAATAGGGCATATTTGTTATTGGATGCCCACCCACCAGCTGCAATTCCAATCGTTGTAAGACCAGAAACAGCAATGTAATACAGCAATCCCACTCCAATATCTGCAAATCGATAGCTATCTGTGAACGGGATTGCTGCAACAACCATAAAGGCTGGAGCAAATGCAAGTACTGGTGCGAGAATAAATAATGGACGGTCCGCCACCTTTGGGATGACATCCTCTTTAATGAGAAGTTTTAGGACGTCTGCTACGGTTTGTAAGAGTCCCCAACGGCCCCCTGTCTGGTTTGGTCCTTGACGAGCCTGCATAAATCCCATGACTTTACGTTCTGCAAGGATTGCATAGGTAACAAATCCTAAAATAACAAAAAGCAAGACGGTTGCCAGTAAAAAGAAAATGCCAAAATTCTGCCAACTCGGAGGTGAATTTAGTAGGTTTTCCATCATTAGCCGTCTACCTCCCCGAGGACAATGTCAATTGCACCTAAGATCGCAATCAAGTTCGCCATGTTTTCACCTTTTAATAGTTTCGGGAGGATTTGGAGATTGTAGAATGATGGACGTCTAATTTTCATACGATAGGGTTCCTTTTTTCCATCACTCGCAATATAACAGCCAATTTCCCCACGTGGTGATTCAATACGTACAAATGCTTCCCCTTTTGGTGGTTTGATAATTTTTGGAACTTTCGCCATGATGGGGCCTTCCTCTGGGAATTGTTCCACGGCTTGCTCGATTATTTTAAGAGATTCCTCAATCTCTGCCATTCGACAATGATAACGTGCCCATGCATCTCCTCCATCTCTTGTTGGAACATCAAATTCAAAACGGTCGTAGATCGAATATGGCTCATCTTTTCTAAGATCCCATTTCACCCCTGTACAACGGAGGTTCGATCCACTTAAAGAGTAATTTAGAGCGTCTTCCTTTGTATATTTTCCAACGCCAATGACACGGTCACGGAAAATTTCGTTTCCTGTAACTAGCTGGTGATAACCAGGGAGCTGTGATCTCATATATGGAACAAAATCTTTTACTTTTTCAATCCACCCTTCAGGCGCATCCCATTTCACCCCACCAACCCGCATATAGTTAAAGGTTAGCCTTGCACCAGAAAGCTCTGTTAATAGATTAATAATCATTTCTCTTTCTCTAAACGCATAAAGGAATGGTGTTGTTGCTCCGATATCAAGTAAATAGGTTCCCCACCATACAAGGTGGCTCGCAATTCGGCCTAATTCCATCGCAAGCACCCGCAAATATTCAGCACGTTCTGGAATCTCAATATTCATCATGGTTTCAACTGCGTGACAAAGCACATAGTTATTGGTCATTGCAGATAAATAATCCATCCGGTCTGTATATGGAATGATCTGCGTGTATTGCAAATCCTCCGCAAGTTTTTCGGTACCACGATGTAGATATCCAATTACGGGTGTAGCTTCTTTGATGATTTCTCCATCAATTTTAACAACGAGACGGAATACACCATGCGTACTTGGATGCTGTGGTCCTACATTGAGGAGCATTTCTTCGGTACGAATCATATGCTACACCTCCACATCAAACGGTTCATAATCTTTTCTAAGTGGATGTCCCACCCAGTCGTCTGGCAGTAGAATTCGTGTTAAATTCGGATGCCCTTCAAACGTAATCCCGAGTAAATCATAGGCTTCACGCTCTGGCCAATTAGCACCTTCCCATAGAGGTTGAAGAGATGGAATTAATGGTGCATCACGGTCTATCTTTACTTTTAACGCAACAGATTGACGGTTTTTATAAGAATATAAGTGAACATATATTTCCATATGTGTTTGAAAATCTGTGCCATGTAGTTCTGATAAATAATCAAATCCAAGCTGCTCATTATACCTTAAAAACTGTGCAATCTTAAAATATGTATCTGGTTTTGCAACAAGTGTTGGCACATCTTTTGAAAGGTTATTAATATATGAATCTTCTAAAACATGATCACCTAGGTGCTTTGTAATCACGTCGACATATTTCTCCAAATATTTTTGGTTCGGTGACGGTTTTACCTCTTCTGGATCCTCGTTTGCCCCACCCGCAGCAGCTTTTGCCCTTGCTGCTGCCGCTGCTTTAGCCTTGGCTGCCGCAATCGCTTTAGCTTTTTCCTTTGCTAAATCGTCTGAGCCACCACCAGCTGCCGCTTTGGCTTTTGCTGCTGCTGCGGCCTTTGCCTTCGCCGCTGCAACTGCCTTTGCTTTCGCCTTAGCTAATTCATCATCATTCAATCCTTCACCAGACTTTTCAGCCGCTTTTTGCTTCGCTAGCGCTGCGGCCTTTGCCTTTGCCGCTGCTACTGCTTTTGCTTTCGCCTTGGCTAATTCGTCATCATTCAACCCTTCACCAGACTTTTCAGCCGCTTTTTGCTTCGCTAGCGCTGCGGCCTTTGCCTTTGCCGCTGCTACTGCTTTTGCTTTCGCCTTGGCTAATTCATCATCATTCAACCCTTCACTGGCTTTGGCTGCCGCCTCTTGCTTCGCTAGCGCTGCGGCCTTTGCCTTTGCCGCTGCTGCTGCTTTGGCCTTTGCTGTTACTTTATCATCGGAGTCGGATGATTCTGCGGATGCCGATTCTGCTGCCTTTTGTTTTGCTAATGCTGCGGCTTTTGCTTTTGCGGCTGCAGCAGCTTTTTTCTTTGCTAAATCAATATCTCCCTCTTCTGATGATTCTGAACCTTTACCGGATACCGCTTCCGTTTCGGCTAGCTGCTTTGCCTTCTGCTTGGCTAACGCCGCTGCCTTCGCCTTTGCAGCTGCTGCTGCTTTCGCTTTGGCAAGGTCGATATTTTCATCATTGGATTCCCCTTCACTTTTCGCCTCAGCCGCCTTTTTTTCGGCTAGCCGCTTTCTCGCAGCTTCCTTTGCCTTCTGGGCAGCCTCCCGCTTTAATTGCTCCAGGTCCTTTTCTTCGCTCACGCTAAATCACCTTCTTCCCCGTTTTAGCCTCATAGCGAATCTTCTCTTTCAATTTATTAATCCCGTAAATAAGTGCTGCTGGGTTCGGCGGACAGCCAGGAATATACACATCAACTGGAACAATTTGGTCTACACCCTTTACAACCGAATACGACTTCACATAAGGCCCCCCAGCTGTTGCACAAGAGCCCATCGCAATCACCCACTTTGGCTCTGGCATTTGATCATACAAACGCTTTAAAACAGGTGCCATCTTCTTCGTAACTGTACCCGATACAATCATACAATCAGATTGACGTGGAGACGTCCTGAAAAACGAACCGAACCGATCTAAATCATAATGAGATGAACCTGTCCCCATCATTTCAATAGCACAACAAGCCAGACCAAATGTAAGTGGCCACAATGAATTACTTCGCGCCCAACCTTTCACCTGCTCCAGCGTCGTCAAAAATACACTTCTCTTTAACTCTTCCATCTCTAAATCTGAAATGCCATCCATTTTTAAATCCATTTTAACACGCCCTTCTTCCAAGCATATACTAAGCCGATTACGAGCATAACAACGAAAATCAACATCTCAACTAATGCAAAAATTCCGAGCTTTTCGTAGGCAACAGCCCATGGATATAAAAAGACAGTTTCAACATCAAAAATAACAAACAATAACGCAAAAATATAATAACGTACATTAAACTGCACACGAGAATCATGGAACGGCTCAATCCCACTCTCATAAGTAGTAGCTTTCTCCTTACTCGGTGCATGCGGGCGCAGCAACTTCCCCAAAAACAGCGCCACAATCGGGAGTATAATACCTAACAACAAGAAGACAAACACAATCAAGTAACTATTAAAATACTGATTCAAAAGATCCCCCATTTAACCCCCTCCAATATCCCCAACATTTTATTGACAAAATATTTAAAATGTAACCGAATACATTATAGCATTTTACCCAGCCCAGTGTCGACCGAACCCTGCACATATTCACCGAAATTCCCATTTCTGACAAATGAAGAAAAAATGAGCTGGGAAAGCTTGCTTGACCATGCCATTTTTACTTCATTTGCAGTTTCAGCCTTGGCTGAAATGATGAAACTTTAGTTTCATCAAAATGGGAATATCCCTATTTTAGTAGAATCAAGTCACTGATTCAGTCGACACTCGGCCCCCTCCCTAGCCAAAAAGGCCGAAGGCTTTTTTGGCGTACTTACCTAATTTTCTACTTGTAACGAAGTTGCAGCCTTTATTACTCAATATCACATAAGCAAATCAGCCCGCATTAACACCTCGAATCCACTTTTAACAAACAACAACTTCACATCTAATATGTACTCATGCCTATACAGTTCATATTTATCTTAATTTAGTCAAAATGGAAAATTTCCTATCTTACTAGAATCAAGTCACTGATTCAGTCGACACTCGGCCTCCCTCCCTAGCCAAAAAGGCCGCAGGCTTTTTTGGCATACTTACTTAACTTAATTCATCTACTTGTAACGAAGTTGCAGCCTTTATTACTCAATATCACATAAGTAAATCAGCCCGCATTAACACCTCGAATCCACTTTTAACAAACAACAACTTCACATTAAAAATTGTAACGAAGTTTGCCCCATCCCACACCACACTCACTCTTTCAATTTCATCTCCTTAATAAACGGAGTTCCCCTCGATTTTCCAACGTTTTTTCCTCTTCATCCTCTTAATGAACGGGATTTCTCACGAGTTTCAAACGGCTTTTCCCCTTCATCACCTCAATGAACGGGATTTCTCACGAGTTTCCAACCGCTTTTCCCCTTCATCCATTCAATGAACGGGATTTCTCACAAGTTTCCAACCGCTTTTCCCCTTCATCACCTCAATGAACGGGATTTCTCACAAGTTTCCAACCGCTTTTCCCCTTCATCCCCTTAATGAACAGGATTTCTCACGAGTTTCCAACTACTTTTCCCCTTCATCCCCTTAATGAACGGGATTTCTCACGAGTTTCCAACCGCTTTTCCCCTTCATCACCTCAATGAACGGGATTTCTCACAAGTTTCCAACGACTTTTCCCCTTCATCTATTCAATGAACGGGATTTCTCACGAGTTTCCAACGACTTTTCCCCTTCATCTCCTCAATGAACAGGATTTCTCACGAGTTTCCAACGACTTTTCCCCTTCATCTCCTCAATGAACGGGATTTCTCACAAGTTTCCAACGACTTTTCCCCTTCATCCACTCAATGAACGAGATTTCATAGGAGTTTCCAACGACTTTTCCCCTTCATCCACTCAATGAACGAGATTTCATAGGAGTTTCCAACGACTTTTCCCCTTCATCTCCTCAATGAACGGGATTTCTCACGAGTTTCCAACCGCTTTTCCCCTTCATCTATTCAATGAACGGGATTTCTCACAAGTTTCCAACGACTTTTCCCCTTCATCCCCTTAATGAACAGGATTTCTCACGAGTTTCCAACGACTCTTCCCCTTCATCCCCCCAAAGAACGGACCCACTTGATTTTCTACCAACTTCTCATTCTAAATATCTCAAAAAGTATTGTTTCTCCTCACATAACCCATTCACCTAACGGCTCCAGTTGGACCACTTGCGAATAAGTTTCAAAGTATCGGTACAAATTCGCTGTTCATATCTTAGCAGAAAACCAGAGTGAGATTTCCACTACATCCATTCCCCCTAAACACTTCATATATCATTTATAAAATTCTTCTATACTTATAGACTATTGTCCAATAACGAAAATTATCAATTTAAATTTAAAATCATTGTTCAAAAAGATAAATGCTTGGGATTATAAATCTAAAAGGCTAATAAATTAGTTTTTACTAACTAATGCACCTTACTTCTATTCAAAATCCTCCCCCTTTTCTCTTACTAATTTCTAAAGGATCTCATAACAAAAAATAGATTATTTAGAATTGAATGGTAAAGTTATAATCAGAGGTACTTATCATGAGAAATCATTAATCCAGCTACTATTTTTCAAAGAAATGGGGAGATAAGGCATGTTTCCAATATTAGAAACAGAGCGATTACACCTAAGAGAGATCACTATGAAAGATGCTGATGGCATATTCGCTTGTTTTTCAAACAAAGATGTAACGAGATATTATGGGCAAGAAACTTTAGAACGGATTGAACAAGCAGAGGCGTTTGTAGACTTCTTTGCAAACAGCTTCAAGGAGAAAAGGGGAATACGGTGGGGAATCGAAATAAAAGGAACCGAAGGAATAATTGGGACCATCGGATTTAATGCTTGGTCTCCTAAACATCGACGAACTGAAATTGGTTACGAAATACATCCCAATCATTGGAGAAAAG
The DNA here is from genome assembly GCF_964021195.1 of Bacillus nitroreducens. Taxonomy (NCBI): domain Bacteria; kingdom Bacillati; phylum Bacillota; class Bacilli; order Caryophanales; family Bacillaceae; genus Bacillus; species Bacillus nitroreducens. The sequence goes on along the minus strand of NZ_CAXHYI020000003.1, from coordinate 1,328,890 downwards.
GGTATGCCTCAGAAGCCGTATTAAAAGTTATTCAATATGGTTTCGATGAACTACACCTTACTCGTATAGGGGCCGTTGTTTTTATAGATAACGAAGCTTCAAATCAATTGCTCTACAAGTTGGGATTTCAAAAAGAAGGTGTTCTCAGGAACTACATGTATCAAAATGGTTTGGCCTATGACACAAATGTTTATTCGTTACTGAACAATAAGTGAAACTAGGGATTTTACATAAATAGGAGGGTACTCCTTGAACCACTTTTTTTGAATATAACTGCAGAATAAGAGATGATTGGTTTAAGTGGTGCAAGCAATTAACGGCAGAGGATTTGTAAAAAGAACAAACAAGGGGAGTAGGAAGTATCCTATCTACTCTTTTTCATCTTGTAGATGTCGAGTATAGTTGGATTCGCGGGATTCAAGTGAAAGAGGAGTTCATCTTACAGTTTGCAGATTTTCGTTCGCTTGATATGGTTAAAACTCTATCTGACAAATTACGAAGGGAAATAGTTGAAATTTTAATCACGGATTTAGATGACTCAAAAGGAAAGGTTATAAAAGTTCCTTGGGATAAGGAAAGTTACTCGGTGGATGACATCTTGCATCATATCATCGCACATAAAATTCATCATATTGGACAATGATCCAGTTGGTCGAGAGAGTTGGAACTCCAATCTGTATCAGCAAATTTTATCGGAAAGAAGTTAAATTCTATCCATTCTTATAAACGTAACATGCGATTGTAAAAGGAAAAAGGACACGGCAAATTGGTGTATCAATGTCGTGTCCTTTAGGACTCACTTAGATTATGGCAGTCCCATTTACTCTCTTACTTTAACTGTAACCTCTAACTCATCCAAAAAGTTCGGTGCATTTTGTTTATAAGTCACTATTTGAATGTCATTTTCCGTCACATCTGCGTCAAACTGGATTTCATATTGATTAACAGCGTCATCTACACGTTTTGGTGTTTGCTCCTGATGGATTTCTTCTCCATTCTTATCTTCAAGTAGAATACTATTTGCCTGCCAAAATGCATCCGCACCATTTGTTTTGACTAGGAGGGTTACAATCCCATCTTCGCTTTTCATATCTAATACCGTTATTTCTCCGATTTCACCTTGTGAGAGAGTCACGTTTTCCCCTGCCCACTTAGCTTTCACATACTCAACATTCTCATTCCCTACTACCAAATATGGCTTTATCGTTAGTGAACGTGGAATTTCTTCAAAGGGTTCGAAGTAATAGGTCATTGACTGCACTAACTTGCCGTCTTTTTCAGGTCCTCCTAGGCCACCTCCACTTAAAGGCTGCAGTACTCGCCCTTGATCATCTACTACCTGATAGTCTAACCATTCATACTTTTTATTCTCAAAAGTATGAACATCCATTACCTGACGAAATGCGATTTCTGTGCTCGTTGGATAGAATGTTACTTTATCTACATGCATCGTAAGATCATCCGTTTCTACTGTCTGATTAACAAGAAATGAGCGGTTTTCACCCTGTTTTGTAATCTCTAATTCCAGATTAAGAGCACTATCTTTTTGGGAGCCGATTCCAAGGGTAAACTGATCTGGTAAAGAATCATGGATGCGAATACTAATGATGCCCGCGTAATCTCCGTTTTCTAGCTCCTTACCGTTTGCACTCATTCCATAGCTAACACCCTTCCCATCGATGGTGAAACGTATATCCGATAAAAAGTCCGTTGATAACATATCCTTCTCTTGTGTGTATGATTCTATTAGATACCCAATGTGAATCTTTGACCCATCATAGAGGCTTTCTGTAAATGTAATAACTTGGCCATTTATTTCAGCCTGCTGGCCTAATAACGTGGTAAGTCCCTCTTTTTCACCCTTCTGCGTCCCGACATCCCCAACCATTTTGAAAATAGAACCTATTACTGGTACTGACCTCATTGTTTCAGCTACAGTTGGAGACATATAAGAGGCTCCAAACATTAGGGCTCCAATGATTAATACTGCAGCGGCCGAAGAATAAAGGCGAAAATAAGACTTCCTTTTGGGTAGGGACCCGAGTGTATCAGATATACGTTGTTCCACACTTTCAGGGAGCCGGGGATTTGCTTTCATCTTCATTTGTTTTTCCCATTTTTCCATCTAACTTCGCCCTCCTTTGCTTCCCAAATTTCACGCATTTTTTCGCGAGCACGCCGTAACCTCGTTTTCATTGTATTTTCTGGTACTTCAAACATATGAGCTAATTCCAAAACCGAAATTCCCTCAATATGAAAAAGCTTCAATAATTGTGATTGCTCTTCTGGTAGTTTGCTAAGCATCTGCTCCAGCTCAACTTCCTCATAGCCCTTTTCTTTTATTTGAGGTTCCAACCACTCTTCCATGTTTAGCACATTCTTTTTTTGTCGCAACAGTTGGTAGCATTCATTTAAGACAATTCGGCATAACCAGGTTTTAAAATATGCAGGTTCTTTTAACGTCTCTATTTTTTGATAGGCTTTAATAATGGCCTCTTGAATTGCATCGGCACAATCTTCATCATTTGAAAGTACGGTTTTGGCAACTCGATATATCAAAAGCTTATGGGCCACTATTAATTTTTCAAAGGCCGATTTACTTCCCCGCCTTGCCTTTTTCACTTCCTTTACAATATCCAAAGTATGATCTCCCTTCCGAGTCAGCCTATTCCTTAGATACAAAAAGTAGACAAAAGGTTTCATGAAAAATAAAAAAAGATAGATGCAGCTACTACATCTATCCTACGTTTTTTAAAAGAAAACCAATAGTAATACCCCAACAATAAAGCAATAATAAGTAAAGTAAACCAATTTCCCGTGTTTCATGATTCCCATAAACCATTTTAATGCAAAATAGGTCATGATAAGGGTGGCAATGAATGCTGTTAAATAAGGTACAGCAAGGTCTGCCTTATTCGGTTCATTCATGAAGTCAGAAAATCCAAGTACCACACCACCTAGACTCACTGGGATATATAACATAAATGAAAAGCGAAGCGCGGTTTCCTGTTTCATTCCTACTGCAATGGCAGAAATAATCGTTGCCCCTGAACGGCTTATACCAGGTGTTAACGCAACAGCCTGTCCAAGACCCACTAGAAGTGCATCCTTTGTTGTAAGATCATGATCGTCTTTTTTACCTTTCATATTACGAATAAGCCATAAGGCAATTCCCGTTACAAATAACATTAACGCAATGGTTGTCATACTTACATTTTCTGCAATAAAGTCATTTAATAAAACTCCAAGTACACCAGCAGGGATTGTTCCAATCACAATAAAGCAAGAAAAACGAAAATCACTTTTATAACGTCGTTCTCTCGTCTTTATGTAGTTGAAACTATTCACAATCAGTCTGACAATATCATTTCGATAAATAAAGACAATTGCTAGTAGAGAAGCTGTATTCGTTAAGATTGCAAATGTGAAACCTTGTTCACCTAATCCTAAAATTTCACTAGCAATCATAACATGTCCACTAGAAGATACAGGAATCGGTTCTGTAAAACCTTGAACAAGTCCAATTATAATCATTTTTACTAGATATATAAAATCTAATTCTCCCATAATAACCTCCGTCAAAAAATAAATCACCCATTAAATCTATATTTAATAGACACGTATTTGATTATACACCTGATAGGGTCATTGACCAAGTTAAGATTTTCTTAATATTACACTGTACCCTAAGGCCTATAAATTGGGCTGCGTATTTTCTATATTCACTACGGCGCTGAAATTCCCACCCTACCCGTGTTCATACGAATCTATCAACAATCATTTTCTTCTTTCAACTTTTGCAGAAAATCCGAGCATTTAAGGGTAATCACAAAAACCCCCAACAGCCATTGGCCATTGGGGGTTTCATATTCATACATATTAATATTTGTTTTGTGTTACGTTTAATCGATTGATGGCACGTTTTAATGCGAGCTCAGCTCGTTTAAAATCGATATTGTCTTGTTTCGCCTGCAAGCGTTGTTCAGCACGCTTTTTCGCTTCGGTAGCACGTTGAACATCAATCTTCTCAGCTGTTTCAGCAGCTTGAGCCAGGATTGTAACTTGATCAGGACGAACCTCGAGAAAGCCTCCACTTACAGCCACAAGTTCAGTGTTGCTTCCCTTCTTAAGTCTAACTGCCCCTACTTGAAGAGGAGCAACCATAGGAATATGTCCAGGTAAAATACCAAGCTCACCACTTTGAGCTCTAGCACTTACCATTTCCACATCAGCTTCATAAACTGGGCCATCAGGAGTCACGACATTGACTTTTACTGTCTTCATTTTATACCCTCCTAGGTCCCGTTAATTAGGCTTCAACACCCATGCGCTTTCCAGCTTCTACTGCTTCTTCAATTCGACCAACTAGACGGAACGCATCTTCAGGAAGATAGTCGTACTTACCTTCTAGGATTTCCTTGAATCCACGAACAGTTTCAGCAACTGGTACGTAAGAACCTGGTTGACCTGTGAACTGTTCTGCAACGTGGAAGTTTTGAGATAAGAAGAATTGGATACGGCGCGCACGGTGTACGACTAACTTATCCTCTTCACCTAACTCATCCATACCAAGGATTGCGATGATATCTTGTAGTTCACGGTAACGTTGTAATGTTTGTTGAACTTGACGAGCAACTTCATAATGTTCTTCTCCAACAATTTCTGGAGATAACGCACGAGAAGTAGATGCCAATGGATCCACCGCAGGGTAAATACCCATCTCTGAAAGTTTACGCTCAAGGTTAGTTGTTGCATCTAAGTGAGCAAACGTTGTAGCTGGAGCCGGGTCCGTATAGTCATCGGCAGGAACGTAGATCGCTTGAATCGACGTTACAGATCCAACGTTTGTAGAAGTAATACGTTCTTGTAATTTACCCATCTCAGTTGCTAATGTTGGTTGATAACCAACCGCAGATGGCATACGTCCAAGTAGGGCTGATACTTCAGAACCTGCTTGTGTGAAACGGAAAATGTTATCGATGAAGAATAACACGTCTTGTCCTTGCTCATCACGGAAGTATTCTGCCATTGTAAGACCTGTTAGAGCTACACGCATACGAGCTCCTGGTGGTTCGTTCATTTGTCCGAATACCATCGCTGTTTTTGAGATAACTCCAGAATCTTTCATTTCATAATATAAGTCGTTTCCTTCACGAGTACGCTCACCTACACCAGCGAATACGGAAATACCACCGTGTTCTTGTGCGATGTTGTTGATAAGCTCTTGGATAAGAACGGTTTTACCAACTCCCGCACCACCGAATAGACCGATTTTTCCACCTTTGATGTATGGAGCAAGAAGGTCAACTACCTTAATACCTGTTTCAAGAATTTCAACCTCAGTTGAAAGTTGTTCAAATGTTGGTGCTTCTTTGTGAATTGCATCACGACGTGCCTCAGCAGGAATTGGTGCATCAAGGTCAATATTTTCACCAAGTACGTTAAATACACGTCCAAGTGTTACATCTCCAACTGGTACAGAAATTGGTTTACCAGTATCAGTAACCTCTAATCCACGTACTACACCGTCAGTAGATGACATCGCAACTGTACGTACAGTGTCATCACCTAGGTGAAGCGCAACTTCTAAAGTTAAATCAATATTAACTTCATTTTCATCACGCGCAGTATGTTTAATCGTAAGGGCGTTATATATCTCTGGAAGATGGCCGCTGTCAAACTGTACGTCTACAACAGGACCCATAACTTGGGTAACGCGTCCTTTTGTCATCGTTTTCCCTCCTAACTTACTTTTGGCGGTCATTCAAAACGTTTCGTACATTTTGATTGCCTAATCTATAAATTCAAAGCTGTATATGACTTATTACTATTCGAGTGCTGCTGCTCCACCGACAATTTCCGTAATTTCTTGCGTGATTGCCGCTTGACGAGCACGGTTGTAAGAAAGAGTAAGTGAGTCGATGAGCTCCTTCGCATTGTCTGTCGCATTTTTCATGGCAGTCATACGTGCAGCATGTTCACTTGCTTTTCCATCTAAAAGTGCTCCGTAGATGAGACTTTCAGCATACTGAGGTAGTAATACCTCTAAAATCGCTTCTTGTGAAGGTTCAAATTCATAAGAAGTTTTCTTACTGTTTTCAGCTAAATCCGTTAATGGTAGTAGCTTTTTCTCAGTAACATCGTGTTGGATTGCACTTACAAAGTGGTTATACCACATGTAAAGCTCATCATACGTACCGTCTGCAAACATACTTACTGTGCTATTTGCAATTTCTTTAATTTCTGAAAATGTAGGCTGATCAGACAAACCAGCAATTTCAAGGGATACAGAAATACCTCTTTTTACAAAGAAGTCACGACCGACACGTCCAATTGCGATGACAGTAAACTCGTCATTGCTTTTATGGCGTTTTTGCATCGCTTGGTACGCACCACGAATCACGTTACTGTTATATGCACCAGCTAACCCACGGTCAGATGTGATGACGATATATGCAGTCTTTTTAACAGGTCTTGAGAGTAGCATTGGATGAGTGACATCGGAGCTGCCTACTGCGATATTCGCAACGACCTCTTGGATTTTTTCCATATATGGAACGAACGATTTCGCGTTTTGTTCAGCACGGCTAAATTTAGATGCTGAAACCATCTCCATCGCCTTCGTAATTTGACTTGTTTTCTTTGTTGAATTGATTCTTGTCTTTATATCACGTAAGGATGCCAAAGGTTCTCACCACCTTTTCCTTTAATCAAAAACACTAGAGGACCATTGTCTTCCTAGTTTTACTTCAGAAGCGACGGCCAAAAGCACGTCGCTTTACCAATCTATAAATCATGTCTAGCTTTAGCTCCCAGCGACAAGCGAGACTTCCCTCACCTTCCGTACGATAAGCTCAACATCGAATCTTGCGAAGCTCCGTGTTTCCATTATCTCAAGAAGGAACACAGACTAAGTTCGCCACGTCCTGTGGCAACGTCTGTGTGACCCACATTAATGGGCCTCAAGTCCGTACGTTGCTAAACGGTCACTTCCGCTTTCGATATTATTCAGAAACGGCAAATGTCTTTTTGAAATCGTTAATCGCAGAAGCGAATACTTCGTCTTCTGGAAGTTTACCAGTTGACTTAATGTGGTCAAGGATTTCCGCTTTACGGTTATGCTCTAACCATACATAGTACTCTTCTTCGAAACGAGAGATATCTTCAACTGGAATATCGTCTAAGAATCCACGAGTTAATGCATATAGAATCGCAACTTGCTTTTCTACAGCTAGTGGTTTGTTTAGACCTTGTTTTAATACTTCAACTGTACGAGCACCACGGTTAAGTTTAGCTTGAGTCGCTTTATCAAGGTCTGAACCGAACTGAGCAAATGCTTCTAGTTCACGGTATGAAGCAAGGTCAAGACGTAATGTACCTGAAACCTTCTTCATCGCATTGATTTGCGCAGATCCTCCAACACGTGATACAGATAAACCTGCGTTAACGGCAGGACGTACACCTGAGAAGAATAGGTCAGATTGTAAGAAAATTTGTCCGTCAGTGATCGAGATAACGTTTGTCGGAATGTATGCAGATACGTCACCAGCTTGTGTTTCGATGAACGGTAAAGCTGTTAATGATCCGCCACCTTTTGCGTCAGATAACTTCGCAGCACGCTCTAGTAAACGAGAGTGTAGGTAGAATACATCCCCTGGATATGCTTCACGACCTGGAGGACGACGTAATAATAGTGAAAGTTCACGGTACGCAGACGCTTGTTTTGTTAAGTCATCATAGATAACTAAAACGTGTTTACCATTGTACATGAACTCTTCACCCATGGTTACACCTGCATATGGTGCTAAGTATAACAATGGAGCAGGTTGAGATGCAGAAGCAGTTACAACGATTGTGTAATCTAATGCACCATTTTTACGTAATGTTTCAACAACACCACGAACTGTTGATTCTTTTTGACCAATTGCAACGTAAATACAAATCATATCTTCGTTCTTTTGGTTAAGAATTGTGTCGATTGCAACAGTTGTTTTACCGGTTTGACGGTCACCGATGATCAACTCACGTTGACCACGACCGATTGGAATTAATGAGTCAATCGCTTTAATTCCAGTTTGTAGTGGTTCATGAACAGATTTACGGTCCATGATTCCAGGAGCTGGACTTTCGATTGGACGAGTTTTTGAAGTTTCAATTGGACCAAGACCATCAACTGGTTGTCCTAACGAGTTTACAACACGGCCGATCAATGCTTCACCAACTGGAACCTCCATGATACGTCCCGTACGACGTACTTCGTCACCTTCACGAATATCTGTGAATGGACCAAGGATGATAATACCAACGTTGTTTTCTTCAAGGTTTTGTGCCATACCCATGACACCGTTTGAAAATTCAACGAGTTCTCCAGCCATGACATTGTCGAGGCCATGAGCACGTGCGATACCGTCACCGACACTGATAACTGTACCAACTTCGCTCACTTGTATTTCAGACTGATAGTTTTCAATTTGCTTTTTTATCAGCGCACTAATTTCTTCAGCTTTGATGCTCATGAATTTCACCCCTATCTTTTGACAATAAGTTCACGCTCTAAGCGATCTAACTTACCTTTTACACTTCCGTCAAATATACGATTTCCGATACGGAGCTTAACGCCACCGATCAGACTTGGATCTACAATATTTTGAATGCGTAATGATGATTTTCCAACCTTAGTAGCGAATGCGCTTGAGATTCCTGCTTCCTCAGATTCTGTTAAAGGACGTACTGAGTAAACCGTTGCATCGGCAATCCCGCGTTTGTCATTAGCTAACGTGATAAAATGATCCGCAACGTCTGCAATAATATCCTCACGATGACGATCAATCAATAAATGTAGAGTGTTTAATGTCATTTGAGAAAATCCTTGGAAGGATTGCGTAACAATCGCTTTCTTCTTATCAATTGAAAGCTTTGGATTTCTTAGCACAGATTGGAAGTCATTGCTATTTAAAAACACTTGTTTTACTGTACGAATTTCTTCTTCATACTGATCAAGTGCATTTTGTTCATTTGCTAATTGAAAAAGAGCTACTGCATATCGCTTTGCTACGATTCCTTTGCTCATCGCCCTTCTCCTACCTCTTGAATATATTCGTTAATTAACTTCTCTTGGTCTTTTAGGCTAAGTTCCTTTTCAATAACCTTAGAAGCAACTAACACAGATAGTGAGGCAACCTGTTCACGTAAAGCTGTAACAGCTTGTTCCTTTTCCTGAACGATTTCCTGTTTTGCAGCTTCCTTTAAACGGTTTGCTTCTTCACGAGCAGCTTGAATGATGCTTTCTTTCTGCTCTTCACCTAATTTACGTGCATTTTCGATTAACTCAGCAGCTTCAGTACGAGACTTTTTAAGTAGCTCACGTTGTTCTTCTGCTAATTTCTTCGCTTCTTGATGATTTTGTTCTGCAGATTCAATTTCACTTGCAACATGTTCTTCACGTTGCTTCATGACATTCATAAGTGGACCAAATGCATATTTACGTAATAATGCTAGTAGGATGATAAACGCAGCCAATTGGAAAATGATATCACCTAGTGGGACTGCTGATTCTCCAGCTGCAGCACCTAAGACAAATAAATCTAACACCTATATTCACTCCTTTCAGAGTTCCAATGTCAAATGGAAGTCTATAATTAAAAGTGAGGCTACGAATGGTAGAACCCTCACATGGTCTTTTTTTAGATTTTCATCATTACATAGGAATGGCGAAGGTTCTCACCTGAGACAACTTCGCCATTATTTGCCTATTATTGCCCCATTACCATGAACGCAACAACTACGGCGATGATTGGAATCGCCTCTACTAACGCAACCCCAATGAACATAGTTGTTTGAAGGGCACCACGTGCTTCTGGTTGACGTGCAATCCCCTCTACTGTACGACTTACGATCATTCCGTTACCAAAACCTGCACCTAGTGCTGCTAAACCTATTGCAATTGCTGCTGCTAAAGCACCCATTATAAATTTCCTCCTTTAAATTGTATAAGAATTAAGTAGTTCTAAAATATGATTGTCCAAAAAGTCTCATTTTGGACAAGGTATTTATTTTTAATGGTCCGTACTCACTTTGTGAGACATATATACCATTGTTAACATTGTAAAGATAAATGCTTGGATTGCACCAATAAACAAACTGAATCCTTGCCATGCAAGCATTGGTATTAATGATGCGATCGAGCCTAAAATACCTCCGAAAAGACTGCTACCATAACCACTTACTGCCATTCCTGCAATTAAACCTAACAGGATCTCACCGGCATAGATGTTACCGAATAAACGCAGCCCAAGTGTTAAGGTATTCGCAAATTCTTCAATAATCTTTAACGGGAACATAAATGGCATAGGTTTCAAGAACCCTTTTCCATATTCCTTTGCACCATGCAATTTAATACCGTAGTAATGTGATAAACCAACTACCATAACTGCAAGTGTTAATGTGATAAGAGGATCTGCGGTTGGTGATTTCCACCATAATTCATGATTAACGATAACTGCGAATGGCAAACCTAATACGTTAGAAATGAAAATATACATCAATAGTGTTATTCCTAATGTTAAGAAGCGCCCTCCCGTATTCCAGTCCATCGAACTTTTAATAATTCCTCGAACGAAGTCAATGACCCATTCCATCATGTTCTGAGCACCAGTAGGCTTCATTGCAAGGGTACGAGTTCCAAGAACAGCGATTAAGAAAACAATGACACTCGCAACTGTAATCATTAAGACGTTAGATAGGTTAAACCAAAGTCCAAAAATATTAACCAAAGGAGCTTCGTGACCCAAAGTATTCACCTCTCTTCCATTATGTTAGCCCAAGCCAATGATTAGCTAGTGCTAGAAAGTCTATTTATTTAGTTTTTGTAAAAAGAAATCTATTATAATGACAAAATAAGCTGTCATTAATCCAATAACCATACTACCTAGGTGAAACATTTCTGGATACTTCATTACAATTAAAACTGCCAGACCTGCTGTTGCAAATCGAGACATTGTTCCTAGAGACCGAACTGCTCGTCCTTCGTCGTAAGCTTTGCTAAATTGCTTGCTTTTCTGAACCAACGAGAATAAAATATACAAGCTTCCAGCTGTCCCTAATATTAATCCTAAGAAGACCGTTTTATATGCTGTAAATCCCCAGCCTAGCACGTAGATTGCAAGTATGTAAAATATGTATTTACGATATCTCGTAAATGCCATGGATAGATCCTGCATATTTAAGTTAATCTCCTAAAGAAAGTGATTGACTAGTCGTATCGTCGCGTAGATTCCTGCAGCTAGTCCTAGTAACAGGCCAACGATTAAGAAAAGTGGTTCAGTGTCCCATAATCGATCTACCCATCTACCAAGGAAAATACCTACTAGGATCGACCCTACTAAATTAGATAAAATACCAGTCATGAGCGCATAGGCTCGTAGTGGATATTTTCTTTCATTTTTACGCATCAGCTTTCCTCACTTCTGCGTTCGTTGTAAGTGTCAGAAAATACTTATTTTTTAAGCATTTTTTAGCATGTAAACCCTCACATTTATACCCTTTGTAAGCATACAATAGGGACCCTTTAATGTCAATTGTTTGGGAGGAAAAAGTTCACCTTCTCACAAGTGCTTCCATAGGAGTTATATTTGCTTACAAAAGGCGATTTAACTGATTTTCATTACCACCATGATTGCAGTGTAAATCCAAATATTCAATTTTCGTTCACAAAAAATTCATAAATTCCACACCCAAAACATATTTGAATTCATTCTCATCTTATTTTCTCCCCAAATGCACTTTACTGGAGAAAGTATCATAAGTCATTGACTAAATTAAATCATTATGTCTCACTGGTAGTTTTAAAAAAACAAAATCAGCAGAAGTTGTGTACTTCTGCTGATTTTTTAATGGCCGCCTATCATTGTATCTTCAAATGAGATTTCTGTTTCAAGTATATCTTCTTTACCTGCTTTTTTGACAAAGATAACCGCTTTGAATATCCCTTCAAGGTTTCGTTGTTTTCGGTTCACTTGTTTCTCTACTAACCCTCTAGCAACATTTCGGTCCCAGTCTAAAAATGTGACAAACCTCAGTGTATCTGGATCATAAAGAACAATGCCATACTCTTCCGCTCCGCCAGGTAAGTATAATTCATAGCGGAATATATCCTCCTTATCACCTTTTCCAAATTGAAAGCCCATGATTCGAGGATAATCGGGTTCTTCAATCACATACATGTATGGAATGTGGTAACGGTTATCTCCTTCTTTTACATATAAAATTCCATGATGGAGGCCCGCACCAATCACACTTGGCGTTATATCCATTCCAATTGTTATGACCTTTTTCTGTTTTGCTTTTACAGTAAAAGGAATGGGTAGATCCCACTGTATGCCCTTCCTGTTTTTGGGGACTTCAAAAGTATATTTCTTATCTTCGTCTGATTGGTTATCGACCGTTATCTTCATTCTCTTTTTTGTACGGTTATCGTGCTGATGAAGCATTCCAGCTGAAAATGAGCCTGGATAGATCAATGTTTCTGAGTGGATAGCTTCATGTAATTGAATTCGTCCTGCCCCTTGTTCGTATGGTTTATACAATGTTCCATTTTCTTTTTCCAAAAGCAGTGCGGTATTCATCAGGGCTGCCTTTATTTGCGCAGGTGTCCAATCTGGATGTGCCTGTTTTAGGATGGCACTAGCCCCTGCCACATGTGGTGCTGCCATGCTTGTTCCTTGCATTTCTTGATATCCATTTGGAATTGTACTATCAATTGCAACACCTGGAGCGACTACATCTGGCTTGATGGCCCATGTGTGGGTGACAGGGCCACGAGAACTAAACTCAGCAATGGTGTCTTTTATCGACTGAAAAGATGTTTGTACCACATTGTTACGAACCTTGATTTGTTTTTTTAACCACTCTCCGTCTTCTTTTGAGAGCGATGCAACTGGTATCGGAAGATCCTTCTCCAATGTTCCTGAAAAATTCCCGTCTGTATTGTTGTAGATAAGTACCGCAATGGCACCTTCTTCACATGCTCGTTGTGCCTTTTCTGTAAAAGTAATTTGGCCCCGTTCCATTAAAACAATTTTGTTTTTTACTTTAGGGAATTTCGTTTCCGTACCAATTCCCGCTTTGATGATTTCATATTTTTTCTGAAGCTTCCAAGGAATGGAGCCTTGTAGTGGTTGGAGCTCAATTTTTCGATCCTGTACTCCGACCGTAAGATAGGGAAGTGTCATTGGCGGTGTGGATGCACCAACCGATATCGCTTTCGATGACGTTCCAGGTGAACCAACTGTCCATACCATTGGTCCTGAGTTTCCGCTAGAAGTGACAGCCACAATCCCTTTCTCTGTTGCTTTATCTAACGCAAGACTTGTCGGCCAGTCCGGTCCATTGATGGTATTGCCTAACGAGAGATTAATAATGTCAACTTTATCCTCAATCGCTTTATCAATAGCTGCGATGACTTGCTCAGAAGTTCCCATCCCCCCTGGTCCTAGTGCACGGTATCCAATAATATCAGCCTCTGGGGCAACTCCTTTTATTTTTCCATTTGCTGCAATAATCCCCGCAACATGTGTACCATGTGAGGTGTTGCGACCTTCCATTCCCCTCGTTTCCATCGGGTCATCATCACCATCTACTAGGTCATAGCCACCCTTATAATTTCGCTTTAGGTCTGGGTGTGTATAATCGACACCTGTATCGATCACACCTACCTTCACGCCTCTGCCAGTTAATCGATGATCCTTCTTATCAAAATGACTGCGGATCTCCTTCCCCCCGATAAATGGGACACTCTCCTCAACGGAGGCTTGATATGTAGCAACTGGAGAGCTGTATTGTATGCCAGTTTCTTTTTTGAAATTTTGAATATCACGTCGTGTTCCTTTTACAGAAAAACCCTTAAACACATGCTTATATATGTGGTTAATTTGTAAGGAGGAATATGATTTCGTTCTATCCAACAATGTATCGAATTTGCGTTCGTCAGTGATAATTATTTCATGCACCATCTCATCCATGTCCTCTTCAGGCAATGGTGGTCTGTCAGGGAAACGGTGCGCATGAACAGGATTGTTTGAAGTTAGGAGGATCAAGCTCATACAGATTGCCAGTAAAATTCTCACAAAAAAACCACCTCTTTGAGATAGCTTTTCTCAAAAGGTGGTCAAATATGAGTATGATATCTTGCTGTTATTGGTACGAATTTCTTACTCCCTGCACATCGTAAAACACCTTATCACATGAGTTTTTGATACATAGGATGTATGTTTTTCGTCGTCTTTTTGGAGAGTTTTGCAAACTTTTACCAACTATCTTGATCTACGTGCAAGTCATTTCTGTTATTTTGTTCCGAATAAACGGTCCCCTGCATCTCCAAGGCCTGGAACAATATAACCAAGGTCATTTAACTTCTCATCAAGTGCTGCAATGTAGATGTCAACATCAGGGTGAGCCTCTTTCATAGCTTCCACACCTTCTGGAGCCGCAACAAGACACATGAACTTAATATTCGTCGCACCACGCTTCTTTAGTGCATTAATTGCTTCAACAGCAGAACCACCTGTAGCAAGCATTGGGTCAACAACGATGAATTCACGTTCTTTGATATCAGAAGGCATTTTAAAATAGTACTCAACTGGTTGTAAGGTTTCTGGATCACGATACAATCCAACATGGCCCACCTTCGCTGCTGGGATTAAACGTAAGATTCCGTCCACCATTCCTAGACCAGCTCGTAAAATTGGCACAATCCCGATTTTTTTCCCAGATAATACTTTGGCATTCGCTTTTCCTACAGGAGTTTCAACCTCAACATCCTCAAGCGGCATATCACGAGTAATTTCAAACGCCATTAAACTAGCTACTTCGTCAACTAGCTCACGAAATTCCTTTGTACCTGTATTTATATCACGTATGTATGTTAGCTTATGTTGAATTAGTGGGTGATCAAAAACGAACACTTTCCCCATCGTCATCTCTCCTTTATTTAATTATGTTTCTCTTAGAATTACCATCAGCTCTAAAAAATAACACCGCGAACTGCATTTTTCACACTGCAATAGATTTTACAGAAAAAAGAATGCTTGTACAAGACGAAAATCACAAAATACACAGAATGGATTAACTTCTAAATTTTCAGGAAACTCATTTACAATTTTATACAGAAGTGATATCATAATAATATAAGAAAAATATTAAAATGAAATGAGGTTGATTGCATGAAAGAAAAACAGGTATGGAAGCTTAATGGGTTCTTAGGAATTCTAATTATCGCTGTTTTTGTTGCATTAGCTGTCATGATGTTAATAAATACAAAGGTAGTTCTCGGGATTGGGTTTGTTGTTGCAGCGGTTATACTCGCCTCTGGAATTACAATTGTTCAACCTAACAAAGCTGGCGTTGTCACCTTTTTCGGTAAATACCTCGGTAGCATTCGAGATAGCGGAATCTTTTTAACCGTCCCTTTCTCCCTTCGTCGCTCTGTATCATTACGAGTAAATAACTTTAATAGTAAAAAACTAAAAGTAAACGATGTAGAAGGAAATCCCATCGAAATTGCAGCGGTAGTCGTGTACAAGGTCATCGATTCTGCAAAGGCTGTATTTGATGTGGATCATTATGAGGAGTTCGTAGAAATTCAAAGCGAGACCGCCATTCGCCATGTCGCAACTCGATATCCGTACGATACGTTTGAAAATGTGGAGCTCACTTTGCGTGGAAATTCTGAAGAAATCTCAAACGAATTGACTACTGAGTTACAAGAGCGCTTGAAAGTAGCTGGGGTTCAAGTTCTAGAGGCTCGCCTCACCCATCTTGCTTACTCAACTGAAATTGCGCAAGCCATGCTTCAACGTCAACAAGCAACTGCGATAATTGCTGCTCGTCAAAAAATCGTGGAAGGTGCTGTCGGTATGGCACAAATGGCCATTAAACAGCTTGAGCAAGATAATACGATCGAGCTTGACGATGAGCGTAAGGTTCAAATGGTAAACAACTTACTAGTCGCAATTGTGTCTGAAAAATCAACCCAACCTGTCATTAATACAGGAACACTTTATTAATGAGTGACATTTATGTCTAAGAAAAAAAGTTTTCCGTTGCGGCTAGACCCTGAACTCTATGAAATTATCCAAAAATGGGCTGCCGACGACTTCCGTAGTGTTAATAGTCATATTGAGTTTTTACTAAGAGAAGCAGCAAAAAAGGCAGGAAGAATTCCAAAAAACAAACAATGATTGTGGTAAGCGCTTGGACTTAGTCCAGGCGTTTTTTAATGGAATGGATTCAGATAGGGAGCAATTTTATTTTGGGATGATTTCAATGGACATCGTTGCATTAGTTGCCAAGAGTGATGATATGGGACTTTGAATGGAATATATGGGACATTGTCCTCTTCTTATGGGACATAATTTCTAAGATTTAGGACAAAACCCACTTTATATGGGACATCTCTTTCTATTTATAGGACATATAAAATATATATAAACTCTTCTGGATACTACCTTGGACTTGTACTCTAACCAAAAAGGCAGAACTCCTACGAGTTCTGCCTACATTTTAATATTCTTTATAAAGTTCAAATTTGCTGGATAATGCTTCTACACGTGCGCTAGCTTCAGCTAACTTTGCTTCATCTTCTGCATTTTTCAATGCGAATCCGATAATGGATGCAATTTCATCCATGTCCTCTAGTCCGAAGCCTCTGCTTGTAACCGCAGCAGTTCCGATACGAATACCACTTGTTACAAATGGGCTTTCTGTATCGAATGGAATCGTATTTTTGTTAACTGTGATCCCAACATCGTCAAGCACTTTTTCAGCCACTTTACCAGTTAAACCTAATGGACGAACGTCAACTAATAATAAGTGATTGTCTGTTCCACCAGATACAAGGTCTAAGCCCTCTTTCTTAAGAGACTCCGCTAATCGAGCCGCATTTGCTACAATATTTTTTGTATATTGTTTAAACTCGTCTGTTAAAGCTTCTCCAAATGCCACTGCTTTTGCAGAGATAACATGCATTAACGGACCACCTTGGATTCCAGGGAAGATCGACTTATCAATTTTCTTCGCAAATTCTTCTTTACAAAGAATCATTCCACCTCGTGGACCACGAAGTGTTTTATGTGTTGTTGTTGTTACGAAATCAGCGTATGGAACTGGGTTCTCATGAAGGCCAGTAGCTACTAAACCTGCGATGTGAGCCATATCTACCATTAGGTATGCTCCCACTTCGTCAGCAATTTCTCTGAACTTTTTAAAATCAATCGCACGAGGATATGCACTTGCACCTGCAACGATTAGTTTTGGTTTATGTGCTAATGCTTTTTCACGTACGTCATCGTAGTTGATTTGATGTGTTTCTGGGTCAACACCGTACTCCACGAAATTATATTGAATTCCACTGAAGTTTACCGGGCTACCGTGTGTTAAATGTCCGCCATGGGAAAGGTTCATCCCAAGCACAGTGTCACCTTGCTCTAAGATTGTAAAATATACAGCCATATTTGCTTGTGCACCTGAGTGTGGTTGCACATTTACGTGTTCAGCACCGAAAATTTCTTTCGCACGGTCTCTTGCAATATTCTCCACAACATCTACATGCTCACAGCCACCATAGTAACGACGACCAGGATAGCCCTCTGCATATTTGTTTGTTAATACTGAACCTTGAGCTTCCATAACTGCTTCACTTACAAAGTTTTCTGATGCAATCAGTTCAATTTTAGTACGTTGTCTTTGTAGCTCATCTTGTATTGCAAGAAATACTTGTTGATCTTGCTCCGATAAATGTTTCATTGGAATCCTCCTTTTATTCTATTATGAATTATTCGCTAATTTTTAAAAATACTTTTACATTGTAACACTTTTATTCGGTGTTAGGAAGATGGTGTTTTTTATTGTTTTCCTGTTGAAACCGCTTAAAACCAAGGTTGTATACTGTAAGATTAGCATCACTACAAGCTTTTGCAGTTAATTAAGAAATTATAAAAAACTTTATCAAACACGAACATTTTCTGGAAATTACAAGAATAACGTTCATTTATTGTTAACCTCAGAGACCCATATAGTATAACCGCTTAATCCATTATTACATGTATAGTTTTAATCTAGAAAGAACCAAGGAACTCCGCCTTGTTTTACGTTAATCAGTCGTCCAATTCCAGTATTCGAATTCGCCAACTTGAATATTCCTAAGACCTTGTTCCTCTTTTAATTTAAGAAGCTCTTTCACAGGCCCTGTTACAACTGCTCCGTATACAACAAACCCATTTTCCTTTAAATAGGAGTAGCGTTCTTCAAGGTTTAAAAGACCAAGCACAAACTCACGATACTTTTTACTCTCATTATCAATTAAATATTTCATGTTCTCAAGCATTAACCTTTTTGTTTCATCAATTGATTGGCTATTTAACATATATTCAGTCGAACCTCTAAAATCCGCTTCCATTTGGATCGCTCTTGTTAAACCAATCGTATCCACAGACAAATACCCCCCTGGACTGGCAGAGGACCAACCTGTATCAAACTCTTTCAATTCACCAGCATACAATGGCATCCAGTCTACATCCAAATCATATTCTTCTAATTTGGTTAGTAAATCTTCTGGCTTATAAAATTGGTTTGTGGAGAATGCTAGATTTGCAACTGTGCCCTCATGGACCATTTCAAGTTTCTGCCATTCCGATTCATCCGAACCATTAGTACCAGCTAATGTTTCACCTGTGCGCGGATCTTCGGGTAACGAAAACTGAAACTTTTCTCGATCTGGTTTTTGAAAATATGTAATTTCCTTGGTCGAAAATGAATTCAGCAAGCGCTTTGTCACATTCCATTCCCCAACGATTTGTTCTTCCTTTCCTATCGTCTGAGAAATTGGGATCGTCATTTTTTGGCTAAAAAACGGAGTGATTTCTCCAGTATTAAACACGAAGTAATCACCATGGAGGCCTGGTTCCGTCCAATCAATTGCAAGATTTATATGAAAAACATTCTTTTCACCTAGTTTTGAATGAGAATAACCTATTGATAGTAGAATCATATAGACGCTATATAGAAAAAATAAAATGAGGAACACCCTTATTATCCTGAAGGTTAATGAAAACCGGTATTTCCATAGTATTCGCTTCTCTTTATCCTTCGTCCATTCGGTCATTTAGATCACTCCTTTGGATTTACTAGTGGTTCTCGAATAGGTAATGATGGTCTTGTTCTCAGATTTACGTTCTCCTGCACTTATTTGCATCATCACGCGTATTTTTGCGCAGACAATCTGGATATTTGTGCCTTCGTGTTGGTTTTTGCGCCTTCGTTTTCATATTCGCGTGCTTATCCTCCATATTTGCGCGTTCATTCCATTATTTGCTCTTTTGCACGCATTTTTGCGTACTCACACATTTTTTTGCGCACTCATGCTGGTTTTTGCGCCCTCGTTTTCATATTTGCGTGCTTATCCTCCATATTTGCGCGTTCATTCCATTATTTGCTCTTTTGCACACATTTTTGCGTACTCACACATTTTTTTGCACTTTCTCTCTGGTTTTTGCACTTTTATCCTCCATATTTGCGCGCTCATTCTTCCAATCCTCACTCCATTCTTTTCCCGCTAATGTTTTTAGCCTTTTTCGTGCACGATGTAATGTCACTTTCACTTGTGATTCTGTCAGTTCCATTGCTTCTGCGATATCGTCATAGGAGAACTCTGCTATTTCTCGTAAATAAATAATCGTCTGATAGTTTTCAGGAAGTAAATCAAGCAAATCTCCCAGTTCTTCGCTATTCTCCTTATTCACCATCTCATCCTCAGGGATACCATATGGACTTTTTATATCGCCCTTATCGTAAAATGGCACCCACTTCCACCTTTGTCTTTTCCTCCACTCGTCAAGATATGTATTACGAGCCACCTTAAATAGCCATGGTTTGACATCTTCATACTTATAAAATGACAGAGAGACCGTTGCTCGGAAGAAAGTTTCTTGGACAAGTTCCTCTGCTAAGGTTGGGGACCCTGACAACTTTAACAGGAAATAATAGAGGGCCTTCGCATATCGTCGATAAAGATCATCTAATTTTTCATTACGTTCCTTACTCATTTGCGCCCCCCTTCCTACTTTCTTCCATCATACCTCACATACAGAACGATTAAGGGATGAATATGTTACACCTAAAATATAAGAATTTCAGTTTAAACTAAAAAAGGACAAAAATAGAGTAGGCGCATGAATTTATTCATGCGCCTCTCACAGATCCGTACGTGCGGGTCATCGCATACGGCTCCTCCATGATTCCTGCTTGGAGGAAACTCTCAAGTAGTCCAATGACACTTCCATCCACTATTTCTTCTCTAACCAGTGACATTAGTTTGTCATGTGGAATTGTGTCGAAGTATGATTTTAGGTCTGCATCAATTACATACACATAACCATCCAATAAATCCTTTCGGATTTTATCCAATGCCATATGTGCACTTCGGTTCGGTCGAAAACCAAAACTACAATCAAGAAATTTAGCTTCAAAGATTGGCTCTATTATTCTGCGTACAGAAGCCTGTACTATTCGGTCTCTCACGGTTGGGATACCTAGAGGTCTTTTTGAACCATCAGCCTTTGGAATATATACTCGTTTCACTGGTCTCGGCTTATATGTCTTATCTCGTAATTCACGTTGAAGGATTTGTACATTATCCTCCACACCAAATTCAAAAGCCTTAATTGTTACTCCATCTATCCCTGCGGCACCTCGATTTCTTTTAACCTCTTTAAAGGCTTCCTCCATGTTTGGCATTGCCCATATTTTATCTATAAGACTATACCACTTTCTCTTTTGTGGAATCCTTACTCCCTCACGAAAACCTTGTTTGCCTTCTTTTCCGTTCATGTTCCGTATCTTTCCTTTCAGTCTGATGATTGACTAGCCCAATTTCCGCAATATCAACAGGTCCACAAAGTACTGCGCCCCCATACGGTCTACCCTTCTGTTCGACCCCGATTCTATGGATTTGTCCTATCGGTTTCTGTATGGACATGACGTATTCTAAGATAACTCGGTTTTTTTTCTTCCATGGACAGACGGGCTTCGCATAGAGTCCCTACCTTTTGGGTTAAGGCTCCTCTTAATAACTTGTATTAAGTCACTCACCATTGCGACCTTTCCGGTAAGCTTCTTCACTACTATCCCCTGCTCTGACTTCTCACCATTCATAATCTTATCTTATCCATCACGGACTTGAATAAGGGTTACCGTATTTCGGAAACGATGAGACCTCCTTGGGTCACGTCATCGGGCTTTCACCTGAATCCAGTCCTCTTAACTAACAGAGCCCTCTTGTGGCTTTGGACACTCCCTTCTTTTGCAGGGTTATCCGACTCTGCCAGCCAACATGGTTAGATTGTCACCTGTTCCAGGTTTTGCCTTCAAGTCCTCTGCACATTGCCTCACGGCAATGCACTACTTGTCAGCTATACACTTCCGCCACTACGGTGTGTTCAGGACTTTCACCTGTTAGTCCGATGCGCTGCCAAGCGCACAAAAGAACCAAGTCGGACATCCTCTTGGTCCCTTTGGCTCCTCTTTTAGCATTTTTTATTTTCCTTTTTATCTGGGTAGACAGCTCGCTCGCCGCCAATAAGTTTTGGTCTTACTTTGGCCATCGTGACGTGCGCTCCGCCAAGTTCTTTAATTGAACTCCGAATAGGTACTGCAACATGTTTTAAATGCATGCCAATGAAAGTGTCACCAATATCTATACCAGCTTCCGCTTTAATATATTCAACCACAACTGGATCGGTAAAATGACTATAAGCGTAAGTTGCCATTGCACCACCAGCTGTTCGCACTGGAACAACCGTCACTTGCTCGAAATTTTTATGTAAAGCCGTATCTCTTTCAACCACTAGAGCACGGTTTAAATGCTCACAACACTGGAAAGCTAGCTCTATTCCGACCCTTTTCCGTAGTGAATCTAATTCACTAAAAATCATTTCCGCGACTTCTTCTGAACCTGCCGTTCCAATTCGCTCACCAATGACTTCACTCGTACTACAGCCCACAACTAGCAGCTCACCTTTTTTTAATGAAGCATTTTCCGTAAACTCAGATAAGATCGTTCGAAATTGTCCTCTCCACACCTCAAGGTTTGCAACCATTTTACCTACCTCCTTATGGGGTACTAAATGTTTTCTACCCCCATATTTTTTTATAAAAATACGCCTGATTCATCAAATCCTCAGGCGCGTTCATGTTATAAGTTATTCCCCAGATGGGTTGTTTTCGTATTCAGTGATTTTATTGATTCTATTCTCGTGTCGACCACCTGAAAATTCTGTTGTAAGCCATGTTTTTGCGATTTCAACCGCTAAACCTGGCCCAATAACACGTTCACCCATTGCTAGAATATTGGTATTATTATGTTCACGAGTTGCCTTTGCACTAAAAACATCATGGCAAAGGGCACAACGAATGCCTTGAACCTTGTTCGCAGCAATACTCATTCCAATTCCAGTTCCACAAATTAAAATACCGCGGTCATACTCCCCATTTGCCACTTTTTTCGCAACAGGTAGTGCATAATCTGGATAATCGACTGATGTCGAGCATTCACAGCCAAAATCATCATATTCAATCTCAAGTTCGTCCAATAATTTTTTGATTTCTTCACGCAACACTAAACCACCATGGTCTGAAGCAATTGCAACTTTCATTGTTGTTCCCCCTATGCATCATTTGTCTCGTTCAACTATCACAAGACGTTACCTTTATTCTTATTATACCTAAAAAAGAACTCCCGAACCAAAACGGGAGCTTTAAAAATTTCACACCGTAAACTTTTGAATCGTTTCCTTCAACTGTCCTGCTTGTGCAGCAAGCTCCTGAGCTAGCTTATCCACTTCACAAATGACATCTTCTTGATGTTGGGTAGCGGCACTCACTTCCTGTGCACCTGCAGATGTTTGTTCAGCTATTGCAGCTACTTCCTGAGATTGGAGAGATGTAGATTGGATGCGAGCCATTTGTTTTTCAACTAAGCCCACAATTTGTTTTACAGCATCTGCCACCTCATGGACAGATGAAGTCATATCCGCAATAGCATCATTTGTGATCGATCCTTTTTTCGCTTCTTCATTCGCAACCTCAACTTGTTCCGATATTTG
Source organism: Bacillus nitroreducens (assembly GCF_964021195.1). Taxonomy (NCBI): domain Bacteria; kingdom Bacillati; phylum Bacillota; class Bacilli; order Caryophanales; family Bacillaceae; genus Bacillus; species Bacillus nitroreducens. Next base: position 1,305,737 of record NZ_CAXHYI020000003.1, on the reverse strand, counting down.
AACGACCACATTTCGTACCTCTGTCTGGATATTTTGGATTAGTTCAGATATTCCTTGAACGGCTGTCGAACTCTCATCCGCAAGCTTACGAACTTCTTCCGCGACAACGGCAAAACCTTTTCCATGTTCACCTGCTCTTGCAGCTTCAATTGAAGCATTTAATGCAAGTAAATTTGTCTGGCGAGCAATATCACCAACAAGTGAAATAATATGTTCCACTTCCTTTGCATTCGTTTCTAGACGATTAACCGCTTCAAGTGAGACTTGGTTATTATCAACAAGCTTATTAATACCTTCAATTAACGAATGCACAATTTCTCTACTATCATTCAGTGTATCCACCATTTCAACTGATAATGCTTGTGAGGTTTTGGCATTTTGCTGAACCTCTGCAGCTATTTGAATGACATCTTCAACCGATTCAGCCGTTTCTTGAATCGAAACAGCAGAGCTATCCGCTCCACTAGAGATTTCAGAGATCGTCCGACTTATATTTTGCGCCTGCTCTGATGCAAGACTAGAAGCCTTCGTAATCTCAATGACCTTTTCATTTGTATTTTCAAAATTTCCTTCAATATTTTTTACCATTTCACGTAAGTTTTGTAGCATTTTATTAAAAGCAAGGCTCAAACTTCGAATCTCATCATCTGACTTTGAAACAGGTACATCATCACGAATATCTCCATTCGCAGCATGAATCGCTACCTGCTCAAGATTCTGAAGTGGCTTAGTAATGAACGAAGCCGCAAAATAAGCGAGAATCCCTGACCAGATGACCCCTAAAGCTAATGTACCAATCACAAAAATTTGCTCGTTCACCCATGTATCGACAAACGGAAAAACAAAATAAATGAATAAGGCTGAAGTTGAATACGTCACAACCGCCAAAATAGTTGTAAATAGAACCAATTTTAACCTAAGACCAAATGTATAGCGCCTTTTTTCCAACCGATTCTCCCCCTGGATTTCTATCTGTTTAGTTTTGATAGTAGTTGATCAATTAACGGGTCTAATTCTGCATATGTTTCTCTATAAATTTCAATAGGTCCTCCAAAGGGATCAGATACATCTCCACTGCTATTTACATACTCTTTTAGTGTAAATACTTTGTCCGAAGCCTCGGGAAAACTTTGAAGGATCGCCTGTTTATGTTGATGGGTCATCGTTAAAATACAAGTAGCCCAATCCACTTGCTCTTTTGTTAAAAAAGAAGAGGTATGCTCACACTCCATTCCATTTTCTTTTAAAACCTGTGCCGTATTCATTGAAGCAGGACTTCCATTTCCCGCGAAAATCCCTGCCGATTTTACTTCAATTTCATTCCCAGCTCTGCTTCGCAACATCACTTCAGCCATTGGACTTCTACATGTATTCCCTGTGCAAACAAACAAAACGCGAATCATACTATCACCCTTTTCTATATCCAACTTTCGAACTGCATAATTAGACATAATTCGATATAGTACCATTATAATCCACAATTAACCTGAAAAACATAGCAATATAAAAAAAGAGCACGGGATTTTTATCCGTACTCTAGGGCAGCGACCCCCTTATCCCACTGGTTCAAACTTGTCCTTTTATAATGGAAATAACAATTTCACTCCGAAAACTAGAAGGATGCTGCCCCCTAGCACTTCACTATATGTACCGAGCCAATTTTGGACCTTTCGTCCTAAAAGCAGACCAATCCATGACAGGATCATGCTCACTATTCCAAACATTAGTATGACCATGATAGTCTTAGCGCCATAGATTCCTAATGAAAGCCCCACTGAAAAACTATCCAAACTAACACTTATGGCAAATATAAATAACCCGAATCCAACGGGAGTTATCATCCGCTGCTGATCATCGTCCTTAAAGGAGGATACAATCATTTGCAAACCTAAAAATAGCAATAAACCTCCACCAATATAGGTTGCAACTGTCCCAAATGTATCTGATAAAAAATGCCCGATCATCATTCCAGCTAACGGCATCCACATATGAAACAGGCCGATGGTTATCCCAATGGTCAAGATCTGCTTAAGTCTTAACTGAATCAAACCCATTCCAAGCCCTACGGAAAATGCATCCATTCCGAGAGCAAAAGCCATGATAAATAAGGTTATAAGTTCTCCGAGAATTGCTGTAATATCCATCTTCTACCTCCTTGGACGTGCCTATTCCAACATATGCATGTACAAAAGAAAATAGAAGAAGGAAGTCAAAACGTGAAGCGGTCCCTTTTTAAACTTTTATCGAAAATGGATTTACCCATTATTCAGTTATGATTCGGTGTCCCGCTGCTTTTGTTAACCGGTTCATGATAGCCTGGCCGATTCCTTCACTTGGAAAACTTTCACTCAAAATGACATCAACATTACTTTCATCGAATAAGCGAAGGACATCATAAAGTTTGTTTGCTACTGTTTCTAAATCAGCACGCGATCCACAGCTAATGACTTGATCAGCATCGTATTTGTTTTGGCGTTCTATTGTGGTTAGAATACCTACTTTTAGTCCCTCGTTTTGTTTCTTCTTCACTAGTGACTGGATGAATGCCATCGAACCGTTCACAATTGTGAGGGGAGCCGATGGCGCATAATGTGTATATTTCATCCCTGGTGATTTTGGCGCTTCATGTTGCGACAAGATTGCCTTGTCTACCTCAACTGTTCCGCACACACTCTCAAGTTGTTCCTTTGTCACCCCACCTGGCCGTAAAATAACAGGAACCTCTCCAGAACAATCGAGAACTGTAGATTCTAGTCCAACTCCAGTCGCTCCTCCATCTAATATTCCAGCAATTTTTCCAGTCAAATCATCTGCGACATGCTTTGCAAGTGTCGGACTTGGTTTCCCTGAAAGATTTGCACTAGGCGCAGCAAGCGGAAGGCCCGATGCTGTAATTAATGCCAACGCGATTGGATGGTTCGGCATACGTACTGCTACCGTATCAAGACCTGCTGTTACCATGTTCGAAACAGCATCATGCTTTCTTTTTAATACGAGTGTTAGCGGACCAGGCCAGAATTTCTCAATTAGGCGCTCCGCATGCTCAGGAATTTCTTGCACTATTTTAGATAGTTGCCCAATTGTGGAGATGTGGACAATTAGTGGATTATCGCTCGGGCGTCCCTTTGCTTCATAAATTTTTGCAACTGCTTCGTCAGTTAATGCATTTGCCCCAAGCCCATACACCGTTTCCGTAGGGAATGCGACTACTTCATTTTTTCGTAATAGACTTGCCGCCTCGTCTATTTGTGGACAAGATTCTAAATTATGTTGATATTTATCCACAACCCATTGTTTTGTATCCATGTAACGCAACTCCTATTGATTATATAGCTTTAGTTATTATCACAATATAAGAAAGTATAGGTTTTTGAAGGCTGTAAAACAAGTGTTATCCACAATTTGTGGACAATTAAGTGTAAAAAGTGGATAACTTTGTGGATATACCCAGTTTTTCCACATTGCACTTGAAGAGGAAAAAATACATCCACAGCCCATATTTTTCTTCACGTTCCATACACTATCACATTTCTCCGCATTTTAACAATGGAATTTATCCACATTATCCACAAAATTTTAAAATAAAAACCCTCACTTGCGCACATTCTGTCCACAAACAAGGGCTTAACTTTTTATTTACCATATGCAAATGTTATGTTGATTGATTATTATTTTTCAATTTGCGAAACCATAAACATCGGATCCGCATTTTCAAGAAGCTGAGCTATATGATTTGAGTTTTTAATATGATTCGGCAACAAATCTTCTTCCACTTGCGAGAAGCCAAGCATTGCGAAAAATTGAATCGATGCTTGTTTATTAGTGGCTAAAAATAAACCACTTATTTCCTTATGCTTCGCCAGGGAGATTGCACTTTTAAATAAGGTTAATAAATTGGTTTGATCCACGCCTGGGGAAATAACGAGTGAACGAAGTAACCCATCTTCCTCAATTCTCTCAATTCCTAATGTTGCTAGGATATTTTGCTCGTGATCCTCCATTAAAATGAAATGATCAATAATCGATTCAATTCCTTCTGCACTGACCTCTGCTTGTCCCAGAAACACTCTTACTTGTTCAATATCGTTTACATTTGCCGTTCTAATTCGTTTCATTGTCTCCACCCCATTTTCCTTATCTAGTAACTACTCTATGAGGTGGTGTACACGCCTAGAACCAAAATGATAGATTTTAACTGAATAATGATGTAAAAAATTCTACTAAGAAGAACTTCACTTCAACTTCTCCCTCTTCTGAATCTTTATTGTCTTTCCCATCCTCATTATCTTCTTCTTTATCGTCTATTTCTACTTTTACTTCTTTTTCTTCCTCATCCAGATCAGCCACATCTTTTGGTTCTTCATTGGAAGCCTCAATTGCGTCTCCTGTTGAGAAATCTAAGAAACATAACGGAGGAAACAACACGCACCACCAGTTTGAACCCTCTGCTTCACCTAATGTAATCAAAATCGCTTCATACTCTCCTGCTGGATATAGAAACTGACCATAAAGCTTTGTCGGAAATTGAACATCACGTCCATAACCAACCGTGTAAAACTGATTGCTATTTTCTTCGTCTAATACTCTAGCAACGATTTTCTCAATTTCTGGAAGTCTCTCTTGAATCAACTCTCTTGCAGCTTCAATTGAAGTTAACTCTTCAACCCACTCGGTAATTTCAGCGTTCACTTCGTCTCTAACTTTACGCTTTAGCCCCTGATCTTCATCAGAATCACTATTCGCTAAAATGCGAAGTCGAATCGCCTCGTCTGGAATCACTTGAAATTCCTGCGCACTTGTTTCTTTTATTAATAAATGGCTATTCGCCCCAATTAACAGTAAAAAGATAAATGATATAATTGCAATTTGTTTGCTCATTCTCTAGCACCATCCCTTCACAACTCATTCTCGCCAAAAAAATAAAATCCTAAACTACTAATTTAAAAAATTCTATTAAACTATTTTTTTATAGACGAATTCATTATTTTTTAAAAAATATGTATAGTTGACTTTACAAAATGTATGGTTGACTTTACAATGTAAGTAGAAACAACTGGAGGATAATGTAAAATGGAGATCAAAAACCGCGTGAAGGAACTTCGTGCAAGACACAGTCTTACCCAAGGGGCACTTGCTGAAAAAGTCCATGTAACACGCCAAACGATTGTTGCTCTGGAAAAAGGAAGCTACATCCCTTCCCTATTGCTAGCGATGAATATCGCACGGACATTTAACTTGCCAATTGAGGACATTTTTTATTTGGAGGATGAGGAAAAATGAGTATCGTACGTAATATTTTGTATTCAATTATTTCAATTGTGATATGGGGTTGGTTTTTATCATCCATGTATTATACCCAAATGGACTTTGCCGAAATTGTTCTAACCGACAAAGAACCACCTTGGAGCGTTGAAATTAATCTGTTACCCGTTTATATCGCTGTTGTTGTCGGCATCTTATTTACAGCCATCACATATCCACAATTAAAAAAGAAACGAAAGTCATGGAAGAATGTATTCTTGTTACCTCAAGAATTTGAGGAAGGAGACGAACGAGAAAAAGAACTAACTGGTAAAGCTTGCCGAGCATCTTACATCAGCATGTGGTACACATTCCCAATCATCGCAAGTCTTTTCTTACTCTATCCATTCATCTCAGATAAGGTACCTTACTACCCAATCATCTTATTACTCCTTTGCCCATTGACCCAAATTGTTGTTTATTTTATTACATGGAAGAAAAATTACTAAAAGGCTATGATGAGGATTTGGCTTTCCTATTCTCGCGGGTTTCCTCTTCATACAGCCTATGAAGAGGGTTAGGCTTTTCTATTCTCAGAGTTTTACCCTTCATACGACCTATGAAGAGGGTTAGGCTTTTCTATACTCAGAGTTTTACCCTTCATACGACCTATGAAGAGGGTTAGACTTTTCTATTCTCGGGGTTTTCCTCTTCATACAATCTTTGAAGGAGACTCTGGCTAACATATAGCACGAATTTTTTCCACTTTGCCCCCAACAACAAAAACAAGCTTGGGATGATTGATGTCCCAAGCTTGTTTTTAAAACCCGATCTCAGCAAAAACCATTCGGTCTTTACCATTAATATCATTGACCACATCAACTTTGGCTCCTAAGAAAGTGAGTCGTAGCATTTCTGCTACTACTTCCCCTTGCCCTATGCCTACTTCAAAAGCAACGAGTCCTTTTTCATTCAAAACACGAGGAATCTCTTTCATAAATCGCCGATAAAAATCCAAACCATCTTTCCCACCAACAAGTGCCCGAATCGGTTCGTGATCTTTTACAACAGTCGATAACGTTTCAATGTCTTCTTCTGGGATATACGGTGGATTTGAAACGACCACATCCACCTTCATGTCAGCTTCAATTAGAGGTCCTAACAAATCACCTTCAAAGAAACTCACATTAGCTCCTAATCGAGCAGCGTTGGCTTTTGCTACATCGATTGAGGCCTTCGCAATATCTACCGTCATCACCTCTAGCTGCTGATTCTCAAGCGCAAGGGAAATCGATATTGCACCACTTCCTGTTCCGACATCCACGACCTTCACACGGTCTTCCACAGCGTATAATCGTTTTATCCTTTCAAGCACACCTTGAACAAGCTCTTCTGTCTCGGGCCTCGGTATTAAGACTTCCTCATTTACCAAAAATCTTCGACCATAAAACTCTTCATACCCAATGATGTGTTGAACAGGTATTCCACGTGCAACCTCATTCATTGCATGTACAAATTTCTGCTTTACATCTTCATCAAGCTCTTCCCTTACTTCTGCTAGCAGTTGTGCCCGATTTAAGCCAAGATAATGACATAATAACAATTCCCCTATATTTTCATCCCGACCATTTTCCTGTAAAAAAGAAGAAGCCCATTTGAGGGCTTCATATATTTTTTGAAACTCTGCCATTATTCAGCTTGCTCCATTTTTCTTGCTTGGTCTTCCATGATAAGCGCATCGATCACTTCATCAAGCTTTCCAGTTAAAATTTGATCAAGCTTTTGAATGGTTAATCCAATACGATGGTCGGTTACACGGTTTTGTGGGAAATTGTACGTACGGATACGTTCTGAACGATCACCAGTACCAACTGCTTGCTTACGGTTTTGATCATATTCCGCTTGTGCTTCCTGTTGGAACTTATCATACACACGGGCACGCAATACCTTCATCGCTTTTTCCTTGTTTTTGATTTGAGATTTCTCATCCTGACAAGAAACCACTGTTCCAGTCGGTATATGCGTTAAACGAACCGCTGACATGGTGGTGTTAACACTTTGTCCTCCTGGTCCACTAGAAGCAAATGTATCAACACGAATGTCTTTTTCATGAATTTCAACTTCAACCTCTTCCGCTTCAGGCAATACAGCAACAGTCGCAGTTGAGGTGTGGATACGTCCGCCTGATTCCGTTTCAGGAACACGTTGTACACGGTGTGCCCCGTTTTCAAACTTCAATTTCGAATAGGCACCTTTTCCAGTAATCATAAAGATAATCTCTTTATACCCACCAACACCAGTAGAGTTTGCATCCATTACTTCCGTCTTCCAGCCCTGGTGCTCCGCATAACGGCTGTACATGCGGTAAAGGTCACCCGCAAATAACGCAGCCTCGTCTCCACCAGCTGCACCGCGGATTTCCATAATAACGTTTTTGTCGTCATTCGGATCCTTCGGCAACAGTAACACATGGAGACGCTCCTCAAGACTCTCCATTTGATCCTCAAGTTCGTTAATTTCTTCCTTTACCATTTCACGCATTTCAGCATCTAGCTTTTCTTCAAGCATAGCTTTTGCGTCGGTTAACTGTTCCTTCACTTCTTTGTACTCTCTATACGTTTCAACAGTTTCTTGTATATCTGATTGTTCTTTTGAATATTCACGTAGTTTGGTTGTGTCACTTACGATATCTGGATCACTTAATAGTTCATTTAGTTTTTCATAACGAGCTTCTACAGCAGCTAAACGATCGAACACGGTCTTCACCTCAAAATTTAGTCCATAACATTATAATTATAGTATAGGGTACCCAGATAGGTCAAAGCAAATTACGGTTTCTTTATCTCCACAAAATTTCGTGAAATTTATGTAAGATTGTTTCTTTCTTTGACGAAAAGAGACTAGTTTTGTCTACATAGAAGGATTTTCGCATGTAGAGGGAGAAACATAGAACTATATAAAACAATCGGAAAAATAGAGAGATGTTAAGTATTAGGGGGAATGGTGGGAATGAATACTGCAGAATTTGCAAGAAGATTAGGGGTTTCAAGTAGAACGGTTCGAAAATGGATTAAAACCTATCAACTACCGTGTAAAAAAAATGAATACGGCCACTACGTGTTTGAAGAATCAGACCTTCCACTATTCGAACAAATATGGAATCAAGTGAAATCTGGGGTTCCATCTGATAAAATCGAACTATCAACACCAGAGCCTAGGAAGGGGACCGCACGTAAGATGGTACAAGCTTCAGATAAAACACTTTCGCAAAAATTAAATATGATTATGGAACGGATTAAGGAAAACGAAAAAGAGATTGAGAAAAAGGCAAGTGATGTCGTATCATACCAGCTTCTACAGCATCGAAAAGAGATTGATGAACTGCAAAAACGCGTGCAAAAAATGGAAGCATACATCGAACAACTTGAAATGGAAAAAGAAGAACTCCAAAAACAAACTGCGATCACTCTCGAAAAAGTAGAAGGAACTAGAAAACGAAAAAGGGTATTTGGTTTTTTATTTTAAGGATCAGGAAAAACAGCCTGATCTTTTTTGTGTTCAAAATTAAAAAGCACCCCGAACGGAGCGCTCCTCAAAATACATCATGTATCAAACATTCATTTATTTATTTACGTGATATATCAACAGAATCCTGATTTATCACGGAAGTTTGGATTGGTTTTCCTGGCACTTCATGGTGGTGACGGCAACGTGGCTCGTACGATTCAGACGCGCCTACTAAAATAACTGGATCATCATAGGAAGCTGGTTTTCCATTGATTAAACGTTGTGTTCTGCTTGATGGTGAACCACATACAGAGCATACTGCTTGGAGCTTTGTCACAAGCTCTGCTAGTGAAAGCAACTCTGGTACCTTTCCAAATGGCTCGCCACGGAAGTCTTGATCCAAGCCCGCTACAATAACACGATGACCACGGTTTGCGAGAACTTGTACAACTTCCACAATCTCATCATCAAAGAATTGTACTTCATCAATTGCAACTACATCTGTATCTGCTGATACCTCCTTCAAGATCTCAGCGGAGGTTGCTACTGGTTTGGCGATAAAGGATGTCCCATTATGAGAGACAACTGAGTTATCACTATATCGATTATCAATTTGGGGCTTAAACACCTGAACGGATTGTCTTGCAAATTCAGTACGACGTACACGTCGAATCAACTCTTCGGACTTTCCTGAAAACATGCTTCCACAAATTACTTCAAGCCAGCCACTTTGCTTCATAATATACATGGAACCTGAGTCCTTCCTTTCCTCGGTTGAATTACCTGAGTCAATAGATTGACTGTAAGTTAGAGGATTTATTTATACGAGGGTATAAAAATGATTGCGAAAAAATGGTTCTAACACACAAAAAACAGGCAAGAAGAAAAAACTTGCCTGTTTTTGGCTTTTCAAAACGATATTATTTAATACCGTATTTTTTGTTGAATTTATCTACACGTCCACCTGCATCAGCGAATTTTTGACGGCCAGTATAGAATGGGTGACACTCTGAGCAAACCTCAACGCGTAACTCTTCTTTTACAGAACCAGATTCAAATTCGTTTCCACAAGCACATTTCACCATAACTTTTTTATAGTTTGGATGAATTCCTGCTTTCATTCGTCTCATCTCCTTCCGCCCTGAATCATTAATCGAAACAGAGTTACGTTTTAGCAAAATTGCTTGGACAATCTTGAAATGATGCCAAAACATTCAATGAAAACAACACATCGATTTCATTTTCATTTTGAAATCATCTAATACCTAAAACGCACATGTTGAAATTATAACAAGTGATTCCATGAATTGCAACTTAATCCTGCTGTTAAAAATCGCTAAATCGCATTATTTTTTCCAAACAGATTCTAGTCACATTCTCATCCACACTTAACTTTCTGATTTACTGCTTCTTCTTGCAGCTGCCGCTTTCTTTTCTGCTTCAAGCATTTCAAAGAACTCTGCATTTGTCTTAGTTTGCTTAAGTCTGCGTAAGAACTTCTCTGCAAAATCAGGTTGATCTGACATTGCTTTACGAATTGCCCAAATTTTATCCAGTTTGTCTTTTTCAATAAGAAGCTCTTCTTTCCTTGTCCCAGAGCGGCGTATATCGAGTGCAGGGAAAATCCGACGTTCCGCTAGAGAACGATCAAGGTGAAGTTCCATGTTACCCGTACCTTTGAACTCTTCATAGATAACATCATCCATTCGAGATCCTGTGTCAACAAGGGCAGTTGCTAAAATGGTTAAGCTACCACCTTCTTCAATGTTTCTCGCAGCACCAAAGAATCGCTTTGGGCGGTGGAATGCAGCTGGGTCAATCCCCCCTGAGAGCGTACGACCACTTGGTGGAATTACAAGGTTATAGGCTCTTGCAAGACGTGTGATACTATCCATAAGAATGATGACGTCACGTTTATGTTCAACAAGACGCATCGCTCTTTCAAGGACTAATTCAGCAACTTTTATATGGTTTTCTGGAACCTCATCAAATGTTGAGCTGACAACGTCCCCTGCAACGGAACGTTCAATATCTGTTACTTCTTCTGGTCGTTCGTCAATTAACAATACAATCAATTCAGCCTCTGGATGATTTGTTGTAATGCTGTTTGCGATTTCTTTAATAAGCATGGTTTTACCAGCTTTTGGTGGAGCTACAATAAGCCCACGTTGACCAAAACCAACTGGTGCCAAAATATCCATTATACGTGTGGAAATATGGTTTGGCTTTGTTTCTAACACTACTTGGCGATCTGGATATAGAGGTGTTAGACCAGGGAAGTGAACACGTTCTTTTGCTGTTTCTGGGTCCTCACCGTTTACAGCTTCAACGTGAAGAAGTCCGTAATAGCGTTCGTTTTCCTTCGGAGGACGCACTTTACCTGATACTTTATCCCCGTTCCTTAAGTCAAAACGGCGGATTTGAGATGCAGAAATATAAATATCCTCTGAAGAAGGAGAATAGTTGATTGGGCGTAAGAATCCAAATCCTTCTGATTGAATAATTTCGAGAACGCCCTCCATAAATAAAAGGCCATCCTGTTCAGCGCGCGCTTTTAAGATAGCAAAAATCAATTCTTTCTTCGTTAATTTGCTATAGTACGAAACCTTATACTCCCGCGCTAATTCATATAATTCTTTAAGCTTCATGTTTTCCAAACTTGAAATTGTAATACTCATTCGTACACCACTCTTTGTTTTATATAATTTACTTTAAAAGATATCATTTCTACAGCTCGTAAATGCTCTCCAATTGATTGATTTGTATGATTAATTCATTCGTCCATCATATAAAAGCGTTTTAAGATTTTTCTCTCCAAAAAAATAGAGACACTATGAAACATTTCATATGTTGCGAAATGGATGGAATGAAGTAGAAGCATTTTGAGGATTGAGAAGTTTTACCACGGGGCTCGTTTTTTTGGATGCATGACGAGACCCTAATTGTGAAATAGGTAGAAGAAAACGATTATCGATAGTCTTAACCTATTTTACCCTATTCTCGTATTTTTAATCAATACCATTATTTTGATAGAATTTTGACGTTGTCTATATTCAAATCAAGAGAAGCGAGCACAAGACTCGCTTCAACTCTATTTAATTACTAGATTTGGTTTTTTCTTAAGGCTATGTCTACCATCTATGAATCTCACTGTTCCTGACTTTGCACGCATGACAAGAGAATGTGTTGTGCCAATCGAACCTTTAAATTGAACCCCACGTAAAAGCTCTCCATCAGTAACACCTGTCGCTGCAAAAATAGCGTCATCACCCGTAACTAAGTCTTCCATGCGGAGTACTTTTGAAACATCAAGTCCCATTTTATGACAACGAGCTAGTTCTTCATCATTTTGCGGTACAAGTCTACCTTGTATTTCTCCACCTAAGCATTTTAAAGCAACCGCTGATAGCACTCCTTCTGGAGCACCACCAGAACCAAACAGAATGTCGACACCAGTATGATCAAATGCAGTATTGATTGCGCCTGCTACATCACCATCATTAATTAGCTTAATACGAGCACCCGCTTCACGAAGTTGTGAAATGATATGCTCATGTCTAGGACGGTTTAGTACAGTCGCTACTACATCTTCAACATCCTTGTTTTTCGCTTTTGCCACCGCTTTTAGATTGTCAATAATCGGTGCATTAATATCAATTGAACCCACCGCTTCAGGGCCAACAGCAATTTTGTCCATATACATATCTGGGGCATGCAGTAAATTTCCGTGATCGGCAACCGCCAGCACCGATAATGCATTCCACCCACCCGATGCAACTATATTGGTTCCCTCTAGTGGGTCAACAGCAACATCCACTCTCGGACCGTAACCGTTTCCAAGTTTTTCACCAATGTACAGCATTGGGGCTTCGTCCATTTCTCCCTCACCAATAACAACTTGTCCCTTCATTGGTATCGTATCGAATACATCTCTCATCGCAGAGGTTGCTGCTCCATCTGCTTCATCTTTTTTACCGCGTCCCATCCAACGGGCTGATGCCAATGCTGCTGCTTCTGTTACACGTACTAGCTCCATCGATAAGCTTCTTTCCATGACTTTTTCCCCCTTGCGATAACAGTTCTTCGTTTTGATAAAAATTTGTGCTACCTAACGCCAGTGTTAAGCGCTTTCGTTTTGACTATCTAGTTCCAGCTCGTAGTTGACTTATGAGATATCTAACACCCTTTGGAAAATCAGCTTAACATCGAATCGCTATGCTTCCCAAGTTTTACTTTCTCCTAAGGATTCAATCCCATTGATACGTCACTATGCACTCGCTTTCACTTTACTTTTAAGGATACATGAAAACTCCCACTTTTTGTAGTGGGAGTGATAAATTTTTATTCAATTCTGTCAAAACCCAGCGACTAGGATATTGAAAAAGCAACGTCTCTTTCAGCTAAGGTCTGAAGCATAGGTAGTGCTAACACCGACTACGCCACAAGACGTAACTCGTTTTTAGGCAAGTTGCTGATGTTTTTCTATGAATTTTGTACTTGCTCGATTTCTTCTTCTGTTAACTTTTCTCGCCAAATCGTTGCACCAAGTCCTGTTAGTTTTTCTTCTAAATGGCTGTAACCACGGTCTATATGTTCTAGACCAGTAATTTCTGTTACACCTTCAGCCATTAAGCCTGCAACAACAAGTGATGCACCTGCGCGCAAATCACTTGCTTTTACTTTTGCTCCCTGTAATTGAACAGGTCCCGTCACTATAGCTGAACGGCCTTCGACTTTGATTTGTGCGTTCATACGGCGAAGTTCATCAATATGCTTAAATCTTGCACTATAAATAGTATCTGTTACAACGCCTGTTCCACTTGCTTTTGTGAGCAAAGATGTAAAAGGTTGTTGTAAGTCCGTTGGAAACCCAGGATACACAAGTGTTTTAATATCTACTGCTTTTAAATCTTTATTTCCAGCTATCCATATTTGGTCATCACTTGTTTCTACGGTTACACCCATTTCACGGAACTTCGCAATTAAGGATTCCAAGTGGAGTGGGATCACATTATCAATTAATACTCCTTCGCCCATTGCGGCACCAACAATCATATATGTACCAGCTTCAATACGGTCAGGAATGATCGTGTGGCGGCAACCTTGTAGGGATTCAACACCATCGATTCGGATGACATCAGTTCCCGCACCTTTAATTTTTGCCCCCATGCTTGTTAATAATGTGGCAACATCGATAATTTCAGGTTCCTTCGCAGCATTTTCAATCACCGTTTGGCCTTTTGCACGTACTGCTGCCAGCATGATATTAATCGTTGCACCTACACTGACAACGTCAAGGTAAATACGTGCACCTCTTAATTCATCCGCACGAAGGTAAATCGCACCTTGCTCGTTTGTCACTTTTGCTCCAAGAGCTTCAAACCCTTTAATATGTTGGTCAATTGGTCTTGGTCCTAGGTGACATCCACCTGGCAAACCAATAACCGCTTTTTTAAACCGACCAAGCATCGCTCCCATTAAATAGTAGGATGCACGAAGCTTTTTCACTTTTCCATTCGGTAATGGCATTGACACGATATTTGATGGGTCAACGTACACTTCTTCTTTATTTATCGAAACATGGCCACCAATTTCTTCAAGCAAATCACCTAAAATTTGCACATCTGAAATATCTGGTAGACCCTCAATTGTAACTGGCGTTTCAGCTAGGATCGTTGCTGGGATGAGGGCAACTGCACTATTCTTTGCCCCACTAATTTTTACAGTTCCTTTTAATGGATAACCGCCTGCTATTTTTAGTTTTTCCATATGTGGCTCCCTTCTAGCGAAGATGACGGTTTTGTAAGGGAAACCCTGGATGCTACGGATATAACAAGTCCAACACTTTCAGGATGAAAACAAACGTATGGCAGTCCTTTTCCCTTATTTACGTCACATATTTGTAACGGCACTTCACTTATTAATGGTATATTTTAACACATTTAACCTACATAATTGTACAAGCATTCCTTATTAGTTTACACGAAAAACTAAAAATCATATATCATTTTATAATTTTTTCAAAAAACAATCAAATACACCTAGTATGGTTCATTTTTTTAGGGTGAAAATCACACTACAAAAGTAGTGCTTTTACTATTAACCTGAGATTATAAGTTTGAGGCATTTCTTGATGAAGGTCTAAAGTCTATCCTTAGAAAAATGGTTACGGTTTTTATAGGTTTGGGTAAGTTACGCAAATCAGCTCCTTCCAATCCTTTTTTGTGTTGATTATTAGCTGTAATTACCCCTAACTCTCATTTCGTTGGAAGGAATTATGATGATCCTTCCTGTTCTTTTTTGTTTCTAGCTACAGGCGCTAGCGGCTCGAGGTCACAAGCCATTCACTTCGGAAGGCACAAAGCGCCTTCTGTCAGTGTCTGTCTTGTGCTTGTCGCCGATATACAAGCGCCTTTCGCTTTTCTTATTATAACGCAAGAAAGCCACTATCTCCAAATTACACTTTGAAATAACTGGAAATAAGCGGCTTTTCTATATGTATCGAAGAGCATTCTTCGATTTATTTAATTAGACGAATTTAATGGAAAAAGGTTTCTTACGCTCTACCTGAAGAACCAAATTCACGCATTTTGCCTTTAACAGTTTCACGAATTGCATCACGAGCAGGTCCTAAGTATTTACGTGGATCATACTCTTCTGGCTTAGCAGCTAAAGTTTCACGAACTGCTTTTGCTGAAGCAATTTGGTTTTCTGTGTTTACATTGATTTTAGCTGTTCCAAGAGAAATTGATTTTTGGATATCTTTTAAAGGAATACCAGTTCCACCGTGAAGTACAAGTGGTAAACCTGTTTTTTGTCCAATTTCTTCCATTTCTTTGAAACCAAGATTTGGTTCACCTTTGTAAGGACCGTGAACAGAACCTAATGCAGGCGCTAGGCAGTCGATGCCAGTGCGATTAACAAGTTCAACACACTCATTTACATCTGCATAGATAACACCTTCAGCGATTACATCATCTTCTTGTCCACCAACAGTACCTAACTCAGCTTCTACAGATACTCCGTGGAAATGTGCTAGTTCAACTACTTTAGAAGTAATTGCAACGTTCTCTTCAAATGGGTGATGAGAAGCATCGATCATAACAGATGTGAATCCAGCATGAATCGCTTTTGCACAGCTCTCAAATGAAGAACCATGGTCAAGATGAATTGCAACTGGAACAGTTATGTTGTAATCTTCCATAAGTCCTTCTACCATTGCAACAACGGTATTGAATCCACCCATATAACGGCCAGCACCTTCAGAAACACCAAGAATTACTGGTGAGTTTTCTTCTTGTGCAGCTTGTAAAATAGCTTGTGTAAACTCAAGATTGTTTAAGTTGAATTGACCTACTGCATACCCTTCTGCTTTTGCTTTTTCAAGCATTTCTTTCATTGAAACCAAAGGCATGTGAATTTCCTCCTCTTGTACCGTATTTATTGTGTATAACAGGATTTTCCCTCATACACATAGAACCACGGCATGAATCACCGGGCAATTGTATACCTATTCCAAAGATTTCGTGTCACCTACTAGAATGACCGAAACATATTCATAATATGTAATTTACATTAGAAGTTCGCACACAAAAAACACACAAAAATGCCCTTTGTGTCTAGGAATAGCACCAATACAGTAATAAGCATATCACAAGATTTTGATTTCGCAATAGACCTTTTTTTCACACTTTTACAATGAACCGTTTACATTTTGATAAGAATGGGCTTTTGTAAATTTTATGTTTTTTATTCGTGTTTTAACGGGATATTTGCTCTCACTGCTTCACGCAGCTCGTCGATGTCAAACGGCTTTGCAAAGTGAGTGAGCGCTCCTAAATCTTTTGCTTCTTGAATCATATCCAGTTCACCGTAAGCAGTCATGATAATCACGCGAATTTCTGGATCAATTGCTTTTAGTCTTTTTAGAATTTCTATCCCGTCCATCCCAGGGATTTTCATATCGAGCAAGACTAAATCTGGAGAGTGTTTCTGAACGATATCAATTGCTTGTACTCCATTAGCCGCTTGGAATGTCTTGTAACCTTCTTTTTGAAAAACTTCATTTAACAGTATTCTTATTCCGTATTGGTCATCCACAATTAAGATTTTCTCTGACATTCTTAAAAAACCCCCTTTAAAAATAGATAAAAATAATAGGTTAATTGTTTTCTTTTTCTAAAATTATTATATCATTATTAAGTTTTATTCTATTATCAGTAACAAATTTCCTTCTTTTTATCCAGAAAACTTTTTGTTTCATTGGCCGAAACATATCTATCGACAAAATCCGACTTTATTTCTTGTTTTTTTCGTATAACGTTATAATGTACATATAAGGAACAAGCAAATCATAAAGAGAGGATTTTTTCGCTTATGTTGAAAATATTTACAACCCAACTTCAGGGACAATTTAAAAGAATTATGGAACATGAAGAAATGAATATGGAGGATGGCGCACGAATTCTTGCCCAATCCGTCATTAGTGATGGGAATATTTGGGTCCATGGTTTTGGCGAAATGGCAGCTGTTACTACCGAAGCCTTATTTGGTGCTGAACCACTGCAGTCAGCAAAACCATTATTAACGGATGGAAAAAGGAATGAAATTGAAACTGTTGACTCCGTTTTGTTAATTACTCGATTTTCGACTGATGAAGAAGCGATAAAGCTTGCAGAAGAACTTCGTAGTAGCGGAATTCAAACAGTAGCCATTTCCGCAAAGGTAAAAACTGAGGGGGAACGCACACTGGATAAGGTCGTTGATATTCACATTGATAGCAAGTTGCAAAAACCTCTTATCCCAGATGAGGTCGGTACCCGATTCGGCTTCCCAAGTGTCATGACAGCACTCTATGCCTATTTCGGATTAAAATTCACAATCAAAGAAATGATTGAGGAATTTGAATAAATCGGTCTGAGGCATTTGGTTTTGAGTTCAGATTGGGGTCAGCTTTTTAAAATCTTTTGAAGAGGACGAACTGGTGGGCTGCCTGCCGGAATGCTCTTCACTATCCTTATGAAGCGAAAGTTCTGTGTTTCCTAATGAATGCTAAATCCGAGGAAAAACGAATCATTTTCAGGACTAATACACTTTCATAAGGAGGATGATGAGCTTTGCTCAATTTTTCTCACGCCGAATACCCATAACTCAGATGAAGGACTAAACCGAACAGAATTCCCAATTCACACAACTAACAATCCTTCATTACCTCGATGAAGAATCGGATGAGCACATGATTGAAAAAACCTTCGCCCTTATTTTTGCCACAAAGAATGGCGAGTGTATATTCACTCGCCATTTCTCTATCATTAATTACAGTTTTTCAGAATTCGTCAAAGATGCTTTAATGAATTCTCTAAATAGTGGTTGTGGACGGTTTGGTCTTGATTTAAATTCTGGGTGGAATTGTGAAGCCACAAACCAAGGGTGATCTTTCAATTCAATGATTTCTACAAGGCGGCCATCTGGGCTTGTCCCTGAGAAAACGAATCCCGCTTTTTCCATTTCTTGACGGTAGTGATTGTTAAATTCATAACGGTGGCGATGACGCTCATACACAACTTCATCGTTATATGCTTCGTATGCCTTTGTTCCTTCCTCGATTTTACATGGGAAGATTCCAAGACGAAGTGTTCCACCGATGTCCTCAACATCCTTTTGCTCTGGTAAAAGGTCAATAATTGGATGTGGAGTATCTGGATCAAGTTCTGCAGAATGCGCTCCTTTTAATCCTAGTACATTTCGAGCAAACTCAACAGATGCTAGCTGCATGCCAAGACAAATACCGAGTAACGGAGTTTTCGTCTCTCTCGCATATTTAAGAGCTGCGATTTTCCCATCAACACCACGATCACCAAAGCCGCCAGGAACTAAGATACCGTCTGATCCATCAAGTAGTTCAGCTACATTTTCATCTGTTACTTCTTCAGAATTAATCCACTTAATATCGATATCCGCATCAAATGCATAACCTGCATGTTTTAATGCTTCTGCAACAGATATGTATGCATCTTGAAGCTCTACATATTTTCCAACCAATGCTATTTTTGTTGTTTTGGTTAGGTGTGTTACCTTCTCTACGAGCTTCGTCCAATCTGTCATATCCGCTTCCCCACAATCAAGCTTCAGATGCTCACATGCAATTTGGTCGATGCCTTGAGCTTGAAGCGTTAATGGGATGGAATATAATGTTTCTGCATCGCGGCTCTCAATTACCGCCCTTTTATCGATGTCACAGAATAGCGCAATTTTTTCCTTCATATCTTCTGAGATCGGCATTTCTGTACGTAAAACAATAATATTTGGTTGAATACCAAGACTACGAAGCTCTTTTACACTGTGTTGGGTTGGTTTTGTTTTCATTTCCCCAGCCGCTTTAATGTATGGAACAAGGGTACAATGTATATACATCACATTGCTAGAACCTACATCACTTTTAAGTTGACGGACAGCTTCTAGGAATGGTAGTGACTCAATGTCTCCAACCGTACCACCAATTTCAGTAATGACCACGTCCGCATTTGTAGTATGACCAGCACGGATTACTCGATCCTTAATTTCGTTTGTGATATGTGGAATAACTTGTACAGTTGCTCCTAAATAATCACCACGACGCTCTTTCTTCAATACAGTTGAATAGATTTTTCCAGTTGTTACGTTGCTGTATTTGTTTAGGTTAATGTCGATAAAACGTTCATAGTGACCTAAGTCTAAGTCCGTTTCAGCACCATCATCCGTAACGAATACTTCACCATGTTGGTATGGACTCATTGTTCCAGGGTCAACGTTAATGTATGGATCAAATTTTTGAATCGTTACATTCAGTCCACGGTTTTTTAATAAACGGCCTAAAGATGCGGCAACAATCCCTTTTCCTAGGGACGAAACAACCCCACCTGTTACAAAAATATATTTTGTCATCTTGCTTTTCCCCCAATCATGTAATTAGTTAAAGTTTGCTCAAAATAATGAAATAGTATAAAACGAAATGCGCAAAGCGCCTAAAATTTTAGACATCGACTCATTACGCCAGTTTCTGTGGCAACGTCGATGTCAGCCCTTTCTATGTAAGCCCGACAAGCATAAAAAAAAGCTAGCAAAAAGGATACCCTTTATCCTTTTTAACGAGTAGCTTTACCAGAAAGAGGTTAGGCGCCGAGCAAGATATAAGAATCTCTTGGGTGCGGGGGTAAAATTAAATTCCACTTACCGAACCGAACACTCCTATAAAGTAAAACTTCAATCTGTGAAGGTATTTATCACACAGATTGTTAGTTAAGACCCACATGATGTGGGTTATAAAGACGTGGCTACCAGAGGATATGGCGTTCTTAGTCTTTGCTCTTCTCAACCGAGCATTTTATAGCAGTTCCCCTACAAAGGGCTCACTGCTAGTTAATGCTGGATAAAATAAAAAAGCTCCTCTTACAATATGTAAGGGAGCGAAACTTATCATTTGGTTTCGTAGATACTCTTTTTTTAGAGCCCAAAAAGTATTCTACCGAGTTAAGATTAAAAAGTCAATAAGTTTCATTCTAAACTAGAATCACTTATTTAGTCTTCTTCTTCTTCCTCGAATTCCTCTTCTTCTTCCTCATCTAACTCATATTCTTCTTCATCAAGGAGCTCTTCGTCATCATCGAAATCCTCATCTTCGTCAACGTCATCGAATTCTTCTTCATCTTCATCAATGTCATCCAGATCTTCATCTTCTTCATCATAATCCTCATCAAAATCAAGATCATCTTCATCGAGATCGTCGAAGCCGAGAATATCGTCATCCTCATCTTTCTTCTTACTCTTTTTCTTCTTCTTCGGTTTTTCAGTGTGGGTCACTTCTTCATCGATTTGTTCGTAAGGGTACCATGTACGAAGTCCCCAACGATTATCTCCTAATGTAATGAAACGCCCATCAATATTGATGTCTGTATAAAACTGAGAAACTTTTGCTTGAACTTCTTCCTGTGATAGCTCTAATACTTTCGCTACCTCGTCAACTAGCTCGTTAAATGTAATCGCGTCTTTTCTCCCTAAGAAAATCTCATACGCTACTTCAAGCATTGACATTTCTTTTAATTGCTCTGGTGTGTATTGATCGAGACTCATCAAGGCACTCCCTTTCTATGTATGTAACTACAATTATGATAAAGCATGTGGTGAGATATTAAATGGTGAAGCGCATAAATGCAAAGCTTCAGATAAAAATAAAAAAAGGCCTGTAAAATACATATCATTCATTATAAACAAAATCAACCACTTTATGCCACTGTATTCATAAATTAAGGCTGAGTCTCTCTTTTTTGACCCAGCCTCGATCTTTTTCTACATATTTCTACGATATTGCCCGCCTACTTCGTAAAGGGCCTGTGTAATTTGGCCAAGACTTGCAACTTTAACCGTTTCCATCAATTCTTCAAAAATATTTCCATTATTTACGGCAACCTGTTTTAGCTTGTTCAATGCTTCGTCTACTTTATCCTTATTTCGTTCCTGAAATTCATGTAAGTTTTTAATTTGGAGTTCTTTTTCTTCCTTCGTTGCTCGAGCAAGCTCAATATTGTTTAACTCCTCTTCAGTTGGCGGATTTGGATTTAAATACGTGTTCACCCCGATAATTGGAAGTTCACCTGTATGCTTTTTCATTTCATAGTGCATCGATTCATCTTGTATTTTTCCACGTTGGTATTGTGTTTCCATCGCACCGAGAACGCCACCACGATCATTGAGACGCTCAAACTCCTGAAGCACAGCCTCTTCGACTAGATCCGTTAATTCCTCAATGATAAATGACCCTTGCAACGGATTTTCATTTTTGGTTAAACCATGCTCTTTTGTAATAATCATTTGGATCGCCATCGCACGTCGAACCGATTCCTCTGTCGGCGTTGTAATCGCCTCGTCATATGCGTTCGTGTGAAGTGAGTTACAGTTATCATGAAGTGCCATTAAAGCCTGTAATGTTGTTCGAATATCATTAAAATCAATTTCTTGAGCGTGTAAAGAACGGCCAGAAGTTTGAACATGATATTTCAATTTTTGACTGCGTTCATTTGCCCCGTATTTATCTCTCATTACCGTTGCCCATATACGGCGTGCCACACGGCCAATTACCGTATACTCTGGATCTAAACCGTTACTGAAAAAGAATGACAGATTTGGCGCAAAATCATCAATCTTCATGCCACGACTTAAGTAATACTCCACATAGGTGAAACCATTTGATAGGGTGAATGCAAGTTGGGAAATTGGGTTTGCTCCCGCTTCGGCAATGTGATATCCAGAAATTGAAACCGAATAATAGTTTCGTACTTTATTTTCGATGAAGTACTCCTGAATATCCCCCATCATTCGTAATGCAAACTCTGTTGAAAAAATACATGTGTTTTGACCTTGGTCCTCTTTTAAAATATCTGCCTGTACAGTTCCTCGAACGGTTTGCAGAGTTTTTGCACGCACCTCTTGGTATTCCTCAACTGTTAAAATACGGCCAAGTTCCTGTTCACGTTTTTCAACCTGCTGGTGAATCGCCGTGTTCATGAACATTGCAAGTATGATAGGCGCTGGCCCATTAATTGTCATTGAAACTGAAGTAGATGGGGCACAAAGGTCGAATCCTTTGTAAAGTTTTTTCATGTCATCTAACGTACAAACACTGACACCACTTTCTCCAACTTTCCCAAAAATGTCTGGGCGATAAGCTGGGTCCTCCCCGTATAAAGTGACCGAGTCAAATGCCGTACTCAAGCGTTTCGCTTGATCATCCTTAGATAAATAGTGAAAACGACGATTCGTTCTTTCTGGCGTACCTTCCCCAGCAAACTGACGCTTCGGATCCTCCCCTTCACGTTTGAACGGGAAAACACCTGCTGTATAAGGGAATGAGCCTGGAACATTTTCCTTATAAACCCATCGTAAAATTTCCCCGAAATCCTTAAAGCCTGGAAGAGAAATTTTAGGAATTGATAAACCAGAGAGACTTTTGGTTTTTAAAAGCGTCACAATTTCCCTGTCGCGAATCTTCGTTATAAACTTTTCACCTTTGTAGGTTTCCTTTAACGATTCCCAGTCTGCCAGAATCCTTTTTGATTCAGCTGTAAGTTTTGCCTCGTATTGGGTTCGAAGGGATTCAAGCGTGTTGAGAACCTCCTCGTTACCTAGCTCCTTCACGCTTTCGATCGCACCCGTAATTTGGAATAGCTTTCTAGCCACTTCAACTTGTTCTGCTGCTTTCTTATGATAATTTCGAACGGTGTCTGTGATTTCTCGTAAATAGTAGCGACGGTCATTCGGAATAATCACATTTTGTTTTTGAACATCTGCTGTTTTATCAAAAGTCGTTTCCCAATTTGTGCCCATTTTTTCATTAATTTTTTCGATTAAATTCGCAAATAGAGCATTGGTACCAGGGTCATTGAACTGACTTGCAATTGTACCGAACACTGGCATTTCTTCATAGTCTTTTTCAAATAAAAGATGACTGCGCTGATATTGCTTTTGAACCTGACGTTTTGCATCTTCAGAGCCTTTGCGTTCAAACTTATTGATAACAATCAGGTCAGCATAATCAATCATGTCGATTTTTTCTAGCTGAGAAGGTGCACCGAATTCGCTTGTCATGACATACATTGAAATGTCACAGACCTCTGTTATTTCGGCATCTCCTTGACCAATTCCACTTGTTTCAACAATGATTAAATCAAACCCAGCTGCTTTTACTACAGCGATGGCGTCTTTAATTGCTAGTGATAATTCTGATTTTGACCCTCTCGTAGCGAGGCTTCGCATATAAACCCTTGGTGAGAAAATCGCATTCATGCGAATACGGTCACCAAGAAGAGCACCGCCTGTTTTTTGCTTCGTTGGATCGACTGACAGAATCGCTACTTTTTTATCGTCAAATTCATTCATAAAGCGTCGAATGAGTTCGTCTGTGAGCGAGCTTTTTCCAGCTCCACCTGTTCCTGTAATTCCAACAACAGGCACCTTTTTTTCGAGACCTTTTATTTTTTGTATAAGGGTTTCTGCAGTAGCGGCCGTTTCGTTTGTTTTGCCAATTTGATTTTCAGCAATCGTAATGACTTTTGCAATGGTTTTGTAATCCCCTGTTTGAAGAAGCTCAAGTTCATCCGTAAGCTCAACACTAGTTGGATAATCGCATTCCTTAAGCATCTTGTTAATCATCCCTTGAAGCCCCAAGATGCGACCATCCTCAGGTGAAAAAATACCAGCAATACCGTATTCATGGAGTTCCTTGATTTCACGAGGGATAATGACGCCTCCACCACCTCCATAAATACGAATATGGGAAGCCCCCCGTTCCTTCAGAAGGTCATACATATACTTAAAATACTCAACATGTCCGCCCTGATACGATGAAATTGCGATACCTTGCGCATCCTCTTGAATGGCCGCATTCACCACTTCCTCTACCGAACGGTTATGCCCAAGATGGATCACCTCTGCTCCACTCGCCTGTAAAATGCGACGCATAATATTAATTGAGGCGTCATGCCCATCAAATAAACTTGAAGCCGTCACAAACCGAACATGATGCTTTGGCCGATATACTTCCACCGTACTCATTCTTTCTCCCCCTGACTTACTGTTTTGATACAATCCCGTTTAATAAGAGTTCTGTCTGCATATCAATATATTCTTCCAGAGTAAACAGCTTGCGCATCGCCCAACGACGGAATCCCCACATCTGTCCTTGAACGAAAATATTATGAGCAACAAGCTCAACCTGTTTTTCTGGTAACTGAAGCTCTCCGCTTGCAATACAGTCTTCAATTGCCTTTTCAAACATACCGACCATCTCAACTTCTTTATTCAACACATATGGAAGTGCCTCTTTAGAAAGTGACTTCGCCTCTTGATATAGAACAAGCACCTCGTCCTGCATTTCATCCATGACGTAGAAGTAATTACGAATCGCAAGCTTCAGGCTTTCTAAGCCACCTTCCTTTGTATTAATCGCTAACTGAAGGCGCTCCTGTACCTGGTCATAAATGCTGTCTACCACCAAATAGAGAACATCTTCTTTTTTACGTATATACTCATAAAGCGTCCCGATACTAAAACCCGCTGCTTTTGCAATCTCCCTAGTCGTGGAGCGATGAAATCCCTTCTCCTTAAAAAGAGTTACCGCACCCTTGATCATCTGATCGCGACGTTTCTTAATCAACTTCTCATCCTTCACCGATGCTGGCACATCATTCCTTCTCACTTTATCACCTCCATTTGGGAAAGTGAGGGCAGGTTCTTCTTCCCCTTTAGGAACCTTCCCTTTCCCTTTTATTTTGTTAACATTCTAGAAATGACGAGTCGCTGAATTTCTTGTGTACCTTCATAGATTTGGGTGATTTTTGCATCACGCATATACCGTTCTACAGGGTAATCCTTGGTATAACCGTATCCACCAAAGATTTGGACGGCATCTGTTGTCACTTTCATCGCCGTATCCCCCGCAAATAATTTTGACATCGCAGATTCCTTCCCGTAAGGAAGTCCCTCTGATTCTAGCCATGCCGCTTGATAGGTTAAGAGACGGGCAGCCTCTACATTTGTGGCCATATCAGCAAGCTTGAAACCAACTCCTTGTTGAGCAGCTATTGGTTTTCCGAACTGAATGCGTTCCTTCGCATATTCAGTTGCTGCATCGAGCGCCCCTTGCGCGATTCCAACCGCTTGTGCAGCAATTCCGTTACGACCGCCATCAAGTGTCATCATCGCAATTTTAAAGCCCTCTCCTTCTTTTCCAAGTAAGTTTTCCTTTGGCACACGGCACTCTTCAAAGACGATTTCAGTTGTAGGTGATGAACGAATCCCCATCTTCTTTTCCTTTTTCCCAACGGAGAAACCTGGGAAGTCGCTTTCAATAATAAATGCGCTCGTACCCTTATGCTTAGAAGAAGGATCAGTTAACGCAAACACGACATAAATATCCGCAACTCCACCGTTTGTGATGAAAATTTTAGAACCGTTTAGTATATAATGGTCGCCTTCTAATCTAGCAGTGGTCCTCATTGCACCCGCATCAGATCCAGATCCTGGTTCTGTTAATCCGTAAGCCCCAATTTTTTCTCCTTGTGCCATTGGGCGTAAGTACTTTTGCTTTTGCTCTTCACTACCAAACTTATAAATTGGCCAGCCTGCTAGAGATGTGTGAGCAGAAAGGGTAACTCCTGTTGATGCACACACTCTGGATAGCTCTTCAACCGCAATACAATACGCCAAATAATCACTGCCAATCCCACCATATTCCTCTGGCCACGGAATTCCAGTTAAGCCTAACTCCGCCATCTTATCGAAGATTTCACGGTCAAAGCGTTCCTCTTCATCACGCTCAGCCGCAGTTGGAGCAACCTCATTCTTAGCAAAATCACGTACCATTTTTCGTATCATTTCATGCTCTTCCGATAATTTAAAATACATAATATAACCTCCAACTTTTATAGATTCATAGAATATTTGTTGAATTTAGGTTTGAGTACTAGATATTTTTTAAGATTGTGTGGGATTTGCACCAACATTGTGATATTTGCGCACTCGCGCTCGGATTTGGCTGGCGCTCCGATTTTTGCGCATTCACACGCGCATTTGCGCCGTTGGTCTAGTTTTTGCTTCTTCTACCCAAGCATTTGCGCGGTCGCTCCAGTTTTTGCGCCGTCGATCCAATATTTGCGCGGACATACCAACTTTTGCGCCAAACCCACTCACATTTGCACCGTCATTCCGGTTTTTGCGTCTTCACCGCCGCATTTGCGCGGTCGCTCCAGTTTTTGCTCTTCACCGCCGCATTTGCACCGTCGATCCAATATTTGCGCCGTCATACCGATTTTTGCGTCTTCGCGCTCATATTTGCGCGGGCATACCAACTTTTGCGCCAAACCCACTCACATTTGCACCGTCATTCCGGTTTTTGCGCCAAACCCACTCACATTTGCACCGTCATTCCGGTTTTTGCGTCTTCACCGCCGCATTTGCGCGGTCGATCCGATATTTGCGCCGTCATACCGATTTTTGCATCTTCGCGCTCATATTTGCGCGGACATACCAACTTTTGCGCCAAACCCACTCACATTTGCACCGTCATTCCGGTTTTTGCGTCTTCACCGCCATATTTGCGCCGTCACACCGATTTTTGCATCTTCACGCTCATATTTGCGCGGGCATACCAAGTTTTGCGCCAAACCCACTCACATTGTGCCAGAGGCCCAGTTTTTGCGTCTATTCTTCTTTTCATAAATGCTTACTAATGACGATTCTTTGGATTTCACTGGTACCTTCGTATATTTCGGTAATTTTTGCGTCACGGAAGAATCGTTCTACCGGGTAGTCTTTTGTATAGCCGTAGCCTCCGTAAACCTGAATGGCTTCTGTTGTGACATCCATCGCGGTTTTTGATGCAAACAGCTTAGCCATCGAGGATTCTTTGCTACATGGTAAGCCCTGTTGTTGTAAAAATGCAGCACGATAGACTAATAGTCTTGCAGCCTCAACATTTGTCGCCATATCAGCAAGCTTAAAGCCAACACCTTGTATAGAGGCAATTGGTTTCCCAAATTGATAGCGTTCTTTTGCATACTCAGTGGCATGTTCTAGGGCGGCCTCTGCGATTCCTAGAGCCTGTGCAGCAATGCCAATTCGACCAATTCCTAGATTAGCCATCGCTACCTTAAAGCCCTCTCCTTCAACACCTAGGATATTTTCTGCTGGGACCTTTACATCCTCAAGCGTAATTTGTAAAGTTCGCGACCCCTTTAATCCCATTTTGTGCTCATCTTTTCCAAACACGAAGCCAGGTGTATCTTTTTCAACAATAAATGCGGTAATGCCCTTGCTCCCCGTTTGATTCGGATTTGTGCGAGCAAACACGATGTAGACGTCGGCCTCACCACCATTTGTGACGAAAACCTTTGATCCATTTAACACATAATGATTACCCTGCTTAACGGCTCTTGTTTTTAAGCTACCAGCATCTGAACCAGCGCTCGGCTCTGTAAGACAAAAGGCCCCAAGAAATTCACCGCTAGCCAGTTTCGGGATGTATTTTTGCTTTTGCTCCTCTGTCCCGAAATATAAAATCGGGTGCGTACCAACAGATGTATGAACAGATAAAATAACCCCGATTGTTGCACTTACCTTCGAAAGCTCGTGAATCGCAATGATATAGGATATAAAATCCATCCCAGCACCGCCATATTTTTCAGGCGTCGTTATCCCCATTAATCCAAGGGACCCCATTTTAGAAAGAATTTCCCGTGGAAATTCTCCATTTTCCATACGCTCAACGAATGGTGCAATTTCATCCTTCGCAAAATCACGAACCATTTTTCGCATCATTTCCTGTTCCTCAGTAAAATGAAAATTCATGCTGCTTCCCTCCAATGTGGGATCTTGATGATATGGGTTGTTTATAAGAGTTGTCACTCGCGTTCACCCCTAACCTTCGTAAGTGTAGAAACCTCGACCTGATTTTTTACCTAACCAACCTGCTTTCACATATTTACGTAGTAATGGACATGGTCTGTATTTATCATCACCAAATCCTTCATGTAAGGTCTCCATAATATAAAGACACGTATCAAGACCTATAAAATCAGCCAGGGTGAGTGGTCCCATTGGATGGTTCATCCCAAGCTTCATGACTTCGTCTATTGCTTCTTTGGTTGCAACCCCTTCATATAGCGTGTATATGGCCTCGTTAATCATCGGCATTAAAATGCGATTTGATACAAAGCCTGGGAAGTCATTAACTTCCACTGGTACCTTATTTAACGTTTTTGTCATATCTTCTATTACTTGATACACTTCATCGGCTGTCGCTAAGCCTCGAATAATTTCAACTAATTTCATAACGGGTACTGGATTCATAAAATGCATACCAATTACGTTTTCTGGGCGCTTAGTTGCTGCCGCTATTTCTGTAATTGGAAGGGAGGATGTATTTGTTGCTAAAATAGCATGCTGAGGTGCAATTTCATCTAGTTGAGAAAAAAGCTTTGTTTTGATTTCCATATTTTCAATGGCCGCTTCGATGACAAGGTCAACATTACTCGCATTTTGTAGATCGAGAGATGGAGAGAGTCTGGCTAGGGTTGCTGTCTTGTCTTCTTCACTCATTCTTCCTTTATCGACTTGGCGTGTCAGGTTTTTCGTGATTATCCCTAATCCACGCTCTACATATTCCTGTTTGATGTCATGGAGCCACACATCATAGCCCGCCATTGCACAAACCTGTGCAATCCCAGAGCCCATTTGCCCAGCACCAACGACCATTACTTTTTGTACATTCATTTACCATAACCTCCTAGTGTGATAAGCGATGAATCTTAAACATCTATTAGTAAGTCATATCTATTAAAGAAAGTTATACTTGAACCATAATCGCATCGCCCTGTCCTCCACCACTACAGATAGCTGCAACTCCAATGCCACCACCACGACGTTTTAATTCATGAATCAGAGTAATGATGATTCTCGCACCACTTGCTCCAATTGGATGGCCAAGTGCTACCGCACCACCATTCACATTTACTTTTTCAGGGTCAAGATTTGCAATTCTACCACTTGTTAAGGCCACGGCAGCAAACGCTTCATTGATTTCAAATAAATCAATCTCGTCCACCGTTTTTTCTGTCTTCTTCAGTAATTCGTTTATGACAAGGCCAGGTGTCTTCGGAAAATCTTTTGCTTCAACAGAGATCGCAGCATGATCAAGAATGGTTGCTAGGGGTGTTTTGCCTTCTTTCTTTGCCCGCTCTTCACTCATAAGAACGAGTGCGGCTGCCCCGTCATTCACACCTGGTGCGTTACCAGCTGTAATGGTGCCATCAGCATTAAACACGGACTTAAGCTTTGTTAATTTTTCGATTGTGGTATCTGCTCGCGGTGCTTCGTCCTGATCTACAACTGTAACGGAACCTTTACGACCTTTCACCTCGACTGGAACAATCTCTTCTGCGAGTATGCCTGACTGGATTGCAGTAATCGCACGTTGGTGGCTACGTAATGCCCACTCATCTTGTTCTTCACGTGTAATCCCTAGTTCTGATGCTACTTCATTTCCATATGTCCCCATATGAACACCTTGAAAGCTACAAGTTAATCCGTCATGTACCATTAAGTCCTTTACGCTTGCATCTCCCATTCGAAGTCCAAAGCGTGCTTTCGGTAAAAAATAAGGTGCATTGCTCATTGATTCCATCCCACCCGCTACAATGACCTCTTCGTCACCTGCACGGATGATTTGATCAGCAAGAGTAACACTTCGCATGCCAGAAGCACATACTTTGTTGATGGTTTCTGTTTTTACTTCCCAGGGGATTCCTGCATATCTTGCTGCTTGACGTGAAGGGATTTGACCCTGACCTCCTTGCAAAACCGTACCGAAAATGACTTCATTAACCGACTTCCCTTCGATTCCTGCACGTTTTAATGCTTCCTTGATGGCAACTCCCCCAAGCTCTGTCGCTGTTAAAGAACTTAGACTTCCTCCTAATTTTCCAAATGGAGTACGTACACCGCTAACAATTACCGTTTTTCCCATGCGTCACCCTCCTTAAAATTGGCGAAGAATTAGAAACCGCTTACATTTTTTCGACTGAACGCTCGCTCGAGACTAGCCGAAAGAAGGAGGCGTACCAATGTACACCTCTCTTTATCTGTTATTCTATTACATGTTAGCTAAATGTTTCCTATATTTCTAGTTTACAACATTACATGTGGAAGATAAATTACTATTTACCATATCCTTGAATAAAATTTCATGAAAAGCTTCTTTAAGAAACTAATTCCTTTTGTTCACCTATTACAGATTTTTCAAGAATCTCTGCAATATCGTATGTGCTAATTTGATCCTCCACTTCCTTCGCTTTTGTTCCATCACTTAACATAGTTAAGCAGTAAGGACATCCAGAACTAATCGAAGTTGGATTTACAGCCATCGCTTGTTCCGTTCTGGCCACGTTAATGCGAGTTCCCGTGTCTTCTTCCATCCACATCAGACCGCCACCCGCACCACAACACATTCCTTTTTCACGGTTACGTTCCATTTCAACCAATTTTACACCTGGAATTTGTTTTAATATTTCACGTGGTGGGTCATACACATCATTGTAGCGACCTAAATAACAGGAATCGTGCCAAGTAATCACTTCATTCACAGCATGCTTTGGAACTAACCTTCCTTCTTTTACAAGGTCATACAAGAGTTCTGTGTGGTGGAATACTTCGACATCCTCAAGACCCATGTCTGGGTATTCATTTTTGAAAATATTATAGGCATGTGGATCGATTGTAACAATCTTCTTCACTTCAGCCTTTTCAAATTCAGCAATATTATTTGCCGCAAGCTCTTGGAATAAGAATTCGTTTCCGAGACGACGAGGTGTGTCTCCTGAGTTTTTCTCCTTGTTTCCTAAAATCGCAAATTTTACGCCTGCTTCATTCATTAGCTTAGCAAATGATAGCGCAATTTTTTGACTGCGGTTATCGAATGCTCCCATTGAGCCAACCCAGAAAAGATACTCAAACTCTTCTCCTGCTTTTTTCATTTCTTTCACAGTTGGAACATGAACATCCTCACGAATCTCACGCCAATTTTCCTTTTCCTTACGATTCAGTCCCCATGGATTTCCTTGACGCTCAATATTCGTCATTGCACGTTGAGCATCGGCATCCATTTTTCCTTCTGTAAGAACTAAGTAACGACGCAAATCAATGATTTTATCAACATGCTCATTCATAACTGGACATTGGTCTTCACAGTTACGACAAGTGGTACAGGCCCAAATCTCCTCTTCAGTGATAACATCGCCAATAAGATTTGGACTATAGGCTAATTCAGTTGTTGCTGCTGTTTCATTTGCTCCTTGACTACTAGAAGTGAGTGCTAATTGATTCCCTTTTGTATGATTGAATGCAACTGCAGGCACCCAGGGTACACGAGATGTCACTACCGCCCCGGTTTCAGTTAGGTGATCACGCAATTTTAATATTAAATCCATTGGAGAAAGCATTTTTCCAGTCCCTGTTGCTGGACACATATTTGTACAACGACCACATTCTACACATGCATAAAGGTCAACTAACTGAGTTTGTTTGAAATCCTCTATTTTTCCAACACCAAATGTTTCTTGTGTTTCATCTTCAAAATCAATTTTTTCAAGCTTACCTGGGCTAGTTTGTCTACTTAAATACACATTGGCTGGACCGGCAATTAAGTGTGCGTGCTTTGATTGTGGCACATAGACTAAGAAGCTTAAAAGGAAAATCAAGTGTATCCACCACGCCACATAGAAAACCACTATTGCAGCTGTTTCACTTAGCCCACCTAATGCAAGGGAAATCACAGAGGCAATTGGTTCAGTCCATGTTGCTTCATGACCATGCCAAATGATTGCCGCACCGTTTCCTAATAAAACGGAAAGCATAAGTCCGCCGATAAATAAAAGAACTAGTCCTGATTTAAAGCCTCGTTTTAGTCTGACAAGTTTTTCAACATAACGGCGATGGAAGGCCCACACGACCGCAACTAATATCATAAAAGTGACAAGCTCTTGGAAAAAAGTAAAGCCTGGGTATAATGGTCCAAGAGGTAAATGAGACCCTGGTTTTAAACCCTTCCAAATAAAATCTATCGCCCCAAATTGGACAAGTATAAAACCATAGAAGAACATTACATGGATGATTCCACTCTTTTTATCCTTCAGAAGTTTTTTCTGCCCAAACACATTAATCCAAATCTGTTCGAGACGCTCTTTTACTTTTCCATCAAATTCAACCTTTTTGCCTAGCTTGATGTATGCAATTCTTGTCTTTATCAGATAAACAAATAAATATACTGCGTAAGCGGTTACAACCAAGAATGCAAGAAGATTAATCAGTAAGAGGATATTCATGGGTAAACTCCTTTCATAACATTTGTAAGGGAATTAATTTTCTGACTTTGTGTTCATATCTCCATTATATAATGAATGAGCATTCAGTCAATATTTTTCTTTAAAAACCTCAAATAATCGTCCCGCTTTTCGTGTAAACTAAAAAAACGTTATAAGGAGGGGTAGATTTGTTACGAATCATTTTTTGGATCGTCCTTATTATCATTATTCTATTACTGTTACTCCGCCTTGATTACAATCTCGGAAGAAAAAGTCACTTAAAAAAACAAGTACATGAAGAATTTCCACTACGCAACAGTGATATTTCCCTCTATATTACTGGGGAATCGCTCTTCACAGATTTATTTTCAGAGATTGAAAATGCTTCAGAGCATGTTCATGTTCAATTTTACATTTTAAAGGATGATGATATTAGCAAAAAATTTGTTGACCTTATCAAGAAGAAGTCTGAACAAGGTGTTAAAGTTCGTTTACTTTTAGATTGGGTCGGCAGCCACAGAGTTACGAAGGAGATGGAAAAAGATCTAACTCGCTCAGGTGTTTCGCTTTCCTATAGCAATAAACCTACGTTTCCTTACCTTTTTTATAAATTAAATGCCCGCAATCACAGAAAGATATCTGTCATTGATGGAAAAGCAGGGTATATCGGAGGCTTCAATATCGGAAAAGAATATCTTGGTGAAGATCCAAAATTTGGGTTCTGGCGGGATTATCATTTGAAAGTAACAGGTGAAGGAGTCGCGGACTTACAAACACAGTTTTTAGAGGATTGGTATGTGGCAACTGAAGAAACGATTGAAAATCAAGACGCATATTATCCACCGTTACCAAAAGGTAAATCACAGACGAAATTCGTATCAACAAATGGCTCTTACCTAGAAGACGATTTTATTCATATGATAAATCTTGCTGAAAAAGAAATCATTATTGGGTCACCTTATTTTGTTCCAAGTGACCAAATTAAAGAGGAGCTCATAAATGCGGCCAAACGAAATGTGGATATCAAAATTCTATTACCTCAAAAGCCTGATCACCCTTTTGTTAAGGAAGCAGCCATCCCTTATATGGACGAGCTCTCAAAAGTCGGTATCCAGTTTCATATGTATACGAAGGGTTTTTACCACGCAAAGGCAATATGTATCGACGATAAGCTTTGCGATATCGGAACCGCTAATTTTGATAAGAGAAGTCTCTATTCCAATTACGAAATCAATTGTTATATCCAAGATAAAGACGTCGTCCAAGAGATTAAAAAAGTGGTAGAAAATGATTTTGATTCTTCATTTGAGGTTACCCGTGACCACATAAATAAACTTAAGTCGAAAAACAAGCTTAAAATTAAGTTCGCTACCTTGATTTCGCACTTTTTATAGAGAGTGACAAAAGTTAAGTCTTTCATGTAAAGGAATTTTTTGTAAAAATAGTGATGTTTGCGGTGAATACTGTCACTATTCCCGATTTACTGTCAGTATTCTATTTTTACTGTCACTATTCGAGATTTACTGTCACTACTCAAAATTTCAATAACAAAAATAAGCACCCATGCATGGGTGCTTTTATTTTGGTCCGATTTGAATCATCGGTGCAATCCATTGGAATAACTTAAATCCTAAGTAAATTCCTATTATTCCAGTGACCCCTGCGAACGCTGGTGGTGCTGGTATTGGTAGTTTTAATAATGCAAATAGAAATCCGACAATTAAGCCAGTCAAAAGTGCCAAGACCACTTCTTTCATAATCGAATCCTCCCTTTGTCCGTATTATTCCCGATAACCCAAACTTCAATCAGCAGGGGTTGATTGCCACTTATTGCTAGCTCAGACCACAATAAAGACATTGCAACAACACGTGGCACGCTTAGTTTTATAGGTAGAGTAAGCGGCTCGGCACACTAATTTTTTATCGTAGGCAACTTCGTTTATTGGGTATATAAAAAGGCCCTCTACTTTTGTAGAGGGCCACAGAGTGTAGAGAAAGGGGTATTTTTTCTCTACACTTTTTGTTTTCGGTGGTTTTTGTAGTTGTAAGTTGACATTATTCTTTATCAAAAATCTTGAAAATATCACTCCCAACCATCTAGCCTTGCTTGGCTAGGTGGTTGGCAATCTTTTTCATGTTCTGGCAGGCTGCTGTAAGTAATACCTGCTCACTAGCATTTTTAATTCCCCGTAACCTACAGTAGCGAAGCCCATGCAGCTCTTTTGAGTCTGCGAAGCTTCGCTCTACGGTTTCTTTTCTAAACTTATAAAGAATTTTCCCTTCTGGAGAGAGGCGATTTAGCCTCACCTTATCTTTATGATCTTCCCAAACATGACGAGTAACAACTTTTTGCTTATTCTGGGATCTAGTGCATTGTTCAAGAAGAGGGCAGGTTGAACATTTCTTGGGATCTGACTTGTACTCTCGGTAACCTTCTCTTGTAGTTGAACGATATGTTAGTTCCTCGCTATTTGGACAAACATAAATGTCATTTTCTTTATTATATTTAAACTTCCATTTTGGAAAGAGTCCTTTTGTTGGTTGATACCTTCTATGGGCAATAACTCCAAAGATCTTACGATCTGATAATCCTTTGCAAATCGGATTAGTTAAGTATCCAGAGTCAAGAGCAACAGCTTCCACATTAAAGTTAAATCGTAAGATTTGACGATCTAAACGGCTAAGATATGGTATTGAATCATGGACATTACCTGGAGTTACGAATGCATCAGTTATAATGTTAAACTTCAAATCTGTTGTCCGATGGTCTAAATAACAGAACATCTCTTGCTTATTGTCTCGCGACATAAACCCACTTTCTGGATCTGTGGTACTTACTCTAATCTCTTTTGTTTCTTTCACCTCCTCCTTTTCCTTTAAAGGCTTTTTTCCATGTTCAGCACGATCTTCTTCAATTGCCTTATTTAACTCATTTAAATATTCACGAGTTTCTACTTCAACTTCTTCCCTTGTAAATTTATGTTTATTCGCATTAGCTTTGAGATGAGTGGAGTCCGTAAATAAGACTCTTCCGCCAACCATTTTGTGATTCATTGCAAGAAGAACAATTTCATCAAAGATTTCTTGGAAGATGTCTGTATCTTTAAAACGCTTATGGCGATTCCAGCTTATTGTGGAATGATGTGGTACAGGATCTTTAAATCTGAGACCTAAAAACCAACGATATGCGACATTAAGTTTTATCTCTTGTTCAAGTTGTCTTTCGGAACGGATACCATAAAAATATCCAATAAACATCATTTTAAAAAGAACAAGAGGGTCGATCGAAGGTCGACCATTATCTTCAGAGTAGTAAGGTTTTACTCTCTCAATTATAAAAGAAAAATCTATGTATTTATCTATTTTTCGTAACAGATGGTTATCTGGAACAAGCTCGTCAATTGATACAAATTCAATTTCATTTTGTGTATTTTCCCTAGTATTTAACACAATATCACCAACCCTAATTTATTAACTATATTATAACATATTAATGCGGTGAATTAGTAAAGTGTATCAAAAGAATAAAGGCTGTCGAGACTTTCTCGACAGCCTGAGGCCCTCTACTTTTGTAGAGGGCCAGTATCTTACATTTTTTCTGGTGCTGATACACCAATTAATTTAAGTGAATTTTGTAAAGTGATTTGAACAGCCTTCATTAATGCAAGGCGTGCTTTTGTTTTTTCAAGATTGTCTTGATCGAGCACTTTTTCAGCATTGTAGAAGCTATGAAGTGCCGCAGCAAGTTCATTGATGTAGTTTGTAATGCGATGTGGGATTCGCTTTTCTGCTGCTTCTGTTACAGCTGCAGGGAATTCTCCTAACTTTTTCAATAGATCAATTTCTTTTTCAGAATTAATGTACTCAAGATTATAGTTTCCGTCTAGGGCAATATTCATCTCATCGCCAGAGCGGAGCATGCTACAAATACGAGCATGTGCGTATTGCGCATAGTATACTGGGTTCTCATTTGATTGTGACACTGCTAGATCTAGGTCAAAATCAAGGTGTGTATCAGAGCTTCTCATCGCAAAGAAGTAGCGAACGGCATCTAAGCCAACCTCATCAACGAGTTCACGCATTGTGACAGCCTTACCTGTACGCTTACTCATCTTCATCTTTTCACCGTTCTTAAAGAGGTGAACAAGCTGAATAATTTCGACTTCAAGTGTGTCATTATCGTAACCTAATGCTTGAATCGCTGCTTTCATACGAGGAATGTACCCATGATGGTCAGCACCCCACACATTGATTAATTTTTCAAAACCACGCTCAAGCTTGTCTTGATGATAAGCGATATCTGGCGTTAAATATGTGTAGGAACCGTCATTTTTAATTAACACACGATCTTTGTCATCACCGAATGTTGTCGAACGGAACCAAGTTGCACCGTCCTCTTCATAGATATGACCCGCATTACGAAGCGCTTCAAGTGCTCGATCAATTTTACCGTTATGGTAAAGAGAAGTCTCAGAATACCAAACGTCAAAACGAACTCGGTAGTCTTCTAAATCTTTTTGAAGCTTCGCCATTTCGTATTTCAACCCGTATTCACGGAAAAAATCGAAACGTTCTTGTTCATCGACATTGACGTATTTATCACCGAACTCTTCAGCAAGGCGCTTCCCGATTTCAATGATATCTTGTCCATGGTAACCGTCCTCAGGCATCTCTACTTCCATGCCAAGCGCCTGCATATAACGTGCCTCAACAGACTTTGCTAAGTTGTTGATTTGATTTCCTGCATCATTAATGTAGTACTCACGGGATACATCATAACCCGCTTTATCTAAAATATTGCTTAACGAATCACCAACAGCAGCTCCACGCGCATGACCAAGGTGAAGGTCGCCTGTTGGGTTTGCAGAAACGAACTCCACTTGTACTTTTAGGTTGTTCCCAACGTTTGTTTCACCGTAGGCGTCACCTGCAGTTAAAATGGCTGGCACTAAATCAGTTAAATATGAATTATTCATATAAAAATTGATAAAGCCAGGTCCTGCGATTTCAATTTTTTCAATCGATGCTTTTGATTTGTCGAAGTTAGCCACAATGTCATCCGCGATCATACGAGGTGCTTTTTTTGCAACACGTGCTAGTTGCATAGCCATGTTTGTTGCATAGTCTCCGTGGGCCTTATCCTTTGGTAGTTCTAGCACAACTTCAGGAATCTGTTCTTCAGTTGCTAGTCCAGCTTTTACAACTGCATCTTTAATTTCTGCCTTCAAGCGTTCTTTTACTTGATCAACAACATTCATCTAGTTTCGCTCCTTAAACGTTATGGTTATTTTATGTAATCCAGACTTTTCACCTTGTAGTGAAAGTTCATATGCTAAAAACAACGTCCCTTTACGAGAGTTTTTATACCATTTGTATTCAATATTATTGGTTTTTGTGGTGAGGTTAAAAGTTCCCAGGTTGTTTTGAAATGTACCATTTGTGGTTTCGTTTTTCCGGCAAACCTGTCGCATTTTCACTTGTCCTGAACGAATGATAAGGACCTCTTTTTCGGTAATTTTAATGACCGTTTTAACCGTCCCAGCCTCTTGCTTTTCATCAAATTGCAAATATGTATTGTCGCCTTTTAAGTAGTATAGACCATTTGCGTCAAAAGCAACATTCTCTTTTCGTGGTCCGTCCTTAATTTCGGTAACAAATTTGAGTGCAATAGGTGTTCCTTCTTGACTCATTTTTACACATCCCTATAAGTCGTTAACTCTACTAGTATACGGCATTCCAACAAAGGATTTCAAATTAAAATAGAAAAACTCAGCCAAGGCTGAGTAATAGGTGAATATAAGTATAGAATTATTCCTTTTTCACTCTCACATTGATGAAGAA
Organism: Bacillus nitroreducens; assembly: GCF_964021195.1. NCBI lineage: Bacteria > Bacillati > Bacillota > Bacilli > Caryophanales > Bacillaceae > Bacillus > Bacillus nitroreducens. Next base: position 1,267,263 of record NZ_CAXHYI020000003.1, on the reverse strand, counting down.
GCTGATATCCAATTCCGTGACTATCCTACTAACTACAGTTAAGATTTTTTTTATAGATTTAACTCCCAAAATATTGTTACCTTTTTTGGAGAGTTCGTTTTTCTATTTTATGTGTATTAATTACATACATAAATCTTCGAAATTTGCACCTCAAAGACATTCTAACTGTTTATAAACTATAGCTTTTGGTTTGATGTTCTTCTCAGGGACACTTCTCGCCTTATTTTATTAAAATTGTCGAGGATGCCACTTATCAGAGACATTTCACAGAACAAACAGATGAAATTTGGCTTCGACAACCTCCTTATTAACTTTTCAAACACTCCTATATCCTCGAGAGGAAACATACCTCTGTAAAAATAGAAAAGCCCAGATCCAAAGACCTGAGCTTCACAAGTTTATTTCTTTTGTACCCATCCCAAAATCATTTCGCGAATGAGCTTACTTGCGGTATTTGCAGTTTGTTCAGACACATCGTAGATAGGTGCCACCTCTACTAAATCTGAGCCAATCACACGTATATCGGATTTTGCAATTTCGTGGATAGATGCTAGCAATTCTTTCGACGTGATTCCACCTGCGTCGACTGTACCCGTTCCTGGCGCATGTGCAGGATCCAATACATCGATATCGATTGTTACATACACAGGACGGCCTGCAAGTTTCGGTAAAACCTTTTTCAATGGTTCAAGCACTTCAAATTTTGAAATATGCATACCGTTATCCTTTGCCCATTGGAATTCTTCCTTCATTCCTGACCGTATTCCAAACGAAAACACATTCTCAGGTCCAATTAAGTCTGCAACTTTACGAATTGGTGTGGAGTGAGAAAGTGGTTCACCCTCGTAATGCTCACGTAAGTCGGTATGAGCATCCATATGAATAATTGCAAGGTCTGGGTATTTTTTATAAACAGCCTTCATCACTGGCCAAGATACAAGGTGCTCACCGCCCATGCCCAATGGGTATTTGCCTGCCGCAAGTACTTGATCCACAAAATCTTCAATTATATCTAAGCTTCGTTGTGGATTACCAAATGGTAATGGAATATCACCCGCATCATAATATTTCACTTCGTCCAGTTCTTTATCAAGATATGGACTGTACTCCTCAAGTCCAATTGATACCTCGCGAATTCGACCAGGGCCAAAACGAGAACCTGGACGATAACTTACTGTCCAGTCCATTGGCATTCCATAAATAACGGCTTCGCTCTCTTCAAAATTCGGATGGCTTTTGATAAACACATTTCCTGAATAAGCTTCATCAAATCTCATCGAAAATCCCCCATTACTTCGTTAAATCAGCAACAAATTTCGGTAATACGAATGCTGCTTTGTGGATTTCTTTTGTGTAATATTTTGTATCAATCTCATGGAAACGATCGTCACTTACCTCTAATGGGTCATATTTTTTCGAACCGATTGTAAATGTCCATAGACCACTTGGGTATGTTGGGATATTCGCAATGTATAAACGAGTGATTGGGAAGATTTCTCTCACATCACGTTGTACATTACGGATTAAATCAGGTGTGAACCAAGGGTTATCCGATTGTGCCACAAATACACCGTCTTCTTTTAAGGCTTTTGAAATTCCTGCGTAAAAGCCTTTTGTAAATAGATTTACTGCTGGCCCCACAGGCTCAGTGGAGTCAACCATAATTACATCGTATTCATTTTCACTGTTTGCAATATGCATGAAACCGTCGTCTACCTTCACTTCTACGCGTGGGTCATCAAGCTTACCCGCAATTTCAGGAAGGTATTTTTTTGAGTACTCAATTACTTTTCCATCGATATCAACTAAAGTCGCTTTCTTCACGCTTGGGTGTTTTAGAACTTCGCGTATAACTCCACCATCACCGCCGCCAACGACTAATACGTTTTCTGGATTTGGATGTGTGAATAACGGAACATGTGCCACCATTTCGTGGTACACGAACTCATCCACTTGTGTGGTCATGACCATGCCGTCAAGAATGAGCATGTTACCGAACTCTTCTGTTTCGACCATATCAAGCTTTTGAAACTCCGTTTGTTCTGTATGTAAGGTTTGTTTAATTTTTGCAGTAATACCGAAGCTCTTTGTTTGTTTCTCCGTAAACCATAATTCCATGTTTATAACATCCTTTCAATTGAAAAATATGTGTTCAAAAAGGACCACGTCGACAAAAGCGACACGTCCTGTGCGTTGAAAGTTCCAGGTGGCGAAGGTTTAAGTAACGCGCGTACTGGTACGCAGAAAAAGTGATTTTCTTTTCCAAGGAACGAAAAAAGCAAGCCAACGAACTGCCACAGGAGGTGGTGACTTCGACGTTCGACACAGGACGTGTCGGTGCTTAATCGAAGTTCTTCTAACGATGTGTCATTATTACTAGACTTTTGAACATCCTTTAAAAATTCTGGGATACTATCCCTCTATCATTCCCTATTCATTCAAAAAAATTGATGTTTTTTCCCTATTTCCCATTGAGGCAAAGTTGATGGATTTGTCTTGGCGTTTATACCCAAGACACGCTCCTTCACTGTCTAGCTGCAATGACTCGAAACTCGATAAACTCAACTCCTCCTACAAAAGCAATAGGCGCTTCTTAGTCGGCCTACACACAAGAGGTGCTAGTGCCGACTTCGCCACAGGACGTGACGCCTTAGCTTAGTAGGACAGTTTACTCGTTTCTGAGCAAATCGTCTCTGTTTTTGTACCTCAACCTCAAAAAGTATAGTTGAATTCAGTGAAATTGCAAGAAAATTTTTCATGTTTTAGGAAATAAATGTTTAAAACAAAGGAAATCTTTTCATACTGATTGATATATGTCTAATTCTGAATGATTTTTAAATAGAAAAAAAGAGAGGTGAACCCTGGTGGAGCTTATTGCAAATGAGCGGTTTAAGAACGCATTAAGAATCTTGCGGGCCTTTTTATTTATTGGATTAGCTGGTTGTGCTCTTATAGCTGTTGGAATAATAGGCGTGCTTACCTATGCGAAGACACAGGGGGCACCTCCTCTTGCAGTCCCTTTATCCACCCTATTCTACGCGGAGGATGGAACATTAATTGGGGAAGAGCGCCATCAAGGGGAAACACGTTATTGGATATCGCTTGATAACATGTCCGAGGATATTATAGATGCAACAATCGCTATTGAAGACCGTAACTTTTTTGACCATCATGGCTTTGATTATAAGCGAATTGGCGGTGCTATCATCGCTGATATTAAAGCAATGGCGAAAGTACAGGGTGCAAGTACAATTACCCAGCAGTATGCCCGTAATCTGTTTTTAGAGCATGAAAAAACATGGAATCGAAAGCTCACAGAAGCCCTTTATACGATTCGACTCGAACTTAATTATTCTAAAAAAGAAATACTTGAAGGTTATTTAAATACGATCTATTACGGTCATGGTGTTTATGGAGTGGAAGCAGCCGCTAACTATTATTTTGGAAAAAGTGCGAGCGACCTGTCACTTGCAGAGGCCTCAATGTTGGCTGGAATCCCAAAGGGACCAACCCACTACTCACCATTCGTAAATGAGGAAAAAGCGAAACAGCGTCAACATGTCGTTCTGTACTCAATGGTGGAGAATGGAGTACTTTCAAAAAAAGAGGCAGAGCAAGCACAGGCCGAGGCACTCACGTTTAATGGCAACAAAGTTGTCGGACGTGAGAACATTGCCCCTTATTTTCAGGATATAGTAAAAAAGGAGCTACATTCAAAACTTAAACTTGATCAGAAAACGATTGAAACAGGCGGTTTACGTGTGTACACCACGCTTGACCCCGAGCTCCAAACGATAGCAGAAAAAAATGTAGGTCATTTTATTAATGAAGATTCTAAGATTCAGCTTGGATTTGTCGCAATGGACCCGAAAAATGGTGAGGTAAAAGCATTAATTGGTGGACGAAATTACGTGGAAAGTCCCTTCAATCGTGCAACACAAGCGAAACGGCAGCCTGGCTCGACCTTCAAACCAATTTTATATTATGCTGCACTTGAAAAAGGCTACACGCCTTCAACACAAATTCGAAGCGAGCTGACAACTTTTTCATTTGACGATAATCGCTCGACATACACACCAAGAAATTATAAAAATTATTATGCGAATGATTCGATTACGTTAGCACAGGCAATTGCCCTGTCTGACAATGTGTATGCCGTAAAAACACATCTTTTCCTCGATGATGGAGAACTTGTGAGTACGGCAAAGAAGCTAGGAATAAAAAGCAAACTTGAGGACGTCCCTTCCCTCGCATTAGGTACTTCTGGTGTAAGTGTCATCGAAATGGTAAATGCTTATGCCACTTTTAATAATGGCGGGATGCGCCATCAGCCCATTTTTATTACAAGGGTTGAAAATTACAAAGGTGAAGTTATTTATGAAAATAGTCCTGAACCTAAGAAGGTACTAGATGAGGATCTCGCGTTTGTAACTACCCAACTAATGACGGGAATGTTTGATGAAAAATTAAATGATTATACAGCCGTGACTGGCTCAACAATCAGTAAGAAACTAACCCGCTTTTACGCTGGAAAATCAGGTTCGACTGACACAGATAGCTGGATGATTGGCTATTCACCACAGTTAGTGGCAGGAATTTGGACGGGATATGACCAAAATGACCCGATGACGATTGTTGCAGAAAAACAATATGCTAAAAATATTTGGGCAGGGTTCATGGAAGAAGCACACCAGGATATTCCTCCAAAACCCTTTAAACCAACAGATGGTGTAGTCGGTGTCTATGTGAATCCAGACACTGGCCTACTCCCAAATAAGGATTGCCCTGTCTCCAGACTCACTTATTATAAGGCGGGAACAGAACCAACCGAATACTGTACGAAAAATGTAGAAAAGAAAAACAAGGAAAAATCAAAGAAAAAGGAAGAAAAAGAAAAGAAAAAATTCTTTAAGCGAATCTTTGATTGGTTTTAGAGTCCGACAGAGGACGATCCTTCTTCCTAAGTGGTGATTGCCTTTGTCTTTATAGTAAAAGTGTTATCTTAACTCCTGGTGCGGATATCCGAGGGTTTGCGACAAAATTAAGGAGGCTAGATTTGGACTATAGATTTAGTGTTCAGATGAGTTTGGTCACAATTCTAGCCCTATTTGGACTATACAAGCTGAGCTTCACCGATTTGTGTCACAATTATAGTCTCATTTGGACTACGATCACTGAGGTTTGGTGAATTGTGTCCTACTTCCAATTCCACGTACATACCAACTTTATACACTGAGTCTCAAGGACCTTTGTCGCAATTCCATCACATTTCGGACACTAAGAATACTTTTTGAAAACTTTTGTCATCATTCTTCCTTGTCTCAATCCAGGTACAACTAGACCATCTGTATCTTACATTCATTCACATGTACAAAAAAAAGAAACCCCCAGGCTAGGAAAGGGCCTGGGGGTTTCTATGTCCTAGTTTCAATGTGTGCACATTGTAAATTTAGTGTACTTTATTTTGTTAAAATATCTCAAGCAATAGCTACTTTGTTCACCAAAATGTCACATTTGAAAGAGCATTAATCTACTTTTAGTCCTTCTTTTAATTCATCACTTGAATTATCCCAAATTTCTTTGTTGTGATTGATTAAGAAGTTGGCTAATAACTTCTTCGATTTATCATCCATGAAATCAACCATGATGTGCCGTTTTAAGGATTTATCCATTTTGTTCACATGCTCAGGCAATGACTTATAACCACGGCGAATCGAGCGGTCAACTGTCATTTCACAAGCCGTTACACCCGCATAATATGGACCTTCTTCTCTTCGGTCAATAGTAACCCAAACAAGCCAAAATGGCTTACCATTCGGAACATCCTCTTTATTGGGAAGGAACTTAATCCCTTTTTCAACGACACTCCTTGCATGCATCGCTCCAACATCTACAAAAACATCTTCCTCTTCAATATCAATGAATACAGGAGAAATATTTTCTAAGCTAAGCGCTCCAATTCCGTAACCTTTATGTCCATCTGTTGGATCATTTTTTATGATATTAAAGGCGACCTTTTTCTTTTTTTGATCCACGATACATCCACCTTTCACTTATCGATATTACCCAATATTTTATCATATGAGTGTTTATTTTTATAATTGTAGGATTGCTCTGAAGAACGTAACCAATATACCCGTGACCGAATAGACGCCATTGTAAAGTAATGGATATAAGAAGCGATCCCCAATCGGTGTAATAACCAATACAAGAAATAGGACGATTCCTAATCCTTCGTATTGCGTCAACTTTGGACGTACGCCTGCGGGAACAATGTCCTCTATAATGCGATAACCGTCAAGAGGCGGAAATGGCAATAAGTTAAAAATAAACAGGACAATGTTTAGTCTGACAAAGAGGTTAAAGAATGTCTCAAAGCCTTCCCCTAACGCTTCTGGCATTGCAGCAAAGATGCCAAATCGAATAAAAGTCATATAAAGAAAAAGAGCTAGCGCCGCTACAACAAGGTTACTGAGTGGACCTGCAATAGACACTAGGATTCCTGCTAGCCTTGGATTTTTAAAATGAAATCGATTCACAGGTACAGGACGTGCCCATCCAAATCCTGCTAGAAAAATAAGTATCGTCCCAAACGGGTCTAAGTGCGCAATTGGGTTTAACGTCAATCTCCCCTGCCGTTTGGCCGTATCATCACCAAATCGATAGGCCACATAAGCATGCGCAAACTCATGTACGGTAAAAGCGACTAGTAAAGTTATCACTACATATGGAATTAAAGTTAAATCAAATGCTAAAAAACGACTGAATTGTTCCACCAAATTTCCCCTTTTTCTAGAAAAGTTATTATTTTCAGTATACAATACTCTTAATGGTTTAGAAATTACAAGATTGGAGAGATTCATTGTGCCATACGTTACAGTAAAAATGCTAGAGGGACGTAGTGAAGAGCAAAAAAAGGCGCTCGTTGAAAAAGTAACCGCATCTGTATCTGAAACAACAGGGGCTTCAGAAGAGAAGATTGTTGTTTTCATTGAAGAAATGTCAAAAAATCATTATGCAGTAGCTGGTAAACGTTTAATCGATCAAGAATAGTGAACCAATTGAGGATTGTCCAAGTCGTAGACAATCCTCATTAATTTTCACTCTTAAACTCTTAATGAACCACGAAATCCTCTTGCAGCATAGTATGAATCTGCACCATTATGATAGGTGAAAACTGTGTTATAGCGACGATCACAGAAGATGGCTCCACCTAATTTCCGAATCGCTTCTGGTGTTTGCACCCAACTTGATGTTTTTAGATCGAAATCTCCAAGTTCCTGCAATGATCGATATTGTTCTTCCGTTAGCAATTCAATACCCATTTCATTTGCCATATTGACCGCACTATTTTCTGGCTTATTCTTTTTTCTCGCCTCTAATGCCGCTTGGTCATAACAAACACTTCTGCGACCCTTTGGGCTTTCCTTTGAACAATCAAAGAAAATATATTCGTCCGTTTCATTATCATATCCAACAACATCTGGTTCTCCTTCCGTTCTTTCCATTTCATAAAGAGATCCTAGTCTTTCAGGGTTGGCTCTTAGCTTTGCTTCAACCTTTGTCCATTCAATGCCTTCATGTCGATTCATGTTTTTCTCAAAACGAGCCTTCAATGCTCCTAGTAATTCTTCAAGTTGTTCTGGTGATAATTCCTTTTGAATGACTGTCATATTCTTTTCCTCCTCATTGTGAATACTCATAACGAAATGATAGTTGTACAACATACATTCATCTTCTATCTATCTTACACTAATCATGATTGATGATTCCACCTAATGCCAAAAGCTCCGATAATGGGATTTTCCACAATCTATCATATACTTTGTTGTCTTTACTAACAAAGCTAGTATGAGATTCATATCCTAAAGTATAAACATTATGTACGCAAAAACATGGACAAGTATATATCATTTCACTCTCTTATACGTAATTTGCCATCTCTGCAAGCGTACATAGTGGATGAAATTATCCCTTTAATTCCTAATGTTTTTGCTCACCAAAATAATTCCATATCCACAATACAATCCAAAAAAGAAGGACAATAATCGTTGACAGTCCTTTGTATGGGTTTGGTATTAAATAAAATGATACTAACGTTACGATAAGAAAGGGGGGCATTAGTATCCAGTAACGTTTCCTTTTGTTCAATTTACTCTCTCCCATGTTTATAATCTAGCTATCAAATAAACTTTATTTACATTCTTTTAGGGTACTTCTCTTTTTCCTGTCTTTTTAATTCTTCAAACAAGGATGTATCGTTGTTCATTTGCTTACTTTGAAGAATCCTACGATATGCCTCTAGGTCTCTCTTCGCGTAGCAAATCAGCTTGATAACATAAAGAAGACATTTCTAGCGACCCGCAACCAAATTCCCCCCAAAAACAACATAACCAAATTTTAACATATCTTACATCCATATAATCCTAAATATTCAAAAACCTCCATCAATCGTCATAAGACTACTAAGCTAATAAGGTGTGAAGTCTCTCTGCAAAACGATTTATGTTGTTATTGAATGGAATATCCACTAATCAGGGAAAACTAACCAAAATAAATTGATGTACATGACTTGCAGTTTACAGTAAAAACGAATATTATAGTATAGGTTTTTAAAATTGTTCGGTTTGGAGGAACTGTCTTCATGTTTAAATTAGCAGAACTGAATACAAATGTACGGAAGGAAATCCTTGCAGGGGTTACAACCTTTTTAACGATGGTGTATGTAGTCGTCGTGAATCCAGTTATCTTATCGGATGCAGGTGTTCCCTTTGAACAAGTATTTTTAGCAACTATTATTGCAACGGCTGTTGGAACGCTGTGGATGGCACTATTTGCGAACTATCCAATTGCGATTGCTCCTGGAATGGGCTTGAATGCTTTTTTCGCCTATTCAGTTGTAGGTGCAAATGAAAATATCACCTACCACACTGCCTTTGCTGCAGTTTTTGTAGCAGGAGTTATCTTTCTCATTTTGTCATTAACACCTTTTCGAAAAATATTAATCGAGGCCATCCCATCAAATTTAAAGCACGGAATTACGGCAGGGATTGGATTATTTATTGCCTTTATTGGTCTACGAATGACAGGGATTATTACCGCACATGAAACGAATCTCGTCACATTAGGTAATTTACATTCGCCAGAAGTCCTCTTAGCACTTGCAGGCTTGGCGATCACACTTATCCTCATGTCACGTAATATTAATGGTGCCTTGTTTTTCGGAATGATCATTACAGGTATCATTGCATACTTTACGGGTCAACTTGAATTTAAAGGTGGACTTGTCGATACTCCCTCATTACCAGAAGGGTTAATTATCGCAAATCCTATCACAGCTTTTGGTGATGTTATACAGCATGGTTTGTATGCTGTTGTGTTTTCATTTTTACTTGTAACAATTTTTGATACGACAGGAACGATGATAGGGGTTGCAGAGCAAGCTGGGCTTATGAAGGGGAAAGTAATGCCACGTGCAAGACAAGCACTACTTGCTGACTCAGTCGGTACTACAGTTGGAGCGATGTTTGGAACAAGCCCCACTAGTGCTTATATCGAATCTTCCACTGGTGTTGCCGCAGGTGGACGAACAGGGTTAACGACAGTCACTGTTGCAGTTCTCTTTATTATTGCCGCCTTTTTTGGGCCACTTGTTAGTGCTGTCTCTGGCATTGCTGCCATTACAGCTCCTACTCTAATCATTGTTGGGTCACTTATGATGGGTAGTATCGCTCATATCAAATGGAACGAGCTCGATGAAGCCTTCCCAGCCTTTTTAATTATTTTGAGTATGCCACTTACCTCAAGTATTGCAACTGGGATTGCGTTAGGCTTTATTTCATATCCGCTAATGAAAGTAGTCAAAGGAAAATGGAGAGAAGTTCATCCGCTCGTTTATCTATTTGCAGTACTATTTTTCTACCAACTTGCCTTTTTGCCTCACTAAAAATGACAGGGCAAGCCTAAAAATGAATATACCAAAAAACTCGGCAAGCTATTAGCTACCGAGTTTTTTTCTTAATGTTTTACTAAATGGCGTAGAGAATCAATATATCGATAAGCCTCTTCGACCTCTTCGTCTGTATACCTTTGCTTTGCTTTTAATGTAAATACCTTCTCTTTGACCTCTTCTTTTTCTAGTCCTTCAAAATATAACACCGTTGAGACTAGCTCTAGAAAACGAGCGCTTTGTTCATTTAAGTCTTGCATACATTCATCGAGTGGAGGCATGTCCAATTGATAATGACCTAAAAACTGTTGGCCTTTTTCAGTCAATGCATACCGATACTGATAGTAGCCACCTTTTTTCTCTTTAACCTCATCTAAAAATCCAAGGTTGCAAAGCTCCTCAATACGTAATGTAAGCTCCTCTGAGTATGGACCATAAAAATGGAAATTGTATTTCTCATAAAATGGATAGTCAATCTTTTTCGCAATATAAATCATTTTTTGCAGCTTTTTCCGACCTGTAATTTCCCCAGCAGCAGCGAATGCCTTCATTACCTTTGCATGTTCTGTTAACAAAACCCCTTCATCTCCTCACCTGGAATTACCTTTTAGAGGATGTTCAAAAGTCTGGTTAAAATGCCACATCGTAGAAGAGCTTCGACTAAGCACCGACACACCCTGTGTCAAACGGCGAAGCCACCACCTTCTGTGGGAGTTCGTTGCTTGCTTTTTTTCGTTCCTTGGAAAAAATCACTTTTCCTGCGTGCAAGAACATTTGCTCACGTATTAAAAACATACGCATGCGCTACTCAAGCTTCGCCGCCTCGAACTTTCGTCGCTCAGGATGTGCTGGTATAAGAACGTGGCGATTTTGTCGACGTGGTCCTTTTTATCCTCTTTTTGAACACACTCTTATATATCTAAAACTTCTTTTATTTTCTGTTTCTTTTTATCTGGTAGTTCTTCAATCATATCTTGCGGAAAATAGAGCTTGTGATCCGTTCGTCTTTTTCCTGAGATGGCATCTACTATTTCAGATTGCCTTGATAATTCTCGAATCTCACCACTTGGCATTAACAGGTTGATTGGAAGGCGTTCCTCTTCCTCACCTGGACGATAAAAATCATATGGTAAATCCGAAGAAGAATCGACCACTAAATAATAGGTCGGATCAATCCCCGCTTCCTCAAAAAGGACTCGAAGCTCCATCATCTTCATCATCTGTGAACTTGGATCAAATTCCACATACTTGAATAGATTGCGATTTAGAAAACGGCGACAAAGGTCACTTAATATCGCATCTTCCTCATCCTGCCACACTTGAAAATAGTAAGTAACAACCGATTCATCTAGCTTCACATAATCCTTTAATGTCAGCTTGTCCTCGAAAATAGAAATGAAATGGAATGGCTCGGTTTGAAAGTTATAGTTTTCCTTGTATAGTTGTTTTGCACGATGGAGGATTTTCGTTAATATAACCTCTGCACTACGTGTAACAGGGTGAAAATAAACCTGCCAATACATTTGGTATCGACTCATGATATAATCTTCAACCGCATGCATACCACTGCTTTTAATTACAACCTGATCTTCCAATGGTCTCATGACACGTAGAATCCGTTCCATGTCAAAGTTGCCGTAACTAACACCTGTATAATAGGCATCACGCAATAAATAGTCCATACGGTCGGCATCAATCTGACTGGAGATCATACTAACGATTAGTTTATTTTTATAGGTTTTTGCTATTACTTCGGCTACCTTTTTCGGAAAATCATCTCCCACTTGCTTAAGGACCCGATTCACTTCCGTATCTCCAACAATAATAGCTTGTGTAAATTCTTCATGATCAAAATGATATACTTTTTCAAATGAATGTGAAAACGGACCGTGTCCAAGGTCGTGAAGCAACGCAGCGCATAAGCATAACAAGCGCTCTTCTTCATTTAAAAAAGGACGTTCACGGAATACATCATCAATAATTCTGCGAACAATTTCATAGACACCTAATGAATGGTTAAAACGGCTATGCTCCGCCCCGTGAAAGGTAAAATAAGTTGTCCCTAGCTGTCGTATGCGACGTAGCCTTTGAAACTCCGATGTCGCCACCAGATCCCAAATCACTTTATCTTGGACATGTACATACCTATGTACAGGGTCTTTAAATACCTTCTCTTCACTTAATTTCCCATTGGAATTTGTCATGTATTCAACCTCTTCCATACTGGCATGCTACTATTATATCTATTTATCTATGACAAAAAAACCTACATTTCTCCATAAATCGGCGCTAATCAAGTCACAGCAATGATTGGAAAATTTTTCGACAAACAATAAATGCACAGTGTCTTGAAAGTGAAACATCAACTGACTTCTGACACGTCCTATAACAAACGTCGATGTCACCACATCCTCGAAAATGCTTTGGATTCTTCGTGCGATGCTAATCTCTCGAAGCCTTCCTTGTTCCTTGTCCAGTGCAAGCACAAAACTAGGCGGCTAAGAGTTTCCACTTTGACCTTCTTGACAGATTGGCTTGTGACCTCGAGCTGCTATTCAAAGCAAGCACTTCACAAGATACTCACTGAAGCCTGTTTATTCATGAAAACTGGCTGCTCCCGCTGGACGTACGATAAAATGGATAGTCGATATTCTCTTCTCTTAACAATAAAAAATCACCTTCTCTTGAAAGAGAAAGGCGATATTAATCTTTTTTTAACTTCTTCATAATCTTTTCTATTAATTCATCTTCAGTTGGCGCTGATACTGGACGGTTGTTAACAAACGCGAAGGATTTTTTTCTACCTGGTCCGCAGTACGACTGACAGCGGATATCAATAGTTGCTTCTCCATCCACTTTCTTTAGGCGCGGAACTAAGGTTTGAATATTGGTTGCCTGGCAATCATCACAGATGCGAAATTCGTTAGCCATCTTGCGTACAATCCCTTCATCTCTATATTTTACGTTAAATTGTATATGTCACAATCAAAATCGATTTATAATCATAAAAATCACTAAAAGGTATTTTACCTCGTCCATCAGGGCAATGCAAGGAAACAAGGGAATTTTCAAAAAATCTCCACAAGTACAAGTTTGAGATATTCATTACATTAATCTACTATCCTTTTATGTTTAAGGTATAAAGTTTGAAGCAATTGACCAATATATGTAATACCTAACGCAAAAACGAACAACTATATTGGGAGATGAATAAATATGAAAGAAAGACAAGATGCTTGGACAGAAGAAAATGATCTATTATTAGCAGAAACCGTTCTAAAACATGTAAGAGAGGGCAGTACTCAATTAAATGCATTTGAAGAAGTTGGTGACAAATTAAATCGTACCTCTGCTGCTTGTGGATTCCGCTGGAATGCGGTTGTACGCCATGACTATGAGAAAGACTTACAGCTTGCGAAAAAACACCGCAAACAACGCCAGCGCGCACTTGGTAAGAACCAACCTGTGAAAAAGAGACTCTTATATACACCGCCAACTCCAAATCTGGAAGAATTCGCAGACGAGTTGCCACTATTTACATCTGAATCTAGTAGTACTCGCCAAGAAGTTCAAACGGGACAGCATTCAATTACTAGACCAGCCATGACTTTAGATGCTGTTATCTCATACCTTCAATCACTCAGTAACACCAGTCTCGGAATTGAAGCTCTGAAATCCGAGAATGAGAGATTGAAAAAAGAAAAGAATGAGATAATCGCTAAAAATGAAGAACTTGAAAAGAAAATTGCACAGCTTGAACAAAGCGCAGCAAATATTCAAGAGGACTATGAAACACTCATGAAGATTATGAACCGTGCACGAAAGCTCGTTTTATTTGAAGACGAAGAACGTCCAGCTACTACTTTTAAAATGGATCGAAATGGGAATCTAGAGAAACTAGCGGAGTAATCGGCTAGTTATATGACACAGGTGTGGCATCGATAACATATTTCATACGCCGGAGAGTGCAATTGCTCGATTCGTAGACGAATCCCTTGCCGCCAAGAGCGCAACTTTTGATCTGAAAGTGCAATTTCATTTTACTAGAGCGCATTTCTCAATTCGAGGGCGCATATCTTGCCACCAAATGCGCAAATTTTGATCCGAAGGTGCAATAAAGAATAGCGAAGACGTATATTTTGCTGTGTGGGCGCATATACCGATTCAAAGACCATTTCACACCATCTAACAATAATCGATTCCGTGCTGGTTCAGTGCAACTTCTAACGTAGGCACTCCTCTAGCCGATAATTATACTAAAACACGTTATTTCATATTAGAATAACGTCAGAGTGTAGAGAAAGGGGTATTTTTTCTCTACACTTTTTGTTTTCGGTGGTTTTTGTAGTTGTAAGTTGACATTATTCTTTATCAAAAATCTTGAAAATATCACTCCCAACCATCTAGCCTTGTTTGGCTAGGTGGTTGGCAATCTTTTTCATGTTCTGGCAGGCTGCTGTAAGTAATACCTGCTCACTAGCATTTTTAATTCCCCGTAACCTACAGTAGCGAAGCCCATGCAGCTCTTTTGAGTCTGCGAAGCTTCGCTCTACGGTTTCTTTTCTAAACTTATAAAGAATTTTCCCTTCCAGAGAGAGGCGATTTAGCCTCACCTTATCTTTATGATCTTCCCAAACATGACGAGTAACAACTTTTTGCTTATTCCGGGATCTAGTGCATTGTTCAAGAAGAGGGCAGGTTGAACATTTCTTGGGATCTGACTTGTACTCTCGGTAACCTTCTCTTGTAGTTGAACGATATGTTAGTTCCTCGCTATTTGGACAAACATAAATGTCATTTTCTTTATTATATTTAAACTTCCATTTTGGAAAGAGTCCTTTTGTTGGTTGATACCTTCTATGGGCAATAACTCCAAAGATCTTACGATCTGATAATCCTTTGCAAATCGGATTAGTTAAGTATCCAGAGTCAAGAGCAACAGCTTCCACATTAAAGTTAAATCGTAAGATTTGACGATCTAAACGGCTAAGATATGGTATTGAATCATGGACATTACCTGGAGTTACGAATGCATCAGTTATAATGTTAAACTTCAAATCTGTTGTCCGATGGTCTAAATAACAGAACATCTCTTGCTTATTGTCTCGCGACATAAACCCACTTTCTGGATCTGTGGTACTTACTCTAATCTCTTTTGTTTCTTTCACCTCCTCCTTTTCCTTTAAAGGCTTTTTTCCATGTTCAGCACGATCTTCTTCAATTGCCTTATTTAACTCATTTAAATATTCACGAGTTTCTACTTCAACTTCTTCCCTTGTAAATTTATGTTTATTCGCATTAGCTTTGAGATGAGTGGAGTCCGTAAATAAGACTCTTCCGCCAACCATTTTGTGATTCATTGCAAGAAGAACAATTTCATCAAAGATTTCTTGGAAGATGTCTGTATCTTTAAAACGCTTATGACGATTCCAGCTTATTGTGGAATGATGTGGTACAGGATCTTTAAATCTGAGACCTAAAAACCAACGATATGCGACATTAAGTTTTATCTCTTGTTCAAGCTGTCTTTCGGAACGGATACCATAAAAATATCCAATAAACATCATTTTAAAAAGAACAAGAGGGTCGATCGAAGGTCGACCATTATCTTCAGAGTAGTAAGGTTTTACTCTCTCAATTATAAAAGAAAAATCTATGTATTTATCTATTTTTCGTAACAGATGGTTATCTGGAACAAGCTCGTCAATTGATACAAATTCAATTTCATTTTGTGTATTTTCCCTAGTATTTAACACAATATCACCAACCCTAATTTATTAAATATATTATAACATATTAACGCGGTGAATTATTAAAGTGTATCAAAAGAATAAAGGCTGTCGAGACTTTCTCGACAGCCTGACGTTATTTCATATTAGAATAACGTGTTTTTTGTTGGGGAAAGATCTAAAACGCAAGGAGCATGAAGCAGGATTTCTCTCACTTCTGTTGAAGGTATGAGGTACAAAAAAAGCAGGATCATAGAAAAATAGGACTGACAGGGGAGAGCTTATGCATCCGATTGAAGTTATAGAATTCATGGTCATTGGCGTAATCATTGGTGTACTTCTACTTACATCCATTTTTTTAAAAGGTAAATGGCGAAAAAGGGTATGGGCACTCGTAGTTCTATTTCTTGTCACATACATTGCGTTTTACATCGCACGACCTTATTGGATTGACGCTCAAATTGACAAAAAGGTTGAATTGTTATAACCACATTTAGAAAAACAATATCCAAATGAAAACTGGACAATAACAACTGTACCTCATCGAGAGGAAGGGTATAAACATCTTAATCCCTATTATATTGGGGTGGTTTTCGAAGGCGAGCCAGAGGTTACGTATCATTATTGGGTAGAGAAGGATAATATCTACCAAATCAGTTATACCTCAACACACAGTTTAGATGAGTTGAAGTATAAAGAGAAAGATTAAACATAGCAGGAGGAAATAGGTTGAAATTAAAAATTAATATTATTACACTTGCTGTTAGTGGTTTAGAAAAGTCGATAGCCTTTTATAAAAGATGGATTGGGTTTACCAATGGAAGAGTTCGTTGAAGGTGCAGATCATATCATTTTTAGCTTGATAGGTATTTATCATTATCCTTCTTACAGAACTAGAGGAGTTTGATGGGAAGTCTTCCGAAGTCATACTGAGTTGTTCCGTCGACCAAAAGGATGACGTGGATTCAATTTTAAACAGCCACAATATACGGTGGAACCATTTTACCTATTTATCCAAAGGAGTATGATTGGGGATATTCAAGATATTTTAAAGACCCTGATAGACATCTTTGGGAGATTGTATATTTTGGTTAAGCAAAGAAATATAGGCTTTCCAAGTACAAATTATAGTAAAATAAAAAATTACAAATTCAAAAAGGCTTAAAGAAATTTTTCCTTTAAGCTCGTTTTGGTATTCAACTTTCTAACTAGATTGCTTACGATTTTATACTCAAATGAAGTTTCACCAATGCCCTGTTTGAACAGTAGCTTCTTCTATCTTATCTTCAGGGGTTATTTCAAAAGTTACCTTGATTTGGCTTATGTTTAGAGTTGCTGTCATTGCATAACTTTCCTCCATCCGTTTACTTGATAGAAGATAGATTGATCGTTCAGTTGTTTGTCTAATCTCGTCCACCATAACATCATCTGGAAGATGCTCTTGAAGTAAACCAAATGCCTCTTCAGTTGTGGAAACGGGTTCCTTAAATGTAATCTTTGGTTGATCACAACGTCCATCGCCTATAAATTGGCAGTAGAAAAGTAATGTATCTGTTTCATATTCCTGCTCCGATCGTTTCGTCATATGCTGTTCAAGATACGATAGTTTGTCATAATGACCGCCCTTACGAGTTGTCGCTTCCGTAGTAGGCACAAGTTGGCCATCCTTTCGTTCATATCGCCCATCCTCAATAAAACCAGGAATCTCAACCTCCTCCACAGGTACAGTTACCTCCGTTACCCTTTTCTCAACACCCGATACTACTACTATACCAACTATCACTAAGAACACAGCCAATGTCACAGGACCTGCTATTCTACTTGATACAAATGTTTCGCTCACCTGTTCAATCAAAGATCGTACAACCCGATTTTTTCCGCTTGATACTGGTCTTTCAAACATTTTTCGAAATCCTTCGCTCAACAATTGGAATGTGAGTAAAAGTAATGTAAGTGCAACTGCTGGGGACAGTGCTATCCACGCTGCCCTCATTACCTCATACCTTGCTGCTGACAATAAGCCTGGCCAGTCAAAAATTCCTGTCTTAGAATTATAACCTGCCTCCTCGTGGAAGATCCCGCCCCCAGGTATATATTCAATGGCATGCTCGATAAAATACTCGAATAAGGCAAGTTGTCCTATTAACAATGTCACACGAGCGAGATCATTAAAAAAATTAACAACTAAGCTTTGTGAAATAGTCGGCAAATAGTGCATCACCGATAATTGGAAAGGAGTACTGCCTACTGTCACACTTGCTTTGACAAATTCCTTCTGGGATACATCATAGATTTCATGTGCAAAAATATAACTAACTCTCCCGATCTCAATAAGTGAAATCAAAAGAACCTTCCAATACATCCCATTCCCAAGTTCATCTACTGGAACAATCTCTACTAATAAGATGGCTGCAAAAATCGTTGGAATACTACCAAACAATGAATGCCAACCATTAGTCACCATATAAGCAATCCCTTTTTTCGTAGAAGCTAAAAAGGCCAACGGAATCGCAATTATGTAACGAATCACAGTTATCAAAACAATTATTTTTAGCGTATCCTTCGCACCTAAGATGATTAAACTTAATATGTCCCTCGCTTCACGGTCTGTTCCCAATAGGTCTTCTTTTGAAGGAGGAAATGGTGCCCTTCCAAATTCGCCATTCTCATAAAATCTCATTCTATGCTCAGGAGGAGTATGTTCAATAAATGGTAAGTGCGGTCCTATATAGCTAATAAATAACATCAACCCCAAAAGCAATAACCCTGTCCAAAGCGACCAATTTTTCAAGGCTCCCTCCCCCTCCTACATAGGATTCAAATACGACATGATAAATAGAATAAAAAACCAGATAAATAGATATTGAAAAACAACTTTCGTAATCTGCACCCACATATTGCGTTTTTCTACTGCATATTTATTTTGGAGAGTCACACTGACGATTTGTGTGATGAAGAGAAGCACCATAAAACAGAACGAAAACTCAATAATTAACCCCACTTCTGGAAATTCATTCATTCTCTTTATCGCTACCATCATTCTCCATGCAGCACCTTTATAATCCATCAGCCACTCTACGATTAATAGGTTTGAAACAACATATGTCATGACGACACCTAGATACTGTAGGATTGTATGTACACATTTCTTCATTATATGTTTAAAGACAACCATTTTTTCGGTGAGTCCCTTTGCACGAGCATATTGGATGTACATTTCACCATCTTCATTGGCAAGGGCAGTAAATGTCATTCTAGCAAAATACATCATCGGGTATAAGGATACTAGAATCCCTGGTAAAATGAAGTTGTGCCACTGTTCATAACCTAATACATCAATAAAATGAAGGTGAATCATCATGAACCATTGCAGCACGAGAATCATAAAAAAGTCTGGTAAAGAACTTAAGAACGAGGTTATCCCGGTACCTAACATGTTTAAATATGTATAGCGATTGCGATAATCAAAGATTCCCTTTGCAATTCCGAATGTAACGGCAAGAAAAAATGCTGTGATAATCACCAACAAACTTCTTGGAAAATACTCAAGGACGATTGCTTCAAACGACTCCCCATTTTTCGTTGTACCAAGGCTTCCTTCATTCCAAGCATTCAGCATCAATTGTCTGATTGCCTCCCAGTTCTCAGAGATAGGAAATATTTCTTTTATCGTTGAAAAAAACGTCACAACATCTCCTTCTCCTAAAAAATAAGCAATTCCAAGAACAACGAGTCCGAAATAAAGTATTGAAATCACATCGCGACCACTAAACACTCTTAATCCCTTAGGCAACTTGAATCCCCTCCTCTACCAGATATTTAATTGTAAAAAACAGGAACTTTCCTCCTAATCCTATCACAACTATTATTTTTAGAAAATACCCAATATTAAAAGTCGATAGATTAGAATACTTCTATTAAAATCAGGCAACCCTCACCTCCATAGCTAGCAATAAAATTTTTTCCGTATAAAAAAAGGACCAGGAGTACTTTCCTCCTGGATCCTTACAGTGCTTTTTGATTTCGCTCTAGCACACGCATATAGTTTTTTTCAAATAGTGGCATTTCTGTTTCTAATAGTTGTGAAGCAAAGATCTGTTCACTTTCGTTTTTTAATGTTTGAAGCAACAGTAGCATTACGGTTTGTACAGTCAGATTCGGATCAACCAATTCTGTTAGTGATGCCATGGTTTCTGGCTTAACCTCGGGATAGACAAATTTCGTCTCCGCTCCTTTAAGCCCCACTTCGTAAAATTGGCGAATGATTTCCGCACGCTCTGATCCGCTTCCTGTCACACCTAAATAGATTTGCACCGCGACTCCATTGCGAAGGCGTCGCTGTGAGATTCCTGCAAACTTTTTCCCATCTATACTCAAGTCATAGCTACCCGGACAATAGGAACCAACAATTTCGCGCGCTACAATGTCGACTTCGTAGCCCGCAAACATTTTTCGAATAAGTTCCAGCATCGTGTCATACCCGCGGTTGATATCGATCCCTTTTTCAGACTCTGGAAAAATGAGTGAAATGTTCAAAACTCCCTCATCTAGAACCACTGCTAGTCCACCTGAATTTCGAACAATTACCCGATAGCCCATTGATTCAAGAAGTTCAATCCCTTCTTTTAGATAAGGTAATTTTGTATCCTGAATGCCAAGAACAATTGTCTGGTGATGAACCCAAGTCCTTGCGGTCGCTACAGATTCCCCTTTCCCAACAAATGCACAGAGTGTATCATCTATCGCAAACGACTGTAAGGCATCAAATTGATAGCCTAGAGTAGATTGATCAATAATCCGCCAGCTTGGCTGATGTAAAAGACTTTCGGTCATACGGCATACTCCTATTTCTTAAAAGTAAAAGTAATTCATTATACCATATTTAAAACCTCGACCTTACACTCGTCAATAAACAAAAAAATACACACCTTCTTACATGTGTGCATTTTGACCGTATTCATCTATATCGTTAATTAATAAATTTTGCGATCTCATGTGGAGATGATTGGCTCATCCTGTAACTTATCATTCTATCTACTTGGTTAGAGATTGCTTCAACCGTTGTATTTAAGGCAATCGCAATTTCTCTAAACAAGACTTTTTCAGTGGAAAGGAGCAGTTTGCGGTCTTGTTCACTTATCTTTTTATCCGCCATTTCAAGGTTATATTTTTTACACAATAATGTATTGATAATGCTTGAAATGCCTTTTCGATCACCAGATGAAACAATACCTGAATAGGTTCTGTTTCGTTCATTTCCATTATCAATCCACTCAATTCCTGGCACTTTGAAGGATTCTAACACTTCCTCAGCCTCAATTGTACCAATGATCTTTTTCATCATGACTCGGTCATTGTTGACTGGATTTTGGATAGTTAATGTTTCATCTTCAATTGGGTGCATCACATAATACTCTCGAGTCGTACCTGCGTATGTTTTCTCACATATGTCATTTATTCGGCAAATGCCCATATTTGAATAAATAACCAAATCCCCTTTATTAAACATGTACCAAGCTCCTATCCAATGGTTTGTCAAATATTTTTGACTATTTCTATCATACATCAGTTTGTCTAAAATGTCAACTTAGTTGACAAATCAAACTCCCTTTTGTATAGTTTATATCGATTAAAAATGTGGAAGTGAGATTCATGGACAAAGAATTAAAACATTTAGATTTACTTGACTCATTGAGTGAAAGACATAGCCAACTACGTCAGTTGGCTGAACAATTATGGAACGAAACCAGTGACATCTCCATTTCCAATTCGGAATGGTATATTATGTCGCGCATCTATAAAAAACAACCGACCATTGCAGATGTATCCAAGAATGTGGACATTTCAAGACAAGCCACACATAAATTCATCAAAAACTTGAAATCTAAAGGTCTAGTCAACGTAATGGATGTGGAAAATAATAAAAAAGTAAAATGTATTGAGCTTACACCACTCGGAGAAGAATGCTACGAGAAAAATGAGGCTCTTAAAGCAACCATCGAGAAGAAATTAGCTGAGAAGATTGGTGAAGATCAGCTAGAACTTCTTAAAAACCTCTTGAAAATCGATTGGGGAATCTGAAATAGAGGATTACGGAGTGGGGCTTGGCAATTTACTGTCACTATTTTGAGAATACTGTCACTAAATCGGATTTACTGTCACTAATTTAAAAATACTGTCACTATTTTTGATTTACTGTCACTAATCCAAAATACCACACAAACCTTAAACGGCCATGTCCCCTGACATGGCCGTTTTTTCATATATAATTCTTTTAGTTTATATTTACGATATCACCTAGAAAAAGATCACTCATCTTCTTTTTAATTCTTTTTTCTACCTGTTTTGATATTTTCTCGAATGTCGTATCCAATGAAATGGCAAGCTCTTTGTACAAAATGTCTTGTACGTGAAGAAGTAGTCTTCGATCAGGCTCGCTTAGCTTTTTATCATTCATTTCATATTCATATTTACGGCACATTAACGTATTAACAATCCCTGCAATTCCCTTACGATCTCCAGTCATCACAATATCGTTATACATCTTTGTTCGTTCATTTGCCTTTTCTATCCAGCCTATACCTGGTCGATTAAAAGATTCTAACATTTCCTTGGCCTCATCACGGTCGATGATACCCACCATAAGGACTTTATCATTATCAACTGGGTTACGAATGATTAAATTGTCATCTTCAATTGGGTGTAAAACATAGTATTTTCGCGTAATTCCAGCATATGTTTCCTCACTAATATCAGCTATTTTACAAATACCAAGCGACGAATAAACCACTAAATCCCCAATTTTAAACATATATCTTTACCCCCATTTTGCATTGTCAACCAGGTTTACTATTCTAAGTTTACTCCATTTATCGCATTTTGTCAACTTAGTTGACAACAGATATGAGTATTAGCAAGTTTAAAATGGATGGAGAATACCAAATTGGACCTTATTGTTTTTTAATGAATTCGGTTTAAAATCACTGTTCTTATTCCTGGTCAATCAAAGCTGATCCAGGATTACCGCTATTCCAGATTAACTCCCATTAAAAAAAGACCACGTCCTTCGACATGGTCTTAAGTCTTAACATTACAGTGCTTGCGCTGCTGTGATTAGTGCAAGTTTATATACATCTTCTTCATTACATCCACGAGAAAGATCGTTTACTGGCTGGTTTAATCCTTGTAAAATTGGACCTACCGCTTCAAAGTTACCTAGACGTTGTGCGATTTTGTATCCGATATTACCCGCTTCAAGGCTTGGGAAAACAAATACATTTGCATCTCCTTTGATGACAGAATCTGGTGCTTTTTTCTTTGCAACAGATGGAACAAACGCTGCATCAAATTGAAATTCTCCGTCTAACACTAGAGTAGGGTTCATTTCTTTTGCAAGCTTCACTGCTTCTGCTACTTTTTCCGTTTCAGGGGACACGGCAGAACCTTTTGTAGAGAAGCTTAACATTGCCACTCTTGGCTCAATGTCAAACATGTCAGCTGTATTTGCACTTTCAATTGCAATTTCAGCTAGATCTTGGCTATCTGGTGCAATATTGATTGCACAGTCTGCAAATACATACTTCTCATCATCACGTACCATAATGAACACACCAGACGTTTTCTTCACGCCTTGCTTTGTTTTGATGATTTGTAGGGCAGGACGTACTGTATCTGCTGTTGAATGTGCTGCACCACTTACAAGACCGTGTGCTTTTCCTGTGTACACCAGCATTGTTCCGAAGTAATTTTCATCCTTCAGAATCTTACGTGCATCCTCTTCAGTTGCTTTTCCTTTACGTCTTTCTACAAACGAAGCAACAAGCTGATCGAATTCTGGGTAGCTATTCGCATCGTAGATTTCAACGCCATCAAGTGAAACACCTAGTTCTTTTGCTTTGCTTTCAACTGCAGCTTTTTCACCAATCACAACTGGTACAAGAATCTTTTCACTTGCTAAACGGCTAGCCGCTGTTAAAATACGCTCATCTAGTCCTTCTGGAAATACAATTCTCAAGTCCTTTCCAGTAACCTTTTCTTTTAATTGAGTAAATAAATCGCTCACTTTTACTCCTCCTTGGATGTTAATAAAATGCCTAATATGTAAAATCGGCTTTTCCTAGCCTACAAAAGTGCCATCCATAAGGATACGGCTTTTTTCACTAAAATAAAACCAAAATGCACTAAAAATCTGTGACAGTATTATGACACTATCTTCAATTTTCCCAAGAACTCAACAAATTACTCACATTCGTTTGTTCACAAAATTGTACGTAGGTTTATTCACATGACTATAGGAGAAACTATGATATAGTAGTGTTTGAGTACATATTATCTTTTAAATATCAAGGAGTGATAGCAATGGCAGAAGCAGCACAAACACTTGATGGCTGGTATTGTCTTCATGATTTCCGCTCAATTGACTGGGCATCATGGAAAACTCTTTCTAGCGACGAGCGCCAAGCAGCAATCGATGAATTTCTTGGCTTAGTAGAAAAATGGAATAAAACACAAAGTGACAACCAAGGTAGTCACGCTTTATACACGATTGTTGGGCAAAAAGCAGATTTCATGATGATGATCCTCCGTCCAACAATTGAAGAACTTAATGAAATCGAAACTGAATTCAACAAAACAACACTGGCTGAATATACAATTCCTACTTACTCCTATGTATCTGTTGTTGAATTAAGTAACTATTTAGCAGGAGAAAGCGACGAAGATCCATATCAAAACCCGTATGTACGTGGACGCTTATACCCAATCCTACCGAAGAACAAATATGTGTGCTTCTATCCAATGGATAAGCGCCGTGAAGGTAATGACAACTGGTACATGCTTTCGATGGAAGAGCGCAGAGAGCTTATGCGCAGCCACGGTATGATTGGCCGTCAATATGCTGGACTAGTTAAACAAATCATTTCTGGTTCTGTCGGTTTTGATGATTACGAATGGGGCGTAACCCTATTCTCAGACGACGTGATTCAGTTCAAGAAGCTTGTATATGAAATGCGTTTTGATGAGGCAAGTGCACGTTACGGTGAGTTCGGTGCTTTCTTTGTAGGAAACATTTTAACCGAAGAAAAAGTTTCTCAGTTTTTACACATCAATTAAGAAAAAAGAGAGGGAACTCCCTCTCTTTTTTTCATCCACATTCATATTTCAGTTCTATTCCTCATACAATGCAATGATGAATCCACTAATATTTCAATCCAGATCCCAAAAAAATTACGTCAAAAATAGGAACCCATTTTTCACCTCAACAATACGTTAGTAAAGAGACTTTTTTCACTAGTCGTTTTTTAAGTGAGGTGAAAAGATGACAGTAGTTGCGCACACGGAGGCGGATGTCAAGCTATTGGCTAGGCTGATGCGTGCAGAGGCTGAAAGCGAAGGCAAATTGGGCATGCTCTTAGTTGGCAATGTTGGAGTGAACCGCGCGAGAGCTCGTTGTCTGGACTTCAAAGATATAAATACCATTCAAAAAATGGTTTTTCAACGTCCTGGAGGCTTCGAGGCGACCCAAAAGGGATATTTTTATCAGGCCCCACGACAGAGTGAAATTGCGCTAGCAAGAAGAGTTCTAAAGGGGGAAAGATTTCATCCTGCCGAATTTTCATTATGGTTTTTTGAACCACCAGAAAACTGTCCACCACAGTGGTATAACCAATGGAACGTCGGACGTTTTAAAGCACACTGCTTCTACCAACCTACACAGGAGGATTGTCCAGACGTTTTCTAAGGCTTTTGCCTTTTAAAAAAAAAGAAATCATTTACACATTCTGAGGAGGGCTTACATTGAGTAAAGATAATAATAATCAAAGAGAGGCTATGCAAAGTCAAAATCCATATGCGGCTTACGGGTATAACCCACAAAACTTTGGCCAGTTTGGGGGCTATATGGATCCGAGCCAATTTGCCTACGGCTATCCATATCAACAACAAGCAGGTTTTCAAGCTCCACAAACGCCAACTTTCCAAACGCCATCATTCCCTCAAACGGGTGGAGTGGCAGCAAACATTCCAGGAATGCTTCCTATCGAAGAATCTTATATTGAAAACATTCTTCGCTTGAACAGAGGAAAGCTTGCGACTGTCTATATGGGCTTTGATAACACAAACGAAGCAAAAGTATTCAAAGGTGTGATTGAGGCTGCAGGACGCGATCATATCATCTTAAGTGAACCGCAAACAGGTAGACGCGTTCTTCTATTGATGGTGTACTTACAGTATGTAACATTTGATGAAGAACTTGAGTACGAATATCCTTTAGGAGCAAATCCAGGTTTAGTAAATTATCCACCAAGATAAGGAAAAGGGGCTGTCCAAAAAGTCACTGAAAAATGACTTTTGAGGACAGCCCTCATTTTTTGTTTTTTGGGTTTACTAAAAAATCTGGTGTTGATTTCCGCTGCAGGTACTCGCTTTCCGCGGGCGGTCCGGGAGCCTCCTCGTCGCAAGCTCCTGCGGGGTCTCCCCTGGCCACGCTTTTCCCGCAGGAGTCTCGTACCTTCCGCTACAATCAACAAGGTTACAAAATTTAATAGTATTGACTCGTAACTTTTAAAAAAACACACAAAAAAATCATCCTTTTTAGTAAAATGAAGTTACCACACAACATTCCAGAAAGGATGATTTTTTATGAGCAATCAATTGATTACTAATGAAAATTATAACACGCAAACTTCCCTTTTTCCAGAGTTCGAAGAGGAGAAACTAGAAGTTCAAAATGAAGAAAAACAAAAAGAACCTAATCCAAGACAATTAGCCCCTACTTTCAAACCCTACGATAATCGACAAATTCAAATGATTTATGATATCGAATCTCTTATTCCACAACATCACGAGGCCCGTGTAGTAGACGAAATGGTTGAAGCTATTCCTGATGAAAATCTATTTTCATACTATGTAGGCGGTGGCAGAAGTTCTTACCATCCCAAAATGATGCTTAAAATTATCCTTTATGGTTATTCCCAGAAGGTTTATTCTTGCCGAGGGATAGAAAAATTAGCAAATGAAAGTATCCCAGCTATGTGGTTGTCAGCGATGCAACAACCAGATTTCCGTACAATTAATGAGTTCCGTGGGGGACGCATGAAAGACTTTATGGATGAACTATTCGAAGCAATGATTCACAAGTTGATTGAAGAGAACTACATAACATTCGAAAGCTACTTTTTGGATGGCACCAAGATTGAAGCCAACGCCAACAAGTATAGTTTTGTATGGAAACGTGCTACTTCAAATTTTGAAGAGAAATTAAAAGAAAAAATCAAGGAAACCCTTCAGCATATCCATGAAATAACCAGGGCAGAAGCACAACCAGAAGAATTAATAAATCAGGAACAAGAAATCACTGAACAGGAATTAGTAGAAGTTGCCGAAGAACTTGAGGAAAAAGTTGAGGCATTAACAAAGGTAATTGATAGCGAAACAGATAAAGACGTTCGAAAAGAAAAAAGGCAAGAACGGAGTCAATTAAAGAAATCAATCAAGCAAATCCGTGAGGATTTTATACCTCGTATGACTAAATATAAGGAACATAATGAAGTTTTAGGTGATCGTAATAGTTATTCTAAAACGGACAAAGATGCCACCTTCATGCGTATGAAAGAAGATCATATGAAAAATGGCCAACTTAAGCCAGGATACAACGTACAAGTAGGAACAGAAAACCAGTTTATTCTATACTATACAATACATCAACGCCCAACAGACACTCGGTGCTTCATCCCTCATATGGAGAAACTGGCAGCTTCTTCTTTACCAATACCCAAAACGGTTATTGCCGATGCAGGATATGGTAGTGAGGAGAATTATGTTTACGCTGTCGGAGATGAGAAAGAGCAACGATTCGAGTTTCTTATTCCGTATGGAAGCTATGTACAGGAACAAACCCGTAAATATAAAAAAGACATCAAAAACGCAAAAAATTGGACTTACGTGGAAGATGACGACTATTTTATTTGCCCGAAAGGAATGAAAGTAACGTTTAAAAAATACCTGAATAAAAAGAATAAATCTGGCTACGAGCAAAGTTTTAAAATATATGAATGTGAAGATTGTACCGATTGTCCACTAAAAGCACAATGCACAAAAGCAAAAGGGAATCGTCAGATTCATTGGAATACGATTTTTGAAGAAATGAAAGCCAAGGCTAAAACAGCCCTTGAATGTGATGAAAAGTCCGCTATCTACGCTCAACGTAAAGTTGAAGTAGAAAGTGTGTTCGGTCACATCAAGGGCAATAGGTCGTTTCGCAGATTTTCTCTGCGGGGGCTCGACAAAGTATATGTCGAGTTTGGAATTGTGGCATTAGCCCACAATATATTGAAAGTAGCAGGCATACGCCAGCTACTTTCAGAGAAAAATCGAAAAAAACAAAAAGGCAAGGGAGAAAAACGGTCGTTTTTCTCCCTTGCCTTATTTTTTAGGACTTATCGGACAGCCCCTTTTTGCTGCTTATAAATGTTTTACCGCAGCCACTATTACTAATACCCATCCTATTAAAAAAGCAACCCCGCCTAGTGGAGTAATGGCCCCCAAGACCTTAATGCCAGTTACACTTAACACATACAAGCTACCTGAAAATAAGATAATCCCAATAAACAAACTCCAACCTGCAGATGTTATAAGGCTGACATGTGAAAGCTTGTCCGCTAAGAACGCAACTATAAATAACCCAATCGCATGAAACATTTGATATTGTACCGCTGTGTTCCACGTGTTTAAGTATTTTTCGGAAATCTTTCCTTCTAATCCATGAGCTCCAAATGCACCAAGCGCCACAGCTAAAAATGCATGGACCGCACCTAGTATTAAAAATAGTTTCATTCTTGTCCGCCACCTTTTTAAAATTCCTATGATTTTTTACACTATTCATTATAAGATAGGAGTAGGACTCTATTCCACAAAGGAGTTTTAATATGGACTATGAAATTTTACCCGTTGGGGACATGGCTCTGCAGATCGTATACAAGGAGAGAGCTTCTGAAGGCTTACAGTACCTCATCCAACAAACAACTAAACAAATAGAAAAAAAGAATATAAGAGGGGTAATTGAACTTGTCCCTGCTTTTCAATCCATCACCGTTTACTACAATCCAATTCTTGTTACCTATCAAAATCTTTCATTACATATTACCGAAATTTGTAAGGGCATCCATATTGAGAACGGAACGCATTCAAAAAGGGTAATCGTACTCCCAACCTGTTACAATGGTGAGGACTTAGAACTTGTTGCGAGTACACATCGATTATCTACCGAGGACGTTATTTCCATTCATAGCAGTGTCGACTACCTTGTCTATATGATCGGATTTTTACCAGGATTTCCGTATTTAAAAGGGTTACCTAGCAAACTCACCACACCTCGCCTTTCTTCTCCCAGATTAAAAGTACCAAAAGGGGCTGTCGGCATTGGCGGTAACCAAACAGGGGTCTATCCACTCGAATCGCCAGGTGGGTGGAACCTTATCGGCAGGACTCCAATCCCCTTATTTGACCCAGAAAGGCCAGATCCCTTTTTACTTAAGGCAGGGGACTACCTGCGCTTTCACCCAATTTCAACTGGTGAATATACAAAAATTGAAACGTTAATCAGAAATAATCAATACAAAATAGAGGTGAGATACATTGAAAACAATTGATCTGAATTGTGACCTAGGAGAAAGCTTCGGCACCTATCAAATCGGAAATGATGACGAGGTGCTTTCATTTATTTCTAGCGCAAACATTGCTTGTGGATTTCACGCAGGGGACCCACACGTGATGAATCGAACTGTTAAGCTCGCGAAAAAATATGACGTTGCCATCGGTGCCCACCCTGGCTTCCAAGACCTTGTCGGCTTCGGTAGGAGAGCGATGACTGTCTCGCCATCAGATATCTATCATCTCGTTCTCTACCAAATTGGCGCACTTTCAGCCTTCTGTAAGGCACATTCTGTGGAACTTACACATGTAAAGCCACATGGGGCCCTTTATAATATGGCTGCAGTGGACATAAACCTAGCGGAAGCAATCGCTAAAGCAATCTATAGATTTGACTCAACTCTTGCACTCTATGGACTTGCAGGCAGTAAATTGATAGAAGCAGGGAAGAAATATGGGCTGCGCACCGTGTCAGAAGTATTTGCGGACCGAACCTATCAATCTGACGGTACATTAACACCAAGAAACTTGCCAAACGCAATCATTCAGGACAGTGACGCTGCGATTAAACAAGTCCTGCAAATGGTAAAAGGGCAAACCGTTCAAACAACAACTGGTGAAGTCATCCCGATCAAAGCAGACTCCATCTGTGTTCATGGTGACAACAGCCACGCCCTCCAATTTGTCAAAGAATTACGTGAAGCACTTTGCAATGAAAGCATTAAAATTAAGGCAATCAGGTGATCAACATGGGACAACCACTTTTTACCGTTATTAAAAAAGGGCTCTACACCACATTTCAGGATATGGGCCGCTTCGGCTATCAGCAATTTGGAGTTGTCACAAGTGGGGCAATGGATTCTTATTCATACCAAATTGCCAATATTCTTGTCGGGAATAGGAGAGGGGAAGCTGTACTTGAAATCACCATGCTTGGCCCCACATTGCATGTAGAAGCAGACATCGCTACAATCGCTGTCTGCGGTGCAGATCTCAGTATGAAAGTGAACGGAAACAAAGCACCATTATGGAAATCCTTTGTCGTAAAAAAAGGGGACAAGATCACATTTGGGAGACCTATTTCGGGAACTCGCGCATATTTAGCCGTTGCAGGTGGTTTTCAGGCGAAGGAAGTCCTCGGTAGTAAATCCTATTATGCAAAGGCGAAACTTGGGACCGATATCAAAGATGGGGACATCCTTTATGGAAACATTCATGCCTTTCGAAAAAACACAGGGCTTTCTCGCCATCTTATTCCACGTTTTGAGAAGGAAATTTCCGTTCGGGCCATACCTGGACCATATCAAGATTATTTTAAAAAGGATTCGATTGAGCAATTCTTTACCGAGCCATTTCAAGCTGTCCAAGGCGACCGAATGGGATACCGATTAAAAGGTGCTGTACCGTTACAACATAAAGACAAGTCTGAAATTGCATCTGATGCAATCCCGCTCGGTGGCATCCAAGTTCCAAGTAGTGGGGAGCCTATTATTCTATTAGCTGACCGGCAAACAACGGGAGGCTATCCTCTACTCGCAACGGTGATCTCCGTTGATATGTATAAAATTGCTCAGCTACCACCAGGTGGAACGATTCGATTTGAGCGCTGTAGCATCGAAACGGCTCATAAACTGTATAAAAAACGTGAATCATTTCTCCAAAACCTCCAGTGGTGACCTCTACTGGGGGTGTTTTGATTGAATAAACCTTTATTTGCGCCCTCATTTTCGTTTTTGCGCACTCAGGCATATATTTGCGCATTCTTTTTTGTTTTTGCGCCCTCAAACCAGTATTTGCGCATTCTTTTTTGCTTTTGCGAACTCAAACCAATATTTGCGCATTTATTTTTGTTTTTGCGCCCTCAAACCAGTATTTGCGCATTCTTTTTTGCTTTTGCGAACTCAAACCAATATTTGCGCATTTATTTTTGCTTTTGCGCACTCAAACCATGTACATGCCCCTGTCAAATAGACAGTTTAAAAACGCACAAAATTAAGCTACCTGAGTCCTATATTCAACAGGACTCATTTCTAATTTCGTTTGAATACGTTTATTGTTATAATAGTTAATGTAAGCTTCTACTGCTTGTCGTACTTCAATTACTGTTTCAGGTTGGCTGAAACAAAGCATTTCACATTTCAAATGCCCAAAGAAGTTCTCAATACATGCATTGTCCCAGCAGTTGCCTCTGCGGGACATAGATTGGGTAATACCCATATCTTGTAGT
Source organism: Bacillus nitroreducens (assembly GCF_964021195.1). Classification (NCBI taxonomy): domain Bacteria; kingdom Bacillati; phylum Bacillota; class Bacilli; order Caryophanales; family Bacillaceae; genus Bacillus; species Bacillus nitroreducens. The sequence continues at coordinate 1,235,711 of NZ_CAXHYI020000003.1, read as the reverse complement.
CGCTTCATATACCGATGGTTTGTGAATTGAGTGCCTTGATCGCTATGCAAGATCGCTCTTTTCTCAAACCCTCTTTTTTTCAGGTCATCTAATGCCCTATATACTAGTTTCATCCCCTGATTCGTTCCGATTGAATAAGCAACGATCTCCCCATTGTATAGATCTTTTATTGCACATAAATAGATCCATTTCTGAAAACTTTTTTTCACTTCAATATACGTAATATCAATCGCTAATTTAATTCCTGGTCTTATCGCATGAAAATTTCTATCCAATATGTTCGTTATTATTCCATTTGGTTGAGGTCTATTTTTGAACCTTTTTCTGCGAATTTTACATTGTATTCCATATTTGCGCATGATTCTTGAAATACGTTTCTCATTTACAATCAAACCATATTCTTTTTTCAATAAAAGTTTGATTCGCTTTCTACCAACAGTTCCTCGATGATCTGTAAATATCTTATGGATATAAAGAAATAAAGACTCATCAATCCTATCCTGATTATTGTTTCCATTCCTTTTTAACCATTTATAATAACCAGAACGTGATACCTTCGTTATTTCCACCAATTTTATTACTGGATATTGGGTTGAATACGCATGAATAAAAGCGTATTGTTCTTCTTTATCGTTCACCCCCTTTTTAGACGCAACAACTTTTTTAAATATTCATTCTCCAACTTTAGTAATTCATACTTTTCTTCTAACGTTTTTGCCTTCTTACTCTTCCCCTGACTATTCGTCCCCCTTGCATCGTTTAAGGCAGAATACCCCTCGGCTCTAACCTTCTCTACCCAATCATATACTCTACGTTGATTTTTAATCTCGAATTTCTTAGCTAATTCAGCAGCTGAATGTCCCTCTAAAAACATCTCTACAACTTGTTTCTTTAAATCATATGAATAATTATTTTGAATTCTCATTTTATACACTCCCCCTAAACTAATGTAACACTAGAGTGTGCGTTTTTCTAAAATTGTCTACCATATAGGTACGATAACACCAATATTTGCGCATTCTTTTTTGCTTTTGCGCACTCAAACCAATATTTGCGCCCCTATTTTTATTTTTGCGCTCTTGGGCGAGATAATGGGCATATCGCAAACAAAAAAAAGAGACCCTCTACTAAAAATCAAATAGAGAATCTCCGTTTGCATCATCTTCTTCTAACTTCGTTGTTTGTTGGATGGTTGTCGTTTGCACTGGTTGTATTGGTTGCATTTGCTGCATCACCTGTTGTGTCTGTTGAACAGGAATCACCTCAACGCGCTTCGCTTCCGCAGGAGACTCATCTAAGACAAGATCGCATAATGTACGAATTGCCATCAAACGCTCTCTTACCTTTTGTTCACTACCTTCATTTTTTGCATGCTGCAATTCCTGCTGCATTTTATCTAAAATTTTATTCATTGATATGTTCACACTTGTCACTCCTATAGCCGAATATCTATGTTGTAGGAAGACCGCTTCTGCTTAGTCTTCTGCTGTTTATCTTCAAACTTCATGCAATGCACTCCAGATGATTTAAAGACGGTAACCGAAGGCATCTCCTGCGTCTTAAAATGAAAAGCGTGGCATCCGCGCGGAAACCTTGGTTCCCATGTCGTGTAAAAATGCTTACACTTTAAGCAATTGACTCTCTTCTGCATCTCTTCACTACCTTTTATCAAATGAGCTTTTCAAGCTTAATTTTTTCAGGTGCATAAAGACGTAGTGTGCTTACATGACTCCTTTTATATAAATCCTAGTAGCACCAGTGCCCTTTACCTTAATTAGTCCCAAGCCCCAAAATAGACATGTCTATTTTCCCACGAGAAAGGGGGAGCGTCAAACTCTCATTTTGAGAATCTAGCAACATGAAGGAAGGAATAGTTGGTAATGAAAAAACCCCTCAGATTGTCTCTGAGGGGCATTTACGCAGAAAATTATGTAAAATTACTTACCAGCAACTGCGTCTTTAAGAGCTTTACCTGGTTTGAATGCAGGTACTTTGCTAGCTGCGATTTCGATTTCTTCACCAGTTTGTGGGTTGCGACCTTTACGAGCTGCACGCTCACGAACTTCAAAGTTACCGAATCCGATTAATTGTACTTTATCTCCGCTACTTAATGCATTTTGAACAGCTTCAAATACTGCGTCAACAGCTTTTGTTGCATCTTTTTTAGATAGTTCTGCACTTTCAGCAACTGCACTGATTAGTTCTGTTTTGTTCATTGTTCAATTCTCCTCTCCAAATAAGCACATATTCTTTTTACCACTTTTTTCAGTGGTTCGCAAGATTTTCGGCTAAAATATTCCTATTAAACTTGCGGTTAAGCTATTACATCACTAGATTAGCCAAAAATCAAGCATTTCAAACCAAAAAAACATGATTTTGATAAAATTTTTATTAAAAATCTTGTTACTACCAAGTTTTACCGAATTTCTAAGATTTATACTTGCAAATACTATAAAAAATCAACATGAAAGGAGATCTCTTACATGACTCGCAGAAAACGTCGACCATTGGTACCAGAGGCACGAGAAGAACTTGATCAACTAAAAGCAAATGTGATGAAAAAACAAGGCTATAAAACAGATCCAGCTAATCCCGACAATGTGAAATTTGAAGTCGCAAAAGAATTAGGGATTCCACTAAACACTCGGTACAATGGCCATTTAACCTCCCAGCAAGCTGGTAAAGTAGGGGGAAGCATTGGTGGCAACATGGTTAAAGAAATGGTTCGTATGGCCCAAGAAAACCTAAATACGCGACATTAAGAAAGGTAGGAAAGCATACCTATTAAAATATCCCGTCATACATTCAATTCAAAGCCAGCAACAATGTAGCAAACGATCTGCAGTTTAGGAATATGTTTCAGTAAAAAATCCGATCATACTTACTATAGCCCAATGACCCCTAAACCATAATGGCCAAGGGGTCGCAAACATTATGCTAAACGATAAATTCTTGCTTCGTACGGTTTTAATTCGACTGAGTCCGTAGTCTGATGTGCTTCTACACTGTAATTTGACAGCAATAAAGCATCATGCTTAAATTCAGCATGAGGTACATGACAAACGGCAGTCTTCCCAGATAGATTTGTGATGACAATTATTTTCTCCTCATCAAGTGTACGTGTGTAGACATACAATTGAGGATCTTCCGCCAATAACAAATCATACGTACCATATGTGAACAACTTATTAGCTTTTTTAAGCGCAATCATGTTTTTGTAAAATTGCAGAATCGATTCCTCATCTACCAACTGCTTTTCAACATTAATATCTACAAAATTTGGGTTAACTCCCATCCACGGTTGACCTGTTGTAAAACCGGCATTCTCAGTATTTGACCATTGCATCGGAGTTCGTGAATTATCTCGACTTGTTCGCCAAATGGTTTGCATAATTTCATCATGTGAAACGCCTTCTGAACGCTTTTCACGATACAAATTCCTGGTCGCCACATCATCATATTCCTCAATGGAATGGAACTGAACATTGGTCATGCCAATTTCTTGCCCCTGGTAAATGAATGGAGTTCCCTGCATAAAAAAGTACATGGTGCCTAGAGCAGTTGCACTCTCCTTCCAATACTCTTGATCATTTCCCCAATTCGAAACAACACGTGTTTGGTCATGATTTTCAATAAACAAAGCATTCCAACCCTTGTTTTCTAAACCCTTTTGCCATCTTGTAAGGACTGTTTTGAGTCCAATGACATCTAGCTCTTGTTTTTCTTCGTCCCAAAGGCCTAAATGCTCGAATTGGAATACCATGTTAAACGTCCCCTGTTTCTCTCCAACCCATTCTTCTGCATCGTCAACGCTTACACCATTTGCCTCTCCAACGGTCATAATGTCATATTTAGCAAATGTTTCTTCCTTTAATTCGCGTAAAAACTCTTGAATACCAGGACGGTTCATATGGCCATCAAATGAAGGTACATATTTTAGACCATTTGGATTCGGCATATCAGGAAGACCTTCAACCTTTTTTATATGACTAATCGCATCGACACGGAAGCCATCAATTCCTTTATCAAGCCACCAATTAACCATACTAAATAGCTCTTGGCGCACCTCTTTATTCTCCCAATTCAGATCAGGTTGTTTGGTGGAGAAAATATGTAAGAAATACTGGTCTGTTTCCTTATCATATTCCCATGCTGATCCACCAAAAATACTTTCCCAATTATTCGGTTCTTTCCCATCTTTACCATCACGCCAAATGTACCAATCGCGCTTTGGATTTTCTTTTGATGAACGAGACTCAATAAACCATGGGTGTTCATCGCTTGTGTGGTTAATAACCAAATCAATAATTAACTTCATACCACGCTTGTGCGTCTCTTCTAATAGTTCATCAAAATCTGCCATTGTTCCAAAGTCAGCCATGATATCCTGATAATCGCTAATATCATATCCATTGTCATCATTTGGTGATTTATAAACAGGGCAAATCCAAATAACATCTATGCCTAAATCATGTAGATAGTCCAATTTGGAGATGATCCCTTGGATGTCTCCGATACCATCTCCATTAGAATCCATAAAACTTCTTGGATAAATCTGATAAGCAACAGCTTCTTTCCACCATGCTTGGTTCATCTTTAGTCCTCACTTTCTATTTTTAAAAGTGGCACTTTTCCTCCATCAAGTCATAAACCGAGACACTTATGCCCGAAAAGGCTAGAGCTCGATTTCTTCGATTGAATCAATTTGGTCCACATCATCATTACTAATCTTTCACTCTTCTTTTTATAGGTACAATTGCCTTTTAAAAAGGAAAAATACGGGTAACTTAGTCATGCTCTTGCAACAAAAATAAGAGACAATTAAGTTCCCAACCTCTTTCACATGAGACAAACTGAACTCTGGTTAAGCTCCGTCCCTCATCTTGGTATATATATGGGGTTCCTCGCAACATATGCTTAGATTGTTGCGAGGATCTTGCAGAATCCATTTCCGTTCACCGCTTCTATAAACCTTACTTTTGCCAATCAATAGATAAGAATCCCTTTGGAATTAAGGCTTAATTGTACGTGTATTTTCTACTTAATCGGTGCACACGACTTACGCTCAATTAACTTACCAGGGATCGTAATCCGTTTTGGTAAGACATTCGGGTTTTTAATTTTTTCAATTAAACAGCTTGAACCCTCCACTCCAAGTTGAAAAATATCAATATCCACTGAGGTGAGGGGAGGCTTCGAATATTGAGCAAGTAGCACATTGTTGAAACTAGCAATGGAAACATCCTCTGGCACCCTGATATTCATCTTTTCTAGATGGCTCATTAGCTCAATCGCAATAAAATCATCCGTACAAACTAACGCTGTAGGAGGATCCACTAATCGTAAAAAAGACTGGATGGCCTTTTTTCCCTCTCTTAGCGTTTTTTTATGAATAATATAGTTCTCGTTGAATGGTAGTTCTGCACTACGTAACGCTTGTTTGTAGCCCTCGAGACGGTCAACCATCACAACAAAATCAGAATCAAAACCAACAAATGCTATTTTTGTATGTCCTAATTCGATTAAATGGTCTGTTACGACCTTCGTAATGTAAATATTATCGTTATCCACATGTGTAATCCGTTCAGCGCCGTGAACAGGTCGACCAATCACGACAAATGGAAAATCTATTTCCTGTAAATGTTGAATTATACGATCATCTGTCCGTGAATAGAGTAAAATCAAACCATCCACACGCCGACCTTGTACCATCCCGACTACTTCTTCAAAGATTTCATCCTCTGTACCAGCTGTTGAAAGGTAGATTCCATATTTATACTCACGTGCTTGTACGCTGATACCTCTAATCACTTCAGGGAAGAATGGATCTTGGAGCACATGGGATGCTGAAAATGGCATTACAATCCCAATCGTTGCCGTGCTTTTCACCGCTAAGCTTCGAGCTGTGAAGTTGGGGTGATATCCCAATTTATCCATTGCTTCTCGTACACGTTTTTTCGTTTCATCACTAATTCGAGGATTATTGGCAATGACCCTTGAGACAGTGGAAGGCGAAACATTTGCCTCTTTTGCAACATCTTTAATTGTAATAGCCATAAACACCCTCCAAATTTATATAAAAAGTATCGAATCGTTTCGATCACTGTTCGTTCAAAATTATTTTACAGAACCTTCTGCAACTCCCTTGATAATATGTTTTTGCATGAAGAAATACACAAGAATAACAGGGATAATTGCAATCGTTAATCCTGCAAGAGCTAAGTGCCATTGTTTCGTATATTGGCCAAAGAAAAAGAACATTTTCAATGGAATGGTATGCATACCATCCTGATTAATAACAAGAGAAGGTAATAAATAGTCATTCCAAATCCAAATGATGTTTAATATAGCAACAGTTACTGAAATTGGCTTTAGCATCGGGAAGATGATGTGCCAAAAAATCTGCCATCTGTTTGCTCCATCGATTGTTGCTGCTTCATCTAATGATTTAGATATTCCTTGTAAGGACCCATGATATAAAAATATAGATAAACTGCTTCCAAAACCTAGATACATCAAGATAATTCCAAAACGATTTAATAAATCTATTTTACCAAATAAAGATACGAGCGGAATCATAACCGATTGGAATGGAATGAGCATTGCCGCGATAAAAAGGAAGAAAATGAAACCGCTTATTTTTCCTTTACGACGATTTAAAGCATATGCCGCCATCGATGAGAAGAATATAATGACTGCAACACCTAGTACCGTAATCAGTACAGAGTTAAAAAACGTACGGATAAAATCTAGTTCCTCAAACGCTTGAATATAATTATCAAATGTAAAAACATCAGGTAATTTTAGTGTATCTGTAAAAATCTCACGTTTTGTCTTAAACGAGTTTACAACCATTAAATAGAAAGGGGAGAGCCAAAGTAGGCCAAGGACAACTCCTAGAATTTCAAGTAAATATAATTTTCTTTTTTTACTTTTCATTACATCTCGACCTCCCGTTTCTTATTAATGTAAACCTGTGTTAAAGAAATAGCTGCAACGATTAGGAAGAAGATAATCGCCTTTGCCTGTCCATACGCATAATTGTTTTCAGAGAATGCTGTTTTGAAAATTTCCATTGCTACCATTTGTGTAGAATTGTAAGGACCCCCGCCAGTTAAGCTTAGGTTTTGGTCATATAACTTAAATGTATTTGATAGAGTTAAAAACAAACTTACTGTAAACGCTGGTGCAACAAGAGGGAACGTGACATTTCTAAAGCGCTGAAAACTGTTTGCTCCATCGATTTCTGCTGCTTCCAATAATTCTTGTGGGACACTTTCCAAATAAGAAATGTAAATAATCATGATATAACCTGACATTTGCCAACTCATGAGAATAACCAATGCCCAGAAACCAGTAGTATCGGTAGATAACCAACCTTTAAATGCAGCGATACCAGTTAAATCTCCAATACTCGCAAATACCTTCATGAAAATAAACTGCCAAATGAACCCGAGGATAAGTCCTCCAATTAAGTTCGGCATAAAAAAGATTGTACGTAAAATTTTGTTTGTTTTCAGTTTTTGTGTTACTAGTAACGCTAATGAAAGTCCAAATATATTAATCAAAAAAATAGATACCACTGAAAACTTTACAGTAAACCATAATGAGTTCAAAAACTCTTCATCATTGATAAGCTTTTGATAATGTTCAAATCCTACAAACTCAGTAATTTTAATGCCATTCCAGTTTGTAAACGAGTAATATGTTCCAAAAATTAACGGTATGGCTACAACAGCACCAAGTGCAAGAAGTGTAGGGGCTAAGAATAACCAATACCATAGATTCCGGTTTCGCATCGTAATTTCCTCCATTCGAAATCCCGAAACAGACGTAATGTTAGGTAATGCACGACTTTTCGTTGTCTTCTTTTTTACTTCAGCTCACTAAAAACTTGTGGACTCACACTCGGTATCGCACGAGTCTCCGCTTTGCCTTGTTATAAAATAGAAAACAAAGCAACCTGTGCTGCCTTGTTTTCTATTGTTAGGTGAATCTATTATTTTCTTGACTCTTCCCAAGCTTTTTGAGATTCCTTTACTACATCGTCCCAACTCATTTCGCCACTTATATATTTTTGAATATTAACACCAAGCTGTTGTTCACCCCAACCAGTTGGGTAGCCCATGAATACCCAAGGAATCGTCTTTCCTTCCGTAGCATATTCATATACAGCTTTGCCAAGTGGATCAGAGACTTTTGAAGCGTCAAATCCGTCATATGCTGGGATGAATTTGAAGTCTTCTAGTACAGCTGTTTTTCCTTCTTCAGAAGTATATAGCCAATCTAAAAAGTCTTTTGCTGCCTTAACTTCCGCTTCATCTTTTTGACTATTTACAGCCCAATACATTGGAATACCTACAGGGATTGAATCTTCCTTATAACCTTCAACAGGAAGCGGTAGAATACTTACACCATTATCAGCAAGCTCTTCATCGATACCCGCAATTGAACCGTATACCCAGTTACCTTGTTGGATTATTGCAACACGACCAGTAGAGAATAGTTCCTCCACTTGCATCGCATAGTCTAAACTTACTGTTGGTTGAACAGAATACTCATTTTGCAAATCTAAAACTTTCTTAAATGCATCGCCATATTCAAAATTTACTGTTTCAGAATCAAATGTTCCTAGTACATTCCCATCGAATTCTGGGGATAAAAACGTATTGGATAAGTGCAACCCAGTTACCCAATTTTCTTTACCAGGTAGTGCAAATACTGCGTCTAAACCTAATTCGTCTTTCTTGCTATCTAATGTTTTAACCGCTTTTTCTAATGCTGCAAACGTTGTAATTTCTTCTGGATTAATTCCAGCTTGTTCAAACACTTCTGTATTGTAGATTAAACCGTAACCTTCTTGGTTAAAAGGAAGTCCTAACACTTGGCTATCTTGTGTTACACCTTCAAGAGTTCCTTCTAATGCTGCTTTTGCTGCTGATGTATCAGAAAGATCCGCTAAATTATCAGCCCAGTCAGCAACATCTTGTGGCCCTCCAATGTTAAAAATAGTAGGTTCATTTCCTGAAGCAAATTTCGAACGAAGAGCTGCACCATAGTCTTCCCCACCACCAACTGTTGTGATGTTGATTTTCACACCTTCATGAGACTCCTCGTATTGCTTTGCCACTTCTTCAAACTGATCTTTAAATTCTACTTTAAATTGAAAAATATCTACCGTTACTTTTGAATCGCTTTCATTTCCACCTGAGCTATCTCCATCTGATGAACATCCTACTAACACAACACTTATTAAAAATAATAGTGCTACTATTGCAGGAAAAAGTTTTTTTGCCTTCATGATAAAACCTCCGTCTATTCATTTTGAAAGGAAGTAACCGTTGCACAGAATCAAGAAACCGATTGCACAAATCGGTACATTTTAACGAAATTTATTCGTTAAACGCCACCCTTTTAACTAGGATTTTTTATATAATTATAGCTGCAAACATTGTTATTACAGCCTTTATCATTAAAGCGCGGACCTGCGCAATAGTTGCGCAAACGGTTGCACTACCTTTACAAGTTTTATATTAACATGTCCCTTTTTTAATTACAACAAAAAGTTTTACGTTTTCAAAAAAGTCATTTTTGCCCTTTTACCGTTCGACATAATGAACATAAAAGTGAACGGTCCTTTTAAAGAAAACTTTTATATGCTTTTTTAATATAGTTAATTCTTACTTTATCCGTAAATGAGGGGTTGCGTGGAATTATTAAAAATCAGGTATATTGCTTTTGTACTGATGAAACAATAAACATTAAGACACATGTAAAATAATCAACGAGCTCGTTTCTGTATACTCCATTCGGAATAAACTTCTCGTAACTTCTTTACCTTTGGTCAATACTATTCTAAGAAAACTATTGCTAGGAGGAGTCATATGCTAAAAAAACAACCAAGTGAGATTCATTCACAAAAGAATGTCAGCACAACCAATCCACAAAAAGTAAAACAGGAAATCCAACATGATATCAACCAAGGACAAGGTGATATAACCTCACGGGAAGCAGGTGCACTGCGCGATTAAAACCGTTTGTGCTTATGAGTTATAACTAGGAATACTCGTAGCTTAAAAGTTAATTATATTTGGTATTTGATAATATCCGAAATGTCCTACGTGCATATACAAGAGTTACGCTTACACTATTAGGTATTTGCAGAAACACCCATAGCATATACCTCTTGCATAATGTCCGACTTGCCTACCCCTTGGTCGTTCTAAAGTACAATCCGCTCACTTTCCAACAAAAATAGAGTAGGCGCATGAATTTATTCATGCGCCTCTCACAGATCCGTACGTGCGGGTCATCGCATACGGCTCCTCCATGATTATCCCCGTTGGGGATGATGTTCATTGTAAATATCCACTAAAGATATGAGACCAATTTCTTTAAACCATTCATTTGGAAGTGCTACATGCACTGGGGTAGACATAGAACTTCTCCAAGCATACATGCGCAACTGTGGAAGTTCTCCTTTCCACTTTCTTCTTCGTAGTTCTCTGTGCAATTTTCTTATCTTTCGCCAGCTCCTCAATTGAACGGACCGTAGTCTCCTCCGAATCCACTTGTCAAACTCCGTAAATAGAGTCTTGGAATGCCAGTATCCGAAGTAGTTAGCCCAGCCACGCAGGTATGGATTAAGTTTCTCTTTAATTAGCTTCTCCATGTTTATTGTTTGATTTCGCTTTGTAATTTCCTTTACCTTATTCTTAAATTTCTTTATCGATTTTTCTGACGGCTTAACCCAATAACCTTGTTTAAATTCATATCCTAAGAATACAAAGGATTCTTTCATATTATCAACAATCTTAGTCTTTTCAGGATGTACAGTTAAACCGAGTTTTTGTTCAAGAAATCGAGTAACGGATTTAAGTACTCTTTCTGCACCCTTTTGTGATTTACAACAGATGACGAAGTCGTCTGCATATCTCGTAATGCGATGTCCACGCTCCGTCATTAATTCATCTAACGGATGCAAGTATATGTTCGCAAGAAGCGGACTAATAACACCACCTTGCGGAGTACCTTTTTCATTTAAGTGGAAACTTCCACCTTCCATGATTCCTGCTTGGAGGAAACTCTCAAGTAGTCCAATGACACTTCCATCCACTATTTCTTCTCTAACCAGTGACATTAGTTTGTCATGTGGAATTGTGTCGAAGTATGATTTTAGGTCTGCATCAATTACATACACATAACCATCCAATAAATCCTTTCGGATTTTATCCAATGCCATATGTGCACTTCGGTTCGGTCGAAAACCAAAACTACAATCAAGAAATTTAGCTTCAAAGATTGGCTCTATTATTCTGCGTACAGAAGCCTGTACTATTCGGTCTCTCACGGTTGGGATACCTAGAGGTCTTTTTGAACCATCAGCCTTTGGAATATATACTCGTTTCACTGGTCTCGGCTTATATGTCTTATCTCGTAATTCACGTTGAAGGATTTGTACATTATCCTCCACACCAAATTCAAAAGCCTTAATTGTTACTCCATCTATCCCTGCGGCACCTCGATTTCTTTTAACCTCTTTAAAGGCTTCCTCCATGTTTGGCATTGCCCATATTTTATCTATAAGACTATACCACTTTCTCTTTTGTGGAATCCTTACTCCCTCACGAAAACCTTGTTTGCCTTCTTTTCCGTTCATGTTCCGTATCTTTCCTTTCAGTCTGATGATTGACTAGCCCAATTTCCGCAATATCAACAGGTCCACAAAGTACTGCGCCCCCATACGGTCTACCCTTCTGTTCGACCCCGATTCTATGGATTTGTCCTATCGGTTTCTGTATGGACATGACGTATTCTAAGATAACTCGGTTTTTTTCTTCCATGGACAGACGGGCTTCGCATAGAGTCCCTACCTTTTGGGTTAAGGCTCCTCTTAATAACTTGTATTAAGTCACTCACCATTGCGACCTTTCCGGTAAGCTTCTTCACTACTATCCCCTGCTCTGACTTCTCACCATTCATAATCTTATCTTATCCATCACGGACTTGAATAAGGGTTACCGTATTTCGGAAACGATGAGACCTCCTTGGGTCACGTCATCGGGCTTTCACCTGAATCCAGTCCTCTTAACTAACAGAGCCCTCTTGTGGCTTTGGACACTCCCTTCTTTTGCAGGGTTATCCGACTCTGCCAGCCAACATGGTTAGATTGTCACCTGTTCCAGGTTTTGCCTTCAAGTCCTCTGCACATTGCCTCACGGCAATGCACTACTTGTCAGCTATACACTTCCGCCACTACGGTGTGTTCAGGACTTTCACCTGTTAGTCCGATGCGCTGCCAAGCGCACAAAAGAGTATGAATCCTCTATAGATTCATACTCTCTTTTCATTTACCCTGCATTTCGAATTAATTTCATACTTAATTTTTCGAGCATATCCTTGGTCATTGTTTCAAGGTTATATACAGACTTGAAGCCCCATTCTGCTTTTGCTGCAGTAGCATCAATCGAATTTGGCCAGCTTTCTGCGATAGCTTGGCGAACAGGATCAACCTCATAATTTATCGTAAACTGCGGAATATGTTTTTTGATTTCAGCCGCAATTTCCTCTGGAGAGAAACTCATCGCTGTTACATTGAATGCATTTCGGTGCTTCAATTTGCACTCTTCAGCCTCCATTAAGTCAATAATAGCTTGAAGTGCATCAGGCATATACATCATATCCATATACGTTCCTTCGGCAATATACGATGTATAGCTTTTATTTTTTATTGCTTCGTAAAAAATCTCCACCGCATAATCGGTCGTACCGCCACCAGGTGGAGCCACATATGAAATGAGTCCTGGAAAACGTAAACCTCTCGTATCAATTCCAAATTTTTGGTTGTAGTAATCACAGAGTAACTCACCCGCAACCTTGTTTACCCCGTACATTGTGGTAGGTCGCTGAATGGTGTCCTGTGGGGTTTGATCCTTTGGCGTTGACGGACCAAATGCCCCGATCGAGCTAGGAGTGAAAAATTGACATCGTAGTTCACGCGCAACCTCTAATGCATTCACTAATCCACCCATATTTAAATTCCACGCTAATAGTGGCTTTGCCTCTGCTGTTGCAGATAACAATGCAGCTAAATGAATAATCGTGTCAGCATCATATTTCTTCGTGATATCATACATTGCTTTTCCGTCTGTTACATCTAGTAGTTCAAACGGGCCTGAACGAGCAACCTCGCAATCTGTTTTTCGGATGTCTGTAGCCACCACATTGCTAGCTCCATAAACTTGGCGAAGTTTCATTACAAGCTCTGACCCAATTTGACCAAGGGCCCCAGTTACAATAATTTTCTCCATTCTTCATTCCCCCTAGGTGGTCAGGTGACCATCTATTAGATAATGTTCATTTCCTTACCGACTTTTTCATAAATCGCTACTGCTTGATCCAGCATTTCCTTTGTATGTGCAGCAGTTGGCATATTGCGCACTCTACCAGTTCCTTTTGGTACAGTCGGGAATACAATCGATTTTGCGTAGACGCCTTCTTCAATTAATCTCTTACTGAATTCTTGTGTTTTTACTTCATCTCCCACAATCACGGGCGTAATTGGTGTTTCACTTTGACCAATATCAAAGCCACGTTCCTTTAATTGCTGTTTGAAGTAGTTTGCGTTATCCCATAGCTTGTCGTGGAGTTCCGTGCTCTCCATTAGAATCTCAATTGCTTTTGTTGCAGCTACGGCATCCGCTGGTGTAACAGCCGTTGAGAAAAGAAATGGTCTGCTACGGACCTTTAGCCAGTCGATTAATGCTTTTTTACCCGCTACATAACCACCAACAACGCCAATTGCTTTTGAAAGAGTACCAATTTGGAAATCCACTTTATCAGAGAGGCCAAAATGCTTAACCGTACCAGCCCCATTACCTAATACACCTGAACCATGGGCGTCATCTACATATGTGATGAGATCGAATTCCTCAGCAATTTGTACAATTTCAGGTAGTTTTGCAATGTCGCCATCCATAGAGAAGACACCGTCAGTAATAACCATTACTTTGTTATATAAACCTGATTCCTTTGCTTCTTTTGCTTTAGCACGCAAGTCATCCATATCAGAGTGATTGAAACGAATGATTTTTGCCTTTGAAAGACGACAACCATCAATAATGGATGCATGATTCAGCTCATCAGAAAGAATCGCATCGTTTTTATCCATCACTGCAGAAATAGCTGCCATGTTACAGTTAAAACCAGATTGGTAAGAAATCGCAGCCTCTGTGTGCTTAAATTTCGCAAGCGTTTCTTCTAGTTTGATATGAAGGTCAAGTGTTCCGTTGATGGTTCGAACCGCACCTGCTCCAACTCCATATTCGTCGACTGCTTCTTTGGCTACTTCTTTAAGACGTTCATCCGTAGCTAAACCTAAATAGTTGTTTGAAGAAAGATTAATCAGCTCTTTCCCATTAATCTTGATGATCGGCCCGTTTGCGCCTTGAAGTGGATCGATCACATTATAAAGACCTTTCTCTTTTAGATCCTCTAGATTTTCATGCAAAAATGAATCTAACACCTTTGACATTTGAATCCTCCTCTGTATGTTTGCAAAACACAACTGTATTCCCTAGAAATACAAACGGTTTTTGCAAAATCCTTTTATACCAACATTTATACTTCATACTTTACCACATTATTCATCAAATGTTTATACCCCGTGGACACTTTTTATAATTATTATTATCATATTTGTTAATTAGGGATATGTGTTAATAGTTTAGTCGAAATAATAAATTTCTAGATTTCTGGACAGATATTACATTTTCTATTTATTAGGATACAAACAACAAATTGCAGAGGTGATTTAGAAGATATGAGGGGTTACAATGGAAATTTAATTAAAAAAAACATTGGACAAATTACGGGCGGTGACTAGCACCTAACCCGAAATCCAATGTATGATAAACTTAGTTCCACCTTTTATAGACTTTAATAATGGTGTGTCTTCATCAATTACTCTACCAATCACATTAACTTTTGTATCTAAAGGAAGATTACGCTTTGTAATCTGTATTTCCCCTTGATATCTGCCATAATTAATGTTATCAACAGTAATGGTTCCAATTGGTCGTTCAACAGTATTTTCAGGCTTTACAGGAAAGTCTCCTATTAATCCATATAGTCGGGATTCTGCAACTCTGATTACATCCCTTGCAGCATCTTGCCTATTGGTTAAAACACAATTCAGCCGTTCAAAAATTGCTTTATCAGTTGTTACACTTTTTGCTCTAAGTACAACCTTACCTGATTGGAAGCTATTAAATTGTTTCTTCGACCACTCACTTATTGTCGGATCACCGATTATGATTTTATCTACACTAGGATTCTTATGAAAGTCGAGATACGCAGCAAAGGTCGATAACTCTCTATGATCCTCAATGGTTGGCAGACCTTTGAAAAGCGGCCCTCTTTTTTCGCCATCCCCCGGAATAAACGCCATCACTTTTATCCCCTCAGCTTTCAACCATTGATTTGTAAGATCGAATTCATCTGTATTCAAACCTGTTTCAGGGCGCGGATAAAAATTATGCCAAGCCTCGACTGATCTCAAACGGAGCCCACATTCTTTTAATTTTTGTATATTTTCTCTAGTTAGAGTACTTGCATTTAAAGCAATCTTCATTTTTCTCGAGAGATTAACAATCAGCTCATCTGAAACTCCATAATCGACCCTTAATCCCGTCAACCCCCACTCTTGTAGCCCCTCTGCATTTTCCCATGTGAATCCCAAATAGTTAAGAGATTTTGGAGATATATCAGCAAATAACTCCATATTATATTTTATCGCTAATGATCCAAGCTCTTTAAGACGCTCCCTATATAAGCTTGGATCTTCTTCTGGAATATGAAGAGATGTAAAAATACTTTTAAAACCGATTTTGCTCATTTCTTGAAGATAAATCTCTTTTTGTATCGATATTTCTTCATTTAGATAGATTGATATTCCAAGCATTTCCCTTCTCCTTTCATCTGTCGATAATCATGTAACCTATTCAAATCAAAGAAGGGAGAACCGATACCCTCCCCCTTTTAATTACAATAAGATGGTTCAACACCTTCCAGGTCCTAAAAAAACCATCATCAAATCAATTCTTCAATTTACTATTGCACTACTGAGTCTTAAAAACTTTCATCCATTTCCTTCTTGTACCCAAAGAAGTAAGTGAATACAAATCCAGCAATGTAGGTGATTAATAATCCCAAGAAGTACATTAAATATTTATTATCAACAATTAACGGAATTAATGGTATACCAGATACTCCAATTCCACCTGACGCTGTCTGCATAACAGCCTGGAATGCACCGCCGACCGCAGCACCTAAACACGCTGTAACGAATGGTCGACCTAATGGTAAAGTAACCCCGTATAAAAGCGGTTCACCAATCCCTAAGAATCCTGTAGGTAGACCACCTTTAATGACGTTTTTAATACGTTTATTTTTCGTTTTTACTAAAATTGCAATTGAAGCACCAACCTGACCTGCACCAGCCATTGCCAAAATCGGAAGTAAGGCAGTTGATCCAACCGAGTTAATTAACTCCATATGAATTGGTGTTAAACCATGGTGAAGCCCTAACATAACGAGCGGTAAGAAGAAGCCTGCCAAAAGTCCTCCAGCCAACACTCCACCAACATCTAAAACAACATGAATTCCGCTTGTGATGATATCTGAAAGCAGCCCAGCAAATGGTTGAACAGCCGCAATTGTTAAAATACCAACAGTTAAAACTGTTAATAATGGCGTTACAATAATGTCAACTGCATTTGGAACAAACCTTCTGTACCTTTTCTCAAAGAACACCATTAACCAAGCTGCAAACATCGCTCCAAACAATCCACCTCGTCCTGGAGTTAAGTTTTGTCCAAAGAGAACAATATCTGCTAATCCAGGGTGCATCGTAATAATACCAGCAATTGCGCCCAGAACTGGAGTGCCACCAAATTCTTTAGCTGTATTCCAACCAACTACGATTGCCAAATATCCAAAAATACTTCCACCAAGGACGGTTAAAATTTGCATCCAAGTTAAAGACGGATCGACACCCGCATTTTTAGCAAAACCAGCAATCCCATTTATGATACCCGATGCAACTAGTCCCGGAATGAGAGGTATGAAAATGCTCCCAATTTTCCTCAACAAATTTTTAGCTGGAGTGTTATTCTTCTTTTTAAGATCATTCTTTTTCAAACTAACAACATCATCAGAGCTATCTACTGTTTCTCCCATCTTAAGACCAGTAATTCTAGCTATATGATCAGAGACTTTATTAACGGTTCCTGGTCCGACAACAACTTGTAGTGTGTCATCTTCAATAATCCCCATTACACCGTCTAACTCTTTTAATCTATTTATGTCTGCCTTCTTGTCATCTTTCAAATTAATACGAACTCTGGTCATACAATGGGTGAAGGAAGCGATGTTTCCCCCTCCACCAATGTGATCTAATATCCCTCTCGCCAATAATTCTTCCTTTTTCATCGTTTCTCCCCCTAACTATTTTGTATTTCTAATAAAACCCTTCGACTCTTCTAATCTGGCTAAAGCCTCTTCATATGAACAATTTAATAAGATCATGACAATTGCTGGTTTCACTTGCTGATGAGCTGCCTCGAAATAGGATTGTGCACTTTCATAATCAACACCAGTTGCTTCAACTATTATTTTCTTAGCTCGTTCCACTAATTTTTTGTTTGTCGGTTGTACATCCACCATTAAGTTTTCATAAACTTTCCCAATACCAATCATTGATGCTGTTGTAATCATATTCAACACTAGCTTTTGCGCTGTACCAGCCTTTAATCTTGTTGATCCAGTTACAATTTCTGGACCTGTCACTACTTCGATTGAAACATCTGCTATTTTACCTATTACGGAATCTTTATTATTACTCACACTTGCAGTAACAGCACCGATTTGTTTAGCATAATTTAGGGCGCCTATTACATATGGGGTTCTTCCACTCGCCGCTATCCCAACAACTACATCCTTTTCAGTTAACGATATAGCTTTAAGGTCACCACTTCCCAATTCCTCTTTATCCTCGGCACCTTCAATCGCATTTGTTATCGCTTTCTCACCACCCGCAATAATACCACGCACTAAATTTGAGCTTACTCCAAACGTAGGCGGACATTCCGATGCATCCAATACACCAAGACGACCACTTGTACCTGCACCAACATAAATTAGTCTCCCACCACTTCTGAATGCTTGAATGGTATAATTGACAACGTTTTCAATTTTATCAATTTCTTCCTTTATAGCTAACGGAACTTTTGAATCCTCATCATTCATCAACATCAATATTTCTTTTACGGACCTTTTATCTAAATCCATACTATTAGGGTTTCTCAGTTCTGTCGTTAATTTTTCTAGCATCATTTCACCCTCTTCATGAAATTTCATTTCTCAAATACATTATAACTAATTGAAATTAAAAATCAATATTTTTATAATTATACATGAAATAAAATTTCAAACACATCGAACAAATCTACCTCAATTTTACTGTTTTAATCCCAAAAAAAGAGCCACTTACCTTCGCAAGCGGACCACTTCATCTCTAGCCTCGTGATATTGTTTGATTACATTTTCTCCTTTAGTATGGAAAACACTTAAGTATAATGCATCAATTATTGTCAGTTGTGTCATTCTAGATGGAATACTTCCAATTCTATAATCATGCTCTACCTTTGGAGTACATAAAATTATATCTGCTTCTTTATAAAGAGGTGATTTATCTATATTTGTAATTGCAATAACAGTTGCTCCTTTTGATTTAGCAAACCTAGATAGTTCAAGGACATCCTTTGTTTTTCCAGACATACTAACAGCAACAAATACAGATTTGTTGCTTAAATACGGAATTGCTGATAACAAAAAGTGGAAGTCATGACGATGGATACACTGATAGCCAAGTTTTGTGAATTTATAATATCCATCTAAGGCAGCAATTGCAGATCCACCCACTCCATAAAACAGGAGTTTATCAGCATCAACTAATACTTCTACTGCTTTTTCAAAATCCTTCCGATCAAGTGAAGCTGGTGTTGCTTCAATAGCAGCCTTATTAACATAGGTTACCTTTTGAAACAGGTCATACGGTTCATCTTTTTTATTCAAGATATTAAAATCTGTCAAGTTAATATCTGTTAAGGTAATATCTTTTACAAGCTCTAGTTTAAAGGATTTGAAACTTCCAATGCCTATAGATTTACAAAATCTAATGACAGTCGACTCACCTACCCCACTGTTCTTTGACAAATCCTTAGTTGTCATATTGGGTACCATTTCAGGGTGTTTCAAAATATATGCGCCTATTTTCCTTTCGGCTTCTGATAATCTGCTCAAATGTTGCTCAATTCTTAACAGTAATGAACTCATTCTAATTACTCCTCTAATAATGAAATTCCTTATGAAACAATTAATGAAATAAAATTTCACACCTTTTCTCTTTATTATAGTCGATAAAGTATTTTTCTCATAATGAAATAAAAAAATCCAGCTAGGCCAAAATAGAGAGGTTAATCTAGCATAAGTAAATTCGATTAAGGAATCAAAAAAAACTAAATGTTTTCTAACCGTGAGTAAGCATTCTAGTTGTCATTTTCCACCTGAAAGTTGAACATATATAATCATATTTTTGGGTGATAATATTTCTTAGTATGTGTTTAAAGATTTATTATTTTTGGGGAGGCTATTCCTTGGTTACTCACTATAGAAGTTTGAATGAAGAGTGTGGTGTTTTTGGAGTTTGGGGGATTCCAGATGCTGCACGCTTATGTTACTTCGGATTACACAGTTTACAACATAGAGGTCAAGAAGGGGCTGGAATTGTTGCGAACCACGATGGAAAGTTAGTAGGACATCGTGGCTTAGGGCTGCTGACAGATGTTTTTAAAGATGAAAGCTTATTTGCTGAGTTACAAGGTGAAGCTGCAATTGGTCATGTTCGATATGGCACTGCTGGTACGAATACAATGAAGAATACCCAACCCTTTTTGTTTGAATTCCATGACGAGCAATTAGCTTTAGCGAATAATGGTAATCTTACAAATGCAATAACTTTACGTAAGGAATTAGAGGAGAATGGCGCCATTTTCTCTTCAAATTCAGACACGGAGATTTTAATGCACCTCATTCGTCGAAGCAAAAAAGAAGCTCTACTTGACCGACTCAAAGAAAGCCTCAATATGATGAAAGGAGCTTTTTCATATTTAATTTTAACACCGAACGAAATGATTGGAGCTATGGACCCAAATGGCTTTCGCCCCCTTGTACTCGGACAATTACCGAATGGCTCTTATATACTAGCAAGTGAAACTTGTGCGTTGGATGTTTCTACTGCTACATTCATTCGTTCAATTGAACCAGGAGAAATTGTGATTGTCAATAATGACGGATACCAAATCGAAAAATATACAGAAGATACAATGTTCTCTATATGTTCAATGGAGTTTATCTATTTTGCACGCCCAGATTCAGATATCGCTGGTGTCAATGTACATACTGCACGTAAAAACATGGGTCGAACTCTAGCAAAAGAGGCACCAGCAGAAGCGGATATTGTTGTGGGTGTGCCCAACTCATCATTATCGGCCGCTAGTGGTTATGCCGAACAAAGTGGGATTCCCTATGAAATGGGATTAATCAAAAACCAATATATTGCTAGAACATTTATTCAACCCACACAGGAATTGCGCGAGTTAGGCGTACGTATGAAACTATCTGCTGTCAGAGGAGTCGTGAATGGTAAAAAGGTGGTCATTGTTGATGATTCAATCGTTCGAGGGACAACGAGCAAATATATCATTCAATTACTGCGTGATGCTGGAGCAACCGAAGTCCATATGAGAATTGCTTCACCACCTTTTCGGTTTCCTGATTTTTATGGAATTGACGTTCAAGATCGTCACGGATTAATTGCGGCTGACCACACCGTAGAAGAAATACGGGATATAATTGGTGCGGATAGTCTTGCATTTCTAAGTGTACCTGGAACTGTCGATTCCATTGGCCTTCATTTTGATGCTCCTTATAACGGTCTATGTATGGCCTATTTTACAGGGGATTATCCAACCCCATTGTATGACTATGAAGAAGCCTATTTGGGGTCTCTTAAAAATGCAAAAAGATTTACAGATACACAAAGTTCCAATGATTAACGTAAATGAATTCAATATCAAGGATATCTCATGATGTTCGAGAATTAAGCACCTCTTTTTACTTTGTTCACATAAGAGGTGCTTGGCATTTTTGGTTTGTAATCGAAAGTTAGATTTCTTTCAAACTCATAATCGCTCAAATCCAATTTATAACGTTTCTCCCTAACGAAAGGTATTTATACGATTTCTCTGCCTTTGTCGCATAGATAGACGTCGGTTTATTTGCAACAAAAGCTTCTAGTTCGTAAAGTACTTATAATCTCTACTTCCTTTTGATGGGTATGATTAGAAGGTCGTTAATTATTGCAATTTATAGCGTCAAGAAACGTTTCCTCGACCATGCAATTGATGTAAAATTATGACATAGACTTAGCTTTACACCAAAAAGGAGGAAACACGTTGAACGAAAACATCCGAACCCATCTTAAAGAAAACCGAGACTTACACTTAAAAGAACTTTTTGAATTTCTATCCATTCCTAGTATCAGCGCATTACCTGACCATAAGGAAGATGTAAATCATACGGCTGAGTGGGTTGCTGAAGCATTAAGAAAAATTGGTATGGAAAATGTAAGCATTCACCCTACTAATGGACATCCTGTCGTCTACGGGGACTGGCTTCATGCAGAAGGAAAACCAACAGTATTGATTTATGGGCATTATGATGTCCAACCTGTTGACCCTCTTCATTTATGGGACAGCCCACCGTTTGAGGCAGAAATCCGCGATGATAAAATTTATGCACGTGGAGCAAGTGATGACAAGGGCCAAACCTTCATGCATTTAAAGGCATTAGAAACAATTTTAAAAACAGAGGGGACATTACCACTTAATTTCAAATTCTGCATTGAAGGTGAAGAGGAAATTGGAAGCCCTAACCTTCCAACCTTCGTTAAAGAAAATAAAGATTTACTTGCTGCAGATGTCATTGTTATTTCTGACACAACCATGAATGAGCGCGGAAAACCAACCATTTGCTATGGAGTACGGGGACTCGCAGGACTACAAATCGATGTGAAAGGACCTAACAGTGACTTACACTCTGGACTTTATGGTGGTGGCGTACATAATCCAATTAATGCACTTGTTCAAGTGTTGGATTCCTTCCATTCTGAAGACGGAAAAGTAACCGTTGAAGGATTCTATGATGATGTTCTTCCATTAACAGATGAAGAAAGAAAGGCATATGAAGCGTTAAACTTCGATGAGGAGAAGGAGCGACAAGCGCTTGGCGTACCAGCCCTTTATGGTGAAAAAGGATATAGTTACCTTGAACGTACTTGGGTCCGCCCAACTCTTGATATTAATGGAATCTATGGTGGGTTCCAGGGGGATGGCATCAAGACGGTAATTCCTTCTGAAGCACATGCAAAAATCACATGCCGACTCGTTCCTAACCAGGACCCTGAGAAAATAGTAGAACAGTTGAAACAACATATAGAGAAAAATAAACCTGAAGGTGTAGAAGTAAGCCTGCAACTTTTTGACAAAGGTGCGCCATATGTGACACCGTTTGATCATCCTGCCATTCAGGCAGCAGCACGTGCGTACGAATCAATCTATCAGGTACCAACCTCTTTTACACGCGGTGGTGGCTCATTACCAATCATCGCAACGTTAGATGAAGTTCTTCACGCACCAATCGTATTAATGGGCTTTGGGCTTCCAACCGAAAACTTCCATGCGCCTAACGAGCACTTTCATCTTGAGAATTTTGATAAAGGTTTTGAAACTCTGTGTACCTACTGGTTCGAGTTGGAAAAGTCATTATAAACGGATAGGTGGATTCCATTATTGGAATCCACCTTTTTTTACTACGATTAGAGCTGATGAGAGACTCTCAACTCTTATACTGACTTTAGGACTTTCCCTTACATACTCTCAAGAGTTCGGTCCTTCATTCACTCATTGAACGACCTGTTTACATATTCGCTATAATATTCAGGTCTTCATTTTTCATACATTAACTCTTTTATAGAGGAACTCTAGTTTTTATCCAAAAACTCTCGTACCTGTTCAAGTGTTGGCAGTGCTGTCATTGCTCCTTTTTGGGAGACCGCCAATGCACCAGAAACACTCGCAAACGTTGCGATTTCCTCAATTTCTTCTAGCGAATAATCTGTAAGTTTTTTAGCTCTTTCACTGAATTGGTAGAGCAGTCCAGATACGAACGCATCACCAGCTCCTGTTGTATCTACACTTTTCACCTTTCTAGCTTCAACAAAAATAGACTGCCCTTTGTAGAAAGCATACACTCCATCCTTACCAAGTGTAATAACCAATAGTGGAATATTGTATTGTGCTAGTTTTTCAACACCACGTTCGATTTCCGTTTCACCTGTAATGAACTCCAATTCCACTTCTGAAATTTTCACAACATCCGCTTCACTTAACACGGAAGTGATTTTTTGATTTGCTGTATCTAAATCCTTCCAAAGCATCGGGCGAAGGTTCGGGTCGTAGGAAACGATTAGTCCCTTTTCCTTTGCGAGTTGAAGTGCCTTTTTCGTTGCTGACTCCGCAGGTTCATCAATTAACGAAATCGAACCGAAATGGAACACATTATGTTCAGCAAAGAGTGTTGCAGGAATTTCTTCAGGGGTTAAGAAGCGATCAGCACTTTTTTCAATGTAAAACGAAAACTCCCGCTCACCTTCTTCGCTAAGCGTCACAAACGTTAGTCCTGTGCGGACCTCTTTAGAAAGGTACAACGTTTCTGTTTGAACTTGATAATCGTCCAAGGTCTGTTTTAAAAAGTTTCCAAGAACATCGTCTCCCACTTTCCCAATGAATGTGGACTTCGCCCCAAGCCGTGCTACCCCAACTGCTACATTGGCTGGTGCACCTCCTGGACTTTTTAAAAATTCCATATTGTCTTGGTCAAGTGGAATGAAATCAATTAATGCTTCACCTAAACTAATAACTCCCTTTCCCATCGCTCTCCTCCTAACCTAAATCCCATTTCTTTATATTAAATTGAAGATTACCTTCAGCTATGAACGTAATGGACTCGTTCTTCGTACTCGGAAAAATTCTTGCTGTAAAAACTTCTTCCCCATCATTTACAAAAACCTCAATGGATGAAGCATCCAAAAATACTTGTAGCTTTTTTATCCCATAGATTTGACAATGCCGTGATTCAATTTGGCCATCTTTAAAGTTCTTCCGATGGAGACTCACTTTATTTTCTTTTGAAGAATAATAAAAGCTTGCAGACTCTCTGAATTTAATTTCAAAGGAATCCGTACAATACGAAATTTCATCAAGAAGTAATTCAATAGATGTTCCTTCTACTCTATCAAGCGTTACAATATCTGTATTAACCTCTACATTTGAATACGAGACTTCATTCTTACGTAATTGCTTCAATTCTTCTACGGGCTGCTGAACAACTTTTTCACCCTTAAGAGACAAAACGCGTGGCAATGTCATAGCATGAATCCAACCATTTTTGATAGTCGGTTGATACTTTTCATTTTCATCCGTAATGCCCATCCACGCAAAAAGGAGCCTTCTACCTTTTTCATCAACTGTTGTCTGTGGGGCATAGAAATCAAAGCCACGATCTAACTCGGTAAAATCCCCATGTTTGTAGGACAGCTCTTGATAATCCAACTCACCGACAAAATAACCTGCTTGAAATAGATTGTTATATAAATCTCCCTCAGGCGCAAGTCCCTGGGGGGAAACTAACAGAACATCTTTCCCATCTAATTCAAATAAGTCAGGACATTCCCACATATATCCAAACGGCCCCAGACCATTCATTTCTGAACCTGTAATCACACCATGAAAGTCCCAGTTCGTTAGGTCGTAAGAGGAATAAAGAACAACCTTGCCCTGCTCGTTTAGATCTTGAGCACCTAGTACCATGTACCAAATATTATCCTTTTTCCAAACCTTTGGGTCACGGAAATGGGCAGTATACCCTTCAGGTAGATGGATGACTGGTCCCTTTTTTTCAAACGTGATACCGTCACTTGATACCGCCATACATTGATACGTTTCACGTTCGTCATTTTCATCTTTCACATTACCAGTATAAAACAACACCATTTTTCCTTCGTGTTCAACGGCGCTTCCTGAATAGCAACCATTTTTCTCATACCACTCACTCGGAGCAAGTGCAATTGGATTATGTTTCCAATTTACAAGGTCGGTTGATGTGTAATGTCCCCAAAATTTGGAGCCATGGGCCGTTTCAAATGGATTCCATTGATAAAAAAGGTGGTAAACTCCCTTATATTGAATAAACCCATTTGGATCATTCAAAAGCCCTACTGGAGGCATTAAATGAAAATGTAGACGATAAGGGTCACTTTCAACCCGCTCTTTATTTCGCACAACTTCCTGGTTTACTTTTTCAGTTAATTCACGTTGATTCATGATGAACTCCTTACATAAAGAAGGCAAGTTATTACTTGCCTTCTAGCTTTTTATCTGAGAAACCGAACATCCAAGTGAGAACAAATGCTACTGCAATTGCAGCTACGTTTACAAGGATATACATTAAAATTTGTCCGTTTAAATAAAGTAATGTTCCTGGAATAACAGTGATTGCCATACCCGTTCCTTTTAGTCCGAAGATCGAAGCCAAGAAACCACCAACTCCACCACCAATCAATCCCATAATAAATGGTTTTCCATAGCGAAGATTTACCCCAAAGATAGCTGGCTCTGTAATTCCTAAAAATGCCGATAATGACGACGGTAACGCTAAAGCTTTTAATTTAGTTGATCTTGTTTTTAAACCAACTGCTAATGCAGCTCCACCTTGTGCCGCAGTCGCACATGTTACAATTGCGTTATAAGGGTTAAAACCAAAGTTTTCAAGTAATTGAATTTCTAATAAGTTAAAGACGTGATGAACACCCGTAATGACAATGATTTGGTTAAGGAATCCAATTATAAGTCCCGCTAAACCAAATGGCCATTCAAGTACAGCAACCGTCACATCTAGTATCACATTCTCAACTGTATGGAATACTGGTCCGATTGCAAACAATGCTAAAGCAATCATAATAAGCAATGTTAAAAACGGAGTGACAATCAAATCGAGTGCCTCTGGAACACGCTTACGAATCCACTGTTCAAGTTTCGCACCAACCACACCTGTAATAAATGCTGGGATTACCGAACCTTGGTATCCAACGACTGGAATAAAACCAAAGAACATGATGGGATCAACATCACCGCCCGCTACTCCCCATGCATTAGGTAATGATGGGCTTACTAGCATCAATCCAAGTATAAGCCCAATTGTTGGGTTTCCACCAAACACACGAAATGTGGACCAGGCTACAAGTGCTGGTAAGAAAACAAAGGCTGTATCAGTTAATATCTGTGTGAATAAGATGAAGTTTTCTGATATATCAGCAGTCGTTAAGCCAAACCACGCTAAGATTTCTTCCTGCATGACTAAGCCACGAAGCCCCATAAATAAACCTGTGGCAACTAGCGCTGGAATAATGGGAACAAATACGTCTCCGAAGGCCCTTACAGCTCGTTGAAATGCATTTCCACTCTTTGCCGCTTCTTTTGATTGATCGGATTTTGTCGTTGTATCGACACCAAGCTTTTCTACCTCTTCATAAATACGATTAACTGTCCCTGTTCCGAGGATTACTTGGAATTGACCTGAGTTAAAGAATGCTCCTTTTACCTTATCAACATTCTCAACCTTTTCTTGATCAATTTTCTCTTTATCCTGCACCATAATGCGCAATCTAGTTGCACAGTGTGCAGCAGATACGATATTTTCTTTACCCCCAATTGCTTCTATGATTTCTTCAGCAATTCTCCGATTTTCTGACATTACCTCTCACCCCTATTATAGTGTTAGTGTTAATGTGGTATCGATTACATATACATCAAAATGAAACCCTTTCGTAAAATATCCGTTGAGCTACTCTTACATTCATTGATGTCATTTGTTTTTACTAGAAGTTTTCTATAACTTAGCAGTGGATATGGCTCATTACTCACAATAGGTAATCGATTACACATATAGCTAAAAAAATATAGTGAGAATGTGTAATCGATTACACATTTGTTATGAAATAGATTATATACTATCTCTAATAATTAGTCTATAATCTATTTGTTTTTTTTCAGAGGAAACACCTTCCTGCAAAATCTGTAACAACGTCTTCGCTGCTTCTGCTCCTGTATATTCACTTAGCAAATCTACTGTAGTTAATTTGGGAACAACATATTTAGAAAGATCCGATGCCCCCATTCCTGTTATCGCAACATCATGTGGAACAATTAACCCTTTTTCCTTTAAGTACTCCATCGCTCCTATAGCTAGTCGGTCTGTAACAGCGACAATCGCGGAAGGTTTTTGAACTGATTTTTCGAATATTTCCTTTGCCATATGATAACCTGATTCAATTGAGAATTCCCCTTTTTGTACCCAGTGGGTGTCAACCTCTAATTGGTTTTCCTCTAGCGCTTCTAAGTATCCCGCTTTACGTTTATAGCCAACCTCATAATCTTCTTCGTCAACGCCGATAAACGCAATTTTCCGATGGCCTTTCTTAATCAGTAGAGTCGTAATATCCTTTGCTGCTTGGACGTTATTGTTGATGACAGATGGAATTCCCTCTATTTCTTGTCCAGTAGCTACAAAGGGAATTCTAAGTTTTTTAATCTCGTTAAGAAGCCCCTCACCGCGATTTGTCGCAAGAAGTATGATACCGTCGACTTGTTTGCTCTTTAAAAGCTTCAAATACTCAATTTCTTTTTGAGGATCAAGATTTGTATTGGTTAATAGGATTTGATAGCCGTGTTTTGCCAATTCTTCACTAATTCCATTTACAATTCGACTAGCCGTTTCTGTGCTCAGCTTTGGTAAGATAACCCCAATGACATTCGACTGCTTTGTGCGCAACGCTTTAGCATGCTCACTTGGGATATAGCCAGTTTCTTCAATGATTTTTAAAATTCTTTTACGAACTTCATCACTCACATATCCTGAATTGTTCAGCACACGCGACACAGTCGCACTGGACACATTAGCTAATTTGGCAATTTCCTTCATTGTAACCATGACATTTCCTCCATATTGATTCATTCCTCTATATTTTACACAATTCTTACAAGGACAAAAGAAAATCTATTCTTTCTTCATTAGGAGTTCAGCCTTTGATGAACTCCTCTTTATTAAGATTTATATCTCATTTGCGTTTTTCTTCTAATTACCAATTGATTCAGCACCTCAGATAGAACGAGTCCGAATGCGATGGCACCCGAGATCATAAAGGCTCTCGCTGCTAAAGGTAAAGCAGTGGAATAGTCATTTTCAACAAAATTCCTCATCGCATCATATGCCGTTCCACCTGGTACTAACGGGATGATTCCAACAATACTGTAAATAATAACAGGGTTTTTATACACTTTTGCTAAGATATGACTAATGATGGCAACCGCAAAAGAGGCAGCCAATGTCGCATACACCGCATCGACCCCTTCTGTAAATAAAACAATATAGAACATCCATCCAATCATTCCGACTAGTCCACAATTTAATAAGGACTTTTTGGGAACATTGAAGATGATTCCAAATGTACTTGATGCAACAAAGCTTGTGATTAAGTGAGAAAGCATGGTAGACTCCTTCCTTTTTAGAATATCGATAGCACAACTGCAATTCCTGTTCCAATCGCAAAGGCTGTTAAAAAGGCTTCAGCTCCCTTTGCAAGTCCTGACATCAGATGTCCTGCAATTAAGTCGCGAACAGCGTTTGTAATTAATAAGCCTGGAACAAGCGGCATCACAGAGCCGATCACAATTTTTTCAAGTTCTTCACCGCTCCCGATTGCGATAAAGGCATACGCAATAATTCCGATGATAAAGGACGCAATAAATTCCGCGAAAAATTTGATGCGGACAATCTGATGGATAAAGATAAAAAAGGCGAACCCTAATCCCCCTGTCACACACGCAGGAACAAAGTCAACCCAACTTCCAAGAAACATGATGGTAAAACAGCCACTAGCGAGTGCAGCAGCCAAAATTTGAATCCAAATAGGATAGGCAAGGTCTGCTCGATCAATCTCTTTGAGTTGTTTTCTAGCATCTGCTAATGACAACTCACCACTGCTAATCTTGCGTGAGATGCTGTTGACAAGAACAACCTTTTCCAAATCGGTTGACCGATTAGATATCCTTATTAAATTTGTTTTATCTGTCTCACTTGTGGAAAAAATAATACCAGTAGGGGTTACAAAACTATGTGATGTTAACACTCCGAATGCTGCAGCTATTCGATTCATGGTATCCTCGACTCGATACGTTTCGGCGCCACTCTCTAGCATAATTTTACCTGCTAAGAGACATACTTCAACAATTCTACTTTTCTTATCCATAAAACATACGCTCCGATAGTTAAAAATTGATATATTGTAAAGCTTATATAAAGAAACCCTTATATTCAACTTAATCTTTGGTAAACATGAGATTAATGGTAATTATTCTTGATTTATGATATATTCATCCATTATAGAAGATCTTCAAAAAGTGAGATTTACGTGAATTTTTGAGGGTCCAGTATAGGATAACGAAAGAGGTTATGGCCGTGGAGAATACGAACAATTCAAACTTTATTAGGAATATCATAATCGACGATTTAGAAACTGGAAAACGCGATCATGTTGTGACTCGTTTTCCTCCAGAACCAAATGGATACCTTCACATTGGACACGCTAAATCAATCGTGCTTAATTTCGATTTAGCAGATGAATTTAATGGAAAAACAAATCTGCGTTTTGATGATACAAACCCATTGAAAGAGGATATTGAGTTTGTAAACGCGATTAAAGAGGATGTAAAATGGCTCGGATATGACTGGGAAGGTCTATTCTTTGCATCAGATTACTTTGAAGAAATGTATGAACGAGCTGTGCTATTAATTAAAAAGGGCCTCGCGTATGTGGACGACTTAAGTGCGGATGAAATCCGTGAATACCGAGGAACCTTAACTGAGCCTGGAAAAGACAGCCCATATCGAAACCGTTCTATCGAGGAAAATCTTGAGTTGTTTGAAAACATGCGTGCAGGGAAGTACGGGAATGGTGAAAAAGTGTTACGAGCAAAAATTGACATGAAATCACCAAACATCAATTTACGTGACCCTGTTATATACCGAATTGCACATGTCACACACCATAACACAGGTGATAAATGGTGTATCTATCCATTATATACGTATGCCCATCCAATTGAAGATGCCATTGAAGGTGTAACACATTCCATTTGTACGATTGAATTTGAAGACCAACGTCCTTTTTATAACTGGGTTGTTGAGCATTGTGAAATGGAAAGTAAGCCACAACAAATTGAGTTCGGCCGTATCAATTTAACAAACACAGTAATGAGTAAGCGTAAACTTAAGCAGCTTGTTGAGGAAGAATATGTAGATGGATGGGATGACCCACGTATGCCTACCATTTCTGGACTAAGAAGAAAGGGCTATACGCCTGAAGCAATCCGTAACTTCTGCCGTGAATTAGGCGTTGCGAAAAATAATGGAACAGTTGATACTCAAATGCTTGAGCATTTTGTACGTGAAGATCTAAAGTTAAAAGCCCCACGTACAATGGGTGTCCTCAATCCACTTAAGGTAGTCATTACCAATTATCCAGAAGGACAAGTGGAAATGCTTGACGCAGAGATCAACCCAGAAAACCCTGAGATGGGTACAAGACAAATTCCTTTTTCACGTGAAATCTATATCGAACAAGAGGATTTCATGGAAAATCCACCAAAGAAATATTTCCGTCTTTTCCCTGGTAATGAAGTACGCCTCAAACATGCGTATTTTATTAAATGTGAAGAGGTTATCAAGGATGAGGAAGGAAATGTAGTAGAACTCCGCTGTACGTATGATCCTGAAACGAAGAGTGGTACTGGATTTACAGGCCGTAAAGTAAAAGGAACGATACACTGGGTTGAGGCTACACAAGCGGTACCTGCTGAATTCCGTTTGTATGAGCCACTTATTTTAGACGAGGAAGAAAATGAGGAAGATGAAGACAAGACTTTCCTTGACCATGTCAATCCAAACTCTCTTGAAATCTTACATGGGTTCGTCGAGCCAAATATGAAAGATGTAAAACCACAGGATAAATTCCAATTCTTTAGACACGGTTACTTTAATGTAGACCCAAAACTTACAACAGAAGACCGTACTGTCTTTAACCGAATTGTTTCTTTAAAAAGTTCATTTAAATTGTAAAAAACTAGACTCGTGCTACTATTGCACGAGTCTTTTATATAACTCAAGATTGATATTGGACCTGATGTAGATTTGCAAAGATACCACCTTGCTCGAGTAACTCATCATGTGCACCTTGTTCAGCGATTCCCTCTTCCGTTACCACTACTATTCGATCTGCATTTCGAATGGTTGCCAACCGATGGGCAATCACTAATGTGGTTCGATTTTTTGCAAGCTCTGTTAATGCTTTTTGAATAATTTGCTCTGTTTCCGTATCAAGAGCTGAAGTGGCTTCATCTAATATTAAGATTGGTGGGTTTTTCAAGAACATTCTCGCAATCGCGATCCGTTGTTTTTGGCCACCAGAAAGCTTAAGACCTCGCTCCCCTACTTGTGTTTCATATCCATCAGGTAGTCCCGCTATAAATTCCTCTAGATGGGCACGCTTTGCTGCTTGCTCTATCTCTTCATCTGATGCACCAAGCTTCCCATACGCAATGTTTTCACGTAAGGTGCCTGTAAACAAGAACACATCTTGCTGGACAATTCCGATTTGCGATCTTAACGATTGTTTCGTCATTTGTCGGACATCCATTCCATCAATGGTAATCGAACCACTATCAACATCATAAAAACGAGGTATTAATGAACAAATCGTCGTCTTTCCTGCCCCAGATGGACCAACGAATGCCACTGTCTCACCAGCATGCACCTTTAAATTAATATTCTTCAGAACAGGACCCTGTTTCTCATCATAACCAAACGTAACCTGATCAAATTTGATATCTCCTCGAAGTGATGGAACAGCTATTGCATCCTTTGCATCTTTCACTTCTGGCTCCATGTCAAGCAACTCTGTAAAACGTTTGAAACCAGCCATTCCCTTTGGATATAACTCTAATAGGGCACTAATTTTATCAATTGGTTTAAAAAGAACATTGACATAAAGGACGAATCCGACTAATTCCCCGTATGTAAGATCCCCATTAAAGCTTAACCATGCACCAAAAACTAACACAATTAGTACAAACAAGCGTGTCATGAAATAGATACCTGCTGATGCAGAGCCCATCACTTTGTATGCGCCTAGCTTTGAGCGACGGAACTTACCGTTGTCAACTTTAAAACGTGAAATTTCATACTCCTCATTTGTAAAAGACTGAACCACACGTGCCCCTGCAACACTATCCTCCACTCTTGCATTTACATCCGCAATGTTGCTATACATCGACTTCCAGGCACGATTCATGCGAACATTTGAAAAAGCAATGAGCCAAATTAAAAACGGCACAACAACAATCGCAATTAATGCAAGCTTCACATTAATGGTTAGCATAATCCAAAATGCCCCTACAAACGTCATGATCGCAATGAACAAATCCTCTGGACCATGGTGAGCAAGTTCCCCAATATCGAATAAGTCATTCGTGATTCGACTCATGATATGGCCTGTTTTTGTATTATCAAAAAAGCGAAAAGATTGACGTTGAACATGCTGAAACAACTGCTGTCTCATGTCAGTTTCAATGTTAATTCCTAGCTTATGCCCCCAATATCCAACAATAAATTGGAGACCTGAACTAACAGCATATAAAACTAACAATCCGACACTCACCCATACAATTGCAGACCAATTATGGGTTGGTAAAAGTTTATCTATAAACCATTGCACAGCTAGCGGAAAGGCAAGTTCTAAGATAGCTACAATAACCGCACAGCTAAAATCAATTAAAAACAATGTACGATGGGGTTTATAATATGTAAAAAAACGCCGAATCATCCTACTCTCTCCCTCATAACATCCTTTACATCTATACGAATTATAAGCTGATTCCCTGGACTTGACAAACTATTTTGTTGCTCGAAATATAGTGTATGAGTTTTTTCCGCACTCAATGTATGCTTTGGGGAATTGTTAACCTGCAGCTTTGTTCTTGGAGATCTCAAACACGAAGACAGAACCAATTTTTTAGTTGATCTGACATCGTTATCCTTTCGGCACATTTCAATCATCATTTGAATCATATTGATGACATTCCCTTGAATTTACATAATCAAAAACAGTGATAAGGAGTGGTGAATTTAGAGACAAAATGGTATGGTAGAGACAGAATATAAAAAATTCAGAAACGCTATGCGTTCTGTTTCAATGTGTACTATTTTCAACATGAAAGAGGGGTGAGGAACCGTGAGTACAATGATGATTGTCATGATTTTTTCGATTATTCTTTGTTTTATCGTTATCGGCATAACCGTTCTTGTTACAAATAAAGCATATGATGTTCTTCCAAACTCGCTAAAAATTGACCCGCATCCTGACGAAGATAAGGAAAAGAATAAACAACCAAAATAATGCGAAACGATTGGTAGCTATCTCAATAAAGATTGCATCCTTATTAAATTATGAATCTAGACTTCACAGAAACTCTCACCATACTAAGTAATATTTGCCTCTTTAAGGTAAAAAGTTTATGTACTATAATCAAATTAATTAAATAAAATGTTTTCTAGGGTTCCGTAGCTATCTTGCTAGTCTGGTCCGAGAGAAAACTCATAGCATAAAGAGTATGTTTAATAAGTCCAGTGAACACATATTCAAGAGCTATGCCACGGAAGGACAAAAGCCTGGGAGATTATACATTTGTTATAATCTTTTAGGCTTTTTCTTTTGATTAAAATCATTAGGGGGAAAAAGAATGAATTTAGAATGGGCAAAGGTTTTTCTAGCAGCCTTTTTCGAAGTATTTTGGGTAATTGGATTAAAGCATGCGGATAGTTTTTGGACTTGGACGGGAACTGCGATTGCGATTTATATCAGCTTTTACGCATTAATCGCTGCAGGTAAAAAATTACCGGTTGGAACTGTTTACGCTGTCTTTGTTGGGCTTGGAACTGCAGGTACCGTGTTATCGGAAATTCTATTTTTTAATGAACCAGTTAAGATGACGAAGCTTCTATTAATCGGGGTCCTGTTAATTGGAGTGATTGGTCTCAAGCTTGTTACCAAAGAAAAAGAAGTAGAAGGAGCTGAGGGGTAATGGCATGGTTTTCACTTATAATAGCAGGAATTTTTGAAATGCTGGGCGTTGTCATGATAAATCGACTACACGAAAAGAAAAATTGGCAATCACTTGTATTACTCCTTGGAGCATTTGGGGGAAGCTTTTTATTTTTAAGTATTGCCATGAAAACCTTACCCATGGGTACTGCCTATGCTGTATGGACTGGATTAGGAGCGTCAGGTGGGGCACTATTAGGAATGTTTTTTTATGGAGAACCAAAGGACTGGAAACGCTTTGTATTCATTGCTTTAATCATTAGCTCTGCCGTTGGATTAAAGCTTGTTGGATAATGGGAAACAAAAGTTAGTGAGGATTTTTCATCACTCCCACATGTAGATTACAATGCTATACACAGACTGGGCTCGGTACTCTACGATTAGATTATGGTTTCATTGCTCCTCAAAAACAGATAAAAATTTTAAAAAGGGCTGTTACGAAAAACAGCCCTTTTTATAATGTGATGAAGGATTATGACCTTGAAGCTAAATCCGATTTCGTTGCATCAACCATTAAGAAAATCGCAGATAGAATATGCATGATCATTCCAACAAACGGAATCCACCCGATACAAGAAGTGATAATTCCAAATACACTCCCAACATAGGACCCTCCATCCCTCTTCGTAAGGACAAGGGTAATAATATGGAGAACCAACATAATTCCCAGCGGCGCCCAATAAAAACCAAGAATAATGGAAGCCCCTAAAAATGGTATACCTAGAATTGCTTCAAGACCACCTGTCACCCATTTTAGTATTCTTGAAACAGACATTTATTCACCTCCTACTGATAATATCCTATTACTTAATTACCTTTTCATGCGCTATACTAATTGATTACGACAAATTCTTTCTATTTCCGAGGAAATACAACAATAATTAATATTGGAACTTGTCTAAAAATGAGAAATAATCCTTTAAAAATTCATAAAAAATCTTCTCCGTTGGGAGCAATTTTCGGTCTTTGGGAATGATAACCCCAACTGAACGTGTTACCTCAGGAAGTACAATCGAAACCTTAACGGTCGAATGTGGAACATTTTCAAGTAACGTTACTTCTGGTATAATTGTGACTCCGAGGCCTGCGGAAACTAGTCCCTTAATCGCATCTATATCTTCACCTTCAAAAGAAACTGTAGGTTGAAACCCAAGTTGATTACACGCCTTTACAATAATATCCCGAAGAACATATCCTTTTGGAAACAAGACAAACTGCTCCTCTTGTAACTGACTAAGATTAATCGTTTTATTTTTAGCAAGCCGATGTGAGCGTGGTAAAAGCGCCACCATTTTATCGGTAAAGAGAGTCGTTCCTGTGATTTTCTTTTCTTGGTTCGGTACTGGCCCAAGGAGTGCCATATCAATTTCACCTGTTTTCACTCGGTCGATCAAAGAATAATAGTTTCCTTGTGACAATGAAAATTTCACCTGTGGATGGCGATCACGAAATGCAGATATTACTGTCGGAAGTGTGTGTGCCGCTAAGCTACTTGGAAATCCAATTCGAATCGTTCCCCGTTCTGGGTCTAAATATTCTTCAATTTCACGCTTGGCATTATCGAGTACGTTTAATGCTTGTTCAACATGATCCAAAAAAACTCTGCCGATTGGGGTCAATTTTACATTTCTTCCGTCTCTAATAAATAAATTCACACCTAATTCATCTTCAAGATTAAATAACTGCCGACTTACAGCAGATTGCGCAATATGCATGGAATTTGCTGCTTCTGTGACATGTTCTCGCTTTGCAACTTCCATAAAATAGGTCAGCTGTCTCAGTTCCACTAGGTATTTTCCTCCATTCATCTATTTTTGGCATTAATTATATCTTTTATTTATATTGTTTAGATTAATTATTCATTATACAATGATAAATATCAAGAATTTACAGATAAAACCGTCCGTGAGATTTTGACTATTTAAAATATATAGCAAAGAAAGGGTGAATGTACACGATGGCTATGATCGAAAAGTCTATTCCTGTACCAGAGTTAAAACAAGCAACCGATTATATGAACAGAGTATATGAGGAGGTTAAAAAGCGAAATCCTCATGAACCTGAGTTCCACCAAGCAGTGAAAGAGATTTTCCTTTCCCTTGTACCAGTGTTTGCTAAAAATCCAAAATACATGAAACATGCGATTTTAGAGAGACTCGTTGAGCCGGAAAGATTGATTACATTTAGAGTACCTTGGGTTGATGATCAAGGTAATATCCATGTTAATCGTGGCTATCGTGTTCAATTTAACAGTGCACTTGGCCCATACAAAGGCGGGATACGTTTCCACCCTTCCGTTAACACAAGTATTATTAAATTCTTAGGATTTGAACAAATCCTTAAAAATTCTTTAACTGGACTTCCAATTGGCGGAGGTAAAGGTGGATCTGACTTTGATCCGAAGGGCAAATCAGAAAATGAAGTAATGCGTTTTACTCAAAGCTTTATGACAGAACTTACAAAACACATTGGACCAGATATCGATGTTCCAGCTGGAGACATTGGTGTAGGGGCTCGAGAAGTTGGATACATGTTCGGTCAATACAAAAGGCTTAAGGGTAGTTTTGAAGCAGGTGTCTTAACTGGTAAAGGGCTTGGCTACGGCGGAAGCTTAGTTCGTACAGAAGCTACTGGTTACGGTGCTGTCTACTTTGTAGAAGAAATGCTTAAAGAACAAGGCCTTTCTTTCGAAGATAGCACGGTTATTGTATCAGGTTCTGGTAATGTATCGATTTATGCAATCGAAAAAGCTCAACAGCTTGGTGCAAAGGTTGTTGCATGTAGCGATTCAAACGGCTATATTTATGACGAAAACGGCTTAAATTTAGAAACGATTAAACGCATTAAAGAAGTTGAACGTAAACGAATTAAAGAATATGTATATGAACATCCTGAAGCTGTATATGTTGAAGGCTGCTCTGGTATCTGGTCGATTCCTTGTGATATCGCATTACCGTGTGCAACTCAAAACGAAATTGATAGTGAGTCTGCACGAACACTTATTTCAAATGGTGTAAAAGCCGTTGGTGAAGGTGCAAACATGCCATCAACAATTGAAGCAATTGACCTATTCATTGAAAGTGATGTTCTTTTCGGTCCTGGGAAGGCTGTTAATGCTGGTGGAGTGGCTGTTTCTGCACTTGAAATGTCACAAAACAGCATGAGACTTGCATGGTCATTTGAAGAAGTTGATAGCAAGCTGCAAGATATCATGGCGTCCATTTATCGCAACAGTATGGATGCTGCTGAAGAGTATGGTCATCCAGGAAACCTAGTAATTGGATCTAATATTGCTGGTTTCAAAAAAGTAGCAGATGCCATGATTGCTCACGGTGTTATCTAAATCATACAATTATTCGCTGCTTTCCTCATGGAAAGCAGCGTTTTTCATGTTACACAAACATATCTAATAAAATGTTTCACTTAGACAATGATTCTCAAGGAATCTAATTTAATGTCAGAATCATAACCTTTATTTGGACACAATACACCACGTTAACCAGTTTACTGTTGTAATTACTCCTGGATTCTGACACTAATACCACTATACTCTTTTAATCTGTCAGAATCATGCTTATTCCAATTCTTACTCCTAGAATGTTTGCACACTTTCAAAATACCACTACCATTCAAATATAAATCTGCGACATCTTAAAGCTGGCTTATCCACTCTATCCCAGCTTAACACTACAATGTTAGTGAAATAAGACCAAAAAAGCACATGTCCTTACGGGAACATGTGCTTTTTCTATAATCAACCTTCTAATAAAAGGTCTTCTGGATCTTCTAATAGTTCTTTTACTTTTACAAGGAATCCTACAGCATCTTTACCATCGATGATTCTGTGATCATATGATAATGCCACATACATCATTGGTCTTACTTCAACAGTGTCATTGTTGTCTACAACAACAGGACGTCTTTGGATTTTGTGCATTCCTAAAATCCCGACCTGTGGAGCATTAATAATTGGTGTTGAGTTCAAGGAACCGAATGTACCACCATTTGTAATGGTAAATGTACCACCTTGAAGGTCATTTAAACCTAATTGGTTGTTTCTAGCTTTTTCTGCTAAACGAGCAATTTCAGCTTCAATACCTGCAAAGCTCAATGTGTCAGCATTACGTACTACAGGAACTACTAAGCCTTCATCAGTTGATACGGCAACACCGATGTCATAGAAATTCTTAAGAAGAATTTCATTTCCTTGGATCTCAGCATTTACGTACGGATATGCTTTTAAGGCTCCGATTACAGCTTTTGTAAAGAATGACATGAAACCGAGCTTTACGCCATGCTTTTTGAAGAATGCGTCTTTACGGCGAGCTCTTACATCCATAACAGCTGTCATATCAACTTCGTTAAATGTAGTTAGCATTGCAGCTGTGTGCTGTGCTTCAACAAGGCGTTTTGCAATTGTTTGACGACGTCTAGACATTTTTATGCGTTCTACACGTGGATCATCATTTACCACTGGAGCTACTGCAGGTTGTTTTGCAGCAGGTACAGGTACTGCTGCAGGTGCCGCTTGAGCTTGTTTATAAGCTTCTACTGCTTCTACTCGTACGCGACCAAGTGGATCTTTAAATGGAACCTCATTTAAATCAATGCCAAGCTCTCTTGCTCTTTTTCTAGCTGCTGGGGAAGCAATCGCTTGCTTGCCTTTATCGGCCTCGGCTTCTACTGCAACTGGCTCTTGTTTTGCTTCTACAGCTTGCGGTGCTTCTTCTGCCTTCGGTTGTTCAGCTGGTGCCTCTACACTTGATGCTGAACCATTTTCATCAAGCATTGCAATAACTTGTCCGACTTCAACATTATCTCCAGGTTGGAATAAGAACTGTCTAATTACACCCGTATATTCACTGTTAATCTCTACATTTACTTTATCTGTTTCAAGTTCAGCGATTGACTCACCTTTATTAACAACTTCGCCCTCTTTTTTTAACCAATCAACAATTGTTCCTTCTGTAATGGATTCAGCCAATTCCGGTACTTTAATTTCGATCATTGCTGATTCCCTCCTTTGTCAGTAAGCAATGCATCTTGTATTATCCAAGCTTGTTCCTTTTTATGAATATCTGGGTCACCCGTAGCTGGGCTTGAACGATCTGGTCTACCAACATACTCTAATTTAATCTCATCAGAAACAATATCCCTTATGACAGGATGAAGGTCCAGCCATGCTCCCATGTTCTTAGGCTCTTCTTGAACCCAGAAAATCTCCTGCAGATTTGGATATTGACTTACTAAATCTTCTAGCTCTTTCTTAGGGAATGGATACATTTGCTCCACTCTAGCAATATGCAGTGTATCAGCCTTTTCTTCAGGTAAATTTGCAACTTCTGTCGCTAAATCAATTGCAATTTTACCCGTACAAAGAATGAGACGAGTTACTTTGTCTTTCTTCGTTCCCATACCCGGTTGCTCAAGTAACGGCTTAAAGCTTCCATTCGTTAAATCAGCTAGTGAAGATGCTGTTTGTGGGTGACGAAGTAGACTCTTTGGAGTCATTAGAATCAATGGTCTTGCTTCGTCTGTAGAAACCAACATAGATTGTCTACGTAGTAGATGGAAGTATTGCGAAGCAGTTGTTACATTCGCAACAATCCAGTTATTCTCCCCAGCACCGTTTAGAAAACGTTCAACACGGCCACTTGAGTGTTCTGGACCTTGTCCTTCATATCCATGTGGTAATAACATAACAAGACCTGACTTTTGGCCCCATTTTGTGTGTCCCGATGCAATAAATTGGTCAATAATCGGTTGTGCTACGTTTACGAAGTCACCAAATTGTGCCTCCCAAATGACGAGTGCATTGTCATCTTGAACACTATAGCCATATTCAAAACCAAGAACAGCCGTTTCAGATAATGGGCTATTATAAATAGAGAACGACGCTTTCGCCTCAGGGATATTATGCAATGGAATATATTTCTCATTTGTTTCGTAATCATTTAAGGCAACATGACGGTGAGCAAAAGTTCCTCTTTCACTGTCTTGACCTGTTAAGCGGACTGTCTTACCTTCCGCAAGAATAGAACCAAATGCAAGGGTTTCAGCTAGAGCCCAATCTACTTTGTTTTCCTCATCCAATGCTGTTTCACGTCGTTTTAAAATACGCTCAAGTTTTGGATAAACGGTTAGTGATTGTGGCCATTGTAATAATCCCTTGTTCATGCTGCGTAATAAATCCTCTGGTACAGTTGTATCAAATTCAGGAATTGTTGATAGTGTCTTTGGTTTCTTCGGCTTCACGCGCTCTTCATTTTCCACAAAATCATTGAAAATATCTTGAAGATTTTGCATGAATTCCTCACGTTTTTTATTTAATTCTTCAACTGTTATGATATTTTCAGCCACTAGCTTTTGGCCATATTTATCGGCAATAACTGGATGATTTGCAATCTTCTTATATAAGATTGGTTGTGTTACATTTGGATCATCCATTTCGTTGTGTCCAAAGCGTCTGTAACCAACTAATTCAATTAAAATGTCTTTTTCAAAGCGCTTTCTATACTCATATGAAAAGTGAATGGCTGCTAGACAAGCCTCAGGGTCATCTGCATTCACACGTAAGATTG
This sequence comes from Bacillus nitroreducens, assembly GCF_964021195.1. Lineage (NCBI taxonomy): Bacteria > Bacillati > Bacillota > Bacilli > Caryophanales > Bacillaceae > Bacillus > Bacillus nitroreducens. The sequence continues at coordinate 1,194,677 of NZ_CAXHYI020000003.1, read as the reverse complement.
GAATCTCATACCCCTTCGCAAGGTCACTTGAGTAACGAGTTGAACGAGAATCTGTGTTATTTGTAGTAAATCCGACCATGTTGTTCGCAATAATATGAACTGTTCCGCCTGTTTCGTAGCCTCTTAATCTGCTTAAGTTTAACGTTTCAGCTACAACGCCTTCTCCAGGGAATGCAGCATCACCATGGATCAGAACGCTAATGGCACTTTGTTTATCTTGAACTGGATAACCAGCTTTACTTGTGTTATCCTGAGCCGCTCTAGTTATCCCTAATACAACAGGGTTTACGAACTCCAAGTGGCTTGGGTTGTTTGCAAGATTAATGTGAGTAACATGCTCCTTAGGACCTTTAAACTTGCGGTCAGCCCCTAGGTGATACTTCACATCTCCAGACCAACCATAGTTAATCCCTCTAGAACCTTCTGAAGGTATTAAATCTTTGTTTGGTGAATGATGGAATTCAGAGAATATGAGTTCATATGGCTTATGCAAAACGTGTGCTAACACATTTAAACGCCCACGGTGAGCCATACCGATCATAATGTTGTCGGTTCCATCACTACTACCCTCTTGAATTAATCGCTCTAACATCGGGACTAGCATATCTAATCCTTCAATAGAGAAACGCTTTTGTCCAACGAATGTCTTGTGTAAGAATTTCTCGAAACCATCCACATTCATTAGGCGCTCTGCTAGTTGTTTCTTCTCATCAGCAGTAAGATTTAGTTGAATACCATTGATTTCAACTTGTTGTCTTAACCATTGTCTTTCATCCTCTGAATCTACATGTCCAAATTCATATGCGATTGTTTGGGTATAAACGGATTTTAAGTGTTCATATGCATCCCAACCCGTTTGAATAGTTGAAGGTGCTTCCTCCCAAATATATGTTGCAGGGATATCCATTAAGTCTTCTTTTGTAAGGTTATAGTAACCTGGCTCTAAAATCTTGGTATCTGGCATCGGTCTAGTACGAATCGGATATATATCAGCTGCTAGATGTCCATATGCACGAATATTTTTTATTAATTTTGCTCCAGATGTAATTGTCTTGATCGTTTTCGGTGAGATACCCCCACTTACAAGTTCTGCTGTTGCTGCTTGCTCTAGAGCTGGTGGCGGCCCAAGTTCTTCAAAAAGCGCTTTCACAGAAGAGTCAACAGAACTCGGATCATTCTTGTACTTTTCATACATGTCAAAGACATAACCCATGTTCGGGCCGTAGAATGACTCCCACACATTTTTTCTTTGTTGGTTATCCATTTTTAATTAGCCTCCATATTACATGTTGTAATATTTACATAGACATTATTGGTAGTTCATAGAATTATGTCGTCACCCCTACTATACCTCATTTTCCGGGGAATTCTAGTAAAATGCTTACATTTTAATACACTCCAAATTATACCAGAAAAACGGGTAAAAATTAGTGACCTTTAATCATCATAATCCTTACTAAATATGTTATTCTTATCTTATAGTTGAAATCAGAAAGTTTCCTTGATTTAAATCAAGTTTTAGGTGGAAATTTACTATTTAATACATTACGATTGGAATAATAACATAAAGTGAAACTCTATTGTAGTACATCAATCCTCTTGAAGTAAAGGAACCGTAAACAGGAAGTCTTTACTCCACTTCTTTCATGAAAAGTTCGTTTAGGCTTCGACAAGGTAGGTAAACTATAGTACAACACAGAGTCCGCATTTTATGGGCATTTGAAAGGAGAAAAAGTGTTCTGTATGATCAGCAGTCCACATGATCCAAGCTTTATTCGTCAGGTACCTATTTTTCAAGGTTTAAATGAGGAGGAATTGGACCTTCTACAAAAGGTCACTCAAATCAATGATTATCGAAAAGGGGACATGATATTTAGAGAAGGTGATCCATCTGAATCGCTTTATATTATCGGTGAAGGCATTATCAAAATTACAAAAGTAGCAGAGGACGGAAAAGAGCAAATCGTTCGCCTCTTATTCCCTGATGATTTTTTCGGACAATCCGCTATGCTCCAATCTGAGAATCATTATGCAAATGCAGTCGCCATAAATGATACCGTTATCTATACAATTCAAAAACAAGATTTTTTTGATGCATTAGAACGAAATCACAAAATGGCTCTTCGCTTCATGCGTGCTTTAAATGAGCGTATTTATCAAGCCGATGAGTGGATGAGTTTAATTAGCTTAATGGAGGTTGAACAACGTTTAGCAAGTGTACTCCTCCTGTTTAACAATCGGGTTCGCTCTAAAGATGACCGTTTTACACTTCCGATTTCGAAAAAGGTTTTGGCATCACTTATTGGTACTACTCCTGAAACCATAAGCCGGAAATTTGTCAAATTTATTTCTGAAAACTTGATTGAAGTGAATGGCCAAAGAGACATTCATATCCTCAATCTCGAGGGATTAAAAAAGAAAGCAAAATCATTATGAAACTGCAAACCAGCTCTGACGCGGGTTTGCAGTTTTTTTGTACGGATCTTTATCATTCCTTAAACCCAATAAAAAAGTGGGGCTGTCCAAAAAGTCACTGAAAAATGACTTTTGAGGACAGCCCTCATTTTTTGTTTTTTGGGTTTACTAAAAAATCTGGTGTTGATTTCCGCTGCAGGTACTCGCTTTCCGCGGGCGGTCCGGGAGCCTCCTCGTCGCAAGCTCCTGCGGGGTCTCCCCTGGCCACGCTTTTCCCGCAGGAGTCTCGTACCTTCCGCTACAATCAACAAGGTTACAAAATTTAATAGTATTGACTCGTAACTTTTAAAAAAACACACAAAAAAATCATCCTTTTTAGTAAAATGAAGTTACCACACAACATTCCAGAAAGGATGATTTTTTATGAGCAATCAATTGATTACTAATGAAAATTATAACACGCAAACTTCCCTTTTTCCAGAGTTCGAAGAGGAGAAACTAGAAGTTCAAAATGAAGAAAAACAAAAAGAACCTAATCCAAGACAATTAGCCCCTACTTTCAAACCCTACGATAATCGACAAATTCAAATGATTTATGATATCGAATCTCTTATTCCACAACATCACGAGGCCCGTGTAGTAGACGAAATGGTTGAAGCTATTCCTGATGAAAATCTATTTTCATACTATGTAGGCGGTGGCAGAAGTTCTTACCATCCCAAAATGATGCTTAAAATTATCCTTTATGGTTATTCCCAGAAGGTTTATTCTTGCCGAGGGATAGAAAAATTAGCAAATGAAAGTATCCCAGCTATGTGGTTGTCAGCGATGCAACAACCAGATTTCCGTACAATTAATGAGTTCCGTGGGGGACGCATGAAAGACTTTATGGATGAACTATTCGAAGCAATGATTCACAAGTTGATTGAAGAGAACTACATAACATTCGAAAGCTACTTTTTGGATGGCACCAAGATTGAAGCCAACGCCAACAAGTATAGTTTTGTATGGAAACGTGCTACTTCAAATTTTGAAGAGAAATTAAAAGAAAAAATCAAGGAAACCCTTCAGCATATCCATGAAATAACCAGGGCAGAAGCACAACCAGAAGAATTAATAAATCAGGAACAAGAAATCACTGAACAGGAATTAGTAGAAGTTGCCGAAGAACTTGAGGAAAAAGTTGAGGCATTAACAAAGGTAATTGATAGCGAAACAGATAAAGACGTTCGAAAAGAAAAAAGGCAAGAACGGAGTCAATTAAAGAAATCAATCAAGCAAATCCGTGAGGATTTTATACCTCGTATGACTAAATATAAGGAACATAATGAAGTTTTAGGTGATCGTAATAGTTATTCTAAAACGGACAAAGATGCCACCTTCATGCGTATGAAAGAAGATCATATGAAAAATGGCCAACTTAAGCCAGGATACAACGTACAAGTAGGAACAGAAAACCAGTTTATTCTATACTATACAATACATCAACGCCCAACAGACACTCGGTGCTTCATCCCTCATATGGAGAAACTGGCAGCTTCTTCTTTACCAATACCCAAAACGGTTATTGCCGATGCAGGATATGGTAGTGAGGAGAATTATGTTTACGCTGTCGGAGATGAGAAAGAGCAACGATTCGAGTTTCTTATTCCGTATGGAAGCTATGTACAGGAACAAACCCGTAAATATAAAAAAGACATCAAAAACGCAAAAAATTGGACTTACGTGGAAGATGACGACTATTTTATTTGCCCGAAAGGAATGAAAGTAACGTTTAAAAAATACCTGAATAAAAAGAATAAATCTGGCTACGAGCAAAGTTTTAAAATATATGAATGTGAAGATTGTACCGATTGTCCACTAAAAGCACAATGCACAAAAGCAAAAGGGAATCGTCAGATTCATTGGAATACGATTTTTGAAGAAATGAAAGCCAAGGCTAAAACAGCCCTTGAATGTGATGAAAAGTCCGCTATCTACGCTCAACGTAAAGTTGAAGTAGAAAGTGTGTTCGGTCACATCAAGGGCAATAGGTCGTTTCGCAGATTTTCTCTGCGGGGGCTCGACAAAGTATATGTCGAGTTTGGAATTGTGGCATTAGCCCACAATATATTGAAAGTAGCAGGCATACGCCAGCTACTTTCAGAGAAAAATCGAAAAAAACAAAAAGGCAAGGGAGAAAAACGGTCGTTTTTCTCCCTTGCCTTATTTTTTAGGACTTATCGGACAGCCCCACTTCTCTTATTAAAACGATACATATTTAAGTGGGTCTACAGCGTTAGATGGGCCACCACTGTATTGACTCGGACTATATGGTCCATCATATATTTCAAAATGAAGATGTGGGCCGGTTGAGTGTCCTGTATTCCCCATGTACCCAATCAATTGACCTTTTTCTACACGATCATATTGACCAACTAAACGAGATTCGAGATGCGCATATACGGTTGTCATTTGACGTCCATTAATATAATGCGTAATCATGATGACATTTCCGTAACTATTTTCAAGGCGTGAGCGTGTGACAGTTCCGCTTGCAGCTGCATAGATTGGAACACTTGCGCGTCCACCCTTCCCGATATCAATTCCGTAATGCATTCTTCCCCAACGCATTCCAAAACGAGATGTTAATCGACCCGTTGTTGGATTTGTGAAAGCACCATTACTGACGACTGGAGCAGATACTGGTGGCGGTGTTGTCCCTTCTTCTTTTGCTTTCTTCCTTGCTTCCTCTTCTCTTTTCCGTTGCTCTTCTAGTTCTTTTTGTTTTCGATTCCAAGCTTCTATTTCCATTTGAATGGCTTTTTCTTGAGAAGCTAATAATTCTCCGACATCCTCGAGTGCATGAAGCTCGTCATGCATTTCTTGTTCCTGAACTTCTAATTGAGCCATGACTTTATTTTGTTCTTGAATTTGTGATTGAAGCTGAGCCTCTAATCTGTCAAGCTCTTTCAATTGTTCTTCCTGTTGTGCAAGTAAAGACTTGACCTCAGCTTTATTTTCCTCGAGCAACTTAATATCGGCCTCATGCTCTTTCATAATGTCTCGGTCAGCTTGTACAAATGTAGACACTGCACTAACTCGGTTAATAAAATCATTAAAGCTTTTTGCACCTAGTAACACATCTACATAACTAACCACTCCACCACTTTGCTGGAAACCACGCATCCGTTCTTTTATAAGCTCGTCCCGTTTTTGTATCCGTTCCTCGAGTACTTTCATTTCCGCTTCAAGACGTTCAATCTCTTCTTTCGTTTCTTGAATTTGGGCTTTGGTGTTGTCTATCTTGCCTCTTGTTTCACTTACTGCAAGATCAAGTCTTTTAATTTCCTGTTCAACACTTGTTTGTTGTTGCTTAATTTCATTAAGAGCCTCTTCCTTTTGAGAGATTTCCGACTCTAGTTCCGACTTCTTTTTCTGAACTTCCTCTTTTTCTTTTTCAAGTTCAACGTTTTTTTGAACCGCAAATGCAGTATTAGGCATAGGTGTCAATAAGCTCCCAAGTCCCATTGTTATACCCATTCCAATCATAAGAAGTTTTCGCTTCAATTTGACTGCATCTCCCTTCTACCAACCTAGCAATCTATCATCTTGAATCATATTTTGCTAAATAATCTCATGTTTTGTATTATAACATAAATCTTTGTCTCAAAACGTCAACTGATTGTTACATTTATATTTCAAAAACGTTGATAAACCATGACTTATTAAAGATTTTTCGACAAATCTATTTGCTAAACTTTAACACAAAAAAACTTGCCAAAAAGGGAGGGCACTGAAAAAGTCCCTTTCTAAAATTGGTGTTGATTTCCGCTGCAGCCACTCGCTTTCCGCGGGCGGTCCGGGAGCCTCCTCGTCGCTGTGCTCCTGCGGGGTCTCCCCTGGCCACGCTTTTCCCGCAGGAGTCTCGTGCCTTCCGCTCCAATCAACATTAGTTAAAAAGGTATTATTTTCTCTGAATTTGAGAAAATAATACCTTTTTTCATAGTATAATGGTTGTATCAATTCTATGTGGGTGGGTTCTATGATTCAAAAACAACAATCAATGACTTTTAGTCCGTTTATGCAAATCTATGATATTGTCGTTCCGTAGGATAATATGCTACGGAAAATTAATGAACTTGTAGACTTCTCTTTCATATAACCCAGGGTGAAATGGTATCATATGCATAAAAAAGACGACTTTTAATTCAAAAAATGAATTTTAGTCGTCTTTTTTGATTTATCAATTTAATCACCTATAAAAAACGTAAGTTTTTCAGCTGCCTCCAAAAAAGTAGCGAGTTTTTTTGCTAACAACGTTTCTATTTAAGTTGCTTGCCTGAGCGTATAATGGATTTTTCGACTAGTACATTCATTGCATCAATACTATACTTCTTGATGTCATCACTTAGATTGATACAGGACAATTCTGTACATGCGAGAATGACAATTTTACAGTTTTCATGTTCTACAAGATGTTTGATTAATCGCTCTAGTTCGCTTGAATCAACATCGAGATCACTTTTTACATTATTATAAATAATATCCATGACTTTTTCTTGTAAGCTATCACTTGGTGCTAACAACTCAAGATTATACTGTTTACAAACATTCGCATAAATTCCACTTCGAATGGTGCCACTTGTTGCAAGAATACCGACTTTCGTTCCTTCTCCATGCTTTTCATGGATTTCTTTTATGGTCTCTTCGACCATATTGATAATAGGAATGATCGTCAGTTTCTGTAGCTCCTCGTAAAAATAGTGAGATGTATTACAAGGTATGGCAATATTTGCGACTCCCGCTGCTTCTAGTAGCTTGAAATCACTTTTCACGGCATTGATAAATGTCTCCCCAGTATTTGTGAGGATTGCATTTGTTCGGTCTGGAAGAGTGGCATGATTTAGAATCACCATATTCAGGTGATCTTGGTCCTTATGAGCTACTGTTCGGTTCACTATTTTTTCAAAGAAAACAGAGGTTGCCTTTGGACCCATACCACCGATTACTCCTAATTTTTGTCCCATGTTCACACCTAGTTTCCTATTTACTTATCCCTTATCTATTTGTTAGCCTACCCATCACTACGACCTAACATTTGTCGTTGTTCTTTTGAAAGGCCTGCTACACGATTTCGCAATGGAAAGAATAATTTTTCAAGTGAAATATCTGGTCTCTTTTTAGAGATTTGCTGTAAGGCAATTCCTGCACCATAGTCCATACCTTGTGCTCCGGCCAGTAGAACGACATCCCCTGGCTCTGCGTGATTTAGAGCTTGTGCAATCGCATCATCTAGCTCATCGTAGAGGTCGACTTGAATTCCCGCATCGGCCATAACCTCTTCAAAAACAGCTGTTTCTTCATCTGTTACATAATCTTTAGACGTTACATGGGATACGCTCTTTGTTGCGATAATATCAGTAAAACCAAGCGTTTTTGCCCATTTTACGATTGACTCTGCATTTTCACGATTCACCGTCGGACCACGTTCCCCTCGAATCGCATACACTAAATGAAGATCCTTGTACTCCATATATTTTAACGTTTCTAGCGTTACATCTATATTTCCTGCATTCGCAAAGTGATCATCGATAATCTTAATATCATCCTCAAAGATAAACTCAAAACGACGCTCGACTCCACCAAAGTTCTTCAATCCCTTTTGAATAGAGGAAATTGGAATTCCACAAAGTAGCCCGATTGCAATAGCCACCATTGCGTTGTAGACAGAGTGCAAGCCTGGAACTGATAACTCAATCTCAAATTCACCAGGCTCAACCTTGTAATCAAAGCGAGATATTGGCTTCAAAATTTCTATTGTAAATTTAGCTCTACCTGTGGTTAAATCTAAATTTTTACATGCGATATGACCGTCTTTGCTCTCTAGACCAAAGGTAATCACCTGTGCCTTTGTTTGATCGATTAAAGAAGCGGAATATGGGTCATCAAGGTTTAAAATTGCAAAGCTCTTCTCACTTGCATGGCGGATTAAACCTGACTTTACTTCAAAATATTTTTCAAAAGATCCGTGTGAATCAATATGTTCTCGGCTGATGTTATTTAACGTCACGATATCATAATCGACAGCCTCGACACGATGTGTTTCCAATGCGTTTGAGGAAACCTCCATTGTCACATGAGATACATCTTTTGCTACCATTTGACTCAGGTAAAATTGTAAATCAAGTGATTCAGGAGTAGTTAACTCAGACGGTATTGAAAAATCATCAATTTTAACCGAAACTGTACCAATTAACCCCGTTCTGTTTCCGTCTTCTTCTAAAATAGCGTTTGTCATAAACGACGTGGTTGTCTTTCCATTTGTTGCTGTAATCCCAATCATGTTCATTTTTTGAGAAGGTTTGCCGTAAAACTCAGCCGCAAGTCTTGCAAGAGCGATTCGGCTGTTTTTTACAACGATTTGCGGAATCTCAACATCCTCTTGTACATCCTCGACAACACATGCTACTGCTCCATTTGAAATGGCCTGTGAAAGGTATTTATGTCCATCCGTTTTATAGCCTTTTATACAAACGAATAGGTGCCCGTTTTGTACCTTTCCAGAATGATAAGATAGCCCACTTATTTCAATCTCTTTTTCATGAATGATTTTTTGAACCTCGATAGCAGATAGAAGCTCATGTAATCGAACCATTTTTCATTCCCTCTTTTCTATTGTTATCGTTTCTTCTTTTTCCCTGCAATCATTTTTACAAATGAGATAAATGGCTTGGGATCATTCCAGTCCCAAATCGCATGCGCCTTTGGCTTAAAATAAGACCGAACAACCTGACCAAGTGTCAATTGACCTGTTTTTAGATAGCCTCTTACTGCATAAAAATCCTCATAGGCATACCAGAATACCTGACCTGTGTCATGCTCAAGTCCTTTAGGTGGAAGTGGATTACCTGTAAGCTCGCGATATGTAATATACGGGAAGTTAAAGCCTACCTTATTTAGTAATGTATTAAAATTGGTTATCCTTACATTCAACTCAATTAAATAAAATTGACCAGTTTCAGCATCCTTTTTAAACTCAATTTCGACGAATCCTTTAAAACCAATCGCTTCTAAGAAGCGTGTACCAATTTCCTTTAGTTCAGGTACATAGCGTTGACCTGTATACACAGAAGCCCCGAAATTGATTGGATATTGGCGGAACTTTTGAGCTGTCACCCAATGGGTAACCTTCGCATCCTGATTCAAATATGCGTCAAAGGTATACATATGATCATCAAATCCAGGTATAATTCGCTGAACAATAACTTCTTGTTTCGCCTCTTTTGCCTTATGAAGTGCATCGTCTAACTCTTGACGATTGTTTACAATGAATAGCTTTTTGCGGAAAATAGAAACAAAGCTTGGAGAATCAGTTGGCTTCACAACACATGGATATTTAATCGTTTCTTCAATTTTTTCGTAAAAGTTATCATCATTTAAACGAACCGTTTCAGGAACAAGCATCCCATGTTCAGTTGCTAATTGATGGAGACGTTCTTTGTCCATTGTTTTTGTATAAAGCCCCTGCTCCGTTTGTGGAATAAGGTAGTATTCTTTTAATTCATGTAAGTATTGGTCGATAACCTCAACATAGTTGTCATGGCAAGGTATCAATACTGGCTTAGCTGTCTGTTTTCTCGCATACTCTATTAAAAAAGAAATAAAGCCTTCTGTATCTTTTCTGTAATGCGGTGCAATAATATGCTCCGTACAATATTTTGAATCTGCACCATATGTACCTTCGTACGAATAATCAACCGCTACGGTATGGATGCCTTCTTTTCCCAGGCATCGAATTGTACTCAATCCTATATAATAATTGCACCCTAAAATGACTGCTTTATTGTTCATTTTATCGATCTCCCTAGTATCTATATCAAATTACGTCCTACATCTTATTAGTAGAGACATCTACATATTCTTCGAGGAATATCACATTCTCCATATTGACACACAATTAGGGGTGTTTCAAGAAGGAAAACATCTTGTAATAAGCTGTAACAATTGTAATGTTGAAGCGATCCCCATACCCAAAAATGTGCGCAGGCAGACGTTCTATTTTACCGTCCATGTTACAGCTGAATTAGACAACACAATTGAAAATAAAAACAAAAAATAGAGTACAGTATATATCCTTTCGTACTCTATCCTCCTTTTGCGGCCCATTCTCTTGTTTGTAGATTTATCTACTTTATACTATTATATACTACCAGTAAGACTTCCTCAGGACTGAATCTGAAAATGAAATGCTTGATTACTTTTTCCCTCATTTGAAAAAGTTCGCTCAACATACTGTATTTCGGTATCAGACATTAAAAATACGGTTGAACTTCTCGTCCCATATCCATTTGTTTGAATAAATAAAGGGGAGAGAATTCGTTCCCATTCCAGTGACAAACCTGTTTTAGGTAGAAACTTGTCGTCAGGTCGATCTGTATCCTGAAGTAATTCGAATAGATTCTCTATTACGTTTTCACCCTTAATGACTTGTTCAAGTCCTTCTTTCCCTTTTTTAACTTTGGGCCAGTTTGTATTCAGTAAGTGATTGCTTAACCCATGAATGCCTGGCTTTACCTTTTCGAGACTTTTTCCGACATTTGAATAATAATAGAGAGAATTCGAATCTCCAACTAACAGATTGTAACCAGGAAAGTTTGAATCTGTCTGTTGTAGTCGCTTCATATATTCTGCAATCTCGCCATGAAACGTTAACGCATCTTTTACAAGTTGTCCTCTCGATTGTTTACCTTCTGTTATCTCATTTGGGTCACGGTAGTTCGTGATAGCTGAAAAGCGCCCAGATTTGGTTACGCCCATCCAGGTTCCCATTTTTTCAAGGTCCCTTCCAGCTAATAGATTGGGTTCGTCCTCCCAGAAATGAGCTTGAGCTGTAGGCCTCTGTAAAAACTCATCTCGATTCGCCGCAACAATTAATTTATAGACTGGATGAGCTTGATATGCAAACAATACTAAGCACATTTTCCCACCGCCCTTTTTCACAAATTATAACAGATTTCCCCTGATAACGTAGAATCTATGTCTCTAATAATAATTTTTAGGGGTGGTTGGAACTCAAGTAAACAACATAAAAATGACGTGTAAACTGAAATTAGTTCACACGTCATTTAACGTATTTTTAAGTGAAAAGTAGCTATGTTGAAAAAGTGATGGGAAAGATACTTTGATTTAGACATTATGTTGATTTCGATGGTGGAGCGTTGGGCTTACGCTTTGATTGCGACTCTAATCATAGATTTCGGACTCGACGGGTCCAAATTACAATCTAATTCAGACTCCACCCAACAATTTCACCGATAGTAGGTCTAAATAACGCACTAATTCCTAGAAATTACTCTAAAACAGAAACCTACAACACTCTTAGTGAACTGCTTCTTTTGCGAATTCACGTGCCTTTAATTCTCTTCTTAAAATTTTACCGCTAATCTTTGTTTTTGGTAATTCATCCAATACTTCAATTTCTCTTGGCGCTGCATGGGCAGCAAGATTTTGTTTAACAAATACACGGATTTCCTCCAACAACTCTGCCGAAGGACTGTATCCTTTCTTTAAGACGATAAATGCCTTAACAATTTCTCCTCTTAATTCATCAGGCTTTCCTATGACACCAGCTTCTGCCACCGCTTCATGTTCAATCAATTTGCTTTCGACCTCAAATGGCCCAATTCTCTCGCCCGATGAATTTATCATATCGTCACTGCGCCCTTGGAAAAAGACATATCCATCTTCATCCAGAATCGCCAAGTCACCAGAAATATACCAGCCATTAATAAAATAGGAATTATACTTCTCTTCATTTTTCCATACTTCTCTCATAATCCCTGGCCAAGATGCCTTGATACCCAGATGACCGACTTGGCCGTTCGGTAGAGGATTTCCATCATCGTCTAATACCGCTACTTCAATTCCAGGAAAAGGTCTTCCCATTGAACCTGGCTTAATAACCTCTGAAGGTAGGTTTACGATTAATTGTGCACCTGTTTCCGTCATCCACCATGTATCATGTATCCTTTTCCCTAAAGCATCGATTCCCCAGACGATGACCTCTGGATTTAACGGCTCTCCTACACTTAGAATATGGCGCAGTGTACGAAGATCATATTTCTCTAATACTTCATTTCCTTCTGCCTTTAACATTCTAAATGCCGTAGGGGCACTATACCAGACGGTCACCCCTGTTCTTTCAATAGTTGAATACCAAGAGTCTGCATTAAATCTTCCTCCATTTACGACAATCGTTGCCCGATTTAGCCATGGAGCAAAGATTCCATAAACGGTACCCGTAACCCAGCCAGGATGCGCCGTACACCAATATACATCATCCTCTTTAATATCAAGAACCCATTTTCCCGTTTGGAACTGATGAATCATTGCTCGATGAGCATGGACAATCCCCTTAGGTTTCCCTGTTGACCCACTCGTATAATGAATATTAAGTCGGTCCTCAAGATCCAACCATTCAATGATCTCGGTCTCCGTTTGAGCCTTTGCTAAAGCATCAACAAGAGATATTTCATTTTCCTGACATTTTTCTGGACCCTCTGTAATAAATACCGTTTCTAATGATGGCAAATCCTGTTTTGGAACTCTTTTGACCAATTCAGAATCAGTGATTAAAAAACGACCTTCACAGTCTGAAATTCGATCTCGAACTGCATCCTCCATAAACGCTTCAAAAAGTGGTCCTGCGACAGCCCCTATCTTTATTGCAGCAATCATCGCAATATAGCAATCTGGATGCTTAGGTAAAAAGATAAAGACAATATCACCCTTTTTGACACCGTAATTCTTCAATACAGTTGCTAGGTGGTCCGTCTTTTCTTTTATATCCCGAAACGTATACGATTGTTCTTCATCCCCATTTATATAGTGAAGGGCGATCTTTTCTCCATATCCATCGTCAACATGACGATCAATGCATTCGTAGGCCATATTTACTTTCCCTGTTTGGTACCAACTAAATTCTTTTTTTACATCCTCCCATGAAAATTGTTGATATACTTTATCATAGTTTTGTAGATTATAGTTTCCTTCAGTAGGTTTAATGATGTCCAACTTTGTCGCTGTCAATTCCCTATCCCCTCTCGTTAACTTAATAGTGTTAAGATTTCTGCCTTTCGTTGTGCTAATCCTACATCCCCGCGGGACCTTGGTTTAGGTTCCTTAATTTGAATAGTTTGATAGATTTCCCCTGGCTGCCCTTTTAAAACAATAATCCGATCACATAAATACAAGGCTTCATCAATATCGTGTGTAACTAAAATCATCGTCGACTTATATTTCTCCCAGATGGTTAGCAGTAGATCTTGCAGTTGCATTTTTGTAAATGCATCAAGAGCACTAAACGGCTCATCTAAAAGCAACACCTCTGGAGCTGTGATAAGAGCCCTAGCGATTGATACTCGTTGTGCCATCCCACCTGAAATATCCTTTGGGTAATGATTTTCGAAGCCTTGCAATCCTACTAGTCTGATATATTCTTGTGCCTTTTCAATTTTCTGGTTATCCTTCCTTAAACCAAAAGAGATATTTTCTAGTACCGTTAACCATGGCATTAATCGTGATTCCTGAAAAATGACTCCAACCTTTTCATGAACAGAGTTGATTGTGTCACCACTGATTTTCACCGTTCCTGTATAATCCGAATCCAGTCCCGATAGAACCCGTAATAACGTACTTTTTCCACATCCACTTGTACCTAAAACCCCTATAATTTCACCTTTTTTAGTTTCAAAGTTCACATTCTTAAACCCTGTCGTACCGTTCGAAAAAGTTCGTGAAACATTTTGAACTGCAAGCATCTATTCTTCATCCTTTCAGGCTTTCTTCGTAAAGCTATCCTGCCAGTGTAGTGTTTTTTCCTCTGTTTTCTTTAAAATGGAGTCTGTTATTTTACCTAATATGGCAAACAGTACAATGCTCGCAATGACCGTTTCAGGAGAGTATGAGTTTTGACCAACTACAAGCAAATACCCAATTCCTTGACTCGCTCCCATCAATTCAGCAGCAACAACAAACATCCACCCTAATCCTAATCCACTTCTAATTCCAACTAGAAACGAGGGAAGTGAAGCTGGTAGAATGACCTTTCTGATTAACTCAAACGTTGAAAAATTATAGATTCTCCCTACCTCAATTAATTTTCGGTCGACACCTTGTATACCAGATACAATATTTAAATACACTGGGAAAAACACACCGACTGCAATAAGTGTAATTTTAGATGGTTCTGCAATTCCCATCCAAAGAATAAACAGTGGTACCCATGCAAGAGACGGAATAGAGCGGAATGCTTGAATCATTGGATCCAGTAATTGTTCTGCGACCCTAAAATAGCCGACCAAAGAACCAAATATGACTGCTGCAACGACCCCAATCAGAAAACCAAAAAAGATTCGATATAAGGTAATTCCAATGTGTCCCCAAAGACTTCCATCTCCTGCAAATTCAACTATTTTTGCTAGGATAACTGTTGGAGCTGGCATTAGATGCGCTTCTAGGACACCTATATGGCTTAAATACTGCCAAATCACGAGTAAAATCACAGGAATAATACTACCTAGTAAGACTATTTTTACATTTCCATTTAAAGCAAACTCACGCTTTGGTTTTACCTTTATTTGCCTTGAGAGCGTTTCACCTTTTGTACTCATCGTATATCCCCCTATCAAGGGAGTGCTAATAGTTAGAAAGCCCAAGGTGCCGTTCATTCCGTAACCATCACAACAGTCGCTTTTACAAAAGTTTCTCTCTTTAAGCAGTTGGATTAGATGGCAGAGACCGATGGTTTCTTGAGCTTTACAAAAGCATGGCACTTCCCTTTATTGTTTGATAACCTTTTCCGCAAACGTAGGATTAATTAAATCTTGAACTAATTTATCTAACTCAACATCTTTTTTGATAATATCCTGTTCTTGGAGAACTTTACCCGCTTCCGTTAATGCCTCAATTTGAATCTCTCCAGGTACTGGATTTGAAAAATCATTACGTTCATTAAATTGTTTTTTCGCGACTTCAAGATCAATATTTGCCGCTTTTGCTAAGATTTCTGTTGCTTCTTCCGGATTTTCTAATGTCCAAGCACGAGCCTTTTCATATACTTCAATCACTTTTTCAACATATTCTGGATACTTTTCCGCAAACTCAGAACGTACATTTAGGGTTCCATACGTATTAAAGTCAGCATTTCGGTAGAAAAGTTTCGCATCTGTTTCTAGTTCAACTCTTGCCATATGAGGATCTAGTCCTGACCAAGCATCTATTTGACCTGATGATAAGGCAGCTGCACCGTCTCCGTGCTGTAGATTCACAATCTCGACATCTGAAGGGCTTAGTCCTTCCTCACTCAGGGCACGTAATAAGAAAATATAAGGATCCGTTCCAATGGTTGCAGCAATTTTTTTCCCTTTCAAATCACTTACATTTTGAATATCTGAATCTTTATTTACTACTAATGCTGTCCACTCAGGCTTTGAATAAAGGTATACTGATTCAATTGGAGCACCGTTTGCTTTCGCCATTAAAGCGGCTGCTCCTGCAGATGAACCGAAGTCAGCACTTCCACTGTTCAAGAATTCTAATGCTTTGTTGCTTCCCTGACTAAGTACAAATTCAACCTCAATTCCTTCTTCTTCAAATACTTCCTCAGCCCAACCAAACTCCTTTAACACAAGACTTGTCGGGGAATAAAAGGCGTAATCCAATGTGATCTTCTTTGGCTTTTCATTCCCTTCACTTGCTTTACTTGCACTATTTGAGCACCCAACAATTCCCACTAATAGTAATACCGCAATAAATATGACACTTATTTTCTTCATTCCTTTTTCTCCCCTTTAAATTACTATTTTTACATTGACTTCTAGTATGTATCAGCCCTCATGATGTGGTTCACACAGAAATACCTAGTATATTTATATAAAAACTAAGAATTATACCAATGCGTTTGCAACCATCAAATACTCTAGTTATACAAAAATCCCTCTTCTAATAAGAAGAGGGATTTTTATCCTCCTCTTATCTTTCAGGTATCGTACCTGATGGAATTAGCACCTTTTCAAGAATAATCTCTTGAAGGTTGCCGGGTTTCGTAGGGCCATGTCCCTCCACCGCTCTGGATAAGAGTCCTTTATTCAATTAATACGTTTCTGTGCTTTACTGTATAGATTGGATTATAGTATGAGTATTTCCTAAAGTCAAATACTTTTTAAAATATTTTTCCTAATCAAAATATTTACTTACATGTTTATTTCCACCTTCTAATCTTATGTATACATAGAAAAAATAGACCTAAAAAAACATTTATGTCATATTTGTGACACCTATTGTTTTTATTGTTAAACCGTTGTATATTAAGAGTGTAGAAAGTTAGTGAAACATTTCACAAACTACTACAAAAGCTGGCAGCTTACTTACGAACTTATATTTTTTTACTACAACTTGTGAATAATTTCACAAATTTAAAATAAGGGGAGATTAGAATGAAAACATTCTTAAAAGGACCAATAATGGCAGTTGTTTGGACAGTATTACGTGTATGGTTAGGAATTCAATGGCTTAAAGCTGGTTTTGGTAAAGTAACTGGAGAGTTTGACGCAGGTGGCTTCATCCAAGGTGCAATCGCGAAAGCTGGTGGCGAAGCTCCTATAGTAAAAGCTTGGTATGCAGGATTCCTTGAAGGCTTTGCTCTTCCAAACATTGAATTAATCAATGTACTAATTCCTTGGGGTGAAGTTCTAGTCGGTCTTGGTTTAATCTTAGGTGCTGCAACGATCCCAGCATTAATTGCAGGTGCATTCATGAACTTAAACTTCTTACTTGCTGGAACAGTTAGCACAAACCCAGTACTTTATACAGTAGCTGTTATTCTCTTATTCGCAGGCGCTGCAACATACTACTACGGAGTAGACAGATTTGCAATACCTTACCTAGCAAAACGTATGAATGAAAGAAAAACGACGAAAACAGCAGCAAATGTAGCATAATAAGTAAAGTGTTCCTCCTACTTATGGAGGAGCACTTTTTTATTTTTCTTTTTTTATCATCAATTTTGCCATCACCAATTCGTCTTCTTCTCCGATTTCCTCAATATCCTCTCCTACTTCTGGTCTTTCTTTGTCGTCTTCGCACCCCATTAAGAACAACAGTGGAAATGTTAGTAATAGCAGCATGAACACACGCTTTTTCCGTTTCATTCCAAACCCTCCTTTTTTCTAGACTTTCCAATCGAAACTGAAATATGTAGACTAGAAAGAGGAAACAGTAATATCAGTACAAATATAGGAGGTTCATTCATGCGAAAAATAAAACTTGGAACCAGTACACTCGAGGTACCAGTTGTGGCAGTAGGTTGTATGAGAATTAATTCTTTAGAAAAACCAGAAGCAGAAAAGTTTGTTCAAACAGCTTTAGAACTTGGAGCAAACTTCTTTGATCATGCTGATATTTATGGGAGTGGAGAGTGTGAGGAAATCTTTGCTGATGCGATACATATGAATGACGATGTTCGTGAAAAGATCATTCTTCAATCCAAATGTGGGATTCGAGAAGGTATGTTTGATTTTTCAAAGGAGCATATCCTAAACTCTGTGGATGGAATCTTAAAAAGACTTAAAACAGATTATTTAGATGTATTGCTTTTACATCGTCCCGATGCCCTTGTTGAGCCTGAAGAGGTTGCGGAAGCATTCGATATATTGGAGTCCTCTGGTAAAGTACGAAACTTCGGCGTGTCTAACCAAAAACCAATGCAAATTCAATTACTAAAGAAATATGTCAAGCAACCCATTGTTGCGAACCAACTGCAACTTAGTATTCCAAATGCTCATATGATTGCAAGTGGCGTTACTGGGAATATGCAGATTGATCAATCCATTAACCGCGATGGAGATGTGCTCGACTTTTGTCGATTACACGACATCACAATTCAACCTTGGTCACCGTTCCAATATGGCTATTTTGAAGGACCGTTTCTTGGCAATGAAAAATGCCCTGAGTTGAATCAAAAGATTGATGAAATTGCAGAAAAATATAGTGTTTCTAATACAACGATTGCCATTGCTTGGCTTTTACGTCATCCAGCCAACATGCAACCTATTATCGGTACCATGAATTTAGAACGCTTAAAGGATTCTGTCAAAGCAAGTGAAGTAAATCTAACGCGTGAAGATTGGTACAGCATTTTCCAAGCAGCTGGCTATCTACTTCCGTAAGAACTGTAAAATAACCCCCACAGCGCTGTGGGGGTTATTACTCTTCTCTTAGTTATCCGTAAAACCTGTTGCTATTACGGTCACGATAATCTCATCTTTTAAATTATCATTAATCACAGACCCAAAAATCATGTTTAAATCTTCATGTGTTGCAGATGAAATGACATCTGCTGCTTCTTGAATTTCAAAGAGGCTCAAGTTTCTGCCACCTGTGATATTTAAAATGACACCACGTGCTCCACTAATTGATGTCTCTAGCAATGGGCTATTGATTGCTTTATGTGCTGCTTCAATCGCACGACCATCCCCTTTTGCCATACCAATTCCCATTAAAGCTGTACCTCTATGGGACATTACTGTTTTTACATCAGCAAAATCAAGATTAATCAATCCTGGTACAGCAATTAAATCGGAAATCCCTTGAACTCCTCGAAGGAGAACATTATCAGCTTCGCGGAATGCTTCAATCATCGGTGTGCGCTTATCAACAATCTCCAATAACTTTTCATTCGGAATAATAATTAACGTGTCCACTGCTTCTTTCATTGCGTCAATACCAGCATCTGCATTTACTGCTCGTTTGCGCCCTTCAAAACGGAACGGCCTGGTAACGACACCAATTGTTAATGAACCTTGTTTTTTTGCAATTCGTGCAATTTCAGGTGCTGCCCCAGTACCTGTACCACCGCCCATGCCTGCCGTAACAAAGACCATATCCGCACCTTTTAATACTTCCTCAATCTCACTTTCACTTTCTTCAACAGCCTTCATTCCGATTTGTGGATTGGCTCCAGCACCTAGTCCTCGTGTTAATGATGCCCCTATTTGAATTGTGATTTCTGCTTTTGATTGATTTAAGGCCTGTCCATCTGTATTTACCGCAATGAACTCAACACCTTCTACTCCGGCTTCAATCATTCGATTGACCGCATTATTTCCACCGCCGCCAACACCTACTACCTTAATATTTGCAAACTGATCTATGTATGGTTCAAACTCTAACATGACTTTTTCCTCCTCACGTCCATTGCCTTTTCCCAATAAAGAAACGGATTTATATTATATACTTCGTAGTACTACTTCTGTTTCTGACATGAATTTCCTCTAAAAAATGAAAAGAACCTGATGAAGCTCCTTTTGGGCATAATATTAAGCTTCTATTACAAACTAATCATATCAAATGATGGAAGGATACATGCTATGAAAATAAAAATGACTATACTAATTGGACTTTTCTTCAGTCTCTTATTTTTACCTACTGTAACAAACGCGACAACTCCAAATCCTATTTATGTCATCCAAGCTGGTGATACATTGCCAGGGATAGCGAAACGATTTGAAACCACAGTGGATGAATTAAAAATCACCAATGGCCTTCAATTAGATAGGGTAGTGGTCGGTCAGAAACTTTGGGTTCCCGTAACCTATGAAGTTGTTGCAGGAGATACCCTACAAGAAATTGCATCGGAGTTTCGCTCATCACCAGAACTGATAAAACGAGCTAATAAGCTTTCATCCGAGAATGTCTTCCCAGGTCAGATTCTTAAAATTCCTCCAAAACAAATGAACATGCAAGGGGAACATATCTTAATGACGAAAGAAGAATTTAAAGATTGGCTCTTTAATCAAAATATCAAACGAAAAATATCACTCATTCAACAACACCATACATGGATTCCAGACTATAACCGTTTTAACGGTACTAACCATTTTGAACTAGTAAAAGGCATGGAAGAGTTCCATAAAACTCATATGGGGTGGAAACATATCGCTCAAAACATTACTACGTTTCCAGATGGGAAAGTGGTTGTTTCAAGGCCATTATCCATTGCTCCTGAAGGCACAATAGGTAGCAAGGCTAACTCTGTTGGTATCGCAATTGAGCACGTTGGAAACTTTGATATAGGCCAAGATGTCATGACAAAGGAACATAGTGACACCATTATTTACGTCAATGCGGTTTTAAGTTTAAAATTTGGGTTAACCCCCTCAATTAATAGTATCACATACCACCACTGGTGGGATTTACGAACGGGAGAAAGAGTACTAGATAAAGGTCCCGAATACAATGTGAAGACCTGCCCAGGAACTGGATTCTTTGGAGGTAATTCTACAACTAGTGCCCAAAAATACTTTTATCCACTAATTGCGCGTAAAATGGAAGAACTTCAAAAAGATATGAACTAAGCCAAAATGAATAAACCCACTCTACTAGATGAGTGGGTTTTATTTTAGACGGTTACTGTTTCTGCTTTAAAATACTCTGGCTTTTCTTTTTTAAAATCGTACATATGGGCAATCCCTTTTGTAATATGTTCTTCTACAGTTGCTTCTGCAGCCTCAACATCGTGATGTTTTAAGGCATTAAAAATTGATCTATGTTCCTCTAAAATTTCTTCCCAATCTTTTGCCACTGTTGTAATTAAGCGGAGCATTCTTACTCGCTTATACTGTCCATTCATTTGGTCAATTCCTTGCCAAATACGATCCATTCCTGAGCCTTTATAGATGAGTTCATGAAATTCATCATCAGATGCCAAAAAATCCTTATAATTTCCTTCTCTTAATGCTATTTCTTGCATAATTAAATTTTTTTCTAATTTATAATATGTTTCAGAGGTTAACTTCTCTGTTGCAACACGAATTACAGCTAACTCGATGGCCTTTCTCATAAATCTTGATTCCTCAATTATCTTTGGATCGATTAATGATACAAACGTCCCAATTTGTGGCCTGATGTCAATTAAACTCTCTTTTGCAAGTTGTATCAGTGCTTCCCTAATGGGTGTTCGGCTTACATTTAGCTGGGTCCCAATTTCACTTTCTGAAATAGGTGTACCTGGTTTTAACGATAAATTAATAATTTGATCATAGAGATACGAGTATACAAACTCTCTTCTTGTACCTCTCTCTCTTTTCCTTACCTGATTGTACTCCATCATTACCCTCTCCTTGGACATTTACCACCATCTTATCATTGAAAACGCTTCCTATTATATTAGTATAGTAGCATATTAACAATCTACTAATCAATTTAAATTTGTAAATTTATAGTAGTTTTTCTAAAATAAGATGTGTATTTCAAAAAAGCAAAAAACGACTGCTTGTTGACAGTCGTTCATTATTTTCCAGTAAGTTTTTTACGATCATCGGCTTGAGGAGGCTCCTCTAACCAGCCATTTTTAACCATAAGCTTAGCTCCATCCTCAGCATAGGCCGTAATTTCAGGGAGCAACGATGCGTATTTTACCCCTAAATCTCTCCTCGGACTTGCAGCCATTGCCATTCCGTAATTACCTATACCAGCTGCAACCATCCCAGAAACATGAAACATGATAAGCTTTTCTGAAAAAACTGCCTCAGTTGAACTTGTGATAGCGGAGTCCCAAGTCATTGGTGCAGATAGGTTATCCTTTTGCAGGAAATGGCTGAAAGTATCAACATGCTTTTGTGCAATTTTAGCTCCTCTTACTAGATAATCTTTCACTTCTGGATCTTTTACTGTTTGGGCAAATCCAACCATAAGCGCCTTTCCTATCGAGTTCGTTTGAATATTTACATACAAGTGCGTAATCTCTGGAGCCGTAACGACTCGTTTATCGCCAAAAAACCCTGTTAGAAAGCTTTGCTTTTCAACAAAATCGACCTTCTCAGGGACAGATATATATGGTGGTTTTATATAGGTACCTTGTTTTAGCATAACCCCTCGTAATAAATCCTGTACCATTACACTTTCTTCTAATACCTTTTTATGAAACTCAACAATGTCAGGACGAGTGACAAGCCCCAATGCAGCACTACTCGAAGCCATTGCTAAAATTGACATTTGACGATAATACCTGGTGATAAATATATCTGAAAATAACCTAGGGGCTTTTGGATTGACATCTTCATCTGAAAAACCAACAGGAACTGGGAATTGATCTTTTTCAAATATCTGCTTAATCGTATCCAAATGTGACCCCGATGTGTGTAAAAGTTTATCCACTATTGGTTTTATTTCAGGATCTTCTACTGTCTGAACAAAATATTTACTTACACATTCGGCCAATGAGTCATTCAGATACTGCATCCATAAGGTTGACATTTCCGCTGCTGTTAACGGAATCTTGGTTTTATCTTCCACTAGTAAGTCCCCTTCATTCTAAAATGTTTTTTTATAGTATTCCCCATTTGAAACCCAACTATGAATGCTGGACACTAGGAATATAAAATGAAATAGGACCTTAGCCATTTAGCTAAGGTCCTTACTGGTTTTACACATTTAAAAATTTCACACATACAGGGTATGGTACGGTTATATCTGAATCTAGTAGGGTTAATTTTCCTGTGTCCGAATCTCTTGAATAAAGTACAAGGTTACTTGATTCTTGATTAGAGCCTACAAGGAACTTTTCAGTTGGATCAAAAACGAAATCACGTGGCCAATCTCCTCCTGATGAAACTCTTTCTACTAGTGTAAGATTACCTGAAGTTTCATCTACTTGAAAGACTGCGATACTATTGTGTCCTCTGTTAGAGACATACACAAATTTCCCATCCTTGGAAATATGAATAGCACTTCCTTGACTATTATCAGTAAAATCTCCAGGAATCGTAGATATATATTGTAGTTCAGTAAAACTACCGTTATTGCTGTCATAGGAAAGAGCAATCACTTCATTACTTAGCTCAGTCATGATGTATGCATGTTTTCCATTTGGATGGAAGGCAATATGTCTTGGTCCACTTCCTGGTTTTACAGACAAACGAGTTACCTCTTTTAATCCTTCTTCCTGAATTTCATAGGTGATAAGTTGGTCAATACCTAAATCAACTGCTACCACATATTTTTCATCTGGAGTAAAACCTGAAAAATGGGTATGAGGCTTCTCCTGCCTTTCATGTGGACCTGAGCCTTCATGTGCAACCACTGATTGAATGGATTCAATTCTTCCACTTTCACTATTAATCGAATTCAGCTCAATTGTACCCTTATGGTAGTTTGCCGTCACAACCTGAGTATTTGCTTTGTTCACACTAACATGACAAGGAGATGCACCATCTGAAACCATACTATTTAGTGCCTTTAAATCACCTGTTTGTGAATCAATTTCATAAGCAGCTACACCACCTGTTTCTCCCTCCTTAATCACAGAGTAAAGAAAACGATTGTCTTGGCTAACTGTTACATATGTAGGGTTTTCTAAAGTTGCAGCGAGTTTTACATCCTGAATTTTTTTCTCATCAATATCTAACGTAAACGTATAAACTCCTTTACTATCTCCTTTTGTATAGGTACCAACATATCCAATAAACTGACTCATTGTAAGACCCCTTTCAACTATTTTTTCGTTTCAAGATCTAAACATTTCTATTATAGTCTACCGTGGTCATTCTACGATAGATTTTGCTTCATGCGCATGGTCTTAAAGATCATACTCCTTTAGCATTTCTTCAATTGCAAATGCTACCCCATCTTCATCATTTGTCCTTGTATGATATGTACAAAGACTTACTATTTCTTTATCTGCATTTCCCATCGCGACGCCACGCCCTGCCATCTCAAGCATACTTTTATCGTTAAGATTATCCCCTAAAGCCATTACATCCTTCATGTCAATCTCCATGCTATCTGCCAATTCCTTAAGCGCTAAGCCTTTTTTGGCATCTGGATGATTGAACTCTAGATTTAGATAACCAGAAGAAGTAATCAACACTCCTTCTTCACTTTTAAGCTCATCGAAAACTTTCTTGTGGCTTTCTTCATCTTCTGCAAAACTTAAAAGCTTGTATATTTTAAGATTAGGTGTTGTCATTAGTTGGTCGTAACTTTCAATAAACTGTACACTCTCATTTTGGAAACGCAGTTCGATTTTTTGTTGAATTTCCTCGTCTGTAAAATCTGGATTAATGGTTTTCCACCATCGCGTCATACGATCAATAAACTGATCTCTTCCAAACGAAAATAATCCCTTATTCGTAAAGAATTCTGTATACATTCTACCTTTTTGACAGGCTGTAAATACTTTCTCACAAACCGATATATCCATCGGAATATCACGCAAGATATTTTTATTTACATCAACTGTACTTGCACCATTTAATGTGATAATTGGACAAGTAATCCCGACTTCCTCAAGGGGCATATTAGCAGCATCATAAGACCTTCCAGTTACAACTACAAACTTTATCCCTTTATCAATTGCCTTTTGAATAGCACGAGCATTCGTCTCACTCACCTTGCTATTCATATTTAATAGAGTTCCATCTAAATCAGAAGCAATCAGTTTCATACCAAACTCCCTCGCTTTTCAAAAAGTAAAAAACCTAAATAAACTGTCTCTTTATAAAGAAACACCTTATTTAGGTTTAGCCTGCTACATCATTATTAAACAGTATAACAAAGAATATGGAAGAACAAAACCACGGGGAATCCCCGTGGTCTCTCTTTTATCATATTAATCCTCAATTGGCTCTGGATTTAGTGCCGCAGGCTTAATTATACTAATGATATATCCGATAACTCCACCAATAATTGCTGGAACAAGCCAACCTAAACCAACTGAATATAAAGGAAGAATGGTTTCAAAAAGCTCATTGATAGCTGCAATTTTCACTCCAGCTGCATTCAAACCATCATTCACACTTAAAACAAGTGTAACTAAAATACTAACTTGGTATACTTCTTTGCGGCCCTTGAAAAGGGGATGCAAGAAAGTTAATACCATTAAGCAAATGGCTAACGGATATAAAGCAACTAATACTGGAATTGAAAAACTAATAATGGCACTTAAACCAAAGTTTGAAATTACTGCACTAAATACTGTAAAGACCACAGCCCACTTCTTATAAGATAAAGCTGGCACAAGCTTTGAAAAGTATGCTGCACATGATGTAATAAGTCCAATACTTGTTGTTAAACATGCCGCAATTACTATGACAGCAAGAATCACTTTCCCATACCATCCAAAGAAATGGTTAGAAGCAGCTGCCAGAATAGAGCCACCATTATCTAAAAGACCCAGACCATCTACACTAGTAGCACCTAAAAACGCAAGTGATGAATAAATCGCAGCAAGTAAAACACCTGCAACTAATGCAACTTTACCAGTTGAAATCATGATTTGCTTTTTAGAAGTTGCTCCGCGATCCTTCATGATGTTTATAACAATAATCCCGAATACAAATGCTGCAAGAGCATCCATCGTGTTATAACCTTCTTGGAAACCTTTAAAGAAACTATTTGTCATATAAGTTTCAGTTGGCTCTTGTATAGCACCAATTGGATTTACAAATGCTGCAATAATTAAAATGGCAATGACAATTAATAAGATTGGTGTTAACATTTTCCCAACAATGTCGACAATTTTACTAGACTTTAAAGAAAAGTATAATGTTACCCCAAAGAAAATGATCGTAAATAATAATAATGGAAGGTAACTTGATTGGTTTTCTAAAAATGGCACAATTCCAATTTCATATGCAACTGTATTCGTTCTTGGAATTGCAAATAATGGACCAATTGTTAAATAAAGTGCAACGGTAAAGAAAACTCCATATATTGGATTCACTCTACCTGCTAATGATTCCAAATCACTTTTTCCTGAAAAAGCTAAAGCTAATATACAAAGTACAGGTAACCCTACACCTGTAATGATAAAGCCAAGATTCGCTGAAAATACATTATCTCCAGCCAACTGACCTAATTGCACTGGGAAGATTAAGTTTCCTGCTCCAAAGAATAATGCAAATAACATAAAGCCTACCGCAACTATGTTGCTAAATGAATCTCTTGATGACATATCTATTCCTCCTAAACCACCTTAGATAACCTTAAAAATAGTTTTTCCAAAATACGTTCATCTAAGGCAAAAATTATTCTAGTAATTTGGACTTGCTAACAACTATCAATTTGATAGTCATTAATATATCACGTAAAATATCCAAAAGCAATACTTTTCAGAAAATATAATTATATCAAAATATTATTTATAATAAATGTCATTATTGGAATATAGTTCCATCGAACCATGAAAGTGCTACCAGAACACATTCCGTTGGTTCGTATGACCTATGCTGCGTTCGTTGAAAAAGACAAACGTCTCCAGTATACCATCAACACTCCCCTTATAGCAGACCCAATTTCATTTACCTACAAAATGTTCTTTGACTAAAATCCTGACAAACAGAAAAAAGACCAAGTAATTCAATAATTGAATTAAATGGTCTCTTTTAAATAATACTTTTTAAAGAGGTTAATCATTTAACGTGTTACTCAACTACAGTATCGGCCCCGCCTTCGCCAAATACCATGATGACCACACATGTCATCCACCTGACTTTATTATAAATGGTAACGCTTACATTTTCAATATAAACATTTCTGCATGATTCGACAAAAACATTTGGACGTGGAAACCATACTTACGCTACCTCAGGTTCATCAGATATCTTAACTTGTTCCAAATCTTGTGTACTTATGCGTTTGACGATCTTTGAACCATTGAAAGGACCAAATTGAGAATCCGAGCCATGTGGCACTTGCAAAGTATCCACCAATTATGTCTGTTGGATAATGAACACCTAAATAGATACGGCTAAGCCCAATACCAATAATCATCACTCCACTAAATAGCAGTAGAGCCGTCCGCCCCCACCTCACTGGAATATGACGCCAGAGTAAAAAGGTAACCATTCCATAAAATGTGAAAGCATTCATTGCATGGCCACTCGGAAAGCTGTAACCCGAGATGTCAACTAACCTGTGAAAGTCTGGTCTAGCCCGCTCAAACCATTCTTTCAGAATACCATTTAAAAACGGAGACCCTGCCATAACTGCAATAAATAAAATGAGCTCATACCGATGTTTCAGTACCTTATAGAGAAAAAACAATACAAAAAGAGAGAATACAATGATTACGGGAGCGGACCCAATAAATGAAAGTAGTTTCATTATAGATGTTAGCCAAGCAGACTCCATAGCTTGTACAAAAGAAATGACATGGTGATCAAAATGAATAATATCATGACCATGGATAAAATAAGCCAAAAATCCAAATACAAAAAGGGAAAAAAGGCAAAGAATAAAAGCAATGGATAAACGACTTTTTAAGTTCATTTTTGCTCACACTTTCTTACTTGATGCCTTTATTATTTTATGCACTGGGGATGTTTATACAATTTGGATTCCCATATCAATAATTACGAAGAAAATTGCAAATGGGATGGCTCCGACTTACATGTGTTTTTTCTACTAGTTAAAAGATGTCCTACACTTTTTCCACTAACAAAGCGCGAATTTTAAACTAAACCCTCATCGCCCCTGCTCAATAATCTCAACAAACTTTGTTGACGCCGGTGAAAGAGGAACATTTTTAACGTAGCAGATACCAATACTCCTTTTTGGGATTGGATCTGTAAGTTGTATCTCATATAGGACTTCATGGTTTAGGTATTCTTGTGAAAATTCTTTTGTGACACAGGCAATCCCTAGATTGATTTTTGCAAACTCTAATAAGAGGTCATGTGAGCCAAGTTCAAATTCAGGGGAAATTCGTAATCCTTTTGATAGCAAAAATTCATCTACATAGATTCGTGAAACCGATTGTGGTTCAAGACAAATCAATGGATGTTTGACCAGCTCTTTCATGCTTATCTTTTTTGATAACAGGTGTTGATATTTTTTCCCACATACAAAAATATCATGGATATCCATGCAAGGAATTTGGGCGAGAGTCGGATCATTTACTGGAAAGTTACAAATAGCAATATCCACCTCACCTAGCTTCAGCAAGGAGATCAGCTCGTGGGTGGTTCCATTTACAATTTTAAACTTTATATTTGGAAACTTTGTATGGAATATTTCCAAATATTGTAGTAAAAAATATTTAGAGATTGTATCCCCTACACCAATTCTTAATTCACCTTTTGTGAGATTTTTAAATTCTAATATCATTTCTTCGCCAATATTGAGAAGATTCATTGCTGATTGAACATATTCAAATAAAAGCTTTCCTTCATTTGTTAGTGTTACCCCTTTTGGTGTACGATTGAACAATCTTATGTCCAGTTCCTTCTCGAGTTGCATCATAGCCTGGCTAACTGCAGGCTGTGTCATAAACAGGTCCTTTGCCGCTTTTGAAAAGCTTCCGTTTTTGGCAACTGTACTGAAAACCTTATACAAATCTAATTTCCCAATCATATAACTACCCCTTATACCCATTATTAGATATATTAATTTTACTTATATCACATAATAGATGTATATTACTAGTAGAGATTATAAAAAAACTTTTATCGTGTAGGAGTGATCCGTTTTGGAAAGAGTAGTTGGAACAGTTGTTAGAGGTTTACGTGGCCCAATCATCAATAAAGGTGACAATATTGAGCAAATCGTTGTAGAAAGTGTGTTAAAAGCATCTGAAGTTGAAGGCTTTGCGATTCAGGATAAAGATATCGTAACAATCACTGAGTCGATCGTTGCTCGTGCCCAAGGCAATTATGCGTCAATTGACCATATTGCAAAGGATGTCGAAGCAAAGTTTGGCGATGATACAGTTGGTGTTATTTTTCCTATCTTAAGTCGTAATCGATTTGCTACCTGTCTTCGAGGAATTGCAAAAGGATCGAAAAAAATTGTCCTTATGTTGAGCTACCCATCTGACGAAGTAGGTAACCACTTAGTTGACCTTGACGAGCTTGATGAAAAAGGCATTAACCCTTGGACGGATGTGTTAACAGAACAACAATTCCGTGAACTATTCGGACATAATAAGCACACTTTTACTGGCGTAGATTACATTGATTACTATAAATCTCTAACGGAAGAATATGGTGTTGAGTGCGAAGTTATCTTCTCAAACAATCCAAAAACAATTCTAGACTATACAAAGAGTGTTCTCACTTGTGACATTCATTCAAGATTCCGTACAAAGAAAATCCTAAAAGCAAATGGTGGCAAAAAGGTATACAGCCTAGATAATATTTTGGCTGAGTCTATTGACGGAAGTGGCTTTAATGAAGACTATGGTTTACTCGGTTCCAACAAAGCAACTGAGGATTCAGTGAAACTTTTTCCTCGTAACTGTCAACCTATGGTCGATAAAATTCAAGAACTTCTTAAAGAAAAAACAGGTAAAACTGTAGAAGTAATGGTTTACGGTGACGGTGCATTTAAAGATCCAGTCGGAAAAATTTGGGAACTTGCTGATCCAGTAGTCTCACCTGCCTACACAGCAGGCCTTGAAGGTACACCTAACGAAGTTAAATTAAAATATCTTGCTGATAATAATTTCGCTGATTTAAAAGGTGAAGAACTTAAAAAAGCAATCTCAGAATTTATCGCAAATAAAGAGGATGATCTTGTCGGTCAAATGGAAGCACAAGGTACGACACCTAGAAGACTAACTGACCTAATCGGCTCCCTTTCTGATCTAACATCAGGTAGTGGTGATAAAGGTACTCCATTTATTTACATCCAAGGTTATTTCGATAACTATATAAAATAAATCGTTTGAACACCCCCCTGTGAGCTAAATTCACAGGGTTTTTTTATCGAAAATATGGTGTCATTTTAACTGATTATGTTATTCTCTTACTAAGTAAAAAGCTATGAGTTAGGAAGGATGGTATTTTGTTAAATCTATTGAATATTGATTGGGAGTCGCTACTCCTTAGCATTGGATTTACTTTATTAAAAGTAATTGGTGTTTTAATCGCTTTTTTCATCGTTAAGAAAGTGGGAAACAAAATTATTGAGCGCACTTTTACAAAATTACAGGCTAAACAAAACATTACCTTAGGACGTGCCCATACTCTTCAAAAGCTTATGGAAAACATTCTTTCATATGCTTTGATTTTCATGTTAGTGGCTTCTATTTTTGGGATTTTTGAAATCCCTGTTGCTAGTCTATTAGCTGGAGCTGGTATTGTTGGATTAGCAGTTGGTTTTGGCGCTCAAGGACTTGTGAGCGATGTTGTGACAGGCTTTTTCTTATTACTAGAAAAACAAATCGATGTGAATGATTATGTCACTATTGGAACGATTGATGGGGTTGTAGAGGCTGTGGGCTTACGCACGACTCAAATTCGCGGCTTTGATGGAACGTTACATTATATCCCGAATCGTGACATTACAAGTGTTAGCAACCATTCGCGAGGAAATATGCGTGCCCTTGTTGACATTGGCATTGCTTATGGTGAAGATATCGACAAAGCCATCACTGTCATGCAAGACGCTTGTGACAAAGCGGCTACTGACAATCCAGTGATTGTCGAGGGTCCAAATGTCATTGGTGTACAAGCAATTGGCACATCTGATATCGTACTTCGGGTAATAGCAAAAACGGTCAATGGAGAACAATGGGCTGTTGAACGTCAACTCCGCAAAGTGATTAAAGAAGCCTTTGATGCAAATGGAATTGAAATTCCATTGCCACATCAAGTTACGATTCATAAAAATGATGTACGTCAGCAAAGAATGGGACAAGGTTAATATCTCATCCTTATCAAGGGTATAAACCTCTATAGAATTAAGGTAGGGCATCCAACCAACTGGATGCCCTTTTTTTACTTATTAAAATCAATTGCTTCTGTTTGCTCTAAGGTAATCATTGTTTCACTTGGCTTTGTTTCTGCAATGATTTTTCCGTTCCTAAATGAATAGCGGACTTTTGCTTGTTTACGGATTGTTTCGTATTCATTCTCCGCATCCATGACTATGAAGTTTGCTGGCTTTCCTTCCAAAATACCATAGTGTTCTTCAATTTGTAGTGTTTTTGCACTGTTTGTTGTAATCAGATCAATTGAATTCACAATTTGCTCATAACCCATTAATTGTGATGCATGGATTCCCATATGAAGAACCTGCAGCATATTGCCTGTACCTAATGGATACCATGGGTCAAAAATATCGTCATGACCAAAGCACACATTTAAGCCAGCCTCAGCTAACTCTTTTACTCGAGTCAGCCCTCTGCGCTTCGGATACGTATCAAATCGTCCTTGTAAATGAATATTCACAAGCGGATTTGATACAAAATTGATATTCGAAAGCTTTAACAAACGAAATAGCTTATACGTATAAGCATCATTGTACGATCCCATTGCTGTTGTATGGCTTGCTGTTGTACGACTTCCAAGTCCACGCTCATACGCTTCCTTCGCTACTACTTCAACAAACCTGGATTGTTCATCATCAATTTCATCACAATGGATGTCGACTAAACGGTCATATTTCTCTGCTAAGTCAAAGGCAATCTTCATTGACTCGACACCATATTCACGTGTGAATTCAAAATGCGGAATTCCACCAACAACATCGGCACCCATTTTTATTGCTTCTTCAAGCAATTCTATTCCATTTGGATACGATAAAATACCTTCTTGCGGAAAAGCAACAAGTTGAATGTCTACGTACTCTTTCATTTCCTCTTTCACTTCTAACATTGCTTTTAACGCTGTTAATGTTGGGTCAGTCACGTCGACATGTGTGCGTATATGCCCAATCCCTTGTGCAATTTGCCATTTAATAGCTTTCTTTGAACGTGTTTTTACATCCTCGAGTGTTAATGATTCTTTTCGTTGTGACCAGCGCTGAATTCCTTCAAATAGAGTCCCACTTAGGTTCCACTCAGGCTCACCAGCCGTTAATGTCGTATCTAAGTGAATGTGAGGCTCGATGAAGGGTGGCAGAACGAGCGAGCCACCTACATCGATTATTTCCCCCTTAAATTCTACTTCATCTAATTCTTTCGTAACTTTTTCAAATCGACCCTCGTTGATAACAAGATGCCAAAGTCCTTCTTTTCCTCGTAAGGTTGCATTTTTAATAATCAATTTAAAATCACCTTTGCTTCTCTTAATTTTTTGGCTTCTGCTAATTTCATGAATACGAAATAGATAACCGCTGTTCCGAGTAAGGCATTAAGCGGTGTAATTCCTGGTGCAAATTGTGCAAACCCAACACCTACCGCCCATGCCGCAATCGAAATCCAGTTTACTGATTTAAATGTCATGTTTTCAAAAGCGATATACTCTCTTCGTTTTACAAAGAAGTAGTCCGTTATAATAATGGCACCGATTGAAGGAATAGCAGCTCCGAGAAGGGTTAAGAACCCTACAAAGTTGTTGTACATCCACATTGCTAGTATGGTTCCAACTAACCCATTTACTACTACAAACACTTTCTTTGATATTTTCGTGATGTTCGCAAACCCTAATCCTGATGCATAGAGAGCATTATCATTGGTTGTCCATATATTTAATCCTAGAACGATAATTGCTGGAATCATCAATCCCTGTAGAAACATAACCTCTGAAATATCAGCTAAGCCATAAGACATTGAACCGATTGCACCGAACAAGAACATAAAGCTGTTTCCAAGGAAAAAGGCAATCACTGTTGCAATTACAGCTGAACGTGACGTTTTTGCAAATCTTGCAAAGTCTGGTGTTAGCGTACCTGCACTAATGAATGATCCGATACAAATGGTGAGTGCAGCAGAAAGTGTGATGGATACAGTTGGTTTATAATCCATTAAAGCTCCAAATCCACCTAATACCCGTGTTGCCTCAACTGCAGAGTAGCTACCTAATATCCCAATCGCTGGTACTGCGATGAACCCTAAAACCACTAGTGCTTTCATTCCAAATATAGATGTTACCGTCATTGCAATCCCAAAGAAGAAGATTAACATATACACATTCCAGTCCATTGCATTTGCGACTGGAACAGCAAACATTGCAACTCCTACTCCGAACCAACCAACCTGTGTAAATCCTAGTAAAAAGGATGGTAGATAAGATCCTTTATTTCCGAATGCATATTTTGCCAATAGGTGAGTTGAAAGGCCCGTTTTCGCTGAAATATAAGCGAGTGTACCTGTATAAATGCCAAGCGCAAGATTTCCTGCAAGTACGATGGTCATAAACTGAGTGAAAGTTAAGCCCATCCCCATTTCTCCACCAGCAAGCATACTTGCTGAGAAAAACGTAAGACCTAACATAACAGATAATGTCTTCCAAAACCCATTTCGATTTGACTGTGGCACTGCTTGCCATGAAAACTCTGAATCCACTTTTTTCATGAATGATTCCTCCTGTATGATCATTTTCTGATACCAGAAGCAAGCAGAAAAAAAGAGGCTAATTACCAGTTTTCCTGACAATTAGCCTCTTTATCTATTAAAAGTACGTAGGGAAAAGTATACACGTATCCCCATGTCTTCTAATAAAATCCGCCGTCCTTGCCAGCCTCTCTGGACTGAATTAAAGGTACCAGTTATTTAATTGTGTTTATTATTGCAAAAAAGCATGATTACGTCAATATATTTTTTCTTAATGTTATTATAGAAAACTATTTCCCCGAAAATAACAAAGGCCCACCACCGATTAGGTAATGAGCCAAATATTTTATTGAGCCGTATAGCCACCATCAACAATTAAGCTATTTCCTGTCATAAATGTAGAATCATCACTCGCAAGGAATAATACAGCTTTCGCCATTTCTTCTGCTTGTCCAAGACGTTTCATTGGAGTCATATCACGTAATACCTGCTTACTTTCTTCAGGGATAATTGGTGTATCTATGAACCCTGGGCATAAAGCATTTACACGAATGTTTTGTTCAGCATATTCAAGTGCTAATGAACGAGTTAAGTTTACTACGCCACCTTTTGCAGCGTTATATGCCGCTGAACCTGGTGAACCAACCCAACCATACATAGATGCAGTGTTTACAATGACACCGCCACCTGTTTTCAAGAATTCACGAATCGCTTCGCGAGCCACTAAGAAAACGCCGTCTAAATCAACATTCACCGTATTTCTCCACTCAGAATACTCTAATTCATGTGATGGTTGAACACGTCCGATACCTGCATTATTGAATACAATATCCACTTTACCGAATGCTTCAATTGTTTGTTTATAAATATTTGCTACTTCTTCTTCACTAGTAATATTTGCTTTTACAAATAATGCTTCTGCATTAAGCGCTCTTAATTCTTCTTCGAATGCTTTCCCTTTTTCTTCATTTAGATCAACAAGAACAACCTTTGCCCCTTGTTCAACAAATAAACGTGCAGTTGCTGCACCGATTCCAGATGCTCCACCTGTAATAATTGCCACTTTATCTTGTAATTTCCCCATTCGATAAATCCTCCCTTAATATATAATAGAAATATTGGAATATCTATTTCGAAATAGTTATGACCATAATGAAGCGCTACCATTTGGTCATAATCAAATATTACTATTTTGTTCACATTTAAGAAATCATCAAAAAAAATCAAAATGTCTAATTAATAGACAATTTACATACATTTGTCTATTTTAAGGAGGTTTTTTTAATGAATGATAGAGTGGATTTACGATTTAAGCGACGAAATCGAACAAAAGAACATTTTAAATCAGCTCTTATCGAACTTATCAAAGAAAAAGGCTACAATGCCATATCTGTAAAGGATATTGTAAATAAAGCTTCCTATAATCGAAGCACATTCTATGTTCATTACCTAGATAAGATTGATTTAGCTGAAGATCTTTTGAATTCCATGATGTTAGGGTTGTGGAATTCTGTAGGAAAGCCATATACTGCGGGCCAGGAGGTGCATACCTCAAAGATCAGTAAACCATCCTTTAATATAGTTTCCTATATTGATGAGAATCGGGACTTTTTTGAACTCATTAAATATGACGATACATTGCCTGGACTGCATACGAGCTTCCCTCAAACCATTCTAAAAATCTATCAAGAAAAGTTCATATTTAGAACCATTAATGATATTCCCGTCAATATGGACTATTTTAAAATGTACACGGCCTACGGTTTTTATGGACTTATTCGAAATTGGATTACAAGTGACTTCAAAGAATCTCAGGAAGAGTTTATTGAGGAAGTAATTGATTTAACAAAAACGCATATCTATTCTTTTAAATATACAGGTAACTGAAATGAAGACAGGTTCATTCCATTGAACCCGTCTTTTTATATTTGCTTTCGAAGTTCTGACACAACTAACTCCATATCCTCCAACAGAAGTGGATACAAATTCGGCCTTCTCCTAGCTGCAAGCGGATGGTACGCGACAGTTGTTTGATAGCCATTCATTTGATAGAAATTTCCCCTTAGCCCTTTAACTTCAAGTTCAGAGTTCTGAAAAAAGGATTGAACAGCCACGTTTCCAAGACAAACAATGATTTTCGGTTTCTGTTTCTCTAGTTGGTCATATAAATGGCGCATGCAGATTTCTCGTGTCTTGCCCTTATCATAAGCCCGTTTCGGTTGTCTCTTTAAAATATATGTCACATATATCTGCCCTTTATCTAGCCCTGCTTCATATGCAGCTTTTTGCATCGTTTGCCTCGTTCCACAAACCATTGGCTTACCATCACGATTTTCGCGGGAACCAGGATTATCTAAAATAAACATGATCGGAGCTCTTGGATTTCCTTCCCCCCAAATCATTCGCGCCCCCTGTTGATAAAGCCCGCATTCCTTACAATCCCTCTGGTCCTCTGGTGTTGGGTCCTCATTCCACATTTCAGGACAAAATGGATTCACTGCCTTCACACTCCTTGTGGATAGGATAACCAAAAAAACAAAAGCCTAAGCGCCTTGAAAACGAAACCGTTGCCTTACTGCTGCCACGTCGTGAGAGCAAACGTCGATGTCAACACATCCTCGAAAAAGCTTTGCATTTCTTCGTGCGATGCTCATTCTCTCGAAGACCTCCTTGTTGTCCTGCGTAAGTCCTACAAGCATAAGACATAAGACTAAAGGCGTGTTCTCCTTGAGACGGATCGGCTAGACCTTAAGTTGGGCTGGCTGCTTACGATAGAGGTATCTAACTTAATGCAAAAAGGTCCAAAAAGTGGAATTTTCCAATTTCCTAACCATACAAAAATCTGGACCCTTTTATTAAGTCCAAATATTTGTATTAACGTACATTTTCACTAATGATTTGAATGATAAGTAGTACTGTCACGATCCGTAATATGGGTTTGACATATTGTGGCTTTAGCTTCTGAGCGATACGCACACCAATTTGTGCACCTGTTAATGAACCTAACAACAATGCAATCGTGGTGGGCCAGATTATTTTATCAGTCGCAATATAAGTCATCGCAGCTCCAAAACAACTTGAAAAAGTAGCGAGTCGTACCAATCCAACTGCCTGAATGTATGCTACATTTAAATGGTTGTATAGATAGAGCATTAATGTTCCCTGACCAGGTCCAAATATCCCATCATATATTCCAATACTGTACAGTCCTGGTGCACTGATTTTATTAATTTTCAATGGTTCATTTCCAGTAAAATCCCCTTTTCCTACAAACGAAATAATAAAGGCAAAAAGCAACAGAACAACGGCAACCCAATACATATTTTCTGCTGATATTTTTGAGGCAATTAAACCCCCGCTTATTCCACCAGATAGACTAACAGGTATAATCCAAATGGACTTCTTTAAAGAAAGCTCCTTTTTCCGTAATAAATAGAAGAAGCTCGAAAATGAACTAATCGTATTTGAAACTTTATTCGCTCCAATTGCTGAGTGAACAGGTACTCCTAAGATTAACATGGATGGTAAACTAATTAGTCCCCCACCACCAGCGAGCGTTCCCACAGTCGTTGCACAAATCCCAATTAAAAACAGAATTACATATTCCATTCTTTACCACCCCTTGCACCTTAAGTATAGTGGCAAAGGCGTGATTAAGAAAATTAATCTTTTTTATATAAATAGATAAGTTTTTCCTATATTTGATTGTTAACAGAATTTTCATAAATTATAGCCTGGTTTTCATTTAAACTAAGAAATAGAATAATGAAAGGAAGTAAGGGTTTGATACTAAAACCTCGAACCGAATCAGATGAATTGTTAGCTTTACGCTCATTAGATACGCGTATGGAGTTAACTTCAAAGGATAAATTCCACCATCAAAACCTTGAAAGAGGATATGAAGGGGAGGTGAAATTTGACTCATTGATACAAGACCTGAATGGAGAGAGATACATTATCAATGATTTATTATTTGAAGTAAACAACTCGTATTTCCAAATTGATACTTTACTTATTTCACAAGACATTATTCATCTTCTAGATATTAAAAATTTTCAGGGAGATTGTTATCTAAAATCAGACAAGCTTTATTCTGTTTCGTCTGGCCGTGAATATAAGAACCCTATTAATCAAATTACCCGAAGTGCTTCTTTATTCCGCCAACTCCTCCAAAATCTCAACCAAAATTACCTAGTGGATGCCTCCATTATTTTTATTAATCCTCGGACTCTTACTCTTCCTTTTCATCGATCTCTGTCTTCCACACCCGCTCCTATGTCCAAAATCATCACCTCATTTTCTACCAACTACCGAAATCACAAAAAACAGCCTAGCATCATGTGCCAGGCTGTTCCAGACCCTAAACTAATTTTTACCGATTTATATTCTCCTGAAGGTTAAACTGACTGTCGTACATGTTAAAGTAGAATCCTTTTTTCGCTAATAGCTCTTTGTGTGTGCCTGACTCAATGATTTCTCCTTGATGAATAACTAGTATGCGGTCAGCATTTTCAATTGTTTTTAGTCTGTGAGCAATAATAAAACTCGTCTTTCCCTCTGTTAGACGATTGATTCCCTTTTGAATTTCAATTTCAGTATTTGTATCAATACTAGAAGTAGCCTCATCAAGAATTAAAATATCTGAATCTGCTAAAATTGCTCTAGCAATCGCCAATAATTGGCGCTGACCCTGACTTAAGTTTGCTCCGCCAAATGTAATCCAGGTATGATAGCCATCAGGCAAATGTTGAATATATTGGTGAGCTGATGCCATTTTCGCAGCAGTGACCACTTCCTCATCTGTTGCGTCTAGACGCCCATACCTGATATTCTCCATTATTGTACCTGAGAATAAGAAGGTATCTTGTAGAACAACACCAATTTTTTTACGCAAACCACTGAGTTGATAGTCCTGAATGTTTCTTCCATCCACCATTAGCTCACCCGATGAAACATCATAAAATCGCGTCAATAAATTAATAATGGTTGTCTTTCCAGATCCGGTTGGACCAACAAGTGCAATCTTCTCACCTGCTTTAACAGCAAAATGAACGTTCTTTAAGATGGGGCTATCTTCTTCATAACTGAAATTGACATGAGAAAATTCAACTTCACCCTTTAATGAATCAACAGTAATCGCATTCTCTTTATCTACTATATCTGGTGTTTCATCCATTATTTCATAGACACGCTCCGCCCCTGCTATGGCAGATTGGAACAGATTGATTAAATTCGAAAGCTGATTAATTGGTCTAAAAAACTGACGTGAATATAGAACGAATGACCCTATAATCCCAACAGTTGCCAGGTTGTGCACGGCAAGTACAGCACCTACTGCAATGACAAGACCAAGCCCTATATTGTTTATAAAGTTATTAACTGGACCAAGAAATCCCGAAACAGTATCAGCAGCCATGGCTGATCCGCGCAATCGTTCATTGACCTCCGAGAATTGGTCATTTACTTTTTCCTCTTTACCAAAAAGCCTAATTACTTCACTACCTGAAATGGATTCCTCAACAACACTGTTTAATTGACCTAAATCACGTTGTCTTTTAATAAAAAAGTTACTACTATACGTAATAATTTTTTTCGTTGTATAGATCATCAATGGAATGACAAGGAGGGTCACTATAGCAAGAACCCAATTAAGGGAAAACATAGCAATTGCTACTCCTGAAACCATTAAAATTGAAGAAAGGATTTGGATGATACTCTGGCTTAATGCATTATTTAAAGTATCAATATCATTTGTTACCCTACTCATTAAGTCACCGTGCGTACGATTATCAAAGAATCTCAAGGAGAGAGTTTGGAGCTTATTAAATAATTCTTGCCGTAAATTCCGTATAGTTTCTAAAGAAACCCGAACCATCATATAATTTTGCAACCAGGTAAACAATGCAGTTGCCACGTATACGGCAGTAAGTATCCCCAAGAAGGTTATCGTCCCAGACACATCTTTTGGAATGATATACTCATCAATAATAACCCCAATTAAATATGGTCCAATAAGCCCTAGAATTGTGGAGAGGATTACAAAGATAACGGAAAAAATTAACCCAGCTTTTTGCTTCTCCATTTGCCTCCAAATTCGTCGTATTGTTCTCTTCCAATCCTTTGCTTTTTCTACTGGGCCACCAAAGCCTCGTGGACCACGTGCACGAGCCATCATATTTGGATTCGATTGCGTGGCTGATTTACTCATCCGTA
Organism: Bacillus nitroreducens; assembly: GCF_964021195.1. Classification (NCBI taxonomy): domain Bacteria; kingdom Bacillati; phylum Bacillota; class Bacilli; order Caryophanales; family Bacillaceae; genus Bacillus; species Bacillus nitroreducens. The sequence continues at coordinate 1,154,794 of NZ_CAXHYI020000003.1, read as the reverse complement.
CTCAACCTCCCTTCCACCTTGGGTTGCATAGATATTTCGATATAATTCACTCTTTCTTACTAATTCATCATGTGTACCAATCGAATCGATCTCACCGTCTCTCATCACAAGGATCTGATCTGCATCCATAACAGATGAAATCTTCGATGATATAATAAACACCGTCGAATTCGAGTAGTTTTTTCGTAATGCCTGTTGAACTTTTCCCTCCGACAAAGCGTCAATCGCTGAAGTCGAATCATCGAGCACTAGAATGTTAGGCTTGCGTATAAACGCTCGCGCCATCGATAATCGCTGTTTTTGACCACCTGATAGATTTGTTGCTCCTTGCAACAGCATGTGTGAATAATGCTCCTCAAATCTCTTGATAAACTCGCTAGCTGCCGCAGATTCCGTAGCCTGATCCATCTCATTTTCTGTTGCCATCTCTTTTCCAAAACGTAAATTTTCATCAATTGTCCCAGAAAAAAGCATAGCTTTTTGAGGTACATACCCAATACTTTTACGTAATGTTTCAAGAGGTATGTCTTTTACATTAATTCCATCAATGTAAATTTCGCCAGAATCTGGATCATACAAGCGTGGGATTAGTTTCACTAGTGTTGATTTTCCACTTCCTGTTGAACCGATAATACCAATCGTTTGTCCTGCCTTGGCCTTGAAAGAAATATTATGGAGCACATATTTCCCATTTTTACTATAACTAAAATTTACTTGTTTAAATTCCACTTCACCTTCTAGGTGATCTATTGGGTGAGGGTGATTTGGTTCATTAATAGCATTTTTTGTTTCAAGAACCTGAACAATTCTCTCCGCAGAAGGAAAAGAACGCGCAATTTGCATCAACACATGACTACTACTAATTAATCCATTCATCATGATGTTTAAATAATTTAAAAATGCTAATATAACACCCACTTGAAGTGTACCTTCATTAACTTTAATAACTCCCATCCAAAGTCCAGCTATTATCCCTAAATTCACCACAAACATCATAATTGGCATTAATGATAATATGAGCTGTTCTGCAGTCATCAGGCGGTTCGTCAACAAATTATTCACCTTTTTAAAATGGCCCATTTCATAATCTTGTCGATCAAATGCCTTTATAACGCGTATCCCAGCTAACATTTCTTGAAGTTTTGTATTAACCTGGTCCATTGCTTTTTGAACTTTAGAATATAGTTTTCCAGACTTTACTGAAAAAAAGTAAATAAAGGCAATAAGAATAGGGATAGCTACTAATAAAATGGGGAATAGCTCCCTTGCAGTAAACCAAACGATTACGATTGAACCAATAAAGAGCAATGGCCCTCGTACAAAAATACGAAGTGTCATTGTCACAGCCTGTTGCAAAGTTGTAATATCGTTTGTAGTAATCGTGATTAATTTCCCAGTCCCAAATGAATCAATATTATGATTCGAGAATTGACCTGTCTTCTTGAACACATCTTGACGTATATCTGTAGCAAAATTAACAGACGCTTTGGATGAAAAAATAATACAGCCTACCCCACCAATTAATCCAATGATCGCACATAATAGCATAATAAGTCCTAATTGAATGACATACCCATTATCCTGATTGGCAATTCCTGTATCAATCATCTTCTGCATAATTGTTGGCTGCAGGAGATCCATTACAACCTCAACGCACATAAAAAGAGGCGCTAAAACAGCAAACAATAGATATGGCTTTACATACGTAAGTAACTTTTTCATTGCCCTCATGAAACTTTCCCCTTACTTCGTGCTTTTCTTTTTTAATGCTTCCGTCATTTCATCTATTAAGGAAATTATGTCGGCTACACCTTTAGAGTTTCCACGTGTTTGTTTCACAGCCTGTCGTAATTCCCTTTCTAATCGTTCCATTGCAGACTTAAGCTCAATAAACTCCTCAGAGTTTTTCCAAACCATTCTTTCTCTCCACTCTATCCAAAAATCGTCTCTGGAATAATCCCCCTCTTCTATACGCTTTAGACCATTCTCATTGATTGAATAGACCTTTTTGTTGGTATTTTCACCCCGTTCAATCAATTGTTGTTCCTCCAACTCCTGAAGAGCTGGATATACGGTTCCTGCACTCGCGGAATAAGCACCATTTGATCGCTCTTCAAGTTCTTTCATAATTTGATAGCCATGCATGGATTCTTCCTTCAACAGATGCAAAATGGCTATTTGTACAAAACCACGTCTTCTTCTCATGCCGCACCTCCTTATCTATATCGATAATTATATTCGATATATCGATAGCTATCAATCGCAATAATTAATACCGAAAAGTTTATTCGTTACTAAATTAAGGCAAAATCGACCTTCTCGTCTGACTCTATTGACTTTTATGCTTTACTAAAAATTTACCATGAGGTATAATACACCCTCATTTTCTGTAGAATATGAATACCTATTACCGACAAATAACGAAAGTTTTCTTGACCATTTTGCGTAATGTGCCTTACCTACAACTTTACTACGCATATTTCAAAGCATTTCCGATATAACATTCGTTATTTGGTACCAATTCTAAGAATGATGTTGATTATGTTAACTAGAAACGGCCATACAAGGATTTATCAGCGAATATGCAGTATTCTTGTGTTTGCAGCCTTCCTAAAATGTTTGTTACGATTATTAGCAGTTAAGCAAACCGTACATCAAATTTAGTTTGCAAGATATTTTCTTGTGAAACTATTCACAAAGGGGAGTTGATATAATGGAATCTGGTATCCAAACAGATCAAAATCACAACGAATCGTTGAGTGATGATTATTCATTGGATAGGGTACCACTTAACAAGAGAAACATGGGATGGTTAAGTATTACAAATATCACATTCGGAATTGCAACGGCTATTTTTTACTTTCAAATGGGAAGTGTTATGGCACTCCAGTTTGGTGCTATTAACGCCATCATATCCGCTATATATGCGATAATCGTTGCCGGTATTCTTGGTACATTCATTGCTTACTTATCTGCAAAGTCTGGTATGAATGTTAATTTATTATCAAGAGGTGGCGGATTCGGCTATATTGGCGCATCATTAACCTCCATTATCTATGCTACAAATTTCATCATGTATTGTGCACTTGAAGGCTTAATCTTAGTTGCCGCTGTGCATGAATTCTTACCTATTATTCCTGAATGGGCTTTAATTCTTTTCTTCGGTACTATTGTCATTCCATTAAATTGGTTTGGAATTAAGCAATTGGACAAACTACAGAAATGGTCATTACCTTTATTTGGCATCTTTTTAATTGCTGCAATTGTGGTAGCTTTTATGACACCATCTCTATATGAAGGCAGCTTCTGGACCTATATGCCGGAAAATGTTAAGGTCGGTGGTACTGCTCTCTTACTTTGTATCGGCATGCAACACGGTATTATGGGCTTAACCCCACTACTCGCATCTGATTATGCACGTTTTCTTAAACCAAAAGACATGAAAATTGGCATATGGGCAATCGGATTTGTCCCACAAATTTTCTGTTTTGGTGTAATGGGAGGCTTAGGTATTTGGTTTGGCGTTCGTCTAGGCGAACCGAATCCTGGTGTATACATTGTTACACTTCTTGGTATGTGGGGAGCATTATTTACAATGATTACCCAAGTAAGAATTAATGTTACGAATATATACAGCGGGTCATTATCTCTATCAAACTTTTTTGAAAACGTATTTCACTTTAAACCAGGAAGACGCTTTTGGGTAATTGTGACAGGTGTATCTGCCATCTTCTTAATGCTTACTGATATTGTCAATAACCTTGGTACAGCGTTAACTTTCCAAGGAGTATTTTTGCTATCTTGGGCAGCTATTTTAGTTACGGATGCGGTTTTTGTTAAGAAAATGCTAAAGATTGGCCCTGCTTATTATGAAGCTAGACAAGAAAATTTATTTAGATGGAATCCCGTAGGTGTAGCCGCATTGCTGATTTCAAGTATCCTTGGAACAGTGGCAGCACTAGGATTCATGGGAACATTTTTACAAAGTACAGCAGCTTTCTTTGCTGCCATACTCGCATCAATCATTACGGTTATATTAGCAGTTGCAACTAAAGGGAAATACTATATTAAGAAAGAAGCAACTGATATTGAAAAAGAAGAGTACGTCGCTTAACAGGAATACCCTCTACATTGATTGTAGAGGGTATTTTTACGTAGTTATTTTCTATGGTCATTCAAATTTGTCAATTCTTCATCAATTCTACTCATGAATTCCTCGGCAGCATTGTACCCCTGCTGCTTTAAATACCAGTTATTTGCCGCTGCTTCAATTAATCCTGCTACATCACGGCCAGGTTGTAATTGAATTTCTATGGAAGGAATTTTTACACCCATATATTCCATCGTGTTAATTTCCTGCTCCAAATCATTATACAACGCATCCTTTTCCCACTTCGTTAAATGAATATCAAGAGAAATCCGGGTTTCATCTTGAAATGCCTTGCGTCCATACATCCGGACCACATTTAATAGGCCTATACTGCGAAGAGCCAAAAATTCCTTCGTTTTTTCATCATGTGTACCAAGAATGGTTTGCGGACTTAATTTTTTTAAAACAACAATATCATCGGCTACAAGTCGGTGCCCCCTGCGGATCAATGTATGCGCCGTTTCACTTTTCCCAACTCCAGAGTTCCCACGAATAAGGATTCCGATTCCTGACACATTCATACAAACTCCGTGTACTGCGATTTGCTCTGCTAATTCCTTAATTAAGTAGGCATCCAGTTTAACGATAAAATCTGAGGTAATCTCAGGCTCTTTTGTTACTAACAAAGGAATTCCTTGCTCGACGCAGTGCTTTCTTAAATAGGTGAGTCCATCTTCTCCACTTGTCACGATAAAACATGGGGGATGATATTGAACAATATTTCCGATCCGAATTCTTCGCTCTTCTTTTGTGAGTTTATGTAAATATGTTACTTCTTTTCTTCCTAAAATTTGAACACGTTCTGTCGGGAAAAAGTCAAAATGCCCGACGAATTCAAGTCCGGGCCGATGTACCCTCGATTGTGTAATTGTATTCTGTAGTTGGTTTTCACCAGCCAGTACCTTCAATGAAAACTTGCGAACCAAGTCTTCCACTATTACCTTTTTCACCTTACCAATCACCGTCCACATCATCTTTTATTAGAATTATACTTTACGAACGGTGGAAACGTCATCAATATATTACTATAGATTAACTTTCCTTTCCCTTCGCTACTGGATTTTCCTCATATGAAACCCAATCACTATAACTCCCAGCATATAGTTTTACATTTCTAAATCCTGCCATTTTTAATGCGATAAAATTTGGGGTAGCTGTTACACCTGAGCCACAATAGACAATGATTTCATCATCCACATTAAGGTCAGAGAATCTTTTTTTCTGTTCTTCACTTGATTTAAACGATCCTTTCTCCAATCCATCTACCCAACATTTATTAAGGGCACCTGGGATATGGCCAGCTATTCGATCGATCGGCTCTACTTCTCCTAAAAAGCGGCTCTCGTCTCTTGAATCTAGTAAGATTGGTGAGTGTTTCTTCTGGTCAACGACCTCTTTTACTTCTTCATAAGTAGCAAGCATGTCACTGCGAATGTTGACTTCAAAACTAGCCGATTCTTCCTGTTGAATTTCACTTGTTGTTGGGTAACCTGCTTCAACCCAGCCAGCATATCCTTCGTTTAATACATATACCTTGTCATGCCCAAGGTAAGTTAGTAGCCACCAAAAACGTGAGGCAAACTGTCCCTCACCACCATCATAAGCAATGACAGTTTTTGAACGGTCAATGCCTACTTTCTCTATCTCACCCTTAAACTGTTTCATATCTGGAAGTGGATGCCTTCCCCCATGCTCCGAAACTGGAGCTGATAACTGTTTTTCTAAATCAAAGTAATACGCACCTGGGATATGGCTTTCTTGATACTGTTGTTGTCCAAGTGTAGGATTCCCTAGTGCAAATCTACAGTCTACTACTTTTACTTCTTTATGTTGTAGTTGCTCTATAAGCCATTCTTTATTTACGACAAAATCCACTCAAATCGCCTCCGCTATTATTAACTATCTACATTATATGAGAACATCCCCTAAAAATCATAGCAATCAGAATAAAAGTGTTGCTTAGCATTTTTTATCTCTTATCAGGGGAAAAATAGGCAAAACATCATTTGAAAGGAAGAGTTCATTGAAGACAACAGATTTAGTCGTTCAGTGCTTAGAAAATGAAGGGGTTAAGTATATTTTTGGCATAATGGGAAAGGAAACCCTTGACCTCATGAATTCTTTATCCAAATCGAAACAAATTACATATGTGAATGTGAGGCATGAACAAGGTGCCGCTTTTATGGCTGACGTTTACGGGAGGCTATCCAACAAGGTTGGCGTTTGTTTAGCAACATTAGGGCCAGGTGCCTCAAACCTATTAACTGGAATAGCAAGTGCTACCCTTGACCATTCTCCTGTTGTTGCTATTACAGGACAAGCTGGTTTTGAGAGGCAACATAAAGAAGGCCATCAGTATATAGATGTAGTTAAAATATTTGAACCAGCTACAAAATGGAGTGTTCAGATTAAGGATTCAAAAACCATTCCCAAAATAATTCGTAACGGATTTAGAGTAGCACAATTGGAAAAACCAGGTGCTGTCTTAATAGAATTACCAGAAAATCTAGCTTCAGAGATGATTCAATCCCAACCCATTCCAGTCACACCTATACCCAAAAGCATCCCTACTTCGGAAGCCTTTGAGGCTGCACGAAAGGTAATCAATCAAAGTCAAAAACCAGTTGTAATCGTAGGTAATGGGGTCATTAGACAGTCGGCTATGGATGAGTTTCGCAACCTTATCGGACACTTACAAATACCCGTTATCCATAGTTTTATGGCAAAAGGAATTTTAGCAAAGAATCACCCGCTCAATTATTTTACCTTTGGTTTTATGAACCAAGATGAAACTTTACCGTTAATCGATGAATCAGACTTATTAATCGTCGTAGGTTTTGATGCAAATGAGAGAGCACCTAAGGATTGGAATAAAAAAGCACGTCCAATTTTACATATCAATCCCCTCCCAGCTGAAATTGATGACTATTATCCATTAAAAGGAGAATTAGTTGGCGATCTAAAGGCGACATTGAAGGCACTTATTTCACCAGATCTTCCTACTAAACACTGGATGCCATCTGAAAATCTAAAAAAACGAATCCAGTCCACTTATCAAATTAATAAGGCTTTAGAGGATAAAGAGTCTCTTTCAATAGAGAATATTTTAAACGTAATTGAATCTCACTCAACAGAAAAAACCATTGTAATCTCTGATGTTGGCGCTCACAAAGTTGCTATTGCCCGTACGTATCAACCAAAACAAGGTGGAAGGCTTATCATCTCAAATGGATTCGCATCCATGGGTATTTCCATACCTGGTTCCATTGGTGCCAAATTAGCATGTCCGCTTGATCCAGTCATTTGCATTACAGGGGATGGAGGAGCGCTTATGAATATCTCTGAATTAGAGACAGCAAAACGACTAGGCTTATCTATTATCATCATTGTGATAAACAATTTATCTTTAAAACTAGAGGAACAAATGATGGAAGAGAAATTTTTCGGTCAAAGCTTTGGAGTGAACTTCGGAAATCCTGATTTTTTAAAGCTTGCTGAAAGCTTTGGAGTAAAAGGGGTTCAACCTACTGATCTACCTGAATTTGAACAGGTTTTAAATGAAGCATTAATTCGTAACAACGAACTGATGTTGATTGATCTTCAAATCCCGAATTAATACCAAAAGGATGGTCTTTGCAAATTGTACGCAAAAAAACCATCCTTTTTTCAGTAAATTATTTCCCAGGACTAGATCATTTTCATCTAGCCATTACGCCTTTTTGATGAACACAACCTTTAGATAATTACCTTCTTTAAATTGCTTAATGGTTTGAAAATCCTCAGGCAATGAAAATTCCTCTACGATCGTATATTTGCTGTTACTTTCCTTAAATGCTGTCTCAATAAACCCTTTAAACTTTTTCATGTCAAATGAAGCACTGTTTGTTGAAGCGACAATTATTCCATTCTTCTCAGTAATCGAAATTGCTTCTTTTAGGAGATTTTTATAGTCCTTTTCAGCGCTAAAAGTAAATTTTTTCGACCTTGCAAAACTTGGTGGGTCAAGAATAACCATATCAAATTTCAGCTTCTTTTTTACCGCATATTTAAAATAATGAAACACATCCTCCACAATGATGTCATGCGCCTCATAATCTAAGCCATTTACACTAAACTGTTCAATCGTCTTTGGCAAGCTACGATTAGCCAAATCAACACTCGTTGTCTTTACAGCTCCACCCAATGCTGCAAAAACAGAAAATGCCCCTGTATATGAAAAAGTATTTAGTACCGTTCTTCCTTTTGCATACTTGTCACGTATAGTCCTTCTCACATCTCGTTGGTCGAGAAAAACCCCTACCATTGCTTCCTCATTAAAATAAACGGCGAAATTAACCCCATTTTCTTTTACGATTATCGGAAACTGTCCGCGTTCACCATCAACATATCCATCTTCTTCAATGAATTTTCCATCTGCACGAAACCTCTTTTTCTGATAAATCGCCTTATATTGAGTGAGATTTTTAAGAGAGGTGATTACATAATCAAAAAAGGAATAGATTCCTTTACTATACCAATTAATTAAGTAATACCCATTGAAATAATCAATCGTAAAGCCACCAATTCCATCTCCTTCTCCATTAAATACGCGGAAGGCATTTGTGTCCTCGTTCTTAAAAAAGGACTGTCTTTTGTCTAATGCAGCTTTAATCTTCCTTTCAAAGAATAGCTGATCTATCTTTTCATTTTTGTTCTTCGTTAAAACCCAACCGTACCCTTTGTTTTGCTTTCCGTAATAACCTTTCGCAATAAATGAGTTACTTTCATCAACTAGGGATATTAACTGACCCTCTTCTAAATCACTTGTACGTTCCATCACTTGTTTTGAAATAAGAGGGTAGCCACCTTTATACTTGTTCACGAGTTTTGAAGGTACCTTTACATGTATTTCCGATCTCATAATCTCCATCCTATCCTTTGGTTTTATTTACCTATCATACATGTCTCCAACTCAATTTAAAAGGGCCAGCCCATCGCTACCTAAAGTAACGAGGCACTGGCCCTATCTTGTAAAGAAGGTTTACTTATTCATCGCAGAAAGAAAATCACCCAAAAGACTATCTAAATCAGCATCTTCGGAATTGTCTTCTTCGTCTTCATGATTTTCTTGTCTTGCTGTTTCCCAGTTAAAATTATTTAAATCATCGTCAAAGCTATCAGTATCCTCTGTTACTGCAACTTCCCCAGCAGAGGTGTGATCTTTCTCCTCATTTAGGTTCTCAATCCTATGCTCAGACATAGACACTTCCTCTTGTAAATACAGGGCTTCATCTATATCTAAAGATTTGCTATTCAATGAGGCGAGTAGTGCAGTTGCACGAACAGGATCAGTTAGAAGTTGGTAAATAATACTTCCTAGTATAGCCTCGGAGTGCTCATGTTTTAACCAATTGCGTTGTGATTTGGTTAATTTATGAGGGAGTGGAACAGTAATAACCTCTCGCTCTCTCGAATAAGACTGACCTACTCCTTGGAGAACAAACTCTGCAATTTTACTTGAAAAATTCCTGCGTTCTGTTTCCTTTAGCTTCTGTAGATGTTTTAATAAATGATCAGGTGTATCGGATGGTACTCGGAAAGAAATCGCTTGTCCCCTTTTCACCTCAGTTGAGGTAGACTTTCTCATAGGATCACCTTATCTTCTCATTTTTTTACTGGCTCTTGTGGCTTCTTTACTTCTTGGGTTTTTCTAACAAAGTCCGTAATGAGTTTATAATAAGCATTCGCCATCATCCAGATACTTTCCTTTTCATCTTCAAAAAATTCAATGTTATACCCATCTAGGTTATTGTTTAATGTTTTAATATAATCCTTTAAAACGTTTGATCCACCACCAACAAAATAACAAATTTCTGTTTGAGAGTTTTTCAACCATACGTTACGTAATAGGCGATATTGCTTTTTTGCTAGTTCGAGTAGAATTCGGTCTGTTATATCATGGACACTTGTCCGACTACCTTTTACCATAATATGATTTCGGTTGTTTTTCCTTGTAATAATGTCGACTACATCACGGCGACTATCCAGTTCAACTCCGTGTTTGGACCTAATCTCTTCTCTAATCGCTTCTAACGATTCAGATACGCCTAGGTTAAAACCTTGAGCCTTATCATCATCAACTGTCCTATTGCGAATTACGGCAATATCTGTTGATAATCCACCAATATCTTGAATTAAAATTCGTTTATCAATTAAATCTTTATTGATTACCTTGAGATTATTATCCATTACAAGATTAATATAGGCAGCGAAGCCTTCAGGATAGATTTTTACTTCATTAAATTTGATATTGACCTTTAACCCTTGATATCTCGGCGTTACAAGAAATTCTACCTGATGAACAGAACCAGTTAGCTTTGAACGGTATCCCGTATCTTTTCCTTCTTTTACTTCACGAAGTGGAAGGCCCGTTCCGAGAGTATAATTTGCATCAATCACGTTTTTAGATCGTGGGAAGTTTGTTGTATTTCCTTCTCTTACGGCATCCAGTGCCAATGTTGCGAAAAGCATAATTAATGTTTGGTCTTCTTCTGACTTACTACTTCCTGGATCCAATTCAGAAGCACTACCACTCTTCGTAGCTAAGTGACCAACACGATAAATCACGTTATTTTCTTTTAAAGCAGGGGAGTGAACCTTGATGTGGATTCCTTCCAATGGATCCTTACTATCTAATTCCTCTATACCAATTACCGGACGGTCCTCGGTGTCCCTTGCAATAATATTCGGAATATTTAACTCATATTCTAGTTCTCCAAAGATTGCTTTAACGGAGTCATTACCAACATCAACTGCTGCTATTCTGGATATAGACATTCAAACATCATCCCTTCAAATTAGTAGATTTATTTTCTTATGTCTGTCTATTACTAATTTAAGGGTATTAAAAAATACTAGATTCCACAATGATTCCCATTAAAAAGAAACACAACTGTAAACCTGTAAACACTTTGTAAACATGTCGATTTTTGTATACACTTTTGTATACATATTGGTATGAAGGGATGTAAACATATTCGTATACAAGAAAACAGTTTTGTATACTTTTTGTTTACACTTTGTATACACGTAAACATATTTGTAAACAAAACTAAAAATGAAAAAAGAGTGCCCCATTTTTTTGGTAGCACCCTCTTTTTGAACATTCAATTTTTACTTAATCTGTCCATTTCCTCTTATTGTATATTTAGTAGAAGTTAACGCTGGTAACCCCATGGGCCCACGTGCATGAAGCTTTTGTGTACTAATCCCAATTTCTGCCCCAAATCCAAATTCAAATCCATCTGTGAATCGAGTTGATGCATTGTGATAGACCGCTGCAGCATCCACTTCTGTAAAGAATTTCTCTACATTCTCAACTGTTTCAGAAACAATCGCTTCAGAATGCTTTGTTCCATATTGATTAATATGTGCAATCGCCTCTCCTATATCCTCAACTACTTTTACGGCTACTTCTAGCCCTAAAAATTCTGTTCCCCAGTCTTCTGTATTAGCAGGAATGATTCCCTTTCCTACCTGTTGAACAGTTTCATCCCCATGAATTTGAACGTCTCTTTCCTGCAAAGCTGTTAGTAACTCATTCATATGAGTAGACGCCCAACCTTTGTGTACGAGAACATTTTCAATCGCATTACATACAGATGGACGTTGGGTTTTTGCATTGATCGCAATCTCAACTGCCATCTTTGGATTCGCTGTTTCATCAATATAAACATGACAGTTTCCTGCACCTGTTTCTAGTACTGGAACGGTAGAGTTCTGAACAACAGTCTGAATCAACTTAGCTCCACCTCGTGGGATTAACACATCAAGATAGTCATTTAACTTAAACATTTCAGATGCCGTTTCTCTACTTGTATCCTCTAGTAGTTGTACGGACTCGATTGGTAAATCCGCAATCTCAAGTGAACCTTGAATAACTTTTACAATAGCTTTATTAGAATGAATAGCAGTAGAGCTACCACGAAGTAGAACGGCATTCCCCGTTTTCAAACAAAGACTTGAAGCATCCACTGTTACGTTCGGCCTTGCCTCATAAATCATTCCTATTACACCAAGTGGAACTCTGACCTGCGCAATTTTAAGTCCGTTCGGACGTTCCCATTCCTCGATTACTTGGCCTATTGGGTCACGTAGTTCTGTTAACTGAATGAGAGCGTCCGCTATGTCACGGATTCGCTGTTCTGTTAACTTTAATCGGTCAAGCAAAGAATCACTCATGCCATTTTCTTTTCCTGCCTGCAAATCTTTTTTATTTTCTTCCAAAATGAAAGCTTTTTCTTTAATAAGTTGCTCAGAAATGATAGAAAGTGCTCTGTTCTTTTGTTCAGTTGACGCTTTTGCTAAAAGTTGTGAAGCAGTTTTCGCCTTTTTGGCTTTTTCGATTAACTCACTCATACCTCATTCTCCTCTCTTTTTGACTTACCCAATTATCTCTATGGATGACTACCCCTTGATCACTGTTTACTTCAACCATTGCCTTTGTACTTGATAATCCTTTAATTCTTATTAACTGATCGGAGGAAAAATTCACTTTTCCTTTTCCGATAATATCACCCTTAGGATTTACAACCTCTACGACATCATTGATTCTGAAATTACCGACGATATTCGTGACTCCTGCTGGAAGAAGGCTTTTTCCGTGGCTTAAAATCGCGGCAGCAGCTCCCTGATCCACTTCAATTTTTCCACTTGGAATCGAATGTAGCGCTAACCATTGCTTTGAAGCTTTCATGCTAGGTCGTGAGGAGTTCCCAATATAGGTTCCATCCCCTTTTCCAGCAAGAATATCAACAAATTTCTGGTCACCAGTCCCAGATCCAATAAATACTTTCACGCCAAGGCCTAAGGCTGTTCTTGCAGCTTCAATTTTTGACTTCATTCCGCCAGTCCCTACTTTTGAACCCGCTTCTGAAGCACCACTTAATAATTCGTCATTAATTTCTTCAAGGAAGTTATACCTTTTCGCATCTGGATGTGTGCGTGGATTTTGATCATAGATTCCATTGACATCTGTGATAATAATTAAAAAATCTGCTTTAACAAGTCCACTCACTAGTGCCGATAACATGTCATTATCTCCGAAGTTTAATTCTTCTAGTGATACGGAATCATTTTCATTAATAATAGGAACTACATTCCGTCTTAATAACTCTGAAAGTGTAGCATATGCATTGTTGTATTGATCTTTGTACAAGAAGTTTTGCCTTGTTAATAGTAATTGTGCAGCAACAATTCCATGCCTTTTAAATTCTTCGGTATATCCTCTTAGTAGCAGCCCTTGGCCAACTGCAGCTGCAGCTTGTTTTCCAGCAATTGTTTTCGGGCGGGAGGTATAACCAAGATCCATAAAACCTGCTGCCACAGCACCAGAAGAAATAAGAATGACATCATGTCCATATTCCTTCAATTTCGCAATTGCATTAACATGCTCACGGAGCTTCTCAATACTTAAGCCACCATTATGATTTGTTAACGAACTACTTCCTATTTTGACAACAATTCGTTTCTTCTTCACTCCATTCACCACCCAATTTAATATAAAAAAGGCCCTTTCATCCCTATTAAAAGGACGAAAAGACCATTGTCTTTCGTGGTACCACCTTTATTGATACTAGAACGAAACTTCTCCTAGTACCCACTCGAAAACCTTTAACGCAGGCAACGGTTAGGTTTTGCCTAACAGTTCAAAGGACAGGTTCAATAGCATTGCAGGTTGTAAAATCTTTCAGCCCATGAATTTTACTCTCTTTTACCTGAGGACTATTTACTAGTTCCCTATCATAACTTTTATATCTTTTATTCATTGATTTACTTATTAGATTAGGAATATTATGAATCAAATTTATACTTATGTCAATGGAAGTCAGAAGTATTAAATAATTACCAATCATGCTTTTGTTTTATTTCTGTCACAATTGATAATAATGTAAGTGATACTAGTGTAAATGATAATGTTACATATCCTCTAAGCTGGTATCTAAATATGATTTCTCTCTAGCATTTCATTTGACATAGATAGTAATATCTATATAATAATTAGTATAAACAAGTAATAATTATAGATTTTTAGTGCATAATACTAATAATCTATTTTTAAAATATAAACATATTGGAGGAATTTTATTATGTCAATTATTGGAAAAGAAATACTACCATTCACAGCACAAGCTTACAATGCAGGAAATGGCGACTTTGTGGAAGTTACTCAAGAAAATTTTAAAGGTCAATGGAGTGTTGTTTGTTTCTACCCAGCAGACTTTACATTCGTTTGCCCAACTGAATTAGAAGATCTACAAAACCAATATGCAACACTAAAAGAACTTGGTGTTGAAGTTTATTCTGTATCAACTGATACACACTTTACACATAAAGCATGGCACGATCACTCAGAAGCAATTAGCAAAATTGAGTATATTATGATCGGTGACCCTTCACAAACAATTTCACGCAACTTTGATGTACTTGATGAAGAAGCAGGTCTTGCACAACGTGGAACTTTCATCATCGACCCTGACGGTGTTGTACAAGCTATGGAAATTAACGCTGACGGAATTGGCCGTGATGCAAGTACACTTGTTAACAAAATTAAAGCTGCACAATATGTGCGTAACAACCCAGGTGAAGTATGCCCAGCTAAATGGGAAGAAGGCAGTGAAACACTTAAGCCAAGCTTAGACCTAGTTGGAAAAATTTAAGGGGTGCAATAAATGGTATTAGATGCTGAAATTAAGCAACAATTAAACCAATATCTCCAACTTTTAGAAAATGATGTGCTAATTAAAGTTAGTGCAGGTTCAGATAAAGTTTCAAAGGACATGCTGTCACTCGTTAATGAGTTGACAGCAATGTCTCCTAAAATTAAGGTTGAACAAGCCGAATTAGAGAGAACACCTAGCTTTAGTGTGAATCGCGTTGGCGAAGACACAGGCGTAACATTTGCAGGTATTCCTCTTGGACATGAATTTACTTCATTTGTGTTGGCTCTTTTACAAGTGAGTGGAAGAGCTCCGAAGGTTGACCAAAAGTTTATTGACCAAATCAAAAATATTGAAGGCGAATATCACTTTGAATCATATATAAGCCTAAGTTGTCAAAACTGTCCTGATGTTGTTCAAGCACTCAACTTAATGAGCGTCCTTAACCCTGGTATCACACATACCATGATCGATGGAGCTGCTTTTAAAGAAGAAGTTGAAAGTAAAGACATCATGGCAGTACCAACAGTATTCTTAAATGGTGAAGCATTCAGCAGCGGCCGTATGTCATTGGAGGAAATCCTTGCGAAACTTGGAAGTACTCCTGATGCATCAGAGTTCGCTGACAAAGATCCATATGATGTTCTTATTGTTGGTGGAGGACCTGCGGGTTCAAGTGCAGCAGTATATGCGGCACGTAAAGGAATTCGTACGGGTCTTGTTGCAGAACGTTTTGGTGGCCAAATTTTAGATACTCTAAGCATTGAGAACTTTATCAGTGTGAAACGTACTGAAGGTCCGAAGCTTGCAGCCAACCTAGAAGAGCATGTGAAAGAATACAATGTAGATGTTATGAACCTTCAACGTGCAAAACGTATTGAAAAGAAAGACCTTATTGAAGTTGAACTAGAAAACGGCGCTGTACTAAAAAGTAAAACCGTTATCCTTTCAACTGGTGCCCGTTGGCGTAATGTCAATGTACCAGGTGAAGCAGAGTTCAAAAACAAAGGTGTAGCATACTGCCCACACTGTGACGGTCCATTATTCGAAGGTAAGGATGTAGCCGTTATTGGTGGAGGTAACTCTGGAGTTGAAGCTGCAATTGACCTTGCGGGTATTGTCAAGCATGTAACAGTTCTTGAATTTAATTCAGAGCTGAAGGCTGACACAGTCCTACAAGATCGTCTCTTCAGTCTTCCAAATGTAACAGTTATTACAAATGCTCAAACAACAGAAATTACGGGTACTGACAAAGTAAATGGAATTTCTTATGTAGACCGTGATACGAAAAAAGAGCATCACATTGAATTACAAGGTGTATTTGTCCAAATTGGTCTTGTACCAAATACAGACTGGCTCGGTGATACAATTGAACGTAACCGCATGGGTGAAATCGTGGTTGATAGCCATGGTGCTACATCTATGCCAGGTGTATTTGCTGCTGGAGACTGTACAAATAGTCCATATAAACAAATCATCATTTCAATGGGATCTGGTGCAACTGCATCTCTAAGTGCGTTTGACTACCTCATCCGAAACAATTGGGATTCAACAACTGATGATACGGATAAGAAATCACTCGTGCATCAATAAACATAAAACTACTTAAAATAAAAAAGTCACTTTATAACCTTAATGGTTTAAAGTGACTTTTTTTATTAAAGAATTGTTTAATGATGATCTGAATGCTCATTATCGCCACTATTATTAGGAAGTGTCGTTGGTACATCGGATTCAGTACCAGGTTCAACTAATAAGAATTGTCCCATCATTCCTTGGTCTTCATGAAGCAATAAATGGCAGTGATACATGAGTGGAAAATCAGGATCAGCATAGTCCCCAAACTCAACAACAATTCTCACTTTTGCACCATTGGGAACAAACACCGTATCCTTCCTTCCCCTTTCGTATACTGATGGCTCCTTCCCATTAATGTCCAAAACTCGAAAGGCCGCATTATGAATATGAAAATTATGAGACCAACCAAAATTATTAATTTCCCATATTTCCGTTGTACCTGCTGGAACAACTTCATCAATCCGATACATATCCATTAATTTATCATTAATCTTATTTTCCATCGTGAGCTTAAATTGACGTACTCTAGCATCTTCTGGTACCTCAATTGGCGGAACCGTGGAGAGCTGTCCTTCAATTGGAACTGAATCTGTTAATTCAGAAGCAGCAACAATTTTTAATAATTCAAATTCCCCATTATCTAAACCAGCGTTCCCCTTATAACTGTGAAGAATTATTTCATCGCCAGGTTCGAATTCAACAACTATTTCTGCACGTTCACCTGGACTTAGCATAATCCGTTCTACTGTTACTGGTTCGTTTAGAAGCCCTGCATCATTTCCTACAAGTTGAAACGACCGCTCATCCGAAAATCCAAAATTATAAGCCCTTGCGTTTGAACCATTTAGCAATCGAAAACGAACTTGATTTGCTGTGACTTCCAGATATGGGTCATATGTTCCATTCACTAGTATTTCATCGCCCAGTGTACCAAATATACCCTCATCATCCATTGTTAACTGACCATCTTCTGTGAACAACTTATCTTGTATTATCAGTGGGATATCATCTACTCCATAATTTGATGGTAGTTTCTTTGAATCTTCGTCATCAATAATGAACATCCCGGCAAGCCCACTATAAACATGTTCAGCTGTTTTCCCGTGCAAGTGAGGATGATACCAAGTGGTGGCAGATGGCTGATCAATTGTCCAATGTGGTGTCCACATCTCCCCCGCCTTAATCATTTGGTGTGGGCCTCCATCCATCACGGCAGGTAAGAGCATTCCATGCCAATGCAAGGTCGAGTCTTCATTTAACTGATTGACCACATTGAACGAAACCTTATCACCACGTGATACTCGAATCGTTGGCCCAAGGTAGGAACCATTTATCCCTCTAGTATCCGCTATTTTATCAGGTAAGAGCTCTGTTTTCCCGTCTTGCATAGTTAATATGAAATTTTTTGTCCCATCAGGCTCAATTGTAGGTTCAATAAGTTCTGGTATTTTTAATGGTTGAACAAATTCTAGTTTACCTACATTTGATACAATTTCTTCTTTTCCACAGCCTGCTAAGGTTAAAACAAATATCATAGTCAGTGCTGTAAAAAATTTATGATATAATCTCAATTTTTCCCCTCTACTTTCTCTTGTTTCCGTTGATTGTTTCTTATCTTTACCTTATGCCTATTTTATCACAGTCCTATTAAATCCTGATTTTTTGTCATAATTTTGACACACAGTTTGAATAATAAGGAGAAAGGACAAAAAACAACGAAAAACAATCGGGAATTATTTTCTAAAAATAATTCTGAAAAAATAAAATGGACATACTTGACATATTTTTTAGATAAAGGTATTATCATAATAATCATTTTAATAGTTGTTCTCTTATTAAGAGTGGCAGAGGGACTGGCCCTATGAAGCCCGGCAACCATTCATATTTTCATTAATATGGAAAGGTGCTAAATCCTGCAAAATACAGTGTATTTTGAAAAATAAGAGAGGTAGTACTTTTCAAGTATAATTTCGCCTCTCACTTTTGAGAGGCTTTTTTAATTGTTAAAAGGAGGAATATGCCCCCTAAAATAGTCCCATTTAAAAAATGCGATTTAATTATAGTAATCTACTAAAAACATACTATTTAACACAAAAAAACAAACATTAGGAAAAGAGGAATTACACATGAAAAAATGGTTATTAACTAGTGCGGTAGTATTACTCATTTCGATCCTAGCTGCTTGCGGTAACGATTCAAATGAGTCCAAGTCGGAAAATGCAGAAGGCCTCCTAAGTGACGGCAAACTGCTTATAGGAGTGACAGCTGGTCCACATGAGCAAATTACAGAGAAAGTAAAAGAACTCGCTGCAAAAGATGGATTAGAAATTGAGATTAAAGTATTCACAGACTATGTAATGCCTAACGTTGCTTTAGATGAAAAAGAGATTGATATGAACAGCTTCCAAACAGAACCATTCTTTGAAGCAATGAAAGAAGACCGTAATCTAGACCTTGTTAAAGTGGCCGATACCATTACTTTCCCAATGGGAATTTACTCGACAGCCATCAAAGATATTAGTGAACTTAGTGACGGTGCAAAAATCGGATTACCAAGTGACCCCACCAATAGCGGACGTGCCCTTTTATTATTTGAAAAAGCTGGATTACTTAAATTAAAAGAAGGTTCTGGCCTAAATGCAACTGTACGAGATATTGTTGAAAACCCTAATAATTACGAATTCATAGAACTAGATTCAGCACAAATTGCTCGCCAATTAGATGAACTAGCAGCAGCTGCTATTAACACTAACTTTGCAATGGAAGCAGGATTTGTTCCTGCAAAAGATGCTATTTTTATGGAATCGAAGGATTCACCTTTTGCTAACCTAATCGCTGTTAGAACAGAAAATAAAGATGATGAAGCCATTGAAAAGCTTCTAAAATATTATCATTCAGACGAAATCAAGAAGTATATAGAAGAGGAATTTGAAGGTTCTCTTATTCCTTCTTGGTAAAAAATATAATTTTTTTGCAAATGGAGCGATTTGTTAATAATCGCTCCTTTCATGCTAATATGGCTTAACTTTATTTGAGTAGAAACTCCCCTACTTTAATAAGGGAGATGAATGAAGAATAGGTCTACAATTGGATAGGAGCAAGCCCCAACCGAAAGGAACTCAGAATAAGAATGCCACTTCCTGTGGCAACGTCTTTGTGACCCACAATGTGTGGGCCTAAAAACTGGGCACAAATACACCACGGCGCATTTGAATAAATAAGGAGTGACCTTGCAAATGATCGAACTAACTGGAATCTCGAAAAGTTTTACTGGAAAAAAAGGTTCAATTGATGCATTAAAAGATGTTTCAATTTCAGTTAAAAAAGGCGAAATATATGGTGTCATTGGATATAGTGGTGCAGGTAAAAGTACGCTCATTCGGTGCGTGAACTTATTAGAAAAACCTGATACAGGATCTGTACTCGTCAATAATGTGGATTTAACAAAGTTATCGCCTAGAAAACTTCGTGAAGCTCGCGGTAAAATCGGCATGATTTTTCAAGGGTTTAATTTATTGAAAACAGCTACTGTTTATGAAAACATCGCTCTTCCACTTAAATTAACTGGCTTAAGCAAGCAGCAGGTTGAAGAAAGAGTAACAAAATATTTGAAGATTGTTGGACTTGAAGAAAAACATCACTCCTACCCTTCTGAACTATCGGGTGGACAAAAGCAGAGAGTTGCTATAGCACGTGCACTTTCTCATGAACCTGAAGTCCTCTTAAGTGATGAAGCGACTAGCGCCCTAGACCCCGATACTACAGAAGCCATTCTTGATTTATTATTAAAAATTAATCGTGAACTGGGAATAACGATTTTACTCATTACCCATGAAATGAATGTCATACAACGAATTTGTGATCGTGTCGCAGTCATGGAAAATGGTGAAGTGATTGAAGAAGGAAAAACAAGAGACATCTTCACTTCTCCACAACATGCAACAACCAAAAAATTTGTAAATAGCCTATTTTCACATAATATCCCTAATGAAATGCTGACAAAGTTGAAAGAAACGGGTCATGTCGTTTCCCTATCTTTCTTTGGAGAATCTTCAGGGGAACCCACACTTGCTTTGATTAGTAAAAAATTTGATGTGTTTCCGAACATCCTATCAGGAAGCATTACTCAATTAAAAGACGAGTCATTTGGCCAGCTCTTGATTCACTTAAAAGGTGATGTCAAAGAAATTGAAAAAGCAGTCTCATTCTTAAAAGAACAACAGGTACTGGTAGAAGGAGTGAATATAGAAGATGGAAAAAATAAACGAGTTTCTTGAGCTTTGGGGTACTGATTTATGGGAGTCTACACTCCAAACCTTTCAAATGGTAGGAATTTCTCTAGCTTTTTCTATATTAATCGGATTACCACTCGGGATCTTACTAGTTGTAACTCGACCAGGAAAAGCTTTGGGGAATAAATATGTCTACCAAGTATTAAATGTTATTATTAACATCATTCGTTCCATTCCATTTATTATCCTATTGTTCTTTATTCTTCCTTTTACAAAGTTAATTGTAGGTACATCAATCGGTGTTAAAGGAGTCATTGTTCCTTTAGTGGTATACACCGCACCTTATATTGCACGATTAATGGAAACGGCTTTATTAGAAGTGGACCGTGGTGTAATTGAAGCTTATGAAGCAATGGGAATAAAAACAAGACATATCATTTTTCATGTCTTAGTTAGAGAATCACGTTCATCTATCGTTCTCGGTTTAACAATTGCTACAATAGGATTAATTGGTGCTACAGCCATGGCTGGTTTAGTTGGCGGTGGAGGGCTTGGTGACCTTGCCTATCGTTATGGACATCTTCGTTATGAAGTCGATGTTATGTATATAACGGTTATCCTTTTAATCATCCTTGTCCAAGGACTACAATCAGCAGGAAATCGTATTGCAGCACGATTAAAAAAAGATTAATAATTGTATTTTATAAAAACCTAGCGCAAGCTAGGTTTTTTTATGAATGCAATCGATCGTATTACTTTTTAACAAACTCAGATTTCAATTTCATCGGTCCAAAACCATCAATTTTACAATCGATGTTATGGTCTCCTTCTACTAATCGGATATTTTTCACTTTAGTGCCTTGCTTGAGAACAGATGAGCTTCCTTTTACCTTAAGATCTTTTATAACAGTTACGGTATCCCCATCATTTAATAAATTGCCATTTGCATCTTTGACAATCATTTTATCTTCATTTGTTTCAGCATCTGCTTCTAACGACCACTCATGGCTACACATTGGACAAACGTAAAGCGCCCCATCCTCATATGTATATTCTGAATTACACTTTGGACAATTTGGTAGATTACTCACTACATTTCCTCCTTGTAAATATTCAAATCTTCAAATATATATTAACATACTTTCCACTCCATTTTTTAAAAGCAGGATAAAAGTCATCCGTAGTTAGTTTGAACAATCATCCTTTGAAATACTTTTGCAATATAATTGCCACGGATGAAACCAAATTAACACTTCCTTGTTCTTTTTCTACAGAAAATCTATGTTACGATTAGTTAAAATTAGCAACTAAAGAAATTGGAGGGTAAAAGAATGCTTAAAAAAATATTTACCATTTTGGCAGGTACAGCACTCTCATTAACAGTAGGCGCAAATGTACAAGCGTCAAATATTACCGTAGAAAAAGGCGATACTCTTTGGGATCTATCTCGCGAAAATAATACATCCGTAAAAAATATTAAAATGGTGAATCAACTATCTACTGATCTTATTCACCCAGGTGATATTCTAAACGTAGCAGCACCAAAACAATATACAGTGAAGCAAGCAGATACATTATGGGACATTGCAAGAGAATATCAAGTTACAGTATCACAAATTCAAGAATGGAATCAGTTACATACAGATCTTATCCATCCTGGGTTAAATCTAGTAATCTTTGAAGGAGCAAAAACCGTTGCTACTGCAAAACCTGCAAAAACAGCAAAACCAACACAAACAACTGCAGCAGTAGTAAAAGAAAAGACTAACACAGTTACAACTCCTGAAAAACAAACAAAAAGTACACCTGTAAAACCTGCAACAGTCACACCAAAGGAAATTAGTAAAACAGAAGAATCAAAGAAAGAAACAAACAAAGTTGAAGAGCCTAAGAAGGAAAATAACCAAACTACGTCAACTGAAGCAAATGCAAAAGAAATTACCGTAACTGCTACAGCTTATACGGCTACATGTGACGGTTGTTCTGGTATTACATCAACTGGAATAAACCTATTAGAAAACCCAAATGCGAAAGTCATTTCAGTTGACCCATCCGTTATCCCTCTTGGTAGCAAAGTACATGTAGAAGGTTATGGAGAGGCTATTGCTGGAGATACTGGTGGAGCCATTAAAGGAAAGAAAATTGATGTATTTATTCCAAACAAACAAGATGCGATCAATTTCGGTGTAAAAGAAGTTAAGGTAACTATCTTAGACTAGTGAAATTAAGAATTACAGATTAGAACACTGCATAGCTAATTTTGCAGTGTTTTTAATCTACTATAAAAAAGCCACAAAACGTGGCTTTCAGACTGTTAACAAACGCTCGCATCCTTCGTTGCCAACCTCACTCGTCCGCTCATGAAGGCAACTTCTATTCGCGTCTTCGTTCGGTGAGCGCATCTTGTCTGACAAGCGTTTTCAAGACAGTCTGGGAAAGTGAATCTTACTAGCGTTTCCTATAAAAAAGAGTGTAGACAAAGTCATGTTTGACTTTGTCTACACTCTTTAAAACCATGAAACGTGGCTTTATAAACTTTTATTTAATCATTTCCGCATGGTCCAAATGTTTCAATCGAACCTGGTTTAAAATAAGTGCTCCAATCATTTGAATGATTGTCTTCACGATAATTTGTCCTAATATAGCAGCTGGTACGGCTTCCCAAGGTAGAATATTCGCACCAAGTGGACTTAAACCAATGATCACGAATATAACAGAGTCCAGAAATCCCCCAACGATTCCACTATAAAATACGCGCCAAGCGATTGGTAGTCTTAATCTCGTATAAATTTCTGTGTCTGCAGATTCAGATACAACGAATGAAACGGCTGAAGCCACAACGATTAATAGTGTATCTCCTAGCATGAACGATACCAATGCGGATAAAACTAATGCAATAAAAATAAATAAATACGTTTTTGATCTCCCATATTTATTTTGTACAAGGTCCCTAAGAATAAAAGTTGCTCCAACTAACAGCGTACCCATGGGAACAATGAAAATTCCAAACTGTAAAGGAGCAAGTGCTGCAGTTACCACATTCGCGGCAACAATCGATAACAAATAAAATAGTATTCTCATCATATGATGTCTCCTCTATGTTGAGTATTTGATTTCGCTAAATAGAAATCTTCAAGTCCCTTTTTTCGTAGTTTACAAGCTGGGCATTCCCCACAGCCATCTGCCATAATACCGTTGTAACAAGTTAACGTTCTTTCGCGAACAAATTCCAATGCTCCAAGCTGATCAGCAAGCTCCCAAGTCTGTGCTTTGTTCAGCCACATTAACGGTGTTTCAATTACAAATGTATCATCCATCGATAAATTTAACGTTACATTTAATGATTTCATAAAAATGTCTCGGCAATCAGGATAACCACTAAAATCTGTCTCGCTAACTCCTGTCACGATGTACTTTGCACCTACTTGACGAGCTAACACACCTGCGAATGAAAGGAAGAGTAGATTTCGTCCAGGCACAAAAGTAGATGGTAACTCGCCATCCGTTCCCTCTTCTACCTTAATTTCTTGTCGTGTTAAGGCGTTTGGGGCAAGCTGATTCAGGAGTGACATATCGAGAATATGATGTTTGACTCCGAGCTCAGCTGCAATTTCCTTCGCACATTCGATTTCAAGATGGTGTTTTTGACCATAATTAAACGTTACCGCTTCAACCTCTTCATAACGCTTTTTTGCCCAAAAAAGACATGTTGTGCTATCCTGACCACCACTAAAGACAACGATTGCTTTTTCCCGCTTCATCATTTGACCACCTTTTACGCAAAAACAGCACTCTAAGAAAAGTGCTGTTTCCTTAGTTTTTTTAAGAGGGTAGCTAAAAACCTCTTTCTTCATTTGTAAATTTCTTATTAACGATTATCTATTTTTTCTGGGTTCAAATCATGGTTCATTAATCGATGATTTGCCATTTCTTCATATTTCGTTCCAGGCTTTCCGTAGTTACACCATGGATCAATTGAGATACCTCCACGTGGTGTAAATTTACCCCATACCTCGATGTATCTAGGGTCGAGAAGTTTAATTAAATCATTCATGATAATGTTGACACAATCTTCATGGAAATCCCCATGGTTTCTAAAGCTAAATAAATATAACTTTAATGATTTACTTTCAACAAGTTTTTTATCAGGTATATATGATATATATATTGTCGCAAAATCAGGTTGATGAGTAAGTGGACAAAGACTAGTGAACTCAGGGCAATTAAATTTCACAAAGTAATCACGATTTGAATGGAGATTATCTACTGCCTCAAGTATTTCTGGTGCATATTGAAATAAATATTGTGTATTTTGATTACCTAATAATGTCAAGTCCTTTAATCCTTCTTCGTGGCTTCGGCCAGACATAAAAAAACCTCCTTGCAAATGTTTCCCAAGCATTCTCAAGAGAGGTATCGCCAATCATTCTATAAAAAATACATATGTTAAAACAGAAAAAACCATATCCAATATGGACATGGCATTTGTCATGTTTCCATAGTTTTTTATAGAGGGTATCAGCTATGAACCTCTCCCGTATGCGACTGGGCATTCTTTATCTCAGTTCAATATATAACATTGAATCAAGAACGTCAAATGGAAAATTTTTATGGAACACAGGACAGTTTTACTGTCCCACCTTTTGATTCGTAACATTTTCATGGTCAACAGATTTTTTCTTACGATGACCAAGCCCAATATTTCCCCTAATAATACCACCTAATATGAGCACAACTCCTATCCACTGGATCCAACTCACTTGCTCTAATAAAATGAATGAAGACAAGGTAACGGCTACTGGCAGTTCGGAAGCAACTAAAATCGTCCCAAGTCCTGGTCCAATATGTGGCATCCCAATTGAAAACAACAGTGGTGGAAGAGCCACACCAAATAATCCAAGTAACAGCCCATATGGTGCCACACCCGATAGGACTGAGAAATCAAATAAAAATGTGGGTGGATATAAAGTAAAGACAACTATTAAAGAACCAGTAGACATGAGCGCACTTTTTTGTACTGGTGGGGTATCCTTCTCAATTGAACCACTTACAAAAATTGAAGTTGTAAATGAAAGAGAAGCTAGTAAGCCCCAAAGTATTCCTTCCCATGAAGGGATGGTCCCCTCTTGTGAAACAATGTTTGCAGCTAAGGCTGAACCAATTAGGAGTATAATAATGGAGACAAGCTTTTCTTTGGTAGGCCGTTTTTTATAAAAAAACCATTCAAAAAGTGTCCCAATCCAGACAAATTGAAATAAAAAGATGATAGCTAAGGAGGCTTCGAGCCTCAGCAGGGATTGATAATAAAAAATACCAGTTAAGCCAAATGGAATACCCGCTATTACAATTTTTAAGATTTGTTGAAAAGTTAATTTTTTCTTTTTCGTAAAAAGAAAGAAAATCCAAATAAGGACTGCCCCGAAAAAGAATTGCCCTCCAGTCACATGAGAAGTTGAAAAGTTAGCTGAGTAAGCCAGTTTAACAAATGTCGATAAGACTCCGTAACAACATCCACCCAAAAACACAATTAATGCATAATGCCAAGATTTCAACACCTTTCCCTCCCTTTTTACATAACAAAAAGCCACACAACTCCCAACAGGAAAATTGTGTGGCGAAAATAGAATAGTTCTAGAAAAATCCACAACTAAAAAGTTTTAGTATTCATTTCCACTTCAGTATAGAATCAGCCATGTATTTTTGTCAATAAGTATTTTTCAGAGTGGCATTCTCTATTTGTTATTAAAATAACATTCCAGTTTAAACTTTTCTACCGGTACATGCTTATTATAAAAAACTACTCATTCCAAAAAACTTTTATAGTTATGATTGTATCTGATTCATCAGGATTTTATAAAAAGTAAAATAGCTGGTAAATCTAGCAAAAATATAAGGTTATTAGTATATTAATATAAAACCTCATTTATATTTTAATGGAGGAGAGAAAATGAAATCAAATATACAGGAATGGAAGAGTGGGCTAACGAATGGAATTCCAATTGCAATTGGTTATTTTACCGTTTCGTTTACCTTTGGTATTCTTGCCAAACAAGCTGGGCTGAATCCGTTTGAAGCGGTATTTATGTCTATAACTAATTTGACATCAGCTGGACAGTTTGCTGGGCTCACCCTTATTGCTGGTGCCGCAACAATCTTAGAACTCGCTATCGCCCAGCTGATTATCAACTCTAGATATTTTTTAATGTCGTTTGCCCTTTCTCAAAAGATTGATCCAAACACATCCTTTTTCCATCGCACTGTCATGGCATACGGAATTACGGATGAGGTATTTGGGTTATCCGTTGCAGTTCCTGGAAAGCTTAGCCCTTATTACGCATACGGTGTGATGAGTGCCGCCGTGCCAGGATGGGCTTTAGGGACCTTGTTTGGGGTTCTTTCAGGTAATATTCTACCTCCAAGATTAATTAGTGCATTAAGTATTGCACTGTTCGGAATGTTACTTGCAGTGATAATCCCACCAGCAAAAGAGAATAAAATTCTTTTAGGGCTGATTGTCACTTCGATGATACTAAGCCTTGTCTTTTCAGCACTGCCAACACTATCGTCCATCTCATCAGGTGTTAAGATTATTATTCTAACAATCTTAATAGCAGGTATCGCAGCATTTGTCTTTCCGATAAAGGAGAATACATATGAATAGTACTATTAGTTATATCGTAGTAATGGCCATTGTAACCTATCTCATTCGAGTTTTGCCACTTACACTTGTCAGAAAAGAAATTAAAAATGTCTATATCCGTTCGTTTTTATACTATGTCCCATATGTGACTTTAGCTGTAATGGTTTTCCCAGCTATATTAGATGCAACTGCATCACCCTGGTCTGCCTTAGTTGGCTTTATTATTGCGATTCTTTTTGCCTACTGGGGCGCAAGCTTAGTAAGTGTTGCACTCTTGGCATGTTTATCGGTTTTTCTAGTGGAACTCTTCTTATACTGAGTTTGAAATAAATTCCAAGGATGACTATTAGGCGGTAATGAATATACCCCTAATGGTTCCTTCTTAACAGGATGGTCAAAACAAAGCGAATGGGCCCAAAGTGCAAGCTGCTGACCTGACCTATTTAGGTGTTCCCCATATTTTTGATCCCCAAAAATGGGATTTCCCATTGCCGATAACTGAACTCGGATTTGATGCGGTCTCCCCGTGTGGAGATTCACAGACAGCAGACTGAATCCTTTTTTCGACTCTATAATCTCATAATCTAGTACTGCTTTCTTACCATTTGGATGATGAGAAGAAACAACAAACACCTGATTCTTCCGTTTATCCTTATGAAGATAATGCACGAGTTGTCCCCTCTTCTTTTTAGGAGTTCCATGAACAACTGCAAAATAATTACGTTCTATCACATGTCTACGAATCAAATCTGATAATCGAGAAGCTGCCTTAGACGTTTTAGCAAATACCATGGCACCTCCAACTGGACGGTCTAGTCGATGTACAAGTCCCAAATAAACATTTCCAGGCTTTTGATATCGTATTTTTAAATCATTTTTTAAGATTGTTAACAAATCAAGGTCTCCACTACTATCTGCTTGCACAGGGATATTCATTGGCTTTTCTACTAAAAGCAGGTGATTATCCTCAAATAATACTGGGATTTTCATAGATTACTCTTCTCCTTAAGGCATATTGCATCTATCATATCATTTTAAATGAGTAATCACTAATTGCCCGTATATCCTTTATATGTATAAATCCCATGATTAATATCATAAAAAAACTAGCAACAAAACAATCTGTCGCTAGTCTTTTTTGGAAAATCTATTAAACAAGCTTATGCTCTTTGATAAAGTCGTTTAAGATATCTTTTAAATTTGGACTACTAATTTCATCTAGATCGTAGTGAACACGAGTACATGGTTTATTAATAGAAATAACGCGTGATAAATCAATCGGTGTTCCAATGATCACAGCATCACAGTCAGCCTTATTAATCGTTTCTTCAAGATCCTTTAATTGCTGTTCGCCATATCCCATGGCAGGTAGGACATTTTCAACATGTTTATATTTATTAAACGTTTCAACTAATGATCCTACTGCAAACGGACGTGGGTCAATAATTTCCGCTGCTCCTAATCGTTCAGCTGCAACCACACCTGCACCAAGCTTCATTTCTCCATGTGTTAATGTCGGTCCATCTTCAACGATTAACACACGTTTTCCTTTAATACTTTCAGGTTGATCAACTGTAATTTTAGATTCTGCTTTAATAATCGTGCTATTTGGGCTTGCAAATTTTATATTGTTTTCAACAGTTTGAATCGCTTCTTCTGTAGCGCTGTCCACTTTGTTAATAATCGCTACATCAGTTGTTCTTAGGCATACTTCACCAGGATAGTATTTAAGCTCATGGCCTGGACGATGTGGGTCCAACACAGTAATCGCTAAGTCTGGTTCGAAGAATGAGAAATCATTATTTCCTCCATCCCATAGGATGACGTCACAGCCATCTGGATCATTCTCAGCAGCTGCCAGAATATCCGCATAATCTACACCAGCATAAATAATATTTCCTCGAGCCACATGTGGTTCATATTCTTCCATTTCCTCAATCGTACAATTATGCTCTTTTAAATCTTCCACTGTCGCAAAGCGCTGAACACGCTGTGCATTTAAATCACCATATGGCATTGGGTGTCTTACAGCAACGACTTTTAAATTTTGTTCAAGTAATGTTTCAATTACTTTTCTTGACGTTTGGCTTTTTCCTGTACCAGTACGCACTGCACATACAGAAATAACTGGTTTATTGCTCTTTAACATTGTGCTGTTTGGTCCCAGCAATTTGAAGTTAGCACCTGCTGCATTCACAATTGCACCAACACCCATTACACTTTCGTAACTCACATCACTATACGCAAAAACACATTCGTCCACATGTAATTCTTTAATCAATTCTGGTAATTGTTCTTGTGAATAAATAGGAATACCCTCTGGGTAAAGTTCACCCGCTAATTCGCTTGGATATTTACGTCCATCTATATCTGGAATTTGTGTTGCTGTAAACGCAACAACATTATATTCATTATTATTTCTATAAAATGTATTAAAGTTATGAAAATCTCTTCCTGCCGCACCTATAATAATAATATTCTTTCTTTTCATAGCACTCTCTCCTATAATTGCAATAAGTTATTTATAATTATAATCCCGAATGCATAATAATACAAACTTTTTTTGTGATAGAATTTATTAAAATAGAATTTTAACATTAAATACATAATAAAAACGGCTATTCTAAGCCGTTTTTTTGTATACTTATGAAACTATTTATTATTTTACATAATTACGTAATGTCCCTATGCTCTCAACTTCCACAGTTACAACATCTCCTGACTTCATTGGACAACTACCAGAAGGAGAACCAGTAGCTAAAACATCTCCAGGCTCCAATGTCATCACCTTTGAAACCCAACTAATAAGATATGGTATAGATAGAGACATTTGATTCGTATTACCTTCTTGTACAACTTTTCCATTTAGAGTTGTTATGATTTTTAGATTCGTAGGATCTAAACCTGTTACAATCCAAGGACCCAACGGCCCAAATGTATCGAAACCTTTGCCCCGTGTGAATTGGGGATCCGTTTTTGTCAGGTCTCTAGCCGTTACATCGTTGAATACCGTACAACCAAACACATAATCTAATGCCTCTTCCTCCTTAATATCCTTCCCGCGTTTCCCTATAATAAGTGCCACTTCCCCCTCCATCTCTACCTGATTTGTTAAATTAGGAGAAGGAAGAATAATTTCCCCTTCGTTTGGGATCAATGAGGTTGTAGGTTTTAAAAATAAGAAAGGTTCTTTAAGATTGGCTTGTCCTCCTGTCTCTTTTGCATGTTCAGCATATGTCCAGCCAAAATTAATAATCTTATTCGGTTGTACTGGCTCTAAAATCTTTACCTCTTCGATCTTAACTTTCGGACCATCAAATTCTAACTGATTATTTATAATTTCTTGAAAGGTGCTGTTTAATTGTAAAATCTCTCCATCTTCTACGATTCCAAAACGCACTTCATCATATAGATTCCGATAACGAATGATCGTTTGCTTTCTTTGTAAAATCTTTTTGCTCACAACAACCACCTCCAGATATACTAATGCTCCTTTTCACTCTATAAATCTGTTATCTCCGTTTATGTAAACGCTTTATTTTACTAAAAAGGTAACACAGAGACAGCAACGGGTCAATCATTTCGCATAATGGGAATAAAATACATACTTTTTATTTTGTTCATAAGTTTCATGACGAGTATTTTTTTATAGAGTTATCTAATTTTAGGTGATTTTGCTTTTTTTACCGTTTTCCTCATAGTTACCTTTCCCTATCCTTTCAGGGAATGTTAAAACAGGTAATCGCAATGATTACCTGTTTCCTTGTTATCGATAAACGACGTTCGCTATTTTATTTGATGGGATCATATCCTACAACTGTCCAAATTCCAGTTGAATCCTGTCTTATTAGCCTCTTTAGGTAAACCCTTTTTATTGGTGTTTTCTCTCTAATCACTTCCACAATTGCTTCTTTGCCTGTATTTTCAATCATATGCAAGTCTGTTTCCTTTATTGGATATTCACCTTGAATACCTTCAGGTGAAATTTTCAGGCTTACAAAAACTTGAGCAGTAAATACTGGGTCTAGTTTGAATACAGAATGTCCAGAATCTGCGCTTTTCTGGTCATTTTCCTCAACCTCTAAATCGACTGGTACTTCGATTTGCCCCTTCTTCGTCTGTTCGTCTGGTTGAAGATTCACTTCTCCACTTATCAGATTCTCAATGAAATCAGCCATGATCTCAAGTTTCGAATTCCCTACGATCTCATACTCCAAATCTCCTTTTTGCCACCTAACCGAGTGAAGGTTTGTTGTTTGAGCATACGGCCCAAAATCTGCAAGGTTTTCACTACTTTCATTTAATGGAGAAAGAATTTCTGCCACTTGGTTATCGACTTTACCTAATATAGCATTGGAATTAGGGATAAATTCATCTGCTATCTTTTTTTGAACTAGGGTTACTATTTGATTTTGTGTTGGATTCATGTAATAAAGTTTCAAAGCACTCTCTTCAGGTATAACAGCTATTTTATCCAAAGTGAATCCTGTTGGTACATGATCTATTAACTTAGGAGTAAATGTGATGTATTCCATAGCCTCAGTCCAATTATTTAACACTTGCTCATTATTTGACACTATTTCTTCATAATTCTCTGGTACATCATACGTCAGTAATTCATTTGGAATCTCTTCAATTACTTCGAAATCCGTAAACGTTATTTTATATTGAATCGAATTGTACATTGTTGTTTCTTTTTGGATTGGTAGATTCGTTGCTTGATCAATCCATATTCGATACGGTTCTCCGCCTTGTGGGACTACCTCCAGAATCGTTGTATCTCTTCCTTCAATTGATTCTTCCCCAACAACCTTTGTAGAAAGTGCAAGTTTTACTTCCTCAATTTCATTTCCAAGTTCAAATGTAAATCGATATGGATCAGGAAATGTGTCGAGGACTTTTACTTGCTTCTTATCGGGAACAATCTGCCATTTCTTCTCTCCATTATTCACTGTTACTAACTCCTTATTTGCTCCCTGCTCACCTCTTGTAAAGTAATGGCCTTCTTTATTAGCCCATACATTCAATGTTGCCTGTGCTGTCGAGTCACCGTCAGCATTCGTTTCTACAATCTTTAGATTTCCATGATATGCCTTGACTTCTTGATACGCTTTCTCCATCGCATGTACGATTTCGGAGTTGTTTGTGAAAGGAAAGAAGAAACTAATTCCGATGGCAAACAACAAGATCGCAGCAATACTTGAAACACTTGTCATCCACATTCTCTTTTTCGAAGATTTTCCGTTCTTTCTACTCGTTTTCTTTTTAACTGTGTTTACTAAAGTTTCCTGATAGTCCTTCCCAGGCATACTAGGTTCTTTTAAGATACGAACTGTTCTCACCGTCTGATAAAGATCGTCTAATTCCTGATGATTTCTTGAGTTTTCATGTGCATTTGGTTTTTGTTCTGCATTCAAATTATCTATATAATCGGATAGTATTTTGTATTTGTCTTTCATCAATTGATTCCCCCATCTTCTTGAGCACTAAGTATTTCGGAAAGTTTTTGCAATGCTCGATATTGGATAACGCGTATGTTTGCATCAGTTTTGCCCATCAATTTTGCAGTATCTGCTACAGAAAAACCTTCTAGGATCCTTAGTTCTATTACAGTTCTGTGCTCTTCCTTTAGCTGATGTAGTGCCTGTTCAATTACCATTCTCTGTGCTCTTATTTCGGTAGCGTCATCCATCGCATGTTCCAATGGATTGATTATATCTAGATTTACATGTGTTCCTCTGCGCTTTTTTTTGCGCCATAGATCTCGAAGTATATTCATGGCAACAGTTTTTAAATAACCATTATATTTTTCTGGATGAACGCTTCTTTTTTGCAAAAACGGAATTGCTTTTACATATGTTTCTTGCGTTATATCCTCAGCTTCTTCACGATTTTGAACTTTAAAATATATAAATCGATATATTTTTTCCCAAGTGGTAGAACAAATCTCCTCAATGGAATGTAAGTCCGTATCGTGTTCATCTCTATTGGTGCGTTTCATGTCGGACATAAGACGTAACTCCTTTTTCCCTGGCCTAGGGTTTTTCACACTATTAAAAACGCTCATTAAAGCGAAAACGTTACAGTTTATTGAAATAAAAAACACCTTTTAACCCAAAAGTTGAGTAAATGAAGAAACTATTAGATTGTTTTTTCAAACAGATTCATAAATCGTTGAAAAATTGAGTATTTTTGCGATTTCATTAGTTTTTACCGCTTTCATTCCAGTATTTCCCTCGTTTCCGCCTTTTGTTCCCGTTTTCATAAACATTGAATGATTGACAATAGAGAAACTATAATATAAGTAACAAGTTAGAGAGGGGGACAACGAAATGAAAAAATTCATTAAACAATTTATTCAAGAGAACATTGAATTCTATGCAGATGCATACAAACGTTTAAACAGATAAGACCCAATTAGGAGCTATTCTAATTAGGTCTTTTTTTATGCCTTTTAAACCTTTACTTTTCCTCTATATAAATTCTCCTATCTAATCAAAAACTACTCTCCACTTCAACCTTATGAATTCCTTATTGCAATATCATCGAAACATTTGTTCACATTAGGGTTAGGAATTATAGTCCCAATTTACACTTAATGTATACATCTCAAATAAACACTAAAAAACAGCCTAATCAATTAGACTGCTTCTAAGTGAAACCCTCCATCTGTTATATATACCTTTACTTTTCAGTCCCTCAACTACTAGTCCTGTTTGTGAGATAAATCACAATTAAGAAATAGGTATAATGCTATCATTATTATTGTAATTAAAAATATTCGCCTAGAAATCGATTATATTCATCTCATAAAGGAGAATGTAAAATGGCTGAAGAAAAATTATCTGAACTCATTAGTCCTGAGGCTGTCATTAATTTTGAAAGTGGTGCAATAAAAGCAAGTACTTTGGATTCCATTATCAACCTATTACCTTTTGAAATGGGTTTTTGCGATGCTAACGATATTTTTCACTGGTATTCAAATAATCCCAACCGTGTCCATGGGCGTCGTAAAGAAGCAATTGGTCGCCATGTACTTGAGCTCCATCCAAAAGTGGCACATCACGTTGAAAAGTTGTTGACCGATTTCCGTTCTGGAGCACGCGACGAATGGGAGTTCTGGTTTCCGAAACGCTCTGGTGAAGAAACTGGTCAAATTTACCAAAAGTTCATGGCAGTACGTGATGAAAATGGAACGTACCTTGGTTGTATGGATGTAACGATTAATCTCGATCTATTCAAAGGAAAAGAAGGGAAACGCACCCCTGAAACGATTGATGAATTCTTAGCTGTTATGCCTGAATAAAAGTTTTTTTGAGTATCCGTTGAAGGGCACATTGGATCTCACTGATTCTATATGCCTTTCTATGATAAAAATTAAGGAAAGTCCTTTATAATCAATCCCGCTTCGTTTGATTGAATACCAAATAAACATGCATTATTCCCTTTTGGAACAATGCACCCTTATGTTAAAGTAGTCCCCTGTGGAAACTCCAACTAAGGGGACTACTTTATCTAGTGTGAATCCTTTATTACCACTTTTGGTAAATTTATTTTTTATTTTTACTAAAGAATGTGTCTGGTGGTATGATTAAAATTCTATCTTCCATCGCTGGATGTGATTTAAGGTAATTGAATACTGCTTTCCTATATTCAGGATTGGATAATTCCAATTCTCCTTTTCTAATGGATTGCGTCTCGTTATAAAAAGTTGTCTTAGGACCCATCAGTCTGGCAACCTCACTGATAAAATTTCCACCCTTTTTTCCATTTTTATAAGCTGGCTTTACATCATTGTAATCAAGGATAATCTCAGCAACTTTAGGGGCAGGGATTGGTTTAACATGAACAGGATCAACGCCCAAGTAGCCCTCGGGATCGGACACAGCAAAGAAAGCGTCCTTCGGTGTAAAATCACTGTTCCAAAGTAACGGATTGTGTCCACTTCTCCAACTTTGACTGTCATTCAGACCCCAGAATGTAACGCGGTCAATACTAGCTGCATAATTCTTATAAATTCTTAAGTATTCGGCGAAAACCTCGGCCTGAATCACTTCAATCTCGGATCCGTTTGTGATGCCTCGATTAATCCAGTAATTTCTCTGTTCCTCTTTGCCTGTTGCACCGATTATATGTTCAAGGCCACGATCTCTCAAATCCATGTAATCTGTACCAGTAGGCTCTGCGTTCCAAGGAAACCAGGCAAACAAATCAAGCTCACTAATAATCAAATCAACTCCAGCGGCTAAGAGATTAAGAATCCCATTTTCCACTTTGGAAGGTGGGGTGTCCATAATGTAGTTGTGGGATTGCATCCCTACTCCTTCAATTAACTGGCGAGAATCATTTGGATACTCTTTCTTGTACCGCTCGTTGAGTTCTTTCACCATCATTGCGACTATCTTTGACTTGCCGTCTTGATACAGATTAAAATCGTTGTAGAATAACTTGGCGTCTGTATATTTACGGGCAAATACGAAAGCATCATAGATAAAGTCACTCGGGTCTTCGCCTTTTTCCATACCGTTGCTGTAAGACTTATACCAACCACTTTGGTTTCCTTCCCGAAGATAGTCTTTCCAATTGGCTCCTTCAGGAATACTTGAGATTCCATCAATGAATGCCTCATTGACAACGTCCCAAGTTGTGATTACACCAGGATAATTGGTGTCAAAATGCTCGACTACGGTTTTGATATAGCGCTCCATATTTTCTCTAGCCTGTGCTCTCGTGTAGTTGCCATTCGTACCCCCGTTGATCCAGTCTGGAGATTGACTGTGCCACACCAGGACGTGTCCGTGCACCTTCTTTCCACTTTCTTGTGCTTCTCTAACTAACTGGTCAGAGACGTGGTTAGACCCTGGAAAAATGTTAAAAGTCCCCTTCTGTCCAGCGCCTCCACTGGAAAGGTTGTCAGGCTTCATGTGATTTTCTGCGGTGAGAGTGTTGAAATGGGTAGATGTCAACATGCCACGAATATTATTTGAATCTAAGTTTCCTGAACCGCTATAAATGTTGCCCATTTCGAAGTAGTCCTCATAGCTTTTCCACAATGACTCAGAACCGTTAGCGACTTTCAGTCCTGCGATACGTTTGTTTAAAGCATTAATTGCATCATTGATTTCGTCTGACTTGGCGTTTTGGTCGTCAATTAAAACCTTTGCATTATCATATTCCATTTTGGCCAGTCGGTACGTTGCAGGCGAATATACCTTCTCATCAAGTGCCTCAAATTTATTTATAACAGTCTGTAGAGCATTATGATCCGTATTCGCCGAGACCTGCATGGTAAAAGCCCCTGCAAGAAGAACAACCACCAAACAAATAAACAATAACCTTTTCAACTTTTTCATAATTGTTTAGTCCTTTCATTTAACATAAATATTTTCTTTTAATTCTCACCCTAATTCTTACTTTTTTCAGCGATTAGTCTTTCTTCTTACTAGTTTGGACTTATGTCATGGCATTCCACCACCTGGTGAGTCCTTATCTCAATCCTTATCTAATAGAATCCCTTTAAAGGATTACTAGTTGCAAGGTTATAAATGTAATATTTATGAGCGGTTCGAATTGATTCTATCGCAGACACATTACTTTAGTTATGTCTCTGCAACATCTGACTAGGAAGTAGACCAAACTTGAAACTTAGTTCATCTAACGAACAAACAAAGTGTTGACTATAACCTCACTAGAAACATCTCATACTACTTATTAGGTAGGGAATGAAACTCATTGTTGGGCTGCATAGTTACTTTCCCTTTTACAACGTCAACTAAAAAAGCTAGTTAGACTTTACGACTCAAATGTTACCAGTTGAGTCAGGGTGTATTATAGCCTTTACGTCCACTCATTCGTATTAAAAGAAAGACTGTTTCCCTAATTTAAACTCTAGTTTATTACAAACCTATCAATATAAAGCCTCCTTTTCACATAAATTCATTTCTTAAGGTAATTGTAAATAATTAACTGATGAAAGAAAATAGTAACTATTGAGTTTATTCTGTCAATATATTGCATAATTTGACAGCTACCCATATCATTTCCCAAAAAATATAGTCCTTTTCTATTATTAAAACCGTACAATTTAACAAATATCATCTACTAATGTATGAATAAGTCGAAAAAACAGGTCATTGGTAATATATGGTGTAAAGTTGTGGCAATAAAACTAATCCTTTTAATTGCTTATCTAGTTACCTTGCTGAAGATTGATTCATGACAGTAAAAAGCGACTCCTATAATTAGGAATCGCTACTTTTAATACTTCTTCTGTCCCAATACTTTATTGATAAAAAAAGTGATTTATTTACAACGTTAGTAAGAGAGCTTGTATCTGACTCTTGCTATCATTTCTTCTTAGTATTTATTTTTGGAGCTAATTCAACTGCCATACGTATTGCCTCTTTTAATGATTGTTCGTCTGCGATATTTTTACCCGCGATATCAAAAGCTGTTCCATGATCAACACTTGTACGAATTATTGGAAGGCCAATAGTTATATTTACTCCTGCCTCTAGACCTAACACTTTAATGGGTCCATGACCTTGATCGTGATATTGTGCAACTACAATATCAAAATCTCCACGTCTTGCTCTAAAGAATAATGTATCTGCAGGAAGTGGTCCTTGAACATTTATTCCTTCTGCTAATGCCTTTTCAATAGCAGGAACGATCTTTACTTCTTCCTCACCATAACCAAAAAGACCATTTTCCCCAGCATGTGGATTAATTCCACATACTGCAATTCGTGGAGACTCAATTCCTGCCTTTTGTAATGTCTCATGTGCAAGTTTAATCACTGTATATTGACGTTCCGCATTAATTTTATGAATCGCATCAAGTAGTCCAATATGGGTTGTAACATGAATGACCCTTAAGCCTGGTGCAGAGAGCATCATGGCGTAATCCTTTGTATTTGTTAATTCTGCTAAAATCTCAGTGTGACCTGGATAAATATGCCCCGCTTTATGAAGTGCTTCTTTATTTAGAGGTGCTGTACATATCCCTTGTATTTGCCCTTCATTTGCATATTGAATCGCTCTTTTTAAGTAATGGAAGGCAGCATTCCCAGCTTCTGAAGAAACAGATCCCCATGGTAAATCCTCAGAAACTAAATCGAGATCAATTATATCAATGGAGCCATATTGTGATTTCGCTTCCCCTGGATTGGTAATGCAATTTACATCAAGATCGACATTTGTTACTTTTAAAGCTCTTTTTATCATTTTTAAGTCGCCTATAACAAATGGATTACAGTTATTGTAAATATTTTTATCTCTAAAAGACTTAACGATAATTTCAGGTCCGACACCAGAAGGGTCTCCCATTGTAATCGCAATACTTGGTTTGTGGCTAGTCATTTATAATTCCCCCCGAAAACACCTCTTATTTGGACTAGAAAAAGATGATAATTAGTTGTATTAATCAATGAATACGTGTACTTAATTCCGTAACCTTTTGAAGAGCCTTTGAAAGTGCTTGGGCGGTTCCAAAGGCACCAGCTTTCGTGACAAGTGGAATACCATCAAATAATCCTCCAAAGAGCTTCCCATAAGGTATACCAGGCTCTACTTCACCAATTACTTGAATCCCTTCACCTTGTAACTCTTTACATGTAGCACTTGCAATGTCTCCACCTGTTAAAACAGCACCGCAAATTTTCTTGCTTTCAATTAGTTGACCAGCAATTACTCCCATCGAATTTGCAATTGTATTTCCAACATCAAAGTTTGATAAACCCAGTTCACGCTGTATATCCTTTACTTTCTCTATTACTCCCTGGTTTCGGTTCGTGGTTACGACTAAATTTCCCATATCTAGTAACGCTTTACCTTCATTAACAATACGATCAATTTCATTTTCCCTCCTATCCTCCAATAAGAGATCTTCGGGAGATATAACAATTTCCGCCACTTGATTTTTTTCTTTAAGGACCTGAATTTGATTATGTGTAATGGAATTTACACTACCCGCAACCACTAATACAGGATTTCGTTCATAAACTTTATTTGTATGTATCATTTTTTCCTGTGCCCCAACGTAAAAGATGTGTGAAGCAATCCCTGCTGAACCGACCAATAGAAACTTCTCTTGTAGTGTTTGGGCTGCCTTTACGATAATTTCAAGATCGTCATCCGTCATTGCATCGACAATGATGATCTTCGAAGTGTCACACGATGCTAATTCCTTCATTATTTTTGATAAATGGTCAATTCCTTTTCTAACATGAGTGATTGAAATTAGCCCAACGCTCCTCTTACTTTGTTCCTGCAGCAATTTAGGTAGGTAACTTTCATGTACTGGGCTTGCAGGGTCTTTCGCAATTTCAGCCCTCTTCAATGAGACGCCATTTACAAAATGTTCCCCATTTATAGTTATTCGATTATTCTTTGGAAAAGCAGGTACTACAAACGATATCTT
This sequence comes from Bacillus nitroreducens, assembly GCF_964021195.1. Classification (NCBI taxonomy): domain Bacteria; kingdom Bacillati; phylum Bacillota; class Bacilli; order Caryophanales; family Bacillaceae; genus Bacillus; species Bacillus nitroreducens. Next base: position 1,115,077 of record NZ_CAXHYI020000003.1, on the reverse strand, counting down.
ATAGTTAAAAACATCCATGACTGCATCAATCTCTGGACCAATATTTCCTCTCATTGTTGAATCTATCTTTTTAAAAACATTAGAGATACCCAATTGGAGTAATTGTGTCGATAGATCAAAAACAATGTTATAAGACATACTAGCCTCTTTTGCTCGACTGTCTGAATTTAAAACGATGATATCTTGGTAAAGGTGTGACGGTTGTAACGGAGTATATGAAAATAGCACTGTTGTGGTTAAACCCTTTTTTGCAAATTGAACCCCTGTGTCGTTTGCACCTGTTAAATCATCTGCGATTACCGCTAGTTTCACCTACACCCCGTCCCCTTTACTACTGAGTTTTTTGAATTTAGTTTTAATTACTTTGTTCTAGCTCATACTCTTTGAAAATCCTATATCCTTATCATGTACATTGCTTTATAAGAGATAAAACGTTTACACTAATCATAAAACAAAGTGTTGCATTTAGCAATAATGTTAACACATATTATTTCTTGTTGTTTTATGCATCAAAAGTTTATAAAAAAAGCGCAAGCTATTTTAGCTTGCGCCATAATGTTGAACGGTTAATCCCTAATCGCTTAGCTGCTTTCGATTGATTCAACCCTTCTTCCTTTAGTACTTTTCTGATCACTTGTTTTTCTATTTCCTCTAATGTACCAGTTATATCGATTGGTACGAATTGACCATCATTCTCTCCCTTAAGTTCAATTCTTTCTAAAAGTGCTTCAACTTCTTCCTTTTCAATATGATAAGTATCAGATTGTAAAAATAATTGTTCGATTACTTTTTTAAGTTGTTCTACATTTCCAGGCCAATGATACTTTAGAATCTCTTCCATGGCTTCCTGTCGAATCCCAATGGCTCCATCCCCATACTTCTGATGTAATTCAGAAATAAATATATGAACTAAATCCTCAATATCTTCCCTACGTTCACGTAATGGGGGTATATAAATAGTTAATTTCGCCAAGGCGTTATACAATTCTTGATGAAAAAAACCACTGTTCACTCGTTCATCCATATGATCATCGGAAGACACAATCCATTTTAGATTTTTACCATTTCCATTTGTATAAACCTTATAGAGTTCCTTTTGAATATGTGGCTTTAACCTGTGAATGTTTCTAAGAAAAATAACACTATCAGTTAATGTTACGAAAATGCCTTCTTTCATTTCCTTAAGTTGTTCGGCTGTTAATTGTTCGCAATTTATTATAATAAAGGGCTCATTATGCGACCTTCTACTTTGATAAATTAATTGAGCAGCTTTTGATTTTCCATTTCCCTTTTCTCCAGAAATCCAAACAACATCATCCTTTTCACTGTATTGTTCAATCTTCTTCAAGACATGTTGAATCTGTTCACTCTTTCCTGAAAAAGGAGAGAAGTTTGAATCTGGAATATGAATTTCAACTGCATTTGCATACATCGCCTCTCCTTGGATAGAAGTAGTCTTATTAGGTGGGGTATTTTCTATAAATAGGGCAATATAATCTCCACTTAAACTTGCTGTTATTTTCCAAAGTGAATCGTTCATATGTATTGTTTTGATCATCTTTTTCCTTGTAATGACTATCTCTTGTATTAAATGGTTGATAGTATCCCAATTCTTTACCTTCATCCAGTTAATATCTTTAGTAAAGCGCTCATTCCTATAAATGATATCTTTTTCCTTATTAAGAATTACAATTGCTTGATCGCTACAATTGAGAATCGTTCTATAGAAAGAAACGTCTTGTTGTAATCGCGAAAAGACCCGGTAAGTTCTTCTCATTTCTTCTAAAGCTTCAATAATAGCTTCTTTGCCTGATGTGATTAGAACCCCTGTCAATCCCAACTCTTTTGCAAATTGTACCGTAATCACATCGCCTATTATAACTTCATAACCTTGATTTTTTAATTTCGTTAATGTTTCTGTTACCTCTATTTCCTTTTTAATTGTTAACGTTTCAATATCAAAATCTAGGAGTTTACATATTGTACTGGCACCCTGTGTGATATTTGAGAATCCCACAATCGCTGTTTTCCGCGAAAATCCTTTCACCATGGTTAGAATACGTAGAACGTCATACCCAGAAACTTGAATATCAATTACTGGTATAGATACGGCCTCCTGAATTAATGAAGCTGTTCCCCCTCGGCTTATAATAACGTGGTAGCCGATTTTTTCAGCCTCTTTCGCAAGGGCCACTCCTTCATTTAAGTTCCCTATTTCTATATGAAGCTCAATATCATTAAAGTCTTGTGCGACTTCTTTCATTATTTCATACAATCCCTCATAAGGGACAATAGCCAATGCCTTAATCATTTCCTTATCACCCTTTACTACCCTCTTCTATTGATTATTATTAACTAACACTCTGGATATACTTTGCTAGGTTACCTTGCTTTTTAAATATTGGATACATGACTTGAGACTTTTGCTTCAACTCTAACAATATCATCATGGGTTCGAGAACGTATTGGTAAATACTTACTCCATTATTGTATTCCTCTATTTTTCAACCTTTAATAATTTTTTCTTGTGTTATCTTACCAATTAATTGGAGTTGGCCTTGAACGCCACCATCACATTTTCTACCTCTATCAATATTTCCTTAAGGTGTTCATACCTTTTTCATTCATTATTTACACCTTACTTATAAAATTTATTAGTAAAACAAAAGATATAATAGTTTATATTGTTTGATAGAAATTAAAGTTTTTTGCATTTTGCAACACCTTTATTATAAGCGATATAGAGAAAAAGTGAAAAATCTACAAAAGGCAAATTCATTTTTAGTGTAGATTATTTAGACAATCCTGCAACATCCTTCATTAGTTTTAAAAGTAAAGAAAAAAGAGCCCTATAAAATTGGGCTCTTGCATCTACTGTGCCTAATAAACGGTTCACTACACAGAAATAACTATAATTTAAATAGAAAATTAATGACCTTAATATGTTTCTATCTTTCTATAAATTTAACAATTATTGTATTTCAACAACTAATACTGATTTGGATGGTATAGTTAAAGACAGTTCATTCTCTTTAAGTTCGATCTCATTAAAAGGAACAGGCTCTATTCTATTTGGATTATCAAACGTGTTATGCTCAGTCATTTCCTCTGCAGTTAATAAACGTCCTGAGGCAGAGGATAATTCGTTTAACTCCTTAAGATTTATAGTAATTTGTTCAGAGTTATTTGGATCTAAGTTACAAATAGAAATGTGTATCTTACCGGAATCATCTTGAGATGCAGAGACATTAAGCATTGGAAGACTATCTTCACCATAAGAATAATTTCTTGTACTTACGCTCACTGGGAGTAATTTTGCATCTTGGTGTACTTTATACATTTCAAATACATGATATGTTGGTGTTAAAAGCATTTTTTCACCTTCTGTTAACACAACTGCTTGTAAAACGTTAACAAGTTGAGCGATATTTGCCATATGGATACGGTCACAATGGTTATTAAAAATATTTAAATTGATCCCCGCTATAAGCGCATCACGCAAAGTATTTTGCTGATAAAGGAATCCTGGATTTGTTCCTGGCTCAACCTTAAACCAACTTCCCCATTCATCAACAATCAAATCAACTTTCTTTTCAGGGTCATATTTATCCATAATTGCGGTATGCTTTTGAATCAATTCTTCCATAACGAGGGTCCTTCTCATATAGTCAAACCATTTTTCTTCAGTAAATACTGTAGAAGAATCATAATTTGCCCTGTTACGAGTGTAAAAGTGAAGTGAAAGACCATGCATATTCGGACGGTAATGCTCCCAGACGCTCGTGATAATATTATCCGAATAGGGTTCTGTCCGACCTGTCCCCTCACGCATCATCACTTCAGTCCAATGATAATCAGCTTCACTAGGACCACATGCAATCTTATAAATTGGAGTATCTGAATAATCTCTTACAAACGTTTCGTAACGACGGTAAAGATCAGCATAATATTCGACCCTCATTTTACCTCCGCAACCCCAGTTCTCATTCCCTATTCCAAAATATTTAAGCTTCCATGGCTTGTCTCTACCGTTTTTTCTACGTAAATTAGCCATTGGAGATTCGCCATCGAATGTAATATATTCAATCCATTCTTGCATTTCTTGAACTGTACCACTACCGACATTTCCGCAAATATATGGTTCGGTACCTAACTGCTCACAAAAATCTAAAAATTCATGTGTTCCAAAGTGATTATTTTCCGTTACTTTCCCCCAATTATTATTAACAATGCTTGGGCGGGATTCTCTCGGACCAATTCCATCTTTCCAATGATATTCATCTGCAAAACAGCCACCTGGCCAACGAACATTAGGAATTTTCAACTTTCTTAACGCTTCTACTACATCATTTCGTATACCACGTGTATTCGGAATCGGCGAATCTTCACCTACCCAAACACCCTCATAAATACACCTACCTAAATGCTCAGCAAAATGCCCATATATATGTTTACTAATTACCTCATTTTTATTACTTTTATTTACATTAATTAATGATGTCATTCCAATTCACTCCTAATTTTAGATGCCTCATTGTCAAATCGAATAAGCCTATTAGGCTCTGTAAAATCTCTTGAAAACCCATCCAAATCGTACAGATGAAAGGTAAAAAACGTAAAGAAACAATAGGAAACAAAGTGATAAACAAATTAGAAAAAAGGTACAATGTTTCATTCATTCCCCGATTATGTACATAGATTATGTGTACGACCTATCTATGAATCCTCCTTGTAATAGCCGTTAGGGATATGTTTTTGAAATACCCCTAACGGCTATAAAAAATATTAATTACCTGCTTCGAAGGTCATCTGCTGCTTGTTTTAATGCTTCCGCAGGAGTTTGAGTTTTTTCTCTAAGTGTATTATGTAACACACTAGTTTCAATCAAATTCCTTGCCTGCGGGGTTAACCTTGTAATATTAAGCGGATTAATTTCATCTTTAATTCCAATTAACATATCAAATAGACCGTCACCAAAATATGCAGTAAATTCATTAGGTTCCTTTAGTTCTTGTGCTTCCCAAATATCATGTCGAGGTGGATCGAAACCTAAAATTTCCCAAATTTTAATATTCGATTCCTTTGATAGTTTAGCAAATGCTACAAATTCTTTTGCTAATTGGATATCTTTCGCTTGATTGGTAACAGCAGTACCAGTTCCACCCATTCCAGCAGAACGCTTTCCTCCTTCTTCCCAAGCAGGCATTGGTTTTATAACCATCTTTCCAGCTAAATCTGGCATATATTCTACAAAACGGCTCGCATACCAAGATGGCATAATTAAAGAAGCAGCTCCGCCATCATTCATGAAAGCAAAAAATTCTTCTTCTTCATGATGTCCACCTGGTGCAAGTACACCAATTTCATGTTCATAAATTAAATCATAAAGATACTGCAATACTTTCTCGTTTTTTTCGTTATCTAAAATTACCTCGCCTTCACTGTTAAAAAAGTCTGAATCATATTGACTCACCATTGGGTAAAACTCCCAAAATCCGTTAGTGAATATAGGTAGCATTGGTTTTCCAGTCTTAGATTTAATCACTTTACCGATTTCAGTAAAGTCGTCATATGTTTGGATATCATCAGGACTTACACCTGCTTCTTCAAATATCTCCTTGTTATAAAATGCCACTGAAGCTCCAACATGGGTCGGCGCTCCATAATATTGTCCGTCTTTTCCATAAACTTCGAATCTAGATTTTACAAAACTATCAATTACTGGTTCAACAACATCGTTCAATGGTTCTAACTGGATATCACCTTGCATAAAGTTTGGAAACCGATTGATTTCAATATCTACAATATCAGGTGCACCAACCCCTGATTGAAGGGCTAACAGAAGGTTATTATGCATTTCCTCATAAGGAAATGACTCCACTTTTAAATTTATAGGTCTATCTGGATTCTCTTCATTCCATCTTTTATTAGCGTCTTCAAATAACTTGACGTGAAGCCCTTGAAATGTCCAAAGTATCATTTCTTGCGCACCATTCGTCTCTTTATTTGATTCGCTATTACCAGTTGAATTGACTTCTTTATCTCCACCACCACTACATCCAATCAACACAATACTTAACACCATAAGCATAGAAAAGCCCAAGTAAAATAACCTACTCAATTTTACTTCCCCCCTTATTATTGGTAATGAATTTATTGAAGAACTCCACCAACAATCACATTTCTAGTTAACCACCCCCTAAAGAATCTATTTATTGCTTTATTGTTACACTTATTGATCCCCCTAATTAAAGCGCTATCATAAATTTCATCTTCGAGACTCTACATTTCTATTTAATAACTAGAGCGGTAAATGTAGCTCCTTTTTAGTAACTTCCAATATACCTATCTATTAATCCCTTAAAACGTTGCATTTTCATATAAATCCTCATACTTGTAGATAGGACTTAATAAACAATAAAGTTGGAATCCGCCAAAACATAATCTTAAATGCTAGCAATACAGGTTTGTTTATTTTTCTAAACATTATGAAAATGCTTTCTTAAAGAGAATTTTATTACATGTTGTTTTATTATGCAATACTTTTTAGTGCACCCTATTCAAATAATCTTAAATAGTTGCATTTTAAAACCTTTTTACCAAGTTTATTTTACCAACACAAAAATATTACTGATTCCAAATATAAACGTACAAAACCTCTTGCTCTCAACAGAGAAATGAATATTGACTCTTTCTTGTTTTTACTAGTGTTTCTACCCTGTAATAAAAGCAATGAAATAAAATTTCAGAAAAAAGTTTTGAATGATTCAGCTGTTGAAAATAACTTACGTAAGGTGGTAAGCATTGTACAAACGATGTACAGGAATGGATGTTCAATCAGAAACTATAGTCGCCTCTGTATTTATTAGTGATTCTAGTATTGAACCTTAAACCTACTATGATGGATTGGTTTTTAGGAAGCTTTTCAAAAGGAATTGCTGGTGGATTATTTACATTAGTGGGTGTAATAGTTGCTTTTAAACTCCAAAAAGTGTTTGAAAACCTCTCAAAGCTACCACAAAAATGCAGTAATTTATGTATAAAATTGAAGTACATAGATTTAGAGCCTTTATGGAAGAATTCGTAACTGATTCAATTGAAAGACTAAGAAGTGCAAAATGATACAATACGATATTCTTCTATAACTGATTCAAAGATCAAAATTTAATAAGCATGTAGATGATTCAAACATTCATCTTCATGCTTATTATTAAATAACTACATATGACTAGCACTTTTACTTACTTAAATACGGTTCACCTTATTTGACTAAGCAGTAGCACTTTTTCAAATTAAATAAGTCAATAAAAAAACTATTTTAGATCCGCTTTACAACAATCGCTTCACGCATTTTCTCTAATGCTTCTTGCCCCGCTTTCCCCCTTTTCACCATAATATTCACATATAATGAATCAATTAAAGTTAGTTGAGCAATTCTCGAAGACAATGCCTCAGGTCGATAAGCCGTTTCCTCAGAAACCGTATATAGAGGGATGTTAACACCTGTGCTTAATGGGGACTTCGCATGATTTGTGATCGAAATTGTTTTTGCTCCAGTAGATTTGACGACATTCAAAATTTGCAGAATATCTCTCGATGATCCTGTATGCGAAATCAGTATGGCACAATCATTTTCATTCATCTGTGACGCTTCTCCAAGTTGAAAATGACTATCAAGCACCGCACTTACTTTTAATCCAGTTCGTAAAAACTTGTGGTAGCCATCAAGGGCTACAATACTCGAACCACCACTTCCAAAGAACTTAATAGACTCTGCAGCTAATATCGTATCCACCGCTACTTGCAATTGTTCTTCATCCATGAACAATAATGTTTCCTCTAGTGTCTTTATATTGGTATGAAATACTTTTGAAGTAATAGTATCAACAGTGTCTTGTGCCTCGACATTTTCATGAATATTCTCTGTCTGCGAAACGACCTCTGATGCAAGTGCAATTTTCATTGCTTGATAACCTTTATATCCTAACCGTTTGCAAAAACGAAATACAGTAGAGTCTGCAACATTTAAATCTTCTGCTATTTGGTTAATTGAAGAATGAATAATCCTGTTTGGGTATTGTAATATATAATCCGCAATTTTTCTTTCAGTCACACTAAATCTCGGATACTGTGTACGAATCGTAACTAAACAAGGCTTTTGTTGATTTTTCATGTACTTCTCTCCTGATAAGGACTTTCTTTTTATTATACTAAAAACTGCTTAAAGAAAAAATATTTTTTCGTAAACGCTTGCATAAAGAATTTTTTTTCATATAATAGACATAACAAGAAAATTTATTTCGAAGAAAGTTAGGATGATAAGAATTGCAAATTGGAATAGTAGGATTAGGAAAAATGGGATATCCGCTTAGTCTCAATTTATTAGATAAGAATTATCACGTCGTGGCTTATGATGTAAATCAAGACGCTATGAAAAAAATTTCCGCTGAAGGCGGAAAGAAAGCTGAATCGATCTCTAACCTCGTAAGCCAATTAACAAAACCAAGAACTGTTTGGTTAATGGTTCCAGCTGGAAACATTACCGCTGCTGTTTTTGAAGAACTTCTTCCCCTTCTCGATGAAGGAGACAGAATTATTGATGGAGGGAACGCTCACTATCAAGACTCAATCAAGCGTAATGAGCGCTGTGTAGAAAAAGGCATTCACTTTTTCGACTGTGGCACGAGTGGCGGAGTCGAAGGTGCCCGAAACGGTGCTTGTACGATGGTTGGTGGAGACGCTGAAGCCTTCCTTGAAATTGAACAGATCTTTCGTGACATAACTGTACCAAATGGGTACCTATATTCTGGAAGAGCTGGCAGCGGACACTTTTTAAAAATGGTTCATAACGGAATTGAATATGGAATGATGCAAGCAATTGCTGAGGGTTTTGACATTTTAGAGAAAAGTGACTTCGATTATGATTATGAAAAGGTCGCAAAAGTATGGAATAATGGCTCAGTAATTCGCTCTTGGTTGATGGAGCTTACTGAAAACGCCTTCTCCAAAGATGCCAGACTTGAAGGAATAAAAGGAATGATGCAGTCCTCTGGTGAAGGGAAATGGACAGTTGAAACAGCGCTTGACCTTCAAACAGCCGCTCCCGTTATTACGATGGCCTTGATGATGCGCTATCGTTCGCTAGAAGAGGATACATTTACTGGAAAAGTTGTCGCTGCCCTACGAAATGAGTTCGGAGGACATGATATCGAAAAATATTAAACTATTTAATACCTTCATGGTATCTGTTTTTATTTAAAAGCTATTAATTCCAATTGAAAGGTAGTGTAACATCATGTCAGACCAAATGTTAATACTGATTGCTATGGCAGGTATTTTTCTTCTATTATTTTTAGTCATTCGAACAAAATTACATGCATTTGTGGCATTATTATTAGTTAGTTTACTTGTTGGGATTGCTGCAGGCATGCCATTGAATGAGGTTGTTGCCTCAATCGAACGTGGGATGGGTGGAACCCTAGGTTTCGTTGCTGTTGTTGTTGGTTTAGGTGCAATGTTTGGACAAATGCTTGAGGTCTCTGGTGGTGCAGAGAGATTGGCACAAACTTTAATAAAAAAATTCGGTGAAGATAAATCACAGTGGGCATTAGGGATTACAGGTTTCCTTGTTGCAATTCCCGTTTTTTTCGATGTCGGTTTTATTATTTTAGTTCCAATCGTTTATGGGTTAGCCAAAAAAACAGGAAAGTCTTTGCTTTACTATGGAATTCCGTTGTTAGCAGGTTTGGCTGTTACTCATAGCTTTATCCCGCCTACCCCAGGGCCAATTGCAGTTGCTGATTTGATTGGCGCAGATCTTGGTTGGGTCATTCTGTTTGGTACTATTGCAGGTATCCCTGCGATGATCATCTCTGGTCCATTATTTGCAAAATATATTTCAAAAAAGTTACATGTTGTCGTTCCAGATTATATGAACTTGGAAGATATTGAGTATGATAAAGAATTACCAAGCTTTAAATTAATTGCCTTTTTAATCTTAATTCCTTTAGTACTAATTCTATTAAATACTGTTTCTGGTGTCTTATTGGAAGAAGGACATGTTCTTCAAGTCATTTTAACCTTCCTTGGACATCCATTTGTAGCATTAACAATAGCAACAATTTTAACTTTCATTTTCCTTGGAACAAAACGCGGCTACTCTCGTCAAGAAGTACAAGATATTGCAACTAAAGCATTAGAGCCAGCTGGGATTATCATTCTAGTAACAGGTGCTGGTGGCGTTTTCAAACAAGTACTGATCGATTCAGGTGTTGGTGAAGTACTTGGAACTATGATGGCAGGTTCTCCTTTACCTCCCATTTTACTTGCATTTTTAATTGCCGCAGCTGTTCGTGTTGCCCAAGGTTCAGCAACTGTATCAATGGTTACTGCAGCTGGATTAATGGCTCCACTCATTCAGATGCTTGAATTGGAAGGTCCAGTACTTGGCTTGCTTGTTATTGCGATTGCATCAGGTGCAACTGTGTTATCACATGTCAATGACTCTGGCTTCTGGTTAGTTGGACGATACTTCGGCATGAGTGTAAAAGATACATTAAAATCTTGGACAGTTATGGAAACACTTATTGGGTTAGTTGGAGTTAGCGTAGCAATGATTCTTGGATTATTTATATAGTAGTTTGTCCTTCACCTGATTGCGGGTGAAGGATTTTTATTGTTCACTTATAATGATGAGATGAAATTTTACATCAATCACCTATTTACTTTTATCTGCTTCTACTATCCATATAAGTATGAATGAAGGGTGTACCATGGATTGTGAATTTAAAGGCTTAATTGTAAATTGGTTCATGGGAGGAAGCCCTCGCTGCTATAAGTGGCACTCCTACTTTATAACCCAATTGCAGTGAAAATTGAGCGAAGTAGCGAAAATGGTCAAATAATTGATATTATTGGCAGCTGGATTCAACCCGTTGGCGCTTTTATTCGAGCAATCATACAAAGAAAAAAATCACTCAGGAATGATTGGTTATTTCTGAGTGATTTTTTTCCCTAATTAGCAGTTTTAGACCATTTAACGTTTTTAGTAACTGCCTTTATTTATGATACGGTTCATTCCTAATAATTCGAAATGCACGGTATATTTGCTCAACCAAAATTAGTCTCATTAATTGGTGTGGAAATGTCATTTTTGAAAATGACAAGGTATCGTTTGCCCGCTTCATAACATCCTTGCTCAGACCTAGTGATCCCCCGATGACAAATGCAATCTTACTTTTTCCGTAGGTTGCTAGGTTTTCAAGGCCTGTTGCTAGCTGCTCAGAGGACTTCATCTTCCCTTCAATCGCTAACGCAACCACATGGGTGTCATCCGAGAGCTTTGAAAGAATTCGCTCTCCTTCTTTTTGCTTTACTTGTATCATTTCTGTTTCACTCAAGTTCTCAGGCGCCTTCTCATCAGGTAATTCAATTACCTCTACCTTCGCATAGGCCGTTAATCGTTTTAAATATTCATTGATTCCCTGTATTAAATATTTTTCCTTCAATTTCCCAACTGTTACGATTGTGATGTTCACATTTATCCCCACTTCATTCACATTTTAAGAACATATTATCCACAAAAGTTATCCACATATCCACATATTCTATCCACATATTGTATGGGAATATTAGTTCCCTACAACATATACCGCCTTATTTTGACAAAATTCACAGGTTGTTGATAAGTTTTCATCTTCAATTTTCGTCATAATCGGCGCAACCTCATGTTCATCCACTACAATATCTAATGCTAATTCAATATGTTCTCCACAACATTTAATCATTTTTTCTTCCTCCATTACATTTACCCACAACTTGAATTCAATAACTGAGTATCACTTTTCTCCTTATACACATGTTATTATCTTTCCCATTTTAGCATATAAATTTATCCACAAAAATAACGATAGTTTTCGTTCACTTTCATTATTACCTTACCACTAAGGGCAGGAGCCAAATGCTCCTGCCCTTATATTCCACTTTATGCACTTTTCCTCTCCATCACATTAATCCCAATTCCGATTAATACCACTCCCATTAAGGTCAAAATGCTAATTGGATACAAGATTTCACTTATTGAAGCACCGTAAATGGTTGCTCCCTTTAATCCTTCCATTGCATGTTTAATTGGCACAAAGTCGGAAACCCTTAATAAAAATTCTGAACTAACAATTTCCAGTGGCCAATAGGCACCACCAAGCATCGACATGCTGACTGAAACAAGTGAAATAATAGCATTAAATTGTTGAGTACTTTTTAGAACACTGACTAGAAACATGGATAACGCAACAATTGAAAAGACATATGGGATTAAAACAATTAATGTTTTTCCAAAACCACCATAAAAGTCCACACCAACCACATAACGAAACACTAAAAGAATGACAGCAACTTGAAAATACCCCATTAAGAAGCTATAAATTAAGTTGCCCGCGTACATCTCCCATTTTTTTAATGGTGATAATATCATTCGATCCCAGACTCCCCACGTTCTCTCCTGCATAATATGGTGGACATTATAAGATATGGTGTAAATAACAAAGAATAATGTAAAGCCAAATATCGTCTGTAGTTGATTATCGATGATCACTGTATCGTCACTACGGAATGATGCTGACTCTATGTTGAAAAAAGGGTTCTCTTCTATTTCTTTTAACTCATCAATAAGATCGGCTGTATCGACATGCTCATTCATGAACGTTGCTTCTTCGATTTGTTTTTCCAACAAAAGATCTCCATATAAGGTTTGCAGATAGTTTTGTAATACATATAGATTAGGCGACGTCTCTGTCACAACGACAATCGTATAAGAATTCTCTTCTAGCTTAACAGCAGCTTCAGCATCTCCTTCTCTCACACTTTTCTTTGCCTCATCCTCTGAGACAATTGAAAATTCAAATACCTCAGACTGGGTTAATTCATTCCAAAGTGGTGTTTCTTCCATATTTTCAATATCTGTATAGATAGGGATATTGATATTTGAATAATTTGCTGCGCCTAATAACAACGCAAATACAATGCTCATTACAGTCATGCCAATCATCAGCATTGGCTTTCTTAAAAACAATTTAAATTTTGCCTGTAATATACTGATCATATGGCATCACCTCTTTTCGGAAAACTAATGACAGCTAAAGCTAACATAACAACACCAAATCCCAGTAGGTAATAAATATGATGTGTGATCGCTGAAAGCTCTACTCCTTGTAGCAATTGCAGTAGTGCCGTCATTCCTGCACCATTTGGTGTATAATTACCTAACATCCCAATTAATGAAGAAGTCTCACCAATTGGCGTAAAGCTCCCACCTAAAAAAGCAAAAATTGCTACTATTACATTCCCAAAAAAGTTCGACACACCTTCTGAGTCGATTCGAAAATTTAATGCAGTTAATAATGCAGCCACTCCGCCAATGGCAAAGCTTAGCGATACATTTACTAATAGAAATCCAAGTAGGTCCTGCCAAACGACATCAAAGATAAGTGATGTCACACCATATAGAAATGCTTGCTGAACAAACGCAATCACAATCACTGAGAAAAAGAGACTACCTAAATACGACCATCTTGACGTATTTGATAATATGATTCGGTTGAACACCTGTAACTGCTTCTCACGATAGGCAAAAGAAGCTAGGTATGAAGCAATAAACATAATAAACATGACGCTCATACCGACAGAATAGTATTGTAACGAATTGATTGGCTCTCGTTTTGTAACGGTCTCTATCTTTCCAAGATTTGTACCTTTCACTTCCTCTAACTGAATACCTGCTTTCCCAATGACCGTCAAGGAGGTTAATTGCTTTTGAAAGTTCACGAGGACATCCTCGACAACATTAGGCGCAATATTCTTTCCTTCATTTTTATAAAATGTAATGGTAGTAGTAGAAGGTTCATCCAGGAAAGCGGACGAAAGAATATCAAGTGTGTAATTCTCAGGTATCTCAATGACAGCCGAATAACTGTCATCATTTTTTATTTCATCTAGCATTTCTGCCTTCACTAGCTCAAGCTCAATAATCTCTGTAAGTTCCTTGCTACCAAACACTTCCTCTAGTAATATCTGAATCGGTCGAAGCTGATGAGCTCCCTGAAGTAAAGCTTCCTCTGCATCCTGTGGCAGTCCTTTGGCTTTAACCTTTTTAATAAAGGCATGAACATCCTTCTGTTCATCACTATGGTCAATAAAAGCAACCTTTGCTGAAATAGCTTCTGTACTACCACTCATCACTCCACCTAAAGCAAAGCCAAGAATCGCAATTAGAATAAGTGGCATAAGCACTAACACTAGTAATTCCTGAGGGTTTCTTAGTAAAACCAAAATGTCCTTTTTGATAAACGGAATTAACATCTGTCCTCCTCCTAATCTCTCAGCGCTCTACCTGTAAGATGTAAAAAAACATCTTCAAGTGTCGGTGTTTTTACTTCAACGGATATTAATGTTGTGCCTGTTTCTTCTGCTAACTGAGAGATTTTCTGGAACAAATTGTACTCCTTTGGAACAATGACAGATATATCACGGTCCTGTACCTTAACTTGCCGTATCGTAGCATCAGCTTTAAGAATTTGAATAAACTCCTCTTTTATACGCTCTACCTTAATGAAAATCGTATTTTCAGAGGAAAGGATATTCTTTAGCTCCTCTTTTGTACCCGAAGCAATAATATGACCTTTATCCATAATATAAATACGATCACATAAAAACTCGACTTCCTCCATGTAATGACTCGTATATAAAACAGTCATTCCACGTTCCTTGTTCAGACGCTTTACTGTTTCTAAAATATAATTACGAGATTGAGGATCAATTCCAACAGTAGGCTCATCCATAATGATGATTTCTGGATTATGAAGCAAGGCTACACCGATATTCAAACGTCTTTTCATCCCGCCTGAAAAAGTTTTAACAAGATCCTTTCTGCGATCAGTTAAACCAATTTGCTCCAAAACCTCTTCCACTCGTTGTTTTAATTTAGATCCTTTTAACCGATAAATTTCTCCAAAAAAGCGCAAATTTTCTTCTGCAGATAAATCTGTATAAAGCGCAATTTCCTGTGGAACTACGCCTAAAATTTTACGGATGTTGTGTGGATTTTTAATGATGCTTTCGTTTAAGTGTCGTACATCACCTGAAGTAGGCGTGACCAAAGAGGAAAGCATAGAGATTGTCGTTGATTTCCCCGCTCCATTCGGACCAAGTAGACCCACAATTTCTCCTTTTTCTAAAAACATATTAATCCCCTGTGCAGCAAACTTTTGCTTATATTTCTTTGATAAATCAACAATTTCTAACATCCCATCAATCTCCTTTATCCCGCTTTTACTAATCACTAAGATTCCTAATAAAAATACTGCAGAAAATAACCGTTCCATTCAACAAACGTCTTCCTTAAAACATATCTTGATACTAAATGAAGTTTTACTTTATATCTTTATCATAGACTTTTACATTTACTTACATCACTATCGCACGTCACTTGTTCTTACTAAAAACATGACCTCCGTCATACCTCCACGAAAAAAGGGCTATCCATCTTCGTTTGGATAACCCAGCATGTTTTAGGTGATATCATTTTTTACTGCGAAAATTGCAAGTTGAGTGCGATCTCGAAGCTCTAACTTATGCAATACCTGTGTGATATGATTTTTAACAGTGCCGATAGATAAAAAAAGTTCCTCCGCGATTTCCTTATTTGTTTTTCCTTCTCCTACTAATCTTGTAATTTCTAGTTCTCGAGAAGACAATGGAATGTCAATTTTTTTCTCCACCCTATGTAATAATCGTGGCATTACTTTTGCAGCTACTTCTTCATGAATCGGTAGCCCCCCATGAAAACAACTATGAACCGCTTGTATTAAGGCTTGTTGGTCAGAGGTTTTCAGTAAAAAAGCATTCGCTCCATATTTTAATGCCTGAATAGCATATTCATCATCATTGAAGGTGGTAAGAATTAAGATTTTCACATTTGGCCAGCGTTCTTTTATATTTCTAGTTGCTTCAATTCCGTTCATGATGGGCATTCGAATATCCATTAACACCACATCAATGACATGGGCCTCCATCATCTTTATAGCTTCAACGCCATTTTCAGCCTCAGCCACCACCCTGATTTGACTATCCTGCTGCAGCATGAGTTTCAAGCCCTGCCTAACAATCGACTGGTCTTCTACAATTAACACATTCCACATGTAAGTTCCTCCTTACATTTTTGCAATCGGGAGCATGCCTTTGATTACAAACTGTTCATCGGTTTGATAGATTGCTAATGTACCACCTAACTCCTCTACACGCTTTCGCATGTTTGAAAGCCCAAACCCTTCTTGAAACGACCTCTTCACATGGAGACGATTTGTAACGATAAACTCCATATTTCCGTCTGCCGTTTTACCAAGTACCACTTGTACCTCCCGTGAATGGGCATGACGCATTGCATTTGTAAGACCTTCTTGAATAACCCGATACAGAACCACGCTTTGCTCATTTGTGAGTTGCTCTGAAAGAATTCCCTGTTTTGTTGTAAACTGCACCATGATGTGACTTTCAGCTTCAAGTTTTTTGATCAACTGTACTATGGTCGCAATCCCTTCATGTTCCTTATCCTTTAACGTTCTAACTGCAAAGCGGGTTTCCTCTAGACTCTCCTTTGCCAATTCCTTTAACTCCTTGAAATGCTCTGGACCTTGTTGGATTGAAAGGATTTCTATCTGCATTAATAGCGCTGTAAGCTTATGACCAACGGAATCATGAATATCCCTTGCGATTTTTGTTCTCTCTTGATATCGTGCTTCTTCCTCTGTTACAAGAGCAATCCTTTTTAACTTTCGATATTCACCGAGCAGTTCTTCGTAGAGGTGTTGCTGTTCTTCCCTTTTTGTCCACAATTCATTTACTAGAAGAGCAAGCAGATAGAATACAAGAAAAAACACATAATCTGAAAACTTCATATCTACCAAGAATAGAAACCCGAGTAAACATATTACCGTCACTACGACTAGTATAGTGAAATGGTTTCTTTTTAGTTGATTTGTAGCCAATACAGCAATAAACATCAAGATTAAGAATACATATGGATTGTTTGCTTCAAAAACCCCTAGCACAAGAAGAAAAACGGTCATGGCTATATACAAATAAACGGGTGTTGGAGAAACCCTCAGAAAAAAGTACAAGGTCATGATTACGGCACATATCATAATTGAATACGCCGAAGGCAAATACCTTTCATAACTAAAAAACAATCCCCACAGCACAATCAAGCCTATCGTCCGTATAAGAAAAGCTTTCATAGCATCCCCACTTTCCATCCTAGTTTCAAATTACTAAAATATATAGAATTCGTCAAAGCTTTTTGGGAGCTTAGTGTGAAGCTGTTTTTTTAGGACTTAGAGAGCTTACGTTTACTCTTTTTCTATCGCAATCCTTTTCAGACTCAGATTGTACGTTTTAGTATACAACTGTCGCAAACACTAGCTCATTTGACATTTGATATCATCCTCTAGACAATAACTATGCAAAAAAAACCCATTTGATAAAAATCAAATGAGTTTTTTACTAATTATACCTTGTCCACTTCTGGTGGACCATTTTATACATAAGCAAGCTTTGTCGGCACTTTTGGATCTGTGTCGTATAAATCAAATTGTTCCCCTACAATATACCCCTTGCTTTCTAGGGTCTGCTTAACCGACATACGAGCTAATTCTTTTAGGTTATTATCTTTACTTAAATGGGCCAAATAGATCCGTTTTGTACGGTCTCCAATGACATCTGACATGGCCAGTGCAGCATCCTCATTGGAAACGTGGCCCACATCACTTAAAATCCGACGTTTGATACTCCATGGATAATGTCCCATTTGGAGCATAGATACATCATGGTTGCTTTCAAATATATAGGCATCAGCATTTTCAATTGTACCCTTCATTCGATCACTCACATAGCCTGTATCTGTAATTAACACTACCTTTTTTCCCTCATTATGGAATACATAAAACATTGGCTCAGCTGCATCATGTGAGACTCCGAATGACTCGACATCCATACTACCAAATGTTTTTACCGTCCCCATTTGGAAAATAAACTTCTGATCAGTTGGAATTTCTCCAATATTGCGCTCCATTGCCTTCCACGTCTTCTCATTTGCATAGACAGGTAACTTATACTTTCTCGCAAGTACACCAAGTCCTTTAATATGATCACTATGCTCATGTGTGACAAGAATCCCTGAAAGATGCTTAATTTCTTTCTTTATTTCCTTAAATAATAGTTCTAGTTGTTTACCACTTAACCCAGCATCTACGAGCAAAGAATGCTTTTCTGTTCCAACATAGAACGCATTTCCCGTGCTCCCACTTGCAAGCACACTAAAATGCAACCCCATAATCATTCACTCCGTCTTATATAGAATTTGTCCTTCAATCGCATTTACGTAAATATGTGTCTGATCATCTATGACCACATGCCAAGCTGGTGCCAATAGCTGAGACTCTGAATAAGGAACAAGTGGGTAATACACAATTTCTACTTTAGATACATGACTTTTCGATTTCAAATGATTATTATTATAAAGATTGTCTAATATATCTAGTGGTGTGATGAGCTTCTCTAATTCATGTTCTTCAAATTCAGGAATCAAAGTTTGTTCGTATGACACTACCTCATGCTCCTCATTTAGATATAAGTAAATGACCCCACTGATATTTGTCGATTGACCAAAAACCTTATAGTTTTGGTATTGTTGCACCAACACAATTACCCCTGCTTCTTCATCCACACTCCAAATTGTATAATCGGCACCATTAATAATATAATCCTTTGCGAATTGCTGGATTTTCAGCTGATCAGTTAGTGAAATTTTTACAGGTTCGTGAAATTCACTTTTTAATACCCCAATTGTTTCGATATTCACATCCTGATTTTTAAGGTCTTTTATATCTTCCTCTGTAAATATCTTCACTTTTCCACTAATATAGCTTAACTCCCTCGGCTCTTTTGGCAAGGTGTCAAACGTTATTTCCTCATTCGCTAGTTTCTCATCAATACTTGCCTCTGCAATGACACCTAGCTGACTACTATCCCTTTTTTGTACAAGCTGATACCCAAGAAAGATGTTAAGAATCAGGAAGGTAATGATAAACAAAGACTTGGTTTTACTCCAATCCATTATTCTCTCCTCCCATCTCCTCATCTTCTAGCATCTCAACTGTTGACCAACTACCATTATACTTGTATGTCCAAACTGGTTGTAGTGAAACAAATTGGGAATTATCATCATTCTCTCTAAGCTCATAAGCAACCATTACATACTCTAGTAATTCAGGATTAAAATTTGGCGTATTTGTAATGGACTCCATCACACTTTCACCGTTTGGAAGAGTCGTCTCGATTGGATCCCATGTGAAACTCAAACTGATAGATGGATGGAAATACTTCGCGATATCATTGTTTTTCCATTCCTGAGTAATATCTACGAGTCCCCTGCGACTAAACACAGGAATATTATCAACGTATAATTTGAATACCGTCGTTTGACTTTCTTTATTCCAACTAAAAAAGTGATAATCGTCGGTCCACCCTACATGCTCGTTTACAAAATCGATACTTGTTTGAATTAAATCTGTTGTTGCTACCTGATCCTCACTTATCCTCGTAGGGTTCGTAAACTCAATATATTTTTGGTGATTATAGGTTCTAAGTAGCCTCGTTCCATCTGTATGAACTTCACCTGTTGTGAGCTCATCCCTTTTTACACGACTTGGATTTGTAAATAAGCGTTCAATAAACGTATCAATTTCTATCTCATTGACAATAAAGTAGTCAAAACGATTTACGACCTCTTGATTCTTTGGTAAATATAATGCATTTGATTCCGTTAGCACATATTCAATCTGTTCTGGATATCTCGCTGCCGTAGAATAAAATTTTCTTTTAAATTCACTAATGTATCCGCTATCTACTTGTCCTTCATATACCAAGTTCTCACTGGTAGATAGGAAGTACACACGCCCTTCTCCTTGGTCATGTGTATTGACATCAAGCACTAAGCGATCAAATGTAATCAATGAGTGATCCTTATCATTAATGTGGAGAAAGGATTTGTAGATTTGCAAAGGAAGTGAATCTGGAAAATATATCACAACATGTCCATTTCTGCCTAAGAAATTCGCTAAACCTTGGTTCTGGACTTCATGTGTAATATTTTGAACCTCATTCACTTCCCAAGGTCGAATCTCTTTCATGACTTTATTTAGTTCTGTCTCATTATAGGTTCCAAAATGCTGGCCATCAATATGATATAGAATTTTAATTGGCTTGATGATCTTTGAGGTTTCCTTCGGATTATTGGTTGTCACGTCTTCTACTAAATCATCCGTACCAACAAGGTCCTTATATTGGGGTTGATACGTCCACAAAGACCAAGTTAGTATAATGCTTGATAATACTAAGATGACTAACACCACTGTTTTTATTGACTCATACTTCATCCCAATCATCCTCTAGTCCCTCTTGATTCTTATCTATAGGCATGGTAAAGAAAATGGTTGTCCCAACCCCTTCTTCACTTTCAGCCCAAATTCTACCTCCATGAGCAACAACCATCTCTTTTGCAATAGCTAGGCCTAACCCTGTACCACCCAATTTACGAGTACGAGCTTTGTCAACTCGATAGAAACGTTCAAAAATTCGATTCACATTTTCCTTAGGTATTCCAACCCCTTGATCACTTACACTTACAAGCATTTGCTCATTCTTTTCTGTTAGTTCGAACGTGACTGTTCCACCCTCTGGTGAATACTTCAGTGCATTTGAAATAATATTATCCAGCACTTGTGTAATTTTATCTTGATCCATCTCAATATAAATGGCTTTCTCTGGTAGATTTCGAATAAATGACACATGCTGTTCCTTTGTCATTTCGAAGCGGTCAATAATTCTATGAAAGTATTTTGTGAAATTGATGATGTCCTTTGAAAGCTGATAATCCTTGCTATCTAGTTTTGATAACTTCAACAAATCATTAACAAGTCTAATCATCCGCTCAGTTTCCGTTTGTGTTACATGTAAAAATTGTGGTGCGATTTTTTCATCTTTCCAGGCTCCATCAGCAAGTGCTTCCAGATAGCTTCGCATAGTTGTTAGTGGAGTACGAAGTTCGTGTGAAACATTGGCTACGAACTCCCTTCTTTCACTCTCAATTTTTTCTTGCTCTGTCACATCATATAAAACCGCAATTAAACCATTAATAAATCCCGATTCCTTTTTAATAACTGAAAAGTTAACCTTTATAATGTATTGCTTTTTATGAGTACTAAAATCAAGGATTTCCGTATCAATATCATGAACAAGCTGTTCAAACGTGTATTGTTCATCCAAGCCTAGGACAGATACAATGGATTGATTAAGGACTGTTTCACGTGAAACATGTAGCATATCTTCTGCAGGGCTATTGATTAAAATAACACGACCCTTTTTGTCTGTTGCAATGACACCATCTGTCATATGTGCCAATACAGAAGAAAGCTTACGTCGTTCCCCTTCTGTTGTTGCCTGTGCATCTTGTATTTTTCTCGATAAATTATTAAAGGTCATGGCTAGCTGACCAATCTCATCATGTCCGAACACTTTTACCTTTTTGGAATAATTTCCTCTTCCCAACTCCAAAACGTGTCTTCTCATCGCCGAAATAGGTCTAGTGATTGTCTGAGCAACAAAGATCCCTAAGAATGCTGTTATCGCCATTGCAATACCTGTCCCTGTTACGAAAATATCATTTATTTCTTTTATATCATCATAGACATTTTCCATTCTTGCAATTAAATAAATGGCACCAATGATTTCGCCATTTGAGCGAATAGGCGTCGAGGATACATACATTCGATCATAGTTAAGATCATCTAATCGTACTTCATCTGGATTGTCACCAAGCAATAATGTACGTTTGACCAAATCTACATCCGTTTTACGTCCTACTATTCCTTGGTTGTACGGATCTGAACTCCCTATTACACGACTTTTGTTATTGTAGACTCTTATTTCTTGAATATCTTCAGACTCATAGTCCTGTAAAAGTCCCCTAATATCCTTTTCTAATGTGGAGGGGTCTTCCCTCTCCTTAATCATTTCCTGCTCCATACTAAATGCTAACATGTTAACACGTTCATTTAAGGATACTTTAAAATTTTCTACTAATCGTAGCTCTAATTTCCCTATAAAGTATACACCGATAATTTGCATCGCAATTAAAATGAGAAGCAAATAAATAAGTGTAAACTTAAAGTGAATGGATTGTAAAAAGCCTAGCCTTTTCATGTGACAATTTACTCCTGATCTGGATTTCGTAAATAATAACCCACTCCACGTCTTGTAACAATCCATGTTGGGTGACTTGGGCTATCCTCAATTTTCTCACGTAAACGGCGTACTGTAACGTCCACTGTGCGCACATCTCCAAAATAGTCATAGCCCCAAACCGTTTGTAAAAGGTGTTCTCTTGTCATCACTTGCCCTAAATGCTTTGCTAGGTAATGCAGGAGTTCAAATTCACGATGCGTAAGTTCAATGGTTTCACCACGTTTGCTTACCACATATGCATCAGGGTGGATCACAAGGGAACCTACTGTTATTTCACTAGATGTATCTTGACTTACCGCTTCTGAAATTTGCTGATGTCTCCTTAGATTAGCCTTCACCCTCGCAAGTAGCTCTCTGGTACTAAATGGCTTTGTGACATAATCATCTGCACCTAACTCAAGCCCTAATACTTTGTCAATTTCAGAGTCCTTTGCTGTTAGCATGACAATTGGCATATCATGTTTCTTTCTAATTTCACGACAGACCTCCATACCATCTTTATGAGGAAGCATAATATCAAGTAGAATAAGGTCAGGATTTACTTCCTCGACCTTTTCTAATGCCTCATTACCATCATAGGCACAAACAACTTTATACCCTTCTTTTTCCAGATTAAACTGTAATATATCTGCAATTGGTTTCTCATCATCTACTACCAGTATCACTTTTTCCATTTGACTTATCTCCTTCATCATGAAATATAAATCATTTTTTTATCACTTTATATTGTTCGAATTTCTACTATTATTTTGTACCTTTACTGTTAACTTTAGCAGAAAAAGGGAGGTATATCATCAGATGTGTTTAAAAAAACAATCATTAGGTCGTCCGTCCATACCTTACTTCCTTTTCGTAATTCTTTATGCTTATGAAAAAACCTTCAGCATCATGCTGAAGGCTTATCCTATCATTTATTAAAAATAATCTAATGGATTTTTAAGAGATCCATTCACATATACTTCAAAGTGTAAATGTGTACCGGTTGAATTACCAGTTGACCCCATTACACCAATTTGTTGACCTTTTGTTACTGTTTGTCCAACGCGTACGTCAATCGATGACAAATGAGCATAAATTGTCTTCATCCCATTGTTATGATTAATCGTAATTTTATTACCAAAGCCACCTGAATAACCAGCTTCTACAACTGTCCCATTGTCAGCTGCTTTAATGGCTAGATTACTTGGTCTTGCAATATCAATACCTTTATGGAGTCTTCCCCATCTATATCCAACTTTACTGGAAATATACCCACCAACTGCTGGCCATGCAAGTTGACCAGAACCTCTTGATGGAACAACCTTTGTTCCTTTTTCAATAATCTCAGTCACTGGTTCTTTGATAATTGTCTCATTAAGCTTATTTGTTTCTACAGTCACACCATTGACCATTTTATATTCAACGTGAACAGACTTTTCACCATCTTGACCTTCTTGGGTTACTTTTCTGTCCCCTTTATACATATTCGAATTTTCATTTACCTTTGTTTCAAACTGAATGGTTTCTTTTTTATTTTGCTCCATTTTTACTTGTACTGTTAAAAATGGTTTATGCGCTGTTACATTTAGTTCTTGTCCAATTTGAAGCAGTGAATCTTCGGTCATATCTGGATTTAACGCTAGTAGCTCGGCAATCTTTAAATCATGATCTCCAGCAATCGAACCGAGTACATCCCCTTCTTGGACCTCATACTTCTTCTCTTCTAAAGTACCCTTTTGAAGCAATGTAACCGTATCGGCAGGATTATGAATTTGCTCTGGTGAAATTTTTTCATCAGAAATTGAAACTTCTTCCGCGAATGATACGTCTAATATACGAGATTGTCCTTCAGCCAAAGTCGGTAATGGTTCTTCTGAGTCCTTTCTGGATTCAAGTTCTTGAAGATCCTCTTCACTTACATACTGTAATTTAAATTGTTTAAGAGCTTCTTCTGCATCCTCAGTACTTTTAAGGAATGCAACTGACTCTCCATCAACAGTAATGGCCTTAGCTTCTGCTGCAATCTCAATCTCGGATTCTAATTTTTTTCTAGTTGTTTCGTTATTGAAACTAGGTAAAAAAGCATGTTCTTCAACTATAGAGACATTATCCGCAATTAAAGAAAGTCCTTGATACTGTTCTTGTAAAGAATCTACCTTTTGGTTGATTACTTTTTCAACCACATTCTTAGAATCTACTGTTCCAATTCTTTCACCATCTATGTATATATGATACACCGTTTGGATTTTTCTATCGGCTGATACAGTTCCAAACACAAGTGTAGAAAGTGCAATGGATGTTATTGCTACTCGTTTAAAAAATTTCATGTATTTTCTTGGTGTTTTTTTCTGGTCATTTTGGTTTGACACGATCTTTCCTCCCTGAACAAAGGTTGCTTGTCCGAAATATTCGTTCCTCTCACCTTGTGAGTTGAAAAGCGTTATCTTACAAAATACGCCAAGACGTATTAATCGTTCGACAATAATCACTATTTTATACCTTTTTAAATTTACCATAGAATTAAAGAAATAGGATAATAGTTTCCAATATGTAATATAATTGTAGTATTACTGTCATTTTTTGACACAATAATTGTAGCTTTTTGACACCTACATGAGCCTTTTGTCTCACCAGGCGTCAAAATTTTTAAGGTTTTTTGTCAAATTTTACAACAAAAGACACAAGCGAAGATTTATTACATAGATATATTGCCATATACATAAAAAAGAGACGTATCACGATGATACGTCTCTTTTTTATGCGCCTGGTGGAACATTTGCGTCGTCAAACCTTCGTTCCAAATTGACGAATTTATTGTATTCCTTTACGAATGCTAGTGAAACTGTTCCCACTGGGCCGTTACGTTGTTTTGCTATAATGATTTCAATGATATTCTTATTCTCTGATTCTTTATCGTAATAATCATCACGATACAAGAACGCAACAATATCCGCATCCTGCTCGATACTTCCTGATTCACGAATATCTGACATCATTGGACGCTTGTCCTGTCTTTGCTCAACGCCACGAGATAGCTGTGATAGGGCGATAACTGGAACTTTCAACTCACGGGCTAATGCCTTTAGGGAACGTGAGATTTCAGATACTTCCTGTTGTCGGTTTTCTCCACTTCTTCCGTTACCTTGAATCAGCTGAAGGTAATCAATTAGTATCATCCCTAATCCACTTTCTTGCTTAAGACGACGGCATTTTGAACGAATTTCATTGACACGAATACCTGGCGTATCATCAATATAAATCCCTGAGTTTGATAAGCTACCCATTGCCATTGTTAGCTTACTCCAATCTTCAGGTGTTAATGACCCTGTACGAAGGTTCTGGGCATTAATGTTACCTTCCGCACAAAGCATCCTCATGACCAACTGATCTGCACCCATCTCAAGACTAAAAATGGCAACATTCTCGTCCGTCTTCGTTGCAACGTTTTGTGCAATATTAAGGGCAAAGGCTGTCTTACCAACGGAAGGACGAGCAGCTACAATAATTAAATCATTTCGTTGGAAACCAGCTGTCATCTTGTCAAGCTCAGTAAAACCAGTTGGAATTCCTGTAATATCACCTACACGATTATGAAGAGTTTCGATATTATCATAGGTTTGGACAAGGACATCCTTAATATTTTGGAAAGCACCCGCGTTTTTGCGGTTTGCTACTTCCATAATGCTTTTTTCTGCCTCACCTAGAAGTGCATCAACCTCATCTTCACGTGAATAACCATCCGTTGCAATCGTCGTTGCTGTACGAATAAGTCTGCGTAAAATTGATTTTTCCTCAATTATTTTTGCATAATATTCAATATTGGCAGCTGTTGGAACAGAGCTTGCTAAATCACTTAAATACGAAACTCCGCCAATTTCATCTAAAATTTTTGCATCCGCTAACTCAGAAGTAACCGTAACTAGGTCAACTGGTTCACCTTTATCTGAGAGGTTTAGCATCGCATCAAAAATCTTTTGGTGTGCTGTCCGATAAAAGTCTTCTGGAATTAATAATTCTGAAGCAAGAGTAAGTGAGCTTGGTTCTAGGAAAATGGCACCTAGAACAGCTTGCTCTGCCTCTATATTTTGCGGAGGAATACGATCAGCAAAAATGTCACTCAACTATTCTCCACTCCCTTTAAACATAGTAGTTTATTATCTATTATACTTCTCTTTTCCATAATTCCAATGAAAATAGCTTCTAATCAACATACAAATGAGTAAGCACCTTGAAAGTGAAAACATCCTCAAAAAAACTAATGCTCTCAAGCGTTCTGTGGTCCTGTATAAGTCCGACAAGCGTAAGACAATACGACTAAAGGCGTTTTCTTTAACGTCCTTAACGGATTGGCTAGACCTGTTATATGTTGGCACTGAGAGCTAAATAAAGATAATCTATTTAAAAAAGATCCACAAGATCCAATTTAAATTTTTCCGATACAATAAAAAATGTGATCTTGTTTAAACAAAACCACATTTTTCATTCTATCTGTTTTCTATATTCAATTTCAATGGAAATTACTGTTCTTTGACATGTACCTTCACAGTTGCTGTTACTTCAGGATGTAATTTCACGGTTACATTTGTGTATCCTAAAGCTCTTATTCCATCTGGAAGGTCAAATTTACGCTTATCAATTTTAATATTATGCTTTTTTGCAAGTTGATCCGCAATCTGTTTGCTTGTAACAGATCCAAATAGTCGTCCGCCTTCTCCCGCTTTCGCTTGCAATTCTACTGTAAGAGCTTCGAGAGTTTCTTTCAATTTTTTTGATTGTGCGAGCTCCTCAGCAGCTTCCTTTGATTCCTTTTTCTTCTTTGCTTCTAAAGTTTTTAAGTTTGCTGGTGTCGCTTCAATCGCAAGGTTTTGTTTGAATAGGAAATTGTGTGCATACCCATCAGATACGTTCTTTACTTCACCTTTTTTCCCTTTTCCTTTTACATCTTTTAAGAATATAACTTTCATTTCTTGGTTCCTCCCTCTAAATACTCATCTATTACTAAAAGTAATTGTTCTTCTGCTTCTTCAATTGTTGCATCTTCCAACTGGGTAGCTGCATTTGTTAAATGACCACCGCCACCTAGACCTTCCATAATAAGTTGAACATTGATATCCCCTAATGAACGGGCACTGATTCCCACTCTTGAATCATTTCGAACGGAAATAACGAATGAAGCAACAACATCATTCATTGTGAGTAATGTATCCGCAGCTTGGGCAATCATCACTTGGTCATAAGTTTCGTTTTGCTTCCCTTTTGCAATCGCTATTCCATTTTTATAAATAAATGCTGACTCAATTAGCCTAGAGCGCTTTTTAAAGTGATCCATGTTTTCCTTTAAGAATTTCTGAACTAGGACGGTATCAGCACCTTGTGCTCGAAGATATGATGCTGCATCAAACGTTCTCGATCCAGTGCGAAGCGTAAAGCTCTTTGTATCTACGATGATTCCAGCTAGTAGTGCGGTTGCCTCGAGCATGCTTATTTTTTTCCGCTTTGGTTGATATTCAAGAAGTTCCGTTACTAACTCAGCTGTGGACGATGCATATGGCTCCATATAGACAAGTAAAGGTGATTGAATAAATTCCTCACCACGTCGATGATGATCAATCACAACGATTTTATCAATTTTAGATACGAGCTTTTCCTCAATAACTAGGGATGGTTTATGGGTATCAACGATAACAAGCAGTGTATCACTAGAAGCGATTTCAAGCGCCTGTTCTGGTGTAATAAAATACGACCATAAATCCGAATTTTCCTTTACTTCCTCTAGTAAACGCCCAACGCCTGAATCAATCTCGCTCGGGTTTAACACAATATATCCTTCTTTATGATTCATTTGTGCCACTTTTAAGATCCCAATAGATGCTCCTATCGCATCCATATCAGGGTATTTATGGCCCATTATGATGACTTTATCACTATCTAATACAATTTCCTTTAAAGCATGTGAAATCACGCGTGCACGGACTCTAGTCCGCTTTTCCATTGGATTCGTTTTACCGCCATAAAATTTGACCTTTCCATTCGGAAGTTTGATTGCAACTTGGTCTCCACCACGTCCTAATGCAAGGTCTAAACTTGATTGCGCGGCTATCCCTAATTCTGGGAGTGTCGATACACCTATTCCAATTCCAATACTTAGCGTTACTGCCACACTTTCCTTAGCTGTATTTTCTCTTACATCGTCTAGGATTGTAAACTTTGTTTTTTCTAGATTCGATAAGATTTCCTCATTCAACACGGCAATAAATCGCTCAGACGAGGTTCTTTTTAAAAATACACCATGCTCGTTTGCCCATTCGTTCAAAATGGATGTAACTTGACTGTTTAATGAACTCTTTCGTTGGTCATCCATTCCTTGGGTTACTTCATCGTAGTTGTCTAAAAAGATAAACCCTAATACGGTTCGCTCCGCCTCATACAATTGCACAATTTCCATTTGTTCGGTTACATCAAAGAAATAAAGCAATCGTTCTTCTCTCTTGATAATCACCTTATATTTCTGTTCATTTAATGTAATCGTGTCACTTTCAACTTCCTGCTGAATAAGTGGGACAATTAATTCCTCAATCTCATACAACGACCTTCCCACTAATGTGTCGGCATCAAGACAATTCGATAAATAGGCGTTGGCCCACTCAACCTGAAATTCATCATTATAGAGTAAGATTCCAATCGGCATTTCCATTAATGCCTCTTCGCCAACCTTTTTTAAACGATATGAAAGGGTCGAGATATAATGCTCCATTTCCCTTTTGAGATGTGAGTTTGCTTTATATAAATAATAGGCAATGATACCAAGGAGCAGAAAACTTGCTAACCCAATTATCCAGTGAAAATAAAAGAGAATGGCACTATATATACTTGTGATGGCAAGCAAAGCATATAAGGGATAGCGAAATAACTTCCTTTTGTAAAAGTCTGGCATGTAATTTTCAGCTCCTAAAGCTTTGTTTTACTTCTTTTTACTAATTCGATTTCGCAGTTGGAATCCTAAGTCAATTATACCTAAGATTCGTATAATATAAAGGAGAAATGGGGTTAAGATTGTCAATACAATCGGAACGGCTATTGTGATTCCTTTTTGATGACAGTAATAATAAATAAATGACAATCCTTGAATCACCATAAATAACTGCAAAATAAAAAAGAAATTTATAAAGGCGGTATATCCAAATGTGCCTATTTCCATTTCAACAAAGCTAATAAGTAAAATCAATAAATAATACCATAAAATACTTTTTGGAAAATGGATTTCACGAAACGGAGGGAATGGATTCATTTTCACTTGGAGGCGTATAAGTACAGGTTTAATCACCTTAACTTGAATGAATGCTAGAACCATCGCCATAAACACAAACATGCTTGGCATTAAGTACTGCATCATTTTAACAGACTCCTCAATTTGTGTGACGAGTTGTGTATTGGCTTCGCCCCCTGTTGCACCCATTATACTCTCGACGATCTCTAAAGATTCTCGTGAACTTTCAATAAGTACTTCATTAATGTCAATTTGTAACACACCTATAACAGTTATATAAAGAAGAACGAACGAAAACAAATAAGCCAAACAACTACCTAAGAAAAGCTCGATTCCATTTCTTCCTCTGTTGATCATTTCCCCTAATAGTATTCCTGTAACCCCAAACATAATCGTAAGTATAATTCCCATTACAAAACCTAATAAACCAGATAATAAAAAGGCTATTAGGAAAAAAAGCAATGACATTTTTATCCCATGCTTTACCGTAAACAGAATAAAAGGTAAGGGTAAAAGCACTACTAACACTGTTCCTATGAGTGGGATATATAAAGAGAGTAGTAACAGTGCACTGTATACCGCGAGTAGCACGGTCCCTTCTGTTATTAATTTTGTATTCTTCACCTTTTCACCTCAACTTAAATTAGAAAAGCTCTAAGCACACCCGCCTTATCAGCAACAATCATAAGCTTTAACCACAAGAGCTGATGGCTTCTAGAGCTAGACACAAAAAACAATCACTTTCTATTTTAAAGTTTTACTATCAAGTCTTCAACTTTCGAACTTCTGCGTAATTTATTACTTGTTCATTAACACATGCGATCTTTTTGTTTTACTTTTCCCTATTTTCGATTATGATAGTAGTGAATAATAAACGTAACCACAAGGGGAGCAATATTGCTGAGAGTGAACGTCCAAGTTCAGACCCTTCGAACCTGTTAGTTAACACTAGCGTAGGGATGTGGAGATATTCTGCGAGAACGTCTTTCTTTTAATAATTGTTCTCCTTTGAGGTTCGTTATTTTTTCAACTACTTCAAGGGGGATTTTTTTATGCGAAATACAAGATTACAAGCAATGATTGAAGCAGCTATTTTTGCAGCGTTAGCCCTAGTTTTAGATCTACTTCCATCCATTAAACTTTCTCCAGCCATATCTATTTCATTTGCTATGGTCCCTGTTTTTATTATTGCCTTAAGATGGGGTTTAAAAATAGGGATGTTATCTGGACTATTATGGGGATTACTTCAAATCGTATTCGATCCATGGATTGTGCACCCTGTTCAAGCTATTATGGAATATATCCTTGCCTTTTCATTCATTGGCTTAGGAGGAATATTCAAATCTATCGTACAAGAAAGTTTAACAAATGATCAAAAATCAAAAGCTATTTTCGCTATTACTTTTGCAATATTTATTGGAAGTCTTGCTCGTTATTTCTGGCACTTTCTAGCAGGTTTTCTCTTTATTGAATATTTTGCACCAGAAATTGAAAACCCAGCATGGTACTCCTTCAGCTTAAACGGGATTACAATGCTAGCTACATTCGCGTTATGTTCCATTATATTGTCTATCTTAACCATTGCTTCACCACGCTTTTTCATTCTTAAAAAATAGTTACTAAAGGAACCACATAAATGAATTATTGTGGTTCTTTTTTGTTAAAACAGCAATAAAAAAAGCGATGACCACATTGAAGGGTCATCGCCTTTTTTGGATATTATTCACCAGATACATATGGTAATAATGCCATTTGACGAGCACGTTTAATAGCAACTGTTAATTTACGTTGGTATTTCGCACTTGTACCAGTTACACGACGAGGTAAGATTTTACCACGTTCAGAAACGAATTTTTTAAGTAAATCTACTTCTTTGTAATCGATGTGTGTAATTCCATTAGCTGTGAAGTAACACACTTTACGACGCTTTGCACGTCCACCTTTACGTCCGCCTGCCATTTCTTTTTCCTCCTTCCGACAAATGTATATATTCGATTGACTTACAAGTTAGAATGGTAGATCATCATCTGAAATATCGATAGGTTGTCCATCATTTGCAAATGGATCTTGGTCTACTCTTGTAGGTCCTTGATTTTGATTTGGGTTCTGACTCTGTCCAAATGGAGAATAGCCACCTTGGCCACCGCCTTGGTTGCCTCCAAATCCACCTTGATTGCCACCATAGCCGCCTTGGTTACCGCCGCCATAGCCACCACCAAAGTTACCTCCACCGCTTCGTTGTTGGTCATTAGCATTCCTTGGTTCAAGGAACTGAACACTTTCTGCCACAACCTCTGTAACATATACGCGTTTGCCATCCTGTCCTTCATAATTTCTTGTTTGAAGACGACCATCTACACCTGCTAAGCTTCCCTTCTTTAGGAAGTTTGCAACATTTTCAGCTGGTCGGCGCCATACGACGCAATTAATGAAGTCAGCTTCACGTTCACCTGACTGATTAGTAAATGTTCGATTCACTGCAAGCGTAAAGGTTGCAACCGCAACTCCACTTGGGGTATATCGTAATTCAGGGTCCTTGGTAAGTCTCCCTACAAGAACTACGCGATTCATCATCAGAACCATCTCCTTAACAGGATATTGAAACAGAGTCTATACTCTCTAAAATTTCTTATTCTTCTTCTTTAACAATGATATGACGGATAATGTCTTCGTTGATTTTTGCTAAACGATCGAATTCGCTAACAGCTTCAGCGTTTGACATTACGTTAAGAATCATGTAGTAACCATCGCGGAAATCATTGATTTCGTATGCTAAACGGCGCTTACCCCATTCTTTTACGTTTGTAATCTCCGCACCATTTTCAGTTAAAACGCCATTAAAACGCTCAACTAAAGCCTTTTTCGCTTCATCATCAATGTTTGGACGGATGATATACATAATTTCGTATTTTTTCATCACGTTACACCTCCTTTTGGACTAACGGCCCTTTATCTAAAAAGGGCAAGGAGCAATTATTTTAATTACTCACAGAAAGATATTATATCACATGAATATATTGTAGGCAAGAACTGATTCTACAATCTTAATTAGGGCAATTAACCAGACTTTTTTAACACTTTTTATCCTCGCCAAAAAGCATGGAGAAGTACAATTGCGCATTTGTTTTGTGGCTAAGTGAATAAAAAGCCACAAAACAAATACTTGTCCTGTGGCGCTTTTCCTTACAAAACCTTATACATTAAATCGGAAATGAATAACATCTCCATCTTGAACGATATATTCTTTTCCCTCTAAACGTACCTTACCAGCCTCACGAGCCGCATTCATATTACCAGCTGCAAGTAAGTCTTCATACGAAACCGTCTCTGCGCGGATAAAGCCTCTCTCAAAATCGGAGTGAATAATACCTGCACACTGTGGTGCTTTCATTCCTTTTCTAAACGTCCACGCTCTCACTTCTTGCACTCCAGCGGTAAAATACGTAGCCAGTCCTAATAAGTGATACGCATTACGAATCAATTGATCAAGCCCAGACTCCTCAATACCTAATTCTTCAAGGAACATAGCTTTCTCTTCCCCGTCAAGTTCCGCAATCTCAGACTCAATTTTTGCACATACAACAATTACCTCAGCATTGTCTTTTTGTGCAAATTCACGAACCACCTGTACATATTCGTTTGAAGAAGGGTCTGCCACATCATCCTCACTGACATTCGCCACATATAAAACAGGTTTACTAGTCAGTAAATGCATTCCTTTTACAACCTTCATTTGTTCTTCAGTAAATTCCAATGCACGAGCTGGTTGTTCATTTTCAAATGCATCCTT
Source organism: Bacillus nitroreducens (assembly GCF_964021195.1). Classification (NCBI taxonomy): domain Bacteria; kingdom Bacillati; phylum Bacillota; class Bacilli; order Caryophanales; family Bacillaceae; genus Bacillus; species Bacillus nitroreducens. The sequence continues at coordinate 1,081,688 of NZ_CAXHYI020000003.1, read as the reverse complement.
TAATTGCACAAGCACCTCATGCTCTGCAACAGCATCCTTGTCTTTTTGCTTTGCAAGCTTTGCTACACGATCAATACGCTTATCCACTGATTCTAAATCTGCTAAAATTAACTCTAAATTAATGGTTTCAATATCAGCAATCGGGTCAACTTTCCCCGCTACGTGTGTAATATTATCATCGGCAAAACAGCGTACAACATGACAAATTGCATCTACTTGACGGATATGTGATAAGAATTTATTTCCAAGACCTTCCCCTTTACTTGCTCCCTTCACAATCCCTGCAATATCAGTGAATTCAAAGGTGGTTGGTACGGTCTTTTTCGGTTGTACTAATTCTGTTAATTTATTTAAACGCTCATCTGGAACTTCAACAATCCCTACATTGGGGTCAATTGTACAGAATGGGTAGTTCGCTGATTCTGCACCTGCTTGAGTTATTGCATTAAAAAGAGTTGATTTTCCAACATTCGGAAGACCAACGATACCTGCTGTTAACGCCATTGATTTTTCCACTCCTCTAATCACGAAACTACTAGCCTTCAACAATTATAGATATTCCTTATCAAAAAAACAAGCCGTTCCGTCTAGAAACGGCTTGCGTAAAAATATTCCTTATACTTTCTCAATCCCAACTAAGCAATCATATAACGTACTGCCGAGTCCATTATCTGACTTCTGATGCGAAGTAAGTTGATTGACACTTCCACCAAAAATATGCCATTGTCCTTCATCAATACAAATGACATTTGGTGAGGACTCTTTCAAAATTTGGACGTGTCCCGTAATCTCTCCTCGGTCATTAAATACTCTTACTTTATCGTCAGGTTTAAGTCCTTTACGATCTGCAATGTCCTTTGAAATCTCAACCTTTACCGTCTGCAACGCTTTAATCAAATGATAATGCTGTGAATGATTTGAGCGAAGTGGATGAATTGTTAGTAAGGTATATGGATACTTTTTAGCCAACTCTTGATCTGAAAACTGAGATTCTCTTGGATAAGATATCTTTAGACGTCCATCATACCCTTTCGTCTCTCCTACAGATGAAGTAAATTCAAATTTCCCAGACGGGGTCGCAAAGTTAAAATCATGCCATGGAACATGACTTACAGGCAATGGAACATGACCTTTTTCCTTAATTGCCTCAAATGTAACTCCCTTTTCTTGTAAAGAACCTAATCCCATTTTAATAAATTCTTCTCTTGTATAATCAAATTCTTCACCAAATCCAAGTCTTTTGGCTAATTCAGTCCATATCCACACATCTGACTTTGCATCGCCGCGTGCCTCTACAAGTTTTGGCCCATAATTGACATAATGATGAAACATCGAGGAATAGTAGATATCCTCTTCCTCAAACGAAGTCGCTGATGGAAGTACATAATCTGCTAGTCTTGCCGTGTCCGTCATAAACTGCTCGAGTACAACTAATGTTTCTACTGAGGTAAAGGCCTCTTCTACAAGAGCCGTATTGGGAACTTGTGTTAATGGATTACCACTTGACACAATGATCATTTTTATTGGTGGTTCTGAAGCGTTTAATATATTTTCTGCCTGTTCGGACATAACAAAGGACCTTGAAGATTTCTTTCTTTCTGGAAGAGTTAATGCTGCACTATCAAAACTTTGACCGACCTGTGTATTCCCAAAATTAACTCCGCCACCTGAAATACCCACATTTCCACTTACCGCAACAAGTGCATCTATTAAGCGGATCGTGTTTCCTCCATTTTCGTAACGTTGCATCCCTAATCCCAAGTAAGTTGTCGTAGGTCCCTCACTATAAACGTGTGCTAATTGAGTAATTGTTTCACGTGGAACATTTGTCACGTTTTCGATGTGTTCCATCGAAATAGAATGTATGGTCTCCATTAAGTCTTCATAACCAACTGTATAATTTGAAATGAAATGTTTATCCTGTAAATCTAAGCGATGCAATTCTTTCATGATTCCAATGGCTAAAAACCCATCCATTCCAGGAGTAATGGAGACATAGGAATGAGCAATTTTTGCTGTCCCATTATAAATTGGGTCAATAACAATTATATTTGTACCCTTCTTCTTCACTTCCTGTAAGTAACCGAATAAATGCATATTCGTCCGTGCAACATTCCTCCCCCAGATGATAACATTTTTGCTATTATATATATCATCTGGAGCATGGCTAAATGAATTGCCAAAATCCCAAGTTTGTGCTTCAATGCCAGATCCCCAACAAATACTACCGATTAATTCCGTCGACCCACCAAAACAATTAAAGAAACGTTTCGGTATCTTAGTTAAAAGTCCCCCATTTGCATAATCATGACTATGCAACACTGCTGTAGAACCATATTTCTCTTTCACATCAGCGAGTCTTGCCGAAACTTCTGTTAATGCCTGTTCCCATGTAATGCGTTTGAATTCTCCATTTATCTTCTTCATCGGATAAAGGACTCGGTCTTCAGAATTGGTCCTCGTTTCTAACATACGTCCTCTTCCGCAAATTTTCCCTTTTGTTATAGGGTGTTCTTTATCACCGTCAACTTTCACGACTTTTCCATTTTCTACTTCAACAACAAAACCACAGTTGTCCCAACAATTTAGTGGACATGAAGATTTAAATGTGGCCAATCCCCTCATCTCCCAACAATATAAAAAACTACTAAACTTGTATTCCCTATTATAAATTACAATTTCAAAAATTCTACAAAATTGATTTATTAAATAGATGCGTAAGTTTTACCAGAACAAATGCATATGTGCCTTGAAAGTGAAACATCGACTATCTACTGCCATGTCCTGTGTAAGTCCAACAAGCTTAAGACGATATGGCTAAAGGCGTGTTCTTGACCTTCTTGACGGATTGGGCTTGTGACTTCAAGGAGCTGGCTGCTTGCGCTAGAGGTAAGGAATCTAATTTTAAAATTATCCACAAAGTAAAAATTTATATTTCTAAACATAAAAAAGCACAAGGATTTATTCCTCATGCTTAACTAAAATCTTCTTCAATTTCCTTGTAAACTCTTTTCTAGGGATAAGTACACTGTGTGCACACCCCTCACATTTAATCCGAATATCCATCCCTAACCGAATAATTTTCCATTTATTAGTACCACAAGGATGAGGCTTTTTCATTTCTACAATATCATGTAATCCATAGTCTTTATCTACCATGACATTCACCCTTTAATCTTTTATGGGATATTCAAAAAGTGCGATGAATTTGACACATTGTATTTCGTTGCCTTGTTTCTACATTCATCGGAAAGGAAAATCACCTATCTAACGTATGCGTGTGAATGACAGACTCTCCACTTCCCAAACCTACATCGTCTAGCAATTCTATGTCTTCTTCATCTTTCTTTTTGAACACACAATGTTTATATGTCATATTGTATCAGGAAATCTTTATAAATTGTAGCGATTTACAATTGGATATAGCAAAATGACCGCTAATAAATATAAGTTAGCAATCCCATATAAAGGATAAAGGATCGAAACGAGTGTAGAAAAACCAAAAATCGTAAAAGGCGCCATTAGCACGATTAAAAGAATAGCAATCATCCACAAAGGCATTTTCATTTTTTCCCTAAAACGTGTAGATAATCCTAATAATCCAGATGCTGCCGTTGTGAATATAGCACCAAATAAAAGAATGGACATTGTGAAAACAGCTATATAAGGAAAATCTTTTAGAATGACAAATAAGGGAATTTCGTAAAACATAATCTCTTGTGCAATTTCAATAAGCGCCTCATTATAAATAAATGTAATCACTCCTAAAAATAGCCCACTTCCAATACTTGCAACCCATGCTTCACCCTTTGATTTCATTTCCTTTCCAATAGCACCTAGAACAGCAACGAGAGGCAATATGTTAAGCGCTGTAAACGTAAATGCTGATGGCCAATTACTTTGTTCTTGTAGTGAAAATGAGAATTCCTTATCTCCAGTTAATAGAAAAATAAATAAAACTGTGATTAGGAATATAATCAATACTGGTATGATTGCCATATTAATAGAAACTAAACCATTTATGTTCCATAAAAAAACAAGTACGAGAAGAAAACCAAAAATGAGGATCCCCCACCAAAACGGAATATTAAATAATTCTAAGGTTGCACCACCACCAGCCAACATGACAACCGTCGTTGAAAATAAATATAATATTGTAATAGCATCATATACATAGGCAACTTTCTCCCCTATGAGTTCCTTTAACACAGGTACAAAGTGTTCTGCTTGTTTCTCATAACTGATTTTCATAATCGTGTAACAGCTGATGATAAAGATAAACGTAAAAAACAGAATTGCTAAACCGCTTTGTTCACCATAAAACTCCCAAATCTCCCTTCCTGATGCATAGCCTGCACCAATTGCCGTTCCTAGGATTAAGAACATCCACCGAACCCCTGCTTTAAACACATAATCCCCCCGTTTCTCATAATCCCTCTATCTACTAAAACATTTTCATGGTAATACGAAGATTCTTTTCCAACGGATGTATAGAATGTCAAATTCTTTCGTATACTGATACTACTGTGAAAAAGGGGTGAAAAACCTATGAATCTTAGATATAAATTATTTGACCATCATAAGAAGGACCCATTTCGTATTCCACATGATCAAGAATTAGCTGACCACCATATTGCCTTAAGAATCACTTCAATGCTCCCAGCAACCATAAATCAGCCCATCATCATTTTTTGTATTGGAACCGATCGTTCCACTGGCGACTGCCTTGGACCATTAATTGGTACAAAAATTTCCGAAAAAGGACTGTCCCACTTCCATGTATATGGCACATTGGACGAACCTATTCATGCAGTTAATCTTCAAGAAAAAATAGATGAAATGAATAAAAGATATACAAACCCCTTTATCATTGGAATTGATGCCTGTTTGGGGCGATTAAAGAATGTTGGGTCCATCACTATCGGAGAAGGCCCTATCAAGCCTGGTGCGGGCGTAAATAAGGATTTAACACCTGTTGGGGATATGCATATTACAGGGATTGTGAATGTAAGCGGATTTATGGAGTTTTTCGTTCTTCAAAATACAAGACTCAGTTTAGTTATGAAAATAGCAAATACAATTGCAAACGGGATTTGCAAGGCAGACTATTTGTATCTTCGAAAAATGGAACTAGATCATGTTGAAGAGGATCGATTTACCTTATAAAAAAACCTCTTCTGTTTTTTAGAAGAGGTTTTAAAAAATACCTTGTGCAAATTGAATGATTGAGTTCCAATAATAGATGGCCGTAACAATCATTGCTACAACGAGAATTCCAGGTAAGAGGTTTGCAACACGAATATGGGTAATACCTAGTAGATTCGTTCCAATAGCTAAAATCATTAATCCACCTGTTCCCGTCATTTCGACAATAAATGCGTCCATTAACTCTATAGGTACCCATTTATCAATTTGTGTCGCAAATAAAGCAATCGCACCCTGATAAAGAATAACAGGAACTGCTGAAAATAGAACACCAATACCTAATGTTGTCGTTAATATGATACTCGTAAATCCGTCTATGATTGATTTTGTATAAAGAACACTGTGATCATGACGTATTCCACTATCAAGAGCACCAATGATAGCCATGGCCCCAATTACAAATATTAAGGTCGCTGTGACAAATCCTTTTGCAATTGTGCCTTCACCTGAAGACGCTCCTACCTTCTGTTCAATCCACGTCCCTAATTTGTTCAACTTTTCCTCAAGATCCCACCATTCACCAAGAATTCCTCCAAACACCAGGCTGAAAATGACAATTAAAAATTGTTCACTTTTCAATCCCATTTGAATTCCTAGTAAACATACAGCTAGTCCGATGCCATGCATGACAGTAGTTTTTATTTTTTCTGGTATACGGTATAGTACTTTCCCTAACAAGGTTCCGGCTGCAATACATAATCCATTCACAATCGTTCCCAATAGAACCATTACTCATTTCCCCTAGTTATAAAATAATATAAATGCAAGGCTCATGGACCTAGACATCCCGAATCACGTATATTTCCTTTAATAAAAAACGCTGCATGTCTTTATTCAAACGAATAAAAACATGCAGGTTTTATATTAACCTTATGAAATTTTCGGTGAATCTAGTAATTCGAGAATTCTTTCAAGGTCTTCATTTGAAAAGAATTCAATTTCAATTTTACCTTTTTTCTTCGTTTGTTTTATCGATACAGATGTACCAAAACGCTCACGCAGGAAAGACTCTTGTTCTTTAATAAAGATATCCTTTTCCTTTTTGGGTGGTTTAGATGTTTCACGTGGAACATTTTGATTTAGTTGATTTATTAACGATTCTAATTGACGAACATTAAGTTCTTCTGCCATGACCTTATCGACAACTGCATTTAGTTTTTCCTTCTTTTTCAGTCCTAGCAATGTTCGGCCATGTCCCATTGATAATTTCCCTTCAGAAATCAAGTTCTGGACATGCTTAGGAAGAGATAAAAGTCTAAGGTGATTCGCAATATGCGGTCTGCTTTTTCCTAATCTCTTTGCAAGCTGTTCTTGAGTAAGCTTTAAATGGTCGAGTAAGGATTGGTAAGCAAATGCCTCTTCAATTGGTGACAAATCTTCACGTTGAAGATTTTCAAGCAACGCTATCTCCATCATTTGTTGCTCGGTTAATTCACGAACTACAACAGGTACAGTATTTAGCTTCGCTTCCTTTGCCGCACGAAATCGTCTCTCTCCAGCAACAATCTGGAATCCTTTAATGGTTTTACGAACAATAATGGGTTGTAAAATGCCATGTGTAAGGATCGACTCTTTCAGCTCGGCAATTGCCTCAGGCTCAAAAGTTTTCCTAGGTTGATATGGATTTGGGCGTAATTCGGTGACTTTTACTTCTTGGACAACCTCTTCTTTTCCTACTTCCATTGAAGTGAATAAAGCATTAATACCTTTCCCCAACCCCTTAGCCATTCGCAATCACTTCCTTTGCAAGATCTAAGTACACTTCAGCACCTCTAGATTTTGGATCGTAGATGATGATTGGCTCTCCATGACTCGGAGCCTCACTTAAACGGATATTTCTTGGAATAATGGTCTTATAAACTTTATCTTGAAAATACTTTTTCACTTCTTCAATTACTTGAATTCCTAGGTTTGTTCTTGCATCTAACATGGTTAGAAGAACGCCATCAATCATTAGTTCTGTATTGAGGTGTTTCTGAACCAAACGAATGGTATTTAAAAGCTGGCTAAGTCCTTCAAGTGCATAGTATTCACACTGAACTGGGATAATCACAGTATCAGATGCTGTTAATGCATTTAAAGTTAACAGTCCTAAAGACGGTGGACAATCGATGATAATATAATCATACTGATCCTTCACCTCTTCTAATGCTCTTTTCAAACGGACTTCGCGAGAAATTGTTGGTACTAATTCAATTTCAGCACCAGCTAACTGTATCGTTGCTGGGATTATATTTAAATTTTCAACGACTGTTGAGACGGTTACATTTTTTGCAGCAACATCTTCAACAAGAACATCATAAATACATTCATCTACATTTGCTTTTTCTATGCCACACCCGCTCGTTGCATTACCTTGAGGGTCAGTATCAACAAGTAAAACTCGTTTTCCCATATAAGCTAAGCATGCACTAAGGTTAACAGAAGTAGTCGTTTTCCCTACTCCGCCCTTTTGATTGGCGATTGAGATGATTTTCCCCACGATGTCACCTACTTTCTACTATCCTACTAATTTATTTACATAGTGAGGTTTTAATCTATTTGCCTTAGCGTATGAATACAAAGATTTTCAGGAATTATGTAATCACAAAGACTTGTCCACTCAGATGTGACACCAAGTTATTGATTTTTTCCATAAAACTTCCTTAAATTAATCGCATATCTACGCCAGAGGCCGTAACTCATTCAACGATTGTTTTTGGAACAATCATTGAATAAGTTAATACTATCACTTTTTCTATTCTATCATGAAAAAATGATAGGGTTTATCTTTTTGATAAAAAATTATCCAAAAATGTTTCACGTGAAACATTTCTATGAAAACTAAGTACATTTAATCTAAGATATAATCAAAAAAATTTCCTCACCATGTATAGGTAAGGAAATTTCAGTACTTTATTTATTTTTGGGAATTCGAATTGTAAATTGATAGTATTCGTCGAACTCTTCTTCTTCTGTATTTAAAGATACACCACTTTCTTCAACCATGGTTAAGGATTGACGAATGGTGTTCATCGCTATTCTCATATCACGGCTTACTGCCTTGAATTTAGGCTTTGGTCGCTTTTGTTCCTTTTCTAACTCAAGAATTTTAACGACACGGTCTTCTGTTTGCTTTACATTCAACTCTTTTTCAATAATGTCATGCATAAGCTTTATTTGCTTTTCAGGGTCCTTAAGAGGAATCAATGCCCGCGCATGACGCTCTGTAAGCTTCTTTTGTAGGAGTACTTGTTGAACTTCTTCAGGCAACTTTAATAAACGTAGCTTATTCGCGATTGTTGATTGACCCTTTCCCAATCGTTGAGCTAACGCTTCCTGTGTCAGATTATGTAATTCTATTAATCTAGCATATGCATACGCTTCTTCAATGGCTGACAGTTCTTCTCGCTGTAGATTCTCGATTAATGCAACTGATGCGGTTTCAGCGTCATTAAATTCCTTAACAATGGCTGGAATCGTTTCCCATTCAAGGGTCTGAACAGCTCTCCAACGTCGTTCACCTGCAATGATTTCATACTGATGGTCCGCAAATTTTCGTACAACAATAGGTTGGATAATTCCATGTGTACGAATCGTTAATGCAAGTTCTCTTATTTTATCTTCAGCAAAAACAGTTCTTGGTTGAAATCGGTTTGGAACAATTTCATTTATAGGAATTTGTCGTACTTCTTCATTCAGGTGTGTTTCTTCATCATCTATTGAATCTTGTAATTGTGTTTCAATCACCTGTTCTTGATTCACTTGTTGTTTGTCATCTTTTTCACCGATGCTAAATAATCGTGAAAATGGATGCCTCATAATTCCACCACCCCTTAGAACTCCCACTATTACAAATTCGACTTTCTCTCTCTCATTCCTTCTATTATAACATGGATTTTACAAAAATCTTACTATCTTTCTACTAAATCATATGGTTTAGGCAAATATGCAAGTTTATGAATGAAATAAAATCGCTCACCATAAAATTATTTTATTGGTGAACGATTTGGTGTCCCTGGTTTACGAGGGTATTTTTTTGGTGTAGTTTTTTTCTTATCGATGATAACGATGTTTCGATCACTATTTTCTAACGGTAATAAAAAGTGGTGTACATTACTAACACTTCCACCTAGTGTTGCAATAGCTTTCTTTCCATCCTCTAACTCTTCAGCAACGGATGCAGCTTTCATAGCAATAAATGTCCCATTTACCTTTACAAGTGGTAGACATAATTCGCTTAATACTGACATTCTTGCAACCGCTCTTGCCATTACAATATCAAAGGATTCACGAATTTCAGCTTTTTGGCCAAAGGTTTCGGCTCTGTCATGATAAAATGTCATATCTTCAAGCTTTAATTCCTTTGAAAGCTCCTCAAGGAAAGTAATTCTTTTTTGCAAAGAATCTACAATCGAGATTTTTAAATGCGGAAAACAAATTTTAAGGGGGATACTTGGGAATCCAGCACCCGCTCCTACATCACAAATTGAAGCTTCTCTTGAAAAATCAAAATAAAATGCAGCCGAAATAGAATCATAAAAATGTTTTAAATAAACTTCGGGCTTTTCTGTAATTGCCGTCAGATTCATTTTTTCATTCCATTCAACTAATAGTTTGTAATATGTTTCAAATTGGTTAAGTTGGGTTGGAGAAAGAGAGATCCCCTTCTCCTCCAACAAAGTTGTAAATAATGAAATATCCATATTTGTTTCCTTCCCTTAATTTACTCGGGCAATCTTCCCTTGTTCTAAATAAACGAGAAGAATTGAAATATCAGCTGGATTTACACCTGAAATCCTTGAAGCTTGAGCAATTGATAAAGGATGTACCTCTTTTAAATTCGCTCTCGCTTCGTTCGCCAAACCAGAAATTGCATCATAATCAATGTTTTCTGGAATTTTCTTGTCTTCCATACGTTTTAATTTATCTACTTGTTGTAATGATTTCTGAATATATCCCTCATACTTAATTTGAATTTCAATTTGCTCTGCTACATCAGGATGAATCTCTTGATCACTTGGAGCCAATTGCTTGATATGTTCATACGTCATTTCAGGTCGTTTTAGTAAGTCGCTTGCTAAAATTCCATCCTTCAATTCACTTCCACCAACCGAACGGATGAGTTCCTGAACTTCAGCTGTTGGTTTAATTCTAATCCCTTTTAAACGTTCCATTTCTTGTTCAATAGCTGCCTTTTTATTCAAGAATTTTTGATAACGATCTTCAGGAATTAACCCAATTTTATGACCAATTTCAGTTAAACGTAAATCTGCATTATCATGTCGAAGAAGTAAACGATATTCAGCACGTGATGTTAATAAACGGTAAGGCTCAGCAGTCCCTTTGGTTACTAGGTCATCAATTAATACCCCAATATAAGCATCAGATCGACTTAAAATAACCTCATCTTTCCCTAAAGCACGACGTCCTGCATTTATACCTGCCATAATTCCTTGAGCTGCCGCTTCTTCATACCCAGATGTTCCATTAATTTGGCCTGCTGTGTATAGATTTTTAATCTTTTTTGTTTCCAATGTTGGCCAAAGCTGAGTCGCAACTATGGCATCATATTCAATTGCATATCCTGGCCTCATCATTTGCGCATTTTCAAGTCCTGGAACAGATGCAATTAATTGATGTTGGACATCTTCAGGTAGACTTGTGGATAGCCCTTGAACATAGACTTCTTGAGTATTTCGCCCTTCTGGCTCAAGGAAGATTTGATGTCTTGGCTTGTCATGGAATCGAACGACCTTATCTTCAATTGAAGGACAGTAGCGTGGACCACTTCCCTTTATCATTCCAGAATACATTGGAGAACGGTGTAAATTAGAATCGATAATTTGATGTGTTTCTGGACTTGTGTATGTTAACCAACATGGAAGCTGGTCAGTGATGTATTTAGTCGTTTCATATGAAAATGCACGAGGTGTATCGTCACCAGGTTGTATTTCCGTTTTACTATAGTCAATCGTATGACTATTGACACGAGGCGGTGTACCTGTCTTAAAACGAACTAATTGGAAACCTAATTCCTCAAGATGCTCAGATAATTGAATAGATGGCTGTTGATTATTAGGGCCACTTGAGTATTTTAATTCACCAATAATGATTTCTCCACGTAAAAATGTACCTGTGGTAATAATTACTGTTTTGGCATGATAGGTTGCCCCAGTTTTAGTAATAACACCTTTACATACATCGTCCTCAACAATTAAACGCTCAACCATCCCTTGAACAAGCGTTAAATTCTCTTCATTTTCTAATGTCTTTTTCATCTCATGTTGGTAGGAAAACTTGTCTGCTTGTGCACGTAAGGCACGGACTGCAGGTCCTTTCCCAGTGTTTAACATTCTCATTTGAATATGTGTTTTATCAATATTTTTCGCCATTTCTCCACCTAAGGCATCAATCTCACGGACAACCGTTCCCTTTGCAGGACCTCCTAATGATGGATTACATGGCATAAACGCAACCATATCTAAATTTATCGTAATCATGAGGGTTTTCGCTCCTAGACGAGCAGAAGCTAAGCCTGCTTCACAACCAGCATGCCCTGCCCCAATCACGATTACATCATAATAACCGGCATCAAAGCTCAATGGTATTTCCTCCTCTTTATAGGATGTTCAAAAAACGGGTGAAAATGGACACATTTTAGTCTATTCTTTTTTAGAAAAACCTTGGAAGTCCTTTTTCATCCACATTTATGTCTATTTACCTAAACAAAATTGTGAGAATAACTGATTAATTAAGTTTTCGTGTACAGCATCTCCAATGATTTCCCCTAAAAGTTCCCATGTACGCGTTAAATCAATTTGAACCATATCGATTGGAAGATCTGATTCAGCACCTGAAATGGCATCTTCAATTGACTTCTTCGCTTGCGTTAACAAAGCAATATGACGAGAGTTAGAAACATATGTTAAATCATTTGCCTCAACAGTTCCAGTAAAAAACAATGAAGAAATCGCTTCTTCTAGATCATCAATTCCTTTTTCCTCTAGTAAAGAGGTAGTTACAACTGGATTGCCTTTTGCTAGATCCTTCACTTTCTCCATATTTATTTTTTGCGGAAGGTCTGTCTTATTAATGATGACAATGGTTTCCATTCCTGAAACTGCCTCAAATAAACGTTCGTCCTCTTCCGTTAATTCGTCGCCATAGTTTAGTACAAGTAATATCAAATCAGCTTTTTTCAAAACTTCACGTGAACGCTCTACTCCAATGCGCTCCACAATATCTTCCGTTTCACGGATACCCGCTGTATCAACAAGACGAAGAGGAACACCTCGAACATTGACGTACTCCTCAATCACATCACGAGTCGTACCAGGAATATCAGTCACAATGGCCTTATTTTCCTGAACAAGACTGTTTAATAGAGAGGACTTTCCAACATTCGGCCTACCTATAATAACAGTAGATAAACCCTCTCGTAAAATTTTTCCTTGATTTGAGGTTTCTAAAAGTTTGATGATTTCGTTTCGAACCTTCCCACACTTTTCAAGCAGGACACGATGAGTCATTTCCTCGACGTCATCATACTCTGGATAATCAATATTCACCTCAATATGGGCTAACGTTTCAAGTAATTCTTGACGTAAACGATTGATCAGAGTGGACAATTTCCCTTCCATTTGACCAATCGCAACGTTCATCGCACGGTCAGTCTTTGCACGTATTAAATCCATGACTGCTTCTGCCTGAGAGAGGTCAATACGACCATTTAAGAATGCACGCTTGGTAAATTCGCCTGGTTCTGCTAGTCTTGCTCCATTTGTAAGTACAAGCTGTAGAACTCGATTAACGGATACTAGTCCACCGTGGCAGTTGATTTCAACGATATCTTCTCTCGTAAAAGTCTTAGGTCCCCTCATCAAGGTTAGCATTACTTCCTCTATGATTTGGTTCGTATCTGGATCTACAATATGTCCATAATGAATCGTATGTGAATCGACTTTTTTCAAGTCTTTCCCTTTAAATACTCGGTTCGCAATTTCAATTGCTTCATCCCCACTTAACCGGACAATTGCAATTGCTCCTTCTCCCATTGGAGTTGAGATGGCTGCTATAGTATCAAACTCCATTTTTTCACCTTCTTTAATATATCAACATTCAAGTTAACTCTTCTTTATTTATTTCAAGTACTATTTTTACCTTAAAAATAAACCTGTGAATAACTTATAAATACTTTTATAATTAGTATTACCAGTTTACCCACAAGGATAACACTCTCTTGTTCCCCAAAACAAACCATACTCCATTTTATCTTATCCACATGTGAATAACAATAATAGAACTTTTTTGTTCACCTAAGAAATAACCAAAAACCTGTACTATAACAACTTGTTCTATTAAAAGAACACCTTCTTCATCTACTTGCTAGATAGATTTGCTAGACCTCAAATTAGCTTTTGAAAACAATCTCACTGCTGAAGTCCAGCTAGGCTGCTATCATTAGAAAGTAAAATATGAATTACTTACAAGGCTGAATGCCTCCATTTTCAGCAACAAAAAAGCCTAGGCAGTTGCCTAGGCTTAATGATTTTTATTCTACTGGAGTAATCACAATATGACGGTTTGGATCAGAACCACTTGAAGATGTTTTTACCTTTTTATGATTAGCAAGTGCCGTATGGATAACCTTTCTTTCATAGGAAGGCATCGGCTCCAATTTCACATCCTGCCTTGTTCGACTTACCTTATCTGCAAGTCTTTCAGCTAGTTGAATCAAGGTTTCTTCACGGCGTCCTCGATAGTTTTCAGCATCCACCAGGATGTTCAAATATTGATCTGAATGTCGATTTGCTACTAACTGTGTTAAGTATTGAAGTGAATTTAAAGTTTGGCCCCTTTTCCCAATTAAAATAGCCATTTTTTCACCTGATAATTGAAATGTAACATTTTTTCCATTCCGTGTTACATCTAATTTTGCTGGTACACCCATAGATGAAACAACCTTTTCTAAAAACTTTTGTGCCTCTTCTACTGGGTCAATTTTCACCGTTACTTTCACAACAGCTGGTTTTGTTCCGAAAATCCCAAAAATACCTTTTTTACCCTCATCGATGATTTGAATATCGGTGCGGTCTCTAGTTGTATTGAGTTGAGCTAAAGCTGACTCTACTGCTTCATCGACGGTTTGCCCTGTAGCAGTTACTTGTTTCACTTTTTGGCTCCTCCCGCATTTCCAGACTTAGCAGCTCTAATATCTGGACCTTTAATTAAGAACGTTTGAACAATCATAAAGATATTACCAACTACCCAGTATAAAGATAAGGCAGCTGGGAAGCTGATCGCAAATATAACAATCATAATTGGCATTAACCACAACATCATGGCCATTTGAGGATTATTATCCATGCCAATCATCGTAATTTTTTGCTGGATGAACGTTGTTACACCCGCAACCAAAGGTAGAATAAAGTAGGGATCTGAGTCACCTAAATCAAACCATAAGAAATTATGATTTGCAATTTCACTAGTTCTCATTATCGCATGGTAGAATCCAATTAAGATCGGCATTTGAATGATTAATGGGAAACATCCCGCTAATGGATTAACACCGTGCTTTTGGAATAATTGCATCGTTTCTTGCTGCAACTTTTGTTGTGTTGCTTGGTCTTTTGAACTATATTTTTCACGAAGTGCCTTCATCTCAGGTTGAATGGCTTGCATAGCCTTTGAGCTTTTTGTTTGTTTAATCATTAATGGTAATATCGCAAATCGGATTAATAATGTTACAATAATAATCGCTAAACCATAGTTTTCGCCTAATAGTTCAGCAAAATATGTAATAAGCCAAGATAATGGATAAACAAAATATTTATTCCATACTCCTTCACTTTCAGCGGTAATTGGTTCATTGATCTCGGTACAACCTGATAAAAGCAGAACTACACCAATTAGCGCACTAAATAATAATATTCGCCTTTTCAACTACATTTCCTCCCAGTTTTAAATATCTTCAAGGTAAATATTTATTTCATAACATATCTATTCGTAATAAATTCAATATGTCCTTTGTATTCTACCATTTTTATATAAAAATTTCTTCATAACAGAGGAAAAACATCTATAATTTTTCTACTTTTTTAACACCCTTGCAATCTTTAAGACATGAAGGAGACTTTTCTTTACTTCTTCATAACTCATTTCTACTACTGGCTTTCTCGCAATAATGACATAATCCCTCTCTTTAACCTGTGTCTTATGCTCTAAAAAGAATTGACGAATTAAGCGTTTAATGCGATTCCTTGTAACAGCGTTTCCAAGTTTTTTACTAACAGATAATCCAATTCGAAAATGTTCTTGTCCTTCTTTTTCTAGAACGTAGACGACAAATTGTCGATTCGCTGAAGATTTTCCCGATTTAAACACTGTTTGAAAATCTTGATTTTTTTTAATACGGTATTCTTTTTTCATTTCTTACAACTCCCGTACTCATACAACCGTTCCATTTCTATGATGATCTTCACTTTCCCTTTGACTAGTATGGGCATAAGGAAAATTGAATTAAACCTTTTTATTGAAAAAAAGACCACTGACATTTCAGTGGCCTATGCTGATAATACTTTTCTTCCTTTTCTACGACGACGAGCAAGAACTTTACGTCCGT
Organism: Bacillus nitroreducens; assembly: GCF_964021195.1. Classification (NCBI taxonomy): domain Bacteria; kingdom Bacillati; phylum Bacillota; class Bacilli; order Caryophanales; family Bacillaceae; genus Bacillus; species Bacillus nitroreducens. The sequence goes on along the minus strand of NZ_CAXHYI020000003.1, from coordinate 1,065,880 downwards.
TTTTAGTGCTCATGCGACTACGGAATCCGTGAACTTTGCTATGCTTACGCTTGCTTGGTTGATATGTTCTTTTCATTATATGACACCTCCCTGAGGAATTAACTCTCAATTTACACATTAGACAGTCTTACTAATTATAGTGAAAACCCGTAAAAAATGTCAACCTAATTTGGAATACTATATTTTGGATAAGAATTTTTAAATCAGAAAAAATAAGTTGAGGTCTAGAAATAGCGACCTACAGTTTCTAGTTTGTCCAATTTTAGCGCAAATTTTATCTCCTTCTACATATAGGACACGAAACTAAGTGGATAGTTCCCCATATTTTTAGCAACGCGTTACCGTTTTTATTTTACTACCTTAGCCTCAACTTCTAAAGGTTCGGGGGAAAATATCCACCTTCAGTGGCAAAGATCGCCACTGAATCGGATCTTCCGACGCACAGGACGGGCTAGTGCCAACTTTGCCACAGGACGTGGCGCTTTAAGTTGGCCAATTTTCTCGTTTCTGAACAAGACGTTTCAGCTTTTCTATCTGTCCAGCTTCAACGTCTAGAAATTCGGGAAACTTCACCTCCTCTGGCAGAGGCAAAAAACGCCTCTTTGTCGGAGCCTCCAGTTTCCTCATTTCTGAGCGAGACGTTTCAGCTTTTCTATCTTGTGGACAACTTTTTTCGACAGTTTTTTTAATCCACAACATTTATCGACATGTTTTACACATCATCTTGTGTTGTGGATAATATTTTTCCACAAGGTATAGATATTGTGGATAAGTTTTCAAAAACCATTGATTATCTAGTCATAATCTGATATTATTATTTTGTTTTCACTCGTAATAAGTTATCAACATTATTCGTTTATCCACAGAATGTGGATATCGTGTGGATAGGTTTTTTCACAATGTGAATGAATAATTGTCCACAACCAGTGGATTATGTCGAAAAGTCGTTATTCTACTATATTATATATTTATTCACAAATTATCTAGAATGTATATTTATTAACTTGTATTCATTTAACGAAAAACTACTGCATAATAACTTATTTTTATACATTTAACGTGATAACGATTAATACCTTACAAACAAATATATAAATAAAAAAACGAACAAAGGAGGGAGATTGTTGGAGAATATTGCTGATTTGTGGGACAAAGCACTCAAAGAGATTGAGAAAAAATTAAGTAAGCCAAGCTTTGAAACATGGTTAAAATCAACAAAAGCCCATGCCCTACAAAACGATACACTTATTATTACCGCTCCCAATGAGTTTGCTAGAGATTGGCTTGAATCTAGATATCTGCATTTGATTGCAGAGACGATTTATGATCTAACTGGTGCAGAACTCGGAATCAAATTTATCATTCCTCAAAATCAATTAGACGAAGAATTCGAATTGAAAAAGCCAGAGAAAAAGACAGCGAAACAAGATGAACCAGTTGAGTTCTCTCAAAATATGCTAAATCAAAAATACACATTCGATACATTTGTAATTGGCTCTGGCAATCGATTTGCTCATGCTGCATCATTAGCCGTTGCAGAAGCACCAGCGAAAGCCTATAATCCACTCTTTCTTTATGGTGGCGTTGGTTTAGGAAAAACGCATCTAATGCATTCTATTGGCCATTATGTACAGGAACATAATCCAAATGCCAAGGTTGTATACCTTTCATCAGAGAAATTCACTAATGAATTTATTAACTCTATACGAGATAACAAGGCTGTCGAATTTAGAAATAAATACAGAAATGTAGACATCTTACTTATAGATGATATTCAGTTCCTAGCTGGAAAAGAATCAACTCAAGAAGAATTTTTCCATACTTTTAATACCTTACACGAGGAAAGTAAACAAATCGTCATTTCAAGTGATAGACCGCCGAAGGAGATTCCAACTTTAGAGGATAGACTTCGTTCTCGCTTTGAATGGGGATTGATTACAGATATTACCCCTCCAGACCTTGAAACGAGAATTGCGATTTTACGCAAAAAGGCTAAAGCAGAGGGACTTGATATTCCGAATGAAGTCATGCTATATATCGCGAACCAAATCAATACGAATATTCGTGAGCTTGAAGGTGCGCTTATTCGTATCGTTGCCTATTCATCGCTTATTAATAAAGATATAAATGCAGATCTTGCTGCAGAAGCGTTAAAGGATATTATCCCAAGTTCTAGACCAAAAGTGATTACCATTTTTGAGATCCAAAAAGCTGTTGGGCAGCACTTTAGTGTCAAACTTGAAGATTTCAAAGCAAAAAAGCGAACAAAATCAATTGCATTTCCTCGCCAAATTGCAATGTATCTTTCAAGGGAACTAACTGATTCTTCACTACCTAAAATTGGTGAGGAATTTGGAGGGCGTGACCATACAACTGTCATTCATGCCCATGAAAAAATCACGAACCTATTAAAAACAGACACACAATTACAAAAACAAATAGATGAAATTATTACCCAATTAAAAGGCTAATATAGATCGTACATTTCATCTTTTAATTTGGACAAGTACTTGGTAACGTGAATACTGTGAATAACTTCTTTGTTGTTGCGCACAGTCTGTCCACATGTGGATAGACTGTTTTCATTTGCTTCGATTCGGTTATCCACATATTCACAAGGCCTACTAGTACTTCTACGATTTTTTCTTTTAAAAAATATATATAATTAATAAGCATATTCAGGTGCATTTCAAAATAGAACAATCTTTAGGAGGTTTTTTGATGAAATTTATCATTCAAAGAGATTATCTTGTACGAAGTGTTCAAGATGTCATGAAAGCTGTATCTTCAAAAACGACCATTCCGATCTTAACCGGTATAAAAATTGTTGCAACAAATGAAGGTGTAACTCTTACAGGTAGTGATTCTGATATTTCTATCGAGTCTTTTATCCCTATAGAAGAATCTGGGGATGAAATTGTTGAAATTAAAGAACAAGGTAGTATCGTGTTACAAGCTCGATTCTTTAGTGAGATTGTCAAGAAGCTTCCTAAGGATACTGTTGAAATTGAGGTTCAATCTAATCTATTAACAATTATTCGTTCTGGAAAAGCAGAATTTAATTTAAATGGTTTAGATGCTGATGAATATCCACAATTACCTCAAATTGAAGAAAATCATGGGTTTCAAATTCCAGCAGATCTATTAAAAAATCTCATTCGTCAAACTGTATTTGCTGTTTCAACTTCCGAAACACGTCCTATTCTTACTGGAGTAAATTGGAAGGTAGAAAATAATACACTACATTGTATTGCAACTGATAGTCATCGGTTGGCAATGCGCACAGCACATATCGAAACAGAAAATACTGGGTCATACAATGCTGTTGTTCCAGGTAAAAGCTTAAATGAATTAAGTAAAATACTTGATGATTCAACTGATTTAGTTGATATCGTTATTACGGAAAATCAGGTTCTTTTTAAGACAAAACATTTATTATTCTTTTCTCGTTTGTTAGATGGCAGCTATCCAGACACAACAAGACTTATCCCTAATGAAAGTAAAACAGAGGTAGTTTTAGCCACGAAAGAATTTTTACAATCAATCGACCGTGCCTCACTCCTTGCAAGAGAAGCGAATAACAATGTTGTTAAATTTTCAACATTACCTGATGGAGTAGTTGAAATTTCATCCACTTCTCCTGAAATTGGAAAGGTAAATGAGGAAATTCAAAGTAAATCTATAGATGGTGAGGAATTAAAGATTTCTTTTAGTGCAAAATATATGATGGACGCATTAAAAGCGTTAGAAAGTTCTGAGATCCGCATTAAATTTACAGGTGCAATGAGACCATTTGTTATAAACGGACTAGATGACGACACTGTCCTTCACCTGATTCTTCCGGTACGTACGTACTAATTTTGAATAGTGAACAGCAGTAACGACTATTTTGTGACCTACTTCGTAAGGGACTAAAAACTACTAGGTGGAATAAACCTAGTAGTTTTCTTTTCTAGTTAGGATTTCTTTAGTAAAATAAAAGAAAGAAGGCGAAAATAATGGCAAAAGAAATAGAAATTTCGACAGACTTTATTACATTAGGACAATTTTTGAAGCTAGCAGATGTTATTCAAACAGGCGGTATGGCAAAATGGTTTCTAGGTGAACATGAAGTCTATGTGAATGGAGAGTTAGAAAATCGCCGTGGGAAAAAGCTAATAAGTAAGGATGTAGTAGACATTCCTGGCTTTGGAACGTTTGTTATAACAAATGCTTAAGCAGCGAGGGTTTTACCCCTCGCACTTGTGTGTAAAGGGTGAAGCCAATTGTTCATTGAAGAAATTGAACTGACCAATTATCGTAACTATGAAAAAACATCAATTGAATTTGAAGATAAAGTGAATGTCATCTTGGGCGAAAATGCACAGGGCAAGACAAATGTGATGGAATCCATCTATGTTTTAGCGATGGCAAAGTCACATCGCACCTCAAATGATAAAGATTTGATTCGCTGGGAAGGAGAATATGCTAAAATAGAGGGTAGGGTTCAAAAAAGGAACGGCCCCCTATCTTTACAACTTGTTATCTCTAAAAAGGGTAAAAAAGCAAAGAGCAACCATTTGGAGCAGCAAAAACTGAGCCAATATGTAGGAAATATGAACGTTGTTATGTTTGCACCAGAGGATTTGAATCTTGTAAAGGGAAGTCCACAAGTGAGAAGACGATTTATTGATATGGAAATTGGTCAAGTTTCGGCTGTTTATTTACACGACTTAAGCCAATATCAAAAAATTCTCCAACAACGGAATCATTATTTAAAGCAACTTCAAACAAAAAAACAACACGATCAAACCATGCTTGATGTGTTAACTTCACAATTAATTCAGTCAGGTGCGAAAATTGTCAAAAAGCGCTTTGAATTTCTCGCCTTATTACAAAAATGGGCTGAGCCTATCCACCATGGAATCAGTAGGGGATTAGAAACGCTACGAATTGAATATAAACCATCAATTGAGGTATTAGAAACCGCTGATTTGTCGAAAATGGTAGATGTATATGACGAAAAATTTGCTAAAATAAGAGAAAGGGAAGTTGAAAGAGGTGTTACATTAGCGGGTCCACACCGGGATGACCTTACATTCTTTGTAAATGGAAAGGATGTTCAGACATTCGGATCCCAAGGCCAGCAACGTACGACTGCCTTATCTTTAAAGTTAGCAGAAATAGAATTAATTCATTCGGAAATTGGCGAATACCCGATTCTGTTGTTAGATGATGTTCTTTCGGAACTGGATGATTTTAGACAGTCCCATTTATTAAATACAATTCAAGGTAAAGTACAAACTTTTGTGACAACAACAAGCGTAGAGGGGATTAATCATGAGACATTGATGCAGGCTGCAACGTATACCGTTTCTGCAGGCAGCATAACAAAGCTAAAATGAGGTGATGAAATTTGTTCATACATTTGGGAGACAATGTAATGGTTCGTTCATCAGATGTCATTGCGATATTAGATCGACAGCTTTTAAAATCCTCCTCTATCGTTAATGAATATATAGATCTACAAAAAGACAGAGTGGTAGAATTATCAAATGGAAATACAAAATCTGTAGTGGTAACGGTAGATAAAGTATATTTTTCACCTTTATCCTCAAGTACATTAAAAAAACGTTCCCAGCATGTATCCGATTTTGAAACAATATTAGAAGAAATATAAGGTTGGAAGCGACTCGAACTCGTACTTTTTCGTTAATATAAAGTGTAGGTGATATTGGTGGCAATGGAAGAAAAAGAATTACAACAACATGAGTATGATGAGAATCAGATACAGGTATTAGAAGGTTTAGAGGCTGTAAGAAAAAGGCCAGGAATGTATATAGGTTCAACATCCGGAAAAGGTCTGCACCATTTAGTTTGGGAAATAGTTGATAATAGTATCGATGAAGCACTGGCAGGCCATTGTACGGAGATTAATGTCATCATTGAAGAAGATAATAGTATTACAGTAATTGATAATGGGCGTGGAATTCCAGTCGGTATTCATGAAAAAATGGGTCGTCCTGCAGTTGAAGTCATCATGACAGTCCTTCATGCTGGAGGAAAATTCGACGGCGGTGGTTATAAGGTTTCTGGTGGGCTACATGGAGTTGGTGCGTCAGTTGTTAACGCCCTTTCTACAAGTTTAGAGGTAACTGTTCATCGAGATGGTAAAATTCACCACATTAAATTTGAACGTGGCCATGTGGTTTCTGAGTTAAAAGTGATTGGTGAAACAGACAGTACAGGGACAATTACACACTTTAAGCCAGATGGTGAAATTTTCACTGAAACACTAGAATATGATTTTGATACACTTGCCACTCGTCTTCGTGAACTTGCATTCTTAACAAGAGGCGTTAAAATCACGATCGAAGACAAACGTGAAGAAAACAAACGTAAAGAATACTTTTACGAGGGTGGAATCAAACAGTATGTTGAGCACCTTAATCGTACGAAGGAAGTCCTTCATGAAGAGCCTGTATTTGTAGAAGGTGAAAAAGAAGGAATTGCAGTTGAGATCGCCCTTCAATACAATGACAGCTATACAAGTAATATTTACTCGTTTGCTAACAATATCCACACATATGAAGGTGGAACACACGAATCTGGATTTAAAACAGCATTAACAAGAATCATAAATGACTATGCACGTCGAAATAATATTTTTAAAGATAATGATGCGAATTTATCGGGTGATGATGTTCGAGAAGGACTTACTGCCATCATATCCGTTAAGCATCCAGACCCACAATTTGAGGGACAAACAAAAACAAAACTTGGAAATAGTGAAGCGAGAACTGTCACAGAGTCTGTCTTCTCTGAAAAATTTGAGTCGTTTTTATTAGAAAATCCTTCAGTTGCTCGAACCATTGTTGAAAAAGGGACTATGGCCGCAAGAGCACGTCTAGCAGCGAAAAAGGCTCGTGAATTAACCAGAAGAAAAAGTGCGCTGGAGGTTTCAAGCTTACCAGGTAAACTTGCTGACTGTTCGTCAAAAGATCCTTCTATAAGTGAACTTTATATCGTTGAGGGTGATTCCGCGGGAGGTTCTGCTAAGCAGGGACGTGACCGTCATTTCCAGGCAATCCTACCGCTACGAGGAAAAATCCTTAACGTTGAGAAGGCAAGACTTGATCGGATTTTATCCAATAATGAAGTACGTTCGATGATTACAGCATTAGGTACAGGTATTGGGGAAGATTTTGATATTACAAAAGCACGCTATCATAAAATTGTTATTATGACCGATGCTGATGTTGATGGTGCGCATATTCGGACCTTATTATTGACATTCTTCTATCGCTTTATGCGCAAGATTATCGAACATGGCTTTGTCTATATAGCTCAACCGCCATTATATAAAATTCAACAAGGTAAACGAGTTGAATATGCATACAATGACCGTGAATTAGAAAAATATTTAGCCGAATTACCAAGTAATCCAAAACCAGGCATTCAGCGCTACAAAGGTCTTGGTGAGATGAATCCAGAACAACTTTGGGAAACAACAATGGATCCAAAAAACCGTACGATGTTACAGGTGACGCTACAAGATGCAATTGATGCTGATGAAACCTTTGAAATGCTAATGGGCGATAAAGTTGAACCTAGACGTAATTTCATTGAAGAAAATGCTCAATATGTTAAAAACTTAGATGTTTAACTTTAATCAGTCAGTGAGCCTTGACTAATCAAAGTCAAAGCCTCTGGCAGATGTCAAGGTGATTAGAGTGACCAAATGCAGGATAGTTTCGAGACTATCCTGTGTTTTGGTTACAGAATTGAATGGGGAAAAAGAGAACCCTAATTTATCCCGCATGAACTAGCAGTGAGATCCCCACCCCTTCAGTCTTTAGATAAGCTAAAGAAGAAAAAGTGGTAGATCAATTACTAGTAAAGGCCCCAATTGGTTCGACTAACTTTCAATGGGAAAGAATCCCCACTGAATGAAGTTTCACTTTATTTTATACCCCTGATAAGGAGGTTACTTTTTATGTCAGAAAGTCAAAATTCGCATATTCGTGAAATAAATATTAGCCAAGAGATGAAAACATCCTTCCTAGACTATGCGATGAGTGTAATCGTGTCACGAGCTCTTCCAGATGTTCGTGATGGTCTAAAGCCTGTTCACCGCCGAATTCTATATGCAATGAACGATTTAGGCATGACTGCTGAAAAGGCTTATAAGAAATCAGCACGTATCGTAGGAGAAGTAATTGGTAAGTACCATCCACATGGTGACTCTGCTGTTTACGATACGATGGTACGTATGGCTCAAGATTTTAACTATCGTTATATGTTAGTTGATGGCCACGGAAACTTTGGTTCTGTAGATGGTGATGCAGCAGCAGCCATGCGTTATACAGAAGCACGTATGTCCAAAATATCAATGGAACTATTGCGTGATATCAATAAAGACACAATCGATTATCAGGATAACTATGATGGTTCTGAGAAAGAACCAGCTGTTCTCCCTGCACGTTTTCCTAACCTTTTAGTAAATGGTGCAGCGGGTATTGCAGTAGGAATGGCAACGAATATTCCACCTCACCAATTAGGTGAAGTGATTGACGGTGTTCTAGCAATCAGTAAGGACCCTGAAATCACGATTGCTGAATTAATGGATATTATTCCTGGCCCAGATTTTCCTACTGCTGGACATATTCTTGGTAGAAGTGGCATTAGAAAGGCATATGAAACTGGAAAAGGTTCCATCACCCTTCGTGCAAAAGTTGAAATTGAACAAATGAAAAATGGGAAGGAAGTTATTATTGTTACAGAGCTTCCATACCAAGTTAACAAAGCAAAACTAATTGAAAAAATTGCTGAATTAGTTCGAGATAAAAAAATTGAAGGGATAACAGATCTTCGTGACGAATCAGACCGTACTGGTATGAGGATCGTGATGGAAGTACGAAAAGATGCAAATGCGAATGTTCTCTTAAATAATTTATATAAACATACTGCATTGCAAACTACATTTGGAATCAATATGCTTGCCCTTGTGAACGGGCATCCTAGAGTTCTTAATCTAAAGCAATGTTTACAATACTACTTAGACCATCAAGTTGTGGTTATCAAACGTAGAACAGCATTTGAACTTCGAAAAGCCGAAGCAAGGGCACATATTTTAGAAGGCTTACGAATTGCATTAGATCATATTGATGAAATTATTGCGTTAATTCGTGGCTCACAAAATACAGATATAGCTCGCGAAGGCTTAATGACAAGATTTGATCTATCTGAAAAGCAAGCTCAAGCGATTTTAGATATGCGTTTACAGCGTTTAACAGGCTTAGAACGTGATAAAATTGAAGCAGAATACCAAGAGCTTGTTGCATTAATTGCGGAATTAAAAGCTATATTAGCTGACGAAGAAAAAGTACTAGAAATTATTCGTGAAGAATTACTAGAATTGAAAGAACGTTTTAACGATACAAGACGTACTGAAATTTTAGCTGGTGGACTTGAAATGATTGAAGATGAGGATTTAATCCCAAGAGAGAATATCATTCTTACTCTCACGAATAAAGGGTATATTAAGCGTCTTCCAGTTTCAACATACCGTAGCCAAAAACGTGGTGGCCGTGGAATACAAGGAATGGGAACAAATGAAGATGATTTTGTTGAACAACTTCTATCAACTTCAACTCATGATACAATCCTATTCTTTACAAATAAAGGAAAAGTCTACCGTCTAAAAGGGTATGAAATTCCTGAATTTAGTAGAACAGCAAAAGGAATTCCAATCATTAACCTACTAGAAATTGATAAAGAAGAATGGATAAATGCAATAATCCCAGTATCTGAGCTTGTCGATGATTGGTTCTTATTCTTTACAACTAGAAAAGGTATCTCAAAACGAACTCCACTATCATCTTTTGCTAATATCCGTAAAGGTGGATTAATCGCTGTTGGCTTACATGAGGGAGATGAACTTATCTCTGTTCGACTCACAGATGGTACAAAAGATATCATTATCGGAACGAGAGATGGAATGCTTATTCGTTTCCCTGAGTCAGATGTACGATCAATGGGCCGTACAGCTGCAGGTGTTAAAGGAATCAATCTCTCCGAAGACGATGAAGTAGTCGGAATGGAAATACTAGAAGATAATCTCGATGTCCTAATCGTAACTGAGCATGGATATGGAAAACGTACTCCAGCAAGTGAATATCGTATCCAAAGCCGTGGTGGTAAAGGACTAAAAACAGTCAATATTACCGAAAAGAATGGTAAAGTCATTGCGGTAAAAGCAGTTACGGTAGAGAATGATCTCATGCTTATTACTGCTGATGGCGTTCTAATTAGAATGTCAATTGGAGATATTTCACAAATTGGCCGTACAACTCAAGGTGTTAAGCTCATCCGTTTAGATGAAAATGGACATGTAGCAACAGTAGCAGTTGTTGAGAAGGAAGAAGAGGAACAAGAAGAACAGGAAGTACAAGAAGGCGAACTTGAAGTAACAGAAACGGTAACAGATGAGAATCAATCAGTTAGCGAAGAAGAAGAAGAATAAACGATAGAAAGGGAGAAATGCTGCGGTGCAGTATTTCTCCTTTTTTGGTAAAATGAATGATACGAGTATTCGATTGAAAGTCGAGGTAGAAGAAAATGCGTGTGAAGACAAGTCAGTTACAAGCTGGATGCATTGTATCGAATGATATTTTTTCTTTAACAAATAATCCAATCATTCTTAAAAAAACTGTATTAACAAATGAGCATATAGATGTCCTTCAAGCATTCCTAATACAAGATGTACATGTTGAATCATTTTTAATCACTGGCGAACCCTTCACCCCTGAAGAGCAGATAGAGGAAATAGAAGTCTTAGAAAAGAAAAATACAATAGTAGAAGACTTTCTTAAATCTGTAAGCCAATACAAGCTTCTGTTCCATAGTTGGCAAGCGGGCGCATTAGTTGATATTACCAAGGTGCGTCAAACTATTCTTCCATTATTCAAAAGAATAAAGGACAATCCAAATGAACTACTCTCATTACATACATATACCAATCGTGAAAACTATATTTATCATCACTCTATTACACTAGGATTACTTTCTGGTTATCTTGGTAGAAAATTGCAATACAGCGAGGGAGATTGCTATCAATTAGTAATAGCGGGATTACTTTGTGACTGTGGAATGGCAAAAATAGACCCTAAAATCTTAGCCAAAACTTCATCCCTTACTCAAGCTGAATATAGCGAGATTAAAAAACACCCTCTTTACAGTTACCGAATGATTGAGAAGATACCGCTCATTAAAGATAGTGTAAAGCTAGCAGTACTTCAGCACCATGAACGTATGGATGGTACGGGTTATATACTGGGAGTGACAGGAGAAAAAATGCACCGATTTGGAAAGATTATTGCGGTTGCTGATGCGTATTTAGCTATGATCTCAGATAGACCTTATAGTAATCGACATCCTTCTTTTAAAGTGCTCGAGGAAATTAGAAGTGAGTCATTTGGAAAATTTGATATGAAAGTAATGGATGCTCTAACAGACATAGTTTGTAATATATCAATTGGTTCGAATGTAAAACTATCAAATGGACAAATCGGTGAGATTCTATTTATTGATAAAATACAGCCGACAAGACCATTAATAAAACTAAGTGAAAATGAACTTTTTGATTTAAGAAACTACCGGGATATTTTCATAGAAGAAATAATTTAAAGGCCTCCAATTTGGAGGTTTTAATTTTATTGAACAAGTTCTTTAATGCTGAATATATTGCGTATTAACCAGAACCTATTAATTATAAACAGACAACTACCAATTCGAGATAATCTTGTTTATAGGGAAATAATAAAACTTTCGTAAAAAACACTTGATTAAGGAGCATAAAGCATATATAATTCAAAAGTCTTATTCATTATCTACTATCTTTTATTATTTCAAAAAAACATTTGACTTTAATTATGATAGTGTGATATATTAATAAAGTCGCTTCGGTGCGATGAAATAGTTCTTTGAAAACTAAACATAATACAAGCGTCAACGTTAATTCTAAGTAACAAAACTTATTGAGCAATCAATACTCTATTGGAGAGTTTGATCCTGGCTCAGGATGAACGCTGGCGGCGTGCCTAATACATGCAAGTCGAGCGAATCTAAGGGAGCTTGCTCCCAAAGATTAGCGGCGGACGGGTGAGTAACACGTGGGCAACCTACCTGTAAGACTGGGATAACTTCGGGAAACCGGAGCTAATACCGGATAACATATGAGACCACATGGTCTTATATTAAAAGATGGCTTCTCGCTATCACTTACGGATGGGCCCGCGGCGCATTAGCTAGTTGGTGAGGTAACGGCTCACCAAGGCAACGATGCGTAGCCGACCTGAGAGGGTGATCGGCCACACTGGGACTGAGACACGGCCCAGACTCCTACGGGAGGCAGCAGTAGGGAATCTTCCGCAATGGACGAAAGTCTGACGGAGCAACGCCGCGTGAGCGAAGAAGGTCTTCGGATCGTAAAGCTCTGTTGTTAGGGAAGAACAAGTATCGTTCGAATAGGGCGGTACCTTGACGGTACCTAACCAGAAAGCCACGGCTAACTACGTGCCAGCAGCCGCGGTAATACGTAGGTGGCAAGCGTTATCCGGAATTATTGGGCGTAAAGCGCGCGCAGGCGGTCCTTTAAGTCTGATGTGAAAGCCCACGGCTCAACCGTGGAGGGTCATTGGAAACTGGGGGACTTGAGTGCAGAAGAGGAGAGCGGAATTCCACGTGTAGCGGTGAAATGCGTAGAGATGTGGAGGAACACCAGTGGCGAAGGCGGCTCTCTGGTCTGTAACTGACGCTGAGGCGCGAAAGCGTGGGGAGCGAACAGGATTAGATACCCTGGTAGTCCACGCCGTAAACGATGAGTGCTAAGTGTTAGAGGGTTTCCGCCCTTTAGTGCTGAAGTCAACGCATTAAGCACTCCGCCTGGGGAGTACGGTCGCAAGACTGAAACTCAAAGGAATTGACGGGGGCCCGCACAAGCGGTGGAGCATGTGGTTTAATTCGAAGCAACGCGAAGAACCTTACCAGGTCTTGACATCCTCTGACACTCCTAGAGATAGGACGTTCCCTTCGGGGACAGAGTGACAGGTGGTGCATGGTTGTCGTCAGCTCGTGTCGTGAGATGTTGGGTTAAGTCCCGCAACGAGCGCAACCCTTGATCTTAGTTGCCAGCATTCAGTTGGGCACTCTAAGGTGACTGCCGGTGACAAACCGGAGGAAGGTGGGGATGACGTCAAATCATCATGCCCCTTATGACCTGGGCTACACACGTGCTACAATGGATGGTACAAAGGGAAGCGAAACCGCGAGGTTAAGCCAATCCCATAAAACCATTCTCAGTTCGGATTGCAGGCTGCAACTCGCCTGCATGAAGCCGGAATCGCTAGTAATCGCGGATCAGCATGCCGCGGTGAATACGTTCCCGGGCCTTGTACACACCGCCCGTCACACCACGAGAGTTTGTAACACCCGAAGTCGGTGGGGTAACCGTAAGGAGCCAGCCGCCTAAGGTGGGACAGATGATTGGGGTGAAGTCGTAACAAGGTAGCCGTATCGGAAGGTGCGGCTGGATCACCTCCTTTCTAAGGAAAAAGTCGAAAAGCGAAGGTGACTGTTCAGCCTCGACAAGTGCTGGAACTTCTGAAGGAAAAGTCAGCAGACTTTGACAGAAGAAGTGAAGCAACCTCGAGAGGATAGGAACCGTAGCTAGACAATAGAAGTTCTACGAACTTCATAAAAAAGACGTTTTGTATTATGTTTAGTTTTGAGAGAGCTATTGTTCTCTAGTTAAATATATGAATGGGCCTATAGCTCAGCTGGTTAGAGCGCACGCCTGATAAGCGTGAGGTCGATGGTTCGAGTCCATTTAGGCCCACCATTCATTAAAAAATATTCGGGGCCTTAGCTCAGCTGGGAGAGCGCCTGCCTTGCACGCAGGAGGTCAGCGGTTCGATCCCGCTAGGCTCCACCAAATCTTACTGATGAAATCGTAATTGATTGAAATCAGTTATTTTGTTCCTTGAAAACTAGATAACGTAACAAAACATTCATTGAAGTAAAGTTCTTTAAACTTATAGGCGCATGAGAAGCGAAGAAATTTGCAGCTTATCGAAGCCGAACAGGTTAAGTTATAAAGGGCGCACGGTGGATGCCTTGGCACTAGGAGCCGATGAAGGACGGTACTAACACCGATATGCTTCGGGGAGCTGTAAGTAAGCATTGATCCGAAGATTTCCGAATGGGGAAACCCACTGCTCGTAATGGGGCAGTATCCTTACCTGAATTCATAGGGTAAGCGAAGGTAGACCTGGGGAACTGAAACATCTAAGTACCCAGAGGAAGAGAAAGCAAACGCGATTTCCTGAGTAGCGGCGAGCGAAACGGAAGATAGCCCAAACCAAGAGGCTTGCCTCTTGGGGTTGTAGGACACTCTATACGGAGTTACAAAAGAGCGAAGTAGACGAAGCGACCTGGAAAGGTCCGTCAGAGAAGGTAACAACCCTGTAGTCGAAACTTCGTTCTCTCTTGAGTGGATCCTGAGTACGGCGGGACACGTGAAATCCCGTCGGAAGCTGGGAGGACCATCTCCCAAGGCTAAATACTCCCTAGTGACCGATAGTGAACCAGTACCGTGAGGGAAAGGTGAAAAGCACCCCGGGAGGGGAGTGAAATAGAACCTGAAACCGTGTGCCTACAAGTAGTCAAAGCACATTAATGTGTGATGGCGTGCCTTTTGTAGAATGAACCGGCGAGTTACGATTACGTGCAAGGTTAAGTCGAAGAGACGGAGCCGCAGCGAAAGCGAGTCTGAATAGGGCGAATGAGTACGTGGTCGTAGACCCGAAACCAGGTGATCTACCCATGTCCAGGGTGAAGTTCAGGTAACACTGAATGGAGGCCCGAACCCACGTACGTTGAAAAGTGCGGGGATGAGGTGTGGGTAGCGGAGAAATTCCAATCGAACTTGGAGATAGCTGGTTCTCTCCGAAATAGCTTTAGGGCTAGCCTCGAGTATAGAGTCTTGGAGGTAGAGCACTGATTGGACTAGGGGCCCTCATCGGGTTACCGAATTCAGTCAAACTCCGAATGCCAAAGACTTGATTCTCGGGAGTCAGACTGCGAGTGATAAGATCCGTAGTCAAGAGGGAAACAGCCCAGACCACCAGCTAAGGTCCCAAAGTATACGTTAAGTGGAAAAGGATGTGGAGTTGCTTAGACAACCAGGATGTTGGCTTAGAAGCAGCCACCATTTAAAGAGTGCGTAATAGCTCACTGGTCGAGTGACTCTGCGCCGAAAATGTACCGGGGCTAAACGTATCACCGAAGCTGTGGATTGTTCTTACGAACAATGGTAGGAGAGCGTTCTAAGTGCAGCGAAGTCAGACCGTGAGGACTGGTGGAGCGCTTAGAAGTGAGAATGCCGGTATGAGTAGCGAAAGAGGGGTGAGAATCCCCTCCACCGAATGCCTAAGGTTTCCTGAGGAAGGCTCGTCCGCTCAGGGTTAGTCGGGACCTAAGCCGAGGCTGAAAAGCGTAGGCGATGGACAACAGGTTGATATTCCTGTACCACCTCTTTACCGTTTGAGCAATGGAGGGACGCAGGAGGATAGGGTAAGCGCACTGTTGGATATGTGCGTCCAAGCAGTTAGACTGGTAAGTAGGCAAATCCGCTTACCGTAAGGTTGAGCTGTGATGGCGAGGGAAATATAGTACCGAAGTTCCTGATTCCACACTGCCAAGAAAAGCTTCTAGCGAGGTAAATGGTGCCCGTACCGCAAACCGACACAGGTAGGCGAGGAAAGAATCCTAAGGTGATCGAGAGAACTCTCGTTAAGGAACTCGGCAAAATGACCCCGTAACTTCGGGAGAAGGGGTGCTTTTTAGGGTGCATAGCCCTGAAAAGCCGCAGTGAATAGGCCCAGGCGACTGTTTAGCAAAAACACAGGTCTCTGCGAAGCCGCAAGGCGAAGTATAGGGGCTGACACCTGCCCGGTGCTGGAAGGTTAAGAGGAGGGGTTAGCGCAAGCGAAGCTCTGAATCGAAGCCCCAGTAAACGGCGGCCGTAACTATAACGGTCCTAAGGTAGCGAAATTCCTTGTCAGGTAAGTTCTGACCCGCACGAAAGGTGTAACGATCTGGGCACTGTCTCAACGAGAGACTCGGTGAAATTATAGTACCTGTGAAGATGCAGGTTACCCGCGACAGGACGGAAAGACCCCGTGGAGCTTTACTGCAACCTGATATTGAATTTTGGTACAGCTTGTACAGGATAGGTAGGAGCCTTGGAAGCCGGAGCGCTAGCTTCGGTGGAGGCGTCGGTGGGATACTACCCTGGCTGTATTGAAATTCTAACCCGAAGGCCTTATCGGCCTTGGAGACAGTGTCAGGTGGGCAGTTTGACTGGGGCGGTCGCCTCCTAAAGAGTAACGGAGGCGCCCAAAGGTTCCCTCAGAATGGTTGGAAATCATTCGTAGAGTGTAAAGGCACAAGGGAGCTTGACTGCGAGACCTACAAGTCGAGCAGGGACGAAAGTCGGGCTTAGTGATCCGGTGGTTCCGCATGGAAGGGCCATCGCTCAACGGATAAAAGCTACCCCGGGGATAACAGGCTTATCTCCCCCAAGAGTCCACATCGACGGGGAGGTTTGGCACCTCGATGTCGGCTCATCGCATCCTGGGGCTGTAGTCGGTCCCAAGGGTTGGGCTGTTCGCCCATTAAAGCGGTACGCGAGCTGGGTTCAGAACGTCGTGAGACAGTTCGGTCCCTATCCGTCGTGGGCGTAGGAAATTTGAGAGGAGCTGTCCTTAGTACGAGAGGACCGGGATGGACACACCGCTGGTGTACCAGTTGTCCTGCCAAGGGCATAGCTGGGTAGCTATGTGTGGAAGGGATAAGTGCTGAAAGCATCTAAGCATGAAGCCCCCCTCAAGATGAGATTTCCCATAGTGTTAAACTAGTAAGATCCCTCGAAGATGACGAGGTTGATAGGTCAGAGGTGGAAGCATGGTGACATGTGCAGCTGACTGATACTAATCGATCGAGGACTTAACCAAAATAGAAATGCGCAGGCGACTGTACAGCCACGACAAGCGCTGGAACTTCTGAGGGAAAAGTCATAGACTTTGACAGAAGAAGTGAAGCGACCTCGAGAGGCTAGGAGCCGAAGCAAGACATTAATGAATGTGCGTACGTTATCTAGTTTTGAAGGAATGAATCCTTCTTATAGTTTAGTGACGATAGCGAAGAGGTCACACCCGTTCCCATACCGAACACGGAAGTTAAGCTCTTCAGCGCCGATGGTAGTTGGAGCATTGCCCCTGTTAGAGTAGGACGTCGCTAAGCACCTAAAAGATCAGCCGTTATGGTTGGTCTTTTTTTGTGCTTAAATCAAGGGATCGGGGTTAGTTGTGGATCTTTGGAGAAGCGTATTGCGAGCGTTTAATATATAGATAAGTAAAACGATCAACGGCATGCCGCACCTGTCTGATTGGTATATAACGAAGACGCAAAACAAAAAACGGCATGCCGCAAACTTTCCAACGGTCTACTCCCAAATCTACATACAATACCACTAACTAATTGGCAAAATGAAAATAATTATACCTAGTGCTCATCCCTATGATACTGGTCAGGAGCAAGTATTTTCCTTTACATTCCGAATTCGCCTTCTAACCCGTCAATTTTCTCCTTCAGGAACAGATAAAGCAGAAAGGGTACCTTTTCCGCTGAAATCGCAAGAAACTGTCTGATAAATGGATAATCATTACTTGAGTAGGAATGAAGTAACTCACTCCACCATTCCGTCTCATATCTGGATATCATACTTAAATTATATAGAAGTAAGTAGTGAGTCATGACTTCAGGAAAGAATGTTATTAGTTCCCTTTCCTTTGGTAAATAATAGGTATCCTCATATAAATGATATAAAAGTGGCGAACTCCATAGTGGCAAAAGAAATTTCGACGTATTCACTTTTACAGTGATGGAATCACTTCCTTTTTCCTCTACTTCACTTTTGGTAGATGAAGTAGGGAATGGTAAGACCTTTTCTATAAAATCCAAAAATCTCCGAGAAGTCATGTGGAAATGATCTAGTGATTCACTTGGAATTAAAAGCACATTATCATTTGTAACGGGTGTTTTAATGTATATCCTTTGTTGAAAATGTAACACAAATAAATTATGTAATTCTGGAATCCTTTTAAATAGCTGTTCCATTGTGTATTTTTCGCCTTCAATTTGTTTCACATGAAACATCCGCTCAGAAAAGTGGGAAAATAAACCGTTTTTCTGCACCCTCACTTCATCTTGAAAAAATTCATAGCTTTGCTTTTTTCGTTTTCTAGTTGATACGCCATGAGCTAGTACTGAGGTTGATTCTGGATATTGTGGGTCAACAGTAAGTAAACAAGCCTTTAACAATTGAACCATTCCATAAAATAGAAGGACTGGCTTAATTGATAAAGGGGCATTTTCTGATAGTTGATAATAATTTTGGCCGTGCTCCAAATAATAAATAAAGGGATAGCTGTTTTCGTAACTCTTTTTATCTGCATCAGTAAACCCAGCTTTTTCATAGCATTTTTGAAGCAAGTGTTGAGTGGTATTTGCTGCGTGAAGCGCATTAAATGATTGCCAAATAAAACGATAATCAAACAATTTAGAGACCTCCAATAAAAAAGCAAACAGATATAATTGGTGTTAAAGTAGATAATAAAAAACTCTGAATTATTAAACATATCAGTGTCTTCTTGACAGTAGTTTGCCCAGTTGATAATCTACTAATAATATTTTGCAATCGAAGGGGGATTTATTACATGTGGGAAACTAAGTTTGCCAAAGAAGGATTAACGTTTGATGATGTTTTGCTTTTACCAGCTAAATCTGAGGTATTACCAAAGGATGTAAATCTTGGGGTAGCATTAACTGAAACGCTCAAGTTAAATATTCCAATTGTTAGTGCGGGTATGGACACTGTTACAGAGCATGAAATGGCAATTGCAATGGCACGCCAAGGTGGATTAGGTATTATTCATAAAAATATGTCTATTGAACAACAAGCCGAACAGGTTGATAAAGTTAAGCGTTCAGAAAGTGGCGTTATTACGGATCCATTTTTCCTTACTCCAAGTCATCAAGTATTTGATGCTGAGCATTTAATGGGAAAATATCGTATTTCAGGTGTCCCAATTGTAAATAATCCACAAGAGCAAATCTTAGTTGGTATCCTAACCAATCGTGACCTTCGTTTTATTCAGGATTATTCGATTCAAATTTCTGATGTTATGACAAAAGAAAATCTAGTGACTGCCCCTGTTGGTACAACATTAGAACAAGCGGAAAAAATCTTACAGAAATATAAAATTGAAAAGCTTCCACTTGTTGATGAGAATGGAGTACTAAAGGGATTAATTACAATTAAAGATATTGAAAAGGTTATTGAGTTTCCGAATTCTGCTAAAGATGCACAAGGACGATTATTGGTAGGAGCAGCAGTTGGGGTATCAAAAGATACAATGCCACGTGTTGCAAAGCTAGTAGAAGCTGGAGTGGATGCAATTGTAGTAGATACAGCACATGGGCACTCAGCAGGTGTTCTTGAAACAGTAAAAGAAATTCGAAATCAATATCCAAACTTAAATATTATCGCGGGTAACGTTGCGACTGCAGAAGCTACTCGAGCTCTAATCGAGGCTGGTGCTAATGTCGTAAAAGTAGGAATTGGACCTGGTTCTATTTGTACAACACGTGTTGTTGCGGGCGTGGGTGTTCCTCAAATTACAGCGATTTATGATTGTGCAACAGAAGCTAGAAAACATGGTGTATCCATTATTGCAGACGGTGGTATTAAATATTCTGGTGATATCGTAAAAGCGTTAGCTGCTGGAGGACATGTAGTTATGCTAGGAAGCTTACTAGCAGGTGTGTCTGAAAGTCCAGGTGAAACAGAAATTTTCCAAGGTCGTCGTTTTAAGGTATATCGAGGTATGGGTTCTGTAGCAGCAATGGAAAAAGGAAGCAAAGACCGCTATTTCCAAGAAGATGCGAAAAAGTTTGTTCCTGAAGGTATTGAAGGCCGCCTTCCATATAAAGGTCCATTAACAGATACAATTTATCAATTACTAGGTGGTATTCGTTCTGGTATGGGATATTGTGGAACGAAAAATCTAGAGGAATTAAGGGAAAACGCACAATTTATTAAAATGACAGGTGCAGGATTACGTGAAAGCCATCCACATGATGTTCAGATCACGAAGGAAGCACCGAATTACTCAACACTCTAAACAAAATATAACAAATAGTAATCCATTGGTAGGATTTTTAAATAGTGGTAGATAGAGACAGGTGCTCTATCTATTTTTTTTGAGGCTGATATGTTAAAATGTTTTTTGTGCTAAATATGAAGTGGAGGTTTAAAATGTGAAAAAAAATACACAAAAGAGATTGATTATAAGTTTTATAGCAGTCCTTTTGCTATCGCTCTTTGTGGGGCAAGTCACTCCTGCAAATGCGGCACCTGCTATTAATATAAATGCAAAAAATGCTATTTTGATTGATGCTGAAACAGGTAAGATTTTATATGAAAATAATGCAGATGTTCCAGCCCCTATTGCAAGTATGACTAAAATGATGACAGAATACCTAGTGTTAGAGGCAATTGATGAAGGGACCATTACCTGGGAAACTGAAACACAAATTGATGAATTCTTACACTCTCTTTCTGCTAATTCAAACTCATCTGGTGTGGGTCTTCGATTGAACCATAATTATACAGTTAAAGAATTATATTATGCGATGGCTATTTACTCTGATAATGCAACGACCATGGCACTTGCACGTTTAATTGGTGGAACAGAAGACGGATTTGTGAAGATGATGAATGAAAAAGCTGCTGAACTAGGTATACAAGATGCTCATTTTGTAAATAGTTCGGGTCTACCAAATAGTATGTTAGGTGAGTACCGTATTAATGGATCAAGTGCAGATGAAGAAAACCTACTATCTGCAAAATCAGTAGCTTTATTAGCTTATTCTTTAATTCGAGACTACCCAGAGGTATTAGAAGTTTCTAGTATTCCACAATTTGAATTTTATGGTGAAAAACTAAACAACTGGAATTGGATGTTAAAACATGATCCAAATGAGTCTCCTTATTTTTCTAACTTCTATTACGAAGGACTAGATGGGTTAAAGACAGGTACAACACCACTGGCTGGGTATAATTTTACTGGAACTGCAGAACGAAATGGGATGCGTTTAATTTCAGTTGTAATGGGTGCCAAAAGTGAACCTGAACGATTTAATGAAACTCGTAAACTATTAGATTATGGTTTTAATAACTTTGAACAAATTGAAGTCTTCCCAGAAGGCTATCAATTAAAGGGCAATAAAGAATTAAAGGTTGTTAAAGGTAAAGAGAAAAAGGTGGAAATCTCCACAAAATCGCCTGTAAGACTATTAGTGAAAAAAGGTGAAGATAAATCCGCTTATAAAGGCAAATATAACTTTGATAAGAAAGTTGTATCAAAAGATAAAGAAATAACAGCACCATTTGAAGAAGGAACAAAGGTTGGACATATGGCTATTTCTTATAATGGTGATGGTGATGATTTGGGATATATTACGCCAAATAGTGAAGATAAGTTACAGGTAACACTCGTGACAGACTCTAGTGTTGAAAAGACAAATTGGTTCGTGCTCATGATGAGGGGAATCGGTGGGTTCTTTGGTGACATTTGGTCAAGTGCTGCGAATACAGTTAAAGGTTGGTTCTAATAAAGATCATTCAATCTCCTTCTATTTATAGAGGGAGATTTTTCTATGTTTTAATTGCCTATAAATTTGGTATAATTAGTAGGAAATAAAAGTATATGTTCGAATATTCGCAGATTTATTTTTTACTAGGCATTTACTATCTATTAAAATATGGTATGATAATGCCTATAAATCGCTAACTAACATGTAGGGGGAATCGTGATGGCAAATACAGGTACAGATCGAGTAAAACGAGGAATGGCTGAAATGCAAAAGGGCGGCGTTATTATGGACGTTGTGAATGCAGAGCAAGCTAAAATAGCAGAGGAAGCTGGAGCTGTAGCGGTAATGGCATTAGAACGTGTACCAGCTGATATAAGAGCAGCAGGTGGAGTTGCTAGAATGGCTGATCCAACAATCGTTGAAGAAGTAATGAATGCTGTTACTATTCCAGTTATGGCAAAGGCTCGTATTGGACACATTGTAGAAGCTAGAGTACTAGAAGCTCTAGGTGTTGATTATATTGATGAGAGTGAAGTATTAACTCCTGCAGATGAGGAGTTCCATTTAAATAAACGTGATTTTACGGTTCCATTCGTATGTGGATGTCGTGATTTAGGAGAAGCGACACGCCGAATTGCAGAAGGTGCATCTATGCTTCGTACAAAGGGTGAGCCTGGAACAGGGAACATTGTAGAAGCAGTACGACATATGAGAAAAGTAAATGCTCAAGTTCGCCAAGTTGTTGGAATGAGTGAAGATGAACTTATGACAGAAGCAAAAAATCTAGGAGCACCGTATGAACTACTCCTTCAAATTAAACAAGAAGGTCGTCTACCAGTTGTAAACTTTGCTGCTGGTGGTGTAGCAACACCTGCAGATGCGGCATTAATGATGCAGCTTGGTGCAGATGGTGTCTTTGTTGGTTCTGGTATTTTCAAATCAGACAATCCTGCAAAATTTGCTCGTGCAATTGTAGAAGCAACTACACATTATCAAGATTATGAATTAATTGCCAACCTTTCTAAAGGTTTAGGTAATGCTATGAAAGGTGTCGAAATTTCATCATTATTACCAGACCAACGCATGCAAGAACGAGGCTGGTAAGTTAGAGGATGGTCATATATGGTTAAAATCGGAGTATTAGGTCTTCAAGGGGCAGTAAGAGAACATGTTCGCTCAATAGAAGCCTCTGGAGCAGAAGCAGTCATCGTAAAAACAGTAGAACAGCTAGAAGAAATTGACGGGTTGATTATCCCTGGTGGGGAAAGTACAACAATGCGCCGATTAATTGATAAATATCATTTTATGGAGCCTCTTCGTTCCTTTGCTAAAAAGGGAAAGCCAATGTTCGGTACATGCGCAGGGTTAATTCTACTTGCAAAACAACTGGTTGACCACAAGGAACCGCATCTTGGCCTTATGGATGTAGTAGTTGCGCGTAATTCCTTCGGTCGTCAACGTGAAAGCTTTGAAGCAGAACTTACGATTCCTGGAATTGCTGAAGACTTTGTCGGTGTTTTTATTAGAGCACCACATATTGTAGAAGCTGGAGAAAACGTTGAAATCCTTGCAAAGCATGATGGGAGAATTGTAGCTGCACGAGAAGGTCAATTTTTAGGTTGTTCTTTCCATCCAGAACTAACTGATGATCATCGTATTACAGGCTATTTTGTAAAGATGGTTGAAGAGTCAAAAACAAAAAAACTTGTATAAACGAATGAAACATGGTAAAACTTTATATAAAGTGAACTTCTAATACTGGTATTTCATCATCCCCACTAATGGATAGTGGAACCAATTGTACCTTTACAGGTGATTTTTATTTCTTACCTGGGGGTTTATCGCACATTAAAGGGTAATTATAATGTTAAATCTATGAGAGGAAGTAGTAGCTTGTCTTTTTTCTTAAGAGAGTCGGTGGTTGGTGTGAACCGATGGAAAGGGCTAGTGAATCCATCCTTGAGTGAAGTGCTGAACGGTTTCTAGTAGGTATTTCCGGTAAATCCGTTATCTTTTTCAAGAGGAGGATACGTGTATCCTCAACTAGGGTGGTAACGCGGGTTAACTCTCGTCCCTTTTATTAGGGACGGGAGTTTTTTATGTTTTTGCAGAGTTCATGCTTATGTATCTGTTAATGCTACTAATTACATAAATAATAGGAGGTTTTGGTAATGTTAGATATCAAGTTTTTACGAAGCCATTTCGATGAGGTGAAGGAAAAACTTCAGCACCGTGGTGAGGATTTAACAGACCTAGGACGTTTTGAGGAGCTGGACAAAACACGTCGTGAGCTTATTGTTCAGACAGAAGAATTAAAAAGCAGACGAAATGAAGTATCAGGACAAATTGCAGTCTTAAAAAGAGAGAAAAAAGATGCGGATGCTCTAATAACAGAAATGCGTGAAGTGGGAGATAAAATCAAAGAGTTAGATACTCAATTACGGAATGTAGAAGAAGAATTAGAACATCTTCTGTTGTCTATTCCAAATATTCCTCATGAAAGTGTCCCAGTTGGTGAATCAGAAGATGACAACGTTGAAATTCGTAAATGGGGTGAGCTCCCACAATTTGATTTTGAACCAAAGCCACACTGGGAAATAGCTGATCAACTTGAAATCCTTGATTTTGAACGAGCTGGGAAGGTTACTGGGAGTCGCTTTGTATTTTATAAAGGACTTGGGGCAAGACTGGAAAGAGCATTATTTAACTTCATGTTAGACCTTCATGTGGAGGAACATGGGTATGAAGAAGTGATTCCACCATACCTTGTCAATCGAGCAAGTATGACGGGAACGGGGCAACTTCCAAAGTTTGAAGAGGATGCCTTCCTCATTGAGAGTGAAGACTACTTTTTAATTCCAACATCTGAGGTTCCAATTACGAATCTTCATCGTGATGAAATTGTTAGTGGTGAGGATCTACCAATTAAATACGCAGCATTTAGTGCGTGTTTCCGTTCAGAAGCGGGTTCAGCAGGAAGAGATACAAGGGGCTTGATTCGTCAGCACCAATTTAATAAGGTTGAATTAGTGAAATTTGTAAAGCCAGAGGATTCTTATAAAGCACTAGAGAGCCTAACTGCAAATGCAGAAAAAGTGCTTCAGTTACTAGGTCTTCCATACCGTGTCTTAAATATGTGTAGTGCAGATTTGGGCTTTACTGCCGCAAAAAAATATGACATCGAAGTTTGGATACCAAGCTATGGAACTTATCGCGAGATATCTTCTTGTAGTAATTTTGAAGCATTCCAGGCAAGACGTGCTAATATTCGATTCCGTCGTGATCGCGACTCTAAGCCTGAACATGTTCATACATTAAATGGTTCTGGACTTGCGGTTGGCCGAACGGTTGCTGCGATTTTAGAAAATTACCAGCAAGCAGACGGTACGGTGATCATTCCTGAAGTATTGCGTCCTTATATGCGAGGGAAGGAAGTAATCGGTCCGAAATCTTAAGAAAAGTAGGGCTAGGATTATTCAATAATTCTAGCCCGCAAAAAAATAATAAATAATGTTGACATACCATTTTATAATGTGGTATATTAATTCTTGTCGATACGGAGGAATACCCAAGTCCGGCTGAAGGGATCGGTCTTGAAAACCGACAGGGGTGTTAAAGCCCGCGGGGGTTCGAATCCCTCTTCCTCCGCCATAAATGACAAATAATACTAGCGCATAAAGTATTGGAGATGGACTCGTTACTATTATAGTAACGAGTTTTTTGTTTACGAAAATTTGACGTAAACAAAGAACCCCTTTTGAGAAAGCTATTCAAAAGGGGTCTTTTTTATTTTTTTAAAAGCTCTGCTTGTCTAATAAAGGTTGAAATTTTTTCTATAACTGGTTCGATAGAATTTTCGTCATGAAGAATATCATAATCGTTGATATTTAATCGTAAAACAGGACAGGCATTAAAGTTATTGATCCATTTTTCGTAACGAGCGTGCATTTCTTCCCAATAGGAAATAGGTGTTTGCTGCTCCATCAGTCTTCCACGTTCCTGAATTCGATTAATAATATCATCAAGGCTGCCTTCAAGATATATTAGTAAATTTGGATGGGGAAAATATGGTGTCATAACCATTGCATCAAAAAGATTGGTATATGTCTCATAGTCATCAGGTGCCATTGTTCCTTTTTCATAATGCATTCTTGCAAAAATGCCTGTATCTTCATATATTGAACGATCTTGAATAAATCCACCGCCATATTCAAAGATTTTCTTTTGTTCTTTAAATCGCTCTGCAAGGAAATAGATTTGAAGGTGAAAGCTCCATCTTTCGAAATCAGCATAAAACCGATCTAAATATGGATTGCTATCTACCTTTTCAAAGGAGGTTCTAAATCCAAGTGCATTTGCAAGAGCCTTTGTCATCGTTGACTTCCCTACTCCAACTGTACCAGCAATCGTGATTACCGCATTACTAGGGATATCATATTTTTTACGCAAATTCATTGTGTTTAGCTCCTTTTTCGAGAATAGTGTCTTCTATTTTTAATAGAATATGGTCTAGGTCCTTTTTGTTTTGTACAAAATTTAGTTTGTCTCCATTAAACCGTAGGACAGGAATATCTGGGTTAGCTTGTTCAAATTTGTCCATTGCTTGTTCATAATCACGGCTTAGTTGGCCAAGATATGCAGGGTCAATCTGTTTTTCAATGTCCCTACCACGCAGTTTAATCCGTTCCAATAAAGTATCAAGACTTGCGTGTAAATAAATCACGACATTTGGTACAGGCATATCTGACGTAAGAATCTCATAAATCTGCAGGTACTTTTGAAATTGCTGATCCTTTAATGTTCGTTCAGCGAAGATTAAGTTTTTGAAAATATGATAATCCGCAACGACTGGTTTGTCCTTTTGGAGATAAAGTTGATTAATATCTTCAAGTTGTTTATATCGATTGCAGAGGAAAAACATCTCAGTTTGGAAACTCCATTCTTCAATATTGGTATAGAATTTCCCTAAGAATGGATTTTCATCAACAATCTCTTTTAATAAGGCGAATTCAAAGTGTTCGGATATAGCCTTAGCGAGAGATGTCTTTCCAACTCCGATTGGACCCTCTACAGTAATAAAAGGAATCCTACTCCCCATCTCATGTCCCCCTTTTTACATCCTTAGAAATGCACAGATACGCATTATTTTATCACAGGTAGGTCGAGTATTGTTACTTACTGTCGAAAAAACAAACTGGGAAATATTGAGGCCTACAGGTGGAACACAAAGACGTGCTCCAGCACGTGGCATTTTTTAATCTTTGTACCTTTTATTACTTAGATAGTATCTTAGGATAGCGTGATAGTAACTTTTACTCTTATTGTTTCGAGACAAAAGTAAAAGGAACCCTGTTACGAGTTCCTTTTGAAAGATATTATCTTTTCACAACGTTGAAATTATCTGTTATCAAAAGCCAGTTTTGTGGAAATGGGAGACCTAGTTTCCAATAGCTAATTCCTCTAAGGTTGAGTTCCTTTATTAAATCAAATTTTGCTTGAATACTCCTTGCATCTTCAAACCAGACTTTGTGCTGTTTACCGTCAGCATCGGTATAGTCAAAATGTGGTGCCTGGGCTTTTGTATCATATTGAATTGGAACGTTATTTTGTTTTGCAATTTCAATTGCTCGCTGTGGGCTTACTGCCTTTGCATATTCTCCTCCTGCAACATATGGTAATGTCCAATCGTATCCGTAGAGATTTTGCCCCATCATAATTTTTGACGCAGGCATTTCAGTTAAGGCATATTCCAAGACCTCACGAACAGGACCAATAGGTGATACAGCCATTGGTGGGCCACCGCTATATCCCCATTCGTACGTCATGATAACAACAAAGTCTACGATTTCCCCATGCGCTTTGTAATCATGTGCCTCATACCATGCGCCTTCTTGTTCAGCACTAGTTTTTGGGGCCAATGCAGTTGATAGGAGCCAGCCTTCTTGGCTGAATCGCTGCTTAGCTTTCCGTAAAAAACGATTATAGGCTTCGCGATCTTCAGGGCGTAAAAATTCCATATCAAAATGAATATCTCGAAATCCATATTTTTTAGCTGTTGTGACAATGTTATCTAATAACTTATTCTGTACATTTTCATCGGTTAGAACAATTCGACCTAATTCATTACTAAATTGACCGCCCTCTAAATTAGCGACAACCATCATCAAAGTGACATTATTAGCTTGAGCGATACTAGGGAAATTGTTCATAAGCGGTTCTTTTAAAGTGCCATCACGCTGAATTTGAAAGTTAAAAGGGGCTAAATATGTTAAGTATGGGGCGGCTTGTCGTGTACTTCTTTCAAGAGCGGGACTCACTGAAGTCCCTAAAGGCTCGACATAGGCATTAATTTCCGCATTTCGTGTTGGGCGTCTCGGTATATAAATTCTAAGACCAACCGTCAATGGAGTGTTAGGTGAAATTTGATTGATTTGTGCTAATTGCTGATAATTTAGTCCGAATTTATTTGCGATTGACCAAAGACTATCGCCAGGTTGAACCCAGTAAAACTGACCAACAATTGGAATGACAATGGCCTGACCAATCACTAAGTTATTAGGATCTGGTATTTGATTTGCACGAACAATTTCATCCACTGTTGTTCCATAGGCTTGAGCGATTCCAAAAATGGATTGTCCCTGCCTTACAACATGAATTTGCATGTTTAACCTCCTCAATTTACAATCTAGGTAACACACCTTTATTACCCTATGAGAGAATGAGAAAGATGATGCTTGGTTAAAGTGTAAAATGCCTATAAGGGAGTATTAAATTTTGGAGAATTTCGATGAGTATTATATGAAATTGGCAATAGAAGAAGCAAAAAAAGCGGCAGATATAGATGAGGTACCCATTGGTGCTTTAATTGTTATGAAAAATGAAGTGATTGCATCTGCTCATAATCTTCGTGAAACAGAACAACGCTCAATTGCGCATGCGGAACTACTTGCAATAGATGAAGCATGTAAACGGATAGGGAGTTGGCGATTAGAGGATGCTACTTTGTACGTTACTCTTGAGCCGTGTGCAATGTGTTCGGGTGCTATTGTCTTGTCCCGTGTGAGCCGTGTTGTGTACGGAGCAAGTGATCCTAAGGGAGGCTGTGCAGGAACCCTCATGAATCTTTTACAGGAACAAAGATTCAATCATCAAGCTGAAGTAGTATCAGGTGTCTGTGAAGAAGAGTGTGGACAACTATTAAGTTCCTTTTTTAAAGCAATCCGAGAAAAAAAGAAGCAAGCACGAAAAAGTAAAAATGGTACAACTTGAAAAAACTTACAGCTAGATTTAATTGATTTTTTTTGTATGCTCCTATATACTAAGAATGTGTCACAAAGACACCTAACAATTTGGTATCAATTTTGCCGTGCTAAGCGGGGAGGTAGCGGTGCCCTGTACTCGCAATCCGCTCTAGCGAGGCCGAATCCCTTCACAGAGGGTAGTTATTGTAGGGTCTGCCTCAAGTAAGTGGTGTTGACGTCTGGGTCCTACGCAATGGGAACCCGCGAACCCTGTCAGGTCCGGAAGGAAGCAGCAGTAAGCGGACTCTCCCATGTGCCGTAGGGTTGCCTGGACCGAGCTAACTGCTTGAGTAACGCCTGGGGTAACTATTCGACGGAAGGTGCACGGCAGTTATACTACATAAATCAACTCACTCATTCGGGTGAGTTTTTTTATTTTTTCGTGTGAATGATATAATCGCTTTGTACATAAATAATCACTTCCTGTATAATAAGAAAAGAACGATAAGAAGGAGGGGCAAGACGAATGGCATATCAAGCATTATACCGTGTTTTTCGGCCACAGATGTTTCAGGACGTGGTGGGACAAGAACATATAACCAAAACCTTGCAGAATGCCCTTCTTCAAGAAAAATTTTCCCATGCCTATCTTTTTTCTGGACCAAGGGGAACAGGGAAAACGAGTGCTGCGAAAATTTTCGCAAAAGCAGTCAACTGTGAGCGTTCACCTGTTGCAGAACCATGTAACGAGTGTGCGGCATGCAGAGGAATCACTGACGGTTCCATCTCAGATGTAATTGAAATTGACGCGGCGTCGAACAACGGTGTCGATGAAATCAGAGACATTCGTGATAAGGTGAAATATGCACCGAGTGCTGTAAGGTACAAAGTATATATCATCGATGAAGTACATATGCTCTCCATTGGTGCCTTCAATGCATTGTTAAAAACATTAGAGGAACCACCGAGACATGTCATCTTTATTTTGGCAACAACTGAACCACACAAAATTCCACTAACGATTATCTCTAGATGTCAACGCTTTGATTTCCGACGCATTACTACACAAGCGATTGTAGGGAGAATGAAGACTGTTATAGAAGAACAAAGTGTGACGGTTGATGAACAAGCACTCTATGTTATTGCAAGAGCAGCAGAAGGTGGAATGCGTGATGCATTAAGCTTATTAGACCAAGCAATCTCATTTAGTGATGAAGAGGTGAAGCTTGAAGATGTTCTCGTGATTACAGGGGCTGTGTCCCAATCTTTCTTGACAAATGTGGTCAGGGCTATCCGAGAACGGGATGTTCGAACGGCACTAAAGACACTAGATGAAATGATGGACCATGGGAAAGACCCAATGAGGTTTATAGAAGATTTGATATTCTATTATCGGGATATGCTGTTGTATCAAACAGCTCCTCAATTAGAAGAAGTATTGGATCGAGTTTTAGTCGATGAAGATTTTACAGATCTTGCGAAGACGATTCCAAACCATGAGATATATGAAACAATTGATGTGCTAAATCAAGCTCAGCAAGAAATGAAGTGGACGAACCATCCACGGATTTTTCTAGAGGTGGCACTCGTAAAGTTAACCCAAATGGAGCAACATCAAGTCACTGAATCACTACCTCAGATTGAAGGTTTGATGAGTAAAATAAATATGTTAGAATCTGAGCTTGCTTCCATTAAGGAAAATGGAGTTGCGACTCAATCTCAAGTTGCAAAACCGACAGAAAAACGTCCACAAAAGTCATCAAGAAATGGCTATCGGACACCTGTAGGGAGAATTAATGAAGTTTTAAAGAGTGCAACAAGGCAAAACCTTGATTTATTAAAAGGAAAATGGGGTGATATGCTTGATCAGCTTCGCAACCAAAACAAGGTATCACACGCAGCCCTTTTAATTGAAAGTGAACCAGTTGCTGCTTCTTCTAATGCTTTTGTGTTAAAATTCAAATATGAAATTCATTGTAAAATGGCTTCAGAAAATGCAGAAGTAAAAGATAATCTAGAAAATATCCTTTTCACTCTAACTGGACAAAGGTTTGAGATGATAGGTGTACCCGATGATGAATGGGGTAAAATTAGAGAAGAGTTTATCCGTGGGCAACGAACCGATGATGACGATCAGGGAACTGAGGAAACAGAAGACCCTCTCATTGCAGAAGCAATGAAAATCGTGGGTGCAGAGCTCATAGAAATAAAAGAATAATAAAGTAATTTTCAAGGAGGAATTGAACATGATGCGTGGTGGCGGAATGGGAAATATGCAAAAAATGATGAAACAAATGCAAAAAATGCAAAAGGATATGGCAAAGGCTCAAGAAGAACTTGCTGAAAAAGTAGTAGAAGGTACTGCTGGCGGTGGCATGGTTACTGTTAAAGCAAATGGTCAAAAGGAAATTATCGATGTCATCATTAAAGAAGAAGTGGTAGACCCAGATGATATCGAAATGCTACAAGACCTTGTACTAGCAGCAACTAATGATGCTCTTAAGAAAATTGAAGACCTAACAAATGAAACAATGGGTCAATTTACAAAAGGAATGAACCTACCATTCTAATTGTGGGTTTGAAAGGACTTGGATAGATATGCATTATCCTGAACCAATATCTAAGCTGATTGATAGCTTTATGAAATTGCCAGGTATCGGCCCGAAAACGGCCGTACGTCTGGCTTTTTTTGTATTAAGTATGAAAGAGGATGTTGTTCTTGACTTTGCAAAAGCTCTCGTGAATGCAAAACGTAACCTCACATATTGTTCGAATTGCGGACATATTACGGATAGAGATCCTTGTTATATTTGCGAAGATGAACGCCGCGATAAGACAGTTATTTGCGTGCTTCAAGATCCCAAAGATGTTATTGCAATGGAAAAAATGAAGGAATACAATGGACTATATCATGTATTACATGGAGCCATTTCTCCTATGGATGGAATAGGTCCAGAGGATATTAAAATTCCTGAATTACTAAAAAGACTTCAAGATGATACTGTACAGGAAATTATTTTAGCGACTAATCCGAATATCGAAGGGGAAGCTACAGCCATGTATATTTCTCGTCTGTTGAAACCAACAGGTATTAAAATTACAAGGATTGCACATGGATTACCTGTCGGAGGGGACTTAGAATACGCTGACGAAGTAACACTATCGAAGGCGCTAGAAGGACGTCGAGAACTATAGGAGGTCTTTTATGCTTTTTAAGAAAAAGGGAAAGCTTCGAAAAGAATTTAATGAAAAACTCTTAAGTCAATTAGAGGCTGCGAAGCAGGAATGGATGAGACAGAAAAGCTTAATTGAAAAAAGTGTAGAGCCTTCCGATGATATTATAAAAGATCTAAAAGTAGCTGAAACGAAATATTTCTTCTTATTAAGAGAAGCCAAAAGGCGTAATGTGTTTGTAAAATGAGTTCTACCAAGGGGAGGTCATTTCCTTTGGTAGGATTTTTTTATTGTTTAACAAATTAGAATTCTACCTTATGAATTATTTTAAAAGAGGTTCCGTCAAGAAGGTCAAAGAACACGCCATATGTCGTACCGTCTTGTGCTTCTCTATTTTACACGGGATGAGGAAGGATTCGAGAGCAATATTGTCACACGGAGTAACCGTGCAAAATATTTTCAGGGTTATTGATTTTCGAGGGGCTTACCCTTATTTGGTTCTGTGATGAAACATTTATGATTTAAAATAGGACAAGAGGGTTCTTAAATTTTTTCACTCACATACAATAGTAGTACAAGTTGTGAGAAGGGGTGGAATCTGATTGGAACCAAAGTTAGTTATAGCTTTACTTGGAGGATTAATTGTCCTTGTTCTTCTTATTGGTGCACCTCTTAAGCCAATCCGTATAGTGGGACAAGTGTTCGTCAAAATCCTAATTGGTGCTTTGTTTTTGTTTTTCTTAAATGCATTTGGACAATCATTCGATTTACATGTACCAATTAATCTAGTGACATCTGCAATATCGGGTCTTCTCGGTCTCCCAGGTTTAGCTGCACTCGTAATCATAGATATATTTATACTAGGATAAAAAAACAAATGATCCTCATTTGTTTTTTTATTATGTATGGGGGCTATACAGTAGAAATTGGCACCTAATGATTATTTTACTATAATATATTGACAATCTATTGGATAGGGTGTATATTTATATTTCTCGCAGGGAATAACTTAAATAATAAAAACATTTTTTAAAAAAATGTTGACTTAATTCCGCGAGGATGTTATATTAATAAAGTCGCTTCTGAGCGACGCATCAAAAAAAGTTCTTTGAAAACTGAACACAATACAAGCGTCAACGTTAATTCTAAATAACAAAACTTATTGAGCAATCAATACTCTATTGGAGAGTTTGATCCTGGCTCAGGATGAACGCTGGCGGCGTGCCTAATACATGCAAGTCGAGCGAATCTAAGGGAGCTTGCTCCCGAAGATTAGCGGCGGACGGGTGAGTAACACGTGGGCAACCTACCTGTAAGACTGGGATAACTTCGGGAAACCGGAGCTAATACCGGATAACATATGAGACCACATGGTCTTATATTAAAAGATGGCTTCTCGCTATCACTTACGGATGGGCCCGCGGCGCATTAGCTAGTTGGTGAGGTAACGGCTCACCAAGGCAACGATGCGTAGCCGACCTGAGAGGGTGATCGGCCACACTGGGACTGAGACACGGCCCAGACTCCTACGGGAGGCAGCAGTAGGGAATCTTCCGCAATGGACGAAAGTCTGACGGAGCAACGCCGCGTGAGCGAAGAAGGTCTTCGGATCGTAAAGCTCTGTTGTTAGGGAAGAACAAGTATCGTTCGAATAGGGCGGTACCTTGACGGTACCTAACCAGAAAGCCACGGCTAACTACGTGCCAGCAGCCGCGGTAATACGTAGGTGGCAAGCGTTATCCGGAATTATTGGGCGTAAAGCGCGCGCAGGCGGTCCTTTAAGTCTGATGTGAAAGCCCACGGCTCAACCGTGGAGGGTCATTGGAAACTGGGGGACTTGAGTGCAGAAGAGGAGAGCGGAATTCCACGTGTAGCGGTGAAATGCGTAGAGATGTGGAGGAACACCAGTGGCGAAGGCGGCTCTCTGGTCTGTAACTGACGCTGAGGCGCGAAAGCGTGGGGAGCGAACAGGATTAGATACCCTGGTAGTCCACGCCGTAAACGATGAGTGCTAAGTGTTAGAGGGTTTCCGCCCTTTAGTGCTGAAGTCAACGCATTAAGCACTCCGCCTGGGGAGTACGGTCGCAAGACTGAAACTCAAAGGAATTGACGGGGGCCCGCACAAGCGGTGGAGCATGTGGTTTAATTCGAAGCAACGCGAAGAACCTTACCAGGTCTTGACATCCTCTGACACTCCTAGAGATAGGACGTTCCCTTCGGGGACAGAGTGACAGGTGGTGCATGGTTGTCGTCAGCTCGTGTCGTGAGATGTTGGGTTAAGTCCCGCAACGAGCGCAACCCTTGATCTTAGTTGCCAGCATTCAGTTGGGCACTCTAAGGTGACTGCCGGTGACAAACCGGAGGAAGGTGGGGATGACGTCAAATCATCATGCCCCTTATGACCTGGGCTACACACGTGCTACAATGGATGGTACAAAGGGCAGCGAAACCGCGAGGTTAAGCCAATCCCATAAAACCATTCTCAGTTCGGATTGCAGGCTGCAACTCGCCTGCATGAAGCCGGAATCGCTAGTAATCGCGGATCAGCATGCCGCGGTGAATACGTTCCCGGGCCTTGTACACACCGCCCGTCACACCACGAGAGTTTGTAACACCCGAAGTCGGTGGGGTAACCGTAAGGAGCCAGCCGCCTAAGGTGGGACAGATGATTGGGGTGAAGTCGTAACAAGGTAGCCGTATCGGAAGGTGCGGCTGGATCACCTCCTTTCTAAGGAAAAAGTCGAAAAGCGAAGGTGACTGTTCAGCCTCGACAAGTGCTGGAACTTCTGAAGGAAAAGTCAGCAGACTTTGACAGAAGAAGTGAAGTAACCTCGAGAGGCTAGGAACCGTAGCTAGACAATAGAAGTTCTACGAACTTCATAAAAAGACGTTTTGTATTGTGGTCAGTTTTGAGAGTGCTTTTTCTCTCAAAGGTCGATTTTTGCCTTTCGCAAAAATCAATTGCGCTTGCGTCTGCAAGATTAGTCAATGATGATTAATTCCTTAGCGCAAAGCTGCATGGAGACTATTCACTGATGTAAATCACGATGTGATTGAAGTCAGTAGCTTCGTTCCTTGAAAACTAGATAACGTAACAAAACATTCATTGAAGTAAAGTTCTTTAAACTTATAGGCACATGAGAAGCGAAGAAATTTGAAGCTTATCGAAGCCGAACAGGTTAAGTTATAAAGGGCGCACGGTGGATGCCTTGGCACTAGGAGCCGATGAAGGACGGTACTAACACCGATATGCTTCGGGGAGCTGTAAGTAAGCATTGATCCGAAGATTTCCGAATGGGGAAACCCACTGCTCGTAATGGGGCAGTATCCTTACCTGAATTCATAGGGTAAGCGAAGGTAGACCTGGGGAACTGAAACATCTAAGTACCCAGAGGAAGAGAAAGCAAACGCGATTTCCTGAGTAGCGGCGAGCGAAACGGAAGATAGCCCAAACCAAGAGGCTTGCCTCTTGGGGTTGTAGGACACTCTATACGGAGTTACAAAAGAGCGAAGTAGACGAAGCGACCTGGAAAGGTCCGTCAGAGAAGGTAACAACCCTGTAGTCGAAACTTCGTTCTCTCTTGAGTGGATCCTGAGTACGGCGGGACACGTGAAATCCCGTCGGAAGCTGGGAGGACCATCTCCCAAGGCTAAATACTCCCTAGTGACCGATAGTGAACCAGTACCGTGAGGGAAAGGTGAAAAGCACCCCGGGAGGGGAGTGAAATAGAACCTGAAACCGTGTGCCTACAAGTAGTCAAAGCACATTCATGTGTGATGGCGTGCCTTTTGTAGAATGAACCGGCGAGTTACGATTACGTGCAAGGTTAAGTCGAAGAGACGGAGCCGCAGCGAAAGCGAGTCTGAATAGGGCGAATGAGTACGTGGTCGTAGACCCGAAACCAGGTGATCTACCTATGTCCAGGGTGAAGTTCAGGTAACACTGAATGGAGGCCCGAACCCACGTACGTTGAAAAGTGCGGGGATGAGGTGTGGGTAGCGGAGAAATTCCAATCGAACTTGGAGATAGCTGGTTCTCTCCGAAATAGCTTTAGGGCTAGCCTCGAGTATAGAGTCTTGGAGGTAGAGCACTGATTGGACTAGGGGCCCTCATCGGGTTACCGAATTCAGTCAAACTCCGAATGCCAAAGACTTGATTCTCGGGAGTCAGACTGCGAGTGATAAGATCCGTAGTCAAGAGGGAAACAGCCCAGACCACCAGCTAAGGTCCCAAAGTATACGTTAAGTGGAAAAGGATGTGGAGTTGCTTAGACAACCAGGATGTTGGCTTAGAAGCAGCCACCATTTAAAGAGTGCGTAATAGCTCACTGGTCGAGTGACTCTGCGCCGAAAATGTACCGGGGCTAAACGTATCACCGAAGCTGTGGATTGTTCTTACGAACAATGGTAGGAGAGCGTTCTAAGTGCAGCGAAGTCAGACCGTGAGGACTGGTGGAGCGCTTAGAAGTGAGAATGCCGGTATGAGTAGCGAAAGAGGGGTGAGAATCCCCTCCACCGAATGCCTAAGGTTTCCTGAGGAAGGCTCGTCCGCTCAGGGTTAGTCGGGACCTAAGCCGAGGCTGAAAAGCGTAGGCGATGGACAACAGGTTGATATTCCTGTACCACCTCTTTACCGTTCGAGCGATGGAGGGACGCAGGAGGATAGGGTAAGCGCACTGTTGGATATGTGCGTCCAAGCAGTTAGACTGGTAAGTAGGCAAATCCGCTTACCGTAAGGTTGAGCTGTGATGGCGAGGGAAATAAAGTACCGAAGTTCCTGATTCCACACTGCCAAGAAAAGCTTCTAGCGAGGTAAATGGTGCCCGTACCGCAAACCGACACAGGTAGGCGAGGAGAGAATCCTAAGGTGATCGAGAGAACTCTCGTTAAGGAACTCGGCAAAATGACCCCGTAACTTCGGGAGAAGGGGTGCTTTTTAGGGTGCATAGCCCTGAAAAGCCGCAGTGAATAGGCCCAGGCGACTGTTTAGCAAAAACACAGGTCTCTGCGAAGCCGCAAGGCGAAGTATAGGGGCTGACACCTGCCCGGTGCTGGAAGGTTAAGAGGAGGGGTTAGCGCAAGCGAAGCTCTGAATCGAAGCCCCAGTAAACGGCGGCCGTAACTATAACGGTCCTAAGGTAGCGAAATTCCTTGTCAGGTAAGTTCTGACCCGCACGAAAGGTGTAACGATCTGGGCACTGTCTCAACGAGAGACTCGGTGAAATTATAGTACCTGTGAAGATGCAGGTTACCCGCGACAGGACGGAAAGACCCCGTGGAGCTTTACTGCAACCTGATATTGAATTTTGGTACAGCTTGTACAGGATAGGTAGGAGCCTTGGAAGCCGGAGCGCTAGCTTCGGTGGAGGCGTCGGTGGGATACTACCCTGGCTGTATTGAAATTCTAACCCGAAGGCCTTATCGGCCTTGGAGACAGTGTCAGGTGGGCAGTTTGACTGGGGCGGTCGCCTCCTAAAGAGTAACGGAGGCGCCCAAAGGTTCCCTCAGAATGGTTGGAAATCATTCGTAGAGTGTAAAGGCACAAGGGAGCTTGACTGCGAGACCTACAAGTCGAGCAGGGACGAAAGTCGGGCTTAGTGATCCGGTGGTTCCGCATGGAAGGGCCATCGCTCAACGGATAAAAGCTACCCCGGGGATAACAGGCTTATCTCCCCCAAGAGTCCACATCGACGGGGAGGTTTGGCACCTCGATGTCGGCTCATCGCATCCTGGGGCTGTAGTCGGTCCCAAGGGTTGGGCTGTTCGCCCATTAAAGCGGTACGCGAGCTGGGTTCAGAACGTCGTGAGACAGTTCGGTCCCTATCCGTCGTGGGCGTAGGAAATTTGAGAGGAGCTGTCCTTAGTACGAGAGGACCGGGATGGACACACCGCTGGTGTACCAGTTGTCCTGCCAAGGGCATAGCTGGGTAGCTATGTGTGGAAGGGATAAGTGCTGAAAGCATCTAAGCATGAAGCCCCCCTCAAGATGAGATTTCCCATAGTGTTAAACTAGTAAGATCCCTCGAAGATGACGAGGTTGATAGGTCAGAGGTGGAAGCATGGTGACATGTGCAGCTGACTGATACTAATCGATCGAGGACTTAACCAAAATAGAAATGCGCAGGCGACTGTACAGCCACGACAAGCGCTGGAACTTCTGAGGGAAAAGTCATAGACTTTGACAGAAGAAGTGAAGCGACCTCGAGAGGCTAGGAGCCGAAGCAAGACATTAATGAATGTGCGTACGTTATCTAGTTTTGAAGGAATGAATCCTTCTAATAGTTTAGTGACGATAGCGAAGAGGTCACACCCGTTCCCATACCGAACACGGAAGTTAAGCTCTTCAGCGCCGATGGTAGTTGGGGCATTGCCCCTGTGAGAGTAGGACGTCGCTAAGCACCTAAAAGATCAGCCGTTATGGTTGGTCTTTTTTTGTGTATTTAAAAAATCTTGGATTGGTTCTTAATCTTTACACAAGGATAGATTTAAACGGTAAATCATCAAATCGTAAAACAAGATATGGCATACTGGTAATTGAAGTCACAAAAGGTGCTTTAATCAATATTTCCCACTAACCCTAATCTTCACCCTAAAATAGAAAAAATTTATTACTGAGACATACACAAACTAGCTAGTAAGCTTCATAGAGTACTAAATAAGTTAAATTGTAACTGTTCGTTATTTTTATAATTGTGTATACATTTAAAGGAATCTGGACAAAATATTTGTATGGAGGTGGAGGCAGTGAGTTCACACGCAGATCGAAAACAATATGGGGAAACGTGTATTATATGTGAGCAAGTGAAAAAGAGAGGCATACACCTTTATACAAGGTTCATTTGTTTGGATTGTGAGCAAGATATCATTCGTACGGAAACAAATGATCCAAAGTATCAATTTTATTTAGATCGTCTTAAAAAGGTTTCTACACCCGAGATATTTTCATAGTTTACTACCTTTCAGTAATTGAGCTTGGATTTAAACCCTAGCTGAAAGAAGGGGAAAACCTTTGGCGAAACAAGCGATTTATATAGGATACTTTTGAACAGAAAGTAAAAGATTAAGAGTGCCATTCATTCTATATCATTATCTTTGAGGGGCCAAAAATCAGATCGCAATATACGCCAGGGTGAATGACTAACTTGGTATTGCTTTCGCGTTAGGTGCAATTCTAAGTGGTTGTTACGGACCTAAATAGTATAGGTCCCTTTTTTGTTTTATAATAGAAAAAAGGATATGAGGAAGGTAAAAAAAGATGAACCAACAACAAACACCGCTGTTTGATGCACTAGAGCAGCATGCAAAAAAGAGGCCCCAATCAATGCATGTACCAGGACATAAATATGGACAGGTATTTCCAAGTAAGGGTTATTCCTATTTTCATAAAATATTAGAAATAGATGCAACTGAACTGACAGGACTTGATGATTTGCATCAACCTGAAGGGGTTATTTTAGAAAGTGAAGCATTGTTAGCAGACTTATACGGTGTAAATAAAAGTTATTTTTTAGTCAACGGTTCAACTGTAGGAAATTTAGCAATGATTTTTGCTGCTTGTTCTCATAATGACACTGTACTTGTACAACGGAATTCCCATAAATCCATTTTGAATGGTTTACAGATGGCGGGGGTTAAGCCCATTTTTCTTACCCCTACATATGATAGGGAGGTGCAGGTTGCCTCCTATGTTACATTCAACACAGTACGAGAGGCATTTGAGAAGTTTCACAATATAAAGGCTATTATTCTAACAAGCCCTAATTATTATGGAATGGTAAATCAACTTGAACTCTCTAAAATTATTACATATGCTCATGAGATGGGCACAGCTGTTTTAATTGATGAAGCGCATGGGGCACACTTTATGCTAGAGGGTTTCCCAGCTTCAGCATTAGCGATAGGTGCAGATATTGTAGTCCATTCGGCACATAAGACACTACCAGCTATGACAATGGGGTCTTACTTGCACGTGAATAGTAGCATCATTGATCCTGAAGAGGTGGAGTACTATCTTCGGATTTTGCAGTCTAGCAGCCCATCTTATCCGATTATGGCTTCACTTGATCTTGCACGAAATTATCTTGCAACGATACAGAAAAACGGTACGAATACCATAATTGATAAGTTAATAGGCTTTACTCAAAGAATGAATGAAATTCCCCAAATAAAGATTGTGACGTCCAAAAACAAAGATGTTCAAACCGATTTATTAAAATTAACAGTTCAATCTCAATGTGAATTAAATGGGTATCAATTACAAAGCGTTTTTGAGGAAATAGGAATTTATACAGAAATGGCAGATCCAAACAATGTCCTTTTTGTACTGCCGTTAATAGAAAATTTTGATGCTGATGAAATAATTACAAAGGTTAGTCATGCTTTAAGAAAATATAAGCCGATTAAAGGGCAATTTAAAGATTTAGATTATGGAGCTAATTCTATATCGACTCTTGACCTTTGCTATAATGAAATTAAAAGGTACAATAAAGAGGTTGTTTCTTTTCAAGAAGCAATTGGGAGTATTTCCGCAGAAATGATTATCCCTTATCCTCCTGGAATTCCTATTATGATGGAGGGAGAGCGTGTAACTGAACGACATATTGAAGTTCTGAATACCTATATTCAAACAGGTGCACATTTCCAAGGTGGAGATATGGTGAAAAAACTTATAAAGATTTTACAAACGTAAGGGGCTTGAATAGAAGTGGCTGGTTATTTTATAACATTTGAAGGACCTGAGGGTGCTGGTAAAACAACTATAGTGGAAATCCTCCAAGACGAGCTTACCAAAAGAGGTTTTGAAGTCATTACCACTAGAGAACCAGGTGGAATAGATATTGCTGAACAAATACGTTCAGTTATTTTAGATAAAAATAATACGAATATGGATAGTCGAACAGAAGCTCTTTTATATGCTGCTTCACGACGTCAGCATTTAGTAGAAAAAGTGATTCCAGCACTAGAGGAAGGAAAAATTGTTTTATGCGATCGTTTTATTGATAGTTCATTAGCATATCAGGGGTATGCAAGGGACTTAGGAATAGACGAGGTATTATCTATTAATGAATTTGCTATTGATGGGATAATGCCTTCCTTGACCCTATTCTTTGACATAAAGCCTGAAAAAGGACTGACACGAATAGGAAAGAATGATACGAGAGAAGTGAATCGCTTAGATCTTGAGAAACTTTCTTTTCATCAAAGGGTATACGAGGGCTATTTAACAGTATCAGAACGGTTTAAGGAGCGATTTCAAACGATTAATGCGGACCAATCAGTTGAAGAAGTGGCAAAGGAAGCATTAGCCGTCATTGAGAAACATTTAAAAGAAGAATAATTGTGTATAAAACCTCAAAAGTCAGATGATTTTTGAGGTTTTTGTTTTCGTTCTGTCTATAATTGGTATAGAATAAAGACAAATATGGGACACTCGCACACATTGTTACCAAATTTCGTAATATGAAGGAACACATAAAAGTGATAAAATAAAGGGAGGCAAAATGATGAAGCTAGTCGTTGCAGTTGTGCAAGATAAAGATAGCAACCGTTTGTCACAAGCATTAGTTGAACATAACTTTCGAGCAACAAAACTTGCTACAACAGGTGGCTTTCTAAAATCAGGTAATACGACGTTCCTTGTAGGAACGGAGGATATCCGTGTAAATAAATTATTAGATATCATCAAGGATAATTGCAAACATCGGGAGCAAATGATTGCACCTGTTTCGCCAATGGGTGGTAATGCAGACTCTTTTGTCCCATTTCCAGTGAAGGTTGAAGTAGGTGGAGCGACAGTGTTTGTATTGCCGATTGATGAGTTTCATCAATTCTAAGAGGTGTTTTTAAGGTCTCATGAAAATAAATCAGGATTTTCGTGTCAATATAGATAAGAATCATCCAAATCAATCCAACAAAACAACAGAAAGTCTCAATTTCAGAAAAATTGTCCATCAAGAAGGAAGTAAGCTTCAAATGGAGCAATTGTCGAAGTTGCTTTCCCAAATTGATATGGCGGGAGATCGACTCTCCCGTTCTCAAACCTTTCAAGATCTAGCTTCCTATAAGTCCCTTGTAAAACGCTTTATCCATGAAGCAGTCGAATATGGATTAGATGTGAAACAATCTCACAGTTGGAATTTTAATGGACAAGGGAGAACACATAAAATTGTTGAGGAAATTGATAAGGAGCTAATAGGTTTAACAGAACAAATGATTAATCAAGAAAAAGGATCAATTGATATTCTTGGTAGAGTTGGATTAATTAAAGGGTTATTAATTAATTTGTATACGTGATTTGAAAGAGTGATATATGGTGGAAAAAACATGGGAACAACTTCAGGAATATCAACCACTTGTCTTAAAAATGGTTGAAAATAGTCTCAAGAAGAATAGAGTGGCCCATGCTTACTTATTTGAAGGAAGTCGGGGAACAGGCAAAAAGGACGTAGGTTTTCTTTTAGCAAAAAGCCTTTTTTGTCAGCAACCCAATGGGTATAAACCTTGTAATATGTGTACGAATTGCCGGAGAATATCATCAGGCAACCATCCTGATGTTCATATTATTGAGCCAGACGGCCTATCGATTAAAAAGTGGCAGATTCAAGCGTTGCAAGAGGAGTTTTCAAAAACAGGTGTAGAATCGAATCGTAAAATCTATTTGATTAATCATGCTGATAAAATGACAACAAATGCAGCAAATAGTTTATTAAAGTTTCTAGAAGAGCCAACAAGTCAAACAGTGGCAATCCTGTTAACGGAACAAATCCATCGTATCTTGAACACGATTCTATCTCGGTGTCAGGTTCTATCCTTTCAACCACTAGTTCCTAAAGTGATTCAAGCGCAACTAGTTGATGAAGGGATTTCTCCTACCATTGCCTCACTTGTTGCTCATACAACAAACAATATAGAAGAAGCTCGTGAATTAAGTGAGGATGCTTGGTTTGGACAGTCCCGGTCAATAGTGTTACAATTATATGAAGTAATTAATACAAGACCAAGTCATGCTTTCTTTTTTTTACAAGATCAATGGTTACCTCATTTTAAAGAAAAAGAACAACTTAGTTTTGGTTTAGATATATTATTGCTTATTTATAAGGATTTATTATATATACATCTTGGTGATGAAGAAAAACAAATCTTCCATGACCAGATTACTAGCTTTAAACAATATGCACTTAAGACGTCTATTAGACGTGTATGTGATCAAATAACAGCGGTACTAGAGGCAAAACGCCGTTTAAACACCAACATGAACCCACAATTATTAATG
This sequence comes from Bacillus nitroreducens, assembly GCF_964021195.1. Taxonomy (NCBI): domain Bacteria; kingdom Bacillati; phylum Bacillota; class Bacilli; order Caryophanales; family Bacillaceae; genus Bacillus; species Bacillus nitroreducens. Next base: position 1,022,434 of record NZ_CAXHYI020000003.1, on the reverse strand, counting down.
GAACAATTGGTAATAAAGTTACAGGAGGGATATAAGCTTGTATGATGTAGTTGGTGTGCGCTTTAAGAAAGCCGGGAAAATATATTACTTTGACCCAAATGGCTTTACAATTCCTGATGGCGAGTACGTTATCGTCGAGACAGTTAGAGGAATTGAGTTTGGCAAGGTAGTAATTAATAAAAAACAAGTCGATGAAAATGACATCGTCTTACCATTGAAAAAGGTCATCCGCATTGCGGATTCAAAGGATAAATTAATTGTAGAAGAGAATAAGCAAGCTGCAAAAGAGGCGTATGATGTATGTCTGGAAAAAGTAGTCGCTCATAGCCTAGATATGAAGCTTGTTGATGTAGAATATACGTTTGATAGAAACAAGGTGATCTTCTATTTCACAGCAGATGGGCGCGTTGATTTTCGTGATTTAGTAAAGGATTTAGCGGCAATCTTCCGTACGAGAATCGAATTACGACAAATTGGGGTACGTGATGAAGCCAAAATGCTGGGTGGAATTGGTCCATGTGGAAGAATGCTTTGTTGTTCGACCTTCTTAGGTGATTTTGAGCCAGTTTCGATAAAAATGGCCAAAGATCAAAACCTTTCATTAAACCCTACCAAAATATCTGGTTTATGTGGTCGATTAATGTGCTGTTTGAAGTATGAGAATGACGAATATGAAAGTGCAAAAGAACAGCTACCAGACCTTGGAGAAATGATTGAAACAACAAGTGGTAAAGCAAAGGTTGTTGGTCTCAATATTTTAGAACGAGTACTTCAGTTAGAATTAGTTGGCCGTGAACGTGTGGTTGAATATACGTGGGAGGAACTACTGAAAGAAGGAGCGATTTCGATTCAAGCCACAGAATAACGAGGTGGAATGGGTGGACAAAAAAGATATTTTTGAATCTGTTAGTAGTATGGAGACTCAAATTGGAAATCTGTATACACAACTAGGGGAATTGAAAGCACATCTTGGACAATTATTTGAAGAGAATCACAATCTGAAAATGGAGAATGACCTTTTACGTCGTCGACTTGAACAATCCATTTCGAAGAAAAAAGAAGAAAAGGCTGATAAAGCTTTTCAAGAAGCAAAACAAGTAGATATTGGTGAAGGATACGATAATCTCGCCAGACTTTATCATGAGGGCTTCCATATCTGTAATGTACATTATGGAAGTGTCCGAACTGAAGGTGACTGCTTATTTTGTCTTTCCTTTTTAAATAAGAAATAAGGTCCTTTCCTGATTGGAGAGGGCTTTTTCATTTTTTTAGGAAGTGTTTAAAAAGGTCCGTGTTGGGGGGGAGAGGAAGCTCTTCTATCCATGTGTCAATTTTACAAGACTTTTTGAACAGCTACTTTTAGGAAAGGCTATAATTATACTTACAAACTAAGGGGAAGGAAACATAATACGATGGTTCAATTACTTCATGATGAAAGATTAGATCACTTATTAGCAGAAAACTTAAGAATTATTCAAAGCCCTTCTGTTTTTGCTTTTTCACTGGATACAGTTCTTTTAGCAAGATTTGTGTACGTACCAATACAAAAGGGAAAGATTATTGATTTATGTACGGGTAATGGGGTCATTCCTTTACTTCTAAGCAGAAGGTCAAAAGCGGAGATAACAGGTGTTGAAATTCAAGAACGTATTTATGATATGGCAAGAAGAAGTATTCAATATAACGAACTTTCGAATCAACTATCGGTTATTCACGGGGATATTAAGGATATGCCTGAGAAATTAGGGCATGGGAAATACGATGTAGTAACATGTAATCCCCCATATTTTCCAACACCGAATCCAGATGAAATAAATAAAAACGAACACCTTGCAATAGCACGCCATGAGATTTATTGTACATTAGAGGATTGTATCCGAGTAAGCAGTCAATTAGTTAGGCAAGGTGGGAAAGTGGCATTTGTCCATCGACCTGGCCGTTTAATGGATATTCTCACCTTAATGAGACAATATCGAATAGAGCCAAAGAGATTACAATTTATACATCCACGGTTTGGAAAAGAGGCAAATACCATTCTGGTAGAAGGAATTAAAGATGGAAATGCCGATTTAAAGATATTACCTCCATTATATGTATACGATGAAAGCAATGAGTATACAAAAGAGATAAGGACGATTCTTTATGGAGACGAATAAGCATTACTTTTATGTTGTGGAGTGTAAGGATGGAAGTTTCTATGCAGGCTATACGACAGATGTCGAGGAACGATTAAAGAAGCATAATGAGGGCAAAGGGGCAAAATATACAAGAGGTAGAGGCCCTATTTCTTTATTATATGCTCAGGAGTTTGATACAAAGGAAGAAGCAATGCGTGTAGAATATCGATTTAAAAGGCTGAAGCGATCAGAGAAGGAACGGTTGCTTGAAATGGAAAGTGAGGAGCGATATGTGGCAGCAAAAAAGCTTTCAATCAAATAATAAATATGGGACGTTATATCTTGTTCCGACGCCTATTGGAAATTTAGAGGATATGACGTTTCGGGCAATTAAAATCTTAAAGGAATCTGCCTATATTGCGGCAGAAGATACGAGACAAACTAAAAAACTGTGCTTTTATTTTGAGATTGAAACCCCAGTAATTAGTTATCATGAACATAATAAAAAGGTGAGCGGAGATAAAATTCTTCATTTATTGCGTGAGGGTAAGGATGTCGCACTTGTAAGTGATGCAGGGATGCCAACGATATCTGACCCAGGTTATGAACTTGTCGTAGAGGCTGTCCAGGAAGAAATATATGTTGTTCCTTTACCAGGCGCAAATGCTGCGTTAACATCACTGATTGCATCTGGGCTTGATACACAACCTTTTTACTTTTATGGATTTTTAGACAGAAATAAGAAAGAGAAGCGAAAGCAGCTTGAAGGACTTGTTCATATTCAAGCCACACTGCTTTTTTATGAGTCACCGCACCGGTTAAAAGAAACACTTAAGTTGATGAGAGAGATACTAGGAAATCGCAAAATAACGGTTTCACGGGAATTAACAAAGAAGTTTGAGGAGTTTATTCGCGGTGATATCGATGAGATCCTTGCTTGGACAGAGATAGATACGGTTCGTGGTGAATTCTGCTTAGTAGTGGAAGGAGCAGAGCATAGCGAGGTAGAAAGAGTTGAGGGGGCTTGGTGGGAGAACCTTTCAGTTGAACTACATGTTAATCACTATGTTGAGAGCGGGGCAATGTCAACAAAGGAAGCCATTAAACAAGTTGCAAAAGATCGAAAACAACAAAAAAGAGAAATATACCAGGAATATCATGGTTTAAATCAATGAAAAAAGCTTCTCAGTTCGAGAAGCTTTTTTATGTTTATCTATTATTTTACAGCAGTAAGATTGTCTTGAAGCTCTTTAAGGATCTGTTCTGCACCTTCTCGGCTAAGTACAATCTTGCCGTTAGCAAGTGTGAAATTGTCATCTGAAATTTCACCAGTAATTTGGCAAGTCATATTTGGCTTGTATTTCTTTAAAATGATTTTATCATCGTCTACGTAAATTTCTAGAGCATCTTTTTCAGCGATGTCTAATGTACGACGAAGTTCGATAGGAATAACAACTCGTCCTAATTCATCAACTTTACGAACAATACCTGTAGATTTCATTTAACTTTCTCCTCTCAAATAGTAGTAATATTTATCTCTCTCTATCGTCAATTTTCGACAAAATGATTTCTAAATAATAATATCAAGATTTCCAATTACCGTCAATCATTTTTAACTACAAATCTTATAAAATATGTATAAAAATGGCATGCAGTAGCTTGTAGATACAGGTTTTAAAGTAAGCTATATAATATGAATTTATAACTAGTATTATTATATTTATAGTGAAACTGAATAAAAAATGGAAATTTACTTCGACTTTTCTATGGGAGATAGTGTCGAAAAATGTCGATTTGTGTAATTGTTTTCCCTTTGTTTGCTAAAATTTCTTATTCAATTAAAGTGCATTTTTATCTTTAAGCACATTTAGAGGTTTCACAAGTATAGTATCTCTACATTAAGTGCGCTTGCGCTTTTCTCGTGCTTTAGGTATATTTTGTAGATATAATAGGAATAGATGAATAGTAATGTCTAATTTGGTCGATTGAATTTTTTTCAGCGAAGTCTTCTATTTCTGGAGTATGAATGAAAAGTATTTAATTCAGTTGGGGGAAATCCCTAATTGAAAAAAAATAAAGCCTCTGGTAGATGCCTCAGATTTCTAAAAGAAGTTTATAGTTTCTAAGGTCAAAAATAAGAACGCTATTTTACTTTGGCATACAAATTTGGGCGCATATATACCAAGGTGCATTTGATTAGGGAGGTACTGTGATGGCTCAAGAAAATAAAACATTTTATTTGACAACACCCATTTATTATCCAAGTGGGAAATTACATATAGGACACGCCTATACAACTGTAGCAGCAGATGCAATGGCCCGTTACAAAAGATTACGTGGTTACGATGTAATGTTTTTGACAGGAACTGATGAGCATGGTCAAAAAATTCAACGTTCAGCTACTGAAAAAGGTGTTACTCCACAAGAGTATGTTGATGAGATTGTGTCTGGTATCCAGGAATTATGGAAGAAACTCGAAATTTCGTATGATGATTTTATTCGTACTACGGAAGATCGTCATAAAAAAGTTGTCGAAAAGATTTTTGACCAACTTGTGAAACAGGGAGATATCTACCTTGACAAATATGAGGGATGGTACTGTACACCTTGTGAATCATTCTTTACTGAAAGACAATTGGTTGATGGTAACTGTCCTGACTGTGGTCGTTCAGTTGAAAAAGTAAAAGAAGAATCATATTTCTTTAAAATGAGTAAATATGTTGATCGCTTGCTCCAATATTATGAAGAAAATCCTGAATTCATCCAACCTGAATCACGAAAAAATGAAATGATCAATAACTTTCTAAAACCTGGACTTGAAGATTTGGCTGTATCAAGAACAACCTTTGACTGGGGAATTAAAGTACCAGGTGATCCGAAGCACGTGATCTACGTGTGGATAGATGCATTATCGAATTATATTACCGCATTAGGGTATGGAACAGATGACGATTCAAAATATCAAAAGTATTGGCCTGCAGATGTTCATTTAGTAGGTAAGGAAATTGTGCGTTTCCACACCATCTATTGGCCAATTATGTTAATGGCATTAGATCTTCCACTTCCGAAAAAAGTGTTTGCGCATGGTTGGTTATTAATGAAGGATGGAAAAATGTCAAAATCAAAAGGAAATGTCGTTGATCCAGTTACGTTAATCGACCGTTATGGACTGGATTCACTTCGTTACTATCTCTTACGTGAAGTTCCTTTCGGAGCTGATGGTGTATTTACACCCGAGGGATTTGTTGAGCGCATCAATTTTGATTTAGCAAATGATCTAGGAAACTTACTGAACCGTACTGTTGCTATGATTGGAAGATATTTTGATGGCAATATTCCAACGTATCAGGGAAGCCAATCGGAATATGATACACAGTTAGCGAGTTTTGCTAGAGAAACGGTAGCAAAATATGAAGAGGCTATGGAAAAAATGGAGTTTTCCGTTGCACTATCAGCACTATGGCAGTTTATTAGCCGTACGAATAAATACATTGATGAAACTCAACCTTGGGTTGTGGCAAAAGATGAAGAGAAAAAGGCTGAACTTGGGTCTATTATGAGCCACTTGGCAGAGTCACTTCGATTTTCGGCTATTATGCTTAAACCATTTTTAATTAAAACGCCTGGGGCGATTTTTGCACAGCTTGGAATTGAGGATGAAGCGTTACAAACATGGGAAAGCCTATTGGAGTTTGGAATGAAACAAGAGGGGATTCAGGTAGCGAAAGGAGATCCTATCTTCCCACGTTTAGAAATTGCAGAAGAAGTTGAATACATTAAAGAGAAAATGCAAGGTGGCGCGAAAAAAGAGGAACCTGTTCAAGAAGTGGAACAAGCCGATGAAATCGGCATCGATGATTTCATGAAAGTAGAACTTCGTGTGGCAGAAGTACTTCAAGTAGAGCCTGTAAAGAAAGCTGATAAGCTCTTAAAGCTTCAATTAGATCTAGGGTATGAAAAACGCCAAGTTGTTTCTGGTATTGCTCAATACTATAGCCCTGAAGAGCTAGTAGGTAAGAAAGTCATTTGTGTAACAAACCTTAAACCTGTTAAATTACGTGGTGAACTATCACAAGGGATGATTTTAGCAGGTTCAGTAGACGGAAAGCTATCAGTTGCAACGATTGATCAAAGCCTACCAAATGGAGCTAAAGTAAAATAACAAGAAAAGCGCATGGCGCCCGAATATCGGCGACAAGCACAAGACGAGCGCTGAAAGAAGGCGCTCTATGCCTTCGGAAGCGATTGACTTGTGACCTCGAGCCGATGGTGCCAGAAGCTAGACAACAAGAAAAGCGCATGGCGCCCGAATATCGGCGACAAGCACAAGACGAGCGCTGAAAGAAGGCGCTCTATGCCTTCGGAAGCGATTGACTTGTGACCTCGAGCCGATGGCGCCAGAAGCTAGACAACAAGAAAGCGCATGGCGCCCGTTCATCGGCGACAAGCACAAGAAAAGCGCTGAAAGAAGGCGTCCTATGCCTTCGGAAGCGATTGACTTGTGACCTCGAGCCGATGGTGCCAGAAGCTAGACAACAAGAAAAGCGCAAAGTACTATGAAAACTAGACAAAAGGAAGGACAGATGATTCTGTCCTTTTTACATATTTAGAAAAAAAAGGAGTCTTTTACATGTTAATTGATACACATGCACATTTGAATGCGATTCAGTATCAAGACGATTTAGAAGAAGTAATTGAAAGAGCACAGAGTGAAGGTGTAACAACCATTGTAGTTGTTGGTTTTGATCGAGAAACAATTACAAGAGCTATTGAACTGGCTGAACAGTATGAATTTATATACGCCACAGTAGGTTGGCATCCTGTGGATGCTATAGATATGACAGACGAAGACCTTAAATGGATAGAAGAGCTCTGTTCGCATCCAAAGGTAGTTGCATTGGGAGAAATGGGTCTCGATTATTATTGGGACAAATCTCCAAAGGATATACAAAAGGAAGTCTTTCGCAAGCAAATTGCGCTAGCAAAGAAAGTTAAGCTACCCATTATCATTCATAATCGAGAAGCGACTTCTGATATTCTCGAAATCCTACAAGAAGAGAATGCAAGTGAAGTGGGTGGGGTTATGCACTGTTTTACTGGTAGTATTGAAGTGGCAAAACAGTGTATGGATATGAATTTTTATATCTCATTCGGCGGTCCTGTAACCTTTAAAAACGCGAAAAAACCAAAAGAAGTGGCAGCCGAAATTCCACTAGATCGTCTCTTAATTGAAACGGATTGTCCCTATTTAACTCCACATCCTTTTCGAGGAAAACGGAATGAACCAAGCTATGTGAAATATATAGCAGAACAAATAGCGGAGCTAAAAGGAGTCTCTTTTGAGGAAATTGCGCAAAAAACATCCGACAATGCGAAGCGATTTTTCGACATATAATGATAGTAAATTTTGTCAATTAAAGCAAAAGCTTGTCCAATAATAAGTTAAATAGAAAAAGTTCTACATGCCTCCTTGATCTCATATATATCTTTGTCGACAACTAATTCTTCCTTTTTAAAAACTCTTCTTGCATAATATTCTACAATGGTGAGCAAAAAAGGGGTGGGGTTGACAGAAAATATGATCCTTTATATAATCCACTGAGAGAAGGAGGCGTTTTTCATTTGCTTAAAAACATGAAAAAACTGTTTTCCGAGTCAAAACACAAAAAGAGATTCATAGTCTCGATAAGTAGTTTGATAGCGTTCGTAGCAGTTGGTACAGGATATGCTACATACGAAACAACAAAGGATACAGTTACACTATCATTAAATGGTAATGAGCAAGTTATAAGGACGCACGCAAACACGGTTGCTGAAGTTCTACAGGATCTGGAGATAGATGTGTCAAAACATGATGAACTTTCACCGTCAATGGATACGGCGATCAAAGACAATCTGAAAGTGACATTGCAAGAGGCAATTCCAGTCGAACTTGTAGTTGATAACCAACCGAAAAAGGTTTGGACAACTGTCAATACCGTGGGAGATCTTTTCAAAGATGAGAAGGTAGAAATTACAGAGCACGATAAAATTAGTCCTAGTATAGATACAAAACTAACAAAAGATATGAAAGTTGAAGTGGCAAAAGCATTTCAACTTACATTAAACGACGGCGGTACCGAATCTCAAGTTTGGTCCACTTCGACTACTGTCGCTGACTTTTTAAAAGGTCAAAATATTACACTAAATGAATTGGATCGAGTAGAACCAGGGATGGAAGAACAGATTACAGCAAATAGTGTTGTCAATGTTGTACGAGTAGAAAAAGTCACCGATGTAGTGGAAGAATCTGTTGCCTTTGCCGTAGTTCGAAAAAAGGACAACAGCATTGAAAAAGGCAAGGAAAAAGTGGTAGATCCTGGTCAAAAAGGTAAAGTCGCTAAGCATTATGAAGTTGTTCTTGAAAATGGTAAAGAAGTTTCAAGAGATCTTATCAAGACAGAAACGCTGGCAGATAGTAAGGATAAAGTTGTTGCAGTGGGGACACGTGATATTGTGAAACAAGTTTCCCGTGGTACTTCAAAAGCATCTAAAGAGTTCTACGTATCCTCTACAGCTTATACGGCATATTGTAGTGGGTGTTCAGGCGTAACTGCAACTGGAATTAACCTGCGCGCTAACCCGAATGCGAAGGTTATCGCAGTTGATCCAAGTATTATTCCATTAGGCACAAAAGTATATGTAGAAGGGTATGGCTATGCTGTGGCTGCTGACAAGGGTTCCAATATAAAGGGCCATAAGATAGATGTCTTTTTCTCGGAAAAATCTCAAGCCTATCGTTGGGGGCAACGAAAGGTTAAAATCCAAATCTTAAATTAACTTGATAGTAACAGAGGAATTATTCCTCTGTTTTTTTATGTTTTCTTTCTATCTCGTAATAGACTCCACCGCTCTGCTTGAGTCAAAAAGTTAATAAGCGGGTATCTTATGCCCTGTTTTTTATATCAACGTCTTTTTTGTTATAATTATGTAATATTTGTATCTATAATGTTAGACGAATTAAACAGAGAAAGGTTTCAAAAAAAATGAAAATAAAAGAAATAATTGTAGTAGAAGGTAAAGATGATACCGTAGCAATTAAAAGGGCTGTTGATGCTGATACAATTGAAACAAACGGTTCAGCTGTAAATAAAGAAGTTTTAGAGAGGATCAAACATGCTCATGAAGTGAGAGGGGTCATTGTGTTCACAGACCCCGATTATCCAGGTGAGCGGATTCGCAAAATTGTTGCGAATGCAGTACCCGGGTGTAAACACGCCTTTTTACCTAAAAATGAGGCACTTGCTAAGTCGAAAAAAAAGGTAGGAGTTGAGCACGCCACTCCTGAAGCCATTCGCAGGGCATTAGCGGATGTAAAACAAGAGGCAGAGGACTTTCACTCTGAAATTGAATTTGACGCGCTAGTGGACGCAGGATTGATCGGTGGGAGCAAAGCAAAAGAACGTAGGGAGAAATTAGGCGTCCTTTTAAAAATTGGTTATACTAACGGAAAACAGCTTTATAAGCGTCTACAAATGTTTCAGATTTCAAAAGAGGTATTTGATGAGGCGGTTGAAAAAGTGCTACAGGGGGAAAAGGTAAAGTGATGAAAGACATAGCCACACCTATACGAACAAGAGCAATTCTGGAAAAATATGGTTTTTCTTTTAAGAAAAGTTTAGGGCAAAACTTTTTAATTGATACGAATATTTTACATCGCATCGTAGATCATGCTGAAATAACGAGCGAAACAGGGGCGATTGAAATTGGTCCAGGTATTGGTGCATTAACTGAGCAACTTGCCAAACGGGCGAAACAGGTTGTTGCATTTGAAATAGACGGACGCCTATTGCCAATATTGGCGGACACATTATCTCCGTATGAGAATGTAGAAGTGATTCATGAGGATGTCCTAAAAGCCAATGTACGGTCTGTTATTGATGAAAAGATGCAGGGAATAAAAGATATCATGGTTGTTGCCAATCTTCCATATTACGTGACCACGCCAATCATTATGAAACTGTTAACAGAGAATCTCCCTTTAAGAGGCATTGTTGTCATGCTTCAAAAGGAAGTTGCCGATCGTATTTCAGCGGCACCAGGTACAAAGAATTATGGCTCTTTATCAATTGCCATTCAATACTACACGACAGCTGAAACCGTTATGACAGTACCAAGAACTGTATTTGTACCCCAGCCAAATGTAGACTCAGCGGTGATTCGCTTGTTAAGACGGGAAGAACCTGCTGTGAAGGTACAAAATGAGTCATTCTTTTTTGATATTGTTCGCGCAGCATTTGGACAAAGAAGGAAAACGATTTTAAACAATTTAACGTCTAACCTTCCTAACGGTAAAATCCATAAAGAGGTTATTGAAAAATGCTTAGAAACTGCAAATATAGATCCGAAACGTCGCGGTGAAACATTATCAATTCAAGAATTTGGACAGTTAAGTGATGGCATATATAAAGCATTATCCAAGGGACCTACTGAATAGTGGGTCTTTTTTTTGTTTGGTTGTTTTCGTAAATTATGTTGTTCTTGATAAAATTGGTTTTTGCTACATTTTTTCTACTAACAAAGTCATTAAATGGACCTACTTTTCTAAATAGGACGTTATAACTCTCTACTATCTCCTCACCATTTTGTGGAATGCTGCATAGGCTAACAAGTAGGCATCACCTAAGCGGAAATTACCTCAAAGTTGGAGTGAGTGAGGATGAATATAAAAGTAGGCGATATCGTTGCACGTAAATCTTATCAATTTGACTTAATGTTTAAAGTAACAGAAATAACACACGATGGAATTGTTTATTTAAATGGTGAGGATGTAAGGTTGATTGCAGATGCTCCATATGAAGACTTAGTTTTAATTAATGAGAACGAAAGACGAAAAAGACAAAGAATGGAACGAGAAAAAGCGGATCATTCCTATCGATTATTTCGCCAGGATTATCAGCTTATCAGGGAAAAAAATGAATACCATGCGACAGGTGGGTATTCCAATAATGCAGAGTTTTTCCAAATCCCAGGAAGAGTCTTGCATATCGATGGAGATCCCAACTACTTAAATAAATGTCTTGATTTATATAAAAAAATTGGTGTTCCTGTATATGGGATACACTGTCATGAAACGGAAATGCCTGAAAAAATTGATGAACTAATGGATGCATATAGACCAGACATACTTGTGATAACTGGTCATGATGCCTATTCAAAAACAAAGGGTAAGGTTTCCGAATTAAAGGCATATCGACATTCTCGTCATTTTGCTCAAGCGGTCCGACAAGCAAGGAAAAGGGTTCCACATTTAGACCAACTCGTTATCTTTGCAGGTGCTTGTCAATCTCATTTTGAGTCGTTAATTCGCGCGGGAGCAAATTATGCAAGTTCACCTTCAAGAGTCAATATACACGCTCTAGACCCTGTGTATATCGTTGCAAAGATTAGTTTTACTCCGTTTGATGAAAGGGTCAATGTGTGGGATGTTCTTCGCAATACGTTAACAGGAGAAAAAGGCATTGGTGGAATTGAAACAAAGGGACTTTTACGAACAGGGATGCCCTATCATAGACTAGTTGATAATGAGGAGAAAGGGAATCTCTAACGGTGATACGCTAGAGATTCTTTGATGTTTTATTGTTTTTTAACGATAAGATAAAAATTTTGTCGACAAAAAGAAATAGTGATAAATATACATATTGACAGCATTTTTGTACATACTATCGGTTGTGCACTGAGAAAATTGACGTAAAATAGTCATTGACAAGTATTTTGTTTCATTGTTATAATTTTAGTTTTATTTGACGTTCGGTGTTTTTTTTGGTATACTAAAAATAGTGAGGTGGAGTGGAAATGGGAAAAACTTTGCTTGATATTAAACGATCTCTAGACACTAATTTAGGTAAGCGTCTTACATTAAAGGCTAATGGTGGTCGTAGAAAGACAATTGAGCGCTCAGGTGTGCTCGCTGAAACGTACCCCTCTGTATTTGTGATTGAGTTAGACCAGGATGAAAATTCATTTGAGCGAGTTTCATACAGTTATGCTGATATTCTTACAGAAACCGTTCAATTAACATTCTTTGATGAGACAAACGGAAACGTAGCAATAAGTGGGCAGTAAACATATTTGTTTGCTGCTTTTTTTTTGGCTCTATAATATTTGTTGGGGTTTAAACAAAATTTTGTGTGCATAAAAAAACACGCAAACTCCTCATTCATTTATACTTGAATTGTCTAGAAACAAGTCTAAAGAATGGAGTTGCGTGTACATGGATTTTACCATGATTATTCCTGGATTAAAAGGGTCTATCCTAACCAATGTTGAAGAAGTGGGCGAAGTTATCCGCCTGTACGTTGAAATGGAGCGAAAAGTACATCGGTGCCCTAAATGTAATCAAAGGACGAGTAAAATTCATGACTATCGTATACAAAAAATTCAACACTTAAAGTGGTTTGAAAGAAAAACCCAAATCTTTTATAAGCGTAGACGATATGTCTGTGAATGTGGGAAACGTTTTTCAGAGAAAAATCCTTTTGTCATGCGTTATCAACGTACCTCAATAGAATGGAATCAAGCTATATCAATTAAAGCGATTAAAGGAAAAACATTTAAGGAAACAGCTGAAATCTACGGGTGTTCATCTTCAACCATTATACGTCGATTCGATCAAATTTCACGAAGTGAAATTCGTCCGGTGGAAGAATTACCTACAGTTATAGCTATTGATGAATACAAGGGTGATACCCGCGAAGGGAAATACCAGTTAATCATTGCGAATGGGATAACAAAAGAACCGATTGATATTCTACCAAATCGTTATAAACGTACGATAAAAGACTACTTAAGAAAGCACGGATCTAGAGTGCAAATAGTCATAATGGATATGAATCATTCCTTTAAAGCAGCCGTTCAAGAGGCATTAGGTAAACCTGTTATTGTAGCTGATAGATTTCATTTTTGTCGTTACATCTATTGGGGGCTTGATGGAGTAAGACGTCGAGTACAAAACCAATTTCATGGCTACGACCGTAAAAAGTGTAAACGTATGAAACATGTCTTTCATAAAGACTGCCAACGCTTAACTAAGGATGAGAAATGGCATTTAAATCGTTACTTGGAGATGTCGAATGAACTCAAACAAGCATATGAAATTAAAGAGGCATATCGTTCTTGGTTTTTACGTGCCAAAGAAAACGGAAAAAACAGTATCAGTTTGGTTAAAAAGGAATTGGAAGAACTATATAAGTTAATTGAGGATTCAAAGATACCTGAAATGATTAAAGCAATAAAGACCATACAAAATTGGCAAGTTGAAGTATTAAATAGCTTTGCCTATGAATATTCAAATGGGTTTTTAGAGGGAATTAATAATTCAACCAAAGTTCTAAAGAGAAATGCTTATGGATTTAGAGTTTTTGAACGCTTTAGGGCGAAGATTTTATTAACACACAAGTATAAAAGAATTGGGGTACATATTGGTTAACCGAGTTGGTGTGATTCTCCTCTATAAAAAATGATGAATGGTACCATCCATCATTTTTTATAGAGGCCACCAAGCGTAGCGCGGTAGCCTAAAACCCCAACATTTGATTTAGAACCTTTTTTTTTGCTTTGAAATTACAAAGGTAAGCTAGAGAATGACAAAATCAGGTAATTTACATATAGTGTAAGCTGTTTAGTCAGTTTCGTCATCGCTTGTGCTTTATTGATAATCACATGGAATTTACTTTGACCGCCATTTTTGGAAGAAAAGTATATATCCTCTACAAGGTGTTAACAATGAGTAAGGTAAGGTTGCGGTTAGAGTATGCAAACTAAAATAAACGCATCGGTTCAAAAAAATATGACATGCTTGGGACTCTTCTCTGGGCCCAAAATTTGTTACTATAACTTGTTCCGTTGTTTCAAATAATAAGGTTGTCGTAGTATGAAGGGAGTTGTTGTAATTGGGAAGACGAAAAGGTATTATGTCGGAAGCCTTTAAAGAAGAACTCGCGAAAGAACTTGGTTTTTATGATACGGTTAAAAATGAAGGTTGGGGTGCCATAAGATCGCGAGATGCTGGAAATATGGTAAAACGCGCGATAGAGATTGGACAACAACAGCTAGCGAATAAAGGAAATAACCAATAAAAGCAGTTTCTTTGAACTACGACGCCGGAGCAGACTCGCTTCGGCTTTCTTTATATCCAAAAGCTCCTGAACAAGAACGGTTTGAAATCTTATCATTCTATTTACATAAAAAACATTGGAGACTATGTAACATCACTGTTTTGCGGTGTTTACTTTGTGGTACAATGTCAATATTGAATTTTACGTTTAAAGCAGGTGTTTACATGAAATTATTAGTTAAGGCCCCAGCAAAAATAAACTTGGCACTTGATGTTTTGCATAAACGACAGGATGGTTACCATGAGGTACGTATGATTATGACAACCATCGATTTATCGGATAGGCTTGAATTGTCAGATTATGAGGGTGATGACATAAAAGTTATTTCGCATAATCGTTTTGTGCCAGATGACAGCCGTAATTTGGCTTACCAAGCGGCTAATTTACTAAAAAAAAGATTTGGTGTTAAAAAGGGCGTAGTCATTTCAATTACAAAATCAATCCCTGTAGCTGCAGGTTTAGCAGGCGGAAGCAGTGATGCAGCTGCGACATTAAGAGGGTTAAATAAATTTTGGGGTCTTGGACTTAGTCTAGATGAACTAGCCTCCATTGGCGCTGAGATTGGCTCAGATGTGTCTTTCTGTGTATACGGGGGTACTGCTCTAGCGACAGGACGTGGTGAGGTCATTACAGAGTTACCAGCACCTCCGCACTGTTGGGTTATTTTGGCAAAACCAACAATAGGTGTTTCCACGGCCGATGTTTATCAAAATCTTTCAATCGATAAAATAAACCATCCAGATGTGGACGGCATGATACAAGCTATCGAAACAAAGGATTTTAACGGCATTTGCAGTCGAGTTGGAAATGTGTTAGAAGATGTTACCTTAAAGCTTCATCCTGAAGTAGCACATATAAAAGACCAAATGAAACGATTCGGAGCAGATGCGGTTTTAATGAGTGGAAGTGGTCCAACTGTTTTTGGATTGGTTCAAAGAGAATCAAGAATGCAACGGATTTATAATGGATTACGTGGCTTTTGTGATCAAGTTTATGCAGTTAGGTTGATTGGTGAACGGAATAGTGATTAACTTCATTCAAGCATGTAATTTATATGTAGACTAAGCAAACTATGCGATATGTGACTGTCAGTATGTTTGGATTAAAGCCCCCAGGGAACGGCTCAAACTGGACTATAATACGCCGAGGTGCATTTGATTAGAACGGACATTAGTGATATATTATCATTAAAACATTCGGTTTTTGGAGGGCAACAATGAAATTTAGACGGAGTAGTAGACTAGTTGATATGACAAATCACTTGCTGTTACACCCACAGCACCTTGTATCACTTTCCTTTTTTGCACAAAAATACGATTCTGCTAAATCCTCAATAAGTGAGGACTTGGCTATTATCAAGCAAACTTTTGAACAACAAGGAATTGGGACATTAATTACGGTAGCAGGAGCTGCTGGTGGAGTGAAGTTTATTCCAATGGTTGGGGAAGAAGAAGCAAGTAAAGTTGTTAGTGAGCTTTGTGAGGTAATCGCAAACCCAGATCGACTTCTTCCAGGTGGATATTTATATTTGACAGATATACTTGGTGATCCGAGAATTGTCAATAAAATCGGGAAAATCTTTGCCTCAATCTATTCGAAACTTGAAATAGATGTTGTTATGACTGTTGCAACTAAAGGAATCCCTTTGGCATATGCGGTTGCATCGCATTTGGACGTACCAGTGGTAATAGTAAGACACGACAATCGAGTAACAGAAGGATCTACCGTAAGCATTAATTATGTTTCTGGATCGACCAAACGTATTCAAACGATGGTTTTGGCAAAAAGAAGCTTGAAAGAAGGCTCTAATGTACTTATCATCGATGACTTTATGAAAGCGGGCGGTACTGTCAATGGAATGGTAAGTATACTTGAAGAGTTTAATGCAAACTTAAAAGGGATCGGTGTCTTAGTCGAGTCAGAGGGTGTTGAAGAAAGACTAGTCGATGAGTACATATCCTTAGTAAGACTAACCGATGTTGATGTAAAAGAAAAACAAATTAAGGTAACGGTCGGTAATTATGAATCTTACCTACAAAAAATAGAAATTGAAGATGAGATGGGGGAAGAAGCATGAAACAAGTTCAAACAAACCAAGCGCCAGCTGCAATAGGACCTTATTCACAAGGAATTGTCGTAAATAATATGTTTTATAGCTCTGGACAAATTCCATTAACGCCATCAGGTGAGTTAGTAAGTGGGGGTATTAAAGAACAGACAATACAAGTATTTAAAAATCTTCAAGCTGTATTGGCTGCAGCAAATTGCTCTTTAGACACAGTTGTTAAAGCAACCGTATTTATTAAGAACATGGATGAATTTGCAGAACTCAATGAAGTCTATGGAGAATTTTTTGGCGATCACAAACCAGCTCGTTCAACAGTTGAAGTAGCAAGACTTCCGAAAGATGTATTGGTGGAGATTGAAGTTATCGCACTCGTAAAATAAACGAAAATCCTAAAAAAAAAGGCTAAAAAAGACACATCGAGTAAAGACTTTTACTAGCTTTAATCCGCGTGATGTGGCGAACGGCAGGAGCAATCACATCTTATGAAAGTTTTGTGGGTCCTTTTTATCCCTTTTTATTTTAAATGCCTTTTTAACTGTTTTTATCACAAATATTCTGTTCATTCCCAAAAAAGTATGAATCTTTTTTAAAAAATTTTAATATTTAGCAGGAGTTTCAAACTTTTCGTTGAATATGAATAACTAAGTTTTTATATAGTCAAAAAGGTGGTGAACAGAATGGAAGTGACAGACGTTAGATTACGCCGCGTTAACACTGAAGGAAGAATGAGAGCGATTGCATCAATTACGTTAGACCATGAATTTGTGGTTCATGACATTCGTGTAATTGACGGCAACAATGGTTTATTTGTTGCAATGCCGAGCAAACGCACTCCAGATGGAGAGTTTCGCGATATCGCTCATCCGATTAACTCAGGTACGCGTGGAAAGATTCAAGATGCAGTACTAGCTGAGTATCACCGCTTAGGTGAAGTAGAGGTTGAGTTTGAGGAAGCAGGGGCATCCTAAAATAAATATAACAGTAAAGAGCCTATAATTATAGTAGGCTCTTTTTTTATTCTGCATAATCAAAATTTCTCAAGCAAAAAATTAAGGCACTTTCGTTAGTTTTCTTGAAAATGGTCTCTATTTAAGATATATTCGAAATGGATAAAAAGGTTTACCTTTATTCATTTGAGGATTATATAAAGGTAGTGCCTCTGGCGAAAGAAATGCGATTTTTAAGGTGGATTTTCAGCAACTGGTACTCAGTCCTCGAGAGAAGGAAAATGCCAGTAAGCCTTATTGGTGTGAAGCGATAAGCTGAGGCAATTATGCTACGGTTTGAAGAATCACATCTGGCAAGCTTGAAAAAAAACTGGCGCAAATTCGTCGAGGCGAATTTGATTAGGTTAATTGGAGGCCTGAACATGACAAACAGATATGGCGTAATTTTGGCCGCAGGGCAAGGAACACGTATGAAATCAAAGCTTTATAAGGTTCTACACCCTGTATGTGGAAAACCAATGGTACAGCATGTAGTGGATCAGCTTTCACAACTGTCCCTACAAAAGCTTGTGACAATCGTTGGACATGGCGCGGAAAAAGTAAAAGCTCAAATCGGAGATAATAGTGAATATGCCCTTCAAGAAGAACAGTTAGGGACGGCACATGCAGTGATGCAAGCAACAAACCATTTAGCAAATGAAAAAGGAATTACTTTAGTTGTTTGTGGTGATACTCCACTTATTACATCAGAGACAATGGAAGCTTTACTTAAGCAGCATGAAGATGCTGGAGCAAAAGCTACTATTTTAACGGCAGTGGCTGCTGAACCAACTGGTTACGGAAGAATTGTCCGCAATGCGCAAGGACATGTTGAGCGCATTGTTGAACATAAAGATGCAACAGAAGAAGAACGTAAGCTAACAGAAATAAATACAGGAACATACTGTTTTGATAACGAAGCACTATTTGAAGCGCTTTCAAATGTATCGAATGACAATGTGCAAGGAGAGTATTATCTCCCTGATGTCATTGAAATTCTGAAAAAGAAAGGTGAAATTGTTTCTGCATTCCAGACAGATTCTTTTGAAGAAACACTTGGAGTGAATGACCGTTATGCACTTTCGCAGGCGGAAAAATTAATGAAACAACGAATTAATAAGCAACACATGATGAATGGAGTTACGATTATCGATCCTGATAATACGTACATTTCAGCAGATGCAAAAATCGGTTCAGACACCGTTTTATATCCAGGCACTGTTATAATGGGAGAGGTAGAAATTGGCGCTGACTGTGAAGTTGGTCCAAATTCTGAAATTAAAAATTGTAAAATTGGAGATAGAACAGTAATTCGTCATTCAGTTGCGCATGATAGTAGTATTGGAAATGATGTAGCAATTGGGCCATTTGCGCATATCCGTCCAGCAACAGAGATTAGTGACAAGGTTAAGGTTGGAAACTTTGTTGAATTGAAAAAGGCTGTTTTCGGTGAGGGAAGTAAAGCGTCTCATTTAAGTTATATTGGAGATGCTGAGGTTGGCAAAAATGTTAATATTGGCTGTGGCTCTATCACTGTGAACTATGACGGAAAAAATAAATTTTTAACTAAAATTGAAGATGATGTGTTTATTGGCTGCAATTCAAATTTAGTAGCTCCAGTAACTGTTGGAAAGGGAGCATACGTTGCGGCAGGTTCTACAATTACAAGCGAAGTACCAAGCAACGCTCTTTCGATTGCAAGAGCCCGTCAAGTCAATAAAGAGAATTATGTTGAAATCTTAAATCAAAAGAAAAATTCCTAATGGAGGTTGGCAAAGAATATGCCTAATCAGTACCGTGACTCTAGCTTAAAGGTTTTTTCCTTAAATTCGAATGCACCTTTAGCGGAGGAAATCGCAAAATACATTGGTGTAGAGCTTGGGAAATGCTCTGTCACACGTTTTAGCGATGGGGAAGTTCAGATCAACATTGAAGAAAGTATTCGTGGATGTGATGTTTTTGTCATTCAATCTACTAGTGCACCAGTAAACGAGAATATCATGGAAATGTTAATTATGATTGATGCACTAAGACGTGCATCTGCAAAAACCATTAATATCGTAATGCCTTATTATGGGTATGCTAGACAGGATCGTAAAGCACGTGCACGTGAGCCAATTACTGCGAAACTTATCGCAAACCTGTTAGAAACAGCAGGAGCGAATCGTGTAATAACACTTGACCTTCATGCACCACAAATACAGGGCTTTTTCGATATTTTGATTGATCACTTGATGGGTGTAACCATTTTAGCTGAATATTTCAAAGAAAAGAATCTTGAAGACATCGTAATAGTGTCACCAGACCACGGTGGAGTTACACGTACACGTAGAATGGCAGATAGATTAAAAGCCCCGATTGCTATTATCGATAAGCGACGACCAAGGCCTAATGTGGCAGAAATAATGAACATCGTTGGTCATATCGAAGGGAAGACAGCTATTTTAATTGATGATATTATTGACACAGCTGGAACCATTACATTAGCGGCGAATGCACTCGTTGAAAATGGTGCTTCTGAAGTATATGCATGCTGTACACATCCCGTACTTTCAGGGCCAGCAATCGAACGCATTCAGAACTCAAAGATTAAAGAACTAGTTGTAACGAATACGATTCTTTTACCAGAAGAAAAAAGAATTGATAAAATCAAACAACTTTCTGTAGCACCACTAATCGGTGAGGCTATTATTCGTGTTCATGAGCAACAATCCGTTAGCACACTTTTTGACTAAATTTGCTAAAAGTAGGGTTTAGTTCGCCATCATTAGGGGAAATTTAGTAATATGACTAAATCTTCCAAGGATGGTGTATAAAAAATGTCTACAGTATTAGAAGCGATTGAGCGTGTAAAAGACAAGCGCTCAACACTAACAAATATTAGAAAAGCAGGAAATATTCCAGCTATCTTAAATGGGCCAAATCAAAGTCAACCTATTTATATTAATAGTGCTGATTTTTTGAAAACAATTCGGACTACTGGTCGGAATGGGATTATTAAGCTTGCAATTAATAATAATCAGCATTCTGTTATGCTTCACGAAGTTCAAACAGACCCAATTAAGAGTGAAATCATTCATGCGGATTTCCAGATTGTAAACATGTCAGAGGAAGTAACAGTTGATGTGAATATCAATTTAGTTGGGGAAGCGGCTGGTGTAAAAGATGGTGGAGTGCTCCAGCAGTCCATTCATCAAATTTCGATTTCAGCTCTCCCTTCTGATATACCACAATCAATCGATATTGATGTTTCACAAGTAGAGGTTGGGGATGTTATTACATTAGAAGATATTAATACAAACGGTAAATTTACGATTAATCAAGATACTTCACAGGTTGTGGCATCTGTTCTTGCACCGAGACAGGAAGAAGAGATAAGCACAGGGGAAGAACAAGAGCCAGGTGAACCAGAGAATCTAGAAGGCAGAGAAACTAACGAGTCTGCTGAAGGATAAAGTAAAGGGCTGGACGTAACCAAAAAGGTTACGTCCTTTTGCCACATTAAGCCCTAGGCTGGGTGTTAAAGATCCTCTAGGTCTTGGTATATTTATTGTAAAAGGTTAGCTAGCTTTATGCATGGCCTAAGGTATGAAAATATGCTTTAGTAGTGAAACAAGGTGGGGAAGAAATGAAGCTAATAGTAGGGTTGGGAAATCCAGGTAGGCAGTATGAGGAAACAAGACATAATATTGGTTTTAAGGTAATTGATGAGCTTTCAGAGCAATTAAATATCCCCCTAGATAAGGCGAAATTTAATGGGATATTTGGCCAAGGAATGGTAAATGGCGAGAAGGTTCTACTTTTAAAGCCACTAACATATATGAACTTATCAGGAGAATGTATCAGGCCACTAATGGATTATTATGATATTCTAGTAGATGAGATACTTGTGATATATGATGAGCTTGACCTACCCGTCGGGAAAATCAGGCTTCGTGAAAAAGGGAGCGCTGGTGGCCATAATGGTATGAAATCCATCATTAACCATTTAGGTACTCAGGAGTTCAAGCGAATTCGTATCGGAATCAATCGTCCGACAAATGGCATGAAAATAACTGACTATGTATTAGGGCGTTTCCAAGCGGAAGAGTCTGAGGATATCAAAAATGCGATTCGAAATTCTTCTGAAGCAGCACAAGCATGGCTATCTACACCGTTTTTGCAAGTGATGAATGAATTTAATGCAAAGTAATATAGTATACTAAACTATAGTCAGTGGATTCACGTCAATAAATATTGTAAGTGTATCCAGCAGTCATTACTTTTTTACGTTGTTCGTTCACAATAACGTCCTCCTTGAGTGTGGCAAGTCATTGTGACACATCACGTGAACTCAATTGTTCATTCACAAAAGCACATCTGTTTGGTATGTGAGTAGTGAATAAAGAACCTCATAGCGGTTTATACTAGAAAGTATAAACTGTGGCACGTATCAGCAAAGGAGGATTCTTATGTCACTACACTACCATTGTAGACATTGTGGTGTGAAGGTCGGTAGCATTGATAACTTGACCTTGCATAGTGAAAGTCTTGGATTTCATCAATTAACAGATGAAGAGCGACAAGAGATGATTTCGTACCAAGCGAATGGAGACATTCTTGTAAAAACAATTTGTGAGGACTGTCAGGAAGCATTACATCGCAACCCTGACTATCATCAATTCGAATCGTTTATTCAATAAGAAAAAAGCTTTGGCCTATGCAACCAAAGCGTTTTTCTATTTACGTAAAATAGAGAAGGTATCATTTTTTAAACAGGGGTAAGTATACCTGAAAATAAAAGAAAGCATTGATGCATGTGGTGAAACACTTGCAAAAACTTCGAGAGGGGGTTACCTGTGTTGCTTAAGGGACTACAACAATATATAGGGAATAATGATGAATTAAAATCAGTTATTGATGGAATAGATGGTGGACTACGTGAACAGTTAATTGCAGGTTTATCCGGCTCTGCTCGCACAGTATTTACGGCTGCTCTTTATAGGCAGACAAATCGGCCAATTTTGGTCGTCACCCATAATTTGTACCAGGCGCAGAAAATTTATGAAGATTTAAACGGACTTTTAAATGAAGATGAGGTTTTCCTTTATCCTGTTAATGAATTAATTGCTTCGGAAATAGGAATCGCTAGTCCAGAGCTAAAAGGACAACGTATTGAAGCATTAAATTATTGGAATCACCAATCTAAAGGAATCATTATTGCACCAATTGCAGGATTAAAAAGGCTTCTTCCACCCAAAGAAATCTGGAAAGAAAGTCAGTTATCATTTACTGTTGGCCAAGATATAGAGGTATCCGATATATTAGAAAGACTAATAGCAATGGGCTATGAACGGGTATCCATGGTGTCGGCACCTGGAGAGTACAGTGTACGTGGTGGAATTCTCGATATATATCCTTTAACAGAGGAAAATCCAGTTCGTATTGAGTTGTTTGATACAGAGGTTGATTCAATTCGTACATTTTCAATTGAAGACCAACGATCACAAGGGAAAATTAACTCGATTTTGATTGGACCTGCAACTGAAATATTACTTTCGCCGTCGCATTTAGAAAAAGGCGTACAAGTGTTAGAAGAAGGACTAGCCAAAAGCTTGAAGAAAATCAAGGATGAAAAGGTAAAGGAACTATTGTTAGAGAACATTTCATATGAACTTGAACAATTAAGAAATGGGCAAACAATAGAACAAATGTTTAAATACCTTTCCTTAGTTTACGACCAGCCTGCTAGTTTACTAGACTATTTACCCGCTGAGGGGATCGTTTTAATAGATGAAATTAGTAGAGTACAGGAGATGGCTGAGAGTCTTGATAAAGAAGAGGCTGACTTCGTTACGAGCTTATTATCACAAGGGGAAATCATTCATAACATTACCTTGTCACATCCGTTCGCAAAGCTTCTTCAACAATCGACAAATCCTTTGGTGTATCTTTCTCTTTTCTTACGGCATGTACCACATACAAGCCCACAGAATATTTTAAATATGTCTTGTAAACAAATGCAAAATTTCCATGGACAGATGCATGTGCTAAAAGCGGAGCTGGAACGATGGCAGAAAGGGAATTACTCTGTCATTTTTCTTGGTTCGAATGAAGAACGAGTTAAAAAGCTAGAACAGGTCCTGTCAGACTATGAAATCGATGCAATTACAAGTAAAAGTGATGGAGATATTTTGCTAGGTAAGCCTCAAATCTTAATTGGTGATCTCCAGGATGGCTTTGAATTACCTTTGCAACATATCGCGGTCATAACAGAAGAAGAGCTTTTTAAGAAAAAAATGCAAAAAACAAAACGAAAGCAAAAGCTTTCAAATGCGGAGCGAATAAAGAGCTATTCTGAATTGCAAGTCGGCGACCATGTGGTTCACGTGAACCATGGTATTGGTAAGTATTTAGGGATTGAAACTCTAGAAATTAACGGAATCCACAAGGACTATTTGCATATCCGCTATCAGGGCAGTGACAAGCTTTATGTACCAGTTGATCAAATCGAACAAGTGCAGAAATATGTAGCGTCTGAAGGAAAAGAACCGAAGATATACAAATTAGGTGGAACCGACTGGAAGCGTGTTAAAAAGAAGGTTGAATCATCTGTTCAGGATATAGCAGATGATCTGATAAAACTATATGCTGAGCGTGAAGCGAGTAAAGGATTTGCTTTTTCACCTGATGGGGAAATGCAAAGAGAATTTGAAGCTTCCTTTCCATATCAGGAAACAGAGGATCAATTACGATCGATTCAGGAAATTAAAAAGGACATGGAACGAGAACGTCCAATGGATCGCCTTCTCTGTGGAGATGTGGGTTATGGAAAAACAGAGGTTGCGATACGTGCTGCATTTAAGGCAATTATGGACGGAAAACAGGTTGCTTTCTTAGTGCCAACCACGATTTTGGCACAGCAACATTATGAAACAATACGTGAGAGGTTCCAGGACTTTCCGATTTCAATTGGTCTATTAAATCGTTTCCGTTCAAGAAAACAGCAAACAGAAGTAATAAAAGGATTGAATAACGGAACAGTTGATATCGTTGTCGGAACACATCGTTTATTGTCTAAGGACATTACGTATAAGGATTTAGGTCTATTAATTATCGATGAAGAACAACGTTTTGGTGTTACGCATAAGGAAAAAATCAAACAACTTAAGGCAAATATTGATGTTCTCACATTGACTGCAACTCCAATTCCACGAACACTTCATATGTCGATGCTTGGTGTTCGTGATTTGTCGGTAATTGAGACACCGCCAGAGAACCGATTTCCTGTTCAAACATATGTGGTTGAATACAATGGTGAACTAATACGAGAAGCTATTGAACGGGAAATGGCAAGGGATGGCCAAGTATACTTTTTATATAATAGAGTAGAGGATATCGAACGGAAGTCAGAAGAAATCTCTATGCTTGTTCCAGATGCAAGAATTGCTTATGCCCATGGAAGAATGACAGAAAATGAACTAGAATCCGTGATCTTAAATTTTCTTGATGGTCAGTTTGATGTCCTTGTTACAACGACTATTATTGAAACAGGTGTTGATATACCAAACGTTAACACATTGATTGTTCAGGATGCAGATCGAATGGGACTTTCACAGCTTTATCAGTTAAGAGGACGAGTAGGACGTTCAAATCGAGTTGCCTACGCGTATTTTACTTATCGTAAGGATAAGGTACTGAATGAAGTAGCTGAAAAACGACTTCAAGCCATTAAAGAATTTACCGAGCTTGGATCTGGGTTCAAAATTGCCATGCGTGACCTATCGATACGTGGTGCTGGAAACATATTAGGTGCACAACAACATGGTTATATCGATTCTGTTGGATTTGACCTCTACTCTCAAATGTTGAAAGAAGCAATTGCAGAACGCCAAGGTGATACTACGGCTGTAAAACAAGCAAATGTGGAGATTGATGTCGAGGTGGATGCCTATCTTCCAGATGCGTATATTTCAGATGGTCGCCAAAAAATTGATATGTATAAACGTTTTAGAGGTATTACAACTATGGAAGATGTGGAAGAACTTCAAGAAGAAATGGTTGACCGTTTTGGTGAATATCCTGTAGAAGTTGACTACTTATTCAAAATTGCTCAAATTAAAGTCTATGCATTAGCTGAACAGGTAATATCCATCAAACAAGCTAAGCAAGAAGTCACAATTCTTCTATCTGATGAAGCTAGCAGTCAAATCGATGGTCAGAAGATATTTAAACTCGGTAATACCTTTGGACGAATGGTTGGTCTTGGAATGGAAGGCAGTAAGTTAAAGATTGTCATCCAAACAAAGGGACTCGAAGTGAACGAATGGTTAGGAATCATCTATGAGATGGTGAAAGGTTTACAAAATGTGAAAAAAGAAAATGTAAATGCGGTATAAGTTATCTCTATACCCATAACAATATGACGAATAGAACCAAAGTCTTAAGTGCCGATAGTTCTGATGTATGGTTATTTTTTCCTGTTGTGAAAAAACACAATCAACGTGAATAGAACTTTGTTGGTGTAAGATACTAAACTCAACAACAAATGGTGATTTATTCAAATCTATACAAAATGTACATCAAATGAGTGTTCAATGGGAGGATGGAAAGGACCACGTTGACAAAACATCAAGTTCTTATGTCTTGTCAACACTAGCACATCCTATGATTTGAAACATCGAGGCAGCGAAATGTTGAGTGCCAGTGGGTATGCAGTTAATACGAGTGGGACGAAATAACACGCCAACAAGTTCCACAGAATGTGGGTACTTCAATTGTTTGACACAGCACGTGTCGGTAGTTAATTGAAGGTCCTCTACTAGCTGTGTCAATTTTCACCCGACCTTTGAACATTCCAACAATCACCACTATTCTTTAATCATCAGATGAAAGTGAGGCATCATAAGAATGAAAGCAACTGGTATTGTTCGTCGTATTGATGATTTAGGTCGAGTAGTTATCCCAAAGGAAATCCGTAGAACGTTACGTATTAGAGAGGGAGACCCATTAGAGATTTTCGTTGATCGCGATGGAGAGGTCATTTTAAAGAAATACTCCCCAATCAGTGAACTAAGCGATTTTGCGAAGGAGTATGCAGAAGCACTATTTGATAGCTTAGGGCATCAAGTACTTATTTGTGACCGCGATGCTTTTATCGCAGTTGCAGGAGGATCTAAAAAAGAATACTTAAATAAAAATATTAGCGAACTAATAGAAAAAGCGATGGAAGACAGAACTTCAATCTTAGAAACGGAAGAACGTCAAATATCCATCGTAGAGGGTGCTGATGAGACAATCTCATCGTATACAATCGGTCCTATAATTGCAAATGGGGATCCAATTGGTGCAGTTGTCATTTTATCAAAGGAAAAGTCCCTTGGTGAGGTAGAACAAAAAGCGGTAGAAACTGCAGCTGGATTTCTCGCACGACAGATGGAACAATAAAAGAGAAAAAAGCAATTTCTGTGGAACATGCATTTACGAAAGTCCGCTATGATATGTGGCATTCGTGGACTCATTACACCATTGGGGTTGATTTGCATTCTTCGTGGGATGATTATGCATTCGAAGTTTTCCTTAACTGTTCAGTCTGACAAGTATAAGACAAACATGTGCAAGAATTGTTTGATACTGGAGTGCTTTGGCTTTAAACCTTGGAGATGTTTAAGCAAAGCTTTTCGTAATATAATCGCTAAAAAGCTAAATGTAGTATAGAAAAGGTGGCTATTGTAGCTGCCTTTTCTTTCGTTAACGAGACCTTGTCACTTCTATCAAGGCGATTAAACAGCAAGTATGTTATAATACACTGGAAAATTCATTGGGAGGAGATGGGCGATGAACGTCCAATCCGAAGAGCGATCAAAACGAATTTGGGAAGGTGCATTCGCGCTAACCATTGCTGGTTTAATCACCAAGATACTAAGTGCAGGTTACCGGATTCCCTATCAAAATATAGCAGGGGATATTGGTTTTTACATATATCAACAGGCATATCCGATTTACGGAATAGTCCTTGTGTTTTCTACATATGGATTTCCAGTCATTATTTCAAAACTTATAGCAGAAAAAGTAGAGCATCGAGATGAAGCGGCAGTCTTGAAAATACTCTCTATCACCTTATTAACTTTATTAGGGATTGGGATTGCCATTTTTGGTTTCTTATATTGGGGAGCTGAGATGATTGCGGGATGGATGGGAGATAGGAATCTATCACCATTGGTAAGAGTCATTTCCTTTTCGTTTTTATTATTGCCGTTTATCTCCGTTTTTCGAGGCTTTTTTCAAGGGTATAAAAACATGATACCAACAGCGGTGTCTCAGGTTACCGAACAATCCATACGGGTCATAACGATTCTCCTCATGTCAATTCTTCTATTGGATTTTGGATACGGTGCATATGAAGCAGGGGCGGGGGCAATCTTTGGATCAATTACAGGCGGCCTTGCAGCCATTTTCGTTTTATTATTTTATTTACTGAAGAGGAAAAAGGTCTTTGTATGGTCTTCGATTAAGAAAGCTACGATAAAATCAAGAGATATCATCAAAATCCTTTTGACACAAGGAATGACAATTTGTATTAGTGCTTTACTGCTCATTCTCTTTCAGCTCGTTGATTCATTTACTGTGTATTCATTATTAGTGACAGGTGGTATGGAAGAAGAGGTTGCGAAGCAGGTAAAAGGAGTTTATGATCGGGGACAACCTTTGCTACAGCTCGGAACAGTAGTTGCGACATCATTGGCTTTGTCGCTTGTTCCTTTAATCGCCAGTGCAAAATCAAGAAACGATGTAGAGTTTATTGAAAGGAAGGTTGACCTTACATTCCGTTTAAGTGTGGTTGTTGGACTTGGAGCAGCAGTTGGACTTGCTTGTGTATTAGAACCAACTAATATCATGCTCTTTCGTAACAATCTTGGAACAAACGTTCTAATGATTATCGGTTTTTCTATTTTATTTACAACTTTGTCTCAAGCAATTACCGCCATTTTGCAAGGGTTAGGGCACTCATACTTACCAGCTATTGTTGTTGTGATTGGGGTGCTAATCAAATGGTTATTTAACCTGCTACTTATTCCACAATATGAAACGGTTGGGTCCGCTTTTGCTACCTTTATCGCCTTTGGCGTAATAGCCATTCTACATATAGTCATTTTAAAAAGGAAATTACCAAATGTGCTAAAGAGTTTTACGTTTGTTTTCCGTATTCTGTTTGCAACAGTCGTCATGGGGCTCGTTATCTTTTGTTATTCAAGGGCCTTGAACATACTATTCCCAACAGTAGTGGAAACTCGTGCATTTGCCAGCTTCGAGGCCTTGACATCTGTTATGGCTGGAGGCTTCACCTATTTACTTTTCATTTTAAGAGGGAGTGTCTTCACTGATGAAGAGCTCTCAGAAATCCCAGTAGGGTCAAAAGGGGCCTCTTTCATGAGGTTTCTTAAAGGAGGGAAAAAGGTATGATAACAATTATTGGATTAGGAGCGGGAGATTTATCACAACTGCCGCTTGGTATCTATCGAAAACTCACAGATTCAGAACATTTGTTTCTTCGAACAAAGGAGCATCCTGTAATAAAGGAATTAGAAGCAGAAGGAATTACCTATCAATCATTTGATGAAATTTATGAAAAACATGATCAATTTGAGTCTGTTTATGATGAAATTGTCGATATCCTAAAAAAAGAAGCAAAAACAAAGGACATCGTATATGCTGTACCTGGACACCCGATGGTAGCGGAAAAGACAACTCAATTATTACTGGAGGATGAGACCCTGCAGGTAAAAATAGAAGGTGGTCAAAGTTTTATCGATCCGTTATTGGCTTCATTAAAAATTGATCCCATTGAAGGATTTCAATTCCTTGATGCCTTAACCTTTGAAAAAGATGAGCTGCAGTTATCTCAACATATCATCATCTGTCAGGTATATGATCAATACATTGCTTCTAATGTGAAACTAACATTGATGGAGCAATTTCCTGATGACTACGAAGTTTATATCGTAACAGCAGCGGGGAGCAAAGATGAAAAAATCACGAAGGTTTCTCTATATGAATTAGATCGAGGTGTCGAAGTAAACAATCTAACAAGTGTCTATGTCCCGCCTGTGAAAGAAGAAGAGCTTCTCTATCACGATTTTCGAACCTTTAGAAGAGTGATAGCAGCATTACGTGGCCCTGGTGGGTGTCCGTGGGATCAAAAACAAACACACGAATCCCTGAAAAAATATTTGCTAGAGGAAACCTATGAGGTGCTTGATGCTATCGACAGCGGAGATGACGATCATTTAGCGGAGGAACTAGGGGACGTACTACTCCAAATCCTTCTTCACGCCCAAATTGGAGAGGATGAAGGAATGTTTACAATCGATGATGTCATTCGGGGGATTTCTGAAAAAATGATCCGAAGACACCCGCATGTATTCGGAGACTCTACAGCAGATACAGCTGAAGAAGTGGTTTCAAACTGGGAGCAAATTAAGCGCCTAGAAAAAGGGAGCAAAGATGACGAATTATCTATATTGGATGATGTAACAAAAGGGTTGCCAGGATTAATGAAAGCTGTTCAGTATCAAAAAAAAGCGGCGAAGGTAGGATTTGATTGGGACGATGTCGAACCTATGTGGGAGAAGGTTTTTGAGGAAATCCATGAATACAAGGAAGCCGTTGCAAACAAGCAAAAGGGAGAAGCTGTTCAAGAGTTTGGGGATATTCTTTTTGCTTTAGCAAATATTGCAAGATTTTATAAATTTGACCCTGAAGAAGCCCTTGTGATGACCAACCAAAAGTTCGCAAGACGTTTTAAATTTATAGAAACAGAAATAAAAAAACAAGGGTTAAAAATAGAGGAACAAACGCTTGAACAACTAGATGCTATCTGGGAAAAAGCGAAAGAATACGGACTATAGAAAGAGGTGACAACATATGCGGTTGGATAAATTTTTAAAGGTGTCTCGCATAATTAAGAGAAGGACTTTAGCAAAAGAGGTAGCTGACCAAGGTAGGATTCTCATTAATGGAACTGCAGCAAAAGCAAGCAGTAATGTAAAAATAGGTGATGAGTTAACGATTCGATTTGGACAGAAAATCATCACTGTGAAAATTGAAGACCTACAGGAAACAACGAAAAAGGAAGATGCAAACAAGCTCTATTCCGTAGTAAAAGAGGAAAAAGTAGAAGCATAAAACTTCATAAGGCTTGTTCTAAATTCCACCACAATCTCATACATTTTACTATTAGACAAGTGGGTATTCTGACCACTTAAGTATGAATGTGGGGGTTAAAGGGATGAACCAATACTATGATGGATCGCCGTCTAATAAAGGAACTGTACAAGAGCATGATGTAATCATGAGAAGTCGTAAGCTTCTTGATATAACAGGTGTAAAACAGGTAGAGAGTTTTGATAATGAAGAATTTTTGCTTGAAACTGTTATGGGCTTCCTAGCCATTCGTGGCCAAAACCTGCAAATGAAAAATCTAGATGTGGAAAAGGGCGTCGTCTCTATCAAGGGAAGGGTTTTTGACATTAACTATTTGGACGACCATTCCACGGAGAAAGCTAAAGGATTCTTTAGCAAGTTATTTAGATGAACCTAACAACCCAGTTTTACACATTACTTGCAATGATTTGCATGGGTGGTTGGCTAGGGGCCTCTCTTGATACGTACCAACGTTTTCTAAAGCGTTCCAAACGCAAGTATTTCTTTGTTTTCATTAATGATATTCTTTTTTGGATTGTACAAGGTCTATTGTTTTTTTATACACTATTGCTGGTCAATGAAGGAGAATTGCGATTTTACGTATTTATCGCGATTTTATGCGGATTTGCCGCATACCAAAGTTTATTAAAATCCATGTACGTTAGACTGCTAGAACATGTGATTCAAGCCATCATTCGTATATATGAGTTTTTACTTAAAACAGGTGAATTACTCATTGTTCGACCTATTAAAATGCTGTACCAGCTTATTATCGTGATTTTATTGGGTATATTAAATATACTTCTGGTTCTTGGAAAGATCCTCCTGAAGATAGGCTGGATCATTCTTAAAATCTGTTTTACCCCAATAAAGTGGATCGGGGTCATTATCTGGAAGTTACTACCACAAACTGTTACGAAAAATGTTGAAAAGTTTTTTCAAAAGTGTGCAGGATTTTTGAAAAAGGTAGAGAATATCAAACCTATACTGATAAAATGGTGGAAAAAGATAAGGAAAAAATAGGAGGCATTCTCTACAATGAGTGCAGTAGGAAAGAAAAATGTAACACAATTACAATCAACCTATATGGAAAAGTATAAACAGCAAGAACAAGCCATTCAAATGAAACGAAAAGGCTTGATTAGAAGATTGATTGCATTCTCTATCTTAGCTGCAATCATCTCCTATGGGCTTATTTCCATGGTTGTATCACAACAGAAAACGATAAATGAAAAAATGGCTCAAAAAGAAAAGTTACAGGAGCAACTTACTACGCTTGAAGATGAGCAAGTCCTTCTTGAAGAGGAAATTATAAAACTCAATAGTGATGAATATATTGAAAAAATAATTCGCAGGGATTATTTTCTATCTAAGGAAGGTGAAATCATCTTTAAAGTTGGGGATGGGTCTTAGCCTTATTGACACTTGATTTTTATATTATGTATAATGTAATTAAATGATTTTGTTCAAATTTAAGGAGGAGCATTTTTTTTATGTCAATTGAAGTAGGCAGCAAGGTTCAAGGGAAGGTAACAGGAATTACGAATTTCGGAGCGTTTGTGGAGCTGCCAGAGGGCTCAACTGGTCTTGTCCATATTAGTGAGGTTGCTGACAATTATGTTAAAGATATTAATGAGCATCTAAAAGTTGGTGACCAAGTAGAGGTCAAGGTTATAAATGTTGAGAAAGATGGAAAGATTGGATTGTCTATTAAAAAGGCAAAAGAAACGCCACAACCACAGCGTCCGCGCAACAATGGTCCGCGTAATAATAGAAGGGACCAACATCAAAACAAACCAGAAAGCTTTGAACAAAAAATGAATCGCTTTCTTAAAGACAGTGAAGATCGTCTATCTTCCCTAAAGCGTCACACTGAGTCAAAACGCGGTGGACGTGGAGCGAGAAGAGGATAACCTGCTGCTGTTGCTATAATATATAAATTGTAAGCACCCAATCGCTATTGGGTGCTTTTTGTTTTAGTAAAAACTATCTCAATAGAATACGACAAAAAAACAGTGCAAGTAAAACTTGCACTGTTTTTATATGACCCGTACGGGATTCGAACCCGTGTTACCGCCGTGAAAGGGCGGTGTCTTAACCGCTTGACCAACGGGCCTAAACTATTTATGGTGTGTCTAGCTTCAGCGACTAGAAACTCGAGAAACTTCAACTTCTTCGAATGAAGCAAAGAACGCTTCTTCGTCGGAGTTTCCAGTTTTCTCATTTCTGTTCGAGTCGCTTCAGCATTTCTGATAGCGGCGGAGGGGATCGAACCCCCGACCTCACGGGTATGAACCGTACGCTCTAGCCAGCTGAGCTACACCGCCATATATATAAGCTACATAGTGTTCGACAATCTTTGTCTAAACTCTAGTAAGTAGGCACAAGATATATAATACCTTCTGTTTATTCGTTCGTCAATATATTTATTTGAAGAGGAAAATAATACAAAAATTCACAAAATAGACACAACGAATGGCTGCATTTCTCCACAAATCTTACTCAAATACATCCTAAAATTCGTCAAGTGACATATATTTTGTAGGAAAACTAGACAAGCAGTCGAATACTTTTTCCATTTCCTCCTGATGTTTTGACAAAATATGAATTCCTACAACTGTATAATTACAAACAACTATTAAATACGGGGAGTGTTTGTAAATGGAAAGAGTAGAGAGGAATATGAGCGGGCCAATCACAGATGTAGCGATCAGTAAAACGCAAGACACTGTATCAAGATGGTTTCAGCAAATCCTAGCAAAACTTGAAAATCTATTTTTACTAAAAGGGCTATTACTAGTAGTTGTCGGGTTTTTATTGGGACGAGCCCTGATACTCGATGAATTGACCCCTTTTGCACTTCCATTTTTTGCGAGCGTATTTTTGCTCAAAAAGGGCAAAGCTGGGGTGGCGATGGCAGCCATTATCGTAGGGTCATTCACTCTTTCGGCAGATGTAACTATTTTTGCAGTTCTATCCATTTTTCTATTTCTCGTAATCTATAAGTTCCTTCAAAGATTTAAAGTAGATTTTCTTAAGTACCTGCCAACAATTGTTTTGCTTTCATCGGCTACTACGAAGATGGGAATCCTATATGTTACACAAGGTTCTATTACAGTTCATGATGGGGTAATGGTTGGTGTTGGGTCAGGTTTAGCTTTTATCTTAACGTTAATTTTTCTTCAAAGTGTACCATTGTTAACAGAGAAACGAAGAAGACAATCATATAAAACGGAAGAAATTATTTGTTTGATTATCTTAATTGCCTCTGTGTTAACAGGGACAATGGGCTGGTTTGTATACGAACTGTCCATATCGAATATTTTATCAAGATATGTTGTCCTCCTGTTTGCTTTCGTCGCAGGAGCGACTATTGGCTCAACGGTAGGGGTTGTAACAGGCCTAATTTTAAGTCTTGCTAATGTAACAAGCTTGTCTCAAATGAGTTTGCTTGCTTTTTCTGGTTTACTCGGTGGCTTATTAAAAGAAGGAAAGAAGGCAGGAGTGGCTATCGGACTCATTGTAGGGACTCTGTTAATTGGCCTTTATGGTGAAGGAGCTAGTAACTTCCTTCCTACTTTATATGAATCTGGTGTTGCCATTCTATTATTCTTACTGACGCCTAAAGGGGTAATCAGTAAGATAGCGCGAAATATTCCAGGCACACCTGAGCATCATGCAGAACAACAACAATACCTTCGTAAAATTCGAGATGTAACGGCAAATCGTGTCTCTCAATTCTCGACGGTATTTGAAGCGCTTGCAAACAGCTTTTCAGAATATGGATATCCCGCTGATGAAGATGATAAAGACCGTGAAGTAGATTTGTTCTTAAGCAATGTCACGGAAAAGACTTGTCAATCTTGTTTTAAAAAGGAGGCGTGCTGGTCCAAGAACTTTAATAAAACATATGACTTTATGCACGATATTATGCATGGTTGTGAAACAAATACCCTCCAGTATAATCACAAACTTACGAGAGACTGGGACAAACATTGTGTTCGTTCAAACAAAGTGATCGATGCAATAGAACAGGAATTGA
Source organism: Bacillus nitroreducens (assembly GCF_964021195.1). Taxonomy (NCBI): domain Bacteria; kingdom Bacillati; phylum Bacillota; class Bacilli; order Caryophanales; family Bacillaceae; genus Bacillus; species Bacillus nitroreducens. The sequence continues at coordinate 987,884 of NZ_CAXHYI020000003.1, read as the reverse complement.
CCTATTATCAAGCTAATCAAAAATTAAAGAAACAAGTAAAGGAGAGTCGGAGACTAGTAGCTGATCAATTATTAGGTGTTTCTCAAGTAATGAGTGATTTTGCGATGGAAATTCAACGAGAAGGTGAAAATTACCATGTGTTAGAAGAACAAATACTAGATGCGTTGCAAACATTTGGTATTCAAATTGGTCATGTAGAAATTTATAGTGTAGAACAAGGTAATGTAGATATTGAACTAAGTATTCCATACTGCAATGGAAGTGGGGAATGTGAAAAATTAATTGCACCGATGTTATCGGATATTCTTGAAGAAACGATTCTAGTTAAAAAGGAGGAATGCTCTGCATACCCAAATGGATATTGTCATGTAACACTTGGTTCTGCAAAAGCATTTGTAATAGATACAGGAGTAGCCCATGCTGCTAAGGGTGGTGGATTAGTATCAGGTGATAGTTTCTCAACGATTGAGCTCGGTGTTGGTAAACACGCGGTTGCTATTAGTGATGGCATGGGGAATGGGGAACGTGCCCATTATGAGAGTAATGAAACATTAGAGTTATTAAAGAAAATTCTTCAATCTGGCATCGAAGAGAAAGTAGCGATTAAATCTGTAAACTCAATTCTATCATTGCGGACGACGGATGAGATCTTTTCTACGCTAGATTTGGCGGTTATTGACCTTCAGGATGCAAGTGCAAAATTTTTAAAAATTGGATCCACACCAAGCTATATAAAGAGAGGGGATAAGATTAGTAAAATACAGGCAAGTAATCTACCAATGGGGATCATTGAGGACTTTGAAGTGGAGGTTGTAGATGAACAACTAAAAGCAGGGGATCTTTTAATTATGATGAGTGATGGTATTTTCGAGGGACCGAAGCATGTTGAGAACTATGATATGTGGATGAAACGTAAGATTAAGGAAATCAAGACCGACGATCCTCAAGAAATAGCAGATCTTATCATGGAGGAGGTTATTCGTACAAGATCGGGGCAAATTGAAGATGATATGACTGTTGTAGTAACGAAAATAAAACATAATACACCAAAATGGGCAGCCATCCCTGCCTATGCCTATCAAAAAACGAAAGGTAAAGCCATCTGACAGATGGAAGGAGGTTTAAAATTCTATCAATCCGTCCATCCTGTTACTAACTTAAGTAACCAGGAGGGGATGAAACGTGCAAAAAGGAACTTTGAAACAAATTCTATTAATTACAGACGGTTGTTCAAACCAAGGTGAAGATCCAGTTGCTATGGCTGCACTTGCTAGAGAGCAAGGAGTGACCATTAACGTCATAGGTGTAGTAGAACAGGATACGATTGATGAACAAGGGATGAAGGAAATCGAGGGGATTGCAACTGCGGGTGGAGGTGTCAATCAAATCGTCTATTCCACTCAATTGTCACAAACTGTTCAAATGGTAACGAGACAAGCAATGACCCAAACCTTGCAAGGTGTTGTAAATAAGGAGCTCCAGCAAATTCTTGGAGCAAAGACGTCAATGGAAGACCTTCCTCCTGAAAAACGTGGTGAGGTCATGGAAGTAGTTGATGAACTAGGTGAAACTGTTGATTTAGAGGTTCTTGTTTTAGTTGATACAAGTGCGAGTATGAAACATAAACTACCTACAGTAAAGGAGGCTTTGCTTGATCTATCCATTAGCCTAAATGCGAGAATGGGAGACAATCAATTTTCAGTATTTGTATTCCCCGGGAAAAGAGTTGAGGTAGAGAGGGTATTAGATTGGACGCCAAGACTAGAATCCTTGTCTAGTATTTTTCCGAAGCTAACAACTGGTGGAATTACACCAACGGGTCCTGCAATTCGCGAAGCTATTACCTACTTCAAGAAAAAAAGATCTTTAAGGAGTTTGTTGTCTCGTGATGATGAACAATACTACGAAGAGTCAGGTATGTAAGGTTTCCCCTGGTACTGTAATTACTGGAAAATGGCATAAAAAATCATATCGAATTGTAAGACCTTTAGGACAAGGTGCCAATGGTATTGTCTATTTAGCGGAAAGTATGAATGGCCCTGTGGCTTTAAAAATAAGTGAAAATGGCGTGACGATTACGTCAGAGGTAAATGTACTAAAACACTTTTCGAAGGTCCAAGGCTCTGCCCTTGGGCCTTCTTTTATAGATGTTGATGACTGGATAAGACCAGGATATACAAGCCCCATTTCCTTTTATGTAATGGAATATATCAAAGGGGAGACCTTTCTATCTTTTGTAGAAAAAAGAGGAAAAGAGTGGGCGGGTATTTTGTGTTTGCAATTGCTGTCTGATTTAGATCGTCTCCATCAAAATGGATGGGTGTTTGGGGACTTAAAACCTGATAATCTACTTGTTACTGGAAATCCCCCAAGAATCCGTTGTATCGATGTTGGTGGAACAACAGTACAAGGGCGGGCTATTAAGGAGTTTACGGAGTTCTTTGACCGTGGCTATTGGGGAACTGGTTCGAGAAAAGCAGAACCTTCATATGATTTATTTGCGGTTGCAATGATTTTCATTAACACCGCCTACCCGAATCGGTTTACAAGAACCGAACAACCAGTAAAACAATTAAAATCTATTATTGCAAACACAGATTCACTCAGTAAAATAGATACGGTACTTTATCAAGCAATTGATGGGAAATATCAGCGGGCAGCTGAAATGAGAAAAGATTTAGTCGCAAAATTAAGTCGAGCGCAAAAGGCTCAGTCTTCTGCATATCAAACACGGTCAGCGAGAAAGGCCCAATCAAAGACTAGTACTACAACATCAAATGCACATTCCAATTTATCGAGGACAAATAGAAAACCAAAGACGAAAAAACAAAAAGGTGGAGTTCTCGAAACTGTATTATTGTTACTTTTTGTATCACTCGGATATTTACTTTACCTATATGGACAAATCCTGTAAAAATGAGTTACAAAGTGATACGATAAAAATAATGACTTTTACAGATAAGTTAAAAGGATTGGTCCAATCATGATTGAAAAAGTGAACCGATTTATTGAAAAACATGAATTAATATTAAAGGATTCAACGATAATAGTGGGGGTATCTGGGGGGCCAGATTCCCTTGCGCTACTTCATTATTTGCTACACCATCAAAAGGAATCAAGGATTATTGCTGCTCATGTTGACCATATGTTTCGTGGGAAAGAGTCAGAAGAGGATTTATTATATGTAAAAGGATTTTGTGATAGATATCAAATTCCATTTGAATCAATCCAATTCGATGTGACATCCTATAAAAAACAACATGGTCTAAGCTCTCAAGTTGCCGCAAGGGAAGTAAGGTATCAGTTTTTTGATAAGGTGATGAAGAAGCACCAGGCAGACTATTTAGCACTTGGTCATCATGGCGATGACCAAATTGAAACAATACTCATGCGTTTAGTACGTGGTAGCAAAGGAATTGGCTATGCGGGAATGCAAATACAGCGCCCATTTTCATGTGGAAGAATCATTCGCCCATTTTTGGCGGTGACAAAAGCTGAAATTGAAGCCTATTGCAAAGAGTATAATCTTATGCCAAGGCTAGACCCGTCGAATGAAAAGGATGACTACACCAGAAATCGGTTTCGACATTATGTTTTACCATTTTTAAAACAGGAAAATCCTGCTGTTCATGAACATTTTTTACAATTTAATCAGCACTTAACAGAGGATAATCAAGTTTTAGATGAATTAACAATTGAAAAAATGAATACAGTAATGAAAAGGAATGAAAGAAACGAAATAGAGATTGAAATACCTTCATTTTTAACAATGCCAAAATCTTTACAAAGAAGAGGGATTCAACTAATATTAAACTATCTCTACAGGGAACTTCCTCCAACTCTTTCTGCCGTACATATTGACAATTTGTTAACCTTCTTGGCAAGTGACCATCCATCCGGAGAATTACATTTTCCATCTGGTTTGCGAATTGTAAAATCTTATGATAGTTGTACATATACTTATACGGATTATAAGGTGAAATCAAGCCCCTATTGTGTACGCATTGATACATCAGGGCTTTATAAACTTGAAGATGGTAGTGAATTAAAGAGTGAAGTGTGGGAGAGTTATCCCGTTGATGTGGTCGGGAATGATTGCTTTATTATTGATCCAACTATTATTCATTTACCGATTTATGTCCGAACAAGAAAACCTGGGGATAAAATGACATTAAAAGGAATGAATGGTTCCAAAAAAGTGAAGGATATTTTCATTGATGGAAAAATACCACTTCACTGTCGTGACCTTTGGCCGATTGTTCAGGATGATCATGGAGAGATTCTATGGCTTCCAGGATTGAAAAAATCAGCATATGAAGCAACATGTAAAACAAGATCACACTATATCGTACTACAATACACGAAAGTATCTAGGGGGCTTTAAGTAAATGAAGCATGACATTGAGAAGATTTTATTTAGTGAGGAAGAAATCCAGCAAAAAATTAAGGATTTAGGCCATACTTTAACAGAGGACTACAAGGATAAATTTCCTTTAGCGATTGGCATTTTAAAAGGCGCTATGCCTTTTATGGGCGATCTGTTAAAACGAGTGGATACATACTTAGAAATGGATTTTATGGATGTATCAAGCTACGGTAATTCAACAGTATCTTCTGGTGAGGTAAAAATCATTAAGGACTTGGATACGTCTGTTGAAGGAAGGGACATACTAATTATCGAGGATATCATTGATAGTGGACTTACGCTCAGTTATATCGTCGAATTATTCCGTTACCGTAAGGCGAAGTCTATTAAAATTGTCACATTATTGGATAAGCCTACTGGAAGAAAAGCCGATATTAGCGCAGACTATGTTGGATTTATTGTTCCTGATGAATTTGTTGTTGGTTACGGGCTTGATTATGCTGAGAAGTATCGTAATTTACCGTATATTGGAGTGTTAAAACCTGAGGTTTATTCGGAGTAAGTTTCTCTTTCTGGAAAAACTTGTTCTTTTATTGAAACCTTTTTGTAGGTTATACGTAAATCATTTGAATCGCAATTATTATCTATGATACTATTTAGTATAGTTTGTTCACTGCGGGAGGAGGTAAGGGATGAATCGAATTTTTAGAAATGTCATATTCTATTTACTCATATTTTTAGTCATTATCGGTGTGGTTAGCTTTTTCCAAGGAGCAAATGGCCAGCCTGAAGTGATGAAATATGGCAAATTTGTTGAACATCTCGAAGCAGGAGATGTCAAGACTATTACGGTACAACCTGAAAGAGGCGTCTTTGAAGTTAGAGGCCAACTAAACGGGTATAAAGAGGATCAATACTTTGTAACAAATATTATCGGTAGCCAAAATGAAGTTGATCGGATTTATGAGGCTGCGAAGAACGCAGACGTCGATATACTTAAAGCGAAGGAAACAAGTGGTTGGGTAACTTTCTTTACGTCGATTATCCCATTTGTTATTATCTTTATTTTATTCTTCTTCCTACTTAACCAAGCTCAAGGTGGCGGAAGTAGGGTTATGAACTTTGGTAAGAGTAAGGCGAAGTTATATAGCGAAGAGAAGAAAAAGGTTAGATTTAAAGATGTTGCAGGTGCGGATGAAGAGAAACAAGAACTTGTCGAGGTTGTTGATTTCTTAAAAGACCCACGTAAATATGCTGAACTCGGTGCAAGAATTCCTAAAGGGATCCTCCTTAATGGACCTCCTGGAACAGGTAAAACGTTGCTTGCCCGTGCGTGTGCTGGTGAAGCAGGAGTTCCTTTCTTCTCCATCAGTGGTTCGGATTTTGTGGAAATGTTTGTAGGGGTCGGTGCTTCACGTGTGCGTGACCTGTTTGAAAATGCAAAGAAAAACGCGCCATGTATTATTTTCATTGATGAAATTGATGCAGTAGGTCGTCAGCGTGGTGCAGGTCTTGGTGGAGGTCACGACGAGCGTGAGCAAACCCTTAACCAATTGCTAGTAGAGATGGATGGATTCGGTGCAAATGAGGGTATTATCATCATTGCAGCAACAAACCGTCCAGATATTCTAGACCCAGCATTACTACGTCCAGGACGTTTTGACCGTCAAATTACAGTTGACCGTCCAGATGTCAAGGGAAGAGAAGCTGTATTAAAAGTACATGCTCGCAACAAGCCTCTTGATGAGTCAGTTGATTTAAAGGCAATTGCAGCAAGAACTCCAGGTTTCTCTGGTGCAGACCTTGAAAACTTACTTAATGAAGCAGCACTTGTTGCAGCCCGACAAAACAAGAAAAATATTGATATGAACGATCTTGATGAAGCATCAGACCGTGTTATTGCGGGTCCTGCGAAAAAGAATCGAGTCATTTCGAAAAAAGAACGCAATATTGTTGCGTTCCATGAAGCAGGGCATACTGTTATCGGAATGGTTCTGGATGAAGCAGATATGGTTCATAAGGTAACAATTGTACCTCGAGGTCAAGCTGGTGGTTATGCAGTAATGCTTCCTAAGGAAGACCGTTACTTTATGACAAAACCAGAATTATTGGATAAGATCACAGGTTTATTAGGCGGTCGTGTAGCTGAGGAAATTACATTTGGAGAAGTAAGTACAGGTGCTCACAATGACTTCCAACGTGCTACAGGTATTGCTCGTAAAATGGTTACTGAATATGGAATGAGTGAAAAATTAGGTCCTCTTCAATTCGGTCAGGCACAGGGTGGTCAAGTGTTCTTAGGACGCGACATCCATAACGAGCAAAACTACAGTGATGCAATTGCTCACGAAATCGACCTTGAAATTCAACGTTTTATTAAAGAAAGTTATGAAAAAGCTAGAAAAATCCTAACTGAAAATCAGGATAAACTAAAGCTTATCGCTGAAACATTACTTGAGGTTGAAACATTAGATGCTGGTCAAATCAGAAGCCTTTGGGAAGAAGGGAAATTACCCGACCGACCAGTAGGAACTGACAATGAAGACAAATCGAAAGAAGACGTGCGAGTTACAATCAATTCAAAAAAAGATGAGAATGTAACAGAAGGCGAAAACAAGGATAAAGAAGAGTAAAAGTAAAAGGTGCCTACTACCAAATGTAGGCACCTTTTTTGTTGCTTAGAAAAAATGTTATTGTCTATCGTATATTTTAATTGGTTAGTTTGCCTTATGAAATAGCCTTGAGCGATACATTGCAAAAATTGCCTGTATCGAGTAGCTTAAGGTCTTAGTCAATTTGTAAACAAGGCCAGAGAACAAAAGCACGCTAATCGAAGTATGTTATAACTAAGATGAATAGGGCTTCGTGCGTGTGTTCGATGGGTTTAGACTCTTTAATTGTGGAATAATAAAAACGAGATATGTTATGATGTTTCCATTAAGTCATAGTCTTGCTGTAGTTGTCCCAGAATAATAAGGGGAATGTATGGTCTGAGTACACTACGCAAAGACGCATTGAAATAGGGTGGGGATACTTCATGATTTTCGTTTTTGATGTAGGAAATACAAATATGGTTTTAGGGGTCTATGAAAATGATGAACTAAAGCATCATTGGAGAATTGAAACCAGTCGTAATAAAACAGAAGATGAATATGGCCTTGTTATAAAGTCATTATTGGAATATGAAGGCTTAACCTTTGACGATATAAATGGCATTATCATGTCCTCTGTCGTTCCGCCGATTATGTTTGCATTGGAACGGATGTGTCAAAAGTATTTTGGTATTAAGCCGCTTGTAGTGGGGCCAGGCATTAAGACAGGCTTAAACATTAAATACGATAACCCAAGAGAAGTGGGGGCTGATAGAATCGTCAATGCTGTTGCAGGAATTCATTTATATGGTAGTCCGCTCATCATCGTTGATTTTGGTACAGCAACTACATATTGTTACATAAATGAGAAAAAACAATACATGGGTGGAGCCATTGCGCCAGGTATAGCAATCTCTACTGAAGCTTTATATTCAAAGGCAGCAAAACTGCCAAGAATTGAAATAGCGCGCCCAGAAGGGGTCATTGGGCGAAACACTGTAAGTGCCATGCAAGCGGGTATTCTATATGGTTATGTAGGCCAGGTTGAGGGGATTGTCTCACGTATAAAGTCACAAGCAGCTGAAAAACCAACAGTTATTGCAACAGGTGGCCTTGCCCCACTCATATCAGCCGAATCAAATGCAATAGACGAAGTGGATCCATTTTTAACATTAAAGGGATTGCAGCTTATCTATCAACGTAATATGAACTAGATGGCATTGAGTTTACAACAAGAAAAGGAGAATAAAAATGAGTGATTATTTAATTAAAGCATTAGCTTATAATGGACAGGTGCGTGCATACGCGGTAAATTCAACAGAAACTGTTGCTGAGGCACAGAGACGTCACTATACTTGGCCGACTGCCTCTGCAGCACTGGGTAGAACAATGACAGCAGGTGTAATGTTAGGAGCAGCCCTAAAAGGGGAGGATAAGCTCACTATTAAGGTTGAGGGTGGAGGACCAATCGGAATTATCCTCGTTGATGCAAATGCTAAAGGTGAAGTAAGAGGATATGTGACAAACCCTCAAACTCATTTTGACTTAAATCAACATGGAAAGCTGGATGTGAGAAGAGCGGTTGGAACGGATGGAACGTTAACCATCGCAAAGGATATTGGAATGAGGGAACAGTTTTCTGGCCAAGTTCCAATTGTTTCAGGAGAATTGGGGGATGACTTTACCTATTATCTTGTATCTTCTGAGCAAACTCCTTCATCTGTAGGTGTAGGTGTTTTAGTGAACCCTGATAACTCTATATTAGCTGCTGGTGGATTTCTCATTCAGCTTTTGCCAGGTACTGATGAGGAAACCATCACTCAAATTGAAAAAAGACTTCAAGAAATAGAACCCATCTCTAAAATGATTGAAAAGGGATTAACCCCAGAGGATATTTTAGAGGAGATTGTTGGTAAAGATAATCTTAAAATTCTTGATAAGATGCCAGTTTCCTTTGTTTGTCCTTGTTCAAGAGAGCGAATTGAGAGTGCCATCATTAGTTTAGGGAATGAAGAAATCCAGTCGATGATTGATGAAGACGGTAAAGCAGATGCCCAATGTCATTTTTGTAACGAAAATTATCATTTTACAAAAGAAGAACTAATAGAATTAAAAGGTCAGGCAAAGTAGACGTAGTGGGAGATGGGAAAATGAACCGAAAAATATTGTGGTTAATTATTAGTGCTCTCGTTATCACGAATTGTTTGTCAATTGTTTACTTTGTAACTAAAGCAGAAAAAAGCATTGAAGCTTCAAAGACTGTGGTCGCGAGCGGGGAAGAGGAAGTAGTTGCGACCATTGGGGATAAAGTTATTACGAGACAACAATGGTTAAATGAGCTTGAAAACCGATATGGAAAACAAATCTTAGAGGGTATGATTGATGAAGAAGTCGTTCGTCAGATGGCAGAGAAACATAAAATTGAATTAACTGAGGATGCGATTGACCGTGAACTTACTCTGATTAAGACAATGTATAATACGATTGACCATGAAAGAATTAATGACGAACATTGGGCAGAACAAATTGAGTTAAGTATTCTGTTAGAGGAATTGTTAACGAAGGATGCTGTAATACCAGAAGAAGAAATGACTCATTTCTATAAAGAAAATAAACATCTATATGAAATTCCAAAATCTTATCACCTTTCTCATATTGTTGTAAAGACAAAGGAAGAGGCTGAACAAGTAAGAGATGAATTGGCGGACGGTTCAAGTTTTGCGGCGCTCGCGATGGAGAAATCATTGGATGCATTTTCTGCAAATCGGGGTGGAGAGCTAGGGTTTGCGAATGAGGAAAATGGCTATGCACCAAAAAGTTATTTAGAAGTTGCTGAAACACTCAAACCGAATGAATGGAGTGAGCCAATCGAAGTGGAGAATGGCTATGCAGTTATTATTCTCCATGAATCATTGGATGCTGTCTCGTATTCATATGATGATGTTAAGGATCAAATTAAGCGTCAGATTGCAATCGATCAAATGAATGGAAACATTTCGGTAGAACCATTTTGGGAAGAACTTGGTGTGAAGTGGTTCTTTGAAAAAAGTGAATAGTTTCCCTCAATCAAATAAAATATATCAGGTGCTAATTTCCTAGGGCGAAATTCACATTTGTCAGAAAAATTCACAGTTTACTACTAGTAAATTCGTTGACTTTTAAAGATAGAATTGTTAAATTGTAGATAAAACCAATACAAATACTAGGGATTGAGGGTGGAATCATGACAAGAGTAGCAAATTCAATATATGAGTTAATCGGTCAAACACCAGTAGTAAAATTAAATAACTTAGTTGACGAAGATAGTGCAGATGTTTACGTAAAACTTGAGTTCTTTAACCCAGGTAGCAGTGTAAAAGATAGAATCGCTTTAGCGATGATTGAAGCAGCGGAAAAAAGCGGAAAGTTAAAGCCTGGTGATACAATTATAGAGCCGACTAGTGGAAATACTGGAATCGGTTTAGCAATGGTTGCTGCAGCAAAAGGTTTAAAAGCAATCCTTGTCATGCCAGATACAATGAGTATGGAGCGTCGCAATCTTTTACGTGCCTATGGCGCTGAGCTTGTCTTAACTCCAGGGTCTGAAGGGATGCGAGGTGCTGTTAATAAAGCTGAAGAGCTAGTGAAAGAGCACGGCTATTTCATGCCACAACAGTTTAACAACCCAGCTAACCCAGAAATTCATAACATAACAACTGGTAAAGAAATCGTAGAACAAATGGGAGATCAATTAGATGCTTTTGTATCTGGAATTGGTACTGGTGGAACGATTACTGGAGCTGGCCCTGTTCTAAAAGAAAAGTATCCAAATATTAAAATTGTAGCAGTAGAACCAGCTGATTCACCAATTCTTTCAGGTGGAAAACCAGGACCACACAAAATCCAAGGTATTGGAGCAAACTTTGTTCCAGAAGTATTAGATACGGAAGTTTATGATGAAGTCTTTACAGTAAAAAACGAAGAAGCATTTGAGTATGCACGTCGTACAGGTCAGGAGGAAGGTTTCCTAGTAGGGATTTCTTCAGGTGCGGCTATTTACGCAGCGCTTCAGGTTGCCAAAAAATTAGGTAAAGGCAAAAAAGTATTAGCAGTAGTTCCTGATAATGGTGAGCGTTACTTAAGTACAGCTCTTTATCAATTTGAAGAACAATAAGAGAATGAAGAGTTTTATCCTAACGGATGAAACTCTTTTTTTCTATATACTATGTACCAGCGTGTCATGTAAAATAGAGGTGAAAGTGCATGTCCATCAATAGTGGATGAACATGTCCGAGCAAACAAAAGCACTTATTCCTAATGAATCGAACGTTTAAGGTGGTACGGTGCCTTGTGTAAATGGGGTAGGTAGGTATCAGGTGAGGAATCTAAAAAAGATTACCACCCAAGAAAATCCAAGTGTTAGTTTAGCTCGAACTTTGAATAGCCTTAAAAGGAGAGTAGCCTTACATGCATCATAAGAGAGTTTCTTTCTCGAAGAAAATTCCCATTGTTTCGGATAAATGGTATGAAACATATAAACAACTTACACAAAATGAACCTTATCATATGCTTTTAGAAAGCGGGCGTGGAGGAACATACAGCATCATGGGGGTAAAGCCTTTTGCTGTCATTAAAGGAAAAGACCATAGACTTTCGATCACAACCCAAAATGGAACTACTAATATAGATGGAGATCCGCTTATTCATTTTATGGAATGGATGAAATCCTACCAAACAGAGCACCGTCCTGACTTACCTGATTTTCAAGGGGGAGCACTTGGTTTTATCAGTTATGATTATGCAAGATATGTAGAAAAACTGCCAAATCAAGCACAGGATGACCTAGAAACACCAGATTTATATTTTTTAGTCTTCGATGATGTGTTTCTCTATAACCATATTGAACATTCTTTATGGATGATTACTCATGATGAGCTGCATAATGAAGAAAAGGCGAATGAAAGACTAAAGAAATATGAAGAATTATGGTCATCCAAAGATGAGGGGCCTCTACCTATAAAAAGTCTAGAACATCAATATGCAGAATATGATTCTGTTTCCTTGTCTGAACAAGAATTTATCGATGCGGTGGAGAAAGTAAGACATTATATTTCCGAGGGCGATGTATTCCAAGTGAATCTATCGGTACGCAAATCAAAAGAGCTCAAAACTCATCCTCAGGAAATCTATCATACATTGCGTCAAATTAACCCATCCCCTTATATGGCATATATGCATGTTCCAGAGTTTCAAATTGTCAGTGGGTCTCCTGAACTACTAGTCAAGAAAAAGGGAAATGAGGTTCGTACAAGACCAATTGCCGGAACGAGGTCTAGAGGTAAAAATGAAGCAGAGGATCAACATTTAGCAGATGAGTTGATTAATAATGAGAAAGAACGTGCCGAACATGTTATGCTAGTAGACTTAGAACGAAATGACCTTGGCAGAGTATGTGAAAGTGGTACAGTAGCCGTAGACGAATTTATGGTCATTGAAAAGTACTCACATGTGATGCATATTGTTTCAAATGTAATGGGAAGTCTTTCTAAGGATAAAGATCGAGCAGATATCATCAAAGCAACATTCCCAGGGGGAACGATCACAGGTGCTCCGAAGGTTCGAACGATGGAAATCATTGAAGAACTTGAACCAGTTAGAAGAGGTATTTATACTGGTTCCATAGGGTGGATTGGCTTTTCGGGAGATATGGAGTTAAATATCGCAATTCGAACAATGATTGCCAAGGATGGAATCGCTCACGTGCAAGCTGGAGCTGGCATTGTCATCGATTCACACCCAAAACATGAATATCAAGAGTCCTTAAAAAAGGCGCTTGCATTATGGAAGGCGAAAGAGTTGAGTGAAGTAGAGTTGAACAAATATGAGTATGAGGTGAGCAAAGAATGATCGTAATGATTGATAATTATGATTCGTTTACATTTAATTTAGTGCAATATGTTGGGGAATTTGGAGAAGAAATCATCGTCAAGAGAAACGATGAAATCACTATTCAGGAAATAGAAGATTTGAACCCAGATTTAATCATGATTTCACCTGGACCGTGTACACCGAATGAGGCAGGAATAAGCTTAGAGACAATCTCACATTTCGCTGGACGAATTCCGATTTTTGGTGTTTGCTTAGGCCATCAATCGATTGCGCAAGCATTTGGTGGGGACGTAATCAAAGCGGAGAGGCTTATGCATGGGAAGACTTCGGAAATCAAACACGACGGCAAGACCATCTTTTCAGGATTGGAGTACCCATTCACCGCAACGCGTTATCATTCATTAATCGTGAAAAAGGAGACACTTCCTGAGTGCTTTGAAATATCTGCCGAAACGGCTGAAGGTGAAATTATGGCAATACGTCATAGGGAGTACCCTATAGAAGGTGTTCAATTCCATCCTGAATCCATTATGACGACAGCTGGCAAACAGTTAATTCAAAATGTAATAGAACACTATATTAGAAATGAGAAGGAAACATGTACCTCTATTTAAACGGTGAAATAGTTAAAAGGGAATATGCACGTATTTCCCCATTTGACCATGGTTTTTTATATGGGATGGGTCTGTTTGAAACATTTAGAATTTATGATGGTCATCCGTTTTTACTAGATGACCATCTTGTGCGTTTACAGTCTGGATTAAATGATATAAGAATTAAAAAGTCATTTAGTCGTCTTGAAGTGAAGAACATTCTTCAAGATTTACTAGCAGCTAATGGTTTAAAACATGCATATGTTCGTTTTAATGTGTCTGCTGGAATCGGTGAAGTGGCTCTGCCAACAACGGATTATCTTGAGCCTTCTGTTATTGTGTTTATGAAGGAGATACCGCCTAGAATCGAGGAAAAAAGAGCACGATTTTTACAGACCACTCGAAATAGCCCAGAGGGAGATTTTCGTCTTAAATCACACCACTTTTTAAATAATATCTATGGGAAAAGAGAAATCGGCAATGATCCAGCGATTGAGGGGGTCTTTTTAACAAAGGAAGGTTTTCTTGCGGAAGGGATTACTTCTAATCTTTTTTGGGTAAAAGGGGAGACTTTGTTTACACCAGCACTTCAAACGGGGATACTAAATGGTGTAACTCGCAGCTTTGTCATGCGATTAGCATCTTCTATCGGATTAAACGTACAGGAAGGTTTGTATTTCCCTGAACAGATCCTCCAGAGTGATGAGGCCTTTATTACAAATTCAATCCAAGAAATAGTCCCTTTAAGTGAAGTTGAAAACTACATATTCATGGGCAAAAACGGCTTTACGAAAAAACTACAATCCGTTTATTCGCAATATCGGACAAGTCTATGGAGTTTGAACGAATTAACGTAATACGAGAAAAAAATCCCAATGAAATGAAATAATTTACATCTTAGACGCCTATTCTTGTTGCAACGAACTAGGTAGCGTTTTCATGGCCTCTTTAGGTAGTTAAAGCTTAAGAACAAAGACAAAACGGCGCCGTTTCTAAAGAGTGGCATCATTTTTGTATCCCTCGTCTGGGCTAGAAAAATCCACCTAAAACCCGCCAAGTCGTATTTTTGTTTGAGTAAAGGAGATATGGAATTGGACCAAAACAGAAATAGGAGACCATCGTTAGCGTGTGGTCCGTATCAATTAGATTTTTCAAAGAAGACTATGATTATGGGAATTCTTAATATCACACCAGATTCTTTCTCGGATGGTGGCTCTTATGTAGATCTAAATGCTGCTATCAAGCATGCAAGGGAAATGGTTGAGGATGGTGCTGATATTATTGATGTTGGTGGCGAATCTACAAGGCCAGGACATGAAAGAATATCTGATGAGGAAGAGATTGCTAGAGTGGTTCCAGTCATTAAGGCGCTGGTAAAGGAAGTCAACGTTCCTATTTCAATTGATACGTATAAATCAGAAGTTGCGAAACAAGCCATTGAAGCTGGAGCACATATTATTAATGATATTTGGGGCGCAAAAGCGGATCCTAAAATGGCAGAAGTAGCGGCAACTTATCATGTCCCAATCATCCTTATGCATAATCGAGATAATAAAAATTATTCAAATCTTATTGATGATATGATCATTGACTTAAAGGAAAGTATTGAAATAGTAAGGAAAGCAGGAGTGAAGGACGAAAACATTATCTTAGACCCAGGAGTAGGTTTTGCTAAGACCTTTGAAGATAACATCGAAACAATTCGTCAGTTAGATCGATTTTATGAGCTAGGCTATCCTGTCCTTCTCGGAACTTCAAGAAAAACCTTTATTGGGAACGTTTTTGATTTACCACCAACTGAACGTGATGAAGGAACGGGAGCAACTACCTGTATAGGTATTCAAAAAGGCTGTGATATTGTCCGTGTTCACAATGTTAAGATGAATGCACGACTCGCGAAAATGATGGATGTTCTTGTTGGTAAAGGGGCAGTGCAATAATGGACAAAATTTACGTGAACCAAATGCAGTTTTACGGCTATCATGGTGTTTTTCCAGAAGAAACAAAATTAGGTCAGCGTTTTTATGTAGACCTTACGGTGGAAGTGGATGTCAAAAAAGCTGGTGAAACGGATAAACTTGAGTATTCTGTTCATTATGGTGAGCTTTATCATCTTTGTAAAGACATTGTGGAAGGAAAGCCATATAAATTGCTAGAAGCCGTAGCTGAAAAAATAGCAACTGAGATTTTGAAGCATTTTACCTTGGTTTCAAGCTGCACAATAAAAGTGACGAAACCAGATCCACCAATTCCTGGGCAACTTCAATCGGTTGCTGTTGAAATTTCAAGGAGTCGACAACATGCCTAATACTGCTTTCATTTCTCTTGGAACGAATATAGGAGAACGGGAATATTATTTGCGAACTGGTATACAGGCGATACAAGATCTAGGAATTATAATCTCTGATTTTTCATCGATATATGAGACAGATCCAGTTGGATATGTAGATCAAGATCCATTTTTAAATATGGTAATTAAAGTAAGGACAAATTTGTCACCTCTAGATTTACTGCAGGTTTTACAGAAAATCGAGCTCGATTCTGGAAGGGAAAGGAAAATTAGGTGGGGCCCACGAACATTAGACCTTGACATTTTACTTTATAATAATGAAAATACTGAAACAGAGCGTCTTATTATTCCACATCCCCGAATGACAGAGCGGGCTTTTGTTCTGGTACCATTAGCTGAAATAGACGAGGATATACACATTCCGGCAGTATCGAAACCGATATCCTTACTACTAGACGAATTACAAGACAGAGAAGGTGTACGTATATGGAAGCGGAGAAGTGGGGAAGACGTATTCGCGCTTTTCGTAAATTAAAAGGCTATACTCAAGAAGGTTTGGCAAAAGATCTAGGAATATCCGTCTCACTTGTTGGAGAGGTCGAGCGAGGAACGCGAGTCCCTAGTCAGATATTTTTACAAAGGGTTTCAGAAATACTAAAAGTGCCCCTTGAAGACCTAACTCCCAAAAATATAGATAAATAATAAATGGCTATTATTATAGGAAGGAGGGATACCTTGTTAAAAATCGGTGATATCGAAATGAAAAACCAGGTCGTTCTTGCACCAATGGCTGGGGTATGTAATTCTGCATTCCGCCTAACAGTAAAGGAATTCGGTGCAGGTTTGGTTTGTGCAGAAATGGTAAGCGATAAAGCAATCCTCTATAAAAATGCAAAAACAATGGGTATGTTATATATAGATGAACGTGAAAAACCATTAAGTCTTCAAATCTTTGGTGGAGAAAAAGACACACTAGTAGAAGCGGCGAAGTTTGTCGATAAAAATACGACAGCTGATATTATCGATATTAATATGGGATGCCCAGTACCTAAGATCACAAAATGTGATGCGGGTGCTAAGTGGCTTTTAGATCCTAATAAAATATATGAAATGGTTTCAGCTGTAGTAGATGCAGTAGATAAACCTGTTACCGTTAAAATGCGTATGGGCTGGGATGAAAATCATATCTATGCCATTCAAAATGCCCAAGCGATAGAGCGTGCTGGAGGTCAAGCGGTGGCTCTGCATGGTCGAACGCGAGTCCAGATGTACGAAGGACAAGCAAACTGGGACATTATTAGACAGGTAAAACAATCTGTTAATATTCCTGTAATCGGCAATGGGGATGTGAAAACACCACAGGATGCAAAAAGAATGCTGGATGAAACAGGTTGTGATGGTGTCATGATCGGTCGTGCTGCATTAGGAAATCCGTGGATGATCTACCAAACAGTCAAATATTTAGAAACTGGTGAACTAACTGACGAACCAGGTGTAAGAGAGAAAATTGATGTATCCATACTTCATTTAGATCGTCTAATTGATTTAAAGAATGAAGATATTGCAGTTAGGGAATTCAGAAAGCATGCTGCATGGTATCTGAAGGGAATCCGTGGCAACGCAATTGTTCGTAATGGGGTAAACAATTGTAACACGCGTGATGAATTAGTATCACTTTTACAAAACTTCGTAGAAGAAATGGAAGCAAAGGAAGCAAACAGTGCGAAGGTTGTTTGACATCGAAAGTTCCCTACACTATAATACCCGTAAGCAGCCTACTGCCAGTTTAACACTGGCAGTTTTTCTGCTTTACGTTTATATTGGAATAGGACAAGAAAAAAGTGTTCGTTTTTCATAGATATTAGGTGACAAAATAGGAGTTGAAAAAAATGAATCACGAGGAATTAAATGACCAATTAATAGTAAGAAGAGAAAAGTTACATAATTTACGAGAAATGGGAGTAGACCCATTTGGTAAAAAATTTGAAAGAACGCATAGTACACGTGAATTGATTGATCTTTATAACGAGTTCACAAAAGAACAACTTGATGAAAAAGAAGTCAGTGTAGCGATTGCTGGTCGTATCATGACTAAACGCGGGAAAGGAAAAGCTGGATTTACTCATATTCAAGACCTAACAGGTCAAATCCAACTATATGTTCGTCT
Source organism: Bacillus nitroreducens (assembly GCF_964021195.1). Lineage (NCBI taxonomy): Bacteria > Bacillati > Bacillota > Bacilli > Caryophanales > Bacillaceae > Bacillus > Bacillus nitroreducens. Next base: position 970,009 of record NZ_CAXHYI020000003.1, on the reverse strand, counting down.
TGATTCTGTTGGAGAAGAGCAGTATGAAGTATTTAATATTGTGGATCTAGGGGATATTGTAGGTGTTTCTGGAACTGTATTTAAAACAAAAGTGGGAGAGCTTTCTATAAAAGTTACTTCATTTGAACTCCTATCAAAAGCGTTACGTCCGTTACCTGACAAATTCCATGGCTTAAAGGATGTTGAACAACGCTATCGTCAACGTTACCTAGACCTAATCATGAGTCCAGATAGCAAAGAGACATTTATTACACGAAGTAAAATCATCAGATCCATGAGACGCTATTTAGATGACCATGGGTACCTTGAAGTAGAAACACCTATGATGCACTCAATCCCTGGTGGAGCATCTGCACGCCCGTTTATTACTCATCATAATGCGTTAGATATTGAGTTGTACATGCGAATTGCGATTGAACTTCATCTAAAACGTCTAATCGTTGGTGGATTAGAAAAAGTATACGAAATTGGTCGAGTTTTCCGTAATGAGGGAGTCTCAACTCGTCACAACCCTGAATTCACTATGATTGAATTATATGAAGCATATGCTGATTACAAAGACATCATGAGTCTAACAGAAAACCTAATCGCTCATATTGCTCAAGAAGTACTTGGAACTACAACTGTTGCTTACGGTGACCACCAAATAGACTTAAAACCAGAGTGGAAACGACTGCATATGGTTGATGCAATCAAGGAATATGTAGGTGTAGACTTCTGGAAGGAAATGAGTATAGAAGAAGCAAGACAACTTGCGAAAGAACATGATGTAGAGATTAATGAAAATATGCAATACGGTCATATTGTAAATGAGTTCTTTGAGCAAAAAATTGAGGACAAGCTTATCCAACCGACATTCATTTATGGACATCCTGTTGAAATCTCACCACTTGCGAAAAAGAATCCAGAAGATCCAAGATTTACGGATCGTTTTGAATTATTCATTGTTGGAAGAGAACATGCTAATGCATTTACAGAGCTAAATGATCCGATTGACCAACGTCAAAGATTTGAAGCCCAACTTAAAGAAAGAGAGCAGGGAAATGACGAAGCTCATATGATGGATGAGGATTTCGTTGAAGCCTTAGAATACGGTCTACCTCCAACTGGTGGATTAGGAATTGGAATTGATAGACTTGTTATGCTCTTAACGAATTCACCTTCAATAAGAGATGTACTACTTTTCCCACAGATGCGTCATAAATAAGCTGATAAAAAATAGAGTGGAAACCCCACTCTATTTTTTTAAAAATGTATATAGGAAATTTTTCTAGAATAATTTTTAAGAAAAACCTTGCGCTAAAACTTATGTGATGGTATATTATAAATCTGCCGCCGAGATGCGGTGGTGAAATAAAAAAGTTTTAAAAAGTTATTGACTATCGAAAAGATAGATGATATTATTAAAAAGTTGCTTCGAGAGAGCAACAAGCATTAAAGAGTTCTTTGAAAACTGAACACAATACAAGCGTCAACGTTAATTCTAAGTAACAAATTTATTGAGCAATCAATACTCTATTGGAGAGTTTGATCCTGGCTCAGGATGAACGCTGGCGGCGTGCCTAATACATGCAAGTCGAGCGAATCTAAGGGAGCTTGCTCCCAAAGATTAGCGGCGGACGGGTGAGTAACACGTGGGCAACCTACCTGTAAGACTGGGATAACTTCGGGAAACCGGAGCTAATACCGGATAACATATGAGACCACATGGTCTTATATTAAAAGATGGCTTCTTGCTATCACTTACGGATGGGCCCGCGGCGCATTAGCTAGTTGGTGAGGTAACGGCTCACCAAGGCAACGATGCGTAGCCGACCTGAGAGGGTGATCGGCCACACTGGGACTGAGACACGGCCCAGACTCCTACGGGAGGCAGCAGTAGGGAATCTTCCGCAATGGACGAAAGTCTGACGGAGCAACGCCGCGTGAGCGAAGAAGGTCTTCGGATCGTAAAGCTCTGTTGTTAGGGAAGAACAAGTATCGTTCGAATAGGGCGGTACCTTGACGGTACCTAACCAGAAAGCCACGGCTAACTACGTGCCAGCAGCCGCGGTAATACGTAGGTGGCAAGCGTTATCCGGAATTATTGGGCGTAAAGCGCGCGCAGGCGGTCCTTTAAGTCTGATGTGAAAGCCCACGGCTCAACCGTGGAGGGTCATTGGAAACTGGGGGACTTGAGTGCAGAAGAGGAGAGCGGAATTCCACGTGTAGCGGTGAAATGCGTAGAGATGTGGAGGAACACCAGTGGCGAAGGCGGCTCTCTGGTCTGTAACTGACGCTGAGGCGCGAAAGCGTGGGGAGCGAACAGGATTAGATACCCTGGTAGTCCACGCCGTAAACGATGAGTGCTAAGTGTTAGAGGGTTTCCGCCCTTTAGTGCTGAAGTCAACGCATTAAGCACTCCGCCTGGGGAGTACGGTCGCAAGACTGAAACTCAAAGGAATTGACGGGGGCCCGCACAAGCGGTGGAGCATGTGGTTTAATTCGAAGCAACGCGAAGAACCTTACCAGGTCTTGACATCCTCTGACACTCCTAGAGATAGGACGTTCCCTTCGGGGGCAGAGTGACAGGTGGTGCATGGTTGTCGTCAGCTCGTGTCGTGAGATGTTGGGTTAAGTCCCGCAACGAGCGCAACCCTTGATCTTAGTTGCCAGCATTCAGTTGGGCACTCTAAGGTGACTGCCGGTGACAAACCGGAGGAAGGTGGGGATGACGTCAAATCATCATGCCCCTTATGACCTGGGCTACACACGTGCTACAATGGATGGTACAAAGGGCAGCGAAACCGCGAGGTTAAGCCAATCCCATAAAACCATTCTCAGTTCGGATTGCAGGCTGCAACTCGCCTGCATGAAGCCGGAATCGCTAGTAATCGCGGATCAGCATGCCGTGGTGAATACGTTCCCGGGCCTTGTACACACCGCCCGTCACACCACGAGAGTTTGTAACACCCGAAGTCGGTGGGGTAACCGTAAGGAGCCAGCCGCCTAAGGTGGGACAGATGATTGGGGTGAAGTCGTAACAAGGTAGCCGTATCGGAAGGTGCGGCTGGATCACCTCCTTTCTAAGGAAAAAGTCGAAAAGCGAAGGTGACTGATCAGCCTCGACAAGTGCTGGAACTTCTGAAGGAAAAGTCAGCAGACTTTGACAGAAGAAGTGAAGCAACCTCAAGAGGCTAGGAACCGTAGCTAGACAATAGAAGTTCTACGAACTTCATAAAAAGACGTATTGTATTGTGGTCAGTTTTGAGAGTGCTTTTTCTCTCAAAGGTCGATTTTTGCCTTTCGCAAAAATCAATTGCGCTTGCGTCTGCAAGATTAGTCAATGATGATTAATTCCTCATCGCAAAGCTGCATGGAGACTATTCACTGATGTAAATCACGATGTGATTGAAGTCAGTAGCTTCGTTCCTTGAAAACTAGATAACGTAACAAAACATTCATTGAAGTAAAGTTCTTTAAACTTATAGGCGCATGAGAAGCGAAGAAATTTGAAGCTTATCGAAGCCGAACAGGTTAAGTTATAAAGGGCGCACGGTGGATGCCTTGGCACTAGGAGCCGATGAAGGACGGTACTAACACCGATATGCTTCGGGGAGCTGTAAGTAAGCATTGATCCGAAGATTTCCGAATGGGGAAACCCACTGCTCGTAATGGGGCAGTATCCTTACCTGAATTCATAGGGTAAGCGAAGGTAGACCTGGGGAACTGAAACATCTAAGTACCCAGAGGAAGAGAAAGCAAACGCGATTTCCTGAGTAGCGGCGAGCGAAACGGAAGATAGCCCAAACCAAGAGGCTTGCCTCTTGGGGTTGTAGGACACTCTATACGGAGTTACAAAAGAGCGAAGTAGACGAAGCGACCTGGAAAGGTCCGTCAGAGAAGGTAACAACCCTGTAGTCGAAACTTCGTTCTCTCTTGAGTGGATCCTGAGTACGGCGGGACACGTGAAATCCCGTCGGAAGCTGGGAGGACCATCTCCCAAGGCTAAATACTCCCTAGTGACCGATAGTGAACCAGTACCGTGAGGGAAAGGTGAAAAGCACCCCGGGAGGGGAGTGAAATAGAACCTGAAACCGTGTGCCTACAAGTAGTCAAAGCACATTCATGTGTGATGGCGTGCCTTTTGTAGAATGAACCGGCGAGTTACGATTACGTGCAAGGTTAAGTCGAAGAGACGGAGCCGCAGCGAAAGCGAGTCTGAATAGGGCGAATGAGTACGTGGTCGTAGACCCGAAACCAGGTGATCTACCCATGTCCAGGGTGAAGTTCAGGTAACACTGAATGGAGGCCCGAACCCACGTACGTTGAAAAGTGCGGGGATGAGGTGTGGGTAGCGGAGAAATTCCAATCGAACTTGGAGATAGCTGGTTCTCTCCGAAATAGCTTTAGGGCTAGCCTCGAGTATAGAGTCTTGGAGGTAGAGCACTGATTGGACTAGGGGCCCTCATCGGGTTACCGAATTCAGTCAAACTCCGAATGCCAAAGACTTGATTCTCGGGAGTCAGACTGCGAGTGATAAGATCCGTAGTCAAGAGGGAAACAGCCCAGACCACCAGCTAAGGTCCCAAAGTATACGTTAAGTGGAAAAGGATGTGGAGTTGCTTAGACAACCAGGATGTTGGCTTAGAAGCAGCCACCATTTAAAGAGTGCGTAATAGCTCACTGGTCGAGTGACTCTGCGCCGAAAATGTACCGGGGCTAAACGTATCACCGAAGCTGTGGATTGTTCTTACGAACAATGGTAGGAGAGCGTTCTAAGTGCAGCGAAGTCAGACCGTGAGGACTGGTGGAGCGCTTAGAAGTGAGAATGCCGGTATGAGTAGCGAAAGAGGGGTGAGAATCCCCTCCACCGAATGCCTAAGGTTTCCTGAGGAAGGCTCGTCCGCTCAGGGTTAGTCGGGACCTAAGCCGAGGCTGAAAAGCGTAGGCGATGGACAACAGGTTGATATTCCTGTACCACCTCTTTACCGTTTGAGCGATGGAGGGACGCAGGAGGATAGGGTAAGCGCACTGTTGGATATGTGCGTCCAAGCAGTTAGACTGGTAAGTAGGCAAATCCGCTTACCGTAAGGTTGAGCTGTGATGGCGAGGGAAATATAGTACCGAAGTTCCTGATTCCACACTGCCAAGAAAAGCTTCTAGCGAGGTAAATGGTGCCCGTACCGCAAACCGACACAGGTAGGCGAGGAGAGAATCCTAAGGTGATCGAGAGAACTCTCGTTAAGGAACTCGGCAAAATGACCCCGTAACTTCGGGAGAAGGGGTGCTTTTTAGGGTGCATAGCCCTGAAAAGCCGCAGTGAATAGGCCCAGGCGACTGTTTAGCAAAAACACAGGTCTCTGCGAAGCCGCAAGGCGAAGTATAGGGGCTGACACCTGCCCGGTGCTGGAAGGTTAAGAGGAGGGGTTAGCGCAAGCGAAGCTCTGAATCGAAGCCCCAGTAAACGGCGGCCGTAACTATAACGGTCCTAAGGTAGCGAAATTCCTTGTCAGGTAAGTTCTGACCCGCACGAAAGGTGTAACGATCTGGGCACTGTCTCAACGAGAGACTCGGTGAAATTATAGTACCTGTGAAGATGCAGGTTACCCGCGACAGGACGGAAAGACCCCGTGGAGCTTTACTGCAACCTGATATTGAATTTTGGTACAGCTTGTACAGGATAGGTAGGAGCCTTGGAAGCCGGAGCGCTAGCTTCGGTGGAGGCGTCGGTGGGATACTACCCTGGCTGTATTGAAATTCTAACCCGAAGGCCTTATCGGCCTTGGAGACAGTGTCAGGTGGGCAGTTTGACTGGGGCGGTCGCCTCCTAAAGAGTAACGGAGGCGCCCAAAGGTTCCCTCAGAATGGTTGGAAATCATTCGTAGAGTGTAAAGGCACAAGGGAGCTTGACTGCGAGACCTACAAGTCGAGCAGGGACGAAAGTCGGGCTTAGTGATCCGGTGGTTCCGCATGGAAGGGCCATCGCTCAACGGATAAAAGCTACCCCGGGGATAACAGGCTTATCTCCCCCAAGAGTCCACATCGACGGGGAGGTTTGGCACCTCGATGTCGGCTCATCGCATCCTGGGGCTGTAGTCGGTCCCAAGGGTTGGGCTGTTCGCCCATTAAAGCGGTACGCGAGCTGGGTTCAGAACGTCGTGAGACAGTTCGGTCCCTATCCGTCGTGGGCGTAGGAAATTTGAGAGGAGCTGTCCTTAGTACGAGAGGACCGGGATGGACACACCGCTGGTGTACCAGTTGTCCTGCCAAGGGCATAGCTGGGTAGCTATGTGTGGAAGGGATAAGTGCTGAAAGCATCTAAGCATGAAGCCCCCCTCAAGATGAGATTTCCCATAGTGTTAAACTAGTAAGATCCCTCGAAGATGACGAGGTTGATAGGTCAGAGGTGGAAGCATGGTGACATGTGCAGCTGACTGATACTAATCGATCGAGGACTTAACCAAAATAGAAATGCGCAGGCGACTGTACAGCCACGACAAGCGCTGGAACTTCTGAGGGAAAAGTCATAGACTTTGACAGAAGAAGTGAAGCGACCTCGAGAGGCTAGGAGCCGAAGCAAGACATTAATGAATGTGCGTACGTTATCTAGTTTTGAAGGAATGAATTTCCTGTTGACTAATCTCGAAAAGAGATTATAATAGGTAAGGTTCCTCATAAAAAAGTCTAGTGACGATAGCGAGAAGGTCACACCCGTTCCCATACCGAACACGGAAGTTAAGCTTCTCAGCGCCGATGGTAGTTGGGGCATTGCCCCTGTGAGAGTAGGACGTCGCTAGGCAAAATGTTTGGAGGATTAGCTCAGCTGGGAGAGCACCTGCCTTACAAGCAGGGGGTCGGCGGTTCGATCCCGTCATCCTCCACCATCTTTTATAGTACGAGCCATTAGCTCAGTCGGTAGAGCATCTGACTTTTAATCAGAGGGTCGAAGGTTCGAATCCTTCATGGCTCACCATTTATTCAAATATGCGGGTGTGGCGGAATTGGCAGACGCGCTAGACTTAGGATCTAGTGTCTTTGACGTGGGGGTTCGAGTCCCTTCACCCGCATTATGCGGAAGTAGTTCAGTGGTAGAACACCACCTTGCCAAGGTGGGGGTCGCGGGTTCGAATCCCGTCTTCCGCTCCAGAAGTTATTTGTTAAATTGCCGGGGTGGCGGAACTGGCAGACGCACAGGACTTAAAATCCTGCGGTAGGTGACTACCGTACCGGTTCGATTCCGGTCCTCGGCACCATTTAAATAGTAATTGCGCCCGTAGCTCAATTGGATAGAGCGTCTGACTACGGATCAGAAGGTTATGGGTTCGACTCCTTTCGGGCGCGCCATTACGGGAAGTAGCTCAGCTTGGTAGAGCACTTGGTTTGGGACCAAGGGGTCGCAGGTTCGAATCCTGTCTTCCCGACCACTAATATAATTTATTTGGGGCCTTAGCTCAGCTGGGAGAGCGCCTGCCTTGCACGCAGGAGGTCAGCGGTTCGATCCCGCTAGGCTCCACCAAAGTTCTTTGAAAACTGAACACAATACAAGCGTCAACGTTAATTCTAAGTAACAAAACTTATTGAGCAATCAATACTCTATTGGAGAGTTTGATCCTGGCTCAGGATGAACGCTGGCGGCGTGCCTAATACATGCAAGTCGAGCGAATCTAAGGGAGCTTGCTCCCAAAGATTAGCGGCGGACGGGTGAGTAACACGTGGGCAACCTACCTGTAAGACTGGGATAACTTCGGGAAACCGGAGCTAATACCGGATAACATATGAGACCACATGGTCTTATATTAAAAGATGGCTTCTTGCTATCACTTACGGATGGGCCCGCGGCGCATTAGCTAGTTGGTGAGGTAACGGCTCACCAAGGCAACGATGCGTAGCCGACCTGAGAGGGTGATCGGCCACACTGGGACTGAGACACGGCCCAGACTCCTACGGGAGGCAGCAGTAGGGAATCTTCCGCAATGGACGAAAGTCTGACGGAGCAACGCCGCGTGAGCGAAGAAGGTCTTCGGATCGTAAAGCTCTGTTGTTAGGGAAGAACAAGTATCGTTCGAATAGGGCGGTACCTTGACGGTACCTAACCAGAAAGCCACGGCTAACTACGTGCCAGCAGCCGCGGTAATACGTAGGTGGCAAGCGTTATCCGGAATTATTGGGCGTAAAGCGCGCGCAGGCGGTCCTTTAAGTCTGATGTGAAAGCCCACGGCTCAACCGTGGAGGGTCATTGGAAACTGGGGGACTTGAGTGCAGAAGAGGAGAGCGGAATTCCACGTGTAGCGGTGAAATGCGTAGAGATGTGGAGGAACACCAGTGGCGAAGGCGGCTCTCTGGTCTGTAACTGACGCTGAGGCGCGAAAGCGTGGGGAGCGAACAGGATTAGATACCCTGGTAGTCCACGCCGTAAACGATGAGTGCTAAGTGTTAGAGGGTTTCCGCCCTTTAGTGCTGAAGTCAACGCATTAAGCACTCCGCCTGGGGAGTACGGTCGCAAGACTGAAACTCAAAGGAATTGACGGGGGCCCGCACAAGCGGTGGAGCATGTGGTTTAATTCGAAGCAACGCGAAGAACCTTACCAGGTCTTGACATCCTCTGACACTCCTAGAGATAGGACGTTCCCTTCGGGGACAGAGTGACAGGTGGTGCATGGTTGTCGTCAGCTCGTGTCGTGAGATGTTGGGTTAAGTCCCGCAACGAGCGCAACCCTTGATCTTAGTTGCCAGCATTCAGTTGGGCACTCTAAGGTGACTGCCGGTGACAAACCGGAGGAAGGTGGGGATGACGTCAAATCATCATGCCCCTTATGACCTGGGCTACACACGTGCTACAATGGATGGTACAAAGGGCAGCGAAACCGCGAGGTTAAGCCAATCCCATAAAACCATTCTCAGTTCGGATTGCAGGCTGCAACTCGCCTGCATGAAGCCGGAATCGCTAGTAATCGCGGATCAGCATGCCGCGGTGAATACGTTCCCGGGCCTTGTACACACCGCCCGTCACACCACGAGAGTTTGTAACACCCGAAGTCGGTGGGGTAACCGTAAGGAGCCAGCCGCCTAAGGTGGGACAGATGATTGGGGTGAAGTCGTAACAAGGTAGCCGTATCGGAAGGTGCGGCTGGATCACCTCCTTTCTAAGGAAAAAGTCGAAAAGCGAAGGTGACTGTTCAGCCTCGACAAGTGCTGGAACTTCTGAAGGGAAAGTCAGCAGACTTTGACAGAAGAAGTGAAGTAACCTCGAGAGGCTAGGAACCGTAGCTAGACAATAGAAGTTCTACGAACTTCATAAAAAGACGTATTGTATTGTGGTCAGTTTTGAGAGTGCTTTTTCTCTCAAAGGTCGATTTTTGCCTTTCGCAAAAATCAATTGCGCTTGCGTCTGCAAGATTAGTCAATGATGATTAATTCCTCATCGCAAAGCTGCATGGAGACTATTCACTGATGTAAATCACGATGTGATTGAAGTCAGTAGCTTCGTTCCTTGAAAACTAGATAACGTAACAAAACATTCATTGAAGTAAAGTTCTTTAAACTTATAGGCGCATGAGAAGCGAAGAAATTTGAAGCTTATCGAAGCCGAACAGGTTAAGTTATAAAGGGCGCACGGTGGATGCCTTGGCACTAGGAGCCGATGAAGGACGGTACTAACACCGATATGCTTCGGGGAGCTGTAAGTAAGCATTGATCCGAAGATTTCCGAATGGGGAAACCCACTGCTCGTAATGGGGCAGTATCCTTACCTGAATTCATAGGGTAAGCGAAGGTAGACCTGGGGAACTGAAACATCTAAGTACCCAGAGGAAGAGAAAGCAAACGCGATTTCCTGAGTAGCGGCGAGCGAAACGGAAGATAGCCCAAACCAAGAGGCTTGCCTCTTGGGGTTGTAGGACACTCTATACGGAGTTACAAAAGAGCGAAGTAGACGAAGCGACCTGGAAAGGTCCGTCAGAGAAGGTAACAACCCTGTAGTCGAAACTTCGTTCTCTCTTGAGTGGATCCTGAGTACGGCGGGACACGTGAAATCCCGTCGGAAGCTGGGAGGACCATCTCCCAAGGCTAAATACTCCCTAGTGACCGATAGTGAACCAGTACCGTGAGGGAAAGGTGAAAAGCACCCCGGGAGGGGAGTGAAATAGAACCTGAAACCGTGTGCCTACAAGTAGTCAAAGCACATTCATGTGTGATGGCGTGCCTTTTGTAGAATGAACCGGCGAGTTACGATTACGTGCAAGGTTAAGTCGAAGAGACGGAGCCGCAGCGAAAGCGAGTCTGAATAGGGCGAATGAGTACGTGGTCGTAGACCCGAAACCAGGTGATCTACCCATGTCCAGGGTGAAGTTCAGGTAACACTGAATGGAGGCCCGAACCCACGTACGTTGAAAAGTGCGGGGATGAGGTGTGGGTAGCGGAGAAATTCCAATCGAACTTGGAGATAGCTGGTTCTCTCCGAAATAGCTTTAGGGCTAGCCTCGAGTATAGAGTCTTGGAGGTAGAGCACTGATTGGACTAGGGGCCCTCATCGGGTTACCGAATTCAGTCAAACTCCGAATGCCAAAGACTTGATTCTCGGGAGTCAGACTGCGAGTGATAAGATCCGTAGTCAAGAGGGAAACAGCCCAGACCACCAGCTAAGGTCCCAAAGTATACGTTAAGTGGAAAAGGATGTGGAGTTGCTTAGACAACCAGGATGTTGGCTTAGAAGCAGCCACCATTTAAAGAGTGCGTAATAGCTCACTGGTCGAGTGACTCTGCGCCGAAAATGTACCGGGGCTAAACGTATCACCGAAGCTGTGGATTGTTCTTACGAACAATGGTAGGAGAGCGTTCTAAGTGCAGCGAAGTCAGACCGTGAGGACTGGTGGAGCGCTTAGAAGTGAGAATGCCGGTATGAGTAGCGAAAGAGGGGTGAGAATCCCCTCCACCGAATGCCTAAGGTTTCCTGAGGAAGGCTCGTCCGCTCAGGGTTAGTCGGGACCTAAGCCGAGGCTGAAAAGCGTAGGCGATGGACAACAGGTTGATATTCCTGTACCACCTCTTTACCGTTTGAGCGATGGAGGGACGCAGGAGGATAGGGTAAGCGCACTGTTGGATATGTGCGTCCAAGCAGTTAGACTGGTAAGTAGGCAAATCCGCTTACCGTAAGGTTGAGCTGTGATGGCGAGGGAAATATAGTACCGAAGTTCCTGATTCCACACTGCCAAGAAAAGCTTCTAGCGAGGTAAATGGTGCCCGTACCGCAAACCGACACAGGTAGGCGAGGAGAGAATCCTAAGGTGATCGAGAGAACTCTCGTTAAGGAACTCGGCAAAATGACCCCGTAACTTCGGGAGAAGGGGTGCTTTTTAGGGTGCATAGCCCTGAAAAGCCGCAGTGAATAGGCCCAGGCGACTGTTTAGCAAAAACACAGGTCTCTGCGAAGCCGCAAGGCGAAGTATAGGGGCTGACACCTGCCCGGTGCTGGAAGGTTAAGAGGAGGGGTTAGCGCAAGCGAAGCTCTGAATCGAAGCCCCAGTAAACGGCGGCCGTAACTATAACGGTCCTAAGGTAGCGAAATTCCTTGTCAGGTAAGTTCTGACCCGCACGAAAGGTGTAACGATCTGGGCACTGTCTCAACGAGAGACTCGGTGAAATTATAGTACCTGTGAAGATGCAGGTTACCCGCGACAGGACGGAAAGACCCCGTGGAGCTTTACTGCAACCTGATATTGAATTTTGGTACAGCTTGTACAGGATAGGTAGGAGCCTTGGAAGCCGGAGCGCTAGCTTCGGTGGAGGCGTCGGTGGGATACTACCCTGGCTGTATTGAAATTCTAACCCGAAGGCCTTATCGGCCTTGGAGACAGTGTCAGGTGGGCAGTTTGACTGGGGCGGTCGCCTCCTAAAGAGTAACGGAGGCGCCCAAAGGTTCCCTCAGAATGGTTGGAAATCATTCGTAGAGTGTAAAGGCACAAGGGAGCTTGACTGCGAGACCTACAAGTCGAGCAGGGACGAAAGTCGGGCTTAGTGATCCGGTGGTTCCGCATGGAAGGGCCATCGCTCAACGGATAAAAGCTACCCCGGGGATAACAGGCTTATCTCCCCCAAGAGTCCACATCGACGGGGAGGTTTGGCACCTCGATGTCGGCTCATCGCATCCTGGGGCTGTAGTCGGTCCCAAGGGTTGGGCTGTTCGCCCATTAAAGCGGTACGCGAGCTGGGTTCAGAACGTCGTGAGACAGTTCGGTCCCTATCCGTCGTGGGCGTAGGAAATTTGAGAGGAGCTGTCCTTAGTACGAGAGGACCGGGATGGACACACCGCTGGTGTACCAGTTGTCCTGCCAAGGGCATAGCTGGGTAGCTATGTGTGGAAGGGATAAGTGCTGAAAGCATCTAAGCATGAAGCCCCCCTCAAGATGAGATTTCCCATAGTGTTAAACTAGTAAGATCCCTCGAAGATGACGAGGTTGATAGGTCAGAGGTGGAAGCATGGTGACATGTGCAGCTGACTGATACTAATCGATCGAGGACTTAACCAAAATAGAAATGCGCAGGCGACTGTACAGCCACGACAAGCGCTGGAACTTCTGAGGGAAAAGTCATAGACTTTGACAGAAGAAGTGAAGCGACCTCGAGAGGCTAGGAGCCGAAGCAAGACATTAATGAATGTGCATGCGTTATCTAGTTTTGAAGGAATGAATCCTTCTTATAGTTTAGTGACGATAGCGAAGAGGTCACACCCGTTCCCATACCGAACACGGAAGTTAAGCTCTTCAGCGCCGATGGTAGTTGGGGCATTGCCCCTGTGAGAGTAGGACGTCGCTAAGCACCTAAAAGATCAGCCGTTATGGTTGGTCTTTTTTGTGTTTTAATAAAAAAATCCTGGGACGGTTAAGATTTAATAAGAAATTATATCAAATACTAGCTCTGATACTATTCTAAAAAAACAGTTCCGGAGATTCATAAATTTTGGTGTAAGTCGTATAATGATAAAACACAAAATTTTTCTTTTTTAAAAAAGGGGATTTGGTTTGTCTATCGAATTACATAATATTGGATTTAGAACAGGGGGATGTAATTTGACACAGTTTATTGCATCATTCCAAACGCAAGAGTTTATAACAATGTCGATTCGAATATTTATGGCAGCATTATTATGTGGGTTAGTTGGGTTAGAGAGAGAGGTAAATAAGCACCCTGCAGGATTTCGTACACATTTATTGGTCGGAGTTGGTTCTTGTTTAATGATGTTAATGTCCATTTACGGGTTTCAGCCGTATTTGGAAATGAGCACAAATGTCCGTTTTGATCCTGCTAGGATTCCATCTTATGTGATTAGTGGAATTGGATTTTTAGGTGCGGGGACGATTCTTGTAAGGGATGCGACTGTTCGAGGGTTAACAACAGCAGCCTCTATCTGGGTTGTAGCTGGTCTAGGTTTAATTATTGGGTTAGGTATGTATGCCCCAGCTATCTTAACAACAATAGTCGTTTTACTTAGTTTAATTTTTCTTAATCGGTTTGAAGAAATCTTTTTTAAATCGACAAAAAGAAAAACCGTTCATATTATTATTAATGAGGATATTTCTTCTTTTTCATCCATCTTGGAATTGTTTAAAGACAATGGCTTTCAAGTGAGGGACTTCAATATTAAGTATTCTAAGGACAAAGCAGATCAGAATTGCCAATATACGATTGATGTTGAAGTAGCCAGTAAAGATGAGCGTCTAAGACTATATGAAGAAATGTCTAAACACAAAATGGTACAAAAAATTTTCTGATTTTGCGTTTAGAGATGTACCATATTTGGAGAGTATAGGATAGTAAATGCCTTAAAAAATGATTGCCTACTTTCACTATTGGGAAACGAAACAGTTGAAAAATTAGTGCGGTCATTTTATATTATAACTATAGTCAAATATAGTCAAAGTCAGAGTGAGGTGTGGTCATAATTGAGGAATATATCTGATATCATTGAACAATATTTGAAAAGTGTTCTTGATACAAGTGATCGAGCGATTGTTGAAATTAAAAGAAGTGAGATTGCTGATAAATTTGAATGTGTCCCATCTCAAATTAATTATGTTATAAATACAAGGTTTACCTTAGAAAGAGGCTATTTAGTCGAAAGTAAACGAGGTGGTGGTGGATACATTCGGATCATGAAAGTGAAGATGAATGACGATTCACAGCTCGTTAATCAACTTGTAAGGCTTATTGATAAGCGAATCTCCCAAGCAAGCGCTGAAGATGTTATTCTGCGGTTGATAGAGGAGAAAGTGATATCAAAAAGAGAAGCAAAAATCATGTTAAGCGTTATCGATCGATCTGTATTGTTTATTGATCTTCCTCATCGGGATGAGTTGAGAGCAAGAATGTTAAAAGCAATGCTTACATCTCTCATGTATCGATAATTTTTAAAAAGAAAGCTTCTAGACAATGCATTAAATATTTTAAAATAAACTTTTCGGACCATGAACAGGAAAAGAACGACGCCATGACCTATGGCAACTTTTTCAACTCACTTCGTTTGGTATATAAATCAGGCGATAATACGTCAATTCGTATTTGATTAAGTAGGAAGGTGTTAACCATGATATGCCAAGAATGCAATCAGCGCCCAGCAACATTACATTTTACAAAAATTATTAATGGCGAAAAAACCGAGGTTCATGTTTGTGAACATTGTGCTCATGAAAAAAGTGAAATGTTTATGTTTCCAGGCACATCTGGCTTTTCTATAGATAACTTATTAGCAGGACTTCTTCAATTTGAGCCTCTTGCAGGTTCAAAGCAAAATGCATTTCAACAAAATGAAATTTTACAATGCGAGAAATGTAAAATGACTTTCCAACAGTTTGCAAAGGTTGGTCGATTCGGCTGTTCGAATTGTTACCCAACTTTTGAAAAACATCTTACCCCGATTCTTAAAAGACTGCATAGTGGCAACACACATCATACAGGGAAAATTCCGAAACGAATCGGAGGTACCTTCCATATTCGAAAAGAGATTGAACAACTGAAGCAAAAGCTTCAGGAATATATTTCTTTAGAAGAATTTGAAAAGGCTGCAGATGTTCGTGACCACGTAAGAGCTCTAGAGAAAAAGTTAAGTGGTCACAGAGAGGGGGAGGTGTAAACGATGTCTCTTGAACATTTTATCAATCAAGCCTTATGTGCATGGATGAGTCAAGAAGGGCCGGATTCAGATATTGTCTTAAGTTCAAGGATCAGGCTTGCTCGTAACTTAAAAAACATTCCCTTTTCTACGGTTTACTCAAATGAAGAAGCACAGCAAGTTGTGGATGTGTTCCAAAACGGTTTTTCACAGAAAAGCTTTCCTAAAATAGGAAAATTAGAGTTATTAAAAATGATGGAGTTACAGCCAGTTCAAAAAAGGGTACTCGTTGAAAAGCATTTAATTAGTCCACATTTAGCAGAGGATTCCACGTATGGAGCATGTCTTTTATCAGAAAATGAAGAAGTTAGCATAATGATTAATGAAGAGGATCATATTCGAATACAATGTTTATTCCCAGGACTACAATTATCGCAGAGTTTACAAGTTGCAAATGATTTAGATGACTGGATAGAAGAGCATGTTGACTATGCGTTTGATGAATCGAGAGGATATTTAACAAGTTGCCCAACTAATGTTGGAACTGGACTACGTGCCTCAGTGATGATGCATTTGCCAGCACTTATTCTTACTCACCAAATGAGCCGCATCATTCCAGCTATTAATCAACTTGGTTTAGTCGTCAGAGGAATTTACGGTGAAGGCAGTGAGGCGTTAGGAAATATTTTTCAAATATCTAATCAAATTACGCTTGGAAAGACAGAAGAAGATATTGTAGAAGATTTAAAGAGTGTGGTAGCGCAACTTATAGCACAAGAGCGCTCTGCACGTGAAGCGCTTATGAAAACCTCTAACATACAGTTGGAGGATCGGGTATTCCGTTCTTATGGGGTATTAGCTAATAGTAGGATCATTGAATCGAAGGAAGCGGCAAAATGTTTGTCCGACGTTCGATTGGGAATTGATCTGGGCTATATAAAAGATATATCCAGAAGTATCCTTAATGAACTCATGGTATTAACTCAACCTGGATTCTTGCAGGTATATGCTGGTGGGGCGTTAAGGCCAAATGAAAGGGACGTTAGAAGGGCGTCTATTATACGAGAAAGATTAAAGCTTGAAAATAATAAGACTTCTGACATGGAGGGTGATGGATTATGATGTTTGGCAGATTTACTGAGCGTGCTCAAAAGGTATTAGCGTTAGCTCAAGAGGAAGCTGTACGATTAGGACATAACAATATTGGAACTGAACATGTATTATTAGGTCTTATACGAGAAGGCGAGGGAATCGCTGCAAAGGCCCTACTCGCCCTAGGATTAGGTCCAGAAAAGATTCAAAAAGAAGTAGAAGCGCTTATTGGCAGAGGTCAAGAAGGGTCACAGACAATTCATTACACACCAAGAGCGAAAAAGGTAATTGAATTATCAATGGATGAGGCTCGAAAGCTTGGTCATTCATATGTAGGAACTGAGCATATTCTCCTTGGATTAATCCGTGAAGGTGAAGGTGTGGCAGCTAGAGTCTTAAATAATTTAGGTGTCAGCCTTAATAAAGCACGTCAACAAGTCCTACAGCTATTAGGTAGTAATGAATCATCATCAGGACATCATGGTGGGGGATCAGCAAACGCAAATACTCCAACATTAGATAGTTTAGCACGTGATTTAACTGCGATCGCGAGAGAAGGAAGCCTTGACCCAGTGATTGGGCGTAGTAAAGAGATTCAACGTGTAATTGAAGTACTTAGCCGTCGTACGAAAAATAATCCAGTATTAATTGGGGAACCTGGTGTAGGTAAAACAGCCATTGCAGAAGGTTTAGCTCAGCAAATTATAAACAATGAAGTTCCAGAAACACTACGTGATAAGCGTGTAATGACACTTGATATGGGAACAGTTGTTGCAGGTACAAAATATCGTGGAGAATTTGAAGACCGCTTAAAAAAGGTAATGGATGAAATTCGCCAAGCAGGAAATATCATTCTATTTATCGACGAACTTCATACGCTAATTGGTGCTGGTGGTGCAGAAGGTGCAATTGATGCGTCAAATATTTTAAAACCATCACTTGCTCGTGGAGAGTTACAATGTATTGGTGCGACGACATTAGATGAATATAGAAAGTATATTGAAAAGGATGCTGCCTTAGAGCGCCGTTTCCAACCAATCCAGGTGGATGAACCATCTGTTGAGGAATCTATTCAAATATTAAAAGGATTGCGTGATCGTTATGAAGCTCACCATAGAGTTTCAATTTCTGATGAGTCAATTGTTCAAGCTGTTAAACTTTCAGACCGTTATATATCAGATCGCTTTTTACCAGATAAAGCAATTGATTTAATTGATGAAGCTGGATCAAAAGTTCGTCTTCGTTCTTATACAGCCCCACCGAACTTAAAGGAGCTTGAGCAAAAACTTGAAGAGGTTCGCAAAGAGAAGGATGCAGCGGTACAAAGTCAAGAGTTTGAAAAGGCGGCTTCATTACGAGATTCTGAACAACGTCTTCGTGAACAATTAGAAGAAACGAAGAAAAACTGGAAGGAAAAACAAGGGCAGGAGAATTCCGAAGTGACAGTAGATGATATCGCAATGGTCGTATCAAGCTGGACAGGAATACCTGTTTCAAAGTTAGCACAAACTGAAGCTAATAAATTATTAAATATGGAACAAATTCTTCATTCACGTGTAATTGGTCAGGAGGAAGCTGTAAAAGCAGTTTCAAAGGCTGTAAGACGTTCACGAGCAGGATTAAAAGATCCAAAGCGACCAACAGGTTCCTTTATATTCCTTGGACCGACAGGGGTCGGAAAGACAGAATTAGCCCGTGCTCTAGCTGAGTCGATTTTCGGTGATGAAGATGCAATGATACGTGTAGATATGTCGGAATACATGGAGAAGCACTCGACATCTAGATTAGTAGGTTCACCACCAGGGTATGTAGGATATGAAGAAGGTGGTCAATTAACAGAAAAGGTACGTCGTAAACCATATTCTGTTATCTTACTCGATGAAATTGAGAAGGCACACCCAGATGTGTTTAATATTTTACTTCAAGTCCTTGAAGATGGACGTTTGACTGATTCTAAGGGTCGAACAGTAGATTTTAGAAATACCATATTAATTATGACTTCAAATGTTGGGGCTAGCACATTAAAACGAAATAAATATTTGGGCTTCGCACTTGAAGATGAGAAACAAGATTACAAAAATATGAAGAGTAAGGTTATGGATGAATTGAAGAAGGCATTCCGTCCTGAATTCCTTAACCGTATTGATGAAATTATTGTCTTCCACTCACTCGAGAAGAAGCATTTGAAGGAAATAGTTACCCTAATGTCAGACCAGTTAAGTAAGCGTCTTGCAGAGCAAGACTTCGATCTTGAGTTAACGGAGGCGGCAAAAGATCGGATTGCAGAAGAAGGGTATGACCCAGATTATGGGGCTCGTCCATTACGCCGTGCCATCCAAAAACAAATTGAAGACCGTTTGTCTGAGGAGCTATTACGAGGTAATATAGAAAAAGGAAAGAAAATCGTGATGGACTATGCAAATGGAGAATTTGTAGTTCGTACGGAAGAAGTAAAAGAAACAGTGAAATAACAAAAATGTAAATGCAATTATAAAAAGAGGTATACATTAAATAGTTGATTCATGTATGCCTCTTTTTTGCTAAAAGAAAGGATCTAAAGTAATGGCAAAAACGAAGACAAAATTTACCTGTCAATCCTGTGGCTATGAATCAGCAAAATGGATGGGAAAATGTCCTGGATGCAGTTCCTGGAATTCGTTAGTAGAGGAAACCTTGCATAAACCAACCAGAAAAGGCGCATTCGCCCATTCAAGTCCTACAGTTCAGAGCAAACCTTCACCAATCACTTCAATTGAAACAGTAAATGAACCTAGAATGTTTACAACAAACAAGGAATTTAATCGCGTACTTGGCGGTGGCATTGTACACGGATCTCTTGTCCTTATCGGTGGTGACCCAGGTATAGGGAAATCGACCTTGCTGCTGCAAGTATCCTCCCAATTAGCCAAACAAAACAAAGTATTATATATTTCCGGAGAGGAATCAGTCAAGCAAACAAAGCTACGAGCAGATCGTCTTGGGGTGTCATCTGATCAATTGTATGTGTTAGCAGAGACAGACTTAGAATTTATTTCCCAGACAATTACCGAGCTAAAGCCATCATTTGTTGTCATTGATTCTATTCAGACAATTTATCACTCTGAAATTACGTCCGCTCCTGGTAGTGTTTCACAGGTCCGAGAATGTACAGCAGAATTAATGAGAATTGCCAAGACAAACGGGATTGCAATTTTTATTGTTGGCCATGTTACAAAAGAAGGTAACATTGCAGGTCCTCGTCTCTTAGAACATATGGTCGACACTGTTTTATATTTTGAAGGGGAACGCCACCATACGTACCGTATTTTACGTGCTGTAAAGAACCGGTTTGGGTCTACTAATGAAATGGGAATTTTTGAAATGAAAGAGAAAGGTTTAGAAGAGGTTGCGAATCCTTCTGAAATTTTCCTCGAGGAACGTTCTGCAGGTGCTGCTGGTTCCACTGTTGTAGCTTCAATGGAGGGAACACGTCCGGTCCTTGTTGAGATACAAGCATTAATATCTCCAACTAGCTTTGGAAATCCACGTCGAATGGCTACAGGAATTGATCATAATCGTGTTTCACTATTAATGGCAGTATTAGAGAAAAGGGCGGGATTTCTCTTGCAGAATCAAGATGCCTATTTAAAGGTTGCTGGTGGTGTGAAATTGGATGAACCAGCGATTGACTTGGCAGTTGCATTAAGTATCGCCTCAAGCTTTAGGGACCAACCGACAAATCCAGCAGATATTATCATTGGCGAGGTTGGTTTAACGGGGGAGATAAGACGAGTTTCGCGGATTGAGCAGCGGGTCCAGGAAGCAGCTAAACTTGGATTTAAGCGAGTTATTCTTCCTGAGCGAAATCTTGGAGGGTGGACAATCCCAAAGGGTATTGAAGTCATTGGTGTCAGTGATATTAGGCAAGCCATTCAACATACATTAGGAAAATAATCTTAAATAATGAAACATTTCTTATCCTTTATACGTATAGTAATTGTGGAAAACGATGGCCAGTCCGATTATTTTTAAAAATATTTCACCACAACAGTAATATTTTTTCAGTGTTTTAAAAATAATATATAAGTATCGTTTTACACATCTATGTCATTATGTTTACATTTTTAAAAAGCTATTTATTGTAGGTTTCAATTATTATAAAGTGTTTATAATGAATAGGAGGAGGTGAAGGAATGTTAAAACGTATTGTGCAGCTATTTTTTCTAATTGTCGGAGGTATGCTTGGGATTGTTTATCTACCAGACTTACTTGAGCTGCTAAATATTGAAAATATTCCATATCTAAATAACTCATATACGCTTGCGATTTTAGGTGCTATCATATTATTTATTGTTACTTTTTGGTTAGTAGATTATATCGTAGGTTTAATAAAATGGCTGGAAGAGTCATTGGTCAAAGCTCCTGTTACAGATGTATTGTTTGGAAGCATAGGGTTAATTACTGGTTTAATTGTTGCGTTTTTAATAGTGATTCCATTAGACCGTATTTCATTTTCAGTTGTTAATACAGTGCTTCCTATTTTTATAACTTTGCTTTTAGGTTATTTAGGGTTTCAGGTTGGATTCAAAAAGCGGGATGAGCTGATCAACTTATTCTCTATTAACCGAGCAGGCAAGAAAAAGGGCATTGAGGAAGAGGAAGTAACCTCACAAGCCAAAAAATTAAAGATTTTAGATACGAGTGTTATTATTGATGGACGTATTGCAGATATATGCCAAACAGGATTTCTTGAAGGGACGATTGTGATTCCACGGTTTGTTTTAGAGGAACTTCAACATATTGCAGACTCTTCAGATGTGCTAAAGCGAAACCGAGGTAGACGAGGTCTTGATATATTAAATCGAATCCAAAAGGAATTATCTATCAAGGTTGAAATTTACGAAGGAGACTTTGATGATATTCAAGAGGTTGATAGTAAGTTGGTGAAGCTTGCAAAATTAACGATGGGTGTAGTCGTGACGAATGATTTTAACCTCAATAAAGTATGTGAGTTACAGAATGTAGCGGTATTAAATATTAATGACCTTGCAAATGCTGTAAAGCCAGTTGTACTACCAGGGGAAGAGTTAAGTGTGCAAGTCATTAAGGATGGAAAAGAGCATAATCAAGGTGTCGCTTATTTGGATGATGGCACGATGATTGTGGTCGAAGAAGGACGCGACTATATAGGTAAACGTATTGATGTTCTTGTAACGAGTGTGTTGCAAACATCAGCGGGACGAATGATTTTTGCAAAACCTAAGTTGCTTGAGAAAGCTTTATAGAGATAGGAGCGCAACGACGTTGAAGTATCAGGTTGTAATTCCTGCGGCAGGACAAGGAAAAAGAATGAACGCAGGAAGGAATAAACAGTTCATTGAATTGAAATCAATACCAGTTATTATTCATACATTACGGGTTTTTGAAAACGACCCATTGTGTTCGGGTGTCATCCTTGTGATTAACAAAGACGAACAACAAATCTTTGAAAAGTTGATCCAAACTTATAATATCAAAAAGATTATTTCTTTTGTGCAAGGTGGCAGTGAGCGGCAGCATAGTGTCTATAATGGCTTACAAGAAGTCAAGAATACGGATATTGTGTTAGTTCATGATGGTGCCAGACCTTTTTTGAAACAAGAGAATGTTCACGAGTTAATCAAAGTGGCAACGGATAAAGGAGCAGCTGTATTAGCCGTTCCAGTAAAGGATACAATTAAACGAGCCTCCAGTGATCTATATGTGGAAGAAACAGTTGAACGTTCTAGCTTGTGGGCTATCCAAACCCCACAAGCTTTTCATGTTTCTATCTTGCAGGAGGCGCACGAATTGGCTAGAAAAGATAATTTCCTCGGTACTGATGAAGCAAGTCTCGTTGAAAGAATCCCGAAACAAGTTTATATTGTTAAAGGTAGTTACTTAAATATCAAACTGACAACTCCAGACGATTTAGTTTTTGCTGAAGCTATTCTACATAACTGGACAAGCTAAATTGAAACGTGTAAGTTGCCTGGAATCAGACAACAAAATATGATTTAAATGCAAGAACTTTTCTTAAGGATTGTTGTTTTTGATAAAGAGTGCAAGTCAACCGTATAAAAACAACAAAGTTTATGAAAAAGCCATATTTATAAAGGGGGATAACCTGTGTTTCGTATTGGACAGGGCTTTGACGTTCACCAATTGGTGGAGGGTCGCCCGTTAATTATAGGTGGAATTACCATACCATATGAAAAAGGACTAGAAGGACATTCAGATGCGGACGTTTTGCTCCACACTGTATCTGATGCATGTTTAGGTGCAATCGGTGAAGGAGACATTGGTAAGCATTTTCCAGATACAGATCCTAATTTTAAGGATGCTGATTCTGCAAAACTTCAGCAACATGTTTGGGGCTTGGTAAAGGAAAAGGGTTATAAACTTGGTAATATTGACTGTACGATTATCGCTCAAAAACCGAAAATGGCTCCTTATATTGAGCAAATCAAATCACGGATCGCTGAATTGTTAGAAGCAGAACCTTCACAGGTCAATGTGAAAGCCACAACAACTGAGAAATTAGGCTTTACTGGTCGAGGAGAGGGAATTGCAGCACAAGCAACGGTATTATTAATAAAAGCGAATCAATAAAAAGGAAGATAGGAATCAAAATGGTGTAAAATATACCAATGAAACTTATCATCGTAACGGAGGGTATATATATGTCGAATAGCGTACGTGTGCGTTATGCACCAAGTCCAACAGGACATTTACATATTGGTAACGCAAGAACTGCATTATTTAACTATTTATTTGCAAGAAATCAAAACGGAAAATTTATCATTCGAATTGAGGATACAGATAAAAAGCGAAATATTGAAGGCGGCGAAGAAAGCCAACTTAAGTATTTAAAATGGCTTGGAATTGATTGGGACGAAAGTACGGATGTAGGTGGAGAGTATGGACCTTACCGCCAATCAGAGCGTAATGCGATTTATGAGAAACATTACTCTGAATTGCTTGAAAAGGGACTTGCTTATAAATGCTATTGTACGGAAGAAGAAATTGAAAAAGAGCGCGAAGAACAGATAGAACGCGGCGAGACACCGCAATATTCGGGAAAATGCCGCCACTTAACGAGTAATCAGCAAGAGGATCTCGAAAAAGAGGGAAGACAACCTAGCATTCGTTTTAAGGTGCCAGAAGGAAAAGTCTATACATTCAACGATATGGTTAAAGGTGAAATCTCTTTTGAATCAGAAGGAATGGGCGATTTCGTTATTGTGAAAAAGGATGGAACTCCAACCTATAACTTCGCAGTAGCCATTGATGATCATTTGATGGAGATCTCTCATGTACTACGTGGGGAAGATCATATATCAAATACGCCAAAACAAATGATGATCTATGAAGCATTTAACTGGGACATTCCGACATTTGGACATATGACCTTGATTGTCAATGAAAACCGTAAAAAGCTCAGTAAGCGTGACGAATCTATTATTCAATTTATTGAACAATATGAGGAGCTAGGTTATCTGCCTGAAGCTTTATTTAATTTCATTGCGTTATTAGGGTGGTCACCTGGTGGAGAAGAAGAAATCCATACGAAAGATGAATTCATTGAAATATTTGATACGAAACGGCTATCAAAATCACCAGCTGTATTTGACACACAAAAGCTAACTTGGATGAACAATCAATATATGAAACATATCGAGCTTGATCGTCTGGTTGAATTAGCACTGCCACACTTAATCAAGGCAGGGAAATTAAGTGAGCCATTAAGTGATGTCCAAATGCAGTGGGCTCGCGACCTAATTGCACTTCATCAGGAAAAGATGAGTTATGGGGCAGAGATTGTTGAACTGACAGACTTATTCTTTAAGGATGAATTAGAAATTGAAGAAGATGCCAAAGAAGTTCTTGCTGGTGAACAGGTGCCACTAGTATTAACAGCATTTTTACAAGAGCTTGAAGGTCTTGAAACATTTGAAGCAGCTGACATTAAAGCGGCCATTAAAGCAGTTCAGAAAGGCACTGGTCAAAAGGGAAAAAATCTATTCATGCCTATTCGTGTAGCTTCAACTGGTCAAGTTCATGGTCCTGATTTACCACAGGCAATTCACCTTTTAGGAAAAGAAAAAATTATTTCTCGTCTTAAGAGTTTAATTGGTTAACATCTTGATGAAAATGTAATATAGTATATTTAATAAATAGTTAATATGTTAAAGTGTTGAGAAGGAGAGTAAATAAGTAATTGACCTTCAAGTATTTGCTTCACGAGTAAATACGAACAGAGAGAACCATCACCGGCTGAAAGTGGTTTAAGGAAAATGCTTATTGAAATGCACCTTTGAGTCTTTTATCGAACCATTTTATATGTTTAAAACGGAAAACGAAAAGGGAGTGCGTCGGCCAAACGTCACATGTTGTTTCGCTTTGGTTGAGTTTCTTCTTTCGATGTTTCATTTTTCAGTGAACCTTTTTAAACATCTTGTAGTAGATAAAGGCGGCGTCTCACCGTTACGAGATTAAGTTGAGGTAATGACATTTTCATTGCCTAAACAGAGTGGAACCGCGCAATTAAAGCGTCTCTGTGTTAATGACACAGGGACGCTTTTTTATTTTGAGTAAATGATGTATGGCTCCGTGCAGCTGGTGTCAAGTAAGAGGGAGTGCCTAGGGCTTTATATTCAAGGAGGGTTGAACGTGTTTAAACGAATGAAAGAGGACATCGAAGTTGTTTTCGAACAGGACCCTGCAGCTCGAAATCATCTTGAGGTAATGATCACCTCTTCAGGATTGCATGCGATTTGGGCCCATCATATTGCACATTTTCTTTACAAACGAAAACTATTCTTCTTAGCAAGAGTGGTCTCCCAAATAAGTCGCTTTTTTACGGGAATAGAAATTCATCCAGGCGCTCAGATAGGTCGTCGCTTTTTTATCGACCATGGAATGGGTGTAGTAATTGGTGAAACGTGTGAAATTGGAAATAATGTAACCGTGTTTCAAGGGGTTACACTCGGTGGAACAGGAAAAGAAAAAGGGAAGCGACACCCGACGATTAAAGACAATGCCTTAATTGCAACAGGAGCAAAAGTGTTAGGATCCATTACAATTGGAGAGAATTCAAAGGTGGGAGCGGGTTCGGTTGTTCTACAGGATGTTCCTCCCAATTCAACTGTTGTTGGGATCCCAGGTAGAGTCGTCATCCAAGATGGTGTTAAAGTTCGAAATAGCAAGGATTTAAATCATCAGGATTTACCAGATCCGATTTTAGATAAAATTAGAGAGTTAGAAAATGAAATCAAAAGATTGAAAGAGGAAATTCAACAAAAGGAAGGAGTAAAAAATAATGTCGATTCACATATATAATACGTTAACAAGAAAAAAGGAAGAGTTCATACCTCTAGAAGAAAATAAAGTAAAAATGTATGTATGCGGTCCGACTGTCTATAACTATATCCATATTGGAAATGCTCGACCTGCTATCGTATTTGATACAGTACGCCGTTACTTTGAGTTTAGAGGATATGATGTGAACTTTGTATCAAACTTCACGGATGTGGATGATAAATTAATTAAAGCAGCAAATGAGTTAGGTGTAGACGTTCCAACAGTAGCGGAGCGATTTATCAAGGCATACCATGAAGATGTTTCTGCATTAGGATGTAAAAAGGCGGATGTGCACCCAAGAGTGACAGAAAATATGGATGATATAATCGATTTTATCCAAGCTCTCATTGAAAAAGGATATGCCTATGAATCTAAAGGTGATGTTTACTATCGTACTAGAGCATTTAAAGATTACGGAAAGCTTTCTCACCAGTCAATTGATGAACTGCGTCTAGGTGCGAGGATTGAAGTGGGAGAAAAAAAGCAAGATGCCCTTGACTTTGTCTTATGGAAGAGTGCAAAACCTGGTGAGATTTTTTGGGAGAGCCCATGGGGAAATGGTCGTCCTGGTTGGCATATTGAGTGCTCGGCGATGGCCAAAAGGTATTTGGGCGAGACGATTGATATTCACGCAGGTGGGCAAGACTTGGCATTCCCGCACCACGAAAATGAAATAGCACAATCTGAAGGCTTAAGCGGAAAAACATTTGCAAATTATTGGATGCATAATGGCTATATTAATATTGATAATGAAAAAATGTCAAAATCTCTTGGGAACTTTGTCTTGGTTCACGATATCATTAAAGATATCGATCCACAGGTATTACGCTTTTTTATGCTATCTGTCCATTATCGCCATCCGATTAACTATAATCTTGAATTGCTTGATAGTACAAAGAATGCATTGGAACGACTACGTACTTCCTATGCAAATCTAAAGCATCGTGTTCGAAGCAGTACAAACTTAACGAACAATGAAGAAACATGGCTCGAAAAAGTATCGGCTTTTAGAAAAGACTTTATTGAAGCAATGGATGATGATTTTAATACGGCAAATGCAATCTCTGTGTTGTTTGAGTTATCAAAACAAGCGAACTATTACTTACAGGAAAAAAACACGTCAGAAAAAGTCATCCAAGCCTTTTTACAAGAATTTGAAGTGCTGTTCGATGTGCTCGGGCTAAAATTAGAAGAAGAACAATTACTAGATGAGGAAATTGAAGAACTTATTGCGAAACGAAATCAAGCAAGGAAAGATCGTGACTTTGCTTTATCTGATCAAATCAGAGACCAATTAAAAGCAATGAATATCATTCTAGAAGACACTCCTCAAGGTACGAGATGGAAAAGAGGATAATCGATGACGTTTTTTACTGAAAGTCAAATTGATAGCCAACAATTAAATAGTCTAGCACTAGCCTATATGGGTGATGCCGTGTATGAAATGTATGTACGGCATTACCTTTTACAAAAAGGGAGTGTCAGGCCGAATCAACTTCACAATCAAGCGAAGCGGTATGTTTCTGCCAAAGCGCAATCTGCTGTAATCCACCAGATGCTTGATGATGGATTTTTTACCGAAGAGGAACAAGCTGTAATTAGAAGGGGACGCAATGCAAAGAGTGGTACCGTTCCTAAAAATACAGATGTCCAGACATACCGATACAGTACAGCGTTTGAAGCATTATTAGGCTATCACTTTTTACAAAATGACAGAGATAGAATTCATTCGATCATTGAAAGAGTATTTCAAATCATCGAATCCTAAGAAAGGAGGAAAAACAGATGACTAGTGATTTTATTATTGGAAAGAATCCTGTGATTGAAGCATTAAAGTCAGAGCGGGATATCAATAAAATCTGGATTGCTGAAGGTTCTAACAGAGGACAAATGAATCAGATAACTTCTCTTGCAAAAGAAGGGAATGTACTAGTTCAATTTGTTCCTAAAAAGAAAATAGATCAAATGGTTGAAGGGAATCATCAGGGGGTAGTTGCGCAGGTTGCAGCCTATGAGTATGCGCAAGTGGATGATATTTTTGAAGCAGCAATTAAACGAAATGAAGCCCCATTTATTATTTTGCTGGATGAATTAGAGGACCCACATAATCTTGGTTCCATTCTCCGTACAGCAGATGCAGTTGGAGCACATGGTGTTATCATTCCCAAACGAAGGGCAGTCGGTTTAACTGCAACCGTCGCAAAAGCTTCAACGGGTGCTATTGAATATATACCAGTTGCACGGGTAACAAACCTCGCTAGAACAATTGATGAACTTAAGGACCGTGGTGTATGGATTGTTGGAACAGATGCAAAGGGAAAAGAGGATTATCGAAATGTCGATGGTAAAATGCCGATAGGGTTAGTAATTGGCAGTGAGGGAAGAGGCATGGGTCGCCTTGTAAAGGAAAAGTGTGATTTTCTATTACGCTTGCCCATGCAAGGGAAAGTAACTTCGTTAAATGCCTCTGTTGCTGCAAGCCTACTAATGTATGAGGTATATCGTAAGCGGAATCCGTTAGGAGAATAATACAAATGGATATCCTGCTGGTAGATGGCTACAACATCATTGGTGCATGGCCAGAACTACGTCTTCTTAAAACACAGGACTTTTCAGCAGCGCGTGATTTATTAATTGAAAAAATGGCTGAATATCAGGCGTATACAGGATATAAGGTGATTATCGTATTTGATGCACACCTCGTACCAGGAATAGAGAAGAAAACGAAAAGTCGAAAGGTCGAAGTCATATTTACTCGTGAAAATGAAACGGCCGATGAACGAATCGAAAAACTTGCGAAACAATTGAGCAATATTAAGACAACCATTCATGTAGCAACTTCGGATTATACTGAACAATGGCAGATTTTCGGACAAGGTGCTTTACGAAAATCTGCCAGAGAACTATTAACCGAGATGGAAGTAGTGGAGTCAGGAATTCAAAAAGACGTCAAAACAACCTATCAAGAAAAAAGTGTAGCAAAGATTCCAATTTCAGATGAAATTGCAGAAATATTTGAAAAATGGCGACGAGGAAAGCGATGAGCGGTTGACGCTTGGAAAAGTCCTCCTGTATAATATTTCTAGATAAAGAATTTTATGAACATTATCTACTCATGCAAATTAGCTATTTTTGTTAGTAAACACTTCTTAGGTGGGTCGGAGGGATCGGTGTGAGTTCAAGCTTCGATGATTATGGCAACAGGTTATATTATGACCGACTAGAGGACGAGGAAGTCGTGGAATTAGTCCATGCTGGAGAAAGTGAGGCATTGGACTATTTAATCAATAAGTATAAAAATTTTGTGCGTGCAAAAGCCCGGTCGTACTTTTTAATTGGAGCAGATCGTGAAGATATTGTTCAAGAGGGCATGATCGGGTTATATAAAGCAATTCGCGATTTTAAGGAGGACAAGCTTTCTTCCTTTAAAGCGTTTGCAGAACTTTGTATAACACGTCAAATTATTACTGCGATTAAAACGGCTACAAGACAAAAACATATTCCTCTTAACTCTTATGTTTCGTTGGACAAGCCGATATACGATGAGGAATCTGACCGTACATTAATGGATGTAATATCGGGAGCAAAGATATTGGATCCTGAGGAATTAATTATCAACAGAGAAAAATTTGATGATATCGAATTAAAAATGGCAGAGTTATTAAGTGATTTGGAACGTAAGGTATTGTCCTTATATCTAGACGGAAGGTCCTATCAAGAGATCTCAGAGGATTTAAATCGCCATGTAAAATCAATTGATAATGCTCTCCAGCGTGTAAAACGGAAATTAGAAAGATATTTGGAGATTCAAGAGATCAAATTTTAGATACCTATATATAATGATATGTACTAGCTTGGAGCTAGTATTGACATATAAATCAAGCCTGTGTTACATTTTTAAGGAAATTGAGACTTTTTTCATAGTATGGTATAGCGTTTTACATGGAAGGTGATAAAATGCGAAAAAAGGTAATTTTAGCCTGTGTGGAATGTGGTAGTAGAAATTATTCCACCATGAAGAATACTTCTTCAACTGAACGGCTTGAAATGAAAAAGTTTTGTAAGAATTGCAATTCCCATTCAAATCATCGGGAAACAAAATAGATTGCAGAGTGTCTTTTACAAAGTTGGAGGTTACATGGATGAATCGCATAACCAAGTTTTTTCGTGAAGTAGCTCGAGAAATGAAGAAAACAAGCTGGCCTAAGAGAAAGGAATTAACACGCTATACAATTGTTACTTTAGTAACAGTAGTCTTTGTATCTGTATTTTTTGCTGTTGTTGACTTAGGGATTTCAGAATTAATTCGATTAGTACTTGAATAAACACAGTCCACTCATGGTATAATGATGGATAGAGAATAAATGAAGCATCATCAAAAAGCCCGGGAACGGGTTTTTTTAATTGCAAAAAATCGAATACTAAGCCTATATTTTAATCCAAATTAAAAGGTAAAACCTATCTAACTCATATAATTAATTAGTAGAGTCTACAATGGATAGTAAGGCTTCTAATCAAAGGGAGGGAAGGACAAGCGTCCTAACTAATGGAAAAGAACTGGTATGTTGTTCATACGTATTCAGGGTATGAAAATAAAGTAAAAGCAAACTTAGAAAAACGTGTCGAATCAATGGGTATGCAGGATAAAATCTTCCGTGTGATTGTGCCAGAGGAAGAAGAAACAGAAATTAAGAACGGTAAGAAGAAAGTTGTAAAAAAGAAAGTATTCCCAGGTTATGTATTAGTTGAAATCATTATGACAGACGATTCATGGTATGTTGTACGCAATACTCCAGGAGTTACAGGTTTTGTAGGTTCAGCAGGTCATGGATCAAAACCAACTCCACTATTGCCAGAAGAGGTTACCTTCCTGCTTAAGCAAATGGGTATGGATGAAAGACCAATCGAGATTGATTTTGAACTAAAAGAAACGGTTCGTGTTAAGGAAGGTCCGTTTACTAACTTTACAGGTGCGATCGAGGATATCGACGCAGATAAACAAAAAGTAAAGGTTCTAGTAAACATGTTTGGTCGTGAAACGCCAGTTGAACTTGATTTTACACAAATTGAAAAAATCTAGACCGAAATGCTGAAGTGCTAATTAGTTGAACGTCCACTAAAGTCCGCCACGACCTGTGGCAAACATGGACGTCAGCACATCCTCGAAAATGCTTTGCATTTTCTTCGTGGAATGATGTGGCGAAGCATTCCTTGCCCTGTGCGAGTCCGACAAGCAAACGAAAAGCTGGCGAGAAGGATGCATTTTATCCTTCTTGACGGATTGGTTTATGACTTCGAGGGGTTAGGCGCTGAGGCTGGACAAAAAAGTTTAAGAAAAACTTGATATTGTAATCCAAAAGTGGTAATATTGCATAGGTCAGTATGTCTCGAAAGAACATAGAGACTAGCTATGCTAACGTTCTTTATTGATATATAAAGAATAGATGAGTGGGAGGGGAAATCCCTATTACCACATCACGGACTTTAAGGAGGTGTGTCTCGTGGCTAAAAAAGTAATTAAAGAGGTAAAATTACAAATTCCAGCGGGTAAAGCAAACCCAGCACCACCAGTTGGGCCAGCACTAGGTCAAGCAGGTGTTAACATCATGGGATTCTGTAAGGAGTTCAATGCTCGTACAGCAGAACAAGCTGGTTTAATTATTCCTGTTGTAATCACAGTTTATGAAGATCGTTCATTTACATTTATTACTAAAACTCCTCCTGCTGCAGTTCTATTAAAGAAAGCAGCTGGTATTGAGTCTGGTTCTGGTGAACCTAACCGTAATAAAGTTGCAACAGTTAAGCGTGATAAAGTACGCGAGATTGCAGAAACAAAAATGCCTGATTTAAATGCAGCAAGCGTTGAATCTGCAATGCGTATGGTTGAAGGTACTGCTCGTAGCATGGGAATTACGATCGAAGACTAATTCCAATTTGTTACAAAGATGTTTTTAGGGGTTGCGGATGGAACATTTCTGTCTTTCGTTCGCAACCTTTGTTCTGTCCAGCGCCAGTTATCAGTATGATTACTGTTGCTAGACGTGGGAGGTTATTCCGTTAAAACCACAATTGAGGAGGAAATAATAATGGCAAAAAGAGGTAAAAAGTACGTTGAAGCTGCTAAATTAGTAGACCGTACAAAAGCTTATTCAGTTGCAGAAGCAATTGAACTTGTAAAGAAAACAAGCACAGCTAAATTTGATGCAACAGTTGAAGTTGCATTTCGTTTAGGAGTTGACCCTAAGAAAGCTGACCAACAAATTCGTGGTGCAGTTGTTCTACCACATGGTACTGGTAAAACTCAACGTGTATTAGTTTTCGCTAAAGGTGAAAAAGCAAAAGAAGCAGAAGCTGCTGGAGCTGACTATGTTGGCGATAGCGAGTTCATCAACAAAATCAACCAAGGTTGGTTTGAGTTTGATGTAATCGTGGCAACTCCTGATATGATGGGGGAAGTTGGGAAGCTTGGTCGTGTATTAGGACCTAAAGGTTTAATGCCAAACCCTAAAACAGGAACTGTTACTTTTGACGTAACGAAAGCAGTAAATGAAATCAAAGCTGGTAAAGTTGAATACCGCGTTGACAAATCTGCTAACATCCATGTTCCAATTGGTAAGATCTCATTTGATGATCAAAAACTAGTTGAGAACTTCACTACTATTTATGAGACTATGCTAAAGGTTAAACCATCTGCAGCAAAAGGTACTTACATGAAGAACATTGCTGTATCATCTACAATGGGACCTGGCGTAAAAGTTGACGCTTCTACATTCTAATTGGAATATAGTGGTTATTGACTTTTGCGATAGCATTTCATATAATAAATTCTGTTGTTAATAAATGAATACATTTGTACCGTAGACAGTAGGTGCTAATTTAGGCTTAATTTCCTACCGAGGTGTAGTATATAATTACTTGATCATTACTACCTCTATGTCTACCACGGCATAGAGGTTTTTTAATCTAGAAGTGTTCAATCATGGACACGCTCTAACACCGAACGGTTTCAAGTGTTTGAAATTACTTACAGGAGGTGTCTAAGAATGAGTCGTGCAGTAGAACAAAAGCAACAAATCGTAACTGAAATCGCAGATAAATTACGTGAGAGTAAATCAACTATCGTTGTTGACTACCGTGGACTATCTGTTGCGGAAGTAACAGAACTACGTAAACAACTTCGTGAAGCAGGTATCGAATTCAAAGTTTACAAAAATACTTTAACTCGTCGTGCTGCAGAACAAGCTGAGGTTGCTGGCCTAAATGATGCGCTAACAGGACCAAACGCAATTGCGTTCAGTAACGAAGATGTAGTAGCTCCTGCAAAAATTCTTAATGATTTCGCGAAAAAATATGAAGCATTAGAAATTAAAGCAGGTGTAATCGAAGGAAATGTCGCAACTGTTGAGGAAGTTAAAGCTCTTGCTGAACTACCATCTCGCGAAGGTTTACTTTCTATGTTGCTTAGCGTACTTCAAGCTCCAGTTCGTAATTTTGCTCTTGCTACTAAAGCAGTTGCAGATCAAAAAGAAGAGCAAGGTGCTTAATCGTTTAAAAAATATAAAATTTGAATTTCAATTCGGATAATTAACTAAGGAGGATTTACAAATGACTAAAGAACAAATCATTGAAGCAGTTAAAAATATGACTGTTTTAGAACTAAATGACCTAGTAAAAGCAATCGAAGAAGAATTTGGTGTAACTGCTGCTGCTCCTGTAGCTGTAGCTGCTGGTGGCGGTGCTGAAGCTGCTGCAGAGCAATCAGAATTTGATGTTGTATTAGCAGATGCTGGTGGACAAAAAATCAAAGTTATCAAAGTTGTACGTGAAATCACTGGTCTTGGCTTAAAAGAAGCTAAAGAACTTGTTGACAACACTCCAAAACCAATCAAAGAAGGCGTTTCTAAAGAGGAAGCTGAAGAACTTAAAGCTAAACTTGAAGAAGTTGGAGCTGGCGTAGAAGTTAAGTAATAACTGATTAACATAGAAAAAAGCTCGCGATTTGCGAGCTTTTTTTATCATTATTCCATGATTTCAGCATGAAATGGGTAAACTGTGCATATATTCTTATGTTGGGAGATATAATAAATGACCGAACATTATTATACTAGTAAACCCACCGTTACAAGCAATCAAAAAACATGGTCGTTTGTTCTAAAGGGAAATAAATTCTCATTTACGAGCGATAGTGGTGTTTTCTCGAAAAACGAAGTAGACTTTGGCTCAAGGTTGTTAGTAGAGGAATTTAAAGCTCCTGAGGTTGCTGGGCCGTTTTTAGATGTTGGTTGCGGGTACGGACCTATTGGCTTAGCGCTTGCGAAAGTACATAGTGAGCGTGTAGTTGAAATGATTGATGTCAACGAGCGTGCAGTTGAACTAGCGAAATTGAATGCTGAGATGAACAGAGTTGTCAATATAGACATTCATCAAAGTGATTTGTTTGCAAATGTAGAAAAACGAGGTTTTGCTGCTATTATCTCGAATCCGCCAATTCGGGCAGGAAAAAAAGTTGTTCATCATATTTTGGAAGAAAGTTATGAGTATTTAGTGCCTAGAGGCGAGCTTTGGGTAGTGATCCAAAAGAAGCAAGGAGCTCCTTCTGCAATTGAGAAACTTCAATCGGTCTTTGAAGAAGTAGAGATTGTGGAGAGGAAAAAAGGATACCACATCATTAGAGCTATTAAAAACAATAACTAAAAAAGTGCTTGACAAATTAAAAAATAAGTTGACTGGTAATTTCTCCTGTGGTAGCATTATATAATGCCGATATGTAATTTTTCCATGTATAACTAAAAAATTAAATATATGTATAAATATAGTATGTATGGAAAAACTAATAAAATCAATAGTTCGTTTTTAGAAAATGTGGTTTTCCTAGTAAAAACCCTTTTTCTTTTTGTCTTTAAAAAACAAGATTTTAAAGATGAAAAACGAGTGCTGTATGGCTTTAAATAGTCGAAGTGATGTAAGAATTGATAGGCTACTCTATGTGTCCTATCATTTTGATTTGCGGTTTACTTCTTACTATTTATTAAAGTTTGAAAGTAGACTTTGATATTTAGTAAGTATTTATAAATTAGCAAGATTAATAACGCTTGATATGAGGGGTGAATGAGTTGATAGGTCAACTAGTTCAGTATGGACGACACCGCCAACGAAGAAGTTATGCTCGTATTAGTGAAGTTTTAGAATTACCAAATCTTATTGAGATTCAAACCTCTTCTTATCAGTGGTTTCTTGATGAGGGTCTTAGGGAGATGTTCCAAGATATTTCCCCGATTGAAGATTTTACAGGTAACCTATCTCTAGAGTTCATTGATTACAGTTTAGGTGAACCAAAGTATTCTGTTGAGGAATCAAAGGAAAGAGATGTTACTTATTCAGCGCCACTTCGAGTAAAAGTGCGTTTGATCAATAAAGAAACTGGTGAAGTAAAAGATCAAGATGTATTTATGGGTGACTTCCCACTCATGACAGAAACAGGTACTTTCGTTATCAATGGTGCAGAACGTGTAATTGTTTCACAATTGGTCCGTTCACCAAGTGTCTATTACAGTGGTAAAGTCGATAAAAATGGTAAACGTGGCTTTACTGCAACCGTAATACCAAACCGTGGTGCATGGTTAGAGTATGAAACAGATGCAAAGGATGTTGTATATGTCCGTATTGATCGTACTCGTAAATTGCCAGTAACGGTACTTTTGCGCGCGCTTGGGTTTGGCTCTGATCAAGAAATCATCGATTTATTCGGTGAAAACGAATATTTACGCAATACACTTGAGAAGGACAACACTGAGAGCACAGAAAAAGCATTACTAGAAATATATGAGCGTCTACGTCCTGGAGAACCTCCAACAGTAGAAAACGCAAAAAGTTTATTAGAATCACGCTTTTTTGACCCGAAACGTTATGACCTTGCAAGTGTAGGTCGCTACAAGATTAATAAAAAGCTTCATATTAAGAACCGTTTGTTTAACCAGCGTATAGCGGAAACACTTGTTGATCCAGAAACAGGTGAAATCATTGTTGAGAAAGATACACTTCTCGATCGAAGAACGCTTGATCGCATTATTCCATATTTAGAAAATGGAATTGGTTTTAAAACACTTCAACCTGTAGGTGGCGTAATTGATGAAGAAATAACACTTCAATCCATTAAAATTTACGCACCAAATGACCCAGATGGTGAACATGTCATCAATGTTATTGGTAACGCCTATGTCGAAGAAGGTGTGAAGAATATTACACAAGCGGATATCCTTTCTTCAATTAGTTATTTCTTTAACCTTTTACATCAAGTTGGAGATACAGATGATATTGACCATTTAGGAAACCGTCGTTTACGTTCAGTTGGTGAACTTCTGCAAAACCAATTCCGTATCGGGTTATCAAGAATGGAGCGTGTTGTTCGTGAAAGAATGTCAATTCAAGATACGAATACCATTACTCCACAACAACTAATCAATATTCGCCCAGTGATTGCATCGATTAAAGAGTTCTTTGGTAGCTCACAGCTTTCACAATTCATGGACCAGACAAATCCGCTAGCAGAGTTAACACATAAGCGAAGATTGTCAGCATTAGGACCAGGTGGATTAACACGTGAACGTGCTGGTTTCGAAGTTCGAGACGTTCACTATTCTCACTATGGCCGTATGTGTCCAATTGAAACACCAGAGGGACCAAACATTGGATTGATTAACTCGTTATCTTCTTATGCAAAAGTGAATCGATTTGGATTTATTGAAACGCCATATCGAAGAGTTGATCCAGAGACAGGTAAAGTAACTGATCGAATCGATTACTTAACGGCAGATGAAGAGGATAATTATATTGTTGCTCAGGCAAATGCTCGTTTAGGTGAAGATGGATCGTTTTTAGATGAAGATGTCTATGCGCGTTTTAAGAGTGAGAACACAGTCGTTCATCGTGACCGCATCGATTACATCGATGTATCACCAAAACAGGTTGTTTCTGCTGCGACTGCATGTATTCCGTTCTTAGAAAATGACGACTCAAACCGTGCGCTAATGGGAGCGAACATGCAACGTCAAGCTGTTCCACTTATGCAACCAGAAGCACCGCTCGTAGGTACTGGTATGGAATATGTATCAGGTAAAGACTCTGGTGCTGCTGTTATCTGTAAACATCCAGGTATTGTTGAACGTGTTGAAGCGAAACAAATCTGGGTACGTCGATATGAAGAAGTGGATGGTCAAAAAATCAAAGGTGACCTTGATAAGTATCGTCTCCTTAAGTTTATCCGTTCTAACCAAGGTACATGTTATAACCAACGCCCAATTGTAAAAGAAGGTGACGAGGTTGTAAAAGGAGAAATCCTTGCTGACGGTCCTTCAATGGAGCTAGGTGAACTAGCATTAGGACGTAATGTTCTCGTTGGATTTATGACTTGGGATGGATATAACTATGAAGATGCCATCATTATGAGTGAAAGACTTGTAAAAGACGATGTGTATACGTCTATTCATATCGAAGAATATGAATCAGAGTCTCGTGATACAAAATTAGGACCAGAAGAAATCACACGTGATATTCCAAACGTTGGGGAAGATGCATTACGTAATCTTGATGAGCGTGGAATTATCCGAATCGGTGCAGAAGTAAAAGACGGTGATCTACTAGTTGGTAAGGTAACGCCAAAAGGAGTTACTGAGCTTACTGCAGAAGAACGACTTTTACATGCTATTTTCGGAGAAAAAGCACGTGAAGTACGTGATACTTCTTTACGTGTACCGCATGGTGGCGGAGGAATTATCCTAGATGTAAAAGTATTCAACCGTGAAGATGGGGATGAATTACCACCTGGTGTAAATCAGCTTGTTCGTGTTTATATCGTCCAAAAACGTAAAATTCACGAAGGCGATAAAATGGCTGGTCGTCATGGAAACAAAGGGGTAATTTCAAGAATTCTTCCTGAAGAGGATATGCCTTTCCTTCCGGATGGAACACCGATTGATATCATGTTAAACCCACTTGGCGTTCCTTCACGTATGAACATCGGTCAAGTACTAGAGCTACACTTAGGTATGGCTGCTAGACAACTTGGCATCCATGTTGCATCGCCAGTTTTCGATGGAGCAACTGAAGAAGATGTTTGGGATACGATTGAAGAGGCTGGTATGGCACGTGATGCAAAAACAGTATTATACGATGGAAGAACGGGAGAACCGTTTGACAATCGTGTTTCTGTCGGTGTTATGTATATGATTAAATTAGCACATATGGTTGATGACAAACTTCATGCTCGTTCAACAGGACCTTATTCTCTTGTTACACAGCAACCACTTGGTGGTAAAGCTCAGTTCGGAGGACAACGTTTTGGTGAGATGGAGGTTTGGGCACTTGAAGCCTATGGTGCTGCATATACACTTCAAGAAATTCTTACAGTTAAATCGGACGACGTTGTCGGCCGTGTGAAGACATATGAAGCGATTGTTAAGGGTGAGAATGTACCAGAACCTGGTGTCCCTGAATCGTTTAAAGTATTAATTAAAGAACTTCAATCACTTGGTTTGGATGTAAAAATCCTTTCTGGAGATGAAGAAGAGATCGAAATGCGTGATTTAGATGATGAAGAAGAAAGTCAATCAGAGGGAATTACTCTTGATTCTGACCAACCAATCGATTCAGAGCTAGAAAAGAACGCAGTAGTAAAGGAATAAACCTTTCAACATAAGTTCATCACTTCTTTAATTAGAAGCAGATAGTATGTCCAATTGGGGTTTCGAATTAACCCCAATTGGATAAAGTTAAAGCCTCTGGCGGAAGTCACGTTTGTTCTAAAGAAATTTTCGAAGTGTAACACCAAAGAAAGGCTCTGCATCCAAATGCTAGTCTTTATGTCTCACTTCGCTGGTTTAAAAATTACGTGTAAATACGTCAAGGCGCATTTGATTAGTTAACAAGCAAAGGTCAATTAGGGTTATCCTGTAGATCAAAAGGGAGGTAGGCCCCTTGCTAGATGTTAATAATTTTGAATATATGAGCATAGGTCTTGCTTCACCAGATAAAATCCGTTCATGGTCTTTTGGTGAAGTGAAGAAACCAGAAACAATTAACTATCGTACGTTAAAACCAGAAAAAGATGGGTTATTCTGTGAACGTATCTTTGGTCCGCAAAAGGACTGGGAATGTCACTGTGGTAAATACAAACGTGTTCGTTACAAAGGTGTAGTGTGTGATCGATGTGGAGTAGAGGTTACCCGTGCAAAAGTACGTCGTGAACGAATGGGTCATATCGAGCTTGCAGCACCTGTATCACATATTTGGTATTTTAAAGGGATCCCAAGCCGAATGGGGCTTGTCTTAGACATGTCTCCACGTGCTCTAGAAGAAGTTATTTATTTTGCATCTTATGTTGTTACAGAAACGGGAGATACTCCTTTAGATAAAAAGCAATTGCTTTCTGAGAAGGAATATCGTGCATATCGTGAAAAATACGGGAATACATTCCAGGCAGCTATGGGAGCAGAAGCTATTAAAAAGCTTCTTTTAGACATTGACTTAGAAAAAGAAGTCGATGCTCTTAAAGAAGAATTAAAAACCTCCCAAGGACAAAGAAGAACCCGTGCCATTAAACGACTAGAGGTACTTGAAGCATTCCGTAATTCAGGCAATGAGCCTTCTTGGATGATTCTCGATGTACTACCAGTCATTCCACCAGAACTTCGACCAATGGTTCAGTTAGACGGTGGGCGCTTTGCGACTTCGGATTTAAATGATTTGTATCGTCGTGTTATCAACCGTAACAATCGTTTAAAACGTCTTTTAGATTTAGGTGCTCCTAGCATTATTGTTCAAAATGAAAAACGAATGCTTCAAGAAGCAGTCGATGCGCTGATTGACAATGGACGTCGCGGAAGACCTGTAACAGGTCCTGGTAATCGCCCGTTAAAATCACTATCACATATGTTAAAAGGTAAACAAGGTCGTTTCCGTCAAAACCTCCTAGGTAAACGTGTTGACTATTCAGGTCGTTCCGTTATCGTAGTTGGTCCGAACCTCAAGATGTATCAATGTGGTTTACCAAAGGAAATGGCGCTGGAACTATTTAAGCCATTTGTGATGAAAGAGTTAGTCGAAAAAGGACTTGCTCATAATATAAAAAGTGCGAAACGTAAAATTGAACGTGTCCAACCAGAAGTTTGGGATGTGCTTGAATCAGTAATTAAGGAACACCCTGTACTATTAAACCGTGCTCCTACATTGCACCGTTTAGGAATTCAAGCGTTCGAACCAACATTAGTTGAAGGTCGTGCAATCCGTCTGCACCCACTCGTTTGTACTGCGTATAACGCGGACTT
This sequence comes from Bacillus nitroreducens, assembly GCF_964021195.1. NCBI lineage: Bacteria > Bacillati > Bacillota > Bacilli > Caryophanales > Bacillaceae > Bacillus > Bacillus nitroreducens. Next base: position 930,151 of record NZ_CAXHYI020000003.1, on the reverse strand, counting down.
CGATGGAGACCAAATGGCTGTTCACGTACCACTTTCTGCAGAAGCACAAGCTGAAGCAAGATTATTGATGTTGGCGGCACAAAACATTCTTAACCCGAAAGATGGTAAACCAGTTGTTACGCCATCACAGGACATGGTACTTGGTAACTATTACCTAACTATGGAACGTCCTGGAGCGATCGGCGAAGGAATGGTGTTCAAGGATACAAACGAAGCAATTCTTGCATATCAAAATGGATATGTTCACCTTCATACAAGGGTTGCAGTACATGCTGGGTCATTGAATAACCCAACATTTACTGAAGAACAAAACAATATGTTGCTTATGACAACAGTAGGTAAGTTGATATTTAATGAGATTCTACCTGAATCATTCCCATATATTAACGAACCAACTAAGACTAACCTAGAAGTAAAAACACCTGAAAAGTACTTTATACCTAAAGGTGCGAATGTTAAAGAGATAATTCAAAACCAAGAACAAATTGACCCGTTCAAGAAGAAAATCCTTGGAAATATTATCGCTGAAGTCTTCAAACGTTTTAAAATTACGGAAACCTCAAAAATGCTTGACCGTATGAAAGATCTTGGGTTTAAGTATTCAACTAAAGCTGGTATTACTGTTGGTGTGGCTGACATTGTAGTATTAGCAGAAAAAGAAGAGATTTTAGAACAGGCTCAAGCAAAAGTTGATAATGTTTTAAAACAATTTAGACGTGGTTTAATCACTGAAGACGAGCGTTATGATCGTGTCATTTCAATTTGGAGTGCGGCGAAGGATACGATTCAAGGCAAGCTAATGGCTTCCCTTAATAAACGTAACCCAATCTTCATGATGAGTGACTCTGGTGCCCGTGGTAACGCATCTAACTTTACACAGTTAGCTGGTATGCGTGGACTCATGGCAAACCCAGCTGGACGTATCATTGAACTTCCGATTAAATCAAGTTTCCGTGAAGGTTTAACAGTACTAGAGTACTTCATTTCTACTCACGGTGCCCGTAAAGGACTTGCAGATACCGCCCTTAAGACTGCTGACTCTGGTTACTTAACAAGACGTCTAGTTGACGTTGCTCAAGACGTTATTGTCCGTGAAGACGATTGTGGTACAGACCGTGGCCTACTTGTAAGCTCGTTAAGAGAAGGAACTGAAATTATTGAACCACTTGAAGAGCGTCTGGATGGTCGTTATGCAAGAAAGAAAGTTGTTCACCCTGAAACAAATGAAGTGCTAGTAGCAGAAAATGAATTAATTACAGAAGATATCGCGAAAGCAATTGTTAATGCTGGTATTGAAGAAGTTACAATTCGCTCTGCGTTCACATGTAACACACGCCATGGTGTATGTAAAAAATGTTATGGCCGCAACCTAGCGACAGGCTCAGAGGTTGAGGTTGGGGAAGCGGTTGGTATTATCGCTGCTCAATCAATCGGAGAACCAGGAACACAGCTTACAATGCGTACGTTCCATACTGGTGGGGTTGCTGGAGACGATATCACTCAAGGTTTACCTCGTATTCAAGAGTTATTTGAAGCGAGAAACCCGAAAGGTCAAGCCGTTATTACAGAAATTAATGGTGTTGTATCAGCAATAAATGAAGTAAAAGATAGACAGCAAGAGATTGTTATCCAAGGAGAAGTTGAATCTCGTTCATACACTGCTCCATATGGCGCCCGACTGAAAGTTACGGAAGGCCAGGAAGTTGAAAGTGGTCAGGTATTGACTGAAGGTTCGGTTGATCCAAAAGAATTATTAAAGGTGACAAGCACAGCTGCTGTTCAAGAATACCTCTTAAAAGAGGTTCAAAAAGTATATCGTATGCAGGGTGTTGAAATCGGTGATAAACACGTCGAGGTAATGGTTAGACAAATGCTTCGTAAAGTTAGAGTTACTGATGCTGGTGACACAGATGTATTACCAGGTTCATTACTTGATATACATCAGTTTACTGATGCAAACACGAAAGTTTTACTAGAAGGTAAAGCTCCTGCTACTGGTAGACCGGTCTTATTAGGAATTACAAAAGCTTCACTAGAAACTGATTCGTTCTTATCTGCTGCGTCATTCCAAGAGACAACACGTGTCCTTACAGATGCTGCGATTAAAGGAAAACGTGATGAGTTACTAGGACTAAAAGAGAATGTAATTATTGGTAAACTTGTTCCAGCTGGTACAGGTATGACTCGTTATCGCCGAGCAGAACCAATCGTTGCTACCGAAGAAGATACAGTAGTAGTTGAATAAAGGTTAGAAGAGCATATCTAAGGTATTGGATGTCAACTGCGAGCATTAAATATTTTTATTTGCATGTAGTTGACATCCTTCTCTTAGGGTGTTAATATATCTAAGGTGCTCCTTAAACCTGTTACTTTGGAGGATATTTTAGATGTCTTATGAAAAAGTATCACAGGCAAAGAAGATTATCATCGGTACTAAGCAAACAGTAAAAGCAATAAAAACCGAGAAAGTAAGGGAAGTTGTTGTAGCGGAAGATGCTGATCGACGTGTAATCAACAAAGTATTACAATTAGCCGAGGAACAACAAATCCCGATATCTAAGGTTGACTCAATGAAGAAGCTTGGAAAAGCTTGTGGAATTGAAGTTGCCGCTTCTACTGTAGCGATAATTATTTGAAAACTGTTTTTGTAGAGTTGAGATTCTACAAAGACTTTGTTTTTTGCAAAAAAATGAACCACCTGGATATGTGGTCTTAAGGAATGAAGAAGGGAGGAAATCAATAATGCCTACTATTAACCAATTAATCCGCAAGGGTCGTCAAACAAAAGTACAAACTTCTGACTCTCCTGCGTTAAATAAAGGTTATAACAGCTTCAAAAAGTCACAAACTAATACTACTTCACCTCAAAAGCGTGGTGTATGTACTCGTGTTGGTACTATGACTCCTAAGAAGCCGAACTCAGCGCTACGTAAGTATGCTCGTGTACGTTTAACAAACGGAATTGAGGTTACTGCTTACATCCCTGGGATTGGTCACAACCTACAAGAGCACAGTGTTGTACTAATTCGCGGTGGACGTGTTAAGGACTTACCAGGGGTACGTTACCACATCGTTCGTGGTGCGTTAGATACTGCTGGTGTGAACAACCGTGCACAAAGCCGTTCTAAATATGGTACTAAGAGACCAAAAGCAGCTAAGAAATAATAGACTAACATATTTAAGACTGAAAGGAGGAAATGTCAATGCCTCGTAAAGGACCTGTTGCTAAAAGAGATGTATTACCAGATCCAATTTATAATTCAAAGCTTGTAACTCGTTTAATCAACAAAATGATGGTTGATGGAAAAAGAGGTAAATCACAAGCGATTTTATATAATGCGTTTGATTTAGTTCAACAACGTTCAGGTAAAGATGCGATGGAAGTGTTTGAACAAGCACTTAAAAACATCATGCCTGTACTAGAAGTAAGAGCACGTCGTGTAGGTGGTGCTAACTACCAAGTTCCTGTAGAAGTACGCCCTGATCGTCGTTCAACTCTAGGTTTACGTTGGTTAGTAAACTACGCTCGTCTTCGTGGTGAAAAAACTATGGAAGAGCGTTTAGCTAACGAAATTCTAGATGCAGCTAACAATACTGGTGCATCAGTTAAGAAACGTGAAGATACACATAAAATGGCTGAAGCGAACAAAGCGTTTGCTCATTACCGTTGGTAAAAACATCATTCAGCTTCTGCTGAATAGTGTGAAGGCTAACTTAAGGCAGAGGTACAGATTATCAAAATGGTTTTATACTAACTTTGGAAAATCTGTTCTCTGCTCGCATTAACGTGTATTTGGTTTAATAGCTCTGTTAATCTATTTAACAGAGCCATTACTACAATAAAAAATCATACTTACTCATAGGAAGGAGAAATACCCAAATGGCAAGAGAGTTCTCCTTAGAAAAGACTCGTAATATTGGTATCATGGCCCACATCGATGCTGGTAAAACAACAACAACTGAGCGTATCCTATATTACACTGGTAAAATTCACAAACTTGGTGAAACCCATGAAGGTGCGTCTCAAATGGACTGGATGGAGCAAGAACAAGAACGTGGTATCACAATTACTTCTGCAGCGACAACTGCATCGTGGAAGGAACACCGCGTTAACATCATCGATACACCAGGACACGTAGACTTCACTGTTGAGGTTGAACGTTCACTTCGTGTACTTGATGGTGCTGTAACAGTTCTTGATGCGCAATCTGGTGTTGAACCACAAACTGAAACAGTATGGAGACAAGCGACTACTTATGGAGTCCCTCGTATTGTATTCGTAAATAAAATGGACAAGATTGGTGCTGACTTCTTATATTCAGTTAGTACTCTTCGTGACCGCTTACAAGCGAATGCGCATCCGATTCAATTACCAATTGGTGCAGAAGATCAATTCAGAGGTATTATCGACCTGGTTGAAATGGATGCAACATTCTATGGCAATGACTTAGGTACTGATATCGAAGTAGGAGAAATTCCTGAAGAATATCTAGACCAAGCAAATGAATACCGTGAAAAGCTTGTAGAAGCAGTGGCGGAATTAGATGAAGATTTGATGGAAAGATACCTTGGTGGAGAAGAAATCTCTAAAGAGGAATTAAAAGCGGCGATTCGTAAGGCTACACTTGCAGTAGAGTTTTATCCTGTAATGTGTGGTACTGCATTTAAGAACAAAGGTGTTCAAAAGGTTCTAGATGCGGTTATCGATTATCTACCTGCTCCAACAGATGTTGCATCAATTCAAGGTCATGATGCTGATACTGGAGAAGAAATCGAACGTCACTCAGACGATAACGAGCCATTCTCAGCTTTAGCGTTTAAAGTAATGACTGACCCTTATGTTGGTAAATTAACTTTCTTCCGTGTGTATTCAGGAACACTTAATTCTGGATCATACGTGAAAAACTCAACTAAAGGAAAGCGTGAACGTATTGGACGTATTCTTCAGATGCACGCGAACAGCCGTGAAGAAATTTCAACTGTATATGCGGGTGATATCGCTGCAGCTGTTGGTCTAAAAGATACAACTACTGGAGACACTTTATGTGATGAAAAAGATAATGTTATCTTAGAATCCATGACATTCCCAGAACCAGTTATTCAACTTTCTGTTGAGCCTAAATCTAAAGCTGACCAAGATAAAATGTCTACAGCTTTACAAAAACTTCAAGAAGAAGACCCAACTTTCAGAGCACACACTGACCAAGAAACAGGTCAAACAATCATTGCTGGTATGGGTGAATTACACTTAGACGTTCTAGTAGATCGTATGAAGCGTGAATTCAAAGTAGAAGCAAATGTTGGTGCTCCACAAGTTGCTTACCGTGAAACATTCCGTGCAAGTGCACAGGTTGAAGGTAAGTTTGCTCGTCAATCTGGTGGACGTGGACAATATGGACATGTTTGGATTGAGTTTTCTCCTAACGAAGAAGGAAAAGGCTTCGAATTCGAAAATGCGATTGTTGGAGGGGTTGTTCCACGTGAATACATCCCTGCAGTACAAGCTGGACTAGAAGACGCTCTAGAAAGAGGGGTTCTAGCTGGTTATCCATTAGTAGATATTAAAGCTAAACTTTATGATGGTTCTTACCATGATGTTGACTCAAGTGAAATGGCGTTTAAGATTGCTGCTTCTATGGCACTTAAAAACGCGGCATCAAAATGTCAACCTGTTATCCTTGAGCCTGTCATGAAAGTTGAAGTTGTTATCCCAGAAGAATACATGGGTGACATTATGGGTGGTATCACATCTCGTCGTGGACGCGTTGAAGGTATGGAAGCTCGCGGTAATGCGCAAGTAGTACGTGCTATGGTTCCACTATCTGAAATGTTTGGTTATGCTACTTCATTACGTTCTAATACACAAGGTCGTGGAGTATTCACAATGCACTTCGATCACTATGAAGAAGTACCAAAATCAATTTCAGAAGAAATTATCAAAAAAAATAAAGGTGAATAATTGATTTTCACTGATACATCAAGTATAACTACTTATGTAGGCCTTGAAAGTGGGGAGATTCCCTACTTTCAGGACATCATACTTATAAATTAAATAAACCTATACTTAAGGAGGCTTTTCAAATGGGAAAAGAGAAATTTGACCGTTCGAAACCACATGCTAATATTGGTACAATTGGACACGTTGACCATGGTAAAACAACTTTAACAGCTGCTATCACTACTGTTCTTGCTAAAAGAAGCGGTAAAGGTGCAGCAATGGGTTATGACCAAATTGATGGTGCTCCAGAAGAGCGTGAGCGTGGAATCACTATCTCAACTTCACACGTTGAGTATGAAACTGATAACCGTCACTATGCACACGTTGACTGCCCAGGTCACGCTGACTACGTTAAGAACATGATCACTGGTGCTGCACAAATGGACGGTGGTATCCTAGTAGTTTCTGCTGCTGATGGTCCAATGCCACAAACTCGTGAACACATCCTTCTTTCTCGTCAAGTAGGTGTTCCTTACCTAGTAGTATTCATGAACAAATGTGACATGGTAGACGACGAAGAATTACTAGAATTAGTTGAAATGGAAGTTCGTGACCTTCTTTCTGAATATGACTTCCCTGGAGATGACATTCCAGTAATCAAAGGTTCAGCTCTTAAAGCTCTTGAAGGTGAAGCTGAATGGGAAGAAAAAATTCTTGAATTAATGGCTGCTGTTGACGAATACGTTCCAACACCAGAACGTGACACTGAAAAACCATTCATGATGCCAGTTGAGGATGTATTCTCAATCACTGGTCGTGGTACAGTTGCTACTGGTCGTGTTGAGCGTGGACAAATCAAAATTGGTGATGTAGTTGAAATCATCGGTTTAACTGAAGAGCCAAAATCAACAACTGTAACAGGTGTTGAAATGTTCCGTAAGCTTCTTGACTATGCTGAAGCTGGTGACAACATTGGCGCACTTCTTCGTGGGGTTTCTCGTGAAGAAATTCAACGTGGACAAGTACTTGCAAAACCAGGTACTATTAAACCACACCAAAAGTTCAAATCTGAAGTTTACGTTTTATCTAAAGAAGAAGGTGGACGTCATACTCCATTCTTCTCAAACTACCGCCCTCAGTTCTACTTCCGTACAACTGATGTAACTGGAATCATTGCATTACCAGAAGGCGTAGAAATGGTTATGCCTGGTGACAACATCGAAATGACTGTTGAACTAATCGCTCCAGTTGCGATCGAAGAAGGAACAAAGTTCTCAATTCGTGAAGGTGGACGTACAGTAGGCGCAGGCGTTGTTGCTTCAATCATCGAGTAATAACAATATGTTTTAAAAAACAGGCGGTGAATCCGCCTGTTTTTTATGTTCTATATAAATATGAAGAATGACTTAAATGATTATTCATTAGATACGATTATAGTTTCCAAAATCTAACGCCTAATATTATTTGATCTCTTGTTGAAATGTCATATGAAGGTGTGTATAATTGAAAAAGTGCGAAAGACATGCATAAATTAATAAATTTGTTGCATTTCGTATTTGTTTTTTATATAATAGACAATGTTGGTCTTTGACTGCGATGATGTGGAAGGTTGCTGATACACCCGGCCGCTTTGCCATGGCGAGTGTAAGGAAATTTCCACGGAGAAAGTCTATTTTAAAAGTAGGCGAAAAGGAGGGAAAATAATGGCAAAACAAAAAATTCGTATTCGTTTAAAAGCATATGATCATAGAATCCTTGATCAATCTGCAGAGAAAATCGTAGAAACAGCTAAACGTTCTGGGGCGGCAGTATCTGGTCCGATTCCACTTCCAACTGAGAAGTCTGTATATACGATTCTTCGTGCTGTTCACAAGTACAAAGATTCTCGTGAGCAATTTGAAATGCGTACGCACAAACGCTTAATCGACATCGTTAACCCAACACCACAAACTGTTGATTCATTAATGCGTTTAGATTTACCATCTGGTGTTGACATTGAAATCAAACTTTAATTTTAAAATGAAATAAATTGTAAATATATTAGGAGGTGTGACTAATGACCAAAGGAATCTTAGGAAGAAAAGTTGGTATGACTCAAGTATTCGTAGGTAACGGTGAGCTTATCCCTGTAACTGTAATCGAAGCTGCTCCAAACGTAGTTCTTCAAAAGAAATCAGTTGAAACTGATGGCTACGAAGCAGTTCAAATCGGTTTTGAAGATAAAAGAGAAAAGCTTTCAAACAAACCTGAAAAAGGTCATGCAGCAAAAGCAAACACTGCACCTAAGCGCTTCGTTCGCGAACTACGCGGAGTTAACTTAGATGAGTTTGAAGTTGGTCAGGAAGTCAAAGTAGATATCTTCGCTGAAGGAGATATTGTAGATGTAACAGGAATTTCAAAAGGTAAAGGATTCCAAGGTGCAATCAAGCGCCACGGGCAAGCTCGCGGACCTATGAGTCACGGATCTCGTTATCACCGTCGTCCTGGTTCAATGGGACCTGTAGCTCCAAACCGAGTATTCAAAAACAAACTTCTACCTGGTCGTATGGGTGGAGAACGTATTACAGTGCAAAACCTTGAAATCGTAAAAGTAGATTCAGAGCGTAATCTTCTACTAGTTAAAGGTAATGTACCTGGTCCAAGAAAATCTCTTATTACAGTAAAGAGTGCTGTAAAAGCGAAGTAATTTCAGTCAGAAAGGAGGACATTTGAATGCCTAAAGTATCATTGTATAACCAAACTGGTTCAACTATTGGAGAAATCGAATTAAACGATTCTGTATTCGGTATTGAACCTAACAAAACAGTTTTATTCGATGCAGTAATCATGCAAAGAGCTTCCTTACGTCAAGGAACTCATAAAACAAAGATTCGTTCTGAAGTAGCAGGCGGAGGACGTAAACCATGGCGTCAAAAAGGTACGGGTCGTGCTCGTCAAGGTTCTATTCGTTCACCTCAATGGCGTGGCGGTGGAACAGTATTTGGTCCAACTCCAAGAAGCTACAGTTATAAATTACCTAAAAAAGTACGCCGTTTAGCTATCAAATCAGCTTTATCTACTAAGGTGTTAGAGGAAAACATTCTAGTATTAGATAACCTAGTATTAGAAACTCCTAAGACTAAAGATATGGTTGCGGTACTGAAAGGATTAAACGTTGAACGCAAAGCGTTAATCGTAACTGCAGACACTAATGAAGCAGTAGAACTTTCAGCTCGTAACATTCCAGGAGTAACAGTTGTTGCTGCTAATGGAGTAAGTGTTCTTGATGTTCTTAGCCATGATAAGCTTGTAATGACTAAAGCTGCGGTGGAAAAAGTAGAGGAGGTGCTCGCATAATGAAAGATCCTCGTGATATTATTAAGAGCCCTGTTATTACTGAACGTTCGTCAGACCTTATGGCTGAGAAAAAATACACTTTTGATGTTGACGTGAAAGCTAACAAAACTGAAGTAAAAGATGCAATTGAGCAAGTCTTCGGTGTGAAGGTTGAAAAAGTAAACATCATGAACTACAAAGGTAAGTTCAAACGTGTAGGACGTTACAGTGGATATACAAATCGTCGCAGAAAAGCAATTGTTAAATTAACTGCAGATAGCAAAGAAATCGAATTCTTTGAAGTTTAATTTTATAGAGAAGGAGGGAAATAGAGATGGCGATTAAAAAATACAAACCAACCTCTAACGGTCGTCGTGGTATGACATCATTAGATTTCGCTGAAATCACTACTGACAGACCAGAGAAATCGTTATTAGCACCTTTACACAAAAAAGGTGGTCGTAATAACCAAGGTAAAATCACAGTACGTCATCAGGCTGGCGGTCACAAGCGTCAATACCGTGTTATTGATTTTAAACGTAACAAAGATGGTATACCAGGACGCGTTGCTACAATCGAATACGATCCGAACCGTTCGGCAAACATTGCATTAATCAATTATGCTGATGGAGAAAAACGTTACATTCTTGCTCCTAAAAACCTAAAAGTAGGTATGGAGGTAGTTTCAGGACCTGATGCTGATATTAAAGTAGGTAACGCACTTCCATTAGCAAATATCCCTGTAGGTACAGTAGTACACAATATTGAATTAAAACCTGGTAAAGGTGGTCAATTAATCCGTTCTGCTGGTACTTCTGCACAGGTACTTGGTAAAGAAGGTAAATATGTTCTTGTTCGTTTAAATTCAGGTGAAGTACGTATGATCCTAGCTACTTGCCGTGCATCTGTAGGTCAAGTAGGTAACGAACAACATGAACTAGTTAACATTGGTAAAGCAGGTCGTTCACGCTGGTTAGGTAAACGCCCAACTGTTCGTGGATCTGTTATGAACCCTAACGATCACCCACACGGTGGTGGTGAAGGTAAAGCACCAATCGGACGTAAGTCTCCAATGACTCCTTGGGGTAAACCTACTCTTGGGAAGAAAACACGTAAGAAGACTAACAAATCAGATAAATTTATCGTACGTCGTCGTAAAAAATAACGGGATTGTGCTACGGTTCATCGGAACCGTAGGTCAATCACGAAGGGAGGTTCATTCATGGGACGCAGCTTAAAAAAAGGACCTTTTGTAGATGATCACTTAATGAAAAAGGTTGAAAATCTTAACGGTACAGAAAAGAAACAAGTTATCAAAACTTGGTCACGTCGTTCTACTATTTTCCCTCAATTCATCGGTCATACTATTGCAGTATATGATGGTCGTAAACATGTACCAGTTTATGTAACGGAAGATATGGTAGGTCACAAACTTGGTGAATTCGCACCAACTCGTACTTACAAAGGTCATGCAAGTGACGATAAGAAAACAAGACGTTAATGAGAGGAGGATTATCTATGCAAGCTAAAGCTGTTGCGAGAACAGTTCGTATTGCTCCTCGTAAAGTTCGTTTAGTAGCAGATTTAATTCGAGGCAAGCAAGTAGGTGAAGCAATCGCAATCCTACGCCATACACCAAAGGCAGCTTCTCCTGTAGTTGAAAAAGTATTAAATTCTGCGATTGCGAATGCAGAGCATAACTACGAAATGGACGCTAATAACTTAGTTATTACTGAAGCATATGTAAATGAAGGTCCAACATTAAAGAGATTCCGTCCAAGAGCTATGGGACGTGCAAGTCAAATCAATAAACGCACTAGCCACATTACGATCGTGGTATCAGAAAAGAAGGAGGGATAAGTAGTGGGTCAAAAAGTTAATCCAATTGGAATGCGTGTTGGGATTATCCGTGATTGGGAATCCAAATGGTACGCAGGTAAAGACTATGCAGAATTATTGCATGAAGACATTAAAGTTCGTGAGTACATCACAAAACGCTTAAGTGATGCTTCTGTATCTAAAGTTGAAATCGAACGTGCGGCTAATCGTATTAACATTACTGTCCATACTGCTAAACCAGGTATGGTTATCGGTAAAGGTGGTACAGAAGTTGAAGCACTTCGTAAAGCTTTAAACCAATTAACAGGAAAAAGAGTACACATCAATATCCTTGAAATTAAAAAAGCTGATATGGATGCAACTCTAGTAGCAGAAAATATTGCTCGTCAATTAGAGAATCGTGTTTCTTTCCGTCGTGCACAAAAACAAGCTATCCAACGTTCTATGCGTGCTGGTGCACAAGGTATTAAAACTCAAGTATCTGGTCGTCTAGGCGGTGCTGATATCGCTCGTGCTGAACACTATAGTGAAGGAACAGTTCCACTTCATACACTTCGTGCAGACATCGACTATGGTACTGCAGAAGCTGACACAACTTACGGTAAAATCGGCGTAAAAGTATGGATCTACCGTGGAGAAGTCCTTCCTGCAAAGAAGAAAACTGTGGAAGGAGGAAAATAATATGTTATTACCAAAACGTGTGAAATACCGCAGAGAACACCGTGGAAAAATGCGTGGTCAAGCAAAAGGTGGTACTGAAGTACACTTTGGTGAGTACGGTTTACAAGCAACTGAAGCTTCTTGGATTACAAACCGTCAAATCGAAGCTGCTCGTATTGCAATGACACGTTATATGAAACGTGGCGGTAAAGTTTGGATTAAAATTTTCCCATCTAAACCATATACAGCAAAACCATTAGAAGTACGTATGGGTTCTGGTAAAGGTGCTCCTGAAGGTTGGGTTGCTGTAGTAAAACCTGGAAAAATTATGTTTGAAATTGCTGGTGTATCTGAAGAGATCGCTCGTGAAGCTCTACGCCTAGCAGCTCATAAACTACCAGTTAAAACTAAGTTCGTAAAACGTGAAGAAATTGGTGGTGAATCAAATGAAAGCTAATGAAATCCGTGACCTTACCACTGCAGAAATTGAACAAAAAGTAAAATCATTAAAAGAAGAATTATTTAACCTTCGCTTTCAATTAGCTACTGGTCAACTTGAGAATACTGCACGTATTCGTGAAGTTCGTAAATCAATCGCTCGTATGAAAACAGTAGTCCGCGAAAGAGAAATCGGTCGTAAATAATCGATAACCAGGAAGGAGGTCTACGATAGTGAGTGAACGCAATCAACGCAAAGTCTACACTGGACGTGTTGTATCCGACAAAATGGATAAGACAGTCACTGTTCTTGTAGAAACCTATAAGAAACATTCTCTTTACGGGAAACGCGTAAAGTATTCAAAGAAATTTAAAGCACATGATGAAAACAATGTTGCTAAAGTTGGCGACATCGTTAAAATAATGGAAACTCGCCCATTATCTGCTACTAAACACTTCCGTCTAGTTGAAGTAGTAGAAAAAGCGGTTATTATCTAATTATATTTTGTTCGGATCAATCAATAATCCGAAGGGAGGTTTCATGAATGATTCAACAAGAAACTCGTTTGAAAGTTGCTGACAACTCAGGAGCACGTGAAGTACTAACTATTAAAGTATTAGGTGGTTCTGGTCGTAAAACAGCAAATATCGGTGATGTAATTGTATGTACAGTAAAACAAGCAACACCTGGTGGCGTTGTTAAAAAAGGTGACGTTGTTAAGGCTGTTGTAGTACGTACGAAACGTGGTGTGCGTCGTAACGATGGTACTTACATCCGTTTTGATGAAAATGCCTGCGTTATTATCCGTGATGATAAGAGTCCACGTGGAACTCGTATCTTCGGTCCTGTAGCACGTGAATTACGTGACAGCAACTTTATGAAAATTATCTCATTAGCTCCAGAAGTATTATAATTCGAAATCGATTGGCCTTTAAGGAGGTGCGAAATAGATGCATGTAAAAAAAGGTGACAAGGTACAGGTTATTTCGGGTAAAGATAAAGGTAAACAAGGTGTAATCCTTGAAAGCTTTCCTAAAAAAGACCGTGTAGTTGTAGAAGGCGTTAATATTGTAAAGAAACATTCAAAACCGTCTCAAGCGAATCCACAAGGTGGTATCATTAGCCAAGAGGCACCTATTCATGTATCAAATGTAATGCCATTAGATCCTAAAACTGGTACTCCAACACGTGTTGGATACAAAGAAGTTGATGGCAAAAAGGTACGTGTAGCAAAAAAATCTGGTGAAGTTCTAGATAAATAGTAAATGAAGAAAGGAGGTACAAACATGAACCGCCTAAAAGAAAAATTTCAAAAAGAAATCACACCTGCTCTAATGAGCAAGTTTAACTATAAGTCTGTTATGCAAGTTCCTAAAGTAGAAAAAATCGTGATCAACATGGGTGTTGGTGACGCAGTTCAAAATGCTAAAGTTTTAGACAACGCAGTAGAGGAATTAGCTCTACTAAGTGGTCAAAAGCCAGTAGTCACTAGAGCTAAGAATTCAATCGCTGGTTTCCGTCTCCGTGAAGGTATGCCGATCGGTGCGAAAGTTACATTACGTGGTGAGCGTATGTATCAATTCTTAGACAAACTAGTTTCTATCTCATTACCACGTGTGCGTGATTTCCGCGGTGTTCCTAAGAAATCTTTTGATGGCCGTGGTAACTATACATTAGGTGTAAAAGAACAATTAATTTTCCCTGAAATTGATTACGATAAAGTAAGTAAAGTTCGTGGTATGGATATCGTTATCGTAACTACTGCAAATACTGACGAAGAAGCTCGTGAGTTATTAACAGCATTCGGTATGCCGTTCCAAAAGTAAAGGAGGCGAAAACGTGGCTAAAAAATCAATGATTGCGAAACAAAAACGCACACAAAAATTTAAAGTACAAGAGTACACTCGTTGCGAACGTTGTGGCCGTCCGCACTCTGTATTACGTAAATTCAAATTATGCCGTATTTGTTTCCGTGAACTAGCTTATAAGGGTCAAATTCCTGGTGTAAAAAAAGCAAGTTGGTAAACCCCGAATTGGGAAGGAGGTAAAAAAACTATGGTGATGACAGATCCAATTGCAGATATGCTTACTCGCATCCGTAATGCGAACATGGTTCGTCATGAGAAACTAGAAATCCCTGCATCAAAAATCAAAAGGGAAATCGCTGAAATCTTAAAGCGTGAAGGTTTTATTCGTGACGTTGAATTTATTGAAGATGACAAACAAGGTATCATCCGTATCTTCTTAAAATACGGTGCAAACAATGAGCGCGTAATTACTGGCCTTAAACGTATTAGTAAGCCTGGTCTACGTGTATATGCAAAATCTAATGAAGTACCGCGTGTATTAAACGGTTTAGGTATTGCGATCGTTTCAACTTCACAAGGTGTATTAACTGATAAAGAAGCTCGTCAAAAACAAGCTGGTGGAGAAATTCTAGCTTACGTTTGGTAATTGCTTGATAAGAATGGAGGTGTAGTACATGTCACGTATTGGTAAAAAACCAATCGAAATTCCATCTGGTGTTACTGTATCATTCAATGGTAATACTGTTACTGTAAAAGGACCGAAAGGCGAGTTAACTCGTACTTTCCACTCAGATATGCAAATCAATGTTGAAGAGAACGTGATTAACGTTACTCGTCCAACTGATAATAAAGAACACCGTGCTCTTCACGGAACAACACGAAGCCTTTTAGGTAACATGGTTGAAGGTGTATCCAAAGGTTTCGAAAGAGGCTTAGAGTTAATCGGGGTCGGATACCGAGCTCAAAAAGCTGGTAATAAACTTGTGTTAAACGTTGGATATTCTCATCCAGTAGAAATCGTTCCAGAAGCTGGCGTTGAAATTGATGTACCTTCTAACACTAAAATTGTTGTTAAAGGTATTGATAAAGAACGTGTTGGAGCGTTAGCTGCTAATATTCGTGGTGTACGTCCGCCTGAGCCTTATAAAGGAAAAGGTATTCGCTACGAAGGTGAATTTGTTCGTCGTAAAGAAGGTAAAACTGCGAAGTAAGCCTTTTTAGGTAAAAGAAAGGAGAGACGTAAATGATTACGAAACAGGATAAAAATGCAGTTCGTAAGAAAAGACATGCTCGTGTACGTTCTCGTGTTTCAGGAACTGCTGTTCGTCCTCGCTTAAATGTGTATCGTTCTAACAAACACATCTACGCTCAATTAATCGATGATGTTAATTCTGTAACAATCGCAAGTGCTTCTACATTAGATAAAGAACTTTCAGTTGAAGGTACTGGTAACGTAGATGCAGCAACAAAAGTTGGCGAACTAGTTGCAAAGCGTGCTATTGAAAAAGGAATTAAAGAGGTTGTATTCGACCGCGGTGGTTATTTATATCACGGACGTGTTAAAGCACTAGCAGAGGCTGCTCGTGAAGCTGGACTACAATTTTAATTAAAAAGGAGGGACAATATAGATGCGTCGCATTGATCCAAATAAATTAGAACTTGAAGAACGCGTAGTTACCGTTAACCGTGTAGCTAAAGTTGTTAAAGGTGGACGTCGTTTCCGCTTTGCAGCATTAGTAGTGGTTGGTGATCGAAACGGACATGTTGGATTTGGAACTGGTAAAGCTCAAGAAGTTCCAGATGCAATTCGTAAGGCAATTGAAGATGCTAAAAAGAACCTTGTTTCTGTACCAATGGTTGGAACAACAATTCCACACCAAGTAATCGGAGAATTCGGAGCAGGAGAAGTTTTACTAAAACCTGCATATGAAGGTACTGGAGTTATCGCTGGTGGACCAGTTCGTGCGGTATTAGAACTTGCTGGTATTGGTGATATTCTTTCTAAATCATTAGGAACAAACACTCCTGTAAATATGATCCGTGCTACAATTCAAGGCTTAACTCAATTAAAGCGTGCTGAAGAAGTAGCTAAGTTACGTGGTAAATCAGTAGAAGAACTGTTAGGATAGGAGGGAAAACATAATGTCAAAGAAATTAGCAATCACCCTCACTCGCAGTGTCATTGGACGTCCTGAAGACCAACGTGTAACTGTTCGTACTCTTGGATTGAAAAAATTACATCAAACTGTTGTTCATGATGATAATGCTGCGATTCGCGGTATGATTAATAAAGTTGCTCACCTAGTTACGGTTAAAGAACAATAATTGAATTTTTTTCTGAAATAAGGAGGTGCCCAAATGAAACTTCATGAATTACAACCAGGTGAAGGATCTCGTAAGACACGTAATCGTGTAGGACGTGGTACTGGTTCAGGTAATGGTAAAACTGCTGGTAAAGGTCATAAAGGTCAAAAAGCTCGTTCTGGTGGTGGTGTTCGTCCTGGATTTGAAGGTGGTCAAACACCTCTATTCCAACGCTTACCAAAACGTGGTTTTACAAACATCAATCGCAAAGACTTTGCTATTGTTAACCTTGACACTTTAAATCGTTTTGAAGATGGTACAGAAGTTACACCTGAACTTTTAATTGAAACTGGTGTTGTTAGTAAACTTAATGCTGGAGTTAAGATCCTTGGAAAAGGTAGTCTTAGCAAAAAGCTAACAGTTAGAGCTCACAAATTCTCCTCTACTGCTCAAGAAGCGATTGAAGCTGCTGGCGGAAAAACTGAGGTGATCTAATGTTTCAAACAATCTCCAATTTTATGCGCGTTGGTGATATAAGAAACAAAATTATATTCACCCTACTAATGTTAGTAGTATTTCGAATCGGCACCTTTATTCCAGTACCAGGTGTAAATGCCGACGTATTAAAAGCGACAGATAGTAATACAGCGTTCGGTCTCTTAAATACATTTGGTGGTGGAGCACTGTTTAACTTCTCAATCCTTGCAATGGGTATCATGCCGTATATTACTGCTTCAATTATTATACAGTTGTTGCAAATGGACGTTGTTCCAAAATTTACGGAATGGTCCAAGCAAGGAGAAGTTGGACGTCGCAAATTAGCTCAATTTACTCGCTATGGAACAATTGTGCTTGGTTTTATCCAAGCATTAGGTATGTCGTACGGCTTTAACAATATGTCAAACGGAATGTTAATTGAAAATCCTAGCATTCCTACCTACCTTTTAATTGCTGTTGTTTTAACTGCTGGTACTGCATTTTTAATGTGGTTAGGTGAACAAATCACAGCTAAGGGTGTCGGAAATGGAATTTCTATTATCATCTTTGCTGGTATTGTTGCTGCTATACCTACAGCTGTAAATCAATACTATATACAACAGTTTGAAGATGCTGGAGATCAATTATTCTTAAGTATCATCACTGCTGTTCTACTATTAATTGCAATTATAGCTGTTGTTGTCGGTGTCATTTTTGTTCAACAAGCGTTACGTAAAATTCCAATTCAATATGCAAAGCGGTTAGCTGCTAATAGCCCGGTAGGAGGACATTCTACTCATTTACCGTTAAAAGTAAATGCAGCTGGTGTTATTCCTGTAATCTTTGCAGTTTCTTTCATTATAACGCCACCTACGATTGCATCGTTTTTTGGTCCTAATAAAGTAACTGAATGGATTACTACTTATTTTGATTATACTCAACCTGTTGGGATGATCATTTATATCGCGCTTATTATTGCTTTCACTTATTTCTATACATTTGTTCAAGTTAATCCAGAACAAATGGCAGAGAATTTGAAAAAGCAAGGTGGCTATATTCCAGGGATTCGCCCAGGAAGAAATACGCAAGAATATGTAACAAAGATTCTCTATCGGTTAACTTTTGTTGGTTCTATTTTCTTAGCAGTTGTTTCTGTTCTTCCTGTATTCTTTATAAACTTCGCGAATTTACCTGAAACCTTACAAATTGGTGGAACTAGTTTGCTTATCGTTGTCGGTGTTGCACTAGAAACAATGAAGCAACTTGAAAGTCAGCTTGTAAAACGACATTATAAAGGATTTATCAAATAAGGTTCTGGGAATACCATTTCCCAGCACCTCTAGATAAGAGGCTGAGGGGGCAAAACACTTGAACTTAGTATTAATGGGGCTTCCGGGTGCTGGTAAAGGCACTCAAGCTGAAAAAATTGTAGAAAAGTACAATATCCCTCATATCTCAACAGGAGATATGTTCCGAGCTGCGATAAAAGATGGAACAGAACTAGGGCTTAAAGCTAAATCTTTTATGGATAAAGGTGAGCTTGTGCCTGATGAAGTTACGATTGGAATTGTCCGCGAACGATTAAGCAAGGACGATTGTAATCAAGGATTTTTACTTGATGGTTTTCCTCGTACCGTTCCGCAAGCAGATGCACTTGAAGGAATCCTTACTGATCTCGGGAAGAAAATTGACTATGTCATTAACATTGACGTCGATTCTGAAATCCTACTTGAGAGATTAACTGGTCGTCGAATTTGTAAGGATTGTGGTTCTACTTACCACTTAGTGTTTAACCCACCAGCAAATGAGGGTAAATGCGATAAATGTGGTGGAGAACTTTATCAACGTGCCGATGACAATGCGGAGACAGTTGGAACTCGTCTTCAAGTAAACATTGAGCAATCAAAGCCACTACTTGACTTCTATCAAGAAAAGGGCTATCTTCGCAATATCAATGGACAACAAGAAATCAACAAAGTTTTTGGTGATGTAGAGGAGCTTCTTGGAGGATTAAAGTAGATGATTATTTGTAAGTCACCAAGAGAGATTGAAATCATGCGTGAGGCTGGTAGAATCGTAGCCCTTACACACCAAGAGTTAAAAAAGTATATTACTCCAGGGATTTCGACAAAAGAACTGGATACAATTGCTGAAAAGTTTATCCGTGGATTTGATGCAATTCCTTCTTTTAAAGGGTATAATGGTTTTCGCGGTAGTATATGTACTTCTGTTAATGAAGAGCTTGTACATGGTATTCCTGGTGATCGCGTTTTGCAAGATGGAGATATTATAAGTATCGATATTGGAGCGCAGTACAATGGCTATCATGGCGACTCAGCTTGGACTTATCCCGTAGGCACAATACATGCTGAAAATCAAAAGTTACTCAAAGTAACAGAAGAGTCCCTTTATAGAGGATTAGAAGAAGCAAAACCTGGTATGCGACTTTCAAATATATCTCATGCAATTCAAGTTTATGTCGAGGACAATGACTTCTCCATTGTGAGAGAATATGTTGGTCACGGTGTTGGCAAAGAATTACATGAGGATCCACAGATCCCACATTATGGTCCTCCGAATAAAGGACCACGTTTAAAACCAGGAATGGTACTTGCCGTTGAACCGATGGTAAATGCAGGTAGTCGATACGTGAAGACGTTAGCAGATAACTGGACTGTTGTAACAGTCGATGGCAAAACGTGTGCGCATTTTGAACATACGATTGCTATTACAGAAACAGGGTATGAGATCTTAACAAAATTGTAAGGCACAAACCCTATTCATTAGAATAACATTCATCTAATTTTTGATTACGTATCTCCGGAAGTTCAGAGCAGTATTGAAAAAACTGGTCGATGGCAAACGTAAAGAAAGTCATGAGTGTATTTGTGTTTGTCAGTGAGCAAGTTACTGATTTGAAGAAGGGAGAACATTCCAATGGCGAAAGACGATGTAATTGAAGTTGAAGGTACTGTTGCCGAAACATTACCTAATGCAATGTTTAAAGTTGAATTAGAGAATGGTCATACTGTTTTGGCCCATGTTTCTGGTAAAATTCGCATGCACTTTATTCGTATTTTACCTGGAGACAAGGTTACGGTTGAATTATCACCTTATGACTTGACTCGCGGTAGGATTACGTACCGTTTTAAATAAATGCGCTCCGTACTATCAAGGAGGTTTGAAAAATGAAAGTGAGACCATCAGTTAAACCTATCTGCGAAAAGTGTAAGGTTATTCGTAGAAAAGGTAAAGTAATGGTAATTTGTGAAAACCCAAAACATAAACAAAAACAAGGCTAATAAATAAGGAGGTGTACGTCTATATGGCACGTATTGCTGGTGTTGATATTCCGCGTGAAAAACGTGTGGTTATATCATTAACATATATTTTTGGAATCGGACGTCCAACTGCACAAAAAATTCTAGCAGAAGCTGGTGTTTCTGAAGATACACGTGTTCGTGATCTTACTGAAGATGAATTAACTAAGATTCGTGAAATCGTTGATCGTTACAAAGTAGAAGGTGACCTTCGTCGTGAAGTTTCACTTAACATCAAACGTTTAATCGAAATCGGTTCTTACCGTGGTCTACGTCATCGTCGTGGATTACCTGTAAGAGGTCAAAATACTAAAAACAATGCTCGTACACGTAAAGGACCTCGTCGTACTGTAGCTAACAAGAAGAAATAGTAAGGGAGGTAAATGATAAATGGCACGTAAAACGAATACTCGTAAACGTCGTGTGAAAAAGAATATTGAATCAGGTGTTGCACACATCCGTTCAACATTCAACAATACCATCGTTACAATTACAGATGCACACGGAAATGCAATCTCTTGGTCAAGTGCAGGTGCACTTGGATTCAGAGGTTCACGTAAATCAACTCCATTTGCTGCTCAAATGGCTGCTGAAACAGCTGCAAAAGCATCAATGGAACATGGTATGAGAACTCTTGAAGTAACTGTAAAAGGCCCAGGTGCAGGTCGTGAAGCTGCAATCCGTGCTCTTCAAGCTGCTGGACTAGAAGTTACAGCTATTAGAGATGTTACTCCAGTACCACATAATGGATGCCGCCCACCAAAACGTCGTCGTGTGTAATTAACTTACAAATACGACGAGACGTATTTGCTCTTTTTCTGTATAAGATTTATGATCCATGGCTATAATGGATTAATGGGTTTTGATAAACTTTTTTACCTGCGTAAGAATGTTTCAATACTTTCTTATCTTATAAGTGTAACAAGGACGTGAGTGAGCATTGCTCACTATCGTCGTGTTTTCTTTATAAGTTCTTTACAGAATGAATCGAGTTGTTGTGCACAGATAGGGAACTTAACTTTTGGGAATTTCGGTTAGACGTAAATGATCATGGTCTAGCCGAGGTTTCGACGTTTTGAAGGAGGGTTTATAAATGATCGAAATTGAAAAACCAAAAATCGAAACGGTTG
Organism: Bacillus nitroreducens; assembly: GCF_964021195.1. Classification (NCBI taxonomy): domain Bacteria; kingdom Bacillati; phylum Bacillota; class Bacilli; order Caryophanales; family Bacillaceae; genus Bacillus; species Bacillus nitroreducens. The sequence goes on along the minus strand of NZ_CAXHYI020000003.1, from coordinate 908,921 downwards.
AAATCAGCGAAGATGCCAATTATGGTAAATTCGTCGTCGAGCCACTTGAGCGTGGATATGGAACAACTTTGGGTAACTCCTTACGTCGTATCCTATTATCTTCTCTTCCTGGTGCCGCTGTAACATCTATCCAAATAGATGGGGTACTGCATGAGTTCTCAACAATCGAAGGCGTCGTCGAAGATGTAACATCCATTATCTTAAATGTGAAGAAATTAGCTCTTAAAATCTACTCTGATGATGAGAAGACACTTGAGATTGATGTTCAAGGTGAAGGTCCAGTTAAAGCTTCTGACATCACACATGATAGTGATGTAGAAATCTTAAATCCAGACTTACACATTGCAACTCTTGCTAAGGATGCACATTTTCGTGTGAGATTAACTGCAAAGCGCGGACGAGGATATGCTCCAGCTGATGCAAACAAGCGTGAAGATCGACCAATCGGGGTTATTCCGATTGACTCTATCTATACTCCAGTTGCACGTGTTAACTACCAAGTGGAGAATACACGTGTTGGGCAAGTTGCGAACTTTGATAAACTGACTTTTGATGTTTGGACAGACGGCAGTACTGGTCCAAAAGAAGCGATTGCACTAGGAGCAAAAATCCTAACAGAACATTTAAATATTTTTGTAGGATTAACAGATGAAGCTCAAAATGCAGAAATTATGGTTGAAAAAGAAGAGGATCAAAAAGAGAAAGTCCTCGAGATGACAATTGAAGAATTGGATCTTTCTGTTCGTTCGTATAACTGCTTAAAGAGAGCAGGAATCAATACGGTTCAAGAGCTTGCTCATAAGACTGAAGAAGATATGATGAAGGTACGAAACCTTGGTCGTAAATCTTTAGAAGAAGTTAAGGCTAAACTAGAAGAGCTTGGTTTAGGCTTACGTAAAGATGACTGACTCAAATTGAATTATGCGCCATTAGATGCATCTTTCACATCATGAAAAGTCTATTGTTACAAGAGCCTAGTTATCTAATGCTTTGTCTTTCATAATAATTCAACAAAGGAGGGAATACCTCATGTCATACCAAAAATTAGGACGTACAAGCGCTCAACGTAAGGCGTTATTACGTGACCTTACTACTGATTTAATTATCAACGAGCGCATTGAAACAACTGAGGCTCGTGCGAAAGAATTAAAATCAGTTGTAGAAAAAATGATTACATTAGGTAAGCGTGGTGACTTACACGCTCGTCGTCAAGCAGCATCTTACATCCGTAATGAAGTTGCTAACGAAGAGACTGGTCAAGATGCGCTTCAAAAATTATTCAGTGACATTGCAACTCGCTATGAAGAGCGCCAAGGTGGATACACTCGTATTATGAAAATTGGACCTCGTCGTGGTGACGGTGCACCAATGGTTATCATTGAATTAGTTTAATTTCTATATAAGGGCGGGACAGTTTTTATAACTGATCTAAGCCCTTTTTATTTTACATTTATTATTTTTCTAAAAAGAATGAATTATCCACAAATAATATTTTATACCTCAAAAGATAAACACACAATATAAGAATATCTCCTGAAGTATTGGAATAACACGTTCTTATTCCCTTGACAGAAAAGGAAGAAACGAATAATTTTGTAGATAGTAAGTTGAGCAGAGGAAAGTATTATTTCTATGGAAATAATTTTATTCAGTACAATACTTGATAGGCTAGTGGCATTTATATGCGAAGAATTATCGTCATGTTTGTGTGGTTCATGCTTTATGATCCGCATGATGTGACTTAATAAATCGGAACAATTCGCCAAGGCATGATTAGAGATAGTAGGGGGGATAAGAATGAGTGAGAAGCTTTTAGTTGTTGATCAGATTAGCTACAAATATGCAGAAAACACCAGACTTGCATTGGAAAATCTATCATTCTCTGTTGAAAAAGGGGAGTGGCTTGCGATTGTAGGTCACAATGGATCTGGTAAATCAACATTAGCTCGTATCCTAAATGGTTTATTATTACCACAGACAGGTACAGTTAAGATTGAAGGCGTTCAATTAAGTGAAGATTCGATATGGGATATACGTAAGAAAATTGGAATGGTCTTTCAAAATCCAGACAACCAATTTGTTGGTACGACTGTAAAAGATGATATTGCGTTTGGTATGGAAAACAACGGTATCCCTCGCGAAACAATGATGGAGAGAATTGAAAGAGTTATTGATTTGGTTAATATGAGAGAATTTCTTTCTCATGAGCCTCATCAGCTTTCTGGTGGTCAAAAGCAGAGAGTTGCAATTGCTGGCGTACTTGCGGTTCAACCTGATTTAATTATCTTAGATGAGGCAACTTCAATGCTAGATCCAATTGGGCGTTCAGAGGTTTTAGAAACAATAAGAGAAATTAAGAATGAGAGTCAAATTACAGTCATGTCAATTACCCATGATTTAGAAGAAGCTGCTCGCGCAGACCGAATAATTGTGATGAACCAGGGACAATTGTTCGCAGAAGGAACACCTGAGGAAATTTTTGCTCTGGATGAAAAGCTAGTTGAGATCGGATTGGATCTTCCATTTTCTGTTAAGGTATCTAAGAAGCTACAAGCTATTGGAATTCCTCTTTCGCAGAATCATATTACAGAAGAAGGTTTGGTGGATGAGTTATGGACATTAAAATCGAAAAACTAGAACATCGTTACCAGGTTCGTTCACCATTCGAAAGACTTGCATTATATGATGTGAATGCGGATATTAAGTCTGGTTCATATGTCGCGATCATTGGTCATACAGGGTCAGGGAAGTCTACGATTCTTCAGCATTTAAATGGTCTCTTACAGCCTACTTCTGGTTCCATTACGATTGGAGACCGTACAATAAGTTCAAAACAGAAAGAAAAAAACCTAAAGCCTCTTCGTAAGAATGTTGGGGTAGTCTTTCAGTTTCCTGAACACCAGTTATTTGAAGAAACCGTAGAGAAAGATATTTGTTTTGGACCTTTAAATTTTGGAGTGCCTCTAGAGGAAGCTAGAGAAAGAGCGAGAGAGGCTATCCAGATGGTGGGGCTTTCGGAGGAATATTTATCAAAATCACCGTTTGATTTAAGTGGTGGTCAAATGAGACGAGTTGCAATAGCTGGCATTCTAGCAATGAGTCCACAAATATTAGTCTTGGATGAGCCTACTGCAGGATTAGACCCAAGAGGTCGGTTGGAGATTATGGAGATGTTTTACCAACTTCATAAGGAACGGGGTCTTACTACAATTTTAGTCACACATAGTATGGAGGATGCATCTCGTTATGCAGACCAGATTCTTGTGATGGAAAAGGGAACAATTAAGTTTCAAGGGAGTCCTGTCGAAATTTTCACAAACCCTGAGCAAGTTCTTCATTTAGGATTGGATGTACCAGAAGCAGTAAGACTTAAAGGGATTCTCGAAACGAAATTAGGAATTGAGATTCCACCAGAAGCAAGTTTATCGGTAGATGAAATTGTCCGTTATGTCGGAGAAGCCCTTATAGGTGAGGGGGCAATCCAATGAATATTATTATCGGTCGATATATACCAGGTAACTCTCCCATTCACTTAATGGATCCGAGAGCAAAGTTACTTTTAATTTTCTTTTATGTATTTATTGTTTTTATAGCTAATTCTGTACTCACATATGCGCTATTAGGAATTTATACACTTGCGATTGTGTTATTAACTAAGGTCCCAATTCGCTATATCCTTTCTGGATTAAAACCAATTTTATGGGTTATCTTGTTTACATTTATTCTTCATATCTTTCTAACAAAAGAGGGCGACCTATTAGTTGATTTCGGTTGGCTTCAAGTTTATGAAGGTGGCGTTAAACAAGGGATATTTATTTCATTACGATTATTATTTTTAATAATGATGACGACAATATTAACATTAACAAGTACTCCAATTGAGATTACAGATGGTATGGAAAGTTTATTGGCACCATTTAAAAAAATTGGTCTGCCAACGCATGAATTGGCACTTATGATGTCGATCTCACTACGATTTATTCCGACACTCATGCAAGAAACGGAAAAAATTATGAAGGCACAAGCGGCTAGAGGTGTTGAATTTACAAGTGGCCCAATCAAGGACCGAATGAAGGCGGTTGTCCCATTATTAATTCCATTGTTTATCAGTTCATTTAAACGTGCAGAGGAACTTGCAATTGCGATGGAAGCAAGAGGCTACCAGGGCGGAGAAGGCCGTACTAAGCTACGTAAGCTACAATGGCGAGGCATTGATACATTGATGCATATGGTACTCTTTGCAACGGCAATAATCTTATTTTTATTACGAGGATAATGAGGGAATGAAATGAACCGATACAAGTGTACCATCTCTTATGATGGAACCCAATTTTCGGGTTATCAAATACAACCGAATAAGCGTACAGTTCAATCTGAGTTTGAACGGGTTCTGCAAGGGATGCATAAGGGAGAACACGTAAAAATAGTAGCATCAGGACGAACTGACGCAACTGTTCATGCAACTGGTCAAGTTGTTCATTTTGATTCTTATTTACTTATTCCTGTTGATAAGTGGAAACGGGCCTTAAATTCTATGCTACCTGACGATATTCGGGTCCGAACTGTTGAGTTGGCAAAGCCTGATTTTCACGCGCGTTTTGATGTGAAAGCAAAGGAGTATCGCTATCGATTGTTGATCAGCAATGACCCTTGCGTTTTTAAGCGTCACTATACACATTATTATCCATATCCACTCAATCTTTCTGCAATGAGAGAGGCTGCCAAATATCTTTTGGGCACCCATGATTTTACGAGTTTTTGTGCTTCTAATACAGAAGTACAAGATAAGGTTCGAACAATCTACGACATTGCGATTGATAGACACAATGACGAACTTGTAATTTCGTTTGTGGGAAATGGTTTCTTATATAATATGGTAAGAATTTTAGTCGGTACATTACTTGAGGTCGGAAATGGTCAAAAAGAACCTGTATCCATCAAATCGATTTTATCTGGAAAAGATCGAACTTTAGCAGGAAAGACTGCTCCTGGCTATGGTTTATACTTATCGCAGGTGTTCTACGAAGAGTGGAAGAAAGAGGAGTCGAAAAAAATGTGATCAATGTGAATTCAAAATGGAAGTTGAAAAGGACTGCGTCGACAAGCACGTGACGTCCTGTCGCATTGTCACTAGCACTTCCTTATGCGTCGAAAGTTTAAGGTGGTGCAGCTTAGAATACAAGAGCGAGGCAACAGCTTAGAGTTAACATCTTTGCTGCCTTGCGCTGAGGAATTGACTTCGAGAATAAACGAGTAGACGCAAGCTCATAACTGAGTTATTCACTATGTTCTTGGGCAAACTTACGCAGAAATTCAATGTGTCATTTTTGACCGACCGTTTGAATTGCCTTTATAACAACTAATCCTGGTGTAACATTTTCTTGACATTGCTCCCTGAAAGTTATATTATATTTTAGGTATGATATTTAAACCCCACGTTAAAGCCCCGGAACTTTAACCGTGATTAAATACAATATGAAACGTTATTGAAATTAGGAGGGAAACTCATGCGTACAACATTTATGGCTAATGCTAGCAATATAGAGCGCAAATGGTATGTTGTAGATGCTGCAGGTAAAACTTTAGGTCGTTTATCAACTGAAGTTGCAACATTACTTCGTGGAAAACACAAACCAACATTTACACCACATGTTGACACTGGTGATCATGTAATTATCATCAATGCTGAAAAAATCGAATTAACTGGTAATAAATTAAATGATAAAATTTACTACCGTCACAGTCAATTCCCAGGTGGTTTAAAATCAAGAACGGCATTAGAAATGCGTACAAACTATCCAACAAAAATGCTTGAACTTGCAATTAAAGGTATGCTACCAAAAGGTACTCTTGGACGTCAAATGTTTAAAAAATTGCATGTTTATGCTGGAAGCGAACATCCACATCAAGCACAACAACCTGAAGTTTACGAACTTCGCGGTTAATTAATAAGGAGGGTATTAATATGGCACAGGTACAATATTATGGCACTGGTCGTCGTAAAAGCTCTGTTGCACGTGTACGTTTAGTTCCTGGCGACGGACGCGTTGTAATCAACGGTCGTGACATTGCAGACTATATTCCATTTGAAGCTTTAAGAGCAGTTGTAAACCAACCATTAGTTGCAACTGAAACTGTAGGACGTTATGACGTTCTTGTAAATGTAAATGGTGGAGGTTACACAGGTCAAGCTGGCGCAATCCGTCACGGTATCGCTCGTGCGTTACTACAAGCTGATCCTGAGTTCCGTCCAACTTTAAAAGCAGCTGGTCTATTAACTCGTGACTCACGCATGAAAGAACGTAAAAAATACGGTCTTAAAGGCGCTCGTCGTGCACCACAATTCTCAAAACGTTAAGATATCAACGTTTCAAGACTCTTTTCACTTATGTGGAAAGGGTCTTTTTTATGCTTGAAAAGTGACTTTGACCACATTTTGACCACGAGAATACTTTTTGACCGCTTCTGACCACCAATTATAGCTCAATGTATCTTTGAAACTTTTGGGCGGTTTGCTCTTTTACATAGTCAGTAACATGAGTGTAGATATTCATGGTCATTTGGATGTCGGAATGCCCTAATCGCTCTTGAACCTCTTTTATACTTGCGCCTGCCTCAAATAGAAGTGAAGCATGGGTGTGTCTTAATCCATGAACAGTAATTTTGTGTAAGTTATGTTTTTCAATAAGTGAATTTAATTTATCATTAGGAAAAGCCAATCGAAGCGGGAAACCATCATCCCTTGTGAAAACAAGGTTATTATCGTTGAACAGATTAGGATAAGCTAATTTAACCTCATTAGCTTTTGTTCTCCATTTTTTTAATAGAGAAAGGGATTTACTATCTAAACTAATTAAACGTTTAGATTGCCTTGTTTTAGGTTGCTGAAGGTAATACTTCCCGTTATTAAAGAAGAGAGTTTTTCCAAAGTGAACTGTCTCCGTATTAAAATCAATATCATCCCAAGTTAAAGCTAATACCTCACCTTTGCGAGCGCCAGTATAAATTAAAAGATGAAACAATAAATGATCACGAGGGGTTAATTCCTTTTTTGCGATAGTTAGAAACTGTTTGATTTCTTCCTTTTTCCAGTAATTCCTTTCCTCCGCTTCATTACCAGCTATTAGTTCTTCTTCTCTTTTTGGAATAGTAACATGCTCCATTGGGTTTTTTGAAATAATGTCCATCTTCACAGCATACTTAAACACCTGATTTGCTTGTATCTTATAATCATTAACGGATACTATGTTCTCGGCTATCTCATTTATTACCTTTTGACAATACAATTTTGTAATTTCTTTTATTTTTACCTTTCCAAACCGAGGTAGGATATGCTTTTTAAATTTTGATTCGATTATTTTTTGTGTACTAAGTTTAATTGTTTTAGAGTGGTTTTTAAACCACTGTTTATAAACATCTTCATAAGTTAAGTGGTTATTATTGATTAATAAGCCTTCGTTGATTTCTTGTTCCAACTTTTTAGCAGCCAATTGTGCTTCTTTTTTTGTTTTAAAACCACGCCTTGTGGTTGTTTGCCTTTTTCCGTTTAGAGGGTTAACACCAGTGTCCACTTTAAAAAGCCACATCTGTCCTTTTTTAGTTGTGTATTTTTGAAACGATGCCATTTTTTTTTTTAATATAAAAATTACATTGAATTAAAGAACTAATTTACTCCAATTTAATCAACCCCTTTATTAAAACAATAGTAGTATCTAATCTTTTATTGTTTTTTTAGACGTTCTCTTTTTAAGCGTTGATTATACGTGTTTTCACATGTACTTCTTTTTCTTCCAGGTAATGGTGGGCAAAACTTTCTTCCTTCGTGCGTTACTTCAAAAAGCGATCTGCAGTGTGCACATCTTCTAAATTTAACCCTGTGAGTAACTGCCTCTGAAAGCTGAAAAAAAGCTACCTCTAGTAAATCATCAAACCTGACCCCGGGAACAATTTCATTGTTTTGTATTGCGAACGAAGACTGACCGGATTCGTTACTATTTAATAGATGGATTAGATATTTTTTAGCAATCTGTTGGAGTGATTTATCTTTTGTTTCATTCCAACTTCTCCACAGGGAATGCTCATAGAGGATTAAGCTATCAATTTTATTATTAATGTAATATTCAAGTAGCTGATAAAAATTTGGTTTTGTTTCTTCATCCTCTAGTTCATCCCAGGATAGATCTTCGACATCGTAATCCTCAGCGAGAAATCTTTTATAGATATCATGTTTCGTTTTTCTGTTAGCTTCAATTGCTTTCTTTTTAAACGCCTCTTTAGCATGTTTTAGAATTGGCATTTCGTTTTCGTTTATAGCATTCCATAAATTAAAAGCTTCCTTGTACTCTTTTAAGGATTGGGCAAATGTAAGAATGTCCATTTCATCGTTAGTTACGTATTTAGGGTCAAACCCGGTATTATCAAAATCAAGTTCTTCAGTCAATTCTACAGACACAATATTAGTAGGAAGCCCATATTCAGATGCGAATTTTAATAGATCCTTTTCATTAAGAGGGTCTAATTTGGCTAATTCAGTATATAGTTCAGGTGTATCTTCTAATGGGTTATAGGTATTTAAACTCTTATGCTTAGCTTGAATAGATAGCGCTTCTTTTGTAGCAGCTATAGTTGATAAAACTCCTGTTAGGTTAATGCTTTGTCTTTCCGTATCTGTAATCTCAGAAAATAACTCGTAATCGTGTTCAGTTGGTAAAACGGTATTACCGAAAATATCTTTATTATCCTTTGGTTCACCAAAATAAAATAGCTCATATTCTTTAAAAACGTAGAAATTCGAAATACAGATAGGTTTTATGTAAGCCAACAATCCCATACCCTCCTTGTACCCCATAAAAGTACGCATTAAAGAGGTACCATTATTTGTTATTATGTGGTAGCTTAAATATAACACTACTACAACATAAAAACAATATTATATGTGGTACATGAGGGGGGTGAAAAGATGCTTAAGAATAGAAATAGTGATATCAGGAAAGTAAAAGGTGATATCCCAGCATGGTTAATTGCTGAAAAATTAGGCATTCATGAAAAAACTTTGTATAGCTGGTTACGTTTCGAGATGTCGCGTGAGAAGAAAGAGGATGTATTAAGGGCAATAGAGGAAGTTAAGGAGGAAATGGAATTAAAAAGTGAAGAATATTGACTCACTAAAAAAAGTAAGGCGAGGTAATACTAATGAATTTTAAGTTGGAACTACCAGACGGAACAATTATAGTTAACCAAACTGAATTGAAGGAAGTATTACTAGAAATTTTACAAGAAGCACAAAAAGAACAGGAAGTTGATGAAATTATGACTATTAAGGAAGCAGCTGAATTTTTAAAAGTGAGTGTTCCTACGTTACGTTCATTGATAGATAATAATGAAATCCCCTATTTTCGTAGGGGTCAGGTAATTCGATTAAGTCGTTGGAAAGTAAAGGAGTGGATACGTAGTAAATGAAGTTAGAGCATTTGTTTCTATAATTATAAAACTGAGTGCAGAAAGGAATGGGGAAAATGTTGAATGAAGGCATAGGTTCACAGAATCCAACACTTCAAGCGGCTATTGCTTATAGCGAATTATTAGGGTGGAAAGTATTTCCTATCTTCCATAAAAGCAAAGTACCACTAACCCAGCATGGATTTTATGATGCAACAAGTGATGTTAATCAAATAATAAAATGGTATACAGATAATCCCGGTGCTGGCATTGGTCTTCCAACAGGAAAGCTAAACGATCTTGTTGTTATGGATATAGACCCACGTAACGGCGGGGATATTTCTGTTGAAACACTAATTGGCAAATATGGCGGATTACCAAATACAGTAAAATGCTTAACTCCAGGGGGTGGGGAACATTATTATTTTAATTATGAGAGAAGCATAACTAAAAGTAAATTAGCTGGTTATTCAGGGATTGATATACAAGGTAATGGGAGATATGTCGTACTTCCACCTAGTATACATCCAAACGGTAAGAAGTATGAATGGGCAGCATCTTCTAAGCCAGTTAATAATCCTATAGCTAATGTACCTGACTTTCTATTAAAGCTGCTCCAGGAAAGTAACCAGTTAGAAGTTAAAGAAAATCAAACGAAGGATTACTTAAATATACTCAAAGGTGTAACAGATGGTGAGAGAAATAACAGTATGATGTCATTGATTGGCTACCTAATATCAAAGAAAATTGATTATAGGATTGCTTATGAATTAACAATGTTATGGAATGAAAAGAACAATCCTCCGCTAAAAGTAAATACAGTAACTCGCGCATTTAACAACATATTACAAAAGGAAGCAGCAAAAAAGAGGTGAGGAATATGACAGAGGAATTAGATCATCAAGCAGGAAAGGCGCTTCTAGTGACAACAGAACAAGCAAATGAAGAAGAGAGAAAAACTCAATCGCAAATCCTGATTGATCTTTGTTCTGATATGACACTTTTTCATAATGACCAAGGAGAAGGTTATGCAAAAATAAAAATAAATAATCATCATGAAATATGGAAAATTAATTCCAAGAGAATGAATTTTATTCTGATAGACAGATATATGGGAGTATCAGCAGACAAAGTTCCCTCAGATAATGCATTGAAGGAAACTAAATCAGCACTAGAGGCGAAAGCTGTGTTAAGAGGAAAAAAGGTAAGAATCCATACTCGGATAGCAGAAACAGATGAAGCAATTTATATTGATTTGTGCAATGATGATTGGGAAGTAATTGAAATAAAAAAAGATGGTTGGAAAATAATTTCCGAACCACCAGTATACTTTAAAAGATCTGAAACTATGAAACCATTACCAAAACCATCTCGAAATGGAAGGTTAGATGATTTAAAACCATTTATAAATTACAATAGCGAAGATGATTTTAAATTAATTATATCATGGTTGCTATCAACATTGAAAGAAAATAATCCATTTCCTATTTTAACTATCCAAGGAGAACAAGGAAGTGCGAAAAGTACTACAACAAAAATATTAAGAAAAATTATTGATCCATCAACGCTTCCTCTTAGAAGATTACCTAAAGATGAGCAAGTTTTAGCCATATCAGCTAGTAATACTTGGATTCTTGCTTATGATAATTTAAGTGGTTTATCTACTGCTATGAGTGATTCACTTTGTAAGTTGTCAACAGGTGGCGGATTATCTGTTAGAGAGCTATTTACTACAAGTGAGGAAGCGGTTTTCAATATTATGAGACCATCAATTTTAAATGGTATTGATGATATTGCACAGAGACCTGATTTATTAGACAGGTCGATAATAATTAATTTAACAAGCATAACAGAAGAGAAACGAGTAGATGAAAAAAGTATTTGGAAAATATTTAATCAGAATCATTCAAGTATCTTAGGCGCTTTATGTGATATTGCAAGTAGTGGATTGAAAGAGCTCCCAAACACATTTTTAGAAAGACATCCAAGAATGGCAGACTTTGCAAAATGGATATCAGCTTGTGAAAAAGCATTGAATTGGTCTAATGGTGAATTTATTCGAATTTATAAACGGAACATGGGGAAAGCAATTGACCAGGGGATAGAGTCTAATCCGCTTGCTGTAGCAGTACAATCATTTATGTCAAATAAAGTTGAATGGGAAGGAACTCCAACAGAGATGCTTATACAATTAAAACAAAATGTTGGTGATCATCCAGCTATAAACAGTAAATCTTTGCCTGCGCCAAATAAACTAAGAAGTAGCCTAAGAAGAATTGCTTCACCTTTAAGAACAAAAGGAATTGAATTTGTTGAAATGACAAGGACTGCAAAAGGTGGGAGATTGCTGCTGAAAAAACTACCTACACAGTCTACACAAATTGCACAGACCTCAATAAACCAATGTTAAAAAATGTAGATGAACCTTAAGTTATGTAAGTAGTGAGTCAACATACACAAAAGGAATCCTGACAAATCAATAACAATGAAAGTAATGTATGTAGTGTAGGTTAAAGTGAGATTGTGTAGCAATTCTATAGTGCTAGTTATCCAAAGGGTAACTAAAACTCAAATATCTATTTAAAGGGGAGATATTTAATGACGAAAGCTACAAAAGGCTACAAAAGGGAACATGGCTTAACCGTTGATCAATTAAATGCAATTGACTTGTTAGTTATAGGTAAGAACGATCAAGAAACTGCTGATATTGTTGGTTTAAATAGAGTAACTGTTACAAAATGGAAGAACTACGACTTTTATTTCCAAGCAGAACTAAATAAGAGGAGAAGGGATATATTTGGTTCTTCAATAGACAAAATGAGATCATTAATTCCAAAGTCATTGGAAAGATTAGAAGAAGAACTTGACAAGGATTATGGATGGAAGGTTGCATTAGAAATTATAAAAATTACAGGTATTGGTGACAAGGAATCTCATCGAATTGGACATGCTGATGCCGAGAAACTAATTAAGGAAGAAGCGGAGAAAAGGTCTACTGCTGATTTATTTTCTATGGTAGATGAATCATCAATTGAAGATTTAATAACGGAATATAAAGGAAAGTTGGAAACAACTGAATAATTAACAATAAATCTGCTTCGATAAGACATAGAGGAGTAATATCGAAGCAGATTGGGAGTATAGAATAGGCAGGTATATTAAAGCACCTGCCTTACATAAGTACAAACCATTAAAAAAAGAAATCTTAAGGACTTTTATCTTCATGAACTAATTTCTATAGCTTCAAGTTATAATTGTACAAAAAATAGGTTCGGAACCTCATTAAAAAAACTACGCTACATTACTCCAATACGAAATAAAATTGCTCACAGCATACCTATTACTAATGAGGAATTTATTTTATTGCAAGAAGTATATCGGGGACTTAACAAAGAAGTATCAAAAGTAAAATTAATCTTCCTTAGCAGTGGTTCTTAATTCATCCCATTTTCGCCTTTTAAAATAAAACTGGTTAATATAGTGTCTTTGGTCGTTTATTCGCCACTTTTACATAACTATGTAGCAAATAATTAATATTTTTACTTTTATTCCCTGTATTTTGTTATAGTAGTAGTATATTACTAGGAAATATTACCAGAGAGCCTTTTAGACCAAGATCGATTGTTGGTTGATTTGTAGAGGTAAATTTAAGTCATAAAGGGGTTGGTGTATTAATGACAAAATATTATGCAGTAAAAAGAGGAAGAAAAGAAGGTGTTTATACATCTTGGAATGATTGTAAAGAACAAGTTAATGGATATCCGAATGCAATCTATAAATCATTTTCTACCTATGAAGAAGCTATAAATTTCATTGGTGAGAAAACTACACAAACTTCAGTAGCTTCAGAAGTGACTGCTTACATAGACGGTAGTTATGATGACAGCAAAAAACTATATAGTTATGCAGGTATTTTATTTCTGAAGAATAGTGAACGAATAGAGTTTGCTTATGTCGACGACGACCAGGATTTAATCCAATTACGAAATGTCGCGGGAGAGATTAAAGCTGCAATGCATGTTATAGCTTTAGCTATAAAGAAAGAGGCTAAATCTATCGATATTTATTATGACTACCTAGGGATAGAAAATTGGGCAACAAAAAGCTGGAGGGCAAAAATACCATTTACCCAAAAATATGTGGAATTTATTGATAGAGTTAAACCCAAGATCGTGATTAATTTCAAAAAGGTGAAATCCCACTCTGGTAATAAATTTAATGAAGAGGTGGACTTATTAGCAAAAGAAGCTATAGCAAACTTTACAACAGCTGATGTAGAGTCTTCAACTAGAGATTATGACGAGATATTTAAGGGCTTAAAAGCTAGTAAAAGATCGGTTAACTTGAATGTTTTAGTTAAAAACGAAGTGCTTAATAACGAAAAGATTTATACAATTTTCAAGAAAAAATGGACGTATGAGGGTAATAGATTAAAAGATATTGTGGATTTTAAAACTCTACTGGATACAGAAAATGGGGAAATTATTTTCAAAGTTAATACCGGTAGTAATGAAGAGATTCTTAAATTTAAATTAAAGGAGCTTAAGGAAAATGGCTAAGAATTTATACATAAATATGGAACAATTAGAGGCTGTGATAAATGCCGGTTATACGTTAAAAGGAAGAGAATTAAAAAATGAACCACAAGGATTTTATAGGTATTACATTGAAAAAGAAAGTAGAGAATTCACCTTAGATGTATACTATACAAGAAGAAAGGGAACAACTGTTATATCTAAGTGTGAGGATGGGAAGGAACTCGAACAAGCTATCATTAATAGTATTGAATATAAGGATGTTAAAAGTGGAAGTTTTTCTGCCAGTATATCCGAAAATGTTTTCAATTCCTTAATAGAAATGTTAAATGAGTTACCAAATGTTACTGTTCTTGATCCAGAAGACAAAGGGAGTAACGGTATTATATATAAACTTAATACTGATTTTGGGGATACTGTTACTTTGACATATTTCAAAACAACTAGTAGAATGTTATACCAGGGACTTTTTATGAAACTTTATTCCATAATTAAGTCATATTTGTTAACGGTAGATAGTACAATAACAGAAACAATACATGGTGAGCGAGCTCTTGAGGATAAAGTTGAAGATCACATTCAAACTCATTTTCCAAGAGGTTGGACATCATTAGAACCCACTATACAGGGATTTATTAAAGACAGTTTTACTTTGTTGGAAGTAGATACAAAGCTTAATGACTATGCTGCCTGGGTTATGCCTGTTATTAGGGTACTGGAGTATAGAATTAAGAAAGTTTGTTTAGACTATAATATTATAATCGACGATACTAAAGGATTTAGATACTATACCAACCTGGCGAATCCTAGAGCGATGGATTGGATTTTCGTTATGGATTTCCAAACTGATACTGTAACTGGTGTGAATCCAAATATTAATAATATGCCTGTAGCTGCTAAAGATACAATTGTAGAGTGTTATGACTTTTTACGTAAAAATCGTCATGAAATGTTCCATGCCACTCAAATATTGGCCGGTATGAAATTAGTTGAAACTCGAGATGAGGCACTACAAACGATTATAGAAACGTGTGAAAAGATTGAAAAATCAGTAACATATAATATGAATGTAAGCCAATAAGTTAAGGGAGTGACTGACGTATGAAAAGATATCATATTTTAGATTTGAAGAGTGACTCACGTAAAGTAGTGGTAGCTACTTCGTACGTCAGTCCTCTTTCCCAAGTATACTCTATTGCATATGAATTAAAATCTATGGGTTATAAAGGGGAAGTTATATTTGATCTTGTGTTATCTAATGGTTTTTCGAGCAATAGGTTTTTAAAAATCGAATTTGATGGTGAGAAGCTAAATGTTGGAAAAGTAGAAGTTTTATCGCAGGTGAAGCATAGCATACTAGATGAGATATATAAATTCTTTTACGAGCACCCTGATTATGTAAAAGCAAGTAGTTTATCTAAGCCACAGAAATATATCTTATTAAATAAAGTATTATATGGGGAAACTACAAGTATTACTTGCTAACAGATGATTCTGGAGTTGTCTTGGTATATATTTTATTAAAAGAGCAAAAGTATGAAGTAAATTCATATTTTTGCTCCTTATTTTTTGTTACATTAACTACCCGTTACGTAGTTTGAATTTTGACCACGAAACATATATAACTCTTTTTTTTCTTTCTGTTTATTAGTGAAATCACACAGGGAGGATATTAATCATTTTTATTGTATTTCCTTCGTATTATATACTTAGTTGAAAGAACGTAAGAAGCGCAGCTAGAGGGAGCACAGCCACAATAGTAATTTTATTTAATAAATTAAGCATTAGAAATCCTTTACCTAAGATCCAATGGGAAGAGGATTTTTTAATGCTTAAAAGGAAACTTATGTCATGTGATACACTTTGCCGTGCGTTGAAATTTAAAGAAAAAGTAAAAAGTTAATTGAATTATTATATAACCAATTCATATATCGATAAGAATTAAGTAGGCTTTCGTTGTTTTTTTTGCCCTAATAAGAGGAATATTTTCCTATAACTTTATTAATGGGATATAATTAACGTATAGATGTAAGCAGGGGGTGTATAACATGGTTGAAAGCAATTTTAACTTTCTTTCTGAAAAATGGGATATCTTAGCCAATTTAGGTGAAACTGCAGAACGAAACGTCTTTATAGATCCAAATACAACCTTGATGAAACTCCGTGTGTTTGCAGAAACGTTAACAAAATATGTATTAGCTTATGAAGAAATAAAGGAAACTTATGATACTAAACAAATAGACCGGATTCATGCACTAAAAAGAGAAGATTTAATTACACAAGAACTAGAAGATATTCTTGATACGATTAGAAAAATCGGTAATAAAGCCATGCATGAAGGTTACGGAACGGAAAAAGAAGCTAAAGCATTATTACATATGGGTTTTCGCCTAGCCGTTTGGTTTATGCAGGTTTACGGTGATTGGGAGTTTAAAGAACCACCATACAAGGAGCCAACACCAGTTCATATAGTAGGCGAAAAAGAATTACAAAGATTATCCGATACATATGAAGAGAAAGTAGCAAAGCTCGAACAAGAACTATCCAAACTTCGTCAAGAGCAACTATATGTATCAGATAAAGATAAACTTCAACGAAAGAAGGATGCAAGAACTTTTGGAAGCCAGTTGAATCTTACAGAAGCAGAAACACGCTTGCTTATTGATGAGCAATTACGTGCTACTGGCTGGGAAGCAGATACTGAAGAGCTTCGATATGGTAGAGGTGTAAGACCTGAAAAGGGGAAGAATTTAGCAATTGCAGAATGGCCGTTAAAAACAGGTTTTGCTGACTATGCCCTATTTATAGGTTTAGAATTCGTAGGGATTATTGAAGCGAAAAGACAAAGTAAAAATATCCTTTCCGACATTGAACAGGCCAAAGATTATGCTCGTCTAGTGGAGAAAAAAGCGGATGAAATTATATCAGATCCTTATGGTGATTATTTTGTTCCCTTTTTATTTGCTACAAATGGTAGACCATACTTGAAGCAGCTTGAGGAGAAGTCTGGAATCTGGTTTTTAGATGCTAGAAAAGTAACTAATCATCCTCGTCCACTCAAGGGATGGTATTCTCCACAAGGCCTAAAAGAGCTATTAAAACAAGATATCGAAATGGCCAATAAAAAGCTGCATGATGAAACTTTAGATTACTTAAATTTACGGCCTTACCAAGAAGATGCTATAAAAGCGGTTGAGCATGCAATTGAAAATGGGCAGCGTGAGATACTGCTTGCAATGGCTACTGGAACAGGAAAAACGAGGATGGCTATCGGTCTAATTTATCGTTTGATTAAGCATAGCCGTTTTAAGCGCGTATTATTTATGGTCGACCGCTCGGCATTAGGGGAGCAAGCAGAGGCTGCTTTTAAGGATTCTAAGCTAGAGAACTACCATTCATTTACTGAAATATTTGAGCTTCAATCGTTAGAAGATAAAAAGCCCAATCCTGAAACAAAAGTACATATTGCTACTGTACAAGGGATGTTAAAAAGATTATTTTATTCCCAGAATGATGAAGATAAACCAACTATCGATCAGTATGATTGCATTGTTGTAGATGAGGCTCACCGTGGCTATACATTGGACAAGGAAATGTCTGAAGTAGAGGTATTATTCCGTGATCATCAAGATTATGTGAGTAAGTATCGTCAAGTGTTAGATTATTTTGATGCAACAAAAATTGGACTAACTGCTACTCCTGCTTTGCATACTATTGAAATATTTGGAAATCCTGTATTTACTTACTCTTATCGAGACGCGGTTGTGGATGGTTATTTAATTGACCATGAGCCACCTTATCAATTTGAAACAGTGTTAAAGAAATCGGGTATTCATTGGTCTGCAGGTGACACCGTTGATGTGTATAATACTCGGACAGGTGAGATTGAAACAGAACTGTTAGAAGATGAAGTAGATATTGATGTAGCTCATTTTAATAAAACGGTGATTACGGAAAGTTTTAACCGAGTAATTTTAGCAGAGTTAGCAAAGTATATTGATCCTACTGGCCTTGGGAAAACGTTAATTTTTGCTGCTACAGATGATCATGCAGATATGGTTGTAAGAATTTTTAAAGAAGAACTGGAAGAAATACATGGGCCAATCGATGATAATACGGTTATGAAAATAACAGGTTCTATCAGAAACCCATCCCAGGCAATAAAATTGTTTAAAAATGAACGATTGCCGAATATAGTTGTGACTGTTGACTTGCTTACAACAGGTGTTGATGTACCACCCATTGTGAATTTAGTCTTTTTAAGAAGAGTAAGGTCACGTATCCTCTATGAACAAATGTTGGGACGGGCTACAAGACGTTGTGATGAAATTGGGAAGGACCATTTTTCCATTTATGATGCGGTTGGAATTTATGAGTCATTAAAGCCTTACACCTCGATGAAGCCAGTTGTGAAAAGTCCAAAAGTAACGGTGAAGCAATTGGTTGAAGAATTAGAGCAACTGGAAGACAAAGGTCTGCAAGCGCAGCATAAGGAAGAATTGATTGCAAAAATTCAAAGAAAGAAACAACGCTGGATGGATAAAGACCATGAAGATTTTAAAGTGCTTTCTGGTGGGAAGACAATTAATGAGTTTGTTAAATGGATGAAACAAGCTGATACGAAAGATGTTATTGATAAACTTACTTCTAATCAGAATATTCTCCAGTATTTAGATGAAAACCGAGGAAGACCCGTATTCCAATATATATCGACACACGAGGATGAGATTAAAGAAGTGACTCGTGGATACGGTAATGCAGAAAAACCAGAAGATTATTTACAAAGCTTTAGTCAATTTATTAGAGAAAACATGAACTTAATTCCAGCCCTGCAGATTGTTTGTTCCCGTCCGAAAGATCTGACTCGAGCCCAATTAAGGGAATTAAGGATTGCCCTCGATCAGAAGGGTTTTACGGAAAAAGGTTTACAAACAGCATGGCGTGATGCAAAAAATGAAGATATTGCAGCAGATATTATTGGCTTTATTCGTCAGCAAGCTTTAGGAGATCCGCTCATCGATCATGAAGAGCGAATTAAGCGAGCGATGAAGAAGATATACTCAATGAAGGCTTGGCCAAATGTTCAAAAATCCTGGCTGGAGCGGATTGAAAAGCAGCTTCTCAAAGAATCTGTCTTAGGTCCAGACCCCGAACAAGCTTTTAATGTAGAGCCTTTCAAGAGCCGAGGCGGCTATAAACGGTTAAATAAAATTTTTGGTGGACAAATAGATGATATTGTCCATAAAATTAATAGTGCATTATACGATGAAAAGGAGCAAGCATAAATAATGGGCAACCAAGAGATTGTACAGAAGCTATGGAATTTATGTAATGTTTTGCGTGATGATGGGATCACATACCATCAATATGTAACGGAACTAACATACTTGTTATTCTTAAAAATGATGAAAGAAACAGGAAATGAGGAGACAATCCCTAAAAACTACCGCTGGGACTCTTTAACAGTCCTTCATGGTCTTGAGTTAAAAACACATTATCAAAAACTGCTAATCGACCTTGGTAATGAAGGAAACGATCTGATTAAGCAAATTTATACGAATGCTGGAACAAATATTGATGAGCCGAAAAACCTAGAAAAAATTATTCGTTCAATAGACGAGTTAGACTGGTATAGTGCCAAAGAAGAGGGACTTGGTGATCTTTACGAAGGTTTATTGGAGAAGAACGCAGGTGAAACAAAGTCAGGTGCTGGACAATACTTTACCCCACGTGTTCTGATTGATGTAATTGTTAAATTAGTGAATCCACAACCGGGTGAACGTTGTAATGACCCGGCTGCAGGAACATTTGGGTTTATGATAGCTGCAGACAGTCATGTACGTGAACAGACGGATGACTATTTTGAGCTTGGAGAGAAAGAAGCAGAATTTCAAAGGAAGCAAGCATTCACTGGAGTGGAGCTTGTTCGTGATACCCACCGCCTCGCATTAATGAATGCCATGCTTCATGATTTGCAAGGAGAAATTATCTTAGGAGATACGCTATCCGATATCGGAAGAGACTTGAAGAACTTTGATGTCATCCTAACTAATCCTCCGTTTGGAACGAAACAAGGTGGGGAGCGGCCAACCCGTGATGACTTGACCTTTACATCTACGAATAAGCAGCTGAATTTCCTGCAACATATTTACCGGGCATTGAAACCAGACGGAAAAGCACGGGCAGCTGTTGTATTACCGGATAACGTATTATTCGAAAGTGGAGTAGGGGAAAAAATACGTGAAGACTTGATGAATAAGTGTAATCTGCATACAATTTTACGCTTACCAACTGGTATCTTCTATGCACAAGGTGTAAAAACAAACGTTCTTTTCTTTACTCGTGGTAAGACAGATACAGATAATACAAAAGAAGTATGGGTTTATGATTTACGTACAAATATGCCGAATTTTGGAAAGCGGACACCACTAACAGAGAAACACTTTGAAGGATTTATAAAAGCTTATAAAGCGGAAGATAGAAGGAATGTTAAAGATGAACGCCTTAACGTGTTTACACGTAAAGAGATAGAGAAAAAGAATAATAGCTTAGATATTGGTTTAATTGCAGATGAATCATTATCTGTTTATGAAAATTTACCAGATCCGATTGAATCAGCGGAAGAAGCTATTACCAAACTTGAACAAGCAGTTGAGTTGTTGAATGAGGTTGTGGCAGAACTTCGAGATATTAAAGATGGTAAAGTTGCTACTGAACCTGCTGAGGTGGTTAGTAATGAGTAAAAAGCCTAAAAAGCATAAGACAGTTAAGGAATTTTATATGAAAGCCCTGGTGTCAGAAGATGACCAGCTAAATCAAATAAAGGAAAACTGGTCTTGGGTTAAGTTAGGGAGTATCTGTGATATTAATATGGGGCAATCACCTAAAGGTGAATATACTTCCCTAAATGATGAGGGAGTACCATTAATTGGTGGTCCAGCAGATATGGGAGATATTTATCCTAATGCCAAAAGATACACTAGCAAACCAACTAAGTTATCTAAAGTAGGGGATTTGATAGTATCAGTAAGGGCAACTCTTGGTAAAACAAATATTTCTAATGGTGAATATTGTCTTGGTCGTGGGGTTGCTGGAATTTCATCTGATATAGTAGATGTTAAATTATTGCGTTATTATTTTGAAATTATTAGTGATTATTTATATAAAATTAGTACGGGCACTACCTTTTCTCAAATCTCGAGGAAAAATATTGAAGAGTTACCTTTCCCATTAGCTCCAGCTAAAGAACAGAAGAGAATTTTAAGTAAAGTAGAACGTCTTTTAAACAAATTAGACGGAGCAAAAAAATTGATTGAGGAAGCAGAGGAGACATTTGAACACCGGCGAATAGCTATTCTCGATAAAGCTTTTCGAGGAGAGTTAACTGTAAAGTGGCGATGGGCTAATCATGGTCATACAATGGATACGTTACTTAATAAGGCTAAAAAGCATGAGGATGTTGACATTCAAGAGCCTCCTTTTGAGTTACCAAAAGGTTGGAAATGGGTACAGTTCCATGAGATTGTTGATAACTCTAAATTAGGATTAGTAAGAAGCAGTAAGGAGCAAGGGGCAGAAAATCAATATTTTTATATAAAAATGAATAATATTACCAGTACAGGTGAACTTGATTTAAATAAAGTTACGAGGGTAGATCTCGAGGATGAAAAAGTAGAGGCGTTTAGTTTAAAAAAAGGTGACTTTCTTTTCAATACAAGGAATAGTATCGAACTTGTCGGTAAAAGTGCTGTATTTACCTTGAATACCGAAGAACCGATACTATTTAACAACAATATACTAAGAGTTAGGTTTGTTAAGGGAATTAATCCCCAATTTATTAATTATTATTTTAATTCCTTTACAGGTAAAAGAATGTTAAATGCACTAAAGAGTGCTACAACAAATGTTGCCGCTATTTATGCAAAAAATCTAAATCAAATGTTTGTTCCAATACCGCCTATTGCCGAACAAGAAAAAATAGTGAACCTTGTTGAAAATATATTAGAAAAAGAAAAAATAATAGGAAATAAAATCAATTTGTTTAAAAGTCTAGATTTGTTAAAAGAGAGCATCCTTAATAAAGCCTTTAGAGGTGAACTTGGTACAAATGATTCATCAGAAGAAAGTGCATTTGAATTATTAAAAGAAGTACTAGATTCACAGGTAGAGTAAAGTGGAGTTTTTGTGACCACATTTTGACCACGGAACATATATAAGGGTATATTATCCAATTTTATTAAACGCAAAAAAGCCCTATAAAATAAGGCTTTTTGCAAATGGTTTTGTTCCGTATTCTTTCATACTTTATTTATAAATGAAAGAACGTAAAAAATACGGTCTTAAAGGCGCTCGTCGTGCACCACAATTCTCAAAACGTTAATATGGACGTTTCAAAGACTCTCAACCACTTTGGTTGGGGTCTTTTTTTGTTTAGAATGGGAATCTTAGTATAAGCAAATCCTTTATATATGGAAGTTCTTTCATTCACTTATTTATCGAAATGTAATGTATACTGGATAATATAGGAGAATTTTTAATATAATTAGCTCGATTTGACGTTGAGTTTCGGAGTGTTTAATTAAGGAGGTACAAAGTAATGAGTAGGTTTCCTAAAGATGCGATGCGGATGCTAAAAGAAACAAGCCGTACATTTTATATTCCTATTACTTTTTTGCAAAAGGAGTTAAAAGATTCGGTTGCATCTGCTTATTTAGTTTTTCGGGCGATAGATGAGATTGAAGATCATGAAGAAATAAGCAATGATGTAAAATATACAATTTTAACAAAAGTAAGTGATTTATTTAAACAATCATTTAATCATGAAGAGTATGTAAGAATACTAGGTCCAGTAAAAGACAAAATGCCAGAAGTAACTCTTCGTTTGGGAGAATGGTTGGAAGCATGCCCAAAGGATGCTTTGCCAATTATCATGGATGCTGCACAAGAGATGGCTTTTGGAATGGCAAAATGGTCAAAGGCAAACTGGAATATTCGTACACGTGAAGATTTAGATGACTATACATACTACGTTGCAGGACTTGTAGGTGTCCTACTATCGGATTTATGGGAACGCTATGGTGATGAAAAAACGGACCGCGAACTTGCTATTGGATATGGGCGTGGACTTCAGGCGGTAAATATCTTGCGTAATGAGAAGGAAGATTATGTTGAACGTGGTGTAAGCTTTGTGCCAGATGGTTGGAGCCGCGCAGATTTATTTGAATATGCAGAAGAAAACCTTGGAAAAGCCGATGAGTATATGAAGTCCCTTCGTAAGAAAAGCATTATCTTGTTCTGTCGTCTACCACTTGCCTTGGCACATAAAACGTTAAAAGCGCTCAAAGAGGGTCGTGAGAAAATGACACGTGCAGAAGTAGAACAAACGGTAGAAGAAATTCAAACCAATTAACGGTGCAGCAGTACTTTTGTTTAGAATATACATAGGCGTTGGTTCTTATAGTTTGAGGATAAGGGAAGGTGTTGGTAGTGGCCAATTCTATTGAAAAAAGAAAATCTCAACATATTCAAATTACGTTGAATGAAAAGGTGACAGGAGAGTCAATCTCAACAGGATTAGAAAAGTTTATGTTCGTCCACAATGCGCTCCCCGAAATTGATTTTGATGAAATCTCCATTGAGGCCACATTCTTAGGGCATACCTGTAAAACACCTTTTCTGATCAGTTCTATGACGGGTGGTACTGAATTCGCTGAGACCATAAATCGTAATTTAGCCATAGCGGCCGAGGAAAGGGGCTGGGCACTTGCACTTGGTTCCACCCGTGCACTTCTAGATAGTGATAGTCACTCATCTTCTTTCATGATGAGGGAGTATGCCCCAAGTGTCCCGATTATAGCTAACTTGGGGGCTGTTCAGTTTAATTATGGCTTTGGTATTGATGAATGTAAAAAAATTATCGAAATGACCGAGGCAAACATGCTTGTACTTCATTTGAACAGTATTCAAGAAGTCATTCAGGAAAACGGAGATACGAACTTCAAGGGATTATTAAATAAAATTGAGCAATTGTGCAATACGTTGGGAGTGCCTGTTGGGGTCAAGGAAGTCGGATGGGGAATCGATGGCCAGACTGCCAGAAAATTGCTTGATGTAGGTGTGGCGTTTATTGACGTTGCTGGGGCTGGTGGTACTTCTTGGAGCCAGGTAGAAAAGTTTCGAGCTAGCGATCCAATACGAAGGGTTGCAGCTGAAGCGTTTAGCGAGTGGGGGATACCAACGTCAGAATCGATCCTATTAGTTCGTGAAGAGATGGGTGATCGGCCGCTGATTGCCAGTGGAGGAATCATGAATGGGCTGGACGGAGCAAAATCACTTGCACTTGGAGCTGACTTTGTTGGGTTCGGACGAGCTATTTTAAAGGAAGCGACACAAAGTGCCGCTGATGTCATTGAATTGATGGAAATTCGTGAAATGGAATTACGAATGTCGATGTTTGGCGTTGGGGCACGGACAATCCAGGAATTGAAGAACACACCTCGTTTGAAGCGAATTTAATTATACGAACAAACATAGGGTTATTGAGTTGCACACAATTGAATAGATAATAGGATGAGCCCTCAACCATTTAGTTGAGGGTTTTTGATGTTAAAAATCCTAATAAAGTATCAACGAGATGCAATTTTTAACTAAAATTTTCCAAGTGTTTATGGTACGCTTATATGTAGAGAAAGTCATGTAAAGTGTTCGAATTTACACTTCAATTGAGGAGTGATTGTTATACTTGGAATATACCTCGCTGTTATTGTCAGTATTGGCATACCTCTAATAGTCTTTATATATGCTTGTTTTAAAAAATATTATATACCGTTTTTACTTGGTGTAGTGACATTTATGGTGTCACAAGTTTTGTTACGTATCCCATTATTGGAGTATTTAGCGAAGAATAGTTCTGATTACCTCTTGTTTAGTGCAACAAATCCGATCTTATTTGCTATTGTCGTGGGTGGATTATCCGCTGGCATTTTTGAAGAAATGTCCCGTTTTCTTGTGATGAGGTTTATGATGAAGCTAAAGGAATGGAAGACAGGCTTTATATTTGGTGTTGGTCATGGTGGAATCGAAGCTGTTATATTTGTTGGTATAAGTGCATTTTCTCTATTGTTTTCACCTACCGCTATTTCCTACAATGAGTCATACGCAATAGCTGGCGTTGAACGATTCTTTGCGATTGTCTTGCATGTGGGTCTATCCATCATCGTTTTACAAGGAGTTGTACAGAAGAGATTTCGCTATGTTCTACTCGCAGTATTGATTCATACGTTTGTAAATTCATTAGCAGGAATTTTACCCTTTTTTGTACCAAAGGAAAGTTTAGTATTGGTTTTAGAAACCACAATCGCGGTTTTCGCATTATTGATGTTTTGTTATAGCTTAATACTAAAAAGAAAGGGAGTTTTACAATGATGAAGAAGATGTTGTTGATGGTTGTTGGTGTTGTTATCGTGTTGACTCTTGTTGCATGCGGAAATAAAGTGGATGAAGCAACCTCAGAAAAGTATATTGCGAAGGCAGAGGAAGTAGTGTCCTTGTTAAATGAAGGTAAGTATGGGGACGTACATGCCATGTTTGATGAACAAATGAAGACTAGTTTACCAGAAGAACAAATGGCTCAGCTGACTCCAATCATTGAACAATCTGGTGATTTTAAGGAAATAGATAAATCTTCAATAGAAGAAGAACAGGACTACTATGTCGTTGTCCTAGTTGCGAAATACAGTCAGGAGAATAGAGTATATACGATTAGTTTTAATAAAAAAGATGAAGTAGCAGGGCTTTACATAAAGTAGCAGCGTTGGACAACTCTTCGTCAAAATTAAAGTTATTTCATGAAGTTTGCCCACATATGATGGATTAGAACGATTTGATTCCAAAGGAGTGGGTAAAACTGAGTCGTCTTCAGAAATCAATGTTAGGTGCCTTTATTGGTGCATCTTCTGCGGGAATGTGGCTAGTTGTAGATCTCTTACTTCCTGAACCTATTGGGGACTATTTATTGTTTCTTATTATGGGTGTAGTCAATACGGTCATTGGTTGGCAGTTTGGAAGGCTAGTTGGAAAACAAAAGGAACCTGTTGCTCACCAATCAGAGGATAGTCTTAAAACGTCGGATATATAGAAAATGGGGCCCTCAATCAAGTGGTTGAGGGTCTTTTTACATTTTTGCAAAAACGAAACTAAGTTTATGCATAGTTTATTTTGGTAGTTGAGGTAGTTTGTGTTGGGCGCATGATTAGATTGATACAGTAGGAAACTATCTGTCAAAGGGGGGTTCTTATTTTTATGAATGTGATTACAACCTTCAAGGAAAAACGGAAAGAAAAGCAAATCAAGTATGAACGTAAAATGCTACGTGAACTTTCAATAGAAGATTTAAAAAAGAGTGTAGTGGATGCCTTTAGCAGTTTTTTTAGAATGGATACAATCCTAGGAAGTGCTGTTGAAGAGGGGTGCCTAGATGTTGCAATAGAATCATACTTGTTAGGGGCTAAGTATAGTAAGTTTGCTTATTATGGAGAATCGATTGAAGAAGTAAAAAAGAGATGTTACAGATTTGAAAAAAACCTAATCGACGCTTTGTATGAGTTTATTTGCTACTGGGGACATATTGGCGAACATGGTTTTGTTAATGAGTCACTTTACTATACTTGTGAATACTATGTCACCTATTGGTGGACGGAAGGTTTCCAGAAAGGAGAAAAAAGATACCGGCTCAAATTGCATTAGAATTTTTAATCATATATACTCTCCTTGTCCCATATATTTAATTAGGACATGCAGGAGGGAAATAATGAACAAGAAATTAAAAATTACTGGTATCCTTTTAGGAGTAGTTATTTTGTTTTTATTTATACAGTTTAGATTTCTGGATAAAGATGTGTGGGATCCCTGGAGCTTACCATTATCAGGGAAGTTCATTATTATTGACCCTGGGCATGGTGGTCCAGATGGTGGGGCTATGAGTGGGGATATTCAGGAAAAAGATATTGCGTTAGAAATCTCCCGTAAGCTCCGTGACTACTTACAACAACAAGGTGCTTTAGTCCAAATGATTAGGGAAGAAGATGTAGATTTAGCACCTGAAGGCATGAGGGGTTACAGTAAACGGAAAACAGAGGATTTGAAGAAACGCGTGCAGTTAATCAATGAATCAAATGCGGATTTATTTATAAGTATTCATTTAAATGCTATCCCATCTCCTAGGTGGAGAGGGGCGCAAACATTTTATTTTAGTTCCTATAAGGAAAATGAAGAATTAGCCAAATTCATTCAGGATGAATTTCGTACCAATCTAGGCAATACAACTCGTCAAGCAAAAGCAATTAATGGGGTGTATTTATTAAAAAGCGCGAAGAAACCTGGTGCGCTAGTAGAAGTAGGTTTTCTCTCTAATCCAGAGGAAAAGGCTCTGTTAGTACAAGATGAATATCAAAACAAACTTGCTGCTTCTATCTATACTGGTATTAACCGCTATTTCTCGAATGAAACGGGGCTGTCCAAAAAGTCACTGAAAAATGACTTTTGAGGACAGCCCTCATTTTTTGTTTTTTGGGTTTACTAAAAAATCTGGTGTTGATTTCCGCTGCAGGTACTCGCTTTCCGCGGGCGGTCCGGGAGCCTCCTCGTCGCAAGCTCCTGCGGGGTCTCCCCTGGCCACGCTTTTCCCGCAGGAGTCTCGTACCTTCCGCTACAATCAACAAGGTTACAAAATTTAATAGTATTGACTCGTAACTTTTAAAAAAACACACAAAAAAATCATCCTTTTTAGTAAAATGAAGTTACCACACAACATTCCAGAAAGGATGATTTTTTATGAGCAATCAATTGATTACTAATGAAAATTATAACACGCAAACTTCCCTTTTTCCAGAGTTCGAAGAGGAGAAACTAGAAGTTCAAAATGAAGAAAAACAAAAAGAACCTAATCCAAGACAATTAGCCCCTACTTTCAAACCCTACGATAATCGACAAATTCAAATGATTTATGATATCGAATCTCTTATTCCACAACATCACGAGGCCCGTGTAGTAGACGAAATGGTTGAAGCTATTCCTGATGAAAATCTATTTTCATACTATGTAGGCGGTGGCAGAAGTTCTTACCATCCCAAAATGATGCTTAAAATTATCCTTTATGGTTATTCCCAGAAGGTTTATTCTTGCCGAGGGATAGAAAAATTAGCAAATGAAAGTATCCCAGCTATGTGGTTGTCAGCGATGCAACAACCAGATTTCCGTACAATTAATGAGTTCCGTGGGGGACGCATGAAAGACTTTATGGATGAACTATTCGAAGCAATGATTCACAAGTTGATTGAAGAGAACTACATAACATTCGAAAGCTACTTTTTGGATGGCACCAAGATTGAAGCCAACGCCAACAAGTATAGTTTTGTATGGAAACGTGCTACTTCAAATTTTGAAGAGAAATTAAAAGAAAAAATCAAGGAAACCCTTCAGCATATCCATGAAATAACCAGGGCAGAAGCACAACCAGAAGAATTAATAAATCAGGAACAAGAAATCACTGAACAGGAATTAGTAGAAGTTGCCGAAGAACTTGAGGAAAAAGTTGAGGCATTAACAAAGGTAATTGATAGCGAAACAGATAAAGACGTTCGAAAAGAAAAAAGGCAAGAACGGAGTCAATTAAAGAAATCAATCAAGCAAATCCGTGAGGATTTTATACCTCGTATGACTAAATATAAGGAACATAATGAAGTTTTAGGTGATCGTAATAGTTATTCTAAAACGGACAAAGATGCCACCTTCATGCGTATGAAAGAAGATCATATGAAAAATGGCCAACTTAAGCCAGGATACAACGTACAAGTAGGAACAGAAAACCAGTTTATTCTATACTATACAATACATCAACGCCCAACAGACACTCGGTGCTTCATCCCTCATATGGAGAAACTGGCAGCTTCTTCTTTACCAATACCCAAAACGGTTATTGCCGATGCAGGATATGGTAGTGAGGAGAATTATGTTTACGCTGTCGGAGATGAGAAAGAGCAACGATTCGAGTTTCTTATTCCGTATGGAAGCTATGTACAGGAACAAACCCGTAAATATAAAAAAGACATCAAAAACGCAAAAAATTGGACTTACGTGGAAGATGACGACTATTTTATTTGCCCGAAAGGAATGAAAGTAACGTTTAAAAAATACCTGAATAAAAAGAATAAATCTGGCTACGAGCAAAGTTTTAAAATATATGAATGTGAAGATTGTACCGATTGTCCACTAAAAGCACAATGCACAAAAGCAAAAGGGAATCGTCAGATTCATTGGAATACGATTTTTGAAGAAATGAAAGCCAAGGCTAAAACAGCCCTTGAATGTGATGAAAAGTCCGCTATCTACGCTCAACGTAAAGTTGAAGTAGAAAGTGTGTTCGGTCACATCAAGGGCAATAGGTCGTTTCGCAGATTTTCTCTGCGGGGGCTCGACAAAGTATATGTCGAGTTTGGAATTGTGGCATTAGCCCACAATATATTGAAAGTAGCAGGCATACGCCAGCTACTTTCAGAGAAAAATCGAAAAAAACAAAAAGGCAAGGGAGAAAAACGGTCGTTTTTCTCCCTTGCCTTATTTTTTAGGACTTATCGGACAGCCCCTTTTGTGATATATATGATGCTCCTCACACTATAAATATGGACAGGTATGGTATAATGGAGGAGATGAAACCGAATACAGAGTTTAGGTGGTGTTAATATGTTAACTGAGCAACAAGTGAGAGATGTTTTACGACAGCTTCAAGATCCATTTCTACATAGAACATTCGAAGAAACGAATGCCATCCAAGAGATTAAAATAAAAGAAGAAAAGAATCATGTTAGCGTAAAAATTGCTCTATCAAAAACAGGTACAGGGGAACAGCTACAGCTTCAAACTCAGATTGTAAATGCATTGAAACAAGCGGGAGCAGATTCAGTCGGTCTCCGTTTTACCGAATTATCAGCGGAAGAACTAGCTAAATTTAAGACCGAATCTTCTGAAGAGTCTGCGCCGTTATTATCACCTGTTAACCAAACAACCTTTATTGCTGTTGCAAGTGGTAAGGGTGGTGTAGGTAAATCAACTGTTTCTGTAAACTTAGCTGTATCCTTAGCAAGACTAGGGAAAAAAGTTGGGATTATAGATGCGGATATATACGGATTTAGTGTTCCAGATATGATGGGTATTACAAACCGCCCGACTGTTAGTGGAGAAAAAATTATCCCTGTAGAAAGAAAAGGGGTAAAAGTAATCTCAATGGGATTCTTTGTAGAGGACAATTCACCAGTTATTTGGCGTGGACCAATGCTCGGTAAAATGTTAAATAACTTCTTTAATGAAGTTGAGTGGGGAGACCTTGACTTCTTAGTACTAGACTTACCTCCAGGTACAGGCGACGTTGCGCTAGATGTTCATACGATGCTTCCGCACTGCAAAGAAATTATTGTTACAACACCACACCCTACGGCTGCATTCGTAGCAGCAAGAGCGGGTGCAATGGCTCTTCGTACGGAACATGAAATACTTGGTGTTATTGAGAATATGTCCTACTTTGAAAGCAAAGTTACAGGTGAAAAGGAATATGTATTTGGTAAAGGTGGCGGAGAGAAACTAGCGGATGAGCTTCAAACATCGTTACTAGGGAAAATTCCATTAGGACAGCCTGACTGGAATGACGATGATTTTGCTCCATCAGTATATGATGAAGATCACCCAACAGGAAAAATTTATAACGAAATTGCAAAACGTGTGATTGATGCAATGTAATATAAAGACCCTCCTTTAATTTAGGAGGGTCTTTATATTTTGAGAATTAGCTATTACCGCTACCTTCTCCTTCATCTTTTTTTGCCTTTTCCTCTTTTTGCATATCTTCTGCTGCTTTAATAAGAATATCTTCAATTTTTGCTTTATATAACGGACTTTCAAGCGTTTCACTGATGACTGTTTGGAGGTGCTTTCTGTATTCTTGGCTTTTTAAGACATCCATGAGTTGTTCTTCCATCTCAGGATTTTTTAAGATATCCATCATCATTTTTTGATAATCGGGATCCTTCATTAAGTCTTTAATGAGTTTTTCGTGCTCCGTTTGCATACTTTTTGCAAAATCTTCTACAAACTTCGTATCCTCGAATGTTTTTTTCCAAAACTCAACCCCATTATCCGAAGTAAGAGTTTCACGGATGGAATCTTTTACAATGGCTTGATCCATAACGAGGTGCTGCTTGATCTTCTCATCTCGCATGAGTTCTTCGATTGCCTTTTTACCATCATCGGTTTTTAATATATCGACTACCATTTTTTTTGTTTCATCATAATCCATTCGATTTTGATCGACATTTGCAGGGGCACAGCCTACGATTGACAATAGAAAACTAATAATGAGGAGGAGCGATATCCATTTTCTCATTTAAAAGCTCCTTTCATAAGGGATCCTTACTAGTTAATATGCTTTTTTTGTTAAAAAATATTCACGTATTACATGGTGATAAACTGGCATTCATCCCCGACCTTTTGGTACAATCATATGGTGAATATATGGAGTGGGGGATTATGTCGTGAAAAGTCGAAATTGGGTAAGGTTGTTCCTTTCTACCTTACTAGTTGGCGCGATTAGCACAATTATTACTGGTTTTGCTGTTAAATGGAGTGAATATAAAGATTTATTTTTGGCATCAGATTTCGTTGAAATACTAATGGTAGTATTTTGGCTAATTGGTGTTGGATTTATTTTTAGTATTATTAGCCAAATGGGTTTCTTCGCCTATTTAACTGTTCACCGAATAGGACAAGGGTTATTTAAAGGTGCTTGGAGTCCCGCGCAAATTGTGTTAATAGCATTTGTTTTATTTGATTTAATCTATTTCCGATATCAGGTGTTTGCAGTTGAAGGAGAAAGTATCACTGAATATGTATTGGTACCAGTAGGCCTTTTAGTCTTTGCGTTAATTATTGCTTACTTTAAAAGAAAACAGACAAATAGTAAGGCGTTTTTACCTGCATTGTTCTTTATGTTTGTTGTAACTGTGATTGAATGGGTTCCAGCAATCAGGGTGAATGATGAGAGTTGGTTGTATTTATGGATTTTTCCACTATTAGTTTGTAATGCGTATCAATTATTAATACTGCCAAAAATAACGAAACAAAAAAGCTGATCCAATTAGATCAGCTTTTTCTATGTCTATTTGCATACGTGAATTTTATCTACCTAATCCTTTGTAAGCTGAATGATAAAAGCTCTAGTTCATACCGTCTATTCAACAACTTCACTCTTAACGTCGGCGTTATCTAACATATCACTTACTGTTACAAATGAAAGGCCCTTATTTTTAATTCCCTTTAAAATACCAGGAAGTGCCTCAGCAGTTTGTTTAGCAGAATCAGAAGCGTGGAACAAAATAATGTCTCCACCCTTTACATTATCCAACACATTACTAGATATTCTCGTTACTCCTGGATTGTTCCAATCATTCGAATCAATACTCCAGTGAACGAGAGTTAATCCAACTGAATCTAATATTTTTACCACTCTTGAATCAAAGTTTCCATCTGGTGTCCTGAAAAAGGTAACAGTTTTGACCCCCATTTTCTTAAATACATCCTGTGCCTTATAAATATCTTTCTTTATTTGTGCATCTTCTAATTCAGTATAGTTTTTATAATCATATCCTTTGATTCCGATTTGATGTCCATCTTTAACAATCCGTTCAACAATTTGTGGATGGCGTTCTGCCCAAGAGCCAGATAGGAAAAAGGTTGCATTGGTTACACCTTCATTTTTCAAGGTATCAATAATAGGTAAAGCCTTTGTGTCGCCCCAACTAATATTAAACGTAAGTGCAACGTTCTTTTTATTCTTTTCTCCTTTATAAATTACTCTTGGTCCATTTTCTGTTGAGAAGACAGGGGCGATATTGCCCTTTTCTATATAAAATATACTGGCTGTAAATAAGGATGCGAAAAGAATAATTAACGTTTGTTTAATTCTTTTGCTACTCAGGATGTAAAAAAAGTTCATGATTATCCTCCTTGTTCAAAGCATTCTCTGTCTAAATAATATGCTTGTCTTCTTAATTTATGTGTAAATGTTATAGGGAAAATAATTAATAAAATAACCAATTCTGGAAATAACTAGAATTACTATAAGCACGAGGTGAAACTATGATTGGATTATTAGTTGATCAAATTGAAGTTAAAGAATTAGAATACCTATTAAAGAGAGAAATGGATGAGATATTATTTGATGTGGAAGATTCAAGAATCGACCATATCGTGAAACGAGCGATGGAAGAAAGGTATCAAATTTTATTTCGGTTATTTAAAAGAATTGCTGATCCCTCAGAATGCAGCAGGTATATTCGTTCTAAAAAGGTGAACAGTAAAAAAGGGTAATAAAGCGTAGAAGAGGATTGTATAAGTTCATATGGTCCTCTTACAAATATAATTATTTTTTATAAATAGATTGTTGACATAGGAATCAGACGATGATATATTAATAAACGTCGTCACCGACGGCACTGAAAATTTTAAAAAAGATTTTAAAAAAAGTATTGACTTTAAAATGTTGATATGTTAAATTAAAAAAGTCGCTTCTGAGCGACATGTTAAAAAGTTCTTTGAAAACTGAACACAATACAAGCGTCAACGTTAATTCTAAGTAACAAATTTATTGAGCAATCAATACTCTATTGGAGAGTTTGATCCTGGCTCAGGATGAACGCTGGCGGCGTGCCTAATACATGCAAGTCGAGCGAATCTAAGGGAGCTTGCTCCCAAAGATTAGCGGCGGACGGGTGAGTAACACGTGGGCAACCTACCTGTAAGACTGGGATAACTTCGGGAAACCGGAGCTAATACCGGATAACATATGAGACCACATGGTCTTATATTAAAAGATGGCTTCTCGCTATCACTTACGGATGGGCCCGCGGCGCATTAGCTAGTTGGTGAGGTAACGGCTCACCAAGGCAACGATGCGTAGCCGACCTGAGAGGGTGATCGGCCACACTGGGACTGAGACACGGCCCAGACTCCTACGGGAGGCAGCAGTAGGGAATCTTCCGCAATGGACGAAAGTCTGACGGAGCAACGCCGCGTGAGCGAAGAAGGTCTTCGGATCGTAAAGCTCTGTTGTTAGGGAAGAACAAGTATCGTTCGAATAGGGCGGTACCTTGACGGTACCTAACCAGAAAGCCACGGCTAACTACGTGCCAGCAGCCGCGGTAATACGTAGGTGGCAAGCGTTATCCGGAATTATTGGGCGTAAAGCGCGCGCAGGCGGTCCTTTAAGTCTGATGTGAAAGCCCACGGCTCAACCGTGGAGGGTCATTGGAAACTGGGGGACTTGAGTGCAGAAGAGGAGAGCGGAATTCCACGTGTAGCGGTGAAATGCGTAGAGATGTGGAGGAACACCAGTGGCGAAGGCGGCTCTCTGGTCTGTAACTGACGCTGAGGCGCGAAAGCGTGGGGAGCGAACAGGATTAGATACCCTGGTAGTCCACGCCGTAAACGATGAGTGCTAAGTGTTAGAGGGTTTCCGCCCTTTAGTGCTGAAGTCAACGCATTAAGCACTCCGCCTGGGGAGTACGGTCGCAAGACTGAAACTCAAAGGAATTGACGGGGGCCCGCACAAGCGGTGGAGCATGTGGTTTAATTCGAAGCAACGCGAAGAACCTTACCAGGTCTTGACATCCTCTGACACTCCTAGAGATAGGACGTTCCCTTCGGGGACAGAGTGACAGGTGGTGCATGGTTGTCGTCAGCTCGTGTCGTGAGATGTTGGGTTAAGTCCCGCAACGAGCGCAACCCTTGATCTTAGTTGCCAGCATTCAGTTGGGCACTCTAAGGTGACTGCCGGTGACAAACCGGAGGAAGGTGGGGATGACGTCAAATCATCATGCCCCTTATGACCTGGGCTACACACGTGCTACAATGGATGGTACAAAGGGCAGCGAAACCGCGAGGTTAAGCCAATCCCATAAAACCATTCTCAGTTCGGATTGCAGGCTGCAACTCGCCTGCATGAAGCCGGAATCGCTAGTAATCGCGGATCAGCATGCCGCGGTGAATACGTTCCCGGGCCTTGTACACACCGCCCGTCACACCACGAGAGTTTGTAACACCCGAAGTCGGTGGGGTAACCGTAAGGAGCCAGCCGCCTAAGGTGGGACAGATGATTGGGGTGAAGTCGTAACAAGGTAGCCGTATCGGAAGGTGCGGCTGGATCACCTCCTTTCTAAGGAAAAAGTCGAAAAGCGAAGGTGACTGTTCAGCCTCGACAAGTGCTGGAACTTCTGAAGGAAAAGTCAGCAGACTTTGACAGAAGAAGTGAAGCAACCTCGAGAGGCTAGGAACCGTAGCTAGACAATAGAAGTTCTACGAACTTCATAAAAAGACGTTTTGTATTGTGGTCAGTTTTGAGAGTGCTTTTTCTCTCAAAGGTCGATTTTTGCCTTTCGCAAAAATCAATTGCGCTTGCGTCTGCAAGATTAGTCAATGATGATTAATTCCTCAGCGCAAAGCTGCATGGAGACTATTCACTGATGTAAATTACGATGTGATTGAAGTCAGTAGCTTCGTTCCTTGAAAACTAGATAACGTAACAAAACATTCATTGAAGTAAAGTTCTTTAAACTTATAGGCGCATGAGAAGCGAAGAAATTTGAAGCTTATCGAAGCCGAACAGGTTAAGTTATAAAGGGCGCACGGTGGATGCCTTGGCACTAGGAGCCGATGAAGGACGGTACTAACACCGATATGCTTCGGGGAGCTGTAAGTAAGCATTGATCCGAAGATTTCCGAATGGGGAAACCCACTGCTCGTAATGGGGCAGTATCCTTACCTGAATTCATAGGGTAAGCGAAGGTAGACCTGGGGAACTGAAACATCTAAGTACCCAGAGGAAGAGAAAGCAAACGCGATTTCCTGAGTAGCGGCGAGCGAAACGGAAGATAGCCCAAACCAAGAGGCTTGCCTCTTGGGGTTGTAGGACACTCTATACGGAGTTACAAAAGAGCGAAGTAGACGAAGCGACCTGGAAAGGTCCGTCAGAGAAGGTAACAACCCTGTAGTCGAAACTTCGTTCTCTCTTGAGTGGATCCTGAGTACGGCGGGACACGTGAAATCCCGTCGGAAGCTGGGAGGACCATCTCCCAAGGCTAAATACTCCCTAGTGACCGATAGTGAACCAGTACCGTGAGGGAAAGGTGAAAAGCACCCCGGGAGGGGAGTGAAATAGAACCTGAAACCGTGTGCCTACAAGTAGTCAAAGCACATTCATGTGTGATGGCGTGCCTTTTGTAGAATGAACCGGCGAGTTACGATTACGTGCAAGGTTAAGTCGGAGAGACGGAGCCGCAGCGAAAGCGAGTCTGAATAGGGCGAATGAGTACGTGGTCGTAGACCCGAAACCAGGTGATCTACCCATGTCCAGGGTGAAGTTCAGGTAACACTGAATGGAGGCCCGAACCCACGTACGTTGAAAAGTGCGGGGATGAGGTGTGGGTAGCGGAGAAATTCCAATCGAACTTGGAGATAGCTGGTTCTCTCCGAAATAGCTTTAGGGCTAGCCTCGAGTATAGAGTCTTGGAGGTAGAGCACTGATTGGACTAGGGGCCCTCATCGGGTTACCGAATTCAGTCAAACTCCGAATGCCAAAGACTTGATTCTCGGGAGTCAGACTGCGAGTGATAAGATCCGTAGTCAAGAGGGAAACAGCCCAGACCACCAGCTAAGGTCCCAAAGTATACGTTAAGTGGAAAAGGATGTGGAGTTGCTTAGACAACCAGGATGTTGGCTTAGAAGCAGCCACCATTTAAAGAGTGCGTAATAGCTCACTGGTCGAGTGACTCTGCGCCGAAAATGTACCGGGGCTAAACGTATCACCGAAGCTGTGGATTGTTCTTACGAACAATGGTAGGAGAGCGTTCTAAGTGCAGCGAAGTCAGACCGTGAGGACTGGTGGAGCGCTTAGAAGTGAGAATGCCGGTATGAGTAGCGAAAGAGGGGTGAGAATCCCCTCCACCGAATGCCTAAGGTTTCCTGAGGAAGGCTCGTCCGCTCAGGGTTAGTCGGGACCTAAGCCGAGGCTGAAAAGCGTAGGCGATGGACAACAGGTTGATATTCCTGTACCACCTCTTTACCGTTTGAGCGATGGAGGGACGCAGGAGGATAGGGTAAGCGCACTGTTGGATATGTGCGTCCAAGCAGTTAGACTGGTAAGTAGGCAAATCCGCTTACCGTAAGGTTGAGCTGTGATGGCGAGGGAAATATAGTACCGAAGTTCCTGATTCCACACTGCCAAGAAAAGCTTCTAGCGAGGTAAATGGTGCCCGTACCGCAAACCGACACAGGTAGGCGAGGAGAGAATCCTAAGGTGATCGAGAGAACTCTCGTTAAGGAACTCGGCAAAATGACCCCGTAACTTCGGGAGAAGGGGTGCTTTTTAGGGTGCATAGCCCTGAAAAGCCGCAGTGAATAGGCCCAGGCGACTGTTTAGCAAAAACACAGGTCTCTGCGAAGCCGCAAGGCGAAGTATAGGGGCTGACACCTGCCCGGTGCTGGAAGGTTAAGAGGAGGGGTTAGCGCAAGCGAAGCTCTGAATCGAAGCCCCAGTAAACGGCGGCCGTAACTATAACGGTCCTAAGGTAGCGAAATTCCTTGTCAGGTAAGTTCTGACCCGCACGAAAGGTGTAACGATCTGGGCACTGTCTCAACGAGAGACTCGGTGAAATTATAGTACCTGTGAAGATGCAGGTTACCCGCGACAGGACGGAAAGACCCCGTGGAGCTTTACTGCAACCTGATATTGAATTTTGGTACAGCTTGTACAGGATAGGTAGGAGCCTTGGAAGCCGGAGCGCTAGCTTCGGTGGAGGCGTCGGTGGGATACTACCCTGGCTGTATTGAAATTCTAACCCGAAGGCCTTATCGGCCTTGGAGACAGTGTCAGGTGGGCAGTTTGACTGGGGCGGTCGCCTCCTAAAGAGTAACGGAGGCGCCCAAAGGTTCCCTCAGAATGGTTGGAAATCATTCGTAGAGTGTAAAGGCACAAGGGAGCTTGACTGCGAGACCTACAAGTCGAGCAGGGACGAAAGTCGGGCTTAGTGATCCGGTGGTTCCGCATGGAAGGGCCATCGCTCAACGGATAAAAGCTACCCCGGGGATAACAGGCTTATCTCCCCCAAGAGTCCACATCGACGGGGAGGTTTGGCACCTCGATGTCGGCTCATCGCATCCTGGGGCTGTAGTCGGTCCCAAGGGTTGGGCTGTTCGCCCATTAAAGCGGTACGCGAGCTGGGTTCAGAACGTCGTGAGACAGTTCGGTCCCTATCCGTCGTGGGCGTAGGAAATTTGAGAGGAGCTGTCCTTAGTACGAGAGGACCGGGATGGACACACCGCTGGTGTACCAGTTGTCCTGCCAAGGGCATAGCTGGGTAGCTATGTGTGGAAGGGATAAGTGCTGAAAGCATCTAAGCATGAAGCCCCCCTCAAGATGAGATTTCCCATAGTGTTAAACTAGTAAGATCCCTCGAAGATGACGAGGTTGATAGGTCAGAGGTGGAAGCATGGTGACATGTGCAGCTGACTGATACTAATCGATCGAGGACTTAACCAAATAGAATTGCGAAGGCGACTGTATAGGAGCCGTAGCAAGACAAATGAATGAATGTGCGTACGTTATCTAGTTTTGAAGGAATGAATCCTTCTAATAGTTTAGTGACGATAGCGAAGAGGTCACACCCGTTCCCATACCGAACACGGAAGTTAAGCTCTTCAGCGCCGATGGTAGTTGGGGCATTGCCCCTGTGAGAGTAGGACGTCGCTAAGCTTTTATTCCGCAGTAGCTCAGTGGTAGAGCTATCGGCTGTTAACCGATCGGTCGTAGGTTCGAATCCTACCTGCGGAGCCATTGCTTCCATAGCTCAGCTGGTAGAGCACTTCCATGGTAAGGAAGAGGTCAGCGGTTCGAGCCCGCTTGGAAGCTTAAAAAAGAGACTTTATATTATTGGCCCGTTGGTCAAGCGGTTAAGACACCGCCCTTTCACGGCGGTAACACGGGTTCGAATCCCGTACGGGTCACCATTAATGTTAGTAGCATTAGCACATCTTGTGCGTCGGAGGATTAGCTCAGCTGGGAGAGCACCTGCCTTACAAGCAGGGGGTCGGCGGTTCGAGCCCGTCATCCTCCACCATTTTAAACCTAATAATGCCGGTGTAGCTCAGTTGGTAGAGCAACTGACTTGTAATCAGTAGGTCGTGGGTTCGACTCCTATCGCCGGCACCATTTTAAATTTAATGATGGAGGGGTAGCGAAGTGGCTAAACGCGGCGGACTGTAAATCCGCTCCCTCAGGGTTCGGCGGTTCGAATCCGTCCCCCTCCACCATTTCTATAAGATAATAGGCCATTATTCTTTCTTTGGATTTAATCAAAAGGATGAAGCAGGCTATTTTTTTGGAAATTATTCAACAATTTTACTTATCAACTAACTCATAATTTGTTCGTTATATGTGCAAAATAAAAGAGTAATTGATTACATTGATGGGCTATAGCCAAGTGGTAAGGCAACGGACTTTGACTCCGTCATTCGTAGGTTCGAATCCTGCTAGCCCAGCCATTTTCATAATAGTTTCGTTTGAGCCATTAGCTCAGTTGGTAGAGCACGAAAGAGTATGCTTCGGAGCACATTCTTCAGCGTACCAATCGAGTTGCTACTTGCGTAAACTTTCTGAGATTGGGACGTCGTAGTTTAATTTGTTATCTAAATTTATCTGCATAATACTTATACGAGCCATTAGCTCAGTTGGTAGAGCATCTGACTTTTAATCAGAGGGTCGAAGGTTCGAGTCCTTCATGGCTCATCTCATGCGGAAGTAGTTCAGTGGTAGAACACCACCTTGCCAAGGTGGGGGTCGCGGGTTCGAATCCCGTCTTCCGCTCCATGAACTACTTCTTTTTCTATTTGGGGGCCTTAGCTCAGCTGGGAGAGCGCCTGCCTTGCACGCAGGAGGTCAGCGGTTCGATCCCGCTAGGCTCCACCAAATTCCATAAAATTCACAATAAACCATAGAGGTTTATTTTTTTTTTGCAAAAATTACATGTTTGATCAAGCGGTTAAATTTTTTTATATTCCTAACAGAATCTTATCTATACACTATAATTATTCAAAGGTTAAAAGCCATTTCAGCTAAGATGATGTTTTACCTTATTTAAGACACATTTTATCTAGAGGTGCGTTTTCATATAGGTTAACGGGTATAAATACTTTTTATAAGATGAAAGCGATGTTAGGAATCATTCATTAAACTCCTTCACTGTTTCAATTGATTCCTTCTATACATTGCATATATATACATGTTTTTGTCGAGTTGAGTCATTCTATAAAAAGTAGGAAAATAGGGATATATGGGAGAAGGAGGTTCATTTATTTATGAAGAAGGATATTTCGATTATTGGGGTTCCAATGGACTTAGGTCAGATGCGTAGAGGCGTTGACATGGGACCCAGTGCTATCCGTTATGCGGGTGTTGTAGAGCGTTTAGAGCGCCTTAAATATAATATAGATGATTTAGGAGATATTGAGATAACACGTCCTACTCGTGAGGAAGTAGCAAAGGATGAAAATTTAAAGAACCTCGAGAAAGTATCTGAAGCGAATGAAAAACTTGCGGCTACAGTTGACAAGGTTATTCAAAATGGAAGATTTCCACTTGTCCTAGGTGGTGACCACAGTATTGCAATTGGTTCGCTTGCTGGAATTGCAAAACATTATCAAAATCTAGGGGTTATCTGGTATGATGCTCACGGTGATTTGAACACAGCCGAAACATCACCTTCAGGAAATATACACGGAATGCCTCTAGCAGCTAGTCTTGGACTCGGTCATAAACGATTAACAGATATCGCAGGATATAGTCCAAAAATCAAACCGGAAAATATTGTTCTTATTGGGGCAAGAGCCCTTGATGAAGGTGAAAAGGAATTAATTAAACAGCTTGGAATTAAGGTCTATACCATGCATGAAATCGATCGACTAGGTATGACTAAGGTTATGGAAGAAACAATAGCATATTTGAAAGAAAAAACTGATGGGGTCCATTTATCATTGGATTTAGATGGACTGGATCCACATGATGCTCCAGGAGTTGGAACTCCAGTACTTGGAGGTATTAATTACAGAGAAAGTCACTTAGCTATGGAAATGTTAGAGGAATCCAAATTGATTACTTCAGCTGAATTTGTAGAGGTGAATCCGATATTAGATGACAAAAATAAAACAGCTTCCGTCGCAGTGGCTTTAATGGGTTCTCTATTTGGAGAAAAGCTTTTATAATAACAATACAGTATCTCAGTAAAAGAGATACTGTCTTTTTTTAAATAATGTGTAAATGTTTGATTTCCATTCACATAAACCATCCAAAATTTGTTAAAATGAAAGTTATGGAGAAAATGAAACCTTTTTGAAGGTCATTCGTAAATAATGATACCCGCAATGAGCGGAGGTAGCAAAATGGAGACAATCATAAAAAACAGAATTAGGCAGATTAAAAATGGAGATCAGAGTGCATTTGCAGAGATTGTAGAGTTCTACAAAGACAAGGTTTTTCAGATAAGTTATCGTATGCTGGGAAATCGACATGAGGCAGAAGATATTGCACAAGAGGCCTTTATTCGTGCATATGTTAATATTCATAGCTATGATATGAATAAAAAATTTTCAACATGGTTGTATCGTATTGCGACGAATCTGTCAATTGACCGCATACGAAAGAAAAAACCTGATTACTACCTTGATGCAGAAATTGCAGGCTCTGATGGACTAACTATGTATTCACAAGTCGCTGCAGATGCCGCATTACCAGAGGACGAGCTTGAGACAATGGAACTTCAAGAACAAATTCAAGCGGAAATTTTGAAGCTTCCTGAAAAGTATCGTTCCGTCATTGTTTTAAAATACATCGAGGAGTTTTCGCTTAAAGAAATTGGTGAAATTCTTGACCTGCCTATTGGCACAGTGAAAACAAGAATCCACAGAGGCCGAGAAGCTTTACGAAACCAGCTTCGACATGTATAGGGGTGAGAAAAAATGAACTGTTCAGAAAAAGACATAACAGAACTTATGCACAATTACCTGGATGAGGACATTTCTGAAGAGGAAGAGAAGGTACTGCGTGAGCATTTGCAAACATGCGAATCATGCCAGCAACATTTTCATGAATTAAAGAAGACCATTGCGTTGGTACAAAGTACTTCTCACATTTCTGCACCTAGTGATTTCACATTAAAAGTCATGCAAAATTTACCGAAGGAAAAACGTACTGTAAGCTTTAGACGATGGTTTAGAGAGCATCCGATGCTAACGGCGGCCTCACTCTTCCTTGTACTAATGGCAGGAAGTCTCTTTTCAGTTTGGAGTGAAAGTGATGAATTCTCAGTATCCAAACAGCCGAACTTAATAGTTGAAAACAATACTGTAATTGTCCCAGAAGGTGAAACAATATCTGGAGACGTCGTTGTGAGAAACGGAAAGATTGTGATTGAGGGAGCTGTAGATGGAAATGTCACTGTCATTAATGGTGAAAAGTATATGGCAGCAGCTGGAAATGTGACAGGTGAAATAAAAGAAGTCAATCAAATATTTGAATGGCTTTGGTATCATATGAAAAAAATAGGAACAGACGTTATTCATGTATTTGATCATGAAGATGAAGAAAAATAGACCATCGAACACGATGGTCTATTTTATTCTAGAAAATTAAGCTTATCCTCCTACCAATTTGTACTTGGTGTAGGAATGATATATGATATAATATTATGGCCAACTATGTGTTTTGGATTATTTCATAGAGGAAGTGTGAGAATGTCATTTAATGAACTCCCTTTATTAGGTTACCTCGGCATTTTTCTAGATGTTCTCCTTGTCTGGTATGTGATATATAAATTATTGACC
This sequence comes from Bacillus nitroreducens, assembly GCF_964021195.1. NCBI lineage: Bacteria > Bacillati > Bacillota > Bacilli > Caryophanales > Bacillaceae > Bacillus > Bacillus nitroreducens. The sequence continues at coordinate 865,977 of NZ_CAXHYI020000003.1, read as the reverse complement.
CTCATACGCGGAACGAAAGCGGTTCAGTTACTGAAGGGTATCATTGTTATCGTGTTTATCAGGCTTTTAAGCAGCCTGTTAGAATTACATACATTGTTTTGGTTAGTCGACCAAGTAATGGATTGGGGATTCTTAGCGATTATCGTGATCTTCCAACCTGAATTGCGAAGGGCATTGGAACAACTTGGTCGTGGGAAAATATTTTCAAGAGGCGGTACAGATGAAGATGACCAACAGGCCAATTTAGTTGAAGCCATAACAAAAGCGACTGATTATATGGCAAAGCGTCGAATCGGTGCACTTATTTCAATTGAGCGGCAAACAGGAATGGGGGATTATGTCGAAACAGGAATCCCACTACATTCAGCGATTTCATCTGAATTATTAATTAATATCTTTATCCCAAATACACCTTTACATGATGGTGCTGTGATTATCCAAAAAAACCAGGTAGCAGCTGCAGCTTGTTATTTACCACTTTCGGAGAGTCCATTTATCTCAAAAGAATTGGGAACACGTCACCGAGCAGCACTTGGGATTAGTGAGGTAACAGACAGCATAACCATTATTGTTTCAGAGGAAACAGGAAGTGTGTCAATAACAAAGAACGGAGAACTTCACCGTGATTTGAAACCAGACGCATTTCGTGATTTATTAAATCAAGAACTAGTGATAGCCGAACGCAATACCTCTCATCCACTATGGCAATGGAGGGGGAAAAAGAATGGATAGATTAATGGATAACCGTTGGGTCACACGGATTATTGCATTGTTACTTGCATTACTTTTATTTGCGTCTGTTAGTTTTGAAAATCAGCCTGCATCAAAGAGTCCTGCAGGTATACCATTGTTTTCCAATTACTCAGAAACATTAACGGAGATTCCTGTCAATACATACTATGATGATCAAAATCTAGTTGTATCTGGAGTCCCTCAATATGTGAATGTAACAATTGAAGGTCCATCTGGCGTTACAAAACGGGAAGGGCTACAAAAGGAAATTGAAGTCTATGCAGACCTTACACAGTTAACTGTCGGTACTCATAAGGTGAAATTGCAATATCGAAATATCTCTGAAAAAATAAAAGTTAAAATTGATCCTGCTGAAATCACTGTGGTCATTCAGGAAAAAGTAACAAAAGAATTCCCTGTTGAAGTTGACTTTGTTAACCGTGACCAAGTAGAAGAAGGATATACAATTGAACAACCAGTGGTGTCACCTCGAGTTGTCAAAATTACTGGTGCACTAGAAGAGATAGAAAGAATCGCTATGGTAAAAGCGGTTGTTGATCTAAAAGGTGTAACCGAAACCTTTACACAGGAATCACGGGTAGCTGTCTACGATCGAAATCAAAATGTATTGTCGGTAGCTGTGGAACCGAGTGTTGTTGAAATTACAGTTCCAATCGTTAGCCCGAATAAATCAGTATCTTTTACATTAAAACAAAAAGGAAAGCTTGCAGACGGGTTAAGTTTGGTCAATATCACGCCAACTCCAAATCAAGTTACGATATTTGGACCGAAGGAAGTCATTGATGAGATATCTTCAATTGAAGGTGAGATAGACCTTGATAAAATAAAAGAGGACACTACAATTGAAGTGAAGGTTCCGATACCTAAAGGGGTAATCCAAGTATTACCTGAAAAAATTGAAGTTGCAGTTGATGTTGAAGAAGAGATATCGGAAACCTTCTCAGAATTGTCGATATCGAGCCAAGGCCTAGGAGCTGAATTTGCTTTGACCTTCCTTAATCCTGAATCAGGAACTATTGATATAGATATACATGGTGCACCTAGTGTGATAGAAGGGACAAGTCCAACTGATTTCGAAGTATATATTGATGTAACCGATCTAGAGATTGGTGAACATGAAATAGATATAGAAGTGAATGGCCCAGAGACTGTTAGATGGGTAATACCTCAAGAAAAGGCAAAGATACGAATCACTGAAATTGAAGGGTGAATATTTGTATCTGCAAAAGGAGAGATCATTTAAAATGGGAAAATATTTTGGTACAGATGGTGTTCGTGGTGTTGCAAATAGTGAATTAACTCCAGAGCTCGCTTTTAAAGTAGGACGATTTGGAGGATATGTGCTAACAAAGGATAAAGAAAGACCAAAGGTTATCATTGGACGTGATACTCGTATTTCAGGTCATATGTTAGAAGGTGCTCTTGTAGCAGGACTATTATCTATTGGTGCAGAGGTTATGCGTTTAGGAGTCATCTCAACACCAGGTGTAGCTTATTTAACCAAGGCTTTAGGTGCTGAAGCAGGAGTTATGATTTCTGCTTCACATAATCCAGTACAAGACAATGGAATTAAGTTCTTTGGTCCAGATGGTTTTAAGCTTTCTGATGAACAGGAAAATGAAATTGAAGCACTTCTAGATAAGTCTGAAGATGAACTTCCACGTCCAATCGGAGCAGATTTAGGACAAGTGAACGATTATTTTGAAGGTGGCCAAAAGTATCTCCAATTCTTAAAACAAACAGTGGACGAGGATTTCACAGGTATTCATGTGGCATTGGATTGCGCTCACGGTGCAACATCTTCCCTTGCAACACATTTATTTGCTGATTTAGACGCGGATATTTCAACAATGGGAACTTCTCCAAACGGTCTTAATATTAACGATGGCGTAGGCTCTACACATCCAGAAGCCTTAGCTGCTTTCTTAAAAGAAAAAGGCGCTGATGTTGGACTAGCATTCGATGGAGATGGAGATCGTTTAATAGCAATTGACGAAAATGGAAACATTGTAGATGGCGATCAAATCATGTACATATGTGCAAAGTATTTGAAAGAACAAGGCCGCTTGAAGAATCAAACAGTTGTTTCAACCGTTATGAGTAATCTAGGCTTTTATAAAGCATTAGAAGAGAATGGTATGGAAAGTGTACAAACGGCCGTAGGAGACCGATATGTTGTAGAAGAAATGAAGAAGAGTGGGTATAACCTAGGCGGAGAACAATCTGGTCATATCATTTTCCTTGATTACAATACAACAGGTGATGGCCTCTTAACAGGTTTACAATTAGTGAATATAATGAAAACGACAAAGAAACCTCTATCAGAGCTTGCGAGTGAAATGAAGACATTCCCGCAACTATTAGTGAATGTGAAGGTCTCGGATAAACATCATGTTACCGATAATCCAGTAATCAAAGAGGTTATCGAAAAAGTTGAAGCAGAAATGAATGGAAATGGTCGTATATTAGTGCGTCCTTCAGGTACTGAGCCTTTAGTAAGGGTAATGGCAGAAGCTCCAACAGAAGAACAATGTAAGGAATATGTAAGCCGTATCGTTGCTGTTGTAAAAGCAGAAATGGGAATTGAATAATAAACGTATTAATTAAAAATATGCATACTTGGCACATTTCGTTCCATGTATGCATATTTTTTTAGTATACATGGAAAATTTATTCCATGTTTTGATTGACTAGTTTAGATTTTGTGGTGTATGATTATTTTTGTTCTTTTGAAAGGAGGATAGAGGTTAAAAGAGTAATAAATTCAAAGCGCCAGAACTAAACCACGGACGGAAAAATAACAATGCATATGCAATTGTTTAGGTTTAGTTGACGAGGTGGAGGTTTATCGAATTTTCGGCGGATGCCTCCCGGTTGGTATCAATCACGACCGTAAGTTCTTCTATGTAAAACAGAGGGGTGACTCTCTGCACAAACGGAAGAATATGATTGAACAAAAGAGATAAATATGAAAAAAGGGGCAAGTAAGCCCCGTGCTTTCTTGTTCCCTTTTTAGGGAGGAACAAATTTATGTGCGGAATTGTAGGTTATATCGGAAATCAAGACTCTAAAGAGATTTTGTTAAAGGGACTAGAAAAGCTCGAGTATCGTGGATATGATTCAGCGGGGATTGCGGTTATCAATGATGAAGGTGTTCATGTTTTTAAAGAAAAAGGACGTATTTCAATCCTTCGTAATGCAGTAGACCAAAATGTATTTGCGATGGCTGGGATTGGACACACTCGTTGGGCAACCCACGGAGCGCCAAGTAAAATGAATGCACATCCTCATCAAACATCTTCTGGACGATTCACTCTTGTCCATAATGGTGTGATCGAAAACTACACACAACTTAAGGATGAGTATTTACAAAATGTTGAGATGAAAAGCGATACTGATACTGAAGTCATTGTTCAAGTAATAGAGCAATTTGTCAATCAAGGTCTCGAAGTAGAAGAAGCTTTTCGAAAGACATTAGGTACTCTCAAAGGATCTTATGCAATTGCGATGCTCGATGAGCAAAACAACGAAGTGATCTATGTTGCGAAAAACAAAAGCCCTTTACTTGTTGGGCTTGGCACACACTTTAATGTTGTAGCAAGTGATGCTATGGCAATGCTACAAGTAACAGATCAATATATCGAGTTGATGGATAAGGAAATCGTGATCGTTAAAAGAGATTCTGTTACAATTAAAAATTTAGCGGGTGAAATCATCAACCGTGACGCATATACAGCAGAGCTAGATGCAAGTGACATTGAAAAGGGAACTTACCCACATTATATGCTAAAAGAGATCGATGAACAGCCACTTGTCATGAGAAAAATCATTCAAGAATATCAAACGGAAAGTGGTAAGTTAGTGATTGACCCTAGTATTCTTGAAGCAATGAAGGAAGCGGACCGCATCTATATCATCGCTGCTGGAACGAGCTATCACGCAGGTCTTGTTGGAAAGCAATTCATTGAAAAAATTTCGCATATCCCTGTTGAGGTTCATATTGCTAGCGAATTTTCGTACAATATGCCATTACTAACAGATAAACCATTATTCATCTTCATTTCACAAAGTGGTGAAACAGCAGACAGCCGTGCAGTTTTAGTGCGTGTAAAAGAATTGGGTCACAAATCCATTACGATTACAAATGTACCAGGTTCGACACTTTCAAGAGAGGCTGACTTTACATTGTTACTTCATGCTGGACCAGAAATTGCCGTTGCTTCAACAAAAGCGTATACAGCTCAGTTGGCGGTTCTAGCTATCCTTGCATATGTAACAGCCGAATCAAAGGGCATAAAGCAAAACATGGATCTTGTTAAAGAGCTTGGTATCATTGCAAACAGTATGGAAGCACTTTGTGGTGATAAAGAAGTCATGGAAGCCATCGCGTGGGAGTACATGACAACAACGCGCAACTGCTTTTTCATTGGTCGTGCAATCGACTACTTTGTTGGATTAGAGGGCGCCCTAAAGCTAAAAGAAATCTCCTATATACAAGCAGAAGGATTTGCTGGAGGAGAATTAAAGCACGGAACAATTGCCTTGATTGAAGAAGGAACACCGATAATTGCCCTTTCTACACAAGAGCATGTCAACCTAAGCATTCGTGGAAATGTAAAAGAGGTAGTCGCACGTGGTGCGCATCCTTGTATTATTTCGATGAAAGGCTTAGAAACAGAGGAGGACCGTTATGTTCTTCCAGCTGTTCATGAACTATTAACACCATTAATTTCTGTTATTCCATTGCAACTAATCTCTTATTACGCAGCACTACACCGCGACTGTGATGTCGATATGCCACGTAACTTAGCAAAGAGCGTAACGGTGGAATAACTTGTTGTTACTTACCTGCTAAAAAGTCGGTATCCAAACAGTAAGGAAGCGGGAAGAGTAGCAGGCAGTCTACTATATAACCAATCGCTATTCAATCGGTTTTTTAATAAAAAATTAATATTATATCGGGGCGGGTCCAGTAGGACTACGTTCCTTTTTTTTTGTTCAATAACTTCACAAATTAATTCTATTCAGTAGATTTTCCTCAATGTATAACCCGTAGAGTTCAGTTCCTTTTCAATATTTTCTTTACCTTTCTTCAATCTGACGGCAAAGAATTTTTTGCAGTGGAGTTACCCTTATTCAAAGTGAGGATGGTTGTAGGAAAATTACTGTTTAGTATGAGTTCTAAAGTTGGAAATCGTTCATAAACTAAACTACTTTTAATCTTAAACAAGGAAGTTAATTAAGCTGACTTTTCCTTGTTTAAGTGAAAAAAAGTAATTGACAAAAGCAAAAAATGGGAGTGTTTTTAGGGAATTTAAAATTACATATTTCCGAGCACCTTTTATTCGCTGAATCTGTATTGAGCGGGGGAAACAATTCGATAGCTTTGTCTATCTTGGGGTGAATCTTACTTTGTAAGAGGGGATACTCTCTTTCTCTAATCCGACAGCTAACCTCGTAAGCGTTACGAGTATTACCAGAGGGAAAGGTCAACAGGGTTACCCTAAGGCCATTCTTATGTGTCATGGTCCTTTTTTCATGCTCTATATAGCGGATCTTTCAGTGTGTTTGTTGGGAAGTAGAAGGAGGGGATTGGATTAATTTCTTGGAGATATAATTATTCATTAGGAAAACATCCATGAAGAAGTTCTAAGGAAAAAGTTCGGAATTAATGACAAACGGGTCATTAAAACGATTGAATTAATGATAGACAAGTGAACTATGAACTTTTTCTTCCTATTCCTATAACCTCTATTGACCACTTTGGTCATTTTTGTTAAAGTGTAAATGACCATATCGGTCATGAAGGTATGGTAGAAAGGGGAGCATCATCATTAATTCATTATTTAACAGCTTAAAATCTGATAAACAGAAACGTATTATTAATGCCGCATTAAAGGAATTTGCTCAAAGTGGTTTTGAAAAATCATCAACAAATGAAATTGTAAAAGAGGCAAAAATCTCTAAAGGTTCATTATTTAACTATTTTAATAGTAAGAAGGATCTTTATTTATATTTAATGGAGTACAGTGTTCAAGTTATCGAGACAATCTATGAACAAATAGATTTTAATGAAACCGATATTTTTAAAAGGATAGAAAAATTAGGATTAAAAAAACTACAAATACAAAAGAAATATCCTAAAGTTTTTGATTTTCTAATTTCATTAACCCATGAGGAATCGGAAGAAGTGAAGGACGACATCAATCAAAGAGTGAACTCTATTTTTGATGTGGGGATTGTAAAAATATATGAAAATATAGACTACTCCAAATTTCGTGAGGATATCGACATTCAAAAAACAATTGAAATTATAAATTGGACGATGTTTGGATTTGGGCAAAAAGCGATCAATCAATTAAATACCTTTGAGGAAGTTGGAGAGGGATATCTTAAAGAATGGGAGAGCTATTCTAACATACTAAAGAATTGTTTTTACAAATAAGGAGGATGAGGTATGGGCGTATTGGAGGTTATCAATCTATCGAAGAAGTTTGGGAAGTTTACAGCCCTAGACGGAGTTAATTTCGAAGTGGGTAGTGGGGAGGTTTTTGGGTTTATTGGACCCAATGGAGCTGGTAAATCAACGACAATACGAGTAATATTAGGTATTTTAAAGGCAACTGAAGGGGAAGTTAAGATTTTTGGTAAGGATGCTTGGAATGATGCAGTTGAAATTCATAAGAGATTGGCATATGTACCAGGTGATGTTAATTTATGGCCAAACCTAACTGGTGGGGAGGTCATTGACTTATTTGTTAAATTACGAGGTGGAAATAATAAGAGCAGGAGAGAAGAGCTGATTAATATATTTGATCTAGACCCCACCAAGAAATGCAGAACGTATTCTAAAGGGAATAGACAAAAGGTTGCGTTAATTGCAGCATTTTCATCAGATGCCGATTTGTATATCTTAGATGAACCAACCTCGGGACTGGACCCGTTGATGGAACAAGTATTTCAAGAGTGTGTGATGGAGGTTAAAAACCAAGGTAAAAGTGTACTTCTTTCTAGTCACATCCTTTCTGAAGTGGAAAAATTATGTGATAGGGTCGGAATTATTCGTAAAGGCCAAATAATAGAAACTGGATCCTTAGATGAACTTCGTCACCTAACTCGTACACATATCCTTGTTAAGACAAAGAAGCCCATTTCATCATTAAACGAATTACAAGGAATTCATGAAGTAGAAGAAACAAATAAAGGTTTGACATTCCAGGTTGATACGGAAGAACTGGATAATGCTATTAGATATATTAGTCAGTTTGGAATTATAAAGTTGGAAAGTGCACCACCGACTCTTGAAGATTTATTTATGCGTCATTATGAAAGCAATGATAAAGCAGAAGGGAAAGTAACGGGAGGTGTCCGTTAGTGAATCTAAATATATTTGCTAACACAGGAAAGTTATCGCGGTTTATTCTGCGTCTTGACCGTATAAGAGCCCCGTTATGGATAATTGGTTTGATGTTCTTTACCTTAATCGTACCTCCTGCTTTTGAAAATTTATATGAAACGCAACAGGAAAGAGATGCCATAACTGAAACAATGGCAAATCCAGCTATTACTGCTATGTTAGGGACTGGTGATTTCGATAATTATACAACTGGAGCAATGACAGCCCATAATATGTTAGTAATGACTGCGGTAATTGTAGGGCTAATGGCTATTTTACTTGTCACCCGACATACGAGGGCAGATGAAGAAGATGGTCGTATTGAAATGATCCGTTCCTTACCATCAGGCCGACTTTCTTACTTAAATGCTACATTAGTTGTAACAAGTGGGACGTTTATTGTTTTGGCACTACTAATAAGTATTGGGTTATATGGACTTGGAATTGAAAGTATGGAATTAGGAGGTTCCTTCCTTTATGGTGCTGTTTTAGGTGGGACGGGGTTAGTTTTTGCAGGAGTTACAGCGGTTTTTGCCCAACTTACAGAAAGTTCCCGGGTTACGATTGGATGGTCGGTTGCTATACTGATCTTTTTCTATCTATTTAGGGCTATTACGGATATAAGTAACGAAGCCTTATCATGGCTTTCTCCATTAGGATGGGTAATAAAAGCTGAAGTATATTCATCTAATAATTGGACGCCGATATTCCTAATGTTGGTTGTTTCTCTCGTATTGTTTATATTAGCAAACTATTTAAATAGTGTACGTGATTTGGAGCAAGGATTTATAGCTTCTAAACCAGGGAGGAGATATGCCACTCGTCTATTGCAAAGTCCAATTGGGTTAGCATTTCGATTACAGCGGACAGAGTTTATATCGTGGGCAATTGGGTTGTATGTGCTCGGTGCCTCCTATGGATCTATATTTGGTGATTTAGAATCGTTTTTTGAAGGAAATGAAACGTATCAACAAATGTTACAACAAGCAGAAGGGGCTTCCATAGTAGAACAATTTATTCCAACATTAATGATCGTTATTTCTCTTTTAGCAACAGTTCCTCCAGTTATGGCTATGAATAAACTGCGCAGTGAAGAGAAAAAAGGCCGTTTAGAGCATTTATTAGGTAGGGCTGTCTCTAGGACAAAGCTTATAGGCTCATATGTAATTCTAGCAGTTGTGAATGGTTTTGTTATGATCGCACTTAGTGCTCTTGGTCTATGGTCTGCTGCAGCATCAGTAATGGAGGAAGGTCTTGAACTCGGAATGATCTTCAGTGCAGCCTTTGTATTTTTTCCAGCCATGCTTGTTATGATTAGTATCGCTGCATTTTTAAATGGATTTCTACCAAGGTTGACCCATATGGTTTGGTTCTATTTTCTTTATTCATTCTTTGTCCTATATTTAGGGAACTTGATGCAATTTCCAGATTGGGTGGGGCAACTTTCTCCATTTGGGCATGTTCCACAAGTACCTATAGAGGAAGCAACTTTTATGCCATTATTCTTATTAAGTATTATTGCTGTAGGGTTAATCCTTATCAGCTTTGTTGGCTTTCGAAAGCGTGATATATAATAAGCAAAGAAGAGTAGCGGGAGATTTAATATGTACTCGATCGTTTTTAAATAGATTCTTTAACCATAATCAATTCGGGACGGGTCCAGTAGGACTTCGTCCCTGTTTTTTTATTCAGGATACCTTTTCAACTTCTTGTTCTTAGCAACTTCAGGATGTCTCATATCGTTCCTTATAGAACGGGTGAACACAGGATAGTAATAAAAGATGTTCTTTTAGTCTCATTTTCCACATTTTTCTTATATCTGTTCCGTTTGGAGAACGGACCTATTAACAGAGAAAGATAATGATTGAGTATACTGTCTGGATAAGGGGATTCATTCGAAAAACTAGTCGTTTGGAAGCATAAAAAAATAAGTGGTCGTTAACATTAAAAATATCCTTATTATAAGGTTTTCCACCGTTAGAATAAGGATGAGTAGAGTTAAAAAAGTTTTGACATAGAGTATTTGGACAAAATTAGTTCTACTTTCGATTGTTTGAAAGCGTTTAATTCTCTAAGATTAATATATCAGTACTATGATTTTGAAAGGAAGTGGGTCAAATGACTCAACAAGATAGAGGTATAAAAGTTCGCGTTCAGAAGTTCGGTAACTTTTTAAGCTCTATGGTAATGCCGAATATTGGCGCGTTTATAGCATGGGGGCTAATTACAGCACTTTTTATAGAAGCAGGATGGTTCCCGAATGAGGAATTAGCTTCATTAGTAGACCCAATGGTAAAATATTTATTACCATTATTAATCGGTTATACTGGAGGTAAACTGGTATATGACACTCGTGGGGGTGTCGTTGGGGCGATTGCAACAATGGGGGTTATTGTTGGTGCTGAAATACCAATGTTCCTCGGAGCAATGGTTATGGGTCCTATTGGAGGATGGGTCATCAAAAAATTTGACTCATTAATCGAAGGTAAAATTAAAACTGGCTTTGAAATGCTAGTGAATAACTTTTCTTCTGGTATTCTAGGTGGCTTACTTGCGATCCTTTCCTTCTTGTTAGTAGGACCTGGAGTAAGCGTACTTACAGGATGGTTAGTAACTGGTGTCGAATGGATGTTAGGGGTAGGAGTTCTTCCTTTAACAAGCATTCTCATTGAACCAGCAAAAATATTGTTCTTAAATAATGCCATAAATCATGGTGTATTATCACCAATCGGGATAGAGCAAGTGAAACAAACTGGCGCATCTATCTTATTCTTATTGGAAGCTAACCCTGGACCTGGTATCGGTGTTCTTTTAGCATATTGCTTCTTTGGAAGAGGTACAGCTAAGCAAACAGCACCTGGTGCTAGTATCATTCATTTCTTTGGTGGTATTCATGAAATCTACTTCCCATATGTGTTAATGAATCCTTTGTTATTTATAGCAGTTATTTTAGGAGGAATTAGTGGAGTATTCACACTTTCTGTCCTTGGTGGCGGTTTAGTGGCACCATCTTCACCTGGTAGTATTCTTGCTATTCTTGCTGTAACACCTGCAGGTAACTATTTTGCTAATATTGCTGGTGTCGTTGTGGCAGCTGTTGTTTCACTTGTTATTTCTTCAATCGTATTAAAAACAAGTAAAGGAAAAGAAGAAAGTATTGAAGAGGCATCACGAAAAATGCAGGAAATGAAAGGTAAGAAAAGTAGTGTGGCAAGTACACTAAGTACTGCTGAAGTTGCGAATGGGGAAATCAAACCGAAAGATATCAACCATATTATCTTTGCATGTGATGCTGGTATGGGATCAAGTGCTATGGGAGCTTCTTTATTAAGGAAAAAAGTAAAAGAAGCTGGATTAAATATGAAGGTTACTAATACAGCTATAAGTAATCTTCCTAGTGATGCAAAACTAGTTATAACACAAGAGGAACTAACACCTCGTGCAAAACAAAAAGTACCAAATGCGTATCATATTTCAGTGGACAATTTCTTATCAAGTCCAAAATATGATGAATTGATCCATCGTCTAAAAACAGAAGACGTTTTGGAAGAAAAATCATTAAATGAAGAAGTAAATGAAACATCATCAACGAATCAAGAAGTTCTTAGAAAAGAAAACATCTTCTTAAATAAAAAGTTCTCCTCTAAGGAAGAAGCAATTCGATTTGCAGGAAGGGTTCTGGTAGATGGTGGTTATGTAGAAGAATCGTATATCGAAGCGATGATTGAGAGAGATAATATGACTACTACCTATATGGGTAACGATGTAGCGATCCCTCATGGAACAGATGAAGCAAAGAAAAGTGTTAAAAAATCAGGTGTTACGATTATTCAAGTTCCAGAAGGTATTGATTATGATGGACAAAAAGTTCGTTTGATATTTGGAATTGCTGGTAAAGAAGGAGGACATTTAGAAATATTGTCTGCAATTGCGATTACATGTTCTGAAATGGAAAATGTTGAAAAAATGGCAAATGCTAAGACAGTAGATGAAATCCTAAGTATTATCGGAGCTTCCTTTGAGAAATAAGTTAAGTAAGAAAGATGCAAACATGCATCTTTCTTCTTCCATTTTTATGAATAATATCAATCATTTATAGAATGAAATTGATTGAAAAGAGTTGATGAAAATGATGATGACATCAAGGGAGAAGGCAATTATTGACCTAATGGTGAAAAAAGGTGGGAAGCATTCAATCTCTTCCATTGCTGAATTTCTACATGTCAGTACAAGAACAATTCAAAGGGATTTAAAAAGCATAGAAAAGATTCTAAAAAAGTTCGACTTATCGGTAGAAAATGATAACGGATTAACAATTTTAGGTACTAACAATAACTTTTATAGACTGATCCAAGAGTTAAATAAAATTAATCCAATTGATTTTTCGTTAGAAGAAAGAAGGTTACTTGCTTATACCAAACTATTAGATGCAGAAGGACCTATAAAACTACCTTCCTTAGCAAACGAGTTAGGCATATCAATTACAACTTTGGGGACGGACTTAGATGAGTTGATGGTGTGGTTGAAAACCTATGATATCAAGCTTCATCGAAAAAAAGGCGTCGGGGTTGAAATTATTGGATCGGAAGAAGATAAAAGAAATGCCTTAGTAAGTTTTTTACTCATTCATTTTAATGAAGAATTGATTGAGAGCTTATTTTTGCTTTCGAACGACAGGTTACAAAATGATAAAATTTTATTTTACCTTAATAAGGATGATTTAAAGATAATCGATAAAGTTGTCTATTCTTACATAAATCAATCACCATTTAAATTAGCAGATAGTGATTATATTGCGTTCATTATTCATATTTGTATATCTTTACAAAGGATTAAAAAGGGATATACGCTTTCCATAAATAAATATGATTTTACTCTCAATAAGAACTCTGAGGAATTTTCTCTATTGAATAAGATATGTGATGATCTAGCCAATTACTTTTCAATCGAGCTAAACAATCATGAAATCTCCTATTTTGTATCTATTTTAAGAGGTTCAAAAATTGTCGAGCCCGAGAATACGTATTATGATCAAATTCTTATTAGTCGCTCCGTTAAGAAATTGATTCATGATGTCTCCGAGCAATTGAATGTTGACTTATCAGCAGATTTCCCTTTGTTTCAAGGACTTATGGCTCATATGGAACCGACAATTTACCGTATGAATAAAGGGGTGTCTCATTTTAATCCCTTAACAGAAGAAATTAAACAAAAATATCCTCTTTTATTTATGGCGGTTGAGAAAAGTGTGAATGAGGTATTTGCTAACCTGTCATTTTCTGATAGTGAAATAGCCTATATTGTACTGCACTTTGGATCAGCATTGGAGTTGAAAAAAGAGGAGGTTAAGGTTCACGCTTTAATCATTTGTCCTACTGGCATTGGCACTTCAAAGATGCTGGCAAGTCGAATAAAAAAAGAAATTCCAGAAATTACATCAAGCGATATTATCTCGTTAAAAGAAATGCATACGATTGATTGGAGTCAATATCAAGTCATTGTTTCTACTGTCCTGCTCCCCTTACAGGAGAATCTTGAATATGTTTATGTAAATCCACTCTTACACGAAAAAGATGTACAGGAAATTCAATCTTATATACGAACTCATGTTCAGAATATCACTAAAAATGTTAGTTATTCATCGGAAAGAAATGAGGTCAATCAAAAAGAGACTCAAAAGCAACGAACTTCTCTTTATACCTTTATGGAAGAGGTTGATATCTGTCAGAAGAGTATTCGTACTCTCTTACGAAACTTTTCTTTACACAATATGAAAAATGAAACCACCTATGATTCACTCATTAAAAAGATGCTGGGATTCGAAAGGGAAAAAGGGAGTATCACAAAGGTAGAAGATGTGTTTCATCAACTAAAGCTTCGTGAAGCAAAAGGAGGATTAGGGATTCCTCAAACTGGTTTTGCTCTCTTTCATTGCCGACATGAGAGTGTAAAAGAAATCAGTTTTCAAATCGCAAATGTAGAGTCTCCATACAGGCTAATAGGCATGGATGGTAAGGAAATGGATGTCTATACGATTCTCTTGCTCATTGCTCCACAAACTTTAAATAATCTTGAGTTGGAAATAATAAGCTTGGTAAGTACGATTATTGTTGAAAACAAGGAAAATATGATGGTTTTTTCTTCTGCTAATGAAAGGATAATTCGGGCAAAGTTAGAAGAAGCATTTTTGAACTTTATACAAGATAAATTTGGAAGGGATTGAGTTATTGTGAAAAAAGTAGTGCATTTTGGTGCTGGAAATATCGGTAGAGGCTTTATTGGAGCTTTGTTTTCACAAGCAGGTTATCACGTAACGTTTGTTGACATAGCAGATGCGATTATTGATCAATTAAATAAAGACAAAGCTTATAAAGTGATTACAGCAGAAGATACTCCTCAAGTATCAGAAATTAAACATGTATCTGGATTAAACAATATGAAGCAAGAAGAAAGTGTCGTTAAAGAAATTGAGGAAGCAACGTACATCACAACAGCTATAGGTCCAAATATATTACCACATATTGCTCCATTAATTGCAAAAGGCTTGCAATCTAGAGTGAACGTTACAGATGAACCTGTATATGTCATTGCTTGCGAAAACCAAATATCCGCAACAGACTTATTAAAAGGCTATATTCAAAAGGGGCTTACTCAAGACGAAGTTGAAAAAATGGAGAACAACGTCTATTATTTTAACTCAGCAGTTGATCGGATCGTTCCAATACAAAATAATAAAAACCCTCTTGATGTTGTAGTAGAACCATACTATGAGTGGATCGTTGAAACAACTATGGATATCCCAGAAGTTGAAGGAATGACGAAAGTTGCAGATTTAGCACCATATATCGAGAGAAAATTATTTACAGTGAATACTGGACATGCTGTAACCGCATATTTCGGTTATTTGGAAGGTAAAGAAACCATTGACCAAACACTGAATGATCCAAGTATCTATAAGAAAGTTAAGGCAACGATTGAAGAAACAGGAGCTTACTTAACGAAACGTTACCAATTAGATGAAGAAGAGCATCAAAAGTATATTGAGAAAATAATTGGCCGTTTTCAAAATAAACATTTACATGATAATGTCACTCGTGTAGGTCGCTCACCGATCCGTAAACTAGGACCAAATGACAGATTAGTAAAACCAATGGTAGAAGCTCAAAAGCTAGGCTTATCATTCCACAACTTAGCAAGTGCTGTAGCCGCTTGTCTTTTATTCGACGTTCAAGATGATCCAGAATCAGTGGAATTACAAAAAATGATTCAAGATCAAGGTATAGCATATGTGTTAAAAGAAATTTGTCAATTAGACGAATCAAATGAAATAACAAAAGTAATTATTGAGCAATATGAGTCTATTAAAGGATAAGAGTATAAAAAGGCTGGATCTTAAAAGATCCAGCTTTTTAATTTTTATTCTGGATAAAAGATAATCATGTAGAATCTAACCAGCTCTTCTGTTGTGTTTATATAAATATGTTCAGTATCTGCATTAAATTTGATAGCCTCGTTTGAATTTAGTTTAACCTCAACCCCTTGAAGATTAAGAGTAAGCGTCCCTTTTTGTATAACTATATATTCCTCACCTATATGCTTTTCAGATATATGGCTAATCCCAGGTTTCAATTCTATCGTGAATACCTCAAATTTTCTTTCTGGATGAAAAGGAAAGATAGAATACACTAAATAATTTCCGTCATCATCAATGACTGGGTTCAGTTCATTCATATTTATTTTTTCAAAATGAGGCTTATCCGTTTCCTTTAGAAAAGCTGAAAAGGAGACTTGCAGCCCATTCGCTATTTTCCAAAGCGTAGTAACAGTTGGATTTGATTTTCCATTTTCAATTTGAGCTAACATTGCCTTACTAACACCCGTCAGTTCTGACATGCTATCTAAGCTTAACCCTCTATTTTTTCTTATATTGGCAAGATTAGTTGAGATAACATTTTGAATGTAATCCATAAAAAAAACTCCTTGACTCTTGTTTGTATTCAATATAACATACGATTAAACAACATAACAGACAAAAGTGTAATATATCATACAAAAGGTGGATAACGATGAATGTATTAGCAACTCAAATAAATAAGGAAGAGAGTATCCCAACTTTTTCTCAAGGTGTAAAAGATTGTGTACCAACACTAATTGGTTATGTCTCAATTGGAATTGCGATGGGGATTGTTGGAGCATCCTCTAATTTAAGTATTCTAGAGGTTGCGTTGCTATCAATCTTAGTCTACGCAGGGGCAGCTCAATTTATCATTTGTGCCTTGCTAGTAGCAGGAAGTCCTTTTTCTGTCATTGTATTTACAACGTTTATAGTGAATTTACGTCACTTTTTATTAAGTATGACATTAGCCCCTCACTTTACGAAGTATTCATTAATGAAAAATATCGGGTTTGGAACCCTTTTAACAGATGAGTCATTCGGTGTTGCTGCGAATAAGATTGCGAAAAGAGAAACGATTAGCGACCGCTGGATGAATGGGTTAAATCTAACTGCTTACACTTTCTGGATTTTATCTTGTACGTTAGGTGCTGTCTTTGGTAAATGGATTTCAAATCCAGAAGTTTTAGGATTAGACTTTTCTTTAACAGCTATGTTTCTAGCACTGCTAGTTTTGCAGTTAGAGAGCATGGAAAAAAGTAAATTGAAGTTTTATTTATCACTCATTGTATACGTCATACTATCCATGTTGGTGCTCTGTATGTTTGTTCCTTCCTATATAGCGATTCTCTTATCAACAATTATTGTTGCAACGATTGGGACGGTGAAGGACAAATGAGTTTGGATATATCAATATTATTGATCATTCTAGGTGGGGCAATTGTTACTTTTCTTCCGAGAGTAATTCCATTTATGGTCATTAGAAATATAGGGCTACCGAAAATTGTAATCAAATGGCTTTCTTTTATTCCGATTTGTATATTTGCAGCACTAATCGTAGATAGCTTTATCATTCAAGATGAAACATCCTTATTATCGATTGATTGGAGAGTCCTTACAGCTATTATCCCAACCCTCATCATCGCTCTTTGGACAAAAAGTTTGTCCATTACAGTGATAGTAGGGGTAATAAGTATGGCAACCGTTCGATTTTTGTTTTAATGGTATCAAAGGAGCGAAGAGGATGAATAAGAAAATAGAGCTATTGAAGTGGATGTTAGAAATCAATCTAAATAAGACAAGAGACCTCTTCTGCAAAAATATTGAAACATGCCATTGCCTATACTGTGAAAATTATATAGAAGCAAGTAAGTTTTTCGAACCAGCCGTTATGGAGGTATTTCATGCGTTAGGAATTAATGCGTCTAAGCCCAGCCATTTATCGGAGTTTGGCGAAATAGAAAATGGACTATATCTGTATATGGGGAGTTATCATTTAGTTGGTAAATTAATAGAAGGGGAGTATTGTACAGACTCTAAATGGAAAGATAACAATACAGCCAGAGTTGAAAACTTCACGTTCGGCTTCAATCAAGAGTTAACATTTGTACATGATGATTTTCCAAAGCCTGTTTTACAATTGGATTTCGAAGCCCGAATCCCTTGGGTGTTGAGTGAAAAGCCAGAGGATGAATAGAAGGGTAATAGAATTAATCATACTAGTAACAATATATTCCTTGTTCACCAATATAGGGAAATAAGAGGGGGTACTTGTCCCTTATATCGATTTAATATTATGATACTCATATAAAGAAAGGAGATGTTGTATGATGTGTAACAACCATAAAGCTGAGATTGTCGTAAATAGGGAGGGTTGTGCGAACTAAATTCATGCATAGAACCTCCCAAAGGCTCCAATCGAAACTTTAGGAGGAAATGAAATTGAATAAAATTAATATGAAAAATATAGGACTTACTGATCAATTGATTCAGGAGTCACAACAATATAAAGACCTTTTTATTGGTCGAGTTTCATCGCAATACAAAAATGTCTATAAGGTTATGACCGAAAATGGCGAGATAAACGCTGAAATATCAGGAAAATTCCACTATCGCGTTGAGGATCTTTCTAGTTTTCCAGCTGTTGGCGATTTTGTGATGGTTGATCGGACAGAAAATATAATGGGAAATGGGATTATTCATCAAGTTCTAAAACGAAAAAGTATTTTTGCTCGAAAAGTGTCAGGTTCAAAGGAAGATTCGCAAGTTGTCGCTACAAATATTGATACTGTATTTATTTGTATGTCTTCGAATCATGATTTTAATCTTCGTAGACTTGAACGCTACCTTTCGATCGCATGGGATAGCGGGGCAATGCCAGTTGTAGTCCTAACAAAGTCGGATCTATGTACGGATATAGAACAAAGGGTTAACGATATCTCGTCAATCGCAATAGGTGTGGAAGTGCATATTACTACAAGTACGACTAACGATGGTCAACATTCATTAGAAAGATATCTTTCTAATGGCCAGACAGTTGCATTTATCGGTTCGTCTGGTGTTGGAAAATCAACCTTAATTAATCGTTTACTAGGTCAAGATGTACTAGATACAAGTGATGTTAGAAATGACGATAAGGGAAGACATACGACGACAAGGCGTGAACTCATCATGTTGCCTGGAACAGGTGTTGTGATTGACACACCAGGTATGCGCGAGATAGGTTTAGTTCGTGCCGATTTTTCAAAATCGTTCGCTGATATTGAAGAATTAGCCTTTGATTGTAGATTTAATGATTGTACACATAGTACTGAACCGAAGTGTGCTGTACAAAAAGCCATTAAGGATGGATTGTTGTCTACTGAGAGATTAGAAAGCTATCGAAAATTGAAAAAGGAAACAAAGTATGAAGGCTTGAATTCCAAGAAAATAGAAAAAGAAAAGCTCAATCATATGTTTAAAGAAATGGGCGGCATGAAAAATGCAAGGAAGTTTTTGAAAGAGCAAAAAAACAAAAAAAGTAGATAACTAATAAGAAGGACACGGGGTTATACCGTGTCCTTCTTACATATTCTTTTTCTTGTTATATCCTTTTTCCCCATATGGTTGAAGCTGATTTAACCATTTGATTTCTAGTTCCTGTAAGGCTTCTTTCTCATTAAAATACGGATCGTCCTTCTTTTTTAGTGTTTCTAATTTATCAATACTGAATGCTCCTGCACCATATTGATTCCAGTCTTCTTGGAGTTCCTTATTTGTAGGAGAGAATGCACCAGCTTCTAAACTAAATTTTAGCCCATTTAATGTTTTAAAATTTCTTGTACTTCCAATGTATAGTTTTCCATTTTGATTATTTTTAATTTGGAAAACACCACCTTCAATCGGGGTTTCCTTATAGATTTGTTTTAACGTTTTTTTTCGGTCCATTATTGACACTCACTTTCGTTCATTATTTTACTATAGGGTCACGGAACCTCATTCTTAGTTACACTTTATGATTTAAGCCAGTATTGACTTCCATCAGATTTTCTTTCAAGGAATCCATAATCGATTAAGTATCTTCGAATTAATACGTAATCATCATAAATCTCTTCTAAAATCTTATTGATTTCCTCCTCGGAATAAGGAATATTCCTTTCGAACCGCTTCGTCAATTCCCGCAGTATAATAAGCCTTTGCTTTTCTTTCGACGGGAATTTTGTTAAACGGCCATTTATCCCATCAGGTAAAAACTTTTGAATAAATTTTTGCTGTTCCTCTTCCGTCACAACATACCGATCATCAATCATAGTTGCCGTTTTATGTGGCGGGACAAATGCAGGCGCATACTGGTCCTTTTCTTTTAAAAGCTCCATCAACGCTAAGAAGGTCTTTGCTTGACGCTCTTTTTCCTTTAATGCAAAACGATGATGCCTAATTGTAGAGGTACTTCCAATCCCCATCTCAGATTGTACTTCTTTATCACTTTTCCCCTGATAGAAAAGACGAAGTAGTTGATTTTGATGGTCGGTAAGTCCTGTAAGTTTCTTATCAAGACCGATTAAATAATGGAATACTGAATGATGGGCATCCTCGATATGCATACGCATATACCTTTGGGCTTCATAAAGGACTCCTTCGTGAGGATAAATGATTCCTTTTTCTACTTTCTTTCCACATAAGAGACAAATAAATGAATCCGAGTCTTGAATATATCCTTGTTTAAGTTCATTCAATGAAGCATTCCAAAAATGTTCTGAAATATCCAATGTTTAAACACATCCAATCAACGTTTAATTTAGAGCTAACAAATCGAAATAACGTTTAGTATATAACAAACATATTATTATAAAGTTTAGGTGCTGTCAAATTAACACTTAAACAATATGTAATAGTGTTTGTTATTAATTAAACGAAAATTAATGATGTTTGTTTTTTTGTATTCTGGAACGGGACAATTCAGTGTAAGTGTGGAATTCCTGTCCCCTTCTTCTGTTCCTTGACATATTTTCATTAAAGGAATACCATATATCCTATATTCGAGATATTTAAATTCGAGATAAAAAAATTTAATATCACTTGATTAATCAAATTATCTATGCGAATGGAAAAGAGGGTTAAGTTGTAATGGGGAACTGGGAAATAGACAAATTGCATTCTACAGTTGGTTTTGAAGTAAAACATCTGATGATTTCAAAGGTAAGAGGTTTATTTGATTCCTTTACAGCTGTGATAGAGGCAGAGGACTTAACTGATTTAACAGGGGCAAAGATTGACTTCAAATTTGATGTGCATAGTATTAACACTCGTAACCAAGAACGCGATAAACACTTAAAATCAGCAGACTTCTTCGACGTTCAAAATTATCCAACAGCTGATTTCAAATCTACCAAAATTACAAAAAATAATGATCGGTTTGAAGTGACTGGTGACCTAACGATTAAAGATGTAACAACACAAGTGACATTCGATGTTGAGTTCGGTGGCAAAGCTAAAAACCAACAAGGAATAGAAGTTTATGGTTATGAAGCTGAAGCGAAGATTAACCGTGAGGAATTCGGTCTTACCTGGAATGCGGCAGTAGAAACGGGAGGAGTGCTCGTTGGCAAAGAGGTAAAAATCAAAGTTGAATTGGAATTAAACCAGCCAAACTGTGTATATTCAAATACCTCTATCATGAACGGTAAATCGATAGATGAAAATAATCAAATAAATAATGAAACAATAAACAATGATGTTCACAAGCTGGTTACCGAAAACCTAACAGATCTAGTGGCGATTATCAATAGGAGCGGGACTATTCAATATGTGAATCCATCATTTAAAACAGTATTAAATGATGATGTTTCTTTACTTCAAAAGAGTAACTTTTTTGAAAAAATCCATCATGATGACCAGGTTTATTTAAAAAAAGAATTATTCTCTTTTTCAAAAAAAACCATAAAAAAGGCATTAAAGGTCGAGTTTCGACTCCAGCATAAAGAGGGACATTCTATCGATGTTGAGGCAACTATCAAAAGTCTTAATGAACCTTCATTTTCAAAAAACGAATTATTGTTAATCACCATGCGCGATATAAGTGAACGAAAAGAAATAGAAAAATCCATATATCAACTAGCATTTTATGATTCTTTGACAAATCTTCCAAATCGAAGATCGTTAATGAATCAACTCCGCAATGAAGTCATGAATCAAAATCAATCCAGGTCTAAACTGTCTGTATTATTTATTGATCTTGATAATTTTAAGCAAATTAATGATCAATGGGGACATGACACAGGAGACCTTGTACTTATAGAAGCAGCCAAGAGAATTCTCTCTGTTATTCGTCCAACAGATATAGCAGCTCGATTGGGTGGAGATGAATTTGTAGTCATGTTAAAAGATATGGAACATGAAGATGATGCCATTGAAATTGTACAAAGGATATTAAATCAATTTCAAAACCCTATTACCGTAACTGGTCAAAATTTTTCAGTTACCAGCAGTATAGGGGTTGCTCACTATCCTAAACACGGGGAAACACCAGAAGATTTGATTAAGAATGCAGACATAGCACTTTACTATGTAAAAGAAAGTAGTAAAAATGATTTTTTTGTTTTCAATCAAGTTATGGAACATCAATCATTAGAACGTCGAATCCTTGAAAATGCACTAAGACAAGGGATTAAAGATAAACAATTTTTCCTAGAGTATCAACCAAAAATGAACATGTCTACGAATGAGCTAATTGGAATGGAAGCACTTGTTAGATGGAATCATCCTGAGTTAGGTATTATTTCTCCAGGAAAGTTTATTTCATTGGCAGAAGAAACGGGGTTAATCGTCCCACTGGGTGATTGGATACTAAGAGAAAGTGTTCGACAAACAATAGCATGGCAAGAAAAGGGTTATCCGCCGATCATGTTATCTGTCAATGTTTCGGTTCGTCAGTTGGAGGATGTTCATTTTATAAATACAATTAAAACTATTTTACAGGAAACTGGATTAGACCCAAAGTGGCTTGAATTAGAAATTACAGAAAGTGTATTAGCTGATGCCAAAAATACGATTTCTATTTTAAAGGAAATTCAAGATCTAGGCATCCATATTTCTGTCGATGATTTTGGAACGGGCTATAGTTCCCTAAGTTATCTAAAAGAACTTCCAATAAATACGTTAAAGATTGATCGCTCGTTTGTAAAAGATATTCATACAAATAAAGAAAGTAAAGAAATTGCAAAAGCAATTATAAACTTGGCTACTTCAATTGGACTAAACGTGATTGCTGAAGGAGTGGAACTTAAGGAGCATGTTGAAGAGTTAAGTAAAGATTGCTCTATACTTGGGCAAGGTTATTATTATAGTCGCCCATTAAAGGTAACAGCATTTGAAGATTATATGACAAAGATTCATGTAGCGATATAAAAGGAAATCTATTTTATTCGCAATAAAGGTATCTTTGATTCGAGGTACCTTTATTGCGTTCTTATCAATTGAGTAGTTAAGAAATTGTTACAAAAGGAGTGATATTGACGCATTGAAGAAAAATACTCGAGGTTCACTAATTTGGCTACGGATCACTCGCTTCACTCATCAAAGTAACTTGCTATCTAATGATTTTTTAAAACAGTATAATCTAACAACTGCTCAATTTGATGTGTTAATGCAAATTTCAACATACGAACCTTTAACTCAAAGTGAGCTTGCTGAGAAAGTTACGGTGACGCAGGGCGGTATTTCACGTATGCTATCCCGTCTTGAAAAAGAAGACCTTATTGAACGAAAGCAAGATTGGAAAACAAAAACCATTTCATTAACGAAAAAAGGAAGAGAAAAACTAGATCATGCGTTTGATGCGCAGCTTGCTTTTCAATCCTCTTTCTTTGATGAATGTTTATCTAACGAAGAACAAAAAATATTATATAATCTTATCTCGCGTGTACAAAAAAATAGTGAAGAAAAAATAATGAAGAATAGATAATTTTTTTATTATGTCACTTGATTAGTAAAATGACAAAGGGAGAGATACCAATGTATATAATTCCAGGACACCATCATATTTCAATGATTACAAAGGACGCAAACTTAAATAACCAGTTTTACCGAAAAGTACTGGGGTTACGGCGTGTGAAAGTGACAGTGAACCAGGATGATCCATCCATGTATCACTTGTTTTATGGAGACAGGACAGGAAGTCCAGGTACAGAGTTGTCATTTTTTGAAATACCACCAGTAGGTAGGACACATCGAGGTACAAATGCCATTACAAGGATTGGTTTACTTGTACCAACTGAAAATAGCTTAACGTATTGGAAAGCACGTTTTGAAGAGTATGGTGTAAAGCATAGTGAAATCACAACATATGCCAACAAGCCAGCCTTACAATTTGAGGATCAAGAAGGATTGCGGATGGTACTCCTAGTTTCAAAAGGTGAAAAAGTTGACCATTGGGAAACGTGGGAAAAATCAAATGTGCCAGAAGAACACCAAATCCAAGGGATGGGCTCAGTGGAAATAACCGTGCGAAGGCTTGATAAACTAGCTCGAACACTAACCGAAATGTTCGGTTATCAAGAGGTTTCACGTACGGAAGATGAAGCAATATTCCAATCTGTACAGGGTGAAGTATTTGGAGAAATCGTGGTTAAATCATTAGATGGTCCTACTGAAAGGCCAGGTCGTGGTAGTATTCATCATTTAGCGATTCGTGTTAAGAACGACACTGAGCTTGCCTATTGGGCTGAAAAAGTGAAAGCGCGAGGATTTCATACATCTGGGATTGTAGACCGCTTCTACTTTAAAAGTTTATATTTCCGTGAATCAAACGGAATTTTATTTGAAATTGCAACAGATGAGCCTGGTTTCACAATAGATGGGGATGTTGAAACACTCGGTGAATCTTTAGATTTACCACCATTTCTTGAAAATCGACGTGCTGAAATTGAAGAAAGTTTAAAACCAATTGAAGAGAATTAATAACAGACGAAAGGGTCGGGCAATTAGGAAATCCTATCTAGTTCTACTATTATGTTGGGTCAATTTTCACTCAGTAAGGTGTTCGTGCAGGTTTTGGTGTAGTTTTAGCTGTTGATAATAGCCTCTTCTCCTCTTCATTGTGATGATGAAAAGGGGAAGGGGCTTGGATTTTGTTTCGAGCACGCTTCATCGAGGAGATGAAAGGGAAAAGGTCCTATGGAAATGGATCTAAGTCCTCTTCATGGTGAAGGTGAAAGGGAAAAGGTCCTATGGAAATGGATCTAAGTCCTCTTCATGGTGAAGGTGAAAGGGAAAAGGTCCTATGGAAATGGATCTAAGTCCTCTTCATGGTGAAGGTGAAAGGGAAAAGGTCCGTGTAAATCCTTCAAAATCCTCTTCATGGTGGAGATGAAAGGGAAAAGGTCCGTGGAAATGGATCTAAGTCCTCTTCATGGTGAAGGTGAAAGGGAAAAGGTCCGTGTAAATCCTTCAAAATCCTCTTCATGGAGGAGATGAAAGGGAAAAGGTCCGTGGAAATGGATCTAAATCCTCTTCATGGTGAAGATGAAAGGGAAAAGGTCCGAGGAAATGGATCTAAGTCCTCTTCAAGGTGGAGATGAAAGGGAAAGGGTCCGTGTAAATCCTTCAAAATCCTCTTCATGGTGGAGATGAAAGGGAAAAGGTTCTATGGAAATCGCTCCAAACCACTTCATCTTGTCGATAACACGGAACAGGTCTGAATTAGTAGCAAAACCATCATTTATATGAAAATGCGGACGCTTGAGGCGAGGTGTAAAAAGTACTGTTTGCCCAAAAGTTAGACACACCTGATCGAGAAGCTTTATAATAAATGTGTATAAAGAGAAAAAATTCTGAATTCAAAAAAGTAGAATAGGTGGGGATGGACAATGATTAAAGGGATTAATCATAAAGGATTTCATGTAGTAGATATGGAACGATCCTTGGATTTTTACTGCAATAAGCTTGGTTTTAAGAAAGCGTTTGAATTAAATCACCCCAATGGTGAGCCGTTTATTGTATACGTGAAAGTTGCTGATGGATGTTTTATTGAACTCTTTTATGGCGGTGTCGAGAGTGAGAAAAATAGAGTAGACCATATCTGTTTTGAGGTGGATGATATCCATGAAACGGCTGCCCAATTGAGGAAAAATGGAGTACAATTAGCAACAGAAATTACACAAGGAATGGCATTGAACTACCAATTCTGGGTTGTAGATCCTGATGGAAATTGGATTGAATTTATGGAGATGAATCCCGAATCTCTACATATGAAAAGTTAATGAAAGAAATGATTTTCAGGTACCTTCCTCATAGAGGTAGGTGCTTTTCTATCAATAAAACTTTCACATTTTAATAGCGTTATTAATGAAACACTTGAATTGAACACAGAAGACAAACTAAGGTAAAAATAGAAAGTTGACAAATCATCTTTTATCGATTATTATTATCTTGAATTCAAGATAAATAGCGAATTGAACTGTCAATTGATGTTGACATTTTTTCTTAGGATAATATCTTGAATTCGAGATACTTGATTGAAGTATATCTTTTTTGTAAAACCTGAAAATGAATTTATATACAGTAGGAATAGGAGTGTAGAAAATGAGTAAAAGAACAACAGGAATTCACCATATCACAGCAATAGTGGGACACCCACAAGAGAATGTGGATTTCTATGCAGGAGTATTAGGATTACGTTTAGTTAAACGGACTGTAAACTTTGATGATCCTGGTACGTATCATTTGTATTTCGGAGATGAAGGGGGAAAACCAGGGACAATTATCACATTCTTCCCTTGGGCAGGTGCTCGCCAGGGGAGAATCGGAGATGGGCAGGTTGGTGTTACATCTTATGTAGTTCCAAAAGGAGCCATGAATTTTTGGGAATCAAGATTAACCAAGTTTGAAATACCTTATAAAAAAAATACTCGATTTGGGGAAACTTACCTGGAATTTGATGACCCACATGGGCTTCACTTGGAAATCGTCGAAAGAGAGGAAGGGGAAATCAATTCTTGGACATTCGGAAACGTAACACCTGAAGTGGCGATAAAAGGCTTTGGTGGAGCCGTTCTATATTCATCCTCTCCTGATAAAACAGGAGAATTACTTGAAAAAGTAATGGGGCTTGAATACGTTGGAAAGGAAGGAGACCTTGTTCGTTACCGTTCTACAG
The DNA here is from genome assembly GCF_964021195.1 of Bacillus nitroreducens. NCBI lineage: Bacteria > Bacillati > Bacillota > Bacilli > Caryophanales > Bacillaceae > Bacillus > Bacillus nitroreducens. Next base: position 839,301 of record NZ_CAXHYI020000003.1, on the reverse strand, counting down.
CAGACATTGGGAATATTATTGATCTAAAGTTACATCCAGTTGGACGAGGATCAATGGGTGTTGGAACTGTTCACCATATTGCATGGAGAGCAATTGATGACCAAGATCAATTAGAGTGGCAAAAGCATGTTGCTGAAAATGGATATGGTGTCACGACTGTTAGAGACAGAAATTATTTCAATGCCATTTATTTTAGAGAGCACGGGGAAATTTTATTTGAAATTGCAACAGACCCTCCAGGATTTGCTCATGACGAATCTCAAGAAACAATGGGAGAACAATTAATGTTACCTGTGCAGTATGAACAATATAGAGAGCAGCTTGAACGTAGCTTAATCCCTATTAAAGTGAGAAACCTCGACTAATTTGTAAAGGAATGAATCCGATGCTTTCTATTGACCCTACTTCCATTTCAGAAAGAGATAATTATAAATTTCTAATCGGGAGTATTATTCCAAGGCCAATTGCGTTCGTTACAACACGCTCTGAAGAGGGAGTCTTAAATGGAGCGCCTTTTAGTTATTTTAATATCGTATCCTCGAATCCTCCGATGCTTTCATTGTCGGTTCAACGGTCTGGAGGGAAACAAAAGGACACAGCTCGAAATATTTTGAAGAACAAAGAATTTGTCGTCCATATTGTGGATGAACAAAATGTTGAAATGGTGAATAAAACAGCTGCATCTTTACCCCCAAATCAAAGTGAAATTGAAATAGCAGGCTTCACTTCAGTTGATAGCGTCAAAGTTTCAGTTCCTGGGGTGAAAGAAGCGAGAGTCCGATTTGAGTGTGTACTAGAGCACTCTTTAGAACTAGGCGGTGAAACTTCTCCTGGTTGTGATTTCATTATTGGAAGAATCGTTCAATACCATATCGAAGAAGACATTTATGAAAAGGGAAGAATTAACCCTAGAGAGTTAGCTGCCGTAAGCCGGCTGGCAGGCGCCAATTATGCAAAAATCGGAGAAATCTTTGAGATAGAACGACCTAAATAGGGGTAAGATTACAGGTCACTTGTCACATCTTTGTATAAGAAAAAATGAATAAAAAGGAGAAGAAGAAAATGAAAAATGAAATAGGAGCACTTATTTTACGGTTAACATTAGGAGTACTTTTTTTAATCCATGGGGTAGTTAAATTCCAAGGAGGAATTGAAAATACGGTCGGATGGTTTGAGAGTATTCATATCCCTGGGTTTATGGCCTATGTAGTGGCTATACTTGAATTAGTTGGGGGTATAGCGCTTCTCCTAGGATTTGCTACTAAAATTGTATCTAGTTTATTTGCTCTATTAATGATTGGAGCTACAATTACGGTTAAACTTCCAGTTGGATTACTAGGAAATGGTCAAATGGCTGGATATGAATTGGATTTGGCATTTTTAGCAATCGCCATTTATCTAGCAATCAATGGAAGTCAGTTACTGTCAATTAGTCGCTTGCTATTCAAAGAGAACTCAAATGAGGTTTCAGGGGAGTTTAATAAAGTCGCTTAGTAGATGGGATGAAAGGGCCGGGTCTTTTTCCACCATTGAACTTGAAAGTGAGCGAGGGACCTATCCTATCACTTAATTTAATAACAATCTAAAATAAGCATCCATATAGGGTGCTTATTTTTTCTGGGAAAATATTGTTTGCTTGGGGATATACATCTAATTTAAAGTTTTAAACAATAGACATGATTTCGTTTTACTAACTAAACGTAATTACGTAATAGAGAAATATGCTAATTAAACAGTGATGAAATTTTGGTGTATCTTGGGTGGTCATTAGGGACATGAGCGTTACATCATCAATTATCCTGTTCTTTCCATTAAGGGAGATGTAAAGTATCATTGAAATAGCAAGGGCGGAGTGGATTGAGGCTCGGATGGGGATCCGTGTGTTTCACTCGCTTTTTTAGGATATGAACAGTGGAGGCTACTCATCACACACGAATGGAGGTATTGAACAGTGAGAAGTGAGTTAGAAATGATGGAATTGTTTATTACTTATGCAAGGAATGATGAACGGATTCGCCTTGTTACTCTAGAGGGTTCAAGAACGAATAAAAACATACCTCGTGATTTGTTCCAGGATTATGATATTTCCTACTTTGTAACAGACATGGATTCTTTCAAAGAAGACGGTGATAGGTGGCTTGATATTTTTGGTAAGCGGTTAATCATGCAGAAACCAGAGGACATGGAACTTTTTCCTCCAGAGTTAGGGAATTGGTACTCCTATCTTATGCTCTTTGAGGATGGGGTTAAAGTAGATTTAACTCTGATTCCAGTAAATGAGATTGATGATTATTTTTCCGATAGTGATGGTCTGGTTGAAGTACTTCTAGATAAGGATTTACTTGTTAAGAATAAGGTTATTCCAAGTGATCAAAAGTATTGGATTAAGAAGCCCACAGCAAGAGAATTTGATGATTGTTGTAACGAATTTTGGTGGGTTTCAACATATGTGGTTAAAGGGCTTGCACGGAAAGAAATCCTATTTGCCATTGACCATCTAAACGAGATTGTGAGACCTAATTTGTTGAGAATGATGTCTTGGAAAATTGGGTTGGAACACGGTTTCTCCTTTAGTGTAGGAAAAAACTATAAATTTATTAATCAATATCTACCAAAAGATGATTGGGAGATTTTACTTTCAACTTATTCTCAAGAAGAATACGAGAGAGTATGGCAGTCCTTATTTACTTGTTACGAGTTATTTAGAAAATATTCAAAATCTGTTGCGGAGGGACTGGGTTATAAATATCCAGACTATGATGAATCAATAACGAAGTATACAAAAAGTATTTATCCTCAGTTATGAAATCAGAAAAAAAGCAAGGGAACGAGTCCCTTGCTTTCTATTCGATCACACGTGCTGAAACGATTCCGCTAATTTGCTTAATTTTTTCTAACAAACTAGGAATAATTTCGCCATTTACTTCGTTATCAATATCGATCATTGTATATGCATATTCGCCGCGACTTCTGTTCACCATATCCGCGATATTTAGCTCATAATTTGAAATAGCTGATGTGATTTGACCAACCATGTTTGGTACATTTTTATGGAAAGCTGTTACACGTGTTTTTCCTGTGTAAGGAAGTATTGCATTCGGGAAGTTCACAGAGTTTTTAATGTTTCCAGTTTCCAAGTATTCTTTTGTTTGACGTGCAGCCATAATTGCACAGTTCTCTTCTGATTCATTTGTAGATGCACCAAGATGTGGTGTACAAATTGTATTCTTCATTTTTAAAACATTTTCGTTAGGAAAGTCTGTCATATACTTGCCAACAATTCCATCCTCAAGCGCAACAGCCATATCGATTTCGTTGACAAGCTCTCCACGTGAAAAGTTGATAATATGAACGCCAGGTTTCATGATGCTGAATGCCTCTTTATTAAACATTCCTTTTGTGTTCTCAGTTAACGGTACATGAACTGTTATATAGTCAGACTCAGCAAACAATTGTTCAAGCGACATTGCACGCTGAACATTGCGTGATAGGTTCCAAGCTGTATCGACAGAGATAAATGGATCATATCCGATAACATCCATATCTAAATCGAGCGCATCGTTTGCAACAAGTGCACCAATTGCACCTAAACCGATTACACCAAGTGTTTTGCCTTTGATTTCTTTTCCGACGAATTGCTTTTTGCCTTTTTCAACAAGTGCTGGGATTTCGTCTCCTTTATCTACTAAGGTTTTTGTCCAAGCAATACCTGAAAAAACATTACGAGAAGTCGCCATTAATGCAGTTAATACCATTTCCTTTACTGCGTTTGCGTTCGCACCAGGTGTATTAAATACAACAATTCCTCTTTCCGTGCAACTTTGAATTGGAATATTGTTAACCCCAACACCTGCACGTGCAATTGCCTTTAAATTATCGCCTAGTTCTAGGTCATGCATATTGAAGCTGCGAACGACAATAGCGTCAGGGTTTTCGCTTTGATCATCAATGATAAAACGATCATTCCTGAACACTTTAAGTCCACTTTCCGCTATATTATTTAAAGTTTTAATTGTTTTTACCTTGTTCTCAATGAGTGTGCTCATCTTGTCTACCTCACTTTTAATAATAGATTTTCAGGAAAAACTAATTTTCTACAAATGCATGTACTCTGGATTCTGTTTTAAAGTTTGGCAGTTTATAATAACCGCGCACGATAAACAGAAAGAGGCAAGGGACTTTCCCTTACCTCTGCCCAGGCGAACGGCTCCGATACTATATGCTCCCTCGCGGTTCTCCGCGTGCGCCAGTTACATATAGCCTTTTAGATTTGTATGTATAATACCAAGTTTTTTGATATATTTCAAGTTTTTATTAATTGAAAAATTCGAGAAAATCTACTTATTAAACTCCAATTCTCACTTTTAAGATTGTGAGGGAAAATCTGTTAGTTGTTATAGAGGAAAAGGTCCTCCATCAGTATCATGAAGGACCTATGGAATGCAAACTTTGTTTGGAAAGTCCTTCAAAGGTGTTAGGAAGAACCTTTGAAAAAAAACTAAGTTATAAGGTCTTTCATGGGGTAATGAAGACCTCTTCGATAAAAGATTTTACTCTGTCAGTCCTTCATCACCCAACATAATCGTTTCTGTCACTCCTGTTGCTTAATAGCCTCTATATTACCCCTACAACTTATTTGTTCGGTCCATATACTCGTTTTTCAATTGACTTTGATTCCCCTTTTAGTCGTTTCGTTAAAGTATCTATCCAATTTGGTGCGAGGTATTCGCACGCAGCCAGTTGTGCTGCTGCCTCTAGGTCATCTTTCTTTTCGTGCATGACCTCGTTACAGCGGGCAATTGTCCAATCAGGATAAGGACGTTCTACTAATTTGAACGTATCTTTTTCGTTAATAGTTCCTTCTTTAATTACACGGTAATACCATCCAGTGCGTCCGCTTTTTTGAATTTGTAATGCAAGGTCTACTATTTTAAATCGTCGTGCAGGTTTCCAACAAGGCTGTCGTGGCTGTGATACTTGAACTATCGCATCGCCTACTTCATAGAGATCACCGATACAAACATTGGATTCATCAAGCCCCACTGTAGAAAAGTTCTCTCCCATTGCTCCTGCCTGAATTAGTTTGTTATTTAATTCAATTTGCCAATATTCGTAATGACCTGCTGGATAAACGAAGACAGCTTTTTCAGGTCCACCATGATTTTTAAGATCGGCTTGACCGTCTCCCTCTAAACCAACCTTACTAAGCCAGACAGGTTGTTGGGTAGGTTCCTTAAAAATTCCACTGGTCCATTCTTTATCCATAGGCTTTTTTGCATTTGGATCTCCGACTGTTTTGGGTTTACCGATAAAAAGTTGATTTATGTAAGGTTGTGTTTTCATTTGCGCCATCCCTCCAGCTTTAGTTTACCACTTTTTTGTTGGGTAGAAGAAGCGATTACTAACACTTGTGCAGAGATTAACGTGAAGGGGTTTCCTCGTTTTTAAACAAAACACTAAACCACTTTTGTGTTTGCTCTTTGAATACTCGAAATCTGTTTCTCTGACCGTACGTCAAAATTCGTCAGAGTTCGCCAAGTGGAGATTCTTGCTCAACTTGCAAATTCTTGCCTCAGCCACTTTATGACCGCAAAATAAAGGGTTTGAAGTAGTTATCTTTCTTTGGTAGCGTTTACACTCACTAATTGAAACATATACACATGTCTTTCCGAGAAGCCCTTGATAATGAATAGAAAGATGTTACGATAAGGACGTTGTTAAAAAAAGAGTGTATGTTTAAAAACGAGGATGAAAAGAACACGTCGTCAAAAATGTCACGTCAGCTTGTCTCCTCGATACTAGCCATCCTGTGCGTCGAAAGCCGAGCTGCACAGTCTTGGATAGAGGAGCCTATACAGTTATACGTGAGCAGATGTTTATTAACGCAGGAAAAGTGATTATCTTGTTTTCAAGGAATGGAGAGAACTGAAACGAACTTCTTTCAAGTTGTGTCCGTAATTAATCGAAGTTCCTTCATTGAATGTGTTATTTTCACCAGACTTTTTGACATCACTAACACAAGGGAGACATTTGATGTTACATGAAAAAACAATAGCTTTTATCGGGGCAGGGTCCATGGCAGAAGCAATGATTTCAGGTATTGTTGCCGCAGGGAAAGTCCCATCACAGCAAATTTCGGTAACGAATAGAGCGAATTTAAAAAGACTACAAGAGCTTGAAGCAAAATATAAAATAAACGGTTTAACAAGAAAACATTTAAACCTACAGAATGTCGATATTATTGTCCTCGCAATGAAACCTAAAGATGCAGATGATGCATTACAGTCCATCAAAGAATCTCTTCAACCAAGCCAGCTCGTTTTATCTGTATTAGCTGGGATATCCACTACCTATATGGAGCAGTATCTACCTGAGGGACAACAGGTCATTCGGGTAATGCCGAATACATCCAGCAAGATTGGAGAGTCTGCAACGGGTATTTCAGCTGGTACTAATACCACTAATGAAAATATGACTCTAACGAAAGAATTACTTAAATCCATTGGAGAAGTTTATGAGATTCCTGAGGAACATATGGATATATTTACTGGGGTCGCTGGTAGTGGTCCTGCCTACTTCTATTACTTAATGGAGCATATGGAGGAAACTGCGAAAAAGTTTGGCCTACAGGAAAAAATGGCCCGAGATATTATTGCTCAAACGATTGTTGGTGCAGCTAAAATGATTCAGCAACAGGACGAACAACCGCATGTCTTACGAGAAAATGTGACCTCGCCGAATGGAACGACAGCCGCAGGTTTAGCAGCCTTAGATCATAATGGCGGTGGAAAAGCTATTTCACAAGCGATAAAACATGCTGCACTACGTTCACATGAGATTAGTTCACAGCTTGAAGGTGCAACCAAGGAAAAAATTCGAGCTGTCTAACATATATTACCCTTTTACGGGCGATAAGCGCTTGTAAAAATCCGTTATCGTCCGGCAATCAAAAACAATAAAAAGATGAGGATTGATCGGATGTCCATAGAAAAGAGAATAGTGATCAAAATTGGAAGTAGCTCATTAACGAGTCGTCATGGAGAAATAAGCATGATTAAGTTAGAAAAACTAGCGAATGAGATTGCCAGACTGAAAGATGACGGGCATGAAGTTGTCCTTGTTTCATCTGGCGCAGTTGCTGCGGGATATCGTAAGCTAGGCTGCCTTATACGGCCTCAATCATTGCCAGAAAAACAAGCGGCTGCATCTATTGGTCAAGGGTTATTAATTGAATCATATTCGAAACTGTTTTTATCACACGGCTATGTGGCCTCGCAAATCTTAATTCTAAGAAGTGACTTTTTAGATCAGTCGCGTTATCAAAATGTGAGAAATACCTTAAATGTCTTATTAGAACGAGGGATAATTCCTATCGTGAATGAAAATGATACGCTTTCTACCGAGCGTTTAAACTTTGGCGATAATGATACATTGGCGGCAAAAGTAGCAGGCTTAGTAGATGCCGACCAGTTGGTTATTTTATCTGATATAGATGGTTTATATGATAAAAATCCAATAGCTCATAGGGATGCTAAGTTGATTGAACATGTCTCTGAAATTACAGAAGAAATTGAAAATGCAGCAGGTGGATCTGGAAGTGCAGTTGGTACGGGTGGAATGAAGTCAAAAATTGAAGCAGTGAAGATAGCGATGGCATCTGGAATTTCTACCTTTCTAGGGAATGCAAGTAGAGAGAATATTGCTGTGGATGCGGCCAATGAAAAGGCAATTGGTACGTATTTTACCTGCAAAAGGTCTTTAAACACTCTTAATCAAAAGAAAAAATGGATTGCCTTTCATTCTGGCTCCAAAGGGGAAATTATCATCCATCCACAGGCATCTGAACGTATGGTGAAAAAGAAAAAAAGCCTTTGCTTAAAGGAAGTTCTTGAAGTGAATGGCAGATTTGAAAAAGGTGCAGTTGTGAGAGTGATGGATATTGACGGAGATGAAATTGGCCGTGGAGTTGTAAAGACGTCATCTACGGAAATGACACGAATACGACAAGATAAACATGATCAAGTAGTGGAGTCCACGATCATTATGGAGACGGGAGATTTCGTTTGTCACAAGGATGCTCCAATTACAATCGGGGTTTAACGAACGAAGATGACATTTGATACTAAAGGAGGAATTTGGTGAATTTACTGAAAGAAAATGTAGATATTAAAACTCAAGCACGTGAAGCAAAAAATGCTGCAAAGCAATTGGGGATTTTACCAACTGAAGATAAGAACAGAGCTTTGTTTATAATAGCAGAACATTTAGAAGCAAGTTATGAATCTATTTTAGAAGCGAATAAGACCGATTTGGAGAATGGAAAAGCTGCTGGTTATACGTCAGCATTCATGGATCGATTAATGTTATCCAAAGAGCGGATTCATGACTTTGCTGAAGGGCTCCGTCAAGTAGCAGCATTAGAGGATCCGACTGATCATGTTATCTCTGACTGGACATTAGAAAATGGCTTGCAGGTAAAACAGGTGACAGTCCCATTAGGTGTCATTGGGATGATTTATGAAGCACGTCCGAATGTAACGGTGGATGCCACAGGTCTTGCGTTGAAATCAGGAAATGCCATCATCTTAAAAGGTGGCTCATCCGCTATTTATACAAATAAAGCGATCGTAGAAGTGATCCAATATGCACTTGATCATACAAAAATACCAAGGCAGGCCGTTCAGTTTATCGCAAGTACGGACAGAGAGGCAACTCAACAATTATTTACGATGAAGGAATATATTGATGTTCTTATTCCTCGAGGCGGTGCTTCTTTGATTCAAACTGTTGTAAAACATGCTACAGTGCCTGTACTCGAAACGGGTGTTGGGAACTGCCATGTTTATATTGACTCTGAAGCGGATGTATTAAAAGCCTTGCCTATCCTAGTGAACGCAAAAACGGATCGACCAGCTGTTTGTAATGCAGCAGAAACAGTACTCATTCATAAAGATTGGTTACGTAATCATCAAGAAGACCTAGTAAAAACATTACAGGAGCACTCGATTACTGTTCATGGAGATGAAAGGGTACTAACAATCCTTCCAGATGCAATCCCAGCGGGTGAAGAAGACTGGGCAAATGAATACTTAAATTTACACATTGCGATGAAGATTGTAGATGATGTACACGAAGCTATAGATCATATTGAAACATATGGAACAAAACATTCAGAAGCTATTATTACAGAAAACCAAGAAACGGCAGATATATTTATGAAACTGGTGGATGCATCATCTCTCTATCATAATGCCTCAACAAGGTTTACAGATGGTGGAGCACTCGGGTTTGGTGCAGAGATTGGCATATCCACTCAGAAACTACATGCTCGTGGGCCTATGGGCTTAAAAGCTTTAACAACAGTCAAATTCTTAATGACTGGAAATGGTCAGATAAGATAATAACTACGAATTTACGGCAGAATGCTCAGCATTCTGCCGTATTTAATTGAAATGAAGTGCAAGTAATGTAAAACGTATGTGTCAGTTAAAATACCTACTAAGAACAAGGGCAATCCACTTACATTGAGGATGATTTCGTAGGTTGTGGATAAGTCCTTTAATAATAGCTGGTCTATATGTCCGGTCATCTACCTGCCCTTGTAAAAGTAGTAAAGACTCTCTTTCGATGGAATCTTCCATTTCTTGTATCTTTTCTGTAATAATTGAAGTTACCTGCTCTTTTGTCATATCGTCCTCTACACTAATGAAGGACAAATCCATCTCCTCTATATTTAGAAACGGGATTGTTATTCCCTCCGCCATTAAATTCGTTTTTTCCACAAGAGACTGACAAAGAATCTCTACATCAAATAAAACTTTTTGAGTTAAAAAAAGTTCTGAATACATACTCATAAAACCTTTTATGCAATAGAGAAGGTCATATTTGATGTGCTCTGCTTTTTCTCCATAGACGCGCTCAATTAATAATAGAATGGTTGTATTCATTAATTTGTCAAATTCTCGCATTTTTAAAATGAGTTGTTCGTTTAATGATTGCGTATACTCTTTCATAAGGATATTGGCAAAGTCGGAATGTTGTTTAAAGGACTGAAAGCTTACATAGTAAAACTCATGTAATAAATTTTCATTATCGAGTTTGTTTCTGACTATGTAGTCAATGTCGGTGATGATTTGCTCCATAAACTGGTCGATTAAGGCAATAATTAATTCATCCTTCGATTTAAAGGAAAGATAAAATGCACCCTTTGAAATCCCGCATTGATCGGTTATTTGTTGAACAGAGGTTGCCTCGAATCCTTGTTTGGCAAATAGCTCTAATGCCTTTTCCATAATCAGTTGTTTTTTCACCATTTTCATTACTCTCCCGCTCTCTTTTCATTGACAAATGACTGAATGGTCATTAGTATAAATAAATGGGTTTAATAAGTCAATCTAGGGTAGGTGTAAAAGTGAGAGGTATAGCTAATTTTGTATTAAAAAATAAACTAGCAGTTTGGTTACTAACGATTATTGTGACTGTCTCTGGAATTTATTCAGGTACACAGATGAAGACAGAGACCATTCCTGATATATCGATTCCCTTCCTTATGGTAATGGATGTATATCCAGGAGCAACACCTGAGCAAGTCATGGAAGATGTTTCAATGCCGATTGAAAGAGCGGTTGAGGGGCTTGAAGGAGTTAAATCAGTTTATTCTAATTCCTATTCCAATATGGCGAATATTCAAGTCGAATATGACTATGGCGAGGATATGGATGAGGCAAAACGTGCCCTTCAATCTGCGTTAGATGCGGTTGAATTACCAGAAGGTGCACAAGAACCAGTTATTACAGCCATTAGCATGAACATGATGCCAGTAGTGGCATTAAGTGTAAGTAGTTCAACAGAAGATATTGTCGAATTAACATCAACTGTTGAAGATCTTTTACTTCCAAAAATTCAAAAGTTGGATGGAGTTGCTTCTGCAACTATTACAGGTCAGCATATTGAGGAAGTACAATTAACATATAACCAAGAAAAATTGGCCGAACTGGATTTAACAGAAGATACTGTTAAACAAATGATCCAAGCAAGTGATATGTCAGTATCATTAGGTCTTTTTGAATTTGAAGAAGGTGAACAAGCCGTTTCAGTTGATGGTAAATTCATGACCGCAACTGAATTAAAGGAAATGATCATTCCAGTTACGCCTTCTGAGAAAAACCCCGTACCATTCGTAAAACTTGGGGATATAGCAACAATTGAGGAAGTTGGTCGAGTACAATCCGTTTCCCGTACAAATGGAAAAGATGCGATTGCGATTCAAATCATAAAAGGACAACAAGACAATACCGTTGATGTTGTGAACAGAGTTAAAGATCTAATTGAAGAAGAGCAAAAAAATATCGATGGATTGATTATTGATGTTTCACTAGACCAAGGGGAACCAATTGAACAATCTGTATCTACGATGGTAGAAAAAGCATTATTTGGTGGTTTAATTGCAGTAATCATCATCTTACTTTTCCTACGTAATTTCAGATCAACGATTATTTCAATTGTATCCATTCCAGTATCCATTTTTATGGCACTGTTATTACTGAAGTGGTTAGATATTACACTAAACCTTATGACATTAGGGGCAGTTACAGTAGCGATTGGACGGGTAATTGATGACTCCATTGTCGTAGTCGAAAATATATATCGAAGGCTCCATTTGAAAGAAGAAAAATTAAATGGACGTGCGTTAATCCGTGAAGCAACACTTGAGATGTTCAAACCAATCCTTTCATCTACATTAGTAACAGTTGCAGTTTTTGCACCACTTATTTTTGTAGGTGGTATGGTTGGAGAATTGTTTGTACCATTTGCCTTAACAATGTCATTTGCATTAGGGGCTTCACTATTAGTGGCAATTACAATTGTACCTGCATTATCCCATACTTTGTTTAAAAAGCAGCTTTATGCTGAAAAAACAGAAGCAAAGCATAAGGAAGTAGGAAAGCTCGCAAACTGGTATAAAGGTATTTTAAATTGGTCACTTAATCACAAAATTATTGTATCTGTTCTTTCTATCTTACTTTTAGGTGGTAGCTTAGCATTAACTCCCCTAATTGGTTTTAGTTTTATGGGTAGTGAAGAAGAAAAGGTCATGTATTTAACTTATACACCAGGAACTGGCGACCTTATGGAAGATACACTTGAAAATGTAGCAGAAGTAGAAGACGAATTGCTGAAACGAGAAGATATTGATATTCTCCAAGTTTCGGTTACAGAAAGTGGAGATCCAATGGCCGCAATGATGGGAGGCGGAGGGGATGGTGCGTTAATGTACCTCATTTTTGACCCAGAGATGGATAACTTCCCAGAAGTGCGTGATGAGATTGAAGAGTATGTATTCAATATTGGCCAATCAGGAGAATGGAAGAGCCAAAACTTCTCGTCTATGTCCATGAATACGAATGAAGTAAGTTATACATTATATAGTGAAGATTTAAACAAGCTTTATGATGCTGTTGATATGGTCGAAGGTGTCATGAAGGATGTAGACGGCTTAGAAGATGTTTCTTCAAGTGCTGAAGATGCATATGTAGAGTACAGCTTTAAGGTAGAACAGGATGAGTTGTTACAATATGGATTAACAACTGGACAAATTGTGATGATGCTAAATCCTGACCGTTCTCAAGAGGTGTTAACAACAGTTGAAAAGGATGGCAATACGTTAGAAGTTGTCGTTAAGCAAGAAGAAGTGGCTGAGCCTAAATCAATCGATGAACTTCTTGCAACACCTATACCAACCGCAACAGGAACAACAATGCCTCTTTCTGAACTTGTAACGGTTGAGGAAGGAACAACATTAAACACTCTTGCTCGAAGTAAGGGTGAGTATTATGCATCCGTTTCAGGAACTATTAGTGAGGACGATATTTCCAAGGTAACAGCAAAGGTAGGAGAAAAGGTTGATGAACTTGACCTACCAAAAGGAGTAACTCTTGGAGTTGCTGGTGTCCAAGCTGACATGGTTGAAACATTTACTCAGCTAGGGCTTGCAATGCTTGCAGCCATTGCGATAGTATACTTTATTCTTGTAGTAACCTTTGGAGAAGGGGTTGCACCATTTGCGATTTTATTCTCCCTTCCATTTACTGTAATTGGTTCGTTTATTGGATTACTAATTGCAGGTGAAACCATTTCCGTCTCCGTGATGATGGGTCTGTTAATGTTGATTGGTATCGTTGTTACAAACGCAATCGTACTAGTAGACCGTATTATTCGTATGGAACGTGATGGTATGACAATGCGTGAGGCTGTTCTTGAAGCTGGATCAACCCGTTTACGCCCAATCCTTATGACGGCAATTGCAACTATTGGAGCATTAATCCCGTTATTATTTGGGGAAGGCGGCGGTGGCTTAATATCAAAAGGTCTTGGTATTACTGTTATCGGTGGTCTTGCGAGTTCAACATTGCTAACACTGCTTGTTGTTCCAATTGTGTACGAAGTGTTATCAAAAATCTTTAGAAAAGACCGTAAAAATATTCAAGAAAACTAATTAATTATGCCCTACAAGGTAATACATATCTTGTAGGGCTATTTTATTTTTTGAAAAAATTTCTTTAGAAGAGTTATTGACCTTGACGTTGCGTAAAGGTGTAAAGTGAAATTATCAGGGGGTGAAGAGTTGGAATATACGGTACAAAAACTAGCAAAATTAGCGGGAGTTAGTACAAGAACATTACGGTACTACGATGAGATTGGAATTCTTAAGCCAGCAAGAATCAATTCATCAGGGTACCGCATCTATGGCCAAGAAGAAGTGAACCGTCTCCAGCAAATTCTTTTCTACCGTGAACTTGGAGTCAATCTAACTGAGATTAAACAAATCATAACGAATCCTGCATTTGATGAATCCAAAGCACTAAAAGAACATCGAGAGCAGCTCCTTGATAGACGAAAGCAAATCGATCAATTGATAGCCAATGTCGAAAAAACCATTGCGCAAAAAGAAAGGAGAATAACTATGTCTGATCAGGAAAAATTTGAAGGTTTTAAAAGAAAAGCAATAGAAGAAAATGAGAAAAAATACGGGAAAGAAATCCGAGAAAAATATGGTGAAGAAGCTGTAAAGAAATCAAATGAAAAATTCATGAATATGTCTAAAGAGGACCATGAGGCAGTCACTCGCTTAGGTGAAGAATTAATGGAAACGTTACATGAAGCGATGAAAACGGGTGATGCTAAGGGAGAATTAGCACAAAAAGCAGCTGAAATGCATAAGCAGTGGCTCATGTTCTACTGGCAAGAATATAGCAAAGAGGCACATGCAGGTTTGGCACACATGTATGTAGATGATGAAAGATTTACAGCGTACTACGATAAAGAACAACCAGGTACGGCTGAATTCCTAAGAGATGCAATACTTGAGTATACAGGGAAAAAGAGTGAGTAAGACTTTTTGTAGGGGGAGATCAATGGGTCTCGCCCTTTTTTGTTATGTGCTTAAACAGGTTAAGCGAGTTTGAAAGGAGAGGTGATTCTGGCAGAGAAGTTCGAAAGTAGTTGAGTGTGTTGGAAAAAAGGGGGATTCTGACAAACTCAAATCAAAAATAAGGTTAGTCAAAATGAGTCCCTGATTCGGACAGAGTCAACCGAATATAGAGTCAGAAAGAGGCAGCGGTTCAGACAGATCTATTCGAGACTCGTTAATTCGAGTCAGATAAAGAACTAATCTAGACGTAGTGAGAAAGATAGCCGTATTAATAAGGCAAAAAGTGAGCTTGATTCAGTATGACATGAGGACTAGCAGAATGTATCAAAACTATACTAATCTTCACCTTCAACTATGTTTATTACGCAAATTCACAATATCCGTCATACTTCTCCTAATAGCAACATAGGCTGTACTAAAATAGAGTCTTCAAATGAGGAGGGGTTTGGTGGCATACGTAATCACGTCTCCATGTGGGGCGGAGAAAGCGGCTGAATGTGTAGATGTATGTCCTGTCGACTGCATTGAACTAGGTGATGATCAGTATTATATCAATCCCGACATTTGCATTGATTGTGGGGCTTGTGAGTCTGTTTGCCCTGTTGATGCCATTTTTCATGAGGATGAAGTCCCTGATGACGAAATAGGATTTGTAGATTTAGCGAGAGAGTTTTTTGGAGTCTAAAGCGACGCGCATACATAAAAATACTAACTTTATTTGAGTAACTACACTTGTGGTTACTTTTATTTTTTGTCTAAATATTTCATTTTTTTAATAGAGTAAATGTTACCACAATTTAACTTTTATATATTACAATAGATTGTAAGGGGTTTCTTGTTGCAGGATACAAGCATTTCACATCCCAAAATGAATAAATATGGGCTAAAAGGAGAGGGAAAGATGGAGAAAGTGAATCAAATTCCAGGTGCACTCATGGATTGGATTATGAAAACACTTAACAGCGGCGTTAACCCAGAAGCGATTGTAGATGCCATGATTCGTAAAGGGTATGACCCAAGACTCTCTTACACCACTTTGTTCCGAATTGTGGGCAATAAACCGCTACATACATCGGGTGTACAAGCTCCATTTGAATACGAACAGCCCGAAATCGCAAAAAAGGGAAATACGATATATACGAGTGACCGCGAGATCAAGGTTTTATCAAAAATAGACAAACCTTTTATTCTACATTTAGAAAATGTGTTGAGCTTTGGGGAATGTGACCAATTGATTGAAATGTCTAGGGACCGTCTAAAGCCTTCAACTGTTATTGATCCAAAGACTGGGGAAGAAAAAGCAGCAACAGGTCGGACCAGTAAAGGAATGTCTTTTTATTTACGAGAAAATCAGTTTATAAAAAAAATAGAAAATCGAATTTCGGAATTAACAGAGTTTCCGATTGAAAATGGAGAAGGTCTCCAGGTGTTAAATTATGGTATTGGTGAGGAATACAAAAGTCATTTTGATTATTTTCCACCAGGTAAAGTAGATCCTGAAAAGGGAGGACAGCGGGTTGCTACTCTACTTATCTATCTAAATGATGTACAGGCAGGAGGAGAAACTGTTTTTCCGAGAGTGGGCGTTTCGATCGTTCCCAAAAAAGGTTCTGCAGTGTATTTTCACTATGGAAATAGTAAAAGTGAGGTAGACCGTATGTCTCTTCATTCAAGTGTCCCCGTAACAGAGGGGGAAAAATGGGTTGCTACAAAATGGATTCGTCAAGGGAATATATATCGCTAAAGATATTCATGCGGATATCAGTTGAATTTGGGAGTACATGATATAGGTGCTGCATAAAAAAGCGTTCAATTAGAATTGTCAATGTAATCATGATATAGTTAAAATAATGTATAATGTGAAAAAAATATGAAAAAATGTGTCATCGTATAGAAAGGGGTTCAGACATTGGATAATCAAGCAAAAGTTCAAACTTTTAAAGACGTAATGGGCAATTATCCGACTGGTGTAACAGTTGTAACTACGACTGATGAAAATGGGGTACCACTTGGACTTACTGTTAACTCATTTGCCTCCGTTTCAATAGATCCTTTATTAATTTTGTGGTCAATCGATAAGAGAGTATCCACTTATGATATTTTTACGAAAACTGATAAGTTCGCGGTACATGTATTAGCTGGTGACCAAGCAGATATCTGTGCATTGTTTGCAAGTAAGGGTACAGATCGTTTTGGTAACTGTGAATGGGAGATGTCTACGAACAATCTTCCAATTCTCAAGGATACTGCTGGAGTGCTACACTGCAAAACCTTTAAAACTGTTGAAGCTGGTGACCATATGATCTTGATTGGTGAAGTGGTTGAGATTGAAAATAACAACAAACCGCCACTTTTATACCACAATCGTAAATTTGACAGAATTCCTGACGAATTTTATAAATAATCCTTTAGATACCTTTCCTTCTATTTGGAAAGGTATCTTTAAGTCAGCATATCTATAAAGAAGCGAGTGGCTTTATGTGAAACTCATATCGACATTGATGGATAGTTTGCGGCTGCCGAATAAGGCAGCGATGAAACGGCTGAATAAGTTAGAAATGAGAAATACAATTCTATTTTTACTTTTATTGCTGTTTATCGTCGCACTTCCCGTTGAAATTAAATTACTATTGGATGACTCTTATAAAGAAAGTGGTATTCCTCAAAATGTATACATCATCCAGGTTCTTCTTTTTTACCCATTTATGATGCTATTTACAGGGATCGCAGGGATTTCCATTTTAGCTGGTATTGGCGTAGGGTTAAGTAAACTTGTAAACCGCCAACTAAAGTTTCAGTTTCTTTGGAAAATGTGTGCATTTGCACTGACAAAACCAATCATTATTTTTTCAATCGCCAATGTACTAATCGGAACACATTGGATTGTGAATACAATTGTATATATTTTGTTGTTTTACACGATTCTAAGGATGATTTTTCATTACCCGAGAAGAATAAAAACACAGTAGAGGAGGAACTGGTGCACCAGTTCCTTTTTGTGTTTTTGAAACTTTTTGAAAAGTGAACCGTACATAAATACTAGTGGAATATCGGTTATTGGCTAGTGTAAGAGAGTAGTAAATAAGGAGGAATGTAGATGGAAGCTTTTCTAAAGGTTGAGCATTTGAAAAAGTCTTTTAAACATGTAGAGGTGCTAAAAGACATTTCTTTTGAGGTTTTTAAAGGAGAAATAATGGCTATTCTTGGCCCAAATGGAGCAGGAAAATCAACAACCATCCGTAATATTATGGGGATTATGTATCCAGACGAGGGATCTATTACCTTCCAAGGTCATCAAGAAATTCCTCGAAATATGATCGGATATTTACCAGAGGAGCGAGGTCTTTATAAAAATGTGAAGGTAATGGATATTCTATTGTATTTTGCAGAATTAAAGGATTACCCTCTAAAAAAGGCCAAGGAACGTGCGCTTACTTATTTAAAAAAATTTGGATTAGAAGGGAAGGAAAATGCTTCGGTTGAAGAACTTTCTAAAGGAATGGGACAAAAGGTACAATTTATTGCTTCTATCTTACACGAACCGAAGTTTCTCATCCTTGACGAGCCATTTTCAGGGCTTGACCCAGTTAGCCAGGAATTATTTAAGGAGGAGATAAGGAGTCTTGCCAAAAATGGTACTGCAATTCTATTATCCTCGCATCAGATGAATTTAGTCGAAGAGATGTGTGATCGGTTATTTTTGATTCATCGAGGACAAAAAGTGATCTATGGTTCGATGGACAATGTGAAAAAGGAGTATGCAAACTTTAAATGTACGATCCGTGGGAAGAACCAATTGGACATACTGCAAGGTCTTCCAGAGGTCCAACGTGTGGAGCAACAGGATGATACATCTGTCTTGTACCTAACGAAGGATGTACAAGTGGCGAGTTGGTTAAAGCATTTACCTGAAGAGATGGAAATTAATGAGTTATCCATTGACCGAATCTCCCTACATGAAATATTTATTGATATCGCCACGGATAAGAACATGTTTCGAGAGGAGGCTACTATAAATGCGTAACGCCATGAAGGTAGCAAAATGGGAGATCAAAAGAAATTTAAAAAATAAGTCCTTTTTAATTGGTTTATTTCTAACTCCTGCCATATTCCTAGCATTTATGTTCATCGGAAGTTTTTTTGGTGGATCAGACGGGGAGGAAGAAATTTCAACACGGGTTCTTGTTCGTGATGAGCTTGGTGTTTTTGAAGTCATAGAGGAAACAGTTGCTGTACATAAGTTAAATTGGGAGCTCGAGGCAACTGAATCAAGTAAAGAAGAAATTCTTGATGAATTAAAAGAATCGGAGAATACAGCATTCATCTTGTTAGAGCAAGAAAGTTTCGAAAATGGTGTGATTCCCGTCCAAACTAGTGAAGAGATAAATCCATTTTTTATGAATCAAGTTCAAGTTTTAGAGGTTCCATTAAAGACTTTGCAAATGGAAAAACTGGGGCTTACGGAAGAACAATTATCGGCCTTCTCAAAACAAATAATTTTTGAGGGAACATCAATCGAAGAACCAGCGACAACAGTTGAAGAAGAGTCTGATATATTGGGTGAAGACCCATTAGAACGAGTCATACCAGGGGCTTTTGCAGGAATCATTCTCCTTTCAATTGTTTTTTCGGGAATGTATATATTTCAAAGTGCATCACAAGAAAAGAAGGATAAGGTTGCCGAAATTGTGTTATCATCTCTTACCCCTGGAGAGCTGATGCAAGGAAAAATTATCGGATACTTCATTTTAGGTATGATTCAAGCAGTCGTATTCTTGGGCTTCGGTATACCGATAGCACTTTGGAAACTAGATATCCCTATTTTAGACTACTTAATTGGACCAGAGGTTTTATTATTTGTTTTAATTGCGATCCTAGGTTATCTCCTGTTTGCGGCATTATTTGTAGGTGTCGGTGCGACAATGGCAGATATGTCTTCAGCGGGTAACTTTCAAGGTATGGTGATGATGCTTCCATTTTTACCTTTTGTATTTATCGGACCAGTTATTGGGGATCCTGGCGGTCTTATTGCTCAGATAGGAACCTATATCCCGTTTACAGCACCAGGGGTGTTATTATTACGACTTACATTTTTAGAAGAATGGCCGTGGATTGAAATTATTGTCTCTTTAGTTATTTTAGGTATCAGCATTTGGTTATGTATGAAGCTTGCAGGGAAGATTTTTAAAACAGGTATCCTTATGTATGGTAAAAATGCTACGCCAAAGGAAATTTGGAAATGGATTCGTTCTTAAATATACAAATTGGGGTGATAGTAAGTGGATATGCTGTACTTGGGTATAGGTATTGCTGTAGCGGGGTATTTCATAGGTAATGGCTTAAAAAACTTCAAAAATCCAGATGCAAAAACCGTCTTGGATTCATTTGACGAAGATGATTTAGACGAGCTTATAAAAGAGAAGGACATCCATTATCATATTGGGATTTCAAAAGAGGATGCGAAGGAATTAGTAAAAGAATATCCATCTATTCCTCATATTGTTTTAAATGGAACGGTGTATTATCCAAAACGTAAATTAAAGCAATGGTTATCCAATCTTGGGGATTAAGGTAAAGTTCTCTTTAAGTATAAATAAAAAGTGGGTCCTTTGAGACACTAACAATATGTGAACTGTTTAAGGAGGATCTACATGCAGAAAGACATGCAGTATGGAAGTGATTATAAATTTATCCCTGCCACTTCCATTGCCAGTGGGGTAGGAATACAAGTAACACCAGATATTTATTCTCATACCATCCAAATTGTAAATTTTGCAGTTATTGGGGAGCCTGGTACATCAGAATATCTTATTGTTGATGCGGGTATGCCTGGTTCTGCACAAGAAATAATCGGAGTTTGTGAAGAGCGCTTCGGTGCAGAGAATCGGCCCAAAGCTATTTTATTGACTCATGGTCATTTTGATCATGTGGGTGCCATTATCGAACTAGTGGAACACTGGGATGTACCTGTCTATGCGCATGAACTAGAAATGCCATTTTTAACAGGGCAAAAAAGCTATCCTGAACCAGATGCAACGGTAGAGGGAGGAATGGTAGCCAAAATGTCGCCGCTGTTCCCGAATGAGCCGATTCAGTTAGGAAATCATGTAGAAAAGCTTCCAGCAGATGGTACGGTTCCACATCTACCAGATTTTCGTTGGATTCATACACCTGGTCATACACCAGGCCATGTCTCTTTTTTTCGTGAGAAAGATCGTTCCCTAATTGTTGGCGATGCGTTTGTAACAGTCAAACAAGAATTTTTATATAAGGTGATTACACAGGAACAGGAAATCAGTGGTCCACCAAGGTATTTAACAACCGATTGGAAGGCAGCGAAGAAGTCTGTTGAGACGCTAGAGGCACTTAAGCCTGTTGTTGCTATTACAGGTCATGGTTCGCCTATGACAGGTGAGCTATTGGATGAATCATTAGCAAAATTGGTAAAGGATTTTGATCAAATCGCAATTCCAGATTATGGACAGTATGTAAATAAAAATATTCATTAGAAAGGAAACCTGGCTTTCAAAATGAAGTCAGGTTTCTTACATAAAATGAACAAATACTTTTTCAATTTTACTAGGCAATGACGAGCGTAAAACAACGTTCATAAGTTCTAAGCATAGCTTATTGTTTCATAAACATTCTGATATATAGTATATTTGAATGTAGGTAGAATGAATCGGGTGAGAGAGGGAAATATGGTGAATATCTCTTCGTTACTATTAGGGTTAGTTATGGTTTTAAACATTGTTTTTGCCGTAATTGTTATTTTTCGTGAAAGAAGAGATGCAAGTTCAACTTGGGCATGGTTGTTAGTGCTTTTCTTTATACCAGTACTTGGATTTATCATGTATTTGATACTAGGTCGAAATTTGACACGTGACCATCTTTTTCAATGGGATGATTTAAAAAAGAGTGGCATTGAACAAGTGGTAGAGAAGCAAAAAGAACTGATACGTACGGAAAAATTTCATTTTAGCGACCAGGTTACAGCAGAAAATAAAGACTTGATCTATATGAATCTTGTGAATGACCAGGCATTGTTCACGAAAAATAATGCGGTTGAAGTATTCGTCGATGGACAAGAGAAATTTAGAAGTTTATTTCAAGACATTGAGAATGCCAAAGAATCCATTCATTTGCAATATTACATTATAAAAAACGATAATCTAGGTCGAAAATTAATGTCCCATTTAACCAGGAAGGTAAAAGAGGGTGTGATGGTCCGTGTACTTTATGATGAGTTAGGATCTAGAGCGCTGACGAAGCGATTTTTTAAAGAGTTTCGTGAAGCAGGTGGACTAGTTGAGGTCTTTTTTCCATCCAAATTAAGGTTTGTTAATCTGCGAATGAATTTCCGTAACCACCGAAAATTAGTCATTATTGATGGGAAAATTGGGTATGTAGGTGGCTTTAATGTGGGGGATGAGTATCTAGGACTGAATTCAAGATTTGGCTATTGGCGGGACACTCATTTGCGTATAAGAGGAAATGCAGTGGATGCAATGCAGGCACGTTTTATTTTGGATTGGAACCAAGCATCGCGTGATTTTGATATTATGTATGATCCTGAACTTTTCCCAATTGAGAATGTTAGACTGGGTAATGTTGGGATTCAAATTGTAACAAGTGGTCCTGATTCAGAGTTTGAACAAATAAAAAATGCGTATATCAAAATGATCTATTCAGCGAAAAAATCCATTTATATGCAGACACCTTATTTTATTCCAGATAAAAGTTTACTTGATGCACTTCGAGTGGCATGCCTCTCGGGTGTTGAAGTGAATATCATGATTCCTGATAAACCTGACCATCCTTTCGTTTATTGGGCAACCCTTTCACATATAGGGGAATTGCTTCCTGTAGGAGCGAATGTGTATATTTACAGTAACGGCTTTATTCACTCAAAGACACTTGTTGTCGATGAGGAAATTTCTTCAGTTGGTACAGCTAATATTGATGTAAGAAGTTTCCGCTTAAACTTTGAGGTAAATGCGTTTTTATATGATGAACTTATATCTAAAGAGCTTACTGATATTTTTAAGCAAGATATTAAACTATCTAAACTATTGACAAATGAAGAATATGGAAAAAGAGGGGCAAACATTAAATTTAAAGAGTCCATTTCAAGGCTCTTGTCCCCAATCCTATAACTAGAATTTTCGATGTAGCTCACACTTTTGTAATGAAGGGTAAGCTGCATCGATTTTTTAAATTTTAAAGAGCAGTAAAATTCGGTAGGATATGTGAGGGGGCGATTTGATGAATCTAATGGATTTCAATACAGAACTATTTTACAAAATTAATGAGCTAGGAAGGGAATTACCGTTTTTGGATGGGCCCATGATATTAGTTGCAAATTACTCATTGTATTTGCTAATCCTTACGGTTATTTTCTAACTTTTTAAAAAGGGTTCTAATAACCAGATTATGGTGATTAGTGGATTACTTTCCGTTGGAATAGCTGTGTTGCTTGGAAGGGTGGCTGGATTATTTCATTCCAATAAGCAGCCCTTTGCTGAATTATCGAATGTAAATCAATTAATTGAAAAATCCGTTGATAACTCATTTCCAAGTGATCATACGATGATCTTTTTTGCCGTTTGTTTTACCTTCTTCTTATTTAAAAAAACAGGGAGATATTTTTGGATGGCGTTCGCGTGTTTAGTGGGCTTTTCACGCATTTGGGTGGGCGTACATTATCCTGGAGATATTATTGTAGCAGCCATTCTTGCTATACTATCTGCAACCCTTTTGTATACTATAGTATCGAAACTTACAATTTTCATTTCTAACGGGGAAATTAAAATACCAACGACAAAGGAAAAAAATTATTAAAAATAAACGGTCTCAGAGTGGACCCATTTTTTCGTATTGTATATCCGAAATTTACCAAACCTATTCGGGATACTTTACAAAGAATAAGGGAAAAATCACATTTGAAATAAAAAATAATCTTGGATATAATTGATATACTATTTGAAAAATTCACCTAATCTAAAGACAATGAAGAGAAAAAGTAGGATTTAGCTATTTTACACAGAGAGCTTCGGTAGCTGAAAAGAAGCAAAAATGCGAATCTGAACAATGGCCTCTGAGTTTCGTGCTGAAAGTAACCTTGTTATGAGTAGGTTCCGACGAGATTTGGTACTCGTTATCAATACCACAGTATACAGGCAAATCTTGACCTTTGTACTTGTTGAGACTGTTTGTGTGAGCAAACGGTAAAGTAAGGTGGTACCGCGTGAGATAAACCACGTCCTTATCGATTTGATAATGACGTGGTTTTTTTATTTTTAATTAAGGATAATCGTTAATTCACAAAAAGTGGAGGAATGAATTGTGACGAAAAATCATCTTGTATTACAAACTGATTTTGGTTTGAGTGATGGAGCTGTAAGCGCAATGTATGGTGTTGCTCTGTCGGTAAACCCAGACTTACAGATTTTTGATCTTACTCATGACATTACGCCATTTAATATCTGGGAAGGTTCTTATCGTTTATTCCAAACTATTAAGTATTGGCCAGAGGGGACTGTTTTTGTTTCTGTTGTTGATCCTGGTGTTGGTTCTGACCGATTAAGCATTGTAGTGTTAACGGAGACAAATCATTATATCGTGACACCTGATAACGGGACAATAACTCACATCCAAAAAAGGTTTGGAGTTAAAGAAGCTAGGACCATTGATGAAAGCATAAATCGGTTGCCTTTTTCTGGCGAATCATACACCTTTCATGGAAGGGATGTTTATGCGTATACGGGGGCTAGGCTTGCTTCAGGTATTATTACATATAAAGAGGTAGGTCCTACTGTTGCAGTGGAATCATTAGTGGCATTGCCTATTTTTGAAGCTACGGTTGATAATGAGGTTGTGATTGGAAATATTGATATCCTAGATGTACGCTTCGGAAACTTGTGGACGAATATTGATCGAACCTTATTTACTCAAATAGGGTATGAGTATGGTGAAGTATTTGATGTCATGATTGATTGTGAAGGAAGAAATGTATATGAGAGTAAGATGAAGTATGGACGTTCCTTTGCTGAAAGTGGGCTAGGTGAGCCGATTTTGTATATAAACTCTTTAGATAAGATTGGAGTAGCCCTTAATCAAGAGTCCTTTGCAAAAAAATATAAAATTGGTACTGGCGCAGAATGGCAAATATCAATTAGGAAAAAAGACTAGAACCATAAGAAAACACCGTTCATCCTTCGAACGGTGTTTTTTACAAATTAGGTTAAAGGTTTGTTTTGTTTTAACAGGTTTGATGCAGGTAGTGTGATAATTTTTCCTCCAATTTGCACATGGATAGAATCATTAAAAATAGCTTTTACTATCCCTTTTAGCTGAACAGTTGAATCTACGGTGATCTCTTTTTTTGATTCGTTATTGGTGGTCATGGCAAATCTCCTCTCGGCTATTATATTTATTTAGAGGGTGAATAAATATAAACAAATTCATTCAGTTAGGTTTTCAACTGAATAAAGTTATATCCTATATTATGAAAAGTATACTTATAAATATCGTTATTTATTATTTTACCTTTAATATTTTGTCTTGTGCAAGTTTCACAAACTGGTTATTTTCTGTGTTGGTCACACCAACGATAAAAATGTATTATTCTTATAATAAAATAGATTGAAAATTTTGTCATTATATTTTTATCTAAAATATAAAAAGTGACATGTCTGTGAGTTCGGACGAAGGAAGGGGACGCTGGTATGGTCCTAATGGTGTTAATAGTACTTATTGTATGTTTGGTATGTTTGGTATCTTCCTGTATTTCGATAGAAGAAAATATCATTGAAGATTTACAAAGGAAAGGCTTTGAAATAGTTGACCTAAAAACCTTGCTTGGGTTATCAGCCTATCAGTAAATGAAAGAATCGTAGGCTTTAGAACTTAAACCTACGATTCTTTTTATCTATTTTTTCCTAATTAATTTCCATGTATCAACTACAACACTAACCGATAAAATAAATAAGATCATTGCCAATACGGGATGTAAAGCTCCAACCCAAGAAGCAATCCTTGTAAAATTTGCACTAAAATACATACCGAACACGAACAGTGCTAGTCCAATCACATACCCATAACCCCAACGAGGCATTTTTCCGATGAAAGCTACTATCAGCATGAGTACGGGGATATTTAATCCTAAGATATGAACGAGTGATGTATGGGTCAACCAGTTTTCAGCACCGACAAAAATAGCCAGTCCAGCTGTAAATACTTGTCCAATAATGAACAATAAGTAAATGATCGCAAATAATAAGTAAAGGCCTCTTCCAAATCGTATTCGTGCCGATATCGTAGATTTGGTCATTTGAAACTCTCCTTTCTTAGAATAAGCGCCCATTTTTGAGCGCTATTCATCATCTGATATCTACTTTTCCGCTATTCACTTTAATGTTCACATCATGGGTGCCAGCACCGTGCTTACCCTGTAAGCTTCCTTTATCCCTTGTGGAGTCATCGAGAGAAAAGTCATTTGAAATGTATCCGCTATTTGCTTCGCCGTTTAATGTAAAGTCGGCGTCACTTGGTAAGTCTAGGTCAATTAAGCCTGAGCGCACATGGGCATCAATGGAATCAATAAGTTCGGAAACTGTTACTTTTAATCTTCCAGAGCGAACATCTGCTTCAAGTTTTCCTTTGTACGTATCAACGGTTACATTCCCAGAACGCACATCAATGTTTCCTTCTTTCGTTGTAAGCTTCTCAACTTTGGAATTTCCAGAAGCAACATTGTGTACAAACTTTTCAACAGAAAGGTTCTCTAAATTCAAATTTCCAGAATGAACATCGGCTGAGAGTTTATTCATTTTCATACGCTTTCCATCAAAATCTAAATGACCAGAGCCGACTCTGAATGATAAATCACGGTCATAATCTTCTGGGATATAAATCGTTAATTTTGATTTATTAAAGAAAGGGAACCAACCGAAATGGAATCCTCGTTCATAGGTAACCTCGATTGTATTACCACTTTTGTCAACATGAACCTCGCCTCTACCTTTCAATTCGGCTTTTACATCATCCCGATTTTCTGGAATGACAGTCGTGTTAATGGACGAGATATCGATATCGATTTCATCAATTTTATCTGTTACTTTAACAGTATCTCCCGAATTTCCGAAAGGAAGTAAGGGGATGCGATAGAGGTTTGTTATCACAAGATAAGCCCCAACCAGAATGAAAAATATAATGATGATTTTCTTCATTTATCTAACCTGCCTTTTCTCATTTATTCTATCCATATCATAAAAGAAGAAGAGGAAATGTGTAACGCCCCACCGATATATTTCCAAATAGGACCTGAGGCTTATGAAAAAATAAAGCAGATTGCTCTCATAACAATCTGCTCTGCATCGTTGATTTATTCATCTACTTAAATAGGTCATCATTCTCCATCTTTAGTTAAGAGAATGTAATGGAATATGCGGGCTTGCTTGTAAAGGTTCAACTTACAAACAAAATCTAAATTGCCACGACGTGATTGTCGTGTCCGTGTAACCCTCATCATACAGAGCCCCTTGCTAACAATTTGTGCCCCTAGTAGATGAAAAATTACATTATGAATCTGATATAACCCAGTCCTGGGACCATTTTTGGATTTCATCCATTAATGGTTTTAAGGCCAACCCTTTATCGGTGAGTGAATATTCAATGCGTACAGGGGTCTCGGGGTATACATGCCTGTTGACAATTCCTTGATTCTCTAGATCTTTAAGTCTTTCTGAAAGGACTCTTCCACTAATTCCAATGGAAGACTCGATTGTGCAAAAACGCTGAGGACCGGAAAGGAGTTGGTAAATCACAAGACCCGTCCAACGTTGTCCAAGTAAATTCATAGCCTTTTCAAATTTAGGACAAATTATATTTGAATCCATACTCTCTTCACCCCTATGAATATATTATAGCGAATTGTAACCAATAATAAACTTACTTGACACAAATTTATTACAAAAGTATAATTACTTACATAAAGTAAGTGAGTTGATATCAAGGAGGCATATAAGATGAAATACCAACGCCCACCATATACATTTGTTGACCTTGTAGAATTAAAAGTGACCGATTTACAGCGGTCTTTAACATTTTATCAAAATGTAATTGGATTTAAAGTATTAGAGCAAACAGATAAAAAAGCACTTTTAACGGCTGATGGAAAAACAGCACTAGTATCGATTGAACAGCCAGAAGGGATCACAGAAAAAGAGCCACGCAGAACGGGCCTTTATCATTTTGCATTACTATTACCATCACGTGCCGAATTAGGAAAAATTCTCTTCCATTTCGTACAAAATAATATTCGTATTGGTGCATCCGACCATGCTGTAAGTGAAGCTTTATATTTAGATGACCCCGATGGAAATGGAATTGAAATTTACGCAGATCGTCCTGACACAGAATGGGAATGGTCAAATGGGGAAGTAAGAATGGTAACAGAACCGTTAGACGGTCAAGGTGTACTCGCTGCTGCAAATGGTGAAAAGTGGGAAGGTCTACCAAAAGAGACTGTAATGGGACATATTCACATGCACGTAGCAGACCTAGTAAAAACAGAGGAATACTATACAAAGGGTCTAGGATTTGATGTTGTTACCCGCTATGGAGGAATGGCTTTGTTCATTTCTACTGGTGGCTATCATCACCATATCGGTCTGAACACTTGGAATGGGGTAGGAGCACCTGCACCATCTGAAAATAGTGCAGGTATTAAGCAGTTTACACTTGTACTTCCAAATGAACCAGCATTACAGACAACTGTTGAAAACCTAAAAAATATCGGTGCTTATGTCCAAGAAGAAAATGGTGTAACATTCACAAAAGATCCATCACAGAACAAAATAAAGCTTGTTGTGGCGTAGCTACAATAAAATGAACATGAAATCCACTTCTAATTGATTATAAAAAAAGGAAGTGGATTTTTGCTTGTTAATTTACGAATTATCCGATAAAATAACCTTTATATTAATTTTAATAAAAATTTAACACTTTTAGTGATGATAGGAATGAGTAGCAGCTTATCTCCCTGTTGCAGAGAGCCGGTGGGTGGTGAAAACCGGAACATAGATAAATGCGAATTACCTCCTTGAGCTTTCTTTGTGAACCCATTTTATGTGGAAACTAGCAAAGAACGGACGAACCGTTATTCGATGAAGCGGAAGATATATATCTTCAACAAGGGTGGTACCGCGTGCAACCACGTCCCTTTTTTAGGGGCGTGGTTTTTGTGTTTTTATCGTGTTAATGAGAGGGCTTTGAATTTAAATCTCACTGGATGTTTCTAAGAAGGTGGGTCTCGTGGTCAAAAGAGGATTGGATCCGTGGAAAGTTGTCTCAGAGGAGTCATCTCGTGACCCAAAAAGCTTATCACCAATCAAAATGACTCAACAAAAAAAGCTACTCATAACCAATAGTCAGCCATAAGTAAATTGGAAAATTCGATTTTAAAAATAAACCAATCCAGGAGGAGCTCATATGGAGAACTTTATCGAACAACTTACAGATGATCAAAAAAATGAATTAGAACGTCAATTTGCCATTTATACAAACGGTACACAGGAAGTTGTGCCAGCGTATGAGTTAAAACAAAAAATCGCAAAGTCCATTGTGACAAAAAAACCACTAAAGGTAAAATTAGGCCTTGACCCGTCTGCGCCCGATGTTCACTTAGGTCACACAGTCGTCCTAAATAAACTAAAGCAGTTTCAGGAAAACGGACATGTGGTTCAGCTATTAATTGGTGATTTCACAGGGAAAATAGGGGATCCGACTGGAAAGTCCGTTGCTCGAAAACAACTGACAGATGAAGAAGTTAAACATAATGCGCAAACATACTTTGAGCAATTTGGAAAAGTATTAGACATGGAAAAAGTGGAACTGCACTATAACTCCAAATGGCTATCAACTTTAAATTTCGAAGATATCATCAATTTAGCAGCCAGCATTACGGTAGCTCGACTACTTGAAAGAAATGATTTCTCTGAGCGTTTATCAACGGGTAAGCCTATTTCACTTCATGAATTTTTCTATCCGCTTATGCAAGGATATGACTCCGTTGAGTTAGAGAGTGATATTGAGTTAGGTGGAACTGACCAGCATTTTAACGTCTTGATGGGAAGACATATACAAGAGCATTTTGGCAAAGAAAAGCAAGTAGTCATCCTTCTTCCGTTATTAGAGGGGCTGGATGGGGTCGAAAAAATGTCAAAATCAAAAGGGAATTATATTGGTGTGGATGAAGCACCAAATGAAATGTTTGGTAAAACAATGTCCATTCAGGATGAAATGATGCCAAAATACTTTGATTTAATCACAGATCTATCTCTACAAGAGAAACAGGAAATTAAAGAAAACCTTGAGAATGGTACGTTACATCCACGTGATGCCAAAATGCTGCTAGGTAGAACCATTGTAAGAATGTATCATAGTGAGGAGGCTGCACAACAGGCTGAGGAACATTTTAAAACGGTCTTCCAAAAAGGGGTAATCCCAGAAGATATCCCAGAAGTAACCTGGTCGGGTGAAGACAAGATTTCCATTATTGATTTACTTGTTGACTTAGAGTTACAAAAGTCGAAAGGTGAATCCCGTAAAATGATTCAAAACGGTGGAGTCAAAATAAATGGTGAAAAAGTTGAGGATATTCACTTAGAAGTGGAACTAACAAACGACATGATCGTTCAAGTCGGAAAGCGTAAGTTTGTTAAAATTAAAAAGTAATGGAGAGAGGTTCGACACTGGTTGTCGGACTTTTTTGATGTCCAGAAACAGCGTCTAGCCCCTAGAAGTCACAAGCCGATCTGTCAAGAAGGTTAAAGAAAATTTTCTAGCCAGTTCGTCTTGTGCTTGGTCGGGGCTAAATCAAGACTTATGCTTTTCTAATTATTTACCAATAAACATTTGTGTCCAGTAGTTGCCACTTTCTTGGTGTCCTACTCCAATATGTGTGAAATCTGGATTTAGGATATTTTTTCGGTGGCCTTCACTGTTCATCCAGGCATTTACTACAGCTTCAGGAGAGGATTGTCCTTTTGCGATATTCTCCCCAGCTGTCTTGTATGAGACTCCGAAGTCCCTAATCATATCAAATGGAGATCCATAAGTTGGACTTGTATGGGAGAAATAATTTTTTTGTTGCATATCGTTAGATTTTGTCTTTGCTACTTTACTTAATGCCGAGTCCGTTTTAAGGGCTGGCAAGCCATTTTTTTGACGTTGTGCATTTGTTAGGTCGATAACCTGTCTTTCGAATTGGCTAATTCCTGCCGTTGACCCTTGATTGGAAGGGGCTGGAGCAGGAGTGGATTCTGGTTGACGCTGTTGCTCAGTTGGAGCTGCTTGATCCTCTTGTGTTGGAGCTGGTGTTGGTGTATTGTTTGTTGGTGGAGGTGCCGCGTTATTAGGTCCTCCAGTATAATAGTTACCATTTGGTTGTTTTACAACAATTTTTTTATTGATGAAACGAAAATACTCACGTTCACCTTTTGCGTGTTGAACCCTTGTTGTATGTGGGTATCTATCGCTGGACATTGATGTCCGATAAGGTTGTTCTTGTTTAAGGAGATAGCCGTTATTTACATTTTCAACATTTGCTGTACGATTATTGTCGTCCGCAGCATTATTTGTATCTGTATTACATGCTGACAAAAAAAGCATGGCAGACCCAATAATCGCGATACCTGTTTTTGTAAATCTTTGCAATGTTAATTCCTCCTTTGCATTTTTCGATTTACCTTCCTATTTTGCCTTCCTTGTAACGAAACTATGGGTGGTAATAAAAGAGAGAGGACCGAGTAAATGTATACTAGAGGAAGATCCATGAACAAGACAGGAGAAAATCAGTCATAGAAGGAATTGTGTAAGTTTTTTACAACGCAATCTTATTTAAATAAGAACTGCATATATTTTGCTTGGTAGGTTGTCTTTTGTTAGAACAATGAAGGGAAAAATCATGTACCTAAGCGTCATCTAAATGGTACTCATACACCATGGCATATCTGGTTAATTGACTTTCCTTTGGTTACACTAACTGGTAAGAGTCATCTTACTAGAAATTATTCATCTTTATTGAAGTTGTTTTAAAACAGTAAAATGGTGGAAATGCGAAGTATAAGGAGGAATTATATCATGATGAAGTATCTTCAAAATCTTGGTCGGTCTCTCATGTTACCTGTTGCAGTCTTACCAGCAGCCGCTATCCTGATGGGTATTGGTTACTGGATTGATCCAGATGTCTTTATAACAGGAAGTGCAAGCCCGATTGCCATTTTCTTAACTAAAGCGGGTAGTGCAATCATCGATAATATGTCCATTTTATTCGCCGTTGGTGTAGCCTTGGGAATGTCTAAGGATAAAGATGGATCTGCAGCATTAAGTGGTTTGGTTGCATTTTTAACAGTGACTACATTGCTTTCAACAAACTCCGTTGCAGCTCTTCAAGGTGTTGACCCAGGAGAGGTAAATGCAGCATTTGGAAAAATTAATAACCAGTTTATTGGAATAATCTCTGGTATTATTGCGGCTATTATGTACAATCGTTTTAGTAAAGTACAATTACCAGATGCATTGGCTTTCTTCAGCGGAAAAAGGCTAGTACCAATTATGACATCTGTTGTCATGTTAATTGTGTCTTTAATCCTGCTTCTATTATGGCCAGTAATTTATTCTGGATTGGTTTCATTTGGTAAGGGGATCCTTAACTTAGGTGCAGTTGGGGCAGGATTATATGGGTTCTTTAACAGGCTCTTAATTCCAACAGGTCTTCACCACGCGTTAAACTCCGTATTCTGGTTTGATGTCGCGGGAATTAATGATATTAATAATTTCTTAACCGGTGCAGGTGAAAAAGGGATTACAGGAAGATATCAAGCTGGTTTCTTCCCAGTGATGATGTTCGGATTACCTGCAGCGGCATTAGCGATGTATCACACTGCAAAAACCACAAGAAAAAAACAGGCTGCTTCATTATTAATGGCAGCAGCATTTGCAGCATTCTTTACTGGTGTTACAGAGCCACTTGAATTTGCGTTCATGTTCCTCGCACCTGCACTATATGTTGTACATGCAGCATTAACGGGTATTTCCTTATTTATTGCAGCAACATTCCATTGGACGGCAGGATTTGCATTTAGTGCAGGGTTTGTTGACTTTATTTTGAGTTTGCGTAATCCAATTGCGAATCAGCCATGGATGCTATTAGTACAAGGACTTGTGGTAGCGGTAATTTATTATCTTCTGTTCCGTTTCTTGATTGTGAAATTTAATCTTAAGACGCCAGGTCGTGAAGATGAAGAAGTGGCTGCCACAACTACACAGGCTGATGGTCAATCAAAATTTGCTGCAATGGCAGCGCAAATTTATGAAGGCTTAGGCGGAGATGAAAATGTCATCTCTGTTGATAATTGCGTCACTCGCCTACGACTTGAAGTCAAAGACATGGATAAAGTCAATCAGCAAAAAATAAAAGAAACTGGAGTGCCTGGGATCAATATAGTTGGTAAGAACAGCATTCAAGTGATTGTCGGAACGAACGTTCAATTCGTTGCGGATGAGGTCCACAAAATTCGTAAAGAAAAATAAGAAGAATAAAGATTAGGGCGGTTCTGTGAAAGAACCCCCTTTTTTATTTACAGGGAAAAACAATATTTTTATAATAAGATGGGAAAAGTAAGGTAAAATTAGAAGGAATTCGGGTATTTAGAAAGAACGAGAAAATGAAAAGGAGTTCTTGATATGTTTATAACAAACCTTACTATTTTTTCGGAAGAAGGCATCATCGAACAAGGTTTTATTGAAATCGATGGCGAAAAAATAAAAAGGATTGGCCAAATGGCTGACTTTCACGCTAGTAACCAAGATGAAATTATCTCGTTTGATGATTCATACTCATTGATTCCAGGCATGATTGATTTACATATCCACGGAGCAAGTGGAGCTGACGTAATGGATGCAACCCCAGATGCATTAACAACGATGGCTAACGCTTTGCCTAGGGAAGGCACAACAAGTTTTCTTGCGACAACAATGACCAAGACAAAAGAGGATATTGAACGTGCAATTGGTAATATTGCTGAATACATACCTAACCAAAAACCTGGTCATGCGGAAATTTTAGGTGCACATCTAGAAGGACCATTTCTGTCTCCAAAAAGAGCAGGAGCTCAACACCCAGATAATATCATTCATCCAGATGTGGAATTATTTAATAAGTGGCAAATCCTATCAGGCGATAATATCCGACTTGTTACATTAGCACCTGAAGAACCAGGTGGAATGGCGTTAACTTCCCATCTCAAGAAGACGGGAGTAGTTGCTTCCATTGGTCATTCAGATGCAGTCTATGAAGAGGTTGAAGCTGCAATTGAGGCTGGTGTTACTCATGCTACCCATTTATTTAATGGGATGCGCGGAATCCATCATCGTGAGCCTGGTGTAGCGGGTGCCGTACTTTTACATGATGAAGTAAAGTGTGAAATGATTGTTGATGGAATTCATATTGCTCCTAAAATGGTGAAATTCGCGTACAAAAATAAGGGGAGTAAAGGCTCAATTCTTGTAACAGACGCGATGCGTGCAAAATGCCTTGGTACTGGAACTTATGACTTAGGTGGCCAAGAGGTTATGGTTGATGAAGAACGGGCTGTATTAAAGGATGGAACGCTAGCAGGAAGTATTTTAAAATTAAATGATGCGGTTCGTAACATGATGACATTTACAGATTGTACGCTTCAAGATATTACCGAGATGACAGCGATCAATCCAGCAAAGCAAATCAATGTGTTTGATCGAAAAGGAAGTATTAAAGCTGGTAAAGACGCAGATGTTGTAATTGTAAACGAACAATTAGAGGTCGTTATGACTTTTTGTCGTGGAAAACTAGCTTACACAAAACAGGAGGGAATTAAATGAAAATTATAGCAGCCAAGAATTTTGATGACATGAGTGAATTGGCAGCAGCCATGATTTCACATCAAGTAAAAGAAAAACAAAACTCCGTATTAGGTCTAGCAACTGGAGGTACAGTAGAAGGTACATATAAGGAGCTCATAAAGGATCACAAGCAAAACCAAACATCTTATGAAGGCATTCAGACTGTGAATCTTGATGAGTATGTAGGGATTGAAAAGGAACACCCAAATAGCTATCACCATTTTATGATGGAGAATCTTTTTTCACATATTAATATAAAACAAGAAAATATCCATCTTCCAAAGGGATTAGCAAAAGATTATGAGGAAGAATGTAAAAGGTACGAGAAGGTCATTTCAGATTTAGGTGGAGTGGACCTTCAATTACTTGGAATTGGGGTTAATGGGCACATCGGCTTTAATGAACCTGGAACTTCCTTTGATTCCGTAACACGTGTTGTTGAACTAGAAGAGTCTACTCGACAAGCAAATATGCGTTACTTTAATAGCATTGAAGAAGTACCAACACATGCTATCACGATGGGGATTTCAACGATTATGAAGAGTAAGAAAATCCTCTTACTCGTGTCTGGAAAAGCAAAGTCTGAAATCCTTGAGAAAGTAATTAATGAAGGTGTTACTGAAAATATACCTGCAACGGTTTTAAAAAATCATCCAGACGTAACAGTAATTGCTGATGAAGATGCGCTTTCACAAGTTGATAAAGAGAAGAAAGAAAGTTTTGTTCGCAATAAGGAAGAATTCATTCAAACTTATTTACAATCAAAATAAATAGTATTGCAAAAATCGGAAGATAAGGTCCTGTTAAATGGAATTGGTTTGATCAAAAAAGGAGGTAACGCCATGAAACGCCTACTAGATTGTACTGCCTCAGATTTTAAAAAAATGAACGGACAAGATTTAAAGCAATCCATTAGAGCTACAGAAGGAAGGACTATCTTATCGGAAGTGATTGGGTCTTTTCAACCGATGTATCCAGCCGTCACAAACGCCGAAATGGCCGCGGCATTTGGTGCGGATCTACTAATTTTAAACTATTTTGATGTCTTTTCGCCTTTTGTAGAAGGTGTTCAAGCCCCGGAAGGTGAATCGATCGTTGAAAAGTTGAAGGAGTTGACAGGTCGACCAGTTGGATTAAATTTAGAACCTGTAGATCCTAATGCAGTCCAACTGGAAACCTTAAATCACCTTCCAAAGGGTCGATTGGCAACTGAAGAATCGTTAAGTGAAGCAAAAAAACTAGGATTCGACTTTGTATGTTTAACAGGAAATCCAAAAACAGGGGTAACAAATAATGAAATTGTAGTTGCTATTAAGACGGCGCGCGAGGTTTTTGGTAGTGAAGGACTTATCATTGCTGGAAAAATGCACGGTGCTGGTGTTGCTAATGAGTCGGGAAGTGGAATTATTTCAGAAGCAGCGCTTGAAAGCTTTGTTGAAGCAGGAGCAGATGTGATACTAATGCCTGCGCCTGGAACTGTTCCAGGAATCACGCTTGAAGCAACCGAAAAGAATGTTCGTTTTGTCCATTCCAAAGGGGCGCTGGCGATGCTGACCATTGGTACGAGCCAAGAAGGGGCCGATGAAGCAACGATCCGCCAAATTGCCTTAACGAGTAAAATGGCAGGTGCAGATATTCACCATATCGGTGATGCTGGTTTCCATGGAATTGCGATCCCAGAAAACATCATGACGTATTCAATTGCTATCCGTGGAAAACGTCATACATATATAAGAATGGCGTCTTCAGTAAAACGTTAAAGTGAAACTAAATCCGTGCCAGTTTCGTCCTGTGGATTATTAGTTGAGACCCACAGCTAGAACGTTCTTCACCTTGCTCGTATTAACTGGCAGTCAAATTGTATCTTACTTTTCCACTTTCTACGCGAGATAAAAAGAGATGAGGTCCAAATACATCATTGTATTTGATCTCATCTCCTTTTTTTACGTCTCCGTTTTCGAAACCGCATGACTTGTAGCAAAATAAAACCAACTATGGCCCCAATTGTATTCAAAATAATATCATCTACATCAAAGCTACCAAGCATACTAAAAAGCTGAAGTAATTCAAGGGCGGTTATTCCAATAACAAAGGCCAATACAAATAAAAAGAAATTCGAAAGCCTTGGAAAAAGAATCGGCAACACAATTCCAAACGGTATAAAAACGCCTATATTCCCAGCAATATTAATTATCCAAATATGAACGGGAAAATGGTCATAATAGGTAAAGTAATTTTTGATTGTTGAAAAGGGAGTGACGTTGTACCGAAATTCTTCTCCTTTTGTACGAGAAAATGCAAAGAACATCCAATAAAGAAGGAAAAGTGAATAGGTGATGAACACCGTACCAGCAAATAAACGTTTTGTAGCTTGTCCCAATTTGATAGAAACTCCACTCCAATCCCTAATAAGTACACTCACTTACTCTATCGCAAAAATGATATAATGTCACATGTGTTTTTTTATTTGTACTAGTTTCGTTTATAATAAGGATAACGTTGAAAATAAAAGGATGTTGTAAAATGGAAATCATTAATTGGATACAAATTGGGTTGGGCGTCACGTTTATATATCTTATCATTCAATCCTTTGGACCTGTTAAAAATCTTACTCACTTAACAGAAGCCGATTTTAATGAAAAAATGAAAAAAACAAAAAATGTCACACTCATTGATGTGCGTAACCCTTATGAGTACAGTGCAGATCACATTAAAGGAGCAATTAATCTCCCATTATCTAAAATTAAACGAAATAAAGTCGAAATTCCAACCGATAAAGATATTATTTTATATTGCCAAACTGGGATAAGAAGTAAACAAGCAGCTAAGGTCCTAAGAAGAAGACATAAGGATATGCCCATTGCACATTTGAAAGGTGGTCTATTTAGCCTGAAGACTCCACCTACTCCTAAGAAAAAACATACGTAAAAAAGCAAGTTGTACACGTTAAACCATCACGTTTGACTGTACGGTTCATAAAACATATAATAAGAGAATAGAAGTTTGATAGAAGGGGTGATGTCGTTGGGAAGTTATACCGTATTGGAGAGTTAGCCAAAGAAGCGAATGTTTCAAAACGTACAATTGATTACTATACACAGCTTGGTATTTTAACTCCTGAACGATCAGGCTCTAACTATCGTTTCTATGGTAGGGAAGCAGTGGAAACCCTACACCTTGTCGCTCAGTACAAGGAACAAAATTTCCCTTTACTTGAGATTAAGGAAAAGGTGGAACTATTTCATACAAATCGGATAGAACAGGAGAAGGTCTTAAAATACACTCAGAACCTTTCGAAACGTATGGAATATTTAGAAACAGAACTCAAAGAAATGAAGCCAATCTTAGAGTCTCTTTCAGCAGAACAACAAAAATCTGTGAGGAACAACATGTCTACACAAGGCATGGCACTCGCAAAATTAATCACAGTTCTGTTTAATTGAATAAAAGATTCATAAGTTTTCAGAATAAAAAAACATTGGTGTAAATACTTTATATAAACAACATATCTTGTAATGCATTAGTTTTAGAAATGTAAGACTAAAAACTTACCTATTTAGGAGGTGTAATCCTTACTCGTTTCGGACGCGTAAGGAAACTACTTGGAGATATTTAATTTGGTCATGGTTGCAATTTTAATTGCGTTAACTGCCTTTTTCGTAGCGTCGGAGTTTGCGATTGTAAAAATAAGAAGCACTCGCATCGACCAACTCGTAGCGGAAGGGAGGAAAAGCGCAATTGCTGCTAAGACTGTCATCTCAAACCTGGATGAATACCTGTCTGCTTGTCAATTAGGTATTACAGTAACAGCTTTAGGACTTGGTTATCTTGGAGAGTCTACAGTAGAAGCTTTACTCCATCCAGTTTTCGGTATGTTTAATATACCATCTTCCTTTTCAACTGTTTTATCAATTGCTTTGTCGTTCTTAACGATTACGTTTTTACATGTAGTCGTTGGGGAACTTGCGCCAAAGACAGTTGCAATACAAAAAGCAGAGGCAATTACTTTACTGGTTGCTAGACCATTAATCTTCTTTTATAGATTGATGTATCCATTCATTTTTATCTTAAACGGTTCTGCTCGTTTGTTAACAGGCCTATTCGGCTTTAAACGAATCTCAGAACATGATATTGCCCATACTGAAGAAGAACTGAGACTTATTCTATCTGAAAGTTATAAAAGTGGTGAAATAAACCAGTCTGAATTTAAGTATGTAAACAATATTTTTGAATTTGATGACCGTGTGGCTAAAGAAATCATGGTGCCGCGAACTGAAATCATCGCATTTGATAAAGAAAAGTCAGTCCAAGAAATATTGAAGATTATTTCCAGTGAGAAATACACGCGATACCCGGTTGTCGATGGGGATAAAGACCATATTATTGGATTGATCAATTTAAAAGAAATGCTTACTGATGTTGTAACAGGATCAGGAGGGCATGGAAAAACGATCGAGGATTATACAAGACCGATTATCCATGTCATTGAGTCTATACCCATTCAAGAATTACTTGCAAAAATGCAAAGAGAACGTGTCCATATGGCAATCCTAATAGATGAATATGGGGGGACATCTGGACTTGTTACAGTTGAAGATATTATTGAAGAAATCGTAGGAGAAATTCGCGATGAATTCGATACGGACGAAAAACCAGCCGTCCAAAAAATTAACGATACAACAACGATTTTAGATGGTAAAGTGTTAATTGGTGAAGTCAACGACTTATTTGGTTTCCAAATAGACGATACAGATGTGGATACAATTAGTGGCTGGATCTTAACTGAACAAATTGACGTCCGCCCTGGTGACAAAATTCCATATGAAGATTATGAAATTAGAATCA
Organism: Bacillus nitroreducens; assembly: GCF_964021195.1. NCBI lineage: Bacteria > Bacillati > Bacillota > Bacilli > Caryophanales > Bacillaceae > Bacillus > Bacillus nitroreducens. The sequence goes on along the minus strand of NZ_CAXHYI020000003.1, from coordinate 800,078 downwards.
TTGAAATGGACGGACACCATATCAAATCACTAGAAATTAAAAAAGTAATACAGCAAGAACAAATTTACACGATCAGCCAAAGTGCCAGCGCACTCGAATAATATATGTAAAGCCTCAACGTTTTCCCGTTGAGGCTTTTTTGATGAATTTGTTTGTGGCTGGGGCGAATGCGACAGTATGAGCGAATAATCCTAGGTTTGAGTCAAAAAAAGGTAGATTCTGACTGAGCGGGCGAGGAATCCATATGTTAGCGTCAGAAAAAGAGGTGTATTCTGACAGAGTGAGCTGTCAATCCATGGTGTCGTGTCAGGAAAAAAAGGTTGATTGAGACAGAACGAGTGAAAAATCCCTGTGACTGTGTCAGAAATAATAAAATCTTACCTCAACCTCGAATAAAATTTGGTCCGAGCCTAGACAGACACTTTTCTAGACATATGTAATAAATTATAGAAATGTTATGTAATTGTTATATAATATAAAAGCGTTAATGTTAGAATAAAGGGTATACGAATTGTTTAGGAGGAAGCTTAATGAAAGTAAAACTAGGCTTGCTATATGGGGGGAAATCAGCTGAGCATAAGGTTTCCTTACAAACTGCATTGGCTGTTATCAAAGCACTCGATCACTCAAAATTTGAAATTCATCCCATTTATATATCGGAACAAGGCGAATGGATTCGTGGAAGTCAGCTGACTGGACCAGTCGATGATGTACAGAAATTAATCTTAAAAGAGGCAGGAACACCGATTTCACCTGTTTCACTGAATACAGAACTATTCCCAGCACATGTATCTGAACAAAAGGATGCAATTGATGTAGTATTCCCACTGCTACATGGCCCGAATGGAGAGGACGGAACGGTTCAAGGACTGCTTGAATTAGTGAACATTCCTTACGTTGGAAATGGAGTGCTTGCTTCATCTGCGGGTATGGACAAAGTGATAATGAAAAACATCTTTGGCCAAGCAGGTTTGCTTCAGGCGAAATATGTTTCATATATTCGTAGCGAATGGAAAGAGAGCCCTCAAGCAGCTTATGCGAAGGTTGAGGAAGAACTAGGATACCCATGCTTTGTGAAGCCTGCAAACCTCGGATCAAGTGTTGGAATTAGCAAGGCAACAAACCGAGAAACCCTTGAAAAGGCATTTGAAGAAGCGTTTATGTTTGACCGTAAAATTATTATTGAAGAAGCTATTATTGGACGTGAAATTGAAATTGGTGTCCTAGGAAACGATGCTCCAAGCTGTTCAGTTGTTGGAGAGATTGTCCCGAAAAAGGACTTTTATGACTATAAAGCAAAGTATGAGGACGGCGATACAGCTCTCATCATCCCTGCTGATCTTACAGATGAGCAATATGAAACTGTAAAAACAGAGGCAATCAAAGCGTTCAAAGCCCTCGATTGTTCAGGATTAGTTCGAGCAGACTTTTTCTTAACAAAAGAAGGAAAAGTCATAATTAATGAAGTTAACACAATGCCTGGATTTACACCATTTAGTATGTTCCCGTTACTATGGCAAGAGGCTGGTGTGAGTTACCCAGAGCTTATTGAAAAATTAGTGGAACTTGCTATCGAACGTCACAATGAAAAACAAACGATTAAATATACCATTTAAATCAACAAGAAACACTATTCTTCTTCATGAATAGTGTTTCTTCGTGAAAGGAGAGAACTTCATGATAAATAAGACGTTAGCCCAAATTGAACAAATGGCAATAGGTGAAAAGCTAGATCCACAATTCCGTAATGTCCTTATCAAAGGAGTGTCCATTGATACTAGAACAATCTCACCAGGAAACTTGTACATACCTATCATCGGTGAGACCTTTAACGGCCATCAATTTGTTGATAAAGCCATTGAAAATGGTGCAGCAGCAGTATTATGGGGAAGTGACCAACCCAATCCACCGCAACAAATCCCTGTTATTTTTGTAAAGGACACATTAGAAGCTCTTCAAACACTTGCGAAAAGCTATCGTGATGAACTTTCGATAAGAGTGGTTGGAGTGACAGGAAGTAACGGAAAAACAACGACAAAGGATATGGTTGCATCGGTCTTATCAACGACTATGAAAGTCCAAAAAACAGAAGGAAACTTTAATAACCATATAGGCTTACCTTTAACTATATTACGACTTGAAGAAAATACAGAAGTAGCTGTGCTCGAAATGGGAATGAGTGCATTCGGAGAAATTGAATTCCTTACTTTGTTGGCACGTCCAGATGTAGCAATCATTACCAATGTTGGTGAATCCCATATGCTTGACCTAGGTTCCCGAGAAGGAATCGCAAAGGCAAAGCTGGAAATTGTGGATGGACTTTCGAAACAGGGCAAGCTCATTTACTATGGTGACGAACCTCTCTTAACAGAACGGGTAAAAACAATGAATATCGATACCACAACTTTTGGTGAATCTGATAACAATAATCTTTATCCAATGAGAATCAAGCAGGAAAATGAAGGAACTTATTTTTCAATTAATCAGCAAGAAGGTAAGGAATTCTATATTCCTGTGTTAGGTAAACATAATGTCAATAATGCGATGTCTGCGATTGCTGTGGCACGCCATTTTGGACTAAGTTGGGAGCAAATTGAAAAGGGGCTAAAGCAAATTACGATTACCAATATGAGACTTGAGTTAATTGAAGGAATCGACGGTATCAACTTAATCAATGATGCCTACAATGCTAGCCCATTATCCATGAAGGCTGCTATTAGCCTCATTCATGATTTACAAACTACAGGTAAAAAGATAGTTGTATTGGGTGACATGCTTGAACTTGGTGATAATGAAAAAGAATACCATGAAGAAGTGGGACGCTTCATTCAAGCGGATAAGGTTGACTATGTCTTTACATTCGGAGCACTAGGAGAGTATATTGCAGAAGGTGCAAAGGAACAATTTCCTCAAGAACGAGTGCTAGCATTTCGAGATAAAGGCCAACTCATTGCATCATTACAAAAACTTCTATCAGAAGGCGATATCCTTTTAGTAAAGGGTTCAAGAGGTATGAAACTCGAGGAAGTCATTTTTGCATTCAAAAAATAAAAAACAAAAAGCTCGGTGCAAGTTGCCGAGCTTTTTTAATTGATAAAAGGGAGTATAAAAAGAATTGTCACAAAGATTCCTATTGAGTAGCCGATTAGTTCTTTCATAAACTCTGAATTTCCGTTGAATAGCTTGTCCATTTTAAAACCTCCTAAGATTGTTCTTATATATTAATACGATTGAAAACCAAAAATGTTACAGTTATATTACAATTATTTCAAAAATATTTTTCGTTCTATAAAAAACACCTCAAAGCACTTTGTATGAATAAGCTAAAAAGCGTTTATACTAAACATTGAAAATTCCGCTTTATTGCAATTCTAAATATGTAGTGGTAAGATTACTTCTACAGTGTTAAAAAGGGCATAACTTGGCTAACCTAATGGTATGGCCCTTTTATTAACTTTTTGGACGTGAACCCTAAGGGCATTACTTCCGTAAATTCACGGAAAATGTCCTTTTTTTAAGCAGAATTCAACTTTATCCAGCCGAGATAATAACCCAGCTGAATAAGGTAAACCTCTGGCGGATGTCATGATTTTCAAAGGAACATTTTGAACATAGGACCAAAGACTAAGAATGCCAGGTATGTTTGGCTCCGTCTTAATGATTCATAACGTGTGTTCCTAAAAAATCGGGTCCAAATACGCCAAGGCGCATTTGACTTCTGATCTACTATAAATACTAGGCAGATGCCTACCTACTTCGCATGTTATGTGTAGGTTATGCGATCATGATGCAAAATTTTGTATCCAACTAAAATGTCGTATTTATTTGAGGCGAAAGCCCAGTGTCTATACAGATTTCCCGTCTAAAAGTCAATTTTGTCATTGTACAAATAGATAAACAAAAGGAGTATGAAAAAATTGGCAGCATTTAACGAACTAGGGATAAGTCAGGATTTAATGAAATCGATTAGTAAAATGGGGTTTGAAGAAGCAACACCCATTCAATCACAAACGATTCCATTAGCACTTCAAGGCCATGATGTAATTGGTCAAGCCCAAACAGGAACAGGTAAAACAGCCGCATTTGGAATTCCACTAATTGAAAATGTCGATGTGAAAAACGACAACATTCAAGGAATTGTCATTGCACCAACTCGTGAGCTTGCGATTCAAGTATCGGAAGAACTTCATAAGATCGGTCACTTTAACCGTGTACGAATTTTACCAATCTATGGTGGACAGGATATCTCTCGTCAAATACGTTCACTAAAAAAACACCCACATATCATCGTTGGAACACCAGGTCGTGTGATTGACCATATTAATCGTAAAACATTGAAGTTACAAAATGTTAAAACAGTGGTACTTGATGAAGCGGATGAAATGTTAAATATGGGCTTTATCGAGGACATCGAAGCAATCTTAAAGGGCGTACCTGAACAACGTCAAACATTGCTTTTCTCTGCAACAATGCCAGGGCCAATCCAACGCATTGCTGAACGCTTCATGAGAGAACCCAAAATTGTGAAGGTAAAGGCAAAAGAAGTAACAGTCCCTAATATCCAACAATATTACCTAGAGGTACAAGAAAAGAAAAAATTTGATGTGCTAACTCGCTTATTAGATATTCAATCACCAGAATTAGCGATAATCTTTGGACGTACAAAGCGTCGTGTTGATGAGCTTTCAGAAGCATTAAATTTAAGAGGATATGCAGCGGAAGGAATTCATGGTGACCTGAGTCAAGCGAAACGGATCTCTGTTTTACGAAAATTTAAAGAAGGTTCTATCGAAGTTCTTGTTGCGACAGATGTAGCCGCGCGTGGTCTTGACATTTCGGGTGTTACACATGTCTACAACTTTGATATACCACAAGACCCTGAAAGCTATGTTCACCGTATTGGACGTACTGGACGTGCAGGGAAAACAGGTATGGCAATGACTTTTGTAACTCCTCGTGAAATTGGTCAACTTAAAAATGTAGAGAATACAACGAAACGTAAAATGGACAAAATGAAGCCACCAACATTGGATGAGGCTTTAGAAGGTCAACAAAAAATCACGATGGAAAAAATCGTGTCAATGATTGAATCCAATAATCTATCTTACTATACTCGTATTGCTGAAGAGTTATTAGAAGAGCATGATTCAGTTTCAGTTGTTGCGGCTGCAATTAAGTTAATGACGAAAGAGCCAGATGCAACTCCAGTTAAACTAACTGAAGAAGCTCCTCTACGTGTGAAGAGAGACCATCGAGATAATAACCGTGGTGGTGGACGTGACCGTGGACGCTATAAGGGTGCAGGTGGACGTGACCGCGGACGTGGAAATAGTCGTCAAGGTTCAGGCGGAAATCGCTATTCTTCAAGTAGCAATCGACGTGGTAACTTCCGTAAAAACGAAAATTAATGACAAAAACAGTGCACGTACTATGTGCACTGTCAGAGTGTAGAGAAAGGGGTATTTTTTCTCTACACTTTTTGTTTTCGGTGGTTTTTGTAGTTGTAAGTTGACATTATTCTTTATCAAAAATCTTGAAAATATCACTCCCAACCATCTAGCCTTGCTTGGCTAGGTGGTTGGCAATCTTTTTCATGTTCTGGCAGGCTGCTGTAAGTAATACCTGCTCACTAGCATTTTTAATTCCCCGTAACCTACAGTAGCGAAGCCCATGCAGCTCTTTTGAGTCTGCGAAGCTTCGCTCTACGGTTTCTTTTCTAAACTTATAAAGAATTTTCCCTTCTGGAGAGAGGCGATTTAGCCTCACCTTATCTTTATGATCTTCCCAAACATGACGAGTAACAACTTTTTGCTTATTCTGGGATCTAGTGCATTGTTCAAGAAGAGGGCAGGTTGAACATTTCTTGGGATCTGACTTGTACTCTCGGTAACCTTCTCTTGTAGTTGAACGATATGTTAGTTCCTCGCTATTTGGACAAACATAAATGTCATTTTCTTTATTATATTTAAACTTCCATTTTGGAAAGAGTCCTTTTGTTGGTTGATACCTTCTATGGGCAATAACTCCAAAGATCTTACGATCTGATAATCCTTTGCAAATCGGATTAGTTAAGTATCCAGAGTCAAGAGCAACAGCTTCCACATTAAAGTTAAATCGTAAGATTTGACGATCTAAACGGCTAAGATATGGTATTGAATCATGGACATTACCTGGAGTTACGAATGCATCAGTTATAATGTTAAACTTCAAATCTGTTGTCCGATGGTCTAAATAACAGAACATCTCTTGCTTATTGTCTCGCGACATAAACCCACTTTCTGGATCTGTGGTACTTACTCTAATCTCTTTTGTTTCTTTCACCTCCTCCTTTTCCTTTAAAGGCTTTTTTCCATGTTCAGCACGATCTTCTTCAATTGCCTTATTTAACTCATTTAAATATTCACGAGTTTCTACTTCAACTTCTTCCCTTGTAAATTTATGTTTATTCGCATTAGCTTTGAGATGAGTGGAGTCCGTAAATAAGACTCTTCCGCCAACCATTTTGTGATTCATTGCAAGAAGAACAATTTCATCAAAGATTTCTTGGAAGATGTCTGTATCTTTAAAACGCTTATGGCGATTCCAGCTTATTGTGGAATGATGTGGTACAGGATCTTTAAATCTGAGACCTAAAAACCAACGATATGCGACATTAAGTTTTATCTCTTGTTCAAGTTGTCTTTCGGAACGGATACCATAAAAATATCCAATAAACATCATTTTAAAAAGAACAAGAGGGTCGATCGAAGGTCGACCATTATCTTCAGAGTAGTAAGGTTTTACTCTCTCAATTATAAAAGAAAAATCTATGTATTTATCTATTTTTCGTAACAGATGGTTATCTGGAACAAGCTCGTCAATTGATACAAATTCAATTTCATTTTGTGTATTTTCCCTAGTATTTAACACAATATCACCAACCCTAATTTATTAACTATATTATAACATATTAATGCGGTGAATTAGTAAAGTGTATCAAAAGAATAAAGGCTGTCGAGACTTTCTCGACAGCCTGACAGTGCACGTACTATGTGCACTGTTTTTTTATATAATTTTTCAACATAATCATTTATAATATAAGGATTGAAATGAAAAAATATTCCAACAAGAGAAAGGTTGGATGGATGATGAGAGATTTACCAAAAAATCGGATTAGTAAACGTGCCTTAACTGTATGGAAAACAGCGGCTGTTATTTCATCGATGATTGGTTGGGTTATTTCAATTACAATACTCGTTCTTACGATTATTTTTGATTGGCCATACTGGATTTTCTTGATTTTAATCATTTTAACGATTGTAGAATCCATTTTTTCCATTTTTATTTTTCCAAAACTAAAATGGAAGCGCTGGAGATATGAAGTGCATGAGCATGAAATTGACCTTCAACGTGGCGTTTTAATTGTAAAAAGAACCATCATCCCGATGAACCGGGTCCAACATGTTGATACACAACAGGGGCCGCTGCTTCGCAAACATGAATTAGCAACGGTGACGATCTCAACAGCAGCAACCGTTCATGAAATACCAGCACTTGATTTAGAGGAAGCAGATCAACTACGTGACTCGATATCAAGGTTAGCGAGGGTGGATGAAGATGATGTTTGAACCGCGTCGAATGCATCCAGTTGCTGGCTTTTTGAGTTTTTTAAAGCAATTAAAGGAATTTATCCTTCCGTTTCTTGTGTTTCTATTTGTTGGTACTGGGGATTCGAATTTGTTTGATCGTATCTTTTACATTGGGTCAGGTGCTATCATTCTTATACTGTTGGTATTTGGAATCCTTCACTGGTATCGTTTCACTTATCGGGTAGAGGAAGGGGAATTACGAATTGAATACGGTGTGATTATTCGGAAGAAACGCTTTATTCCCATTGAACGAATTCAAACAATAGATGTTTCTGCAGGGATAATTCAGCGGATATTTGGTTTGGTTAAGTTACAGGTGGAAACTGCGGGTGAGGGTTTGCAGGCAGAGGCCGTTCTTACAGCCATAAAAGAAGATGAGGCCAATCAATTACGTGAGTTATTATCGCGTTCAAAGATTCAACATGAGGAAGATACCGAAATAGAAAAACCGAGGGTAACCTATCAGATCACCTCGAAGGAACTTCTTGTTCTAGCTTCCACCTCAGGTGGAATAGGGATTGTTATTTCTGGTGTACTCGCATTCCTGAGTCAGTTTGCAGAATATTTACCCTTCGAAAAATTATATAATACGATTGATAAATATGTTAATCTATCAATTTTATTTTATATTATTGTATTAGTCGCGCTGTTCTTATTGATTTCGTGGTTTGTAGGCATTTTAATTATGACATTGCGCTATGCTAATTTTACAGTCGTAAAACGAGAAGATGAGCTGTTTATTACAAGGGGCTTAATTGAAAAAAGGCAGTCCACCATTCCGCTGACACGGATTCAGGCAATCCGAATTGGGGAAAATTTAATTAGACAGCCGTTAGGGTATGCAACGGTTTATATTGAGAGTGCTGGTGGCTCAATTGATAAGGGAGAAGAGTTCTCAACTGTACTATTCCCATTAGTAAAAAAGTCAGCAATTAAAGATTTATTACAACACTTTGTTCCAGATTATGAGATGTTGGACGTTGAACATTATGTACCATCGAAGGCGAAGTGGAGATATATATTTAGGGGATTGCTACCTTTCCTAATCTTAGTCCCTGGTATCATCATACTGGCGATTAAGTTTAGTTCTTGGAGCTATCTAGGTCTATTCTTACTCTTTGTTGGAGCGTGGTTTGGATATAGTCGTTATAAGGTCGCTGGATGGAGGATTAAAGGTAACCAATTAATTCTACAGTATCGCTTTTTTAGTAAAATTACTGTTCTTCATCATAAGAAGCGTATTCAATCGATGGATCTTCATCAATCTTATTTTCAAAGGAATAAGGATCTCAGTACGGTGAGAACGTCTATTAAAGCTAGTATAGGTGGCAAAACATTTGAGGTAAAGGATCTACAGACCTCAGATTGTTCGATCATTTGGGACTGGTACATAAAGCGCAATACGAAGATCATTGAAAATATCTCAGCTGAATCAATAAAGGAGCTATAGCCAATTTGCTTTAGCTCCTTTATATTTTACAAAAGGATTCCGAGAATCACTAAAATAATAATGATAAGCCAAAGAATATGCCTAGGTGTAAATTGCTTTGGTAGTCTCATTCTTGGTCGGTAAGTGGAATCTCCTGCCATGATAACTCGCGAATGACTTGAGGTTTTTGGTAAAAAGAGTGGAGCAATAACTGCACCAGCTAGAAAGCCGAAGATATGGGCGACGATATTTACATTTGAATTAATAAATGTCATAACTAGGCCGATAATTACGATCGTCATGATTAACTGTGAATTCATTTGACTAATTAGGTCTTTACGGAATAAAACCATATATAAATAGATTCCAAACAATCCAAAGATAGCCCCAGATGAGCCGACATGAGCGAAATCTAATGGCTCTATGTAAAAGGTTGCTAGGTTTGCAATCATTCCTGTGGCTAGATAAGCAACGATGAATTTGAATTTACCTAACATACGTTCTAAAGCGGGACCGAACAAGACAAGTGAGAAGGAATTAAACAGCATATGCCCAAATCCACCATGTACAAAAATCGGTGTTAATAGCCTCCAATACTCTCCTTCAGATATCAAAAAGTTAAATCCAATCATGTGTTGCAAAAGAGTCGTACCGAATGGAAGAGATAAAAAAATCAGTAGCCAGAGAAAGATATGAATTGCGATTATAATTGATATAATGGGATAGAATCGTAAAAATTGACGAAAGCTTTCAGTCCGTATAAACATATTAACTCTCCTTTTAGTATTCTTACTTATCGTACTATATTTTAAAAAAGATGGCGAACATCAAGTCTGTAACATCTTATGAATAAAAGATTATAGATAGAAGAAGGGATTTTTTGAAATGATTATTGGGACAGGTATAGATATTATTGAACTTGAGCGGATTAAAAAAATTTTACATAGGCAAAAAAAGTTTGTAGACCGAATTTTAACAGATGTAGAAAAAGAAAAATTTTTTCAACTATCTGAATCTCGTCAGGTAGAGTATCTTGCAGGTCGATTTGCAGTAAAGGAAGCATATTCGAAGGCAGTCGGAACAGGGATTGGAGAGGGTTTAAGCTTTTTAGATATTGAAGTTTTAGCAGATGAAAGAGGGAAGCCAGTCCTCTCAAAACCCAAGGATCATAAGGCTCATCTATCTATTACTCATAGTAAAGATTATGCTGTTGCACAAGTAATTCTTGAAAGCTTGTCAAGCTAGTCTGCATATTACACAACTTTGTCTCATATATTTTTAGTGCGGTAGGTGAGACAAGGTGTAAAAGTGCGGTGAACGGGTGTGATTTTCACTTAGTTTACAAGATTCGCCAGTGTAAACTAAAGCTTTCAGTTGGAAAGAATGCTCTGGAATGATGGGGGTCCTAATTAGCACGGAATGGTTCCTTTCCTGTTCATCTGATTCTACACTTTGTCTCAACCAAAAGGCGATAAGAGGCAAAGGGGTTGAAGAAGAAAATGAAGAAAAAAGTATTTTTGTTGTTATTAGGGCTACTCACTGCCCTTGTACTCGCAGCGTGTGGGGAAAAATCACAGGAAGATGTGGTTAGTGCACTAGATGACAAGGTGCAAAAAATGACAGGTTATAAAGCTGATGCGAAAATGACGCTTCAAACAGGCAATGATCCACAAGTTTATGAAGTGGAAATATGGCACAAGGAACCAACATTTTATCGAGTGAATCTAAAAAATGCTGAAAAAGACCAAAGCCAGATGATTTTACGCAATGAAGAGGGTGTATTTGTTTTAACGCCAGCTCTTAATAAAAGCTTCCGTTTCCAAAGCGATTGGCCAGAAAATAGCAGTCAAGCATATTTATTCGAATCCTTGGTGCATGATGTGAAAGAAGATCCAGAAGCGAAATTCACAGCTACAAAGGATCAATACATCTTTGAAACAAAAACAAATTACAAAAACAACAACATGCTTCCAAAACAAGAAATTACATTTAATAAAAAAGACTTGACACCTGTATCGGTAAAGGTAATGGATCCAGACCGTAAAGTGTTATTGCTTGTTGAATTTTCAAAGGTAGAATTTGATGCAAGTTTTGATAAATCAGCATTTGATGTGGAGAAGAATATGTCATCTGCAACTTTAGATGAAATCCCAGTTATGGGTGAAGTTGATAAGCAACCACTTGAAGTTCTGTATCCGTCAGAAGAAGCACTTGCTGGCGTTGAATTAAAAGAAGAAAAGAAAATCGAAACAGAAAATGGAACACGTGTTATCATGACATTCGGTGGAGAGAAGACCTTCACATTGATTCAAGAAAGAGCTCGTGTTGCAGAGGTTGCTACGACGATTTCTCTAAGTGGTGAACCAGTTGATCTTGGATTCACAGTAGGAACACTTTCTGATAAGTCGATCTCCTGGACATATAATGGGGCAGAATTTATGATAGCTTCTGATGATTTGACTCAAGAAGAATTAATCTCCGTTGCGCGTACGGTACAAGGAAAAGCTATAAAATAAGATAACGTAGTTACAGGTCCGAACGATCGGGCCTGTTTTTCTAGTTTTTAGCTCCTACCCCTACGCGATAGTAAAACTCATATGCTGAGAAGGGTAAAGAATATCCTTCTAGCCAGTTTGTCTAGTGTTATGCAAGGGATTAGAAAGGTGCTTGCACTTTTCTTTACATATTTTCTTTTTTCTAACATATGTTAAAATGGGTATAAAAAACATGCAGTTGCAATGGACATAGCGTAAATATAAAAACGAATTCATTTAATATATAGAGATACGCTCAAGGTCGTATTTAAGAAGGAGTTAATCATGGATTATACCCAGTTTTATCGAGATACTTGGGCTGAAGTTGATCTAGATTGTATATTTGAAAATGTACAAAATCTAAAAAACTTTTTACCAGCACAAGTGGACATCATGGCGGTTGTTAAGGCAAATGCATATGGACATGGAGATGCAGAGGTTGCAAAAACGGCACTTGAAGCAGGAGCGACATCTCTTGCAGTTGCTTTTTTAGATGAAGCACTTTCCTTACGTCGAAAAGGGGTCGACGTACCGATTCTGGTGATTGGAGCATCTCGCCCAACTGACGTCATGGTTGCTGCAGAACATAAGATAGCACTGACTTTTTACAGCCAACAATGGATTGAAGAAGTCATAGAAGTCTATCAGGGAAAAACTCCATTAGCCCTTCACTTGAAACTTGATACAGGGATGGGGCGTCTTGGAGTAAAAGAAAAAGAAGAGTTACAAACCATCACGAAGATGTTTGAACAAAATCCTCAAATTGAACTTGAGGGAGTTTTTACTCACTTTGCAACAGCTGATGAAATAGATACCACCTATTTTGACCAACAGTACCAAAAGTTATTAGAAATGCTTCAGTGGATTCAAAATAAGCCAAAAATAATTCACTGTGGTAATAGTGCAACAAGCTTTAGGTTTCCAGATAAGGTGTTCAATGTCGTTAGGTTTGGTATTGGGATGTATGGAATGACACCTTCTCCTGAAATTCGAGATCAACTGCCATACAAGCTTAATCAGGCTTTTTCTCTTCATAGTAAGCTTGTTCATGTGAAACGAATTACTAAAGGTGAGAAAGTTAGCTACGGCGCAACATTTACTGCAGACGAGGATATGTGGATTGGTACTGTTCCAGTAGGATACGCAGACGGGTGGCTAAGAAAACTGCAAAATACGAATATCTTAGTAGACGGAGAATATTGTCAAATAGTCGGTCGTATCTGTATGGACCAATTTATGGTGCGACTTCCAAAGAAGTTGCCAGTTGGCACAAAAGTCACGCTCATTGGTAAACAAAATCAAAAGTATATTCCTGTCGACGATGTAGCAAAAAAACTTGAAACCATCAATTATGAGGTAACTTGTACAATAAGTTCTCGTATTCCGCGTATTTTTTTGAGAAATAAGAGAATAATTGAAGTGAGAAATCCGTTATTAAGACATTGATAGTAAATAAATTAGTACAATGGTTGTACACATCGGGTACAATTCCTTTTTTATGCATGTGACAAAAAGAAGGTTGTGGAAATAAAGTTAAATTTATGCATAAAAACCATATCAAAGTGTCGATATTAATGAAGAATTAATGGTTTAAGCTTTGCATCTAATCTTAATAATGGTATGATTAAGATTGGAGTAGAATATGGTGGCAAGTTGGTGGAGGTGTATGTTTGTGTCTGAATCCAGCGCAACGACAGAAATTCTAGTACGATTACCACAAAATCTAATTAGTGAGTTGGATGGCCTAGTGAAACAAGAAAATGGTAACCGTAATGAACTGATTTATCAGGCTACAAAAATGTATCTACGTGAGAGAAAAAAGCGTCAAATTACTGAATCTATGAGACGCGGTTACATGGAAATGGCGAAAATCAACCTTACTATTGCATCGGAGGCTTTTTTAGCTGAATCTGAGGCTGACCACACCGTAGAACGCTTAGTTAGCGGGGGGTAATCATTTGATTGTAAAACGTGGCGACGTTTATTTTGCAGACCTCTCCCCAGTTGTTGGCTCAGAGCAAGGAGGCGTTCGTCCTGTTCTTGTCATCCAAAACGATATCGGGAATCGGTTTAGTCCCACAGTCATTGTCGCAGCTATAACTGCCCAAATTCAAAAAGCAAAACTTCCAACACATGTTGAAATTGATGCGGAGCGATATGGATTTGAACGTGATTCAGTTATCCTGTTAGAACAAATTCGTACAATCGATAAACAGCGTCTAACCGATAAGATTACACATCTCGATGAAGAGATGATGGACAGAGTGGATGATGCCTTACAGATAAGTTTAGGACTCATCGATTTTTAATTCATTATTTATATGTATTACGTTTATAAGAAGTTACCTTTTGGTAGCTTCTTTTGTTTTTTACTCCACAGAAAGTCGTATATGTGGATAGGTATTATTAAAAATTTCTTGTTAAGGAAAGTTTAATAATACTGAGATAGGGCAAGTTTGGTAAAATAGAATGGGTTAGAAGTGAAGGTAGGAGGAAAACAGTTTTGACACAGACTATGCAATCAAATGAATTGATGGTGAAAACCATCGCAAAGGAAATCGGAATTACGTCGAAGCAAGTACATAGTGTAATTAACCTCTTAGATGAAGGCAATACTGTCCCTTTTATTGCGCGTTATCGAAAAGAACTAACTGGTTCCCTAGATGAAGTGCAAATTAAAGATGTTCAGGAAAAATGGGCGTATTTGCAAAACCTCGAAACAAGGAAAGAAGAGGTTATTCGCCTAATTGCAGAACAAGGAAAACTAACTGATGAATTACAAGCAGAAATCATAAAGTCTACAAAACTTCAACAGGTCGAGGATCTGTACAGACCTTATAAGCAAAAACGACGTACGAAGGCAACAGTCGCAAAGGAGAAAGGTCTTGAACCTTTGGCAGAGTGGCTCTACACTTTCCCAATGAACGTAGATGTTATAAAATATGCGACTGATTTTGTTTCTGAGGAAAAGGAAGTCGCTACTGCAGAGGATGCCATACAGGGAGCAAAGGATATCATTGCTGAATGGATTTCAGATGATGCAGCTTTCCGTCAATGGATCCGCAATGAAACCTTTAAACAAGGAACAATTGAAACAGTTGTAAAGGATCAAGAGAAAGACGAAAAAAAGGTCTATGAAATGTATTACGAATATAAGGAACCAATTAATAAAGTAGTTCCTCACCGTATATTAGCTATGAACCGTGGTGAAAAAGAGGAGATCTTACGTGTAACGATTGAACCGCCTCTCGAGCGAATTTTATCTTATTTACATAGAAAAATTGTAAAAAAGGAAAATTCATCAGTCACTCCTTATATTCTTGAAACAATTGAAGATAGCTATAAACGCTTAATTCAGCCTTCGATTGAAAGGGAAATCCGAAAAGAACTGACAGAAAAAGCAGAGGATAGGGCCATTCACATATTCTCAGAGAACCTTCGTAATCTCCTTTTACAACCTCCTCTAAAAGGTAAAGTTGTGCTAGGGGTAGACCCTGCCTACCGTACTGGATGTAAATTGGCGGTTGTTGATGAAACAGGAAAGGTTTTAAAAATAGATGTTATATACCCTCATCCACCAGTTAACAAGAGAGAAGAAGCCGTTAAAAAAATAAAATCTGTTTTGCGAGATTTTAAGGTTGAAATGGTGGCGATTGGAAATGGCACAGCTTCAAGGGAGACGGAGCAGTTTGTTGCAGATGTTTTAAAAGAAGTTAATCAAGAAATTTTTTATTTAATCGTGAATGAGGCAGGTGCAAGTGTGTACTCCGCCTCTGATATTGCACGTGAAGAATTCCCTGATTTTCAGGTAGAAGAAAGAAGCGCAGTATCCATTGCAAGAAGACTTCAAGATCCTTTAGCAGAATTAGTTAAGATAGATCCAAAGTCAGTTGGGGTAGGTCAATATCAGCATGATGTATCTCAGAAAAAATTGAATGACCAGTTAACTTTTGTCGTAGAAACAGTCGTAAATAAGGTTGGAGTGAATGTAAACACAGCCTCTTCTTCCTTATTACAATATGTAGCAGGCTTATCAAAAGCTGTGGCCAACAATATCGTGAAAAAACGTGAAGAGGAAGGGAAATTTAAAAATAGAAGTGAATTAAAGAAAATTCCTCGACTAGGTGCAAAAACATATGAACAAGCTATCGGGTTCCTTCGCATAATAGATGGTGATGAACCACTCGATCGTACAGGGATTCACCCAGAAAATTATAAAGAGGTTAAAAAGCTTCTTGCGAAATTTGGTCTATCCAGTAAGGACCTTGGGACAGAGAAATTAAAGGAGGCTCTTCTCTCGGTCAAAACTGAGGAACTGGCAACTGAATTGGGAATCGGTGAAATCACAATTCATGATATTACTCAAAGTTTAGTCAGCCCAGAACGTGATCCACGTGATGAACTCGCAAAACCATTGCTTAAAAAAGATATCCTTAAGCTTGAAGACCTTGTTAAAGGGATGGAGCTTGAAGGGACTGTAAGAAATGTAGTGGATTTCGGGGCTTTTGTCGATATCGGAGTTAAACAAGATGGTTTAGTCCATATCTCTAAACTAAGTAACAATTTCGTTAAACATCCACTGGATGTGGTGTCTGTTGGTGATGTTGTAACCGTCTGGATAGATGATGTTGATGTGAAGAAAGGAAGAGTTGCATTGACGATGTTACAGCCTCAATCGTAAAAAACGCCTTATGTTTCACTTCGCATAATTGATGTTCGTTCGACGATTTTTCAAATTGTGAAATCATAATCAGGGTGTATTGAATAAGAAAAAACACTGCTCACGACGAGGGCACTGAAAAAGTCCCTTTCTAAAATTGGTGTTGATTTCCGCTGCAGCCACTCGCATTCCGCGGGCGGTCCGGGAGCCTCCTCGTCGCTGTGCTCCTGCGGGGTCTCCCCTGGCCACGCTTTTCCCGCAGGAGTCTCGTGCCTTCCGCTCCAATCAACATTAGTTAAAAAGGTATTATTTTCTCTGAATTTGAGAAAATAATACCTTTTTTCATTGTATAATGGTTGTATCAATTCTATGTGGGTGGGTTCTATGATTCAAAAACAACAATCAATGACTTTTAGTCCGTTTATGCAAATCTATGATATTGTCGTTCCGCAGGATAATATGCTACGGAAATTAATGAACTTGTGGACTTCTCTTTCGTATATGAAGAGCTTAAGGGAAATTACTGTCATGATAACGGTCGAAATGCTGTCGACCCTATTCGCATGTTCAAATATTTATTGCTAAAGACTATCCATGACTTGTCTGATGTTGATATTGTCGAGCGTTCTAAGTACGACATGTCCTTTAAGTATTTTTTAGATATGGCTCCTGAAGAGCCAGTGATTGATCCGAGTTCTTTAACTAAATTTCGAAAACTGCGTTTAAAAAATGTTGACCTATTAGATTTGTTAATCAATAAAACTGTAGAAATTGCGATTGAAAAAGAAATCATCAAAAGTAAAAGTATTATAGTAGATGCTACCCACACAAAAGCACGGTATAACCAAAAATCACCTAAAGAAATCTTAATGGATCGCTCAAGAAAGTTACGAAAAGCTGTATACCAAATAGATGAAACAATGAAAGATAAGTTTCCTAATAAAACTACAATTGATGCCCTAGAAGATGAAATTGAGTACAGTCAAAAACTTATAGATGTAATTGAGGAGGAAGAAACTCTTGTTCAGTACCCAAAAGTTAAGGAACAATTAAATTTATTGAAAGAAACTGTCGATGATGATATTGAACACTTACAGATTTCCGAGGACCAAGATGCAAAAATAGGGCACAAAAGCGATACTGCCTTCTTTGGATTCAAAACACATCTTGCGATGAGCGAGGAACGCATTGTCACAGCCGCGGCAGTTACTTCAGGTGAGAAAAATGATGGAAAACAACTTGAGACACTCATAGAAAAAAGTAAAAAAGCTGGAATAGATGTTGAAACAGTTATTGGTTATGCAGCCTACTCTGAAAAAGGAAATATTGAGTACACTGAAAAGAATGAAATAAAACTAGTTGCTAAATTAAACCCATCTGTTACTCAAGGTACTCGTAAGAAAGAGGATGTATTTGAATGTAATAAAGATGCTGGAATGTATGTCTGTAAGGCAGGACATATGGCCATTCGCAAAGCTCGACAAGGTAAAAAAGGCGTAGCTGCCAATCAAGTGGATACCTATTATTTTGATATCGAAAAGTGTAAACACTGTCCATTTAAAGAAGGTTGTTATAAGGAAGGTGCTAAAAGTAAAACTTATTCTGTTAGTATTAAATCAAATGTACATACTGAACAGATGGAATTTCAGGAAAGCGACTATTTTAAAGAAAAATCCAAAGAGCGTTATAAAATAGAAGCTAAAAATAGCGAATTAAAACACAGACACGGGTATGATGTAGCGAAATCCTCGGGTCTAATTGGCATGGAATTACAAGGTGCCATGGCGATATTTACGGTAAATATAAAGCGGATTTTAAAACTATTAGGGTAATAACCCAGGGTGAAATGGTATCATATGCATAAAAAAGACGACTTTTAATTCAAAAAATGAATTTTTAGTCGTCTTTTTTGATTTATCAATTTAATTACCTATAAAAACGTAAGTTTTTCAGCTGCCTCCTCACGAGCAGTGTTTTTTTCTATAAAAGTACCAGCACTGATTCAACAATTTAATTTGGTATCGATCTTTTTCGTAATAGGCACGTTTCATTTGGTTTTGAAGCCATATAGGCATATCCTATACCTCCTCGTGGATAAACTTAGGTCCTCAGATAAACATAATAAATGGTACTATAGAGATAAAGTAATCTATTAATTG
The DNA here is from genome assembly GCF_964021195.1 of Bacillus nitroreducens. Classification (NCBI taxonomy): domain Bacteria; kingdom Bacillati; phylum Bacillota; class Bacilli; order Caryophanales; family Bacillaceae; genus Bacillus; species Bacillus nitroreducens. The sequence goes on along the minus strand of NZ_CAXHYI020000003.1, from coordinate 781,668 downwards.
GTTTGAGTATATATAATGTATGCAAACATAGTACGTCCTGTTCGAAAAGGATTGAAAGGAAGTAGAAATTGTGGAACAATTTGAACTTCAAAAAATTGTGGAGGAAGTATCTCTAGAGTATTTTGGTAAGCCATTTCTACATAAAGCCACCTTCAATAATCGATTGCAAACGACTGGTGGAAGATATCTGCTGAGAACACACAATATCGAGTTAAATCCAAAATACTATCAAGAACGTGGGATTGAAGAATTGGTTGGGATTATTAAGCATGAACTATGTCATTATCATTTACATATAGAGGGTAAGGGATACCGACACAGAGACCGTGACTTTCGAGAACTCCTAAAGGCAGTAGAGGCTCCTAGATTTTGCAAACCATTAGAATCTGTTTTGAAAAAGAAAAAATCAAAACAGTATTTGTATAGCTGTAAGAACTGCGGGTTAGGATATGTAAGGAAGAGAAGGATTGATACAAATCGATATGTTTGCGGCAAATGCTCAGGAAAATTATTGGAGATAAAATAAAAGTTGACTCTTCGTTTTGCGTGTGTTAAATTATAAAAGTCGCCGCAAAACGGTTGACTTTCTATAAAAAGAAGTTCTTGACAACAAGAAAATCTGTTTTTATAATAATACATGTCGCAACATTATTCCGCAGTAGCTCAGTGGTAGAGCTATCGGCTGTTAACCGATCGGTCGTAGGTTCGAATCCTACCTGCGGAGCCAATGGGGAAGTACTCAAGAGGCTGAAGAGGCGCCCCTGCTAAGGGTGTAGGTCGCGTAAGCGGCGCGAGGGTTCAAATCCCTCCTTCTCCGCCATTTTAATATGGCCCGTTGGTCAAGCGGTTAAGACACCGCCCTTTCACGGCGGTAACACGGGTTCGAATCCCGTACGGGTCATGCGATCATGGGATGTAGGGTTGATAAACTCCTACCTCCCATTTCTATCTCTTAAAACGGAGGATTAGCTCAGCTGGGAGAGCACCTGCCTTACAAGCAGGGGGTCGGCGGTTCGATCCCGTCATCCTCCACCATTTATGAATATAGTTGTATATTATACCGAAACGTACGGATAATAACCTGGAATAAGGAAAGGGATTATCTATTACTGAATCTCGTTGATATATAGTAACGCCAACTATATTCCGTAATATTTCCTTTTGGGATATTTCAAAATATCCTCTTGCTATGCAAGTTCATGAAGATACTTATAAGAAGAGGATTCATAATGAAAATTCATTGGGCTATAGCCAAGTGGTAAGGCAACGGACTTTGACTCCGTCATTCGTAGGTTCGAATCCTGCTAGCCCAGCCATTTATCCTTATATAGCAAGGATTATTATGCAAAAACATGTAGGAGCCATTAGCTCAGTCGGTAGAGCATCTGACTTTTAATCAGAGGGTCGAAGGTTCGAATCCTTCATGGCTCACCATTTTACTTAAATATGCGGGTGTGGCGGAATTGGCAGACGCGCTAGACTTAGGATCTAGTGTCTTTGACGTGGGGGTTCGAGTCCCTTCACCCGCATTAAGTTCTATCAACTTGCGGTCGTGGCGGAATGGCAGACGCGCTAGGTTGAGGGCCTAGTGGGAGTTGATCCCGTGGAAGTTCGAGTCTTCTCGACCGCACCAAAAAAAGTTTTTTAAAAAAGTACTTGCAATAATGCTTGTGAGATGTTATTATAGAAAAGTCGCTGATTTCAAACGACTTACAATATGCGCCCGTAGCTCAATTGGATAGAGCGTCTGACTACGGATCAGAAGGTTATGGGTTCGACTCCTTTCGGGCGCGCCATATTTTATCGGGAAGTAGCTCAGCTTGGTAGAGCACTTGGTTTGGGACCAAGGGGTCGCAGGTTCGAATCCTGTCTTCCCGACCAGACGAAATTAAATGTTGCGGGTGTAGTTTAATGGTAAAACCTCAGCCTTCCAAGCTGATGTCGTGAGTTCGATTCTCATCACCCGCTCCAATTTAGTTCTTTGAAAACTAAACATAATACAAGCGTCAACGTTAATTCTAAGTAACAAACTTATTGAGCAATCAATACTCTATTGGAGAGTTTGATCCTGGCTCAGGATGAACGCTGGCGGCGTGCCTAATACATGCAAGTCGAGCGAATCTAAGGGAGCTTGCTCCCAAAGATTAGCGGCGGACGGGTGAGTAACACGTGGGCAACCTACCTGTAAGACTGGGATAACTTCGGGAAACCGGAGCTAATACCGGATAACATATGAGACCACATGGTCTCATATTAAAAGATGGCTTCTCGCTATCACTTACGGATGGGCCCGCGGCGCATTAGCTAGTTGGTGAGGTAACGGCTCACCAAGGCAACGATGCGTAGCCGACCTGAGAGGGTGATCGGCCACACTGGGACTGAGACACGGCCCAGACTCCTACGGGAGGCAGCAGTAGGGAATCTTCCGCAATGGACGAAAGTCTGACGGAGCAACGCCGCGTGAGCGAAGAAGGTCTTCGGATCGTAAAGCTCTGTTGTTAGGGAAGAACAAGTATCGTTCGAATAGGGCGGTACCTTGACGGTACCTAACCAGAAAGCCACGGCTAACTACGTGCCAGCAGCCGCGGTAATACGTAGGTGGCAAGCGTTATCCGGAATTATTGGGCGTAAAGCGCGCGCAGGCGGTCCTTTAAGTCTGATGTGAAAGCCCACGGCTCAACCGTGGAGGGTCATTGGAAACTGGGGGACTTGAGTGCAGAAGAGGAGAGCGGAATTCCACGTGTAGCGGTGAAATGCGTAGAGATGTGGAGGAACACCAGTGGCGAAGGCGGCTCTCTGGTCTGTAACTGACGCTGAGGCGCGAAAGCGTGGGGAGCGAACAGGATTAGATACCCTGGTAGTCCACGCCGTAAACGATGAGTGCTAAGTGTTAGAGGGTTTCCGCCCTTTAGTGCTGAAGTCAACGCATTAAGCACTCCGCCTGGGGAGTACGGTCGCAAGACTGAAACTCAAAGGAATTGACGGGGGCCCGCACAAGCGGTGGAGCATGTGGTTTAATTCGAAGCAACGCGAAGAACCTTACCAGGTCTTGACATCCTCTGACACTCCTAGAGATAGGACGTTCCCTTCGGGGACAGAGTGACAGGTGGTGCATGGTTGTCGTCAGCTCGTGTCGTGAGATGTTGGGTTAAGTCCCGCAACGAGCGCAACCCTTGATCTTAGTTGCCAGCATTCAGTTGGGCACTCTAAGGTGACTGCCGGTGACAAACCGGAGGAAGGTGGGGATGACGTCAAATCATCATGCCCCTTATGACCTGGGCTACACACGTGCTACAATGGATGGTACAAAGGGCAGCGAAACCGCGAGGTTAAGCCAATCCCATAAAACCATTCTCAGTTCGGATTGCAGGCTGCAACTCGCCTGCATGAAGCCGGAATCGCTAGTAATCGCGGATCAGCATGCCGCGGTGAATACGTTCCCGGGCCTTGTACACACCGCCCGTCACACCACGAGAGTTTGTAACACCCGAAGTCGGTGGGGTAACCGTAAGGAGCCAGCCGCCTAAGGTGGGACAGATGATTGGGGTGAAGTCGTAACAAGGTAGCCGTATCGGAAGGTGCGGCTGGATCACCTCCTTTCTAAGGAAAAAGTCGAAAAGCGAAGGTGACTGTTCAGCCTCGACAAGTGCTGGAACTTCTGAAGGAAAAGTCAGTAGACTTTGACAGAAGAAGTGAAGCAACCTCGAGAGGCTAGGAACCGTAGCTAGACAATAGAAGTTCTACGAACTTCATAAAAAAGACGTTTTGTATTATGTTTAGTTTTGAGAGAGCTATTGTTCTCTAGTTAAATATATGAATGGGCCTATAGCTCAGCTGGTTAGAGCGCACGCCTGATAAGCGTGAGGTCGATGGTTCGAGTCCATTTAGGCCCACCATTCATTAAAAAATATTCGGGGCCTTAGCTCAGCTGGGAGAGCGCCTGCCTTGCACGCAGGAGGTCAGCGGTTCGATCCCGCTAGGCTCCACCAAATCTTACTGATGAAATCGTATTTGATTGAAATCAGTTATTTTGTTCCTTGAAAACTAGATAACGTAACAAAACATTCATTGAAGTAAAGTTCTTTAAACTTATAGGCGCATGAGAAGCGAAGAAATTTGCAGCTTATCGAAGCCGAACAGGTTAAGTTATAAAGGGCGCACGGTGGATGCCTTGGCACTAGGAGCCGATGAAGGACGGTACTAACACCGATATGCTTCGGGGAGCTGTAAGTAAGCATTGATCCGAAGATTTCCGAATGGGGAAACCCACTGCTCGTAATGGGGCAGTATCCTTACCTGAATTCATAGGGTAAGCGAAGGTAGACCTGGGGAACTGAAACATCTAAGTACCCAGAGGAAGAGAAAGCAAACGCGATTTCCTGAGTAGCGGCGAGCGAAACGGAAGATAGCCCAAACCAAGAGGCTTGCCTCTTGGGGTTGTAGGACACTCTATACGGAGTTACAAAAGAGCGAAGTAGACGAAGTGACCTGGAAAGGTCCGTCAGAGAAGGTAACAACCCTGTAGTCGAAACTTCGTTCTCTCTTGAGTGGATCCTGAGTACGGCGGGACACGTGAAATCCCGTCGGAAGCTGGGAGGACCATCTCCCAAGGCTAAATACTCCCTAGTGACCGATAGTGAACCAGTACCGTGAGGGAAAGGTGAAAAGCACCCCGGGAGGGGAGTGAAATAGAACCTGAAACCGTGTGCCTACAAGTAGTCAAAGCACATTAATGTGTGATGGCGTGCCTTTTGTAGAATGAACCGGCGAGTTACGATTACGTGCAAGGTTAAGTCGAAGAGACGGAGCCGCAGCGAAAGCGAGTCTGAATAGGGCGAATGAGTACGTGGTCGTAGACCCGAAACCAGGTGATCTACCCATGTCCAGGGTGAAGTTCAGGTAACACTGAATGGAGGCCCGAACCCACGTACGTTGAAAAGTGCGGGGATGAGGTGTGGGTAGCGGAGAAATTCCAATCGAACTTGGAGATAGCTGGTTCTCTCCGAAATAGCTTTAGGGCTAGCCTCGAGTATAGAGTCTTGGAGGTAGAGCACTGATTGGACTAGGGGCCCTCATCGGGTTACCGAATTCAGTCAAACTCCGAATGCCAAAGACTTGATTCTCGGGAGTCAGACTGCGAGTGATAAGATCCGTAGTCAAGAGGGAAACAGCCCAGACCACCAGCTAAGGTCCCAAAGTATACGTTAAGTGGAAAAGGATGTGGAGTTGCTTAGACAACCAGGATGTTGGCTTAGAAGCAGCCACCATTTAAAGAGTGCGTAATAGCTCACTGGTCGAGTGACTCTGCGCCGAAAATGTACCGGGGCTAAACGTATCACCGAAGCTATGGATTGTTCTTACGAACAATGGTAGGAGAGCGTTCTAAGTGCAGCGAAGTCAGACCGTGAGGACTGGTGGAGCGCTTAGAAGTGAGAATGCCGGTATGAGTAGCGAAAGAGGGGTGAGAATCCCCTCCACCGAATGCCTAAGGTTTCCTGAGGAAGGCTCGTCCGCTCAGGGTTAGTCGGGACCTAAGCCGAGGCTGAAAAGCGTAGGCGATGGACAACAGGTTGATATTCCTGTACCACCTCTTTACCGTTTGAGCGATGGAGGGACGCAGGAGGATAGGGTAAGCGCACTGTTGGATATGTGCGTCCAAGCAGTTAGACTGGTAAGTAGGCAAATCCGCTTACCGTAAGGTTGAGCTGTGATGGCGAGGGAAATAAAGTACCGAAGTTCCTGATTCCACACTGCCAAGAAAAGCTTCTAGCGAGGTAAATGGTGCCCGTACCGCAAACCGACACAGGTAGGCGAGGAGAGAATCCTAAGGTGATCGAGAGAACTCTCGTTAAGGAACTCGGCAAAATGACCCCGTAACTTCGGGAGAAGGGGTGCTTTTTAGGGTGCATAGCCCTGAAAAGCCGCAGTGAATAGGCCCAGGCGACTGTTTAGCAAAAACACAGGTCTCTGCGAAGCCGCAAGGCGAAGTATAGGGGCTGACACCTGCCCGGTGCTGGAAGGTTAAGAGGAGGGGTTAGCGCAAGCGAAGCTCTGAATCGAAGCCCCAGTAAACGGCGGCCGTAACTATAACGGTCCTAAGGTAGCGAAATTCCTTGTCAGGTAAGTTCTGACCCGCACGAAAGGTGTAACGATCTGGGCACTGTCTCAACGAGAGACTCGGTGAAATTATAGTACCTGTGAAGATGCAGGTTACCCGCGACAGGACGGAAAGACCCCGTGGAGCTTTACTGCAACCTGATATTGAATTTTGGTACAGCTTGTACAGGATAGGTAGGAGCCTTGGAAGCCGGAGCGCTAGCTTCGGTGGAGGCGTCGGTGGGATACTACCCTGGCTGTATTGAAATTCTAACCCGAAGGCCTTATCGGCCTTGGAGACAGTGTCAGGTGGGCAGTTTGACTGGGGCGGTCGCCTCCTAAAGAGTAACGGAGGCGCCCAAAGGTTCCCTCAGAATGGTTGGAAATCATTCGTAGAGTGTAAAGGCACAAGGGAGCTTGACTGCGAGACCTACAAGTCGAGCAGGGACGAAAGTCGGGCTTAGTGATCCGGTGGTTCCGCATGGAAGGGCCATCGCTCAACGGATAAAAGCTACCCCGGGGATAACAGGCTTATCTCCCCCAAGAGTCCACATCGACGGGGAGGTTTGGCACCTCGATGTCGGCTCATCGCATCCTGGGGCTGTAGTCGGTCCCAAGGGTTGGGCTGTTCGCCCATTAAAGCGGTACGCGAGCTGGGTTCAGAACGTCGTGAGACAGTTCGGTCCCTATCCGTCGTGGGCGTAGGAAATTTGAGAGGAGCTGTCCTTAGTACGAGAGGACCGGGATGGACACACCGCTGGTGTACCAGTTGTCCTGCCAAGGGCATAGCTGGGTAGCTATGTGTGGAAGGGATAAGTGCTGAAAGCATCTAAGCATGAAGCCCCCCTCAAGATGAGATTTCCCATAGTGTTAAACTAGTAAGATCCCTCGAAGATGACGAGGTTGATAGGTCAGAGGTGGAAGCATGGTGACATGTGCAGCTGACTGATACTAATCGATCGAGGACTTAACCAAATAGAATTGCGAAGGCGACTGTATAGGAGCCGTAGCAAGACATTAATGAATGTGCCTACGTTATCTAGTTTTGAAGGAATAAATCCTTCAAATAGTCTAGTGACGATAGCGAAGAGGTCACACCCGTTCCCATACCGAACACGGAAGTTAAGCTCTTCAGCGCCGATGGTAGTTGGGGCATTGCCCCTGTGAGAGTAGGACGTCGCTAGGCTAGCAAATATTTTATTATCGCGGGGTGGAGCAGTCTGGTAGCTCGTCGGGCTCATAACCCGAAGGTCGTAGGTTCAAATCCTGCCCCCGCAACCAAAAAAACTATTGACGACTAAGCTGTATTATTGTAAAATAATTTTTGTTGCTAATTATTAAATATTGGTCCCGTGGTGTAGCGGTTAACATGCCTGCCTGTCACGCAGGAGATCGCCGGTTCGATCCCGGTCGGGACCGCCATATTTTACAAGTAAACGAAACTTTTGGTTTCGTATTTTTTTTTGATTTTTTCAAAACCATAGTCATGATGCTATGGTTTTTTATTTGTGGAAAAGATATGAGAATCTCAATTGAAATCCCCTTCATAACGGGATTCGAAGTTATTTCCTATATGTTCTTCATGAGTAGTATGAAGGACTAAATCAAAAGATTCTCGATTAGTAAGTCCTTCAGCTTTGGCCTGACATCAGAAGAAGCACAGTTGAAAAAGTCCTTAGTATGTATCATGACGCCCCCTTTCATCCTAGTACCAATCCAAGAGTATTCAATAATATCTTAAGGCTAACTATCTTGCAATGCAGCAAGAAAATGCTGTCATCACGAAGACCCATCAATTTTAATTCAAATAGAAGGTTATCTTTTTTTGCTGAATTGGTTGAAATACGGTAAAATTATAATGATGTGTAAGGTCCTTAGGCGTTGTCCTAAGGCTTTTTTTCACGACTTACAATTTTCTTTGTGACTTTTTAGGAGTGACTATGATGGCATTGCAGGATGAGTTTCACTTTATTAATAAAATCAAACCAAAAAGTATATCTCAATCAGGATTAATTGCTGGAATTGGTGATGATGCAGCTTTATTTCGTCCAACGTTGGAAATGGAACAAATAATCTGCATGGATACGATGGTGGAGGGAATTCACTTTACCTCCAACACATTGACTCCATATCAAATTGGCTATAAGGCATTAGCTGTTAATATAAGTGATATTGCAGCAATGGGAGGGATTCCTACTTATTATTTAGTGTCGATTGCAATTCCTAAGAGTTGGAATGAGTCAGATTTGTTATCGATTTATGAAGGAATGGCAATGCTAGCAGATAAGTACCAAATGGATTTGATCGGTGGAGATACTGTCTCAATTGCTGAGACTTTGGTCATTACCGTTACTGTTCTTGGTGAGGTTGAAAAAGGTAAGCATTTATTACGCAGTCATGCTCAACCTGGTGATATCGTCTTTGTGTCTGGGACGGTTGGGGATTCAGCTGCAGGTTTAAGTTTATTATTAGAGCATGGAAAAGACCATTTGTTTACAGCGTCGGAAGAAATATTGATCAAGAAGCATCAATATCCTGTCCCAAGAGTTGAAATTGGGAGGCTTTTATCTACTTTTGATAGGGTCTCGTTGAATGATGTTAGTGATGGTTTGGCAAGTGAAACAAATGAGATTGCAAAGGCTAGTAGTGTTACTCTATTAATAGATCAAGATCAAATCCCTTTCAGCGAACCAGTCTTAAGTCATTTTCACGACCGTGCACTTGAGTTAGCAATGTATGGTGGGGAAGACTTTGAGTTAGTCGGAACAATGGCTGCTTCAGATTGGGATATACTACAGAAAAAGGCTAAAGAACATGGCTATCTCCTTTCGAAAATCGGTACTGTTACAGATGGCCCCCCATCTGTATTACTGAATCATAAGGGAGAATTACATAAGTTGGAGATGAAGGGATACAACCATTTTACAAAATAAGGTGGAGTTTATGGAAAAATTTGAGTTTATAACGACCACACCTGAAGAAACAGGGAATTTTTCAGATAGATTGGCCCAAAAGTTACAACCAGGAGATGTGATTACCCTTGAAGGGGATTTAGGGGCAGGTAAAACGACATTTACAAAAGGGCTTGCAAAAGGGTTAGGGATAACTAGAACAGTGAATAGCCCTACATTTACGATTATAAAAGAATACAAAGGGAGGCTCCCTTTGTATCATATGGATGTATATCGCTTGGAGTTTAGTGATGAGGATCTTGGATTTGATGAATATTTTGAGGGTGAGGGTGTGACGGTTGTGGAGTGGGCACATCTTATTGAAGATAGACTTCCCAACGAGCGCCTTACGATTAAAATTGAACACCAAGGTGATATGGAACGAAAGATTACGGTGATACCAATAGGGGAACGGTATCAACAATTATGTGAGGAGTTATTTGCCGAATGAAAGTGTTAGCGATAGATACATCCAACTTTGTATTGGGAGTTGCTCTAGTAGAAGAGGAAAAGGTAATTGGTGAAGTTATTACGAACTTGCCAAAAAACCATTCTGTCCGTGTGATGCCTACAATTGAACAGTTGATGAAAGAATGTGGAATAAAGCCAAAAGAGCTTGAAAAGATCGTTGTGGCAATGGGTCCAGGCTCCTATACTGGAGTGAGAATTGGAGTAACGATTGCTAAAACATTGGCTTGGTCTTTACAAATTCCGTTGGTTGGTGTTTCAAGTTTAGAGGCTCTAGCAGCTAACGGAAGGCATTTTAATGGCTATATCTCTCCATTATTTGATGCTAGAAGAGGACAAGTATACACAGGCCTTTATCAGTTTGAAGGACAGGCATTGACTTGTGTTGAGGAAGATAAAATTATTTTATTATCGGAATGGTTAGAAGAACTGAAGAAAAAAGAGACCCCAGTTCTATTTATTGGTAATGATTTAGTGATCCATAAGGAACAGATAGAAACAGAATTTGAACGATTCGCATATGTTGCACCATATACAGATTGGAATCCGAGACCAAGTGAATTAGCTGTATTAGGAAAGGATAAAGCCCCTGTTGATGTACATACATTTGTACCGAATTATATACGTTTAGCAGAGGCAGAGGCGAATTGGTTAGGGAAGAGGCAGGGTTAATCATGGAAGATATTATTGATCAACAGATTATTTTTCGTTTCATGACATTAGCCGATATAGATGGTGTTATGAAAGTTGAGAAATCAGCATTTACTGTACCGTGGAAGAGGGAAGCTTTTTATAATGAGTTAGTACACAACCAGTTTGCAAAATATATTGTCATGACGGATCATGACGAAGTAATAGGATATTGTGGCATGTGGCTTATTATGGATGAGGCTCACATTACCAATATTGCGGTGCTGCCAGAGTATAGAGGAAAAAAATTAGGTGAGGCTCTACTTATGCAGGCGAAGCTTTTAGCCATGCAGCATCAGGCGACTACTATGACGCTTGAGGTTAGAGTATCTAATCATGTTGCCCAAAATCTCTATAAAAAACTAGGATTTAAACCAGGTGGAATTCGTAAAAATTATTATACGGACAATAATGAAGATGCGTTAGTTATGTGGGTGAATTTAAATGAGTGTTAATCAAATCATAATGGGAATCGAAACAAGCTGTGATGAAACGGCTGTTTCAATTGTACGGAATGGACGAGAAATTCTGTCAAATGTGGTAGCATCGCAAATCGAGAGTCATAAACGCTTCGGTGGTGTTGTTCCAGAAATTGCATCAAGGCACCATGTTGAAGCTATCACACTTGTCATTGAAGAAGCATTGCAACAGGCTGATATGACCTTTGAAGATATTGATGGAATTGCTGTAACTGAAGGGCCTGGTTTGGTAGGGGCGTTGTTAATTGGAGTGAATGCTGCGAAAGCAATAGCGTTTGCCCACGACATTCCTCTTTTGGGTGTTCATCACATTGCAGGTCATATTTATGCAAACAGGCTAGTAGAGGAGTTAGAGTTCCCTTTATTGGCATTGGTGGTATCAGGCGGACATACGGAGTTAGTTTATATGGAAGAGCATGGATCTTTTCAGGTAATTGGAGAAACGAGGGATGATGCAGCTGGTGAGGCGTATGATAAGGTTGCAAGAACTCTTAATCTCCCATATCCAGGTGGCCCTCATATTGATCGACTAGCACATGAGGGCAATGCAACAATTGATTTACCAAGAGCATGGCTAGAAGAGAATTCATATGATTTTAGTTTTAGTGGGTTGAAATCAGCTGTAATCAATACACTTCATAATGCAGAGCAACGTGGGGAAACAATTGACCCGAAGGATCTCGCAGCAAGCTTTCAAGAAAGTGTAATAGATGTTTTAGTGACTAAGACTGTGAAGGCCACTAAAGAATTTAAGGTGAAACAAGTATTATTAGCAGGTGGAGTTGCCGCGAACAAAGGTCTCAGAAATGCTCTAGAGCTTGCGTATTCTGAAATACCAGATGTAAAGCTAATTATTCCACCACTTTCACTATGTACAGATAATGCTGCGATGATTGCAGCAGTTGGAAGTGTCTTATACGAAAAAGGGAAGCGTTCATCTTATGCATTAAATGCAAACCCTGGCCTAGATATTGAAGTATGATTTATTCGATTCGTAAATTCTATAAACTAAAGAGAGTCCCAAGTGAATGCCTACACTTGGGATTTATTTGTTTTCCCTTAACATTTTTATATTCATCTTAGAAATACCTAAACAATTCTTATGCTCCAAATCCTAATACCAAACGATATCTGAACTTCTAGGGAGGCATCTTAAGAAAAATCATTATTCATTAAAACAAAATGACATTTATTATGGATGACTATGGATAAAGATAGTTCATAAGTTCTATGTTTTTGTTGATAAATAATCCACAGGTTTGTCTAATTTGTGGAAAACTTTTTAAATGTACTGAAATACCTAATGTGAGTTTGTGGACATTTATTGTGGATAACTTTGTTAATAATTGTGGATAATGTGGATAGTTCGGTGTATAACTGGGTATTTTGTGGAAAAGAGGTATGAAAAATATCCCCATCTCAACATTTTGGATGGGGATATCGTATATTTGTGGATAGGGGAAAAGGTCTAGTCTATTCGTTATCCACTAATTTCATGAAGGGATTCCCATTCCTCCATTAACTTTTCTAATTTTGCTGTGGATTTCTCATTTTCATCATTGATTTTCTGAACTTCTTCATGGTTTTGATAGACTTCAGGGTCACAGAGAAGTCGCTCATTTTCTTCTATTTTTTCCTCGATTGTAGATATTTCAAGTTCAATTTCTTCAATTCTACGCTTTCGTTGGCGTTCTTGCCTTTTTAATTCTTTTTCCTGTTCATATGAAGTTTTTTCTTGAATGACTTCTCGTTTGTCGGTCTTTTTATCCTCCGCTTCAAGTCGAGCAAGTTCTTCCAATTCGAACTTCTTTTCAAGATAATAGTCATAATCACCAAGGTATTCAGTCAGGCCATCTCTGGATAACTCAAATACCTTTGTTGCAATGCGGTTTATAAAATATCGATCATGGGATACAAACAAAATGGTCCCGGGATAATCAATAAGTGCATTCTCGAGAACTTCCTTACTATCTAGGTCTAAATGGTTTGTAGGCTCATCCAAGATTAGAAAGTTTGACTTTTCCATCATCAACTTTGCCAGTGCAAGTCTTGCTTTCTCTCCACCACTTAATGTAGAGACGGTTTTTAACACATCATCCCCTGAAAATAGGAAATTTCCAAGAACCGTTCGAATTTCTTTTTCAGGTTTAAGTGGATACTCATCCCATAATTCATTTAAAACCCGTTTGTTTGAGGTTAGGTCTGCTTGTTGCTGGTCATAGTAGCCGATTGTCACATGAGAACCGAAACGAATCGTACCATCGACATGATCAAGTTTATCAGTAATCGCTTTTAATAATGTTGATTTTCCAATACCGTTTGGTCCGACTAGAGCTATGCTGTCCCCACGAAAAATATTAAAATGGATATCTTTTACGATAGGTTTCCCTTTTTCGTAGGAAACGGAAATATCTTTCGCGCTAAGTACATCATTTCCACTTTGTCTTTCAATTTCAAATCGGAAGGAAGCTGATTTTTCATCTCCTTGTGGCTTGTCCATAAGTTCCATTTTTTCAAGTTGTTTACGTCTACTTTGAGCACGCTTCGTTGTCGAGGCTCTAACTAGGTTTTTAGCAATAAAGTCTTTTAGTTTTTCGACTTCATCTTGTTGCTTTTCATATTTTTTCAGTTCAAGCTCATAGTTTTCAGCTTTGAGTTTTAAGTAGTTACTATAGTTTCCGACATATCGAGTGCTTGTATGTCGTGATATCTCATAGACTTGATTGACCACTTTATCAAGGAAGTAACGATCATGAGACACGATTAACAGTGCGCCAGGATATCCTTGAAGATATTGTTCTAGCCAAGTTAGGGTGTTAATATCAAGGTGGTTAGTGGGCTCGTCAAGAATTAATAAATCTGGTTTTGATAGTAATAGTTTACAAAGAGCAAGACGTGTCTTTTGACCACCACTTAAGCTAGAAATTTTCGTTTGGTAGTCTTCTTCTGTAAAATTAAAACCATGTAAAATGGATCGAATATCAGCTTCGTATTGATAGCCGCCCATTTCTTTAAAGTTAACTTGAAGCTGATCATATTCCTCTAGCAATTTTTGATAATCGATTGGATTTTCAAATAGAGAAGGATCTCCCATTTTTACTTCAAGGGTTCTAATGTCTTTTTCAAGCTTTTGTAAGGGTGCAAATACGGTTAGCATTTCCTCCCAGATGGTGAGTGTTGATTCAAGTCCAGTATCTTGAGCGAGATAATCGATTGTGACACTTTTAGGCTTAATAATCTCGCCGCCATCATGAGACATCTGACCTGCTATAATTTTTAAAAGTGTTGATTTTCCAGCGCCGTTTCGACCAACAATAGCAATTCGGTCACGTGTTTGTACTTCTAACTTTATATTCGATAAAATAAGATCAGCAGCAAAATATTTTTTGAGCTGATTTACTTGTAGTAAAATCATACTATTTCACCTCTTGTTTCTACCAACAGTGTATCTTATATTATCGTAAGAGAGCAACTGCAATGATAATGTTCACACACGTTTCGCAGACAGATGTGGTAAAATAGTGTATAGTTTATGGGAGGGTCGATAGATGTCAGCATTTACCCATTTTAATGAGCAGGGTCGAGCTAAGATGGTCGACATTACGGAGAAGTCAGATACAGTCCGTACAGCTATTGCAAAATCTAGTATAACTGTAAATAAAATGATTTATGAGCAAATCGTAAATAATGAGATTAGCAAGGGTGATGTTCTTGCAGTATCACAGGTTGCAGGGATTATGGCAGCCAAAAAGACGTCAGATCTCATTCCGATGTGCCATCCATTGGCATTGAAGGGCGTCGATATTTCATTCAGTTGGACAGTAGGAGACGAATATATTCTTCATATTACGGTTGAAGTAAAGACAAAGGGTAGCACGGGAGTAGAAATGGAAGCACTTACGGCTGCTTCTGTCTGCGCTTTAACAGTTTATGATATGTGTAAAGCAGTTGATAAAGGGATGGTCATTGGACCAACCTACCTAGCAGAAAAAACTGGTGGAAAGAATGGAGATTTCAAAAGGGAATTTAAAGGCTAGTAGTGGGGGAATATACACATGAATCTGGAACAATCAAAAATACCACAAGCAACTGCCAAAAGGCTACCACTTTATTATCGGTTTCTGAAAAACTTGCATGCGTCGGGGAAGCAAAGGGTGTCATCTGCAGAACTGAGTGAAGCGGTAAAGGTCGATTCTGCTACGATTAGGCGCGATTTTTCCTATTTTGGAGCGCTAGGAAAAAAAGGGTATGGCTATAATGTTAATTACTTATTATCCTTTTTTAGTAAAACGCTCGATCAGGATGAATTAACAAAAGTTGCACTAATTGGTGTAGGAAATTTAGGCACAGCATTTTTGAATTATAATTTTTCGAAGAATAATAATACAAAAATTGAGCTTGCGTTTGATGTGGATTATAATAAGGTAGGAAATAGTGTTGGTGGAGTCAAGGTACACCATTTAGATGATCTTGAAAAAGTATTGCCTGATGATGTAACAGTAGCGATCCTAACAGTACCTGTCGGCGCTGCCCAGGCGATTACGGATCGTCTTGTCGTTAAAGGCATAAAAGGTATCTTGAATTTTACACCAGCAAGAATCAATGTCCCTGAACATATTCGAGTTCATCATATTGATTTAGCTGTTGAGCTACAAGCACTTGTTTACTTTTTAAAGCATTATTCAAATGAGGAATAGAAACTTTTATTTGTGGGGAGGTGACTTACGATGGGAAGTCTCGGTTTCGGTAGTATCTTTTTAATTGTGGTTGCAGCATTACTCATTTTTGGACCTAAGAAGTTACCTGAGCTTGGAAAAGCAGCGGGGAATACTTTGCGTGAATTTAAAAACGCGACAAAAGGTTTAGCTGATGATGACGATGATGATGTTAAGAAGAAAGAATCTCATGATGTGAAGTAATGATAGGATGAGTCATATGAACGAAAAAGAAATGTCCGTCTACGATCATATTGGTGAGCTACGAAAACGACTGATTTATGTAGTCGTTTTCTTCTTCATAGTTGCATTAGGGAGCTTTTTTCTCGCCGAGCCTGTAATTGTTTATTTGCAAAACGCGGAAGAAGCGAAAGAGCTAACGATGAATGCTTTCCGTATGACAGATCCGATTAAAATTTATATGCAATTTGCGTTTATTATAGCGTTAGTTATCTCGTCGCCTTTTTTACTTTATCAACTTTGGGCATTTATTAGTCCAGGTTTGTATGAGAAGGAACGGAAGGTAACACTAAGTTATATTCCAATCTCTGTTTTTTTATTTTTAGTAGGAATCTCATTCTCTTATTTTATTTTGTTTCCGTTTGTTGTGAACTTTATGTCCAGATTAGCGGTACGACTTGATATTAATCAAGTGATAGGAATTAATGAATACTTTCAATTTCTGTTACAGCTTACCTTACCGTTCGGATTTTTGTTTCAGCTGCCAGTAATTGTGATGTTTTTAACAAGACTGGGAATTGTAACACCAATGTTTCTTTCTAAAATACGGAAGTATGCGTATTTTATACTTTTAGTCATCGGAGGGTTAATTACACCTCCCGAGTTAATCTCGCATTTAATGGTCACTGTACCGTTATTCGGACTATATGAAATTAGTATAATCGTATCAAGAAGTGCATATAGGAAAGCTTTGAAAGCGGAAATGATGGCTGCTAATAGTATGGAATAAAAAAGAAAAGCGGAAGTGCCTTGCTCAGCCCCGACAAGCATAAGAAAATCTGTCGAGAAGGTTGTGCTTTGACCTTCATGACAGATTGGCTAGACCCAGTGGGGCTAGGCGCTGTAGTTAGACAATAAAAAATAACCTCCGTTGTGAGGTTATTTTTTTGTGACTTTTTTTATTTTACTATGTAGGGAAAACATTCGGATGGCCATACCGAAGTCAAAGGTTGCAAACAGGACGAGAAAAATGGTGGAAAAGTTCCAGATTGTCTCCGTTGCAAAGCCAATCGCAAAATAAGTAAAAAGTGTTCCCATTAACGCGTAAAAGATGCCCATCGCAAAAGGTGAAGTTCTTCGCATATACTAAAAGCCTCCAATAAATGTTTGTTGCAGTTTCTCGGCTTGCTTCATAATCCTTTCTATATCATCAGCAAAAATCGTCTGAACAGCAACGACAAATGTATTCATCGCAACATGTGCAAAAATTGGTACAATGATCCGCTTAGTTTGTACATAAAGGAATGCAAAGGTGAAGCCCATCGCTGTATAAATAAGGATATGAGTAAAATCCATATGTACAGCAGCAAAAATTAAGGAACTAATTAAGCCCGATATGAAAAAGTTGAACTTTTTATATAATGATCCAAAAATAATTTGTCTAAAAATAATCTCTTCAAGTATTGGACCAATAATGGATACGACAATCACAAGTAGTGGAAGAGATTTCACAAGGGCCATAATTTCTTGCGTATTTTCTGAGCCTGGCTCAATTCCAAACAGGTGAATTTCGATGTTAGCCGCTAAAATTTGTGAAGTCATGGCCATAAATACACCTGCAATTGCCCACCCGATTGCTTCACCCTTAGAAGAACGTTCAAGGTTTTGATGTCTTTCCCTTATATCTTGTCGCAATAAAAATAAAACAATAGGGAGCGCTGCAACAAAACTAATAATTGTCCATGTCGCAATAATTGTGTTTTTAGCTTTGTCTGGATCCAAATCATCTCCAACGCCAAGAAACAAGAGAAGTGGGATCCCAAGAATTCCAGAAAACTGCATAATGATGTACGTTAAAATGACATACCAATATCTAATTTTCATGTAAATCTCCTTTTAACTAGGTGGAATATTTATCTATTATATCGATTTATTTGTCCACCATCTGATTGTAACATATATTCATCTTTATCCATTAGTATAATGCAAATCCAATATTTCATAGAAAAAAACGAAATAATTTTGTATAAAAGGTTTATTTTTCCTGATTGTGAGATACGATAGGTAGGTGGATGGTTTAGCATTTTTATGGAATGAAATTTTTTAAAAATTTCTTTATCAAATACTTGCAAAAAAAGTAGAGATTATTTAATATAATAATTGTGTTAGCACTCAGGTGATATGAGTGCTAATAATAAGACGAATCCATATTTAAATTATCTGAGGAGGTTGTTTGACTTGTTAAAGCCATTAGGTGATCGCGTTATTATTGAACTAGTTGAATCAGAAGAAAAAACTGCAAGCGGAATCGTATTACCGGATTCTGCAAAGGAAAAACCTCAAGAAGGTAAAGTTGTTGCTGTAGGTACTGGTCGTGTACTAGACAGTGGCGAAAAAGTAGCTCTAGAGGTTGCTGTTGGTGATCGAATTATCTTCTCAAAATATGCTGGTACTGAAGTGAAATACGAAGGTACTGAATACTTAATTTTACGTGAAAGCGACATTTTAGCTGTTATCGGTTAATAGAAAGCATGTCATATATCATAGAATTCTAATCTTTTGAGGAGGGCTTAAGAAATGGCAAAAGATATTAAATTTAGTGAAGACGCTCGTCGCGCAATGCTTCGTGGTGTTGATGCATTAGCAAACGCTGTTAAAGTTACTTTAGGACCAAAAGGACGTAACGTGGTTCTTGAGAAAAAATTTGGTTCACCACTTATCACAAATGATGGTGTAACAATTGCAAAAGAAATCGAATTAGAAGATGCATTCGAAAACATGGGTGCAAAACTAGTAGCTGAAGTTGCTAGCAAAACAAACGATGTTGCTGGTGATGGTACTACTACTGCAACTGTTCTAGCTCAAGCGATGATTCGTGAAGGCTTAAAGAACGTTACTGCTGGTGCGAACCCAATGGTTGTTCGTCGTGGAATTGAAAAAGCAGTTGCTGTAGCGGTTGAAGAGTTAAAAGCAATCTCTCAACAAATCGAAGGCAAAGATTCTATTGCACAAGTTGCTGCTATTTCTTCAGATGACAAAGAAGTTGGCCAATTAATCGCTGAAGCTATGGAGCGTGTTGGTAACGACGGTGTTATCACAATTGAAGAATCTAAAGGTTTCTCTACTGAACTAGAAGTAGTAGAAGGTATGCAATTTGACCGTGGATATGCATCTCCGTACATGGTAACTGATTCTGACAAAATGGAAGCAGTACTAGAAAATCCATATGTTTTAATCACAGACAAAAAGATTTCTAGCATTCAAGAAATCCTACCAGTATTAGAGCAAGTTGTTCAACAAGGTAAGCCATTATTACTAATCGCTGAAGATGTTGAAGGTGAAGCTCTTGCAACTCTAGTAGTGAACAAACTACGTGGTACATTCAATGCAGTAGCTGTTAAAGCTCCTGGATTTGGTGACCGTCGTAAAGCAATGCTAGAAGATATTGCAATCTTAACTGGTGGTCAAGTAATCACTGAAGATTTAGGTCTAGACCTAAAATCTACTGAGATTACTCAATTAGGTCGCGCTTCTAAGATTGTTGTAACAAAAGAAAACACAACAATCGTTGAAGGTGCTGGTTCATCTGATCAAATCGCATCTCGCGTAAACAATATACGTGCTCAAATCGAAGAAACTACTTCTGAATTTGACAAAGAAAAATTACAAGAGCGCCTAGCTAAATTAGCAGGTGGAGTTGCAGTAATCAAAGTTGGTGCTGCTACTGAAACTGAATTAAAAGAACGTAAACTACGTATTGAAGATGCTCTTAACGCAACTCGTGCAGCAGTTGAAGAAGGTATCGTTTCAGGTGGTGGTACAGCACTTGTGAACGTATATAACAAAGTAGCTGCTCTTGAGTTAACTGGTGATGAAGCAACTGGTGTGAACATCGTTCTTCGTGCATTAGAAGAGCCAGTACGTCAAATCTCTCACAACGCTGGTCTTGAAGGATCTGTAGTTGTTGAGCGCTTGAAGAAAGAAGAACTTGGCATTGGATTCAACGCAGCAACTGGCGAGTGGGTAAACATGATCGACGCTGGTATCGTTGACCCAACTAAAGTTACTCGTTCTGCACTTCAAAACGCAGCATCTGTATCAGCTATGTTCTTAACAACTGAAGCAGTAATTGCTGATCTACCAGAAAAAGACGCTCCTGCAATGCCTGACATGGGCGGTATGGGTGGAATGGGCGGCATGATGTAATAAATCTGCTGTAAATGTTGATTTATCAAGGGTTCAAGGCTTGTGATTTCAACCTAACCCTTGAAAAAATCACATTTCACTCACATTTATTGTTAAATTCCTAAATTGAGGATGTTTCCGAGGGTCTGATTGATCTTCTCAGAAGCATCCTCTTTCATTTTTTTCGTAACGTGAGTATAGATTCTCATTGTCGTTTTTACATCTTCATGGCCTACACGTTCCATTATAGTAGCAAGGTCAACTTTGGCAGCTGCTAACATACTGATGTGAGTGTGACGGAATATATGAGGGGTAGCATGTTTCTTAATATCTGTAAAACCTAACAACCTTTCCATTCGCACCAGGATATTCTTGGGTGCAAAAGGGTAGCCATTATCCCGACAAAATACAAAATTCCCATCATGGAAATCCTCATATTTCTTTCTTCCATCATTAAGAAGTTTCATTTGCTTCATTTTGTGTTGTTTAAGTAGATCCATTACATAATCAGGTACATCAAACGTACGTATAGACCCATCAGTTTTAGGAGGTGTAAGTTCGTATTCACGCATGTTATTTGTTTCATTTGAGAGTGTTTTGGTTACTCTTATTGTATTAGTCTTAAAGGTGATATCGGTCCATTTAAGAGCACACAACTCACCAGAACGCATACCTGAAAAAGCTAATAAGTAAAACCTTTCCCTGTCAAGGTATAGTCCATGTTTTTCAACTGCATCAAGGAACTTCGATATTTCATTTTCTTCTAAATATTCCTCTTCAATGTTTGTGTTTTCAATTTCTTCAACTGTTTTTCTCTTTTTAGGTATTACAGCATGTTCTGTAGGACTGGATTTAATAAGATGTTCTTTTACAGCATATCTAAAAATCATACCAGCTGTAGTATGTACACCTTCTATTGTGGTCCTTGCGTAATCTTGTTTGGATAAATCGATGAGGATATTCTGGTACCTTTTGCTCGAAATCTTATCAATATTTACCTTAGCAATATAACGATTAAGTATTTTAATTTCCTTTTCCCTTATACGAACCGTGCTTCGCTTCACACCAGTTAATTTATATACTTCAAGCCATTCTAAAGCAAATTTATTAAACGGCAAGTTTTTGACCCTTTTCTCGTCTATGTCATGTTCCTCTAGTTTTCGTAACGCTTCTCTAACTCTTTGTTCAGCCTCCTTTTTGGTCTTACCTCTACGTGATATTTGATTTCGTTTGCCAGTGACTGGATCACGAGGACCATCAGCTACACATACCCATTTTTTCCCCTTAACTAATTCCTTGCAATACACTTTAATCACCTCATTTTAGAGAATGTATGTTCGTTTTATGTTTAAAAGAAAAGCCCAATATGGGCGATATTAAAGACCTAAAATTTCTTTTTTCTTATGTTCAAATTCCTCTTGTGTAATAATTCCTTCGTCCAGCAATTCTTTAAACCTTCTTATTTCATCAGCACTTGAAGTGGAAGTATTGTTATTTTCTACATTGTTCTTTTGATCGTCACAAATCAATTGAAAAGTAGATAAACATTCATGCGCAAGCTTAAAAACAGATTTATAAATCCATCCATCCTTTTTAGTTTTAGAATTTAAAAACGGTATGTACACAACAGGATTATTCATGTCTCTTACAGTTACCTTAATTTTTAAACTAGTACAAATTCCCTTAGTTTTCTTCTTACCCGTGACTCCACCTACTATAGCCCCTGCACCACCGAATAGCGCGCCACCAACTAACGCTCTACCCAGTCCACCACTTGCGATTGATTCATCATCTTCTAAAAGTTCAAAGTCGATAATATCACTATAGTTATAGACGATGGACTTATCCCTCTTACCAAGTACTGGTGACAAAACGAGCCATTTTTTCTGGTTATCATCAAATTCAACAAGTGATCCAATTTTTTTTGTAGGAGTAAAAACACCTAATTCCTTTTGGTTTTCTATTGTTGCTTGAATAGCAGCATGAACATTGTCAACAGTTAGTGTTCTAGTATCCGTTGTTAATGTAAAGCCAGCTTCTTTGAAGCATTTAGGACAAATCCACTTTTTATCAGCGATTCTAGTTCGATTTAATCCTATTTCTTTTTCGCATACTGCACATGTAGCTTTTAGATCAAAGAATCCCATATAACCACCTCTTTGATAAATTTGTATATAATGGGTTCTACACCCAGTAAAAGTTATAGTTGTATGGTCTTGTGAAATAGTACCTAGTTAAAAGGTAAAACTTTTTAGGTGCGCCAGTTGTCCAGGTACACCATAAATTTCACTAATTTCAATGATTGATAGACTTGTATCTTTATATTCATGTAGGTAATCATCTTGCATTAACAACTCTACAGCGAAAGTATTCGCCTCAACTTCTAACTTATTTATAGAAAAAAGGGTTTTCTCTCTCAGGAACGGGGTGTTAGCTCTTGGGTGTAATATAGCGTGTCCTAATTCGTGGGAACAAACAAATCTTTGTGAGGTATCATCTAAGTTGCTGTTAATAAAAATATATTTATTTCTTTTATCGTATTTATAAAAACCTTTTATTTCATCATGTAAATCCCATAAGACAACATTGATATTTTTGTTTGATGCAATTTCGAATGGATCGGTTGTCTTATGTTTTTTTACTATTCTACTTACTTCATTTTTTATCCAACTCAAGTAATCGCCCCGCATCCCTAGTTGTCTTTGTTTTCTCTATATTTCTTAGGAATGTATTTTTTATTAATCCTTTGAGTTTGACGGAAAGCGTATTCCATAGCTTCTAACAAAGATTCTTTTGCTTCATCACTCATAGGTTCTCCAGAGAAGAGTAAGCCGTCCTGTTTAGATAGATCTTTACGGAATTCTTCTAGCCGTTTTGCTATGTCTTTTTCGTCTTTGTCTGATAAAGAACTGGATGATATATGATTATCTGTCTGTTTCCCATTAATCAAGTAATCGATAGTAACACCATATAAATCAGCTATCCTTGACAGCATATCTTTATCAGGTGTCCTAAGTCCATA
This sequence comes from Bacillus nitroreducens, assembly GCF_964021195.1. Lineage (NCBI taxonomy): Bacteria > Bacillati > Bacillota > Bacilli > Caryophanales > Bacillaceae > Bacillus > Bacillus nitroreducens. The sequence continues at coordinate 758,882 of NZ_CAXHYI020000003.1, read as the reverse complement.
TTCCCAATTTGCATAGGTAGAAACCGTTTTGATACCTAATCTTCTTGCGACTTCTGTTTTAGACCAACCTTTATTTTCTCTCAATTCCTCTAAAATTTTTGGCGTTTTATCATTCATTAGATACACCTTCATCTTTATATATTAAATAGATTCTATCACACTTACACAGATTAGCTAAAAAACTACACAAAAAGAATAAAATAATACTTGACTTACTCTATTTGTGTAAGTTATGATGGGTGCAAGAGTTACACAAAACGAGTAAAGAGAGGTGATATAGTGACTCTAAATAAGTTGCGTGATATACGATTATCACAAGGTAAATCTCAAACATTTATGGCGAAAAAACTTGGTTATAAATATGCAAGCGGATATGCAAATATCGAAATGGGAAGAACGAAACCAAGTTTAGAAAAAGCTATACAGATTTCTGAAATTTTAGGTGTCGATGTTAATGAACTTTTTTTTGATCAGAAGTTACACAAAAAGGGTAAAATAATCACTGCTTAAGGAGGTCCATCATGCACTTAAATAAGGCTCTTGAGATACCAAAAAAAATTATCGCTTTAGCTGAAAACGAAGGGTGGAGCGAAGAAGAGCTCGCCAAAGCTGTTAATCTTCTTCACTCTCAATTAAACAATCAGTCATCGTTTATCTCTTCAGACCGATTAGTCGAGATGATATACCCTTCTGAACGAAGTTTGTTAAGAACGTCAAAAAGTAAAAGTTCAGTGTACAACCGTGATTCATTAACTAAGAATGCTGACATTTGATGAAGTTCAACTTTTCCATCAGCATTTGAATATTGACTCAGTCTTTCTTCAAACTCTTCACGAGAGAAATCCTTCTCTCTAAGTTTTCTAATGACAGTTTCGAAGATATCAGCAAGTTGCTGTTGTTCCATGATTTACACCTCCTTCCAATCTCATATTTCGACAGGAAGTGAGGGAAAACCTGCAAGGAGGTCATCATGTCAACCATCAAGATTTACTTATTAACGCTGAAATGAAATCAGAAATTCTGATGATTGCTTTCAATCTAGAAGATGATGAACTCTAATGCAAAGAGGATGCGATTCAGGAATTACTAAAAGTTATTGATAAATACAATCTTTAGGAGGTGCGAAATGTTAACGCTCAATTTTGATGATGAAATGATTGATATACTCGCTGAAAAAATTGCTGGAAGAGCTTATGAAATGTTTAAAGATAAAATCGATTCATCCAGCAACCTTCCACACTTACTTACTAGAGCTGAAGCTATGAAAGTTCTAAGGTGTGGTGATACAAAGATGGCTGAACTAATGGCAAGGCCAGATTTTCCTGTAAATCGTGACATGGGTGTGAAAATTCCAACTCAACTTCTATTCAAATGGATTGAACAAAACACTCGATGGGTCGAAAACAACACTGATTACTTTAATAAGAAGGCGATCTAATGATTTCCTATCTTAATTTTAGAGAAAAAGCACTCTCAAAACTATTCCAATTAGGAATAAATGAGAGGGGGTGACGAAGTGGAGTTTGGGGGAGTATTTAGAGCTTTACGACAAAGAGCAGGATTAAGTCAGGAAGAAATGGCAGAGAAGTTGTTTGTGAATCAATCAGACGTTTCTAAATTCGAAAATGACCACAAAACACCTGATTTGCCAACCTTCCTACGAATTGCTCAAGTCACAAACGCACCAGAGGTAGTTGTAGCATTCTTATATGGAATGGATGGAATCACGATCTTACAAAGTTTATCAACGTTACTAACAGGATACATAGGAGGGTTCTAATGAACATTATATTTCTTTGGTTTCTAACTACTTTTGCAGCAGTGGGAGTGGGTTATATATTGGGTTCGAAAATAGAGGGAGAAAAAGTGAATGACGCAAAACTTTTGAATGAAATGAAAAAGCAGTAAGCTAAGCGGCTACTTAACTTACTGCCCGAGAATTACTAAGGAGTCTGAATTAATTTTATTGTAACACGCAAATGCATGTTCGGCAAGGCTTGGTTCTTGCCGTGATGATCGGGAATTAATAAAGCTTTAATCTCCACCTTATCCCCCCGTTCCTGATCATCACGGTGTGAATCACACCTATCACAATTACTTTAATTATATGTGAGAGGAGGACAAGTTATGCAAATCGAACATCCATTAATCACAAAAGTTGAACAAACTGGTTATCCGAACAAGGTAAAGCAACCTGAACACAACGGAATTGACTATTTCGGAGATGAAATTCTTCAAGGTGATGAAGTTGTCTTTGATCCAGAGAACGATGAAGTGATTTTAAAGTGCAACTTAGAGAAGTATCTGGAGAAAATGTTTGGCTTTGATTTTACACTTGCTCAATAAAAAAGACTCACATGGCGAGTGAGTCCCTTTAAAAATGTGCTTATTTAAATTAATTAATTTTTATTTTAAAGCAAACTTTCAATTTAATCAAACGGAGGTTAAATAAGTGGCGAAAAATATGAGCTCGATACCTACAGAGGAAATGGAAAGGTATGAATGGTTATGGCGGAGAAAGCAAGGAATCGGCGGTTCGGATGCAAGTGCAATCCTTGGATTCAATCCATGGAAATCCGCATTTCAACTATATATTGATAAAACAAGCGACACTGTTGACGAAATTGACAATGAAGCAATCCATTTCGGTAACGTCTTAGAGGATATTGTCGCAGAAGAGTTTACACGTCGAACTGGTAAAAAAGTACGCCGTCGAAACCAAACATTCAGGCATCCAGAACATAGCTTCATGCTCGCAAACATCGACAGGGATGTCGTTGGAGAAAAAGCATTACTTGAGTGTAAGACTACAAATGCCTTTAATGCAGATGCTTGGGAAGGAGAACATATACCACCTGCTTATATATGCCAGCTACAACATTACATGGCGGTGCTTAACTACGAAAAGGCGTATATAGCTGTGCTAATCGGTGGACAAAAATTTGTCTGGAAAGAAGTACAACGCGATGACGAATTCATTGAATTAATGATTGCTCAAGAAAAACAATTCTGGGAAGAGCATGTTCTTAAAGAAATTCCACCAGAGATTGACGGATCGCCCTCGGCTACAGAAATGCTAAACAAAATGTATCCAAAAGATAACGGCGAGACCATCATGCTGCAGACGGATGACGCTGAAATGTTAATAGAAGCAATTGAATCAATTAAGTCAGAAGTAAAAGAAAAGCAAACACTTCAAAAAGAGTATGAAAACAAACTTAAATTAATGATTGGTAAAGCTGAGACTGGAGTTACTCCGCGTTTTGAAGTGAAGCACAAGGCTTATGAACGTAATTCGATTGATACGAAAGCACTAAAAAAAGAACTTCCAGATATAGCAGAGAAATACACAAAACAATCAATATACAGAAGACTAACTATCAAACAAATTGAACAGGAGGCTATCTAATATGGCTACAGTAGACCAAATGAAAAACCAAATGGCGTCTAAGCAAAATAAAGGCGGTGCACCTGCTTCTAATAAGCCAAAAACAATAGAGGATTACCTAAAACAGATGGCTCCTGCGATGTCGGAGGCCTTGCCTAAACATATGGACGTAGATCGTTTAATGCGATTGACTATGACTACAATTCGGACAACTCCTGAACTAAGAAACGCAGATTTGGGTAGTTTGCTTGGTGGCGTGATGCAAGCAGCACAATTAGGGCTTGAACCAGGACTGTTAGGTCAGTGTTACTTATTGCCGTTTAGAAACAAGAAGAAGGGGATTACAGAAGTTCAATTTATCGTGGGTTATAAGGGGATGATTGACCTTGCAAGGCGATCAGGTCACATTCAATCCATTTATGCACATGCAGTTTATGAGAATGATGAGTTCGTATATAAATTAGGGTTAAATCCAACGTTAGAGCATACACCTTGTATGCAAGCTGACAAGGGCGAATACATTGGTTCTTATGCAGTAGCTCACTTTAAAGACGGTGGTTACCAAATGGAATTCATGCCGAAGGCTGAGATTGAAAAACGAAGACTTTCTAGCCCTGGTGGACGTTCACAATATAGTCCTTGGAATAATTACTATGAGGAAATGGCGAATAAAACAGTCATTCGACACATGTGGAAGTACCTTCCGATAAGTGTTGAGATACAACAACAAGTAGCATATGACGAAGGTACAGCGAGAAGTATAAAAGATATTACTCCAGATGATGATGTTTTCTTAGAAGCACCTGAAAGTGATTATATTGATCATGAAGGTGTAGAGGATGAAAATCCATCGGCATTAAATCAACAAGAAATTGAATTCGAATGATCGGAAGAGAAGCATCTCACAAAGTCCTCCTACCCAAATGGATTTGGGAGGAGGCAAACAATAAAGAACAATTGAAACGGCTTGTACTAGAGTATATGCAACGTTATCCGCATTATACCGTGAAATCAGTTAAAGATAGATTGGCAGTTTGTGAGAGGAAGTAGGTGATACGGTGCCCGAAAGCTATCCATTTAACACATATTCAGGCTTATTGACCCCAGAACATTATTCAAAGATCGGGAATGCAATTTGGTTGTTCTTATGGTGTATAAGCTCTACAACAACCGAAAAAGAAAAGGATGGAGTAGTGTGGGGCATTGTTAAAGGAAATAAACCTCACAAGCTTCATGAATTAGCAGAGATATTCGATGTTAATGAGAAAACGGTCAGGCGCTGGATAGATACGTTAGAAAAGAATGGTTATATAAAAATTACAAGAGCGCCCTATGGATTGATTTTTACCGTTAAAAATTCAAAAAGAGGCTATATAGAGAGAGTGGACAAAAATGTCCAATCTCAAATAAGAGAACGGACAAAAATGTCCAATCACTCAGAGAGAGTGGACAAAAATGTCCAGTCCAGAGTGGACAGAAGTGTCCAATCTAATAAAGATATTATAAAAGATCTTAATACTACTACTATTACTACTAAAGAAAATGACCCTGTGGATTTAGTAGCTGAACGATATATCGATTTACGAACAGCTCAAGAAGGTAAAGTAGTTTACCCAACTACAAAGGACTATGAAGCAATCGCCCAGATTATCGCCCGTGCGGTGCCGCCCGTACAAATAATCAAATTGCTTGAACAGTGCTTTGATGAATACAGTAAGCGGAATCCAAATGGCAGCATTAAAGCTTTTAGTTATTGCGAGAAATATATACTCGATCACTACGAAGCTATTAAAGCTAGGGATGAAGCGAAGAAAAACATTGCAAAAAGGAGGATTCCTGAAGATGGCAAGAACAATCGCAGAGGTACTGGCAGAGTTACAAAAAAAGACCCAGGAAATGCAGAATCAATCACTGGCGGGCAAGTCGGATGGATTGGAAGAAAAAAAGTACCTGTGTCCGAAGTGCAAGGATCAGACGGGATATATTGAAAAACATGATGGTGTAGACGTTTGGGTTAGATGTGGTTGTGTTGAGTGGAGAAAGGCCCAAAAGCTCATGAAGGCATCTGAAATCACAGATGAGTTTCGGAACATGGGATTTAAAAATTTTAATGTTGATGGTAAGCCTTCAGTTATTCGTGACATTAGAGACTGTGCCATGACCTACCTTAAGGAATTTGAGTCTATTCGTCATGAAAGAGCAAATAGCATTGCTTTGTTAGGTCAACCAGGCGTGGGGAAAACTCATTTGCTAACAGCAGTATCCAATAATCTAATTAACAAGTTCGGTGTACCAGTACTGTATTTTCCATACGTTGAGGGCTTCAATGATTTGAAGGATGACTTTAATAAACTTGAGGAAAAACTTGAACGAATGAAAAACGTTGAAGTTTTATACATCGATGACTTATTCAAGCCTGTTAAAGGCAATCCAAGGGCTACAGAATGGCAAGTTGAGCAAACGTATGCGGTGATTAATTATCGCTATTTAAATCACAAACCGATTTTAATCTCAAGCGAATTGACAGTTGATGAACTGGTTGATATCGACGAAGCTCTAGGAACTCGTATATACCAAATGTGTAGAGATTTTACAGTTGTTATCAAAGGTGATCGTAAGGAACTAAATCATAGATTGGTAGGTGTTTAAGATGTCAGATTTTAAGAATGGTGACTGGATTACTGTCAACACAATTATCGGGGAGAAAAAGGGGTTCATTGAAGACATGACCCCTTGGAATATTCTGTTCAGACCAGTAAAGGACGGCCAACTACAGGATGTCTTGTTTGTAACTAGAGAAAAGGCACGGTTAAGCGATTTAGAAATAACTCAAGAGGATATCGAGGGAATGATTGACCAGGCATTAGCAACTAATGACAAACAGTGGTTCGAGGAATTAACAGAGATGTTAACGACTATGAAATCATTCGAAGAATTGTTTTAGGGGGAATTCGGGTGGAGAATCAAGCGACAAAGCTATCACAAGCAGTGGAGAAAAGAAAAGAATTTTTAAAGGATGAATTAATGAAATACGGTTACTTTAAAATGCCAGAACCAGATAACAGACAATTGTATGAATTAACCTTATCAGAACTTGAAGACATTCATATTAGGGTTAAATGTCAATTCGGAAGGGAAATGAACCAATGACCGAGCAAATCACTGTTGTTAAAGATTGGGACAAGCTGTCACTAGTCAAAAGAGTTCAGGAACTTGAAAAGCGGGGTTATTCTTGCGTTGCTCCTATCGCTTCAATCAAGAAAACTACAAAGCTATTCAAGTACAGAAAAGCAGACTACCAAGCATATAAAAATGATTTTTTAGGCACTGAAGATCATGTTTTATACATTGTGAAAATGGTGAGGAAGGTGAGTGCTTGATGGTTAGTAAACAAGCAATGCGAGATTATTATTTGGACGAGTTAAACCGATTGGGTGTCACTGAAACGAAGGATGGAGTACCTATCAGCAAATGTGATATTGATGAACTGCACTATGAATTGGTTCTTGCATCGTTTCGTGAAGTGGATGTTGCCAAAGCGGAAAACGCTTGGTTTTGAAGTAAAAAGCGAAGGAGTGAAAATGTGAAAAAACGCTTAATCAAGAAGAAAGTAAAGCAAATGAATAATAAAGATTTGAATGAATGTGTAGCGTATGAAACCAATAGACATTGGCGTTTTTATGCAGAAAAAGAATTTGATAAAAGGATAGAAACTCACAACGAAAGTTATCAATCGAGAAATTAATTTGTGTCGCTATCCGAACAAAAAAGAGGAAAATCAGCGCTGGTGGGGAGTCCCACTAATCCAGATCTACTAATATTTCCTCATTGGCTAGTTTAATAGATTTTTATAGAAAAGTAAACATGAAAAAATACAAGGTTAGGAGGTTAGCGGAATGATCTGTCCAGTATGCAATCGTCAATTGAAAAATGAAAAGAGTATTGAACGTGGAATGGGTCCCGTTTGCGCTAAAAAACAAAAAGAACGTGAGAATGAACCACCAAAAGGTCAGCTGCAGTTCGTGGAAGAAACAGTATTGGTGTTGAGGGAAGTTTGAAAATAATAATTCCAGTGGTACCGATAGGGGCTGTTAGGATGACAGGGCGAGGGAAGTACATAAAACCTAACGCCCAACGGTATCTCACTTATAAAAAACTTATTCGGATGCATGTGTTAAGTCAGGTAAAACGAATGGAGCTCTTAACAGGTCCACTGGCAGTAACAGTTTGCTTTACAATGCCCATACCTCAGAGTTGGAGTAAGAAAAAGAAGCGTGAAGCTATTGGAGATTACCATTGTAAAAAGCCAGACATCGATAATTTATTGAAAGGTTGCTTCGATGCTTTAAACGGACTAATTTGGACTGATGATAATCAAGTAGCTGTAGTTAGGTCTTTCAAGCAATATGGCGAAACACCAATGATTGAAGTGTACGTGGAAGGGTTAAAAGAAAATGATTAATCAACTATGCAAAGAAGCCTATGAAACTGCTAAAAATAACTGCAAAAGGATAGGCGATTTACCCGCAAATTATTGCGTGGGTTGTGGCAAAGAGCTAGAAGAGAATTAGAACAAAGGATTTAAAAAGAAGGTTTCATAGGAGGCGATCACATGAAATTTGTGAGCTGCAGTAAATGCCATATGTTAATTCCAGCAAAGTACTCAGTCATGGTTGAGAAGAAAAGAGTTTGTAGTGAGTGCTTAAAGAAAAAGGATGAGAGAGGAGTACGTCATGAAAATTCCATGGCATAAACGGATATACGCTTTGTATCAAGGTGATCAGTTTATTTCAGAAGGAACGATTCATGAAATTAGTGCAGAGACAGGAAAATCAGTGTCATTCTTAAGATATATGACATACCCCGTTTACGATAAACGTTGTGGAGATAGTACGAGACGATTAAGGATGATTTCTCTGGATGATGAGTAAATGAAAGAAAATGCGAAATAAAAAAGCAAAGGTAAAAAATATTTTTACCCTTGCTAGAACATTTAGTCATTACAAATCATTAAAACGTTGCCATCTAGGTCTTTAAAATTAAAATAAGCAAAATCACCTATGCGCTCTATTTCTCTAACAATTTTTATCTCTTTATTTTTAATGAATTGGTATGCTTCATCAATATCTTTAACGTAGAAATTAAATAAAACGTGTTCTGAGGGATGCAATATAAAGCCAGGGTCAAAGCTGTGATCATCTAAAGAAAGTCCGGTTTCTGAGGTTACAGGGACATTGTAAACTGGAGAATTAACTTTGTCCATATTAATTGGTAACCCAAGTAAATCACTATACCATTCTGCAGATTTTTTTAAATCACTTACATGAATAAATACATTATTTACTTTACTTGCAATTGGAGAAACAGTTGAATTCATAATATTCCACCTTTCGATTTCTTTTTATATTAATAATTCAACGAATACTACCAATAACCTTTTAATAATTCTAACGTTTATGTCGTAGTTCGACCAAAGAGTAAATGAGTTATGGAAAAACCTCTGAATAAGAAATTTCAGAGGTCTTAGACGAATTACGTGTTAATAGTAGTATCGCTTGTAGGCGTGAAGTTTGTAATAACTAATACAACTGGAGAATTTTCTTCAATAGTTGAACCGGCAGGAACTGTAATAACCAATTGTCCTACGCCTGTACCACCAGGAGTATAGGCTAATAAGTCATCCATCTGTAGTACACCATTAACATAAACGTTAATGTAACTATTATCAGCTGCTAAATCTGGAAGTGTAGTAGCATCTGCTCCAGTGTCAGTCCAAAATTCTTCAACAGGAATGGTTAAGGTACCAGCTCCTGTTACTTGGGTAGAAGCTTCATTAAAAAACCTTTCAACAGTTGGAAAAGTGTCAACAGTTGAATCTGCAGTAATAGCTAGTTTCATTATTTTAAGTGGCATGATAAAACCTCCTTTCTAAGTTTCTAATATGCTATGCCTTAAATAATTTATTGACTAAACTTAAGTTTAGAAAATAAAAGACCAAGCACATTATAAGAACGAATTTATATAATGTTGATGGGCATATATGGGAATTTTAGGGGAGGATAATCAATGGTATGTAAAAATTACACTTCTATAAATAACACAAAGCCATTTCTTTCGATTCCGACTATACAACCAGTAGTAGTTCGCGTTTGTGTACCAAAAAAAGTGGGAGTATATGAGTATTACACAGTTTCAGACGGCCATTCAAGAATCTACAAGGAAGAAAACGGAATAATTGAATTAGGTAAACAAATAATTCTAGATTCTTCAAAAGTATCTTACATGAATCTTTTTATTAACGGGGTATTACAACCTAAGGAAAGCTATGAAGTACAGAGTGGAGTAATTAAGTTGAAAACAATAGACGTGCCACCAAAAGGAGCGCCAGTGATACTTCAAATGTTTAAATTTTAATGAATTACGCAGGGTATTTTATTTAATTAAAATAAGCACAAGTAGTTTTAAGAAGGAGGAAAAACATGAATTATCAAGATTTAAATGAATCACAAAAGGCTCATTTAATGGATATTACGATAAAGTTCTTAATGTCCACGGTAGATGGCTATTGCGCTAACGAAGCAGATGCAAATAAACAGGAGTATGCAACGAGATTGTTGTTACACCTTAAGCCTCTTGTTGATCAAATTATAGATACGAAAGAAACAAATGGTTTAAGTGCAGCTCAACGAATTGAAGAGTTAGAAAAGGAAGTTGAAAGGTTAAAAACAATTGAACAAGCCTATGAAGCTTATAAATCAGCACATTAAAAAAAGCCAGGATTACTCCTGACCGCCTAAAATCATTTTAACATAGGGAGTGGTCCTGGTGGTAGTGTTGGATTTTGGTCAACTTATTAAAGACTACAATTGGATGAAAAAAGAAATATCAAGATTGCAACGTATTATTTATGGTACTAGCTTCCCTATGAAGTCGTGGGGAGTTGCACAATACGGTATTGAAGCCACATTGCCGAAAGGAAGTAGAGGAAAAAGCCAAGCTGAATTAGAGGCAATGGATCTGCGTGAAAAGCGACAAATCGAACGGTTAGAAACTTATGAGAGATATGTATATGCTCTAGAATCAGCAGTGGATGTATTAAAAGACGAAAGACTTAAAATTATATATGATTGCTTACTTGACGAAATGACCTACAGGCAAATAGCTTTGCACCTTAATGTTTCCAAAGACTATGTCCAGAAACGGAAAAACGAAATTGTTCGACAAATAAGCCAAAGTAGACAGATTACATCTATTTTGCAAAAGGAAAAATCTGTCGTGTAAAATGGGAGGGAGGTCGGCGCGGTGAAGTCAGACTCACTATTCCATCTTTCGGTGGAAAATAATTTGCAGGAAAAAACCTCCTTTTGTCGAAATAAGTAGATATAGAGGAGATGATTCATTGTGGATAAAGAAACAGAAAACTTTTTATATGATTTAACTTATTTTCAAGAAGTAATGCATATGGTTTATTCGGATGCTTATGAAGCGTACGACGCATTAGAACAACACGACGGGGAGAACAATTATATTATATCTTTAGGTTATTTGAACATGGCTAATCAAAGCTTTGTTGAGTTGAATCGATTTAAAAACGAAAAGGCTTTGGAGACTTATGAAATAAGCCCATTCTTTAATGCGTATTTGGAATATAAACATGAACTTAAAGAAGTGATCACAAATAAAGATACAAATACATCTTGGTTATATACCAAACATCAAAATTTAATTAATAGTTGGAAAAACGCAGATGAATTCATAAAGAATTATTTGAAAACAACAACTAACAATTAAAGCATTCCAGGGGGAGTGCTTTTTATTATGTCCAAAATTATTAGGAGGTAGGTGCTGATGTAGATGAATTGGGAAGAAATAAAAAGAGAATATGAATCTACCAATATCACCTTAAAGGCACTTGCCGAAAAACATGATATTAAATTAGGTACCTTAAAGAGCAGAAAAAGCCGTGAAGGATGGTCAAGGAATCCAACCGAAAAGGGTACAACCAAAAACAAAAAGGTTGCAACCCCAAAAATGAAAGTTGCAACCAAACCAAAAAAACAAACTAAGCCTGTTGTTGAAAGTGATGAACTCACTGATAAACAAAGGCTTTTTTGTATGTATTACACAAAGTATTGGAATGCGACAAAAGCATATCAAAAGGCATACGAATGCAATTATCAGACGGCAAATGTTAACGGTAGTAGGTTGCTAGTAAATGCTAGTATAAAAGCCGAAATTAACCGAATTAAAGAAGAACGGTTAAATGGTATTGATTTAGATGCTAAATTTGTCCTTCAGAAGTACATCGACATAGCATTTGCAGACATTACAGATTTTGTTGAATTCGGACAAGAAAAAAGGCCAGAACTTGATCATAAACTTGAACCGTTGATCGATGAAAATGGTGATGAAGTAACATATACCTACAGTTACGTTAATCTCAAGAACCATGATGAGGTGGATGGAACCATCGTCACTGAAGTTAAAAAGGGTAAAGATGGCGTTTCAGTAAAACTAGCTGACAAGATGAAAGCTTTAGAGTTTCTAGCCAAGTACACTGATCTACTTTCTGAATTCGATAGAAAAAGACTGCAGGATGAAAAGCTCAAAGCCGAAATGCAATTTACTAAAGAACGCACGAAACTTCTCCAAAGTGAAAAGAAAGACACTAGCTTATTAGATGTCTTGATTGATACGGTGACGAAAGATGACTAAGAAAATCGTTTTATCTCCCAAACAAAAGAAAATCGTTAGAGCTCCTTTTAATGTTGGTTTAGAGGTTCATGAAGGAACACCAAGGAGTGGTAAAACAACAGGGGTTCACTTTCGATTAGCCTATCTATATACGATTTCTAGAGATACAAACCATTTAGTTACAGCTTATAACCAAGAACAGGCATTCAGGCTATTTATTGATGGCGATGGAACAGGGTTAATGCACATATTTGGAAACCTTGCAAAGATAAAGCATGATGAACATGGGGACCATTTGGAGATTCATACACCAAAAGGAATTAAAAAGATTTATTACAAAGGTGGTGCCAAAGCAAATAGTGTTGGTGCCATTACTGGTATGTCTTTAGGGTCTGTAGCATTTGGAGAGATTAATCTACTTCATATGTCATTTATCCAGGAGTGTTTTAGACGTACCTTTGCTGCTCAAGATAGATTTCATATAGCAGACTTAAATCCACCAGCGCCGAATCATCCTGTTATTAGCGAAGTGTTTGATGTACAAAATACGCGTTGGACTCATTGGACCATACAAGATAACCCAATCATTAGCGAGGAACGAAAAAAAGAAATACATGAAACTCTAAAAAAGAACCCTTACTTGCTGGATCGTGATTGGTACGGAAAAAGAGTAATGCCTGAGGGTGTTATATATTCAATGTTCAATCCGTCTGTAAATAAGATTCCAGCGTTGTTAGGTAAACCTTATGAAATGTACTTTGTTGCCGATGGTGGGCAATCAGATGCTACTTCTTGCAGTTGTAACATCGTTACAAGGTACACTGACGAAAAAGGTGTTACTAAATTCAGATTAAACCGTGTAGCAAACTACTATCATTCAGGTGCCGAAACAGGACAAGTAAAGGCTATGAGTGTTTACGCTAAAGAAATCAAAGAATTTATGAATTGGTGCATTAATAAATATCAAATGCGATACACCGAATTCTTTGTGGATCCAGCCTGTAAATCATTGCGAGAAGAATTGCACTTAATAGGTGTTGGTACATCGAGAGCAGATAATAATGCCAGTGATGCAAAGAAAAAAGGAGGGGGCATTGAAGTAGGTATTGAACGTGCCCAAAACGCTATTACAAATGAACAGTTTTTCCTTGTTGAAACGAATGAATATGATCATTACAACTTTGTGAAGGAAATTGGAATGTACGTCCGAGATGACAATGGGAATCCGATAGATGAATGGAACCATGCTATGGACGAGTTTAGATATAGCGTTAACTATTTTTATAAACGATATGTGCTTTAAGGTGGTGATTAAGTGTTTGAGAAGTTGATGTCCATGTTGAAAGGTGGTTTGGCAAAATTGGGCCTTATTAAATCAATAAACAAACTCAGTGACCATAAAGACATTGAACTTAACGAGGAAATGTACCGCGAAATAGACGTTTGGAAAGCACTTTATCGTGGCTACCATGAGCCGTGGCACAAAGTCCAATATAAAACCATTGATGGACCAAAAACACGCAAAATGGACACTTTAAACATGGCGAAAACGGCAGCCTCTGAAATGGCATCTCTTGTGTTCAATGAAAAATGTGAGATTAGTATAAGTGATAAATCAACAAAAGATTTTATTGATGATGTATTCAAAAAGAATAAGTTCTACAAGAAATTCCAAGATTATCTTGAGTACTCATTTGCACATGGTGGTATGGTCATTAAACCTTATGTTGAAGATGGCCAAATCAAACTCTCATATGTGACAGCTGATTCATTCATACCAGTTTCATGGCGCAATGACTCAATATCTGAAGCTGTATTCCCATATGAATTTAAGCGAAAGGGTAAAAAGTACACTCACCTTGAATGGCATTTGTGGGAAAAAGACGTGTATGTTGTCAAAAATGAAGTTTACGAATCTAATAGCGGTGACGATCTTGGGGTAAAAGTAAATTTAAAAGATTTTTTCCCAGGTCTTGAAGAGGAAGTAAGAATAAAAGGGTTAAGGACTCCTTTGTTTAGTTACTTCAAGCCAAACGTCGCCAATAACATTGATACTAAGTCACCATTAGGTATTTCAATCTATGCAAATGCACTTGATACTATGAAAGCCATAGACACTGCATTTGACAGCTTCCATAGGGAATTTAGATTAGGTAAGAAAAGAATTATGGTTCCAGCCCACATGGTTAAAACGGTTGTTGATCCAGAGACAGGTCAAATGGTCCGATATTTCGATTCCACAGACGAAACATACGAAGCCTTTGGCGGTGAACAGGACGACACAACGATTCAAGATATTTCTGTTGAACTACGTGTCGAGGAACATATTGCTGCCATTAATGCTTTTTTAAATCTATTTGCTATGCAGACAGGATTTAGTCCTGGCACATTTACCTTTGATGGACAGAGCATGAAAACAGCTACTGAGGTCATTTCAGAGCAATCTAAGACATTTAAGTCTAAACAGTCTCATGAAATCATTATTGAAGCAGGGTTACAAGAACTCATCACCTCCATCGTGGATGTTGCTAGGTTATATAAACTTTTTAAGGGTAAAGCCGAATTTGAGGTTACAGTGTCTTTTGATGACTCTATTGCCGAGGATAAAGGCGCTGAAATTAACAAGCAAATTCAATTGATTAATGGCGGTATTCAGAGTAAGAAGAGGGCAATCATGAAGATTCATGGCATGACTGAGGATGATGCGCTGGTTTTGCTAAGAGAAATCATTGAGGAAGAAAGAATGCAGTCGCCTGATTTGGCTGATTTAGAATCTCAGGGGGCTATGTTTGGGACGAGGGAGTGATTTGAATGGATCCAAAGGAACCTAAAATTACACCACATCAATTAGACATATTCACAGAGCCAATCACAGACATTTACCGAGCCTTAGAGGATGAAATATTCCTGATGATTGCTAATCGCCTAAAAACGGGACCTTCACTTGGTAAAGACCACGTACTAGAATGGCAAATTGATAAGATGCAGCAATTGTGGATGTTTAACCAGGAGACAATTAAATCACTATCTAAAGCTACTGGACTATCAGAAATGCAAATTAAAAAGGCCATTGCTGATGTCGGGTATGGCACCATAGCGGGAGTGGACAAGGAGTTAGAAAAGGTCTATACGACACTTCCACCACCTAGTCAAATCGATGCTATTCTAGCAACCTATGTCCAGCAGACATTTGTGGAGTTTGATAACTATGTTAACCAAACATTAATCACAACGAATTATGGTGAGGGTACCGTCACTCGAATGTACCGTAAAATCGTTGAACAAACGACTGGGCGGGTTTTAGCGGGTACGACGACAATTAATAAGGCTGTAGCTGAAACGGTTATAAAATGGTCAAATAAAGGGATTGAAACAGCGTTCGTTGACCATGGTGGTCATGTTTGGAGTTTAGAAAGATATGCTGACACTGTAGTTAGAAACACTGTGAACCGTACTTATAACGAATTGCGAATGTCTAGGATGGATGAATATGGAGTGGATTTAGTCCTTGTAAACAGCTATCCAGATGCACGAGAATCCTGTTCTAAAATTCAAGGTAGAGTGGCGTCGATGAAACCACCAAGCGAAAACAATTCTAATTATCCATCAATCTATGAATTCGGCTATGGGACCCCAGCGGGGATTAGGGGTATTAATTGCAGGCATATTCTTTATCCGTTTGTAGAGGGATTGAATGAAAACAATCAGGTGCAATATGACCCTGACCAAGCATACGAACGAGGAAAACTTGTTCAACAACAAAGGTATCTTGAAAGGCAGATCCGCAAGGCGAAACGTTCTTTAATGCTTGCTGAGGAAATTGGTAATGAAGAAACTATCCAGAAATATAAGAAACTCGTCAGAAATCGTCAAGCAAATATAAGAGAGTTTATATCCGAACATAACCTTCCACGTCGTTATGACAAAGAAAGGGTATTGGTTACAGGTGGAAATCATTTGTAAGTAAGCCGTATAGGCTTTTTATTTTGGTCTTTTTAAGGGTTAGACCCTAAAGAAACGGAACCTTTCTGCGTGAGGTGTGACACGCCTAAAAACATTAACAAAGGAGTTATTATATATGGATTTAAAAGAGTTGTTAGGAGAAGAACTTTACAATCTGGTTACCGAGAAAGCTGGTGAACACAAGATTGCTGTTGTATCTGATGGAAATTGGTTCCCAAAAGAGAAGTTTGACACAGTAAATAATGACAACAAGGAACTCAAAAAACAATTAAAATCACGTGATGATCAACTAGAAGAATTAAAGAAAGTAGATGCTGAAGGGTTACAACAAAAGATTCTGGACTTGCAAAAGGCAAACGAAGATGCAGAAAAAGAATGGCAATCCAAGCTTGCACAACAAAAGTTTGATTTCTCTCTAAAAGATGCCTTAATTTCTGCCAAAGTCCGTAATCCGAAAGCTGTAAAAGCCCTACTAAACTTAGAATCTATCAAGTTAGATGGTGATAAGTTATTAGGTTTGGAGGAACAACTGAATACAATTAAAGAAAGTGATCCTTATTTGTTTGAAGAAGAACAGCAAGATCCTAGCAAACCATCTTTCACTACTGGAAAACATCAAACTGGTGGGGGAATAGGAGAACCTACAAACCTAGCTGAAGCATTATCTCAACACTTTTCACAACAACAATAATATTTTAGGAGATGATTATTTATGCCAATCACTTTAGAACAAGCAAAAGTCGGTATGGCCGACAAAATAGACCAATTTGTAGTGGATGAATTTCGACGTTCATCATTTTTATTAGATCAATTAACGTTTGATAATGCAGTGTCACCAGGTACAGGAGGAAGTACATTAACTTACGGTTACACTCGTTTAAAAACTCCTTCTACTGCTGGATTCCGTGAAATCAATAAAGAATACACACCAAATGAAGCGGACCGTGAGAATTTAACGGTTGATTTAAAAATCTTTGGTGGTTCTTACCAAATTGACCGTGTAATTCAAGACACTAGCGGCCAAATTAATGAAATGCAGTTCCAAATGGAGCAAAAGATTAAAGGTGCTGCAAACCTATTCCATCATACCGTTATTAATGGTGATTCTGCAGTTGATGCTAAATCATTTGATGGATTGGACAAAGCATTAACTGGATCAAGTACTGAAGTCAATACGGATTCCGTTCTTGATGTATCTACAGATTCTGGATTGAATGACAATAAATATGCATTTCTAGACCTAATAGACGACTTTTTATCTGAATTAGATGGTAAACCGACAATGCTTTTAGGTAATAACAAACTGATTAACAAAATTAAATCCGTCGCTCGCCGTTCTGGTTATTACACTCAAATTGAAGATGCGTTTGGTCGTAAGATTGATGCTTATGATGGTATTCCTATTCTTGACCTAGGATACTTCTATAATGGTTCTGCAACTGAACCAATCGTTAAGATTGAAACTCGTACTGTCGGAACAGAACAAACAGGTCTTACTGATTTATTTGCAGTGTCTCTTGGTTTAGATGGATTCCATGGTGTTTCTCCAACTGGTAATGGAGTGATTCGTAACTATCTACCAAACTTCAACACTCCTGGAGCAGTTAAGACTGGTGATGTTGAAATGGTAGCAGCTGTTGCATTAAAAGCTACTCGCAAGGCTGGAGTACTACGTAATATCAAAGTTAAGTAAGGGGGCATTCAAATTGGCAAAAATTACAGCTCCTAACAAGGGCTACACTGGCATTAGTGCAGGTGTAGCTTTTGTTAATGGTGAAGCTGAAACAAATGATAAATGGCTAATTGCTTGGTTTAAAAATAAAGGATATGAAGTTGAAGACAACAAGAAGTCAAAGAAGGCTAGCAAAAAAGAAGGTGAATAAATGCCTTATTTAACTTATGACGAATACAACGAATTTGGATTTGCTGAAGTTGATCAACTAGAGTTTAATAAATTGCTAGAACGAGCGAGTGATGCTGTCGATAGTGTCACTCGCCATTTTTATAAGTTTAACAATCTAACTGAGGATGTGCCTTTTAGGCAGCACCAATTTAAAAAGGCTATTGCTGCTCAAATTGAGTATTTTCATGAAATGGGAGCAACAAATAATCATGGATTGAATGAACCGCTAACCGTACAAATTGGGCGCACAAGTGTTTCAAATAGTTCAAGGGGTTCTACATCTCAACAACCGCAAAACAGCCTAATTTCGAAAGATGCGCTTATGTATTTGCGAGATACAGGACTACTGTACCGAGGATTAGGGGTGGTCTGATGCGAATTAGACCATTGCCTAAAAAGTGGCTTATTCATGAGATTACCTATGAAGGTTTTACTGGTGAAATAGATGATTACCAAAATCCTTTATATGGAGCGCCGATCACTATTAAACACGTTCGTTTTGATGATACTACGGTATTTTCTAGAGATAAAACTCAAACCAAGGTAGTAGCTGATGCAGTTATCTTTGTAGACGCCAAATACAGCAATCCTTTACCTTCAGATTTCAAAGAACAATCAAAGGTAAGCTTCAAAGGCAATGATTACATTATACAAAAAGTTGTTCCTTGTTATTACCCGAATAAGGACGAGGTCAGACACTACGAACTTGAGGTAATCTGATGGCTATAAGAGTGAGGATTAATAAAGATTTAAAAGGCGTTGTTAAACGTACTCAACAAATGACAAAGCTTGGCCAATATGCACTTGTCAATCAAGTTCATGCGGATAGTAATCTTTATGCCCCTATGCTATCGAGTGACTTGAGAAATCAATCTACAGTAGCAATTGATGGGAAGTCAATCATTTGGAACGTGCCATATGCAAGGAGACAATATTACAATTACGGTGCCAATTTCACAACACCAGGAACAGGGCCAAAGTGGGATAGTAAAGCACTAGCAATCCATGGTAAACAGTGGGAACAAATAACGAAAAAGGCGATGAAATAATATGGATTTAGATTTTATGGATAGATTAAAAGACAAAATTAATAGCCTGGGTCTTTATGCACGGTGCACTGTTGGTCTTCTTAGTCCTAGCGAATCATTATCCATTATGGCGATGCCTGGTGGTGCTGAAACGGTATATTATGACGGTTCAAGGGACAAAGACTATCAAGTTCAAGTCAACGCAAAGAGCAAAAATCAAATGAATTGTTTTAACGCTTTGACAAATGTTTACCAAGCGTTGGAGAACTTAGAGGAATTGCCAAGTGACAACGGAAGTTATGACTTCCAAAGCATAATCACCCCTTCTTTACCGTCTTTATTAACGCAAGACGAACAAGGATACTGGATATATGTACTTTCTGTAAGTGCAAAAATAACCATTTCTCAAGGGGTTAAAATGTAATGCGAAAAGGAGAGATTTAAATGTCATTCGAATTAAACTTTAAAAATAAATATTCAATCGACACTTCAGGTGGATCGGAATCGCCAACATGGGCACCAGTTGCAGCGGGTATCTCGAATGTAGATCCCTCTTTTGAGGATGAAACAGACGATACAACTTATTATGATGGCGAAGGGTTCGGTAGTGAAGATGTTACTGGAGTTAGGGCCTCTTTGGTATTTACTGGTCATCGCTTATATGGTGATGAGGCACAAGATTACATTGCCGGACTAGCTTTTGAAGTTGGTGAGGCACGTAAAACAAGATTAAAATGGGAACAACCTGATGGGCGCACAATTACTGGTTCAGTAACAATTAGTGGAATCAAAGGTGCGGGTGGAGATGCTAACGCAAAGCAAGATTTTGAATTTACAGCAACATTCAACGGCAAGCCGGAAGTTACTACAGCGCCGTAATGTTCACGTTAACTGATTACCTAGAGGATGAGATTGAGATTGGTGGGGAGACCTACCGCCTCAATCTCTTTTTTGATGTTGTCTTACGGTTCTTTGACCTAATGGACGACGATGCTTTTTTAGATCATGAAAAAATATCAATTGCCTTTGATATGTTCGTTGAAACCGAAAGGGAATTTGATTTTGATATAAAATTCAATGCCGTAAAAACGATTGTTAAAACGTTCATCAAGCAAGAGGACGAGGAAAAACAATCGGGAGGCAGTGGTAAGCAACTTTATGACTTTAAACAAGATGCTGAATACATCTATGCCTCATTCTTACAGGAATATGGTATAGACCTAATAGACCAACAAGGCGTGTTGCGTTGGGAGAAATTCAAGGCTTTGTTAGCGGGGTTACGGGATAACACTCGATTTAAGGAAATTGTGGGCATACGTGCGGCAGAACTTCCTAGAGGAAAAGGAGCCGAGGAGGAGCGCAAGAGATTGCGCAAACTCAAACAGGCTTACGCACTCAAAAAAGACCACAAGACCAAAGAACAAGAACTTGATTCGTTGTTCAATATGTTAGCGGGAGGCGAAAAATAAATGGCTATTATTATTCAAGAACAAAAACCAGAAATACCGGTGGAAATCGGTAAGTTGAAGTTTAAATTTATCGTTACGGATGAATCTGTAAAAGACTTTCGAGTAAAGGGCGCTCAGATTAAACAAGAATTAGAATCCATGCAAATGAAAGAGGATGACGATGCAGCAATTGAGCAAATCAAAGAAGTGTTGAAAAAAGGATTTGATTTGATGTTAGGTAACGGGGCGTTTGAACAAATTTACGATATGACCCCTTCTGTTATGTACTTAACAAGCTATTTCGTCCAACTATCAAATGGATTACATGAAGAACTAATTTCGATTGGTGCTTTTGATACAGTCCAAAAGAAAGCGCAAAAATACACTCGTAACAAAAACAGAAACAGACAAAACCGTTAATGATCGTTAATTGAATCAAGAAAGGCGGTGAGGTAAATGGCAGATGGAAAAGTTGTAATAGACGTTGAACTCAATTCTAAAGGCGTTGGAAAGGGTATTGATGATATTAATGGCCGTATGGGTAAAGTTCAATACTCAGGAGAAAAAGCGGCGCTTGGTATCGGTAAAATTGTAACGGCGTTAGGATTAGTTGCGGTTGGTGCGAAAGCTATTGGAATGGTAACAAGCGCACTGGACGGAGCTATCTCACGTTATGATACTTTGAACAATTTCCCTGTAGTCTTGGAAATGATGGGTTTTAGTGCCGAGGATTCTTCAAAGTCGATTAAAAGGTTATCCGATGGTATCGACGGACTACCGACAACACTTGACAGTGTAGCAAGCACAACACAAAGAATCGCTACTATGACAGGTGATTTAGACGGAGCAACAGAAACGACACTAGCACTAAACAATGCATTTCTTGCAAGTGGTTCGAGTTCTGCAGATGCATCAAGAGGATTAGAACAATATGTCCAGATGCTTGCAAAGGGTGAAGTAGACCTCCAATCATGGCGCTCACTCCAAGAGACTATGCCAGTTGCGCTTAATAAAGTAGCTGAGGCGTTTGGATTCACAGGAGCAAGTGCGCAAAATGACCTATATGATGCGTTAAAAGAGGGCGACGTTACATTTGACCAGTTCAACGGCAAATTAATTGAATTGAGTAACGCACAAGGCGGGTTCGCTGATTTAGCGAGGACAAGTAGCACTGGTATTGCTACGTCGTGGCAAAACATGAAAACCGCAATTGTTAAAGGTGTTACCGATGTAATAGCTGGCATCGACGGGGCACTTGGAGGCGTTGGAAGTATCACTGGTCTAATTGATAAGGCGAAAACAGGTATACAAACATTTTTCACGTTTATTACTACAAATATTCCCGTTGCGGTGGCGTGGCTTTCCAAAATCAAAGATGCAATTGAACCGTGGCTACAGATGATAGGTGCAGCGGTTGCGGCGATAATTACTTTCATGACTACATTTTCAATCATCAACACATTAAAAAACCTCATAACAGGGGTAAGGACGGCCGTATTGATGATGAACGCTGCATTTATGGCTAATCCTATTGGATTGGTGATTGCGATAATAGCGGGGCTAATAGCGGTATTGGTGATAGCTTACAATAAAGTCGATTGGTTTAGAAATGCCGTTGATGTTGCTTGGTCATGGTTGAAAGACGTAACAGGTGTAGCTTTTGCCTACATTAAAGATATAATCACTAAATTGATAGCTGATGCGGTTGAATTTGCATCTAAAATACTTCAAAAATTCCGTGATTTTTGGGATGAAAATGGTCAGGCTATCATGATTATTGTCGAATCAACGTTCAATTTTGTGAAATCTTTCATAGAAACAGTGATGGGCGTTATTAAAGGGATTTTCCAAGTTACGTGGCCGATTATCACCGGAATAATTAAATTAGCGTGGGAAAATATCAAATTAATCGTCCAAAACGGGATTGATTTGGTACTCGGAATTATCCAAACGGTACTCAAATTATTGCAAGGTGATTGGGAAGGCGCTTGGGATACAATCAAAGGCACGGCCCAAAAGATATGGCAAAACATAGAAGATTTCTTTAGAAAAGTTGACCTCGTACAAATCGGGAAAGACATCATTCAAGGTCTGATTGACGGCATAAGCTCAATGGTATCATCTGTAGGTAAGGCGGTAGGAAAAGTAGTCGATAAAATCAAAGGCGCAATCACTAATCCTTTCGCTATCAAATCTCCTTCACGTTGGATGAGGGATATGGTAGGCAGAAACCTCATGAAAGGGTTTCAGATTGGGATTGATAAGGAAAAAACGTCTACAATTCGAAAAATGAGCCAAGCGGCCGAGTGGATGGCCCCGAACGTTAGTGATTTTGTTAACGGGTTGAAAGGTGTATCAGCACCAATTAGCAATGTTACCCCTATTAGTTCGATAACAGGCTCAGGAAACAGCGCAGGAGCGTCCACAAGAGGCGCTGGTGTCGGTCTAGATAAATTGGTAGGGGCTATTGATAAATTAGCAAGAAGGCCAGTTAAAATCGCAATTGACAAATACGAATTTGTGACAGCGACAGTTGATGAAATGGGTAATGCATTGGATTTTAGGAAGTCAAGAAAAGAATCATTTAAGTAAAGGAGGGATAACCAATGAATTTCTCATTTAATGGAGTCACCAAGAGTTATGTTAGAGCATTGAGAGGAATTGAGAGACCAACATGGGCCACAATTGAGCAAGAAATTATTGAGGTACCAGGACGTCCAGGTGGTTATTCCTCCAATAAAACAATGAGAGTAAGATTGATCCATGTTCCTGTGGAGGTCAGTGGTGTTGATCACATGAATTTGCAGAGAGCAAAAGAAGACGTTGCATCATGGTTAATTACGGATGAGCCAAAACCATTAATATTCCCTGATGAACCCGACAGAGTTTATTTTGCAGAAGTCACAGGAGATTTAAACCTTGATGAGATTTTAAATAAAGGTAAAGGTGTCATTTCATTTGTTTGTCCTGATCCATTAAAGTATTCTAGTAATCTTAAAACAGGCATTATTCAGAATCCAACAGGTCCAATTATATTACAGAATTTGGGCACAGCGGAAACGGCACCAATATTTGACATTACATTGAAACAATCAACTTCATTTTTGGACATCATTGGTGAGCATGATTATATGAGAATTGGTCAAACACCAAGTGTTGATGTGACACCAATTAATCCAAAAGAGACAGTATTATGGGATCAAATGAACTCATTAACTGGTTGGGCAAATGCACAAAATAGTGACATCGACGGTGGTACTGTAGCAGGTGACATGAGAACTAATGGTTATGAGTTTTCAGCCAGTTCATTTGGGACAGGATCCAGTTGGCATGGTCCAGCTAAGATAAAGTCAATAGGTCAATCATTAACTGACTTTGAAGCAGAGTTTAGGATTGAATTGACAAATGAGGAAATGAAGACCGTTGGACGAGTTGAATTGTATTTGTTGGATGAAGCAAAGAAAGCCGTTTGTAAGTTGTCACTAAAGGATAATTATAGTGGGACTAATGGAAATTATGCAGAATTACGGATCGGAGACAGAACAACAAATAGGTTTCTGATAAACGAAAGAGGAACCGAATGGCATACATGGATTAATTTTAATGGCTTGTTGAGGTTATCACGTATTGGCAATAAGTGGGAGGCATATGTCACTAAAATTGTGGATGGTAAACATACCGCTAGAAGACGAGTTGAATTTACCGACACAGAGAATAAATTTACTGGTAAAGTTGCACATGTAGTCATTCATTTAGGGGCACATGGGACTATTCCGCCTGCACCAATGAAAATATTAGATTTAAAGATACACAAACTCAATAAGATTGACGAAGGTGAAATTGGTTTAATTGGTGAAGCAGGAGACACATTTACGTTTGACCACAAAGCAAGTGCAATTTATAAGAATGGCGAGTTATTTATGGAAAAGGACTTTGGATCCCGTTTCTTTAAATTATATAAAGGGATGAATGTTTTATTATTAAACCCATTAGAGGTTGTTTCGGAAGTCAGAGCTGAATGGAGGGACGCGTACTTATGATTCACATTCTTGATCAGAAGACGGATAAGTTAGTTGGGTGGGTTGATGGCCCACTGTATGATAGTCATAAAAGTTCTATTAGCAACGAAGAGACATACGACTTTCGTTTATCCATTACTGAGAAGGGTGCGGAATTAATAAGTGAAAGGTCTCGTATTCTCATTCCATCTGAGGAAGGCGATTATAGAGAGTTTATCATCCATCAAACAAGAGAATTATCTTCCTCACACATGAAGGAAGTTTATTCAGTTGGATCCTTTATGGATTTAGATAAACTCAAAATAATTAGACCACAAATATTAGAGGGGCAAACAATCAGAACAGCAGGAGAATTTGTTCTTGCTGGTATTGAGGATTGGGAATTAGGAATCACTGATTATAGTCCAGTCCGTAAATGGGAAATTAAAACTCACCAGACAGCATATTCAGCATTAAAGTTATTAGCAACATTATTTGATTTAGAAATACGATTTAGAATTACCACTAATGGTAGTTTTGTCACTGGTAGATACGTTGATTTTATAAAACGTAAAGGGATGAATCGTGGTAAAGAATTAGTCATGGGTAAAGACCTAATGGGAGTCGACAGGAAAATTGACTCTGGAAGGATTGTAACGGCATTACATGTCATTGGTCCTGAAAGAGAAGACGGATCCCGTTTAGAGGTCGTAGTGACAAATGATGAGGCTTATCAAAACTGGAATCGTAAAGGACAACACTTGATCCAGACATATGAGCCAGAAACAGAAGACACCAATATCACATTGGCACGTCTAACTGAATTAGGTGAGGCTGAATTAAAGAAACGTATTTCAGCGGTAGTTGAGTATGAAATAGATTCAGTGTCGTTGGAGCATATATTAGGACATGAGCATGAACAAGTGTTTTTAGGTGACTCCGCAAGAGTGAAAGATGAATATTTTAATCCTCCAATGTATTTTGACAGTAGGATTATTTACATTGATAGATCCGTGTTTGATGAGTCAAAGAAAGTGTACAAATTGGGAGAAGTAATAGAGTACTCTCAAGAGGACATTATGAAGACATGGAGGGAACTTCAAGGCCTTTACGGTACTAAGGTCATAAAATCTCCTGTTCCACCAGAAGGGAAATATGGTGTAATATGGATTGATACTTCACAGGATCCGAATGTACCTTATACATGGAATGGGACAAATTGGGATAAAGCGTCACCTACTCAACCACAAGAGATTGGTGCTGAAACTCCAGAGGGTGCGCAAGATAAAGCTGATAATGCCCGTGATGATGCAAACACATACACGGATGATCAAGTTAATCCTATTAAGGCAAGTGTCACAGAAATAAGTGAAGCATTAATAGGTAAAGCAACAATTGAGGATTTACTGGCAACAAATGCAGAAATAGAGAATTTAAAAGCTACAACTGCAACGATTGAAAACTTAAATGCTGTTAATGCGGACATTCAAAACCTTTATGCAAGTAAGGCAAGCATTGACGAATTAACTGCGACAAATGCATTAATCACAAACTTGCAGGCAGAAAAGGCAAACATTGAGGATTTAACAGCAATTAATGCTGAAATCACTGATTTAAAAGCAACAAGAGCAACGATTACTGACTTAGAGACAACAAACGCAGAGATAACAAATTTAAAGGCTGAAAAGGCCAACATAGAGGATTTGACTGCGGTCAATGCAAGAATAGATAATTTAAAAGTCGGAACGGCATTGATTACAGATGCGGCAATTACGACCGCAAAGATTCAAGATGCTGCTATCACTTCAGCTAAAATATTGGACGCGGCGATTACAACTGCCAAGATAGGGGACGCTCAGATTACTAGCGCTAAAATCGGGACAGCGCAGATTAAGACAGCTAATATTGACGATGCTTCAATAACTACAGCTAAGATCGCATTAGCTGCAATTACTGAGGCACTGATAAAGGACGCGACAATAACCTCAGCAAAAATAGGTGATGCGCAGATTACTAATGCAAAGATTGCTGATGCGGCTATAACAACTGCAAAGATTGCTGATGCCCAAATAACTGCAGCTAAGATTGGTACAGCATCAATAGAAACAGCAAAAATCAAAGATGCTGCTATTACCACAGCTAAAATTGCAACTGGGGCAATTACTACTGCATTAATTGAAAAGGGAGCAATAGGAGAAGCCCAAATAGGTGATGCATCTATAACCGATGCGAAGATTGTATCTTTAACAGCCGCAAAGATAACCTCAGGAACGATCGACACAAATAAGATTACTATTCAAGGTTTGAATGGAAAATTGAAAATTTCTGGGAATAGATTACAAGTTTTTGATAACAGTACTGTTCCAAAAGAGCGTGTATCAATTGGTGATGTAAATAATAATGGCACCGTATTTGGTTTTAGAGTTAGAGGATCTGACGGAACAACCGTCCTATATGATGAAAAAGGAGTTTATAACGAGGGGATTACAGACGGTGCGATAACAAACCCGAAAATTGGCGATGGTCAAATCAATAATAGGGTCATTCAAGCTGAGACAATTACGGGAGACAAACTTGTCGCTGGTACAATTACCGCTAGGGAAATTAAAGCAAAATCAATAACAGCTAATGAACTTGTGACAGGTACCATAACTGCAGAAAGTGGAATTATCGCAGATGCATCTATAACAACAGCTAAAATCGGAGATTCCCAAATAACCAATGCTAAGATAGCCAACTTGGCTGTAGACGCTGCTAAGATTGCAAACTTAACAATTACGGATGGTAAAATTGCAAATGGGACTATCACCTATGCAAGCATTAAAGACGCAACGATCACGGGTGCAAAAATTGCTAATGCCACAATTTCTACTGGTAAGATCATTGACGCCGCAATTACTACGGCTAAAATTGCCAATGCCGCGATTACTAATGCAAAAATAGACAGTCTTGATGCTGGCAAAATTACTACTGGAATATTAAATTCAGCAAGAATTAGAGTAGGTGCAGCCTCAACATTTGATGATGGGTATGATCCTACAAAAATTGAAATTGGTGGAGAGAATTTATTTTTAGGTAGTGATTTTAGTAAGGCTGATGTTTCTGATTGGGAAGATGGAATCGTAGGGGGATTGGGTAATAAAACAAGAGGGACAGTTGCCATTACGACATACGGACGAGGTTCAAACGAAGATTATGTACCTTCTGGGGAAAGAGTTCTTAGACTCATGTTTCCAGATACAGATACGGATTTACCAGAAAGATTCGTATCCACTAAAAAATTCTTTTACTTAGAACGAGATACTGAATATACACTGTCTTATTGGGTATATCTAGGTGGCGGTGTTGCTAGGCATAGAGTTGGTATAGATGGTGGACACGATGAAAGATGGGCAAGTGGTAATGTTTATTACGGTTTAAGTTCATGGGAAAATGGTTGGAAGGGTAAATTTGTAAAAAAAGTTCACACATTTAAGACTATGAGTGACCGAAATTGGTATAGATTCAGGTTTACTGCTGTAAATGCGAATAACGGTCAAACAAATACAGCTAACATATTCCTATGGCGTATAAAATTAGAAAAAGGAAATAAAGCAACCCAATGGACACCAGCTTTATCAGAGATAGATAGAAGTGAACTTGTAGATGGTTGGAGGCATGGAGATACAACATACATTAAAGGTGGCAGTATTTATACAAATTCAATTACTGCTAATCAAATAGCTTCACGCACAATTACAGCAAATGAAATTAAAGCTGGCGCTATAACAGCAAACGAGATAGCTTTCAGAACTATTACAGGAGATAGAATAAAAGCTAACTCCATTACTACCAACGAGTTAAATGTTACTACCTTATCTGCCATTAGTGCTAACTTAGGTAACGTTACGGCAGGCAATATTAAAGGGGTAACTATAACAGGTAGTACCGTAACCAGTGAAAATCTACATGACACTCAAACGAAATTAGAAGATGGTTACTTAACAGCTTATAGTATTTATGATACTAGAGATAAAGTTTGGTTTACTGGACAACAACAAAACTTTGTTATATTTGAGTGGATGGACGGAAGTACAGCACGTTCTGCTTCCTTTGGTAGCGCAGACAATGGCGGATTAGCTTACTATGGGCAAAGACCGTTCATGTTTGCTGGAGGGGGAAAATTAGAGGTAAGGAATTTAGGTGGTTCCGCTGGGTTAGAGTTACGCTCTAACAATGGAGGAAATCCGTACATCGACTTTTCTGACAATGGCACAAGCGACTATGTAATCAGACTTAGGATGGAAAATGCTAATAGATTACAAGTTACAGAAGGGTTAAATGTTTCTAAAGACCTTTATGTAGGCGGTAAAATTCAAGGTTCCCAAATTATCAACGGACACCTAACCTTAGAAGGCAACCGAATCTTGTACTTTGATAGAGGTAGAAATGAAACATCGAGAATTTATTGGAATGCTACAACATCGGCGGATTATGGGATGATTCACCAAGTAGATGGAATAACTGCTATGAAGTTGTTAATTAGGGATAAAGGGACTAATAACCATTCCCAATTAACGTTAGGAAAAGTGTCATTTAAAGGGTTAAACGGTTCTATAGTACAAATGCAAGTAAGGAATGAAGCTGATAGTGCTTATGTCCCAATCGTTGCATCAGACTTTATCAACGGGTCATCCAGAGACTTAAAGAAAAACATTGAGCCATATACCAAGTCAGCAATGGATGAAATTATGAAGACGAACATTTATTCTTATCATTACAAGAATGATTTGGACATTGAGCCTAAACGTCTTGGTTTAATTTTGGATGAGGCACCACTTGACGTGATTGATATTGCAGGACAAGGGATTAACGTGTATGCATTATCAACATTGGCAATTAAAGGGATTCAAGAATTAAATGCGGATTACACCGTAAGAATGAAGAATCTTGAGGATGAAGTCAATTGGCTAAAGATGCAGAATCAACTGTTAAATACAAGAGTAAAAAAATTAGAAAACTTATTGGAGGTTGCTTAATATGCAAGTGAAAATTGAAAATCGTAAACTAGGGCAGGCAATTGACCTGCTTTTTAATTTGTCTTTAAAAGGGAAACAATCACGTCACCGTACAAAATTTATTAAAACATTATCTGATCGTTTGAATGAGGTTGCAGAACAGGAAAAAGAACTTCTAAAAGAACATTGTCATCTTGATGAAGATGGAGAGCCTAAAACAATTAATGATGGTAAGAATTGGGACGTTAAAGATGTTGATGCATTTGTAAAAGATTGTAATGAATTGTATGAAGAAGAACTTGTCATTGATGGTGGAGACAACCATGGAATGCTTAAGACCGTTAAAGAAGTGCTATTGAATTGTGATGTAGAATTTAGCGGTCAAGACGCCAGTATCTATGATTATCTTTGTGATCAGTTCGAAGGAGGTGAAGAATAATGCAGATTAATATTACTTCGGTTGCTATGAGGTATGGAGCAGAAGAAGAATTGGACAGTGTGCAAGTTTTCTTCAATGGCAATGATGAAAACCACGAGATTAATATAAATGGCTATGTACCATTAACTGCCGAAAAATACACAGGTAATGAGTCTATCCCAGCTTTAACTGAAATTGTTAAAGAAACAGTGGCTAATAGGTTATTAGAGTCCTAGAAATAGGGCTCTTTTTAATACTAGGAAAGCAGGTGAACCAATGACAATAGAATTTACGGTACTAATCGGGTTCCTGTCCCTTATTATTAGTTACCAAGCTTATCAGTTGAACAAAACAAAACAAGTAAAATCAGATGGACAGGAAAGCGCAGAATTGAAAGCTGAGTTGGGGTATATCCGAAAAGGTGTTGATGACATTCGAATTGATTCTAGAGCTAATGAAAAGGCATTGAATCACCTGGGAGAACGTGTCACAAGAGTAGAAGAGAGTTCTAAGCAAGCTCATAAACGGATAGATAAAATCGAACAATCAGGAGATGAATAATATGTTTGAATTAGCACTGGTAATAGCGGTAGTTATAGCTTTAACCGAATTAGTGAAACGATTGGAAATTATCCCAGTTAAATACTTACCTGCACTATCCTTAGTTTTAGGATTGGTGGCAGGTATTTTTTATGTGGCTGCTTCCACAATTCAAGACAAAATCATGTTTGGGTTGATGATAGGATTGTCAGCTGCAGGTTTATTTGACCAAACAAAGATAATCAAAAAATAAAAGAGGTGTAAATAATGTCATATTCATTCGAAAGGCTTCCACAATTAGAGGATAAACGTGGAAAACTACCTAGCAAAGGAAGTTATAAAAGACGTAGTACTAGTTTGAAAGATTGTGATCGTGCTTGGCATCACAGTTTAACTAAAAAACACTTAGCTGGTTCTGTAGCTGAAGCTTTTGCACGTTATCATGTTTCGCTTGGATGGCCAGGAGTAGGGTATCACTTAATTATTGAGCCTAAGAATATTGTAAATACTCCAAAAGGGCCAAGAGCAAAAATTGTCTATGCAAATGATGTTACATTATCCACTTATCATGTGGGTAATTCAAATGGACGAGCTGTAGGGATTTGCGTAGCTGGCGATTACCGCACTGATCAACTAGATGATGCTACGAAGGCAAGTATCGATGAATTACAAGAAGCTTTAATTAAAGATGGTATTGGAAAAGAAGATAAATCACATAACGATTTCCCTGGGTACAGCTGGAAAGCTTGTTGTGTATATAATTACAAAGAAGCGTTCAAATTCTTGGATAACAAACAACCAACAACTTTACCGAACTCCTATAAGATCC
Source organism: Bacillus nitroreducens (assembly GCF_964021195.1). Taxonomy (NCBI): domain Bacteria; kingdom Bacillati; phylum Bacillota; class Bacilli; order Caryophanales; family Bacillaceae; genus Bacillus; species Bacillus nitroreducens. The sequence continues at coordinate 727,676 of NZ_CAXHYI020000003.1, read as the reverse complement.
AAGAGGGCGATACTTTCTGGGGAATTGCAAATAACCTAGATTGTGTAACTGTTGAAGACTTGATTGCAGCTAATCCTGGTGTTGAGCCTACTAGATTAAAAGTTGGACAAATCATCAATTTAGGTAAAGCTAAGAATGCTTATACTCCAAAACCAGAAACACCAAAGAAGCCTCAAGAACATTATCGTTTTCCTGTGCCACAAGTAAACTTAGTACGTGGTAGCAAAGGGACGGCTGTAAAACAATTACAACGTGCACTCAATGCGATTTACTTCCGACCAGGTGCAATTGATGGTAGTTACGGACCAGCTACAGAGGATGCGGTAAGACGATTTCAAATGGTATATCTTCCGTATGATGTGGATGGGAAGTTCGGACCACAAACACGCAAAAAGTTACAAGCTGTGCTTAAGTCGAAAGGATATTAATGTCATGGCCACCTATTTTTGTCGATAGGTGGCATTTTTATTCAGCTTTTATCTTTGTAACTGGCACCTCATAAAAATCTGCAAATTTATTAAGTAACTCTTCATTCGGGATTCTTTCGTTATTTTCATATCTACTTAAGGTATTTTTGCTAATTCCAATTACTTCAGCAACTTTTGATTGTGTTACATTTTTTTGGAACCTTAACAATCTAAGATTGTAGCCTATTGATGGTTTCATAATAATATAACCTCTCAAAAAGTATTTATTGAAATTATATATCTAAAGGGATCTTTTATATATTAAGACAATAATAATTCACACTTTTGTCACATAATAACAAAGGGATAGATCTCTCCATATTGAATCTCTATAAGGGGAGTTGAATGTATTATGGAAAGAAGAGAATTAACAGCTAATAAAGTTATTTCTTCTAAGGTCCATTTGCAGGTAATTGAAGTAGATGGTGTGTATGATGTAACTATTTTTCCTGATGATATAGATTTAAACTATGTTCGGATCAAACAATCAGGTAAAAAGGAAGAAGTAATGGTAGAAGCTTTAAAGCAGTTTGAAGAAATAAACTGCGTAAGGATTTCATAAAAATAGCCCTGTCTCTTCGGAGAAGGGGGTTTTATTTTGAAACATATATTTGAAATGTGACGAAAATAACTGAAGATTCTTTTATATGAATGTATAATCATGATGAGGGTTGCGAAGAAATTGGAAAGGAATATTCCAATTGGCCGCAAAGACCACCTATTTGTGTAGAAGCAGATAGGTGGTTTTAATTTATATGATTATAAAAGAGCCCTCCATGATTGCAAGGGCTCTAATTATTACTTTTTGTTTTTTAGTTTATTTAATAAATCTTCAGCCGTTCTACGTAATCTTATAGTTTCCTCTTGTAAAATTTCTACAAAAGCAACTGAACCATCATCATTTAGTTCTAAGTTGATGATATCTCCTTCTTGTAGTTCACTCGGTAAATTCTTCTTAGCAATTTCAATTTGTACTTCTTCATTTTGTCGTAACAATAAAACAGCAAGATTTCCCTCGAAACGATCAACTGTGTATTTATTTAGCAAGTGTATCAATCTTCTTTCCTTGTGGGTCATATAAGGTTGCTGTATCTCCTGAATTATTCCAAATATAGCCAGTAGTCCAAAGTAATTGTGAAGGAGGGTTATTTACAGCACCTCGACCTGAGACTATTTTTACTGTAGCACCTTTTTTAAGAACATATCCAGAAGGGAATTTGAAAGTTTGATTTCCTACAACACTAACAAGTTTCCAACCATCCATTTTAATATCTTTAGTATCTATATTTTTTATTGTAACTATTTCTTTATCTAAATCTAGGCCAGTAATATCCAGCTTACCAGTTGTTGCTGGTTCTGAAGGTGGTGTAGGCTTAGGGTTAGTCGTATCGCCATTTCCATTACCTGTCCAAGGTTTAGCATTAATACTATATGTGGAGCCGTCAGTAGTTACAACAATATCTCCTGATTGATAAGTTGAGTATAGCTTAACTTTTTTATTTTTAAGTCTATTAACCACACTTGAGTCAGGATGACCATAAGAATTCTTGCCGTATGAAAGAATTGCTTCTTTTGGGTTAACCGCATTTAAAAATGCTTGTGACGTAGATGTATCTGATCCGTGGTGTCCTACTTTTAAGAATGTCGCTTGTAGATTACCCGAACGAGACAGCATTTTTTGCTCTGATTTAATTGTAGCGTCGCCTGTTAATAAGAAACTAACTTTATCATAAGTTACCTTTGCAACTACAGAGCCATCATTATTTTCATTATAACCATTACCATTATTTAAGATATTAAAACCTATTTCTTTATTCAATGTAAAATTACTGCCAACACTAGGTACTTCAAAAGGAATATTCTTACGGTCAATAATTTGTAAATACTCGAAATAAGTTTGCGAAGTATGAGTTAGACCAGAGTCTAATACTTTTCCTACTTTGAATGAATTCAACACATCTATTAAACCGCCAATATGGTCAGCATCAGGATGCGTTGCTATTAAATAATCAATTGATGTAATCCCGGCTTTTTTTAGATAAGATACAACCTTTTGACCTGCAGAACGGTTTCCACCGTCAACTAATAGGGTTTTACCTTGAGTTTGTACAAGAATACTGTCGCCTTGCCCAACATCAATGAAGTGAACGGTTAATTGTCCTGGCGTATCGTAACCTAGACCTTGTAAAGCAGCATCACTTATGGCTACTTTTCCACCCAATACAATGGTGTTCAGAGTCTTTCCAGCTAGATAAGACTTTGTAATGTCTTGAGAGCGAGTAGGATGAATTAATAAAACTTTTGCATTAAGTTTGTTGGCTAAACCTGAAGCTGCAACTGCATCTGGGTAGTCTTGTTTTGACTTATTAACTGATTCACCACGAACAAGAATAATGTTGTTAGAATTAATTTTTAAATTGGTTGCCGCTTTAACACTAGTTTCATAGCGGGTTTTCCCAGAAATACGATTAACTTTTATACCTTTTGATTTAAGTTGGTTTTCAATTCCAGCGGAAATTGCCGCTGTACCACCAAATATATCAACCTCTTTGATATTGGAAGGTAATTGAACCCTCATGGAATCTTTTGTTGCAAGATAAATAGGAATTTCATTAATTGCAGATGTTGCTGAAGCAGACAACGCATCGGCTACAGTTACTCCATTTGCAATAATTGCCTTTGGCTTTTTTGAAGTCCCTGCAACGTTATTAATTGCTTCGGCAGTTTTGAAGCGATCAGACCCTTTAACACGTTGAGTTTGATAACCTTTTGATTTTAAAAGATTTTCAACATTATTAGATATTGCACCAGTACCACCGAGTATGTAAATCTTTTTTGCGCCCAATCGTGATAGCTCTGACAAGATGGAATTATCTAGTTTGTTTGGATAAGTAAGTAGTATAGGTGCATCCTTAGTACCAGATAAACTTGCTGCGGCAAGAGCATCTGCTGGATCATCTGCACGAGCTAGTACTACTGACTTTTCAGTGGATTCTAATCCATTTGGCCAACCCGTTTTTGAAATTTGCAATGCAGTGTCTAAACGGGTGCTACCAGACAATCTTGTGTAATCATTAGATGCATTACTAGATGTTGGATTAGTGAAGACGGCGCTTAATGTAACCAATAAAGCAAATAAGACATAAGTAATTTTTTTCATGTTATCCCCCTAAAAGTAAATTAATTTCCAGTAACAATGATACCATACATTTGTACTAGTTTAACAAACTATAATTCTTCTCAATTGAACATTTTAGTGTCAATTATCCCATTAAAAAGGACACAATTTTTTCACGTATCTGTCACATGATAATAAAGGAATGCCGCTCTTTTTATGGAATTTTTCTATTGAGGGGGATGATAAAGATGATAACAAATACCGAAATTAAAGAATTAACCGCAATTCAGGAGCTTAAATCAATGGTCAACTTAACAGTTGTAGAAATGAAAAATGGTGAGTTTGATGTGTTTGTGTTGCCGATGCAAATGGGGCATGGAGGAGTAAGGTTAACTAAATCAGGTAATAAAGACGAAATTGTTGCTGAAGCATTGAAGCAATTTGAAGATAAAAATAATGTTAAACTAACATGAAAAATCCCTACTCTTTTTGAGTAGGGATTTAATCTAACTGTAAAGAATCAGCATAGTCATATGAGATAATTTCTCTATCCTCAGTATATTTCCATCCGTCTTCTTTATGTGAAAATTCACTTATAGCACCTGAACCAAATCTTTTGAATTCCTCTTTAACTTCTTCTAGGATACGAATTTCATCTTCATCAAAAAGTGAACTATTAAAATCAAGTTTTGAATTAATGTTTATTATTGTATACTCATTAATAAATTCGTAGTTAATATCGATAACATTATTTTTTTCAAGAGAAGATAATAATAAATCATGGTCTTTTGGCACAGGCCCATAAGGTAACTTTACATATGGTGTTCCGCTCATAGAAACTAGATTCCTTTTGAAATTGAGAAAGTCGGAATAAAAGAGTAGTTTCATCAGCTTTGTTTTTTGAACACCATGTTTTGTGAAATATAAAATCATATGGATTAATTTTTCTAATGAGAAATTATTATAGCCTGAATCTATAGTTTTCTCATGAAGTTTATAATTAATGTTTAAAGCTTCCACTAATCCTTGTTCTACAGTAATCTGGTCTAAATTCTTTAATTTTTCTTCAATTTTTCTTCTTTCTTTTTCCGTAAATCTATGGGCGTTCATTTTGTAATATTCATCAATTATATCGGGTTTATCTCTTAATTGTTTTAATACAGTCAAATGAGATGAATCAGGAATATATTTTCCAGACTCATACCTTACAATTGTTGATTTACTCCATCCGAGAATTTTCGCGAAAAGATCCATAGAAAGACCAAAGTTAGAGCGAATACTCTTAATTTCGTCTAAAGAAATACCAACTTTTTCTGAATACAGTTTCACAAGAGTACTCATCGTTTGTGAATCTAAGGTTTCATTGTAGATATCCTCTTTACAGACGGCGCATTGCATGACCTTTTCAGTAATTTCGAAGGTTTCACCTTTAAACGTATAGGTGGCGGGTCTTTCAATAATAATAGTTTCAACATCTATGTGACATGTATCACAAAACTTAATAATTGGTTTCACGATATTGTCCTCCATTGAATATTTCCCCCGTTATGTTAGAATTATTTAATACATTTTACCAATCTTTATGGAAAGATAAACATACACACCCTCTTGTAGAGTCAATCTTAATTTTAATGTAAGTTAATACACCGTTAACTTGCTTTTTAAAAATCCAAATGACTTTACCTTCACTTGGGCGATCTTCATCTACACAAGGACCATCATGATAATCTTTTAGTGTCAATTTAAGGACCTCATCCCAAGCCTGCTCAGGATTTGTTAAACCGATATCTAAAAGTGCCTCAATCCAACGGACTTTTCGACCTGATGGGTGATCGTATGTTCTCTTGATGAAATCTCTTTTGCCCCTGGAGATGAGTTGTTTAGCTTCACGAAGAAAGGCTTTTTTAGTAGTATTAGTCAAAAACATTCCTCCAAATGATGTTAGGTTAATCATCTCCGTGTATTAAGTATACCAAATTCGGTATCAATTGATACCAAAAAGTTTAAAATTTACACTTTTCGACAAAAAAACAGCTATTTTTACATAAGATTTATAACTTTAGGAAAGAATGAATTCAATAGAGGACTACATAGAAATTATATATGTTTTCACATTGAAATGGAAATTAATTTCCCTTTATTATTTCTTTAGAAATGCATCCTAAAACGGCAAATCATCCCTCGGAGGAACCCTTCTTATCTGCCTGGTCAATTCAGTTATATCCTTATTCCCCTCATATAGTACTTTCCTAATTTCAGTTTCCCTGTAACCAGTTTGCCTAACAATTTCTTGAATGTATTCATAGGCAATGATGGCTACTGCAAGATCTGGATTATCTATATACTCACGAGAATTTACGTTAAAAGGACCACCGCTCCTAGTATAATTTCCTTCGATGTTAAGAAATACGTCGATATTAACTTTCAAGTAATTCACCTCAAGCTTTTGTTGCAATATGTATTATTTATACACCTTATGGTAAAGATGATTCCTAAAAAGGGTTGGTAATAATGAAAAAAAGATACATATTCGCAATAATAATTGGTTTTATGTTACTTTTCACAACCACAACAAATCCATCATCAAAATACGATTACGTAAATTGGGTTAAAGAACAGATAAGTGAAGAAAACGGAATACTCTTAGGATGGCTCGGTGGAACAGTAGTTAATTCAGAAACTACCAAAAAGAATATGGTATTATTTACACTTTATGAAACAAAGATTGGTAAAGAAGATAATGAAAAACTAGTCGCCATTGGCATTTTAAACAATTTCATATGGATAAAAGGATTTCCAGAGGACTCACCTAAATAGTAGGTGAGTTTTCTATACATATTCGGTAATTCAGAAAGGGCTTGGTGGAAGATTCAAAGCGTGGGTCTAGGATACGTATTAATTGAGGTATCATCATTAATTTTAAATATACTAAAACAGATCGGAAATGCAGTTTAGAAAACGATGTGATTTTTTAGAAAATCACACAAAACTAACAAATGTTTCACCAGACAACGAAATAATTCAAAACATAATTATTCTATTACCTCATGTATCTATCAAAAAATCATTATTATGAAATGAGCAGAAAGACTACGAAACTGCTATAAAATATGGGCGGCATGATGTAATAAGCCGCTTCGTCCCTTGATATATAAGGGTTTTATGTAAGATGAGAGTGGAATGTTAACATTTTGCTAAAATTGAGGTTTTAATCGAGGCTTCTCATGAGTTGAGTAAACTTGTGGGGAGCTTCTTTTTTATTTCTATGTTAACGTGAATGTGTGCTCTTTTTCCCTAGCCGTTTCGTAACAGATCAACGAAGCTCTGAAATCTACCAAAAGTATGAAAAGACAACTAGTGTTTATAGGTCAGTCATAAGTCTGCCACACTTATAATGCAGCAAAGGACTGATCCTAATTTCCACCCGTTGTCTTTTTTCGTTTATTAAGTAAAGAAAGTTGTGTCTGTCTGTTAGTCCCCACACATATTTGTCAAATTAGGTAAATGTAATTTCATGAGAATTCTACAAAAGTTGACCATTCCCCTGCATATAAAACTGAGATTGTTTATAGTTATAGGAAATCTTTGAAAAGTCAAAAGGCAACCCATTTGTTAAATGAAAAATCGATTCAACATATAGCTTTGGTGCTCCTGTTTCAAGTTTTAAATACCTAGCTTCTTCTTCTGTTAACATTCCAGCTTGTAAGTAAATATCTGAAAATCCCACTTGTAAGCCTAATGCGTCCCGAATATAATCAAATATTGAATCTTTGACAATCTCGTTATTTAAGTAAGTAACAATTGATTTATTATAATAAGATTCTTCTAGACATAAGGTTTCTCCGTTTATATAACGAACTCGTTTAACATAATAAACATCATCATTTAGATCCATATTTAAATTGAATGCAACCTCGTCTGTGGGTTTTCTTACTTCTAATTCGATGACCTCGGAAGATAATTGAAAATCCTCAAGATCCTTTTTAAAACCTTGATTTGTAAAAAGAGTGATGTACCCTTTTCTTTTTTGCCTTCGAACAAAAATGCCGCTTCCTCTTAATTGAAATATAACTCCTTTTCTTTCCAATAAGTCCAATGACTTCGTTATAGTACTTTTGCTTACTTTGAACTGAGTCATTAACGATTCTAATACAGGCAATTTTTCACCTTGTTGGAGAGAGTGATCTTCAATATATTTTTCAATTTCCTTCGCAATTTGCTGATACTTTAGCATGTACATTCCTCTTTGTTTTTTATCAAAATTATAGCACTTAATAGTAAAAAAATCACAGACAGCTCGGACATTATGAATGTAATGTGATATTGTTAGGTTATTGATAAATTATACCGATACAATTATACTATAAATGCACAAAGTAATAACAAGTCATTTACCTATAATAGTGAAAGTGATCAAAATCTAGTGTACGAACATTCGTCATGTAGAAGGCTAAGAGAGAATATAAAATAACTTCCTTAAGGAGGACTCATAAATGGGAAAATTACCAAAAGATTTTTTATGGGGTGGCGCATTAGCAGCTCATCAATTTGAAGGTGGTTGGAATGCAGGGGGCAAAGGACCGAGTGTTGTTGATGTAATGACGGCAGGTGCTAACGGTGTGCCAAGACAAATAACAGATACGATTGAAGATGATAAATTTTACCCAAACCATGAGGCAATAGATTTCTATCATCGTTACAAGGAAGATATCGCTTTATTTGCCGAAATGGGGCTAAAATGTTTAAGAACTTCTATTGCATGGAGTAGAATTTTTCCTAAAGGTGATGAAGCGGAACCGAATGAAGCAGGATTACAATTTTACGATAATGTATTCGATGAATTATTGAAGTATGGAATCGAGCCTGTGATTACGTTGTCTCACTTTGAGATTCCGTTACATCTAGCAAAGGAATACGGCGGATTTAGAAACAGAAAACTTGTAGACTTCTTTGTCAAGTTTGCTGAAGTTTGCTTTACCCGTTACAAGGATAAAGTGAAATATTGGATGACGTTTAATGAAATCAATAACCAAATGGATGTTAGTAATCCAATCTTTTTATGGACAAACTCAGGTGTCGTGGTGAAAGAAGGCGAAAATGCTAGGGAAGTAATGTTTCAAACGGGTCACCATGAATTACTAGCAAGTGCTTTAGCGGTAGCAAAAGGAAAAGAAATAAATCCCAATTTCCAAATTGGAGGAATGGTTGCACATATTCCGATTTATCCATACTCTTCAAATCCCGAAGACGTTCTGTTAGCTGAAACTTCGATGAGAGAACGTTACTTCTTCTCAGATGTACATGTACGCGGGTATTATCCAAGTTATGCCCTTAAGGAATTTGAGAGAGAAGGATATAACATCAAGATGGAAGACGGAGACGAAGAAATTTTACGAAATGGAACGGTTGACTACTTGGCACTTAGTTATTATATGTCTAATACAGTTAAGTCAGGTGCAACAGAACAGAATTCTGAAAAAATCGTAAATGGAGCTGTTCCAAATAGTGTTAACAATCCTTACATCAAATCAAGTGATTGGGGTTGGGGGATTGATCCAACGGGACTCCGTTATACATTAAATCGTTTATATGATCGGTACCAAATCCCTTTATTTATCGTTGAGAATGGATTTGGTGCGGTGGATAAAGTGGAAGAGGATGGCTCGATCCATGATCCAGAAAGAATTGCCTATTTAAGAGGTCATATTGAGGCTGTAGAACAAGCAGTAAATGAAGATGGAGTAGAATTAATTGGTTATACACCTTGGGGGATTATTGATATTGTATCCTTTACAACAGGGGAAATGAAAAAGCGATATGGAATGATTTATGTGGACCGTGACAATGAAGGAAACGGTACGATGAAGCGTTCCAAGAAAGATTCATTCTACTGGTATAAAAAAGTCATCGAAACCAATGGAGAACAATTATAAGTAAGTTAACAATAGATAATCAACTTTAAGGATTAATAAGCAAGATTTTAAATTCTTACCCTACACAAAAAGGAAATGGAAGGCTTAGCTCAACATGTATTACAACCCGAGCACAACTGCTTAGGTACTCGATGTTGTAAAGTCAGTTACACAAAATAATTCAGCTTAAAAAGGCTGTTTCAATAAAAGGTCTAGTAAAACAAATAGAGACTTCTCAATTGTTATATAAACTTTTGGGAGGTCTTTTTTGTTTAGGAATGTTTTTTCACCTAATCATATTTCAATCTTCTACACATTCAAATCTCAGTGTTTGGACTGATATTACTAAATAGAAATCCTAAAGATGCAATTGACAACGAGAATCGTTTTCAATTATACTGTTGATTGAAAACGATTATCATTTACCTAATCCTTTAATGCTTGATACATGATCTAGATAAAACTTTGTTTTTAGGGAAGGTGAATGATAAGAAAAATAATAGTTTTTCAATATTGATTTTCATACATACATTGTGCACGATTGCCTAATTTTTTTCCTGACTATTACAAAAAACACTTGGTATTTAAGGAGGTTCATATGGAGTTATATGATGTAACGATCATCGGTGGAGGTCCTGCGGGCTTATATAGTGCTTTTTATAGTGGTTTACGGGATATGAAAACTAAAATTATTGAGGTTCAACCTGTCTTAGGTGGTAAAGTGAACATTTATCCAGAAAAGGTGATATGGGATGTTGGTGGACTTCCGCCAATGCAGGCCCAACAATTTATTCAAAACTTAATTAAGCAGGCGAATACCTTTTCACCAACGATATGTCTAAATACTAAAGTGGAACGAGTTAAGAAGCAGGGGGATATTTTCGTTATATTAACGAACCATGGGGAAGTTCATTATTCCAAAACCATTATTATTGCTGTAGGTGGAGGAATTTTAAATCCAGTTAAGCTTGAGCTGGAAGGCGCAGAAAAATATGAAATGGCAAACTTACATTATACAATTTTAGGACTAGAACGTTTTCGTAATAAAAAGGTTCTTGTATCAGGTGGCGGAAATGGGGCCATTGACTGGGCAATTGAACTTTTATCAGTGGCAAAAGAGGTCGTTGTTATTTACCGAAAGGAACAATTAACTGCCCACGAGTCTCAGGTGAAGAAACTAAAAGAGCACGGTGTGCAAATCATGCTTTGTGCAGAAATTCAGTCCTTATTATCAAATGAAAATAAATCAGCGATTGAACATGTTATCATTTCGCAAAATGGCAAGAAGCATCAAATACAGGTTGATGATGTACTAATCTGTCATGGCTATAATCGGGAAATTTCTTTAATCTTCGATGATGATATTCAACCAGTACGTAAAGACGATTATTACTTAGTGAGTCAAGGACAATGTAAGACTTCGGTTCCAGGAATTTTTGGTGCTGGGGATATTGTATCTTATGACGACAAAGTAAATTTATTGGTTGGTACCTTCCAAGATGCGGTGCTTGCAGTTAATAATGCATGTAGGTATATCAATCCAGAAGCTGAAAAGTATGCAATGGTATCTTCTCATAATGAAAAATTTGAAGAGAAAAATAAGGAAGTTCTAAAAAGATAAATCTAAAAAAATACTAGAAGGTAGGTTTCTATATGAAAAACAAAAAACTATTTTCATTATTGTTAACATTAACTATGGTTTCCGTTTTTGCCATAACTGGTTGCTCTAGTCAGACTTCAAAGAATGAGGAAACAAAAACAGCAAATTCAACTGAAACAGATTCAACATACCCAATTACAATTAAACATGCTCTAGGAGAGACAGTAATTGAAAGCAAACCAGAACGAGTTGTAACGATTCAATGGGGAAATCAAGATATTCCCTTAGCGCTTGGAGTTGTCCCAGAAGGTTTCTCAGCTGCAAACTATGGTGTTCAGGATGAGAGCGGAATGCTACCTTGGACTGCAGAGAAATTAAAAGAACTTGGTGAGGAAAATCCGACAATTTTTCAAGATACAGATGGACTAGATTTTGAAGCTATTTCAGATGCTAATCCAGATGTCATCCTTGCTGCATATTCAGGTATTACTCCAGAAGAATACGAAACATTGAGTGAAATCGCTCCAGTAGTAGCCTATCAAACTAGTCCTTGGGTAGCTTCATGGCGTGAACAAACCCTTTATAATGCAATAGGTATGGGGATGGAAGAAGAGGGTAAGCAACTTATTGCGGATACAGAAAAATTAATTGAAGAGAAATCATCTGCTCACCCAGAAATTAAGGGTAAAAAGGCAGCATTTGTAAGTATTAGTCCTGCTGATTTATCGAAGTTCTACATCTATTCACCAGAAGATCCACGTGGTGAATTCCTTACGGAGTTAGGAATGGCTTATCCTGAAAGTATTTCAAGTGAAGTGGCTGAGGGTAGTTTCTATATAGAGGTTAGTGCTGAAAATGCAGATATGCTTAACGATGCAGAAGTTATTGTGTCGTACGGTGATGAAAGTACGCTTGAGGCTCTTCAAACTGATCCGATTTTCGGAAAAATTCCAGCAATAGAGAGAGGTTCTGTTGTTATTATTGGAGATAACACTCCACTTGCAGCAGCGGGAACGCCTAACCCACTTGCTATTCAATACTCAATTGACGAGTATTTAACTTTACTATCTGAAGCTGTAGGTAAGTTGAACTAAGATGACATATAAATCTGTTACAGAAAATAAGCAGTTCCTTATACCTAAACATTTTTTTAAGGTATTGGCCCTTTTAATGTTCTTACTGGGTATTAGTTTATTGGCATCATTTGCTTTCGGGTCTAGAATCGTTGGGTGGAATGAACTAATGGATGGTTTATTCCATCCTGACGTACAATCCCATGGAGCAAATGTAGTACGCCAAAGAATCGCTAGAACTATATTTTGTGTGATGTGTGGTGCTGCATTAGGAGTATCTGGGGCTTTAATGCAATCGGTCACTCGTAATCCTATTGCGGACCCAAGCATATTGGGAGTGAACACAGGGGCAGCCCTTTTCGTTGTTTGTGGAATAGCTTTTTTTCATCTAAGTAGTGCTGGTCAATATATTTGGTTTGCATTAGCAGGAGCCATTATAACTGCGATAATTGTATTTGGAATTGGTTCGATAGGGAGCGGCGGTACCACTCCTCTAAAGCTCGTTTTAGCGGGAGCTGCAACAAGTGCTGCATTATCCTCTCTTGTTATGGCTATTATGATTCCTCGCTCTAACGTGATGGATCAATTTAGATTTTGGCAAGTTGGTAGTGTAGGAGCAGGAAACTGGGACTCTATATCGATTTTTATACCATTTTTAATTATAGGAATTTTAGTTGCTCTCTTCACGGCCCCCGCACTGAATGCATTAGCATTAGGAGATGAAGCTGCAACGGGATTGGGAGTACGAACAGGTACACTTAGATTAATTGCTGTTTTTGGAGGAGTCTTATTGTGTGGGGTAACCACAGCACTAGCGGGACCCATTGGTTTTATTGGGTTACTAGCTACTCATATAATACGACTTTTGATTGGTGCTGATTTACGATATGTTATCCCGATGTCAGCACTCTCGGGTGCCGTCATATTAACTATATCAGATGTATGTGGAAGACTTCTCGGGTCACCAGGTGAGCTTGAAGTTGGGGTAGTTACTGCATTTATTGGGGCACCTATATTAATCTTAATAACTATGAAAGCGAAAATGCGTGCGTTATGATAAATGAATCAATGAAACTTCTCATGGTAGGTAGATACAAAAGACGTCGGCGTTTTATCATTATGACTTCCATCCTTACAATCATTGCTATCGCACTTTGTTGCGCTATGCTTATGCTTGGAAACACGATCTATCCCGTTCAGGATGTTATACGTGTTCTACTAGGCGAAGAGGTTAAAGGTGCAACGTTTGCAGTCGGTACAATCCGTTTTCCAAGAATGATTGCAGGTGTATTTGCTGGATTTGCTTTCGGAGTTTCTGGTTATGTTTTCCAAACCATGTTACGTAATCCTTTGGCAAATCCCAACGTAATTGGAATAACAGCTGGTTCAAGTTCAGCTGCAGTATTTTGCATCATTATTCTTCAAGCAAGCAATACGGTTGTTTCGATTGCTTCCGTAATTGGTGGACTTGCGACTGTCTTAATCATATTTCTTTTATCAAGAGGATCATCTTTTTCAATTGGTCGCCTAATATTAGTAGGTATCGGTATTCAAGCTATGCTAAATGCTGTCATTTCCTACTTACTGATGATTGGTCAGGAACATGATATCCCAACCGCAATGAGGTGGCTCAGTGGAAGTCTAAATGGCGTAAAAATGGAAACTCTCTATCCTCTAATCATTACTGTTCTAATCTTTGCGCCTATCATCATCGCACTTGGGAATCGATTAGAACTATTAGAACTCGGGGAGCAAGCAGCCACTTCGTTAGGAGTCAATACGGATAAAACAAGGCTAATCCTTATCATTAGTTCTGTTCTTATCCTTGGGTTAGCTACTGCTTCAACAGGGCCAATTGCCTTTGTTGCATTCCTTTCTGGACCCATTGCGAAGAGGCTTGTTGGTGTTGGATTTTCAAATGTTATTCCAGCAGGTCTTGTAGGGATCATTTTAGTTTTAGCATCAGATTTGGTTGGACAATTTGCCTTCGTTGCTAGATATCCTGTCGGGGTAATTACAGGGATTCTAGGTGCGCCATACTTGATCTACTTGCTATTTCGAATGAACCGAAAGGGAGATTTATAATGAAATCGACTCATACTTTTCAAGCTGAAGGAATTACGGCTGGATACGATAATAGAACCATCCTACATGATGTGTATATGAATATTCCAAGTAATAAGATAAGTATTTTAATTGGAGCGAACGGTTGTGGCAAATCAACTCTCCTTAAAACGATGGCAAGATTAATTAAGCCTACCTCTGGGAGAGTTACATTAGATGGAAAGCCTATTCATAAGATACCACCAAAACAGTTGGCTCGAGTGTTAGGGCTTTTGCCACAAACACCAATTGTCCCTGAAGGAATTACGGTTGCAGATTTAGTAGCGCGGGGCAGATTTCCGCACCAAACCCTTCTAAAAGGTTGGACAACAAAGGATTATGAAGCCGTTGCTGAAGCCATGGAGATAATGAAAATTACGGAATTCGCGGATCGAAATATTGATGAACTATCAGGCGGGCAAAGACAACGGGTATGGATTGCAATGGCTCTGGCGCAACAAACTGATATTTTGTTTCTAGATGAACCGACCACATATTTAGATATCACTTATCAAGTGGAAATTCTCGACCTTTTGACAGATCTCAACCGAAAACATGGAACTACGATCGTTATGGTTCTTCATGATATTAACCTATCAGCACGTTATGCAGACTATATCTTTGCTCTTTATAACGGAAAGCTTGTTGCAGAAGGGGAGCCATCTAAGGTTATCACTAGTGAATTGATTGAAGACATTTTTGGCCTCCAGTGCAAGGTTATAAGAGACCCTGTATCGGATTCTCCATTTATGGTTCCAATTGGTCGATATCATAATGTAAAAATGTACTCATATTAAAGATTATCAGCTCACTATAAAAAGAAGCTTCTCATTAGTCACTAGACTTTTGAGGAGCTTTTTCCTATTGTTAAAAGGAAATGGTTTCTGCTAATTTCGATCATCATAGGGATGAGCCCGTAATATAATAAGAGATAGAATTGGGGGCTTAATATATGGAGGAAAGAGCCCCCGTTGAATTTAATATGGTACTAAATCATATCATTTATCGCGGTCCGTTCTGTGGAAAGGAGTAAAAACATGAATTTTAATATGAAGGAAGCAATTGAGGTTCTAGAATCTACACCACAAACTTTGGATTATTTTTTATCTGGTTTATCGAATGGGTGGCTGCAGTGTAATGAAGGAGAAGGAACTTGGAATGTCACTGAAGTCATTGACCACCTTATTGAAGGAGAGAAAAATAATTGGATTCCACGATTAGAGTTCATTCTTCAGGAAGGTGAAAGCCAGCCATTTCCTGCTTTTAATCGGTACTCACATATGGGGAAAAAACAAGCAGAGTCATTTAAACATAAGCTAATTGAATTTAAAGAAATTAGAAAGCAAAATATAATGAAGCTGAAGTCGCTTATAGAATCTGAAGAGGATTTTGAATTAACGGGGAGCCATCCAGAGTTTGGTACCGTGAAACTAAGAGAGTTACTATCGACGTGGGTGGTTCATGATTTAACGCACATTTCACAAATCGTACGGGTAATGGCGAAGAGATATCTAGTAGACGTTGGACCATGGAAAGAGTATTTAGGTATATTAAAATAATAAAAAAGTAGATAGTGATTAATTCTCAAAAAATGAAAGTAGTCAAAAAACGTGATTTATAAATATGCCTGATGACTACTTTCCTTTTTTCGTTTATTTCCAATTAAATTTAATGACGAGTGTTACTTACTAGTAACTGAATCTTTTTCGCTATTTTTAAATAGATCCAGTAACTCCTTTGCGTGATAAACGATATGATCTGGCTTAACATCACCTGTAGGTAGTTGTCTGTTTCGATGATTCATCCATATGGCGTGCCAGCCTGCTTGTTTTGCCCCTACAATATCATTAGCAAAAGAATCGCCAATATAAACTGTTTTTTCTTTATCTAATTGAAGTTTGTCTTCAAGAATATGAAAGGCTTCACGTGTGGGTTTCGAGTAGCCAATAGATTCGGATATAAAAAGATGCTCTTCAGGAATCCATCTAGTTAAGTTCAGTTGCTTAATCTTCATGGATTGATGACCTTCAGAACCATTTGTAAGAATGGCAAGTTGTTTGTTTTGCTGATATAGTAAATCAAGTAACTCTACGACTTCATCAAATAAGGTAATTTTTTGTTGTTCCTCAACATAGGCTTCTTGAAATTCTAGAGCCTTTTTTCTAGTGATCGCAATATTAAGCTCATCACATGCATCTGTAATTCTGCGGATGTGCATCTCTTCTACTGATAATTCACCTGCAACACTTTTATCAAAAAGGGCATCACTATGCTTTCTACTCACCTTGTAAAAGTTTTCTAATTCTACCTCTGTAAAAGGTATATCAAAGATTCGTTTGCATGTATTTTTAAAAGATAATGCCTGATCATATAAAGTGTCATCAACATCGAAAATAATGGTATTCATTCTATCACCCTCCGTACCTATCATACCTATAAAACGTAAAAGCGTACAGATTCAATAATTGTCCAACTTTTCCCTGTTATGCAATTATAAGTGCTATTAAAAGGGATATGTAGGCAAAAAGAAAAGAATCAGCCCATACTACTTAAGTGTGGGGACTGATTCTTTAATATGCTCATGAAAATTAGATACGCATTAATGCACCATTCGGTTCGGGTAATTCTTCTTTCACAATTCGATTTAGCTTACAATAATAGTCGAAAAAACCCTCTGCTAATTTTCGTTCCTGTGGATCCTGTTTTAGGGAAACAATATCACGTAAAATTTGAGCCATCCAACTATTATTAAAATAACGGAATTTACCTGTGTTCCAACTCATAAGGTGAGGAGATTTTTCATTTACGTAATATTTCCAGAAAAGTAGTTCATTTGCTTCCTGTTCTGTTAGTTTTAATCTGTATTTTGAATGGGCTGGTATGTATCCATCCTCACAAAGTTTACCAATAAAATCTTCGTTCACCATATACAGACCTAAGATACGTCTATCTTTTTCAGGAATACTTGCTTCTCTTGAAGTTAAAAGACAAACACTATTTTTGTAAATGCGGGTAGGTTTTTTAGGCTTTCCTTTATTAGTTCCACTTTTGATAATACCAGTAAACGTCTTCCACTCCGTAAAAATACTACTCAACTCTTCCGTTTCACACCAATAAACCATTTGTGATTCAGGATGAAGTTTATGATTCTTCATAAGTTTTTCGTGCTCTAAGCGAAGCTCATGTTCTTTACGTCGTAGTCTTTTTTCTTCTTCCTTTTCCTGTTTTATTCTCTCACGTTCAGATTCCCTTTTTTCTATTACCTTTTCAAGTGAATGAGCAGCATTTTTATCATGTAACGTTAGGTGTTTTACAAATGCATCGGGAAAAACAAACTTTTTATTTTCAGTTGCGAAATTGATTTCAATAATTGAATCGTTATGCTTCACAATACTTCCTTCACCGAAATGTTTGTGTGTTACTTCTTTATTGACTAGATTCATTCTTTTATCCTCCCTGTCATAGTAAAAAAACTTGGTTCACTCATCTTGAGTTATTTATTCATTAGTACAACTAATTTGCGACTCAAGATACGTCCTTTTAATGGTTGAAGCCAAAGTTTCCAAGGTACCGATTCTTCTAACTAGTTGGTGCCTTCTACAGGTGATCTACAATGCAAATTCTCATCACATCTTTCCTTTTTATTCGAGTTCGATTTATAAAAAACGCACCCAAATTCTCCTTTAAAAAGAAGTACATAAGAATTTGAAATACGATTAAACAAATATTGTAAAATAATTGTAACATCTTTCCTAAAAAAAAGCAAAAAACGTATTGACAGGTTAAATTTCTGTGATGTAAAATAAAAGATTATTTTGTTGTCGATATAAAAATCTTCTTCTATATTCGCTTGAAAGATATGAAGAAATAATACCTAGAACAGGTATTGTATTAGTCAACAAAACCAGTAGAATACGCGAGGAACTCTATTAAAAAGAAGAACAACAAAGAGGTGGCAACTTGAAAGGGAGAACTCACTTAACAATCGGATTAGGAATAGGGGCAGTGGCGTCTGTTAACCAGTCACTTGAAATGATTCCTGTCATTTTAGCAGCATCGGGAGTGGCTTCTCTTGCTCCTGATTTGGATGGAAATAATCTGTTAAACAAACGTGTAACGAAAACTGCAAAATTAATAAAGAAGAGTGGAGTGTTTGTTGGTGGCTTATTAATGGCTTTATCATTACTAACATTCTTTTTGGATTTACATTTCTTGTCTAACTTAGATGAGAAATGGTTTAGTCAACAAAATTTACTTCTCTTTTTTGGATGGGGAACGGTTATTTTGGGTCTTTCTATGAAGAGCCAGGAAACGGTGAAAAATATTTTAATGAGTGTATTAAGTTTATTTCTTCTGTACTATGCCGCAACAAATGAGCTGTGGTGGTTGGTTATGTTTGCGTTGTACATTGGGATAGCTGGTTGGTTTGCACATCGAGGAACAACACATACCATTTGGGCATTGATTTATTGGTGGTATATGTCACATCTATTAGAAGTCAGTAATAACGTAGAAGGCTTGGCTCTTATTTCCACAATAGCGTATCTATCACATATAGTAGGTGATATGCTAACGAAAAAAGGTGTCAAATTTCTATATCCATTGACCAACAAAGTATTTCGACTTCCTATTATAAAATAATGGCTTGAGTTGGTGTAGATATATGAGGAGGATCTATACTGGATTACGCACTATAGGGTGTTGAAGGTGCACAAATAAAGCTGAAGACGCAAAAACGAGATGAGAAGCAAATCATAGCCCAAAAAAATAAGAAATAGAGGCCGTACCAGATAGTAATGTATGTTAATGAAGCTTTCTACAAGGTAATGAACCTAGGAGAGCTTCTTTTTTTGCTTTTAAAATAAAGCACGGAGTTTGAAAAAAATTTCGAATTATGTAAACTTGTATATATAGGTAGTTTCATAATCTAAACCTATAAAATAATAGTTTACTAGTTACATAAAATGAGAAAGGTGGAAAAATAGTGAGTACATTAGTTGCGAAAGAAAGGAAAGAATTTAAAAGATCAAGTTTGAAACAAATAAGAAATGCTGGGGAAATTCCTGCAGTTGTTTACGGAAGTAAGATTAAAACAAAGTCAATTGTTGTTAAACATTCAGATTTAAAAAGAACATTAAAGAATGTTGGTCGAAATGGGATTATCGAATTAAGTCTCGATGGTGATACAAACAATGTAATTTTAAGAGATTACCAAAGTAATCCTGTAACCAAAGATGTTCTACATGTCGATTTTCTTCAAGTAGAAAAAGACACAGAAATTGATACAAAAATTAGTGTTATTTTAAAAGGAACGTCTAATGGTGAGAAAGCTGGAGGTACTGTCAAACAGTTTATTCACGAGCTAGATATTAAAGCAAAAGCAAGCGATATCCCTGATTTTATTGAAATTGATGTTACAGAGTTTGAAATCGGACATACTGTACGAGTAGAAGATATCAAGAAAGAATATAGTAACTGTACAATTAACCACGAAGATGATGAAACAATTGTGCTGATCGACTATGTGAAAGCTCAATCAGAAGAAGAGGATGAGAGTGAAGTTGAAGTTTCGGGTGTCTAATATCCTAGGAATCTAACCTGGTAAGTTGAAAAATAGGACGAAAAGACAGACCCAAAACAGTGAGGCATCACCTTTGCATAAGTGAATGACCGTTTTATAGTGTAAACAAAACGATTCACGATAGCAATACTTTTTTTTAGAAAAAACAACATTTTATCATTGTCTATAGTGAAGGCATGTTTTCGTTCCTTTGCTATAGACTTTTTTATTATCATTGTTTAATCTGTTTAGTAAAAGTAAATTCTACTTTTACGGGTGAATGATTGAAAAAGACCCTTTTATAAAAGTTGTTGTTTTAAGATATAGCAAAAATCAACGGCATAAAAAACAAAGTAACCAAAGGAATTTTGTAAAGCGATTTACCTTTAAAGAAAAAGGAGTAAGACATGATAAAACCAATTCGAAAAATCCATCAGTTTCTTATCGATAAGCCAATAAGTGAAGGGGAAATGCTAAATCAACGCTACCAGGTGTTAGACATGATTGGAGCTGGAAGCTATGGAATGGTATATCTATGTCATGATTTAAACGATCAAGTAAATAAAGTCCTCAAGCAATTAAGGCCAAGTAAGCGCAAGAGTAAGAAAGAGATTAAGCTCTTTCATGATGAAGTTTCAATCTTAAGCAATTTGAATCACCATCATATGCCTAAGCTCCATGAGGTCTTTTCCGATCAGGGTCATTATTTTTATGTGATGGACTATATAGATGGGGTAAACTTAGAGGATGAAATTTTTCGAAATAAGAAAACTTTTAATGAGAGAGAGTCTTTACAATTCGTAGCTCAAATCATCAAATTGGTTGAATATCTTCACAAACGAAATATTTTCCATCTTGATTTACGAATACCCAATATATTAGTAAAAAACAATGAGCCATATTTAATTGATTTTGGCTTAGCACAACAAATAGCCTCTTCTGCAAAACTTGAAGGACAAAATAGGGAAGAGATGAAACTTCAAGACTATTATGATTTAGGGGATATTCTTTTATACTTACTCTATACAACGTATTCCTCTAAAACAAAAAAAGCTCTTCCTTGGACAGAAGAACTTTTTTTACGAAAAGAAACAGTCTTACTTTTGGAAAAGCTATTAAAAATAGATGAACCATATACGTCTATTGACGAGATTCTTCATGACCTTCATTTAGCTATACAAGCTTTTAGGGAATAGTACTTGACTGGAATTAGCTACTACTTCCCCAACTTCTTCGTTTATAAC
The DNA here is from genome assembly GCF_964021195.1 of Bacillus nitroreducens. NCBI lineage: Bacteria > Bacillati > Bacillota > Bacilli > Caryophanales > Bacillaceae > Bacillus > Bacillus nitroreducens. The sequence goes on along the minus strand of NZ_CAXHYI020000003.1, from coordinate 706,599 downwards.
GTTTACTACCGCTCATAGGATTATATTTATGTCTCCTGCTGCTACTTCCGCGGAAGTAACCGAATCTCTTACTACTACTTCCACCATAGTAACGATGTCTTTTTTTACTACTACTACCTCCATAATAACGGTTTCTCTTTTTAGTGCTACTCCCGCCGTAGTACCACTGCCTTCTACTACTGCTTCCACGTGCGATATTTCTTAGTTGCCTTTTTATTTTGTCAAACATGTTATCGCCTCTTTTCACATTTTAAAATGTTATTTTTAGTATTCTAACATACATCAATTTTTAACGGTTAATTTACGATTTCTACGTGAAACTTCTCATGTTCTTTTGACTTTAACGAAAGCTTTTTATATACATCTTTTTTCTAGTAGATTGTTGTTATTAGTAAAACGCCTGGAGTGCGGGCGCTCGGCACCTACGGGAATCGAATGGTTTTCGCTCTCGAGGAGGCTTAAAAAACAACTGCCCCTTAACAACTTCAAACATCTAATCATCTTAAGCAGTATTATATTTTTGCACTCGAATACAGTTAGAAAAACGTCCATTTGAAGCGAAAATACATTGTATCGATACTAAAAAAGTTTGCGATTACAACCTTATTTAAGAAGGAGAAGGCGCTTTTTGAAACCGTAAAATATAATCATTTGAGTCAAGTTTTGAATAAATGTTGACTATCTGAGTTAACGACTATTTCAGATTTATAGAGTAGAATGAAGCTAAATGAAAGGGTTTACCATTTGTATATTAGTATATTTCATGAAGGGGAGGGAAACGTTTTGACTGAAAATCTGGTACCTGTTGGGATTGAAAAAGATGATTCGGTTAGGAACTATGGGAACAAGTTTAATTTTAACGTAGGATGGAAATTCAAAAAGTCAGATGTAGAAGGGGCATGTCAGATTGATTTTGATGATTCTGATTGGGAGTTAGTTAGTGCGCCACACACATTTAATGATATCGATACTTTCGATAATTACATGGAAGGTGGACATAACGGTGAACGGAGTATGTTCACTGGAAGGACCTGGTATAGAAAATATTTTAAATTAAATCAAGAAGATCAAGATAAAAAAGTTTTTATAGAATTTGAAGGGATTAGACAAGCTGCGGATGTATATATCAACGGTACGAAATTAGCTGGAAAATATGAAAACGGATTTATTCCGTTTGGGTATGACCTAACTCCTCATGTGCATTTTGGGGATGAGGAAAATGTTTTAGCAATTATGGTTGATAATACGTTCCCTTACAAAGCGGAAGGTACGGATGATGTACTTAGTTGGCATGACTCTCATTGGCATCCGACACATGGTGGAATATATCGAAATGTTTTCCTTCATCTCAAGGACCGTTTGCATATTACACTTCCTTTATACAGTTATTTAAAAACTCAAGGAACATATGTATACGCTTCAAACATAACAGAGAACTCTGCAAAAGTAACCGTTGAAGCAGAAGTGGCGAATGAGTATGACACCAACAAAGAAGTACATTTTATTGCGGAAATACTCGACCAAGATGGTGTAGTTATTCAAACCATGGAGGACAAGAAACAACTACAATCAGGTGAAATGTTTGTATTTAAAACTTCAGAGACTGTGAAAAATCCCCATCGCTGGTCACCACAGTATCCATATTTGTATACAGTGCGAACGAAGTTACGATTAAATGAAAAGACAACAGACTCGGTCGATACACCACTTGGAATTCGCACATTCGAGTTTACGTTTGACCAAGGATTCTTTATTAATGGCAACAAACTTAAGTTAAAGGGTTGGGGACAAAGACCAACAAACGAATGGGCAGGGTTAGGTGCAGCATATCCAAATTGGATGCACGCGTTCATTTTTAAACAAATGAAAGAAGCTGGTGGAAACATGATTCGCTGGGGACATTCGGCAGGTGCTCCAGTTGATATTGAACTAGCGGACAAATATGGCCTCATAACCATACAGCCTGGTGTGGATGGAGAGGGAAGTACTGTTGGTGGTGTGTACAGTGATGTTTCCTATAAAATTCGTTCTGATGCATACCGCGATATGATTATTTATTACAGAAATCATCCCTCTATCCTTATTTGGGAAGGTGGGAACCAAAGTGTTCCTGATGAAGAGGCCCAGAAATTAGTAGAAATCACGCGAGAGTGGGATCCTCATGGGGCACGAGCTTATGCTCATAGACGTTGTGATCTAACCATGGAAAAATATGTAGATGTTTCTATTGGTACGGAAGGTAGTTGGGAGCTTAAGAGTAAGGGGAAACCAGTTGTAGAGGGAGAATACAACAGGGAAGAAGCGGCGCGCCGTGTTTGGGACAGACATACCCCAGGATATGAGAATTACAAGACTGCAGATGGTTCTGCTTATAATTTAACTTCAGAAGAATTTGCTAGAAATCAGGCAAAACATTTTGAAAAAATTAGCCATCCAGCACATGGTGGAGGAGCAAATTGGATTTATTCAGATTCCACAAGCCATGGTCGGGTATATTCAGAAGTGTCACGTGTAAGTGGTCAAGTAGATGCCGTGATGTTGCCAAAGGAAGCATATTATGCGACGAAAGCCATTTACCGCGAAGATCCACAAGTTCATATCATTGGTCACTGGAATTATCCAGAAGGAACAGTAAAAGACATCTATGTCATGTCAAATGCCGAACAAGTGGAACTATTCATCAACGGAGAATCAAAAGGATTTGGTAAGAGAGATCATACGTATCTATTTACCTTTGAAAATATTAAATGGAAAGCTGGAATCATAGAGGCGATTGCATATGACGAAAATGCTCAAATCATTGCACAACAATCCAAGCAAACAGCTGGTGATCCTGTTGCGGTAAAATTAATGCCGATTACTAACATAGGTGGCTTCAAGGCAAACGGTTCAGACGTTTTACTGGTGGATGCTGAAGTCGTGGATCAAGAAGGGAATCGTGTCCCTACATTTGAAGGGCGAATTGATTTCTATATGGAAGGTCCAGGAATATGGCGTGGTGGCTATAATAGTGGAAAAGAAGGATCAACGAACAATACCTATTTAGACATCGAAGCGGGTATAAACCGCGTAGCCATCCGTTCTACTTTAACACCAGGACAATTAAAACTAATTGGAGAAGTTCAAGGTTTAGAGAAGGATGCTCTAGTCGTAGAAGTTAAAGCTTTCCCTCATGTTAATGGGATATCAAAGGAGCTTCCACATTATCCAGTTGATTCACTTGGAGAGGAACCAGCGATTGGAGATGGACCAATTGAGAACTATCAAGCATTCCATTCCGAAACTGAAGACTCTGAACTGATTACAGATTATTCTTATTCAGGGATACGTGAAACGGGTGGTGTCAAAGTAAACGTAGGTACGGGGGATCGCATTTACAATGATAGAGAATACGAGTTTCAGTTTTTAGCAGAAAACTTAGTAGGTAGTGACTATCTCCAACTTGCAAATGATGAGACGAATTATAAGGCCCTTGATTTAATTCACTTTACCGTGGTAAAAGATGCATCTGTTTTGATTGCACATGACGATCGCTTAAGTCGACCAGAGTGGTTAATGGAGGACTTTGAAGAAACAAAACAGAAGGTTCTTGTTCATGATACTGGACATACCGTGTTCAAGAAACAGGTCAAGGCAGGGACAACCCTTACCTTAGGTGGGAATCAGGATGATTCGAATATTGAAGATAGTAACATGTATATCGTTTTTGTAAAAGAAGACAAGTAATCTAGAGAAAAAGGCGGTTTCCAAGCTGTTATAGGTAGAAGGGAACCGTCCAATGAAAATACAATTGATTTAATTCTCAAAAATGTAAGGGTTTTAGACAATGTTGTATTCCAAAAGGAGTGAAAAAAGATGGCTGTAGAAAAATTACATGAAATAGAAGAACCAGTAAGTACAACCAAACAGTCGACAACCAGTTATGATACATCTAAACGTCCCTTTGGTAAGCGTGATGTATTCGGGTATTTCATGGGTGATTTAGGGGGAAACTTCAGTTTTGACTTGGTAAACATGTACATGTTTATCTTCTTTACCCAATTTATTGGGATTGAATTAGCTCATTATGCGTTAATCATTTTAATCGCAAAAATTTTAGATGGTATTAATGATCCACTTATTGGGATGGTTATCGACCGTTTTAGATTAAAATCTCCAGATAAATTCAAGCCTTGGATCATGAGAATGGCACCATTACTTGCCTTTTCTATGTCCGTTATGTTTATTGATGCATCGGATTGGTCTTACACTGCAAAAATAGCACTATTCGCAGGTAGTTATTTCTTATGGGACCTCCTATATACTTTTGTAAACGTGCCCTACGGTGCTTTAAGTTCGGTTATGACAACAAAAGCATCTGAACGTACGGCATTATCGACAGCTAGAAGTATTGGTGGCTTTGTTCCAAATATTCTTTATGGAATATTTATTCCGATAGTATTGTACACGACTGTTGTTGTTGATGGCGAATCAAAAAGTATTTTTCAAGGGGAAATGATGTTTCCGATTACGCTTGTAACGGGTGTTTTAGCGATTCTTAGTTATGTTGCCCTTTACTATAATACAGAGGAACGAATTGTTCATTACAGCCATTCATCTCAGGATAAATCGAAAACCAATAAATACAGCTTTTTTGACACATTTATTAATTTCTTTAAGAATAGAGCGATGATAGGATTAGCTTTAGTCGCTTTGGCACAAATTCTTTTCTTAAATGGAGCGCAGCAACTTAACTCTCTAACGTTTCAATTATACTTTGAAGACGGTAAATTAAACTCTTATGTGATTATCGTAACACTTATTCCGATGATTCTCGGTGTTACTATCGGGAATAAACTTGTTAAACGTTTTGGGAAAAAAGAAATAGTTGCTTATCCGTTATTGATTAGTATTGCCATTTATTTAGTCATGTTATTTGCACCAATCAGTAACCCCTTTGTTTGGTTGGGATTACAAGCATTTGCGAGTGTCTTTTCATTTGGTTTAGGAATTTATACTTGGGCTATGGTAGCTGATGCAATTGATTATCAAGAATGGAAGACTGGAAAGAGAAATGAAGGATCCGTTTATTCTATGTACTCCATGATTCGTAAATTAGGTCAGGGATTAGGAGCTTCTATTGTTCCTGCTACCATTGCGATTATTTTACCAGGACTGAAATTAAGTGATGCCTCAACATGGACAGCAGAATATGCTACAAGTATTAAGAACCTTTCTGTTATTTTCCCAATTACAGGTATGGCACTAATCATGTTAGCGATGTTGTTTGTATATAACTTAGATAAGAATACATTAAGCAAGGTACAAAATGACCTTGGTCATGAAAGTGAATAATTCCTTTGTTTTTTATGTGTTTGTGGGGAGGAACCTATCATTAGGTTTCTTCCCTTTTTGGTTGACTTCACTTGTTTTACATGCGATTGTAAAAGAAATGAGAAAAATTAGATTTTGCCAAAAGGGGGGTGTGATATGAGGGAATTGAACAGTCAACATTTGTATAATCTATTTGCGATTTCTCATCAAAAAGGGATAGAAAAATCACCTGATTATCATACCCATTTTCATTATGAAATTTTTATTTTTCATTCGGGAAACTGCAAATATCTAATTGATAATAAGATTTATGATCTACTTCCTGGAGATATTATACTCATGGATGGGAGTAAATTGCATAAACCTTTTGTAACAGGGGATACAGATTCATACGATCGAAGTATTATTCAATTTTCATTAGAATGGATACAACCGACTCTTGAATTTTTAGAATCTACCCATTTATTAAAGCCTTTCCAAATAAATCATCACAGTATTTATCGCACAAATGATAAACATTTACAAAAGATAATCGGACTAACAAAGGATATGGAGATGTTACTGTCTGCTCGTTCAGTTGTAGAAGTGGAGAATGAATTGAAAGTAAAACTAATGGAATTGCTTTTCTCCATCCATCATTACCGCGATAAAAAATTAATTGGTTCTGACGATATTTATGAAAATAATGCCTATATCCAACAAATTGCTACCTATGTTCAAGAACATTTTAATAAAAAACTGTTACTAGAGGATGTTGCGAAAGAAATTAATATAAGCAAGTCCTATATGGTTCATATGTTTAAGGAGCAAACAGGGCAAACAATTATGGACTATGTCATGCAATATCGCTTAAGGCAAGCCATTCATCTTTTTAAAATGTATCCTGACTGGACTATTAAGAAAATCAGTACCGATTGTGGCTTTGAAAGTGAAGCCCATTTTAGTCGGTTCTTTAAACGTCATGTTGGTATTTCACCTAGTAAATACCGAAGAAACTTATAAAAGAGATGTTTATTAAGTAAGGGGGATTTTGAAAAATGGTCACGTTTTTTATCTATTTTGTTACCCTTATTGCAATAGGGGTTTCAGTGTTTATTTCGCTCTTTTTCAAGGCCGAACTAGAGCGAATGTTCCGAGAAAAAACGAGCGTGATTGCTTTTCATATTTGCAATGTTTTAATTGTATTAATGGTTTCTTTTACGTTTCATGCTGTTTTTACGATTTATATTTTTGAGCGGGAATTGAACTTGTTGTTGCAAATGTTGATTAATTTGCTCATCATCCTACCTATATATGTTGTAGGAAATAACCTATTTGAAAAAAACAAATTCATCTTTCGTAAATATAGGCCAGTTGAGGATGGAAAAGTGCTTGTCATAAATGAAAAATTTCTGCATCGGAAAAGAAAATAGTCGAATCACTAGAGAAATAAATAAGGACCAGATACTCAAAAGAGGGTGTCTGGTCTTTGTTCATTATTAAAGTCGAATTTTGAAGATACTACTATATACAGAAAAGGTAATGTTATGCGAATACTACATATTGAGCACTTGTTGAAAAATCAGATATTTTTTGAAAATTGGAGGATTTGAGAGGATAGGGGAGGATGTTGGAAGGATAAACCACCTCAACCCTCTAAAATTTCGAGACTGCAAAATATGCTAGTTTATCTCGAAATATGCTAATTTATCAGGTTTGTTCTCAATTTCCTATTCCTCTATACTTTTTATGTACCCAGTTTTTTACCGCGATTAAATAAGCTTAAGCAATTCCCACCTACACAATACAATGTGTCCTCATTTATATAAAATGTAGCTTTTTCTATTCCTCTACATTTTTTTCTTGCTGATTATTGAACGACTATCTACTTTTCTATTATTCATAAGCATATTGCTTGATAGTTAGGAAACAATTGTGCAAAAAATAAATGAATGTTCATTCATTTTGCTTGCTTGTATCGTTAGGTAAATAAATCGGTTTAAAAGACAAGAAGGGGAGTAATTACACAATGAAACGAAAGCTATTTACGGTGCTAGTTGTCCTATTACTAGCATTAGTAGGATGTAGTAGTGAAGGTTCTTCAGGAGATGGCGAACCTGAAAAATTAGATAAGATTGTACTTGCTGATGCTGGTTGGGACAGTATTCGTGTTCACAACAGTATAGCGCAAAGAATCCTTGAAGAAGGATTTGGATATGAAACAGAAGTTACAACTGGATCTACTCCTGCGACACTAGAAGGTCTCCGTCAAGGTGATATTAATGTCTACATGGAAGTCTGGACTGACAATGTTAAAGAGCTTTATAAAGAAATGACCGAGGCAGGAGATATTGAGACCGTTTCTACAAACTTTGGAGATAATAGCCAAGGATTGTATGTTCCCACTTATGTGATTGAAGGAGATGCAGAAAGAGGAATTGAACCGCTAGCTCCTGATTTGAAGACAGTCGAGGACTTGAAAAAGTACCCTGATGTTTTCCCAGACCCAGAGGATTCAAGTAAAGGACGTGTTGTAGGTGCTCCTACTGGATGGGCTGTTGGTGAAACAATGTCAGTAAAATTTGACACATATGGTTTAGGAGACTCGTTCAACTATATTAGCCCTGGTTCAGATTCGAGTGCAGTTGCAACTCTAGTTGATGCATATGAAAAAGGAGAAGGTTGGGTCGGATACTACTGGTCACCGACTTGGGTAACGGCAAAATATGATCTTACTCTTTTAGAAGAACCAGAATATAACGAGGAACAATGGAATAAAGACTTTGGTACGGAATTTCCACCAAACGATGTTGTGGTAGCAGTTCATAAGGATATGCCAGAACAAGCCCCAGAGGTTGTGGAGTTTCTAAAAAACTATGAAACAAGTAATGATTTAACAGAAGAAGCACTTAACTATATGAATGAAAATGAGGCATCTGCTGAGGAAGCTGCCGTTTGGTGGATGGAACAGCATGAAGATATATGGACTTCTTGGATTACAGAGGAGATCGCTGAAAAAGTAAAAAGTTCATTAGAATAATTTCTATGTAGTAGTTAGCATCTTGCTGGCTACTACAATTTTTAAGACAATTTGTCGAAAAATATGAATTTTATTCAGTGGAAGCCACACCTTCAGTAGTAGTCGATAGGCAATTTAAATTACCAATTGAGTGGTAGTTCTAATTTCGACTGAAATGAAGGAACTCCCTTGAGCATCTGAGTGACTAATGACGACTTGGCCAAAAGAGAAGGCGCAAGTGATTTTTGTAAATATAAGCGAGGTGAATGGTTACTTCATGTAACCTACTTATGAGTAATTTTCCAGATATAAAATGGGATTTTTTAGGTAAAAGTGTTGAAAAGTTTATAAAATGGGTAGATACAACGTTCGAAGGTTTTTTTGATATCATACATCTTATTTCCTCTCAAACAATCAATGGAATTGACAGTTTCCTTAGCTTCATACCATGGTGGCTCTTCTTAATTATTACTTTCCTTTTAGGATGGCGTTTTAAATCTGCCTTATCAGGTGTCTTATATGCATTCTTTATTTTTTTGATTGGAACATTTGGATTGTGGGATGTACTAATGATTACCATCGCGATTGTCTTAACATCCGTCGTGATTTCACTCATCATTGGGATTCCGCTTGGTGTGTGGATGGCATTTAGTAAAAAGTTCTCCATTTTCATGAGACCTATCTTAGATGCGATGCAAACCATGCCAAGTTTCGTATATTTAATCCCAGCTATTTTCTTCTTCAGTCTAGGAAATGTATCAGCGGTCTTTGCAACGTTAATATATGCATTGCCTCCTGTCATCCGTTTAACAGAGTTAGCGATTCGAAATGTGGATGAAGATGTCATTGAATCAGCGCAATCATTTGGATCCTCTAGATGGCAAATGCTCACGAAAGTTCAATTACCACAGGCGTTACCAACCATTATGGCAGGTGTTAACCAAACGACAATGATGGCTCTTTCAATGGTCGTTATTGCATCCATGGTTGGTGCGAAGGGACTAGGGGAACAGGTTTTAATCGCTATTAACCGTATTGATATGGCACTCGGATTTGAAGCGGGCATTAGTATTGTATTTCTAGCAATTATTATCGATCGAGTGACAAACGGAGTCGCGAGTTCCTTTCAGAAACACAAGGGGGCTGAATAAACATGGAAACAAAGATTAAGATCGAGAACGTTTCAAAAATATTTGGTTCAAAGCCAAAATCAGTCATTCCAATGATCGAACAAGGAATGAGTAAAAAAGAAATCTTAGAAAAAACAAATCATACCGTTGGTGTTTATAATGCATCAATGGAAATAAAAAAAGGTGAAATCTTTGTCATCATGGGACTCTCAGGGAGTGGAAAGTCGACATTGATTCGCTGTTTCAACCTTTTAAATAAACCAACATCTGGTGCTATTTATGTTGATGGAGAAGATGTCGTTCGCTATAATTCAGCCCAACTTAAGAAGTTTAGACAAGATAAAATAGCAATGGTGTTTCAGCACTTTGGATTATTCAGTCATCGTACTGTGTTAGCGAATGTAGAGTATGGACTTGAAATTAAAAATGTTTCAAAAGAAAAACGTCGAGAAATTGCGTTAAAAAACATTGAAAGTGTAGGGCTAAAAGGATATGAAGATAAATATCCTACTGAGCTTTCAGGAGGGATGCAGCAACGAGTAGGGCTTGCCCGTGCTCTAGCGAACGATCCTGATATCCTCCTAATGGATGAACCTTTCAGTGCACTTGATCCACTTATCCGTCGAGAAATGCAGCTTGAGCTCATTGAACTTCAGGAAAAGCTTCAAAAAACAATTATTTTTATCACGCATGATATCAATGAAGCATTTAAGCTTGGCGATCGGGTTGCAGTTATGAAGGACGGGGTCGTTGAGCAAATAGGTACTCCAGAAGAAATTATTGAGTCACCTGCTAATGACTATATCTCTGAATTTATCAAAGATATTGATCGTTCTAAAGTATTACAGGCAGAGCATGTCATGATTGGTTCCAATGCGTTGGTTTCTTTAAAAGATAGTCTGCAGGTAGCAATAAAAGAAATGCAAAAGAATGGGATATCCAGTGTGTTTGTTGTAAACAAGCACCAACAACTCCAAGGAATTATCACGATTGATGATGCAATCGATGGCATAAAGGAGAAGAAAACACTAAAAGATATTATTCGAGATGATATTTTTACAGTGGCCAAGGAAGAATATATTCAAGATATCATTCCAAAAGCATTAGAAACTAAGTTCCCGTTAGCGGTAGTGGATGAGGAACAACGTCTATTAGGAATAATCCTTCGTGTTCATGTTCTCTCGAGTCTCGTTTAATAGAGGTTGGTCATTTTCAAGGTCTGACCCTGATACAGTATCGTATTACTGTGTCGGGGATCAGGCCTGTTTATTTATCTCTGCTTTTATAATTGTAGTGTGAATAGTATAATAGTTACATATATTGTAAGACAAAGCTAGGTATACGGGAGGACGGAAAATGTCGCAGCTTGAAACGTTACATCCAGTTTTAGGAAGAGTTATTGAGAATATAGAGAAAGTTATGATAGGAAAAAGAGATGTAGCAACTATGAGTTTGGTCGCATTACTAGCAGAAGGTCATGTTTTACTTGAGGATGTACCTGGTGTAGGGAAGACGATGATGGTGCGCTCGCTTGCAAAATCGGTGAGTGCTGAATTTAAACGAATTCAATTTACACCTGACCTATTACCATCTGATGTGACGGGAACATCCATTTATAATCCAAAAGAACTCCAATTTGAATTCAGACCAGGTCCAATTATTGGTCATATTGTGCTTGCAGACGAAATTAACCGAACTTCTCCGAAGACACAATCTGCTTTGCTTGAAGGGATGGAAGAAAGTAGTATCACAGTTGATGGTGTTACAAGAATGCTACCAAAACCATTCTTCGTCATGGCGACCCAAAATCCGATTGAATACGAAGGAACATATCCACTTCCCGAAGCGCAGCTAGACCGCTTTCTATTAAAAATGAAAATGGGATACCCATCAGTTCAAGAGGAGATAGAAGTGTTAAATAGAGCGGAAAAGTCAAAACCAATTGAACATCTTGATGCGGTCATCACCCTTGAAGAGCTCGTTAGTCTTCAAAAGGAAGCTAAAGAAGTCTATGTTGATGAAACAATTAAAGAATATATTGTTGATCTTGTAAGTCGTACAAGAGAGCATCAATCTGTCTATTTAGGAGCTAGTCCTCGAGGTTCAATTGCGTTAATGAAGGCAGCGCAAGCTTATGCTTTAATACATGGAAGAGATTTTGTAATTCCCGATGATATTCAATATCTAGCAACATATGTATTACCACATCGGATCATTTTAAAGTCGGAAGCAAGATTTGAAGGAATCACGACGGAGAAGGTAGTGGAAAAAATTATTGAACGAACACCTATTCCAGTAAAAAGGTCGTTGAATCATAGATGAGGCGTTTACTACGAAAACTAAAAAAAACGGGGAAGCTTGTCAACATCTTTCTCTTAATTGTTGCAACATTTGTATATGCGATGTTTCAAGGTGGATTTGTTAGTTGGTTCCTTTTTTATAGTTTTATCCCGTTTGGCCTGTATTCTTTTGTTCTATCAATCTATCCTCTCAAAGACTTTATGCTCATGCGCCTTGTAAATCATAAGGATTATGTCGCAGGAGAAAAATTTGAGGCGACAATTGTAATTAGGCGAAAGATTCCGTTTCCACTCATGTATCTCATTATCGAAGAACTTCTACCGCCGCAATTAAAAAAGATGGAACAAGCAAAGCACTCTAAGGTCATGTTGTTCCCTTGGTTTAAACGGGAATTGACTTATAAATATAGGTTTGATTCCATACCTCGAGGCGAACATGTGTTAGAAGGTATCCGAATCAAAACTGGCGATTTGTTTGGACTCATTGAAAAGGAAACTGTTTTTCCAATCTATGACCAGTTTTTAGTATATCCACAGTACGTAGATATCGTGTATCGTCAGTTAGAAAGTCGATTTGAACAAGGAATGACATCTTCAAACGTAAGGTTAAAGCGGGATACAGCCATTGCAATTGGTGTTAGGGATTATACACCTGGGGATCGATTTTCGTGGATTGATTGGAAGGCTTCTGCAAGAAGAAATGAGATTATGACGAAAGAGTTTGAACAGCAGCAAAGCCATGATGTGGTGCTTTTTATGGATCGAGCCACATCGACACACTTTGAGCCACTTGTATCTTTTACAGCTTCACTTACAAAAGCCATTTTAAAAAAGGGTGCGCAAGTTTCACTTATCTCGATAGGGGAAGAACAAACTATTTTTCCTTTGAAAAACGGTGAATCTCAGCAACAAGTCATATACCATCACCTTGCAAAAGTAAAAGACGATAGTCAGATTCCATTTTCCCAAATTGTTGAAACACAGATCAAGAAGATTTATCAGCCAGTGACCTTTATGTTAGTTACGACTGAATTAACCGAAGAGACGATTCATATGGTAGGCAGGTTTACGATGCGTAACGCTGACTTGCAACTATTTGTGGTAAAGGGAAAAGGAACTCAGCTATCCCAAGAGGAAATACATGTCTTTGGGGCGGTTAGAAAGCATAATGTCATTGCAAAAGTCGTCTATGAAGGCCAATTTGCAGGAACATTTGATTGAGGTGAAATCATGAAGCCTAAAATTTCAGCACGGCGTGATATTCGAAACCTGTTGTTAAATATCTTTGGTTTTTTCTTACTATGGGAGTGGATCCGCCCGTTAAAAACGGTAACTGATACACAGGAGACAAGTGAATTTGTCTTATTTATTGGTGTTTGTTTTTTATTATTATTTCTACGAACCCCATTTTTTCTCGGTGCTTTAATGAAAATTTCTCTGATCCTCTATGCGGTTCATTCCATTTATTTTAATGTTTCATTTTTAGATGCTTCATGGTTGATGATGTTTAGTTCAGACGTAATAACAAATTTTGGGCTTCTCTTTCAGGCAAACTGGATGGGGATGACACCTATTTTCCGTACGCTTCTGTTTTTTATTTTACTTTGGTTATTAAGTTACTTGCTCCATTATTGGTTTGCTTACCAAAAAAGAATACTGTTGTTTTTTGTATTGACTATTATTTATATCACGGTAATCGATACATTTAGCCCTTATGATGCTAAATTTGCAATTATTCGGACGGTCTTAATCGGATTTTTCATGCTCGGTATTTTACAATTTGAACGATTAAAGGATAGAGAGCTTTCGCACCATATAAATATTGGAAAAAGGTGGGCAATTCCATTAACAGTTTTTATTTTGTTTTCAACTATGATTGGATATGTATCACCGAAAGCAGCACCACAGTGGCCTGATCCTGTTCCTTTCTTGAAGGGATATGGACAAGAAAATATGAATGGGTCCATTAACGGGGTAAAAAAGATTGGATATGGTGCAGATGACAAAAATTTAGGTGGACCATTTATCCCTGATGATACGGTAGTGTTTACAGCTAAGACGGAAAGACGTCATTATTGGCGAGTCGAAACAAAGGACACATACACTGGTAAGGGATGGGTATTATCGGATCAAGCGGAAAACGAAACCTTATATGCAGAAAATACAGCATTAAGTTGGTATGAATCGAAAACAGAGGTAGGAGAACATGACGCCGAAATCCAAATGAAACTAAAATATCCACATATTGTGTATCCGCTGGGGCTAACATCAGTAGAAACAGACCCTGATGTACATTTTGAGGTGAATCCAATCTCTGAAAAATTTTCGACCTATAGGGGTAATGCAGAGGTTGAGTTGGATCAATATACGCTGAATTACGAGTATCCAAAATACTATATTAACCTATTAAAAGAGGTTACAGACTCAGGGGGACTTGAGCACAATGTAGAATTCAAGGAAAGATATACTCAATTACCTGAGCGTTTACCAGAACGTGTCAAAGAGTTGGCCCAAAATATAACGAATACACATACAAACCGATATGATAAGGTTAAGGCGGTTGAAAGCTACTTCCAGGCCAATGGGTTTGTGTATGAAACGCAAAATGTAGCCATTCCGACAGGAAGTGAAGATTATGTTGATCAATTCCTGTTTGAAACGAAAATGGGCTATTGTGATAACTACTCAACTTCTATGGTTGTGTTATTGCGAGCTGCCGATATACCAGCACGATGGGTAAAAGGATACACAGAAGGCGAGCGTCTAGATATCCATACGTACGAAGTTACAAATAATAACGCCCACTCATGGGTAGAAGTATATTTTCCAGAATTCGGTTGGGTGCCATTTGAGCCAACAAAGGGCTTTAGTAACTCAAATCTATTCTCCTATTATTTGGATAGTGCTGACTACCAACGTAACCAGACTCCAGAAACAATACTAGATGAAATTCCTGAGGAAGAAGAGGTTGAAGAAACGGTAACAACACCTATTTTGGAAGAAAATAAGAGTGGAGTGATTGATAAATTCTCTGATTCCTTTTCGTGGAAATATGTATTGATTGTCATAGCAAGCCTGCTTTTAATGATTTATATCTTTTTTAAAACGAGGAAAAAGTGGATGCCTTATTTCTATATATGGCTGTATAGGAACGCAAAGGATGAAGATGTCTATTTTAAAGCCTATGATGCCTTGTTAAAACAATTAAATCGTGTTGGTTTGCCAAGGAAAGAGGGACAAACCTTAAGGGAGTACTCAATTAAAGTTGATAAGTTCTATAGAGGGAATGAAATGCAGCAATTAACCCGAAGTTACGAACGTGCACTTTATCGAAAAGATAATGCAAATGATGAATGGAGTAGGTCTGTTGAATTATGGGAAAATTTAATTAAAAAGATATCTTCTTGACCAATAAGTACGTGATTGATAGAATGAAAACACAATTTTAATAGAAATATTTGTTTCCTTTGTATATCCTCGAAGATATGGTTCGAAAGTTTCTACCAGACCACCGTAAATGGTCTGACTATGAAGGCAGCTATTCTATTTACGTGCGCAATCTAGAATCCTGCCTTTTTTTTAGGTAGGATTCTATTTTTATGCATATTTTCTGGTGGGTGTATAACAAAATAAAACGAGGTGATTTTGTGAATAACGTTCAAGAAACGATCGTTGTTTTAGATTTCGGTAGCCAATATAATCAATTAATCACGCGCAGAATCCGTGAGTTTGGAGTGTATAGTGAACTCCATCCACACACATTAACTGTTGAAGAAATTAAGGCAATGCAGCCTAAAGGAATTATTTTATCAGGTGGACCAAATAGTGTATATGATGAAAATTCATTTAGATGTGATGAAGGAATTTTTGAATTAGGGATTCCTGTATTAGGAATCTGCTATGGAATGCAGCTTATGACACAACATTTTGGTGGACGAGTTGAAAAGGCTCATAACCGTGAGTATGGAAAAGCAACAATCACAATCCAAAACGAATCTGCGCTTTTTGCAAATACCCCAAATGAACAAGTGGTATGGATGAGTCATGGAGACTTAGTTGTAGAAGCACCAAGCGGCTTTACGGTAGATGCGGTTAGTCCTTCATGCCCAATCTCAGCAATGAGTGATGAAGCTCGTAAATTTTTTGGTGTTCAATTCCACCCAGAGGTACTTCACTCAGTATATGGAAACGATCTTCTTAAAAACTTTGTTTTCGGTGCTTGTGGATGTACGGAAAGTTGGTCAATGGAAAACTTCATTGAAATTGAAATGGAAAAGATCCGTCAAACTGTTGGGGATAAAAAAGTACTTTGCGCACTTAGCGGAGGTGTAGATTCTTCCGTAGTTGCAGTTTTAATCCATAAAGCGATTGGTGATCAATTAACTTGTATGTTCGTTGATCATGGACTTCTTCGTAAGGGAGAAGCCGAGAGTGTAATGGAAACATTTAGCGAAGGTTTCAATATGAATGTGATCAAAATTGATGCGAAGGAACGCTTTTTAAATAAATTAAAGGGTGTAAGTGATCCAGAGCAAAAGCGTAAAATCATTGGTAACGAGTTCATCTATGTGTTTGATGACGAATCAGCAAAGCTTGAAGGATTTGATTATCTCGCACAAGGTACTCTTTATACAGACATCATTGAAAGTGGTACGGCTACTGCACAAACAATTAAATCTCACCACAACGTTGGTGGTCTACCAGAAGATATGCAATTTGAATTAATCGAACCGCTAAAAACTTTGTTTAAGGACGAGGTTCGTGCACTTGGAACGGAGTTAGGTATCCCAGATGAAATCGTTTGGCGCCAGCCTTTCCCTGGACCTGGTCTAGGTATTCGTGTTTTGGGTGAAGTGACGGAGGAAAAACTAGAGATTGTTCGTGAATCAGACTATATTTTACGTGAAGAAATTAGAAAAGCAGGTCTAGAACGTGAAATTTGGCAGTACTTTACTGTCCTTCCAGATATCAGAAGTGTTGGAGTCATGGGAGACGCTCGAACATATGACCACACTATCGGAATCCGTGCAGTAACATCTATAGATGGAATGACATCAGACTGGGCTCGTATTCCTTGGGACGTGCTTGAAGTTATATCAAGAAGAATTGTAAATGAAGTAAGTCATGTAAACAGGGTAGTTTATGATATAACAAGCAAACCACCAGCAACAATCGAGTGGGAATAATACACGAACGATAATAAAAGTAAATTCAATAATGTTCGCTTTTTGTATTGACTCTCTAGGCATATTGTCATATAATAAAATCGAATTTAAGATTTTGTTAATATACGTCGTATAATCTTGGGGATATGGCCCAAAAGTTTCTACCAAGCTTCCGTAAACAAGCTTGACTACGAGGTATAACTGATAATAGTGAGAGTTGATTCCCTAGGGTTCCTCTGATTTATCCGTTAACCTTAACGTCAAGCGCTTCAGATATAAATCTGGAGCGCTTTTATGTTGCTTGAAACAGGGGGATTTCAAGATTAGTCTGACGATATGGATAAAAGGGAGAGGTAATCTTTTATGAAAAAGTACTTTCAATTCGATGAGCTTGGAACTACTTATAGGCGAGAAATTATTGGTGGAATCACAACGTTCTTATCTATGGCTTATATTCTATTCGTTAACCCATCGATCTTGTCTTTAAGTGATGTACCTGATTTACCAGCTGAATTAAGAATGGATGCAAACGCAGTGTTCGTAGCGACAGCACTAGCAGCAGCGATAGGTACATTTATAATGGGAGTTGTTGCGAAATATCCCGTTGCGCTAGCACCAGGAATGGGACTTAATGCTTTCTTTGCTTATTCAGTTGTCCTAGGAATGGGAATTGCATGGGAAACAGCATTAGCAGGAGTTTTAGTATCTGGGGTATTTCTAGTGATACTAACATTAACACGTATTCGAGAAAAAATTATTGATGCAATCCCACAAAACCTTAAATTAGCAGTTGGTGCGGGAATTGGATTGTTCATTACATTTATCGGATTAAAAAATGCAGAAATCGTAATTGATGATCCTGCCACTTTAGTAGCACTGGGCAATTTATCAAATGGCAGTACATTATTAGCTATATTTGGTGTTGTTATTACGGTTATCTTAATGGTTCGTAATGTAAAAGGTGCAGTATTCTTCGGAATGATCATCACTGCAATCGTTGGGATGATTGTTAATTTAATTGATACTCCAGAACAAATTGTAAGTTCAGTACCAAGTTTAGCTCCAACTTTCGGTGCAGCGTTCACACACTTTGGAGAGATTTTTACTATTGACATGTTAGTTGTTATCCTAACATTTATGTTTGTAGACTTCTTTGATACTGCAGGAACTCTAGTAGGAGTAGCGAACCAAGCTGGAATTATGAAAGATAATAAATTACCACGTGCAGGTAGGGCGTTGGTTTCAGATTCTACGGGAACAGTAATTGGAGCAGTACTTGGAACTTCTTCAACTACATCGTACGTTGAATCAACAGCTGGGGTTGCTGCAGGTGCAAGATCAGGATTTGCTTCAGTTGTAACAGCAGTATTTTTCTTGTTAGCTTTATTCTTTTCTCCTCTCTTAGGAATAGTAACACCAGCTGTTACTTCTCCAGCTTTAATTATTGTGGGTGTACTCATGGTTGCTAGCTTAGGAGATATCGAATGGAAAAAATTTGAGGTTGCAGTACCAGCTTTCCTAACCATTGTGGCAATGCCTTTGACTTCTAGTATTGCCTCTGGAATTGCGATCGGATTTATCTTTTATCCAATCACAATGATATTTAAAGGAAGAGCAAAAGAAATACACCCAATCATGTATGCATTATTTGTAGTCTTTGTTTTGTATTTCATCTTCTTAGCATAAAAGTGAGAATGCCAGTTTCATTGCTGGCATTCTTTTTTTATATAGGAAAGTATGGAACTTTTATTATGTACAAGCCTCTGTTACTTAGTTGAAATTTAACTTAGATGTATAAATTTAAAGTGATATATAATTCTGGTTTAATTTATGTTGACAGAGATATATAAACTTGGTATAGTAAATGAGTCGCTGTTACAACATCATTTAAATAAATTATTTTTTAAAAGATGTTGACATAGACTTCTGAAGATGTTATATTATAAAAGTCGCTGCAAAACAGCGCGTCAAAAGTTCTTTGAAAACTGAACACAATACAAGCGTCAACGTTAATTCTAAGTAACAAATTTATTGAGCAATCAATACTCTATTGGAGAGTTTGATCCTGGCTCAGGATGAACGCTGGCGGCGTGCCTAATACATGCAAGTCGAGCGAATCTAAGGGAGCTTGCTCCCAAAGATTAGCGGCGGACGGGTGAGTAACACGTGGGCAACCTACCTGTAAGACTGGGATAACTTCGGGAAACCGGAGCTAATACCGGATAACATATGAGACCACATGGTCTTATATTAAAAGATGGCTTCTTGCTATCACTTACGGATGGGCCCGCGGCGCATTAGCTAGTTGGTGAGGTAACGGCTCACCAAGGCAACGATGCGTAGCCGACCTGAGAGGGTGATCGGCCACACTGGGACTGAGACACGGCCCAGACTCCTACGGGAGGCAGCAGTAGGGAATCTTCCGCAATGGACGAAAGTCTGACGGAGCAACGCCGCGTGAGCGAAGAAGGTCTTCGGATCGTAAAGCTCTGTTGTTAGGGAAGAACAAGTATCGTTCGAATAGGGCGGTACCTTGACGGTACCTAACCAGAAAGCCACGGCTAACTACGTGCCAGCAGCCGCGGTAATACGTAGGTGGCAAGCGTTATCCGGAATTATTGGGCGTAAAGCGCGCGCAGGCGGTCCTTTAAGTCTGATGTGAAAGCCCACGGCTCAACCGTGGAGGGTCATTGGAAACTGGGGGACTTGAGTGCAGAAGAGGAGAGCGGAATTCCACGTGTAGCGGTGAAATGCGTAGAGATGTGGAGGAACACCAGTGGCGAAGGCGGCTCTCTGGTCTGTAACTGACGCTGAGGCGCGAAAGCGTGGGGAGCGAACAGGATTAGATACCCTGGTAGTCCACGCCGTAAACGATGAGTGCTAAGTGTTAGAGGGTTTCCGCCCTTTAGTGCTGAAGTCAACGCATTAAGCACTCCGCCTGGGGAGTACGGTCGCAAGACTGAAACTCAAAGGAATTGACGGGGGCCCGCACAAGCGGTGGAGCATGTGGTTTAATTCGAAGCAACGCGAAGAACCTTACCAGGTCTTGACATCCTCTGACACTCCTAGAGATAGGACGTTCCCTTCGGGGACAGAGTGACAGGTGGTGCATGGTTGTCGTCAGCTCGTGTCGTGAGATGTTGGGTTAAGTCCCGCAACGAGCGCAACCCTTGATCTTAGTTGCCAGCATTCAGTTGGGTACTCTAAGGTGACTGCCGGTGACAAACCGGAGGAAGGTGGGGATGACGTCAAATCATCATGCCCCTTATGACCTGGGCTACACACGTGCTACAATGGATGGTACAAAGGGCAGCGAAACCGCGAGGTTAAGCCAATCCCATAAAACCATTCTCAGTTCGGATTGCAGGCTGCAACTCGCCTGCATGAAGCCGGAATCGCTAGTAATCGCGGATCAGCATGCCGCGGTGAATACGTTCCCGGGCCTTGTACACACCGCCCGTCACACCACGAGAGTTTGTAACACCCGAAGTCGGTGGGGTAACCGTAAGGAGCCAGCCGCCTAAGGTGGGACAGATGATTGGGGTGAAGTCGTAACAAGGTAGCCGTATCGGAAGGTGCGGCTGGATCACCTCCTTTCTAAGGAAAAAGTCGAAAAGCGAAGGTGACTGTTCAGCCTCGACAAGTGCTGGAACTTCTGAAGGAAAAGTCAGTAGACTTTGACAGAAGAAGTGAAGTAACCTCGAGAGACTAGGAACCGTAGCTAGACAATAGAAGTTCTGCGAACTTCATAAAAAAAAGACGTTTTGTATTGTGGTCAGTTTTGAGAGTGCTTTTTGTGCTTTCAAAGGTCGATTTTTGCAAAATGCAAAAATCAATTGCGCTTGCGTCTGCAAGATTAGTCAATGATGATTAATTCCTCAGCGCAAAGCTGCATGGAGACTATTCACTGATGTAAATCACGATGTGATTGAAGTCAGTAGCTTCGTTCCTTGAAAACTAGATAACGTAACAAAACATTCATTGAAGTAAAGTTCTTTAAACTTATAGGCGCATGAGAAGCGAAGAAATTTGAAGCTTATCGAAGCCGAACAGGTTAAGTTATAAAGGGCGCACGGTGGATGCCTTGGCACTAGGAGCCGATGAAGGACGGTACTAACACCGATATGCTTCGGGGAGCTGTAAGTAAGCATTGATCCGAAGATTTCCGAATGGGGAAACCCACTGCTCGTAATGGGGCAGTATCCTTACCTGAATTCATAGGGTAAGCGAAGGTAGACCTGGGGAACTGAAACATCTAAGTACCCAGAGGAAGAGAAAGCAAACGCGATTTCCTGAGTAGCGGCGAGCGAAACGGAAGATAGCCCAAACCAAGAGGCTTGCCTCTTGGGGTTGTAGGACACTCTATACGGAGTTACAAAAGAGCGAAGTAGACGAAGCGACCTGGAAAGGTCCGTCAGAGAAGGTAACAACCCTGTAGTCGAAACTTCGTTCTCTCTTGAGTGGATCCTGAGTACGGCGGGACACGTGAAATCCCGTCGGAAGCTGGGAGGACCATCTCCCAAGGCTAAATACTCCCTAGTGACCGATAGTGAACCAGTACCGTGAGGGAAAGGTGAAAAGCACCCCGGGAGGGGAGTGAAATAGAACCTGAAACCGTGTGCCTACAAGTAGTCAAAGCACATTCATGTGTGATGGCGTGCCTTTTGTAGAATGAACCGGCGAGTTACGATTACGTGCAAGGTTAAGTCGAAGAGACGGAGCCGCAGCGAAAGCGAGTCTGAATAGGGCGAATGAGTACGTGGTCGTAGACCCGAAACCAGGTGATCTACCCATGTCCAGGGTGAAGTTCAGGTAACACTGAATGGAGGCCCGAACCCACGTACGTTGAAAAGTGCGGGGATGAGGTGTGGGTAGCGGAGAAATTCCAATCGAACTTGGAGATAGCTGGTTCTCTCCGAAATAGCTTTAGGGCTAGCCTCGAGTATAGAGTCTTGGAGGTAGAGCACTGATTGGACTAGGGGCCCTCATCGGGTTACCGAATTCAGTCAAACTCCGAATGCCAAAGACTTGATTCTCGGGAGTCAGACTGCGAGTGATAAGATCCGTAGTCAAGAGGGAAACAGCCCAGACCACCAGCTAAGGTCCCAAAGTATACGTTAAGTGGAAAAGGATGTGGAGTTGCTTAGACAACCAGGATGTTGGCTTAGAAGCAGCCACCATTTAAAGAGTGCGTAATAGCTCACTGGTCGAGTGACTCTGCGCCGAAAATGTACCGGGGCTAAACGTATCACCGAAGCTGTGGATTGTTCTTACGAACAATGGTAGGAGAGCGTTCTAAGTGCAGCGAAGTCAGACCGTGAGGACTGGTGGAGCGCTTAGAAGTGAGAATGCCGGTATGAGTAGCGAAAGAGGGGTGAGAATCCCCTCCACCGAATGCCTAAGGTTTCCTGAGGAAGGCTCGTCCGCTCAGGGTTAGTCGGGACCTAAGCCGAGGCTGAAAAGCGTAGGCGATGGACAACAGGTTGATATTCCTGTACCACCTCTTTACCGTTTGAGCGATGGAGGGACGCAGGAGGATAGGGTAAGCGCACTGTTGGATATGTGCGTCCAAGCAGTTAGACTGGTAAGTAGGCAAATCCGCTTACCGTAAGGTTGAGCTGTGATGGCGAGGGAAATATAGTACCGAAGTTCCTGATTCCACACTGCCAAGAAAAGCTTCTAGCGAGGTAAATGGTGCCCGTACCGCAAACCGACACAGGTAGGCGAGGAGAGAATCCTAAGGTGATCGAGAGAACTCTCGTTAAGGAACTCGGCAAAATGACCCCGTAACTTCGGGAGAAGGGGTGCTTTTTAGGGTGCATAGCTCTGAAAAGCCGCAGTGAATAGGCCCAGGCGACTGTTTAGCAAAAACACAGGTCTCTGCGAAGCCGCAAGGCGAAGTATAGGGGCTGACACCTGCCCGGTGCTGGAAGGTTAAGAGGAGGGGTTAGCGCAAGCGAAGCTCTGAATCGAAGCCCCAGTAAACGGCGGCCGTAACTATAACGGTCCTAAGGTAGCGAAATTCCTTGTCAGGTAAGTTCTGACCCGCACGAAAGGTGTAACGATCTGGGCACTGTCTCAACGAGAGACTCGGTGAAATTATAGTACCTGTGAAGATGCAGGTTACCCGCGACAGGACGGAAAGACCCCGTGGAGCTTTACTGCAACCTGATATTGAATTTTGGTACAGCTTGTACAGGATAGGTAGGAGCCTTGGAAGCCGGAGCGCTAGCTTCGGTGGAGGCGTCGGTGGGATACTACCCTGGCTGTATTGAAATTCTAACCCGAAGGCCTTATCGGCCTTGGAGACAGTGTCAGGTGGGCAGTTTGACTGGGGCGGTCGCCTCCTAAAGAGTAACGGAGGCGCCCAAAGGTTCCCTCAGAATGGTTGGAAATCATTCGTAGAGTGTAAAGGCACAAGGGAGCTTGACTGCGAGACCTACAAGTCGAGCAGGGACGAAAGTCGGGCTTAGTGATCCGGTGGTTCCGCATGGAAGGGCCATCGCTCAACGGATAAAAGCTACCCCGGGGATAACAGGCTTATCTCCCCCAAGAGTCCACATCGACGGGGAGGTTTGGCACCTCGATGTCGGCTCATCGCATCCTGGGGCTGTAGTCGGTCCCAAGGGTTGGGCTGTTCGCCCATTAAAGCGGTACGCGAGCTGGGTTCAGAACGTCGTGAGACAGTTCGGTCCCTATCCGTCGTGGGCGTAGGAAATTTGAGAGGAGCTGTCCTTAGTACGAGAGGACCGGGATGGACACACCGCTGGTGTACCAGTTGTCCTGCCAAGGGCATAGCTGGGTAGCTATGTGTGGAAGGGATAAGTGCTGAAAGCATCTAAGCATGAAGCCCCCCTCAAGATGAGATTTCCCATAGTGTTAAACTAGTAAGATCCCTCGAAGATGACGAGGTTGATAGGTCAGAGGTGGAAGCATGGTGACATGTGCAGCTGACTGATACTAATCGATCGAGGACTTAACCAAATAGAATTGCGAAGGCGACTGTATAGGAGCCGTAGCAAGACAAATGAATGAATGTGCGTACGTTATCTAGTTTTGAAGGAATGAATCCTTCTTATAGTTTAGTGACGATAGCGAAGAGGTCACACCCGTTCCCATACCGAACACGGAAGTTAAGCTCTTCAGCGCCGATGGTAGTTGGGGCATTGCCCCTGTGAGAGTAGGACGTCGCTAAGCACCTAAAAGATCAGCCAATATGGTTGGTCTTTTTTGTGTTTTAAAACAAGAGCTTAGGTCGATCGTTGAATTTTACACAAGCAATTTACGGTTAGATTTAAATGGTATCCCGCAAACTCCCTTTATGATAAACCATGGAAGTGAAAAACAATAAATGATACACAGCAATCTATCCAAACAGTACCGAATCTACAAAATAGAGAACGATACCCGTAATCGTCCTATTCCACCTACCACCATCCACAAAACGACGCCACTTATCCCACAACACTATAAACACCATAATTTATGAATATTTTAGGTAGAAAATTCACCTTAACATTATAAGCTTCTTGAAACTTCTCTCCCCTAAACGTAATACATATATAACCTATAATAAGAGGTTACCTATGCTTGCTGGTTTCATTGTATGTTTTTTAGTAGGTCTTTTCTGTATCTTATTAGGATTTCTAATTTGGAAAAAAAGGCAGCTTTCACTTATAGCTGGTTATAACGAGGAAACATTTACGGGAGAAAGAAAGAAGGTAGCAAAAGCTGTAGGTGTGTTTACAATCATCATTGGTTTACTTCCTAAGTTACTTCCATTTGGGTTAGAGTTTGTAGGTGAGCTTACTGGATTGTTTTATGGTGTGATTGTCACAATAGGTTCAATTGTCCTTGTTATCTACATAAATATGTTAAATAAGCAAACGGACTCTAAATAGGAAAATCCCTCACATTATGGTGAGGGATTCAGTTATTTGTCTCGGTCGATGACTTCGATTCTTTTTCGATTATCATCGGGGATTTGTTTGTGGAGATGAATAAGAAGGAGTCCTCTTTTATAGCTTGCATGAATGCGGTCCTCTTTGACTGTGTACGGCAGCTGAATTTCGCGCTCAAATTTGCCTTGGAAGATTCCTTCTTGTATGATCTCAAAACCCTTAAAGTTCAAATTGATTTTTCCGCGTACTTCTAGGGTTTGATGATTTACATATATATCGACATCCTCAACCTTTACGAGCCCAGGGAGACTTAAGACAACTAAGAGTTCATTTTCACCTTGATAGAGATTAAGTTGTGAATGTGCGTTATCGAAAAATGGGGCAAATCCATTCCAGAATTCATCACCAAAGAAATGGTCCCATTGCTTTCGCCATTGTTCCATGTTTTTGAATTGGTCCATTTTCATAGGTTGCGATTCCTCCTCGACAGTGCATTATTCCGTTATGTAGTATATGGTAAATGTAATAGGTATGTGCCTATCGACTAAACGTAAGTATTGGTATATTTGACTATATCATTTAGGAAAAATGTTTAGTACAATGTAGTCTTTGGTAAGCTAATTAAAGCGAGCAATCGAAGGGGGCATTTTCATGTTAGCAAACGCGTATGTTATGGTTATTATCATTTTAGTTATTAATATTGTGTATGTATCGTTCTTTACGATTCGGATGATTTTAACGATGAAGGGACAACGTTATACAGCTGCTTTAATTAGTACGGTAGAAGTTGTCATCTATGTGGTCGGGCTTGGCTTAGTATTGGATAATTTAAACCAAATTCAGAATTTGATTGCGTATGCGGTTGGATATGGATTAGGAGTAATTGTTGGAATGAAAATAGAGGAAAAATTAGCACTAGGATATATCACGGTAAATGTAATTACAAAGGAATATGAGATGGATTTACCAAAGCGTTTGCGTGATGAAGGATATGGGGTTACGACCTGGCAAACCCAAGGGAGAGAAGGAGACCGATTGTCAATGACGATTTTAACTCCTCGAAAATATGAAATGAAATTATATAAAACCATTATAGATGTAGATCCGAAAGCCTTCGTGATTACATCCGAGCCAAAATCCATTCACGGTGGATTCTGGGTGAAGGCAGTTAAGAAAGGAAAATTAGAAACATGAAAAAACCAAAAAAACAAAAATTTGAGGTTCGGGCTAGTGAAACAATTGATCAATGTTTAGAAAGAATGAAAGTTGAAGGGTATGTTCCTGTAAGGAGATTAGAAGAGCCTGTATTTCAGGAAGTAAAGAGAAATGGAGAGCTGATAGTCGAGCCTATCGGGAGAAAAATAGTTTTTGAAGGAAAACTTCATTAAAACACGAACATTAAAAAAGAAATAATTGTAAAATGTTCGATTTAAATTGACAAGGCATGAATACTGTTGTTAAGATTAGGTTAGCAAAATTACCTCATATAATCTTGGGAATATGGCCCATAAGTTTCTACCCAATAACCTTAAATTATTGGACTATGAGGGAAAAGTATAATTTTACCTATTCTTGGTATGGAATGCTCAGGTAGGATTGCTTTCCCTTTTTCGGAAAACAGTCTTTGCCTGGGCATTTTTATGTTTAAGGAGGATATTATGAAACCAGTAGTTGGTGTCATTATGGGAAGTACTTCAGATTGGGAAACAATGAAGGAAGCATGCAATGTACTTGAAGAGATAGGAATTCCATTTGAAAAAAAGGTGGTATCTGCACACCGTACACCAGATTTAATGTTTGAATATGCAGAAACTGCAAAAGAACGAGGGATAAAGGTGATTATTGCAGGAGCTGGCGGTGCAGCACACCTACCAGGGATGGTGGCTGCTAAGACGACGTTACCAGTCATTGGAGTACCCGTTCAATCAAGAGCATTAAATGGACTCGATTCATTGTTATCGATTGTACAAATGCCTGGTGGAGTACCAGTAGCGACAGTTGCGATTGGAAAAGCAGGAGCAACCAATGCAGGATTATTAGCGGCTTCGATCCTTGGAACATCTAATCCAGAATGGGATCAGAAACTTGTAAATATAAGAGAAGCAAGAAAAAATCAGGTTCTAGAAAGTAGTGATGAACTTGAGTAAGCAAATTTTACCAGGTCAAATGATTGGCATTATTGGTGGAGGCCAACTTGGCAGAATGATGGCAATTTCGGCGAAGGAAATGGGGTTTAATGTTGCTGTTTTAGATCCAACACCGAACTCCCCATGTGGTCAAGTAGCAGATATTCAAATAACAGCTAATTACGATGATCTTGAAGCGATTAAAAAGTTAGCAAGTATTAGTGATGTTATAACGTATGAATTTGAAAATATAGATTACGAAGCCTTAACTTGGCTAGAAGAGAATGCGAATTTACCACAGGGAAGTCATTTGTTAAAAATTACTCAGGACCGTGGTACGGAAAAGAAAGCCATTCAAGAGATTGGCTTGAAAGTTGCACCGTTTCAACTTGTAGAAAATAAGGAGCAACTAGCTGAAGCAGTTGAGATCATTGGAGTACCCTCAGTATTAAAAACATGCCGTGGGGGTTACGACGGTAAAGGTCAATTTGTTTTAAAACAAATTGACGACATAAGGCTGGCGGAAAACCTATTAGAATCTGGGATGTGCATTCTAGAAGCGTGGGTTCCATTTCAAAAGGAAGTTTCTGTGATTGTTACTAGAAATCCATCAGGTGAGGTCAAAACATTTCCAGTAGCGGAAAATATTCATGTTGAAAATATTTTGCACCAATCAATTGTACCAGCAGGAATTCTTGAAAAGACAGAAGCGAAAGCAAAGGAAATGGCGATGAAGCTTGCATCAGCATTTGAACTAGTTGGTACATTAGCAGTTGAGATGTTTGTGACAGAGGATGGGGAAATTTATGTTAATGAATTAGCACCCCGCCCACATAACTCTGGACACTATACAATCGATGCTTGTGAGACTTCACAATTTGAGCAGCATGTACGTTCCGTATGTAATTGGCCATTAGGAGAAACGACTCTCTTACGACCAGTTGTCATGACAAATATTTTAGGTGAACATCTTCAGCCTTTGTTGGATAAAGTGGCACTCTTATCAAATATAAAGATTCATCTATACGGAAAAGAAGAAGCAAAAGTAAAAAGAAAGATGGGGCATATTACTGTTTTAGGAAATACAGTGGAAGAAGCTCTTCAAAGATCAAACGCCTTGAACGTTTGGGACACACTATAATCGAATGTACACATATAGCACCGAACACTACTTGACCTAGTATCCTGTTGGGATGTCTCGAACAATAGGTGATCTAGTATGGATGTATGTCGCAAAATTTTTTATTGCAACGAAAGTTTGAATAGTAATCCATAACTGACTGGGAGGACAAATTGCATGTCATACAAAGTAAAAGTTTATGTAACATTGCGGGAAAGTGTTTTAGATCCACAAGGAAGTGCAGTGATGGGGTCCTTGCACAAATTGAATTATCAAGAAGTTAAGGATGTTCGTATCGGGAAGTATATGGAACTCTTAATAGATAAATCAGTAAAAGACCTTGATAAGTCGGTTATGGAGAT
This sequence comes from Bacillus nitroreducens, assembly GCF_964021195.1. Taxonomy (NCBI): domain Bacteria; kingdom Bacillati; phylum Bacillota; class Bacilli; order Caryophanales; family Bacillaceae; genus Bacillus; species Bacillus nitroreducens. The sequence goes on along the minus strand of NZ_CAXHYI020000003.1, from coordinate 678,184 downwards.
TTGTGAGAAGCTTCTTGCAAATACGGTGATTGAGGATTACCGTTACGAGGTCGAGGAGGTTGTCACACAGTGAAATTTGCTGTAATCGTGTTTCCAGGCTCTAATTGTGATGTAGATATGTATCATGCTGTTAAGGATATTCTTGGAGAAGAAGTGGAGTATGTAGATCATAATGTAACAGACCTTGATATGTTCGATGGAATTTTACTTCCTGGAGGTTTCTCTTATGGAGATTACCTACGAACTGGGGCCCTTGCTCGTTTTTCAAATGTAATGGATGAAGTTGTAAAAGCCGCTGAAGCTGGTAAACCAATTCTTGGTGTATGTAACGGATTTCAGATTTTATTAGAAGCAGATCTGTTACCAGGTGCTATGCGCCGTAATGATAACCTAAAGTTCATGTGTCGACCAGTCGAACTTCGCGTTGAAAACAACAAATCCATGTTCACATCTGAATATGAATCAGGCGAAGTAATAACAGTTCCGATTGCTCATGGTGAGGGGAACTATTACTGCGATGACGAAACACTTGATAGATTACAAGCAAATAATCAAATAGTTTTCACATATAACGGAACAAATCCTAATGGTAGTATTGCCGATATTGCTGGTATTACGAATGAACGTGGAAATGTGTTAGGAATGATGCCACATCCTGAAAGAGCAGTTGAGGAACTATTAGGTAGTGCAGATGGTATGAAGCTTTTCCAATCAATTGTAAAAAATTGGAGGTTATCAGCGAATGTCGTTACTTCTTGAACCAGGTCCGAATGAAATTAAGGAAAAAAAGATCTATAGTGAAATGGGTTTGAGTGATTCTGAGTTTGAATTAATTGAGAAAATACTTGGTAGACTCCCGAACTACACAGAGACTGGTTTATTCTCTGTTATGTGGTCAGAGCACTGTAGCTACAAAAACTCGAAGCCAGTATTACGAAAGTTTCCTACATCAGGGGAACGTGTTCTCCAAGGACCTGGCGAAGGTGCTGGAATAGTCGATATTGGAGATAACCAAGCAGTAGTTTTCAAGATTGAAAGTCATAATCACCCATCGGCAGTTGAGCCCTACCAAGGAGCAGCAACAGGTGTGGGGGGAATTATCCGTGATGTGTTCTCAATGGGAGCAAGACCTATTGCACTATTAAACTCACTTCGTTTCGGGGAGCTCACTTCACCAAGAGTGAAGTATTTGTTCGAAGAAGTAGTAGCTGGAATTGCAGGATATGGAAATTGTATTGGGATACCAACAGTAGGTGGAGAAATACAATTTGATGATTCCTATGAAGGAAATCCTCTTGTAAACGCAATGTGTGTCGGACTGATTAATCATGAAGATATACAAAAAGGGCAGGCAAAAGGCGTTGGTAACACTGTAATGTATATTGGTGCAAAAACAGGGCGTGATGGAATCCATGGCGCAACCTTTTCATCTGAAGAACTTTCAGAAGAATCTGATGCAAAACGTTCAGCGGTACAGGTTGGAGATCCTTTTATGGAAAAGCTATTGATGGAAGCTAGTTTGGAGATTGTAAAATGTGATGCATTAATCGGAATTCAAGATATGGGCGCAGCAGGTTTAACAAGTTCTTCATCGGAAATGGCAAGTAAGGCTGGATCAGGTATTGAAATGAACCTAGACCTAGTACCACAACGTGAAACAGGAATGACTGGATATGAGATGATGCTTTCTGAATCACAGGAACGTATGCTGATTGTTGTGGAAAAAGGCAGGGAGCAAGAGATTCAGGATATCGTTCGGAAATATGACCTCGAAGCTGTAGCGATCGGAAAAGTAACAGATGATAAACAATTCCGTCTTATTCACAAAGGTGAAGTTATTGCCGATGTTCCAGTGGATGCACTTGCAGAAGAGGCTCCTGTTTATTATAAGTCGTCCAGAGAGCCTGCTATGTTTCGTGAATTTAAAGAAATGAAAATAGAAACTCCTAAACTTGAAGATGTAGGGGAAACTTTGAAGGATTTGCTAGCACAACCAACAATCGCCAGTAAGGAATGGGTCTATGACCAATACGACTACATGGTGCGTACCAATACAGTAGTCGCTCCAGGTTCTGATGCAGCAGTTGTTCGGATTCGTGGTACAAAGAAAGCATTAGCGATGACAACAGATTGTAACTCAAGATACCTCTATTTAGATCCAGAAGTTGGAGGACAAATTGCGGTTAGTGAAGCAGCAAGAAATATTGTATGTTCTGGTGGAAAACCACTTGCAGTTACAGATAATTTGAACTTTGGAAATCCAGAGAACCCTGAAGTATTTTGGCAGATTGAAAAATCCGCGGACGGTATTAGTGAGGCATGTCGTGTTCTAGAGACACCTGTTATTGGTGGAAATGTGTCATTAAACAATGAAACGAACGGAAAGGCAATCTATCCAACACCCGTTATTGGAATGGTCGGATTGATTGACGATATTGCACATATTACTACCCAAGAATTTAAAGTAGCTGGTGACCTTGTTTATGTAATAGGCGAAGCAAAAGAAGAGTTCGCGGGCAGTGAGCTACAAAAGTTAATTCATGGTGAGATTTTCGGGCCAGTTCCTGAATTGGATTTAGAAATTGAAAGAAGAAGACAACAGCAAGTTCTAACTGCGATACGTGCAGGTGTGGTTGCTTCTGCACATGATGTGTCAGAAGGTGGATTTGCAGTAGCGTTGGCTGAAAGTACTTTCGGCTCAAAAGGTCTAGGGGTGAAAGTGCGCCTTAAGGGTGAGGTAGTAACTGAGCTATTCAGTGAAACACAATCCCGTTTTATTGTATCAGTGAAAAAGGAAAATAAAGAAAAATTTGAACAACTCGTAAAAGCAAATCTAATCGGTGAAGTTACTGAGAATGGATTATTTATCATCGAAAATTCAGCAGGAGAAGAGATTATGAATCTACCTGTTGCAGAACTTAAACATACATGGAAAGGAGCGATCCCATGCTTGCTGAACTCAAAGGCTTAAATGAGGAATGTGGTTTGTTTGGTATTTGGGGGCATCCAGATGCAGCACAAATAACATACTATGGATTACACAGCTTACAGCACCGTGGTCAAGAAGGTGCAGGTATTGTTGTAAGCAATGGAGAGAGACTAAACGTTGTTAAAGGGGAAGGCCTTGTAAACGAAGTGTTTAGTAATGGTCAACTTGATCAACTACATGGAAAAGCTGCGATTGGACATGTTCGTTACACAGCAGCTGGGGGGAGAGGTGTTCAAAACGTCCAACCCCTTCTCTTTCAATCTCAAGTAGGCGGTCTTGCAGTTGCACATAATGGCAACCTTGTAAATGCTAATCACTTAAAGCATCAGTTAGAAAATCAAGGGAGTATCTTTCAAACTTCCTCTGATTCAGAGATTCTCGCTCATTTAACTCGAAAGAGCGGCTATACAAAAATTAAAGACCGAGTTAAAAATGCACTAACCATGTTAAAAGGAGCTTATGCATTCTTAGTCATGACTGAAAAGAAGATGATTGTGGCTCTTGATCCAAATGGTCTTCGCCCATTATCACTTGGTAAGCTCGGTGACGCATGGGTAGTAGCTTCTGAAACTTGTGCGTTTGATATCGTTGGTGCTACGTTTGAAAGGGATGTGGAACCTGGGGAATTACTCGTGATCAATGATGAAGGCATTCATTCAGAACGATTTACATTAACAACCAATCATGCAATGTGCAGCATGGAATATATATATTTCTCTCGTCCAGATAGTGATATTAATGGAGTCAATGTTCATACAGCACGTAAGAATTTAGGAAAGCAGCTTGCTCTTGAAGCACCAATTGATGCCGATGTGATAACAGGTGTACCTGATTCTAGTATTTCAGCGGCAATTGGGTATGCGGAGGAATCTGGAATTCCATATGAACTTGGTCTGATTAAAAATCGTTATGTAGGTAGAACGTTTATTAAACCTTCCCAATCTTTACGTGAACAAGGAGTAAAAATGAAGCTTTCTCCTGTTCGTGGTGTTGTAGAAGGAAAGCGTGTTGTCATGGTGGATGACTCGATTGTGCGTGGAACGACAAGTAAGCGAATTGTAAAAATGCTTCGTGATGCAGGTGCTGTGGAAGTGCATGTATGTATAAGTTCACCACCAATGAATAATCCATGCTTCTACGGAATTGATACCTCAACACACGAGGAATTGATCGCTTCTTCAAACTCAGTTGAAGAGATTCGTCAAATTATCGGAGCAGATTCATTAACATTCTTAAGCCCTGAGGGGTTAGTAAAAGCAATAAATAGACCGATTGAAGGGGAAACACGTGGATTATGTATGGCTTGTTTTACAGGCAAATATCCAACAGAGATTTTCCCAGATACGGTATTACCACATGAAAAAGTTTTTAGCTAAATGTGTGTGTTCAAAAGGATGATGAAAAGGACCATGTCGACAAAATACATGTCCCCATGTTATGTCGACACTTGCACATCCTGTGCGTCGAAAGTTAGAGTTGGGCGGCTTTGAGTAGCGGAACGAATGTCGTTAATATGTGAGCAGATGTTTTTGCATGCTGGAGTAAAAAGCTAACAAATAAATTCGATGTGGCAATTTCACTGTACTTTTTGAACATCCTCTAAAAAGAATTAGGAGTGTTTATAACGATGGCAAATGCGTATAAGCAAGCTGGAGTAGATATTGAGGCAGGCTACGAGGCTGTTTCAAGAATGAAAAAACATGTTGCAAAAACAATTCGCCCTGAGGTTATGGGTGGACTAGGCAGCTTTGGCGGTATGTTTGATCTTTCTAAAATTAATGTAAAAGAACCTGTATTAGTTTCGGGAACCGACGGTGTGGGTACGAAATTAATGCTGGCTTTTATGATGGATAAACATGACACGATTGGAATCGACGCAGTTGCAATGTGTGTGAACGATATTGTTGTACAAGGCGCAGAGCCTTTATACTTTTTAGATTATATTGCTTGTGGAAAAGCGCAACCTGAGAAAATCGAACAAATTGTAAAAGGGATTGCAGACGGTTGTGAGCAAGCGGGTTGTGCATTAATTGGCGGTGAAACAGCTGAAATGCCAGGCATGTATAGTGAAGATGAGTATGACCTTGCTGGTTTTTCAGTTGGTGTTGCAGAGAAATCGAAGCTTGTCACAGGTTCTTCAATCAAACCTGGTGATGTACTCATTGGGCTATCTTCAAGTGGAATCCACAGTAACGGCTATTCACTTGTGCGTAAAGTATTATTAGAAGACGGTGGATTAGATCTTCATAAAGTGTATGAAGGTATAGACCGCCCATTAGGAGAAGAACTTCTTCAACCTACCAAAATTTATGTCAAGTCACTGTTAAAAGCAATGGAAAAATTTGAAGTAAAAGGGATGTCTCATATTACAGGTGGAGGCTTTATTGAAAATATTCCACGAATGTTGCCAGAGGGTGTCGGTGCTGAAGTTGATTATGGTTCATGGCCAATTCCATCAATCTTTGACTTAATTCAAAAGACAGGAAATCTTAATCGGGAAGAAATGTTTAATATTTTCAATATGGGTATTGGTATGGTACTAGCAATCAGTGAAGAGAACCTGCATGATGTGATTGAGCTTCTTGAAGAGCAAGGTGAAAAGGCGTTTGTAATCGGGCGTATCAAAGAAGGAAATGGTGTAACCTTTGGTGGAGGAGCACTTGTATGAAAAAAATAGCTGTCTTTGCATCAGGCAGTGGCTCAAACTTTCAAGCAATTGCAGACTCGATTAAAGAAGGAAGATTAGCAGCAGAAATTGCAGTTTTAGTTTGTGATAAACCAGGTGCAAAAGTAATTGAACGTGCATCAAGGGAAATGGTTGATACATTAGTTTTTACACCAAAAAATTACCCAGATAAATCATTTTTTGAAGCAGAGATTGTGGAAGTTTTACGTGAAAAAAATGTAGACTTAATTGTATTGGCTGGGTACATGAGATTAATTGGTCATACTCTTCTAAGTGCGTATTCAAATAAAATTGTAAATATTCATCCTTCTCTTCTACCTGCATTTCCAGGTAAAGACGCGATTGGTCAGGCTTTTCGAGCAGGTGTAGAGAAAACAGGTGTTACGATTCATTATGTTGACGAAGGAATGGATACTGGTCCAATTATTGCACAACGTGAGCTTCTAATTGAACCAGAGGACACTTTAGAAAGTATTGAAGAAAAAGTACATCGTATCGAGCATGAATTTTATCCGCAAGTCTTACAATCACTTATAAATAAGAGCTCAGAATGAAAGTTGAAAAGGACCAGCAGATTTTGTCATGTCCTACACGTTGAAAATCAATGTGTCTTTTTCAGATGATTTTTAAACAACAAAGAGCAGAAATTTACATTAGGGAGCGATATTAAATTGGCAATTAAACGTGCACTTGTCAGTGTTTCAGATAAACAAGGTCTTGTTCCATTTGTAAAAGGTTTAATCGAAAATGGAGTAGAAGTTATTTCAACTGGTGGTACAAAGCGTACTCTTGAGGAAGCTGGCCTGTCTGTTATTGGTATTTCAGAGGTAACAGGATTTCCTGAAATTATGGATGGACGGGTTAAGACGCTTCATCCAAATATCCATGGTGGGCTTTTAGCAGTTCGAGAAAATGAGGATCATGTAAATCAACTTGAAGAGCATAATATTACGCCAATCGATTTAGTTGTTGTAAACCTATATCCATTCCAACAAACGATTGCAAAACCGGATGTTGATTTTGCAGATGCGATCGAAAATATTGATATTGGTGGACCATCAATGCTTCGTTCGGCTGCTAAGAACCATAAATATGTTACTGTTGTTGTAGATCCACAGGACTATGATACAGTTCTTACAGAGTTGACTGAAAAAAGTGAAGTTACTTCTGAAACTAAGCTTCGTTTAGGAGCAAAGGTATTCCGTCACACAGCTGCATACGACGCGGTTATCGCTGAATATTTAACAAATGCAGCAGGTGAGGAAAGTCCAGAATCACTAACGGTTACTTATGAGAAGAAACAAGACCTTCGTTATGGAGAAAATCCACATCAAAAAGCTGCTTTTTATAAAAAACCATTAGGTACGGCGCTATCCATTGCATCTGCTACTCAATTGCATGGAAAAGAATTATCTTACAATAATATTAACGATGCAGATGCTGCTCTTCAAATTGTGAAAGAATTTAATGAGCCTGCTGCAGTTGCAGTTAAACACATGAATCCTTGTGGGGTAGGTGTTGGTGCAACGATTGAGGAAGCTTTTCAAAAGGCTTATGAGGCAGATTCTACTTCTATTTTTGGTGGAATCATTGCGGTTAACCGTGAAGTTGATGCTCAAACAGCTCAAAAAATGCGTGAGATTTTCCTTGAAATTATTATTGCACCATCATTTAGTGAAGAAGCATTTGAAATCTTATCTTCAAAGAAAAACCTCCGTTTGTTGACTGTTGATTTTTCAGATGACAAAAAGATTGAGAAGAAGTTAGTATCTGTTCGTGGGGGATTACTCGTTCAGGATGAGGATGCATATGGCCTTGAAGAGGCAACCATTTCTATTCCAACAAAACGTGAACCTACAGAACAAGAATGGGCTGATTTAAAGCTTGGTTGGAAAGTTGTAAAGCACGTTAAATCTAATGCGATTGTGCTAGCAAAAGACGATATGACCATTGGAATTGGTGCTGGTCAAATGAACCGTGTTGGTTCTGCAAATATCGCTATTAATCAAGCTGCTGCAAAAGCAAAAGGGGCAAGTCTTGCATCAGATGCCTTTTTCCCAATGAGTGATACTGTTGAAGCAGCTGCTAAAGCAGGTATCACAGCTATCATCCAACCAGGTGGCTCGATTCGTGATGAAGAATCCATTCAAAAGGCTGACGAATATGGAATCGCAATGGTCTTTACTGGAGTACGTCATTTTAAACACTAATTAGATACGCACAAGGCGCATTGAGTGATGACGCCTTGTGCTATGACATTGTTAACTATGAATTAATTAATTTCATTTGATGAGGTGAAAGAATGAAGGTACTAATTGTTGGCCGGGGTGGTCGCGAGCATACACTTGCTTGGAAAGTTGCACAAAGTCCTAAGGTACAATCAGTGTATGTAGCACCAGGTAATCCAGGGATGCAGGATGTCTCAACAATCGTTAATATAGATGAAAATGATTTTGATCGTTTAATCGCATTTGCAAAGGAAGAGAACATTGACCTTACGCTTGTTGGTCCTGAGGTTCCACTAATCAATGGAATCGTTAATCGATTTCAAGCTGAAGGTTTAAGAATTTTTGGTCCATCTAAGGAAGCTGCTTTATTAGAAGGAAGCAAGTCCTTTGCAAAAGAAATCATGAAAAAATATAATATCCCAACTGCGGAATACGAGACATTCACTTCTTATGAAGAAGCAAAACAATACATCATTGAAAAAGGTGCGCCGATTGTTATCAAAGCTGACGGTTTAGCAGCTGGAAAAGGTGTAACAGTCGCTCTTACATCGGAAGAAGCCTTAACAAGCGTTTATGAAATGTTAGAGGCTAACAAGTTCGGAGAAGCAAGTGCACAGGTAGTCATTGAAGAGTTTCTTGATGGGGAAGAATTTTCATTAATGGCCTTTGTTGACGGTAAAAATGCGTATCCGATGGTCATTTCACAAGACCATAAACGTGCCTTTGACAATGATGAAGGTCCAAATACAGGAGGAATGGGAGCTTATTCTCCAGTACCGCAGATTTCTGATGAAGTCGTTCAAACAGCTGTTGAAACAATCATCAATCCGACTGTCAAAGCGATGGAAGCTGAAGGTAGAGACTTTATAGGTATTCTTTATGCAGGGTTAATTCTAACAAAAAATGGCCCGAAAGTAATTGAATACAATGCACGTTTTGGAGACCCAGAAACACAAGTCGTTCTTCCACGTCTAACAACAGATTTGATTGACGTAGTTGAAGGATTATTAGATCAAAAGGAGATTACGCTTGAGTGGTCCAACAATGCAACATTAGGCGTCGTCTTAGCTTCAAAAGGCTATCCAGAAAGCTATGCAAAAGGCGCAATCATTGAAGGACTTAATAATCTTGATGAAAAAATCACTGTATTCCATGCAGGGACTGACATGGAAAATGATCAGTTTGTTACAAATGGTGGAAGAGTGTTAACCGTAGTGGCAAGCGGTGAAAATCTTGAAGCAGCGCAAAAATTTGTTTACCAAGAAGTGGTGAACATTAAATGCGATAACCTCTTTTATCGAAAAGACATAGGGAACAAGGCGATTGCATATAACTCAAAGGATGGAAAGCTAACACAGTTCGTTTAAATTCTAAATGGCAAATCTTATTTGCCATACGAAGTCTCATATATGTAATATTAATTTAGTAAAATTTACTTAAATATAAAAAGGTAAGAGGATTTCCTCTTACCTTTTTATTATGATGGATTAACAGGAGGAAGCTCTAATGATGGAGCCGTTTCCTGTTGCTTTTTTTCAACATATTCATGAAAAAGAGCGGTAAGTGGACAGAATCGAACAATACCTTCTGCTACCTTCATACCTCCAAGCATGGCAACGAGAAGAAAGCTTTCCCGCCATGGACGTTTTACCATTTTTGATGTTGCCCATGCAAGCATTGTAAACCCACAAGTAATGCGGATTAGAGCATTTATCATTCCGATATTCGGCTTCATTCTTATCCCCCCGACACACATTTTTAAAGATCGCATGTAAGAAATATTTTTACAAATTTTCACAAACTCTTTAATGCACTAAATCACTTAATATGGTACCATAATAGAAAGCGCTTCCATACAACTAGGTAGATGATTGGAGAGATGACTTATGGTTGGGCAACGATACCGATGGAAAAATAAGCAACTGCGCGAGCATATTGCTGTTATAGATGGAAAAAGGTCACCAACGATTCTATTAAAAAATGTCACATATTTAAACCAAATGTTAAAAAAGTGGATCAAGGCACATATTTGGATCTACCAAGATCGAATAGTGTATGTTGGACAAAAGCTCCCATCAAAACTAGCTGACTGCGAAGTTGTTGACTGTGATGGAAAATTTGTTGTGCCTGGTTACATTGAACCTCATGCACATACTTTTCATTTATATAATCCCCACTCATTCGCTCAGTATGCATCCCAAACAGGGACGACAACGCTCATAAATGACAATTTAGTGCTTGCTTTACAAATGACAAAAGAGAAAGCGTTTTCTTTCCTAGAGGAAATGAAGAAGCTTCCTGTAACAATGTATTGGTGGTGTCGCTTTGATCCTCAAACGGAGATTCATCATGAGGAGCAGGCCTTTTCAAATGGAAATGTGTTAAGGTGGATTGAACATGATTCTGTTGTACAAGGTGGGGAGTTAACAGGATGGCCGAAGTTACTTGATGGCGATGATTTAATGCTACACTGGATTCAAGAAACAAAAAGATTAGGCAAGAAAGTAGAAGGGCATTTTCCTGGTGCTTCAGAAAATACATTATCCAAGCTGATGTTATTAGGGGCGGATTGCGATCATGAGTCCATGACAGGAACGGATGTATTGAATCGTTTACTTCAAGGGTATACGACTTCATTGCGGTATTCATCCATTCGTCCAGATTTGCCAAAGATTTTCGATGAAATTCATGAATTGGGAATTGATACGTACGATAAGTTTATCTTCACAACAGATGGTTCCCCGCCTGCATTTTATGAGGAAGGAATTATCGATCGAATGATAAAAATTGCAATTGAAAAGGGTGTTCCAATAATTGATGCCTATAACATGGCAACACTTAATGTTGCACAATACTATAATATGGAGAACCTTCATGGTATTATAGCAACAGGTAGAATAGCAAACCTTAATTTTTTAACAACTATAGACAATCCTACTCCAGAATCGGTTCTTGCAAAAGGGATATGGGTGAAGCGTAATCATAGGGACCAACATGCATTTCCAGAATTCCCCTGGAATGTTCATGGTTTATCGAAGCTTACTGCAGACTGGGAATTAACACTTGATGACCTTCAATTTTCAATGCCGTTTGGTATGAAGATGGAAAATGCCGTCATAATGAAACCATATTCCATAACGATAGATGCTTCATCTGATGAGATATCAATGGAGCATGATGAAAGCTATTTAATGTTAATAGACCGTGAAGGGAAATGGCGTGTCAATACGATGATTAAAGGTTTTGCAAACCGGATATCTGGGTTTGCAAGTTCTTTTTCAAATTCGGGTGATTTTGCTTTAATTGGAAAAAATAAAAAGGATATGCTTATTGCCTTTAACCGGATGAGAGAGCTTGGTGGTGGTATGGTTTTAACTGAAAACGGTACCATTTTACATGAGATTCCTTTGGACATTGGTGGAGTAACATCCTCGAAATCAATTGTTGAGCTAAGTATACTTGAAAAAGAATTTAATCAACTAGTGCGCGAACGTGGGTACAAACATAGTGATCCCATTTATACTTTATCCTTTTTATCTTCTACACACTTACCATATATTCGCATTACTCCACAAGGGATTTATGATGTTATGAACAAAAATATACTCTTTCCATCAATAATGCGTTAAAATATAAAAGGATTTATAATAGTGTCCGATTGACCTGGGACTGACTATAAACCTTGAACAAAAGGTAGCATCATATAAATCTTATCTATTACAAAGGTTGTGTGCCTCAATATGAAAAGAGCTTTATATATTTTAGGAATAACTCTTTTGCTATTAACAACAGCATGCGCTAATAAAGAGGAAGCAGCAAAAAAACAAGATGAGCATGAATTCAAACAGGTTGAGCCAGTGGTGAAGGAAGAACCTATGTTTGACCATGTTTTCCCATTAACAGGAATTAAAACGAATGAAGAAATAGATAGTCGTCCATTTGCTGTCATGGTCAATAACCACCCTCAAGCACGTCCTCAATCAGGCCTACATATGGCCGACGTTGTATATGAGGTGTTAGCAGAAGGGGACGTGACACGTTTTCTTGCTGTGTTTCATAGTGAAAAACCATCAATCATTGGACCCGTACGAAGTGCGAGGGATTATTATATTGAGTTAAGCAAAGGTTTTGATGCATTATATGTGGCACATGGCTGGAGCCCAGAAGCACAAGAAATACTAAATAGCGGTCGAGTCGACAACATAAATGGAATGGTCTATGATGGTACTCTTTTTTGGAGGGCAGACCATAATGTTGCTCCACATAATTCGTATATTTCATTTGAAAATATCGTGAAAGGGGCAAGCAAACAAGGTTATACAATGAAAGATGAAGTTTCCAGTTTTTCATTTTTAAAAGAAAATGAGCTAGATAATATTGAAGGAACTACAGCAGAGCATGTTCGTGTCTCCTATTCATCAAGAGATGTCTTTGCTGCTGTCTATGATTACAACATAGAACAAGGGAAATACGAGCGTTATAGTGGAGGCGTCCAAACAGTAGACCGTGAAACAAAAACACCTGTTTTACTTGATAATGTGTTAATTGTTGAAATGAATCACCGCCTTATTGATGATTATGGAAGACGGGAGATTGATATAACCACTGGAGGTAAAGGCTTTTTACTCCAAAAGGGGAAAGCTCAGGAAATTGAATGGAAAAATGTCGATGGGCGTATCGTTCCATTTATGAACGGTGAAGAAGTCTACTTTGTTCCAGGGAAAACATGGATTAATATTATTCCAACATCACCAGGAATCACAGGTGCCGTTTCGTTTGGAAATTAGAAAAACATTGACAAAGGGAGATAATCTATGCAAATTGATAAATTACGTGGGAAAGAACTTGATCAATTATTTAAAGCAATATTGTCACTGAAAGATCTTGAAGAATGCTATCGATTTTTTGATGATTTATGTACGGTAAATGAAATTCAGTCTTTGGCACAACGATTAGAAGTTGCAAGAATGCTTCAAGAAGGAAATACGTATCATAAAATTGAAACTGAAACAGGTGCGAGTACGGCAACGATTTCGCGAGTAAAACGTTGTTTAAATTACGGAAACGATGCCTACCAAATGGCGCTTGATCGTGTAAAAGAAGTAGAAAACCAATAAATTGAAAGTCGAAACTTAGGTTTCGGCTTTTTCTTTTTTAAAGATGATTTTCTTTATCTCACATAAAAAAATTAAATTACATCACTTTTAATAAATATCGGAAATAATCTTTCTAGTTACGTTACCGTGATAATTAAAATCTGAAATAAAATTGTTCTTACTGTTATTGTTTTCTTTCAAATGTACAATTGTGATTTAATGGGGTTATGCTATCTAAAGCTATAAATCCAACGAAATCTTGATTGGTATTAATAGATGGATATAGTTTTGCTATAATGGAGAAATGGAATGATGAATGGAGGATCTTCATGTACGATTTTAGAGAATGGAGACATGTTTTTAAACTTGATCCGAATAAGGAAATTAGTGATGAACATCTAGAAGCTGTTTGTGAATCAGGTACGGATGCTATCATCGTTGGCGGAAGTGACGGGGTTACATTGGATAATGTCCTTCACTTAATGTCTAGAATCCGCCGTTATACCGTACCTGTTGTATTAGAAATTTCGAATATCGAGTCAGTTACCCCTGGCTTTGATTTATATTTTATTCCAACTGTTTTAAATAGTCATGATACAAAATGGATGATGGGATTACATCATGAAGCAGTAAGGGAATATGGAGACGTTATGGATTGGGAAGAAATGATCATGCAGGGCTATTGTATTCTGAATGAAGACTGTAAAGCAGCAAAGTTAACAAACGCAAATGCCGCTTTATCGAAAGAAGATGTTGTGGCCTATGCAACGATGGCAGAAAAAATGTTTTCTCTTCCTATTTTCTATATAGAATATAGCGGGGCTTACGGGGATGAAGAAGTTGTTTCGGCTGTAAGTGATACACTTCAATCAACAAAGCTGTTTTATGGTGGTGGAATCAAAACCGCTGAACAAGCAAAGAAAATGAGTCAATTTGCTGACACAGTCGTTGTTGGAAATGTTATCTATGAAGATCTGAATGCAGCATTAAAAACAGTAGAAGCTGTTAAGGAATAGGAATGGAAAGTTTATTCAAAATCGGATAAAATAGAACGTATGTACGAGATTGAAATAGGACGGTGAAAAAATTGCAATTTTTAATTGATAAATTGTTATCGGGGTTAAACGAACAACAACAAGAAGCGGTAAAAGCAACAGATGGTCCACTTTTAATCATGGCAGGTGCTGGGAGTGGAAAAACAAGAGTTCTAACACACCGTATAGCCTATTTGATGGTGGAAAAGGAAGTAGCACCTTGGAATATTTTAGCGATAACTTTTACAAACAAGGCAGCAAGAGAAATGAAGGACCGTGTGCAAGGTATACTCGGTGGTGCGGCTGAAGATATTTGGATTTCTACATTTCACTCAATGTGCGTACGTATTTTACGAAGAGATATTGATCGCATAGGATTTACTCGTAATTTTTCAATTTTGGACACAACCGACCAACTATCGGTTATCAAAAATATACTAAAAGAGAAAAACATTGATCCAAAAAAATTCGACCCACGTACAATTCTTGGAACGATTAGTAGCGCGAAAAATGAATTACAGACACCTGAGGATTATGAGAAGATAGCGGGTGGCATGTATGAGCAAGTTGTAAGTGACGTATATAAATTGTATCAAAAGAAGCTTCGTAAAAATCAGGCACTTGATTTTGATGATCTAATCATGACGACCATTCAGCTATTTAAAACGGTACCAGATGTCTTGGAATACTATCAACGTAAATTTCAGTATATTCATGTGGATGAGTACCAGGATACAAACCGTGCTCAGTATCTTCTAGTGAAACTTCTAGCATCACGTTTTCAGAATTTATGTGTAGTTGGTGATTCAGATCAATCTATTTATCGTTGGCGTGGTGCGGATATTACCAACATCCTTTCATTCGAAAAAGACTATAAAAATGCAAAGGTCATTCTGCTTGAACAAAATTATCGTTCAACAAAGCGAATCCTACAAGCAGCTAACCAAGTGATTCAAAATAATATGAATCGTAAAGCGAAAAATCTTTGGACGGAAAATGATGAGGGTAAAAAGCTATTATATTATCGTGCTGACAGTGAATCGGGAGAAGCACAATTTGTTGCAGGGAAAATACGTGAACTCGTTGCTGGAGGAAAACGTTCCTATAAAGATATTGCGATTTTATATCGGACCAATGCCCAATCCCGTGTAATGGAGGAAGTCCTACTAAAATCCAATATTAACTACCAAATCGTGGGCGGGATCAAATTCTATGACCGTAAAGAAATCAAGGACCTATTGGCATACTTACGCGTCATTGCAAATCCAGATGATGATATTAGTTTAGCGAGAATCATCAATGTTCCTAAGCGTGGAGTTGGTGCAACCTCTATCGATAAAATTGCAAATTATGCGATTGCCCATGACCTTTCAATGTTTCAAGCATTGCAAGAAGTTGAGCAAATTGGATTAAGTGCCAAAATCACGAATTCATTGCGTGAATTCAGAGATTTAATCCACAATTGGGGGCAAATGCAAGATTATTTATCTGTGACTGAATTAGTGGAGAATGTTTTAGAGAAGACTGAATATGTGGAAATATTAAAAGCAGAAAAAACACTTGAATCTCAGAGTCGAATTGAAAACATTGAGGAGTTTTTATCCGTTACACAAAACTTTGAGAAATCAAATGATGACAAGAGCCTTGTTGGTTTCTTAACAGATTTAGCTTTAGTAGCAGACATTGATAAACTGGATGAAGATGAGAATGATAAAAATAATGCAGTTGTGCTTATGACTCTGCACTCTGCCAAGGGCCTTGAGTTCCCCGTAGTATTTTTAATGGGAATGGAAGAAGGGGTCTTCCCGCATAGTCGTTCCCTTATGGAAGAGGCGGAGATGGAAGAAGAACGCAGACTTGCGTACGTGGGAATTACCAGAGCCGAGGAAGAATTATATTTAACAAATGCACAAATGAGAACCTTGTATGGTCGAACATCAATGAATCCTGTATCACGTTTTATAGCGGAGATTCCTGAAGATCTTATTGAAGATTTAGGTGAGCAGCGTCGACAGCAAATGCGCACGCCATTTTCTTCATCCTCTACGCCGTCAAGACAACCAGAAAAAAGAGTATTTGCAAGACCTATCGAACAGTCTACGGGTGGAGATGAAATTGGCTGGAAGGTTGGCGATAAAGCGGAACATAAAAAGTGGGGAATAGGTACGGTTGTAAGTGTGAAAGGAGACGGGGAATCGAAGGAATTGGATATTGCTTTCCCTAGTCCAACTGGAATCAAGCGATTGCTTGCAAAATTTGCTCCAATCACAAAAGTGCAATAAGAAAGAGAGGATTGGATGTATGGAAAAAATGTCAGCAGAAGCGCGAGTTCATGAACTACATGAGCTTCTAAATCAGTACAATTATGAATACCATGTGTTGGATAAGCCCTCTGTACCAGATGCGGAATATGATCGATTGATGCAAGAACTAATACAACTTGAGGAAGAGTTTCCAGAATTAAAGACAGGCGATTCTCCTACGGTCCGTGTCGGTGGACAAGTCCTGGAATCCTTCCAAAAAGTTGAGCACCGCATTCCAATGTTAAGTCTAGGAAATGCATTCAATGAACAAGATTTGCGCGATTTTGACCGCCGTGCCCGACAAGCTGTGGGTGACTCTATTTCTTACGTGTGTGAGTTAAAGATTGATGGTCTTGCAGTGTCTCTTCGTTATGAACAGGGCCGCTTTGTACAAGGTTCTACTCGTGGTGATGGTGAAATTGGTGAAGATATTACGGTTAACTTAAAGACGATTCGTTCAATTCCTCTTCGCTTAAAAAAGCCAGTCGATATCGAGGTGCGTGGAGAGGTATATATGCCAAGAAGTTCATTTGAAAAGCTTAATGAAGCTAGACTTCAAAATGAAGAAGAACCGTTTGCGAATCCAAGAAATGCAGCAGCAGGTTCATTGCGTCAGCTTGACCCCAAAATTGCAGCAAGTCGGAATCTAGATATCTTTTTATATAGTATAGCTGATACAAGAAATTTAGGTGTAGATTCCCATAGTGAAGGCCTTGATTTATTGGATGAAGTTGGTTTTAAAACAAACCGTGAACGTAGGAAATGTAACACGATTGAAGAAGTGCTCGATTATATTGAAGAATGGACAGTAAAGCGTCCATCTCTTGCGTATGATATTGATGGGATTGTCATTAAGGTTGATTCTTTCGATCAACAGGATGAACTTGGTTTTACGGCGAAAAGTCCGCGTTGGGCGATTGCTTATAAATTCCCTGCAGAAGAGGTTGTGACTAAGCTAATTGACATCGAGCTAAGCGTTGGAAGAACAGGGGTTATTACGCCAACAGCCATCTTAGAGCCTGTTCGAGTTGCTGGTACAACTGTACAGCGTGCTTCACTTCATAATGAGGATTTAATTCGCGAAAAGGATATCAGAATAGGCGATTCAGTTGTTGTGAAAAAGGCGGGAGATATCATTCCTGAAGTTGTAAACGTCCTTGTTGATAAACGGACTGGGGAAGAATCTGAGTTTTTTATGCCGACACATTGCCCTGAATGTGAAAGTGAGTTAGTCCGCTTAGAGGGCGAGGTCGCGTTACGTTGTATTAACCCAAAATGTCCTGCCCAGATTAGGGAAGGCATGATTCATTTTGTTTCAAGAAATGCGATGAATATTGATGGTCTTGGTGAAAAGGTGATTTCACAATTATTTGATGAAAAATTGATTTCGGATGTGGCAGATCTCTACACATTAACAAAAGAACAGCTGCTAAAACTGGAAAGAATGGGCGAAAAGTCGACTGATAATTTACTGTCAGCCATTGAAGCATCCAAATCAAATTCGTTAGAAAAGCTATTATTCGGTTTAGGTATACGCCATGTGGGTGCAAAAGCTGCGAAAACCCTGGCTCAGCATTTTGAAACGATGGATAGATTGCAGGTCGCTACAAGGGAACAGCTTACAGCCATTGATGAAATCGGTGAAAAAATGGCTGATGCGATTGTCACTTATTTTGAACTTCCAGATGTTCAAGACCTTTTAAATGAACTACGTCAATATGGTATAAATATGGAGTACAAAGGTCCAAAGCTAATTTCAGTAGAGGACAGTGATTCTTATTTTGCTGGGAAGACTATAGTTCTCACTGGGAAGCTCGAGCAACTGACGAGGAATGAGGCGAAAGCTGAAATTGAGGCGCTTGGTGGAAAGGTTACAGGAAGCGTAAGTAAAAGCACAGATTTACTAATTGCAGGTGAGGCGGCTGGTTCAAAGCTTGCAAAAGCAGAACAATTACAAATTGAAATTTGGGATGAGGATAGACTGGTACAAGAACTAAGGAAGTAAGAGGTGCTTGGATTGAAAAACCTATATTTGCTAGGTTTGTCGGTGTTGCTACTCTTATCTGGGTGTGCTCCTAAATTTGACCAAGAAACAGAGGTCATTCAGGACTCAGATAAAAAGAGTGAAAAAGCGATTATTCCTAGGTACAATATTTCAGATTCTTATTATAAGGCTGTCATCCCTTATAAAACAGGCAAGGCAAGAGGGATGGTTGCAGCGGGTCTTAATAACCGGGTGGATATTGATGAGTTTGAAACAGGACTGATGCGTATTGCTCAAGACTCATTTCCAGCCAATAAATACTTTTTTCAAGAAGGACAATATATAGAGAAAGATACAATACGAGATTGGTTAAGGAGAAAACGATCTCCTGCCCAACAGGAAGCCTATGAACAGAATACTGCAAAAGCTAAGAAAACAAAGGTAAGGACCTTGCCGAATGAGGGATTAAATCCAGTTTTTGATGTGGCGGATAATAATCCTGACTATGAAGCGGAAATGACAAAGAGTCCGATTTATATTGCGACGATTACGGAGCAGAATTATTTAATCAAAAATAACGAAGACAAATTAGAGGTTGGAGGAGTAGTGATTGGGATTGGAATGAACTCCCACCATTATTATAATCTTCCCGCTGGAATGGGTGGTTACCCAAGAGATGTAAAAATCTCCGATGCTGACATTGAGCGAGAAGGTAAAAAAGCAGCTGAGGAAATCATTAATCGAATTCGTTCTGGAGAAGAATATGCAGGAATTCGTGATGTTCCTATTATTGTCGCTTTATTCAAGCAGGAAGCGGTAAACTCAGTGGCACCTGGAAACTTTATTATGAAAGCAAAGGTAGATGCTAATTCCTCTAAAATTGGAAAATGGGAAGCCATCAATGAAGAGTATTACTTTTTCCCATCTTCTGATGCAACAAACAATTATCGTGAAGATGCTTTAATGGTACAGAATTTTTCTGATGCCATTGCCGAATTCTTTCCTAACTTTACGGCGGTAGTTGGTAAAGGTTTTTATAAAAATGATGAGTTACAGGAGTTAACTCTGACGGTTCCTATGCAATTTTATGGGAAAGCAGAAGTTATTGGGTTTACACAATATGTAACAGGTTTGATTATGGAGCATTTTGAAAACTATATTTCACTTCAAGTATATATAGAATCTGAAGGCGAGGCAGAAAGTGTCATCATCAGAGATGCGGGTGAAACCGAACCTACAGTACATGTCTATAATTAAGGATTTTTTTAAAGGATTGATGCTTTTGAGGTGGAAATTCGACCAAATAGATTGAAACGAAAAGCGGGGCTTCCTTGAGATGTATACATTGTCTTAGTATGTGGCTCGACTAAAAGGAAATGGTACCAAGCCCATCTCAAAAACGTAAGTCAATGGTCATAAAACAACAAGTTTACGAAAGGAAGATCTAGCCATCAGGTTGGGTCTTCTTTTTTGTAATTGTTGACAAGATTTGAAAATACACTCGCAGAGATTAAAGAAAGAAAATTGCGACTTATTATTCTCGTTTGAAGAAAGCGCTTTATTTTAGTAGAATGAAATTGTTACGTTTTAGACTATAAGGGAGGCGAAGTAGAATGGTAGTTCCATATAAACATGAACCATTTACAGATTTTTCAATTGAAGAGAATCGCAAAGCGTTTGAGGCTGGTCTAAAAACTGTAGAATCATATTTAGGCAATGATTATGATCTAATCATTGGTGGTGAACGAATCTCAACTGAAGATAAAATCGTCTCTGTTAACCCTGCGAATAAAGAAGAAGTGGTTGGAAATGTTTCGAAAGCAAATCGTGAGCTAGCTGAAAAAGCCATGCAGGTTGCTGATAAGACATTTCAAACTTGGAGGAAATCAAGCCCAGAAATGCGTGCTGATATACTATTTAGAGCGGCTGCAATTGTTCGTCGTCGCAAGCATGAGTTTTCGGCATTACTGGTTAAAGAAGCGGGGAAACCATGGAATGAAGCCGATGCTGACACAGCAGAAGCGATTGATTTCATGGAGTACTATGGTCGTCAAATGTTGAAATTAAAGGATGGAATTCCAGTAGAAAGCCGTCCAATTGAGCATAATCGTTTTACTTATATCCCATTAGGTGTTGGAGTTATTATTTCTCCATGGAATTTTGCGTTTGCTATTATGGCTGGTATGACAACTGCTGCATTAGTTTCTGGAAACACAGTTTTACTAAAACCGGCTAGTACAACTCCAGTCATTGCTGCGAAATTCATGGAAGTCCTTGAAGAAGCAGGATTACCTGCTGGAGTAGTGAACTATATTCCTGGTAGTGGTTCTGAGGTTGGTGACTTTCTCGTTGATCACCCGAGAACTCGTTTCATTAGCTTTACGGGTTCACGTGATGTAGGCCTTCGAATTTATGAACGTGCATCTAAATTAAATGAAGGTCAAATTTGGTTGAAGCGCGTAATCGCTGAAATGGGTGGTAAAGATACAATTGTTGTAGATAAAGAAGCAGATTTAGAATTAGCTGCTAAATCAATCGTTGCGTCTGCATTTGGATTCTCTGGACAAAAATGTTCAGCTTGTTCCCGTGCAGTTGTTCTTGAAGAAGTCTATGATGAGGTTTTAGCTCGTACTGTTGAATTAACAAAAGAACTCATGGTAGGTGACCCTACTAACAAATCGACTTTTATGGGACCAGTAAATGATCAAGGTGCATATGACAAGATTATGGGTTATATAGAAATTGGGAAGAAAGAAGGGAAACTGCTTCACGGCGGTGAAGGAGATGATTCCAAAGGCTGGTTTATCCAACCAACCATCTTTGCTGATGTGGCGGAAGATGCTCGTATCATGAAAGAAGAAATCTTTGGCCCTGTCGTAGCTTTCAGTAAAGCTCGTGATTTTGACCATGCCATTGAGATCGCAAACAATACGGAATACGGATTAACTGGTGCCGTTATCTCAAACAATCGTGCCAATATTGAAAAGGCAAAAGAAGACTTCCATGTTGGGAATCTATACTTTAACCGTGGATGTACAGGTGCAATTGTGGGCTATCAGCCATTTGGTGGATTCAATATGTCAGGAACTGACTCAAAAGCAGGTGGCCCTGATTATCTTCTACTTCACATGCAAGCAAAAACAATTTCAGAAATGTTATAAGTGCAAAAGAAACGCCCTCTCGCTTAAAATGAGAGGGCGTTTGGTATTTTACTAAGACATGTTTACAAATTGTCCAGAGCTAAATCTGTATCCTCTTTTTCTCCAACCTCTGTTTGTTCTACATTTGTTTCTTCCGTATCTGGCTGTTGGTCTGTATCTTCACTGCTGCAAGCTGTCATTAAGAATATTGCTAGTAGAGAGGCTCCAATTTTAAACAATAAGTTCTTTTTCATTGTTTTCAATACCTCCAAATCATTAATGTATGGATTGGATAACCAAGCTTCCAATCTAGTAACAATATACAATAAATACTTTGCTTGCAGACTCAATTTACAGTAAACACACCCATTTTTTACAATTTATAAGAAGTGATAAAGATAATGTTATGTAATGTGGTAAAAATGTCTCTTGACTTTTTTATATAAAAAAGCTCGGACGATTCTCCGAGCTAAACATATCAAAGCAGGTTTTAGTGGTGATGATGGCCTTTTTTCGGGTTTGTAATTACAAATTGTTCTTCAGGAACATAGAAGAATTGAATCCAAACTCCGTCTAAAAATTCTGCATCCCTCGTATCTAGAAGAACCTCAATGTCTTTATCGGTTTTTACAATTTCATCATGTTCTGTAGGATTATCGAATTGGAGCGCATAATGTGCGTGGTCCCCGTGCATCTCTGTAATGACAACACGAAGCATTTTACCTTCAGATTCTTCACTTTCGAGCATTTTTTTCATTACCTTTGCAGCATTACGATTAATTTTAACTTTCATCGGATTCTCCCATTTCTATAAAAATTTATTTACTATTTATTTTCTCAGTATTTCTGAAAAATGACAAATTTATAGCCCGTTTTCATAAAAAGTTCAATTTAATTTTATTCGTTTTCATAAAAAGTTCAATTTAATTTTATTCGTTTTCATGAATAGATATTAGGTTATTAGGTTCATAGAGTTAAAATTAATGCAAACTATTGAATAAATATAAATATAAAAATTTTTATCTGATAATTACAACTGTTCTAATAATAATGATGTGTTACGATTAATTGGTGTTTAGTTTACCTTGTGGTTGATATTGAATAATGGGAATAATCATGAAATTGTATATGACTGCATAGGTATATGGATAACAAAATTTTTGGGGGTGAAAGGGTGGAATATAGTTTAACAGGTGCCACTTGGTTTTGGTTACTCGTGCCAATGTTATCGTTAATTGTACTATCTGCAATCACGCTATTTACTGAAAGAGGAGAGGATGTCTAAACATGGATATTAATCCACAAACGTTTACAGCTATTATAATCTATTTAGTAGGAATGCTAGTCATCGGTATTCTTGCTGCAAGAATGACGAAAAATTTAACTGACTATGTGCTAGGTGGAAGAAGGCTAGGTGCAGGAGTTGCTGCTCTAAGTGCAGGTTCATCTGATATGAGTGGATGGCTCATGCTTGGTTTGCCTGGTGCAATGTATGCAAGTGGAATGGGCGAAATTTGGCTTGCAGTAGGTTTAGCGATTGGGGCCTACCTGAACTGGCAATTTATTGCGAAACCATTCCGAGTGTATACAGAGGTGTCAAAGGATTCAATTACGGTACCAGATTATTTTGAGAACCGTTTCCGTGATGGATCAAAGCTTCTACGTATTATTTCCGCGGTTGTCATCTTAGTATTTTTTACCTTCTATACTTCTGCTAGTCTCGTCGGAGGAGCGATTCTATTAGAAAGCTCATTTAAGATGGACTATGAACTCGCCCTTTGGGTTGGAGCTGCCGTTATACTTTCCTATACTTTCTTTGGTGGTTTCCTAGCAGCAAGCTGGACGGACTTTGTTCAAGGTATTTTGATGTTCCTGGCTTTAATTATTATCCCGATTGTAACCATTTATGAGCTTGGTGGATGGGGTGAGACGGTTAATAAAATTGGAGCCATAGACACAAGTTATTTAGATGTCATGTCTGGTGCAACTACTCTAGGAATTATTTCGTTGTTAGCATGGGGTCTAGGTTATTTTGGTCAACCTCATATTGTCGTTCGATTTATGGGAATTAAATCGACAAAAGAAATTCCTAAGGCACGATTTATTGGGATGACTTGGATGGTTTTATCTTTATTCGGAGCAATTTTTATTGGATTCACAGGTATTGCTTATTTTGCAGAGACACCACTTGGAAATCCTGAGACTGTTTTCATTGAATTTTCACAAGTGTTATTTAACCCGTGGGTGGCTGGATTCTTATTGGCAGGTATTCTTGCAGCGATTATGAGTACAGTTGATTCCCAATTACTTGTTTCTTCAAGTGCATTGACCCAGGATTTCTATAAAGCGATCTTTAGAAGAGATGCTGGTCCGAAAGAAGAAATGTGGGTTGGTAGAATTGCAGTCCTTGTGATAGCAATAGTTGCTATTTTCTTAGGTTATGACCGAGATAGTAAGGTTTTAGATTTGGTTGGATATGCGTGGGCAGGATTTGGAGCTGCATTTGGTCCTGTTATCATTCTCTCCCTGTTCTGGAAAAGGATGAATCGTTGGGGAGCATTAGCCGGAATGATCGTAGGAGCAGTTACAGTCGTTGTCTGGAGTATATTATCTACACCTAAGTTGAATGAAGCTGGTGAGGTTATTAGGGAGGCTGTCATTCCATTTAGTTTGTATGAAATCGTTCCAGGTTTCCTACTTGCCCTCATCTCCATTATCGTTGTTAGCTTGGTTACAAAAGCACCATCTCAAGAAATCCAAGATGAATTTGACTCGGTAAAAGAGAAACTAAAAAAAGCGTAAAAAAAAAGGCCGTTCCTGCAATTTTTGCAGGTAACGGCCTATTATTTTTTCAACAAGTAAGGACTCATGAGAAAAGCATCCCACCATGAAAATACAAGGTATTCTAAGGTTGTGTTGCATCGACGGTTTATACAGGACATGTGTAGGTCGAGGATGTTTCTTTTTCAAGTCGCTTGCGCAATTGTTCCTAGATTCCTAATCCTTCTAAGTATTCTTTTACTTGCTCAGGAGTTTTTGCATTTGCACTGTGTAAGTGGCCAAGCTTTTCTCCACCTTTATAATAAAGAAGACTTGGGATTCCCATTACCTGATATTTTTCGGCAATCTCAGGGAAATCGTCCTTGTCCATGCTGTACCAAGGGACACTATTGTGAGTTTCGAGGATCTCACCGATAAACGCTTCTAGGCGTCGGCAATCAGGACACCAAGTTGTATCGAACTTAATAACTGCACCTTCAGATTGAATAATTTCATTAAATTGTTCAACAGAAGTAATCCTTTCCATTACAATCACTCCAAATGCTAATATTTGTAATCCTACTATAACAAATTTCCTGTCTAAAAGAAAAATATCTGCCCAACTCGATTTTTCGAATTGATTCATGTCGAAACTGGGAAGAATGAGAGAGGAAATGTTGCCGAAATAGAGTAAATTTTGATATTATCAGTATATTGTATGGACGGTGGAGGTGAAGGAAAATGTCGAGGATTTCGATTGAAGAAGTTAAGCATGTTGCAAACTTAGCGCGTTTGGCTGTAACAGAGGATGAAGCAAAGATGTTCCAACAACAGTTAGATGCGATTATTTCATTTGCAGAGCAATTAAATGAACTAGATACAGAAGGTGTGAAGCCAACTTCACATGTTCTTCCTGTTAAAAATGTAATGCGAGAAGATGTCGCTAAAGAAGGATTACCTATTGAAGAAGTATTAAAAAATGCACCTGATGCAAAAGATGGTCAATTTCGCGTACCAGCGATAATTGAATAAAAGGGGGGATAAAAGGTGTCACTATTTGAGCACAAAGTGTCTGAATTACATTCTTTATTACATAAAAAAGAAATTTCAGTATCTGACCTTGTTGGTGAATCATTTAAGAGAATCAATGCGGTTGATGAAAAAGTACAAGCTTTCTTAACATTAAATGAAGAAAATGCAAGAGAGTATGCAAAACAATTAAATGAAGCATTAGGAAAGAACGAGGATTTAGGCTTATTATTTGGAATGCCAATTGGTGTGAAAGATAATATTGTAACCAAAGGTCTTCGTACGACGGCTGCTAGTAAAATTCTAGAAAACTTTGATCCAATCTATGATGCAACAGTTGTTCAAAAACTCCAAAATGCCCAAACGGTAACGGTTGGTAAGTTAAACATGGATGAGTTTGCGATGGGTTCATCAAATGAAAACTCTAGCTTCAAAGTAACGAAAAACCCATGGGATCTTGACCGTGTTCCAGGAGGATCAAGTGGTGGTTCTGCAGCAGCAGTTGCTGCGGGGGAAGTTTTATTCTCACTTGGTTCTGATACAGGTGGTTCCATCCGTCAGCCTGCTGCATTTTGTGGAGTGGTTGGATTAAAGCCGACATATGGTCGAGTGTCGCGTTTTGGATTAATTGCGTTTGCTTCATCTTTAGACCAAATTGGACCAATTACTCGCACTGTTGAGGATAATGCATATCTATTACAGGCAATCTCTGGTATAGATCCAATGGATGCTACTTCAGCAGATGTAGACGTACCAAACTATGTATCTGCCTTAACTGGTGACGTTAACGGGCTAAAAATTGCGGTTCCAAAAGAATACCTTGGTGAAGGTGTGAATGAAGAAGTTCGCCAATCTGTATTAGATGCCCTAAAAGTTCTTGAAGGACTAGGTGCAACATGGGAAGAAGTTTCACTTCCTCATTCAAAATATGCACTAGCAACATATTATTTATTATCTTCATCAGAAGCATCTGCGAACCTAGCTCGTTTTGACGGCGTTCGTTATGGATACCGTTCGGACAATGCAGAGAATCTTCTAGATATGTACAAACTTTCAAGAAGCGAGGGCTTTGGTGACGAGGTAAAGCGTCGTATTATGCTTGGTACATTCGCACTAAGTTCAGGATACTATGATGCGTATTATAAAAAGGCACAAAAAGTTCGTACATTAATTAAGAAAGACTTTGAAGACGTATTTGAAAAATATGATGTCATCATCGGACCTACTACACCAACACCAGCATTTAAAATTGGTGAAAACGTGGATGATCCACTTACAATGTATGCAAACGATATTCTCACAATACCAGTTAACCTTGCTGGTGTACCAGGAATATCAGTACCTTGTGGTTTCTCAAATGGACTACCATTAGGGCTTCAAATTATTGGTAAGCATTTTGATGAAAGCACAATTTATCGTGTTGCCGATGCGTTCGAGAAGGCAACTGATCATCATAAACAAAAACCACAATTGTAAGGGGGGAAACTAAAATGAAATTTGAAACAGTTATCGGACTTGAGGTTCACGTTGAACTTAAAACCAACTCAAAAATATTTTCAAGTGCACCCAACGCATTTGGTGCGGCACCAAACACGTTAACAAGTGTTGTTGAATTAGGATACCCAGGTGTTCTTCCTGTTGTAAATAAAAAAGCAGTTGAGTGGGCAATGAAAGCGGCTATGGCGTTAAACTGTGAGATTAACCAGGAAACAAAATTTGACCGTAAAAATTATTTTTATCCTGATAATCCTAAAGCTTACCAAATTTCTCAGTTTGATAAGCCGATCGGTGAAAATGGTTGGATTGAAATCGAAGTAAACGGTGAAAAGAAAAAGATTGGGATTACTCGTCTTCACCTAGAGGAGGATGCAGGTAAACTGACTCACTCAGGCAGAGGCTACTCTTTAGTTGATTTAAACCGTCAAGGAACACCATTAATTGAGATCGTATCAGAACCAGACATTCGTACACCAGATGAAGCATATGCATACTTGGAAAAATTAAAATCAATTATCCAATACACAGGTGTGTCTGACTGTAAAATGGAAGAGGGTTCACTTCGTTGTGATGCTAATATCTCTCTACGCCCAGTTGGACAAAAAGAGTTTGGAACAAAGACAGAGTTGAAGAATTTGAACTCATTTGCCTTTGTTAAAAATGGTCTTGAGTATGAAGAAATCCGCCAGGCAGAGGTATTATCAGCAGGCGGAGTGATCGGACAAGAAACACGACGTTATGACGAATCTTCAAAATCGACCATCTTAATGCGTGTAAAAGAAGGATCAGATGATTACCGCTACTTCCCAGAGCCAGACCTAGTGGAACTTTATATTGATGATGAGTGGATGGAAAGGGTACGAGCTGAAATCCCTGAGCTTCCTGATGCTCGTAAAAAGCGTTATATTGAAGAGCTTGGACTTCCTGAGTACGATGCCGCTGTTCTTACAGTGACAAAGGAAACATCTGATTTCTTTGAAGAAACAGTTGCGAACGGTGCAGATGCAAAGCAAGCTTCAAACTGGATTATGGGTGAAGTTTCAGGTTACCTCAATGCCGAGCAGAAGGAATTACATGAAATTGCCTTAACACCAGCTGGCCTTGCAGGCATGATTAAATTAATTGAAAATGGCACCATCTCCTCTAAGATTGCGAAAACCGTCTTTAAAGAGCTTATCGAAAAAGGCGGAGACGCAGAAACGATCGTAAAGGAAAAAGGTCTAGTTCAAATCTCTGATGAGGGAGCCTTAACGAAAATTATCGTTGAGGTTATTGCGAACAACCCACAATCCGTAGAAGACTTTAAAAACGGAAAAGGAAAGGCAATTGGTTTCCTAGTGGGACAAGTCATGAAACAAACAAAAGGACAAGCTAACCCACAAATGGTTAACAAAATCCTTGCTGAAGAAATGAATAAGTTGTAAAAATCAAAGGGATCTACTTTTTAAGTGGGTCCTTTTTGTATTTATGTTAATCGTACATTGGTTATTATCTGATCTGACAGTAATCAAGCTTATTATGTGCTCGAGTACGAATTAGAGGGTGATACTGACACCTTTTTGATCTTAAGGGAGAAGTGTGACCAAAAGTGATTAGGATTGCGACAGTACTTATTGAATCAGGAGGATTTGAGTCTGAAATCGATTAGTATTTTGACAGAAATCAAGTATTTAAGCGTCTTAGAGTCCAAATGAGGGTGTGATTCAAGACAGTATTACATGGTTCATAGAGGGTTTGCGTGCAAAAACGAGTGGCATTCTGACAGTAGAGAAGCAATTAAATGTTTCGAAGTCAAAATGAGAGTATGATTCAGACAGTATTTATGGAATCAGGAGGATTTGTGTCTGAAATTGAGTAGTAATCTGACAGAAATCAGTCATTTGATTGTTTATGAGTCCGAATGAACACAGAATCTATATCTCTTACGTTATTTTAATGACTGTCTTCTGTTTCTAATCTCTAAAATTTATAAGGAAAACATGCTGTATATAGTCTAACCAAAAGCTATGTTTACTACAAAAAGATCATTAAATTTTGTACTGCGAAACTTTCCTTCCTTTCATTCGTAAATAGAAGTATAGGTACTGTCATAAGGGGGAAACAAGAATGGGTATGGCTATAACCATAATTGTAGCAGTATTAGTCCTTTATATTTTAGTCATGATCCCCATCCAATATCGCAATATAGAGGCAACAAAGCAGGAATTAAAGAGAAAAAATAAAACTCATAACGAAATGTATGACGACATGTCCTTTGAGGAGCAACAATTACAATACAATCTACAAGGAAACCTACTTAACTTTCCATCAACATTAATCGCAACCTTTCTCTATAAAGTAATTAATCGAAATAAATAATTGGTTACGAGACCTTCTAGAATGAGGGTCTTTTTTCATTCTAAAAAAATTTTAATAATTTTTTTATAAAAACTGTAGGGTATAGTAGAAGTTAGTTCGTCTAATTAGGTAGACAAAGAAAGAGAGGGGGGAGAGTGCAATTGGAGGATGAGAAACTGATTGAGAAGGCAGCAGCAGGGGATGAGCATGCCTTTCGCTTACTCATTGAAAAATATAAAAATCTAGTCTTCAAGGCGATTTATTCGGTTTTACGCCATGAAAAAGATGCCGAGGATGCCTCGCAGGAAGTGTTTCTCAAAATCTACTATGCTCTCCCAAAATACCACTCACAAGGGATAAAAGCATGGATGACTCGAATCGCGGTAAACCATGCAATTGATGTGAAACGGAAGAAACAGCGGCAACAGGAAATGATTCTTGAGTCTGATGAACTTCCAGTCTCCTCAGCTGAGGAAAACGTCGTTGTCCCTCTTTTGCGAAAAGAACAAAAAGAAATGGTTAAAAAAAGATTACGAGATATGCCGGCAAACTATCGGAATGTAATTGAAGCTTATTATTTAGCCGAAAAAAGCTATAAACAAATTGCCAAGGAGCAACAAGTTGAGGTAAAAACAGTTGAAACAAAACTGTATCGAGCCCGAAACTGGATGAAAAAACATTGGAAGGAGGATGATTTTAAATGAGTCATTTCAGCAGAAACGAGTGGTTCATGTATATAAAGAATGAAATAGCAGAAATAAAGCGAGAAGAACTCGAAAATCATCTGTTTTCCTGTGATCAATGTTTAGAAATCTATATGGAATTAGTGGAAAATCAAGCTGATGAATTACCAGATATCGAAAATGAGAGCTTTACAGACGAGGTAATTGTAAAGCTTGCTTTGAAAAAAGAAAACAAAAGAAAGTCGTTCCTGCAAAGCCCAATTTTCCATTATGGAATTGCGGCAACCGTGACAGTAACTTTGATGTCGACGGGGGTCTTCCAAAGTATGACAGGAATTATTGGAGTAGTGGAAGCATCAAGTTTTTCTGAGCAAAGGCAATCTGTAACGGATAGTTTGATGGAAAAAGCATTATCCATATTTGACATATTTGAAGTAAATCATAAGGAGGGTGAAAGATGAATTATAATCCAGTACTTGCATTTTTTCTATCATTTATACCAGGTGTTGGACATTTTTATGTGAATCGAAAAGTAAGAGGGTATTTATACGGGATGGGCGCTTTTATCCCATTGTTTTTTACCATATTTATTTGGTTTTTTGGCGGATATATCGGTGACGTGATCCTTATCGGATTATTAATTTCTTTTTTTGTTACGGCGATTAATGTGTTAGATATGATTTTGTTTTTAATGAAAAAAAGTAAACATAATCAGCAGGTTGCGCATGTTGGAGAAGAGGGAAACATTGTATCACAAACGGAAGATTCAGAGCGCTTTTATACGATTATCCTATCATTCGTCCCAGGATTAGGACATTTCCAGCTTGGATTGATTAATCGTGGTTTGACATTTCTCATCGGATTTTTTGGATTAGGAACAATGATTGTGTTTATCTCAGTCTTCACGGACCAAGGTGCATTCATGGTGTTTCTAGGAATTCTTCCGATCATTTGGGTGTACAACATGTTTGATGCTGTTCAACTTGTAGGAAAAAAACAGCGTGGAGAAGAATTGGTCGATAAAACGATTATCGAGGATTTTGAAGAAACAAGACGAGAACAAGGGCGAAAAAGCAAGACTCTAGCAACTGTTTTAGCGATTTTTCCTGGAGCGGGGCACTTGTATCTTGGACTGCAAAAACGTGGTATTCAGTTAATGGCTGCCTTTCTATTAGCCATTTATATACTAGATGAACTCAGGTTGTCTCTATTCCTATTTTTAATCCCAATTATTTGGTTTTATAGCTTTTTTGATGCCCTTCAGAAGGTATCAAAGCATGGTGAAGAAGAGCTTGAAGACGTTCCAGTTGTATCTTATATTGTAAACCATCAAAAATGGGTAGGGTTTGGTCTAATTGCATTAGGGATTTACTATTTGGTTGTGAATGTTGTACTCCCGACAGTCGGCCCAATAATCTTGAATGCATTTAATTTTGATATCCAATCTTTTTACTACGATTACTTCCAAGGGACAATCATATGTATTCTATTAATTGGTGGAGGCTTGAAGCTTATGGTCGGAAGTAAAAAACGAAAGGAGAACGCATGATGAGGAAATGGCGTGTTGGATCTATATCAATGGGAATATCTTTGATATTGTTAGGTATTCTCCTTTTTGTTTCACAAATAATGGGGATGCAAATGATAGAGCCACTGCTTGTGTGGTGGCCGATCATTTTAATTGTTCTAGGAATTGAGATTGTTGTTTACCTTGTTTTATCAAAACAGGAAGATCCAATTGTAAAATATGATTTCTTAAGCATTTTGTTTGTGGGAATTATTGGGATGATTGGAATTGGATTTACGCTATTGTCGTCTGTAGGACTGATTGATGAGGTTCAAGGTGCGATTGGTGCAGAACACCGTTCGATGGACTTACCTGCTGTAGAAGAAAACTTGGTAACGGACATTAACCGAGTGGTCCTTGAGACAAATGGAGTCACCAGTAAAATTGAGGGATCTTCTTCAACTGAATTGCATGTGTTTGGTGTTTATAGGGCAACTATTCATCCGAAAGCAGACCCAATTATTTCAGAAACAACGGATTATGTGACTACAAAGGTTGTCGGAGATACATTGTACGTGACATTAAAGGAACCAGCTGAGTATGTGGGGCCATTTTCTACTTATACAACAATGGAGCCAACGATTATTGTTCCAAATTCAATTCAATTAGAGGTTCGCGGACAGGATAATCATGTTTCACTCTATCCTGGTTCGCTTAAAAATAACTGGATTGTAGATGGAGCAGCCAATGTTTCCGTACATGTGGATGATAAGAGTAATATTTTGTTATCTGCCGTTTCTCATAATGAGTTAGAAAATGGCAATATGAAATGGGATAAAATTGATACAACGGATCGTGACGAGACAGATGAAGTATACGAGAAAAGCACCACTGAAAAATTGTATAAAGGAACAAAACAGCTAGGAGAAGGTACTTATAAACTATCAATTTTTAATAGTAATGTAGTAACCATAAACCTAGTAGAAAAATTGTAAAGATGAAATGCGCTTTGAATTTTCTCAAAGCGCATTTTGATTACTAAGAATTAGCTCGATGGGCACCTTAATAGTGTTTTCTACATAAAAATGATATAGTAAATACGTATGTAGTAATTGGATTATTTTACTAATATCCAAATTGATTAATTCAATTGGATAAGCTATGATGTAAAAATAAACGATTGATTATCTATTTTTAGGATGATGAAAATGAAAAGAGCTCGTATTATATATAACCCAACTTCTGGTAGAGAAATATTCAAACGACATCTTCCTGAGGTGCTCGAAAAGTTAGAAAAGGCAGGATATGAAACCTCCTGTCATGCAACAACTGGGGCAGGGGATGCAACTAATGCTGCGAGAATTGCGGTTGAAAGGGAATACGACCTAGTTGTTGCAGCAGGTGGAGATGGGACAATCAATGAGGTTGTCAACGGCTTGGCTGAGCAAGAATATCGCCCAACACTTGGAGTGATTCCAGTTGGAACAACGAATGACTTTGCGCGTGCAATTGGGGTACCTCGAAATATTGAGGGTGCTTGTGATGTAATTATTGAAGGCAATTCAGTTCCGATTGATATAGGTCGAGTAAGTGATAAATATTTTGTAAATATTGCAGGTGGAGGTAGGTTAACTGAGTTAACCTATGAAGTTCCAAGTAAGCTTAAAACGATGCTCGGGCAGCTTGCTTATTATTTAAAAGGTATGGAGATGCTTCCTTCAATTCGACCAACTGAAGTAAGTATTGAGTATGATGGAAAGTTGTTTGAAGGTGAAATTATGTTATTCCTTGTCTCATTAACGAATTCTGTTGGTGGCTTTGAAAAGCTAGCACCCGACTCCTCGTTGAACGATGGCTTATTTGATTTGTTGATTTTAAAAAAGGCTAATTTAGCTGATTTCATTAAGGTTGCCACGCTAGCGATTCGTGGGGAGCATATTAATGACCCTCATGTCATTTACACGAAAGCGAACCGTGTTAAAGTCAATCCGACTGAAAAGATGCAAATCAATTTAGACGGTGAGTATGGTGGTTTGCTACCAGGCGAATTTGTAAATCTATATAAACATATTAATGTTTTGGTATCGAAAGAAAAAGCAGAGAGTATGGAGTAGAATAGAAAATCTGGCGAGGGCCAGATTTTTTTATTTCGCTCTTTTCTTAAAGAGTGTTGCTATTTGATAAAACTAATCTTTTGATTTTTAGCGAAAGGAGGCGACTCCTGCTCAGAGAAGCGTGAGACTTGAGCCCCCGCAGGAGTGTTTAGAGAATTGTCCAGTTGTAGCGGCTAGAAACTAAAGAAATTTCAACTTCTCCTGCAGAGGCAAAATACACCTTTTAGTCGGAGTCTCGGCGCACAGGAACGTGGCGATTTTAGTCGGCCAATTTTCTCGTTTTGAGTGCAAGCCGCCTCCACATTTCGTTGAGAAGGCTCAAGCCACGCCCGCTCAGGAGCGTCAACCTGCAGAGGAAATCAATTGTGTTAATAACAACAAAGTTTGTGAAAACAGCCTTTTATTTTAACGTAGATAGCAACCTACATTGGCGCATCATACCTCCAATATGTTACAATCAGTTCTAGCATTTTGAACGTAAAGGAAGAAAAATTCAATGACAAAACTGAAACCTCCAGTTGAAAAAAATACATACTATGATGTGACTTTTGAAGATCTTACCCATGATGGATCTGGTGTTGCGAAAATTAAGGGTTTTCCCATTTTTGTTCCGAATGGTTTACCAAGTGAGAAAGCAAAAATAAAAATCACGAAGGTTCTAAAAAACTATGGATTCGGTAGGTTAATTGAACTATACGAAGAAAGTAAATTTCGCGTTGATGCTCCATGTCCGATATACAAAGAATGCGGAGGTTGTCAGCTTCAGCATCTTAGTTACGAGGGGCAGTTAATAGCAAAACAAAGACAAGTCCAAGATGTGTTGACTCGAATCGGCAAGCTCCAAGATATCATGGTACATCCTGTACTTGGAATGGAAAATCCATGGCGCTATCGGAATAAGGCGCAGGTGCCCGTTGCTGATCGTGAAGGTGGCCTTGTGGCAGGATTTTACCAACAACGCAGCCATCAAATTATTGATATGAAAAGTTGTCTTATACAGCAAGAAAAGAACGACTTGGTTGTACAAACAGTAAAAGAAATCTGTGAGAAATATGGAATCCAAGCCTATAATGAAAAAAGCAATAAAGGAACAATACGTCATATTATGGCACGCTATGGTCTTGTCTCAGGTGAAATTATGGTTGTTCTCATCACAAGAACAAAGGATCTTCCACATAAAAATAAGTTGATTGAAGATATTACCAACCAGTTACCTGAAGTTAAATCAATCGTGCAAAATATTAACTCCAAACAGACGAATGTAATCTTTGGAAATGAAACAACTGTTATTTGGGGCGAAGAATATATTTACGACAATATTGGTGATATTCGCTTCGCTATTTCAGCTAGATCGTTTTATCAGGTCAATCCAGAACAAACGAAGATACTTTATGAGAAAGCATTGGAATATGCCGAGCTTACAGGAGAAGAGACGGTGATTGATGCCTATTGTGGGATAGGGACTATATCTTTATTTTTAGCACAAAAAGCTAAGAAGGTGTACGGTGTTGAAATTGTCCCTGAGGCGATTGAGGATGCAAAGCGTAATGCTGCCTTGAATAAAATAAATAATGCGGAATTTGCAGTAGGTGAGGCAGAAGTTGTAATCCCTTCCTGGTACAAGAATGGGATTGAAGCAGATGTCATTGTTGTGGATCCTCCGCGTAAGGGCTGTGATGAGGCACTATTACAGACGATTTTAAAAATGAAACCGAAAAAAGTTGTATATGTTTCATGTAATCCAGCAACACTTGCAAGGGATCTTAGAATCTTAGAAGACGGTGGCTATCAGACAGTTGAGGTGCAACCAGTCGATATGTTCCCACACACTGTGCACTGTGAAGCAGTTGCGAAGTTGGTTTTTAACTCACGAGGTTAGAAAATACACATTTGTTATAGATAACCCAAAAAAGGGAGGATAAGGCATTTGGTAAACCATAAATTAAAATCAAAAATTTTAGAAATTGTAGATAATCAAATTATGATAAATGATCCGAAGTCAACGAAAGAAACGTTGGAACGTCTGGTTAGCTTAGGTTTCTCTGAACAAGATTCCAAAGAAATGATCGGAAGGGTACTTGTTGAAGAAATGTACGATATATTAAAAAATAATGTACCGTTTAATGAAGAAAGGTATACTGAAAAATTATCAATGCTTCCTTGAGATTCAAGTCATTAAAAATCTGTACTAATCTGTTAATTTCCAGAAAACCCATTTTTAATCAAACGTTTGTTTAATGGGTTACCTTAAGTGTATCAACAATTTGTAAATTTAATCAAACGATTGTTTAAATTGTTTTGGTTGTTGAGTGCATTGTGAAATTTGTGCTGTACTAGTCATTAAATTTGAAAAAGTGAGAATGAAAAAGGCCCGTATCGTAAAAAGATACAGGCCTTTTTTATGGTTGGTATTATTTTCAACTTTCCGTTCAGCATTAAGAAATTTCATAGGGGGAATATAGAGAAAAAGGGGGTTTTACTCATAGAAACAGTATACAAAGGTACAAATAAAATGATTATTGGGATTGTGTTCGGAGTTATTACATTTTGGCTATTTGCACAAGCAATCGTGAATGTAGTTCCTGCCGTACAAGAAGATTTAGGTATTTCACTCGGGACATTGAACATTGGAATTAGTTTATCTGCTTTATTCTCAGGAATGTTTATCGTTGCTGCAGGAGGTCTAGCTGATAAATTAGGGAGGAAAAGGATCGCTTATATTGGGTTTATTTTAAGTATTATTGGCTCATTATGTCTAGTTTTGGCTCAAGGCGCAGCATTACTAATAATAGGAAGAATTATTCAAGGTGTTTCAGCAGCATGTATCATGCCGTCAACCATTGCATTAATGAAAGCATATTTCGAAGGTGCAGAACGGCAACGTGCACTTAGTTATTGGTCAATTGGATCCTGGGGGGGCTCTGGAGTAGCTTCGTTTGCAGGTGGAGCAATAGCAACTTCATTAGGATGGAGATGGATCTTCATATTTTCGATTGTATTTGCTGTTGTAGGGATGTTTTTACTTAAGGACACACCTGAAAGTAAGCAAGAATCCTCAGGAGCCTTTAAATTTGATTACACTGGTTTAGGGATTTTTATCATAACGATGATTGCATTGAATGTTTTGATTACGTATGGTTCAGATTTAGGCTGGACAAGCCCAATTTCACTGCTGCTCATCGCTGTTACCATTGTCGGTTTAATTGTATTTATTAAAGTAGAGAAGAGCAAAAAAATCGTTCTTATTGATTTTGCCGTATTTAAAAATGGTCCATATACGGGTGCTACTGTTTCGAACTTTCTACTTAATGCGATTGCGGGTACGTTAGTTGTTGCAAACACTTATGTTCAAGTGGGACGAGGTTTTAGTTCATTCCAATCAGGAATGCTTTCGATAGGTTATTTAGTCACTGTACTTTCTATGATTCGAGTCGGTGAGAAAATCCTTCAAAGAGTAGGGGCAAAATCTCCTATGATTTGGGGGGCTACCATTACAACAATTGGTGTAGGAATCATGGGTTTAACTTTCTTACCAGATTTCACCTACACAGTTGTGGTCTTTACTGGATTTGCTTTATTTGGATTAGGACTCGGGATATATGCTACCCCATCGACTGATACATCTGTCTCGAATGCTCCAGCTGATAAAGTTGGTGAAGCGGCTGGGGTTTATAAAATGGCAAGCTCACTAGGTAGTGCATTTGGTGTGGCTATCTCAACAGCAGCTTATGCAACAATTGCAGCAACTGGTAATCTCGAATGGGCAGCAACAGTAGGGATTATAGTCAATGTAATCTTTGGTATTTTATCGATCCTATCGATTCTTATAATGGTACCAAAAGATGCAGGGAAACTAGAAAAAACAACGAAACCAAATCTTACATCAAAACTAAAATCTAAAGAACCTGAGCCCATTATCGAATAAACTCGTGAAAGAACGAAGATTCTGGCTTTGCTAAGGAAAAAGGAGTACGTGTTCATGAAGAAACAATTAATGGAGATGTTAGAATCACGTAAAGATGAAATTATTGAAATCCGAAGATATCTACATGAAAACCCAGAGCTTTCCTTTGAGGAGGAAAAAACAGCACAATATATTCTTGATTTCTATAAAGGGAAAGACGTAGAAATACAATCAAATGTTGGCAATGGATACGGTATTGTTGTAACCATAAAAGGAGGAAAGGCTGGTAAAAATATTGGGTTACGTGCAGACTTTGATGCACTTCCTATCGTTGAAGAAACAGATGTACCATTTAAATCTAAGACAGAAGGTGTCATGCATGCATGTGGTCATGATGGACACACTGCATACTTATTGGTACTAGCTGATTGTTTAATTCAATTAAAGGATGAAATTCCAGGTACGATTAAAATCATCCATCAACATGCGGAAGAAGTGCCACCTGGAGGAGCAAAAAGTATTGTGGAATCAGGGGTTCTTGACGATTTGGATCATGTATTTGGAATCCATCTCCTCCCAATGGGACCTGCAGGAGTAGTAGGGTATCATGGAGGGTATTCCTTTAATGGAAGAGCATATATGAAATTGAAAATTCAAGGGAGAGGTGGACACGGCTCTTCTCCACATCTAGCAAATGATGCTATTGTGGCAGGTGCACATTTTGTTACTGCTGCTCAAACGATTATAAGTAGACGCCTAAGTCCCTTCGAAAATGGTGTCATTACAATCGGTTCATTTGATGGTAAAGGGACCTTTAATGTTATTAAAGATAGTGTAGAGCTTGAAGGTGATATTCGTTATATGTCTGAGGAGACAAGAGAAAAAATTGAGCATGAAGTAAAACGTCTTGCGAAGGGACTTGAAGAAGAATTCGGAGTGACTTGTGAATTAGCATATGAAAATGATTATCCACCTCTATATAATGATCCAGAATTGACCGAAAAAGTAGCGGGGTATTTAAGAAGTGCGAATGACAAAGATATTAAAGAAGTAAAGGAATTTCCTGCAATGGCACCATCAGAAGACTTTGCATATTACGCAAAAAAATTCCCTTCTTGTTTCTTTTACATTGCCTGTACCCCAAAAGGAGAAAAGGATCCATTCTTCAATCATCATCCTAAATTTGATATCGATGAAGATGCGCTATTAGTCGCCGCAAAAGCAGTAGGGACAGTGGTTTGTGGGTTTTATGAATTAGATTAGGGAGGGAAATTAAGGATCAATTGAATGATGGAAGATGTAAAGCCCATCCGATAATTGGATGGGCTTTATGCATGTTAGGATGCGCGTTCTCGCATATTGGTTTGAACGGGTGTGAATGTTTTTTTCTTTTGTGTCATCCTGACAAAGATATTATTTGATAAGAGAGCGACGATGATAAATACCGTTCCAAGTAGGTCGAAAATCGTTACAGAATTTCCTTGGACTATGGAAATTAAAAGCGTTGTAACAGGAACAAAGTTAATGAACAAAAGTCCATTTAATGGTGATAGGATACTCACACCAATATTCCATCCTAGCAATGCAATTACTCCTGGGAATATGATCATAAATAATAAGTGAGGACTTACTGCTACAATATTGTCTACTGAGGGCACAGATAAATATCCAGTAAGTGTAACTCCAACGGTAACTACGATAGCTGTGATCGTTCCTAGTAAACAACTTAACGTCGAATATCTTAGAGCGGACCAACCGCTAAACTCACTACCACCCATTGTATAAATAACCCATCCAATGACGGCGATAAATATGAGCAATGATGGGATAAAGTCTTCAGTCGCTCCAAGAAATGCGTATATATCACCTTTTGTAATCACCAGCATGGCACCGATAAATGAGACAATTACACAAACTAATGTAAATAAATGTGGACGTTTTTTAAATAGCATCCAAACAATTACAATCGATATCATTGGCATTAGTGACTCCATAATCGAAGCTACCATGACTCCGGGAGCACCTAATAAATCTTCACCCCAGAAAATGAATAAATTATAGACGGTAAACGCCATTGTTCCAAAGAACCATAATGATAGTCCTTTCCCCTCAAGCCGAAAAGCTTGTTTTCCTTCTCTCCATAATAATATCGCCACAAGTATGACCGTAACAGCTCCATACCGAAAGATTGTAAAATAAAAAGGATCAATATGCTTAAATGCTGCATGTGCTACTGGAAACATTGCTCCCCAAGAAACCGCAGCAATAAAACATAAGATGGCCCCTAATAAAACACTATTTTTCAACTCTCCATTACCTCTTTCTATATTCACTTCAAAATTGTATATCTATCATATAAGTAATGGAATATCATGTAAAATGAATAAAAACAATGATTATCATCATTATTTTTGATACCATAAAATAAAATGAGAAGTATTGAGGGGAGGAGAAAACGTGGAACTTAAGGATTTGGAAATATTTCAAATGATTGCTGAAAAAGGCACCATTACAGAAGTAGCAAAAGAGTTAAATTACGTTCAGTCTAATATTACCTCTAGAATACAAAAGCTTGAATCGGAATTGAATACGCCTTTATTTAACCGTCATCGACGTGGAATGACCTTGACACCTGAAGGAAAGAAGTTGTTAATGTATAGTAAACAAATCTTATTGTTAACAGATGAGATGAAAAAAGCTGTTCAAAGTAAACATGAGCCTTCAGGAAAATTGGAAATTGGAACGGTCGAGACCGTCATTCAGTTACCCAAAATATTATCAACGTTTACGAAAAAATATAAAAATGTGGATCTGTCCTTATATACAGGTGTTACTGAAAACCTTGAAGATGAAGTTTTACAGCATAAGTTAGACGGAGCATTCGTTTCAGAAGCAGATTTTCATCCCAATCTTGTGACGCATGAAGTGTTTCAAGAGGAGCTTGTTTTAATTTCAGATATACACACTTCATCATTGGAAGAGGTTAAAGAGGAGACGATTCTTTGTTTTAGTGAAGGCTGTGGATACCGAGCGCGTTTGAAAGTTTGGTATAAAGACCAAAATATCACACCACGAAAAATAATGGAATTTGGAACACTGGAAACCATTTTACGTAGCGTTGTCGTAGGACTTGGCGTTGCATTCGTCCCAAGATCAGCAGTTACACATCTTGAACAAAGTGGACTTATCAAGTGCTACACCTTGCCGAGCCAATATAGTCGATTAAAAACTGTATTCATAAGAAGAAGCGATTCTTACTTAACTTCCACAATGGAAAAATTCATCGAAACAATTGAATCACCACAAGAATAGTGGGTTGGGAACAGTTCATTCCCAGGCCCACTATTTTATTTTTACCCATTCTTGTGACCATTTTTCAATCTCTTTTAAAATGGGCTCCATGGAATGCCCTTTCTCCGTTAAGGAATACTCTATAATAACGGGTATTTCTGGAATAACCTGTCGACTAACTAATCCTTGTTGCTCTAGATCTTTTAAACGACTAGATAATACTTTTCCGCTTATCCCAATAGTTGATTGAATTTCGTTAAACCTTCGTGGTCCCGATAACAACTGATAGATAATTAATGCTGTCCATCTTTGACTTAATAGCGATATAGCCTTTTCAAATTTTGGACAAATTGTAGGTTGTTTCATCTTTAATTACCACCTCACTTATGATTCATTGTATCAAAAATAATGATACGATTACAGATGGGAATGTAATTTCTTGACAATATTTAGTTGTGTTACTATACTAACTTACATAAAGTAAGTGTTATTTAAAAGTGAAATTATATAAGAAAAGAAGGAGCGGACCTTCATGGAGCAGACTAAGAAAACTGAAATAGAAATAGGGATATACACACTGGCGGATATAGGACCAGATCCAATTAGTGGTACTACAATATCGGCTAGAGATAGAGTCAAAGAAATCGTAAAAGCTGCACAACTAGCGGACGAAGTGGGTTTAGATGTATTTGGTATCGGGGAACATCATCGTCTAGATTATGCTTCATCATCTCCCGCGGTGATATTAGCAGCAATTGCACAAGTAACGAAACAAATTAGATTAACGAGTACAACCAGTGTATTAAGTACACTTGATCCAGTCCGCCTATTTGAGGATTTTGCATCATTGGATTTGCTTTCAGATGGTCGTGCTGAAATACTTGTAGGTCGGGGGGCATTTATAGAGTCATTTCCTTTATTTGGATATGACACAAATGATTATGATGAATTGTTTGAAGAACATATGGAACTCCTCCTACAACTGAATCAACATGAGACTGTTAGTTGGTCAGGCAATTTTCGTTCTTCCTTAAGGAATGCAGAAATAGCCCCAAGACCTGTGCAAGAACAATTGCCAATTTGGATTGGTGTTGGAGGATCACCTGAAAGTGCTGTACGTGCTGGAAGATTAGGTGTAGGAATGGCTTTAGCAATCTTAGGTGGACATCCAAGACGGTTTAAGCCACTTGTCGACCTTTATCGTCAAGCAGGTGTGGAGCATGGACATGCACCTGAAGACTTGAAGGTTGGCGTAACAGGCCATGCCTATCTTGCAAAGACAACACAGCAAGCAAAAGATGAGTTTTATCCCTACTACTCTAACTACTGGTCTTATGTGAACCGTCAACGTGGAATGGGGACAAGAATGTCAAGAGAAGATTTTGAGCAGATGGCAGGTCCAGAGACTGCTTTGTTCGTTGGAAGTCCACAACAAGTTGCTGAAAAAATTTTACACCAGCATGAACTCTTTGGACACCAACGTTTTCTTGCTCAATTAGATATCGGTGGACAACCATATGAAAATGTGGCCAAAGGTATTGAATTATTAGCTGGGGAAGTTGTCCCAATTGTGCGAAGAGCAATTGGCAAATAACAGAATCTTGTAAGGTGGACAATCACATTTGTTCACCTTATTATGTCAATTCAAAGGCAATCATTCTCTTTTGGAAACTCTTGTTTTATAATGAGGTGGGGTGAAAGAAACATGGCTCGTGAACGTAAATTTACAACAGAAGACTTATATCGGACGACTGAGGAACTTCTACTTACATATAATTATGAAGGGTTCCAGTTCAGTTTGGTGGCAGAACAATTGGAGGTTTCCCGTGGAGCAATCTACAAGTACTATGAAAACAAGGAAGAATTGATCACGGAATATATGCTTTTTAAAATGGAGCAGATTCTTGAAGAACTAAAGGAAATCAACACAATTGAAGGGTTTAAACCACAATTTGATTTTCTTTTACAACTAATATTTAAGAATCCAGAGCTTTATCACCTTATTGAAATTGGAAAACGTGTGCCAGTTCATATAAATGATAAGGTAAAAGCGAATAAGGAAAAACTCCAAAAATACCATATTCAAATGTATCAACATGTCGAGAGCTTAATTGAATCAGGTAAACGGGAACAAATATTAAACCCAAATATCCCAGAACCTGTTGTATTAGGCTATATATTTCAATCAGTTGCAATTCCAAATCATTTTGGGATTCCACGTGATGTATGGGTACAATCAATTAAGGAAATAATATGTCACGGAATCTTCAAAGCTTCATAATTGACACATGTGTCACTTTAAAAGATAATTATCCTGACAACTGTGTCATTATTTTTTATTGAAAGTAACAGATGTGTTACTTTAGTAAGTAGAGGTGGGTTTAATTATGAAAAAGCTATTACAAGCCATTACAGATAGAGTCACTACGAAAAAAGGTGTATGGATTACTTTAGTTACATGGCTTATTATTACGGTGCTTTTGGCCGTGTTTGCACCGAATGCGAAGGATTATGAGGTTACAAGGATAGACTCGTTACCTGATGATGCACAATCGGTCATTGCCCAAAGTAAGATAGATGAATATTTCAAGGATAGTAATGGAACTCCAGGAATATTAGTCTTTCAATCAAACGAAGGACAATTTGGTTTCCAGGAACTTGTTGACGTATTTACTCTTATAGAAGATGCTGACATTCCTGGTGTCGAGCAATTAGTTCCATTAACAAGTTTGCCACCCCAGGCTGCTGCTGGATTTTTCTCTGAAGACCAATCGACGGCATTACTTCCAATTAATTTCGATGAATCATTAGAAACAAAGGAAATACGAGACTCAAAGGATGAATTGGTAAAAGTCGTTGAAGAAAATTCAGAGTTAACAATGTATGTAACTGGCCCAGCTGGAATCGCAACAGATTCACTTGATTTATTTTCAAGAGCTGACTTAGTTTTAATTTTCTCCACAAT
Source organism: Bacillus nitroreducens (assembly GCF_964021195.1). Taxonomy (NCBI): domain Bacteria; kingdom Bacillati; phylum Bacillota; class Bacilli; order Caryophanales; family Bacillaceae; genus Bacillus; species Bacillus nitroreducens. The sequence goes on along the minus strand of NZ_CAXHYI020000003.1, from coordinate 634,637 downwards.
CGGATTAATCCTTATTCTATTAATCGTTATTTATCGTTCACCACTGTTAGCATTAATTCCATTATTGGCAGCTGTGTTTGTCTATGAAGTGGTCATGAAGTCCTTAGGAATTTTAGGGAAAGCAGGATTATTGTTAAGCAATCAAACGATATCAATTATGTCGATTCTTTTATTTGCGGCAGTTATAGACTATTCTTTATTTGTTTTCTCCCGTTTTCGTGAAGAACTTAAAAATTATGAAAGCAAATATGATGCAATAAGAGCTGCTATGAAAGAGGTAGGGATGCCCGTATTCTTCTCAGGTGGTACTGTTTTAGCTGCTATGTTAGTGTTGTTCTTTGCAGAAGTTGGAGATTATAGAAACTTTGCTCCAACCTTTGCCACTGCAATGGTAATCATCATGGCTGCCTCCATTACTCTAGTACCAGCATTATTTACTCTTTTCGGAAGAAAATCCTTCTGGCCAAAGGTTCCTAAAGTTGGGGATGAAAAAGTAAAAGATCATTCCTTCTGGAGTAAAGTTGGAAGACTGGTCGTGAAAAAACCAGGTTTATCCGTTGCGATAATAGGAGCATTTCTCCTTTTATCTGCTTCAAACATGTTTAACCTTACGTATGAATTCGATACGATGAAGTCATTTCCAGAAGATATGCCTTCACGCCAAGGTTATGAATTAATTGAAGAGAAATTTGCAAAAGGGGATCTTGCACCTTCAACTGTGTTGTTTGAAGGAGAGGAGCCTGCCACTCAGGAAGAAATAGAGTCACTGCGCAATGAATTATTAGCTCAAGAGCTTGTTAGTGATGTTAGGATAAATGGTACAGCGGATGAAAACAAGGTACTCAATTTTTCGTTAACGTTTGAAGAAGGTCCATATGACGTGATTACTATAGACGCAATGGAGAAGATGATTCAAAACGCTGAAACCATTTTAGAAAAAGCAGAACTAGATGGGAATCTTTATTTTGCAGGTGAAACTGCAACGAAAGTAGATGATCGTTCTACCAACAATCGAGATGTTATTCTAATTGTCATCCTTGAAACCATTTTAATCTTTGGTATGTTAATTGTCCTTACCAAATCATTCAAAATGCCAATCTATATGATGGGTACAATCCTAGTATCATTTTTAGCGGCATTGGGATTGGGAATGTTTTTAACAAATTTATTCTTTGGCATCGAAACGATAGCAAATAGAGTACCGTTATATGCATTTGTCTTCCTAGTCGCACTTGGAATTGATTATAATATTATGCTTATCTCACGTTACCAAGAGGAGCGGAGAAATCATTCTGTAAAAGAGGCTGTACAAATTGCTGTAGCAAAAACCGGTGGGGTTATCTCATCTGCTGGAATCATTTTAGCTGCAACTTTTGCAGTTTTAATGACACAACCAGTTGAATTATTATTCGTATTTGGATTTATTGTAGCGGTAGGAATCCTATTAGATACGTTCTTAATTCGAGGCGTTTTATTACCAGGTATTATTGTGCTGTTAGAAAAGGATAAAGCGGTAAGTAAAGATAATTAATTAGAAAAGGCCTATATCTTTGTGATATAGGTCTTTTTCTAAGGGCGGATTGTCATGATTATAAGAAGTTGACAGGTTTTTTGTATTATGAAAATATGTTAATATCCCCTTTGATCCTCAAGTTTCTTCACATTATAGAACGATAAGAAAAGGCAGGCTAAAAAGATGATACTTAAAGAAAGAAAAATTCCTTTTCACCTTCAATTACGGCGATATTTAAAGCCTAGAATAGCGTTTACTGAAGGGCAGTTAAAAAAGTTACACAACGATGAAAAAGGTTTTGAAGGTGAATGCAAATTCGATGAACTAATTGCACAGTCTTCCGCATCGACCTATCTTCAACTAAACGACCTCCTCCTTGAATGGAGAAACACGACTTTTCAAATTGACTCATGCTTAATCTCTCCATATAAAATCTATCTTTTCGACATTAAAAACTTTGAAGGGGAATGTTATATCGAAGGTAACCGGTGGTACTATTCTTCTGGCTTTGAGATAAAGAATCCAATCCTTCAACTTCAACGTTCTGAATCACTTTTTACACCACTGATTCAATCCTTAGGTATTAATCTTCCCATTGAATCAAAAATCGTTTTTGTAAATCCTAACTTTACTCTCTTCCAGGCAAGTAGACACCTTCCAATTATCCTACCTACACAAGTGAATTCTTTGTTAAAAAGTTTTGGTTCGGTTTCAATGAAATCGAGTGGGCATTTAGTAAAAGCGGCAAAAGAACTGGCACTGCTACACAGTGACAAAAACCCATTCGATAAAATACAAATCCCTGAATACGACTATGAATCTGTAAAAAAGGGAGTATCCTGCAGTGGATGTCAGGCGTTAAAGGTTCAGGTAAATGGAAGATTCCTAATTTGTAAGAGTTGTGGGGCGGTCGAGAAGCTTCACATCGGTATAATGAGAACGATTGAAGAATATAGGGTTCTCTTTCCAAAGAGGCTATTAACAGTTTCAGCAGCAATTGAATGGTGTGGATTAGACGTGAAAAAGCTTAGAATGCAGAAAATATTAAAGGAGCACCTTGTGATGGTTAAGGGTGGAAAATCAACGTATTATCGGTTCGAGTAGATTTTTCTAAAGGCGACATATGGGCGGAAAAGGGGATTAGAGTATGTGTAAACAAGGGGTGCCCAAGTTGTCGAAAAATCAAGCGGGGAATCCAGGAGGTGGAAGAAATGTTTGGGAAGTTGGTTGAACTTGTAAAGTAATTCCAGATCCGCATGGTTTGTTACAAAAAAGCAGAAAAAAGCATGCGTAAATTAAGGATTCGCGTGGTTATTGGTTAATAGGAGGAACAAAATCATGCGGGGAATCCAGGATGTGGAAGAAAAGTTTGGAAAGTAGGTTGAACTTGTAAAGTAAATCCAGATTCTCATGATTTGTTGCAAAAAAAGCAGCAGAAAGCATGCGCAAATTAAGGGTTCGCGTGGTTATTGGTTAATAGGAGGAACAAAATCATGCGGGGAATCCAGGATGTGGAATAAATTTCCTAAAAATTGTTTGGACTTGTAATATAATTCCAGATCCACATGGTTTGTTGCAAAAAAAGCAGCAGAAAGCATGTGTAAAATAGGGATCCGCGTGGTTTTTAGTTATGAGGAGGAACAAAATCATGAGCAAAATCCAGGATGTGGAAGAAAGGTTTAGAAAGTTGGTTGAACTTGGTAAAGTAATTCCAGATCCGCATGATTTGTTGCAAAAAAATCAGAAGAAAGCATGTGTAAAATAGGGATCCGCGTGGTTTTTAGTTGTGAGGAGGAACAAAATCATGCGCAAAATCCAGGATATGGAATAAATTTCCTAAAAATTGTTTGGACTTGTAATATAATTCCAGATCCACATGGTTTGTTGCAAAAAAAGCAGCAGAAAGCATGTGTAAAATAGGGATCCGCGTGGTTTTTAGTTATGAGGAGGAACAAAATCATGCGCAGAATCCAGTATATGGAAGAAATTTCCGAAAAATCGTTTGAACTTGTAATATAATTCCAGATCCGCATGGTTTGTTGAAAAAAATCAGAAGAAAGCACGCGCAAATTAGGGATCCGCGTGGTTTTTAGTTAAAAGGAGTCGCAAAATCATGCGCAGAATCCAGAGATTGGAAAAAACACCAAATAAACTAACTGGAAATGTAAATTTTACCCAATTTTACATGTTTACTAACCAAAAAGCACTTAAAATCATGCGCAAACCAGGGATCGCCTTGCCATTGTGTTAAAAGATGCACAAATCATTGACCCATTCATAATTAAAAGGCCCATATCAGCTAAGATACAGGCCTTCGTTTTATTCAAGCTCCAGGCACCATCGGCTCGAGGTCTTAAGCCAATCGCTTCGGAAGGTTAAAGGGCACCTTCTGTGAGCGATTGGACTTAAGCTTGTCATTGATAATCGAGCACCTTGCGCTTTTCTTTTAGTTCTGTGCCATTTTAAATTCAAGAAAAAGTTGGTTATAGATGGCGAGATTTCGTTTTCCTAGGTTTTCGTAAACTTCAAGCTTCTCAGTGAGCTCAGGTGATGGATAGAAACGCTCATCTGTTACCATGTCTTCGGGCATATACTGAAGGGCTGCCTTATTTGGTGTAGAGTAACTAACATATTCTGTGTTTTGAGCAGCTACTTTAGCATCCAAGATAAAATTGATAAATTGATGTGCACCTTCAACGTTTTTAGCAGTCTTCGGAATGACCATATTATCGAACCAAAGGTTAGAGCCTTCGCTAGGAACAACATAGTCGATATCTTCATTTTCCCACATGATATCGGCAGCATCGCCAGACCATACAATCCCAATGGCGGCTTCTTCGTTTTGAATCAGGACTTTACCTTCGTCGCCCACGATGGCTTTTACATTAGGTGTGAGAGTAATGAGTTTTTCCTTAGCTTCAATTAAGTGATCGATGTTTGTGTCATTTAATGAATAGCCAATGGAATTAAGACCCATCCCAATAATTTCCCTAGCTCCATCGATCAAGATGATTTCATTTTTCAAAGAAGGATCCCAGAGATCGTTCCAGCTCGTAAATTCTTTTCCGTCAAGCATTGTTGGATTATAGACGATTCCAACTGTACCCCAGAAATATGGGACAGAGTATTGGTTGCCAGGATCAAATGGAAGGTCCATGAAACGCTCATCAATGTTTTTTAGATTTGGTAGTTTTGAATGATCAAGGGGAATCAGTAGGTCCTCTTGACGCATTTTATCAATCATATATTCGGATGGAACAGCGATATCATAGGTGGTTCCACCTTGTTCAATTTTTGTCATCATGGCTTCGTTAGAATCGAATGTTTCATAGATGACCTTGATGCCAGATTCTTCTTCAAAACGGTCAATAAGTTCTTCATCGATATAATCGCCCCAGTTATATATCGTCAATGTGTTCCCACTTGCAAGACCTTGTGACGAATTTAAATGGTGGATAAGGTAGAGAAGGATACCTGACACGAATGCAATTGCTATGAAAGCACGGATGAGTTTCGTCATTTTCGAACCCCCAATCCACGTGTGCTGTTTCGTTGTGAGATAAAGTAATATCCAGAAACTAATAGCATTGTAAAAATAAATAGCAGAGTAGACAATGCATTAATATTCAATGAAATTCCACGACGTGCTAGAGAATAGATTTCAACTGACAGGGTTGAGAAACCATTTCCTGTTACGAAAAATGTGACAGCGAAATCATCAAAGGAATAAGTTAATGCCATGAAAAAGCCAGCAAAAATTCCTGGTGTGATGTATGGAACAATGACCTTTGTTAGCACCTGCCACTGGTTTGCGCCAAGGTCTTTTGCCGCATCAATTAGAGATGGACTCATTTCCTTTAATTTTGGCAGGACCATAAGTACGACAATTGGAATACTGAAGGCAATGTGTGAAAGTAACACAGAATAAAAGCCTAATTTGATTCCAGCTAATGTTAATAAAATCAAAAACGATGCACCAATGATGACATCTGGGCTGACAATTAACACGTTATTTAACGATAACAATGCATTCTGAGTTTGTCTCTGTTTGACAGAATGAATCCAAAGGGCGCCAAAAACACCTATAATGGTTGAAACAAGTGCAGAGAGCAAGGCAATTACAATTGTATTTAATACAATGATTAGCAGTCTTGTATCTCCAAACAGTTCCTTGTACCAATCCAAGGTAAAGCCCTCGAAATTGCTCATTGTGCCACCACTATTAAATGAGTAATATACTAAATAAAAAATAGGTGCATATAAAATGAAAAATATAATAAATAGATATGCTTTTGAAGACAGAGCAAGTTTATCTCTCATTCTTTGCACCTCGTTTCTTGCGGTTTCCAGTAAAGATCATAATTAACACCATGAAAATAGTTAAGAATACAGCGATTGTGGAACCCATGCCCCAATCCTGTGTCACGAGAAACTGCTGTTCAATAGCAGTACCAAGTGTAATAACTTTGTTACCTGCAATTAATCGAGTTAACATAAACAAAGATAGAGCAGGAATAAATACGATTTGACAACCTGATTTTACCCCTTGAATGGTTAGGGGAAATACGACACGACGAAAGGTTGTCCATTTTGATGCACCAAGATCTCTTGCCGCATCAAGTAAACTAGGGTTTAACTCATTTAATGAATTAAAAATTGGTAAAATCATGAATGGTATAAAAATATAAACTGATACAAACACGAAACTAAAGTCTGTAAATAGTAATTGTTTTGAGCCTATACCAAACACTTCAAGTAATGCGTTGGCAGTTCCGTGTGCCCCAAATATACCGATAAAGGCATAAGCTTTTAAGAGAAGATTCATCCAAGAAGGAGCAATAATTAACAGCAACCAAAAATGCTTATGCTTCGTTCTTGTAATCAAGTAAGCAGTAGGGTATGCGACCAATAACGTCACAGCTGTAATTAAAAATGCATACCAAAAAGAGCTCAGTGTCATTTTTAGGTAAATAGGTGTAAAAAACGTTTTGTAATTAACTAATGACAAATTACCCTCTATATCAAAAAATGAATAATAGAGAATAAGTGTAATGGGTGCAATGACAAATAGCAGAATCCATAAAGCGTAAGGGATGACATAAAGGTTACGAGTGAGCTTATTTTCCATGGCTTTCCCCGTCCACGTATGCTTCTAATCGACGATCATACTCTTCTTCTGTTTCACCAATACCCATAACATGAATAGCTTCTGGATCAAAATAAAGACCAATTTCATCGCCGACTTTTGCCTTTTTCGTAGAATGAACAAGCCACTCATTCCCGTCCTTATCAAAGCCACAAATTTCATAATGAACGCCTCTGAATAACTGAGAATCCACGACCACACGTAGTTTTCCTTTTTCAACAGAAGTGATTTGTAAATCCTCTGGGCGAATGACAATCTCAACCGGTTCATTTTCAGAAAAACCTTGGTCTACACACTCAAATGTTTTTCCAACGAATTCAACGAGAAAATCTCGATGCATTTTCCCTTTCACGATATTGGATTCTCCAATAAAGTCTGCAACAAAGCGGTTAATTGGTTCGTCATATATATCAATTGGGGTACCACTTTGCTGAATTTTTCCTTCATTTAGGACAAAAATCTCATCAGACATTGCAAGTGCTTCTTCTTGGTCATGTGTAACGAAGATGAAGGTAATGCCCAAGCGCTTCTGAAGGTCGCGAAGTTCATACTGCATTTCGGTACGTAGCTTTAAATCAAGTGCAGATAATGGTTCATCCAGTAAAATAATTTCTGGTTCATTTACAATCGCACGTGCAATTGCAACACGTTGTCTTTGACCACCAGACATTTCTTTTATTTCGCGATTTTCATAGCCACTAAGATTGACGAAACTTAAGGCTTCTTTCACTTTTTTATCAATTTCAGATTGCTTCATCTTTTTTATACGTAAACCAAAAGCAACGTTTTCATACACATTAAGATGTGGAAACAAGGCATAATCTTGAAATACTGTATTTACTTGACGCTTATTGGCAGGAGTTGTATTTACTTTTTTTCCATTAAAAAAAACCTCGCCCTCAGATGGTTCGATAAATCCTGCAATTAAACGTAGAATCGTTGTCTTTCCACATCCAGAAGGACCTAGAAGGGTATAAAATTTTCCTCTTTCTATTTCAAAGCTAACATTGTCAAGGACAGCGGGGTCATTGTCGTATTGCTTAGTTACATTTTTAAATTGGATAATAGGTGTACTGTTCATAAGTAACCCCCTTCTTTCTATTAAGGTAGAGTTTTAGTGCAATCCGGCATAATTATACACGAATCGGCGAGAAATTCAATAACATTCATGGCTTGTCAAACTATAAAAATTGTAGTTGAATCTGGTTTAAGTTTATAGGACAATAGAAATAGGAAATAATTCACAATTTTAGCAATTTATTAGGTTAATCTCATTGACCAATAAGATAAATACAAATATAATTATGGTATAATTTAAAATTTTTCCTTTAGTTGGATAATTTAATAAAGTAAGGGCAAATTCATTGAAAGATGAAGACGCAAAACTATAGGGGCTAAGTCCATTAATAAATCAGGACATGCCAGCCAGTTGCCGAGTATAACTCGTATCGTATGTACGTTGATTAATCGGTTATTGATTAATCATTTTTTTTTACCTATTGCTGATTGGTTTCTACTATATTAATAGATTTTTGGAAGTGATTAAATGGAAAAGACAATCCAGAATCTGAACATATTGAAAAAACTGAGTGAGCTTATTGAAATGGTAGGTTCTGAGAAAGATCTAATATCTAATGAGATTCGCGATTATTTTATTGCTTCTTGTAAAGACCAAAAGGAAAAAGAAGTTTTGAATGCGCTTATATTTCAACTCCAACAAATGAACGTACAAATGGAAAATATGTCTTGGATGAACAAACATTACCGTATCCTTCATGATTTTGCTCAAATCTGCAGTAAAACACTTGATGAAAGTGTTCTTCTTCAAAAGTCCTATGAGATGGTTTCACGTGTTATGCCAACTGATGCATTTTATATAGCCTTACATAATCCTGGTGATGCACATATTCGATTTATTTTTATAATGGATAATGGCGTACCAGCACCTCCAAGTATCGTAGATTTTGGTGAGAACTACACGTCAAAAGTCATTAAAACCAGAGAAATCATACATCTCAAAAACCTGAATCAGAACGTTGAATATAATACGAAAATGGGAGACGGAGATGAAGATACGAGCTCCTGTCTTTTTGTACCTGTTATCATCGATGATCAAGTAAAAGGTGTCATCTCAACCCAGAGCTTTAAGGATTTTGCGTATCGGAAGGAGCATGAGGAGCTTTTACAAATGATCGGTGCACAGGTAATCAACTCAATTCAAACAGCACGCTTATATGAGAAAATTTACATCATGTCTCGAACCGATGAACTAACTGGATTAAAAAATCACCGTGCTTTCCATGAAGATTTAGCAGAGTTGATTCAGGGTGGAAATAAAGAAATTACAGTCATGATGCTCGATTCTGATGATTTGAAACAGGTAAATGATCGCTTCGGACATGATGTCGGAGATTTATATTTGAAGGTACTAGCTGACGGAATAAAAACGATTTGTAATGATAAGATTGAGGGCTATCGTTATGCGGGTGACGAGTTCATGATTTTGATTAAGACGCAGATAGATACGTGCGTAGATGAAATATACTCAACCCTAAAAAAGTATTATAATGAACATCCTGTTAATATTGAAGGTGAAAGTATAAAAGTTTCGATAAGTGCTGGAGTTGGGGTCTATCCATATAATGGAAACACAGTAGATTCAATAAAAAAAGCAGCAGACCAGGCGCTTTATGTGGCAAAAGAAAGCGGCAAAAACAAGATTGTTGTGGCAAAGTGAAAAAAGCTCATCCATTTGGATGAGCTTTAATTCTCTTAAAACCGTTACTCGTTAATGTGTGCAATGATGCCTTCCTCGTCGTCTAAGATAAGCTTGATTCCTGCATAAGGATCTCGGTTAAGGAATTCCCCAAGCCATAGACGAATAGCTTCAATCAAGTTCGCCATGATTAGGACTTGTTTCCGATCGTTCACATACACCTCTGCTGAGAAGCCATAATCATCATCATACATGAGCTCTACCTCAACTTCTTCAGGCTTAACTTGCTTTTTTAAGCCTGTATACACACATACTGCATTAATTATTTCTTGCTCAGACAGAATTAGCGTTGCCATGGGTCGGCCTCTTTTTTCTTACGGTCTTTAATCATTACAAAAATTTTACGGATTACAGCAATTAGAACGTATATAGCAAGAATGTTAATCATTAGTCCTAAGAAAGAACCAAGCATACCCATTCCGCCTAAAAGGCCACCGAATAGGAAACCTGCCAGTCCACCTAGCATAAGACCTTTCATTAAACCACCAGACATAAGACCACCCTTAGGAGTTGTATTCGTAGTGGACTTGTTTGTCACATTAGTGTCCTCTTTTTTCTGCTGCTGCTGGAAGTTTGATTTATTTTTATTTCCTATATTACTGTTGAATCCTTTTTTACCTGACTTGTACCCTCGTGCTTCAACGGTTGTTGTGTTGTCTTGAAAAACAAAGTTCCCAAGGGGGGAAAGAATGAGCGTTAGAGCAAGTAATGCTGCAAAAATCTTTTTCATAAAACTGTGTACCTCCATTAATTATTATTTTATATTATACCTTATTTTTAATGGGAAATCTCTTGTAAACCACCTTCCTAACCTTGTACCTTATATACGTTGTAAGCGGGGATTGGTTTCGGATTTTATAAAAAAGATATTGTTAAATTATTACTATATTGTGAATAAAGTAGGTTAAAAAGTGGTTTCCTTATCCTATTAGCTAGAAAAATGGTATAGTATATTTGATACATTTTGTTCTTGTAACTAAAGCAGGAAAGAGGATTCGAATGAAAGCAGAATTACATCTACAAAAAACGTCCCTCATAGCTGATCTTAAGTCCCTATTTAAGGCAGGAGTATTACTTGCAAATGTTCTACCCGTGTTTTCAGGATTTTGGTTAGCTATTTATTTTTCGGGTGCATCGTTTCAGGAAAATGTGGGATTGTTTGTATATACAATGTTGGGCAGTACGCTAGTTATAGCGGGAGCTCTTATAATTAATAACTGGTACGATGTAGATATTGATACGGTTATGGAACGGACGAAAAAACGTCCAACTGTAACAGGTCATTTTTCTATGAAATTTGTGTTGTTTTTAGGAATCACCTGTACCATTTTAGGATTCCTATTCTTGTTGTTTACAACATTTGAAGCTGTCTTTTATACATTCATCGGTTGGTTTACGTATGTTGTGTTATACACGATGTGGTCAAAGCGCAAATTTGTCAGCAACACAGTGATTGGTAGTGTATCAGGCGCCGTTTCACCATTAATGGGATGGGCTGCTGTTGCACCTATCGATCATAAAGTTCCCATCGTGCTCTTTTTAATTTTGTTTGTCTTTCAAATGCCACATACGTACGCCATTGCCATGAGAAAGTATGATGAGTATAAAGCTGCGGGGGTTGCGATGCTTCCAGTTGTTCGTGGATTTGAGGTAACCAAAAAACATTTTCTATTCTGGGTTATCTGTCTTTTTCCGTTACCATTCTTTTTGGGAGAACTAGGGACGGTCTTTATCGTATTGGCTACATTACTTAATATTGGATGGATCGTATTGAGTATTATAGGATTTTCGGTCAAGGATAATATAAAATGGGCTCGCTGGAATTTCCTTTATTCTGTGAATTACATTTTCATCATCTTCCTATCAATGGTCGTTGTAACATTACCTAGTTTATTCGGATAGACTTAAGCCTCGCCGCTTCTTAAGAAGTGGCGGGTTTTTTTAGTGAGAAAGTTAAAAATTCATGGATTAGATTGAAGGTTAGGAGAGGAAGTATTTGGAGTATCAAGACTCTTCTAACGAAAGGAAAAGAGAGCAACTGAAAAGTGTTTGGAGTACTGCCAATCGCCTAGTATAAGGAATATGAGGGTAATCGAAATGTGTTGGAGTATCGTCATTATCCTAATAAAAGGAAAGTGGGAGCCCTCGGAATGAATTGGAGTATCGTCATTATCCTAATAAAAGGAAAGTGGGAGTCCTCGAAATGAGTTGGATTATCGTCGTTATCTTAATAAAAGGAAAATAGGAGTCGTCGAAAGAGGTTGGAGTATCACGAACTACCTAATAAAAGGAAAATGGAAGTACTCGAAAGTGTTGGGAGTGTCATCAATCACCTAATAAGTGTAAATTGAAGTTACTCAAAATCGTTATGAGTATCCCCAACTACCTAATAAAAGGAAAACAGGAATACCCGAAAGGTATCAGAGTATCATCATCCCCCTAATAAAAGTAAATTAGCAGTACTCAAATTTGAGGTTTTACCAGGATGATAAATTTGTAAGTATTAAGTTAAAATGAGATCATAATAAAGAAAAATTATAGGGTAGAAAATGTGGTATGCTTTGAACTAGAGAAAGTCAAATTATGCAGATCTTCTCTATGCGCAATCCTGAAAAATTGATATATGTAGAAAACGGATTCCATCTAACATAGCAAACAAGGAGACTAGCAATGGACGATAAGTATTACGATGCACTATTACATGTGAAAACAGGTGGAGGGCAAAAGGGATTTAGTTCCTCGGTACACTATCATCGTTATGAACCTACACCTTATGAAGGACTTAATGCACTGTTTCAGCATTATCAATTAAATGAAACAGATAGAGTCGTGGATTTTGGGTGTGGTAAAGGAAGGCTGCTTTTTTATATTCACCACTATTTTAGGTCAACAGTTGTTGGAATAGAGATTGACAAAGGATTGTATCATGAAGCTCTAGAAAACCAAAAACGCTATCTAAGAAAGACAAATAGTCGTCAAGATGAAGTTGAGATTCATCATTGTGCAGCACAAGATTATAAGATACATCCATTGGATAATCGGTTCTACTTTTTCAACCCTTTTTCGATACACGTTTTCAAGCATACCATTTCAAATATCCTCCGTTCATATGAGCAGAATCCACGTAAGATGGAAGTTATTCTATATTATGGCTCAACAGACTACTCCTATTTTTTAGAAAACAATACACCATTTCAAATGAAGAAAGAGATCACGATTCCAGCATTATTTGAAAAAAATATATATGAAAGATTTTTGATATATGAGCTTTTGTAGGTAGCTTTCAACAGTGAAGGCTGCCTTTTTTGTATTTAAAATGTATGTTCACTATTTTGTCATTATTGTTTATTGTAGCTAGTTGCTCATGTCAGAACTTAGCAGAAACACAACATTGGTGGGGTATTGGCGTATTTTAAAAGAATTTTTGTGGATGAGAGTAAACCAATGTTTTCGTCTTTATTAATAGGTGTAATAAAAAATACACATTATGTGTGATTCAGTTCACAACATTGAGAATGGTTCCTAATTATGATGTAAGTAAGAAGAATATAAGGAGGTTGAGTTGGGTGGGAGCTTCAAAGGTAAATAACAGTAAAAACACAAATCAGGATTATCAAGGTCCACTAGTCGGAACATGGATATCAGTCGGTGTCGTTGGAGCAGTCATTCTTGCAACGTATCTAATATTATTTGGCCTATTTATGGCTAGATTTTAGGAGGGAAATAAATGAATATGCATCTTGATGAAAAAATATGGCTTACGATAAGTTTTGGTTTGATCGTTGCTTTCATGTTAATTACAGGGTACCAGGCATTTGCGTTAGAGATGGGACCACCAAGTGAAATGACAACAATCGATCCACAAAAAGTCGATGAAACAGCTCCGTTCGATAAACCTGGTGTGTATAAAGTTGGCGAAAATGAGTATGAAGTAGTGATGACTTTAGAGATATTTAGTTTTAACCCATCAAATATTGAAGTACCTGCTGGGGCAAAGGTGAAATTTATTATGACATCGAAGGATGTTGTTCATGGATTCCAGGTTGCAGGAACAAACTTAAACGCAATGGTAATGCCAGGTCATGTACAAACAATCACTCAAACATTTCATGAGCCTGGTGAGTATTTAGTTCTATGTAATGAGTATTGTGGTGCTGGACACCAATTAATGGCAACAACAATTACAGTGAAATAAAAAGGGGGGAGACCATTGGCAACAGTTTTAAATAATTCAGATTTAACATTAAAGGAAAAAGCAAAAAAAGCTTTAGGCGTAAATCCAGAAGATGCAAAAATATCAAAATCTTATTTATCAGTAGCATTTATCTCATTATTTCTAGGTGGACTTTTCGGATTATTTCAGGGCTTAAATCGTGCAGGTCTTTTAGAATTACCAAGTTGGCTCAACTATTATCAAGTATTAACAGCACACGGTTTACTTTTAGTCGTAGTATTTTCAGCTTTTGTAACAATTGGATATTTTTATGCAGCTCTTTCACATGATTTAGGTGGTTTATTATCAAAGGTTAGAAGAATGGCATGGGTTGGTTTCTGGACGAAGATGGTAGGTATCGTATTAGTAGTCATCCCAGTCTTAATGAACGAAGCATCTGTTATGTACACATTCTATCCACCAATGGCAGCACATCCAGTGTTCTACATCGGTTTAGCATTAGTGGTAGTCGGTATTTGGATCTTAGCAGCTGGTGCATTTATTCAAATTGCAAACTGGAGAAAGAAAAATAAAGGTCAGCATCTACCAATCCTTTCTTTCTTTGCAATGGGTGTATTTGTACTATTAGTAGGTGCAACTTCATTTGTTGCAGTAGAGGTATTATTTCTCATTTTACCTTGGTCACTTGGATGGGTGGACGGAATTAATGTAATGGTTTCTCGTACACTATTCTGGGCATTTGGACACACTGCAGTTAACATATGGTATTTAACAGCGACATCTGCATGGTATGTCATCATTCCAAAAATCATTGGCGGAAAACGTTTTAGTGACACACTTACCCGTGTAGTAGTTGTTGCATTAGTAATTATGAACATTACTGGTGGATTCCACCACCAAATCATTGACCCAGGAATTGGGTTATCAGTAAAATTCCTACACGTATTCATGAGTTTAGCAATTGGTTTCCCATCTTTAATGACTGCATACGCAATGTTCTCAGTATTTGAACGTACTGGAAGAGCAAAAGGTGGAAAAGGTGCATTAGGCTGGTTGAAAAAATTACCTTGGGGAGACGTACGTTTCTTATCACCATTTATCGCTATGGCAGCCTTCATCCCAGCAGGTGCTGGTGGTATAGCACAAACAACAAACCAACTTGACCAAGTAGTACACAACACAATGTGGGTAGTGGGACACTTCCACTTAACACTTGGTATGGCAGTAGTTATGACATTCTTCGGAATTATGTACTGGTTGATTCCACACCTTACTGGTCGTGTGTTAACAAAGGGAATGAATAGACTAGGTATTATTCAAACCATTATCTGGACGATCGGTATGGTCATCATGGCGATCACGATGCACTGGGTTGGACTTCTTGGCTCACCAAGAAGAACGTCTTTCACAGACTACTTTGGCAGTGCACAAGCTGCAGGCTGGGAGCCATTCATGATGGTAATTGGTATCGGCGCAACTTTATTATTAGTAGGTGTAGTCATCCAAGTATATGCAGTCTTTAACATGATGTTCTTTGCACCAAAAGGAGTAACTGAGTTCCCAGTTGCAGAAGAAGAAGAAAATGCGTCAAAAACTCCAATGTGGACAGAGCGTTGGGGATTATGGATCGTACTTATGGTTCTAGTAGTCGCAATGGCATATGTATTGCCACTAACAGATATGATTGTAAACGCACCTCCAGGATCACCACCATTCAAAACTTGGTAAACCGAAAAGCGGAGCTGAGAGTATAGCGACGTACGGACTAGACTGAACCCGTAGGAGATAAAGGAAACACGGAGAAAGTAGCGATACGATGTTGACCTTATCGTACGGAGGGTGAGGGAAATCTCGTTAATCACTCCGAGCCAGGGCTAGACAAATCGAAAAGCGAAAGCGCCTTGCCCAGAAACGAGAAAACTGGAGACTCCGACGAAGAGGCGTACTTTGCCTCTGTAGGAAGAGTAGAAGTTTCTCGAGTTTCTAGGGGCTGTAGCTAGACAAATCGAAAAGCGAAAGCGCCTTGCCCAGAAACGAGAAAACTGGAGACTCTGACGAAGAGGCGTAAGGTAGTAATTTCTTCTATAGAAAGAGATAGCCAAATCAACAGCTATCTCTTTCTAACATTAGTGAGTAAAAACTAGAAATAGGATGTGATTGGCGTGAATAAATTAAATCGCACAACATTCGCTTGCATAATCATAATAATATTTGGATGTGCGTTGTTCTATCAAGGAACTGATGGATTACAGGCATTCACAGCAGAAACAGCACGAGTAAACCAACTTTTAGAGGATCAACCAGCATTTCCTAATGTAACCTTTGAGGACAGCGAGGGACGAATCTATCCTATTTCTGAGTTTGAAGGTAAGTACGTATTTATCACTTACATCTATACGGCGTGTACAACGGTTTGTCCGCAATTAGAAATGAATATGGCACAGGTGTATGAACAGATTCCACATGAATATATGGGTAAAGATATCGTCTTTTTAAGTATTAGCTTTGATCCAGCAAGAGATGATCCAGCTACATTAAAGAAATATCGGCATTACTTCGGAGCTGATGGAGAAACATGGAGAATGGCTAGGATTCCAAATGAAACAGAATTACAATCCCTACTTGATGAATTTGGGGTAATTGTCATTCCCGATGGAAAAGGGAACTTTGCACATAATTCAGCCTTTTATTTAGTAGATCCTAATGGATCATTAATTGATGTCATGGATTATCGTGAAATCGACCAGGCCGCTACAAAGGTTTTAAGCCTTCTAGAAAGTGAAAGGGGGAATCAGTGATGAAACAATTTTTGATCGGATTAGGCCTATTATTCGTTTTAGCACTTCCCCCAGTTGCTAATTTACTAGAATCTATTATGATTATCCATATGCATATGCAAATGCCCTCAATTGTGATTGCGGGATTTTTTATGGGAAAACTTTTTCAACAAAAATTTCCCCAATTTTTTTTAAAATGGAATGAAAATGGTGTTCCTGGAATCTTATTATTTACTGTGATTATGATATATTGGACCATTCCGAAAACGATGGATGAGACATTAACCATTACAAGTATGGAAGTGTTTAAGTTCTTAAGTCTGTCATTTTTAGCGGGTGTACCATTACGAGATAGCTGGAAGAAATTAAGTGACCGTGCGAAAAACCTTGTATTTGTTTTCTTCACTGTGAAATATTTGGGGATGGGTGTATTATACATTAATACGAATAACCAACTTTGTAATAACTATCTCGTAATCGACCAAATTACTCTAGGATGGGGCTTTATTACAACTGCGATTTGTATTGCCATTTACCTGGTTTATAACAATTTCACAGATCAATCAATCTATAAAGAATAGAGGAGAGGAGCTATGGAAGTAGCTTCTCTTTTTATTGACTGAAATGTTCCAATTGACATCCTGAAAAATAAGGTTCAGAATAATAGCAATACAAAAATAGAGGGTGAGAAAATTGTCAAAACGGTTTGAAACAAAAATAATACATAGTGTCGAAAAAAGTAAATTACCGATTCGAAGTAAAGTAACACCAATCTATCAAACATCCGCTTTTACCTTCGATAGCCTTGAAGATTTAGAGGGATATTTTCAAGGTGAGGGTAATTATTTATATTCACGTACTGGAAATCCCAATCCCGATGAACTTGGGCAAATGGTCGCAGCAATTGAAGGTGCACCTGCAGGTATTGCAACATCTTCAGGACTATCAGCCATCTTAGCAGGGGTCTTTTCGGTTGTGAAAAGTGGAGACCATATTATTGCAGCAGAAGATGTGTATGGGGGAAGTTTTCATTTATTAAAAGAAGAATTAAAGCAGTTTGGAATTGAAACAACCTTTGTTTCCTTTGCAGACCTTGAACAAGTCGAGAGAGCAATAAAGCCCAATACAAAACTACTTTATACGGAATCCATTACAAACCCACTTTTACGTGTTGAAAACCTACCTGCTGTTGTTGCACTGGCTAAACGAAAAAATCTAATCACTGTCGTAGATAACACATTCGCAACCCCATTTCACTGTAATCCATATAAACTTGGAGTGGAGGTAGTTGTTCATAGTGCAACTAAGTACATCGGCGGACATAGTGATGTAACTGCTGGAGTTGTTGTGGGAAGAGAAGACTTGGTAGCAAAGGCAAGAGAGAAAGTTGTAAATATTGGTGCCAATGTTAGTCCTTTTGAGGCATGGCTTACAACTCGCGGTTTAAAAACATTAGCTGTACGGATGCAGGTACAATCTTCAAATGCTCGTAAACTAGCAGATGCTTTGCGAAATAATGCACACATTACGAGAGTGTATTATCCTTTCGAGGAAGAAGCAACAGGATTTGGAGCAATGGTTTCCATGGAACTTGCCAAAAACGTTGATGTGAGCCAGTTTTTTAAATCCCTTGGATGGGTAAAGTTAGTACCTACCTTAGCTGGAATAGAAACAACTGTATCACATCCACTAAAGACCTCTCATCGTGCATTACCACCTGAAGCTCAGGAGGCATTAGGTATTACAAACCATCTTGTTCGAATTTCAGTAGGAATAGAACATATTGAAGATATTATTTCCACCTTCGAACAAGCCATTGAAAAATCGATAAAGTAAATCTTTAATCTGTATTCGTTAATTACAATAAAGAAATAGACATTAAAGAGTATCCATTTATCAAGGATACTCTTTTTTAAACAAACGTTTGTTTAATAAAGGAAGGAGCGTAAATCTTCTCCTTTCGACTTATTTCTACTCATTTCCCAAGCAATAATTGTATTTTAATGAGAGAATGTGATGTTGTGTGTAGAAAGATAGTTAAAGGGAGAATAAGGCAGTTAGATTAAAGCTTACCCGTCGCTCTGCCTTTTTTGAATTCCGTACTTTTTTAAGCGATATTGGAGGTTTTGGCGACTCATACCAAGTGCTTTAGCAGTTTTTGTTATATTAAAATGGTGGTGTTTGAACATATGTCTCAAATATTTAATTTCGGTTTCCTTCATGTATTGGTCCAATGGTTGAACTTCCGTTAATTCAACTGACGGTGCACTAGTATTACTATTCACATGTCTCATTTTCGTCTTTTTTCGGAAATGAATAGGAAGATGATTATAAGAAATCATCTCTTCATAGGTAATCACATTCAGTGCTCCCTCGATAATATGCTCTAATTCTCGAACATTTCCTGGCCAGTCATATTGCATAAACATTGTTAATACCTCATCATCTATGCTTTTGACATTCATTCCAAACAGATGATTATATTTTTCCATAAATGCATATGCGAGTTCTTTAATATCCTCTTTCCGGTTTCGTAATGGAGGAATAAAAAGGGTCACAACACTTAATCGATAGTATAAGTCCTTACGAAGCCTACCTTCTGAAATAGCATCAATAGGATCCTCGTTCATGGTTGCAAGGATTCGGACATTCACCTTTTTATCTTTGGTGTCACCTATTCTTCGAACTGTTTTTTCTTGAATGACACGAAGAAGCTTTGCTTGTAGGGCAGGGTTTAGTGAATTTATCTCATCTAAAAGCAAAGTTCCTCCTTCTGCTTGCTCAAACAAGCCAGGGCGGTCAAATGCCCCTGTAAAAGCACCTTTTTTTGTACCAAACAGGATGCCCTCAATTAGGCCGTCTGGAAAAGCGGCACAGTTCTGCGAAATAAAGGGTGCAGAAGACCTGCTGCTACCATTATGAATACTTTGTGCAAAGAGTTCTTTACCAGTTCCCGTATCTCCGATAATGAGAACGGAGGAACTTGTTCGTGTAGCACGCTTGCTGGTCTCAATGACTTCTGAAATCGCAGGACTACTTCCTATAATGCTGTCAAAAGTATAGTATGTATCATTTCTTCGATTCATGTTTTCACGTAGTAGTTTTTCAAGTTTGGTTACATCGCGAGCAATTTCCATTGCCCCAATCCGCTTTCCTTGATCCAGTATTGGGATTGTATTATTAATAGTTGTAATTTCTTGTCCGCGATTATTGTAGTAGGTCTGTTTCTCATTTTTTAAGGGTTCACCTGTTTTAAGGACTTGAAGCAACGTACTGTCCTCATTATTATGAAAGGAAAATACATCTTCAAGTTTTTTATTAAGAACATCGTTTTGATTCATGCCTTCAATTTGGGCCATTTTTTGGTTGTAGATGATTGTTCTTCCACCAGAATCTACGACATGTATGCCAACGTCAACCTCGTTTACCAATTGTTCAGTAGCTCTTTTAATTAATAATTTAACCTGACTCACGATATCAACGCCTCCTATTACTTTCATTATAAGTGGATTTGTGTAGGGGGGCCAATCATATTTGCATATTAGACAGAGAGAGTAAAGAATTTTTGCGCTTAACCTGCAAGAAATTTTTGCCTTTACTAAGATTAGTATGTAAATCAATCACTTATACCGAGTCCTATTTGGATACGATACACAACTTTATCAGTAGGAATTGCGCTCTTTTTAAAGAAAACAACATATATCTCCCTTTTCGAGAAGTTTGGCATGTTATTTGCATAGAATAAAGACAAGAAGCAATTCTTATATATGATAAGGCATTTTGGAGGTTAGAGAGATGACTCAAATGAATTCCGACTCAAAAACAATCATTGAACAAACAGAAAAGTTTGGTGCAAATAATTATCATCCACTACCTATTGTGATTTCAAAAGCAGAAGGTGTATGGGTAGAGGACCCAGAAGGAAATAAATACATGGATATGCTTAGTGCCTATTCGGCAGTTAATCAGGGACACCGACATCCAAAAATTATTCAAGCCTTAAAGGACCAGGCGGATCGTGTCACATTAACATCACGTGCTTTTCATAATGACCAACTTGGTCCATGGTATGAGTTGATTTGTAACGTTACGAATAAGGAGATGGCTCTCCCAATGAACACGGGGGCAGAAGCGGTTGAAACTGCTGTCAAGGCAGCTCGGAGATGGGCGTATGATGTAAAAAGAGTAAAGGAAAACCAAGCAGAGATTATTGCCTGTGTAGAGAATTTCCATGGACGTACTATGACGGCTGTATCACTATCGTCTGAGGAAGAGTATAAGCGTGGATTCGGTCCAATGTTACCAGGCATAAAATTAGTTCCCTTTGGTGATATTGAGGCATTAAAAAATGCCATTACTGAAAATACAGCAGCATTTTTGGTGGAGCCAATACAAGGTGAAGCAGGAATTAAAATCCCGCCTGCGGGTTTTCTTAAGCAAGCATTTGAGACATGTAAGCAAAACAATGTTCTATTTATTGCGGATGAAATTCAAGCGGGACTTTGCCGTACGGGAAAGATGTTTGCTTGTGAATGGGAGAATATTGAACCTGATATTTATATTTTAGGAAAAGCATTAGGTGGTGGGGTATTCCCAATCTCTTGTGTTGTTGCAAATAAAGATGTATTAGGTGTGTTTAATCCAGGTTCCCACGGTTCCACATTCGGTGGTAATCCATTAGCTTGTGCAGTGTCTATTGCCTCTTTGAATGTCCTAATTGAGGAAAACCTAGCACAACGCTCCCTAGAACTCGGTGAGTATTTTATGACTAGATTAAAAGAAATACAAAATCCGATTATTAAAGAGGTTCGTGGACGAGGTCTATTTATAGGAATTGAATTAACAGAGGCTGCACGTCCGTTTTGTGAGGCATTAAAGCAGGAAGGGCTTCTTTGTAAAGAAACGCATGAAACAGTCATTCGATTTGCTCCACCACTTATCGTAACTAAGAGTGAGTTGGATTGGGCAATAGAACGTATAGTAAAGGTTTTAAAAAATAGCATTTAAAAAAGGATCTCAGGATCCTTTTTTATCTTACTAAGACGATTCAGGCTGCCGAATAAGCGGGAGTGTTAAACAGTGAATTCCGCCACCTAGCTTATAGAATTCAGAGACGTCGACAGGAATTATTTGAATGCCATTTGCTTTAAGTAACTTCATCGTATTTACACCATTGGAGGGGAAAATAACCCTACCGGGGGAAACAGGTAAGACGTTTATTGTTAAGGGAGGGTCTTTTGGGTGAACATGGAAAATTTCAATCTCTCTTTTATGTAATTCATCTATAAACCAAAATGGAAGTAGTGCTTTATTTACAAGTGCTTTCTTCTTATCGATAAGAAGAAAAGCTTCATCAAGATGAATAATCGTTGATGGCAAGTCAACTACTAGTAAATCAATGTTCTGTAAGGAGAGAAAATGATGTAATTGGTTGATACCAGATAAATTTACGCGCTCAGAGCGACCAATAATGGCTGTGTTATGATTAAGCATTGTGAAACTGCCGCCTTCTATGAAACCATTGCCTTGGATACAACCGAGAATAGGGATTCCAATTTTACTAAAGGTTTGTGAAGCTAGACGGGCTTCACCATATCGGATATAAGTGGCAAGCCTGGATAGAATAACACCGCTTGGGATGACAACTCCTAAGTCTCTTGTGAAGGTCCTTTCGGGTAAGTCCTCATGTTCACCATCAAGGTAGATTACGTCCACACCTTCTAGTTCCAAATTTTTTACTAATTGGTCATGCTGAGTTTGTAGAAGGTTTAGATTTGGTTTTGATTTCTTTTCAAAATCTTCAGGTTGTGTACCCTTGATATATTCACCTAACAATGGACCTGCTTCGACTTTTTTTGAGTTTTGATGAAGGTTTATTATTTCTTGACCTGGGCGATGCATTAATACTTTTTTCAGTTTCCCAAACTCACTAGAAACACCCCAGCGTTCGCCCCACACCTTTTTGACAAGAATATCGTCATGAAATGGTTCTTGCACAATCTTCCTAGAAAGGTTATGAATATTATCATTCATTATGTATCCCTCCCTTGCTCGAATGATCTAAAGAACCCCATAGATTAATATGGGGCT
This sequence comes from Bacillus nitroreducens, assembly GCF_964021195.1. Classification (NCBI taxonomy): domain Bacteria; kingdom Bacillati; phylum Bacillota; class Bacilli; order Caryophanales; family Bacillaceae; genus Bacillus; species Bacillus nitroreducens. The sequence continues at coordinate 612,161 of NZ_CAXHYI020000003.1, read as the reverse complement.
CTTAAAGATGGTTTTTCCTGATTTAAGGCATCTCATCTTCTTTTACTCTGTTTTTAAAAGCTTCATGCGAGACAATGCCTTCCATTTGTTCAAATTGTCGACTATGATCTTTTTCTTCACTTATGCTGTTCTTTGGAAAGTTACCAGGATGTCCTTTTTCTTTGTGGTTAAAACTTTTTCCACGACCCATATCCGATTCTCCTTTCAGATTCTTTCCTTCGTAGTTTTTACATTCCTTGATTTTGTATGTATTTCATTTGCTTTGGTAAAACACGGTATTCGTAGAAATAACGTCACAAGTAGGGGAAGAGCCGAGTAGCAAAGTACTTCGATATATGGTGAACGAAATATTCTACAATGTTACCTTGAAATAGGCTAAACTAGTGAGTAAGTTTTTATGGGAGGAGTTTTTTTGATGAAAGAAAAAGATGCACAATTTTACATTTCTCAACTTGGGCTTGAACCGCATCCTGAGGGTGGTTTTCATAAACAAACATTTGTATCAGAAGAAATGACCAATACAGGGAAAGACAAACAAAGAAAACTATACACGAGTATTTACTTTTTGTTGCGATCTGAGGATATATCACGATTACATAGATTACAATCAGATGAACTTTGGTATTACCATGGCGGCAGTTCATTAACTGTTCATATCATTGATGAAAAAGGGGACTACAAAGAAGTGAAGCTTGGTCTTCAACTTGATAAGGGAGAAGTTCCACAGGTTCTTGTACCAAAACATTCAATTTTCGGTTCCTCAGTGAATGAAGAAAATACATTTTCGCTTGTAGGTTGCATGGTTTCTCCAGGATTTGAGTACGAGGATTTTGAATTGTTTACAATTGATGAGCTACTGAAAGATTATCCCCAACATGAAGAGATTATTCGGAAGCTAGCACGATAAAAACGATAGTCTAGAATAACTTTAATATTGTTTTACGATATATAACAGCAAAAATTCCATATGCTAAAACTGGTTTAAACAAACGATTGATTGAAATTTGAAAACCTCGCGACTACTGGTATAGCCAATTGAACAAACGTTTGTTTGAACCGCTTTTTGCCAAATGAAACAGATTATTTGAAACGTAATTTCAATAATAATATATAGATGTCCTTCCGTGTCACTTTGGGAGGGCTTTTTTTGATTTAAAGCGTTTATCATGCAACGGGCATTCTTGAGTTGAATGCATAAAATATTCTACATTATAGATAGAATGAATCTTCAAAAAATTAGGGAGGGATTCAGATGAAAAGAAGGACGGCAGAGCCTTATAAGATTAAAGCAGTTGAACCGTTAGCAATGTTGACATATTCGGAAAGGAAAGAAGCATTAAAGAGGGCAGGTTATAACACTTTCCTCATTGATTCACAGGATGTATATATTGATCTTCTTACGGACAGTGGAACGAGTGCAATGAGCGACAGACAATGGGGTGCATTAATGGTTGGTGACGAAGCCTATGCAGGGAGCAAGAGTTGGAAAAGACTCGAGCAGGCAGTTCGAGAGATTTATGGTTATAAGTATGTGTTGCCGACACACCAGGGACGGGGTGCAGAGAATATTTTGTCCCAGTTAAAAATAAAACAGGGTGATGTGGTACCAGGTAATATGTACTTTACAACTACTCGAACACACCAAGAGCTAAACGGAGCAAGGTTTATTGATATTATCATCGATGAAGCGCATGATTCAGTAATTGACCATCCTTTTAAAGGGAATATCGACCTTTCAAAACTGCAGGCGCTTATCCAAGAGGTCGGAGCAGAGCGAATACCATATGTATGTGTGGCGGTAACTGTTAATATGGCAGGTGGGCAGCCAGTGAGTATGGCGAATCTTAAGGAGGTCTATAACCTTTGTAATGGCCATGGTATTGATGTCATGTTTGATGCTACACGTTGTGTGGAGAATGCGTATTTTATAAAAGAAAGAGAAAAGGGATATCAAAATCATCGCATTAAAGATATTTTAAGGGAGATGTTCTCGTACTCAGATGGATGTACGATGAGTGGGAAAAAGGATTGTTTAGTAAATATTGGTGGGTTTTTGGCGATGAATGATGAAGAGCTTTATGCAAGATCGAGGGAATTAGTAGTTGTTTATGAAGGGATGCCATCCTACGGAGGAATGGCGGGGCGTGATATGGAGGCAATGGCCCAAGGTATATATGAGTCGGCCGATGACCATTATATTCATCATCGTATCCAGCAGGTTCGTTATCTTGGGAATCAGTTGATCGAAGCGGGTGTACCTGTTGTAAGACCAATTGGAGGTCATGCTGTTTATTTAGATGCAAAACAGTTTCTACCTCATTTAACACAAGAGGAATTTCCTGCACAAGCATTGGCAGCAGCGCTATATCTTGACTCAGGTGTTCGAGCAATGGAAAGAGGAATCGTCTCGGCAGGGAGGAATAGTGTGACAGGAGAACATAACAAACCAAATTTAGAACTTGTTCGTCTAACCATTCCTAGAAGAGTTTATACGAATAATCATATGGATGTTGTGGCTGATTCCGTAATAGCCCTCTATGAAAAACGAGATCAAATCAGCGGATTACAAATGGTTTACGAGCCTCCGACACTCCGTTTCTTTAATGCGAGATTTTCACCATTATCGAGCGATTCAGAACTGTTTCTAACGGAATAAGATAATCCCCAGCCCTTTTTTTGAAAAGGGCTGATTGTTTTTTACTTAGCTTTTACTAGATAAGGACGGTCATTTTCCCAATGAACATGAACAGGAAGGTCAAAATAGTTTGACAAGATTTCACTTGTAATGATTTCTTCCGTTTGGCCGGAAGCAAATACTTCGCCATTTTTTAAGAGCATCGTTTTTCTAAAGACAGGAAGAATTTCTTCTACATGGTGAGTTACATAGATAATAGCTGGCGAGTTTTCTTTGTTAGCAAGTTTTTCAATGGAATCTAATAATTGTTCCCTGGCAATAAAGTCTAACCCGTTTGTAGGTTCATCCAAAATTAGAATGGCTGGGTCTGCCATTAATGCTCGTGCAATCAAGACTCGTTGTTTTTCCCCTTGGGAAAGGGTTGAATATTCTCGGTTTGCATACCCTATACATCCAAGGTCCTCTAGTAGTCCAATTGCCCTCTCACGCATTTCGTCTGTAGGTGACTCGTATAAGCCGATCGATGCAAAAGCCCCACTTAAAACGACCTCAAATGCGTTATCACTAGGATATAACTTTTCCTGTAAGGAGTTTGATACAAATCCTATTTTCTTCCTAAGCTCCTCACCGAGATACATCTTTCCAAACTTAAATCCTAATACAGTAGCCTGTCCGCTAGTAGGGAAATTATAGGCATTGATTAGGTTCAATAATGCCGTTTTGCCAGAGCCATTTAGTCCATAAAGCACCCAATGCTCGCCTTGTTCAATTTGCCAATTAATATTCTGAAGAATTAACGAATCATTACGTCGCAGTGTAACATTTTTCAAATCTAAGACCATCAGTATCCCTCCTTAATGTATAGAGTAATAATATCAAATAATTCAGAAGAGAGTGAAGAGTTATTAATTGAGTGAGTAGGCGCGAAATAATAGATTTTTTCAAATCCTAGTAGTTTGTGAAGTATTATATAATCCCTTTACATAATCTTAACGAGGAATTTACAATGCTTGTTTATAATTTGGGTTATATAGGTGAAAAGACTTAGGGTTTGGGGGTTCTTATATGAGAAAAAAGATACGTAAGGAGAAAGTGAAAAAGAGAACAAACAATAAAGAAAAGCGCTCAATAAAGGGCTTTTTACAAAGAATAAATCTAAGTGTTCGACTGTTCTTTCTGTTTGTTTCACTTTTAGTTCTCTCTGTTGTGACAGTAGGAACAATATCCTACATAGAGGCGAAAAACATGACAATTGATACCATTGAAAATCGTTTAGAACGAGAAGCAGAATTAATGGGATATATCGCAGAAAGTTTAAAATTTGTCTACGTAAGTGAAGATGATTATTTTATGCAACAGATAGATGGGAATGTACGCATGCAGCAAAAGAAACTTGAAGAGGATGGAATACAGGCTGAATTTTTCTATATTCAACAATCAGAAGCAATCCCCTTTAAAGTGAGTAAAGATGCTTTACCAGCAATTTCAGAAAAAACAATTGAAAAACTTGTTGAACAAAAAAATGGTGTTATTCATGAGAAGATGAGTGGAGAGCAATATACGATTTCATTCCATGAAATAAAGGAGATCGGTGGTATTTATGGCATCCTAATTCCAGTGAAATCTTACACAGGTCCTATTGACCAAATGGCTTATATTACTTTACTCGTAATGGCTATCAGTATCATCGTTATGACGGTTGTGATAATCCTTTTAGTGCGAACAATTGTAAAGCCATTAAACGCTTTAAGGAATACGATGAAAGAAGTGAGGGATGGTAATCTTCAGCACTCTGTTGAAATACGTACTACGATTCCTGAAATTACGTCACTACATAAGAGCTATCGTGCAATGATAGACCAGATGAGAAATATGATCGATGAATTAAGAACATCAACAAGAGAATTAGAAACAACAGGAGATGAATTAAAGTATTCGTCCAAAGACGCCCTTGAATCCAGCCATCAATTAATATCAGCGATTGATACGGTCAGACAAGGAGCAGAGCATACAGCAAGTAGCTCAGAGGAGAGTGCACTTGGCTTTCGGACAATGTCAAACCAGATCGTCGATATTATGTCAAATATGGATACCGTCATCGAAAGTTCTAAAAATATGAATCTTTCAGCAGGTCGCGGTGAAAAGAACATTGGGCAAATGATTTCAACGATCCAATCATTTGAAAGTGACTTTAACCGTCTAACGAAGACCATTCATGAGGTAAAAGACTATTCTATCGAGATTACATCATTAGTTGAATTAGTAACCGAAATCGCAAAGCAAACAAAACTACTAGCCTTAAATGCTACTATTGAAGCAGCTCGCGCGGGTGAGGCTGGAAAAGGGTTTGCTGTTGTTGCTCAAGAAGTTCAAAAGCTTGCTGAACAGTCAACGAAAGCAACTGAAGAAATAACAAATGCAATAGACAGAATGGAGTCTATTACATTGATAGCCTCAAGGGAATTTGATCAGATGCTACGTAGTATTAATTCCAATCTTCACTTAGCCAATGAATCAAAGATTTCTATAAATGAGTTAATGCAGGGAATCTATGAGGTAAGTGGAAATATTGAAGTTATGCAAAAAGAATTAACAGGTTTAGAAGGCATTGTTCCAGACCTACAACAATCCGTGACCCAGGTCTCATCAGTATCACAGGAGACATTAGCAAGTGCCGAAGAAATGCTGGCATTTAGTGAGAATCAAATTAAGCTTATGGAAAATACGAATGGTGTCGGAATGAGATTACATAACCTATCTAAATCACTTTCTGAAATAACCCAACGTTTTCATGTTAAATAACTAGATGAGTCATAGGCCATCTAATTTTCATATTTTAGGTGCTTTTTGTACCAAGCGAACTCTTTAGGTATAATTTATCTACATAATTAAAAAGGAGAGTTCGGAACATGAGATATGACAAGGTACGCTGGGGAATAATTGGCTGTGGCAATGTAACGGAAGTGAAAAGTGGTCCAGCCTTTCAGAAAGTTAAGGATTCGGAGTTAGTTGCAGTGATGCGCAGGAGAGGTGAACTAGCAAAAGAATATGCTCTAAGGCATAATGTGCCAAAGTGGTATGACAATGCAGAAGATCTTATTCAAGACCCTGATGTAGATGCCATCTATATTGCGACTCCGCCAGGACCCCATAAAGAATATACCCTTAAAGCTGCAAAGGCAGGAAAGCCAGTATATGTGGAAAAACCAATGGCACGTAATTATGAGGAATGCCTTGCTATGATTGAAGCGTGCAGGGGGGCTAATGTTCCTTTATATGTTGCCTATTATCGCAGGGCCCAAGAGAGGTTTTTGAAAATAAAAGAATTGCTTGAGAATGGTGCAATAGGGGATGTCCGATATGTATCTACAACACAATATCGAAAAGCAAGTGTAGACCCTAACAATCTTCCATGGCGGGTTCAACCTGAAATTTCAGGTGGCGGGCTGTTTTTTGACTTGGCAAGTCATACCCTTGATATATTGGACTTCTTGTTAGGGCCAATTAAAGAGGTTCAGGGGTTTGCATCGAACCAAGATGGTATATATGAAGCAGAAGATATTGTAACGGGTACTTACGTTTTTGAAAAAGGTATTCATGGTGTTGGAAATTGGTGTTTTACAGCATTTAAGAATGAGGATATGAATGAAATCGTCGGTAGCAAAGGAAAAATCGCCTTCTCTACATTCGGAAACGAACCCATTGTATTAACAACAGAGAACGGAACAGAGGAGTGGAGTTTTGAACGCCCGCAGCACGTACATCAGCCACTTGTGGAAACCATTGTTGCTGAATTAACAGGAAAGGACGAAATTTGCCCAAGTAACGGAGAGTCTGGGGCTAGAACAAATTGGGTCATGGGTGAAATGGTAAAAGGCTACTATTCAACAATATAATGCCTTCATCTTGAATCATTCTTCCAAAATTTGTTCTGAATAAATTTTTATATTTGCTACGATTCCGTACACCATTTAATGTAAGAGTGTGATAAAATAGTTGATAATATTATCAGAATAATATAAGATTTCGATTATTAAAGAAAAGTTTACATTTAAATGAAAGCTGGGATTAACATGACGACAGATTTTGCACTTGATATCACCCTTACAAATCAAAAGAAGGAGATTCCTCCATTCGACCAATTGGTGTTTGGAACTAGTTTTTCCGACCATATGTTCATCTGGGATTATACAGAAGGAAAAGGTTGGCATGATGCTCGAATTGTACCTTATCAACCAATTCTTTTAGATCCTGCAGCTACTGTATTTCATTATGGTCAATCTGTTTTTGAAGGGTTAAAAGCCTATCGTACAAAGGATGAGGAAATTTTATTATTCAGACCTGACCAAAATATGAAACGATTTAACAAGTCTAATCAACGTTTGGTCATGCCACAGTTTGACGAAGAATTTGCTCTCCATGCCTTAAAGAAGTTAATTGAAATAGATCGAGACTGGGTACCAAATCATCCAGGTACTTCATTGTATATCCGTCCATTTATGATTGCTACGGAAGCACATCTTGGCGTTGATCCTGCTAAAAACTATAAATTTATGATTATATTATCTCCAGTAGGCTCTTATTATAAAGAAGGAATCAATCCAGTTAAGATTGCTGTAGAAAATAAATATGTACGTGCGGTTTCAGGGGGAACAGGTGATGCAAAAACAGCGGGTAACTATGCTGCAAGTTTATTAGCATCAGAAATTGCAAGTGAACAAGGCTATTCACAAGTGTTATGGCTTGATGGACGAGAAAGAGAATACATTGAAGAAGTTGGAAGTATGAACATCTTCTTTAAAATCAACGGTGAAGTAGTTACACCAGCGTTAAACGGTAGTATTCTGGACGGAATCACTCGTAAGTCCATTATTGAGCTATTAAAATACTGGAGTATTCCTGTTACAGAAAGAAAGATTTCGATTCATGAAATTCAACAGGCATATAATGACGGCTTGCTTGAAGAAGTGTTTGGAACAGGTACAGCTGCAGTTATTTCACCAGTTGGAGAGCTTTTCTATAATAATGAAAAACTCGTTATTAATAATGGTGAGACAGGGGCTCTATCGAAAAAGCTATACGATACGATTACTGGCATCCAAAATGGTACGAAAGAAGATCCATTTGGCTGGACTGTTAAACTATAAAAATGAAATGTGATAGTGTTTATCTTAATAGATAAGCACTATTTTTTTAGCAAGTAGGCAAGAAGTATAGAATATGCCGATTATTCATTCGTGAAAAACCAGTGTGATAAAAGTATAAATAATATATCGCTCTATACAAAGCTTGGAGGGGAGATTGTTGACGGAACAAACGAAAATAACAACAATGCACTTAATTGAAAGAAAGGTAAGCAACTCGATGAAGATCATAGAGGACGGATTGCCACACACAGCAGCCTTAGATGGAATTTACGATGATACTAGACCAAACTGGTGGACATCAGGATTTTGGCCTGGTATCCTCTGGAACCTTTATGATCAAACAGGAAATGAGAAGTTCAAAAAGAATGCTTTATCAGCATCTAAAAAGATTGCAAACGCATTCAAAGAAAACCAAGACAAGTTTGATCACGATGTTGGTTTTCAATTTTTATTAACAGCTGTATATCATTATGAAATTACAGGTGATGAGGAAAGTATGAAAATGGGGATCGAAGCTGCTAATTTTTTAGCTGGACGCTATAATCCAGTTGGGAAATTTATCAAGTCATGGGATCGTGAAGCAGGCTGGGTTATTATTGATTGCTTAATGAACTTATCTCTACTATTCTGGGCAACTGGTGTAACTGGTGATCCTCGCTATAAGCATATTGCTGTACTTCATGCAGATACATTTTTGAAATATGGTGTTCGCGAAGATGGGTCAACATGTCATATACTATCATTCGATGCTGAAACAGGTGATTTTATTGAGGCAATAGGAGGACAGGGGTATTCTCCTGATTCATCCTGGAGCCGTGGTAATGCATGGGCTATCTATGGATTTGCGAATATGTATCGTTTTACTGGGGACGAGAAATATCTACTTGCTTCAAAGAAGGTAGCACACCAATTTATCGCTTCTTTACCAGAGGATTATATTCCATATTGGGATCATCGAGCCGAATCTATTGAATCAGAACCTAGAGATAGTTCCGCGGCAGCAATCACTGCATCTGGATTATTAGAAATTGCAGAGCACGTACACAAAAATGAAAAATACATATATCAAAATGCAGCTACAAAAATTATAAAATCCCTTTCAGACAACTACTCAACCTGGGATAAGCCAGAGCATCAAGCAATTCTTGTAAAAGGAACTGGACATCGACCAAAGGGCAATTTTGTAAATGCATCACTTATTTACGGAGATTACTTCTTTGTTGAAGCAATTTCAAAATTAAACGGATATAATAAAAATATTTTTTAAAGAGGAACACTGTGTTCGTTGATAATGCGATGGGTCCTATCGTTCAAAAAACAAGAGTACCTTTGGGTGCTCTTGTTTTTTTGAAAACGTATTTATTTAACAACAAACTAAAAAAAGAGCCTTCCTAAAAGAAAATTAACCAACCAATATAAGAGAAGATAAGTAGACCAACATATGTCCAAGATAATTTGCGCTGCCATGTTTTTGTTTGATAGGTCAAAAATAGGAAACTAATTGGTATGAGTGTCCAAGGTATTAATGTTAATAGGCTCAGTAGAAATAAGACGACTGATCCAGCCTTTATTGAAAAAGTTGTTATGTATGCGGAGGCTCCTAAACCAATTGGGGAGATTAGGAGTAGTAAATAAATTTTAAGTTTGAATGTTGTGAAAAATATGTGTAAAGATTCAGGTTCAAACAAGCGAATTTTTAAGTGTAAGAATGGTTCACGCAGTTTTTCAGGAACTAATTGCAATTTATATCACTCCTTTTTGAATGGGTAACCTGTGCTAGTTTCAAAGATTCTTATACTATATAATACGGGCAAATTAGTAAAAAGTTTTACATTTGTTCCAAAATATTCTATTTAAGGAGAGTCTATGAATAGTCTGGTGAATTTATTGTAATTATTTATCTGTTTTTGATCGGAGTAATTCAACTTACACGCCTCGAAAAGGTTTAGTTCCTAATATTTGCTTTTCGAAACAATTTAAATAAATAATAGAGGCAGTAGGAAAATAGGAATAATTATTCATTTATATAGAGGGGGTCCATACTTTGGAAATAGGTATAAGTACTTTTGTAGAGACAACACCTGATTCACATACAGGAAAGGTCATCAGTCATGCAGAGCGAATTCGTGAAGTTGTAGAAGAAATTGTTTTAGCCGACGAGGTAGGCTTGGATGTATATGGCGTTGGTGAACATCACCGTGAGGATTACGCAGCATCAGCACCAGCTATAATACTGGCAGCAGCTGCATCTCAAACAAAGAAAATTCGCTTAACAAGTGCGGTTACTGTGCTATCTTCTGCCGATCCTGTCCGAGTGTTCCAAGATTTTGCGACACTTGATGCAATTTCAAATGGACGGGCTGAAATTATGGCAGGAAGAGGATCATTTATTGAATCATTCCCATTGTTCGGCTACGATTTACAAGATTATGACGAGCTTTTTGAAGAAAAATTGGATCTGTTGCTTCACATTCAAAAGTCAGAGAAAGTAACGTGGCAAGGGAAACACCGGCCATCCATAAATAACCGTGGCGTCTATCCAAGACCAGTTCAAGATCCACTACCAATTTGGATTGGGAGCGGAGGTAATCAAGAGTCAGTGGTACGAGCGGGTTTACTAGGCTTGCCACTAGTACTAGCGATTATTGGAGGTAGGCCAATTCAATTTGCACCGCTTGTAGAACTATATAAGAGAGCTGTTAATCATGCAGGACATGATTTTTCAAAACTAACGGTTGCTTCCCACTCTCATGGTTTTGTAGCTGAATCCATGGATGTGGCAGCAGAAAAGTTTTTCCCATCAACCGCACAGGCAATGAGTAAATTAGGACAAGAGCGCGGCTGGGGTCCATATACCCGAGAAACTTTTGATTTTGCTCGTAGCGTTGAAGGGGCCTTATATGTCGGTGATCCAGAATATGTTGCAAAAAAAATCATCGACCTGCGTAAAAATGTTGGTGTGACCCGTTTTATGTTACATTGCCCAGTTGGTACAATGCCACATGAGGACGTCATGCGCTCGATCGAACTATTAGGAAAAGAAGTGGCTCCACGCGTTAGAGAAGAAGTCGCAAAATGGGAAGCCGAGAATGAATCAAAATAAAATAAATTTGGAAAAAATATGAATAATTCAAAGAGGTAATCGGGATATTACTACCTGAGGTGAATAATATGAAAAAAATAGTAATATCCTTGTTATCCCTTACTTTCCTTTTTCCATTCAAAGTTGGCGCACAAGCAACAGTTGAATGTCCAAATGTTAGTCAATTAGAGAATACATCTACAGAAAATAAGGATGAGCTTATTAAGGCGCTCGAAACAATCATACCTCGTACATTTGGAGAAAGTGACTATGGAAATCATTTTGGAGAGTGGGAGGTTGTTGCAGCCGAACCCTTAGATGAAACACTAACAAAAGAGTATCAAATGTCATCCAAATATTGTGGGCAAGATGTAGCTGATAAATCCTGGGTAGTTGATTTGCATTTTCCAAGATGGGAAGGAAAAAGTGAGATTGCAACAAAAAGTCAAATTTTTGTCTCAAAAAGCAAGGAAAATGGTTGGTTTATTTGGTATCGAAACCAATAAAGATAGTTTAGACAAATAACGAACGCTTGGAATAATAACCAAGCGTTTTATTTTTTTCATAAATTGATAAGTAGATCAGTTCATTTTTATGTTTATTTTTTGGTGTTTTTTGCCTCAAGCGTTTGTTTACATATCTGATGTCCGAATACGGCAACACCTGCTGCTATGACTCCATTATAAACGGCGTCTGCTGTAAATCCAAAAAAATATGTGCTCACTAAAACAGATACCCCTAATAGAATCCAAGTAATCGACCAATCGGGAATAATGGGAGTTTGCTTTAAGAAATACCCAATGACCCAAAGAATAGGAACTAACATATAATAATTTTCATTTAGGAATTCAAGCAAGTCCATGTTGTCACCTCCCTAATGTATCGTATGAAGGGGAAGAAGAAAGTGCTTGTTCGAGTATCCTATTTTCCAGAATTTTTTTGTGAGTAGATACTCATTTTTTCCTTGACCAGGAAAAATAAATAAGTAATAATGTGAGTAATCACTCACTTTTTTGGAATAAGGGGAGGTAATTGAATGACCCAATCAGTTGAAATACGGAATATCAGCAAACGCTTCGGAAAAAAAGTCGTGTTAAACGAGGTAGATATGGCTATCAAAGGTGGATCCATCTACGGTTTTATTGGTCCTTCAGGTGCAGGTAAGACCACTCTCATCAAAATGATTGTTGGAATGGACTCTCCAGATCATGGATCTATCGAAGTGTTAGGAACAAAAATGCCGAATCTAAAGCTGTTACAAGATATTGGATATATGGCTCAATCGGATGCGTTATATACTGAACTCACTGGCAAAGAAAATATCGCCTTTTTTGCTTCGCTTTATCAATTAAATCGAGCGCAAACCAAAGAACGAATTGCATATACATCCAAGCTTGTCAATCTAACAGATGATTTAAATAAAAAGGTTGCTTTATATTCAGGGGGAATGAAACGCCGTTTATCACTCGCCATTGCATTAATTCAGAATCCCAAAATCCTAATTTTAGATGAACCAACTGTTGGAATTGATCCAGAGTTAAGGCTTGCAATATGGAATGAATTAATTCGGTTAAAAAGCGAAGAGGGAAAAACAATCATTGTAACTACCCATGTAATGGAAGAGGCTGAACGTTGTGACTATATAGCAATGGTTCGAGATGGTCGAATCTTAACTAGAGGAACACCAAATGAATTAAAAGAAGCCTATCATGCAAGAAATTTTGATGAGGTATTCTTACATGCTGGGAGGGCGAAACAATGAGAATAAGTGCACTTATCAAAAGGATTTTTCAGCAACTCCTGCGCGATAAGCGAACATTGGCACTCTTATTTGTGGCACCACTTCTCATTCTTTCACTTATGTATGTTATGTTTAATGGGAATACCTCCGAACCCGTTTTGGGAGTTGTGAATATCGATGATAAGCTTGTAGACACATTAAAAGAAATAGATATCGAAATAGAGAAGTTTGAACATGTTACAAATCCTGAACAAACAATACTCGATTACGAGCTTGATGGGCTACTAGTTTCTCAAGGTGAACAAATGGATCTAACGTTAGCAAACAGTGATCCAACATCTTCAAAAGCATTACAAATGAAAGTGAATCAAGTAATAGCTTTACAGGCCCAGGAAAACCTTGTTAGTCAACTACCAACCCTTAGCGAAATTCCAAAAATGGAGCTTGAAACAAATTATGTATATGGAAGCGATGATACAGTCTTTTTTGATGTGTTAAGCCCTATATTAATTGGTTTTTTTGTCTTCTTTTTTGTCTTTTTAATTTCAGGAATTGGATTGTTAAAAGAAAGGACAACTGGAACATTAGAGCGTCTTCTCTCCACACCGATACGTAGAGGAGAAATTGTCACTGCCTATCTTGTTGGATTTGGGATATTTGCGATGCTCCAAACCGTTATTGTAGTCTTTTTTGCTATCACCGTGTTAGATGTTACATTAGAAGGCTCTATTTGGAACGTGCTTATCATCAATCTATTATTGGCATTAGTTGCTCTATCCTTGGGAATATTATTGTCTGCTTTTGCAGCTTCCGAATTTCAAATGGTACAATTTATACCAGTAGCTGTAATTCCACAAATTTTCTTTTCGGGCATCATACCACTTGAAGGAATGGCTACCTGGCTTCAAGCAATTGCCAAAATCATGCCTTTATATTATGCTGCGGATGCTTTGAAGGGAGTTATGTATCAAGGCTTAGGGTTTACGGATATCATCCAAAATCTATTAGCATTAGTCATATTTGCGGTGATTTTTATCATTTTGAATGTATTCGCTTTGAAAAAGTATCGTGCATTGTAGATAAGGAAGTGAAGAAAATTGAATAAAGGTAATCTATTAGATGCCTTGATTGAACAAACCAAATTATCAAAAAAGCAAACCGATAAGCAACAAAGAATTATTGAAAGTGCGATCAAAATGTTTGCTGAGAAAGGCTATGCAAACACATCGACTAGCGAAATTGCAAAAGCTGCAGGAGTAGCAGAAGGAACCATATTTCGCCACTATGGTACAAAGGATAATCTACTGCTATCTTTAATTCTTCCATTCTTAAAAAAGGCACTGCCTGTGATGGCTGAAAATGTGTTTAAAGAAGTACTGACTGAAGAGACACTATACTTTGAAGACTTTTTAAAAGGACTCTTCAAAAATAGGATTGAATTCGTAATTGAGAATAGAGAAATCTTTCAAATCATTGTTAAAGAAATGTTGTACAGTGATTCACTCCGCTCAGAGATTGCTCCTTTTTTCTCAAAGAGTATCGCTACTAGGGTCGCTCAAGCAATTGAGTTATTTAAAGAGCGGGGAGAAATCATTGAAATGCCGACGCATACGTTAGTAAAAATGTTAATGACAACTTTCGGTGGATTTCTGGTCACTCATTTCGTCCTTTTACCATATGAAGAAATGGAGATTGACAAAGAAGCAGAGAACCTTGTTCGTTTTGTTATGGATGGCATTCGAAAATAAGAAAATCCTTGCCCGAATCATTTTGTAGGGCAAGGATTTTTTCTCTTAGACTGATATGGAAGTGGTTTTATTTTTCCGTCCTAGCGCTTCTTTCTTTCCGTGCATAAAATAATAAAGAAGTATACTCGCTAAAACAACAAACCCTAAAATGGTATATAGCTTACTGTAACCTGTGATTGGAATAAGAGTACCTAGTAAGTAAGGGCCAAAACCAAGTCCAGCATCTAAAAAGATGAAGAAAGTCGAAGTTGCTAGTCCCATTCGATCAGAAGGTGTAAGTTTAATCGCTACAGCTTGAGCACATGACTGTATGTTCCCGAATCCAAGCCCGATAAGCGCACCTGATAGGAGAAGGGTTACACTGTTATCAGCTGTACTTAGCAGAAACATCCCGATTGCAAAAATGATAAAGGCTGGATACATGACATAGTTTGCACCCTTTTTATCCAATAAGGGCCCTGTAAACGGACGGGAAATTAAAATAGCAATTGAATAGACGAGAAAGAAAAAGCTAGATGCAGTAACTAAATTAATTTCAATCGCATAAAAACCGATAAACGAAAGTACACTTGCATAACAAATCGCAATAGCTAAAACAACAAGAGCGATTGGTAGTGCCTTGGGTTCCACGTAATTCTGAATGGAAAAACCCTTGCCCTTTTGAGTGGGACTTTTTTGTATTTCAAGTGGTGGTACATGAAGAATCAGTGTAGTTAGTAGGCTACTGACACTAATTATAAGACATAAACCAAAGATAACTTGGAAGCTTGTATGTTGTGCCATAAATATTCCAATAAATGGGCCAATCGCCGTGGATAATGTCGAGCTCATGCTAAAATAACCAATTCCCTCGCCTCTTCGCCTAGGAGGAATGATTTGAGCAACAATGGTTCCTGTTGCTGTACTTGCAACACCGAGAGTAACACCGTGCAGGAATCTATTGATTAATAGAAAAGTAATACCTGCATCTACGTAATATAGGCTTGTGGTAATGGTGAATAGAGCCAAACCAATAAACAATGTTTTTTTTCGGCCAATAACATCTATATAACGTCCGATTATAATTCGCCCAATGAGTGTACCGATAATAAATATACCTGTTACAAGCCCTGCCTGGCTCGTGGACGCGCCATATGCATCAACTGCATATAATGCAATAATGACAACTAAGAGATAAAAGACAAGTGTTAAGAAAAAATTAATGGAGGATATAATGATAAAATCTTTTGTCCAGAGCTTTTGATTATTCAATTTAAAGTCCCCTTATCGAAATAAAAATAAAAAATAGTTACCAAGGTAACTATTAAACTACTTTAACAAACAACTATGAATTTAACCATCAAAAAATATTGGGATTTTTATTCTGGCTGAGTCGGAGATGAAGTATCGCGGACTCTACTGATACAAACTAACGCTAAAATTAGACTTCCTGACGCAGCAAGAAACAACACACTAAATCCAAATAAATCAATTAAATATCCAAGTACAGGCGGTGAAGTGATTGCAGCAAGTGATGAAACTAGATAATACAGTCCTGTTCTTGTTCCGAAGCTTTTTTCACTCCCCATTGAGACAATAAAAGGGTATGCATTAATGTTAACAAATGCCCAGAAGATGCCCCCTAAAAACAAAATCGTTCTTAAATAAAACACTGAATCGACCCAATTTAACAGTAAAAATGAAACAATTAGCCCCATAACACCAATTACGATAACATTTTTCTTGCCAATTTTTGCCCCTAAAAGGCCACTTGGAATGGCTGAGATGACAAAGCTCATTGAGAAAAATGTTAACGAAAACGCAGAAGCACTTCTAGATAGACCTAATTCATGGACTCCGTATAATGTAAACAATGCCTCCATCCCTTGAATGGCAATAAACCAAAAAAAGATGGCAGCTAATAAATAAATTGTAGAGGAGTGTAGCTCTTCTTTATAATTAATTTTTGGAACGGTTGTTTCTGTGTAGGCAATGGTATCACGATGTTCTTTAATATTTGTATAAACAATCCAGAGAGTTAATATAAAAACAATGGATACTGCAATAAATGGAAGCGTCTCATCAACACCAAACAAAAAAGAGCCAATACTAAATGCAAGGATTCCACCACAGCCGCCCATAAAATTAATTATTCCATTTGCCTTTGTCCGCTGGGGTTCCGCCGTAATGTCAGGCATCAATGCAATCGTAGGGGAACGAAAAATGGCCATTGATAAGTTCATACATAACATAAAAATGAGCAGGGTCAAGAGGCTAGTGTGAAAAGGAATCAGTGTATAGAATAGCGCGGCAAGTGGAACACCAACTAATAAATATGGCATCCTTCTCCCAAAGCGAGTTCGGGTTCGGTCACTAAGATGACCAATGTAAGGTTGTAAGAAGAGAGCGATGTAATTATCGATGGTCATTAAGAACCCAATCACAGCTGTACTCGAAATAAAATTGTCGAGAAAAAAAGGGACAAATCCATTATATATAGACCATCCAAGACTAATGCTAAAGAAGCCAAACCCTAACAACCAAGTTTTTTTCATGCTTGTTCTCCCTAGTTGAATTTTATGCAGCAAATAAGATAAAACGTACTACTAATTTATGCGCAGGTGTAGTCCTTTTTGCCTGTATGACTCATTTTCTTTGAAGATTATTTTATTTGTTTAAAGTGCGAAAATAAGGTATCGTATGTAATATGTGATTCTAGACAAGAAGTAAGAAAGTGGGAATATGAAATGAAAGATCGAAGTTTAATCTTTTTTGATATAGATGGTACACTCTTGAACCATGAAAAAAAGCTACCTGCATCTGCAAAGGATGCTATTTTTAAATTGAAGGAATTAGGGCATGAAGTAGCCATTGCAACAGGGCGAGCTCCTTTCATGTTTGAAGACTTACGTGAAGAGTTAGGTATTGGAACGTACGTCAGTTATAATGGTCAATACGTTGTGCTAAATGGAGAAGAGATTTATACGAATCCATTAAATGAAGAAGCATTGATCCAATTAACAGAAAAAGCACTTGCTAACAATCATCCTGTTGTCTACATGGACCATGAGGATATGAAAGCTAATGTACCAGAGCACCATTATATTACGGAAAGTATTGCAACGTTAAAAATTAAAAGTTTCCCAGCTTATGATCCGAAGTATCACGAAGGTCGCAAATTGTTCCAAACGCTATTATTCGTCGAAGAAGGGGAAGAACCGCAATACGAAAAAGCGTTCAAGGACTTTGATTTTATCCGTTGGCATCCCGTTTCTGTTGACGTCATTCCAAGCGGTGGCTCAAAGGCAAATGGAATTGAAAAATTAGTTGATAAATTAGGCATTCCTGAAGAACGAGTATATGCTTTTGGTGACGGATTAAACGACATTGAAATGCTCTCCAAAATCCACAATAGTGTAGCGATGGGGAATGCACTTGATGAAGTAAAAGAAGTAGCCAAATTTGTCACGAAGTCCGTTGAGGAAGACGGAATTTTACATGGACTTAAGATGGTAGGGTTATTATAAGATAAGGAAAAAAGCAAGCATGAAAATTTGATGCTTGCTTTATTAAAAATCTGTATTTAGGATTAAAAAATCTAATCTATTTTCCTAAATCTTTTTAAGAGATTAATTTAACTTTTACCAAGATCTAACGAATCAATAAGTTAAGTCGAAAAAATAACCTTTTAAAATAAGCTTTTACCCAGTAGTAGGGTAGAAGCTTATTTTGTTTTGGTCTACAGCTGGTGACTAGTTATTTGTGTGTAACAAACCTAAGAAAAGAAAATTTCATGTTTGTCCAATGATTCTTTTATTTGCTTTCGTAGTACAATAAGAGTAATGTCACCGACAAAAATAATAAAAATGGGGGATTATCATGGATGAGATGGAAAAGCACTATTCAGACGAAAAATTTTGGGAGAAATTGAAAAAGTTTGCGTTGAGGGCGGGCCACTCGGTTGTATATACAGCACTTTTGCTTTACTTTGTGTTACAAAAGCCAGACCTTCCCGCAAAGGCAAGAGTAACTATTCTTGCTGCACTAGGATATTTTATTTTTCCCCTGGACCTCATTCCAGATCTAGCTGCAGGTATCGGTTTTACAGATGACTTAGGTGCGTTAGGTGTTGCTCTTTTTCAAGTGGCGATTCACATCGATGAGAATGTAAAATCAAAAGCAAAGGCAAAATTGGTTGATTGGTTTGGAGATGATGTTGATACATCAGATGTAGATGAAAAGCTATAGAATAACCCTTATTTTGCATGTGATAATCCTTTTATTAACAGGATAGACCTAGGTGTTTTAGGCTCATATTGTAACTTGCCTTTTTCCATCAGGCGGTCCAAGTAGGCCTTAATCGTACTCGTTGAATTTACAGATTGGCAAAGTCGTGCTAATTCCCGCATTGTCGGGGCTTTATGATGTTTTTTCATATATTTTTCAATTTGTTCAAGTATTTCTTGCTCGGTATGCTCCATTCGCATCTGTAGTGTTCTAATTTGCAAATCTTACAACTCCTTTTTTCTTTGGAACTGCTGCTGATAAGATACTATCTATTATAAAGGTTCGTTTTCTACCGCGAAGTAAACAAAAGGCTTTGATTGTGTTGTCATGGATTTCCAAAACACGAATTTGACGTTGGGTGAGAATCCCACTTTGTGACATATAGATGATTTCGATTGAAGTGTGCCCGATTAAAGCACGCTGTAAAATACCGCGCATGTCATCATCTCCTTTTTTACATTATATACGAACATGTATTCTATTATCAACTAAAATAAGAACGTTTATTCGTATTTTTGTTAGTTAACTTGAGGATGGATATTGGGTATATGAGGATTTGGGCACTTACTTTTATAATGGTCTGGTCTTCGGTACACGCTCATCCACAAATATCTCCAGTCTGTCTTGAAAAATCCATGTAAGACCTTAAAAAAAATTCAAACCGTCCCATATAAGGAAACGGTCAAATAATGCTGTTCTCAAGGATGAATGTAAACAGGGGTACCGATTGGAATCAGACTTGCCAGTTCTTCGACATCTTTGTTATACATTCTAATACAACCTCTTGAAACCGATTTACCAATTGAACTAGGGTCATTTGTTCCATGAATCCCATAATGTTCTTTTGATAGACTCATCCACATTGATCCAAAGGGGCCGCCTGGATTTGGTGCTTTATTAATGATGATATAGTTTCCGACAGGTGTGGCATGTAGCATCCGACCAACTGCGATCGGGTACTGCTTTTGCACTGCACCATTTTTTTGTAACTGTAACCAACGCCCTCCAACTGAAACTTCAATTTGATAAGGAAGTGTCGCAGGATCTGGGAAACCTGGGATGGTAATCGATTGTCCTGGATAAATAAGATTCGGGTTAATGGAAGGATTTGCTCGAATGATTTCCGAAAGAGGTTTCCGATAGTCTTTTGCGATTTGATGAAGCGTTTCTCCAGGTTTTATCGTGTGTATCATTGATAAACCTCCTATATATAATGCGGGATATTTAAGTATCTTATTTATTTATCCTGCGAAAAGAGCCTGTACCTGAATGATTGACACTTCCTTTATATAAAAAGTAGACGTAAAAAAAAACACCCAGGTATAAGACCAGGTGTTATTATGATTTAGATGAGATATGTGGGGCTGATTGTTGAGAAGGGTCTATAACCCTCTTACCTAGAACGCCTCTTGATTCCAACAATCTAATTATTTTTTCAAGATGCTCTTCTTTTTCAACGACAACATAATTAATGAATGGAAATATCCCCTTTACCTTAATTGTTAATTTATAGCTAAAATTAAGGCGGTCATGAAGGCCATATAACTCATGCCAACGGACAATACGCTCAACCTCATATTCCTTAACTTGGTTGTAGGCGAAATATCTGCCTTGTAGGATAATCCCCTTTGGTAATATAAATAGATTACCACGGTGACGTACAGCACTAATAATGGCGAAAAAGAAATAGGCAAATGAAAAGAATGAAGAACCTAAATAGTCGGTTGTAAGGACAACTAGTAGTAACGCAAGTAGGAGAATAACGACTGCGACAGTCCCCCATTTGACAATCTTATATGACTTAGTCGACTTTGAGAGAGGCTCCATTTCCTTAAATTCTGTAGGGATGAGAATACCACGAAATTCCTCTTCCGTTTGTGGGAATAATGCTTGTTTAGAAAGATCAACGGCCTTTTTAATACTAAGCCTGTATTGAATCAAATAATACACTCCAAGTATGAAAACAATGGAGAAAAAAATATCAACAAACAAATGATCACCTCAGTCATTTACATTATTTTCTATACTCTTATTTTTTCATAAAATTCCTTTTTTGAAAAGGAAAAGAGCCACAAAAAAAGTGGCTCTTTATTATAACTCTGTTTTTTGGGCATCTTCGACAATATGGTAAAGTAGGTGGGCAAGATGATGGATGGCACCATACTCTTGTTCTTCGTCCTCCGATTCTTCATCCGAGAACTCAAGATCATTGAGGTACAACGCCATAAATTCATAAAAATCCTTAAGCTCGAATGAAAAACAGTATGTGGGCTCTTCACGATCCTCTTCATATTGTAAGACAAGATAATGTAAATTCCCTTCGGCATCAGCGCCATCGAAGAAGACAAAAAAACCAATATTCGTATCAAGTTCAAAAAGATGTCGAGTGCCGCCTTCCGTTACACGGTTAAAATCTTCTTCCTCGAGAATATTGACCTCCATTGCTTCAACACCATCTTCCTTATGAAAAGAAACAGTAATTGATTTCAACGATTACACCTCCTTATTATCTTCTTTATGTTGTACTAAAAATAAGGAAAGTAAAACGAAAAGTGAAAAGATTTTCTCGATTTTAAAGATTACTAGATTTTTAGGTATAGATAATTTAATCCGTGGCTATCCTTGTTAAAGAGGTGAGGGATGGTGAAGACGATAGTTGCATTCATTTTATCATTTGGAATTTTAGCAGGTTTCATTTCAGATAATGAAAAAATTCAACAGAATGATTTTGAAGAAATAGTGGAACTTGCGTTAGAAAATAATGTTGAAATCAAATCATGGATGGCTTTGTCCCGTGGTAAGGTTGGACAAGCAACTGATTTAAATGATCTAAATAAGCAAATAGCAGATTTCATGATGAATCATGATACATATAGTTGGAAAAAAATTCTTGAAGAGGAAAATAGCCATTATGTATGGCTAGGTAAAAAAGAGAACGATAATGGAATCATGGAGTCGATTAAACTAAAAGCATATAAATCGGGAGAAACATACAAAATTGCGATAACGACCGAAGTAAAAGGTACTCAGATTTCTGACAACCAAGTTGAGTGGGTACGAGAGAAGATGAAGGATGACAATACGTTCTATACTGTATCAGGTGTAATAGGGTCTACAGATATTCAATTGAATCAAGTTGCAGAAAAAATGATCAAGGATGCACAAGGAAAAACCGTGGAACAACTTCGGGAAAAAAGTTTCGTTTCTGTCTCAGCTTATTCGGATACGATTGAAACAGAATTAATGACAGCAAAGCGAGAAAAAATGAATCTGCAAATAGGCTTACGCGCAATTGAAGAGAGTAACAAAATAGATGTAACGATTGGTACACCGATTATAACAACAGAGTATTAAAGTTTAAGTAGCTTGGGGGATATCTCCAAGCTATTTTTGTATCCTGCTCAAAGTATCTCTCTAGTGTAAACCCATCTCGTCGTAAGAGTGTCAGACTTGTCAGCAAAAGATAGGATTCTCGAAACGCTAGTATCACAGAAAAAAATGCAAACTTTTCGAGAATATGTCTCACTACATTCCCACAAAATATAGAAGGGGAAGTTGTTTGCACCTGTCCCTTTACAAAACCTTTACAAAATCTTATCGTTTCAAAGAAAGCTCACACTTTATAATAGAAATAGACACTATTGTAACTTTATCAAAAGGTAGGGGCCCATGAAGAAAATCCATTTACGTAATCTAATGCACTTTTTAGCTTTTATACAAAAGAAAAGGGGCACATTATACCAAGAATATAAGCGAGATGAAGATCTAAAGAAGTTGATGCATAAATCAAAGATAAAGACCGTTTTTCAACCAATACTCTCGTTGGAGACAGGGGCAACGATAGGTTATGAAATCTTGAACAGACCCGAAGCGACAGAGTGTTTTCCGACAACCGAAACCTTCTATAATTATGTAGGAAACAGCTCATCGGTCTTTCAAGTAGAACAGTTCTTGAGAAACTTATCAATAGAACGATTCGCAGAACAGATCAAGCATATAAAGAACGAAGGGAATCAACTTGTATTTCTTAACATTCAAACACAGGTATTAGCAGACCCTAGTTGGCGAAGTGGAATCACGATGAAATTACTTGAGAAATATAACCTTTCCCCAAACCAGATTGTCTTAGAATTAACAGAAAAACAGTCTGTCATTAATTACAATCAATTTAAAAAAATTATTGAACATTATCGACAACAAGGCTTTCGAATAGCAGTTGATGATGCAGGGACAGGATATAATAGCTTAAAGACACTTGTCTATCTGAAGCCTGAATTTATCAAGCTCGATAAGTCACTCATACGGGATATTTACCAACATAGAGAAAATCAGCATTTAGTTGAACTTTTAGTCAAATATGCGATGCAGGTCGGGACGAAGATTATCGCAGAAGGAATTGAAACGGAACAGGAACTTGAATATTTGCAAGGCTATGGTGTCCATATGGGCCAGGGTTATGGGCTGGGTAAACCAATGCCAGAGCTCCAACAAGGACGTTTACCTAAAATAAATAGGTATCATCAAATTGCATTACCAATATAAAAAAGAAGCCCCTTGTTTAAACAAGAGTCTTCTTTTTTGTGTGTTCCTCAAAATCCTCCAATGTGAGGTATATGCTTTTATTTATAGATTTGCAATAGCTTTTCACTTTTGCTGATTCTATACTTAATTGCTCGAGTGACTTGATGGGTCTGTTTTTATTATGAATGATGGCAATAGAGATACTTGCTAGAGGTAGTTTTTCAAAGATTCCCTTCCTACTTATCCCAGATACATACCCTTTTTTTAAATCCTCTAGTGAATAGAAGCACCTTAACGAATTAGAAAACTGAGTAATGATTTTTTCGGATATAGACTGATAGTGATAATGTGGGATTGTTGCAATAAAATCATCACCACCATTATGCCCTATAAATGAAGGCTCGTTTGTAGTCTTCATGATTACTTCAGTTAATATCATTGCCGTCTCTTTTATTAGTTCATCCCCTTTAGAAAAACCATATGTATCGTTAAAAGCTTTGAAAGAATCAATGTCGATATACAATACACTAAACCTTTTATACGTTAGAACTTTTTGCAATGTTTCTTTGATGACATTGTTTCCAGGTAATCCTGTTAATGGATTCGAGTAACGCGCATCTCTTATCTGAATTTCAGCAAGTTTTATAATGAGTTCTCGAATGCTTACGATGCCATAAAAACGATTGTCTTTTGTGACCACCACAACATCATATAAATGTTCTTGCCTCCTATCCATCGCAAGAGAACTAACCTCTGTTAAAGATAAATTATAATCAACAATTAATAATTCTTGGTCCATGACTAGGTCAATTGTTCGGTTCATAAAAAGATCAAATCCATATTTAATAGAAAGTTTTTGAAAAAAGTGGGCTTTCATATTGTTGATTTTCACAAACAATAATTCCCTCCATGCCAGTCTCTTTTTCAAAAATTGCATATACATCCTCACATTTTGTAGAAGGAGATACAATGAAATTTTCTTTCGCTATTTCTCCTATTACAATATCCATTAACAAGTCCATCTCCTATACTATTATTTTTCATGTAGACCTTAAAAATAGAAAAAGAGAAATAATTCCAATTACCTATTACTAGATTACCAGTCTCCTATTAATAAATTTAAGTGGCAACGTTAATGTTTTGTAAATTAAGTATTAACTATTCGGAATTCGTTAATAAATAGTAAAGGTGATTTTACGTCATTTTTATAGAAAGAGTAGATATTTTTCACTATTGAAAATTTTATGGTAAATTAGTAGATAAACTATGAGGAAAGGATGAGTATTTTGTCACTTGAAAGTGTAAAAGAACACCTAAAAAAATGGAACCGTGAAAAAAATGTGATGGAATTTGATACAGTCAGTGCCACAGTTGATCAGGCGGCTGAAACAATTGGAGTAGCTCCTGCTCGAATCGCGAAAACTCTATCCTTTCGTGGAGAAGGGGATTTGGCCATTTTAGTTGTGGCGGCAGGTGATGCAAAGATTGATAATAAGAAATTCCGTCAAACCTTTGGCTTTAAGGCAAGAATGCTGTCTGCAGACGAGGTCGTGGAGCAAACGGGGCATGTGATTGGCGGTGTGTGTCCGTTTGGACTTGCGAATAAGCTCGATGTATATTTGGATGAGTCTATGAAGCGTTTTACGACTGTTTTTCCTGCATGTGGTAGCATCAATTCCGCTATCGAATTAACGTGTGACGAACTATTCCAATATTCGGAAGCAAAAGCGTGGGTAGACGTCTGCAAAGGCTGGCAGACCGAGGAAACAAACGAAAAAGTAGCCGTACATAACGAGTAATTGTTTGTTACAGGAGAGCAGGTTGAAAATCGTAAGTGGAAAACGACGGGGGAGATCCATTTAAAGCTTCGTCACTGAGTGAATCTAGAAGAACGTTAGTGGAAAACTTGGCTGATATCCTCTTTATTGATGGAATGAAGGGGAAAAGGAATGGAAAAAACGTTGGAAATCCTCTTCATGGAAGGAATGAAGGGGAAAACGCCAGTAAAAGTCGTTGGAACTCCTCTTCATTGCGGGAATGAAGGGGAAAAGGCCATGAAAAGTCGTCCGAACTCCTCTTCATGGAAGGAATGAAGGGGAAAAGGCCAGTAAAAGTCGTTGGAAATCCTCTTCATCGCGGGAATGAAGGGGAAAACGCCAGGAAATGTTGTTAGAACTCCTCTTCATCGCGGGAATGAAGGGGAAAAGGCCAGTAAAAGTCGTTGGAAATCCTCTTCATCGCGGGAATGAAGGGGAAAACGCCAGGAAATGTTGTTAGAACTCCTCTTCATCGCGGGAATGAAGGGGAAAACGCACTTGCAAATCCCTCTAAATCCCCTTCACCGAGTTAATGAAGAGAGAAACAGCAAGAAAGTCTCCCGAATCCGAATTCCTCATCAACGTATGCAACTTGCTCCTGAGTTCCAATCCTTTTCTCAAGATACTTTTAAAATTTTACTCTACTAAACCAATTGATTTTAACCCATTGAATACACCAGAGTCTTCAACATCTGTTGTTTTGTATTTTGCGTAGGAAAATAAATCAGGATGGGCATTTCCCATTGCAAATCCATAACCGACTGCTGAAAGCATCTCTTTATCATTCATGCCATCACCAAATGCAACTGCTTGTTGAGGTGAAAGCTGAAGTGCAGCCAACACGGCATTTACAGCAACCCCTTTATTTACCTTTTTACGAATAACGTCTCGGCAGTTCTTCATGCCTTCTACATTTATTGCGGAAAGATGAATTTCATCAATCCGTTCGAATTTCTTCTCTGCATGTTCTTCATTCGTGATAATCGATGACCCTAAGATTACCTCTTTCATTGATCGATCATAAATCCTATTTTTCCTTAAATGAAAAGTTTTGATGAATTCCTTTACAAGCTCAGATTCCATACTAGTAAAGAGGTTGTTTTTTTGCGAATACAGGACTATATCAAAATTGTTTTCTTCCGTAATGGTTAATAAGTGATCTACTAAGCTTGGTGGAAGTGGTTCGTTAAAGAGAGTTTTCCCTTCGTGTATAGCAAATGCCCCGTTATATGCAATATAAGATGTAATCGAGAGTTCATCCCCAATATCCGTTATTTCATGAAGCGGCCGACCAGTTGCTAGAAATACATCAATTCCTTTTCTTTTTAGTTGAGCAATAGCGGTTTTCGTTGATTCTTCAATCGTATCATTGGGTTGTAAAATGGTACCATCTATGTCAAGGAAGACAATTTTTATAGTAGGCATTTATTTACTCCTTTTTTAGATTAGTATACCATGTTGGTTCATTTGAAACCTGTTGGGGATTTATTCGTATATATAAGTATAAAGGAGGGTACGGTTATGAAAGCAAAAATCGGTGGTTTCATTCTTTTATTGGCTTTTCTTTTAATATTTCCTATACAGAGTTTTGCGGTAGACTATTGGATTAGTGATGTGAAGATAGACGCTCATCTGCAAAAGGATGGGACAGTGCATGTTATAGAAGAGCATACCTATGAATTTGAGGGTGAGTTTAATGGAATTACCCGAACTGTTATACCGAAGGAAGGAAGTACTATAACAGACTTTACAGCGACTGAAAATGGCTCGGAATTACAAATCGAAAAGGAAGATAACCTATATAAGATTCATCGTAAAGGAGAGGACGAGACTATTACAGTTACACTCGCCTACACGATTGAAAAGGGACTGGAATTCTACCAAGATGTCGCACAATTTTATTGGCCGTTTTTCGATAGTCGTAATGAATCAACCTATGGAGATCTCGTTATTACGGTTCATCCGCCCCAGCCAACAGATGAGGTGATTGCGTTTGGTTATGATGAGGCATTTCAGAAAGAAACCGTACAATCTGATGGAACCGTCAACTTCTATTTTGGAGAAGTTCCTAGTGAAACCAATGGAGACATTCGGATTGCCTATAATGTTGGTCTATTTTCTGGAGCGACCTATTTAACCTCTGATGAGCCAATGAGGAATGAGATTTTAAATGCAAAAAATGAACTGCTTGTTAAAGCCCAAGAATGGGAGAAAACTCAAGAAACTCTTGCTAAGATTTCATGGGTGTTAATCCCAATTTTTATCCTCACCTTTATCGTGATCATAATTCGGCACAGGATGGAAGGGAGGGCAAAGCTAGCAGTGGTAAAACGAGAACTAACAAATCCTGGCGTACTTCCAAAGCAGGAGCTCAGCTTACCCGCAACAATTTACTATACAAGCCCTAGCTATGTTCCGAAGGGAGAGACGATGGCTGCAGCGTTATTAGACTTGGTAAGGAAGAAAATGGTCAAACAGGTGTCTGAAGAAAAATTTCAACTTGTAGACCAAACAGGTGCCTTGCCACATGAGACTGTATTAATTGAATGGTTATTTGAGAAAATTGGTAAAAATGGTGAGTTTAGTTTTTCAGACTTGGAAACATTCTCAAAAGACAAGAAGAACAGTGGTAAATACTCTAGTTTTCAAATGAAGTGGGGAGAGGCTGTTCGCAATGAAGTAAAAGAACGCAAACTCTATGAAGATAAATCAAAGTTCAAATTGTTTTTTGGTCTATCAAGCATTGTGTTAGTCCCATTTTTAGTTCTGTTCCCCATGTATGAGTTATTTTTATCGTTTGTTTTAACATTGGTATTGTTTGGAGCAATTATTGTGTATTTGATTGCATACCATCCTAAAAATATGGAAGGCTTACGAATTTATCATGAATGGTTAATGTTTAAAGAAAGCTATAAAGCATTGACACCAGGAGAATGGAAGAAATGGACAGAGGATGACCAAATGCGTGCCTATATTTATGGGTTAGGATTAAGGGATAAGGGAATGAAGGAACAAAACGAGAATTTGATATCAGCTTTTGCTACACCGTATTTTAATCCGACTGCAGGGTTTTACCCATATTCGATTTATTCCTTTGGGTATGTCGGCCCTAACGCATCTGCTTCCTTTGAATCTGCAAATGAGTCCATCGGAAGTGGTAGTAGCAGTGGAGGCAGTTATGGCGGAGGAACTGGTGGAGGCGGTGGAGGATCAGGGGCTTTTTAGGTAGTATGGTGATACAGACCCAAGGTTCCCATCGTTTTTATTATCAAGACCAAGGAATCGATTCACTTGAAAAAAAGCGGCAGTCTAGGCTGCCACTTTTTTATTGTTTAATACAATTTCCCTTGACGATATAGAACGGTTGATAATCTTGTAACAGAGTGAATATAACAATTTTGTCTTAACGTATAAGAACCACCGAAAAATGCAGGTAAGATGGCATCAAGAGTTGCCTTCATTTTATTGAAGAGTTGGTTAAATACCTCATCTTCACTGTAAAATTGAGTTTCGCGGCCTTGTAACCACTCTAAGTATGAAACTATAACCCCTCCAGCATTAGCAAGAATGTCTGGTATGATTAAAACACCATTTTGACTTAAGAATTCATCAGCATCCTCGGTGATTGGAGCGTTCGCACCTTCAACAATAATTGGAGCTTTGATTTTATCCATATTGTCTGCATGGATTTGATCTTCTAAGGCAGCGAGAATTAACGTGTCTACATCTAGATAAAGAATCGCTTCACGGTCTAATATATCTGCTTTTACTCCAGCAATAGCCAATTCTTCAGGAGAAACAGGTAAATCACCCTTGTTGCCCTTTGTGAATTTAACAAGGGATGGAATGTTTAGACCATCTTCATTAAATAACGTGACATTACGATCACTAATCGCTACGACTTTATTTTGTAAATATGTACACTGATAGGCTTCCAGTGCTGCAACAGAACCAACATTTCCAAAGCCTTGGATAGCAAGTTTCATTGGTTTATTTTCAAACTTAGAGACTGTTTTGGAAAATGAATTATCTGTTTTTGTAAGTAGGTTTTTTTGATTTTTGATGAAATCATGAAATAGATAACGGAATGTAAAATATACACCTTTCCCTGTGGCTTCACGTCGTCCTAGAGAACCTCCGTTTACCACGCTCTTTCCTGTAAAACTCCCTCTGTATGGAGTACCAGGGCGAATGCTTTTGTACTCCGCCATCATCCAATCCATTTCACGTTCACCTGAACCTACATCTGGCGCAGGAATATCTTTATCTGGGCCAAGGCTATCACTAAAGTAACGAACATATTTTTTACAAATCTGATGAAGTTCTTTCTCGGATAGTGTTCGAGGATTGACAACAAGTCCTCCTTTTCCTCCACCAAATGGAACATTATGTAGTGCGTTTTTTAATGTCATCAGGGAAGCTAGATTTATCACTTCATCCTCGTTGACTGTTTCGTGGAAACGAATTCCCCCTTTATAAGGGCCCAATGCATTATTATGCTGAACGCGGTAAGCTGGAATTCGAACTACTTGGCCATTTTCTAAAGGAATTCTTAAAAATGATTTATGTACATGATTCGGGGTAGATAAAATGGAGGCTAAAGAGGTGAATGCTTTCTCCCTGGTTTCCCCTGTTAATTCTGGAATAAACGTATCATCCTTCATTAAAGCATCTAAGGATCGCTGAACAATTTGCTTCGTTTTATTCAATTTCATTCCTCCCATTGTTGAAAGCGTTACTAATTTTATTGTAACACAACATAGGAATTTTTATAGGAATAAGGACAGGGGGGACAAGCTATTTGTTTTACTTTATTTTGGCTAAAATCGTGTACTTTCTCTTTGCAGAAGAATGATAATTTAAATCCGTTCTTTTTGTTTGCACTTCCTACTGGTTTAAAATATGATAATACATATGAGAATGATAGGAATTGAGGGGACTACAAGTGGCGAAAAAAATATATATTATCCATGAAAATGATGATTGGACTTTACATTTGACAAAACGGTTGGATGAATTAAATCTACCATATGAAGCATGGCATCTAGATCAAGGAATGATTGATTTAACTGCAGAGCCACCAGAGGGTGTTTTTTATAATCGAATGAGTGCGTCCTCCCATACAAGAGACCATCGATTTGCTCCAGAATTAACAGGAGGTATTTTAGATTGGCTCGAATTTCATAATCGTACAGTTTTTAATGGTAGCAATGCCCTTCGTCTTGAGTTAAGTAAAATCAAACAATACACAGCGCTTGAGAAAAATGGGATCCGTACTCCAAAAACGATAGGTGCAGTGGGGCGCAAGCAAATTATTGAAGCAGCAAAAAAGTTAGGTAAAATACCTTTTATCACAAAACATAACCGAGCGGGTAAGGGCTTAGGTGTTCAATTATTTCAATCTGTTGAAGCGTTAGAAGCCTATGTGAATAGTGCAGCATTTGAAGAGCCAGTTGACGGAATTACGCTAATACAGGAATATATTGAATCACCAGATTCCTCGATTACAAGAGCAGAGTTTGTTGGGGGGAAATATGTATATTCTGTTAGAGTAGATACATCTGAAGGTTTTGAACTTTGCCCTGCTGACGCATGCCAGATTGGCGATTTATTTTGTCCAGTTGGAGAAGAAGTAGAAGAACGTCCGAAGTTTGAAATTATTGATGATGTTGACCCAGAACAAATTGCAAGATATGAAACTTTCCTTAAAAATGTAAATATTGATGTAGCAGGTATCGAGTTTGTGAAAAATGCCGAGGGTGAAGTTTTCACCTACGACGTTAATACAAATACCAATTACAATTCTGATGCAGAAGCAAAAGCCGAGAAATATGGAATGTTGGAGCTCGCAAAATTCCTTGGAGCAGCACTAGAGAAGGAATGAGACTCAGTATTATGTGATAAATACAGAAGTAATTTGAAAGAAGGGGTAGCGTTACACGCTGCCCCTCGTTTGTTTTACATGTTGAACAGAATAAGCCCTATATAAAATAAATGCGATTGCTGACAAGAAAATACCAGAAATATATGGTAAACCGCTTCCGATACTGTAGAGCAATCCGCCTAAAATAGGTCCGAGAATTCTTCCTAATGAATCGAAGGAAGACAATAATCCTGTAACACTGCCATGGCCATTTTTTGCTCGCTTCGTTAATAAGGCTGAAACGGCAGGACGAATGACACCATTACCCACTCCGAAAATGGTTAAATAAATTGCAGCGGTAAGAAAATCCTTTGTAAATAAAATAAGGAAGAAACCTAAAGCCGACACAACGATACCAATTTGAATAACAAAGCCTTCACCAAATCGTTTCGTCAATTTTCCCACAAGACCACCTTGAACAATAGCGCCAGCTAATCCCATTATCATAAAAATATAACCAAGTTCAGTCGTCCCTAATCCTGCTTTCTCAGCTGCAAAATAAGCAAATGTAGCTTCAAGCCCCGATAGGGATAATGTGATAAACAAGGAAATGAAAAATAGAACAGCTTCAGGCCCATTAATTGCTTTCAAAAGACTAGGTCTTTTTCTTCCTGATGGATGTCTCGCCTCTTTAGACAGAGATTCCTTAAGGATGAATAGAACTAATAAAAAGGTCAAAAAAGATGAAAACCCTGCTATGTAAAAAGGCATTTGTAAGTCTGTTTTCGAAAAGATACCTCCTATAGCTGGCCCAAAAATAAACCCTAAACCGATAGAAGCACCAATGACTCCCATACCTTTCCCTCGATCTTCTTCAGATGTAATATCTGCAGCATATGCCATAACAGTTGGCATAGTAGCGGCAGAAAGGAATCCTCCGACAATTCTAGCAGCAAAGAGCATCCAAAGCGCAGTAGATAGGGCCATTAAAAAGAAGGAAACGGCAAGGCCGAAAATTCCGATCATAATAACAGGCTTGCGACCAACTCGATCGGAAATTCTTCCCCACATCGGGGCAAACAAAAATTGCATGAGAGAATAAACAGCCATTAGCAGCCCTAATTCAGTTGGTGATGCACCGAGATTCTCTGCATAAAAAGGTATAACGGGAATGATAATACCAAACCCAACATATACGAAAAACATAACAGCAAATAAGATGGGTAATGCTTTTTTTGTATCCAACATTATGTCACTCCAGTATGAATAGCTTACTTTCCTATCATAAATTAAATAAAACCTTTTTGAAAGCCTTGGGGAAGAGAGTCAAGAAAAATTCATCTTACTCGTTAAGCACCTGGATGTTTTTTCACTCTCAACAAAAGTTTATAAAGCAAAAAAGCATCTTCAAAAAGATGAAGATGCTTCTTAACATAGGTCTTTCCATTACATAATACGTCTAACATGACCCTTAAAATGTTTATTCCAGTAGCCACTTGACATATCAGCAACAGCTACACCAGTAGAGTTCTGAGAGCCGATAAATTTACCGCCTCCGACATATATTCCAACATGACCATCTTTTTTATAAGTATCAAAGAATACTAAATCACCAGGTTTCATGTCATTAACTGACACAGCCGTACCTTGGTGCCTTAATGCACTCGTGCTTGAGCCTACATTAACACCTGCTTGAGCAAATGCCCAATGAACAAAACCAGAGCAGTCAAACAAACCATTTGCAATATCAGAAGCACTTCTACCGCCACCGAATTTATATGCAGATCTTCCGATGTATTTATACCCTGCATTAATAACTGTGCTAAGTGAACCTGTCACTTTTGGAGAAGAGGTTGGAACTTTAGCAACAGATGCAGTTGTAGGTGTAGTAGATGTTGAAGTAGTAGCTGAAGCATTGTTTTCAGCTGGTGTAGCAGCAAGCATACTTGCACGAAGTTCTTCAATATCTGCTAGTGTTTTTTGTTCTTTTGATTGCAAGGCAGCTTTTAATGAGTCATTTTGAGTTTTTTGTTCCTGAATTTGTGCTTGCATAGCTACCAATTCTTCTTTTTTACTTTGTAAAGAAGTAAGTGTTTCCTGAATAATATCTTGTTTTTCTTTTACTAGATTGATTGCATCCACTTGCTCATCTACTATTTTTTGATCAGCTTGCATAATGGTAGTAACAGCGCTCACACGGTTTATAAAGTCACTGAAACTTTGAGCACCAAATATAACATCTATGTAACTAATAGCACCGCCAGATTGCTGCATCATGCGGACACGTTCTTTTAGTATTTCGTTCCGAGCCTCAATCTCTTTCTCTAATTGGTCAATTTCAGCTTGAAGTGTATTGACTTTTTCTTCAGATTTTTGAATATCAGCCTCTGTTTTGGCAATCATTTTATTGTTTTCTTCAATCGCTTGATCAACTCTAGCGATTTGTTCATTTAATTCATTTAGTGCACGCTGCGTTTCTGAAAGTTCACTTTGAAGTGAATCCAATGTATCGGCATTAGGTGAGATCACATATGGGGAAAAGGCACTTAGCATTAAAGTGGCACTTAACGTTATCAGTGTCTTTTTCAAGATAATTCCTACTTTCTTACTAATCTACTTTTTATTAATCTAGTTTTTTACTCTCCAATATTATCATATATTTCTTTGAAATTCTCCATTTGTCGCGAAATTGTTACATTTTGTTATAATTGTAATGTTTCTATAAAGTGAATAATAGCAATGCAAATAGAGGTTTCGCACATTTGGTGTCGAAATATAATTGTAATAATTGCAATATGAAATATTCGCATGTTCCTACTAAAGTAGGAGGACCGGAAAGTAATTTCAATTAACTATTAGCAGTATCCCAAGTCGTATACTTCTGTAATCTTAGAAACGTACTTTGCATACTATTCTTTAGAGATCGTACCGTTTTTGAGAAAGGTTGTACATAAAATGAAACTAAAAGTAATGAAGGGAATAGGTGAGTCCTATCTAGTTGCGGGAATCGGAGGTCTGCTCTTTTACGTCTTGCATTTTCCAATACCATGGATCCTTGGTCCAATGTCATTTATGATTTTATATAAGGCTATTGCACACCGAAAAATGATTGTGTCTACAAGGGCATATAATGGGGGACTGGCAACCCTAGGAATCTACTTTGGTTTATCTTTTACAAGTGAAACATTTTCCACAGTGTATCCTTATATTCTACCGTTTTTATTAACGACAGCTTTATTATTATCAATTAGTGTAATCAACAGTATCTTTATAACTCGTTTTATAAAAATTGACCCCATGACAAGTGTTTTTGGTTCAATTCCAGGGGGACTATCTGAAATGGTCGCGGCAAGCCACTCTTTGAATGCAAATTCAGCTATGGTAACGATATTTCAAACTGTTCGCTTGTTAACGGTAGTCTTTATAGTTCCAGTCATAGTCACACAGTTTTTTGTAAGGAATAGTGAAGCCTCCTATGAACTAATAAAAAATAGCAGTAATGTTCCATTACACTCTTATTTGTGGCTTTGTATTGCTGTTGTTGTAGGATGGTTGCTTCGAAATAAGCTTCCAGCTGCTTATGTTGTTGGACCACTAGCGGTTACGGCACTCCTTGGTGTTTTAGGTGTAGGCTTACCTTCTATTGCTTCATGGTTTTTGATAATAGCTCAGGTTACTGTAGGGATGAAAATGGGAAACAATATCAAACTACGAGATATTAAGTTTGGTGGAAAGTATTGTGGATTGTACTTGTTGCTGACTATTTTTTTAATTGGAATTTCTTTTGGATTTGGGTATGTGTTTGCTCTCTTCTCGGATTTAGATTTACCAACTGCTATGCTAAGTCTGGCACCTGGTGGCATAGTTGAGATGGTGTTAACGGCAGACTCAATCGGAGCAGACCCAGCTGTGGTTAGTTCGTTGCAACTCATTCGTCTATTGTTCATCATTTTACTCGTACCTGGTTTTTTGAAATGGATGTTTACAAGGAAGCAAAAAGCAGTTGCATAATGGGAAGATACATCAACTACATGAATGTAGTCCAAAGTTCTTTAGTAGCTAGGCGTAACAGTTAAACAAGCGTTTGTTTGAATGGATGTGAGACATGAGAAATTTTGTAGATAAAATTCAAACAAACGCTTGAATGAAGAGTCAATCCCTTGGGCCGTAAAGAACTGACTGCTAAACAAACGTTTGTTTGAATATTAATTTGTAAACTGTGGGATATGAATGTTAAATTTAGTTTTTTAAAGTATATGGGGATGATCTTATCATTTCTGTTAAGGATAGGGAAGGGGATATAGTCAAAACAAATAGCCACTAGGAAAACCAAGTGGCTAAATGAATCAATAATGTTTAAGCGCCCCACTCTTCTTTAGATGGTCCATATACTCCTGGTACCTTTAAACCAGCTTGGCGCATAAGGATTGTCATTTGCCCGCGATGGTGAATTTGATGTGTATTCATCATTCCGAGTGTCACGGCAACTGGCATTTGCTGACCAAACACTTCTTTGACTTCCTTCAATGATTCTTCGTTCCATTGCTTTTTTATTGCGGAAACTAAGTTTTCGCTAGTTGTACGATAGCTGTCTGCTATTTCCTTAGCACTAGCTGGTACATCTTCACCTTGAGCTCCTTCAAATTGCAGACCAGCCTGAGAAAGCATTTGATGTACAGAAGTTACAACATGCCAAGAGAGCTCACCTAAAGTACGGTGACCAGGCGCAACTTCTTGTGCTAATGACTCATCTGATAAAGCATCCAGAATTTTTTGAGTAGCACTTGCTTCATACTGCCAATCTTGCAAGAATTCATCGATTGAATGATACATATGTATTCCTCCTATAATGTGATTACCAATATTATACTTCATGTACATCTAAAAGACATTTTAAACAGTCCCTTGATAATGTTTTCATTTTTGAAACCATGTAAAATAGAAGTAGAATCTATATTTCTACAATAAAGGATGTTGACATGTGAAGGATATTACACTTGGCTCACTCTTAAATGTGATCGGGGAATTGTTCTCTGACGAAATTTCGATAGCGGTTTCAAATACAACTGAATATGTATATTATCGTCCAAGTAAACGAGTGGACTTAAAAATCAAACCTGGTGACGAGGTTAAAGAAGGAACCATTGCTTATAAGGCGATTACATCAAGACAAAAAGCATCTGAATTTATCAATCGAGACGTGTTTGGGGTTCCTTATCATGGAATGGCGGTACCCTTTTTCCATAAAAATGAATTGGAAGGGTGCGTAACAGCGATTTATCCTGCCTTAACAGATGGGAAGTCGGTGGTGACGGTAAAATCACAGGATGGGTGGGTCCCTATCCCTTTTGCAGATGTTATTTTTCTAGAAGCGAAACAAAAAAAGACGTATGTATATACAGAAGACTTTTATGGTACACATAAATATTCGCTGCAGGAATTCGAATATAGGTTACCTAAGGATTTTTTTGTCCGTTGCCACCGTTCATTTATTGTAAATGTTCATCAAATAAAAGAAATTCACCCTGATACCCATTCCACATTTTTATTAGAGATGAAGAATGGTGCTAGAGTGCCAGTTAGTCAAAATTACTCGAGTTATTTTCGTAAATTGTTAGGCTTTTAATAGTATTAGAAGGATATTTCCAATTTTTATAGGGAGGATCACGTATAGGATAATGACTAGGTACGCCACGTCCTGAAATCTTCGTCTTAGTGCCCCGTATAAAGTGGTTAAAAGAACAAATCTTCTACTTCAGAGGTTTGTTCTTCTTATTTATCAACATTATTTGTGCTTTACTCCAGAAATCCCAATTCTGATAGTAAATAAAGTTAAAATTATCTTAATATTCTATTTCATGAAAGGGATGGGAGATATGAATAACAAATTAGTGCGTATTAAGGACACTCGCCTACATAACCTTGTTGTAACACCAGAAGAAGCGGCAGAATGGATCGGGGACGGTATGACATTAGGACTTAGTGGCTTTACTCGTGCAGGTGATGTGAAAGCGGTGCCATTCGCGCTTGTAAAACGTGCTGAAAAAGAACCTTTAAAAGTAAACGTATATACAGGAGCCTCACTAGGATCTGATGTAGATAAATTATTTGCTGAGGCAGGGATATTAGGTAAGCGTCTACCATTCCAGGCCGACCCTACGATGAGAAAAGGTATTAACCAAGGGGATTTTTTATTTGTAGACCAGCATTTATCACATACATCAGAATTAATACGTTCAAATGTAATGGAAGTTGATGTGGCAATTTTGGAAGCGGTTGCAATTAGTGAAGATGGTTTAATCATTCCGACAACATCAATCGGAAACTCTTTAACATTTGCACAACATGCCAAAACAATTATTGTTGAAATAAATCTTGCACAAACACCTGAGCTTGAGGGTGTTCATGATTTATACGCACCAGGTAGTCAAGGGGAAAGAGAACCGATTCCGTTAACAAAGTCTGATGATCGAATTGGCTTACAAGGAATTAAGGTTGACGTAGAGAAAATTAAGGGAATCGTTTTTACAAATCAGACAGATTCACCTTCAACAATTGTACCTCCAGATGAAGAAACGGAAGTTATGGCCCAGCACTTGTTAACTTTTTTACGAAATGAAATAGAAGCAGGTCGCTTAACTGAGAAACTCGCACCACTACAATCAGGTATTGGCTCAGTAGCAAATGCCGTGTTACATGGAATGCTTGATTCAGAGTTTACTGATTTAGAAGTATATTCTGAGGTCCTACAGGATGCAGTATTTGACTTAATAGATGCTGGAAAAGTGAACTTCGCTTCATGTTGTTCGATTACATTATCGGATGAAAAAATGAAGAAGGTCTTTGGTAATTTCGAACAGTACCGTGACAAGTTAATCATGAGGCCACAAGAGATTTCAAATCATCCTGAAATCATCCGACGTCTCGGACTTATTTCAATTAATACAGCACTCGAACTAGATATTTACGGAAATGTGAATTCAACACATGTACTTGGAACAAAAATGATGAACGGTATTGGAGGATCGGGTGACTTTGCAAGAAACGCACGTCTTGCGATTTTTGTTACAAAATCAATTGCAAAAGGTGGAAATATTTCAAGCATCGTACCATTTGTATCCCATGTGGATCATACTGAGCATGATGTAGATGTCATTGTAACAGAACAAGGATACGCTGATCTCAGGGGACTTGCACCTAGAGAGCGCGTGGAATTGATTATCGAAAACTGCGCACATCCGATGTATAAAGAACAACTTCGTGAGTATTACCAAGAAGCGCTAACAAGAGGTGGGCAAACACCACATGTATTAGAAAAAGCGTTCTCTTGGCATACAAACTTTGCGCAAACAGGAACTATGCTACAAAAAGAATTAGTTGAAGCGTAACTAGTATAGCCAGCCGTATAAAGAAGCAATTCTTTATGCGGCGTATTTTTTGAGCTTGTATTTCAAATTGTACAAACGAACATAGGTAAAAAGTAATCTATTCTACCATTTGGAATCATGGTACGATTAACGAAAATGTGTAGGGAAGAGGGGTCAAATGAAACAACTTAAAGCATTAGTAGGCTGCTTTTTTATTGGAGTGTCTGCTTTTTTGTATGCTACAAAGCATATAACAGCCGCAATCATATCGTCCAATATAAATCGTCCAGATGTAAATTATTATGAGGGTGCATACAAAATTGTCGGCTTCGGCATCAACTTTTGGATCGTAGCATCGCTACTTATCGGGGTAGTTATATTAATAAGTCTGTTTGCACAAGGAACTGGGATTTGGTCTAAAAAGAAAAGAACAATAGAAGAAAATCCTCACCAATGAACGATGAGGATTTTGATACTTGTAAGAATTAAAAAGGCTTTAAAATCATAAGGGTAATGACTATTAGAAAAATGAAGTTCTCGAAATGTTCGACTCGGAAAAGTGCTTTTGCTAAAGGATAGTATTCTTCAGGAATGTCATCACCTTGATGGGTTTTTAATAACTCCTTTACTGGCTTTGATTTGGGTGTCAGAGCGAAAGGTCCCATTGCTAATGCAACGAGAAAGAGCACTAAGCTTGTTACATACCAGCCCATTTTAAAAAGATACGGATTAATAGCCCCCATTAGAAGACCTGTCACTAGCAGTGAAATACCACCAATCATAACAATAATATGAAGTCTATGTCTAATCGCATAAGAATGACGAAGCTCTGTCATCGTATCTCCTTTTTTCACTACTGTTGTTAAGATAAAGCCAGGTCCCATACCAAGGATGGCTGAAATTATATGTATAAAAACAAGTATTTGATAAAGTACATCCACTTAATGGAAACCCCCATTCACAACATATCCACTACCAATGATACCACTAAATATAAATAGGAATGTGATATCCCTCACTCTCCATGCACTATTATCTTACTATTTTGTGACATCTGTTTTCCAGTAAGAAATGCATGATATAATAGTAAAAGGTTATAGATAGTGAAAGTTATAGAAAGGAGGCAATTTTGTGAAGAGTATCACGAAATTTTTATTTATTGTCTTAGGTTTTCTATTTTTAGGCCTCGGGGTAATAGGAATTGTTTTGCCAATCATTCCAACTACACCATTTTTGCTTCTTGCTTCCTTCTTTTTCGTAAAAGGCTCTGAGCGTTTTGACCGCTGGTTTAAAGGCACCAGTTTATATAAAAAGCATTTAGAAGGATTTGTTAAGCGCCGTGAAATGACTCTTAGACAAAAGCTTACCATTCTGTTAACAGCCGATGCGATGATTGCCGTTCCTTTTTTTATTCTGGATAGTGTTGCCCTAAAACTATTTTTAGTAGTTGTTGTCATTTATAAGTATTACTACTTCATAACTAAAATAAAAACAGTCACACTAGATTCCAATGCGATACATGAAAAGCAATTGCTCGAAAAAGCAAGCCATAAATAATACAAAAACCCTTGTCATTCTTATTATGACAAGGGTTTTTAGTCGTTATATACTAAATGGTCTGTGTTTTCGTCTAGGTTTTGGATACTATCGGATCGAGTATGAAGCTAGTCGATCATGCCAGGATGGTGGGTTCCTTTTTTACGTACAGGACATGCCTAGCTTTTACTTGAATTGGGATTACATGACTTTTTCTTATTCAGTTACTTTGCTAAATTCATGAACCCAGACTTTCATATGAGGGAGCCAAGGCATTCCAGGATGGTAGGACAGGATCGATTCTTTATACTCATCAACTGTATCAAACCCTTCCCTTTTTGCATCTTCATCTGTCAGTTCGCCAAGGGACTGCTCATATACCTGGTCAATTCTAAATTGTTGACCTTCTAGGGTCATAATTTCCCCAACATCAGCATATCTTCCGTTTCTGCGAGTGGCTGTTTTAATACCTTCAAGTACTTTTTTTATGTCCGACTCCATTGTCACGAGACGATCAATGGTACATGTTTTTGCTGGTAATTCGTTTGGTGTAGTCATAATTATGCTCCTTTCAATTGACAATCTTCATTATTGGTTTTACCAACTTTCACTATACATACTCTAACAAGAAATTGGAGTAGTAACAACATGGTTTGTCTAATAATCTTAGTTGACCCGTTTTTTCACGATTGGATTGGTTCTATTGTTCTATATAGATTTCATAATATGTAGGGAGAGAGCCATGTAATGTAGCAAATAGTTGTTTCTGATTTTTTTAGACACTACTAATACTTATAAAAGTATTGAAAGGGGTTACATAATGAAGAAATTATCTGTTTTTTCGATTTTGTTAGTTTTCTTATTGTTAGCTGCCTGTGGAACGAGCGATACGAGCGGGAAAGATGGAGGTAAAGAAGGTGAGGAGCAGGACAAAAAAACCCTTAAGGTTATGACAGATGCTGCCTACGCGCCGTTCGAATTTATGGAAGGTGACAAAATTGTCGGCTTTGAAATCGATGTGATTCAAGCGGTGGCTGAAGAAGCAGGGTATGAACTAGATATCAAGCATACTGGTTGGGACCCCATCTTTGTTGAGTTAAACAAAGGATCGTATGATATGGCGATTTCTTCTATTTCCATTACGGAAGAACGTAAGAAAGAGTACTTATTTACGATTCCGTTCTTTCTATCCACGAATAAAATTATGATTCCTGAAGACAGTGACATTCAAACTGCAGAAGATTTAAAAGGTAAAGTGGTCGCGGTTCAAGCTTCAACCACAGGTCATTTTGCTGTAGAAAAGGTACTAGGTGAAAAGCACCCTGATATTAAAGCTTTTGAAAATAATAACCTAGCGATTCTTGAACTGGACAGCGGTGGAGCAGATGCCGTTGTGGCAGATAACGGTGTGATTGAATACTACGCCGCACAAAATCCGAATAAAAAACTAAAAGTAGTCGGAGACAGTGATACTTTTGATGCGGAATTTTACGGAATGATGTTTCCAAAAGGAAGTGACGACTTAAAAGCTGATTTTGATCAGGCAATCGAAGCTATTATTGAGAACGGAACATATACCGAAATTTATCAAGAATGGTTTGGAGCAGAACCAGATTTAGAGGCATTAAAAGCAGAACAAGAAGCTTCGAAATAGGATAAACCAAAAATTGCGTAACGACTTTAATGTGTTACGCAATTTTTGCCATATTTACAAATTTTACAGGGGGACACACTATGAATTTTAGTTTCGAAATAATTATTGATTACCTTCCCTATTTTGGGAAGGGGGCATTGCTAACCATCGGGTTATCCATTGCTGGGATTTTACTTGGGACAATCCTAGGTCTATTTATAGGTCTTGGAAAAATGATTCGAAATAAATGGTTAGCATTTCCGTTTGAATGTTACATTACCTTCTTTCGAGGAACACCATTACTTGTTCAAATCCTTTTAGTGCATTTTGGGGTTGTTCCGATGTTTCTTGGTACGACAAACGGTATAGTAGCTGGAGTTATTGCACTAACC
Organism: Bacillus nitroreducens; assembly: GCF_964021195.1. Taxonomy (NCBI): domain Bacteria; kingdom Bacillati; phylum Bacillota; class Bacilli; order Caryophanales; family Bacillaceae; genus Bacillus; species Bacillus nitroreducens. The sequence continues at coordinate 570,413 of NZ_CAXHYI020000003.1, read as the reverse complement.
TTAAATGCATCGGCATATATCGCCGAGATTTTTAGAGCGGGTATCCAGTCTTTAGATCGAGGACAAATGGAAGCTGCACGCTCCTTGGGAATGTCCCATGTTCAAGCAATGAGATATATCATTATCCCGCAAGCCTTCAAGCGGATGATTCCTCCACTCGGAAACGAATTTGTAATCCTAATAAAAGATTCATCTCTTCTATCGGTTGTCGCAACCCCTGAATTAATGCATTGGGGACGTATGATGATGGGACAGCATGCCAAAGTATGGGAGCCATATTTAACGGCGGCCTTCATTTACCTAGTCCTAACACTATCTTTAACACTTCTTTTAAACCACCTAGAAAAGAGGTTGAAAACGGAATGATTAAAATAGTTAATATTAAAAAAACGTTCGGAAAAAACGAAGTACTAAAAGGAATTTCGGCCGAAATTAGGCCACAGGAAGTAGTGGTAGTTATTGGTCCATCTGGTTCTGGAAAATCAACCTTTTTACGATGTATCAACCTACTTGAAACCTTTGATGAAGGACAAGTGTATATTGAAGGTGTTGATATAATGGATAAAGAAACCAATATTAACAAAATCAGAACAGATGTTGGAATGGTATTCCAACAATTTAATCTATTTCCGCACAAGACCGTGATGGAAAATATCACGTTATCCCCATTGAAAGTAAAAAAGATTTCTGAAGAACTAGCGTATAATAAAGGTATGGAACTTTTGAAAAAAGTGGGTCTTGCAGAAAAAGCGAATGCTTATCCAGATTCCTTATCTGGAGGTCAAAAACAACGTGTTGCGATTGCGAGAGCCCTTGCAATGGAACCGAAAATCATGCTGTTTGATGAACCAACCTCTGCACTCGATCCAGAAATGGTTGGTGAAGTTTTAGAGGTTATGAAGCAGTTGGCACAAGAAGGGATGACCATGGTTGTTGTGACCCATGAAATGGGCTTTGCTCGCGAGGTTGGAGATCGTGTTCTATTTATGGATGGTGGGTATATTGTGGAGGAAAATCGACCGAAAGAGTTGTTCGAAAATCCTCAACATCAACGAACGAAAGCATTTTTAAGTAAAGTACTTTAGTTCTTCAGAAGCATTTTTTTATAGGTGGTGATAAAAATGGACATGATTGAGAAAGCAATAATAGTTGCAAGTAAAGCGCACGATGGACAATATCGAAAACTAACACAAATTCCTTATATTACACATCCGCTTAGTGTTGGCCTTATTTTGTTAAAGGCTAATGTAAAAGAAGAGCTAATTGCTGCAGGAATTTTACATGATACTGTGGAAGATACCGAGCTAACCTTAGAAGAAATTAAGGAAGAATTTGGAGAAGTAGTGGCAGAAATAGTGGATGGTTGCTCTGAGCCAGATAAATCGTTAACGTGGGAAGAGAGAAAAGAACATACCATCTCTTTTTTACGAACAGCATCAGAAGAAATCCGTATCGTCGTATGCGCTGATAAACTCCATAATATCCGATCTATGATCCGTGATTACGAAGAACTGGGTGACCAAGTGTGGAGACGGTTTAGTCGCGGTAGGGATAAGCAAGAGTGGTACTACCGAAACGTGACCGCAAGCCTTGGCCATTCTTCAACCTTTCCATTATTAGACGAGCTTAAAAGCGAAGTAAATTCCTTATTCGGTAAGTACTAACATTGTCTCAAAGGGAGCTTTGGGGCATTTTTTATTTAGAGAAGTTTCACTTATCGCTCCTTTTGTTTGACTAACAAACTAATATTGTTGTTCATTTGAATGAATGTTGGTTGGTTTATGTGAACAAAATTCAATCTTAATTAGCTGTAACTTGTTGGTAATAATGAGTGTAAAACCTTAATTTCATTGGATTCTGAAAAGAAAATATAATTCCGCTTTCAAAAAAATGTTGACGTTTTAAAATATATAGTGATACTATTCTAATATGCTATTTAATTTGTTCACCCAACGAATTAAAGAAAACTTTCAAGTATTTTTTAAATCATCTAAGCAATCCTAATAAATAAGTAAACCTAAGTAATGGGGGAATTACGAAATGAGTACAGCAAAGTCGCTTGACACCACAGAAACAAATGTAAGCGGAAATCACGGAAAACCCGAAGTGCGTCCTTTTGGTATAAGAGATAAGTTAGGGTATTTATTTGGTGATTTTGGCAACGATTTCTTCTTTATTCTTGTAGCTATTTTCTTAATGGTATTTTATACAGATGTTTTCCATATTCATCCAGCAACAGTTGGGGTGTTATTTACAATCGCTCGTCTATGGGATGCTTTTGCTGACGTAGCATGGGGGCGTTTCATCGATACAAGAAAAACAACCCCAAATGGAAAGTTTAAACCTTGGATTTTAAGAATGTCGTTTCCACTAGTTATTACAGGCGTGTTAATGTTCGTTAAGATTCCGGGAATGTCTGATGGATTTTATTTAGCTTGGGCATTTGTTACCTATATTGTATGGGGAACTTTATACAGTACCGTTAATATCCCATATGGTTCAATGGCTTCAGTTATTACAGATGATCCAGTGGAGAGAACATCACTATCTGGTTGGAGAACGATGGGGGCACAAGCTGCTAGTTTAATCATAGGTGTCGGAGGTCCATTGTTTATCTTTGTTGATGATAAAATTGACCCGAACCGCATGTTATCAGCTGCTATTATTTTCGGTGTTCTTGCACTTGCTTGTTATATCGCTTGTTATAAATTATCAACTGAACGAGTTATAGCACCAGAAAGACCAAAGCAAAAGGGCTCTTCGAAAGCAACAATGAAAGGGCTTGTAAAGAACAAACCTTTAATTTGGATTCTTGTTGCATCTCTAGCGTTCATGATTTGTACAATGCTAGTTCAGACAGTTAATACGTTTTTATTTAAAGACTATTTTGCAAATGCTAAGGCACTAAGTTTAATGAATTTAGTTATGACAGGTACAGTATTTGTTCTTATGCCATTCTTAAGCCCACTTGTGAAAAGATTTGGTAAGAAGGAATTAGCGGCTGCTGGAATGCTATTAGCTGGATCAGTTTACTTACTTTTATTCTTCTTAAAGGATATTAGTGCCATGCAATTTATTGCTATATTAACAATCGGAATGTTAGGTAACGCGATTTTTAACCTTGTAATTTGGGCATTTGTAACAGATGTTATTGATTATCATGAATATCTCACTCATTTACGTGAGGATGCAACTATCTACTCTATCTATTCAATGGCTCGAAAAATTGGACAAGCAGTAGCTGGTGGCCTCGGTGGAGTCTTGATTGGATTAGTTGGGTATAATTCAACTCTTGAAATTCAGACAGAAGAGACATTAAAAGGTATTCATACTGTGGGTACTTTAATCCCAGCTGTTATATTCTTGGCTGTTTTCTTAATTATTATTTTCTTCTATCCATTAAACAAAAAGCGTACAAATCAGTTGTCTGCTGATTTAGCGGAAAGAAGAAGAAAAGCACAAGAAACAGAAGCGTAACATTGTATAACAAAACCCCTTCAATGCTGAAGGGGTTTTTGTTGTGACTCTTTTCTATTTATTTTGTTCTTGGTCATATTTTAAATTTAACATAGGTACTTCAAGAAAATGTTTAATAGCATAGGCACATGCGCCCATTGTCACTGATTTCTTTCCGAAACTTGAGACTGATAGGTGACGGTAATGGCTGATTGAAGAGTTTAAATACTCTTCAATTTTTTTTATGGAGTTAGGGTATAGTCTAAGAATTTCTCCATCAAGGACAATCGTATCGGGATTATACATATTAATCATATTATTTAGACCAATTGAAAGGTAGTAAATATAATTTTCGAGCCGTTCAAGAATATCCTGATCACTCTCTAAGATCAATTTATGTAAATCTTCATACGTAAAAGATGAGAGATTTTTTTCCTTTCTAATATTGTCTAAAAAAACTATTTCAGAAGCGTATTGTTCCCAACAGCCTTCATTACCACACTGACACGGTCTCCCTCTCGGTACGACGATCATATGTCCAATTTCACCTGCAAAGCCATCATTTCCACGAAAAAATTCATTATCCATGATCATCCCGAGTCCTATTCCGGTGTAAATCGTTGCACATAGGAGGCTATTTGTCTCATGATGATAAAAAACTCTCTCAGCAAAAGCAGACATGTTTGCATTATTTTCTACATAAATACTTACATTGCATGCCTTTTGCAAGTCTTCTTTTAGATTGACCGATCCCCATTGGAAACGTGGGACGAAATGGACTTTTTCATCTTTGCCAACTAGTCCATGTACTGCAATCACAACACCAGTAATTCCATAGCGATTATCATCAAATTCTTCCTTAAAGAGGTTAATTTGTTCTATTAATAGGTTAAGGATGCTCTCATAGTCTAGCCTGTTACACTCAATTGTCTTTTCACAAATGGGTTTCCCAAGTAAATCTGAAATGGTAAAGGAGATTTGTCCATAGTCCACATCAATTCCAAGTGCATAGCCAGCGTGGGCATTTAATGAAAGCATAATTGGCTTTCTACCGACCGTATTGTGCTCTAGTCGCGTTTCAATGATTAACTCTTCATCTAATAGATCAGCAACCTGTGCAGAGACTGTTGCCCTTGTAAGTGCTGTAGCTTTGGAAATGTCAGCCCTCGAAATCATGCCTTTTTCTATTATTTTCTCTAGTATAAGTGAGCGATTTATTTTTTTAATATATGCTGCATCTCCAGTAATCATACAAATCCCCCATTTGATAGTAAGTACAACTAAATCAACATGCAAAAAATATATTTATCATTAAGTTACTCATAATTACATGCTTTATGTGAAAATTCATGATGACGACGCTTTCATTGATAAAAAATTGCATTTGACATAATTGTTTTAATTTAGATAATTGACGAATAAAGGTAAGGGTGGTACATTATAAATGGTTATAATTTGTTTAGTGAACGAATTAATTATACACCTTATTTTTAGGATTGAAAAGATTGGATATTTTGGGTAGGGTATAACAATAAGATATTTTTTAATAGTTTAGGAGAGTGGTAAAATGAAAACGGCTTTAAACGAGAAAGAACTTGATTTGTTAGCGATTAACACCATTCGAACGCTTTCTATCGATGCAATTGAGAAAGCAAACTCTGGGCATCCAGGAATGCCAATGGGTGCTGCTCCAATGGCTTACACTCTATGGGCAAAAGAAATGAAACATAATCCTGCGAATCCAAACTGGTTCAACCGCGATCGTTTTGTATTATCAGCTGGACATGGTTCCATGCTTTTATATAGTATGTTACACCTATTTGGATACGATGTAACAATGGAAGACTTGAAAAATTTCCGTCAGTGGGGAAGTAGAACTCCAGGACACCCTGAATTTGGACATACTGCAGGTGTTGAAGCAACTACTGGTCCATTAGGACAAGGTATTGCAATGGCTGTTGGTATGGCAATGGCTGAAAGACACTTAGCTGAAACATATAACAAAGATAACTATGAAATTGTTGACCACTTTACATATGCAATTTGTGGTGACGGTGACTTAATGGAAGGTGTTTCTGCAGAGGCAGCATCACTTGCTGGTCACTTAAAATTAGGCCGTCTTGTTGTCATGTATGATTCAAACGATATTTCATTAGATGGTGACTTAAACCTTTCTTTCTCTGAAAGTGTTGAAGATCGTTTTAAAGCATACGGCTGGCAAGTAATCCGCGTAGAAGATGGTAATGACACTGAAGAACTTCAAAAAGCATTGCAAGAAGCAAAAGCGGATTTAAATCGACCAACTTTAATTGAAGTTAAAACAACAATTGGTTTTGGTTCTCCAAACAAAGGTGGTAAATCAGCTTCACACGGTGCTCCACTAGGTAAAGATGAAGTTGCTTTAACGAAGGAAGCATACGGCTGGTCTTATGAAGAGCCATTTTTTGTTCCAGAAGAAGTAAGAGAACACTACAATCAATTTGTTGAAGCTGGAAAGCAAAAAGAAAGTGTATGGAATGAATTATTCGCAGAATATAAAAAAGAATACCCTGAATTAGCGAAGCAATTTGAAATGGCTTTAAACGGTGAGTTACCAGAAAACTGGGAAGCTTCACTTCCAAGCTTTGAAGCTGGTACTTCATTTGCAACTCGTGATGCATCAGGTAAGGCATTAAATGCAGCTGCTACTGCAATTCCACAATTAATCGGTGGTTCAGCAGACTTAGCAGGATCAAACAAAACGTTAATTACATCTGAAAAGAACTATGCAATTGACAGCTTTGCTGCTCGTAACATCTGGTTTGGTGTTAGAGAATTCGCAATGGGTGCTGCAATCAACGGTATGGCACTTCACGGTGGTGTAAAAGTATTTGGAGCAACATTCTTTGTATTCTCTGATTACCTACGCCCAGCAATTCGTCTAGCAGCTCTTATGAAGCTACCTGTAACATATGTATTTACACATGACTCAATTGCAGTTGGTGAAGATGGTCCAACACATGAGCCAGTTGAACAATTAGCTGCATTACGTGCAATGCCAGGACTTTCTATTATCCGTCCAGCTGATGCGAAAGAAACAGCTGCAGCATGGCGTTTAGCAATCGAAAGCACTGACACTCCAACAGCACTTGTTTTAACTCGTCAAGGCTTACCAACTCTTGAGGTTAATGACGAAGCTGTTTATGAAGGTGTTAAAAAAGGAGCTTACGTTGTTTCTGAAGCAAAAGGAGAAGTTGCGGGTCTATTACTTGCAACAGGATCTGAAGTTTCATTAGCAATTGCTGCACAAAAAGAACTTGAAAAAGAAGGCATCTTCGTATCGGTTGTAAGTATGCCAAGCTGGGATCGCTTTGAAAAGCAATCAGCTGAATACAAAGAAAGTGTTCTTCCAAAATCTGTGAAAGCTCGTCTTGGAATTGAAATGGCTTCTTCACTTGGATGGAAACAATATGTTGGTGACCAAGGGAAAGTTCTTGCTGTTGACACATTCGGAGCATCTGCACCAGCAGGTAAGCTTTTAGAAGAGTACGGCTTTACAGTTGAAAATGTAGTGAAAAACTTTAAAGAAGTTCTATAATATAGTAGTTTTTACTAAAAGCATTTGACCCACCTACACGTATAGGTGAGTCAAATGTTTCGAACAATATGTATGATTAGATACTGGAGGGAAAAGAAATGAAATTTTTTATCGATACAGCTAACCTAGAAGATATCAAAAAAGCGTATAAAATGGGTGTACTTTCTGGTGTAACAACTAACCCATCACTAGTAGTAAAAGAAGGCGTTAAATTCGAAGACCGCATTGCTGAAATTCTTCAAGCTGTGCCAGAAGTAGAAAGCGTATCTGCTGAAGTATCTCCAGATGCTGAAACTGCTGAACAAATGATTGCAGAAGCTGAAGAGCTTCTAAAAATCAACGATGGCGACAAAAACATCACAATCAAACTTCCTATGACAGTGGCTGGATTAGAAGCAACTCGTTACCTTGCTAAAAAAGGTGTTAAAACGAACGTTACACTAATCTTCACAATGAACCAAGCATTATTAGCTGCTCGTGCTGGTGCAACATATGTATCTCCATTCTTAGGTCGTCTTGACGATATTTCTGAAGATGGTGTACAACTAGTTGAGAAAATTGCTGAACTCTTCCGTGTTCACAACTTAGATACTCAAATCATCGCTGCATCTGTAAGACACCCGGACCACGTTACTCGCGTAGCATTGGCTGGTGCACATATCGCAACGATCCCTTACTCTGTAATTGAGCAACTTACTAAACACCCACTTACAGACCAAGGCTTAGAAAAATTCGCAGCTGACTGGGTAAAAGCAGTAAAATAATTAATGTTTTTTAAATGGAACCCCGATTCGTGATTTGTGCGGATTGGGGTTTTTAGTGTTTGGAAGATTATTGGATGAGGATGAAGGATTCCGTCCTTATCGATGAAGGGGAAAAAGGTAGAGAATTCGGTTTGCAATCCTCTTCATAGCAACGATGAAGGGGAAAAGGGTAGAGGAATCGATTCGCAATCCTCTTCAAAGCGACGATGAAGGGGAAAAGGGTAGAGGAAACGACTCGCAATCCTCTTCATAGCGACGATGAAGGGGAAAAGGGTAGAGGAATCGATTCGCAATCCTCTTCAAAGCGACGATGAAGGGGAAAAGGGTAGAGGAAACGACTCGCGATCCTCTTCATAGCGACGATGAAGGGGAAAAGGGTAGAGGAATCGATTCGCAATCCTCTTCAAAGCGACGATGAAGGGGAAAGCGGCCGAGAAAACAGTACGCAATCCTCTTCATATCATCGATGAAGAGGAAAGCCGCCGAAAAAACAGTACGCAATCCTCTTCATATCATCGATGAAGAGGAAAGCCGCCGAAAAAACAGTACGCAATCCTCTTCATAGCATCGATGAAGGGGAAAACAACCGAGAACACGTTTCGCAATCCTCTTCATTGCATCGATGAAGGGGAAAGCGTCCGAAAAAACAGTACGCAATCCTCTTCATAGCATCGATGAAGGGGAAAACATCCGAGAACACGTTTCGCAATCCTCTTCATATCAACGATGAAGGGGAAAGCGGCCGAGAAAACAGTACGCAATCCTCTTCATATCATCGATGAAGAGGAAAGCCGCCGAAAAAACAGTACGCAATCCTCTTCATATCATCGATGAAGAGGAAAGCCGCCGAAAAAACAGTACGCAATCCTCTTCATAGCATCGATGAAGGGGAAAACAACCGAGAAAACGTTTCGCAATCCTCTTCAAAGCATCGATGAAGGGGAAAGCGTCCGAAAAAACAGTACGCAATCCTCTTCATAGCATCGATGAAGGGGAAAACATCCGAGAACACGTTTCGCAATCCTCTTCATATCAACGATGAAGGGGAAAGCGGCCGAGAAAACAGTACGCAATCCTCTTCATATCATCGATGAAGAGGAAAGCCGCCGAAAAAACAGTACGCAATCCTCTTCAAAGCATCGATGAAGAGGAAATCAGCCGAAAAAACGTTTCGCAATCCTCTTCATATCATCGATGAAGAGGAAAGCCGCCGAAAAAACAGTACGCAATCCTCTTCATAGCATCGATGAAGGGGAAAACAACCGAGAACACGTTTCGCACTCCTCTTCATTGCATCGATGAAGGGGAAAGCGTCCGAAAAAACAGTTTGCAATCCTCTTCATAGCTAGTAGGCAGTATTTCCAGTTTTATTTAAACAAAATGTGACCACTGGTGAACTCCCACTAAAGTAAAATTATTTGCTAGTATGTACCGTATTCTCTCTTTCGACGACACAACCTGACACCACTCATAAATAGCATTAGTTGTAATTTTTTCCCCCGGGAAGAGGATTTGAAATTCCTTAACAGCTCTTAATACTGCGCTTGATACTAATTCTGTATGCCCACATTCCTTACAGACACATTTTCTACTTTCAATAACAACGGCAAACGAATCACACATCTTACAAGTGATTCCTTTTCGAAGCATGTCGAATGTATAGCTTGGAATCTTACTGTATAGCGATTTAGTCATGTGCAGTGAAAGTAGTCGATCCGCTATACGTTTGTGATGTTCATTTATTTTGGATGGTGTTCGATTAAGTGAGTGCATGTAAGTTTGAATTTGGGTCGGAAAAATAGCTGGTAAATTTAGAGGGGCTTGGTATAAGGTGAAAGTTGGATTGATAAAAACAACAGAGGCCTCGATTTGAGGTTGAAATCCGTTGTTACGCAGTAACTGGCATAATAAGGATTCGGCTCGATTCATTTGTAAAAGGGGGTTTACAACTTCGAGTTTCGGCTTCTTAAATAACTTGTTTGATTCGTAAAAATAGTCACCTTCCAAATTTTTCACTTCATATAAGTGAATCATTTTTTCGATAAAAATAAGTGAATCAATTTGAAAGGTAGTGTTATTCAGTTCCAGTAATAAATCATTTATGATTAAGCAATCACACTGAAGTTGTTCTGTATAAGAATCGAATAATACTTCGCCTTCATACCCTTTTTGGAGATTTGTCAAATACTGCTTGTCCTTGCTTGATAAATCAGTCCTCTTATTTAATATTTCGAGAGTTAATAATTCATCTGATTTGCTACGGTGCTTATAAATCATAGGCCACATCCTTTCTAGAATTTAAGTTTATTATATTTAATAAATTGGTAGATTAAAAGAAAAATCTGTAAATTCGCTCCAGACCAAAGTTGAAAAATTGATTGGAATTAAAAAAACTGTGGCAATCTAATATAGGCTTTATTTTTTATTTAGAAAATTGGTGAGTAGTGAGGGGGGATAAAAAAATGTTAAAAGCTTATTCATGGCTCACTTTTTGTGTTGTGGTATGGGGGAGTAATTTTGTGTTTGGGAAAATGTTAGTTTTGTATTTTTCACCAACCATGCTCACAATGCTACGGCTTTTGTTTATTGTATTATTATTAGTAGGGTTATTTTCTTTTAATAAAAAACGTCAATCACTAAAGAAATCGGATCTTTTTCCAGTAGTAATACTGGGGGTAGTGGGTGTTTTTATTAATCAGTGGTCCTTCTTTAAAGGATTGGAGACTGCAGATCCAACAATCTCGGCCTTAATATTAGCAACAACCCCGATAGTGACGGGTGTTTTGGCAGCTGTTATTTTAAAGGAAAAGTTTACGGGTCGCATGTTGATAGGGTCGATTGTAGCGATTATGGGTATAATTTTTGTGGTAACAAAAGGGACATTATCATCTATTCAAGTTGATAGAGGCCTGATATGGATTGTTGTTACGATGCTTACATTTGCTATCATGATTATTATGACAAGGCAACTATCTAACAGAATGTCTCCTCTTGCCATTACATTATATTCAAATATAGTAGGCCTAATTGTATCTATTCCATTTGTGTTTATACTAGATTCACCAATAAGAATTAGTACTTCACTTTCTGATTGGATGTTATTAATAGGAACCGCTATTGTTGTACACGGGTTCGCGAATCTAATCTGGAATAAATATATTCGATATGTTGATGCTTCGAAGGCTTCTATCTTATCGAATTTGGAACCCTTTGTAGCGATGATCATGGGATTCATCCTATTATCTAAACCAATTACTGGTGCAGAAATAGTAGGTTCATTTCTTATTGTTGGGGGAGTCCTCGTTTCTACTTATCAGAGAAAATTGAAAAGAGGAAAGCTCATTTCTAGTTAGAAATAAGAGCAAAGTGTAAATTAAAAAGAGAATCCTACCTTTAAGTGAGGATTCTCTGTCATTTATTTCTGTACGACTAACTTTAACGTTGTGCCTTTACTAGGCACAGACATCAAACTCAAGTTACCGCCAACACCTCGGGCGCGTTCCTCCATGCTAAAGAGACCGACACCGTTTCCTTTTTCATCAGCTGTAAAGCCTTGACCATGATCAATCACTTCAATCGTAACATCGGTTTCCGCTTCATGAATTTTCACAACGGCTTCTGATACATTGGCATATTTGGCGATGTTTGTTAACGCCTCTTGGACAATTCTATAAATCGTTGTCTCTTTATGAATATCGAGCCGTGTTTTTAATGTACAATCGAACTCAATATCAATTCCATAATGGTGAGTATAATTTTCGATATATTTACGTAGGGCTGGTACGACACCAAGATCATCTAATACGGATGGACGAAGCTCCCATGCTAGACTGCGGATGTCCTCCATAATAAAAGAAACATCCTGACGCAATCGCCCAAGGCGGTCATCTGGTTTTTCACTTATCAATTGATCAAGTTGGATTAATAATGAAAACATACTTTGGCCAATCCCATCGTGAAGTTCACGTGAAAAACGCTTGCGCTCTTCTTCCTGAATGCTAATAACCCGTGTCATCATATTTTTTAATTCTTCCTGAGTCTCTTTCAAGGCAGTTACTTCATGACGAACAGCTAAATATTGTTTTGGTCGACCATTATCAGATAAAATCGGAACAATCGTTGTATCGACCCAATAAAAAGAACCATCTTTTGCTTTATTCCTAATTTCACCTTTCCAGACATGGCCAGAGCCAATTGTACGCCACATATCCTTCCAAAATTCCTTGTCATGATATCCTGAATTAATAATGCGATGATCTTGACCCATTAATTCATGCTTCGAGTATTTAGAGATTTCGCAGAATTTATTATTCACATATTGAATTTTTCCTTGCTGATTTGTAATCGCAACAATGGAGGATTCATCTAATGCAAATGTTAAATCAGCTAGATGACGTAGTGATTTTTCCACATCATCACGAAACGTAGGTTCATCAATATGGTGTTCAAGTTCGGCTAGAAGTTTGATTACGCTCGGGCCGCCAATTTCAGATTGGTGTTGTAGTCTGTCCACTTTACTCAAAATGTAGTAATCCTTTCTTCATTGCGTATTTTACAAGTTCTGGTCGAGTTTTCAAACCTAATTTTTCCATCAAATTGCTTTTATGTGATTCAACAGTTTTTACGCTGATGACTAAGTTCTCTGCGATTTCTTTGTTCGAATAACCCTTGGCAATCCATTCGAGTACTTCTTTTTCACGCTCCGACAGTAGGGCAAAGGAGTCTGCATTGTCCCCGTTTTTGACACGATCTAAATATCCGCTCATTAATACCTTGGTTGCAGCGGGAGTCAAATATGCATTTCCTGAGGAAACGGATTCGATCGCGCCTAGCAAATCTTCATGTGGTGCATTTTTTAAAATATAGCCAGAGGCCCCAGCATGAATCGCTCTAAATAAATATTCTTCATCATCATGCATGGTTAAAATCAAAATTGAGACATCTGGCATCAGTTCATGAAGTTCCTGTGTAGCTGTCAATCCATCTTTGCCATGAGGCATACTTAGATCCATAAGTACAACATCAGGGTGTAATTCCTTTGCTTTTTTAATAGCCTCGTCTCCTTCAGATGCCTCCCCAACCACTTCAATGTTATTTTTTCCGTTCAATAACATCATCAGTCCTGAACGCACAACGGCATGGTCGTCAACAATAAGTAGTTTAACCACAATAATCCTCCCCATTTCTCAATGTTCTTATTATAACACGTTAATAACTGATTTTTGAGTTCAAGAAGTTGTTACAAATAAGGGGTTTTTCGACCAAAGATGGGGAGGTTCCCTGATATGTTTTAAATCACTCATCTTCTACAATGGGGATAAGTTATTCATTTGAGGAGGAGTTCGTATGCAGACAAGGGCTGCTGAAATCCAAAAGAAGGATATGCCAGCTTATAATAATGCATTTGCATCAAAATTTGCCAAATCCATGTTTTTAACTGTATTAGGTATAGCGGCTTTATCATTTATCGGAACCAGAATGTTTACCCATGTTGACTTAAATCTCTACGGGTATATGGTTGGAACAATTGTTTTTATTGGTGGATTCTTTTACCGCTTTATCGCATGGGGGGAAAGACCACCTACAAAGATTATTATAAAAAAAGGCTTAAAACTGCTATTTAGAAAATCTACGCCAAAAACATCTGTAGATCATTTGGCTACCTATAACTTTATTTGGAATAGGGGAATTTACCGATGGACCCAACATATTTTAATTGGTTGGGGTTGTATTCTGTCCTGTTTAGTTACATTTCCGCTCGTCTTTGGATGGATGTATTTTACGATGGACGAGAGTGGATACTACAACATCGTTGCGTTAGGGATGCAAATTATGACGGTACCAGCTGATGGTATCATTGCAAATCTTTCTTATAATGCTCTGAATATTACTGCAGTCATGGTCATCGCAGGAGTTTGTATGGCGATGTATCGTCGAATGAAAAACCTTCAGGCACGAGCTGAGCAAAAATTTATGTATGACTTGTTGCCGTTATATTTACTACTGTTTGTCAGCATAACGGGGTTGCTTTTAACATTTATGAACATCTTTTTACTTGGATGGGGCCAGCCTGTTATGTCACTTATTCACCAATGGTCTGTTATTCTCACTTTAATTTACTTACCATTTGGAAAGCTCGCCCATATTCCGTTCCGCCCAATGAGTGTGTTAGCAAGAAACTACCGTGAGCATTTTGCTGAAAAAGAAACAAAACAATGTAAGGTTTGTGGTGAAGGTTTCGTTTCAGTCGAACAATCACAAGATGTTATTCATGTACTCGATGTGAACGATATTCATTTTAAAACAAGTGAGGGCCACCATCTAGCTGAAATGTGTCTTCCATGTCGTAGAAAATACCGGATTGCTCAATTTTCCGGCTTCCCGACCCACGAGGTAAAAGTCAAGGAGGCAAATCAGAATGCAAAGGGATAAATTTTTTAAAGAAGTCAAAAATGTCTTTCATCCAAACGAAAAATTAATTAAAACACATTGTAGCTATTGCGGGATGCAGTGTGGAATGAACCTAAGAGTAAATACAGTTACAAATAAAATTGTGGGGGTTGAACCTCGCTATGATTGGCCAGTAACTGTGGGAAAAATGTGTCCAAAAGGGGTTACAGCCTACCAACAAACAAACCACCAAGATCGTATTTTGAGACCACTTATTCGAGATGATGCTTCATTAAAAGGAACAAAAGAAGGATTTCGAGAGGCTAGTTGGGATGAAGCGTATGATTTAATTGCAAAAAACTTTAAGAAACTCCAAGAAGATTACGGAAAGGATTCATTATCCGTATTCAGCGGAGTGTCGATGACGAATGAAAAATGTTATTTAACAGGGAAGTTTGCTCGTGTGGCATTAGGTACTCGTTATATTGATTACAATGGCCGTTTCTGTATGTCAAGTGCGGCAGGTGGCTTCCTTCGCTCATTTGGTGTTGACCGTGGCTCAACATTACCATGGACTGATATCCATGAAACAGATTGTTTATTCATTGCAGGAAGTAATACAGCAGAGTGTCATCCAACCTCTATGTTCCGTGTCTGGAATGTCCAGGAAAGAGGTGGATATATTATCGTCGTTGATCCGCGCGAAACACCAATAGCAAGAAGAGCGGATATACATCTAGATTTAAAACCTGGTACAGATTTAGCATTAGCGAATGGAATACTTCACTTATTGATTGAAAATGGTTATACAGATGAAGACTTTATCGCCAATCATACGAATGGCTTCGAAGAGACGAAAGAACTTGTGAAACAATTCACACCTGAATACACAAGTGAGTTAACGGGGGTAGCTCCTGAAAAGATAATACGTGCTGCTGAGATATACGGAAAAGCACCGAATGCAGTCGTGATGTTTGCACGAGGCATTGAGCAACAACATAAAGGTGTTGATAATGTATCGGCATACACAAACATGGCACTTGTTACAGGAAAAATCGGACGTCCCAAATCAGGTGTAGCTACGTTCACTGGTCAAGGTAACGGCCAAGGTGGTCGTGAACATGGTCAAAAGTCAGACCTGTTACCAGGGTATCGTAAAATCACAAACCCAGAACATGTAAAAGAGGTCTGTGAAGTTTGGGGTATTACACCTGAAGAGATGCCTCAGCCAGGTGTGTCTGCCTATGAAATGTTTGAACTAATGGAGCAGAAAACAATACGTGGATTATATCTTCTTTGTTCAAATCCAGCAGTATCTGCATCTAATCTGAACTTCGTTAGAAAAGCACTTAAATCTTTGGATTTCATGGTATGTGCAGACTTTTATCTATCTGAATCAGCTGAGTTTGCGGACGTGATTCTTCCTTCAGTGACCTGGTCTGAAGATGAAGGAACAGTAACAAACCTTGAAGGTCGTATTATAAAAATCAATAAGGCCCAGGAACCAATCGGGGAATCTAAGCCAGACTGGCAAATGCAGGTTGAACTTGCTGAGCGTTTAGGTAGGGGTGAATATTTTTCACACTTAAAAACAGCTAAAGATGTGGCAGATGAATTCCGACTCGCTAGTAAAGGTGGGTATGCCGATTACTATGGGGCAACATGGGATAAAATCGATAAGCAGGACGGAGTCTTCTGGCCTTGCCGTGATGAAGAGGATAAGGGAACACCACATATGTTCCTTGATAAAAAGTTCTATCACCCAGATGGAAAAGCAAAAATTTGTGCGTTGCCATACCGTCCACCTGCTGAAGAACCTGATCAAACCTATCCGCTTCGTCTTACAACAGGTCGTGTCGTGTATCACTATTTATCTGGTAACCAAACAAGACGAATCCAATTCTTACATGATATGTGTCCAGAGCCGTATGTTGAAGTTCATCCGGAAACAGCGGCGAAATATGATATCCAGCATGAAGAAAAAGTACGCCTATTTACAAGAAGGGGCGAAGGAATATTCAAAGTAAAAATTACGGAAGCGATCCGAAAAGATACGGTGTTTGTTCCTTATCACTTCGGTCATGAGGAATCTATCAATCTACTAACAATTGCAGCACTTGATCCGATTTCAAGAATGCCAGAGTTTAAGGCATGTGCGGCTCAGATTGAAAAATTAGTTGTAAAGAAGGTGCAGTAAATGCAAAAAAGGCTTTATTTAGAACTTGAAAATTGCATCGGATGCCGCTCTTGTCTTGCGGCTTGTACACAGTGTGGGGGACATGAACAACGAAATCGTAACTATGTCTATGATGTTAATCCACTTGTGAACAGACAGACAATGCCACTTATGTGCCTTCATTGCGTAAACCCTGCGTGTGCAAGAAGTTGTCCAGCACAAGCCATTCAGATTCATGAAACGGGGGCAGTATTATCTGCATTAGTTGAAAAATGTATTGGATGCCAAAATTGTACAATTGCTTGTCCATATGGCATACCAAAATTTGATGAAGAACAAAACCTAATGTACAAATGTGATTTATGTATTGATCGCACGAAGGATAATATTCCACCGATGTGTGCAAGTGTTTGCCCATCCAATACCATTCAGTGGCTATCAGATGATGAAATTGAAGCTAAGAAACAAAGTCATAATCTAGATAATGGAAAATGGGTTACAAGCATGCCACTTGAAGGTGAAACAAACGTGAAAATTAATTTACCTGGTATCTTACAGGGTATTGAGAAGTTATTTTAACTGTATCAGGCGGGATTTATACGCCTACAGAAATGGATGAACTCAGACTTATTACGCCAAGACACACGAGCGCCGTCTGAGTGACGAACATCGAGTTGCCCGAGCCTCTGGTGATGCCACGATTTTTTATAGGTAGTTTTCGAGCAGTAAGAATAAAGACAAGAGCGCCACTACACGAGCGGGATCGTCTTTATAATCCACTTCCTCTGGACCTAAAAAAATCGGGCACAAATACGCCAAGGCGCATTTGATATATATCCGAAAAGGAGTGATCGGAATGTCGTCTGATAGAAACAATAAAATCCCTTTTAATGAGGATAATTATACGCATAATATTAATCGCAATAATGAAAGAAGCTTAGACCGACGCGGATTTATGAAAACATTGGTCGGTGCAGCGGGTGTCTTTGCTATTTCATCCTTACCATGGGGAGCTGTGGCTGCAAAAGAACTAATGGGACTAGGGGATAAGGAATATCCACATAAAAAAATCATTGATGTTGAAAAGCTTGCTGTAGGCGAATCCACAAACTTTACCTTTCCTGGTGACCATGATGATTCAATTTTGATTAGGCTATCTGACACGAAATACGTTGCCTATCAAAATAAATGCACCCATCTTCAATGCCCTGTTTTTTGGGTGAAGGAAGAAGGACAGATGGTTTGTCCTTGTCACCATGGGTATTTTGATGTGGAAACTGGTGCACCGACTGCTGGACCGCCACGACGTCCATTGCCTGAAATTCAGGTGAAAGTTGAAAATGGTGCAGTGTATGCAGTGAGGGTGAAGCGTTATGAAGCGTAGTTACCGAGGTGTTCTCATTCTTACAATTATTTTGTTATTGAATATCATTTTTACGCAAAAAATGGTTCATCAATTTTTTTATGAGAACTATGTAAATACGCTAGTATTTTGTGGCTTGAATATTGTGTTATTTCCAGTCGCATGGATTTTGTATAAAAAGTTGAAAAGAGCGTGATGGACATGAACAGCGAAACCTATCTTGATTTTTGTTTTATAAGAGAGGCAACGGGAAATTTCACAGAAGAGATTCACGAACTCTTATCGAAGCTTTTTAAGGGTATACGATTAAATTGGTATTTGGAAGAAAAGACAGAAGAGGGCATTGAGATTGTTATTGCTGAGGTAAAAGGAATGAGTAGGTGGTATTCGGAGAAAGAAGCGACTGAATACATCGAGGCCCATGCCGAAGAAGCTTTTTGGTCTTATCTTCAAGGGTATAAAATGTTCATCTATCCTGTTAAGAAGGGGTGCAACAGCTGTGGAGTTAACTGAAATCGAAAGTTTAAAATCATTTCTTTTCGAAAATGTAGAAGTGTCCATTTTGGATGAGGAAGGGGAAGATAAAGCCCCATATGTGAAAAAGAAAATTAGTAAAACGGAGCTATGTCCAGATGGAACTCACCTCCGCATTTACTTTGACCGTCTTCAGTTTTTTGCAGTCCCTTTAACAGCTGAGGTAGCAATGAGCGAAGAAGTTTGGTCTGCGATTGATCAACAAGCTGGTTTAACCTATGTTGTGAAAAAAAGGGGGGAGCTATGATGGTTAGAAAATTTCAACTCCCCTTACAAACGTTAAACCTTGTTGTAGGTTTTATGGTTTGGGTACTTATTTCATCGTTGTTACCATTTATGAAAGAGGATATTCAGATTCCAGCAAACCAATTGGCTTTGGTAACAGCAATACCAGTTATTCTTGGATCAATCTTACGGATTCCATTGGGATATTATGCAAACCAGTTTGGGGCACGTAAGATCTTTTTACTTAGTTTTATTTTATTACTTTTCCCAGTTTACTATATTAGTATAGCTAATTCGGTAACCGACCTTTTAATTGGAGGGTTATTCCTGGGTATTGGTGGTGCGGTTTTCTCAGTCGGGGTTACTTCTCTGCCAAAATATTATCCAAAGGAAAAGCACGGATTTGTGAATGGAATTTATGGTGCAGGGAATCTTGGAACGGCTATTTCTACCTTTGCAGCACCTGTCATTGCAACAAAGATTGGCTGGTCCCTAACCGTTCAGTTATATTTAATTGTTTTGGCTATTTTTATTGTGGCGAACTTCTTATTAGGCGATAAGAAGGAAGTAAAGGTTCAAACCCCTTTAATGGAACAAATCAAGGGTGTCTACAAAAATGAAAAGCTATGGCTTCTGAGTTTGTTTTATTTTCTTACGTTTGGGTCTTTCGTGGCCTTTACCGTCTATTTACCGAACTTCTTGGTAGAGAATTTCGGGTTAGATAAAATAGATGCAGGTTTACGTACAGCAGGCTTTATTGTGCTCGCAACAATCATGCGTCCTGTTGGGGGATGGCTTGCGGACCGGTTCCATTCTCTAAAACTATTAATGTTTGTATTTGGATGTTACACCGTATCTGCAATGATTTTATCATTTGCACCATCGATTGGTTGGTACACAATTGGCTGCTTAACCATCGCTTTCTGTGCGGGTATTGGTAATGGGGTTATTTTTAAATTAGTTCCGATGTATTTCCAAAAACAAGCGGGAATTGTGAATGGAATTGTTTCTGCAATCGGAGGATTAGGTGGATTTTTCCCGCCAATTCTGTTAGGAATTCTATACAATGTTACTGGACATTATGCAATTGGATTTATGGCATTATCAGAGGTGGCATTAGCAAGTTTAATTCTTGTTGTGTGGATGTATTATCATGGAAGAATGGAGCTTGCGAAACAAGTGATTGATCATACGGTTGAAGGAATTATGGTGACGGATGTGCATGGGAAAATCATTTCTGTGAATCCAGCTTTTACGACGATTACAGGGTTTACAGAGGAAGAGATTGTTGGAAAGACACCAAATATCCTGAAATCAGGCAAACAATCGAAGGATTTTTATGAAGATCTCTGGAGTAAAATCGAAACAGAAGGATTTTGGCAGGGAAAAATATGGAATAAACGAAAAGACGGAACCAATTACTTACAATGGTTAACGATTAGTGCTATAAAAAATGATTCTGGTGAAATCGTGCAATACACAGGAATGTTTAGTGATATGACAAAAGAAGACTAAAGAAAAATGAATCCTATTATGGGATTCATTTTTTTAAGTGGATGAATAAGCTGTAAGCCTCTCTACCATGTTATATAAGAAGTTTAGATGGGAGTTAAAACAACCATCTAAAAATAAAGACTAATAACATCATGTCTATGTGGTGTTATTAGTCTTTTATACCCCATTTGATTGGGTAACAAACTACAGTCAGTAGCGATGACGTTTCACGTTAAAGCTGAAAGTTCATTAGCAACTCTTTTTAAAAGCTCAATATGTTCAGTTGTGTATATAACCTCCGAACGAGAGCCTATTAGAAGAACCGCACAAACCTTGCCGTTCGAGTGAATAGGGACAGCTGCAGCTGACACTAGGTTTTCTGCTAGCATTATCGGATATTGAAGTCGAGTTTTTTGGCGGTTTGGTGTATTTATGTCAAGAATCATAGTTGTTCCAAAACGAACGACCGAGCCGGAAAGACCCTTACCAGGTCGAATGACCATATTTTTATAACGATTATTTGTAAATCCATAGGCATATTCCCAGCGGATTGTTTGACTTTCTTGATCGACGGTTGCAATAGCAGAGAACTCACTTGAGGTGTTTGTACACAAATCACGAAGTCTTTGTTTAATTTCTACTTGTAATGCTTCCATGAGTATCTCTCCTCGATACATCTTTCCAATTTAACTCTTCTTGTCTATTGTAAAGCTTTTTTGTGAGATTGTATGTCAGGGAATTCCCTTAACTTTATCTCCCAAAAAGATGATATTTCACTTCGAGGGAAGAGAATTCGATTACGATTTGTCAAGCTAAGGGAATATCACGAGAGATTAAATAGGGGAATTTAGCAAAAAAGTTCAGGATATCCCCTGATACCGAGTTTATGCTATTAGTCGTATGATAATAGTATAAAGTCAGGACGGGGGGATTCAAATGGCATTATTTGTACAGGAACCAAATGGCGAGATTCCTCACATAGAGTCAATAAATGAAAGTATTGATCAATTCCTATCAGAAGAAAATTTAAATAAATTAAAAAGTTTGATGCGCATTCGCAAAGTAGAAGAAGGATCTCACCTTTTTTGGGATGGTGAGGAAGCGGATAAGATGTACTATGTTCTCTCTGGTAGAGTAAAACTTCGGGCATCTTCAGAAAATGGAAAGGATTTCTTATTATCCATTAAGGAAAAGGGAAGTCTAATTGGAGAATTCGGTAGCTTCACGGAAAAACTGTATTTTAACTACCGTGCAGATGTAGAAGAGGCTGCTGAAATTGGTGTAATCACTATTAGTGATTTGAAAAAATTATTATATCAATTTGGTAATTTTGCTGTTGAGTTTATGAGTTGGATTGGTAGGACACAGAGGATTATGCAAAATAAATTATATGATTTTCTCTTCTTTGACAAACAAGGAGCGCTTGCATCTACATTAATCAAATTAACAACAACACACGGGGTAAAATGTAAGGATGGAATTTTAATCGCCATTGAATTAACAAATAAGGATTTAGGTGACTTCATTGGCACAACTCGAGAAAGTGTTAACCGTCTTCTGAATGGTTGGAAAAGAGAAGGAATTGTAGAAATGTACGACCATAAAGTTGTCATTCATAGAATCGACAGGCTATATGAGATGTGTGAATATTCGGGTGGATTACATTAAAATAAAATAGTAAAGCGCATAGTTTCAGTTATCTATAACCGAGAAAACCATGCGCTTTTTTATTGAATGCTATTTCGTATTTACAATTGTTTTCTCGAGGAATGTGAATCTACTTTATTTAGATTCTCTAGACAATTGCTTTTACTTGTTTTTTTGATTTTGCATTTTTTTGCCAGAACAAAGTAATGAACAAAGTGACAATGAGTAAGATAAGTCCTAGTATAAATGGATAGATAAGATTAACATCATATAAAATTCCTGCAAGTGTTGGGCCTAAAATGTTACCTATACTCATATAGGCGTTATTCATCCCCATCGCAAATCCTTGTTCATTTCCTGCAAGCTTAGAAATTAACGTGTTAAGCACAGGACGAAGGATGGACGTTGCAAGGAAGATTAGTAAAGAAATGGCGAAAAACATTGCAAAGCTATTCGCGACTAATGAAAGAAGGAAGCCGACTGCGGCTACTGTAATAAAAATGTTCAAGATTTTTCCTTCTCCAAAGCGTGCAACCATACGATCAACAACAAACAATTGAACGATTACACTCACAATTCCAGTAGATGTTACCATGATGGCGATATCTTGTGGTGATGCATTGTATTGGTTATCAACAAAAAGACCAATAACGGATTCAAATGCCATTAAACCGAAGCTCATGACAAGTGTAATGATAAGCGGAATGAAAAACGGCATACGTACGGATCGTACGATCTTTTTAACCATGTTTTCATTATCAACAGGCATAAAGCCTTCTACCTTCTGTTGGCTTTCCTTAAGAACGGCAAAGGAGAATATGACAGATACAAGTGAAACCAATGCTGATATTAGGAAAGGGAATTTAATTCCAAAGTCTGCTAAAAATCCACCAATTCCAGGTCCTACGACAATTCCAAGAGACATAGCGGCTGATATATAGCTGTTTCCTTTCGCACGTTGTTCCATGGTTGTAATATCTGCAACATAGGCGAATATTGCAGGAATAAGTAAAGCTGCACCAATTCCACCCACAACGCGAGAAGCATACAACAACCAAATTGAATCTACAAAGTAGAAAATAAACATGGATAAAGTAAGGCCTATAAGTCCATAAATAATCATTTTTCTTCGACCATATTGGTCCGTCCATTTTCCTGCTATAGGTGAAACAATAAATTGAGCCCCAGCAAAAATAGCAATCATCAGTCCAGCCGCTTTTCCACCCTCATTAATTGATTCAAGATAAGCTGGTAAAATGGGAATAATAATACCAAAACTTCCAATCGCAATAAACATATTGATCATTAATATTATCATCTTTTTACGTTGGTCTGCAGTCATGGTACACCTCTTTCTCTATAGTAATAACTGATAGTCTATATTTCTTATAACTATAATAAGTTATTACAACTTCAAACAGTTGTCAAAGAGAATTACTACCAATAATTCGACAAAATTCGACAACGCGACCAAGGACAGTCTTTATCTCGTGATGAAATCTTCCTGGGATAATGGACCTATCCTTTGTACGCAACTATAATTAAAGAAAAAATGAGGTAAATTTATGAGTAGTTTTGAAAAATTCAATTTAAGTGACGAAGTCGTTCGATCGCTTTCAGGTTTGGGCTATGAAACTCCGACTGACATTCAAACAAATGTCATACCTGTTGCTCTAGAAAAGCAAGACCTTGTTGGAAAATCACAAACAGGTAGTGGGAAAACAGCCGCATTTGCGATTCCGATTTGTGAATCAATTATTTGGGAGGAAAACAAGCCACAGGCGCTGATTTTAACCCCAACGCGAGAGCTTGCAGCACAAGTAAATGAAGATGTGATAAATATCGGTCGATTTAGGAGAATAAAATCAACCGCTATATTTGGTAAGCAATCTTTTCAAAGACAAAAGCTGGAGCTAAAACAAAAAACACATGTTGTAGTGGGAACACCAGGAAGGATACTTGACCACTTAAAAAAAGGAACGCTACTTGTAGATAACATAAAATTTCTTGTAATTGATGAAGCAGATGAGATGTTAAATATGGGGTTCATTGAACAGGTGGAGGCGATAATTAATGCCATTCCTACTGAACGTGTGACGATGCTTTTTTCAGCAACATTCCCAAAGGATGTAGAAGCACTTTCGAATAAATATATGAATTCTCCAACATATATAGAAGTTCAAACCCCTATTCATGCAAAGGGAAAAATCAAACATTTTGTAGTGAATGTAGAGGAAGAAAATAAGATTTCAGTGTTGAAAGATCTAACAATGGTAGAAAATCCAGATAGTTGTATTGTTTTTTGTAGCACTCAGCAGGGTGTGGATCAGTTGTATAGGAAATTAATGAATGCTCATTATTCCTGTGGTAGGATTCACGGTCGTATGGTTCAAGAAGAGCGTTTTGAGGTTATAGATCAGTTTAAAAAGGGGAAGTTTCGTTATTTAGTTGCAACAGATATTGCTTCACGAGGGATTGATGTAGAAGATATCTCTTTAGTCATAAGCTATGACGTTCCTCAAGACAAAGAAAGGTATATTCACCGAATTGGCAGAACGGGTCGTGCAGGAAAAATGGGAAAAGCGATCATGTTAGTAACAGCAAATGAAGAGAATCTTGTAAAAGAAATTGAAGAATACATGGGAGTAGACATTAGAAAAATGGAATTTCCCAATCATGGAGAGGTTGATCGTGCAAAAGCTGCCTTTCTCAAAAAAATGAATACAAAGCCACAACTAAAACAGGATAAAGCAAACCAAATCAACAAGGATATCGTAAAACTTTATTTTAATGGTGGGAAAAAGAAAAAACTACGGGTGGTGGATTTTGTTGGAACAATTGCAAAATTACCTGGGGTAACAGCTGATGATATAGGAATTATCACCATTCAGGAAAATGCAACTTTTGTAGAAATTCTTAATGGAAAGGGCCAAAAGGTATTAGAGGCAATGAAACACACAACAATAAAAGGAAAACAACTGAAAGTTCATATTGCAAGATAGAAGAGGAGTACACATGATTGAACTCTGCAGTTTCTTAGATAAAATACTTGTCTCTTTGTCTAACGTAACTGCAGGGGAACATGGACTTGCAAAACGGAATACTCATAAAAGAGAATGGAATTGTTATAATGAGCATAACGATGATAAGCAAGAAGGGAAGAAATTAAGTGACAAAGCAAAATGTAGATGACTATCTTCAACAGGGCATTTATGGAGCGAAAGAAATAAAGCCTGAAGAGCGGAAAAAATTTCTTGGAACGATTAGAGAACGTGTTGTATGGGCTCTCACCCAGTCTCAAGTTAGAGAAAATAAGGTATTCCAAGAGATTCAAGATGCTTGTAAAAAAGACAATAGAGTTCATATGTACTTGAATGGGCATATGAATTATCGCTTTCTATCGAAATATGTACAGTTGGCTGGTCAATATAACATCCAGTACACACTTGTCACGAACAAGGAATACAATTCAGACCTTGGACTTGTCCTCGCATACGATCACGCGATTGACAAAGAAGAGATTTTTATCGATAAATCAGGAAAGCCAGTTATCCCAAACCAGCAAACAGCCAAAAAAAGTGGACTCCTCTCTCTTTTTAAAAAAACGTTTAAAAAGTAGGGAAGAGTCCCTTTTTTGTTTTACTTATAACTTGCCATGGAATCGAGTTCCCAAATCTCATCATAATTTTCCCTGAGACAAAGATGTCCCCGTGCCTATATCCATCGTTTTTCTTTCGCCACGGTAACTGCCTCAGTACGGTTCTTCACGCCTAGTTTGTTGATAATTTCAGACATGTAGTTGCGGACAGTTCCAGGTGAAAGGAACAATTGTAAAGAAATTTCTTTTGAGGTTTTACCCTCTGAAGCCAACCGTAATACATCCTGTTCTCGTTTCGTAAGTGGGTTGTTTTCTTTGATACTACCAAATATTAATTCAGGGGAAAATTCCCGTTTGCCTTTCATGACACTGCGAATTGACTCGGCAAGCTCATCAACGGAGCCATCTTTTAGCAAATAACCATGGACACCTATCTTGACAGCTTGCTCAAAATAACCAGGACGTGCAAAAGTAGTGAGGATGATAACTTTACAACTGGAAAACCGTTTTTTCGCTTCTTCAGCTACTTCCAGACCGTTTCTATAAGGCATCTCAATATCCATTAAACAAACGTCGGGCTTAAGGGAGAGTATTAACTCCAAAGCCTCTTTTCCATTTGAAGCTTCCCCAACAATTTCGATATCATCCTCAAAATCTAGTAATGAGCCTAAAGCACCTCTTAGCATTCCTTGATCTTCGGCTATCACTACTCTAATCAAGAACCAACACCAGCCTTTTTTTCTTTTACAATGATGGGAACTGTGATCATGAGTTTTGTTCCTTTGTCTGAAATGATTTCTACAAAGCCGTCGATCAAACGTAGTCGTTCATGAATTCCTTTTAACCCGTTTCCTTCTTCATTCGAGTCTTGAAGGCCTTTCCCATCGTCAACAATCGTTAATTCTATTTTTCCAGTTCGTTGTATAAGCTGGACGATACAGGTTTTTGCTTGGCTATGCTTTACCACATTTGTAATGCCTTCTTTCAGGCACAGGCTAAGAATATTTTGCGTAAGCAATGGGACATCCTCAAGCTTCGAGTCCCCATTAAATTGAAATGAAATTCCTGCTGCTTGCAATATGGTTTCCGTTTCGATCAGTTCTTCAGCAATCGTGATGGCTCTCATATCGGATATGAGTTCTCTAACTTGTCTCAGTGCAGAGCGGGAGGTTCTTTCAATTTCCTTTGTTTCAAGTTTGGCTTTTTCTATATCTTTACTAATTAATTTGTGGACGAGCTGACTTTTTAACGTAATCATCGATAATGTGTGACCTAACGTATCATGGAGGTCCCTTGCAATTCGCATTCGTTCTTCTCGTTTTACGAGCTCCTCGATCTGTTCATTTGCTTCTTCTAGCTTTTTTTCTAACTCCATCCGACTATTCATTGAACGAATTCCAAATGGGGAGACAATCATAATGATGATAAATATGGCATAGAAGTACGTCTTCTCAATCATTAATGAATCCCAATGAATGAGCAGTGGAATAGAAATAGCAAGTGTAAAGAAACCTAACGCCCGATAAAAATATACCCTTTTGCCGTACCAGCCAATAAAATGGGCAGGGAAAAATCCTAAAAATATATTGTACAGATTATATGAGATTGCGAGAATCATAACGATAATAATTTGGATTACCAACCAATACGTGTAGGTTTTTTTATCAAAAGAGTTATAGAGCTGTCGATAGGTTACAAGAAACAATATGAGCAGCCCAATACCTGCAATTTGTTTCCAACCGCTCTCGATTGAAACGTAATAGGCAGGCATGACAAGGTAAATCAAAAATATATAGGGGAAAAATCCATATCTAGCGGGAAAAACCTTGAATTCTTTTAGTTTTTGTAGCAATTGTTTACACCGCCACTTCTTGTTTTCTCCTTGTATATCCTGATATTACCATGAATAGAACGAGATACCCAACTAAAAGTGTAAAATTAGTCCAGTCTGGCACACCACCACGGACGATTTCCCATGCGCCACTGCCGTAGTGGTAGGATGGGAGCCATTTACCAATATTTTGAATGAAGTTTGGCATGATTTCCATCGGCATCCACATGCCACCACAGATTGCTAGAACCATATAAACCATATTTGAAACACCACCAGCGGTATCCACTCTTTTCATTGTTCCCACAAGTGTCCCTATCGCTAGAAATGGCAAGGAGCCAAACAATAGCCAAACCCCGCACATCAACCACTCAAGTGGGCTAAGGGAAATTCCATTAATTAGTCCACCTGCTGTAAAAATAATAACAATTGAACAAATATGAATAACCGTTTGACCGATCATTTTCGCAGCAAAATATGCTTGATCAGATAACGGAGTAATTCTCATAAACATGGACCAGCCTTGTTTTCGTTCTTCCACAAGTCGAATTCCCAATGTCATAATGGCAGACCCCATCACACTAAACGCAGCCATTGACATTAAAAAATGTGCTTTCCATAACTGTTGGTCATCCGTTGCCGAGTTGAAAATTTTTGTAAATACAACATAAAAAACGATAGGCATGAACAATGACCAAAATACATAATAGGGGTTTCGAAAAATCCTCAATATCTCTACCTTACATTGCATATAAAATCCGTTCACTTTAGATAACCTCCCTTTGTTCTACTAAATGCTCGAATGCATCTTCAAGTCTCCCTCGTTCGATTTCAATATGCTGGATTGGAAGCTTTTTCTCAAACAGTGTGGCCAGTACTAAATCGGTGTTGTCCGTTAAGACATGCACCCGTTTATCTTTTTCATACACATCTATTACATATGGTAAGATTTGTATTTCTCTTAAGCTGATTGCGCTCAATGGAGTAAACGAAACAGATTGTTTGATTAACCGAGCTTTTATATTAGTGGGGGTTCCATCTCCAACAATTTTGCCTTCGTGAAATAGAATCACTCTTTCGGCTACATCATCGGCCTCTTGCAAATAATGAGTCGTGAAAATAATGGTTTTTCCTCGATTTTTTAATTCATTAATCGTACTCCAGAAAAGTTTTCTCGCGGTTACATCCATTCCAACGGTTGGTTCATCAAAGAAAAGTACATCTGGATTACCCGCCATAGCTAGTGCAAAACCAAGACGTCTCTTTTGACCACCTGAAAGCTTATTCGCTCGTTTTTGCAATTCATCTTTCGTAAATCCAGTAAACGTAATCAGTTCTTCATAGGTTAAGGCATCCGGATAATAGCTTCTAAACAGCTGTATCACTTCATGGACTTTCAAAGCATCTATTACACTTACTTCTTGTAGCAACGCACCAATTTTCCCACGGACAGACTTATCCTTCGGAGATTTTCCAAATAAACGAACAGAGCCATTGGTTGGTTCATGTAACCCAAGCATCATCATCATTGTGGTTGTTTTTCCCGCCCCATTAGGTCCAAGAATCGCCACAACCTCACCTTTTTGAATCGAAAAAGAAATTTGGTCAACAGCTGTCTTATTTTTAAATAATTTACTAACCTGATTTACTTCAATTATTGTTTCCATCAAAAACACCTCCACCTTGATTGTAAAACGAACGAGGGACCTATATTAGTGGATAATGTCATGTTATGAGATGACAAATGTCATTAGGCTTTATATTTGTAGGGAATGTCCTATTCCTACTAAGAGAGAATCTTTACCCTTACGCAGTAGAGGGATAATTAAAAAACTATGTTTTATTTTCAATGGAATTCCACAAACTAGAAAAAATATGTGTTGAATGTTTGGAGGAGGAATACGACGTTATGAGGACGCAAAAACTGCAGCTACCACTTCAAACCTCAAGTTTAGTTGTAGGTTTTATGGTGTGGGTGATCCTATCTTCCCTAATGGCTAGCATTAAACAAGATATACCTCTAACTGATAATCAAACTGCGATGGTCACAGCAGTTCCAGTTATTTTGGGTTCTTTATTGCGCATTTTGTTAGGATATTGGACAAATATATTTGGGGCAAGATGGTTGTTCTTCATCGGATTTGTTATCCTAATCTTTCCGATTTTCTATATTAGTCTCGCTGATTCGATGTTCGATTTAATTTTAGGAGGGCTTATTCTCGGTGTTGGGGGCGCCCTCTTTTCAATCGGGGTAACTTCACTCCCAAAATACTATCCGAAGGAACGGCACGGGTTTGTGAACGGGATTTATGGTGCGGGTAATATAGGTACAGCCATTACATCCTTTGCAGCACCTGCACTCGCTGTAAGTATAGGATGGCAAAGTACGGTCCGTTTATTTTTAATTCCTGTCATTTTATTTGCAGTATTAAACTTCTTACTAGGGGACAAAAATGAGCCTAAGGTCAATAACCCATTAAGTGAACAAATAAAAAGTGTATATAAAAATGAAAAACTTTGGTTTATCAGCTTATTTTATTTTGTAACCTTTGGTTCGTTTGTTGCGTTTACTGTGTATTTACCGAATTTTTTAGTCTCATATTTTAGTCTAACATCTGTAGATGCAGGCTTGCGAACGGCTGGGTTTATTACACTGGCAACACTTATGAGACCAGTTGGAGGATGGCTCGGCGATAAGTTTAACCCGTATCTCATTTTATTTATTGTCTTTAATGTTATTACGTTTGCGGGTGTACTCTTGGCTTTTACACCTGATATCGTTTTATATACGATAGGTTGTTTGCTCGTATCTATTTTTGCTGGAATTGGAAATGGAACGATTTTTAAACTTGTACCGTATTATTTTTCAAAACAAGCTGGGATTGTCAATGGAATTGTATCTGCAATGGGTGGTCTCGGTGGATTTTTTCCACCAATCGTTCTTTCCATTGTATTTGGCATGACTGGACACTATGCCATCGGATTTATGTCACTAGCGATGTTTGCATTGCTAAGTTCTGTATTCGTTGTATGGATGTATAATTCTGAACGAATTCAACTAGAGGCAAAGCTAATCGAAAATGTAGCACAAGGTATGATGGTTACAGATCCAAATGGTGTTATCAAGAAGGTGAACCAAGCTTTTACAAAAGTAACGGGGTATGAGCCTGAAGAAGCAATTGGAAATACACCAAGTATGCTTCGCTCTGGTAAACATGATCAGGCTTTCTATGAGCGGATGTGGGAAGCAATTAGCACCAAAGGTTATTGGCAAGGAGAAATTTGGAATAAGCGAAAAAACAATGAACTGTATTTAGAATGGCTGACGATTAGTGAAGTAAAAAATGAGGCAGGAGAAACGAAATACTATGTAGGTCTTTTTAATGATTTAACTGAAAAACAAGATGTAATACCACAAAAAGGCTAGGGGTATCCCTAGCTTTTCTTAATTGAATATAAATGTTGTCTCTTACCTATTTCTTATTTTAAGTAGTCAACGGTCTTGAGGTTCTAGTAATTTGCTTCAGAAGGGCAAAAGACACCTACTTACTAATTGTGACATTTTTAGAAATTATGTTTATAGGAGTTTAATGAAATCGTAGATGGAAAGGATTATGAAGGAAGTAATAATTGTAAATGAAGAAAGGATGATAGTGATGTCAACAGGACCAAGTTTACGAAAAGTGGATGCTCATTCTGCGATACATGAGGCCGCCCTACATGAAGCGAAGGAGCTTCGAAATATATTTCGAAAATGTATTGAAGAAGGTGATAAGGAAAAAGCCTTGCAAGTTGCAGAAGTTGCAATTGACCATTGGGAGTCACGTACTTTGAAACATGCAGATTCAGAAGAAGAAGGTTTATATAAGGAAATGATAGAAAAAAATCCAAAGCTCGAAAAAATGGTGAATCAATTAACACGTGACCATGATTTAATGCGGCGTATTGTTGCAACAATCAAGAAAAGCTTGGAGACAGAAGTGGCTGATCATCGATTGATTCCTCTTTTAGATAGCTTAATTATTATTGATGAAATTCATAATGAGGATGAAATGAATAAATTACTAGCCAATAACGAACAATAAAATGAAAAATTAGGAAACTGAGGAAAGGGGATGAAAATGGGTAAAAAAGATGCAATTGAGGAAAAACTGTTACGGTTCGTGGCTCCTGCCCTCTATCAAAAGATGGTCGAAACTTTTTTAGCGCATAATATTCATTCCTATGATATTTATGCAACTGTAGTGAAACAGGAGAATGGCTATGAGTTAACATTGCGATTCTCTCAATCATTTTCCCAATCCGTCACAACCTTTGTAAGTTTTGAACAAGCAAAGAATCCAGATGCAGAGATTGAAACGTTCTTTAAAGAAACAGCTGAAAAATGCAAGAATCAACTCATTTCTGACTACTACAAGATGATTAAACTATAAAAATGAGTACTTTGTTTTGGGTGTCTAGTTCCAAGCGCGATTGGCGCAAGGTCAAAAGCCAATCTCTTCGGAAGGCCGGCCTGTCTTATGCTTTTTGTCTCTGCTCGGACGGCAAGTATTTTAGTGTTAGACAAGGACACACCTGTCTTCAGCTGGAATTAGGGCGATTTGGATTTCTCTTAAAAAAGGAGTTGGTTTGTTGTTTTGGATGGAGAATGACTCAATGTTGGTAGAAGATCGTGAGGATTTGATTGCTGTGTTGAGGATGAGATTTGGTGATGTTCCAGGGAAAATGATTGAAGAAATCTATGAGATTGATGACCTGAGCACCATTCAACGTCTTATTCTTGCAGCAGCAAATGCTTCGAGCTGGAATGTCTTTGTCGAAGAATTTCAGGCAGGTACACAAAGTTTCAGGTTAGTGGGTGAGGACTTTAACCCATTGGCTAATATCCTAAAGGGAAGGGATGGAGACATTGGCAAAGCAGAATAGTCTCTTCCACTCGCTAAAGCATTTAGTGCGTGGAGAGCGTATAAACGATGGTTGGACAGAAGAAAATCCACGCCCACGTGACTGGGAATCAATCTACCGCCAACGCTGGGCCCACGATAAGATTGTCCGCTCCACACATGGGGTGAACTGTACGGGTTCTTGTAGCTGGAAGATTCATGTAAAGGACGGAATCATTGCCTATGAAACTCAGCAAACAGATTACCCGTCAACAGGGGATAACTTCCCAGATTACGAGCCCCGTGGTTGTCCACGTGGTGCTAGTTTTTCATGGTATACATACAGTCCTACCCGAGTGAAATATCCATACGTACGAGGTGACCTTCTCTCTTTATGGAAGGAAGAGGTTGCTCTGGCGGATAACCCTGTTCAAGCATGGGAGAATATTGTGACAAACCCTGAAAAACGAAATGCCTATGTTTCAGCACGAGGTAGAGGTGGGTTTGTGAGAGGAACCTGGAAAGATGTCTGTCAGATTATTGCAGCATCAACCATTTATACGATTAAAAAATATGGACCAGACCGGGTTGTTGGATTCAGTCCAATTCCTGCCATGTCAATGGTCAGCTATTCGGGAGGAACAAGATTTTTATCCCTTATTGGTGGGACCATTCTTAGCTTTTATGATTGGTATGCAGATTTACCACCAGCGTCTCCGCAAGTCTGGGGTGACCAGACTGATGTTCCAGAGAGTGGGGATTGGTACAATACTAAATATTTTATTATTTGGGGCACGAATATCCCTCAGACAAGAACTCCAGACGCGCACTTTATGGTTGAGGCGCGTTATAACGGAACAAAAGTAGTTGGCGTAAGTCCCGATTATGCGGAATATGATAAGTTCGCTGATATTTGGTTGCCTGCTAAAGCGGGTACAGATGGTGCACTTGCAATGGCAATGACCCATGTTATTTTAAAAGAATTTTATGTAGATAAAGAGACACCTTATTTTAGAGATTATGCGAAACAATACACAGATTTACCGTTCCTCATTACGTTGAATAAAAAAGGTGAGAACTACCGTTCAGACCGATTCCTTCGTGCTTCTGATTTTTCTGACCAGCATGAATTAGGGGACTGGAAGACGGTGGTTTGGGATGAAAATACAAATCAAATTGCTGTGCCTAATGGAAGCCAAGGATTCAGATGGGATAGCAGCACAAAGTGGAATTTGGATATGACGACTGAAGACGGAACTAGCATTAATCCAAAGCTAAGTTTTGTAAAGGATAGCGATGATGTTGTACTGGTTGAATTCCCGTATTTCGCCGAAAAAGAAGGCGGGAAAATTGTACGTGGTGTCCCGATCAAGCGAATGAAAGATCAATCAGGTAATGAAATGATGGTGACAACCGTTTACGATTTAATGCTTGCTCATACTGGAATAAGCCGTGGGCTTAAAGGTGATTACCCGACTGACTATCATGATGCAACAAGACCATACACTCCAGCATGGCAAGAAAGTATTACGGGTGTTAAAAAGGAGCATGTTATCCAAGTTGCCCGAGAATTTGCTGAAAATGCAGCGTTAACCCAGGGTAAATCAATGATTGCAATGGGTGGTGGAACAAATCACTGGTTCCATAGCGACCAAATCTACCGTTCCATTTTAAACCTGGTCCTCCTTACTGGCTCGCAAGGGGTCAATGGGGGTGGATGGGCTCACTATGTTGGACAGGAAAAAGTCCGTCCATTAGAAGGGTTTCAGCAAATTGCGTTTGCAAACGACTGGGTAAAATCTCCAAAGTTGATGAACGGAACATCGTTTTTCTATTTTGCTACAGAACAATTCCGCTATGAATATGATTTTGATGATCGAGAAACGGACTGGGGTAGTCAATATTCAACGATGCATCCAGCCGACTTTAACGCTATGTCCGCGCGTTTAGGGTGGTTACCTAGCTTCCCGTCATTGTCACAAAATACACTCGATGTAATGAAGGATGCACGTGAAAAAAATAGTGATGACAAAGCTGTAACCGACTATATTGCAAAGCAGTTAGTCGATGGAAAACTAGATTTTGCAATTGAAAATCCAAATGACCCACGAAATTTTCCAAGAGTCTTCTTTAATTGGCGTTCTAATTTACTAGGAGATAGCGGAAAAGGTCACGAGTATTTTGTTAAACATTTAATTGGTTCTAAAGATACCGTTTTATCAGACCCTGAACAATCATGGCAGCCTAAGGATGTAAAAATTACAGAAAAACCACCTGAAGGTAAGACAGATCTTTTTATCAGTATGGATTTTCGGATGACAAGTTCAGGTTTATTCTCTGACATCATCTTGCCTGCAGCTACTTGGTATGAAAAACAGGACATTAGCACAACGGACTTACATCCATTTGTTCACCCATTTAATGCCGCTATTAGTCCGCCTTGGGATACAAGAAGTGACTGGGATGCATTTAGAGAAATTGCGAAGGCTTTCTCTGAGCTTGCAAAGGATCATTTGCCAGCTCAAGAAGATCTCGTGATTTCACCTCTTGCCCATGACACGATAAATGAAATTGCTCAACCATTTGGAAAAGTAAAGGATTGGCGAAAGGGAGAAATTGAAGGTATACCAGGTAAAACCATGCCAAACTTTAATTTCGTAAAGCGTGATTATCCAAATGTGTATGACATGTGGATAACTGTGGGGCCAAATATAAAAAATGGCTATGGTACGAAAGGTGTAAAAATTCCTGGGGATAAAGTGTACCAATCGTTATTAGATCGCCTCGGTCCATCCAAGCATGAAGGGATTGGAAAAGGCTTTCCGTCCCTCTATTCAGATGTTCAAGCTATTAATGCGATTCTCCTTATGTCGGGAGCTACCAATGGTAAGCGTGCAGTTGAAGGTTGGAAATCGATGGAACAGAAGACAGGGAAGAAACTTGAACATATTGCAAAGGAACGTGAGGAAGAGGATTTTACTTTAGATGCATTAACCATTCAGCCTAGACAAACTCTTTCAACACCTGTTTGGAGCGGGTTGGAAAGTGATGGTCGCAGGTATTCGCCTTTCACAGTAAACAAAGAGTACCACATTCCTTGGCATACACTGACAGGTCGCCAAAGTTTTTACTTAGATCATGAGGTAATACTCGATTTTGGGGAGGGTCTTCCATTATATATTCCACCTATTAATAAAGGGCCTTTTATTAAGGGGGAAAAAGAGGTTGAGAATAGCGGAAAGTCTATCACTCTTCGGTATATGACCCCTCACCAAAAATGGGGTATCCACACGATGTTCACAGATACCAACCATATGGTACAGCTTTTTAGAGGTTGGCAAGTTGTGTGGTTAAACGAAGAGGATGCTGCAGAAATAGGCATTAAAGATAATGATTGGATTGAATTATACAATCGAAATGGTGCGGTTGTAGCTAGAGCGGTCGTCACATACAGAATGCCGCGTGGAGCGGTATACATGCATCATGCACAAGATCGGGTTATGGGAGTGCCAGGTAACACAATCAACAAAAACCGCGGTGGAACACATAACAGCGTGACAAGAATTTATCCAAAGGCAACGCATATGATTGGTGGTTATTCACAGCTAAGCTATGGATTCAATTACTATGGACCAACAGGTAGCCAGAGAGATACGCTTGCGATTGTTCGCCCATTAAAGGAGGTCGACTGGCTTGAGAATTAAGGCACAAGTGGCGATGGTGATGCACTTAGACAAGTGTATAGGCTGTCATACTTGTTCTGTCACATGTAAGAATGTATGGACGAATCGACCTGGTATGGAATACGTCTGGTACAACAACGTTGAAACACGACCAGGACCAGGGTACCCGAAAGAATGGGAAAACACAGATCGCTTTAAGGGTGGTTGGACATTGAGAAATGGAAAACTACATCTACGAGCTGGTGGTCCAATTTCCAAACTTGCAAACATTTTTTACAATCCAAATATGGCAGAGCTTGATGACTTTTATGAGCCATGGACTTATGATTATCAGCATTTGCACCAAGCGAAAAAAGGGGAGAACATCCCTGTTGCAAGACCAAAGTCTATGATTACAGGTAAATATATCGATAAGCCAGAATGGGGACCGAACTGGGATGATGACCTTGCAGGTGGTAGTGAGGTCGTCCCAATGGACCCTAACGTTCAAAAATTGCAAGAGCATATTGCAATGGAATATGAAAAAACCTTCATGATGTATCTACCACGAATATGTGAGCATTGCTTAAACCCTTCTTGTGTCGCATCCTGCCCATCAGGAGCTCTTTATAAACGAGATGAAGATGGAATCGTCTTAGTTGACCAAGATGCGTGTCGTGGCTGGCGCTTTTGCATGAATGGTTGTCCGTATCACAAAGTGTATTACAACTGGAACACACATAAAGCAGAAAAATGTAACTTCTGTTATCCACGTACAGAGGCAGGATTACCAACGATTTGTTCTGAAACGTGTGTAGGTCGTATCCGATACATCGGTGTTGTACTCTATGATGCCGACCGTGTGAAGGAAGCGGCATCAGTAGAAGACCCTAAAGATTTGTATGAAGCTCAGCTTTCAGTCTTTTTAGATCCATTTGATCCAGAAGTAATTGAAAAAGCACAAGAGCAAGGAATTAATCCTAGCTGGATTAGGAGTGCACAGGAGTCACCAGTTTATAAAATGGCAATGAAGTGGAAAATTGCTTTACCATTGCACCCTGAATACAGAACGCTACCAATGGTGTGGTATGTACCGCCGCTTAGCCCAATTATGAACCATATTACAAATGAGGAGTCTTTAAGTGCGAATGGATACATTCCAGCTGTAGATGATATGAGAATTCCAATGGAATACCTAGCATCCATTTTATCTGCGGATGATACGGAAGTCATTCGTCGAGTACTACTCAAGATGGCCGCGATGAGAGTTCATATGCGTGCAAAAACAGTTGGAGGTATTGATGAGGAGTCGATGAGCAAACTCATAAATGAAGCGAGAACATCAACTGAAGAGCTTGAAGACATGCAGCGATTATTGGGAGTTGCAAAATATAATGAGCGCTTCGTGATTCCAACAGGTCGTCGAGAAATGGATGAAGATCTCCATTACAAGCAAGGAGCATGTAGTATTGAAGATTTAGCACCTCCTGAAGGAATGGTGACATATCCATTTGAAAGAAGTGGGAATCAATGACCAATGAAGCAAAAGCTCTATTAATGATCATGTCGCGTATTCTCGATTATCCGGATAATACCCTACTCAAAGGGTATCGGGATCTTGAGGATTTTGTGAATGCTGAGATTGGCTCTGTGAAAATGAGAAATGAAATTTTAGAAAGAATAACTCCGCTTTTTAAGATGCCAATCCTTGAGTTACAAGAACTGTATGTCGAGACGTTTGATTATAAGGATAAAACAGGTTTATACTTAACCGCTCATGAATTGGGCGATAGTCGAAAACGTGGTGCAGCTTTAATTAAGTTGCAAAAATTAATCGTAGAAGGTGGATTTGAATACCACGGAAACGAAATTGTGGATTACATCCCGATGCTGTTTGAGCTATTAGCTCATGCACAAGAAGGTGAAAATTTCGAACGATTATATCGTCGCTTAGCATTTGCAGTTGCTCGAATTCATAAGAACTTAATGGATTCAAATCCTTACAAGAGGATTGTGGACTTGCTAATGATGTTTGTTTTTGAAGCACCAGAGGCTGAAGAGATCACATTACTTGAGAATCAACGCGAGGAAGCCGATTTAGAAGAACTTCCATATCCGATGTTTTATCAATAAGTGAAATCTTTTTAGTAAGCTTTCTGCTGATAGTAGTTCTGTGAAGTGAGATGTGGACAGAACCTTTCATCAGGTAATTGATGCTGCTGTTTTTAAGTGGCAACTTAACTAGGCGAAACGAGGAAATGTTCATAACTTTGTGGATATTGTGGATAATGTGGAAAAAACAGATGCCTTTCTGTGGATAACGTGGATAGTGTGGAAAAAGAAAATGACGTTTCTCTCAACACTATCCACAAAAGGATCCACAGGTTGTGGAAAACAAATGTTCTTATGTGGATAAATGGATATTGATCTTCACATTTTGAAAGGGGGGTATTAGATGGAATTATATTTTTGGTGGACAGCCTATCCTTATATATGCATTGCGATCCTTGTTGTAGGGCTATTATATCGTTTTGTGTTTCGCGGAAAGAGCTGGACCGCACCATCAACGGAAATCTTTGAAAAGA
Source organism: Bacillus nitroreducens (assembly GCF_964021195.1). Classification (NCBI taxonomy): domain Bacteria; kingdom Bacillati; phylum Bacillota; class Bacilli; order Caryophanales; family Bacillaceae; genus Bacillus; species Bacillus nitroreducens. Next base: position 532,228 of record NZ_CAXHYI020000003.1, on the reverse strand, counting down.
AATGGTTAAAGTATGCATCCGTTACTTTTCACTATGGGATTATTTTTGCCTTTTTCGGCCATGTCATGGGGATGTTGATACCTATAGAGTTTTACAATGCTATTGGGGTTGACGACCACACCTATCACTTATTTGCAATAGTGGGTGGTGGTTTTGCAGGGCTAATGGTTGTTTTGGGTTTGGTTTTATTTTTGATTCGGAAGTTTATTATCGAACGTGTCAATGTCCAAACGTCATTAGGGAGTTATTTTACAATTATTCTACTACTCCTAGTAGCTGGTTTGGGTACATATATGACGATTGTCTACAACACAACAGTAACAGCATATGAATACCGGCTGTCTATCGGTCCGTGGTTTCGCAGTCTATTCACATTACATCCACAACCTGAATTGATGCTCGGAGTTCCAAGTCTGTTTAAGCTTCATGTAATTTTGTCGTTTCTTTTATTTGCATCGATTCCATTCACAAAGCTTGTGCATATGTTTAGTTTCCCATTGCGTTATCCTGCAAGGGCTCCACAGCAATATCGTTCACGTGACGGTTATTCGAAAAACACGCGTCAAAACTAGGGGAGGGACACCTCCTCTTTATTTTTGGGGATAGAACCATTGATTTCGATAACCCTTAGTGTTGATTTCGACACAGATGGTAGTTTGTAGAGAAGTAGAGTCCAAAACCATCGTTGATTCCGACAGAGATCGGTGTTTGAAGTAAAGCAGAGTCCGAAATCGTCGTTGATACTGACAGAGAACAGTGTATGTAGTGAAGTAGAGTCCAAAATAGAGCGTGAATCCGACGCTCCTTTAGCATTTTCAAACCAATAGAGTTCAAATCGATCGCAATTCTGGTATGCATAGATAATCTTAAAAAATAGAGTCCAAAAAGAAGAACGACCTTCTATTAACATGATACTCTCTATAATTTTAACCCACGTCAGTTTTTATTATGTTCACCACTAACAATTAAGACATAAATAATCTAGTAGTCTATTAAAATGCGACTCTGAATTTCAGTTTTTACCAAAAATATATATTTTTCAACAGGAATTATGACAATTGTTTAGATTATGTTTATTGACGAAGACAATTTCCTTTCCAATCTGGTATGTTTAAATCATGAGTCAAGAGTCCTGAAAACCGATTAAAAAAATGATAAGTACCGGTAGCCACCATGGGCAATGAGGGTAGTGAAGGAATTGCACATAAAGGAGAGTATTTGAATGTCCTGTCATTCTAGTATTCATGAAAATAGTTTGGAAAACTTCTGTATTTCAAGGGTGCCGATTTTCAATCATCTAACAGACATTGAGATGCTTGAAATATCAAAGGTCGCTGTACGAAAAAAACTCAAAAAAGGAGAGCTTTTATTTTATTCAGATGAGCTTTCCGAACATCTTTTTATTGTTCATAAAGGGTTGGTCAAAATGTACCGAATTACTGAAAATGGAAAGGAACAAATCATTCGTTTTGTTGATGAAGGTGACTTTATTGGGGAGCTTTCATTATTCTCGAAGTCAGTGACATCAAGTTTTGCAGAGGCGATGGAACATACGGAGATTTGTACGATCCATCAGCAGGATATTCATCAATTACTCTTAAGCTATCCGACTATTTCGATAAAAATTTTGGAGGAATTTACAAGAAGACTCCATGAGACCGAATCATTAATTGAAAAACTAAATTCACAAGATGTGGAAAAGCGTGTGGCCAGTTATTTAATTGAGCTAATCGAGAACCAAGTTGTGGATAAGATGATCATTCAATTACCAGTTCGCAAAGGAGACCTCGCTTCCTATTTAGGGACTTCACAAGAAACATTGAGTCGAAGGCTTTCGACATTACAAAACCAAGGTCTTATCGAAATGAAGGGACAAAGAATGATTATCATCAAACAACTTGAAAAGCTTAAACAGAAAGCAAATCACTAAAAAAGGTGATAATGTTAGAAAATGTAATGCATATTATATGCATTACGTTAGGAATACAGAGTTAAATGGTAATGTAAACAGCACGAGGTTTGAAGTAAGAGGCATACAATTAGTTAAAGAGAATGCTTTGAAATAGATCTAGAGGAGCTTGTTAATTACTAAATATTATCTTAGGTAGCTATACTTAGGGTAATGGTACGCTTTCAAATGAATTAGTTTTATAAAAGGAGAGCGGGTAATTGGTTTGGTAAGCATTTTTATTCTATTTACGGCGGTGCAGATGATTTTCTCGTCGAAGAGTTAAATGGCGTGGAGCTCAAGAAAGTGAACAAGCACTATGAATAGCTTGGCAGAATATATGCTAAAACCTGATAGACCTCGATAAACTCCTAGCTAAAAAAGAGACCACAAGGTTTGCAGCCTCTTTTAAAGTCGTCAATTTTATAGGCTGAATGTTGGTGTGTCAGAACTCAACCTGTTCACTTTCTAAAACAAGCTCCTAGCATCATCCCAATAAATTTACTGTGCTTTTACTTTGGGTATAATTTTTCGAGGCGTATAGTTGATACCCTCTGAAGAGTAGACCGATACAGCGATGGTACCATAATGAACTTTCGCTCGTATCAAAATCGGCTGGTTGTATGTATTTTTAAATTTAAAATCAGGACCATACCAGCTAACAGTTGCATCACGTCCTGGAGGTACATAACCGACACGTTTGCTATGTGAATAGCGATTAACGATTTGAACACCTGCTTGATCGACCGCATTAAACAGGGTGGAAGATGTTTGGCAAATCCCCCCTCCGATTCCTTCAATTAATTCTCCTTTGATAATTTCTGGTGCAGGTTGGTAACCTCTCTCAGCAGTGCGTTTTCCCACCACCTTATTAAAAGAAAAGGTTTCATTTTGAAACAAAACATACCCATCAATGGCAGCAGCTGACAAAGCAATATTGGTGGAGCGCTCCTTATTGGAGGAATTGAAATAAGTGACATATTGCCCGATCTTTTTTGCTCGTATGGTTGATAAAAGTTCACTGTCCACTCGTGGATACAATCTTACTATTGGCACTTCAAGGTAGTTATCTTTTCCAAAAAACTTCGAATAGAATAATTTCGTAAATTTCTCTTCATTTAATTTTACGCCAACAATCTCTTTTATAATTTCACCAGATTGCCCTATTTTTGCATCCCTTGGCTCTTCATAAAGTTGCTCACTTAAATAATCAAGGAAATCTGTGAATTTTTTCGTGTTAATTGCAGGAATACCGAGTATTGGAATTACATAATCCGCACGATTAACTGTCGCAATAGGCTCTCCCTTATAGGTAATATAGAGATGATTGTCCTGAGGGGGAATTTGTTGTACCGAAAAGAAAAGCATTAAAGCCCAAAGAATTTTCAATGCCCTCACCACCTTTCAAGTTCCTTTTACTGATAGTATGGATATTTCACCTCAATTCCATTAAATCAAACCCATTATTTTCGAAATATGAGACTGTAACAAAATGTTCAAATTCACAAAAATGCCTGTGATATGCATCACATCAAGGTTTTAGAGAGATGTGTTAGGATAAACAACTTTTTACAAATAATTCCTTCTTTATTCTGTAACAACTTTTTTCTTTTTTTGATGTTATCATCATTTACACAGTGATTATGTATAAGAATTCTCTTGTTACAAATTAGCTACTCGTTATTTCACGATATTACGGAAAAACAGGTAGCTAAAAATTTTTGACAACTTTGTGAAGTTGTACACAAATTCTTCACAATCACATACTTGTGAATGAAGCATCCATTGGGAAAGGAGTACTTAAATGAAAATCAAATGGTTTTTCTTATCGATGGTTATTACTATTGCCACAGTGCTAGCAGGTTGTGAACCATTATTGGTGCTAGACCCTAAAGGCCCACAAGCTGAGAGGCAAGCTCAAGATATCCTGCTTTCAATTGGAATCATGGCATTTGTAGTTATTGTCGTTTTCGTATTGCTAACGTACATGCTTGTTAAGTATCGAGCATCTAAATTACCGGAGGATTATGAGCCACCACATATTGAAGGAAACCCTTGGGTCGAAGCGATCTGTATCGGGATTCCAGTCCTAATTGTTGGTTACCTTTCATTTGTATCGGTTCAAAGTAACTATATTGTTGAGTCAACTCCACAAGGTTATGAAAACCAAGAGCCATTGGTCATTTATGCGTCATCTTCTGATTGGAAATGGCATTTTAGCTACCCTGAAGAAGATATTGAAACAGTCAATTATTTATACATTCCAACTGACCGACCACTTGAATTTAGACTTTATTCATACGGACCAATCACAAGCTTTTGGATTCCGCAGCTAGGCGGGCAAAAATATGCTATGGCTGACATGATTACGACGTTACATCTCGCTGCTGAAGAGCAAGGGGAATTAATGGGACGTAACGCAAACTTCAGTGGTAAAGGATTCGCGGAAAACAGTTTTAGCGTTAACGCCGTATCTCCAAAGGATTTTGAAGAATGGGTAGAAGAGGTTAAAGAAACAGCAAAACCTCTTACAGAAGATAAATTTAAAGAGCTTTTAGAGCCTGGCCACCTTGGACAAATGACGTTTACTGGAACTCACCTTGGATTCGCGCCACCGCCAACTCATGACCATGGTTCAGGTGAATCAGAAGAAGGTCATGAGGAAGAGCACAGTGAGCACAATGCTCACTCAGAACACAATAATCATTAATTCCTTAATTGACATTGAAATATCACTTCATATAGGAGTTTAAAAAGGAGGATGAAGAGGACGGCTCCGACAAGAACGCCACGTCCTCATGTCTTGTCGAGACGAGCACTTCCTGTGCGTCGAAATTTCAAGGCGGTACAGCTTTGAGTACCAGAACGTATGCAGTTAATACGTGAGGATCTAAAGAAGCAAGCCAACGCAGAAATTCGACGCGTCATATTCACCGCACTTTTTAAACATCAACTACATTTGAAAGGAGTAACAAACGGATGGAATTCTTTGAACGTTTTGCTATACCACATCCTAGTCCTGCTATCTATGCAGCGATGGTTGCAATTGGACTTACCGTAATTGGAATAGTCGCTGGTTTAACCTATTTTAAAAAATGGGGTTATCTATGGCGCGAGTGGTTAACAACCGTTGACCATAAACGAATTGGTATCATGTATTTAATCTCCGCCTTAATCATGCTGTTCCGTGGTGGAGTGGATGCAGTTATGTTACGTGCACAGCTAGCTACACCAGAAGCAAAGCTATTAGATGCACAGCACTATAATGAAATATTTACAACACATGGTGTTATCATGATCATGTTCATGGCGATGCCATTTATCATTGGTTTTATGAACTACGTTGTACCTCTGCAAATCGGAGCGCGTGACGTAGCATTCCCACGCTTAAATGCGATAAGCTTCTGGCTATTCTTTATGGGGGCTATGCTATTTAATATCTCCTTTGTAATTGGGGGGTCGCCTGATGCAGGATGGACTTCATATTTCCCACTTGCAGGGAATGATTTCAGTACATCAGTAGGAACGAACTACTATATGATCGCATTACAGATCTCTGGTCTGGGTACGTTGATGACTGGGGTCAATATGATCACGACGATTTTGAAAATGAGAGCACCTGGCATGACTTTGATGAAAATGCCAATGTTCACTTGGTCAACTCTGATTGCCAACTTAATTATTGTAACAGTTTTCCCAGTTTTAACAGTTGCTTTAGCAATGGGAACAATGGATAGACTTTTTGGAACACATTTCTTTGCAAGTACAAACGGTGGAATGGATATGCTTTGGGCAAACCTATTCTGGGTTTGGGGACATCCAGAGGTATATATCTTAATCCTTCCAGCTTTCGGTATTTACAGTGAAATTATTTCAACCTTTGCAGGAAGAAACCTATATGGCTATAAATCAATGGTTGGTTCAATGGTCATTATTTCAGTTCTTTCATGTCTCGTTTGGGCACACCATTTCTTTACAATGGGACAAGGGGCTGCAGCTAATAGCTTCTTCTCAATTACAACAATGATGATTGCTGTACCAACAGGTGTGAAGATCTTTAACTGGTTGTTTACTTTATGGAAAGGTAAAATCCGTATGACAGTCCCAATGCTTTACTCAATTGGATTTATCCCATTATTCACAATTGGTGGGGTAACAGGGGTAATGCTTGCAATGTCAGCAGCGGATTACCAGTACCACAATACAATGTTCCTAGTGGCACACTTCCATAACACAATTATTCCTGGTGTAGTATTTGCGATGCTTGCTGCACTCACTTATTACTGGCCAAAAATGTTTGGATTTATGCTAAATGAACGTATTGGTAAATGGACGTTCTGGGCACTTTCTATCGGATTTGTCTTAGCATTCTTCCCAATGTATCTATCTGGATTAGACGGTCAAGCTCGTCGTATGTACACTTATTCTGAAAGCACTGGTTTTGGTCCATTGAACATGATTTCGTTCATCGGTGCGGGTATTATGGCTATTGGATTTGTTCTGATTGTATATAACATCTACCACAGCATTCGTTACGCATCTAGAGATATCAGTAGTGACCCATGGGATGCACGTACACTAGAATGGGCAACACATACACCTGTACCTGAGTACAACTTCGCACATACACCAAGTGTGAACTCAAGCGAACCATTCTGGGATGACAAGAAGAAAAAGCATAAGCTCTTCCCAGGTGAAATCGAAAAAATTCATATGCCTAACAAAAGTGGGCTTCCATTTATCATGAGTAGTATTTTCTTTGTATGGGGCTTCTCCTTTGTATTTGCAATGTGGACACTGTTGATTATTTCAACAATTGGAATCTTTATTTGTATGGCATACCGTTCATTTGAAAAGGATCCTGGATATTACATTCCAGTTGAAAAAATTAAAGAAACAGAAGAAAAACTTGGAGGTGCTAAACTATGAAATTAGGACATTCGCAACCTCTTGAATATAGTACGCACCAAAATGATTTAAATATATTTGGTTTCTGGATTTTCTTAGGTGCAGAAATCATGCTTTTCGCAACCTTGTTTACATCGTATTTTACACTTGAGAACCGTGTTGGTAGCGGTCCGTCAGGTGCTGAGATTTTTGAGATTACTCCAGTTTTAATCGAAACAATTTTGCTTTTAACGAGTAGTTTTACAATCGGTCTCGCGGTCCATGCAATGCGTATCGGTAAAGTGAAGGCAATGATGAGCTTTTTCGTCATTACACTAGTTCTAGGTTTAGCCTTCCTCGGTGTTGAAATCTATGAGTTTGTTCACTATGTTCATGTTGGTGCTGGTTTACAGACAAGTGCATTTACAGCAATGTTGTTAACAACTTTAGGAACTCATGGTATCCACGTTACATTCGGACTATTTTGGGGAGTTATGATTCTTCTTCAAGTTAGAAAAAGAGGCTTAACTGCAGAAACTGCTGGTAAATCGTTCATCTTTTCATTGTATTGGCACTTCCTAGATGTTGTCTGGATTTTCATCTTCAGCTTCATTTATCTGAAAGGAATGATGTAATATGAGAGAACTTTTTCCAGCAAAACAAGTAATGGGGTTCGTCTTTTCAATGCTTCTTACTGCAGTTGCTCTTGGAGTATACTTCTTTGATCTATCTTTTGCAGTAGGCATGACTATACTTCTTGTTACAGCATTCGTGCAAGCATTGTTGCAATTAATTGTCTTCATGCATGCTGGTGAAACGAAGGATAAATGGGCTATTTATGCAAATGTTTATTTTATGATTTTTATCGGAATCATTACAGTCCTTGGTACACTATTCCTATTAATTTGGGATATGGCATAAATTTGGGGGCTGTCCGATAAGTTCTAAAAAATAAGGCAAGGGAGAAAAACGAGCGTTTTTCTCCCTTGCCTTTTTGTTTTTTTCGATTTTTCTCTGAAAGTAGCTGGCGTATGCCTGCTACTTTCAATATATTGTGGGCTAATGCAAGCACCGAGTGTCTGTTGAGCGTTGATGTATTGTATAGTATAGAATAAACTGGTTTTCTGTTCCTACTTATACGTTGTATCCTGGCTTAAGTTGGCCATTTTTCATATGATCTTCTTTCATACGCATGAAGGTGGCATCTTTGTCCGTTTTAGAATAACTATTACGATCACCTAAAACTTCATTTTACTAAAAAGGATGATTTTTTTGTGAGTTTTTTTAAAAGTTACGAGTCAATACTATTAAATTTTGTAACCTTGTTGATTGTAGCGGAAGGTACGAGACTCCTGCGGGAAAAGCGTGGCCAGGGGAGACCCCGCAGGAGCTTGCGACGAGGAGGCTCCCGGACCGCCCGCGGAAACATACTAACATTAGTAGTACAGACCAAGGCCACGGTTTGTGCTACTATTTTTTTAGTAGAAGTGAAGTGAAGTCGTGTACTCGCTGGGATCTAAGAATCCGTATAAGGAAACCGACACGCTTCACACCCTTATTAGAATCAGTTTAGTATGTTGGATCTTCGAGATCGTGTATAAGAAAGTGGAATCGATGAGGCACTGTGAAGAACTTCTATGTGATGTAAACAGGGGGAAGAATTATGAAACATGTAATTGCTTTTGACGTAAGTATGGGAAAAAGTACAATAGTAATATACGACTGCTATCAACGCTGTCAATATGAAGGGGAATTAGAACACACGATATCTGGATTCCAATCATTAAAAGGACGTATTGAATCACTTAGGGAACAGGACGGCAAAGTACCTGACATTGTCTTTGAGGCTACGGGTGTCTATTCTAAAGGGCTTGAGAACTTCCTGCAGGTACACCAATATCCCTATATTCGCTTGAACCCTTTGGAGGCTAAGCTTCAGATGGCAGCCATGCGCCGACATAAAACAGATATTAGTGATGCACATGAATTGGCTAAATCCCATTTCAGATTGGACCGGCAGGAAACATACGTACAAGAAGAATACTTTGAACAAATGCGTGCACTGGGACGCTACTATGAAGATATAGAAAAGGAGATAAGGCATCACTATAACAGGCTACACTCTTTCCTACAACTAAGCTTTCCGCTACTTGAAAAGGTATTTACAAAGAGCTCAGTCCTGTTTTTAAATATCATTCAGCTTTATCCCCATCCTGCATGCTTACATATGCTTTCAAAAGAGGATTTACGTAACCAAATCAAACAAGCAACCCGTAAGAATATATCTAATCAAAAAGCGGAGGAAAAAGCGGCATTACTAATCAACGCTGCAGAAAATTCCTATTCAGCAATTCGGCCGGAAGACGTACGCTGCCAACATCTACGACACTATGCCAAACGCATTTTGGAACTGGTGGATCAGAAAAAGGATATTATTAGACAGATGGTGGATCTATCGAAAGATCGTGTTGATTTTCAAGTTCTCGTGTCATTTCCTGGAATTGGGGAATCTACAGCAGTTAGAATAATTGGCGAGTTAGGCGACATCCGCCGCTTTAAAAATCACAAACAGGTCAATGCATACGTAGGGATTGATATCCAACGGTTCCAATCAGGTAAACTTCAGTACCAGGATCGGATAAATAAACGTGGAAACCGAAGGTTGAGGCAGATCCTTTATTTCATGGTGATGTCAATGATCTCATTAAGGACAAAAACTAAAAATACGATTGTGGATTATTACGACCAATTAAAAAAGCAACCCCAGAGTAAGCCCCATAAGGTTGCGATGATTGCATGTGTGAATAAGTTCTTGAAAGTCGCATTTCACCTTATTCAACATGATGTCCTGTATGATTACGAATCAGCCAAAGCTTCGTAACAGGATAGCTCCACTATATCACATAAGACCTTGTGAAAAAAACAAATATTCGCTAGGTCTATTTGGTATACACATTTTTATTTTATCCAAACCTGGTCCTAGTAGTGCAGGCGCTCGACTCCTGCGGGAATAGCATGAGCCTTGAGACCCCGCAGGGAGCAGTCCTTTCGCTCCTGAGGAGGCTCAAGCCATGCCCGCGGAAAGCGGAGCGCCGGAACGGAGAGTAACGGCCTGTCGGCAGCTTTAAACTATTTAAATTATTTATGACAGAAAAACAATTTTAAAAAAACACTTGACTACAGGTAAGAAAAACACTTGACTACAGGTAAGAAAGCGAGTACCTGCAGAGGAAATTAACACCAGATTTTTTAGTAAACCAAAAAAACAAAAAATGAGGGCTGTCCTCAAAAGTCATTTTTCAGTGATTTTTGGACAGCCCTTTTTTTAGAGATATTCAGTTTCATGTTTTAATATAAATCATGAAGGGGGAGTGCAAATGTATTCTTCATTTCGATTGAGATTCAAAGCTTTCGTGATTGATTATCTATTGATTCTTGTATACTTAGTTATTCTCTTTGTAATTTCTGTATTTCTATTTCCAGGTTTGCAAGAATTCTTAAAGGGATCAGTAATTGTTGCACAGTTCTCAGGCTTTCTAATGGTGACTTTGCCTGTTTTCCTTTATTTCATCATTTCCGATTCAAAAGTAGTTGGACAGTCATTTGGTAAGAAGAAATTAGGAATAAAGGTAATCGGAAAAGGTGGAGATACTCCGTCATTACTACAAATGGTGTTTCGGACAATCATAAAATTTACACCTTGGGAATTGTCGCATTTTCTTGTTTATCGTTTGGTTAACATCGAAGGTGAAGTAGTAGTTACTCACATGTTAATTGGTGGACTCATCTATGCACTTATGTTTGCATATGTTTTGACATGTATTTTCACAAAAAAGAAACAGTCTTTATATGATATCTTAGCGAAGACATACGTTGTGAAGGTCCAATGAGGCCCCAACTTTTTTCTGAAATATAAAAAGCTTAGCCATATGTGTGGCTAAGCTTATACATAATAGATTGTTTCTTATTTATGTTTTACCCCTTGTGCTTTTAACAATACCTCTTCAGACGCAATTAAAAATAATCCCATCAAAAAGACGAAAATAGCCCCCATGACTGTACCGATTCCTATTGGTGTTAAAACGCTGGAACCGCTTGCGAAAAATCCAAGACAAAAAATAATGATACCTGCAATAAGCACTGTTCCCCCAAAATACTTAACAGCCTCAAGCATATTCGTTTTCATTTTTCCTCATCCTCCTACTATATATTATTCAACATTGTCACAAATTCGTCAAATATTTTTCACAAAATGTTCAATTTTTAATAATTGGTAGTAAAATATGAATTTCAACTCGGGAATCGAGCGATTTTTTTACGTCACCACTAAACAAATTCATTATGATAAACAGGAAATTCAATTTTCTTTTTCGAATATATAGTAGGGTAAAAAAAGGGGTGGTACAGATTACGTCTATTATTGAATGGGGGCCAAGTTTGTTTACAGTCATAAATGTACTCGTAGGGTGGAGTGTAATTGCATATTTTGCGATTAGAATCTACCAAAAACAACAGGTGAAAATAAAGGTTTGGAAGATCATTCTTGTCATCTGGATCGGTTGTTTTTCATTTTCGTTTAATGTGGAATTTTATCAAACCATCTTAAAAATACCGATTTTACCCTTTGGGGTTTGGATCCTTTATTTTTTCCTTAAATCCAAAAAGGGGCGTTGGGAGAGATACTGGAGATTTGCGTGGCTTGGTTTCCTCGGTAACTTTATTTTTCTGGCGGTTACATTGATGACAATTCCACTTCAATCTGTGCTCTATCCTTCTGACAAAATATCCACCTATATTGAGAGTGTAGATCATGCCTACATTGTCAAAACTTATTCATCGAAGAACGATGTTATCCTACAAAATGAATTATTGGTGGAACAATTACCTTTAATGGTGCAGACTGAATTTTTTAGTGATAAATGGTATGAAGAGACATACATGAATGGGGATGAAATTCAGAGCAAAGAAAGGTTTCCATATCAAATGGTTGGAGTTAAGGGCAAATGGGGTAGTGGAATACGATCGACGTTTTTTATTGAAGAAGATGGGAAAGGGTTGTTAATAGCAACTCCAAAAAGGCAGTACTATTTTCGATCCGACGTTTCATTCTTAAAAGGGGTGAAACACGAATGACAAGGAAACGAAAAATAAAGCGAATAATTGGATTCTTTTTTACGATATCTATTGTAGTTTACGTATACTATTTTCACCTAGCGAATCCTAGTAGCTTCTTGACATCTGAGGAAATTCTTTCAGATTTAAATCGACATTCATATGATCTTAAAGCTAATGAGGTACTTGAAATGATTGAAATAGATACTCGTCATATGTATGTACCGTTTATGACTAAGGATAATAAATATGGTATGGGCTTGTGGAAGTGGGAAAAACACAAGTGGACGCTTATTGCTGAGAGTGACATTGGTGCACCGCAAGTATTGAAAATTAAACCTGATGATCCAAGCAGTTACAAGATTTATTGGAATATTCATCCTGATGATGATATAAGTTATGGAGAATTGTATTTTATTAGAGATAGAAATTATCATATGACAGAAGGAAATGATAATTATTTTCCACGAATTCAAATGAAGACGATTATTAATTTTGAGGATATTCCATATGGGGTGCTAGACCTTCCAAGCGAATGGCAAGAAGTAATGCAGGTTTTAGTTAAGATAGAGGAAGCAAAGGAACCAGTTCCATTTAATAATGGATTTTTTCCTGTACTTCATGATATCTATTTCGGTTGGATTTCATATAACAATGAGCACGAAAGACAGAGACCTGATAAAACCCACCGTGGTAGAGGTTCATCGAGCGGTATAGAATTGCAACATGTCATGTATTTGAATGAAGAGCAGCTTGAATAATAGAAAGTGAGAAACAAAAAGGATAGAATCTACATTGATTTTAAAATTATAATAGAATAATATTTGAATGAGATTGATTTTATATAAAAACGATATTTGCGAGATTAAATGTGGGATTATACAATATTTCTAGGGGATATTTCAGGGATTGCTTCATCACTGATGAGGGTGATTAACTTTAAATCCCTTAGAAAATTTAGAGTGAGGAAGGTGAGCGGTATACTACATATTGATCCCGAGCAATTTATTTTGAAACCATCGTTTGCAACTATTACCTGTGAACCGAATTGGCAGTGGAAACGAAAAGAACCCATTCCTAACTTTGATTTGTTATATGTTTGGAGCGGAGAAGGGATTCTAATGCTTAACGGGAAGGAATATTTGATGAAAAGAAGAAGTTGCTTTTTTTTCCAGCCTGGAGATTGGGCAACTGCCACAATGAAACCTCAGCATCCACTCATTATTACCTACATCCATTTTGATTTAGAGAAAGAACCAAAATTAATACCTAGCTCTTATCGAATCTTACAGGATTCCATCCCTTTTGAGTCACTCTTAACAAGGTATGTTCGTTTATTTTTAATAAAGACGTTCGGAGCAGAAACGGAAGCCAAACTCATTCTTAAGCAACTAATGATTCAGCTATTACGAGAAGAACATCAGGATGAAGAACAAGTCGATCAAGTTCAAAACAATCTTTTGTCAGCCATTAGGGAAGTGGCGAACTATGTGAAGCAGCACCCAGGTAAAAATCATACGCTAGAAAGCTTAGCTGCTCGTGCGAACTTTTCTCCTCGATATTTTTCTGTTAAATTCAAGGAGATTATTGGGCAACCAGTCCGTTCTTATATAGTGGAAGCGCGTATTAGAAGAGCTGAGCATTTGCTGCATTATACTGGAATGTCGGTAACCGAAGTGGCTCAAGCATTAGGATATGACAATCTTCACTTTTTTAGCAGACAGTTTAAAAAATATACAGGGAAGAGTCCTTCTGAAATACGATAATGGATCTTTAATTATTGCTGACTCTTTTACTTGAAAACACCTTACCTCACGGATAAGGTGTTTTTTATTTGAACAAAAAGATATGTAGAAAAATGCAAACTTTGTATCGAATAGTCTAAATATTTTAAAAGAAATGGATGCTACGATAAAAGAACTTCAACCATAAAGATAACGAAAATGAATAGAGACTTAGAAATGAAGTTGGAAAAAATTAAAAGAAAGAGTGATCAAAATGTGTGGAATTACAGGATGGATTGATTGGCAACAAGATTTAAATAACCAAACTTTTATCATCAAAAAGATGGCACAAACATTAGCAAAGCGTGGTCCAGATGCTTCAGATATCTATAGTGATCAACATGCTGCTCTAGGTCATACAAGACTAATTGTTGTTGATCCTTCAGGAGGCATACAGCCGATGACTAGGAAATCAAATGCTGGTCATGCATATACGATTGTGTACAATGGTGAACTTTATAATACGGAAGAGCTTCGTAGAGAATTAATTAGTCTTGGATATACCTTTCAGTCCCATTCTGATACTGAAGTTCTTCTTATTGCTTATATTCATTGGAAAGAAGCATGTGTAGAGCGATTAAATGGGATTTTTGCTTTTGCGATATGGGACCCTCACAGAGAAAAACTTTTTATGGCAAGGGATCGACTTGGGGTGAAGCCACTCTTTTATAAACATACAAATCGTACACTTTTATTTGGTTCAGAGCTCAAGGCTATTTTGGCACACCCACTTGTAAAAGCTGAAGTAAATCGAGAAGGCTTGCAAGAGGTGTTCGGGTTAGGTCCTTCACGTACACCGGGACACGGTATTTATAGAGGGATACACGAATTACGCCCTGCATATTTTTTGACATTTGATCGTAATGGCTTGAAAATCAAGCGATATTGGAATGTAGAGAGTCATAAACATACTGATTCCTTAGAAGATACAGTGGAAAAAGTGAGATTCCTTGTGAAGGATGCGGTTGAAAGGCAACTTGTTGCAGATGTTCCTGTCTGTACCTTTTTGTCTGGAGGGCTAGATTCAAGTGCGATAAGTGCGATCGCTGCCAACTATTTTCAAAAAAATGGAAGAGGTAAGCTTCATTCGTATTCAATCGACTATGAACGCAATAGTGAGTTTTTCAAATCCAGCTTATTTCAAGTGGACGAAGACAAACCATGGATTGATACAATGACTCAGTATTTAGGTAGCATCCATCATTCGAAAGTGATTACTCAAGAACAACTTGCTCAAAAGTTGGAGGATGCTGTAAAGGGAAGAGACTTACCTGGAATGGCTGATATTGACTCTTCACTTCTATGGTTTTCAGAAGAAATCAAACAAAACTTTACGGTCGCTTTGTCAGGGGAATGTGCGGATGAAATTTTCGGTGGCTACCCTTGGTTTTATAAAGAAGAATTACTACGTGACAATCACTTTCCATGGATGAAATCAGAAGGGGAAAGACACAACCTTCTATTACCACATTGGCAGAAAAAACTTAATCTAAAAGATTATGTTCAAGAACAATATGAGGGAACCTTACGGGATGTTCCACGATTAGATGGGGAAAGCCTAATAGAGGAGCGCCGTCGGGAATTATTCTATTTAAATATGATTTGGTTTATGTCTACTCTGTTAGAACGAAAAGATCGGATGAGTATGGGGGCTAGTCTAGAGGTACGTGTTCCATTTGCCGATCACCGTCTAATAGAATATGCGTGGAATATTCCGTGGGAGATGAAGATGCTAGGAGGACGAGAAAAGGGAATTCTACGAAAGGCATTAGAAGGAACGTTACCTGATTCTGTTTTGTATAGAAAGAAAAATCCTTATCCGAAAACCCATAATCCTGAGTATATGAAACTTGTAAAAAATATGCTAACTCACATAATCGAAAATAAACGTTCTCCGATACTTGAGATTGTTTCAGAGCAGAAGGTAAGAGAAATTATTGATTCAGAAGGAGCATCATTTAAAATCCCATGGTTTGGGCAACTAATGACAGGCCCGCAGCTAATTGCTCATCTTGTCCAGATCAATATGTGGCTTGAATTATATAATGTGAACATTGTTGATTAAGAGCGAATCACTAATCCAAATCTACTAAATCCTGTAAGTGAAAAGTTGTGTCATTTAGTGCAAATTTTATAACGATTAGTTTAAATATTTTTGATAAATTCGCTGTTACTATTAAATTAACAAGAACGCAGAAGAAGGGAGATACAAATGCATCAAATAAAAAGACAAGGTTTATATAATTCGCAATTTGAACATGACGCTTGTGGTATCGCCTTACTTGCAAATATTACAGGAGATCAGACACATACCATTGTTAGTCAGGCACTAACGGCACTTGAGCGTTTAAACCATCGTGGAGGTCAGAAAGCTGGCGAGAAGTTAGGTGATGGTTCTGGAATATTAACGGAGATTCCCCATCAGTTATTTTTAAACGACTGGAAGGAGAAAGAGAAGCTGCTTCCGAGTAACGGAGCATATGGAGTGGCGATGATATTTTTACCTCAAGAGGTAGAAAAAGTAGCAGCTTATAAAACGAGGATAGAGGAAGTTATACAAAACGAGAAGTTGGAGTTGTTTGGTTGGCGGAATGTACCAACGAACGATGAAGGATTGGGAAGAAGGGCTAAACAATCACAACCATCCATCCATCAACTATTTGTCACTCCTGCAAATCATGAGTTTGATCATGATCAATTCGAACGACTCCTTTATGTGACACGTCGAAAAATAGAAAAAGCATTTAATGATGCTGGAGTGAATAAAGAAGATTGCTATATTGTTAGTTTTTCATCTAGGACGATTGTTTACAAAGGACTTCTCCTACCAAGCCAGTTAAGAAGTTACTATGAAGATCTTCGGCGGCATGATTACCACTCAGCGATGGCTATGGTGCATAACCGATTTAGTACGAACACGTTTCCTAGTTGGAGAAGAGCGCAACCAAATCGAACTTTAATGCATAATGGTGAAATTAATACCATTACAGGGAATGTCAATTGGATGATTGCACGTGAACCCGTTCTTCAATCAGATATCCTCAAAGATAGTGATGCCCTCCACCCAGTTATTGACTTAGACGGTAGCGACACCGCAATGTTTGATAACGCGTTAGAATATTTGACAATGTCAGGCTGGTCACTTCCTAAGGCCATGATGCTTATGATTCCTGAACCATGGCAAAATAATAAGCTGTTATCTAATAAAAAACGAGCATTTTATCAATTTCATAGTTGCTTGATGGAGGCGTGGGATGGTCCTGCCGCAATGGGATTTACAAATGGAAAGCAGATAGGTGCTTGCCTCGATCGAAATGGGTTAAGACCCGCACGTTTAATTGTGACAGATGATAATTTCATATGTTTATCATCGGAAGCTGGAGTTGTAGATATACCAGAAGAAAAGATTATTCGAAAAGATCGACTGAAACCAGGACAGATGCTACTTGTCGATTTTGATAAAAAGAAGCTTTTTCTTGATGAAGAACTGAAACAGATGTTTATTAATGAACATCCATATGAGGACTGGGTTGCAAAGTCAATTATGCCAATTGAGAAATTGACTACAATGGCCAAGATTAAAGGGGAACAAGAAGGAGAAGAGAATCTACTTCGTACTCAAAAGGCCTTCGGCTACTCTTACGAAGAGTGGGAAAAAGTGATAAAACCAATGGCCAAAGAGGGAAATGAACCAATTGGGTCGATGGGGTATGATGCTCCACTAGCTGTTTTATCTAAGAAACCTCAACTTTTATTTAATTATTTTAAACAGCGATTCGCCCAAGTAACAAATCCTCCAATTGATGCGATTCGTGAACAGTATGTTACGTCTATGGAAGTACTATTAGGAGCAGAGGGTAATCTATTACAACCAAAGACGGAAGATTATAAAAAAATAAGACTCAAATCTCCTATATTAACTGAGATTGAAATGAGAAAAATCCGTAGTTTGAATAATGAAGATTGGAAGGTATCGACGATCTCAATTCTTTTACCTACACAAGGAATCACATTGCAGAGTCGTGTCAAAGAAATCCTAGATAGAGCTGAAACAGCAGTTAGGAACGGTAGTAATCTCCTCGTTATAAGCGATCGAGGGATCAATCAGGACCACAGTGCTGTCCCTTCTTTGCTAGCCGTATCTGCTCTTCACCATCACTTGATACGACAAGGACTTAGAAGCAAAGTGAGCATCATTGTGGAGTCTGGAGAACCAAGAGAAGTTCACCATTTTGCAGTTCTACTCGGATATGGTGCAAACGCGATTTATCCGTATTTGGTATACAAATCATTAGCGAAACTTGCCGAAAAGAAGGGGACTGAACTTACCACAAATTATAGAAAATCAGTTACAAAAGGAATCTTGAAAATCATGTCGAAAATGGGCATCTCAACTGTTCAAAGTTATATTGGTGCACAAATTTTCGAAGCAGTAGGAATTAGCTCAGAAGTTATTGAAGACTATTTTCCTCGTACAGTCTCTCGAATCGGTGGATTACAAATAGAAGATATTGCAAAGGAAACGATACTTCGTCACAACCAAGCTTGGTTGAAAGAGGAGCCAACGTTGGATGAAGGATCCGACCACCAATGGCGTGCAGGCGGAGAGTCACATTTATTTCGTCCAGAGACCATCCACACCTTACAGCATGCCTGTCGAACTGGCAAGTATGAGCTATATAAAAAATACAGTCAAATGTTAGCGGAAGATACTGAAAAAAGTATTACGCTCCGAGGAATGTTCCAATTAAAAAGTAATCGAACTCCCATTCCAATCGAAGAAGTTGAATCAATTGAGATGATTCTAAAAAGATTCAAAACTGGAGCAATGTCCTATGGTTCCATTAGTAAAGAAGCCCATGAAGCAATCGCAATTGCAATGAATCGAATTGGAGGAAAAAGTAATTCTGGAGAAGGAGGAGAGGATCCAAAGCGATTTACACCGCTTGCAAATGGAGATTCAAAATTAAGCAGAATTAAACAAGTTGCATCTGGACGTTTTGGTGTAACAAGTCACTACCTTGTAAATAGTGATGAAATTCAAATAAAAATGGCACAAGGAGCAAAGCCAGGAGAAGGAGGTCAGCTTGCTGGACATAAAGTTACTGTCTCAGTAGCAGAGACAAGGGGGTCGACACCAGGTATTGAGTTAATCTCACCTCCTCCACATCATGATATTTACTCCATTGAAGACTTGGAACAGCTCATATATGATCTGAAAAATGCAAATCCAAGTGCAGATATCAATGTAAAGCTCGTTTCGGGAACAGGAGTAGGTACAATCGCAGCGGGTGTTGCAAAAGCAAAGGCAGATGTCATTTTAATCAGTGGCTATGATGGTGGTACTGGTGCTGCGGCGAAAACGAGTATTAAACACGCGGGATTACCGTGGGAATTAGGATTGGCAGAGGCCCATCAAACATTAATGTTAAACGGGCTAAGAAACAGTGTAAGACTTGAGGCAGATGGAAAACTGATGAATGGCCGTGATGTAGTAATCGCAGCACTATTAGGTGCAGAAGAATATGGTTTTGCGACTCTACCACTCGTTTCATTAGGATGCGTGATGATGCGGGTTTGTCATCTAGATACATGTCCAGTTGGAATTGCCACCCAGAATCCTGAACTTCGTAAAAAAATGATGGGAACAGCAGACCATATCGTTCATTTAATGACATTTATTGCGACAGAAGTTCGTGAATATATGGCTAAACTTGGTTTCAGAACGATGGATGAAATGATAGGTCATACTGATGTAATCAAGTTAGAAGAAGTTAAGGGATGGAAAATGAAAAACCTTGATCTAACTCCACTTCTAGTAAGACATGATGGGGATCGAGTTTCAACTACTAAACAAGATCATCAACTTGAGCAAACGCTCGATTATCGAGAACTACTTCCAGTAAGCCGTGAAGCATGGACTAACCAACAAACAGTAAACTATCTTTTACAAATTACAAATACAGATCGTTCAGTCGGAACAATGACAGGAAATGAAATCTCAAAACAATTTGGAGCAAGAGGTCTACCAGAGGATACACTTCACTTTCTATTCAAAGGATCTGCAGGTCAAAGTTTTGGGGCATTTATTCCAAATGGGCTTACCTTAGAAGTGGAAGGTGAGGGGAATGATTACGTTGGTAAAGGTCTCTCAGGAGGGAAAATCATTGTCCGCCCATCAGGCCTATCATCTCTCGTTGCCGAAGAGAATGTGATTATCGGTAATGCAGCATTTTATGGAGCAACAAGTGGTAAGGCGTTCATCCGTGGGAAAGCGGGAGAGAGATTTTGCGTTCGTAATAGTGGAGCTACGGTTGTTGTTGAAGGAGTAGGGGAACATAGTTGTGAGTATATGACGGGAGGCAGAGCTGTCATCCTTGGAGAAGTTGGTAAAAACTTTGCCGCGGGGATGTCTGGGGGTATCGCTTATATCTATGAACCAGCCAATAGACATTTCGAGCAAGAATATAATTCAGAACTAGTCCTCCTAGAATCTATTGAAGATCTTGAGGAAAAAAATAGTGTTTACAATCTGCTTAACGAACATTATCAGTATACGAAAAGTCCATTAGCATACCGGATCATTCAAAATTGGAAAAAGGAATCAACGCGGTTTATTAAAGTAATTCCACAAAATTACAAACAAATTCTGGAATCTCAGAATTTAGTGGTCTAGCATGTGTTGAAGAGTTAGAAGAAATGAGGTGCAAGGTTTGGGAAAGGAAACAGGATTTATAGATTACAAGCGACAGCCTGCAAATTACCGTGAGCCGTTGCAACGACTGAAGGATTGGAAGGAAATATCCATTCTCCTACCTTCAAGGGATCTAGAAAAACAAGCAGCGCGTTGTATGGATTGTGGCGTACCGTTTTGTCAGAACGGAAGCGTGCTGAGTGGGATGACGACTGGATGTCCCTTATATAATCTAATCCCCGAATGGAATGAACTTGTTTATCGAGGAAATTGGAAAGAAGCATACTTACGATTAAGTAAGACGAATCCATTTCCAGAATTTACAGGGAGAGCATGTCCAGCACCTTGTGAGGCAGGCTGTGTAGCTTCGCTTTATGAAAGTTCTGTCACGATAAAAAATATTGAATGGGCAATTATTGATAGAGCTTTCGGAGAAGGATGGGTATCTCCAAATATACCTAAAAGTAGAACGGGAAAGAAAGTTGCCATTATTGGATCAGGGCCAGCTGGACTTGCAAGTGCAGCTGAACTGAATCAATATGGACATTCGGTAACTGTGTTTGAGCGTTCTGACCGAATTGGAGGACTACTCACTTATGGAATACCAAAAATGAAAATAGAGCAGCATGTTGTCGATCGTCGAATCAATCTATTAAAAGAATCAGGTATCCAATTTGTAACGAATACAGAGATTGGCAAAGATTATCCTCTAGAGAAGTTACAAACAGAGTTTGATAGTGTCATTATTTGCACCGGCGCAACTAAACCACGAGATTTGGTGGTAGACGGTAGAGAACTAAAAGGAATACATTTTGCAATGGATTATTTGCATAGCAATACGAAAAGCATGCTAGATTCTAATTTCGAAGATGGAAATTTTATCTCTGCGGAAGGGAAAGATGTCATTGTCATTGGTGGAGGGGACACGGCAACTGATTGTGTGTCAACTGCACTCCGTCATAACTGTAAAAGTTTAGTACAGTTTGATATCTATCCTGAACGTTCTATCTCTCGGACAGAAGCAAATCCATGGCCAGAATATCCCATTATTCACAAATTGGATCATGGGCATGAGGAAGCAGTAGCAAAGTTTGGAAAAGAACCTCGCTCTTTTGCCACTACAGCCATTGAATTCATTGGAGATGATCAGGGGTATTTAGCTGGTGTAAGGAGTGCAGAGATTAAAACCACTACGAACGAAAATGGAAAGAAAATCAGGGTGAAGCTCCCTGGTACCGAAAAAATATGGCCAGCACAACTTGTTTTACTTGCTGTAGGTTTTGAAGGAATGGAACGGGAACTACTGAAAGATTCAAACCTTGAAATACCGTCAAAGCACAAGGATCAAGTAGAAAATCGATATGTAACAAACAAGGATGGAATATTCATTGCAGGAGATGCCCGAAGAGGTGCAAGTTTAATCGTATGGGCGATTCAAGAAGGGAAAGAGGTTGCAGCAGCATGTAATGAATATGTGATGAGCCATTAATAAAATTGTTCAAGATGTCTGGAGTGAAGAAGATCATAGGTAGGGAGTGATATATATACCTTCTGGGAACCTTTTTCATCCTCACTCTTGAACTCCGTAACTAAAGATGTGGAGGAGTAAGAATGACTATAACAGATTATACCCAACAACTCTTCGCTGACCGAATCGGCGGACAGTCATTCGGAATAAAAGAAGAAATTTTCAAGTTTGAAAAAATAAAAAGAGCAAAAAAAGCTGCGTTAAAAGCGAATCCTCATATGGAATTAATCGACTTGGGTGTTGGTGAACCAGATGAGATGGCTGATCTACGTGTGGTGGAGAAATTGGCACAAGAGGCAGCTAAACCTGAGAATCGATTTTATTCTGATAATGGAATTCCTGAATTTAAGGAAGCGGCAGCACGCTACATGAAGGCCGTGTTTGGTGTAAATGATCTGGACCCAGAGACAGAAATTAACCACGTGATAGGATCTAAATCAGCACTTACGATGTTGCCTGCTGCATTTATTAATCCAGGTGACATTACACTAATGCCAACTCCAAGCTACCCCGTACTAGCTACTTACACAAAATATTATGGAGGTAAAGTCGTTCAACTACCTCTACTTGAAGAGAATGGATTTTTACCGCAGCTTAATCAGATTGAAAGTGAAACATTAAAAAGAGCTAAATTACTTTATTTAAACTACCCAAATAACCCGACTGGTGCTGCTGCAACGCGAGAGTTTTTTGAGGAAGTGGTTGCATTCGCAAAACAGAATCATTTAATTGTTATCCATGACGCAGCCTATGCAGCATTAACATTTGATGGTGAAAAACCATTAAGTTTTCTATCCATACCAGGAGCTAAGGAGGTTGGTGTTGAGCTACATTCTTTATCAAAATCCTTCAACATGACAGGGTGGAGAATTGGCTTCATTGCAGGCCATTCAAAACTAGTAAAGGCATTTGCAACTGTGAAGGATAATAGTGATTCAGGACAATTTATTCCAATTCAAAAAGCAGCAGCCTATGCGTTAGCGCATCCAGATATTACTATCAGAACAGCTGAGAAATATTCACGACGCCATGAATTACTTGTGAATGTGCTCCGTGACTGTGGTTTTAAAGCAGTAAAACCAAAAGGTTCATTCTTCCTCTATGTGAAAATCCCAGTTGGAGTGGCTGGTGGACCAACGTTTGCGAATGCAGAAGAATTTGGACAGTATCTCATCCGAGAACACTTAATTTCAAGTGTGCCTTGGGATGATGTTGGAAATTATGTAAGGTTCTCGGTGACATTTCAGGCAGATAGAGAAGGTGAAAAGGAAGTCATCGAAGAGATAAGAGCACGATTAAGTAGAGTACGATTTATCTTTTAGAAGGAAAGGTGGGATAAGATGCTTTTTACCAAAATGCATGGCTTGGGGAATAATTACATTATTTTCAATCTTTTAGAGTCCTCCTTGAGGGAGCAGGATCTCACGAATCTTGCTATTGCAGTATCAGATGTCAATTTTGGAATAGGTTCTGATGGAATGATTCTCATCTGTCCATCAAGTATTGCAGATTTTCGAATGAGAATATTTAATGAGGACGGCTCAGAAGGAAAAAACTGCGGAAATGGCCTCCGCTGTGTAGCAAAATATTTAGTTGATCATTTATATGCTGAATCTAACACCTTTTCAATCGAAACACTTGGAGGAATTGTACATGTGACTGTCTCTATAGGACAGAAAAACGTTGTAGAGTTCATCACTGTCGATATGGGCGAACCAAAGTTACTAAAAGGGATGATCCCGATGAAGGGAGATCCATTTTCTTCGACAGTCAATGAAACGTTTATAATCGATGGCGCTACGTATGATTTAACCTGTGTTTCAATGGGGAATCCACACGCAATCCTTTTTGTTGAAAATGTAGATGAGATAAATCTTGAGGAAATAGGACCGAGTATTGAGCATTCAGATTTATTTCCAGAAAGAGTAAATATAGGGATTGTAGCTGTGAAAAATACGGAAGAGATTGATTATCGAGTGTGGGAAAGAGGTTCTGGTATTACAATGGCATGCGGTACAGGTGCATGCGCAGCCGTGGTGGCCGCAACCTTAAATGGAAAACTAGCAAAACACCGCCCTATTACCGTACACCTTCCAGGTGGTGACTTGGAAATCAGATGGGATGAAAACAATCATATTTGGAAAAAAGGGACGGCAGAGTACATTTGCCACGGTGAAATTGATGTAAAAGCATCTTTGGAAAGGAACATAATGTAAAACGATCTACAAGAAGGAATTAGTTCACGCCCGTCTACAACTTAACATATCAGATGACCTGATGACTTGTGGTTGCTTAGGTGTGGCGGTTGCGCGGCTAATGATAAATATAAGGAGGAATTAGTTATGGGAAGAACGTATACGAAAGAAGAAATTTTACGAATTGCAAGTGAGGAGAATGTACGCTTTATTCGCTTACAGTTCACAGATTTGTTTGGCATTATAAAAAATGTAGAAATACCGTTAAGTCAATTGAAAAAAGCGTTAGATAATCAAATGATGTTTGATGGTTCTTCCATTGAAGGTTTTGTAAGAATAGAAGAATCTGATATGTACTTATATCCTGACTTAAACACTTGGTTGATCTTTCCTTGGAGTGCAGAGGAAAGTAAGATTGCTCGTCTAATCTGTGATGTATATCTACCTGATGGTACACCATTTCCTGGTGACCCTAGAGGGGTATTGAAGAGAGTATTAAGTCAAGCGAATTCACTAGGTTTTACAGCGATGAATGTTGGACCAGAACCAGAATTCTTCTTATTCAAGACGGATAGCAATGGTCAGCCAACCATGGAACTTAACGATAACGGTGGCTATTTTGACCTTTCTCCAACAGACCTTGGTGAAAACTGTCGTCGGGATATTGTCCTAACATTAGAGGAGATGGGGTTTGAAATTGAGGCATCTCACCACGAAGTAGCTCCTGGGCAACATGAGATTGATTTTAAGTACTCTGATGCTGTTCATGCAGCAGACCAAATTCAAACTTTCAAATTAGTTGTAAAAAATATCGCGAGAAAACACGGGCTCCATGCAACCTTTATGCCTAAGCCCCTTTATGGTGTAAATGGTTCAGGGATGCACTGTCACCAATCGCTGTTTAGAGGGAATGAGAATGCATTCTATGATGAAAATGATGAGCTAGGTCTAAGTGAAACAGCTAAACAATATTTAGCAGGGATTCTGAAGCATGCATATAGTTTTGCTGCGATTACGAATCCAACCGTAAATTCTTATAAACGTTTAGTACCAGGTTATGAAGCCCCAAGTTATATTGCGTGGTCCGCAAAAAATCGTAGTCCACTCGTTCGTGTTCCAGCTAGTAGAGGCCTTAGCACGCGAATTGAATTAAGAAATCCAGACCCATCAGCAAATCCATATCTAGCGCTAGCTGCAATGCTTGCTGCTGGCTTGGATGGAATTCAAAATAAACTTACCTTAGATGATCCTGTTAATCTAAATATCTATCATATGTCAGACGAGCAAATGGAAGAGCTAGGAATTCAAAGTCTTCCAGAAAATCTAAAAGAAGCAGTAGCCGCGTTTTCGAAAAATGAACTACTTACAAATGCCCTTGGTGAACATATTAGTACCCATTTTGTTGAAGCAAAGCTCATTGAGTGGGACCAGTTCCGTACTCAAGTAGATGCATGGGAAAGAGAACAATATATGACTTTGTATTAAGGGGGTAGTCAATTGAAAAAGATCGAGATTGTAACTAGACCTGAAAAATTCAAGGAATTAAAAGATAGGCTTTATGAGATTGGAATAGGGGGTATGACTGTAACGGAAGCAGCAGGTACTGGGAAACAAAAAGGGAAACAAGGGTTGTTCCGTGGAACAACCTTTGAAATAGAAGTTCTTCCAAAGTTGAAAATTGAATTAGTTGTAGATGACGTTCAAGTAGATGAGATTGTTTCGATCATCTTGGAAACTTGTGATACAGGTTCCATTGGTGATGGCAAAATCTTTATTATGCCAGTTGAGGAAGCCATACGGATCCGAACAGGAGAAACAGGAAGAAAAGCTATTTTATAGAGGGGGAGAAAATATGGTAAAGAAGAGCATAAGTATAGTCGTTTTTTTACTTTTAATTATGACAGTTGTACCAGTTCATGCAGCCGCTCCGACTGCAGAGACTCTCGAAACATCTATTAATCTAGTTTGGGTCATGTTTGCTGCAACATTAGTGTTTTTTATGCACGCAGGCTTTACATTAGTAGAGAGCGGTTTTACAAGAGCTAAGAATGCTCTTCATATCATTATGAAAAACTTTTTAACGATTAGTATCGCCTCTATCTTATTTTTTGTGGTAGGTTTTGGATTGATGTTTGGTAAGTCACTTGGAAGTCTAATAGGATCGGACGGTTTTTTCCTTAATGGAAGAAGTGACATCGACTTTTTTGTCTTCCAGGCTGTTTTTGCAGCTACATGTGCGACCATTATTTCTGGTGCTGTAGCAGAACGAATCAAAATTAGTAGCTACATTTGGATTACGGTTGCAATGACGGCCTTCATCTATCCAGTGGTAGGGCATTGGATATGGGCTGATGGCTGGTTGGCAGGAATGGGCTTCTCTGATTTTGCAGGGTCGACAGTCGTTCATTTAACGGGTGCTAGTGCTGCCTTGGGCGTAGTTCTAATACTCGGACCTCGTATTGGTAAATATGCAGGAAATAAAGTGAATGTAATACCAGGACATAATATTCCACTTGGTGCATTAGGGGTATTTATTCTTTGGTTAGGTTGGTTTGGGTTTAACGGTGGAAGTACGTTAGCTGCTGATCCTGAATTAGTTCCTAGTGTAATTGCTGTAACGTTACTTTCCTCCGCATCTGCGTTTATTTCAACGGCTCTATATACAAAAATTCGATTTGGAAAAGTCGACCCTTCTATCTCTTTAAATGGTGTGTTAGGAGGTCTTGTAGGAATTACTGCTGGGGCTGCTGAAATTTCACTAGGTGGCTCAATTCTAGTAGGGATTGTATCAGGAATTCTACTTGTAGAAGGTGTTCGTTTCCTAGATGCAAAGCTTAAAGTTGATGACCCTGTTGGTGCAATTACTGTTCATGGGATATGCGGAATATGGGGAACCATTGCTGTAGGATTATTTTCAACTTCAACAGGTCTATTCTATGGTGGTGGAATTAGTCAATTAGGGATTCAAGCCATCGGTGTTATCGCTGTTGTGATCTGGTCGGTAGGATTGGTTACCTTATTCACAGCCGTTATAAACAAGATTTCACCTATTCGCGTTTCTCATGAAGAAGAAATTGCAGGATTAGATTTTGCCGAACATGGTTCCCATGCCTATGAGTGGAATGAGAGTTTGTTACAAGGAAAAACGAAGGAACTTCATGATGAAAAGCCGTATATTGGCCTGGCAGAACGTCTGAATAAAAACCCTTACTGAAGTCTTACCATCAATTAAAAGTGGATGTTAAAAACGGTTGTCCCCCTGATACAACATGCGATGTCAGGGGGTCTAGCCATGGAATAAAGATACATATTAGCAAAAAAATCCAATATAGCCTGTCAAACACATATTTTTTTAATAAGAAAATTGAGGTATAATATAGACTCATTCAATATTCGAAAGCGAGTGTTCAAGATGGGACGTAAATGGAACAATATTAAGGAAAAAAAAGCTTCCAAAGATGCAAACACAAGTAGAATCTACGCAAAATTTGGACGCGAAATCTATGTTGCAGCTAAACAGGGTGAACCTGACCCTGAACTAAACCAACATTTAAAAGTCGTTCTTGAGCGTGCGAAAACATATAATGTACCAAAAGCAATCATTGACCGTGCAATTGAAAAAGCAAAAGGTGGCTCTGAAGAAAATTACGATGAGCTTCGCTATGAAGGTTTTGGACCGAATGGCTCAATGGTGATTGTGGATGCATTAACAAATAACGT
Organism: Bacillus nitroreducens; assembly: GCF_964021195.1. Taxonomy (NCBI): domain Bacteria; kingdom Bacillati; phylum Bacillota; class Bacilli; order Caryophanales; family Bacillaceae; genus Bacillus; species Bacillus nitroreducens. The sequence continues at coordinate 504,360 of NZ_CAXHYI020000003.1, read as the reverse complement.
AAACCGTACGGCATCCGAAGTGCGTGCGGCATTCGGTAAAAATGGCGGAAACATGGGTGTAAGTGGTTCTGTAGCTTACATGTTTGATGCAACGGCTGTATTTGGAATTGAAGGGAAAACAGAGGAAGAAGTTCTAGAATTGCTAATGGAAGCGGATTTAGATGTTCGTGATGTTCTTGAAGAAGAGGATTCTGTGATCGTCTACGCAGAGCCTGATCAATTCCATGCTGTCCAAGAAGCTTTTAAAAACGCTGGAATTACGGAATTTACAGTAGCAGAATTAACCATGCTTGCACAAAATGATGTAACCCTTCCGGACGATGCGAAAGAAAAATTCGAAAAAATGATCGATGCTTTAGAAGACCTTGAAGACGTGCGTCAAGTCTATCATAACGTTGATCTCGGAGAATAATAGGACAAGGGAACGTATACTGTCTCGAAAATCAAGCAGACCTTTCATCAGGGAGGGTCTGTTTTTTTGGTTTAAGTCTCGTGAGATTGACGTAATAGGATTTTGACCATTGAAACTTTTTGATTATTAAAGCGTAATAAATAATACAGATGCTGAATTCAAGGGGGAAGTTTATGTACCCAGGAGACGTAATGTTCAATATTGTACCTTTTATCGTAATGATTGGTTTCATTGTTGTGATTGGACTCATAATTGTTAATATAGGAAAGGGAATTGGTCAATGGAAGAAAAATGAAGATTCGCCAAGACTAAGTGTTCCTGCAAGTGTAAAAACAAAGCGTACGCATGTGAGCAGACATACCCACCATCATACTGAACCACATCACCATCATGTGTCATCATCTACTAGTTATTATGTAACTTTTGAGTTTGAGAGTGGTGACCGGTCTGAGTTCAAGGTTTCTGGAAGTGAGTTTGGTCAACTTGCTGAAGGTGATTTCGGAAAGCTGACATTTCAAGGTACAAGATATATAGGGTTTGATAGAGTAAGAGGATAAGTCTTCATTACAGTCAGTCATATTGAGAAAATAACAGGCTTTTCCACAGAAAAAATGGAGGAATTCATGTTAAACACTTGGAATGAAAAGATTGAAAGAGCACAAAAGAAAAATATATTTTATCGACCGCTATGAAGGATGTGAAGTAAAATAGAGGGGTGTTTCTCTGAAAGGGGGAACAAGATGTTTTCTTTCTTTAGTAAGAAATGCGTAATCTGTAAAAGAAAAATAAAGCCTTTGCGCAAGTATGTGGATGATAAGGGGAATACAATAAATGTGTGTATTCCTTGTTCGGAGTATGCAGAACGCAGGGCGTACAAAATTCGAAAGTAAAAAAGGATGAGCAAGTTGTATTTAACAGTCAAAGAAACAGCAGAATATTTGTCTATTCCAGAGGAACTACTGAAAAAGCTGATCCAAGAAAAAAAGGTGCGTGCACTTTTTGATGGTGAACAGTACCTTCTGAACAAAGAGCAATTCAATACAACGATGGAACAACTTGAAAAATATAAAAGGCTCTACGAAGAATGGCTAAACGAACCAATCCCCGAAGACATTGATGTAAAAGACGAAGACTAGTGGGATAAGGGGATAGGGTTAGTATCTCAATAACAATACGAGCACCTGTCTCCCTTTATCCTCACAATCGTTTAATATCCTTTTTTGTAGTCCACTACATTTATTGGTAGGACTCCACCTTGAGCATAACTCTTTAGATTTGGAATAAAGATATCCTCAATGACACGTTTTGCATAATGTTCTGTTGAACCAGATGTGTGCGGTGTGACAATCACATTTTCAAAATCCCAAAGCGGGCTGTCCTCAGGTAGAGGCTCCTTCGTGAATACGTCCAATCCAGCACCAGCAATCTCACCTGATTGTAATGCCTCAATCAGTTCCTCTTCAACGACAATCTCACCGCGTCCAATATTAATAAAGATTGCTGATGATTTCATTCTCCTAAACTCGTTAGCACCAAACAAATGACGTGTCTCTTCAGTTAATGGCAATGTCAAAACAACATAGTCACAACGAGGCAGAACCTCTGATAATTGATCTGTTGTATACATTTCATCCACAAATTCCTCATCACGACCAGAGTGACGAACTCCAAGCACTGTCATCCCAAATGCTTTTGCAATCTTTGCTGTTTCCTTTCCAATGTGACCAACGCCGACAATCCCAATCGTTTTTTCGTGAATTTCAAGTTTCATATTTGAGTGATGCCATTTTTTCTCTTGTTGATTACGTACATAGGAATGAATTTTTCTCGTTAAACCAAGCATTAACGCAAAAATGGTCTCGGAAATTGGATAAGCGTGAACACCATTAGCACTTGTTAAAAGGATGTTGCTCTTCTCCATTTCATCAAGTGGCATGTTATTTACACCTGCACTCCAACTTTGGAGCCAACGAAGCTTGGATTCACTATGTATGCATTGCTCAGCTATTTCCTTTTTCCAACCAACAATCACCTCAGCATCTTTGAGATGCTCTAACCAAACTGAAGAATCCTGCCCCGCAACAATCTCCCAGTTTGGAATAATCGATTCGATTTGGTTCAAATGCTCTTGCTCGATATCTTGTGTAATGACTAGCTTTGACATGTTGTGCCCCCAATCCCAATTTTGTTTAATTTAATCATATTACAGACTGCCATTCATTGCCAGTAGTAGTGTGGGTTTTATTCTGCCTTAACCTTCAAAAACGTCATTCTCCTAACTGACTTTTCAATTCTTTATGGGACTAATATAAATCTAGAAAAAGTGGCTAGTGATCTCAATACGAGTTGGAGTAAATTAGGTGGATGGTGTAACTCCAATTGAGTTAGAGTGCTGTTGATATCCAGAAACTAGGAGGTTGATGTAACTCCAATTGAGTTAGAGTGCTGTCGAAAACCATAAATTAGGAGGCTGGTGTATGTCCAGCTTGGTTGGAGTGCTGTCAAAAACCAGAAAATAGGAGGTAGGTGTACCTCTAGGCGGTTAGGAGCATCATTGAAATCTAAAAACTGGAAATTGGGTATTTCCAACCTTTTTGGAGTCAAAAAACACTTCCAGGTACCTCAACACTAATTACCCATTACCCAATCCTGATAAATTTTGACAAATTAATGATGAAAATGTGACTAAATTGGTAATGATATTAATTTGTGAATTATTTCACATGACACCACCCTATTCCCGTAGTATGATTAATTTATAGAAAAGTTTGTTCAGTACTGAGCAAACTTTCGATGAATAATTGAACTAACTAAATTTAAATGTATCCAAACCTTTTAATGGAGGTCATTGATTATGAAAGCATGGGCTAATTTTAAAGAAGGTAAATGGCAAAAAGAAATCGATGTACGTAATTTCATACTAGAGAATTTTACACCATATAGTGGAGATGATTCATTTTTAGAGGGGCCAACAGAGGCAACCAATCTTTTATGGGAACAAGTAATGGAGTTAACCAAGCAGGAGCGCGAAAATGGTGGAGTGCTTGATATGGATACGAAGGTTGTATCAACGATTACTTCACATGGTCCTGGTTACCTCGATCAGGAAAAGGAAAAAATCGTTGGTGTTCAAACTGATCAACCATTCAAACGTTCATTGCAACCTTTTGGCGGAATCAGAATGGCTGTCGATGCGGCTAAATCTTATGGATTTGAAGTAGATGAAGAAATTGTAAAGATCTTTACCGAATATCGAAAAACACATAACCAAGGAGTATTTGATGCGTACACACCAGAAATGAGACTTGCGAGAAAAGCAGGTATTATTACTGGTCTACCTGATGCATATGGACGTGGAAGAATCATAGGTGATTACCGCAGAGTTGCACTTTATGGGGTTGATCGTCTAATCGAGGAAAAGAAAAAAGACCTGCTTGAAACAGGAAATGGTGTAATGACGGATGATATTATCCGTGACAGGGAAGAGCTTTCTGAACAAATTCGTGCATTACAAGAATTGAAAGAATTAGCTGTTTCTTATGGTTATGACATTTCAGAACCAGCAACAAATGCGAAGGAAGCATTCCAATGGTTATATTTTGCATACTTAGCTGCCATCAAAGAGCAAAATGGTGCTGCGATGAGTTTAGGTCGTGTGTCTACTTTCTTAGATATTTATATTGAAAGAGATCTAGCGAACGGCATTCTAACCGAGCAAGAGGCACAGGAGATTGTTGACCATTTCGTAATGAAGCTGCGTCTTGTTAAGTTCTCAAGAACACCAGACTATAATGAATTATTCAGCGGAGATCCAACTTGGGTAACTGAATCACTAGCTGGTGTTGCAGTAGATGGACGTCCATTGGTAACAAAAAACTCATACCGATTCTTGCATACACTAGACAATTTAGGGCCAGCCCCAGAGCCAAACTTAACTGTGCTTTGGTCTGTAAAACTACCTGAAAATTATAAGAAGTATTGCGCAAAAATGTCTATTAAAACAAGCTCTATTCAATATGAGAATGATGATATTATGCGTGAAACCTATGGTGACGATTATGGAATTGCGTGTTGTGTCTCCGCTATGGCTATTGGAAAACAAATGCAATTCTTCGGTGCACGAGCAAACCTTGCGAAAGCTCTACTTTATGCAATCAATGGTGGAGTGGATGAAAAACTAAAAATTCAAGTAGGACCAACGTATGCACCGATTACTTCCGAATATTTGGATTATGAGGAAGTGATTGAAAAATACGATGTCGTTCTGGAATGGCTTGCTGGTCTCTATGTAAACACCTTAAACATCATTCACTATATGCATGATAAATACAGCTATGAACGCCTTGAAATGGCCCTGCATGACCGTGAAATTTTACGTACAATGGCGTGCGGAATTGCAGGTCTATCTGTAGTCGCAGACTCATTAAGTGCAATTAAATATGCAAAAGTAAAAACAATTCGTGATGAAAATGGCATAGTGGTAGATTACGAGATTGAAGGAGATTTCCCGAAATACGGTAACAATGATGATCGTGTTGATGATATCGCAGTTGAACTTGTGAAACGTTTTATGACCAAAATAAAAAAGCACAAAACATATCGCAACTCTGTTCACACTCAGTCCATTTTAACGATAACATCTAATGTGGTATACGGGAAAAAGACGGGTAACACACCTGATGGAAGAAAAGCAGGAGAACCGTTCGCTCCAGGTGCAAATCCACTCCATGGTCGTGACACAAAAGGAACGCTTGCATCGTTAAGCTCTGTTTCTAAGCTACCATATGAGTATGCCCTTGATGGGATCTCAAATACTTTCTCTATTGTTCCGAAGGCTTTAGGTAGGGAGGAAGAAGCAAGGATTAGCAATCTAGCAGGATTATTGGATGGATATGCAATGAAAAAAGGACACCATTTGAATGTTAACGTGTTTGACAGAGAAACTCTTATGGACGCAATGGAACATCCAGAGCTTTACCCACAATTAACCATTCGTGTATCAGGATATGCTGTGAATTTCATTAAATTAACAAGGGAACAACAAATTGATGTGATAAACCGAACATTCCACGAAAGCATGTAAGATAGAGGAGGACGAAAAGTATGAACGGACGCATTCATTCCATCGAAACGTGTGGAACAGTAGACGGACCAGGGTTACGTTATGTCATATTCACTCAGGGGTGTTTGCTCCGTTGCCAGTTCTGTCATAACCCCGATACTTGGAAATTAAATAAGGGGAAAGAAATGAGTGTTCAAGAGATTATCCATGATATAAAAACGTATCTTCCCTTTTTCCAAGCGTCAGGCGGTGGCGTCACTGTAAGTGGTGGCGAGCCTTTGCTTCAACTCGAATTCTTAATTGAGCTTTTTAAAGAGTGCAAGAAGCTTGGTATTCATACCACAATTGATAGCTCTGGCGGGTGCTTTTCACGTTCTCCTCAGTTTATGGAAAAATTAGAGGAATTACTGCCACTAACTGACTTGGTCTTACTTGATATCAAAGAAATTGACCCAGTGAAGCACAAAGACTTAACAGGCCTAAGTAACGATCACATTCTCGACTTTGCACAGTACTTGGCAGAGAAGAAAGTCCCCGTTTGGATACGCCATGTGCTAGTCCCAACAATTAGTGATAATGATGAAGATCTAACGAAGCTATCTGAGTTTATCAAAACGTTAAACAATGTGGAAAAAATTGAGGTTCTTCCATATCACAAACTTGGCATCTACAAATGGGAAAGTTTAGGACTCGAATACAAGTTAAAGCATATAGAACCTCCAACTGATGAACGCGTAAGGAATGCTGAAAAAATTTTAGGATGCTAGCGGGATGAAAAAAGTAGAAAATGCATTTTAAAAACACAGCATCTCACACTTAAAATCTGTAACTAACACAGTCTAACTTAACATATGAATAATACACTAAAAGTAAAGCAGCAAGAGAGAAATGAGTCGTTTTCCTCTTGCTGCTTTTTATTGTTGTAAGAATGTTACCCTAAAATGGCATCAGTGTTGTAGTTTAAAGCCTTCTTCGAAAAGGTAGTCTTCAGCTTCGTCGTAGGATCCAAAGGCAGCTTCTAGGTTTAGCCCAGCGTATACATTCCACCATTCTTCTTCGAGTACAAGAAGTAGTGTTTGTCCTTCATCATTCACCCATCGTTCCTCTTGGCCTTCTCCAATGATGGCATTCTCCCTTGCTAAAGGGGAATTTGCGGAGAGGGATTGGATGGATTCCTTTACGATTCTACGTAGTTCAGCTTCGGAGAAATCCCGTATATTGATAAATCCTTTTGCATCCACTTCATAGTTTTGGAGGTTCCCAGCATAAACAAACCCGTTTCCATTTGGATGGAGATGCTGAACAACGATCTTTTTTTCAAAAACGCTGTCTTCATAATGAAAATTGACTCTCCCTAAAGAAACATTTTTGCGCGTAAGCTCAGGGAATGATTCGATGATTGCAAGTTTTTCTTCAAAAGATAACATATATAAGTCCTCATTTCTTGTCCTATTGTATAATTTCCTTCACTCGACCAACCTGTCCATCTTCTAATCGCACCTTGATCCCGTGAGGATGGAAGCTGGACTTTGTTAAAATATCTTTCACAATTCCTTTTGTGAGTATACCAGTTCGTTGGTCTTTCTTTAAAACGATTTGTACTTGGAGTCCTGGTTTTATATCTGCGCGATTTTGGCCATTCATATTTTGCAAAAATCCTTCCATTTTACTATTTGTCTATTTAGTTTACCTCAGTTAGCGATGTTTATCTCAAAAAAAAGGTTCTAAATCAAATGTTGGGGTTTTAGGCTACCGCGCTACGCTTGGTGGCCTCTATAAAAAATGATGGATGGTACCATTCATCATTTTTTATAGAGGAGAATCACACCAACTCGGTTAACCAATATGTACCCCAATTCTTTTATACTTGTGTGTTAATAAAATCTTCGCCCTAAAGCGTTCAAAAACTCTAAATCCATAAGCATTTCTCTTTAGAACTTTGGTTGAATTATTAATTCCCTCTAAAAACCCATTTGAATATTCATAGGCAAAACTATTTAATACTTCAACTTGCCAATTTTGTATGGTCTTTATTGCTTTAATCATTTCAGGTATCTTTGAATCCTCAATTAACTTATATAGTTCTTCCAATTCCTTTTTAACCAAACTGATACTGTTTTTTCCGTTTTCTTTGGCACGTAAAAACCAAGAACGATATGCCTCTTTAATTTCATATGCTTGTTTGAGTTCATTCGACATCTCCAAGTAACGATTTAAATGCCATTTCTCATCCTTAGTTAAGCGTTGGCAGTCTTTATGAAAGACATGTTTCATACGTTTACACTTTTTACGGTCGTAGCCATGAAATTGGTTTTGTACTCGACGTCTTACTCCATCAAGCCCCCAATAGATGTAACGACAAAAATGAAATCTATCAGCTACAATAACAGGTTTACCCAATGCCTCTTGAACGGCTGCTTTAAAGGAATGATTCATATCCATTATGATTATTTGCACTCTAGATCCGTGCTTTCTTAAGTAGTCTTTTATCGTACGTTTATAACGATTTGGTAGAATATCAATCGGTTCTTTTGTTATCCCATTCGCAATGATTAACTGGTATTTCCCTTCGCGGGTATCACCCTTGTATTCATCAATAGCTATAACTGTAGGTAATTCTTCCACCGGACGAATTTCACTTCGTGAAATTTGATCGAATCGACGTATAATGGTTGAAGATGAACACCCGTAGATTTCAGCTGTTTCCTTAAATGTTTTTCCTTTAATCGCTTTAATTGATATAGCTTGATTCCATTCTATTGAGGTACGTTGATAACGCATGACAAAAGGATTTTTCTCTGAAAAACGTTTCCCACATTCACAGACATATCGTCTACGCTTATAAAAGATTTGGGTTTTTCTTTCAAACCACTTTAAGTGTTGAATTTTTTGTATACGATAGTCATGAATTTTACTCGTCCTTTGATTACATTTAGGGCACCGATGTACTTTTCGCTCCATTTCAACGTACAGGCGGATAACTTCGCCCACTTCTTCAACATTGGTTAGGATTGACCCTTTTAATCCAGGAATAATCATGGTAAAATCCATATACACGCAACTCCATTCTTTAGACTTGTTTCTAGACAATTCAAGTATAAAAGAATGTGGAGTTTGCGTGTTTTTTTATGCACACAAAATTTTGTTTAAACCCCAACAAATATTATAGAGCCAAAAAAAAAACAGATGACCACAAAAGTCATCTGCTTAGAATAACTGTATTGGATGCATGGAGGAATCCAGTGTCCCGAATTCGTAACCTTGTTCTGTTAGATAGTCTAATAGTTTTGGTAAATGTTCCAGTGTTTCAGGTCGTTCATGTAACAAAATCACAATGGGTTCATTGACTCGATTGAGATTATTTAATTGATCAATTACACTCTCGACATAGCGGCTATCTCTAAATTGCCAATCACGACTATCAATATTCCAATCCCACATTTTATATCCTGCCGCATCAACTGCGTCTTTATACGCATCTGTCATATGGGGTGCACTTCCAAACGGGGTACGAATTAAGTCCGTTTCTATTCCTGTCAGTTCTAGAATGGTCTGCTGTGTTTGGTCCATTTCTCCTAGAACAGATTTTGAAGATTGATAGAATTTATTTTTATCATGGGTTACACCGTGAAGGCCTACACTATGCCCTTTATTAACCATTTCTTTTACAGCATCAGGGTAATTTTTGATATTGCCGTCTAACATGAAAAATGTTGCCTTCGCATCATATTGATCGAGTAATGCAAGAATATCCATTGAAACCTTGTGTGGACCATCATCAAATGTAAGATAAACTGTCTGGGATGGTGGGGCCGGTGTTTCTTTTGTTACTTCCTTGTCTTGACTTTCTTCCTGTTCCTCATCTACTTCGGGTGGTGTTGAATTTTCAGTACCTGGAGTTGGGTCGGTAATAGGTTCTGTGTTAGGTGAAGGATCTTCTTCAGTGGACTTTTCCTCTTCGGCATTTCCATTCGTCACGTCTTCAACATTCATATTATCATCAATTGTTTCATTATTGTCAGGTGTTTCTACAACAGTAACATCATCTTCTGAAGCGTTTGCTTCTAGAAAAAATTTAGATTGTAGTAGAAAGAAAGAATATAAGAGTAACAACACAATAAAGCCAAACAACGCAATGATTTTGATAATGTTGCCTTTTCTCACTTTCTTTTCGCTCGCCATCTTGCATACCTTCTTTGCTGTAATATTCTTCAATATATATGACGTAAATGTTGCAGAAACGTTTCAAAAAGATTACGACATTTTTTATAAATTGTATAGACAAGCATTATCTTAACATAAGGAAAAGTCGTACGGAAGAATAATTCGTGGAAAATAAAGGGTTTTGAATGGAGAAACTTATAAACTACTATTTAGAGGGAAAAGGTCAGATTCGGATTAGGATTTTTCCTCTCAGCAGGGTCTATGGTAACGTCAGAGCGACCAACATCATGTTGTTCTCATCAACCTGTCGTATGTATGATTGTTTCTTAATAATATTTAACTTGTTTCAATGATAAAAATAGGTAATAATCCACTTATATGAACGTAAATTTAAAGGGGGATCTCGATTTGAAAATAAGAGTTTCAGCCGTGCAGTACCATCTTCACACCATACATTCTTTTGATGAATTTGCTGCTCAATGTGAGCATTATATTAAAACTGCAATGGAATTTGATGCAGAATTTATTCTGTTTCCTGAGTTTTTTACAACACAGCTTTTATCAATTGGAAAAGATGATGGCTCGAGCATGTCAATTGATGATCTACCAGGCTTTACTAAAGAGTATCGAACTCTTTTTTCAACACTTGCCAAACAATATAATGTGCATATCATTGGGGGGACACATGTAATTCGGATGGGAAATCATCTTCGCAATGTAGCACACTTATTTTATCCAGATGGTAGGGTAGGGGAGCAAGCAAAACTGCATATTACTCCTACGGAAGTGAACGAATGGAATATGTCACCAGGTGAAGATTTCCAAGTCTTTGATACGGAAAAAGGACGCATTGCCATGTTAACCTGTTATGATATTGAGTTCCCAGAAATCGTTCGAATCGCGAAGGCAAAGGGTGCTGATATCATCTTTTGTCCGTCTTGTACTGATGACCGTCATGGCTTCCATCGAGTACGATACACAAGCCATGCAAGAGCAGTGGAAAATCAAGTATATGTTGTAGGAACCGGAACGGTTGGTTCATTGCCAACAGTTGATTTTATGCGTGCAAATTTTGGCCAAGCAGTAGTCATTACCCCAAACGATATTCCATTCCCTCCAAAGGGGATTTTGGTTGAAGGTGAAATAAACAACGATATGATCGTAACAGCTGATCTTGATTTAGACCTTCTCTACGAAGTACGTGAGCGTGGTTCTGTTACAACATGGCGTGACCGCAGAACAGATCTTTATCCTGATTGGAAGTAATAATCTCAGTTCAAAAGGAGGATGAAAAGGACCATGTTGACAAAAACGCCACGTCCTTTTGTCTTTTCGACACTAGCACATCCTGTGCGTTGAAAGTTCGAGGCGGCGATGCTTTGAGTAGCGGAGCGTATGCTTTTAAGACGAGAGCAATTGTTCTTGCACAAGGGAAAAGCGATTTTCTTTTCCAAGGAACGGAAAAATCAAGCTAACGAGCTTCCACAGGATGTGTCGGTAATTAGTCGAAGGTCATCTGCGATATGTCATTTTTATCCGACGTTTTGAACTACCTTAAAAGGAGATGTTGAGATGGACTATAAAAGAATAACAAGCATCAATGATCCATTGTTTTTAAAAATGCATGAGTTAATGAAGACTGTGTTTCCAAAAGAAGAGGTACTCGATTTTGAACTTTGGAAGGAGCCGTTGGAGGACCCAAGTATCCGCGTTTTCGTTGCAGTGCACGAGAATGAGGTTGTTGGTGCAACAGAATATCGTTATTACCCAGATTGGAATATTGCTATGACTGATTTTACGATTATCGGTCAACCTGGTTTAAGCATTGGCCGCTATTTAGCGCAAAACCGTAGTCATGATCTACAGGAACTAGCCAAGGCAAATGGAAAAGATCTCTTCGGTATGTTTGCTGAAATTTATGATCCATACAAAGTTTCACATTATGAGTTCGGTACCGTGAAGCCAATGGACCCGTTTGTTCGACGTGAGGTTTTATCTCATCTAGGCTATAAACGGATTGATTTAGATTATGTTCATCCATCATGGAACAATGATGGAGAAGCAGTGAAAGGACTCGACTTATGCTTCATGCCTAGTGATGACCAAGTAAGTGAACTACCAAGTCAATTGGTTGTTGATTTTCTAACAACCTATTACACCGTACTATCGAACAAACCTGCAGAATGGCTTGAAATGGTGAGTGGGTTAAAAGAAAAAGAAACAGTAACATTATTGCCATTATAAAAATACAGTCTATATTTAAATCTTTTTGGTTTAAATATGGACTTTTTTTGTCTGAAAAATGTTTGAAAATCGACATGTGATATAAATCATATACCAAGGAGTGAGAGAGGTCTTACAATATTTGTAGAAGTGTATGTTTGGAGAATGTTACGTTCCAGACAAACCAATATCCAAAAGTAAGGTGATATTGTGATTAGTCAACTATTAGATGGTTTTAGCTTTCACTCCCAATTTAACGGTGGGGTCATTTTTTTTACGTTGATTTTAATTGTCTTGTATCTATTCTTATTACCTACGCCAGACGGCCATAGAAAGTATAAGTCAGTTGCGTTTGCTGCTAGTATGTTGCTGATTCTTTTGGCAGTAGGAAGTCCTTTGAACTTATTGGGACGCATGCTATTTCGAGCGCATATCATTCAGATCATAATTGTGCTTTTTATCGCTGCACCATTGATTGTCATTGGATTGAAGACAAATCTGTTAGAAAAATCACTAAAATATAGTGGTGTAAAAAAAGTTTATCGATCTCTAACACATCCACTGTTTGCGATTATTGTGTTCCATAGTTTATTTATTGGGTACCACGTACCTGTTGTGTTTGACTGGATTCGAACAGGGTATTTTACAAATTATTTCTTTTTAATAGGTTTGATTTTGGCTGCGGTACTCTTATGGTGGCCTATCATTGGACCAATTGAAGAGCAGGACCATCTGGCATTTAAGCACAAGCTCATGTATATTGTGGTGAATATCCTATTATTTGTGCCAGTAACCCTCTTTTTATTGTTTGCTGATGGTGCATTATATACGGTATATAGTGACACGAGCCAAATGCTTGCCGCATTAGCTTTATGCGTACCTTTAGGTGAAGAGATTCCACCAGATTTAATAGAAAACTTATTACCATATCCACCTATAAGTGAACAAAAGATCGGAGCAATCATTTTATTTGTTTCTCAAGCATTGATTTTAAGTTTGAGTGCCATCTGGTTGTTTATGAAAAAAGGCAGGAAATGAATTCCTGCCTTTTTTCAGTTAGCTGAGTTTACCGATGTAGGCTAGGTCTTTAACCTCGATAGAGTCTGTAGAGCCATCAAGAATTTTTCGGATGTCCAGTAAAGCATCCTGCAAACTGATGGTTTCACCTTTTTTCCCGGTGTAGTCTTCAGCTACATAAAATGGTTGGGTTAAATAAGCTTCAAGACGTTCACCGCGTTTGAATGTTTGTACTTCTGTTTCTGGAAGTTTTTCAAGTCCATGCACAGAAACGAGTGAACGTAGCTCACGGTATCTGCGCAGTAATTTCTTTGCTCGTTGTTGGATGGTAAAATGTGTTTGGTCTAGGTGTATGCCCTCGAGAATAGAAGAGGTTGAGTATATTGGATTGACGGCAGGGAATTGATGTCTAGCAGTAAGGTCAGCGTCAAATTGCCACAATGTTTCAAGTGGACCATATGGTACTTCTTCGTCAACCACCTCGCCCTTTAAATCGACAAGAATCGTCGTGACCGAATCCATGCCAATTAAATGGAATTTTTCTTGAAGAGTGGGTATTTCGCCTGAGATGACATGTGAGCGGTCTGCTGCAAAAGCAACTTCTTTTGTTTTACCAAGCTTTGTGATTTCTTCATAAGCTTCGTCAATTGTTTTTACTTGGATTTGAACTTCATGTAAAAGATCCTTTATTTCTGGATAATCCCCTTCAGGTAAAAGCAATACGGTTACAAAATCATTTTCTCGTAAGCGACGGAATAATTCTGAAAGTACAACAAGTTGACCCATACCAGGTCGAGCTACTAGACCCACGGTTCCACCTTTTACTAATGGAGCAAAGACATCCAGCGTTTTAATCCCCGTTTCAATCATTTCAATTTTCTCCCCTCGAATTAATAACTCATCCAAACTACACTCGGCTAAATCAGCTAGTGCTACCAGTGTGCGCACCTCTGCACGACCAACAGGAATCTTCCCAGTGCACAGATTTGAAACAGTAGCTGGGCGTAATCCCACAGAGCGAGCAGCGGTTGTTAAATTTGGTACTCTCCTACGAAGTAAAGAGACATTGAGTCGAATATTTTCCAATTTTTTCACCTCCTGTTACTTTATAGAGTAAACTAAATTTCGTTTAGTTGCAATAATCAATTTCTTTAAAACGTAATTTCTTTTACGTTTTAATGTTTTAAGTATGTTAACATGTTTAAAATAACACGGATTGAATCTATCTATCGCCGATTGAATCAAGCGAGCATACGTGGTTAGAATAATAACGAACACTAATAGCTACATTGTAAGCCCAGTAATTCACAGCCCCAGCCTCATGCTAATCGGAAAAAAATCCACAAGGAGAAATACAATGACTGATATCCTACCTGAATCATTTTTTCATCAACCTACATTAGATCTTGCTAAAGCTCTCCTAGGATGTTTGCTTGTAAAAGAAACAGAAAAAGGCGTCGCTTCAGGTTTTATCGTGGAGACAGAAGCCTACATGGGACCTGAAGATCGCGCAGCACATTCGTATAATAATAGGAGAACGAAGCGTACGGAGGTTATGTATGGCAAACCAGGGCTTGTGTACACCTACCAAATGCATACTCATTGTCTAGTGAATGTTGTCAGCGGTGAGCTTGAAAAACCAGAAGCGGTTCTTATTCGAGCAATCGAGCCTGAAAAAGGAATTGAGCTCATGATGGAACGCCGTGGTCAAATGCCATTTAAGAATCTAACAAACGGTCCAGGAAAATTGACGAAAGCGTTAGGGATCACGATGGAGGATTACGGTCGTTCTTTTTTTGAACCACCTATTTACATGAAGAAAGGATATACGCCGACAAACATTTCAACTGGCGTACGAATCGGAATTGAAAATACAGGTGAAGCAAGAGATTATCCATGGCGATTTTGGATTACAGATAATCCGTTTGTTTCCCGCAAAAGATAAGGGTTTGCTCAAATGAGCAGACCCTTTTTGACGTGACAGAAGCTGGTCGTGTTCCGCATAGGGATGCCTTGCGTTTTTCTCAATAAGCCTCAGGTCCTAGTGAAAAATATAACTGTGGCTCATTATGACGAAACGAAAATCAGGATAAGATTGAATCATGAAAGGAGGAAGTAAACATGAAAAAGTTCGGATTGTTTATTCTTGGAGGTATTGCAGCGATTGTGCTTCTATCACAGGTCGGTCCTATGATTGGTCTCGCGATAAGCTTAGCGATTCTGTATTTTGCATTTAAACAGTTTATGAAGACAAACTCGACATTCGGTAAGGTTCTTTGGGCCGTTATCGGTGTGATAGCACTTACCGCAACTGCTTCCAATATACCAGCGATTTTAGGTGTAGTAGCTGCATACATCCTCTATGTCGTCATTAGAAAGTGGAAAAATGAAAAGCATGAAGTTGTTTCTGAATCATCAGACCCATTCACGAATTTTGAAAAACAATGGGCTGAATTAAACAAGCATTAATCGTAAATCAAAAATAAAAACATTATAAGGAGACTGATACAAATGGCAAACCTATTAACTCGATTAAAGGACACAATTTTAGCAGATTTTCATGGTATTCTAGATGAGAAAGAAAAGAAAAATCCAATTTCTTTACTAAACCAGTACTTACGTCAATGTGAGGCAGAAGTAGAAAAAGTACGTAAGCTTGTTGAACGTCAACATTCACTAAAGGATCAATTTGCAAGAGAGCATCGTGAGGCAACTGCTTTAGCAGAAAAACGCAAACATCAAGCGGGTGTAGCTCAGCAAGCTGGTGAGACCGAACTGTATGAATTTGCTGCTAAAGAGCAAGTTGTTTACGAGGAGCGCGCGACTAAATTACAAGAGGCACTAAATAATGCGAGCGCTGAGCTAATTGGACTTGAGAAGAAATATGAAGAAATGAAACATAAACTTAAAGATATGTATATTAAGCGTATGGAATTAATGGGACGTGAGAATATTGCACGTGCCAACCACCGAATGAACCAAGTGCTCGATACAAATGCATATACTAATAAAGCTTCAAGAACTTTTGAAGAAATGGAATCTTACTTAGAGCGTCTTGAACATCAAGTAAATTCTTCTTATCACCGTAATACAATTGATGCACGTATTGCTCAACTTGAAAAAGAAGTAAAAAATGAAGAAACACATTAATTTCAAAGTAAAATCATGGTATTCTAAAGAAGACGTAGACATTCTACGTCTTCTTAACCCAAATTGCGGGTGATAATCAATACATTCAACGAAGGGAGGCAGGTACCTTGTTAGATAAAATAAAATCAGACAATCTTAATGCATTTATACTTCTTGGTATCATTTTATTGATCATTGAAATTTCGTTCTTTAATA
This sequence comes from Bacillus nitroreducens, assembly GCF_964021195.1. NCBI lineage: Bacteria > Bacillati > Bacillota > Bacilli > Caryophanales > Bacillaceae > Bacillus > Bacillus nitroreducens. The sequence goes on along the minus strand of NZ_CAXHYI020000003.1, from coordinate 488,137 downwards.
GCGGGGTCCTTTTCTCTTTTATCATATCGATTGGATGTATTTATATTGGTCGTAAAAGAATGCCACGAACCTTTGGTAAGGTTCTGTTTTGGTTTGGATGGATCAGTTTAGCCTTAACAATTTTAGGTATGATGACAGTTAAGTTTTTAATTTTAGCGATTCTGATTTATTTACTCATTCAATTTTATCAATCAAAGAAAAAACCAAACTATATTAAACCTGAGATAAAAGAAACCAAAAAAACAGCTCAACAAGAGACTATCATAAAACGTGAGCCATTATTCTGTAATAACATTTTTGGTAGGCAAAGTACGCCAGAACAAGTATATGAATGGAATGATGTGAACATTCAATCTGGAATTGGTGATACCATTATTGATTTAAGTTACACAGTACTTCCAAAAGGTGAATCGGTTATCTTTATACGAAATATAATCGGTAATATTCAGATCCTTGTTCCGTATGAGGTTGATGTAGAAGTTCATCATTCTTTTCTTTATGGATCGACAACGATTTTTGATAATCACGAATCGAAGACAGTGAATCAGACACTCCATTACCAAACACAGGAGTATGATCAGGCTGAATATAAACTTAAAATAATGACATCAACTGGCGTCGGAGACCTTGAGGTGAAACGAGCATGAGTACTGTAACTCGACAAATAGTGGTTGGTATTTGTGTCTCGGTGTTTCTATTTGTACTAGCACATATCATCATGTTTATGGCATTTCCATTAGCGAATTGGGCAGCACTTTGGCAAACAAAGCTTATGGATTTGCCATATATTATCCTCACAATAAGTATAAGTATATTAGGTGGGCTTATTTTTGGCATAATCTCAGGGGTTTTGTGGAGAAAACAGCTGCTAACTGTATCTGAGGCTATACACCAGGTTGAACAGGGCAGGACAATCCCAGTAGTTCTTGAAAATCAAACGGATGAAATGATCACAATTTGGGAACGGCTAAAAAAGGTTCAAACACATATTGCTGAACAAACAAAACTATCTCAAAAATTAGCGACTGAAAAAGCAGAAGACCAAGAAAAACGGATTCAAAAAATTGTATCTGATGAGCGCAACAGGTTGGCGAGAGAACTCCATGATTCAGTAAGCCAACAGCTTTTTGCCGCATCTATGATGATGTCTGCCATCAATGAGTCGAAAGTACAAACAGATGACCGTGAGGCGAAACAGTTCAAACTTGTAGAGGAAATGATTCATCAATCCCAACTCGAAATGCGAGCACTGTTACTTCACCTGCGTCCTGTCGCGTTAAAAGGGAAGACCCTACAAGAAGGAATTCAGGAGTTGCTTGCTGAACTAGTACAAAAGGTACCCGTTACAATTGAAACAAAAATTGAGGATTTTCATCTTGATAAGGGCATTGAGGATCACTTATTCAGGATTCTTCAAGAGTCTATTTCAAATACCCTTCGTCATGCAAAAGCAAATAAATTGGAGGTCCTGTTAATCAAGAGGGATAATTTTGTCATTTTGCGAATTGTTGATGATGGAATTGGATTTGATGTGGAACAAGCGAAAGCTGGTTCCTATGGACTCCAAAATATGTATGAACGTGCTGTTGAAATAGGTGGCACAATGAGAACGGTGAGTATTAAGGACAAAGGTACACGGATTGAAGTAAAAGTACCAATTCTAAAGGGTGAAGAAAATGATTAAAGTATTATTTGTTGATGATCATGAAATGGTAAGAATAGGTGTCTCTTCCTATTTATCTGCACAGCCAGATATCGAAGTCATCGGAGAAGCGGATGACGGCAAAGTGGCTGTTGACCTTGCACTTGAACTTCGACCGGATATTATTCTGATGGACCTTGTCATGAAAGAGATGGATGGTATTGAAGCTACTAGAAGAATTATTGAGAAGTGGCCAGAAGCAAAAATTATTATCGTCACAAGCTTTATTGATGATGAGAAGGTGTATCCAGCACTGGAGGCAGGTGCAACGAGCTACATGTTAAAAACCTCAAAGGCCAGTGAAATTGCCGAGGCGGTTCGTAAAACGTATCATGGACAATCGGTATTAGAGCCTGAAGTGACAGGGAAAATGATGGTTCGAATGAGACAGAAAGATACGCATCTTCCACATGAAGAACTAACAAACCGTGAAATGGAAATATTACTATTAATCGCAGACGGTAAAACAAACCAGGAAATTGCAGATGAACTATTTATTGCATTAAAAACAGTAAAAGTACACGTCAGTAACATATTAAGCAAACTAGAGGTACAAGATCGAACTCAAGCCGTCATTTATGCATTCAAACATTCACTTGTAAAATAATTGTATATAATTCGACAAAAACACAGGATACCACTGTGTTTTTTTGTATAATGATAAAATCTAAACTTGGGGATAATTTTTTAATTGGATTATCTACTTTAAGTACGTCTAGGTCCAATACCTAGCCCCACTTTAGTCTAGCAAATACGTTATGAATGTCGAAGTACACGCCCTTAGTCGCATCATTTTATGCTTGTCGAGGCGCTTGCACATTTGTTCTTTGGTTCATTCGCAAGACTTTAAGAACGGTTCAAAACCCACTTGTAAGCAATAAGACCTATATAAAAATTGCCAGTATTTATATTTTCTAGGAAGATTTTTATACCTATTTAACTATTTAGTTTGTAGTACAGATGGTTTATAATGAAAATGTCGATATTTGACGAAAAAAGTCTGTGACTTTTGTACCTTTTTTGCGTGAAAAAGAAGGACTTTTGCATATATAGCTAGAAATATAAGAGAAAATGGAGAAAATGAGATGCAGAAAATAACAAAAAAATCTACCATCCTAAGTACTGAGGAAAAAGTAACATTAAAATGGTTTATTGCTCTTTTCTACTTAATAATGGTTGTTTATGATGTGTTTTTTTACTTTATCTATCCAAAATATTTCGTAGGAATCTCACCGGGATTACCGAGTAACTTTGGATATGTAACTTATTTAATAATGTTCTTATTAATTCCAGTAGGGATATATTTGATTAGGAAGGACAAACTTCATCATATTAAATATCTAGTTGTTTTAACTTATATGACTCTCTCTATTGGTAATGATGTTTCATACTATATTAATAGTGCTGCAGAATATAAAAGTGGTAATATTGCAGAAATGATCATTGTGCTATTTTCTCCGATTTTTGTAAATAAAAGGTTTTATTATGTTGTATCGATTAGTGCCTTTATTAGATATTTGCTGACTGGTGTAATTCTTCAGGCATATGAAATTTTTCTACCGTTGTTAATAATTATTGTCTTCTCAATTATAGCACTTATCTTTTTATTAAGATTTCAATCATATATTCAAGCTGTTAAAACATCATATAATGAACAATTAGAAGGAATGGTTAAAGGAGTTATCGCAGCTTTAGAATTGAAAGATCCTTATACAAGAGGTCATAGTGAAAGAGTTGCCAGTTATGCATTGTCACTAGCAAAAGAAGTAAAAAAGTTTACCAATGAAGAATTAACGGCTTTTAAATACGCATGTTTGCTACACGATATAGGTAAAGTTAATATCCCTGATCAAATTCTGATGAAACCTTCAAAACTAACAAATGAAGAATTTGAGGTTATTAAGACGCACCCAGTTGTCGGAGCGGAAGCAGTAAAAAATATTGAAGGGTTAAAAGGAAACATCAGTGTCATACGCTCTCACCATGAACGTTGGGACGGTAAGGGGTACCCAGATAATTTGCAAGGTGAGAACATTCCGTATCTGGCTAGAATTGTAGCGATTGCAGATGCATTTGATGCAATGACGTCTTCTCGATCATATCGAAGTGCCCTTCCGGTTGAGGAGGCATTCAAAAGAATCATTGAGGGAAAAGGCACACAGTTCGATCCTAAATTGGTTGAATCGTTTAAAAAGGTATTTCCATCATGGGTAGAAAGCATAAAAAAACATGGTGTCTTATAAGAAGTTATGAGTTTACTAGAATACTTGAAAGGAGGGATATTATGAAAATAAGGAAACTAAAAAAACAAAAAACAACTTGCTGGTGGTGTCCATGGATGCCTAGACTACCATAGAATATGTAAAGGATGCTTGCTATTAAGAACGCATCCTTTTTTTGTGTTTTTAGGGTAAAATAATAGTGTTGATTTTAAATCGGATTATTAATAGGGTGAATGGATTGAAAATTACTAAGGAAACAATAATAGAACTTCATGAAATAGAAATCCGTAAAGACAATAAAAATTTCATCATAGAAGATCTAGCAACAAAAGAGTTTTATGAGATGCCTTTAGTATGTATTGATGCGTTAAATTTTATTTCGAATGGATTTAAGTTGGGTGAAATTGAGGAAAAGTTGGAAAAAGCTTATCCAGATGAGGAAATTGATATTGTTAAATTTGGTGAACAGCTGCTTGAATTAAATTTAGTACATTCAGTAGATGGAAAAATAATTGAAACTCAAAAAGGCCAGGGAGATAACTTAGGTTTTGAATGGATTCCAACAAGAGTTGGAAAGGCCTTTTTTAATACCTATACCAAATATTTATATGGGGTATTATTCATTGGAAACGTTGCTATCTTTTGTTTCACCCCCTCATTATTCCCGCATTTCATGGACTTATTTGTATTTGATTTACTATCTTTAAACATATTAGTATTAGGTACGTTATCACTAGTTTTAGTTATGATTCATGAATTTGGGCATATATTAGCTATTCGTTCATATAATCTGCCCACCAGCTTAAATATTGGTCATCGATTATATCTAATTGTATTCGAAACAGATCTAACCATGGCTTGGAAACTTCATCCGAAGCAAAGGAATATTCTTTATTTAGCGGGGGTCTGTTTTGACAATGTTGTACTTTTTGTAGCCTTAATTTTACAGTTATTTGCACCCATACAATCAGAAATTATATCGGGATTAATCGGACTAGTAGTTTTTGATGTTATCGTTAGAATTATTTATCAAGCTTGTATCTATATGAAAACTGATTTTTATTATTACTTTGAAAATAAAACAGGGACATATAACTTGATGGAAAATAGCATTCACATGATAAGAAACGTATTCTCTCGTTCAAAACCAGAAAATAAAGAGCTTTTCCAAGGTGAAGAAAAAATTGTTTTATCTTATGCGGTATTTTATTTGGTTGGTGTAGTTATTACACTAGGATTATTTTTCATCTATTACTTACCTCAATTAATCTATATGTTTATAAACATTCTGCCAGGATTTAAAGCTTCTTTTTCAGAGTCATATTTTTGGGATGCAGTCATTTTCACTTTGCAAATGGTTGTGTTAATAGTATTGTTGTTATACTCTTTCTCCAAAAGTTTAAAGAGAAAAAATATCAAAAATTTATAAAGTTTCTCCGTTTAGGACTTTTGGTATATAATATAGTGAATAGAATCACTATGATTATTCAGTTAAAGAGGGCTTCTAATGCAGTTTAATAGAAAAACTATAATGTTACAACATGAAGAAAAGCGAGCATTGACTATTTATTTGATTTTCTTTTATATTACTCTAATCTTATTCGATATGGTTTATTATTTTCTCTATAAAAATAGTGTAGTTCCTACAGGATATAGTAACAATTTGGGTTATGTAAATTACATAGTTTATTTAGGACTGCTTATTCTCGCTTTTTATTTATTAAAAAAGGGAAAGCAGACAGTAATAAAATATATCTACGTAATTAGTTATTTTTCTCTTGCAATCATTTATGATTGTATCGTTTTTATTAAAGAACCATCACTATATGCTAGTGGTAATGCAGCCGAAATAGTGCTTGTTATGTTTTCACCTATATTTATAAATAAACGGTTTTTTTGGGTTGCTTCTATTGGAGCCTTTCTACGCTATATAGTTGTTGGGATAATCATTCAAACATCTTTGGTAATCATACCAATTGTAATCATATTTGTTTTCTCATTAATAGGGTATATCCTCCTAACGCGTTTCTACTCCTATATTGAGGCATTGACAGAGACGCATGAGAAATTAAGGGATAAGGAAAAGTTAGCGTTTGTGGGGCAGATGGCCACTACAATTGGGCATGAGATCCGTAATCCTTTGGCTTCATTAAAAGGGTTTACTCAACTGCAGCGAGAAAAGCACAAAGAGGATGAACAGCACTTTTCGATTATGGAACAGGAGATTGACAGAATTGATTCAATCCTGAATGATTTGCTTGTGATTGGAAAGCCCAGACAACTCAATGTAAAGCAAACTAATTTAATAGACTTGATTAATTATGTTATTTCGATCACGAATCAATCAGAACGAGGAAAACATTCTGTGATTGATATGAACATTGATCAATCCTTCCCAATCATTGAGTGTGACCCGAAACAAATGAAGCAAGTGTTTTTGAATCTAGTTAAAAATGGACTTGAGTCAATGGGAAGCGGAGGAAGACTGACGATTAATGGTAGTCGTACCACAAACAGTACGGTGTCTATTCGAATTTGTGATGAAGGTTGTGGTATTTCAGAGGATGCAAAGAAAAAACTATTTGAGCCATTCTTTACAACGAAGGACTACGGCACAGGATTAGGATTAATGGTGTCTAGAAAAATCATAGAAGACCATCAAGGAATGATTTGCATCAGTAGCACAGAGGGGAAAGGCACGATTGTTGAAATAACATTACCTATCTTTCAATAGGTAAATAAGCTACAAACAGTTGGTAATCCATTGTTTGTGACCACAATGAAAAGAAGTAACCCATCTATAAAAGAGGATTACTTCTTTTTGCGTTAGGCATAGAAGCTATTTCATACCAACTTCTGTTTCTTGGGCGCCCTTATTTTGGTGCCAAATCTTAATATGAGTTAGAATGGTAAAGACGAAAAAGAAATTCATCGCTAGAACACTGACCAGTAACTGAAGATCTCCAAAATAAATCCCAGTATATCCCTTTAGTTTAATTACAATAAATCCTTCAAAGAGCAATAAAAAGACACTTAAAAAAGCTGCAATCCCTGTCCGAATCATGTCATGCTCCCCCTTATGTATATTCCAAATCGATAAACGAGCTATCAAATTGTGTATAAATTGTGAACTAAATCTATTATACAATAGTTTTCACGTTAAGAGTAGAGAAAGCGTTTTAATTATATGAATAATATTATTCCTTAGATGGTTGTTTAAATCTTGCATGAAAGGAAGAAATAGGTTGAAACTAGTGAAGTGCTGTACTATAATCAAAATTACATTTTGTCAAAATACTTTTTTTATTTGAACTCTCACCATGGATTAATTGCTAATTCATGGTTTTTTTGGTCTTTTTAAGGAATATGGAGGTGGTTGGATGACGGACGATAAAGATAAAGACTTCAAGTTGGAAGTGGAAAGATTAGACTTTACGAAAAAATATATGGATATTGTGATTCAAGCATCGGAATCAACCGAGGAGAACTTTCGGGAAAATTTGAAAGGGGCACTTGATGGTGTTGATTTTAAGGATAGTAGCTTGAGTTATTTAAATATGTTAACCAATTCAACCTTGCTTAGAAGGACCCATGAAGAAGTTCGAAGCTTGAAGAAAAACCGAAATAAGCCTTATTTTGCTCGGATAAATTTCACCCAAAAAGAAACAGGGAAAGAGGAAATCCTCTACTTCGGAAAAGTATCCTTATTTGATAAAGAAACCCAAGTTCCGATTATTGTTGACTGGCGCTCACCTGTTGCAAACCTCTATTATGATGGGCGATTAGGAGAAGTTTCTTATGAGGCTGAGGGTGAAGAATATGAAGGATATTTATCCTTAAAGCGTCAGTTTATTATTGAAGAAGGAGAGCTTCAGGAAATTAGAGATGTTGATTTAACAACAACGGATGAGTTGCTGCAAAAGTCTTTGTCTGAAAGTGCAAGTAACCGCCTTACAGATATTGTCTCAACGATTCAAGAGGAGCAAAACAATATCATTCGTGCTGATCTGAATAAGCCCATTATTGTCCAAGGTGCAGCGGGAAGTGGAAAAACAACGATTGCCCTTCATCGAATTTCATATTTTATTTATACCTATGCCGATTATTTTTCACCAGATCAACTCATGATTCTCGCCCCAAACAGGCTATTTATTGATTATATATCAGAGGTGCTTCCAGAATTAGGTGTGGATAACATTTTACAAACAACATTTGTAGATTTCGTGAAAAAGTGCCTTGGAAAACCGATTAAGCTCACAAAACCAGAGGAGAAGTTGCTTGGGTTTATACATGATGAATTTCAAAACCCAGAAATGATAAAGTGGATCTCTGCATTTAAAGGATCACTAGAGTATAGAGATATCCTAGAACATTATGTTGAAGACATATTAAGTTCCCTACTTCCGAAAGAGGATTTCTTTGTATCGAAGTTTCGGCTTTATAAAGCGAGGGATATCCACCATTTAATGACCTATGAATATCGTTATCTTCCATACTACAAGCGACTAGAAAAAATAAAAAGGGTTCTTCAGAATACGGTACGACTTGAAAAGAAAAAAATGCTTCAGAAGGTCACGAAATTTTATGATGATAAGCTTGATAATGTCTTATTTAAAACGAAGATTGATCCAGAACAACGTCGACGTTATGTTACAAAAGCCCTTGATAAAAAAGCTGAGCTCATTGAGGAAATCGTGAAACAATCTCGTACAGCGGTGAATGCCTATATGAAAAAGCTTCCACGCCATGATGTGTTTTATTATTTTCAAAGATTCGTGACCGAGCTATTTCCAACTTACGCAACTGGAATTCTGACGGATGAACAAATTCAATTCTTTGTCGATTATCAAAAACAACTCCAAAAATCAAAACGATATGAATTAGAAGATTTAGCCGCACTTCTTTATTTAAAAGCAAAACTATTTGGAGTGAAAAAAGAGTTGAAAGCCCGGAATGTTGTTATCGATGAAGCGCAGGATTACAGCTACTTTCAATTAGTTTCGTTAAAAACCGCACTCGAAACCGATATGTTTACGATTGTCGGGGATTTAGCGCAAGGCATTCATTCATATCGAGGCATAAATGATTGGGGACCTGTGATCAATCATATTTTTCCAAGGGCGACCTACAAGACTCTTCAAAAAAGTTACAGGACAACGATTGAAATTATGAATACAGCAAATCAATTGCTAGAATTGTTGGAACTAGATTTGCCGATGGTTGAGCCTGTTGTTCGTCATGGAGAAAAGCCGATTTTTCACCAACTAACCGGAAAAGAAAAAGAAACCGTTACTGCACTTACCAACGCTATCAAAGCGCTATATGAGGATGGTATGAAAACGGTGGCGATCATTGGAAAGACGAACAAAGAGTGTCAAAAGGTTGCTAAAGCATTTAAAAAGTATAGTGACCTTCCCGTTCAGCTCTTAAAGGAAAATGAAGAAATCAATAAAGAAGAGGTCGTTATCGTAAGTTCCCACTTATCGAAAGGGTTAGAGTTTGATGCAGTACTGGTTTATTCTGATGATGAATACTTCTACAAAAATGAAATTGATATTAAGCTTCTCTACGTATCGATGACCCGGCCATTGCACAGGTTACACTTCTTCGGGACAGATCTTACGAATTTTCTATTGGATGAAGTGGATGAGGGATTATATGAAAAAGCGCAAAACACCTAAATAGGTGCTTTGCGCAACGTGGTTTATTTACGAACTAGCTATAGCAGCGAGCCCCTCTAGGTCACAAGCCAAGCTGTCGAAAAAAAGGTCAAAGAACAACCTTCTCGACAGCTCTTCTTGTGCTTGTCGGACTTACACAGGACAAGGAAGGCTCCGAAAGCATTAGATTAGCATTTCTCGAGGAAGTGTTGGCATCGACGTTTGCCGTAGGACGTGGCAGTAGTTAGTCGATGTTTCCCTTTCAAAAAGCTTGTGCATGTGTATTTTAGAAAACCTTCGTTGTCCACGATTCAACATTCCACACATCTGTCACCACATCATGGTAAAATTCAGGTTCGTGGCAGATGAGGAGGATGCTTCCTTTATATTCTTTAAGTGCACGTTTTAGTTCATCTTTTGCATCTACATCAAGATGGTTGGTTGGCTCGTCAAGAAGAAGGATATTTGTATCTTTATTAATTAACTTACAAAGGCGTACCTTTGCTTTCTCCCCACCACTTAATACTTCAACCTTACTTTCGATATGCTTCGTCGTTAGACCGCATTTTGCTAGTGCCGCACGTACCTCGTATTGATTAAAGGAAGGGAACTCACTCCAAATTTCTTCAATACACGTGTTATAATTGGCTTCTTTAATCTCTTGTTCAAAATAACCAATTTCTTGATTCTCCCCAAGCTCAACTGTTCCTGAAAGGGGCTTGTTCATGCCAAGGATGCTTCGTAAAAGAGTTGTTTTTCCGATTCCATTGGCTCCAACTAACGCAATTTTTTGGCCTCTTTCCATACGAAGGTTAAGTGGTTTTGAAAGAGGTTCATCATACCCAATTACAAGGTCGTTCGTTTCGAAAATCAGTTTGCTTGATGTTTTACCTACTCTAAAATTAAATTCAGGCTTCGGCTTTTCCTTCGCAAGTTCAATAACTTCCATTTTATCGAGTTTCTTTTGACGAGACATTGCCATATTACGGGTAGAAACACGTGCTTTGTTTCGAGCAACGAAATCTTTAAGTTCAGAAATTTCCTGTTGTTGCTTTTTATAAGCTGCTTCTAGCTGTTGTTTTTTTACTTCATATACTTTCTGGAAATTATCATAATCTCCAACATAGCGGTTAAGCTCTTGATTTTCCATATGATAGATGAGATTGATCACACTATTTAAAAATGGAATATCATGTGAAATCAAAATAAATGCATTTTCATATTCTTGTAAATAACGTTTTAACCAAATGATGTGTTGTTCATCTAAATAGTTGGTTGGCTCGTCAAGTAATAGAATGTCAGGCTTTTCGAGTAATAGCTTTGCGAGTAGCACCTTCGTACGCTGTCCACCACTTAGATCTTGTACATCACGTTCAAGTCCAATATCTTCTAAGCCCAATCCACGAGCAATTTCATCGACTTTGGCGTCAATCACATAAAAGTCATTATTTGTAAGGGTATCTTGAATGATGCCTACCTCTTCAAGCATCTGCTCGAGTTCTTCAGGTGTAGCATCACCCATTTTTCCGTATAATTCATTCATTTGTGCTTCCATGTCAAACAGGTATTTAAAAGCAGTGTTTAATACATCACGAATAGACATCCCTTTTTCAAGCACCGTGTGCTGGTCGAGATACCCCACTCGAACATTTTTTGACCATTCAATTTTTCCAGCATCAGGCTCAAGTTTGCCTGTGATGATATTCATAAAAGTAGATTTACCTTCTCCATTCGCACCGATCAATCCGATATGCTCACCTTTTAGAAGGCGAAACGACACATCATTAAAAATAGCACGGTCCCCAAAACCGTGACTCATATTCGAAACCGTTAAAATACTCATCTATCTACACCTTTTCATTAATTTGGTTATCGCGAAAATCACACATATACCGATTATAAACGAGAAAATAAGAGGTTGGAAAGGGAAGTTTATTAGTAGTGCAGTAAAAATTTTCTTTTAGTCAAATAATCTCCAGACTTGTCTCATATTAATGTATTACTGAATAAAATAGGATAAGGGGCTTACATCATGAATACATTTTTTAAAGGGACATTGGTTCTGGTTATCGCTGCTTTTATTGGGGAATGTGTTGAGTTTTTAATCAATCTCGTTCTTGCAAAAGAGCTTGGTGGGCATGGAATGGGGTTATATATGACCATATTGCCTTCCATCTTCTTGGTTGTTATTTTAGCAAGTCTGGAGTTACCGATCTCCATCTCAAAATTCATTGCTGAAAAAGAGGACAGGTATCATAGGAGTATGCTGAAGCATGCAACTGTGTTAACAACCGTGTTCACAGCCATTATTATTTCGTTGTCACTTGTCATTCTGCCAGTTATACCTGTTTTTGATGATTACCATCCATTTGTTAGATGGCTCGTCATCTTGTTTATTCCAATTGTTTCGTTTTTATCGATTGCCAGAGGGTATTTTATGGGAATCCAATCAATGGGAAGAATTGCCTTTGCGAATTTCTTGCGTAAAGCCGTTCAATTAATTTTATTGGTGTTTATTTATCAATTGCTTGAATTTGAAATTCATACCTCCATACTGATCGCATTATGTACACTTGTTGCAAGTGATTTAATTGTTTTTGGTTATTTAGGCATTGAATATATGATTCACTATCGTAGATTAGGGCAAAGACCAACTTCATCGTTAAGTGGAAAACTAGTACGAAAGAATTTACTTGCTGTGTCATTGCCGACAACAGGTATGCGTATTTTTCATGCAATCTCACACGCAGTTCAGCCGTTTTTAATTAAAGCAGCCCTTTTAAAAGCAGGAATGCCTGCAGCTGTAGCAACAGAACATTTTGGGTTGATGACAGGAGTCGCGTTGACGATCGGTTTCTTTCCAGCGTTCATTGCTCATTCGTTACTAATTGTGTTAATTCCCACTGTGTCTGAAGCATATGCAAAGCGGGATATGTCCCAGTTGCAAAACTTACTTCAACAAGTAATGAAGATCACATTCATGTATGGCATCCCAGCCTGTGTGGTGTTTTACTATTTTGCGGAGCCTCTTACAAAAATTTTCTTTGAATCTTCATCGGCAACTGTGTATTTGCAGATGCTATGGCCGTATTTCTTGTTCCATTTCTTCTTAATACCAATGCAAGCTTATTTAATCGGTCTTGGTTTGGTAAAAGATGCGTTTATTCATAATGTATGGTCAACTGTCGTATCCTTTGGAATTATGTTTGTATTAGGTTCGCTTCAAACACTTCAAATGGAAGGGATCATTATCGGAATGAATATGGGGGCTGTCCTACTTGCTCTTATGCACTATGTGACAATTTGCAGGAAAATCGGTGTGTCCGTGATTTCCACAAAGTTTTTACATACTGCTGCATAATCAATTTGTTTGTTTAAAATTTTACGTTGTCATGATACGTGTTACGGATAATGGCTGCGGCGGTATAACCGAAGAGGAGATTCAAATGGTTGGAAAAGCATTTTTTTTCAACTAAGGAAAAAGCCTTGGCTAAATGATTTGCCAAACTATCATCCAGGATCTCGGCGGTCAAATGACAATCGATAGCGAAGAAAACGAAGGCACAACTGTTGAAATCACGTTACTAATCATGGAAGAAGGTCTTCATCTGGAATGAAGACCTTCGTGTTACTGTGCTCAACTCTTTTCACTAGAATCTGGTGAATCGACCAATTTCAAATCCTTATCTGAACCATTTTCAGCGATATGCTTTAACATAGAAAGTTTATTGTTCCAGAACTGGTCGAAATATCCTAGCCACTCGTGCAGCTCTGAGAATGACTCTGGTTGCAGACGATAGCGTTTTTCCCTTCCGACTTTTTTGCCACTTACTAGTTTTGCCTCAGATAGAATATGAAGATGCTTTGCTACAGCAGTTCGACTCATCGAAAAGTGACTCGTGATTTCTGAAATGGGTAGTTCTTTTTTAGATAATAATCGAAGAACTTCTCTGCGGGTAGGATCTGAAATTGCTTGGAATACATCATATTTCCTAGCAGTTTGACCCACTAATTTGTCGCCACCTGACGTAATTTTTGTACAATGCCTACCCAACCGCCATTCATTGTCTCACGAACTTCTGCAGCAGTACGGCCTGCTTTACCAATGATTTCTTCAGAATCTTTCCAGCCACCATGGATGAGGGTGAATTCAGTATTTCCGTTTACTTCTTTTAAATGAAACTCTACAATCCATCCATCTGTATCCCAAGAAAAAATAAGAAGATGTGGTGCTTCAACCTTTAATACCTTGCAGGGAGAAGGACCAAATGGGGATTGAATATGAAATTCGTGTCCTTCGACGGCTACTAAATTACTAGGCATAAACCATGATTCAATCGCTTCACCAGTAGAAACAAGATCCCATACCTTTTCTATAGGTGCTTCAATTAGAATCGTTTGTTTGATATCAGCTACTTTTGTCATAAATCATTCTCCTTTAATTTTAAATATAACACCATTTGGTTTTATGTTTTGATTATATGAAACCAAATGGTGTTATGTCAATGAATAGGATAAACTTATTTGAAGCGGAACATTCCATTGGTTCACATGCAAGATTCATGAAGTTGGAGTTTGCAGTCTTATTTAAAGAAAGAGTAATAATTGAAAAATTCATAGGATTGGTAAGGGGGAATTACATAGACCAAATCATTTTGAATTGGCTATTTTTCGTGTGAAAATGAACAAGTTGAATCTAGTAATTCTCAATTATATATATAAATGAAAAAGGAATTAGTAGAATATCAGATCCTAAAAACATGTATATCTGATAAGATTAATATATATCACAAAAAATATAAAAATATTAATCATATTAGTTGCAATGAAGTAATTTATACTATATTATAATGATTATAAATTAGTAATAATTTTAGGAGGAAGAATAATGACAGACCAAAATAAAAAAATGACAACGGCATTTGGAGCACCTGTTTCAAATGATGATGATAGTAAAACAGCAGGTAGACGTGGACCAATTGTTATGGAAGATGTTTGGTTATTAGAGAAATTGGCTCACTTTGATAGAGAAGTTATTCCGGAACGTCGTATGCACGCTAAAGGTTCTGGCGCATACGGAACGTTTACAGTTACTAACGACATTACAAAATATACAAAAGCAAAACTATTTTCAGAGGTTGGAAAGAAAACTGATATGTTTATCCGTTTTTCAACGGTAGCGGGTGAACGTGGTGCAGCGGATGCTGAACGTGACATTCGTGGTACAGCTATGAAATTCTACACTGAAGAAGGGAACTGGGACCTTGTAGGAAATAACACGCCAGTATTCTTCTTTAGAGATCCTAAGAGATTCCCAGATTTAAACCATGTTGTAAAACGTGATCCAAGAACAAATATGAAAAACCCACAAGCTAACTGGGATTTCTGGACTTCATTACCTGAAGCACTTCACCAAGTTACAATCGTTATGAGTGACCGTGGAATTCCTGCAAATTACCGTCAAATGCATATGTTCGGAAGTCATACGTACAGCATGATCAATGCAGACAATGAACGTGTTTGGGTAAAATACCACTTCAAGAGCCAGCAAGGAATTCATAACCTGACTGACCAAGAGGCGGAAGCACTAGTAGGTAAAGATCGTGAAAGTAGTCAGAGAGATTTATTTGAGGCTATCGAACGTGGAGACTATCCAAAATGGAAAATGTATATTCAAGTGATGACAGAGGAGCAAGCTTCGAAGCACCCAGATAATCCATTTGACTTAACAAAAGTTTGGTATAAGAAAGATTATCCACTGATCGAAGTTGGGGAAGTAGAGCTTAATCGTAACCCAGAAAACTATTTTGCAGAAGTAGAGCAAGCAGCATTTGCTCCATCTAATATTGTTCCAGGACTAGGTTTTTCACCTGATAGAATGTTACAAGGACGTTTATTCTCATATGGAGATGCACAACGTTACCGTTTAGGTGTAAATCACTGGCAAATCCCTGTAAACTATCCAAAAAATACAGAGAACTTCTGCCCATATCATAGAGATGGTGCAATGAGAATCCATAATCCATCAGTGAACCAAGTACCATATTCACCAAATAGTTATGGTCAATGGAAAGATTCAAAAGAACATCAAGATCCTGCATTAGAATTAGCTGGAGGAGTAGATTTCTACGACTTCCGCCAGGATGATGATAATTACTTTGAACAACCAGGTAAATTATTTAACCTAATGACTGATGATGAAAAGCAAAGACTGTTTGAAAACACAGCTAGAGCTATGCAAGGCACAACAAAAGATATTCAACTTCGTCATATTACACACTGCTACAAAGCAGATGCTGCATACGGTGAAGGTGTAGCACGTGCTTTAGGGATTGATATAAGTGAAGTAGAAGCAGCTGTTTCACAGGAATAATAATTGTAAAACCGTAAGTCCTACCTATAGGGCTTACGGTTTTTTTGGTATCTTCCTGTGATTGTATCTTCTAGTCTGAGGTGCGATGATAAGGGAATCATTGTATAATTTGAATAGAATGTATACAAGGCGGTATTATACCCCTGCGTTAATAACAATGAGGCTACACCGTAGGAACTTATAAGTGATTAAAAGATAGTGATTGAGGCTTTACTTTATCGGAGATGATTTATATATGAAAAAGACGTATTTTATTTGGCTCTTTATTTATATTCTTGTTACTGTGTTCGCTGTCATCGAATTGCCCTTTGTTTCAGAGGTAGAACGTTTAACAGGTATCTGTTTATTTCTAATTATTTTGTTTATTCATCCACTTTTCAAAGAAAAACAGATTGTACAAATCGTATTGTTTTCTATTCAACTCCTACTAACCATTGTAATTTTCTATCCCGTAGATTCTGAATTGAATTCGTTTATATTCTTCATTCACGCATTGATTTTAGCTGAAGCTGTATTCAACCTAACGCGTATTCATAGTTTGATTGTAATAGTCGTTCAAGTTGCGAGTATCTCTTGGATTATATTGGCTTCAAATTTATCTTCTCTCCAAATTGCTTGGTGTGGGGTTTTTAATCTGTTAGTCGTGTTAGGATTATTCCAATATCAAACTATACATAGACGAGAAAATGAAATAGTACAAAAAAACAGTGCTTTATTAGATGAATATAGACGAATGAAACGGCAGCTAGTCATTGAGGAAGAGCAGGCGAGGCAAGATGAACGAAATATGATTGGACATGAAATTCATGATTCTGTTGGACATAAGCTTACAGCCTTACTCATGCAATTAGAGGTATTCCGTTTAGGTGCAGATGAGAAAGACAAACAGAAGATTTTAAAACTGAAGGAATTAGCTGAGCATAGCTTGGATGAAACAAGACGAGCTGTAAAATCATTTAAGCAAAAGGATGTCGGTGGGCTTCAAGGGGTCATGCGATTAATTCGCAAGCTAGAAATGGAGAGTTTTATGAAAATCCATTTTTCAGTTAAACATGGTGCCTTCGCTGCCCCGTTAACAGGTGAGCAGTCTTTTGCGATTTATCGATCGGTGCAAGAGGCATTGACTAATATAATGAAGCATAGCTCGACTAGGGAAGCACAAGTCTCATTTGAATCTCCAGGAGGAAGTATTTTTCGATTTGAGGTTATAAACAAGTCAACCTTTAATCCGTTTTTTCAAGAAGGATATGGGTTGAAGGCGATGAGAGAACGATTAGAAAAAGTTGGAGGTTCCTGTGAAATTATTCATGATGAACAACAATTTATTGTTAGAGGAACCATAGCTTTAATTGAACGAGGTGGATAGGATGATTAAGGTAATGCTTGCGGAAGATCAGGTAATGGTGCGGCAAGGACTCAAAGTGATGATTGAAACAGATGAAGAGATTAAAGTCACAGGAGAAGCAGATAATGGAAAAGAAGCAGTTAATCTTTGTGAAAAAAACGTTTATGACGTAGCGATATTAGATATTCGAATGCCTGAAATGGATGGAATTGAGGCTGCAAAAATTTTGCGCGCTCGCTACCCTCATTTGAAAATTCTAATGCTGACCACTTTTGATGACAATGGCTTGGTGATGGATGCGTTAAAGCTAGGTGTAAATGGTTATATGCTGAAAAATGGAGATACAGATTCACTTATTCGTTCGATTAAAAGTGCCATGAGTGGCGGCTTATCACTCGAGGAGCAAGTAGCTGCAAAAGTAATGCCAGTTTTACTCCAGAATCAAGAGGAGGAATCGATTGATCCAACATTAACTCCAAGGGAAAGAGCGATTCTGAAGTGTATTGGGGAAGGCATGAACAATAAGGAGGTTGCTGATACTCTTGGGCTTTCAGTAGGAACGGTCAAGAATCAAACCAGTCATATTTTAGATAAGTTAGAATTAAGGGATCGTACTCAACTAGCCATTTATGCGATTCGGAACAGATTAGTTTAATAAAAAAAGAAAAAATGACAAAAGTAACAATAGAATGTTTGCAGAATGACCATTGTCAGTAGTGACGATGGTCTTTTTATTTTATGATGCCATTATAACGATAGTAAGTAGCTGGGAGGCGAATTCATGCTTGAAGCAATACGTTTAACGAAGACATATAAAGGAAAGTCGGCAGTTAAGGATGTAAATCTATATTTAAATAATGGTGAATCAGTCGGATTATTAGGACCAAATGGGGCTGGAAAGTCCACGACGATTTCAATGATTTCATCCCTCATAAAGCCTACGAGTGGTGAGATTAAGTTCAATGGCATTAATACGATTGATAAACCAGGAGAAATTAGAAAGATTCTAGGCGTAGTTCCACAGGAAATCGCTCTATATCAAGATTTGACGGCTTATGAGAATCTAAAGTTTTTTGGTTCAATTTATAACATGAGAGGAGCAGAGCTAGAAAAAAGGATTCAACATGCATTAGTCATGGTTGGGCTAGAAGACCGACAAAAAGATTTAGTGAAAACTTTTTCGGGTGGGATGAAGAGAAGAATCAACATCGCCGCGGCCTTGTTACACGAACCGAAAATCCTGATATTAGATGAGCCAACGGTCGGTATTGACCCACAATCGAGAAATCATATTTTAGAAACAGTGCGTCGGTTAAATAAGGATAGTGGTACAACCGTTCTTTACACGAGTCACTACATGGAAGAAGTTGAGCAGCTTTGTGATCGCTTATACATCATGGATCATGGTGAAATTATTGCTGCTGGTACAAAAGCAGAATTACTTAGTATTTTATCGACTGAAGATACAATTAAAGTTGAAGTTGATGCTTTGAACGAAGCTTTTGTTGAGAAGGTAAAAAGTCTCGAAGGCATTCGCAAGGTAGAGGCATCGCATTTGGAAATGAAAATTATCGCAAAAAAAGGGAGCAATCTGATTAATAAGCTTGTTCATCTAACGGAGGAACACCATATCCAAATGATAAATTACCAAACAGAAACACCTAGTTTGGAAGATGTGTTTCTTCATTTGACAGGACGTACATTAAGGGATTAAGGGGGGATAGGTGTGTTAAGTTTTATTAAAAAGGATCTATTACTTTTTTGGCGTGACCGAAAAGAAATTATTACAATACTCGCTCTACCTATCCTATTAATCATCGTATTGAATTTCGCTTTTGCTGGATTGTTTGGGAACAAAGATGAGCTCTCGATGGATTTGGAAGTAGCAGTCGTAAATCATGACGATCAGACAAAATCGATGGAGAGATTAAAAGAAAAATTGGATGTAGATGCCTCACTAGGGGAAGAAGAAGCCTTAGCAGTTGTGGAGCAAGCACGCCATATAGAGCCAATAGAATTGCTGATGACCTATCTGAATAGTGAAGGTATTAGCGAATGGGTGAGAGTTTATACTCTCAAGGAAGATGAAGCGATTAGCAGGGTGGAGAAGGGTGAACTAGACGGTATAATAGTGATCCCTGAAGGGTTTTCTGCTGATAGTTTATATGCGGCCTTTCTTGGTGAAGCACCGTCAAGTTCAATGAAGTTTAAAATGGAAAAAGAAACGAACGAAAGTAAGGCACTATACAATATCGTGAATGGCTTTATAGAACAACTAAATTATCAATTTGCCCTCCAGAAAACTGGGAATGTTACAGAGGGAGATGTGATTCTTCCAAACGGTGGTTTTGAAGAAATAGGTTCAGGTGAAGGCTTTACTTTAACCGAGTATATGACCATTGCGATGGCAGCTTTGTTCGCCTTAATTTTAACAGGAACCATCGCAACAAAAACAGGCGTTGAAATAAGAGAACAGGTTTTCAAACGAATTATATTGACGAACAGTCGTCCAATCTATTTTTTAATTGGGAAAATGGTATCTACATTTTTCTTAACATGGTTACAAATGATGTTTGTGTTTACATTTTCTCACTTAATCCTGAAGGTGTTTCCTGACCGATCGATAAGCTTTTGGCTGGGTACAGTCGGAAATATTTCCATCCTTTCGCTTGCATTAGCGGGATTATCAGCTGTTTTCACTGCAGTCTTACTGAGGATGAAAAATATAGATGCTGCAAATGCCATTTTTATGTTAGTAGTCATCTTTTGTGGTGTAGTCGCAGGTAATTTTGCTCCAAATGAAATGTTTCCTGAATGGTTACAACGAATTGGAGAATGGACACCAAATGGTCTGTTTATGGTTTCTTTATCAGAGTGGGCTCAGTTTGAGGAGTTATCCTCTATGTTCATGCCAAGCCTGTCATTGGTAGGATTCTTTTTACTATGTACAATAATTGGTTTAGCCTTTTATCCAAAAAGGGGGGAGACAAAGTGAAAACAGTAATGTGGGCACAATTTGCTAAAGATAGGCGAAACCCGTTAATGATTTTATTATTTATAGTTGGAAGTATTCTTGCTACGTTATTATTTGGTGGAGGTATTCATTCACAAACCACAATTCCTATTTTCAGTGAGGAAGAGAATGCGGCCGAAATAGAGAAAAAATGGGAAAGTGTGTTAAATATAGATGATTCCTTTCACTTTGAAATTGTTTCCTCAGAAAAGGCATATGAAGATGTGAGAGAAGGAAATGTCGATGTTGCTGTAAAATTAATGGAGGATGATTATCGCTTAGTCGTTAGTAATAAACTTCCAGGTGTGTACTATGTGGAGCAGCATGTCGACAAAGTATTTCAACGCGAGGCAAAACTTCATGCAATTGCTAAATCAGGAGAAAACGAAAATATTCGGGCGGAAGTGGAAGAGTTGTTAAAGGTTCCTCCATTTCAAATACATGCTCTAGGACTTGATAATGAAAACATCCCTACCCATAACATGAGCACACAATTATTATTTGCTTTTACCTTCTTAATTGCAATGTTTATTCTAGGATTTAAGGTAAACAATGTTACGCATGACAAGATTTCTGGTATTTGGGATCGAATGATTTTGTCACCCATCAGTAAAACAAGTATGTACTGTGGGTATCTCTTATACAGTTTCTTGATCACCATGTTACAGATAATCGTTGTGTTACTCGTTTTTAAATACATGATGAATTATGAGGTTGGAGATAATCTTTGGTTGATTATCTTAATCGCTGCCTTCTTTACGTTTAGTATGATAAGCTTGGCGATGTTAATAACTGGCTTTGTAAAGACTCCAGAGCAGTTTTACGCGGTATATCCTTCATTGATTCCACTGATTCCACTTGTAAGTGGAGCCTATATGATGCCAGGGACTATTACAAACCCTGTACTTGTTTTCATTGCAGATTTGTTCCCCATGTCTCATGCAATGGAAGCAATAATGAATGTAATATTTTATAATGCGGGTCTACAAGATGTGATAGTATCTTTATTGATTATGTTATTGATAGGGATCGTCGCAATGGGGCTCGGGATTAATTTGGTAGAACGTAGGAATGTTTAATAATATGGTTTTAAATATAGGCTCTTATCTAAAAGATTGTTGCTATTGGATAAAACTAACCTATTGATTTCAGTGGAAGGTGGCGACTCCTCGAAAATGTATTCACATTTTCTTCGTGCGTGGGTTAATTCCAGGGAGTTTTTCAAAGTCCTGCTCAGAAAAGCGTGAGACTTGAGACCCCGCGCAGGAGCGTTTACCGACGAGGAGGCTCAAGCCACGCCCATTCAAAAGCGTCCACCTGTAGCGGAAATCAATTGTGTCAATAACAACAAAGTTTGCGAAAACAGCCTAAATAGAAAAGTACCATCCAATAAAGGACGGTACTTTTGTTTATTTTGCAATCTTATGCAGTTTTTGAATAATGCTTAATGAACGTCCTGTTCCAATTGCCACTGATTCTAACGGGTTTGGAGCAAGGTGAACTGGAACAAATATTTCTTGGCTGAGCCATTCCTGCATCCCGTTTAATAGGGCACTACCGCCTGTTAAAATAACACCGCGGTCTACAATGTCACCACTTAATTCTGGTGGACAATCCTCCAAGGTAGCACGAATTGCTTCTAGAATATGAAGCAATGACTCTTTTAATGTTTCTTGAATTTCAATTGAACTTAAAGAAATGGTTTTAGGTAGACCTGTAACAAGGTCGCGTCCGCGAATCTCCATTGATTTAGCTTCATGCTTCACGAGTGCATAGCCGATTTCAAATTTGATTTGCTCAGCTGTATGTTCCCCGATAAGGACATTGTATTTTTTACGTACATACTGGATAATGTCTTCGTCAAATTGGTCTCCTCCAATTCGAACGGAATTACATGTTACAACACCACCAAAAGAAATAATGGCAACCTCTGTATTCCCTCCGCCGATATCAACGACTACATTTGCAACTGGTTCATCAACAGGCAAATCTGAGCCAACCGCCGCTGCAACTGGTTCTTCAATTAAGTACACTTGTTTAGCGCCACATTGTCTAACTGCATCCTGAATAGCACGTCGTTCAACGGATGTTGAGCCAGATGGAGTACAAACCACAACATTTGGTTTACGAATCGAGTATCCCGTTTTTTGGCTCACTTTCTTCATGATATGGCGAAGCATGTCCGCAGTCACATTGAAATCCGCAATCACACCTTTACGTAAAGGACGAATGGCAACGATTTTTTCAGGTGTTTTTCCTATCATTCTTTTTGCATCTGTACCAACAGCCACAACACTGTTCGTTTCAGTATCGATCGCCACAACGGATGGCTCATTAATGATGACACCTTTATTTTTTGTATATACGAGAATGTTAGCAGTTCCTAAATCAATTCCGATTTCCACATTTGAAAACATATAATCTCCATCCTTTAAAGGTTTTATGGGTATATATTAAGAGCTATATTTGTCTGACTATTTGCTTGTATTTGTTAAGAGAAGTCAATTCAACCCACTTCACCTTATAGTCATTCATGAAAATATGTCGATATTTGGGGGTTGTTGTCATATTGTAAAAAATGAAATATAGGAGAAATATAAGTGGAGAATGGAAATAAGTTCAAAATACACGTAAAATAGTAGTAGTAGTACCACTCCAAAAAGGAGGACAATAACAATGGATTTTTCAAGGATTGTATCTGAGGATAAAATACGTAAAGCTTATCAAGAAGGAGAATTTGATAACCTTCTAGGCTACGGAAAGCCCCTAAAGCTTGATGATGATTCAGCAATACCAGAAGATCTCCGTATGGCCTATCGGGTCATGAAGAATTCTGGATTTATTAATGAAGAAACAGAATTAAAAAAAGAATTGCTTACCATTGAAAACCTACTTGATCAATGTGAGGATGAAGCTCAACGGGTTATTTATGAGAAAAAGTTAAACGAAAAACAGTTCCGTTTAAACCAAATCTTAAAAAATCGAAAGACCTCACATTCAAGTGTCTTTAAAGACTATCAAATGAAATTGCATAACAAATTTAAATAATGTAGAAGCGGGGCAAAACAACTGTTTTGTCCTTTTCTTTTTGAAAGGATAGATAGTTATGATGAAAAATGTCGTGTTAAAACGAATCTATGAACCAGCGAATGAGGAAGATGGAAAACGGATCCTAATCGACCGTATTTGGCCACGTGGCATTTCAAAAGATGTAGCAAAGCTTGATTTGTGGATGAAAGATATCGCGCCAAGTACAGAGCTGCGTAAGGAATTCTACCACAAACCAGAAAGATTTGGAGAGTTTAAAGTCCAGTATATAAACGAATTGCAAACAGATGTTGAAAAACAGCACGCGACTCAGGAGTTGATGCATTTAATCGAAGAAGGGAAAGTCACTCTATTATTTGGGGCAAAAGATGAAATACATAACCATGCGGTCGTATTAAAAGAATGGATAACTCACGTGATGAACGAGCGTCAGAATGGTTAGTGTCAGTAATTTGGGCGAGTGGCAGTAAATTTGGGTTAGTGCCAGTGATTCGGGTTAGTGCCAGTAAATTTGTGATAGTGACAGTAAATCTGAGATAGTGACAGTAAATCTGAGATAGTGACAGTAAATCAGAGGTAGTGCCAGTAAATCTGGGCTAGTGTCAGTAATTTGGGCTAGTGTCAGTAATTTGGGCTAGTGTCAGTAATTTGGGTTAGTGCCAGTAAATTTGGGCTAGTGGCAGTAAATTTGGGCTAGTGGCAGTAAATCTTGGTTAGTGCCAGTAAATTTGAGATAGTGCCAGTAAATCTGGGATAGTGCCAGTAAATTTGAGATAGTGACAATAAATTGGGCTAGTGTCAGTAATTTGGGCTAGTGCCAGTAAATCTGAGATAGTGACAATAAATTGGGTTAGTGCCAGTAAATCTAAAATAGAGCTATTAATTTTAAATATAGCGCCAGCATGTTCAACATAAACAAGTAAAGAATACTACTTCTTCCAAAAAAACAGACATTTGACTAACTTGTATATACAAGTTAAACTAACACTACAAATAAGTTTAATTTCTTTTAGAAATACTAAAAGCATGAATTATTTAAATGGTGGTGTAGCAAATGAAACAGCCTTGGTGGAAGAAATCTGTAGTTTATCAAATTTATCCGAAGAGTTTTAATGATACGACCGGTAATGGTGTTGGTGATATACAAGGGATCATCGAAAAGCTTGATTACTTGAAGACACTTGGTGTAGATGTGATTTGGTTGACCCCTATTTACAAATCGCCACAGCGGGATAATGGGTACGATATAGCTGACTATTTTGCGATTCATGAAGAATACGGCACGATGGAGGATTTTGACCGTTTGCTTGAGGAAGCTCATTCTCGCGGTTTAAAAATTATTATGGACATCGTAGTCAACCATACTTCAACTGAAAACGAATGGTTCAAACAATCACGAAGTTCAAAGGATAATCCGTTCCGAGACTTTTATATTTGGAAGGACCCAGTAGATGGTCGTGAGCCAAATAATTGGGAATCAAAGTTTGGTGGCAGTGCCTGGGAGTATGACGAAAAAACAGGTCAATACTACCTCCATCTTTTTGATGTTACTCAAGCAGACCTCAATTGGGAAAATGAAGAAGTTCGAAAAAAAGTCTATGATATGATGACATTTTGGTTTGAAAAAGGGGTAGATGGTTTCCGCCTTGATGTGATCAATTTAATTTCAAAAGACCAGCGTTTCCCAAATGATGACGGTTCTGTCCCTCCTGGTGATGGACGAAAATTTTATACAGATGGACCACGAGTTCATGAATTTATGCATGAAATGAATCAGAAAGTTTTTTCAAAATACGACAGCATGACAGTTGGAGAAATGTCGTCAACAACGATTGAAGATTGTATAAAATATTCAAATCCAGAACGTGAAGAACTTAGTATGACTTTCAATTTCCACCATTTAAAAGTGGATTATCCGAATGGTGAAAAATGGACGGTTGCTGATTTTGATTTCTTAGAATTGAAACGAATCTTATCGACTTGGCAGGTTGAAATGCATAAGGGTGGTGGCTGGAATGCACTATTTTGGTGTAACCATGACCAACCTCGGGTTGTCTCAAGATATGGCGACGACTCTACGTATTTAACAGAGTCGGCGAAGATGCTTGCGACAACGATCCATATGATGCAAGGAACGCCTTACATTTACCAAGGTGAAGAGATAGGAATGACCAATCCTAAGTTCAACGATATCTCTGATTATCGTGATGTCGAATCCCTGAATATCTATAATATAAAAAGAGAACAGGGGATGAGTAATGACGAGATAATTGAAATTTTAAAACAAAAATCAAGGGATAATTCTCGTACACCTGTACAGTGGGATTCAACTGAACATGCGGGCTTCACGAGCGGTACACCATGGATAAATGTTGCGCCGAATTACGACACGATTAACGTAGAGAATGCCTTAAAAGATAAAAACTCAGTCTTCTACCATTATCAAAAACTAATTAAGCTCCGTAAAGAATACGATATTATTACGTACGGTGATTATGAACTTTTACTAGAGGACGATAAGCAGATTTTTGCATATGTTCGAAATGGTAATAATGAGAAACTTCTAGTTGTGAATAACTTTTACGGCTTGGACGCTACGTTTGAAGTTCCTGACAGTATTGGGCTTGAAACATATACGACTGATTTACTCATTTCCAACTACGGGGATTCACAGACTAGTCTTTCTAAAGGAATTTCCTTACGTCCATATGAATCCGTTGTGTATCATCTAACTCGTAAATAAAAATAAAAAAGTGTAGGTGCTAACCTACACATAAACCAGCCATACCTGTACAAGGTGTGGCTTATTTAAAAATCTCGATCAGTTGGGATTGGGTCAATTTTTTTTGAGTCGTCCATATTCATGCCAGACTTTACGAAATAAAACCAAAAACCAGTGGAGATAAAATACAATACAGTGATTCCAATAAGCGTTAGCCATAGACCTAGCAATTGTATTCCCCCCTTAGATTGGGGCAACAAATCTTAAGTTTAACACTGAGACAATGACCTGTCCCTTGGATTTTCCGACTGCCCCTTCTTATACATATATGCGCAGCTAGGGGAGTTTTTGCCTTAATCTTATAAAATGGGTATTTTCATCTAGTTGGTGGCAATGTGGCTTGCGGGAATAAAAGTGTTTGTGGCAGGTATTTGCGTCGTCGTTAGGATATATGCGTGTTGGTAGGAGTATTTGCGTCATCGCTAGGGTATATGCAAAATTGGGGGGGGAAATGCGTTGTCGCCCTGTGGATATGCGCCATCGCAGGAGTAATTGCGTTGTCGTCTCGTGGAAATGCGCCATCGCAGGAGTAAATACGTCGTCGCCTCGTGGATATGCGTGTTCGCGGTAATAAATGCGTCGTCGCCCTGTGGAAATGCGCCATCGCAGGAGTAAATACGTCGTCGCCTCGTGGATATGCGTGTTCGCGGTAGTAAATGCGTCGTCGCCACGGAATATGCGCCATTGTGGGGGGGAATGCATCGTCGCCTTGTGGATATGCGTGTTCGCGGTAATAAATGCGTTGTCGCCCTGTGGATATGCGCCATCGCAGAAGTAAATGCGTCGTCGCCTCGTGGATATGCGTGTTCGCGGTAGTAAATGCGTCGTCGCCACGGAATATGCGCCATTGTGGGGGGAATGCGTCGTCGCCTTGTGGATATGCGTGTTCGCGGTAATAATTGCGTCGTGGCCACGGAATATGCGCCATTGTGGGGGGAAATGCGTCGTCGCCTCGTGGATATGCGTGTTCGCGGTAATAAATGCGTCGTCGCCCTGTGGATATGCGCCATCGCAGGAGTGAATGCGTCGTCGCCTAGTGGATATGCGTGTTCGCGGTAATAATTGCGTTGTCGTCTCGTGGAAATGCGCCATCGCAGGAGTAAATACGTCGTCGCCTCGTGGATATGCGTGTTCGCGGTAATAATTGCGTTGTCGTCTCGTGGAAATGCGCCATCGCAGAAGTAAATGCGTCGTTGCCCCGTGGGTATGCGCCATCGCAGGAGTAATTGCGTAATCCCTGCGACAATCGTGTTTCCCGCCCGATTGCTGCACATACTCCTTCCCATTAAATTTACCTATAAAAAAATGCGACCCTAAAGGTCGCATTCAGAGTGTAGAGAAAGGGGTATTTTTTCTCTACACTTTTTGTTTTCGGTGGTTTTTGTAGTTGTAAGTTGACATTATTCTTTATCAAAAATCTTGAAAATATCACTCCCAACCATCTAGCCTTGCTTGGCTAGGTGGTTGGCAATCTTTTTCATGTTCTGGCAGGCTGCTGTAAGTAATACCTGCTCACTAGCATTTTTATTTCCCCGTAACCTACAGTAGCGAAGCCCATGCAGCTCTTTTGAGTCTGCGAAGCTTCGCTCTACGGTTTCTTTTCTAAACTTATAAAGAATTTTCCCTTCCAGAGAGAGGCGATTTAGCCTCACCTTATCTTTATGATCTTCCCAAACATGACGAGTAACAACTTTTTGCTTATTCCGGGATCTAGTGCATTGTTCAAGAAGAGGGCAGGTTGAACATTTCTTGGGATCTGACTTGTACTCTCGGTAACCTTCTCTTGTAGTTGAACGATATGTTAGTTCCTCGCTATTTGGACAAACATAAATGTCATTTTCTTTATTATATTTAAACTACCATTTTGGAAAGAGTCCTTTTGTTGGTTGATACCTTCTATGGGCAATAACTCCAAAGATCTTACGATCTGATAATCCTTTGCAAATCGGATTAGTTAAGTATCCAGAGTCAAGAGCAACAGCTTCCACATTAAAGTTAAATCGTAAGATTTGACGATCTAAACGGCTAAGATATGGTATTGAATCATGGACATTACCTGGAGTTACGAATGCATCAGTTATAATGTTAAACTTCAAATCTGTTGTCCGATGGTCTAAATAACAGAACATCTCTTGCTTATTGTCTCGCGACATAAACCCACTTTCTGGATCTGTGGTACTTACTCTAATCTCTTTTGTTTCTTTCACCTCCTCCTTTTCCTTTAAAGGCTTTTTTCCATGTTCAGCACGATCTTCTTCAATTGCCTTATTTAACTCATTTAAATATTCACGAGTTTCTACTTCAACTTCTTCCCTTGTAAATTTATGTTTATTCGCATTAGCTTTGAGATGAGTGGAGTCCGTAAATAAGACTCTTCCGCCAACCATTTTGTGATTCATTGCAAGAAGAACAATTTCATCCTTTAAAACGCTTATGACGATTCCAGCTTATTGTGGAATGATGTGGTACAGGATCTTTAAATCTGAGACCTAAAAACCAACGATATGCGACATTAAGTTTTATCTCTTGTTCAAGCTGTCTTTCGGAACGGATACCATAAAAATATCCAATAAACATCATTTTAAAAAGAACAAGAGGGTCGATCGAAGGTCGACCATTATCTTCAGAGTAGTAAGGTTTTACTCTCTCAATTATAAAAGAAAAATCTATGTATTTATCTATTTTTCGTAACAGATGGTTATCTGGAATAAGCTCGTCAATTGATACAAATTCAATTTCATTTTGTGTATTTTCCCTAGTATTTAACACAATATCACCAACCCTAATTTATTAAATATATTATAACATATTAACGCGGTGAATTATTAAAGTGTATCAAAAGAATAAAGGCTGTCGAGACTTTCTCGACAGCCTGAATGCGACCCTAAAGGTCGCATTTTGTGTATGTATTATTTGTTTTTACGTAGGCTACCAAGTTCTTCAACAAGTGCTTGCATCTCGTTTGGGCTGAATGAGTTCTTTTTCATGGTAAGGTCGTAGATGTCTTTTAATTCCTCGTACATTTCTTCATCAAAATGGGAAGGCTTGATAGCTCCTAAATTAAGGACTTTAAGCTTTTCTTTAATTTTTTCTATCATAAACTCTACATTTTCGACCGATTTTTGTGAGAGATCCATGTTTTCATCCTTTCAAGTTTCAGTGTATTCTTATTGTAACATGTTTCTACTATTAGTTAATATGGTACTAGGCAGAAAATTATAACATAAGGAGAACGTACAGATGGTAAAAGTTTTATTTGTTTGTTTAGGTAATATTTGCAGGTCCCCGATGGCGGAGGCCATTTTTCGGGACTTAGTTAAAAAGGAAGGGCTTGAAGGTCAAATCGAGGTGGACTCAGCTGGAACAGGTGATTGGCATATTGGAAGACCACCACATGAAGGGACGCAAAAAATTCTGAACGAAAACAACATTTCGTTTGAAGGAATGAAAGCTCGCCAAGTTATCTCTTCGGACCTCGAAGAATTCGATTATATTATTGCGATGGACTCTGACAATTTACGAAATCTCGAGCGCATGATAGATACTGAAAAAACAGGTCAATTGAAGCGACTTTTAGATTATGTTGATGATAGAAAGATTACGGATGTACCAGATCCATATTATACAGGGAATTTTGATGAAGTGTACGAGATGGTAAGTGACGGTTGTCAACGTTTATTGGATATCATTAAGAAGGAAAAACTAGTGGTAAAGGGGTAATTATTATATGGCAAAGCGCAATAAAATGGTCGAGGGTATGGTAATTGGGGCTGTTGTAGGTGCAGCAATTTCTTTGTTTGATAAGGAAACAAGAGAGCAATTTTTACATACTAGTAAGAGAGTTAGTAAAAAATGCGTTGATGTCATAAAAAATCCGAAAGAATATACAGACCGTATGAAGGACCAATTTGACATGGTTCGTACAACCGTTGAGCAAGTGGCAGAGGACGTCCGCATTGTGACCTCAAAGGTGAATGAAATTGTTGAAACAACACCTGAAATTGTCGAAGCTGTTAAGGAAACAAAGGATGCAATTTCTCCGACTCGTAACGGTCAGTAAGTCCAAACCTCTTGAATTCGACTAGTCAAAGAAAAGGGTGTGGGTAACTGCCCGTAAAGGGTCGAATTAGTGAACAAAGACTAAGAACGCCCTTCTGTGTGGCGACGTCTTTGTGACCCACGTCCTGTGGACCTCAACTAACAATCAGTGGAAAATCTCCACTGATTGTTAGTTTCACTTTATAATAAACCGAAAGATTTGAGGGACGATAATATAGAGAGGTGAAGTAATGACCCAAATTCGAACGTTAGATTTGCGGTTTATTAAGGAATTAATTTTGCGATATAAGGAAGATGAGGTAGGAAGCATGTCAGCTGAGCTCGCCTACTTTTTCTTGCTTTCTCTATTCCCGTTTTTACTCTTTCTTGTGACCCTAATCGGGTATTTACCAATTTCCCAAGTTGATGTGTTAGGTTTTGTAAAGCAATACGCTCCAGAGAGTACGTATACAATGATTGAAGAAAACTTAAATTACATTGTTGGCTCGCAAAAAGGAGGCCTGCTATCAGTAGGGATTATTGGTACGTTATGGTCTTCATCTAATGGAATTAATGCTGTTGTCCGCGCGTTTAATAAAGCATATGATGTGAAAGAAACCAGGAACTTCTTCTATACGAGGGGAATCTCGGTGTTGTTAACATTCGGCATGATTTTTGTAATCATTGTTGCTTTGTTACTGCCTGTTTTCGGAAAACAAATTGGTGTTTTTATGTTTTCATCATTTGGTTTGTCTGATGAATTCTTAGATATTTGGAACGGAATTCGTTGGATTGTCAGTGCCGCTATTCTTTTTATCGTGTTTACTTTTTTATATTGGGTAGCACCGAATCGCCCGTTAAAATTTAGAGAGATTATTTCTGGCGCGTTTTTTGCAACTTTTGGATGGATGTTTGTTTCGCTTGCTTTTTCCTACTATGTGAATAGCTTTGGACATTACTCTGCAACATATGGAAGCCTAGGTGCTATTATCGTTCTAATGATTTGGTTCTATTTATCCGCGATGATCATCATAATTGGTGGAGAAATTAACGCTATTATCAATTGTCATCGAATCAGAGGTCAATGATTACCGTAAGTTACCTTTATGGAAAGTGAAAGGACGAGAGATAATAGAGGATGTAAGTACGAACCAAGGAGGCCTTTATTATGTCTAAGAAAAACGGTGGAAGTACAAAGCAAAGAGGAAAGAAAAATAGTCCAAAACAAAAAACAAGTAGTTCTGCAAACGGAAGTAACGGCTACCATTAGGAATCAGGAGGGACGGTTTTTCTTGTCCCAATAGCAAATAATATGAAGGACTTGACCGAATAGGGTCAAGTCCTTTCTTTATGACTTTAAAAGTCGGAGTCCATTTAATATAACAAGAATCGTACTTCCTTCATGACCTATTACACCAAATGGAAGGTCGATGACTTGAAAAAAGTTTGAAACGATTAACAGCAAAATGACAGCAATTGAAAATGCAATATTTTGTTTGATGATCCGATTCATCCTTTTTGAAAGTTTAACGGCTTCTGCAATCCGAGGGAGGTCGTTTTTCATGAGAACGATATCGGCTGTCTCCATTGCCACATCTGTTCCTTGGCCCATTGCAATTCCAACATTTGCTGTAGCAAGTGCTGGTGCATCATTAATTCCATCACCTACCATAGCCACTGTATCATAGTCGGAAATAAGCTCTTTTATATGAGTAACCTTTGTTTCTGGTAGGCAATCGGCAATGTGTTGATCAACATGACTTTCAGCTGCGATGGCTTCTGCCGTTTTTTCACCATCACCTGTTAGCATGACTGTATAAATACCAAGCTCTTTGAGGTCTGATACAGCGGAAACAGTGTGTTCTCGAACTACATCTTTTAGAGCAAGAATTCCAGTTATCTCGTTGTCAGTTTTAACATACACAATCGTTTTTCCTTCAGAAGCTAATTGTCTAGAAATCCCATTATTAAAATTAGTCGCATTATCTTTACCAACAAATTCAGATTTCCCAATAAGCCACTCTGTCTCGCCTACAGTTGCTTTCACACCATAGCCTGGCATGTCTTCGATTCCGTCAATCGGAACAAGCGCACATCCCTTCGATTTGGCATATGCCACAATTGATTGTGCCAATGGATGTGTGGACTGGTTTTCGATTGATGCAACAATCTGTATAAATTCATCGGAATTTACTGAATCTCCAACAATCATGTCAGTAACAATGGGCTTTCCTTTTGTCAAAGTTCCAGTTTTATCAAACGCAATGGCTTTTAGATTTCCTAGTTGCTCTAAATGTACGCCGCCTTTAAAAAGGATTCCACGTCTCGCGCCATTTGAAATCGCCGACAAGGTAGCTGGCATAATGGAAGCCACCAGTGCACAAGGGGATGCAACTACTAATAATATCATCGCTCGGTAAAAAGTCTCTGTCCATGTCCATCCTAGTAAGAAGTGGGGCAGGAACAACATTAAACCAACTGCAATCAACACGAATTTCACATATTTTCCTTCAAACTTTTCAATGAACAGCTGTGAAGGTGATTTTTCACTTTGAGCAGATTGAACGAGTGTAATGATTTTTTGAAACAATGTATCCTCATTTAGTTTAGTTACTTCAACCGTAATAGACCCTCGAAGGTTGACTGTACCAGCAAACACATCATCACCATGTTTTTTATGAACAGGAATAGATTCTCCTGTGATTGCAGATTGGTCCACGTTTGTCTCACCTTTTAAAAGCCTTCCGTCTGCTGGAATTCGTTCACCTGGTTTTACCAAAATGGAGTCACCAATCTTAAGGGATGAAACATGAACAACTCTTTCAATCCCATCTGTAATAAGGGTTGCTTCCTCTGGCTGTAACCCCATGAGTGAGGAAATTTCCTTATGGCTTTTATTCATTGTATAGGTTTCAAGTGCGCCACTTAAAGCAAAAATGAAGATTAATATAGCTCCCTCGTTCCAATAGCCAATGATAGCAGAGCCAATCGCTGCAAAAATCATGAGCATTTCTACATTTAATTCCTTTTCAGCAATCGTGTCGGAAATGCCTTCCTTAGCTTTGGCGTATCCACCAATCACAAATGCAAGTAGATAGAACACAATAGAGGAGGTACTGTGTTCAAAATGACCGAGTATCCATGCAATTACGATTAACACACCACTTGTTATTGCTGCAATTAATTCACCGTGAAGTCTCGCTTTTTCAAGAAATAAGGAAGGGCCGTTTTCTATGTTATAGACCTGTCGTTGTCTTGGTGCTGTTTTAACATCTGTATTCATTTATATCGCCTCCAGTTGTAATTGAGAAAAATAATCATTTTTATTAATCTAATTGAGAATAAAAATCAATGTTATTTTGCTAATTGAGAAAGGTAATCACCATCATTAAGCTATTTAAATAGGAAAACTGCAATCAGATTGATAGCAGCAGTTTGTTTTAATGATTTTTACTTTATAATTATTATTAATTATAACATATTGCGTTTGTTTTTAAAGTGTTTTTTAGAATTATTTTAAATAAGCTTTTGGAGGCAGTAAAAAACCCACCTATGAATAGGTGGGTATTATATTATTCAGCGATTTCGATATGGTGATAATAGGTTGTGTTGTAGATATGCTCAATATCTGCATCTGTCATATACATGAGGACAAATTTGTCAATACCCTTTACCTTTTCAATAAATTCCATCATGTTTTTGCGTTCTTGCCTACTCATTCAAATCATCTCCCTTTTTTGGTTAGTTAATCTGTTTTAATACAGTTTATTATAATTAATTGTATTATATAACAGTAAAGATGAAAACGTCAATGAAATTCTGAAAATAGGCAAACCATTATGAATCAAAAAAAGACTTCCAAAAGAGGAAGTCAATATTCAGCCGTTTTAGGAGCCGTTTTTGAACCGAAAACAGAAATGACGATAAAGATGAAAAGTAACATCGTTCCAATCACATTGAAAAAGCTAATCTTTTCCCCGTATTGGATAAACAGTCCTCCGACAAAAGGACCAATAAGACTGCCGATACTAAAGAAGATGCCACAAAGGAGGTTGCCAGTCGGCAGTAGATTCTTTGGCATTAAATCTGTCATGTAGGAGATACCCAGTGAAAATGTGGAACCAACCGCCATACCCGCAAACGTGATACATAGCCATAATCCGAGATGCGAATGTTCAAGAAAACTTGCAACTGTAAAGCTGAAAAATCCTAAAAACATCACGATCATTAAAATATTTCTTCGGCCGAATTTGTCGCTTAGAATGCCTAAAGGGAGTTGTGTAATGATACTTCCGAGAGCAAACGATGTTAGTAGGATCGATACGAACGTCACATTTAGGTCAATTCGTAACCCATATACAGGGAAGCTTCCATTTAACGATGATTCTAAAAATCCATAGGCTAGCGGTGGCAAGAACGCAACCCATGCATATTTCCAGGCTTTTGAAAAGCGATTAATCGTCTCTTTAAAAGAATTCACACCTAGGTCGGTTTCAGGAAATTCATTTTTTAATAGGAATAGAAAGAACCAGCCAATTAAGCAAAAGAGTGATGATAGGACAAATGGCAATGCCTCATTTATTTCTACTAGCGGTGTCATTAATGGACCTGTTGCAAAGCCAAGCCCAAAGAATAAACCGTATAAAGAAATGTTTCGACCACGTTTATTTTCAGGAGAAAAAGACGTAATCCATGTTTGTGTTCCGAAGTGCAAGGCATGGTCTCCGATACCGATTAGAAGTCGTAACACAAACCAAAACCAAAATGATTTCCATAATGGGAATAGGACAAGTGATACTACAACAAGCAATCCACCAAATATAATAACAGGTTTGTAGCCATACTTGCGTAAAGGATGTTCCATAAATGGCGAAATAAAAAGAATTCCGATATAAAGGGCAGTTGCATGAAGACCATTTAAGGTTGAGGAAAGTCCACTATTTTCAAAGATTACAGCTATTAATGGTAGCAGCATCCCTTGACTAAACCCTGAGACCGCTACAATACTGACTAAAATCCAAAATCGCAATTTCATGTTGTTTTCCCCCTGTTTGATTTCCCCTCTAATCATACAAAATTACCTTACCATTGAAAATGGAAAAGATTAAAGCCTTTAAAAATGTCAAATCTGTTTTTCTTTTCAACTTGGGGAAGTATGAGTACACTAGAAATAATAAAAAAACTGGGGGACATGATAAATGATTTTTAAAATGCAAGAAGTTGGGTTTTACACAGATGTAGAATATGGGACACTACATGTTGCGGGTGATGAGGCATATGGATTTCGACCTTATCAGCTTTTAGTATCATCAATTGCGGCTTGTAGTGGAGGCACCCTTCGGAAGGTTCTTGAAAAAAAGAGAATGCAGGTGGAGGACATCACGATTCACACTGAAGTTGAACGAAACGAGGCGAAGGCAAACAGAGTTGAGAAAGTACATCTTCATTACTTAATTAAAGGAAATGATTTGAATGAACAGAAAATTGAGCGCTCCATCGAAGTTGCTCATCGAAATTGTCCAATTGCACAATCGGTAAAGGGGAGCATAGAAATTACGGAAACTTTCGAAATTGTCGAGTGATCAAAAATTAGGCGTATAAATAAGTAATCAGGTTGAATTAAAACAAAAAACAACTCTGTGCAGATTACATCATCTACACAGAGTTGTTTAGATTTTTTGCATTTTTCTAAGTACTTTTAAAGGGATAACTTTCAGTGGTGTACTTCACGTCAGGTAAATCGATAGCATACCCCCCTGCATTAAGGTATGGTCTCCTTATCCCTCCTTCAATTAAGGTATACTTAATCATATTTACCTAAGATTAAAAATATTCAGGTAAATACTAAAAATATAAAAAAATATCTATATTTTTTACAAGACGATTATAATAATAAAGACTGTTCCATTAACAGTCATACAAATACGATCCTAAGGGAGTACATCAATGGTTGGACGACGAGTTCTATTTTTTAGTATTGGATTATTTATTTTAGCATTAGGGATAAGTTTAATGATTATTGCTGACATCGGTGCAGGGGCATGGGATGCTCTAAATGTTGGTCTCTCAGCGTCTATCGGTCTTACGGTTGGGAATTGGGTGATAATTGTCGGTTGTATAGTCATGCTCGTAAATGCGATTTTACTAAAGGAGAGGCCAGCATTTTTAGCAATTGGAACGATTATTTTAATCGGGTTCTTTGTTGATTTTTGGTTATTAATTGCTTTAGATGGATGGAACTTTAAAGGGTTATTCATCAAGGCTCTTGTTTTAGTAGTCGGAATTGTCGTTGCGTCACTAGGAATTGCAATCTATTTACAGGCAAAGTTTCCACTCTCGCCATTAGATAACTTGATGCTCGCTATCAGTAAGCGATTTAAGCTCAAATTTGGTGTGTCCAAAACAATTGCGGAGGCGACTGGCTTGCTTTTAGCTCTTTTGGTCGGAGGACCAATTGGTATCGGAACATTAGTTGTCACATTCGCAATCGGACCCATTATTCAACTCTTTTTTCCCTTTTTTGAAAAATTGATGCAGAAGGGTGTACAGAGTTAATGCTCAATACAGGCGATTCATGAATTTTTAACGGTTGGATTCAACCTTGAAAAAGGATGCTCAAAAATTTCCTAATATAAGGATGGATAATCTGCAAATACTTCGAAAACACTAAGCACAAAGCTTAGGAAAGGAGTACCGACCTATGAAACGAAAATTTCTTTTTATAGTTACCGTCATTCTCATGTTTGCTTTCATTGCAGAAACAACATTGGCGGAAGGTACCGAAAAGTCGAAGGGTGAAAAAGCAGATAAAGTTAAAATTCCTAGTTCCGTTTTGGACATATCACAGGATAATACGTATCCGAACCCAACGCAAGATTTGCCCTATCTTCAGCCAAGTAAGCTTGCAAAAGAGCTGATTGATAGTGCTGGTATGGAAATAGAAAATCCAGACCTTATTCGTATTTTAAATGAATCAGCTATTCAAACAACACCACTTGCGCTTGGATATCGTGCAACTATTTATCTAGGGCAGTGGCCATTAAACTACGAATCATCAGAAACAAGTACAAATTGGGAATATGAAAAAATCAATACAAACTTTTATGACAACCGTGGAGGAAAAGCTCCATACAAAATTCACTACAAACAGGAAATGCAAAAAATAGTAAGAGGTGGCTTAACGGCTGATATCCAAGGTGCGGAAGAAGTAAAGAAAATGATGCTAATTGAAGCAGCGAACAAAACAAAGCTTCCACTTTCTTTTACAACGATTATTGGTGGAGGTACGAAAAAGGATCAAATTTATAATGTACCACCGAAAAAACTTGGATATTTATACGCATATGCGCCAGCCGTTAATGAAAAAGGGAAGGTTACATATGGAGAAGTCTACCTCGTTCTAAAAGGAAGCAAGAAATCCATCGTAGTTAAAAACGTAACCCACCAAGGAATTGGGGCATGGATTCCAGTTCAGGATCATGTTTCTTATGGATTTATGGTGTCAGATAATCCTAGATAAGGAATTGTTCCCCATGATTGTGAAATAACAAAACAAAATTCGGGCGACCATTTGGCGCCCGAATTTTTATATGTTTGTATGACGTTTAGTAAAGTCATCCTCTTTGTAATACGCATTTTTTACAAGGATATTAGGACCAAGACATTTAATAGCTGGACAATGACAACTGATTTCTTTCGCAATTTTTGTTTGTGTCCAATTGTCATATGCTTTCTGAAGAGACATTGTTTGAACATTACCGAGAGGTGGAGTATCACCAAAATCAGTTACGATTATGTCTCCGTTGAATATATTCACATTTAGTCGAGAGCGTCCATCAGGGTCATTACGTACTGTTACGTTTTTACTTGCATAAAGACGCTTTAGGAGGGTGAGATCCTCGACATTATCACTACACGCATAGAACGGCAGTGTTCCAAAGAGCATCCAGACATCTTCATTTCGAATATCAAGGAGATGGTGAATAGCGCTTCGGATTTCCTTTAAGGATAATACCTCAAGATTACTTGCAAAATCACTTGGGTACATTGGGTGAACTTCGTGTCGTCCACACTCCATCTCTTCCACTATTTGTTTGTGGATGTTGTCTAAATGCGGAAGTGTTCGTTTGTTCAGCATCGTTTCTGCAGCAACCATCACACCAGCTCGTGATAAGGCCTTACTGTTTTCGATCATTCTTGTAAAATAACGTTCACGCTGTTCAAACGAGGGCTTTCTTTCCATCATAGCAAAGCCACCCTCTACAAAATCATCTACTGTTCCCCAGTTATGTGAAATATGGAGCACATCTAAATACGGGACAATTTTTTCATATCGCTTAAGGTCAAGTGTGAGGTTTGAGTTGATTTGTGTACGAACCCCCCTATCATGGGCATACTTAAGAAGAGGGACGACATAATTGTCTACCGATTTTGTTGAAAGCATCGGTTCGCCGCCTGTGATACTTAGAGAACGAAGCTTAGGAATTTCATCCAAGCGCTTAAGCAAAAGATCAATTGGCAGGGCATCAGGGTCTTTTGGTTGTAATGTGTAACCTACTGCACAATGTTCACATCTCATGTTGCAGAGATAGGTGGTTGTAAACTCGATATTCGTAAGTTGCATTGAGCCGTATTGCTCAACATCTAAATAAGCCTCCCACGGATCATGTGCAGGAGAAATTTTTAATGAAGATTGTAAGTTAGTAGTCATTATGTAGCTCCTTTTTTATAGGATGTTCAAAAATGTCGAATGAAAGTGACACATCAGTAGAGGTACTTCGACTAAAGTCTGACACGTCCTGTGTCAAACGTCGAAGTCACCACATCATGTGGAAGCTGTTGGCTTGCTTCTGCGTTCCTCGCGTATTAATTGCATACGTAGCGGAACTCGAAGCTTCATCGCCTCGAACTTCGACGTACAGGATGTGCTAGTGTCGACAAGACAAAAGGACGTGGCGTTTTTGTCGACGTGGTCCTTTTCATCCTCCTTTTTGAACATACATGTGATGAATGGGTGAACCACAAATCGCCATAGGCATTGTATTGAATAGAATAAGAGTTGTCAATATAAACATCTTTTACTAAGATAGAAGAAGTCGGAAAATGAAAGGAACGTTGTCACTTGGGAAAAGCGATTCATGATAAGGACTCACAATTAACCTATTTGAAAAATCGTCTAAATATGTTCTTAGAGGTAATTGATACATTAGACCCTGAATCTACAGATGTGGAGGACATAGATCGTCTCATCGGAATGCTTGATGATTTAGAAGGAAAATACGAAACCTTTAAGAAGGATTGGAAGGAATAAGTAAAACAGTGGATTTCGATATGAAATCCACTGTTTTTAATCCAAGGCTGTTCAAAAACTTTCACAATTGATTTCCGTGAAATCAAAAGGTTTGTTTTTTCATTAAAAACAATTTATTAGAAAGAGCCTAATTTAAAGGATCTGTAGAACTATCCTTATTCACCAGGGTTCTTCGTTTCAAGCGTTAGTCCTTCAACCACGACATCCTCGTCAATTTCTAACAACAAACAACGTTTGCCTTGGTACATGATGTATTTGACGTATTTAAGTTCTTTTGGACTTAAAGAAAGTTTCGCAACCTTGGTGTTGATTTTAATTGATTTTGGAATGAGGTTGGCTGCTTTGAATTCATGTCGCTCGTCATCGATAACACTTTTAAAAGCATGTTCTACCTTTGCTGTATCCACATCATCAACGCCACTAACCTTTAAGATGCGTTCGACATCTTGGTAGTTGATCACGGGTGGTTCGCTTTCTTCTTCTGACTCTTCTTCTTTTTCCTGAACGAATCGGTCAATTTCTTCGTACACATTAGAAATAACCTCGGATTCTACTGTATCTCCAATGACATTTTTTAGGATCATCTCGAATCCAATCTTATCATCTTCTGCTGTCATGATATCTTCGCAGTTTAACACATCTTCAATAAATGTATAGCTTGGCTCATTTGCTTTTCCCGCAGCATACAGAATATGATTCACGTCTGCTGCATTATCAGTAAAGGCAGGAAAAAGAAAACCAGTAAGTGGGGCAGTTAAGTTAATAACAGGATCCAACTCTGTGTTTGATTTGAACGTTCTCTCAATATAATCAAAAACCAATGTCTTTTTCGGTTGATCAATTTTATTCAGGCTACAAAGAATAAGCGGGCTATAATAAACCTCATCAGAGCCGCCAGCTTCAGATTCAGGGTCACGTTTTCGAGTCGGTTTTCGATATTCGGCACGGATGAATGTTACTACAGTGTCAAACTCATAAACAGTATGAGCAAATATTTTTTCAACGATTAACAGCATTTGCTCAATCCAATCTTCTGTATCATCCATTTCGAGTCCATCATATAAAAGGTCACGTGTACTATTCTCAACACCTTGTTGGAATCTCAATTCAAACAACTTAGTATCAAGCTGACCTGACAACGTCTTTTTAAAATTACCTAAAAATAATTCCTGTGCTTCTAGCTCTAACAGTTCGAATGGTTGACAGATATGGTGATAAATCTCACCCGATTCTTTTTTTACATAGACATTGAGAATCTCATTTAATTTTAAATATTGATTATCTAATTTAAATTGTTTACGGATGTTTGCGACGTCTTTTTTATTCATTGATCTCAACTCCCATTTTTTGATTATACCTGTTCGAGATATAAAATGTAATGATTGTTTTTTTTACCTCTGTATGGGCATCACGGATATAAAAATCCATATATATACTGTAAAAAAGCAAACAGGGGTAGATAACGATGAACAAACAAAAAAGTCAATTCAGATGGGTTATATTTACTTCTGTTTTGTTTACGTATGTCGTCATGTCTAGCCAGCGGACCGCGCCAGGGCTTATTACAGACCAATTAATGACTGATTTCCAAGTGACAGCAACCACGATTGGCCTTCTTACAAGCATTCAATTTCTTGTATACACGGCTCTGCAAATGCCGATGGGGATTTTGGCTGACCGATATGGACCTAACTTTTTTCTGATTTTTGGTGCGATCCTCACAGGGGGTGGGACAGTTCTTTACAGCATAGGCACCCATGAATTCATCCTCTTTTTTGCACGTATTTTAACGGGGATCGGGGATGCAACGATTTGGGTGAATTTAGTGCTGATTTTAAGTAAATGGTTTAATAAAAAAGAATTTACTCGACTCATCGGTGTCGCGGGAATGACTGGTAGTTTAGGTTTCTTGATGGCAACCGTTCCTTATTCAGCTTTAGTCGCACTTTTAGGGTGGCGAGGTGCCTTTTTTTCAGGGGGAGTCCTATTATGTATGTGTGGGATATTTCTATATTTTGTCCTTGTAAAAAAGCCCGGTCAACCGATGATTGAGAAAAAAGAAATCCAACGTGAAAATCTCTCCGTTTTACTCAAACATATCTTATCAAATCGACAAGCATGGGCGTTATTTCTATGTCATTTCGGACTTGTCGGTGGGTATTTAGGATTTATCGGTTCATGGGCAGTGCCTTACGGAATGGAAATATACGGGTTTACCCGCATGGAAGCAAGCCAACTTATTATGTTTAGTCTCATCGGTGCACTTATTGGTGCACCATTAATTGGCTGGATTTCGAGTCGATTAGGAAACATTAAACGACCTTATCTCTTTTTCCATCTAGTTACTGTTTTGTGCTGGTCCACTTTTCTATTATTCAGTAAGGGACCACCATTATTCTTGCTTATTTCTTTATTTTTTATCATCGGATTTTCATTTGGCTCGAATTCCTTAACTTTTGCAGTTGTACGACAAACCTTTCCGACAAGTGAATCTGGCATGATATCAGGTTTTGCTAACACAGGGGGTTTTTTAAGTGCGGTCTTACTTCCAGCTATATTCGGAATGGTCTTGGATCATTTTCAAGCAGGTTACTATTTTGGTTTCATCATACCGATGATTTTTTCCGTCGCAGGGTTAATCGGTGTGAATTTAATAACAGAAAAGGAACAAGTTGTCTCTATCTCCTTACCTACTACTAAATAATAGTTGGAATCGCTTGCAAATTACTTTCGAAAAAAAATATATAGGAGTATAATGATAGTGAGTTTACAAGTTTAATAAAATTCAATAGTTTACTAGCTTCTTGGACAATTGTGTTCATGATAGGCTGGTGAATAATGTTATGTCTCTGGCGGATGCGACGATTGAAGCTAAATAGCGCACATTTTGTGGCAACGCTTTTATGATCCACCCGTGTGGGTCTAAAAAATCGGTGCAGATAAGCCGAGGAACATGTGATAAAGGGGAATCTAGGGAAAGGGGAATACAGATGGATAAGCTACAACAAAGCATGTACAAGTTAATTGTAGAAACATCAACAAGACTTCCAAAGGATGTACGTAGAGCAGTTGCTCGCGCAAAAGCGAGTGAAAGTGCTGGCACACGTGCAGCGATGTCTCTCTCAACAATAACCGAAAATATTTCAATGGCAGATGTAAATGTATCTCCAATCTGTCAAGATACAGGTCTACCAACTTTTAAAGTAAAAACACCTGTTGGGGTGAATCAATTAAAAATTAAAGCTGCCATTCGTGAAGCGATTGTCGAAGCAACAAAAGATGGAAAACTTCGTCCAAACTCAGTCGATTCATTGACTGGAAAAAATAGTGGGGACAACCTAGGTGAAGGTGTTCCTGTAATTAAATTTGAGCAATGGGAAGAAGATTATATCGATGTTCGCCTTATTTTAAAAGGAGGCGGCTGTGAAAATAAAAACATTCAGTACAGTTTACCATGTGAACTAGAAGGACTGGGACGCGCTGGTCGTGACTTAGATGGAATTCGTAAGTGCATCATGCATTCTGTCTACCAAGCACAAGGACAGGGCTGTAGTGCAGGTTTCATAGGAGTTGGTATCGGTGGGGACCGTACTTCTGGATATGAATTAGCAAAAGAACAGCTTTTCCGTTCTGTTGATGATGAGAATCCAAACGAAGACCTTCGAAAATTGGAAGAATACGTGATGGAAAATGCCAATAAGCTTGGAATTGGAACAATGGGCTTTGGTGGCGAAACAACACTCCTTGGCTGTAAGGTGGGCGTGATGCACCGTATTCCTGCTAGCTTCTTTGTTTCTGTAGCATACAACTGCTGGGCCTATCGTCGTCTAGGAGTTACACTTGATGCAGAAACTGGTGATATCAAAGAATGGTTATACCAAGAAGGAGAAGAAATCGACTTCTCAAAAGAACAAGAAAAAGTGGAAGTGAAGTCAGAAACTCGCGAAGTGGTCCTTCAAGCACCAATTACAGAAGAACAAATCAGAGAACTTAAGGTTGGGGACGTTGTTAAAATCAATGGTCGTATGTTCACGGGGCGTGATGCGATCCATAAGCATTTATCAGAAAACGATGCACCAGTTGATCTGAACGGACAAATCATTTATCACTGTGGTCCAGTTATGCTTAAAGATGAAGATGGGAAATGGCACGTTAAAGCGGCAGGTCCAACAACAAGTATACGTGAGGAGCCTTACCAAGGCGACATCATGAAAAAATTCGGCATCCGCGCGGTTATTGGGAAAGGCGGAATGGGACCGAAAACACTTGCTGCATTAAAGGAGCACGGTGGTGTCTATCTAAACGCAATCGGTGGTGCTGCCCAATACTATGCAGACTGTATCAAATCTGTTGATGGTGTTGACCTCATGGAATTCGGTATCCCTGAAGCAATGTGGCATCTAAATGTTGAAGGCTTTACTGCTGTTGTGACCATGGACTCTCACGGCAACAGCCTACACGAAGACGTCGACAAATCTTCATTAGAAAAACTAGAACAATTCAAAGAGCGTGTATTTGCTTAACATATAGTTGGAATTGTTGCCCGTTACGTTTATGCGTAGCGGGTTTTTCTTATTGAATTTGTTACTCAAGAAAGAAATGTCCCATTTATTCATAATTGTGTCCGATATAATTGAGTGTGTGTCCCATAAAATAAAGGTTGGGTCCAATAAATCAAGAATAGTGTCCCATATCTTCATTGTTATGTCCCATATCTTCGAAAAATAGGATTCAAAATATACATGGCTGCCTTATAATTCGAACTCAATATTGGAGATACCGAATATTAGCCACTAAAAATATGTACAATAACAGCAAATATTGAAAAAGCATTTTATCTAAAATAGTCCTCCTTCCTTGCGAAATTACATACACTCACGCCAACAAGAGCTTTTTGGTAATCTATCCCTGCATGAACTCCCTAAATGTGGTAAAAACTAACCCTACTACTAACGGAGTTTGGGAGGTTTTACTTTTGAAAAGGCTTTTTAGCTTACTTCTTGTTTTGGTCGTATCCTTTTCATTCGCTGGTGCCCACCAAGCGGAAGCATCATAT
Source organism: Bacillus nitroreducens (assembly GCF_964021195.1). Classification (NCBI taxonomy): domain Bacteria; kingdom Bacillati; phylum Bacillota; class Bacilli; order Caryophanales; family Bacillaceae; genus Bacillus; species Bacillus nitroreducens. The sequence continues at coordinate 443,588 of NZ_CAXHYI020000003.1, read as the reverse complement.
TCGAACACACCGATCCATTGGGGCTTTAAAAAGAGCAGAAATCATGAACCAGCCTCAGCGGGTGAGGACTATGAAAATTTACTTGCCAAATATGGATCATTTTATATTGGAGATACAACAAAAAAAGATATTTACCTGACTTTCGATAATGGTTATGAAAATGGTTACACTGAAAAAGTATTAGATGTGTTAAAAGAAAAGAAGGTTCCTGCGACTTTCTTTGTAACAGGGCATTATTTAAAAGACCAAGCTGACCTTGTCAAACGAATGGCAAAGGAAGGACATATTGTTGGAAATCATTCATGGTATCATCCAGACTTAACAAGAGTAAGTGACGATCGTCTAAGGAAAGAATTAGATTCTGTTCGAGAGGAAGTCAAAAAATTGACTGGGCAGGATATTACCTATCTTCGGCCACCTCGAGGTATCTTCAGTGAGAGAACCTTAGCTTTATCAAACAAACTTGGCTATCAGAATGTGTTTTGGTCACTTGCATTTGTGGATTGGCACATTAACAATCAACGTGGGTGGGAGTATGCCTATAACAACATCATGAGACAAATTCATCCTGGTGCAATTCTACTGCTACATACCGTTTCGAGGGATAATGCTGAAGCGTTAGGAAAAGCAATCGATGATTTGCGGAAAGAGGGATATACCTTCCGAAGCTTAGACCACCTTATGGCGGAAAGAACGATTAAAGGAGAATTATTATTTAATATAAACTAAAAGGACTTAGAATCATTCCTAAGTCCTTTTTCCATTACATATATTTTTCAACTAATTCATAACATCTTTCTTTGGTGAACTGTGCCTGTGCGTTTATCTTCGCCAAGGACTCCATTGAGCCACCTTCGTATTGTGCGGCTTCTTCACTTGCTATTTTGTATTTTTCTTTAATCCAGCGACGTTGTTCTTCTCGAAGCTTGTCCATTTGTTCAACTGGAAGTTGCTTTTCTAAGTCAGAAAAGATTTTATTCAGTGCATTGTCCCAAGCTTTATAGGCAACTGATGCGATTTCTTCCATCTCCATTTGGGTTTCACCTTCAGGCTTACTCTCAAGATCTGCTGCAATTGCATCTAACTCACTTACATATTGCTCCTTTAGCGGGCTATTATCAGCTGGCGCGTCATCATTACCGTTATCAACACCAGAATCATGATTTTCCTCGTAATCAGCTGTGCTTGCTTCTTCACTTGAGATTTCGTCAGATTCATTTGCCTCTACACTATCTGTATCTGAATCATTTTCCGCGCTATGAATAGGTTCCTCAGACGGTGTGCTCGCCTCCTGATCAGCATTTCCACAGGCAGCTAACAATACCAGTAAAACGGACAACAGCAATAACTTTTTCATTGTGAAAGACTCCTTGTAAAATATTGACTTAGTAATACTTTACAAAAAAAGTTAGAATATCACAAATTAAATTATCATTACGTTTCTTTGTCTTGCTATATACAATAATTTCCAACCTGTTCCCAGATATCATTAAAACAGGTAAAATGGAGAAAGAAAATTTTTTGTATTTGAATGTAGGGAATCTAATTCATTGTTAGGAAAGTATAAGGCGGAAACTTTGCTTTTATATATAAAACTTCAAATAGGTAACAGACTTAAGTGCCACTTTCTGTGGCATTGTTTTGTTGTCGCAGCTTGTGTGGGCATGAAATTTGTGTTCACATAACCAAGTTGTATTTGCTTATAGGAGGGATATCGTTGAATCCATACATTCTCTTAATTTTCGCGATCTTGAGTGAGGTGTTTGGTAGCTCGCTGCTTAAAGCAACAGATGGGTTCAGGAAACTCCTGCCTTCTTTAGGAGTCATGCTTGGATACGGTCTATCATTTTATGCTCTATCTTTATCGTTAACGACTTTGCCACTTGGACTCGCCTACGCTATCTGGGCTGGAGTAGGGACAGCACTTACTGCATTAGTCGGGATTATTTTCTATAAAGAAAGCATTGATAAGCAAAAAATCCTTGGGTTCCTCTTGATTATTGGTGGAGTCATTTTACTAAATATGGGAGGGGATTTTGAATGAAGGGATATTTTGCTTTGACCATTTCAATTGTTGCTGAGGTCTTCGCAACAACTATGCTAAAAATGTCAGAAGGATTTACTATCCTTCTCCCATCAATCGGTGTCATAATAGGATATGGACTTGCTTTTTACTGCTTAGCCCTTTGTCTGAAGTCACTTCCGCTAAGTTTGGCTTACGCGATTTGGTCTGGTGCGGGGACAGCACTAACAGCAGTGATTGGCGCACTCATGTGGGGAGAAGTTTTTAGTACGCTTAAATTAGCAGGCATTGCCTTAATTATCGGTGGTGTGGTTTTACTAAATACGTCTAAAAAAGTGGAAACAGAAATCGAACATACAGAAGCAAAGGCCCTTTAAAAGGGATTTTTTCAGTAACGGTAAAATTCACTACAGATAAAAACTACTTACCGTAAAGTTATAGAGACAAAACTGTCACCAGCTCCATTAGTTACCCATCAGTGTGGAAAAAAACACCACTACGGATGGGTGTTTCATTATATAATGTAAGGGAATACAAGAAGGGGGAATGGGCAATGGTTGGAGATTGGGAAAATGCAGAACCAGGGGTAAAACGAAAAATATTCCCACCAGGTAAATCCGTTATGATGATGGAAGTACACTTTGAAAAAGGTGCGGAAGGCTATCAACACAGCCATCCACATGAGCAGCTTACTTACGTCATGAAAGGTAGCTTCCAGTTCACAATTGAGGGTGAACAAACAACGGTCTCACAAGGAGAAACGATTGTTATTCCTGGGAACCATAAACATGGGGTCATTGCATTAGAAGAAGGTATTTTACTTGATACATTTACACCACTTCGTGAAGATTTACTAAATAGATAATGAAGAAATCCTCCTTGCTTCCGGGAGGATTTTTTTTCTGTCCAAATGGTATAATGGGTACTAACACATTAGAATTGAGGTTGGTTTCCATGTGGGAGAAAAAGGTGCATGTTCAGCCGCCATATGATTTTGATCGCGTCCTAGATAGGCTTTCGATAAATCCACTAATTACACTAAATAAAGAGGAACGCTCTGTGAAGGTGCCGTTTTATAGTGAAAATAAACCTGTCATTGTGACTGTAAAAGCAACAGGTACAATTGATGAGCCCACTTTTTTAGTCACAGGTACCAATTCAACGGAGCGGAGTCTACAACATGTTTCCCACATTTTTCAGTGGAACGTACCTTTAGATCCTATTCAAGAACATTTTTTACAAACAGATCTACGAGATATTTTCATAGAACATCGTGGAACACCACTGGTCTTAGACTTTGATCCGTATTATTGCTTAATGAAATGCATTATCCATCAACAGCTCAACATGACGTTTGCCTATACACTAACATCCAGGTTTGTTACGACATTTGGGGAAGAAGTCGACGGAACGTGGGTCCACCCACAACCTGAAAAAATAGCACAGTTGTCTGTTTCAGATTTGAGAGAGCTACAATTTAGTGGCCGGAAGGCTGAATATATAATTGATACATCGAGGCTAATTGCAGAAGGAGAACTATCCCTTCAGGACCTCCAATCTAAAACAGACGAAGAGGTTACGGATACTCTTGTAAAGTTGCGAGGAATTGGAAAATGGACCGCACAAAATTTCCTTCTATTTGCACTGGGGCGACCAAATCTCTTTCCAATGGCAGATATCGGAATCCAAAATGCGGTCAAAAAATTATACAATCTCGAAAATAAGCCAACCTATGAACAAATGGAAGAATACAGCAAGCCATGGGAGCCATACTTAAGCTATGCCTCCTTATATCTATGGCGAAGCATTGAATAGAAAGTTGTGTGTAAGAATGAAACAACAAAAAGAAAATCAAGCAAAACTACAGGTGGGACAAACCTTTCCCCTTACGATAAAAAGACTCGGAATCAATGGTGAAGGTGTTGGGTATTTTAAAAGGCAGGTTGTCTTTGTACCAGGAGCACTGCCTGGTGAAGAGGTCGTCGTTGAAGCAACAAAAGTTCATCCGAAATTTTCGGAAGGTCGGATAAAAAAGGTCCGAAAAAAATCAGAACATCGGGTAAAGCCACCATGTCCTATTTTCGATCAGTGTGGCGGCTGCCAGTTACAGCATTTGGACTATCGTCAGCAATTAAAAGAAAAGCGGGACATCGTCGTCCAAGCCTTTGAACGTTACAGTAGGACACAACCGATTGAAAAACTCAATATCAAAGACACGATTGGAATGGATAACCCGTGGAACTACCGAAACAAAAGCCAATTCCAGGTCGGACTAGAGAAACAAAAGGTAATCGCGGGGCTATATGCCTTAAACTCTCATAAGCTTATCGATATTGCGGACTGTATGATTCAACACCCTGCAACAAGCAAGGTCACTCAAACGGTAAAAAGGATTTTACAGGACTTGAACATTTCCATTTACAATGAACGTAATCGAAAGGGTCTCGTCCGAACCATTGTCACAAGAGTGGGTGTCCAAACGGGAGAGGTCCAACTTGTCCTTATTACAGCGAAAAAAGAAATTCCGAATAAAAACAAATTAATCGAGGAAATCAACAACCGTTTACCAGAAGTCAAATCAATTATCCAAAACATTAATGGGCAAAAGACTTCACTCATTTTTGGTGACGAGTCGGTCCACCTACACGGAAGCGAGGTCATTCAAGAGACACTAGGTGACTTGTCATTTGAGCTATCAGCTCGAGCATTCTTCCAACTGAACCCAGAACAGACCGTCAAATTATATGATGAAGTCAAAAAGGCTGCCCAATTAACAGGTAAGGAAAAAATCGTCGACGCCTATTGTGGAGTTGGAACGATCGGGTTATGGCTAGCAGACGGGGCTTCCGAAATTCGAGGTATCGAAGTCATCCCAGAGGCCATCGAAGACGCAAAGAAAAACGCCAAAAAACACGGCTTCCATAATGCCACCTATGCCGTAGGAAAAGCCGAGAAGCTCCTACCAAAATGGGTGAAAGAAGGCTGGCGTCCAGACGTGGTGGTAGTTGACCCACCACGTACAGGCTGTGATGACCAATTCCTTCAAACCGTCTTAAAAGTAAAACCGAAGAAGATGGTGTATGTATCTTGTAATCCGTCTACTTTAGCAAAGGATATTCAGGTCCTATCGAAGCTATATCGAGTGGAATATGTACAGCCAGTGGATATGTTTCCGCATACGGCGCATGTGGAAGCAGTAGCGCGGTTGGTGTTGAAATTGTCTAACTAATTTAAACATCTCTCAACCAAAATAAACATTACCGATTCAGATCCGGTTTTCGTGAAAATAAACATTTCCGAATTCCGGGTCTTTTTCATATATTGCTTTAATTTGCGATTCACATAGATGATCTTAAGAAGGGTTATCGCTTATTTTTGCTGAAGTTTTTAAGCTTGCGAATTAGTATAGTGGATAAAAGTTGATTACGGCCATGTGATTTTACCACCCTTGCCATCTTTTGTACCAGTGTTTGTCAAAGAACTTACCACGCAATGCCAACACGATTACCAATCTCATCATAAAACCCTACAGATTACTAGTTGTTTAATAAACTGTAGGGTTTCTTTTGTTACAGATTGTATGTTAATTAGAACTGTCTTTAAAATACTCTATAATCATTTTTCTAGCTCCCTCAAAAATGTCCTGTTTGCTCCATTCATGAGGAGAGGGTTCCTTTCCGTAGTAGTCAATCAGCTGCGTTTTTAATTCCTTGGGGAACGGATACCAGCTCTTGAATCCGACACAGTAGAAGTATTCCTCCAACTCCCTTAGATCTTTATTCGTAATAACTGTCAAATTAGAATCCTCCACCAAGCCCATGACGTTCACGCATGGATATTTCTCCATCTATTAAGATTTGATAGGAGTCATGAATAATACGGTCCAAAATAGCTTCTGCTATCGTTTCATTACCTAATTTGGTATGCCATCCGCTAGGATCAATTTGCGAACAGAAAATAGTTGAAGCTACTTTATGGCGGGCTTCGGCGATTTCTAGTAGGATTGCTGCTTCATCAGTTGATAAATCTGTCAGTAACCATTCATCTAGTATGAGTAAATCTACTTTTGTATACTTTTTGATTAATTTACGATAACTTCCGTCCGCAGCTAATTTTGCTAGCGAAAGTTCATCTAGTAATTCTGGTAAACGAATGTATTTCACTTTATAGAACTGACGACAAGCAGACACTCCAAATGCACTGGCTAAAAATGATTTTCCTGAACCGGTGGGTCCCTTTAATATGATATTGTGGCTGTCTTGAATATAGGTACCACTGGCAAGTTTTAAAATCAAATCTCTATCTAATCTTCTATCCTCGTAATATTCTATATCTTCAATACAGGCATTTGAGTTTAAAAAAGTAGCTGATTTTATTAAACGTTGAAGCGTATTGCTCTTACGACGCGAAAACTCTAAATCAACAAGTAAAGAAAAACGATCTTCAAAACTCATCTTTTGGAATTCCTTGTTCAATGCTTGCTCTTTATAGGCTTCCGCCATTCCACTCAATTTCATTTCGTGTAGTTTAGTTAAAGTTTGGTCATTCATCATTTATCTGTTCCTCCGTAGTAATGAGCTCCACGTGTGAAGCCATATTTATTTTCACTGCTTTCTGTTTTCCGTTTCATCTCTTGCTCGGCATCATTCTTTTTATTGCTCTTTAGAATGGTTTGAATGCTCTTGACCGTCGGTCTTTTTGTCATAGAAATAATCATTTTACATGCACGTTCAATTTCATATTTGGTATAACGACGCTCAGACTTTTTTAAAGAAAATATAGACTGTAACGCCAGTTTTTCTGTTTGTGTATTTTGCAAGAAAAAAGTGCATAGTTGCGCAAGAATTTTTGCAGAGTTTTGCCACCCAATCGTTTCAACTTATCTTGCTCGTGATAAAGCGTTCGATAATCTATAACTTCCACCGTTAAATGTTAATACATGAGCATGATGAATTAAACGATCCACTAACGCAGCTGTTAGTCTAGAATCAATAAAAATCCTATTCCATTGGCTGAACTCAAGGTTAGAAGTGATTATCAGGCTTTTCTGTTCATACCATTCAGCAATAAGTTGAAATAGTAGTTCAGAACCCTCCTTGCTAAAAGGTAGATAACCCATCTCATCGAGAATGATTAATTCTACCTTTTCAAACTTCTTTCTAAAGGAAGGTAATTTATCCTGTTTCAGCGCTTGTTCCAATTGCTCGATAAGTGTGGATACACGATAAAATCTAACTTCATAACCCATTTCACATGCTTTTCTTCCAAGTCCAGTTGCTAAATGAGATTTTCCATTATGCAAAGCTTTTCATAATGGAAATTATCGAAAGTTTTTGTTTATGGAAAGAAATAAGTGTATATACGCTAATTGAATTAAAATATACGTTTATTTCTTTCCATAACACCTCACAATAGATTTATTAAATCTAGGAGGTGCCATGTGGAAAATCGAATTCCTATTGGAGAATTAGTTTCAAAAGTCTTATCTGAACTAGAAAGGCTGAATTATGCATATAACACTATTTGTGGTTATCGTGCTTTTTACAAAAGAGTTATTTCATTTGCGAAAGAAAAAGATGAAATCTATTTTTCAGAAGCATTAGGAAGAGACTTTTTAAAGGAAAAATACAACTGCACAGTTAACTATTATATGGAGGCTATGCCTAAAGGACTCAAGGGTCCCATTAGAAGAATAAGAGTTCTAGGCGATTATCAGCTTCACGGCGTGATTATTCGAAGGATAGTAAAAAAGCCAGGTTATATTAAACCACCACAATTTGAATCAGAACTTACTGCCTATGAAAAGGAATGTGAAAATAACGAGTACTCCAAAAGAGGTCTACGTTCGCGTATGCAGCGTTTGTTCTTTTTCATAGATTATCTTGACAGTAGAAAGATTCAGAAATCGAATGATATTACTGCAGAGATAATTTCTGATTACGTAAAAACAATTTACAAATATCATGAAAAAAGCATTGCATCTATCTTAACAGCTCTCAGGGTTTATTTAAGATTTCTCTATATTAACCAACATACGGATGAAAATTTATCTTTAAAAGTTCCCAAACAGAGTAGATATTATTATCCACCTGTTCCTTCTGTCTGGAATAAAGAGGACGTTATTCGAATGTTGAATAGTATTGACAGAGGAAATCCAACCGGAAAAAGAGATTATGCGATTCTGCTTTTGGTTGCCAAACTTGGAATAAGGGTCGGAGACCTCAAATCCTTGAAGTTATCGGACTTGAACTGGCAATCAAAAACGATAGAATTTAAACAAAATAAAACAAAGAGTATCGTAACATATCCAATTTTAAAGGATATAGGTTGGGCATTAATTGATTACCTAAAAAATGGTCGTCCTATTAGTAATTCTCCTTTCGTTTTCATTCGGATGAATGCACCCTACGAGGCCTTTGGAAGAGACGCTAATCTTCATAATATAATAACAAAATATACTAGACTTTCTGGAATAACTGTTCCAGATGGAAAAAGGCAAGGATTACACTCGCTTCGTCATACTCTTGCGAGTACTTTGCTTGAACAGGGAACACCATTATCAGTAATTTCAGAAGTCCTAGGACATTTTAATTCTAAATCTACCAATGTCTATCTGCATACAGGAATAGCCGGTTTAAGAAAATGTGCTATTGACCCAGAGGAGGTACTTCAGAATGTCTAAGGAAACTGTTGTGTTTCAAAGTATTCTTGGTCCACTGATTCATGGGTATATTGAGGAAAAGAAGTCTGTTGGTTATAAATACAGAAAAGGCGCTTCACTTTTAAAGCATTTTGACAATTTGGCGGCCAATGAAAATTTATTAGAAATAAAACTTCCGAAAGAATTAGTGTTACTTTGGACAGAAAAAAGATCAAATGAGACTCTCAGTACTAGAAACGGAAGAATCTCTATCATACGCGGGCTGGCTACATACATGGTTCGTCTTGGGTACGAGGCATACGTTTTTCCAGTTGCAACCATTTCGATTGATAGATATTCATATGTCCCGTACATCTTTTCAGAAATTGAGTTAAGGAATATTTTTACCATATGCGACAGTTATCCTATTTCAGATGTTTCTCCCAACAGGCATCTGACCCTACCTTTACTGTTCCGTATTTTATATGGTTGTGGGCTACGGATTTCAGAAGCATTAAATTTAAAGCAAAAAGATATTGATTTAAATCAGGGAACTCTATTCATTCGGGATACGAAATTTGGAAAAGAGCGCAAAGTCCCAATGGCCGAGACACTGACTGAGCGTTGTCGTCTGTTTATAGAAGAATCTAATCTTATAGAGTCTAGTGATACCTTTTTATTCAGATCTCCTTATGGAGGACGTTATAAGGAAAGTACGATATATAAACTATTTAGAGATATTATATGGGAGGCTGGAATTTCTCATAGTGGAAGGGGGCCAAGACTCCATGATTTCAGGCACACTTTTGCGGTGCATTGCTTAAAAAAATGGGTCTTAAATGAAGAAGATATCACGAATCTCCTTCCCTACCTTTCTGCATTTCTAGGGCACGTTGATTTAAGGGGTACACAACATTATTTAAGGCTAACTGCTGATTTATATCCAAAAATTATTAGGTCAGTCGAACATAATTTTTCAACTTTAATACCGGAGGTATCGTCTGATGAAACAAACTGACTTTGCCAGAACGCTCACACGATTCCTTTCCGATTATCTTCCAAGCCAGCGTAATGTTAGTACTAATACGATAAAGTCCTATCGGGATACATTTAAACAAGTGTTAATTTATTTTAATTTAGAATTGAAAACAAGGCCAGAGCACCTTACCCTCGAAAAAATAAATGCACAAAATATTAAGGATTTTCTTCTTTGGCTTGAAAAGACGCGTAAAGTTGGCATTAACACCCGTAACCAAAGATTAGCAGCTATCCATAGTTTCTACCGATATACACAGTCAGAAAATCCTGAATATATATTAGAATGCCAACGAATATTAGGAATTCCCTTTAAAAAAAGAGAAAAAAAGACTGTGGAATTTCTTTCACAGGAATGCTTAAAGCATATATTGGAACAACCGGATACCAGCAGGAAAAAAGGTCGCCGTGATTTAACATTAATGGCTATATTATATGATACTGGTGCACGTGTACAAGAATTAATAGATTTGAAATCAAGAGATGTTCGACTCACTAAGCCCGCCACTATTACCTTAACAGGCAAAGGTAATAAACGTAGAAGTGTTCCTATGATGGATAAAACTCGAGATCTGTTGGAGAATTACATGAAAGAAAATAATCTATTGGAAAACGGGAAACAAGATTATCCACTTTTCTATAATAGTAATAACCGCCCATTTACGAGGCCAGGTATAACATACATTTTAAAAAAGTATTTACAAAAGGCTAAGGAAGCTCATTTAGATATTCTGTTTCCTAATAGACTTCATCCTCATATGATTAGACATACAAAGGCTATGCATTTATTAGAGGCGGGAGTAAATCTGATTTATATAAGAGATTTATTAGGCCATGTAAATGTTACTACCACTGAAATTTATTTAAGGGCAAATACGGAAATAAAAAGGAAAGCATTAGAAGCCGCATATATGGAGGTTTTAACGCAAGATACCCCAGTTTGGGATGAGGACACAGATCTATTGAAGTGGTTGGAGCAATTTTGTAGATAAGAATTTTTGTTTATTATGGAAAGATATTTGATATACAGTATACAAATTTTACGATTAATATAGATATCTTTCCATAAACAAAGTCTTTTCATAATTTCCAGTCCCAGGAGCGCCAATCAAAACTACGTTTTGCTTCTGCTTGATGAAATCTAGGCTCATTAAACCATCTTTATCAATCTGTGTAGGAAATCGAATCCTTTCGGTCCATTCATAGTTACTCAAACTCTTCGAGTCTAAGAATTTAGCATTTTTAATTAAGCGCTGTACCTTTGCTTGATCACGTAATCGAAACTCTTCCTTAAATAATTCCTCTAAGAACTGGCTTGGAGATTCAAAGGGAATTGACTCATATATTTCAGAAACATAAGCCAGTCTTAAAGACTTACACATTGAACGAATTTGCTCGCTCATTCATTGTCACCTCCTGTAGGTGCCAATGAATCATACTCTTCCCAATCTAGCCCGAAGGGGTTTTCATTGTTTCCAGATATTAAGTCATAAAATTCCTCATTAATTCTTTTTATATCATGTGTAACTAGTAAGCTTACTATTTCTACTAATCTTTCCTTCCTAACGACTAAATCTTCAACCTTCAAGTAGTCGTTGATGCGGCCAGGTAAGTATTTCTGATATCTTGAATATGTTACCGCTCTTGGTTTTCGTATCCAATCCTTGAAAATGGACAGCCATGGAATAGCTCTCTTTTTGTTCATGTAAGGTCTAAAATCTTCAAAGAGAATTTCTCCATCAGGTGATACAGCTTTATATTTATTCCAAGTAACTACAAAGTATATAAAAGGGTAATTCGATGCTTTCGGGATATGTAACAGAGTATTATCTAACTTTGCTTCATTATATTTATTAACTTTTGCCTCAATCTCTTTAAAGACTGGATAGTCCTCCTCAGGTAACTCAAGCAAATAGTTCTTCTCATCATTCCAAAGATCTTCGATCAAAACTTCTTTCTCATAGTGAAGTCTCTGGCGGTCCTTTTCAAGTTGAACACGAAGTGTTTCTGTAAAATCCTCGTAACTATTCATAACTGGTGAAGTTGTAAAGAAGTTGTATCGGATATAACCTACTTTATTTTCCACACTTCCTTTTTCATTACCTTTACGTGGATTACATACTTGTACGTCAAACCCATAGTGATTCTGAAATTGTATAAAGGCATCTGTTAGCTGTGCCGCTTCAGTTTTTGATCTCACCTTCTTAACAGCTGGAGTTAAATTATCAATCCGTATTTTTCTCGGAACTCCTCCACATTGTTTAAATAAAAGCTTCAATCCTTCAAGAAAACATTCCTGATTTTCAGAAGGTAATGGTATCGCAAACCCCGCATTACTGTAAGGGTACGACATTACTAACGCATGAGTATCCACAAACTCACCATCTTTAACAACTTCCATAACACCAAAGTCTACTTGTGCTTCACTTGGAGGATGTTCTAGCCGTTCATGGCCTTTATCGTGCTCCTCATTATGGCTATTCTCCCAATCTGTTATAAAGTAACATACTGTTCTGTAGGAACCTTCAAATCCAAGGTCCTGAAGATCTTTATAGATCTGTTTTTTTTGTTCTACGTAATTTCCTCTTTAATCTACTATCCTCAAAGAGCCAATCTGAAACTATTTCTCCCCATTTTTCAGTATGCATCATACCTTTAGACTCTTTAATTTTAGACTTAGGTAATTGATTTTCATCTGCATATTTCTTAGCTGTTCTCCAATTAATCCCTAAAGTTTCCTTAATTTTTGTTATTGATAATCCTTTTTTGTCTCGTAAGTGTTTGATACAATTAATATCAGACATTGCTAGCATCCTTTCTACCTCCACTCCAAAAATTGCTCGACACAATTAATGTAGTGGGACTTGGGGTGACTGGCAAGTCTTTTTTTATGCACTTATTAAATCTAGTGCCGGACTCTGCATTTTTTCGTTGCAAAGCTCTGCACTTTTATTTTGCAATAAACAGTTTGAGAAGTATCTAAAATATATTTAACGACTGTTAAGGTTGATGCTCCGATATTTTCAGCCCACTCAAAAGCAGCTTCAGGCGTTTGATCAACATATAACTTATGATTTTCTGGCATATGATCACGAATAGTAGATAATTGACCGAATTTCCCATATAATCGTTTATGGGAAGCTACCCGCATATGATTGAAATATACCTCAACGAGGTCGTCTGAAAGTTTCACTTCGACTTGTCGATTGATATATTCATATGGCACTGAATAAAACATACTATCGACAGAGATGTGATAGTCAGGACGTACTTTTGCTGTTTTCCATTCAGACATTTTATAAGGCGTAGATGGTAGGGGGGAAAGTGCGAATTTCTCCTCTTCCTCAAACGCCGAGAGACGACACCCTTTTTTACGCGTAAAGGGACGCTCATTAAAATCAGCTAGTTTCTTCCAAACTACTTCATTCAATTCATCAATACTGAAACAATGTGTATTTCTTAAGGCCGCGATGATCCATGTAGAGATAACATTAACTGAACCTTCTACATTAGCTTTATCCTTCGGGGTACGGACCCGAGCAGGCATGACCACAGTATTGTAGTAGTCTGCCATTTCCCTATAAGTAGGGTTTAAGATTAACTCGCGTGTGGTATGTTTCGTCACACTTGCTTTAAGATTATCTGGCACAATAATTTGTGTACTACCACCAAAATACTGGTATGCATTGTTGTGTGCGGTAATCCATGAATGTAAATCCATTGATAAGGTTGCTTCCGCATAAGATAATTGACTGCACGGCAATGTCGCAACGAAAACATACGCCTTAACTTTTTCCCCAGTATCTCTATCAATGATGTAAGATGTGGATCCAGCCCAATCAACTTCCATAATTTCACCTGGTTTTCTACGAATACGTAAAGTAGCTTTATGCTTATCTGCGTATCTACTGTAATGGCGCACAAAGCTACGATAGGAGTAAGGAATCTTGTTGTTTACTCGGCACTCTGCTTCATATTCATGATGTAAAAGAGAAAGTGTCACGTTAGGCTTAGCTAACTCTTCATGAATATAATCAAAGTTCAATGGCTGTCGCCCTGACCCCTCCAGAGATTTCTCTGGAAAGAGAAACTCCTCAATCCATTTATCCGTCATTTCTTCATCTAAAGGACAAACTAATCCCTTCTTTTGAGCTAGACGAATAATCTCTGTTATTTTTTGACGAGAGTTACCAGTGCTTGCAGCGATTCCTCTTAGACTGATTCCCTCATCGTGTAATTCCAAAATCTTTTGATAATGGATCATAAAAAAATACCTCCATATAAAAAATGTCACACCCGTAGGTGTGCCTATTAATTATACAAAGGTATGAAGTGGTAAACGCATGGCATTAACTGGTACATTCCTTGTCATTCGGTGGTAAAAACTATGTCAGAGGTGGTACATTTTGATGGCCGTAATCATAAAAGTAGTTAAGTAGATTTTGCTCAATGAATTTTCAAGTTAATATTAACTCTTTATAAATTTAAAAAATAAAAAATCCCAATATTCACTAACTGAATATTAGGATTTTTTGTAATCGGTGTGGATTGATATGGAAAATACTGATCTATATAACCAAGTGAACAGTATTTAATCCTGCGAAAGATATTTAAATTTTGAAGTATTATCTCTGTTAAATCCGTGATTCTCTAATAATTCATTTATATAATCTTCTGCATTGTTTTTTATCAAAAAGTCTATATTCCAGTTACAATAACCTTGTGCAACATGCCCTAATAAGTTTTCTGCTACATTAGATATTTCACTATGGGATAAGTTTAAACTCTCTAAATCTTTTTCTGAGATAAATTGAATCTTTATAAAATTCTCTCTTGGTTCAAAAAATTCTTTATCTGCTTCACTAAACCAAGGATAGTCTTCTAATGTACTTGGTCTCTTCTGATCCGCAATAACCAAATAATTTATACTTGATATGTTAGGTACTTCTACCTTCCAAATTTCAAGTGAATTAGAATTAAATTCTCTACTAATTATCATTTTGATCATTCCATCCTTTTATTTTATTTTGAATAATGTTTATTCTAGTAAATTTGAAAAATAAATAACCGAGTAATAAATAAAATATCGAGTTTACAAGAACAATTATACAATGCTTGATAAAGAATACAAAATTTGGTGTATAACCATCAAATAGATTAATAACGAATAACTTTGTGTTAGAAAACGGAATAAGAAAACTTTCAAACGGTGTAGCAAAGATTAGTAGGGTTAAAAGTATTTGACTTAAAATTACTATAGGTAACTTAATGTTAAATTTCCAAACAATCGAAGCCATTATAAATCCTAAACCAATTACACTGAATGAACCAATAATACCGATTACTAAAAGCATAATATATAAATTTAAATTTTTATCCAACGAAACTGGAGCTATTAAATTAATTAAAAAGATAAAAAATAATGCTATAAATACATTGAATATTGATGAAAATACACTACGGATTAATACTTGGTTTTCTAAATTATAGTTTGAAATTGCCATTATATTATCTAGACTATTTCTATTTATATCCTCTGCAAGCTGAGAAATAGGAAACATTAAACCACTTAACATTATTCTAATTAAAAATATAGTTCCAAGTATAATAGAGCTAATTTCATCTAAATCATGAAAGCGATTTTCGTAAATGTTTAATGTAATTCCAATAATTATAACTAGTAATAAGAGTGAGAATAAAGTTGTCTTCTTATTTTTAATATATGTAAATAATAATTTTAGGTATTCTGCTTTAATAAGTTTCAATACTTCTTACCTCTCTTTATTGATAACCCGATCTGTAATATGATAAATAGTAGTACTTATTTCTTTTGCGTATTCTATTTCATGAGTAGAAATAATTATAGTTTTGTTTAATTTTTTAATTAACTCAAAAAAATTATAAGTACTAGTACTATCGAAACCCAACGTTGGCTCATCTAAAATCAAATATTCGTTTGGAAATAATAATGAACAAATAATTACTATTTTTCTTTTGCTTCCGTGCGAAAGTGAACCGATTTTCTTGTCCAAAGATCCTTCTAGCCCAAAATAATTTAGATATTTTAACAATTCAGTTTCCTTATCCTTCAAAGTAATGTTGTTTACTAAGAGAAGATATTTTATATTTTGTATAACTGTAGCATTCTCGAAGAGGTCAATATTTGCGGGTATATATTTTACTTTTTTCTTTAAAAAATTTAAAACTTTATTCAATTTTATTATATTAATATTTGAATAATCTATTTGAAAATCCATTTTATAGCTCAGTAATCCTGCATTCGGAATAATAAGACCAGACAATACTTTTAATAATGTTGTTTTACCACTTCCATTCTTTCCTAAAATAGAGGTAATGCTATTTTCCTCTATCTGAATATTAACATCCTTTAATAATGGACTTATATCAACTTTTTCTATTTTTAAAGACACTTATATCACCTTTTGATATTCAAGATATTTTATTAAAATAGTGCACTAAAATTAGTGCACTATCAAGGGGAGGTATTTATTTTTCTTAAGTTATGCTAAAGCCCTTAATAGTACTCCCCATGCAAAAACGTCATCCCCAGGGAAGAATACTGTGATGGAAGCAAGTGCAACTAAGACTGCTGCAGCACTAACTAAAGCCCATTTAGGGATCTTATCGGCCCAGCTTTGTGCGCTTTTATTATACTGTTTTGCTCTATCTTGTACTGACTTATCATTCATTACCTTATCTTGAACATAACCAGGTAAATCCCCAAATTTATGAACCTTGTTCTTACCTTTATCACATTCACTTAAATTATCCAATCTAATACAATAATAATGAACAGTCTTTTTATAAATATGTACATGGTACACGTCCCCATTAAAATGAGGGGCATCTAATCTATAGCACCATCCATTAGATATATCTTTAGTACAATTTTTTGGATTAATTGATGATGCTGCTTCTGCAACATTAGTGCTATTAATAGGTAACACAGTAAATATTATTGAAAAAAGCATAGTTAACACTAAAATATAACTAGCACGTTTCATATAATATCTCCTCCTTTGCCAACCTCCCCTTGCTCAGGAAATATTATCATAATATGTCAAAAAAAGTATTATATATACAGATATTGTAAATCTATAAAAGTATTCCAAATCATTGCTATTAAAGTAAATATACTTGTATTAATAATCGGTAACCTTTTCCAGTAATGGGTCTATAAATATTTATTAAAATAATCCAATCTTAAATTATATTAGAATAAAATGTGCATTGTACCTTGAAGAATTAACGCACCTTATATTATGACTATTTAAGCTTACAGGGGAGATTATTGTAACAAGGATATACTTGGCTAAATGTAATAGTATATTAATATATAAAAATTTAGTAATCCGTTTATGGAGTAATCACGCCATTAGATATTTGTAGCCTTATAAGTCTAAACTTTAATTAGATATAAAAGGGACTAACCAGTACTACTAGAAAGGAAGAGATGTGGATTTTTTACTTTATCAGGGATGCGTTTGAAGAAATAAACGCTTAAAAACAATAGCATTTGCTACATGAGTAGTCTGTTTTGTTTTAGAGGGCTAGCATAACTGCCAATTTTAGATGGTGTGTGAGTAAACATCATTTATTTAGACCAAAGCAGTTTTTGATTTAGCAAATAAGAGAATCAATTGTAAAAATGTATTATTCACCAAGCAACATTCTATTTAGGATTTTTGTATGCAAATTTAGTTAGATGATTACCCATTTTCAGTTTGGATATCATTCAGACAAAAGTTGAAATTTATCGTCACGACCGGACAAGCCGTTTCGCCGATCTTAGATCAACTTTGTCGTAAGAGGTTTATCTAATGGAGATACCCCTTATGAGTTGTAGTTTAGTTGATGAAACGCGTTTCAGGGCAAGAGAAAGTTAAAAAAGTTTGACATCAAATGAGTATCATACCTACACTGAGGTTAACAATGATAAAACCATAAGTTCTATTTCCTATGTTAATTGTTGATTAATAAGGTAGGTGAACGTGTGAATGACGAACATTAAAGATTTGGCAAAATTAGCTGGGGTTTCGGTCACAACTGTATCTCGGGTATTAAATAAACATCCATATGTGAGTCAGGAAAAAAGAGAAGCCGTTTTAGATGCGATTAGAAAGACAAATTATCAAATAAATATAAATGCAGTCCATTTAAGTAGGGGAAAGACAAATTTGATTGGGGTTGTTCTCCCGTATTTCGATCATCCTTTTTTCTCTCAAATCTTAAAGGGAATAAGCAATCAGGCGATCATCAATAATTATAAGTTGGTATTATTTCAAACCGACTATAAAGTAGATAGAGAGATAGAAGCACTACATATGTTAAAACAAAAACAAATTGATGCTCTGATTATCTGTTCAAGGACAAGTGATTTGTCCATCATTGAGGAGCATTTGCCATTTGGTCCAATTGTTTTGAGCGAAGATAACCAAAGTGTGAACTGTTCAACAACCTTTGTGAACCATTATAAAGCTTTTTATAAAGCATTAAAGTACTTGTACGAAAAGGGTCATCGAAAAATAGGATATTGTATCGGGAGAAAATCAGGTGCGAATAGTTCGATGAGGAATCTCGCCTATAAAACATTTCATGAGAAATATAACCTGCCGTACCGTCCAGAATTTGTCATAGACAAGACTTTGTACTTCGAAGATGGAGAAAAAGTTGTTGACCAAGTAAATAAGATGAAAAACCCTCCAACTGCATTGTTGGTAACGAGTGATCAAGTCGCAGCAGGAATCGTCATAACTTGTCAAAAAAGGGCAATCTCTATTCCAGAGGATATCGCAATTATTGGCTTTAATAATGAACCGATCGCTAAAATGATGAATATTACCTCAATAGAAATACCACTTTTGGAAATAGGGAAAAGCCTCTTCCTTCAAGCTATAGATGATGCTATCTCTAGTAAGGAAATCGATGTCAAGCTAATTGAAAGAGGAACTGTCTAAACCAAATCATATTGTATTGCTAAATAATTATGTGGTAAACCATAAGCATTATGGAGTTTTATATCGGATCGCGAAATTATAATTAAAACACACATTGTAAACTGCAGTTAAATCAATCTGGATATAATACTATCAAAAAACTGTAAATTCAAAGTTATCCTCTGAATTTACGGTTTTTTTTATATTCTTCTCATAGGTATTTAGATAATTGATTTAGAAGGTAATCATTACCATCAAAGTACGAATGTACCTCACAGAAACTGAACATTCTAACGTTAGGTTATAAGTAAGTGATATGGACTACAATCCTAGTTTCGGAAAATCCGCATAGTTATTCCAAAAAAAAAAGGACAGAGAAATGTTAACTGAATATAACACTTTATGTTGTGTTTAATTGGTTGAATGATAAGGAAATCATGATTTAATGAGTATGGGGTGTGAAAAGTATGATAAATATGAATCTGAAAGAATTACGAAAAGCTCACCGATTTACACAAGAAGAGGTCGCTGAAAAAATAAATGTATCCAGACAAGCAGTAGCAAAATGGGAGAGTGGCGAAACTGTACCTGATATTAATAATTGTATAGCTTTGTCCCAATTGTATAGAGTGACACTGGATGATTTAGTCAATCATTCGAAGCAAAGGGCGGAATAGGCATACAACCTCAGGGGAAACACGTTTTTGGAACTGTTAAGGTTGGAGAAAGGGGACAAATCGTCATTCCGAAAAAAGCTAGAAAGATATTTAATATTTCACCTGAAGAAACGTTATTAGTTTTAGGTGATGAGGCACAGGGAATTGCCCTGGTAAAGCACGAAAAATTTATGCATCTTGTAGAGGCGGTTTATAATGCTAAAGAATGTAAAGAGTAACAACTACTGATTGTGAAGAATGAGACGAAAGCCTTCATTATGTTGGATATACAAGATAAGAAAGGATTCGATTTAATATTGAAGAGAATAATCACGATTGGCATTTTAGTATTCATAGTATTTGTGGTTGGAAGTTACTTTTATAACAATATTACGTATATTGAGAAACCACTAAAAAAAATGTATCGAGCAGGATTTGTTGAAAAACAAGTAGAGCTAAAGGATGGTACAATCCTAAATTATGGAGAAGGCCCAAACAATGGGAAAACACCACTTCTACTCATACATGGTCAAGGTATGACATGGGAGGATTATGCGAAAGTTTTGCCAGAGTTATCAAAGCATTACCATGTATTCGCTGTTGATTGCCACGGACACGGAGAATCGGATATGAATCCTGAGAAGTATTCTGCTAAAGTAATGGCAGAGGATTTGATCGAATTTATTGATGAAGTGATCGGAGAAAAAACAGTAGTTTCGGGTCACTCGTCAGGTGGAATGATTGCTGCATGGATAGCAGCTTATGCACCAGAACGTGTACTGGGTGCTGTTATTGAGGATTCACCTTTCTTCTCAACTGAACCTGGTAGAAGAGAAAACACATATGTGTGGGTATATGGCTTTCAATTATACGAAGACTTTAAAAATCAAGACAAAGAAAAGGATTATTTCAAGTATAGTTTAGAGAGAAGTTATTGGAAAAATGTCTTTGGGGATTTTCTGTGGAATAAATTTTCAAAAGATGCTGTAGCTTATCATCAAAAACATCTAAATGAACCAGTCCACTTAAAATATTTACCACCACAGATAAATCGAATATTTGAGTCCGCCACCTATCCATATGATCGCAAATTTGGAGAAGCATTTTATGATAATTCTTGGTTTGCAGACTATAACCAGTCAGAAGTGTTGTCAAAAATCAAACTCCCTACAGTATTTATAAAAGCTAATACAAGCTATGATGGTGATTTATTAGTAGCGGCATTATCGGATGAAGATGCGGATCGTGTGGTTGAATTATTAGAAAATGGAAAAAGAATTGATGTAGATACCCCAGGTCACGATATACATTACGATAAACCTGACGAATTTACAGAAATTATGGTTGATTTCTTACAGGAAGTTCAATAAAAAATTTAGCTTTCAATTAAAAAGAAGTCATATAGTCAGCTAAGGGACCCTCTAGGTGAACCAATCAAAAGTATAGTTAGTCTTAGACCCAGATTGCGAAAAGAAAATGTTCTGGGTCTTTTTTTGTCTAGTCACAATGAATGTACCCTAGAACCTAACGTAATGCCTTTTCGTGGACTTAAGAATGTTTGAATCCAAAACAATATCAATCTTTGACAATTTTTAAAAGAGAATCTATAATAATCAATATACTTTTGAACGGTAAGGAGGATTATTAAAAAATGATACCTAGACTATGGTCCCTAACTTTGAACCAGTAATTGAATACGGTCAAAGTCTCTGTTTGTGTAAACAGAGTAAACGGGATACGTCTGTCTTTTTTAATAATTCTCATTTCATATTTTTATAAACATCCACTCGTTACGAGCTATTTGTCCATCTTTTTGAACATGGTCAAAATGCTAGGTTTCTAGGATGGAAATATATCATGTATAGGAAGGCGGATTGTTCTGCCTTCCTTTCTTTTTGCTTTATTTTCCTTCCTAAATAAAGTCATTTGGTAGGATTATTTGCTGACGGCTTCTGAAAGCCCTAATAAGGATGGTTCTCTTTCCCTTTACTCTTCGATCACAGGCAGATGCGTGTGAATTTTTATTATTTGACCGTATGGAAAATGAGAAGTGAAAGAGGAGGAGAGATTCATGCAATTTTTATTATTCTTTTGATACGAGCTTGAAATAGAAGCTCGTATCGGTCCTAGCTATCGATACGAAATGATTAATTTTCGGGAGGTAGCAAAAATGGAAAAAATATGTTTTGAATTGAAAAATATAGAGATAAATTTTTTAGATAAAACGGTATTAGAAATTGATCATTTAACGATCCATCAGTTTGACCGAATTGGAATTGTTGGGAAAAATGGTGCAGGCAAGAGTACATTATTAAAGTTATTAGCGGGGATCATCCAACCGACTAGTGGAAAAGTGAATTGTCACGCAGATTTTGCTTATTTTGATCAATTAACACCACCTAACGAATCAGAGATTGATTACGAACTAAAAGGGAGATTGGTCATTCCAGAAACAGAACTTGAAAACTTTAGTGGTG
Source organism: Bacillus nitroreducens (assembly GCF_964021195.1). NCBI lineage: Bacteria > Bacillati > Bacillota > Bacilli > Caryophanales > Bacillaceae > Bacillus > Bacillus nitroreducens. The sequence continues at coordinate 421,800 of NZ_CAXHYI020000003.1, read as the reverse complement.
GCGAAAAAACGAGACTGAAGCTCGCGCAACTTTTTTCCGATTATCACGAAGCCTTATTAATAGATGAACCAACCACGCATCTTGATACAGAAGGCGTACAGTTTTTTATTGAGGAGTTGACTTACTACTATGGTGCACTCGTGCTTGTGAGCCATGATCGGTATGTATTAGATCAACTGGTAACGAAAATATGGGAAGTAAAAGACGGAAAAGTAACCGAATATACAGGGAACTATACCGAATATGTTTCTCAAAAAGAACGTGAGAAGAAACAACTTCTAGAACAGCACGAAAAATATGTAAAAGAAAAAGCACGTCTACTAAAAGCGGCTGAGGAAAAAATGCAAAAGGCACAAAAAATAACACAAGGAGATAAAAAAGTAACAAGAGCTAAAGGAAATCGAATAATTGAAACGAAATCAAAAGGTACAAGTCAAAAATCCATGCAACGTGCAGCGAAAGCGATCGAACACAGAGTGGAACAACTCAAATCGGTTGACGCACCTAAAGGAGAACAAATCATTCGTTTTCATCAATCAAAGGCTCTTCAATTACACAATAAGTTTCCAATTATGGGGGAAAGGGTAACGCTTAAAGCAGGGGACAAACCACTACTAAAAGAAGTGAACTTTCAATTCCCTTTAGGAAAGACGATTGCTATAAAAGGTAAAAATGGTTCAGGTAAATCATCATTGCTTCACCATATTGTTAAACATGGTGAAGGGATTACGGTCTCGCCAAAAGCCGTCATAGGAACGTATCAACAAATGGATTATCGATTTTCAGTAGAAGAAACCGTTTTTGATTTTATTAAAAACCGAAGTGACTACGAGGAGAGTAAAATCCGAGCTGTCCTTCACGCCATGAATTTTACTGGCAATGATTTAAAAAAGAATGTCCAGAATGTAAGTGGTGGAGAGGCAATCCGTTTAGTACTGTGTCAGCTATTTTTGGGAAGGTATAATATATTGGTTTTGGATGAACCAACAAACTTTTTGGATCTCTTTTGTTTGGAGGCATTGGAGCGATTTTTGCTTGGATACGAAGGGACAGTGCTTCTAGTTTCGCATGATCATACTTTTGTTAAGACAGTGGCTGATTCTGTTTATGAAATAGAAGAGCAGAAATTAGTGCTAAAAAGCTGAAAAGAATAGAAAGCTAGAAAAACGTACAAACCACAAGGCTTTAGTTCCTTGTGGTTTGTTTTTTGTCTATATTCATTTGTTTAACTTGATTACTTAACCTACTCATCTTGCATGTCTCATGCTTTTTGATTTATCCTTATCCTTCTATCGTTCGGCCTATCAAATTTGTACTAACTTCTATATGACTTTGCAAGATTTAAGTACAAATTGTTGAAGGGTGTTACTTTTATAAAAAAATGTAACACTCATATTGTGTTGCGGCACAAACCCTGGTCATACCTTGACGAAATGTTAGGTATGTCCCATATTCTCGAAATTGTGTCCCAAATAGGAACGGATATGTACCATAAACTTGTATTCGTGTCCCATTTATTTAATCGAATGTCCCATAAAATCAAAAGTTTGTCCCATATTTCAAATTGTGCATGAATTGGAGAAGATTATCATTTAATCGGGTTATTTATTTTTAACATAGTTTTAATTGTTGCATAATTGATGCTAGGATACTAATATAAATACATTGCCATTCATTCTCTCTGTACGCCTTATCGTGTCACGAATGATAACAAATGTGTTACGTCAGTTAGTTAACTTTTTATAGATTAGGTAGTAATCAATGAAATTCAAGGAGGAAATAATGGAAGATTCAATGTTAAAGAGATTTGGGATTTCGATGGAAGGGCATTTGCTTCGGAAGTTTGACAATATGGTGAAGCAAAAAGGGTATGAAAATCGCTCAGAAGCGATTCGCGATCTTGTTCGAGACGCCCTGATCCAACATTCATGGGAAAAGGATGATCAAATCGTTGCGGGAAGCATTTTACTATTTTATGATCATCACAAAAGAAATTTAATGGAAGAGCTGACAAAAACTCAACATGAGATGCATGATCTGATTATGTCCACAACTCATTTTCATCTCGATCATCATAATTGCCTTGAGTTAATCATCGTAAAGGGAAAAGCGAAGGATATCCAGATACTCAGTAATAAACTAACTAGTTTGAAAGGTGTACATTATGGAAAGTTTACAGTCGCACCGATCGAAAGTATATAGGATATACCCTTACATATAGAAGAAAAATATAACACGAGGTGAATCTATTGAGACGAAAATCATTTGGATATATTGCAGTGGTTCTTGTTTTTTTATTGGTCCTATCAGGCTGTAACCAATCGAAACTGGATGAAGTAAGGACTGGTAATAGCAAGGATAACGAAAAGAAAAAGGATGAGCTTGTGCTGGCCTTTGGAGCGGAGCCTGAAACAGGTTTTGATCCAACAACAGGGTGGGGCCGCTATGGTTCACCACTGTTTCAGAGCACACTTCTAAAAAGAGACGACAAGCTTACTATTGTGAATGATTTAGCAACCACGTATGACGTGAGTGAAGACGGAAAAGTTTGGACAGTACACATACGTGAGGATGTAAAATTCTCAGATGGACAGCCATTAACAGCAGATGATGTCGAATTCACGTTTGAAACGGCTGCTAATGCAGGTTCAGTTGTAGATTTACACGTATTGGATAAAGTTGAGAAAGTGGATGATTACACAGTCACATTCTCATTAAAAGAGCCTCAATCTACATTTGTTAATACATTGATTGGAACAGGGATTGTTCCAAAGCATGCTTATGGTGAAGACTATGCAGAAAATCCAATTGGCTCTGGGCCATTTAAACTTGTACAGTGGGACAAAGGCCAACAGGTTATTGTAGAAGCAAATCCTGAATACTACGACAAGCAGCCATATTTTAAAAAGATGACGTTCTTATTTTTAAGTGAGGATGCATCATTTGCTGCTGCTCAAGCAGGTGAAGTTGATCTTGCTTATATACCAGCTGCATTTAGCAAACAGACAGTTCCAGGAATGAGATTAGAATCGATTCAAACCGTTGATAACCGAGGGATTGTGTTCCCGTTTGTAAAATCAGGAGACATCACTGAAGATGGTGATCCAATTGGAAATGATGTAACAGCGGATCCTGCCATTCGACATGCCATTAATATGGCGGTAGACCGACAAGCGCTTGTAGATGGTGTATTAGAAGGTCAAGGAACACCAGCCTATACTTCAGTTGACGGTCTACCCTGGTGGAATCCTGATACAGTCATTGAGGACGCTGATATGGAAGGAGCACGCAAACTTTTAGAAGAAGCGGGCTGGAAGGATCGTGACGGAGATGGAATTCTAGAAAAGGGAACTTTAAAAGCTGAATTCACTCTTTATTATTTAGCAAGTGATGCAGTTAGACAATCATTATCGATTGCAGTTGCAGATATGATGAAGCCGCTTGGTATTCATATTACATTAGAAGGCGCAAGCTGGGATGTTATTGAAAAGAAAATGCATTCAAATGCTGTCCTTCTAGGTTGGGGAAGTCATGACCCACATGAGATGTACAACATATATAGTAGTGAATTTGCAGGAGTAGACTACTACAACACCGGCTTTTATGAAAATCAAACCGTTGATGAATATTTTGAGAAGGCTCTTCGTGCTACAGATGAAAAAGAAGCCATTGAATATTGGAAAAAAGCTCAATGGGATGGAGAAACGGGGTTAAGTGCGAAAGGCGATGCACCTTGGGCATGGTTAGTAAATATTAATCACTTATATTTAGTGAAGGATGGATTAGATATTGGGGAACAACGAATCCATGTTCATGGTCATGGCTGGCCAGCGACTGATAACATTACGGAATGGAAATGGACTGAATAACAGTGGGAAAAAGTTTTGGAAAATACTTGTTGTTAAAAGGAGTAAGAATGGCGTCTTTGCTAGTCGCCATTTGTTTCATTTCCTTTCTGTTAATAAAAAATTCTCCGATTGATCCGATACAAGCCTATATTGGTGCGGATCTCTTGAAGGTTGGACCTGAACAGCGAGAAATGATCGCACAATATTGGGGACTTGATCAGCCAGTAATGGTGCAATTCTTTAGTTGGGGTACAGCTTTGTTACATGGGGATTTAGGTACTTCTATGATTTATCGTCGTCCTGTAGCTGATATCATTGGTGAACGCTTTATAAATTCATTGGCTCTCATGCTATCAGCTTGGCTTTTATCTGGAGTCATTGGTTTTATCATGGGTGTAATGGCTGCAATGAAACGAGGTACGTGGGTTGATCGATTGATTAAATGGTACTGCTTTACATTAGCCTCAACTCCAACCTTTTGGATGGGGCTTCTGATCCTGATCGTTTTTGCTGTTTGGTTAAAATGGTTCCCAATTGGTATGGGAGTTCCAGCAGGTGTTCTTGCAGAAGATGTAACGCTAGCGGATAGAATCAAACATCTCATTCTCCCAGCACTCACATTGAGTATAGTTGGTGTTGCAAACATTGCGATGCATACAAGGCAGAAATTGATTGATGTTATGGCTAGTGATTATGTCTTATTCGCAAGGGCGAGAGGTGAACGAGGCATTATCTTATTTTGGAGACACGGATTAAGAAATGTAGCCTTACCAGCGATAACCTTGCAATTTGCAGCTTTTAGTGAATTATTTGGTGGTGCAGTGCTAGCTGAGCAAGTCTTTTCATATCCTGGACTTGGACAGGCAACGGTTGAAGCAGGCTTAAGAGGAGATGTACCCCTATTATTAGGCTTAGTTATTTTTAGCACTCTATTTGTGTTTGTTGGAAATCTAGTAGCAGATATCATCTACCAAATCGTTGATCCGAGGATAAGGGAGGGACATTCGAAATGAATCAGATTCGTAGTGGACGATTCCCTCTAAATAGAAGGCAGTGGACATTATTGTCAATTCTACTAGCCTTTGCTTTCGTACTTACAGTGATACTAGGAAGTTTTTTAGTAGAGGAAGGAAAGTTAGCGGCCGATCTTCAAAATCGAAATGCGTCTCCTACCTTCCATCATCTGTTTGGGACAGATTGGTTAGGAAGAGATATGTTTACCCGAACGGTTATGGGTCTTTCATTAAGTATTTGGGTTGGCCTGATTGGAGCGATTGGGAGTACGGCAATTGCTCTCATTCTAGGCATGGCAGCAACACTTGGAAAAGTAGCTGATCTGATTGTCACGTGGCTTATTGATTTATTTTTAAGTGTGCCTCATCTTGTCACTCTCATCTTAATTGCTTTTACATTGGGAGGCGGATTTAAGGGAATTGTAATTGGGCTTGCTTTAACCCATTGGCCAAGTTTAGCTCGTGTGATTCGAGCAGAGGTTTTGCAAGTTCGTTCTGCAGAATATGTTCAAATCTCTCAGAAAATGGGGAAATCCAAATGGTGGGTTGCGATCCATCATATTCTACCCCATGTGTTTCCACAACTTTTAATTGGTTTTATGCTCATGTTTCCACATGTTATTTTACATGAAGCAGCCATAACATTTTTAGGATTAGGGATGTCTCCTCATGAACCTGCAATTGGGATTATTCTTTCCGAATCGATGAAATACTTGTCTTCTGGTATGTGGTGGCTTGCCTTTTTCCCAGGGCTAAGTTTGCTGTTGATTGTGAGGGCATTTGATCATATTGGAGAAAACATCAGAATGCTAATGGATCCAGTTAGAGCACATGATTAATCGTAGAGGAGTTGTGAAATGCCAATCCTTGAAGTAGAGAATTTATCTGTTTCGTTTAAGCAATACAAAGCTTTTAAACAGGTTCATAATCAAGTGATTTCGAGCTTGAATATTGCAATAGAAGAAGGTGAAATCCTTGCTGTTGTTGGGGCAAGTGGATCAGGGAAAAGCCTGTTGGCACATGCCATTTTGGGTATTCTTCCAAGCAATGCAAGGACAAGTGGAACAATTAAATATGAAGGTGAAATATTAACCCCTAATCGTCAAAAAGCGTTAAGGGGAAAGGAAATCGCAATTGTCCCTCAGTCGGTAAGTTTTCTGGATCCATTAATGCGAGTTGGCAAACAAGTGCGGACATCTGTGAAAGGAAATAAAGATGCAACCGAAGTTCAACGTAAGGTGTTTGAACGCTATCATTTAAGAAAAGAAGTTGAAACAATGTATCCGTTTCAGCTTTCTGGCGGGATGGCACGGCGAGTACTTCTCTCAACTGCGATGGTGAGCGGAGCGAAAGTGATTATTGCAGATGAGCCTACCCCAGGCCTGGATCCTGTCGTCATGAAAGAGGCGTTGCAGAATATCCGAGAGTTTGCTGATAACGGGAGTGCGGTCATGTTCATTACACATGATATCGAATCCGCCCTTCAAATTGCGGATAAAATTGCTGTTTTTTATGCTGGAACGACTGTTGAAATCGCTCCAGTTGAAAATTTTCTGGATAAGGGAGAGGCGTTAAGACATCCTTACACGAAGGCGTTGTGGAGAGCCCTTCCCCAAAATGAGTTTATTCCAATTCCAGGTTCTCAGCCCCACCCAAACGAATTGCCTAAGGGATGTTTATTCGCTCCTCGATGTGCGATGGCTACCCCTGAATGCCGAGAAAAGAATCCAGAAATGAGAGAACTCAGGGATGGAATGGTGAGGTGTTTCCATGCAAATTGAAGCAAAAGGGATTGGATTTCGTTATGAAAATGGACCATGGCTGTTTCAAGATGTCGATTTAACGTTAAGGCCAGGTGAAATCGTAGGAATCACAGGACCAAGTGGTTGCGGAAAGTCAACATTTTGTAGACTATTAGCGGGGTTTCAACAGCCAGTTAAGGGAAATATAACGGTCGGTGGAGAACCATTACGAAACAGTGGCTATCAACCGATTCAATTAATCTTTCAGCATCCAGAAAAAGCCGTTAATCCTCGTTGGAAGATGAAAAAAATACTGAATGAAGGATGGAAACCAGATCAAGAGCTACTCGATCTATTTGGGATTAAGAAAGAGTGGCTCGAGCGCTGGCCCAATGAGTTATCTGGAGGAGAGCTTCAGCGATTTTGTGTCGCAAGAGCATTGGGACCAAACACACGCTTCTTGATTGCCGATGAGATGACAACTATGCTAGATGCCATTACACAAGCTCAAATCTGGGATGCTGTACTACAAATTGCCAGAAAAAGAGACATGGGGATAGTCGTTGTCAGTCATGAAGCGAAGTTGATTGAAAGAATTTGTCATCGGAAGATCCAGCTCTGTAATAATCCTTTATAAGAATACATGAATCATGATATAGTCCTTTTGTTAAGTAGGGTACTAAAGTAAAAAATGACGTAATCAAAGAGTTAAGAAATTAGTTGAAGTGTTTTTAACTGAAAGCTGTCGGTAGACAGCTTTACTTTTTACTTAACATAGACAAGTTAGGATATAAAAACGTTTTTTCATCATTTCAAAAAAAGAAAGGTTATTACATTTAAAAGTATATTTTTTACATACAAGTGTAAAAAAACTTAACCAACAGAAAAACAAAAACTACCCCAAAAGGGTAGTTCCTAGATAAAAGTATTACAAGCCCATTACCTATTTTTTTTCATCTTTTTTTACATCGTCTTCTTCACTACCAACTTTTAGTTTGATATTCTCACCGTTGTTTTTATCTTGTTCTGAGGAATTATTTTTCTTATGATCTGATTCTTCTTTTGATGGAGCACATCCAACTAACATAATAGCTGTAACAATATTTATAAGAAATACCCATTTTTTCTTCAAGAAGGATTCCCCCAAAGTTATTAAATTTATCAATAAATATCTTACATCAAAATTTCTTATATAACTCCTAAGCAAAACAAATAGTCCCTTTTCGGGCTATTCATTCTCCTGTTCATTTCTAAATGCCAAAATAGAGGTTTTTAAAGATGCGTATGAACCTATTGCGGCAGAACCATAAAACCACCCCATAAATATCCCAGCAGCTAGATTGTGTCGGTGACTAATAAAAATGGATATTCCTAATCCTAAAATAGTTGCAATAGTAGGTATGTATTTTTTTGGAACTTTCAAAAGACTTTTTATTAGTTGTGTAACAACCAATACGACGGGAACGGCGATGACAGCATCCCAAACATTTGTATGTATTGTAGGAAAATCCATCGTACATATCACCTCTCCTATTGAGTGTTTCCTACTTTCTTTTTTTTATTAATCCGTTAAGTGTAAGAATTAAGTAGGAATGAGTGAATGTTCAAATAGGTGGTGATAATATGTATAATTCACTAATATTAAAAGGGTGGTTTTGTGATATATATTTATGATGATTATGCGGGGACACACAGTACGGCACTAGCTGCAGCGTATCATTTGAAAAAATTACCTACTAATCGAAAGCTAACGAAAGAAGAAATATTACAAGTTGACTATTTTAATAAATTATCGAAGGATGACTTTGGTAAACTTATTTATCATGGATGTGATGAAGAGGGTAATGCTGTTTATACGATTGGTCGAAAAAGGAATAAGTTAGTGATTCCAGCATTAAAAAACATAAGTGTATTAATGCAACAAAAATATGGAGTACATGAAAAAATTATTTTTTCCAATACATCTCCAACTGTTCCATTTGCAATGACGATGGGAGGATTATTTTCTCGAGGGTTACATATTGACTTTATTGGGGTTCCCTTATTAGTGTTAGGGGCGAAACAATGCTGTAATAATATTCTCCAACTTGTTGAGTACACAAAGGAAGTTGGTAGATCGTCAAATGAAAAAATAATTGTGTTAGAGAACAAAAGTTTTAAATCAATATAATAAGAGAGCGTATTTTTTAACTATATATTATGATTGATATTAAACCGATAAAGTATATAAACAAGGAGAAAGTAATGAACAATTATAAATTAACCATTCAGTACGACGGTGGCCGTTACAAGGGTTGGCAACGTCTTGGTAACAGTGACAAAACGATCCAAGGAAAAATTGAAAATGTATTATCTGAGTTGGCAGGAGAAAAGATTGAAATCATCGGGTCTGGAAGAACAGATGCAGGTGTACATGCTCTAGGTCAAATTGCTAATTTTAAGATGCGTAACAATGCAACAGAAGATGAAGTAATGCATTATTTAAATAAATATCTACCGAATGATATTAGTGTCGTCGATGTTACGCTAACTCATGATCGTTTTCATGCGCGCTATAATGCGAAAGATAAAACCTATTTATATAAAATTTGGAATATGCCATATACACATCCTTTTATGAGAAAGTACAGTATGCATGTGGAGGAAAAGCTTGATATCGAAAAAATGAGAAAAGCATCTCAATATTTTCTAGGTAAGCATGACTTTACATCCTATTCCAATGCAAAGTCGAAGAAAAAGTCGATGGTACGTGAAATATACTCACTTAAGATAGATGAAAATGAGGGCTTTATCGAGATTAAAATAAGAGGTAACGGCTTCCTTTACAATATGGTGAGAAAAATTGTCGGGACGTTAATCGAAGTTGGATTAGAAGAGAAGGATGCTACCTCAATCCCTAGTATTCTCGAATCCAAAGAAAGAATTCAAACTGGTCGCATGGCGGATGCAGAGGGGTTGTACTTGGAAAAGGTTGGCTTTTAACCAAACCCGTAGTTTCAACTACTAATGAAGAAAAAACATAAAAGTACTGATTGTTTTTATTTAACAGCTATTTTTAAATCTAACAAAAGGTGATAGGCTCCCCTAAAGGGACAGATGAGATTAATCATCTGTTCACCTTAAGGGGAGTTATTTTTTAGCTAAAGGTATACTAGACCCTACTCACTATGATTATGTCTTTGGAGGCAAACCAAAACAGTCAATTTAAAAATAAATATTGTATCACTAAAAAAATTATGCTAACATACTATCTGTAACCGGTTACACAATCGGATTACATAGCAGGTTACTCATTGTGGGGTGAATGAATGGCTACGATACGAGATGTCGCGAAGAGAGCCGGAGTATCCGTGGCGACTGTTTCAAGAGTACTTAACAATAAAGGCTATGCACATGAAGATACTAGGAAATTAGTAAATGAAGCAATTAAAGAATTAAACTATAAACCAAATGAAGTGGCAAGATCGCTTTTTAAGAAAAAATCAAGATTAATCGGATTATTACTTCCAGATATCCGAAATCCATTTTTTCCTGAGCTAGCTCGGGGAGTAGAGGATGAAGTGCAAGAACAAGGGCTTCATTTAATTATTGGTAATGCCGATGAAAAACCTGAGAAAGAAATCGATTATATACAGACCTTTAAGCAAAATAATGTAACAGGTGTTATCTCAGCTAGAGCCCAGGTAGATACAAAACATTATGAAGACTTATCTTTTCCTGTAGTATTTCTAGACCGTAATACAAATAGTTATCCTTCTGTTTATGCAGATGGTTTTGCTGGAGGAAGATTAGCAGCTAAAGAAATAATCAGACGTGGTAGCAAACGAATTGCTGTCCTTAGAGGTCCCATGGAAATGCGAACGGCGCAGGATAGATTTAAAGGTGCTGTTGAAGAACTTTGTAATTCGAATGTGGATTTTCAAGTGATCTCCTCATCTTTCAGCTTTAATGATGCTGAAAGAGTTGCAAAAACTTTATTTGACAATTTTCCAGATACTGATGGTGTAATTGCAAGTAATGATCTAAGTGCGGCAGCAGTGTTACATGAAGCACTTAGGAGGGGAAAATCAATTCCAGAGGATTTGCAAATTATCGGCTACGATGATATTCCACTTAGCAAATTGCTATATCCACCACTCTCTACCATTAGGCAACCAGCCTATGATATGGGAAGAGAAGCAGCAAAATTGTTGATAAAAATAATTGAAAAACAACCAATAACCGAAAAAAATATTCAAATGCCAGTGGCTTTTATTGAACGAGAAACGACAAGAAGGGTTGAGAAAGATGGTTAAAATGACTGTAATTGGAAGTTCGTCTATAGATTTAGTTGTAACCGCTTCAAAGCGTCCAATGAAAGGAGAAACAATTCTTGGTGAGAGTTTTAAGACAGTACCTGGTGGCAAGGGCGCCAACCAGGCTGTCGCAGCTGCCCGACTAGGCGCTGAAGTGTCAATGGTAGGATGTGTAGGGAATGATGGATTTGGTGAAGAGATAATCAAGAATTTTACTGAAAATCATGTTCTTATAAACAATGTGGAACGGGTTACACATTTTGAAACAGGGACAGCACATATTACGCTTGCAGATGGTGATAACAGCATCATCGTGGTAAAAGGTGCTAATGATGCTGTCACACCTGATTTTGTTGAAAAAGCAATAGATACAATACGTACATCCAATATTGTATTAATCCAGCAAGAAATTCCTGAGGAAACGGTGGAATATGTGGCAGAAATTTGTTTTGCAAATGATGTTCCACTCTTACTTAATCCAGCACCGGCTCGACCTATTAAAACATCGGTGATAGAAAAGGCAACTTATATAACGCCAAATGAAACAGAGGCATCAATCCTTTTTGAAAACGAGGATATTCATGAAGTATTAAAAAAGTATCCAAATAAATTATTAGTTACAGAAGGTAAAAACGGAGTCCGTTATCACGATGGTGAAAAAGAAGTGGTTGTTCCATCGTACTCTGTTGAGGCTGTTGATACAACAGGGGCAGGGGATACATTTAATGCTGCATTTGCTGTTGCAGTAGCGGAAGGAAAAAACATTCAAGATAGTATTCGTTTTGCTAATCGTGCTGCATCATTATCTGTAACAAAATTTGGTGCACAGGGTGGCATGCCAACAAGAGAAGAAGTTGAAGGGTGTTTATAAAATGAAGCGTTTAGGAATATTAAACAGTCATATTTCCAAGGTTTTAACCGACCTTGGGCATACAGATTTTATTGTAATAGCGGATGCAGGCCTACCTATTCCAGAAGGAGTTACGAAAATTGATTTAGCGATCAAACCTGGCTTTCCTTCATTTAATGATGTCGTACATGCAGTTGCAGAAGATATGGTCATTGAAAAAGTGGTGATTGCCTCTGAGATTGAACGTGAAAACCCTGAACAAGCGGGCATTTTAAAAGAAAAATTTGCAGAGTTACCAATAGAACAAGTTTCCCATGAGGAATTTAAGCAATTAACGAAACAAGCAAAGGCAGTTATTCGTACGGGCGAAATTAAACCATATGCGAACTGTATATTGCAATCAGGAGTATTTTTCTAATAATTGAGGTGATTAACATGCAAATTATGATGGAAAACATCTATAAAGCATTTGGTACCAATCAAGTTTTGACAGGTGTTGATTTTGAATTAGAAGCTGGAGAAGTACACGCCCTAATGGGGGAAAATGGCGCTGGTAAATCGACTATGATGAATGTATTGACTGGGCTACATTCTCGCGATAAAGGAACGATCACAATTGATGGGAAAGAAACCTATTTTAAGAACCCTAAAGAAGCAGAGCAATTTGGGATTACGTTTATTCATCAAGAATTGAATATTTGGCCTGATATGACTGTTCTAGAAAACTTGTTTATTGGAAAAGAACTAAAAAATTCATTTGGTCTTTTAAGAACCAAAGAGATGAAAGCGCTAGCCAAGAAACAGTTTAATAGATTAGCGGTAAACATTTCTTTAGATAAGGAAGCAGGGTCTTGCTCTGTTGGAGAACAGCAAATGATTGAAATCGCAAAGGCTTTAATGACGGATGCAAAGGTCATAATTATGGATGAACCAACAGCAGCATTAACTGAAAGGGAAATAAGTAAACTTTTTGAAGTGATTGCTTCATTGAAAAAAGAAGGCGTATCCATTGTCTATATTTCTCATCGAATGGAAGAGATTTTTACGATTTGTGACAGGATTACAGTAATGCGTGATGGAAAAACAGTTGATACAAAAGCAATTCCCGAAACAAACTTTGATAAGGTTGTACGTAAAATGGTTGGACGGGAATTAACCGATCGATTTCCTAAACGAAATCCAACCCCTGGCGATACAGTTCTTCAAGTAAAGGGTTTAACGAAAAAAGGAAAATTTGAAGATGTATGTTTTTCTGTTAAAGCAGGAGAGATTGTTGGGGTATCTGGATTAATGGGAGCTGGTAGGACTGAAATCATGAGAGCTATTTTCGGTCTGGATCCAATCGATAAAGGAGAGATTTGGCTGAACGGTGAGAAAGTAACGATTAAATCACCAGAACAAGCTGTTAAATCTGGAATTGGATTTATTACTGAAGATCGAAAAGATGAAGGGTTAATTCTCGATTTTTCAATAAAAGATAATATGGTGTTACCAACCCTATCAAGCTTTGCTCCCAAAGGGATTATTAATGAAAAAGATGAATCTGATTTTGTCCAAATGTTAATCAAACGGCTAACTGTTAAGACCGAGTCAGCAGAAATTGCAGTTGGCAAGTTATCCGGTGGAAATCAGCAAAAAGTGGTCATTGCTAAGTGGGTTGGCATAGGTCCGAAAATACTAATATTAGATGAACCAACTAGGGGAGTAGATGTTGGAGCAAAACGAGAAATTTATCAATTGATGAATGAACTTACCGATCGAGGCGTGGCAATCATTATGGTATCTTCCGAATTACCTGAAATCCTGGGTATGAGTGATCGAATTCTCGTCGTACATGAAGGAAAAGTGACAGGCGAATTAATGAAAGAAGATGCGTCTCAAGAAAAAATTATGACATTAGCAACAGGAGGTCAGTAACATGAATTCCATGAATGCAGGAGTAAAACCTACTAAGACAACGATGATGAATACTATCACTCAAAAGTTAGGACCGTTTTTAGGTTTAATTTTATTAATTGTAATCGTTTCTGTATTAAATCCTAGCTTTCTAGAACCATTAAATATTTTAAATCTATTACGGCAGGTTTCCATTAATGCACTAATAGCCTTTGGTATGACTTTTGTTATCTTAACAGGTGGGATTGATCTATCTGTCGGAGCTATTCTGGCTTTATCGAGTGCTTTAACGGCAGGAATGATTGTATCAGGTGTAGACCCGATTCTTGCTATTTTTATAGGTTGTATTCTCGGTGGTTTGATGGGAATTGTTAACGGATTGTTCATTACAAAAGGAAAAATGGCTCCGTTTATTGTGACACTAGCAACAATGACAATCTTTAGGGGACTTACACTTGTTTATACTGGTGGTAACCCAATTACTGGACTTGGGGAAAATGAATTATTTCAATTATTTGGACGCGGTTATTTTCTTGGAATACCTGTTCCAGCCATCACAATGATGATCACATTTATTGTACTTTATATAGTCCTTCACAAAACTCCATTTGGACGTAAAACATATGCAATTGGTGGAAATGAAAAAGCCGCCCTTATTTCAGGGATTAAAGTACCGAGAGTAAAAGTCATGATTTATGGCCTTTCAGGAATGCTTGCAGCTTTAGCTGGAGCAATTCTAACATCTCGTTTAAATTCAGCTCAACCAACTGCAGGTACATCATACGAACTTGATGCAATTGCTGCAGTTGTACTAGGTGGGACAAGCTTAGCGGGTGGTAAAGGAAGAATTGTTGGGACATTGATTGGTGCTTTAATTATCGGGACATTAAACAATGGATTGAATCTACTTGGAGTATCATCGTTTTATCAAATGGTCGTGAAGGGGATCGTAATATTATTTGCTGTATTACTTGACCGTAAGAAATAGCATAAGGAGAGATTTAGATGAAAAAATTAATCGTTGTATGTTTATCACTAACACTTTTGCTCCTAAGTGCTTGTTCAATGGAACCTCCTGAGTGGGCAAAACCAGATAAAAAAGATAGTTTGGAAGATATAAAAATAGGTTTATCAGTTTCTACATTAAATAACCCATTTTTTGTTTCCTTAAAAGATGGGGTGGTTAATGAAGCAGAAGCTTTGGGAATGGAAGTCATAATTGTCGATGCGCAGAATGATTCCGCTAAGCAAGTAAATGATGTAGAAGATCTAATCCAGCAAGGTGTAGATGCTCTACTCATTAATCCAACCGATTCTGCTGCCATTTCAACAGCGGTTCAATCAGCTAATAATATTGGGATACCAGTGATTACTTTGGACCGTTCTGCTGATAACGGAAAAGTAGAGACATTAGTTGCTTCGGATAATATAAAAGGCGGGGAAATGGCTGCCAACTATATAGTAGAAAAGCTAGGTAAAGATGTGCTTGTCGCTGAATTAGAAGGAGTGCCTGGGGCATCTGCAACTCGTGAACGGGGTCAGGGATTTCATAATGTTGCAGATCAACAATTAAATGTAACCGCAAAACAAGCGGCTGATTTTGATCGGACAAAGGGCTTGACTGTGATGGAAAATCTATTGCAAGCAAATCCAGATATTAAAGCTGTGTTTGCACATAATGATGAAATGGCATTAGGAGCGTTAGAAGCGATTAATAGCTCTGGAAAAGATATTAAGGTCATCGGATTTGATGGAAATGAAGATGCACTCAATGCAATAAAAGCAGGGAAAATGGAAGCAACAGTAGCTCAACAACCAGATTTAATTGGAAAGTTAGCTATAGATGCTGCAAGAGATATCTTGCAAGGGAATAAAGTTGAGGAACTCATTGCAGCTCCATTAAAAATGGTAACAATCGATCAATAAAACGAGTTGTAATAAAGTATAGAATGTATCTCGTCAATCATTCTATACTCTTCCCATTCACAAAATCGACCCTTATTTCGTCAGGTTAAATGGACGAAGTATGGGTCTTTTAGCTAGTACCCTATTATTCTGACAGTGAACAAAATCCTTTCCTACTTTCACCCTTCACACAAAAAAGCACAACTAGAAAAACTCACTAGTTGTACCTCAATTTGGGGAACACTTCCTGAATGGACCATATTTAGAACCGTCCTAAGTGTTCCAACTATCTTAATGAATCTCTTGAATAACTTTTTCTAGGAATTCACCCATTCGCTTAACCGCTGGCTCTGTAAAATCAAAGTCTACCCCAGTTTCTTGATAAATAGCTGCGATCGATTGATTGTAGTCCGCACCTGCGCCTTTTTTAAAGGCTTCGATAGCTTGCTCAGGGTTCTTTTGATAATTTTCAAGTAATTGTAGTGCACCAAGCATTGAAATGGAGTATTCAATATTATAGAAAGGTACTTCGAAATAATGTAAAGTGCCTATCCAGCTCATTCCAATTACTTCTTCTAGCCCAGACGTATCGACTGGATGTAAGCCATAGCGTTTTGAGATTTCAAAGTATTTTTCATCACGCTCTTTTGCTGTATGTTGAGGATTCGTATACATCCAATGCTGGAAGAGGTCTCCAGATAATGGACCATATAACATTGTAAATGCTCGTTTTAACTCTTCACGTTGTGCATTCTTAAAATCTTCCTCATCTGGATAAAAACGATCAAGTTTATCCAGAAGGAGCAATTCCATCCCATGCGAATACAATTCAGCCACTTCCATACGATGTTGATAGTCTTCAATAGGTCCGTGTTTGGAAAACTCGAGGTATCCATTCACCGCATGGCCCATTTCATGAATTAATGCAATTAAAGAAAAGAAGGAAGGGCTAAAGTTCGCAAACACAAAGGTATCTCCTGAAACAGGTAAGGAAGTACAGAAGCCACCAGGGCTTTTTCCTTTTCGGTCGCCGAGATCTAGTAACCCATTTTCTCTCATGTAATCGAAACGATCTTTAAAATATGGATCGGTCTTCCCTAGCATTTCAGAAACACCATCCATAAGCTCTGTCACTTCTGAGTAAGGTGGTTTTTTCATCAACTTTGCGGAGTTATCCCAAGGGCGATAGGTATCGACACCAAGCTTGGACTTAAAGACGTCTGCAAGTCGATCCCATGCGGGGATAATATGCTTTTCTACATTCTCATGAAAATCATAACAATCTTGGACACTGTACTCGCGATTTTTAGCTACAAACATATAATCACGATAATTTTCAAAACCTGCGTTTAATGCAATTTGATGACGTAGTTGAACGAGCTCATCCATAATGGCATCCATTTCGGGTTTAATTTGACGAAAGGTAGATCCTATCTTGACATATGCTTTTTCTCTTACAGCCCTATCAAGATTATCAAGTTGGGATTGGATAAATGGAAAAGGTTTTTCTTCTCCCTCCCATTCAACGGTTAATCCTCCCATGATTTCACTATATCTCGTACATAACTCTTGTTCTCGCACCATTAATGGAATGTTTTCTTCTCTGAACAGTTTCATTTTGGACTCGCGAACTCGTCGCATCAATCCATAACGTTTTTCATCCAATTGATTTACATATGGAGATCCACAGAATTTCTCATTCAATTTTGCTTCATATTTCATTAGAAGAGGTTGAATAACCTGCTGATCGTGAAGGTATGTTGATTTGATGTCTGCGTCCTCCGTATTTCGATAGAAGTCGACTTGGTGACCTGTCATTGCCTCAGTGATCTTAACCATTAAATCCTTTTCGCTTTGCACCCATTTTTCTAGGTCAGAAGTGGATTCTATCGGAACCTCGAGTAAACCTTGAATTTGGGCTTCGACTTCTTTTACATCTTTTAGGTCAATCAATTCTTTATAGTATGTATGTCTTATTTCTTGTGTCATTGGAAATGCTCCTTCCCTTTGGACGATTTGAACTATTCTTAATAATCATATGATAGATTTCTAGTTAAAATCCAGCTTTTTCAAAAAAATAATGGGATGACGTGAAGAAGCCTTGTGTAAAAGTTTTTATTTACTCAAAAACTATTATCAGATTGTTAGTAAATCTCTTTAATTAAATATAGCACTTATGATATGGTAAATAAGTAGTGTAAAAATTTTGTAGAATTATGAAATTAATTGTAAAAAATAAATAGCAATCTGGTGATGGGGGATAAAAAGTGCGTAGTCGTAAGAGGTTAAATAGAAGAGGGAAGATTGCAGTTTCGGTTCTTTTCATTGTTCTGATTGTACTTATATCAGGACTTTTTGGTGATAATCAAAAGAAATTAGCGAAAGAAAAAGATAATCAAGCTGAGAATACAATGGCTGTGATCCCGTTTTCCGTTGAGCCTTTGGTAGCTTTTACTGATTCAACTTTAAGCCGATCTATTATTGAAAGTACAAACGAAAAAAGTGAAGTTACTAGAAAAAAAGAGTATGCAAAGCAAAATAAAATCGACCAAAAGGAAAATGCCATTTATCTGACCTTTGATGATGGACCAACAAATGTTACAGACGAATTATTGGATATCTTAAGTGATTATCACATGAATGCTACATTTTTTATGGTCGGCCCAAATATAAAACAATATCCAGAAGTTGTGAAACGTATGCACGAAGAGGGATTTGGTCTTGCCTTACATGGAATGACTCATGATGTATACAAGATTTACCGTAACGAAACTGCTCCATTAGAAGAAATGTTGGAAAACCAAGAGATTTTAAGTGAAGTTACAGGGATGAGTACTGAAGTGATTCGATTACCCTATGGAAGTATCCCTTATTTAACAGAAGGAATGCGTTATATGTTAGCCCAATATAATTTTAAGATTTGGGATTGGAATGTTGATAGTCTTGATTGGAAGCTGAACAATAAAAGCTATGTTCAACATACAATTCAAGAAATTGAAGAAATGAAACAAAAAGGATTAACCCCAGTCATCCTTCTTCATGATAGACAAGAGACCGTAAAGCATTTACCTAAATTATTATCTTATTTGAAAGAACAAGGCTATAAAACAAAAATATTAACTAACGACTCTCCTCCATTAACATTTCCATGTGAAGGGCGATGTCGTCCAGTTAAGTAAGTGGGAGGTACCTAAGTTTGAAGAAAGTACGATTTGTTCTTACATTAATGATTGCATTTTCTTTTATACTGAATGGATGCCAGTCCAGCTCAAAACAGGTTACCAAAATTGAAAAAGTAATGGATAAAGCTACTGAGTTAGAAAAAGAATTCTCCACTACTCAACTTGAACTATTAGAAACTAGAGAAAATGCTCGGTTACTCTATTATGATTTGATTAATCTAACTATATCAGATAAGGACTTGTTGCATCAGAAGATTGAAGACGGAAAAACATATGTGACCAAACAACAACAGCTATTAGATCAAGCAGAGGAAAGTTTTAATAAGGCCTATAACACGTCATCCAAAATTGAGAAATCCATTAAAAAGATGAAAGATGATGCACAAAAGAATGAGGCTACAAAACTACTAACAGTTATGAAAGAACGTAAAATATTAATGGATACGTTTTTTAAAGATTACCATGAAACGTTGCAATTACAAAAAACATTCTATCAACAATTGGAAGATGAAAAAATTGATATTGGAAGCCTTAATCAACAAATTCTTGAAATAAATATGCGTACCCAAGAGATGGGAAAAATTATAGAAGAATTTAATCAGTATACCCGACAGTATATTGAAGCAGAACAAGACTTTTATCGAGCAAGTGAATCGGATGAACCAAATTATGATGCCTAGTAGAGACTTACATACAAGAATTCTTCAGACTTGGACTCTTTCTTTGAAAAAAGAAAGAGTCCATTTTTATTTCAGAACCACTTAATGCTAATAAATTTGTTTAATGACATCGATTTTAGAATACCCTACTTAGTGAGAATAGAAGTATTTATGGTGAAATTTTTAAAGAAACATATAAAAAAAGAGATGTATCTCATACTTAATTGGAGGAAATGGATACGTGGAATTATTTAAAAGGTTTTTCACTAGTAGTACGAAAACGGCTGACAGGAATATCGTTGCCGTATATGTTGTGTTTCGTGTAATTGTGATTTTAATGCTGATTAGTCAAATCTATATGCAAAGGTGGGGGAATACTTTTATTTTATTGCTGACGCTCGCGTTATTCGCTATACCGTTGCTTGTAGAAAGGTTATTTAGGGTTGAAATTCCTAACGTGTTGGAATTGATTATTCTATTATTTGTTTTTAGTTCAACGATTTTGGGAGAACTGAGCGATTTTTATGGATATTTCAAAATATGGGATACAGCGCTTCATACGCTTAATGGATTTCTAGCTGCAGGTGTCGGTTTTTCTCTCGTTTATCTGTTAAATAAGAATGCCGAGGGTATGTCTTTAACCCCACTATTTCTTGCGATTGTTACTTTCTCTTTTTCTATGACAGTTGGGGTTATGTGGGAGTTTTTTGAATACTATGCAGACCGATGGATGAATCTCGATATGCAGAAAGACCGAATTGTTCAACGAATCGATAGTGTTAGTATTGGTGTAGAAAAGAATAATGTCCATCATCTAGAGAATATTCAACGAACAGTTATTGAAAGCAAAGACGATTCTGGAAATATGATAGAGACTGTTATTTACGATGGATATCTTGATATTGGACTAATTGATACAATGAAGGATTTGTTTGTCAATTTGATTGGGGCGATTGTTTTCAGTGTATTCGGCTATCTATACGCACATCATGATCAGAAAAAATATAGGTTTGTTCGGAATTTTATACCGAGAAAAGGGAGTAAGTAACAAGAAGTACTGCCTATTTAAAGAGCAACGCCTCTCATAGGTGTTGCTTTCATTTTATCTGATGTAAGACAACAATCATACCCTATTTAGTCGTTAGAAACGGTAACTGGCTTATATCCTTTAGTTAAATGAGCAAAATACTTGATGCAATTATTCTATAGGTATTTTTACATGGTAGTTGATTGAGTTTGAAAAGGTAGTAATGGGTCTTTTTAATCATTTTCAGAAAAATCCAAAAATAACACAATTATACGTAATTAAACCAATACCATACTTTTCCGGTCACATGATAGACTCCTCTTGTAGTAAGCGCTTACATATCGTGCGAACAAAGGAGCTGATACATGGATAAATACAATACGAGTTTAATAGTTTTTTAGAAAACAATCAAAGTTAGGAGAGGGTATGAGGGTGAAGCGGTTTCGGTTTAGTGTACATGTAATGGTAGTGTTTATGACTGTATTAGGTGCAATCTTCTTACATTTGCCAAGTAGCCATGCAGCAGAAAATAATGAAAATCTTGCATTAGGTAAAAACGTTACGGTCACGAGCTTTTGTAATAGTTGTGGAACACCAGGATCCAACGCGGTGGATGGTGATGTAAAAACGTTTTGGCGTGCCCTTTCGGGGGATGCTCGACCAACTATTACAGTAGATTTAGGTGAAGAAACAGAATGGAATAAAGTAGTCTTGAATGTAAATGAAGAAATTATTAATGAATACTCTGTGGAATATTCTAGCGATGGAGAAAACTGGGAAGAAGCATATGTACATGGGTTTCCCCCTGCTAATACAATTGAAAATTTTGTAATCGAACCTGTGAATTCGCGTTATGTACGAATCGGCTTTGCTCCCAATGCTACTGGAGTCGCTCTTCTATATGAATTAGAAATCTACCATGTGGATGAAGAGCCAACTCCTGCACCTGCCAGTGTTTTAACAGAAGTATCACTTAAGGATAGTGGTACAACTTATGGTTTTTGGGATGAAATCGAATTGGAGATTGGGGACAAGCATCAATTGAGTGTTTCTGGGAAAATGTCTGATGGTGGTGAGGCTGATTTATCAGAGGCAACTGTTAGCTATCAAAGCTCAGATACCCAAATTGTGGAGGTAGATGAACACGGGAAAATGACGGTCGTTGGTCATGGAGTGGCAAAAGTGGGGGCGACTGTCGAACTTGGTTCGCGGAGTCGTTCAACCGAAATCTTTGTAGTGGTGAAAAATTACAAGGATGATGTCATCATTGATGCGAGTTGGTCAGGTGAAGACATCATTTCGAAGATTGGTCAGCCTGCAGTGCTAGAGCAGGGAAAAAGCTTCCCAGCATTGCAAATGAGAGCATACACAGATGTGAAAATTGAAGGGCAATTACTGGACAGCACAGGGAAATCTGAACAGCCAGTTTCTCTGGAATTAGATAAGAATGAAAACGGAGAGTTATTGATCTCAGGAACAGCGGATACAGAAGGTACCTACAAGCTGGAGTTGACGTTGACTCCGACGAATCAAGCACCAGTTTATGACACTTTTTATTTTACTGTACGCAATTCTGAAGACATTACGGAAGGCCAGAGTAAAATCGCTTATCTTGGTGAAGACGGCAAAATGCAATATGTGCCAGATTATAAGGGCAATCGTATCTTAGATTTCTCGCATAGCGGCTATAAAGGCGGAGGTGTGAAACTTCCAGATGTACAGGCTAGAGTCGTTGTAGAACCAGGAGAAGGAGATGATACGGCACGTATCCAGGATGCTATCGATCGAGTATCCCAAATGCCAATTATGGAGGATGGATTCCGCGGAGCGGTTGTGCTAGAACGTGGAACGTTCGAAGTTGGTGAGACGCTAACGATCTCTGCTGATGGAGTGGTTCTTCGAGGAAAGGGCTCTGGCGAAGATGGCACGATACTTTATGCTACAGGCAAAAAATCTAGAGATGTTTTACAAGTGATTGGTTCGGGCGCTCCGACGATTGTTGAAAATAGTGGTACTGAGATTACGGAGCTATATGTGCCTGCAGGGGCTCGTACTTTTAAGGTGGAAGATGCCTCAGGGTTTAAGGTTGGCGACACTGTAATGGTACGCCGACACGGGAACGATCAATGGATTCATGAGATTGATATGGACCAAATTATAGGTGGAGAGAGTATTGTACAATGGTCACCGTTTTCCCTTGACTTTGACCGGGTGATTACAGAGATTGATGGTAATTCCATTACGGTTGATGCGCCAATTGCGAATGCAATCGAACGCCAGTGGGGCGGAGGTGAGATTTTTCAATATACAGATGAAGGTCGAATTGAGAACGTTGGTGTTGAGAACCTGCGTGTGAAGGTAGAATTTG
The DNA here is from genome assembly GCF_964021195.1 of Bacillus nitroreducens. Classification (NCBI taxonomy): domain Bacteria; kingdom Bacillati; phylum Bacillota; class Bacilli; order Caryophanales; family Bacillaceae; genus Bacillus; species Bacillus nitroreducens. Next base: position 399,015 of record NZ_CAXHYI020000003.1, on the reverse strand, counting down.
ACCCAAGCGTGATTAAGCAACATAATGGCGAAGATTATTACGCGGATGAGAATAAAGCAAGAAATTTTGTATCCTTAAATAATGTCAAAGATGCATGGGTGCGAAATATTGATGCATTCCATTTGGAATATGCCCTAGCTGACATTGGGAGAAACGCAAAAGGGATTACGGTTCAAGATAGCCGTGCGTTAGAACCAGTTGGAGAAATTGCGGGTTCACGTCGATATGCCTATAATTACAGTGGTCAATTGGCATTGACACAACGTGTTCATGCGGAACATTTTAGACATGCCTTTGTCGTTAATTCACGTGTACCAGGTCCTAATGTGTTTTTGGATAGTACATCTGAGAATGAATACACCAATAGTGAACCGCATCATCGTTGGTCTGTAGGGGGCTTATACGACAATATCAAAGGTAATATAGCCTTCCAAGATCGTGCCTCGTACGGTACAGGACATGGTTGGTCAGGAGCCAATTATGTGGCATGGAACACGGAAGGGAACTTAATTGCACAATCACCGCCGACTGCACAAAACTATGCAATCGGTCATGTAGGTGAACGTCGTCAAGGAAATTGGCCAAACGATAATGATCCACGGCCGCGTGAAGATGCTTATTGGGATAGTCATGGCAAACATGTTGCACCACAAAGCTTGTATTTACAGCAACTAAAGGATCGTTTAGGTGAAGTGGCCATTAAAAACATTGCGGAAACTCCAGTTGGTGGAGAGGCTCTGGATACACCAGAGGCGGACCATTTGTCCACTATCCAAATGATTCATGTCAATGGTGTTCCACTTGAAGGTTTTGATCCTGAGAAATTTGCTTATCAGGTAGAAATACCTCTTGATATGTTGGATGCTCCTTATGTAACAGCAGAAGGCGGACATAATGTCCACATTATTCAAGCGGAGAAACTATCTGATCGAACAGTGATTCAGGTCGAGAACAAGGATAATCCTGGGATTATTACTGAATATGTGTTAACTTACACGCAAACCTTACAACCTGATCAACTTCAATATGTAGACATCGCAGAAGTTGTAGCAAGTGCTGATGATGGAAACGTTCCAGAAAATATGTTGGACGGAGATCTAAGTACACGCTGGTCCGCAGAAGGGGAACAATGGGTTCAGTTTGATCTAGGAGAAGTTCACTCCATCAGTTCTGTTCTATTGGCTTTTCACAATGGTGATAAGCGGAGATCACTCATTGATATTGAGCTTTCTGTCGATGGAGAGCAATGGGAGCGAAAATTCAGCGGTCAGAGCAATGGCAATACACTAGAGCTGGAAATGTTCAATTTCGACAAGACACCAGCTAGATATGTACGTATCTTAGGACATGGCAATAGTGCCAATGCTTGGAATAGCATTACAGAAGCGAAGATCGCAAAATATGTAGCAGAAGCTACTGAGGTAAAAGTGAACGGACATGTACAAGTTCAGGTAGAGTCGTCTAAACCCGGCTCTAATGTCCATCGAATTCATACACAGATTAATTGGCAGCGAGATCAAGAGGGTGTTGTGAGTGGAAGTTCAAGGTTGCATACAACACCAAGAGGGATCGATGTTAGCTTTGAAGAGTTAGAATGGTTAGCGACATCTGAAACAGTAACATTGCAATGGCAGGGAAAAGATAAACAAGGCAAAACGTATACGGTTCGGACGGTACTTACAAAGAATGATAGCCAGAACCCTTCGAATAAGTGGGTAGCTTCTTTCGTAGTTTGGGAAGGTGAAACGGCAAGCGGTGAACCTCAAATTGTAGCAATGAACCAACCGTTTAAAGGAAATATTGATATTAAATAGTTGAATTGTAAAGGTTGATCGATACTTCTGATTATCTATAAAAAGGATTATAGCAAAGCACCAACCCTGCTGGGTTGGTGCTTTAATAATGGTTTATATTTTCGATAGTAAGCGTGTGGAAAAAAATAGGAGAACAGTAGAACCGTCCCCATGTTCTAATTCATCTTGCTGTGCTTTTGGCCATATATGAAATAGAATAGGATTCCAATTATAAACCAAATTCCGCATGCAATCCATGTGAAGGTTGAGAGCTGGGACATTAAGAATATGCATGATAAGAAAGATACAATCGGTAAGAGTGGAAAGAAAGGGACTTTAAAACCAGTGGTAGGTAAGTTTTTATTCTTTCTCAAGTAAATAACACCGATTGAAACAATCATAAATGCGATTAAGGTTCCAATGTTGACCAATTCGGCTAGTTTAGATAATGGAATGAAGCCAGCACAAAAAGCTACGAGTGTTGCAAATACCCATGTATTTTTAACGGGAGTTTTATATTTTTTACTAAGTTCGAACATACTTTTCGGTAATAATCCATCACGGCCAAACGCGTATAGTAGTCTAGTTCCTCCATAGGACATAACAAGAATAACAGTCATCATTCCAACGACTGCACCAAGTGATATAACACCAGCCACCCAATCTTGTTGAACCAACTGCATCACATAGCTAACTGGATCACTTACATTCAGTTTTGTATATGAAACCATCCCAGTTAAAACAAGGGAAACAGCTCCATAAAGTAGGGTACAGATAAATAATGATCCAATAATTCCGATTGGCATGTTACGTTGTGGATTTTTTACTTCTTCTGCAGCCGATGAAACGGCGTCGAACCCAAGATAAGCAAAGAAAACAAGGGCCGCCCCACTTATAACCCCACTCATTCCAAAAGGCATGAATGGTTGCCAATTATCAGGTTTAACATAAAAAATACCTACTCCAATAAAGAGTAGAATCACACCTACTTTTATAAATACCATGATCATATTAACCTTCGTGGATTCTTTAATTCCACGCGATAAGAGAAAAGCAGTGGCAAATATAATCGCTATAGCTGGTACATTTACATATGTTCCATCAGCTGGATTAAATGAACCAGAGATTGCCTTTGGAATGGTAATATTAAAACCTTCTAACAAGGCACTTAAATAGGCAGACCAACCTGTTGCAACTGCCGCAACTGCTAGTCCATATTCTAACAACAGAGCCCATCCAACTAACCAAGCGATTAACTCACCAAATACGATGTAAGCATACGTATAGGCACTACCCGTTACGGGTACGGTAGAAGAAAATTCTGAATAACACATGGCTGCCAATGCACAGACGATAGCAGCAATAATAAAGGAAAAAACGATAGCTGGTCCAGCGTGACTCGCGGCTACTGTCCCAGGAAGAATGAATATCCCAGTACCGACAATGGCACCCACACCAAGCAGCATTAAGTCAAAGGCACCTAGCGTTTTTGGTAACTGGATATTTCCTTTATTTTTAAGTAACTCCCCGAGATTTTTTTTCCTAAATAATACTTCTTTCATTAACGAACCCTCATTTTTTTAGAAATATGTAAAAAGTCTATAGGTTTCTGAATAAAAGGTCAACCGCTTTTGTCGAATTCCCAATATTTTTGTCGATTCACAGTTTGTATTTGAAATATTTATCAACAAATACTATTGATTGTCTATTACAACACAATAAATGGTATATTTAAAAGATGGGTGTAAATTAATGCATAAAGAGGTAAGTATGAAGGAGTTAACGAATCAATTACATAAAAAAATATACTATATTGTCGTTTGGATTATTATAGCCATCATGTTAATGGGCTTATTCATTGATAACCCGTATGTTGGAGAATACAATCTTGGTTACATTATACATGTTATACTCGTGTTCGTTTTGTCTGTGTGTCTCTTGCTTTATCCTAAAAAGAGTACAGGTACTCTTAGACTTTGTATAATCCTGGTAACATCCATATACTTTTATACCATTTTTCTATTATATCCAGAAACGGGTTCTGCCTTTATTTTTCTTTGTTTTATACCTGCCCTTTCCATTTTGTTATTTGATAAAAAGCTATTTTATTTTTCATTGGTATTAAACTATGTCTTAGTCATGTTTTTGTTTGGATATATTCTTTTTATAAATCAAGAGCAACAATACATCTATTTAGAGCGAGACTTAGTAGGGAGCTTAATTAATTTTACTGCTAGCCAAGTACTCATCTATTTTATCTTTTATCTAACAAATGAAAGAATGAAGCAACAAAGAGTGTATTACGAACAAATAAAGCAGTCTGAACGTTTGAAGATATCTGGACAATTAGCTGCTGCGGTAGCTCATGAAATTAGGAATCCTCTGACGGTTGTGAAGGGATTTTTGCAAGTTTTTGAGAAAGAAAATTCGTTTTCTTCTGAACAAAAAATACATGTTACATTGATGATTGATGAATTGAATAGCGCTGAACATGTCATTTCTCAACTTTTATCGTTAGCAAAGCCAGAAAAAAATGGAGAAACAGATATAGTAGACATTAGGGATGTTCTTAGGGAGGTTACAGATTTACTTTATTCCTATGGACATTTACATAAAAATCGGATCAAATTAGAGGTTACAGGCGAATGTCACATCTCCGCTAACAAAATTGAGTTAAAACAAGTTTTTATTAATATTATAAAAAACGCAATTGAGGCTTCCCGTATAGGAGATGCCGTACTTGTAACAGCTGAAAGAGAAGAGAAGTCTGTGGTAATCAAAGTCATTGATTATGGAGTAGGTATGTCAGAAGAAGAAGTGGCCTCTATAGGGACACCTTTTTACTCGTTAAAAAGTAAAGGCACTGGTTTGGGAATGATGATTTGTTTTACAATTATTGAAAAATATAATGGGACCATCCATTTCCAATCGATTAAAGGTCGTGGTACTACCGTTACTATTCGCTTTCCATCAGTAGATGTAGAGGGATAGGACGGCTCGTTAATTATTAGCTTTTCTATTTTTAATTGTCTAATAAATATTTATATGATTGGGAATGTTTTTTGTTGCGAAATACATAATTATTTAATAGGGAACAATCCCTAGATTGAATCTAGGTTTCGGAGGATGAGAAGCAATGAGTGATGTAAAATTAAGGCCTTTAGAAAGAGTGGACTTAGGATTTGTTCATAAATTAAATATTAATGCAAACATCATGTCTTACTGGTTTGAAGAGCCATACGAATCATTTGTGGAATTGCAGGATTTGTATGATAAACATATTCATGACCAAGGTGAAAGAAGATTTATCGTACAAAAAGGTGATGAAATGGTGGGTCTAGTGGAACTAGTAGAGATTGATTATATCCACCGTAGGGTTGAATTCCAAATTATCATTGATCCTAATCATCAAGGGCATGGCTATGCAAAGTCTGCTACACAACTTGCAATGGATTATGCGTTTTCTGTATTAAATATGTATAAACTCTATTTAATCGTTGATAAAACTAATGAAAAGGCGATTCATATTTATGAAAAACTCGGATTTCAGTTTGAAGGAGAACTAATTGATGAGTTCTTTGTTGATGGTGAATACCACAATGCAATTAGGATGTGTATGTTTCAACATCAATACTTCAATCGAGGTTCTTAAAACGTCGGGTGAATATACTATGAACAATTTAATTTCTTAATCAAAAAACATTAAACATCGTCTAAATCTAAAAGCATGAGCATGGAATTACCCCACGCTCATGCTTTTTTGTTTGTAATAAACTAGGACTTTTTGTACGTGTATCATCATGATATGAGCCCTATCTATTCAAAAATGCTAAAAAAGTACAGAAAATACTAAAAGATTACCCTATGTTAGCGCTTTCTTAATGCGTAAATCGCTCTATACTTGGTGTGTACCAAATCATTTTTATATCTCGAAGGGGGAAATTCTTGTGAAAAGGACATTGAAGTTTTTTTACGGACTAATCGTTGCGACAGTATTACTTGGTATGTTAGCAGCTTGTAGTGGCTCAACTGGTGGAAGTAGTAAAATGAGTGTCGGTATTGTTCTACCGACGAAAGACGAGCCAAGATGGGTGCAAGATGAGCAGCGCTTTAAAGACTCACTAGCAGATTCTGATTACACAACAGAAATTTTATTTAGCCAAGGTTCATCTGCCAAAGAAAAGGAAAACGTAGAAACATTACTTAACAAAGGAATTGAAGTATTAATTATTGCTCCTCACGATGGTGCAGCTGCTGGTTCTGCAGTTGAAGCAGCAAAAAAAGAAGGAGTAACAGTTATAGCTTACGACCGATTAATTACTGATACAGATGCAGTCGACTATTATGTAACGTTTGATAGTGTGGCAGTAGGTGCAGCACAAGCCCAATATATTATTGATAACACGGAAGGTACGAATATTCCGTTATACCTATATGCAGGTGCTGCTTCAGATAACAACGCTTTCTTATTCTTTGAAGGTGCTTGGAAAACTCTACAGCCGAAAATTGCAGACGGTACATTCGTCATTGCAAACTCAAGTGAAGCAGAAGCATTAAAAGATAAAGCAGATCTTACTCGTGATGAGTTAGGTAAAATCTTAGGTCAGGTGACAACAAACTGGGATCCGAATGAGGCAATAAATAAAGCTCAAACGCACTTAACAGCAGCAGATTCTGACTTAAAAGGTGATATTGCAATTTTAGCTCCTAACGATGGTACGTCACGATCTATTGCAGATGTGTTCGCAAGTGATTCGGACGTTTCAAGTTTCGTCATTACAGGCCAAGATGCTGAAAAAGCTTCTATCCAATATATTATTGATGGCAAACAATCCATGACTGTATTTAAAGATGTTCGTACATTAGTTGCAGATGCAATTGGTATGGCAGTCGACATTTTAGATGGTAAAACACCTGAAACAACTGGTAGCTACGACAATGGAGTTGTAGAAGTAAAAGCAAAACAAACGGATGTAATTGTTGTAGAACAAGAGAACGTGAAGACTGAACTCATTGATTCAGGATACTACGAAGCAAGCGAGTTTTCTGGACTATAAATATCGAATCAAATAATGCGTGATAGGTTCACTATCACGCATTGATTATAGCTTTTCGTTTGGAGGTATTCAGGATGAGCGAATATATTTTAGAGATGAACCAAATCTCTAAGGAGTTCACAGGTGTTAAAGCGCTCGACAATGTCAATTTTAAAGTCAAGAAGGGTGAGATACACAGCTTAGTTGGTGAGAATGGAGCTGGAAAGTCAACCTTAATGAAAGTTCTTAGTGGTGTATACCCTTATGGAACGTATGAAGGAGATATTGTGTACGAAGGCAAGGTACAACAATTTAATAAAATAAACGATAGTGTGAATGCAGGAATCGTTATCATATACCAGGAGTTAGCTTTATTTCCAGATCTCACAGTCTATGAAAATATTTTTGCAGGGAATGAAATCAAGCAAGGTTCTTTGATTGACTGGAACGAGACGATTGTTGAAGCAAAGAAATTATTAAAAAAAGTGAATCTTGATATCAATCCTGAAACACTAGTGAAAGATTTAGGTGTAGGGAAACGTCAGTTAATTGAAATTGCTAAAGCATTAAGTAAAGATGTGAAACTTCTAATCCTAGACGAGCCAACTGCAGCATTAAATGAGGATGATAGTGAAAATTTATTAGAATTACTAGATGGTCTCAGAAAACAAGGAATTACCTGTATTATGATCTCTCATAAATTAAAAGAAGTGATTAAAATATCGGATAGTGCAACCGTCATTCGGGACGGACAAACCATTGGAACTCTTGATGCTTCCAAAGGAGAGATTACTGAAAATACGATTATTAAGAATATGGTAGGACGTGAGATTCAAGATATTTATCCGAAACGAGCCAAGCAGTCATTTGATGAAATAGTACTAGAATTAAAGAATTGGTCTGCATACGACCAAAAACTTGGTAGACATGTTGTGAAAAATGCAAATTTCAATGTTAAAAAAGGTGAAATTGTTGGAATAGCTGGCTTGATGGGGTCTGGAAGAACTGAACTTGCACTTAGTATTTTTGGTAATGCGAAATCGTATAAAGTACAAGGAGACTTACTTCTAGACGGTGTGCCAAAAGTATTTAAGCATACTAGTGATGCAATAAATGCTGGGATTGCCTATGTGACTGAAGATCGTAAGGGTGATGGACTGTTTTTACTCCAAGATATTAAAAGTAATATTACTGCCGCAAATTTGCAGGGAATTGCAACGAATGGTGTTATAAACGAAAACGAAGAGATTAAAGTAGCAGACGGTTATAAATCATCATTAACCATTAAAGCCTCTTCTTTAGAACAGCTTGTTGGCAATTTAAGTGGTGGAAACCAACAAAAAGTTTCGCTTGGTAAATGGCTGTTTGTTGGGCCTAAACTTCTCATATTAGACGAACCTACTCGTGGAATTGATGTGGGCGCAAAATATGAAATTTATACGGTTATGAACAGGCTAATTGAAGAGGGAATGAGCATTATCATGATTTCTTCAGAGTTAGGGGAAATATTGGGAATGAGTGACAGAGTCTATGTCATGGCCGAAGGTGAAATTAAAGGCGAATTACCAATAGGAGAAGCCGATCAAGAAAAAATCATGCAACTTGCTACACAATAGGAGGCTAAACTCATGACTTTTTTTCAAGAAATGAGAACATTAATTAGTAAAAATATTCGTGATTACGGGATGTACATTGCTTTATTGATTATTTTCATTATCTTTACTATTCTCACTGATGGCTTATTTATTTCTTCCCGTAATATTAGTAACTTATTAGATTCAGCAGGTTATATTGCTGTTCTAGCAGTTGGTGTTATGCTCGTCATTGTCATTCGACATATTGACTTATCGATAGGGTTTCTAGCAGGATTCCTTGGGGCAATTGCAGCTATTTTACTGATGCAGTATGGATTTCCAGTTTATATTGTAGTGCCACTTATTCTAGTACTTGGAACGATAGCTGGTTTAATAACAGGTTTTCTTGTAGCGAAAGTAGGCATTCCCGCCTTTGTGGCAACGCTAGCGGGTTGGTTGATCTATCGTGGTGCAATCCTACAAGTAACAGAAAAATCTGGTACTATCATTGTCCAAAATGACGCATTTAATGCAATTGGAAATGGCTTTATACCTTCCATTATGCAAGTTGGTGGCTTACACTTACTCTCTTTATTATTGGGTGTTGTAGGAATTCTATTTTATAACTACAGTGCAATATCTAATCGTCGAAATAAAATAAAGTATCGTTTTGAAGTCGTTTCGAAGCAGGTTTTTATTTTACAGCTCGTGTTTGTTTCGATTGTCATCGCAGGAATTACATGGATATTAGCAGGTTATAACGGATTCTCTTGGACTGTTATTATTATCTTACTAGTCGTTCTCGTTTATCATTTCTTAACAACTAAGACGGTACTTGGCAGACATATTTATGCAGTTGGTAGTAATCCAGAAGCTGCACATTTAAGTGGAATTAACGTGAAGAAGATTACGTATATTGTATTCGGTTCGATGGGACTATTATCAGCTTTATCAGGAATCTTATTTACATCTCGTTTACAAGCAGCAACTACTACAGCTGGAACACTTTTTGAACTGGATGCGATTGCGGCTGCCTATGTTGGTGGTGTATCTGCAGCTGGTGGGGTAGGTAAAGTAACTGGTGCCATAATCGGAGCTATCGTAATGGCATCCCTAACAAGTGGAATGAACCTACTAGGTGTAGGAATTTCATATCAGTATATGATTAAAGGTGGCGTACTAGCTTTAGCCGTAATCTTTGATGTGATGACAAGAAGAAATGGAAATTGAAATTCTCGTTTGTACACGTGCATGTTAGCAAATAGGCTCTCTCCGAGAAAACTGGGGAGGCCTTTTTCACCATGATGAACAGGATTTCACATGAGAATCCGCTGATTTTTCCTCTTTATCCCTTCAATGAGCGGGAATACACATGGGGTTATACAGACAATTCCATTCATCCCCTCATCGAATGAAATATCATTATTCTATATTAAAATAATGCAAGGATATGTAGGGTTGATAGAAACGAATTAGATGACTTACAATATGGTAAAAGAGAGAAGAGGGAGAATCTACATGAAAAAATATATGTATATCATACTAGTAATCTTATTTGTCTCTCTTTGTTATCTGATTTTTACCTCAGCAAATATTGTTCTTAGCAATGACCTATCCTTACCAAAAGGAATAAAACAAGCAGACTCTCAATATCGATTAGTCTTAATTACAAGAGATATGGACACGACGTTTTGGAATAAGGTCGGTATAGGTGCGTTAAGGCAGGCGGAGAAAGAAGGTGCTAGCCTTGAGATGTGGGGCAGCTACAGTAATAATCCTGAAGAGTTTCTAAAAAAATTGGAACTTGCTATACATTCAAAAGTAGATGGTATTATTATTCAAGGTCTTGATACTGATGAATTTAAAGCGCTCACAAAAGTGAAGGCTTCGTTTTTTGGAATACCGATTATTACGGTAGCAAATGATGTGCCAATGAAGGAAAGCTTAAGAAGAACATATGTTGGTTCAGACCAATTCAGTGCAGGAAAATTAATAGCGATGCAGTTGTTGAATGATATGGGGGAAAAAGGGAAGGTCGTCATTTTATACGACAGCCAACAAGAATATTATCAAAAGGAGAGAGTTAGGGGCATTGAAGCAGTATTAAGTATCTATCCTGATATAGAGCTACTCCATGCTGAAACATCGGAGTCAAGAGATAGAGTGATCTCTTCAGTGAGAGACACATTGAATCAAGTCCCTGATGTACATGCATTTATTCCTGTAAATGCAAATATGATTGGTCCGATGGTGCAGGAAATAGAGAAACGTTCTCAAGTTGAGCCTTATTTTATTTATACATTTGATGACGGGCCGGAATCTATTCCACTTGTAGAACAAGGGAAAATTGACGGTGTTATTGAGCAAGATCCAGAAAAAATGGGAGAAGTTAGTGTTGAACAAATGATTAAGTGGTTGAACGGCGAAACGGTCCCACTCGATATTAACGGTTACTTCACGAATATCCAGATATTAAAGGGCGGAGAAAATGAGTAGCATTCAAAGAAAAATATTAACGCTTACAACAGTTATTATCGTCGTGATGTCACTAATCTGGATTATGCTAACATTCTACAATTATAAGACGCAAGTAAAATACAATGAAGTTCTAAACCGTTACTTACTATTAAATGAGGTATCAAGATCTAGTAATCAAGTCATTACGAATTTAAATAATTATTTGCTCCAGCCATCTTCAGAAAACCTAAAGGAATTAGAAGATAGTAAGAAGAGTTTGGTTTCTGCAAAATATGAAGTGTTTAAAGTAAGAAATGAAGAAAATAATTTTACATTAACAAATTATATTCATTTAATGGAAAGTTTAATTGAAACGACTGACCGACTATTGGGGATTGAGCAAGATGATGAGGAGACAGTAAAGGACCTTGCAGAAATTTCTCGGATTGGAAACTATATATCTGAAACGACCCTCACATTAATCGATATGGAGCTTAAAACACATGAACCGTTTTATCGAGGGATCATGGAACAGTCAATTGAATTAGTAAAGTTAGCCATTTGGATGATCTTGTTAACATCTTTACTATTATTGATAGCTACGTATTGGTTTTCTTTAAGTATCACTAGGCCAATCCAGCAACTAACAGTGGCTGCTAGTGAATTATCAAAGGGTAAATTTGATAAAGAAATAACGGTTAAAACAAATGATGAAATTTCTTTTCTTGCTAAGACTTTTGATCATATGCGGAATAATATTAATAACTTAATCCAGCAAATGAAGGAAAAAGCAAAACTAGAACGTGAACTCCAACAAAATAAAATTATTTTACAGGAAAGTCACTTTCGCAGTCTGCAAAGTCAAATCAACCCACATTTCTTGTTTAATACACTAAACACACTTTCGAAAAAAGCATACCTAGAAGGATCTGAAGAAATTAGCGATTTATTAGTGAGTGTAGCTGATCTTTTACGATACAACCTAAAACAAATTGACAGATCCGTTACATTAAGAGATGAGCTAATGATCGTGAAACAATATATGGAGATTCAGAAGGCGCGTTTTACGGATAGACTTCAGCTACAGGAAGACATTGATGAATCCTGTCTAGGTGTAGGGATTCCAGCACTAACTTTACAACCTATTATTGAAAATGCTGTTATTCATGCAGTCGAACCAAGTGTCGATGGTGGCGTGATTTCTATCAGTGTGAAAGATGATCATGAATATGTCATGGTGCAAATTAAAGACGACGGAATGGGTATGACTGAGGAGAAAATTACTCAAATATTAATGGAACATCAGGTTCAGACAGAAGGACATTCAACAGGAATAGGATTCAGTAATGTGGTGAAGCGTTTACGTCTCTTTTATGGAAGGGATGACGTTATTTCCATTAATAGTACAAAAGGTGTCGGCACGGCTGTTCTACTAAAAATTCCAAAACAAAGAGGAGAGAAACATGATTAAACTCTTAATTGTAGATGATGAACAAATTGAACGGGAAGGAATGAAAGTCATTTTAGACAGATCTTTCCCTGATTTAATTGTTGAGGAAGCACATAATGGGAAGATGGCGGTAGAACAAGCAAAAAGCTTTGAACCAGATTTAGTGTTAATGGATATACAAATGCCTGGTATGAATGGTTTAGAAGCAATAGAGCAGATTCATGAAGATCAGCCTTATGTAAAATTCATTATGGTAACAGCATTTGATACGTTCCAATATGTTCAGTCGGCTTTAAAGCTCGGAGCGAAAGATTATATATTAAAGCCTAGTAAAGTGAGTGAAATTCGAACAACAGTTGGAAAGGTTATACAGGAAATAGAAAATGAAAGGGAACAGAAAGAAGAAAATAATCTACAAAAAGAAATGTTTCAAAGGACTTTAGCTCTCGTTGAAACTGATGTTGTCACTCAACTATTATTTGATCATGTTCATGAGGTACATTTAAACATGCTGATGGAGATGCTTGATATTCGTTTTACAAGTAGAGCGTTTGTGATGAATGTTGTCGTCCCAGATGGAAAGGAACACTTATATTCAAAGATTAAAGAAAAAGTGAGAAAAACGAAAAGCGGGTGGATGGGGGCACTTTACCATGGAAATCTACCCATCATTATATTCCGAGATGAAGGCCAATCCTATCGCTCACAAGCTATTTCACTAGCAAGAGATATTCTAACAGTAGCAAATGTTGATAAACAATCTGGATGGTTTATCGGAATAGGGAATGATTGTAGCACCTTAGAAGAAATACGCCAATCTTATCAAGGAGCAATTATTGCTTCTAGCAATACGACTCTTCCTGTAAAGTATCGATTTTATCAGGATGTACCTGTAATAAACGAAAGAGACAGTTGGCAACAGATAAAGATACTAAAAAAAGATTTGGTAGATCAAGTACGTCTGGGACAATGGGACCACCTTAAATTGAACATTATCAATCTCATTCAGTCATATGAAATGGAAGGCTTAGAAATACAACAAGCTCAGCAATTAACACTTGATGCATTATGGTCGATCTGGTCGATATTAAGTGAAATGGGAATTGACACAGAAACTCCTATTTATCATTATCAAACGCCAAATTACCGTCAGTTGCGTTCTGAAACTATGAATTTACTTAATAAGATGAAATCTTCTCACGAGAACCATTATAAAAATTTGGAAGCTAATACAATCCATCAAATTAAACAATTTATCTTGGATAACTCTCAAAAAAACATCTCGCTAGAAACATTGAGTAATCAAGTTGGGTTAAGTCCGATTTATATTAGTAAAATGTTTAAAGAGGAACTCGGAATTAACTACATTGATTTTTTAACGGAGTGCCGTATAGAAAAAGCGAAGAAGTTATTAGCAGATTCAGATAAGAGTATTAAAGAAATTTCACTAGAAGTAGGCTATCATGAACCAAATTATTTTAGCAAAGTATTTAAGAAAATGTGTAATGTCACCCCAAGAGAATATCGTAAAACACTTCTGGGTTTAAAAGATTAATCCGTCATCATATTTAAATTGAGCTAAGGTAAGGGGGGAAAACGATGGTAAAAAAGCTAGGGAAAGTATTTTTAATAAGTATCATCTCCCTTTTAATCGTATTGACAGCATGTGAACGAAGTGTCTCTACAAAACCTATCGATAACAAAGAACCTGAAAGAAACGTGCAGACAAAAGGTGAAGATAAGATTAGAATTGGATTTTCGATGGATACATTAGAAGAAGAACGTTGGCCAAAGGACCGAGATTTGTTCAAAGAAGCTGTAGAGGCACTAGGTGCGGAAGTTGTAATACGTGAAGCAAAGGGTGATGATGCTTTACAAATTGTACAAGCAGAAACATTAATAAGTGAAGGAATTGATTTACTTGTTATTGTTCCGCATAACGCAGAGTCTGTAGCAACCATCGTTAATAAGGCCCATTCTGCTGGAATTAAAGTGATATCTTATGACCGTTTAGTAAAAAACTCATCTGTCGATTTATATGTTTCTTTTGACAATGAGTTAGTTGGGGAACTTCAAGCACAGGCGATTACAAAGGTAGTTCCTAAAGGGAAGTATGTGTATATAGGTGGAGCATATACAGATAACAATGCCCACTTATTAAAAAAAGGAGTCTTCAAGGTTCTCCAACCAATGATAGACCGTGGTGACATACAGGTTGTATATGATCAATGGACTGAAAATTGGGATCCAGAGAATGCAAGGAATTATATGGAAAATGCCTTAAAAATAAATAACAATGATATAGATGCTGTCATTGCAGCAAATGATGCAACAGCTGGAGGGGCAATTGAAGCACTTGCAGCCAAAGGACTTGCAGGGAAAATTCCTGTGGCTGGCCAAGATGCAGATTTAGCTGCTGTAAGAAGAATTGCTGAGGGAACACAAACCATGACAATCTACAAACCTCTTAAAACATTAGCATACGAAGCAGCAAAAGCCGCTATTAATATGGCGGAAGGAGATACCATTCTAACCGAACGAAAAATTAACAATGGAAAACTGGAAATACCATCGCTTCTGCTTCGACCAATTGCAGTGGACCAACAAAATATAAATGAAACGGTTATTGCCGATGGGTTTCACACACGGAAAGATGTGTTTGGAGATAAAAGAGAATAGCATGGCAAGGCACGAAAATAGGGATGTTTTTGTTGAGGGTTTAATTTGATTTATCAGTATTTAGTTGGCAAAGAACAGCAATCTTGTAAAAAAAAAGTTGGAGTGTTGGCCAGATTACTGCATAACACTCCAACTATTTTTATTTATTGATATTTCTTGATTAATTCAACAAATTCATTAACGAATCCTTGAAGGAACTCGGTTGTACCCTCATTTAGCTTACCGTTTTCATCTAGTAATTCATGAACAGATCCTATGTATGCTTCTGGTTGTTGAACAACAGGCATATTTAAGAAAGATAGTACCTGACGTAAGTGATGATTTGCACCGAATCCAGCAAGTGCACCTGGAGATTGGCTAATGATTGCTGCAGGTTTTCCGTTCCAAACGCTTTCCCCATATGGGCGTGATGCTATATCGAGTGCATTTTTCAATACAGCTGGAATCGAACGGTTATATTCAGGTGTTACAAATAATACTGCATCTAATTCTTTGATTCTATTACGGAATGCCGTAACTTCAGCAGGAGTTCCTAGATCTCCTTCAAAATCTTGGTTAAAAAACGGAAGATTGCCAATTTCTACAAACTCTGTTACAAATCCTTCTGGGAACAAAGTTGCTACGTTATCAGCAACTTGTTTTGAAAATGAATTTTTACGAAGACTACCAATAATAATGCCGACTTTTGTCATGTATTTCTCCATCCTTTACCATAATTTTGAATTCAAGATAATTATAAGAATTAATTGAAAAGTTAGCAAATAATATGCCTTTACCTAAAAATTAGGGAGTAGTATAGGGTTCATATTTGGTTAATCATATATATGAAACTTTCTAGCTATCGTATATGACCGAATGTACTAGTTACATGTTGAATACGTTTCATAGTTGATGTTAATATTGTGTAATGAATAGATAGCGGATAGACCCGATTTCGTAAATCAAGATATCAGGGTCTTTTCCTGTTCAAAACAAAGACATAAACAACGTGATCATTTGTATCATCATTGTTTTTTTATTATTGGAAAATACCTTTTGTATTCCAAAAAGAGAGGATTTATATAAATTATGAAGGGAAATTTTTGGCATAATCTACCAAGACCGTTTTTTGTACTTGCACCCATGGAAGATGTAACAGATGTTGTTTTCCGACACGTCGTAAGTGCAGCAGCAAGACCAGATGTGTTTTTCACGGAATTTACAAATACAGAGAGCTTTTGTCACCCTGATGGACATGAAAGTGTTAAAGGGCGATTAACTTTCACAGAAGATGAGCAACCAATCGTTGCTCATATATGGGGAGATAAGCCTGAGTACTTTCGCCAAATGAGTATCGCTATGGCGAAACAGGGATTTAGTGGTATAGATACCAATATGGGATGTCCTGTTGATAATGTAGCAGAAGATGGAAAGGGTTGTGGTCTCATTCGTCGCCCAGAGGTAGCAGCTGAAATCATACAAGCAGCAAAAGCAGGGGGATTGCCTGTAAGTGTGAAGACAAGGCTGGGATACACGGAGGTAGATGAATGGAGAGACTGGCTTACTCACATCTTAAAACAAGACATCGTGAACTTATCCATTCATTTGCGTACAAGAGAGGAAATGAGTAAAGTAGATGCACATTGGGAGCTCATCCCAGACATTAAGAAACTTCGTGACGAGGTGGCACCAGATACTCTTTTAACCATCAATGGGGATATTCCTGATTATCAAACGGGGATAAAACTGGCGCAACAATACGATGTAGATGGAATTATGATTGGGCGGGGTATTTTTAAAAACCCATTTGCATTTGAAAAAGAGCCAAAAGATCATACTAGTAAGGAATTACTTGATCTTCTAAGATTACACCTTGACCTTTTTGATGAGTATTCGCATTTACAATCACGCTCATTGGGACAATTACGTCGCTTTTTCAAGATTTATGTCAAGGGATTTCGAGGCGCGGGTGAGTTAAGAAATCAATTAATGAGCGCGAAGTCTACAGATGAAGTTCGTAAATTACTCAATACTTTTGAACAACAAGATGTATAGGATGTAGCGGTAAAATAAATTATTCAAGGCTAGCTAATAGTAAGCATAAGGGGGCTGGTTACGAACATGGTCTCGAACCTGACTCGTTCCAGCCCACTTTTGCACAGAAAAAGAAGAGGGATTTATCATGAATATTCTATGGGATTTTGATGGAACATTGTTTAACACATATCCAGCATTGGTGAAGGGTTTTATCCATTTAAGTGGTAAGGATTTGGATCCAAATGAAGTATTGAAATGGCTTAAGAAAAACTCAAAGGTGGCTTTTAAGCACTATGGAATTGATGAAAGTAAGCGAAGCGACTACATCAGACTGTATAATCAATATTCCACAGACACACAGCCGTTTGAAAATATAGAGGACGTTCTACAAGTAGCGGAAAATAATTTTATCGTCACACATCGGGATAAGGAATCCACTCTTTCTCTTTTAGAGAAATTTGACTTACTGCAATATTTTAAGGTTATTGTTTCTGTAGAAGAAGAAGGATTTGCACGAAAGCCAGACGCCGCTTCATACAAACATGTGTTGAAGGATTATCAGATTGACTTAGTAATCGGCGACCGCGAACTGGACTTAATACCAGCAAGAGAATTAGGGATTAAAACTGTTGCATTTGAAAATCAAGAAATTGAAGCAGACTTTCATATCGAAAACTATGCTGACTTCAAATCGAAAGTATACCCTTTTTTATAAGTAAATTATGCGTTGTGACTGTCAATACGATACATAAACTCTATCGATTACAATGAAGTATCTGTTTCTTTAGGTAACAGATGCTGACAAATACGAAGAAGGAAGGTCCAGTATGGATAATAACGACATTTTAATCCGATTAAGATATGCATTGGACATTAAAAATAAAGAAATGGCCGAAATCTTTAAACTTGGTGGCGTGGACGTATCAGTACCAGAAGTGGTAAAGATTCTTACAAAGACTGACGAAGATGATGAATTTGAGAATGAAGATCAAATAAAATGTACTCATAGTATGTTAGATTCATTTTTAAATGGTCTTATTATTTATAAAAGAGGAAAACAAGAGCCTAAACCAGGACAGGCAGCTCCACCAGAACCTTCTCTAAAGACAAGTGGAAATGTGAATAACCTTCTGTTAAAGAAAGTCAAAATCGCATTAGCATTAACGACTGAAGACATGCTTGATATTTTTGATCGTGTAGGTTTACGGGTAACAAAAGGCGAATTAGGGGCACTTTTACGAAAAGAAGGACATAAAAATTATCGAGAATGCGGAGATAATTTTGCCAGGAACTTCTTAAAAGGGTTAACGATTAAATACAGGGGATAATGCGATTAAGTATCATCATGATGACTGGTTAAATAATTTTAATGAGAACAGCAGTGGTTTTGAACATATCCCACTGCTGTTTTTTATTTTATTTGAATGCAGCAAAATAACCGACTTTTTTCTAAGTAGGTGCTATTATTGCTAGGTAACTATTTAACATGATAAAGGAGTTGTAAAATGAATGAAGTGATGTTGTTTACATCAATATTTGTTTTAAATAAGTTTTTTAAATCAGTCTCAGAGGAGTAAGTAAATGTCCAAAAAATTATTTGTTTTGGTACCTATTATCATTATTGCAGTAGTTCTTATCAGTCTTTTTATCCCTAGAGATACTCAACCGGCCTCAGACACAAGAGTTATACTGGAACACACACATAAAACCTATATTGCTCCTGTGTGTTTTGAGGGGTCAAATGCAACAAACTTTATTGCCGAGTCTACTTTAGAAGAAGCACATTCTTTAAGCTACAATCCACATAATTCTTGTACGGAAGATGCATTAACAGCTGAAACAGACTCCCTTCTAGTGAGTCTGTTAAAAGAAATGGGTATTTTGGATACGAAGTGGGATAATTGGTAAATTAATATACCAGCAAGCGAGATAGCCTAACGAATCTGGTCTCTTCAAGTAATATAGGGAAAATTAAAGCCCAATCAGCCCAATCATACAAAGATTGGGCTTATTTCATGTCATGATTTACATCCTTCACGACTCATTATGTTTCTTGTTTTACATGGGTGCTTTGACATGCCTTAAAACAGTAACCCTATGTATTTTAATAGGATGGAGCATTGATAAGGTAGTGGAAAGAGCTACATTCCTGTGATTTCATGGGGGCATTTGTTACTATTTAAAGTAAGGGAAGTTTATACACCATTTATATTCACTGCCAGGAAAGGCTAGACTTGTAGTAAACGTAATAAGGATGATAGAAAAAGAGGAAGGAGAAGAAATGTCAGAGATAAAAGATGAGATCATCTTAAGAGGGCTGAAGGAACATAATTTAAAAAATATAGATTTAAACATACCAAAAGAAAAAATCATTGTATTTACTGGATTGTCAGGTTCAGGGAAAAGTTCAGTTGTTTTTGATACATTAGCAACAGAAAGTAGAAGACAAATGACATTGAACTATCCCCTCTATGTCAGAAATCAAATGCCGAGGTATGAAAGGCCTTATGCTGATTTAATGCGGAATTTAAGTCCAGTAATTGTAGTTGAACAAAGGCAAGTTAGTGGTAATTCTCGCTCATCAGTAGGAACTTATATGGATATTGACCCATTAATTAGACTTTTGTTCTCTAGAATAGGAAAGCCTGCGATTGGTTCTGCAACTGACTTTTCAAGCCAAAGTTCTTTTGGTAGGTGTCCAGAATGTGGTGGATTTGGAGATGTTGTTTCACCAGACCTTCATAAGATGATTGATTTTGAAAAGTCACTTCGGGAATATGCGGTGAAATTTAAACCATTATCCCCATCTGGATGGCAAGGTAGATGGATGATGACGGGTGGTTTATTCGACCCAGATTTACCGATAAAAGACTATTCAGATGAGAAGCTCCACCTATTATTATATGGTCCCCGTGAAGGTGAAAGGGTCTTTGCCCCTTTCCACACAAAAAACGGACCTCAAGATCACGAATGGGATGGGTTATTGCCCCGGTTTAGAAGACTTTATATAAATAGAGATATATCAAAGCTTAAAGAAGTTTCTCAAGATGATGTATTTGCAGTATCAACTCGAGTCCTATGTCCAACCTGTCAAGGATCTGGTCTTAATCCAACGGTATTATCATGTAAAATAAATGGGCTGAATATTGCAGAATATGATCAATTAGAGCTTCCAGAATTACTAGAAGAACTAAAGAACATAAAAGATCCGTTGGGAGAATCTATTGCCCAACAAGCCATCCCAACTGTCAAACAACTAATTGACATGGGACTGGGCTATTTAAGTCTATCACGAAAAATGGGTACCCTTTCAAGTGGGGAAGCACAAAGGGTAAAAATTGCTCGTCATCTAGGAAGTAGTCTTAACAATATTACATACGTATTTG
Source organism: Bacillus nitroreducens (assembly GCF_964021195.1). Taxonomy (NCBI): domain Bacteria; kingdom Bacillati; phylum Bacillota; class Bacilli; order Caryophanales; family Bacillaceae; genus Bacillus; species Bacillus nitroreducens. The sequence goes on along the minus strand of NZ_CAXHYI020000003.1, from coordinate 378,624 downwards.
ACGAACCAAGTGCTGGGCTTCACCCAGAAGAAGTGGATCTATTAATCCAAATGCTAAAAAGGTTAAAAGCCCAACATAATACGGTCATTGTGATTGAACACAATCTATCTGTTATTAAAATAGCTGATGAAATTATAGAAATGGGACCAGGCGCAGGTGTAAACGGAGGAGAGGTTGTATTCCAAGGAAATGTAGAAGGTCTAAAAAATTCTCCAACTGCAACTGCCCTACGAAACAAGGTAAAAACAAATCAAAATCCTAGAAAAACAAAAAGCTATTTTACTATAAACAATGCAAATAACAATAACTTAAAAAATGTAAGCGTGAAGATACCGAAAAATGTGTTAGTTTCTATATGTGGTGTGTCAGGTTCAGGTAAAAGCTCCTTAATGTTGGAAGCGTTCGCGGATAAATATCCAGAAACAATAATGGTAGAACAAGGCAGTATTGGTGTATCTAATCGCTCGACTCTTGCTACATATATGGGAATCATGGATGATATCCGCACAATCTTTTCACGAGAAACTGGACAACCAGCTGGTTTATTCAGCTTTAACTCTTTAGGGGCATGTTCGATTTGTAAAGGAAAAGGAATCATAACGCCTGACGTTGCATTTGCAGATCCCGTGACAATTCCTTGTGAAACATGTGGTGGCACGAGATATTCAGAGAAGGCACTTGGCTATCGATATCAAGGTAAAAATATCGTGGAAATATTGGAATTAACAATAGAAGAAGCTGTTCATTATTTTAAAATACCAAAGATCATAAAAAGGGTGGATATGTTAAAAGAGGTAGGTTTAGGGTATTTGACCCTAGGACAAACGACGAGTTCTCTTAGTGGAGGGGAAGCTCAACGTTTAAAACTCGCAAGTCACTTACAAAAGGAAGGACAAATCTACCTCTTAGATGAACCATCATTAGGACTTCACGCAGAAGACAGTGAAAAACTATTAGATTTATTCCAAAAACTCGTTAACAACGGTAATTCGGTCATTATTATCGAACATAATCGAAATTTTATTGCTGCGAGCGATTGGATCATTGAATTGGGTCCAGGAGGGGGAAAACAAGGAGGAACGATTATCTTCGAAGGAACACCTGAAGAGATGATCGCTACAGAGACATTGACGGCAAAATGGTTAAAACAAGCGTTAAAATAAGCTTATTTGTCGTTCATCCACCTTGCTGAGTATTACTACTAGATTCTAAGGAGGCCTATCATGAATATTGGTTTAATTGGTGCAGGTGCCATTGCCCATTTTTTATTAAAGGAAATCAATCAAAACAAACATGAGATTTTGCAGATTAAAAGTTTATTGGTACGTGATAAGGAAAAGTATCGGTCTTTAGAATCAAGGTTCGGGATAACATTATATACTGATCTTGAAGCCTTTCTTGATTCAAAAATTGATATGGTTGTAGAGGCAGCGAACATACAGGCAGTGAAAACATTGTTGCCATCTGCCTTAAGGAAAAAGGATGTCATGGTAATCAGTGTAGGTGCACTTGCAGATGAAGCACTACTTTCAGAGATCAGTAATCTTGTAAAAGAGTATAACAACCATGTTTACTTGCCGTCTGGTGCAGTTGGTGGATTGGACTTATTGCAAAATGCAAATGCCCTTGGTACAGTCACAAAAGTTACGTTAACAACTCGGAAACCTGCCAGCTCCCTTATCGAAGAGACCATTGATGAGGAGAAGGTTGTATTTGATGGGAAGGCGGTTGACGCCATTAGAAAATTCCCTAAAAATATGAATGTCTCTATCGTTCTGTCACTAGCAGGTGTTGGGATAGAGAAGACAAACGTACGGCTCTTGGCTGATCCACATGTAGATAAGAACATCCATCAAGTGGATATTACAGGTGAATTTGGGGAAGCGACCTTCACAATTGCCAATAATCCCCTTCCTGAAAATCCAAAGACAAGCTATTTAGCAGCTATGAGTATTCTAGGAACGTTACAAAGGATAAATGGAAAACTAAAAATCGGTGAATAATGAATAAAAGGATTTCCTCCTAGCGGACTACTGTTTTCCCGCAACATGGGGGAGGTCCTGTTTTTGTTTTATTGCCATATTGTCCAAGTTTTCTTCAAAATTTGACCTAGGTCAAATTCTTTTGCAATCATTCTAGTTAAAATGGAAGCATCATATAGATAAAGTCGCAGCTCACTATTTTTTTGATAACAATTGTGAATAAATTCACAATAAAAGGAGAGATTTATCATGTTAAGGTTTTTAACTGGAACAAAAATGGCAATCGCTTGGACAATTGTACGCATTTGGCTAGGTATTCAATGGTTAGAAGCGGGTTATTATAAAATTAAGCAGCAAGGATTCGATGCAGGTGGTTTTATACAAGGGGCAATCGCAAACGCTAGGGGGAATTCTCCTACGGTTCAAGGGTGGTATGCAAGTTTTCTGGAAACACAAGTATTACCGAATATAGAGCTTTTTAACATTCTTATTCCGTGGGGTGAATTCCTAGTTGGATTAGGCTTAATTATAGGTTTAGCCACAATCCCAGCATTACTTGCAGGTGCATTCATGAATATTAACTTCATATTGGCAGGCGTTGGCTTAAATAGTCTCGATACAAAACTCTTTATAGTCGCAATGATTCTAGTATTAATTGGCTCAGCAAGATCTTATTATGGGCTGGACCGATTTGCGGTGCCAACTATTAAAAGATTAATCTATAAGAATGAGGTCAAAAAAGAAAAAGTCTCTGCTTTAAAGTCAAATTAAAACGAACGTAATAAGAAATTGGCAAATAGTCTAATCTCTTTTTTAATGAAACAGAGAAACATCTTAGTTACATACTAATTTTGTGTGGTTGAGGGACAAATGTTAAAATTTAAGAAAACAACCATGAAAGAAGATTAGGAGGAAAAATGGTCAATATTCAATCAAATAATCAAGACATGAAGATCATAAGCCCTAAGGATTGTGATAATGCACCGAAAAAGAGAATTCTTAAGGAATTTATCATAGCATGTGCGAAAAAAGATATCGACTTTATAACAGAACATACTTTAACAGATATTAACTGGACGATTGTAAACGATACTACACTGCTAGGTAGAGAAGAAGTGATTCAGACATTAGTAAACAAAATGCCGAAGCAAATAATTGAAATTGAACTAACAAATATTATCACACACGGTCATACAGCAGCTGCAAATGGCGTTGTGAAGTTTGAAGATGATCGTATATATTCGTTTTGTAACGTGTATCGGTTCGTTAGCCCTGGTAAAAATACACTAAAAGAAATCACATCGTATGTTATAAAAAATGAATAATATCTTATCAACAAAGTTTGGGGTAAACTGTATTCTTAATAAAAGAATAGCAATTAGCAAAGTATAAGGAGTAATGTATGAAACACGAGTGGAGAAAACATGAGAAAAATTTATATATACCAAAAGGCAAACCAGAACTTGTAACTGTTCCAGAGCAAAAGTTTTTAATGATAAAAGGTCAAGGAAATCCGAATAGTGAGGATTTCTCAGACAGAATAAATGTCCTGTATTCAATATCTTACGCAATCCGAATGATGCCAAAAGGTGGCTATACTCCTGAAGGTTATTTTGAGTATACAGTCTACCCCTTAGAAGGAATATGGGATTTAACCGAAGCGGGGAGAAAACAAGATACATTAAATAAAGATGAATTAGTCTATACTATCATGATCAGACAGCCAGAATTTGTGACCGAAGAGGTCGTAGCGAAGGCCTTAGAAAAAGTGAGGAAAAAGAAACCACACCCATTACTAGAAGATGTAACTTTTGGCGTGATGGAAGATGGCTTATCTGTCCAAATGCTTCATGTCGGACCATATGATGATGAACCAGAAAGCTTCAAAAAAATGAATGAATTTATTGAAACAAATCAACTTGAAATCGCAACACTTGTACACAGAGAGATCTATCTTTCAGATGCAAGAAAAGTTGATCCCTCAAAACTAAAAACGGTTTTAAGGTATAGGGTTAAGCCACGAGTCTAGATGTTTGGATGAAATCAAAATTTATGAATCATGATGAATAATAGAAGATGATTAATAAAGATTAAATAGTTTTAAGAAACTAAACCAGCTATCATGTCAAAATAAAAGACATACTAGCTGGTTTTTATATTGGGATAATAAGGACAGAACAAATAAAAACACTTACATTACCAGAGTTATGAAATATCAACCAATTTCAGAAAATACTATTATTTAAACAAGTGAGATGTTATTATATTAAAAAAATAATAACAATTAAGATAAAAGGGAGATGACACAAAATGTCTCAAATGCTTGCTTTAGTTATTCTACTATCCATTCTTTATATCGGAGACATTATTTCTGTGAAAACAAAAGCATGGATACCTTCAGTGTTTGTGTGTGCTGTCTTATTTTTAGTAGGATATTGGACCTTTTTCCCTAAAGATATAGTGGCATTAGCAGGTATTCCTTCCGTTGTAGCAACAATGATGATGTATCTATTAATTGTGAACATGGGAACATTATTGTCTCTAAAAGAATTAATGGGACAGTGGAAGACGATATTAATTGCTTTATCTGGAATTGTCGGAATAATCGCAATCCTATTTGGCATAGGGACTCTAATTTTTGATGTGCAAACCGTAATTGTAGCCATTCCACCGTTAGTTGGGGGACTCGTATCAGCCATAATCATGTCAGAAGGTGCCGCGAATGCTGGACTAACAAGTTTATCTGTTTTTGCGATTGTGATTTATGTGGTGCAAGGATTTGCTGGATATCCATTAACATCAATCGTATTAAATAAAGAAGGAAAGAGATTGTTACAGCAATATCGAAGTGGTCAACTGTCTGTTGTAAAAGATGTAAAAGCGGAAGTTGCGGCAACAGTGGAAACTGAGCGCAAGGTAAAGTGGATAGATAAGATACCTGCAAAATATAATACAGAATACTTTAAGTTCTTAAGGCTAGCATTTGTTGGATTTCTTGCTTATTTAACATCAACCTCTTTAGCTCCAATTGTGGAAATTAATGCCCTTGTTCTTTGCTTGCTTTTCGGTGTAATCGGGAGGAGTATTGGATTTCTTGAAAAACACTCCCTCCAAAAAGCAAATGGCTTCGGACTAGCGATTATGGTTCTTATGGTTTTCATTTTTGATGGGTTAAAGCATGCGACTCCTAACATGATGCTCGAGATCTTAACACCGCTTGTGGTTTGTATTGGATTAGGAGTAGTCGGTATGTATATCTTTTCGTTCATAGTAGGTAAAGTACTGAAAGTTAGCAAAAACATGGCTTTCGCCGTGTCCTTAACAGCCCTATACGGGTTCCCAGCTGACTATATTATTACCAATGAAGTCATTAAATCATTAACACAGGATGAAAAGGAAAGAGAAGTATTAACAAGTCATATGCTGCCACCAATGTTGGTAGGAGGTTTTATCACAGTTACAATCGTTTCTGTTATTTTAGCTGGAACCTTTGTAACATTACTAAAATAAAGGATGAAATGACATGATGAATGAGAAAATCAAACATGCAATCGGACAATATAATGAAGAACTAGTTACGATCCGTAGAAAATTGCATAGTGAACCTGAACTATCGTGGGAAGAGTACAATACATCAGCATTTGTGTCACAGTATCTCGATCAGTTAGGAATCGAGAATCGAAAGACAAGCCCTACAGGTGTGATTGGAGAAATAAAGGGAGGCAAACCAGGAAAAACGATCGCTCTGAGGGCCGATATGGATGCCTTATCTGTAGAAGAATTGAATATAGACTTACCATATGCCTCCAAAACAAAAGGGAAAATGCATGCATGTGGTCATGATGCACACACTGCAATGCTCCTTATTGCTGCAAAAGCATTGAACGATATTAAGGCTGAATTACCTGGAAATGTACGTTTAATTTTCCAACCGGCTGAAGAAGTGGCTACAGGTGCAAAGGAAATGGTCAAGCAGGGGGCTGTTGAAGGTGTCGATAATGTATTTGGAATTCATATTTGGTCTCAAATGCCTACAAAGAAGGTTTCCTGCAACCCTGGTCCATCCTTTGCTTCAGCAGATATTTTTACTGTACGATTCAAAGGTAGAGGAGGACACGGAGCTATTCCACAAGATTGCATTGATGCAGCGATTGTCGCTTCTTCGTTTGTAATGAATGTCCAGTCAGTTGTTTCAAGAACCATTGACCCGCAAAAACCAGCCGTATTAACGATTGGAAAAATGACAGTCGGTACCCGATTTAATGTCATTGCTGAAAATGCCGTAATTGAAGGAACGGTACGATGTTTTGATTCTGAAATTCGTGACCATATCGAAAACCAGCTTCGTGTTTATGCAGAACAAGTTGCTGCCGTATATGGAGCGAGCGCTGAGGTAGACTACGTTCGTGGAACACAGGCCGTCATAAACGGAGAGGAAAGTGCACATCTAGTCCAAGATGTCGCAGTAAGTGCATTCGGTGAAGAGGTGCTGTATCATGAAAAGCCAACAATGGGTGGTGAAGATTTCAGCTTTTACTTGGACGAAGTACCAGGTTGCTTTGCTCTAGTCGGATCAGGAAATGCGGAGAAAGACACCCAATGGGCACACCACCATGGGAGGTTTAATCTTGATGAAGATGCGATGGTAACGGGAGCAGAGTTGTACGCACAATATGCATGGTCATTCTTGAATAAATAGGTAACAAGGGGACTGTTCTCCAGGTTCCATTTATTTTTATTAAATGGTAGGGCCTTTCTTATTAGAAGGGCCCAAGTGTGTTATATCAAGTTCTTGTAATTATTATGTTAAAGTTCGAAAAATTGTAATAATCACTTCTGGATGGATCGTTTAATATGGAAAACTATGTGATATAATTTTTTTCGAAGGGAGGTAGAAAAATGTCGAAAGTATAACAATAATTAACGAATAAGCTCTCTTAAAATCTAGATTACTTCTATTAAGTTGCAATTCTCCCCTTATTATTTCATCATCTTACATCCACAAACAAACATCTATTAAATTACATCCTGATAAAATGCGGAAGTGAATAAGTTCTGTCTATTACCTGATTGGGGATTTGCCAGTTAGTCATGGTTTGAATTTTTTGTATTATATTTTCATATTTCAAGGAGGAACATTTATGGGACATGATATTTCAGGAATAAATAAAGCGGGAGAAGAAATTGCATATGCGCGTTTTGGTATGTCGAACTATAATGCAACCATACTTTACAGTTTACTTGAAGCCAATGAATACTATGCAGGTGTAAGTGGTTCAGGAGGTATTTCGACTTTTTCGGTACAACAAATTGAAAAGGCTTTAGAAGAATACAAAAAATTCTTTAACACAAAGGATACTACCCTGCAGAACAATGAGCCAACCAATTGGGATCAAAGACAAATTCTACAATTCATACAAAACTGCTTAGCAACTGCACATAAAGAAGGAAGTGTAAATGTGTACTTTGGCTAAATTCTCTATAAGACTATTTTCTGCACTCTTCCAATTTACTACTTTACGTTAAAACAACTCCAAGATTATCACTTCTTTCATTGCCAACAAAAAACTTCTTTCCTTCAAAACTCCATTAGTTACAACTGCCTTCAAGACAGTAATCTGAGATTGCTTTGTTAATAAAACTTCTATATTGATATCTATATAATTTTATTGTTGTGAAGTTAAAGCGTATTCTTTGCTTTGTTATTAAGATAGTACTATAATAAAATTATCTCGCAATCAAGATAATTAAATTCGAGATTATTATAAAGCTAATCCGAATGAATAAGGAGAGGTTAATATGAATTTTGAAGGAAAAGTAGTTATTGTTACAGGTGCAGCAGGTGGTATCGGGAAAGAAGTTGTACGTAAAATAGCAAACAACAAAGGGAAAGTTGTATTAGTTGATTTAAATGAAGACGCAATCAAGTCTGTACAAGCGGAGCTTGGTTTAACAGAAGAAAATAGCTTAGTGGCAAAAGCAGATGTTTCCAATGAGGAAAATGTTAAACAATATGTAGATCAAACCATTTCAAAATTTGGTCGTATTGACGGTTTTGTAAATAACGCAGGTGTTGAAGGACCAGCAAAACCACTTGAAGAAATTACTGAAAAAGATTTTGACTTCGTTTATGGTATTAACGTAAAAGGTGTACTTTTTGGCCTTAAATATGTACTACCTGTTATGAAAGAACAAAAATCTGGTTCCATCGTTAATACTTCATCAGTAGCAGGTTTAATTGGTTCACCGAGCATGTTATTATATAATTCTTCAAAACATGCTGTAATGGGTATTAATAAAGTTGCGGCTTTAGAAGCAGCACCATTCAATGTTCGTGTAAACACAGTAAACCCTGGGGTAATTAATACACAAATGATGCGTAACATCGAATCAAATGTTGCTCCAGGTGCAGCAGAAGCAGCACAAGCAGCTTATAATGATGCTGTTCCAATGAAGCGTTACGGTGAACCTGAAGAGGTTGCAAATGTAATTACATTCTTACTTTCTGACGAAGCTTCTTATGTGAGCTCATCTTCATATACTGTTGACGGTGCTTTATTTAACGTTTAAGTAAAACGAATCCCCTTTAGAATTTTAGTAGTCTAAAGGGGATTTTTATTGGTTCTTTAGCATTAGTAGTTATAGTAGAATAGTCCTTTACAGCAATTTCAAGTGCTATTTTATTGACTAATTTTTTATATTAATATATTCTTAATTCGAGATAATTAAATCGAAGATAAGCGAAGGAGATTATATAGAATGAATGTATTAGTAGTAAAAGCAAATAACCGTCCAGCATCAGAGGCTGTTTCAAGTAAAATGTATGAAACTTTCATCAACAACATTGAAGGTGTTAATGTAACAACTTACGATGTGTTCGCTGAAGATATGCCATACCTTGGTCAAGATCTATTCAACGCTTTTGGTAAATTAGAATCTGGCGAAGAAATGACAGACATTGAAAAACGTATCTTAGCTGCAAAACAAAAAGCGATGGATGCATTAACTGCTGCAGACGTAGTAGTATTCGTCTTCCCATTATGGAACTTAACAATTCCAGCAAAATTACAAACATTTATCGATTATGTGTACCAAGCTGGTTACTCATTCAAATATGATGAAAACGGCAATGCTGTTCAATTGTTAACTGACAAAAAAGCTGTGATTTTAAGTGCTCGTGGTGGTATTTACTCAACACCTGAAGCAGCGCCAATGGAAATGGCTGCAACTTATATTAAAAATGTTGCTGGTGGCGTATTTGGTATGGAAATCACAGATGAAGTCATCATTGAAGGCCATGCTGCAGCACCAGACAAAGCTGAAGAAATCATTGCTGAAGGACTTGAAAAAGTTGAGGCAGTTGCAAAGAAATTATCAGCTGTACTTGTTTAATTAAATAACAGCACGAATGACTAAAATAAGGTAGGGAGGACCCTACCTTATTTTTTATCTGCCAATTTAAAGCGGAAGTGACAATTCCCATCTATTAAAATATATTTATCATGTTCAACCTCAAACTCTGGGTTAAATCCTTTAGCAACTGCTGGGTCAATCATTTGACAATATAAGATCCCATATTCATGCATGTTGTCATCTGCCCATTGTTGTCCAAACGGACATACCGTAAAGTTTTGTTCAATCTCACCAGGCTTATATTCTGTTGTATAAGTAAATAACTCACTTCTGCCCATATCATAGTTTGTTAAATAGTTTTCTCTTGAATTCTCTTCACCGTTTGCACGTGCGCGTTGAGCAATACCACGACCACGTTCTTCTCCAAAGGTTCGAACGCCTTCACGAATAGCGTCTTTCCCTTTTTCTCCGAATCGATCAACAACTGCTTTACTAATTTGTGCAAATAGTTTCGCCATTAAAGCATAGATTGTTAGATTAGGATATTTAATTTCATCGGAATGGTTCATCGGAATGTAATTAAATAATGTGTGATTTTCCCCATCTATCGTTCCTTGTTTTGCAATAATTTCTGCATCCTTGAAACCAAAGTTCTCTACTCCTTTTTGTAGCAAGTCTTTTCCTTCAGTTCCAAACTCAGAAACAACAGATGCTTCCAAATGTGTGAAGAGCTTCGTTGTAATATTGTGCATGGACAATGGTGGGATTTGGACTCTTTCTTTATTCATCTATCGCACTTCCTTATTAATATAGTTCCTATTAGTATATTGACACTTCTAAAAAATAATTATAGTATACTATAATATTGTTGTAAAACATATATGAATAGTATGGATTGAAAGAGGAGGAAATACTTCATTATGAATGTCACATCTGGTAGCATTATTATTTATGTAGAAATTGCTATTTATCTCTTAGTCTTATTAGGTATCGGATTTTACTTTAGTAGAAAAAAGTTAGATTCGTCCGATTACTTTCTTGGAGGAGGTAAACTCTCTGGTTGGGTTCTAGCTTTTTCAGAAAGAGCGACTGCTGAATCAGCCTATATGTTCTTAGGGGCAGTAGGCTTTATTTATCTAGCGGGACTGTCGGGTATCTGGTTATTATCAGGTATGTTTTTAGGAGTTATATTTTCATGGGTGTTCTTATCGAAGAGGTTCATGAATGAAAGAAAAAAGTATGGTGTATATACGCTACCAGACTATTTTGCTGCTAAATATCCAAAACATGGGACAGTTATTCGTCTATTATCGGCAATCATCATGGGGACATTTTCTCTATTTTATATAGCTGGACAATTCTCTGGTACTGGTAAGACTTTGTATTCCATTTCAGGAATCGATATTACATTTGGAACGATCGTCATTGCCATGATTATTATCGCCTATGCCTGCATGGGAGGATTCATGTCTGTTGTTTGGACAGATGCTGTTCAGAGTGCTCTTATGGTATTCGCCTTTATTATCGTGCCATTCGCAGCATTTATAGAAATACAAAATCATGATTTATCAATTTCTGCCTCATTAGCCGCAATGGATAATGGAGCAGATCAATGGTTAGGTGGTCTTTCTGGACTAGCACTTGGCGCTATGCTATTAACGAATTTCTCTTGGTTCTTTGGTTTTCTAGGTGGACAACCACAACTAAGTACACGTTTTATGGCGATCAACAACGATAAAGAACTAAAAAGTGCAAAGTGGGTTGCATACATATGGACGATCATCGTTTATGCGGGTGCTTTTTTAGTCGGGATCTTTGGTTCTGTTTTATATAAGCAGGATACGATCGCAGACTCTGAGATGATTTTGCCTTATATGGTATCACAGTTATTACCCCCTTGGATTGCTGGTATTATTTTTGCGGCTATTTTGGCTGCTATTATGTCAACGGCTTCCTCACAATTATTAGTTGTAACAACCTCAGTCAGTGAGGACATTATTCATAAGTCTTTAGGGATTAAATTATCAGAACGTAAAATCGTGGCGATTTCAAGAATCACAGTTGTTATCGGTGGTATTTTAGGTATTATTATTTCCTTGTTGTCGGATTCGTTTGTTGGCGGAGTAGTTGGGTTTGCTTGGGCAGGTATTGGTAATACCTTCTCGGTTGTTGTTCTTTTAACTTTCTTCTGGAAGAAAACATCTGGAGCAGGAGTCGTTGCAACGATTATTACTGGATTTTTCAGTGCCATTATCTGGACCCTTTCTCCATTAGAAGCAATTGTCTCTGCAAGAGCTGGAACCTTCTTTATTTGTTTACTTGTAGGGATAGTTGTAAGTTTAATGCTCCCTGATAAAAAAACTGATAGCACCGTAGCGTAGTTTAAGTTAATATTAAATCTAAGAAAATACTATTATTGTAGTAGATTTAAGAAGCAGGGACCTATTAAGGTTTCCTGTTTTTTCTTGTTTTATGGCTATAAGAATAATAAGTATTATCCTCAAGCGCGTCACTTCCTATTTGTATTTTTAGAAAATTAATCCATTTACCTCATCGTGATTATCTAGTTTATAATAAATGTAGAGCGTAAACGTTAATAGGGCTTCAATTTTTAGTAAAAGCTCATTGGTATTAAAAACAATGGTTGAGAAAACAGTCATAGGAAAAAGTATAGATTCAAGTAGGTGAGTACAATTAATATCATTGAAGCAAGGGTGCGAGGTTTTATTGAAGATATTCAACACCCAAAGCAGAAAAAGAAGATTAATATAAATGATTTAGAGTTTCAGTTACGTAAGCTAATGGATGATTATTTTGAATTGGATGGGTATACATTGTTCTATCAATCGATAGAAGCCCTGCAAGCTGAAGGGGTACTGACTCCGATTCAAAATAAACAATTTAATGGAAGAACTCCAGCACTTTCTTTATTTTACTGGGTGAATATAAAGAATCAGGAAAACAAGTGGGACCGGCTTGAAATGATGAAGTTAAGCGATCTTTTCGATTTTTCTTTTTACGAACGAAATCCAGAATGGCAATCCCAAGAGGAATGGATGCGAATCCAAAATGTTTATGCATTTTTAAAGTCTCATTCTGAGCGTGAAATGGTATCTGTTGAGGAAAGAAGTCTAGAACTATTTGGTCATGAGAAATTTCTTCTAGATGCTGATACCTTCCCTGAAGGCAAAGGGTTTTTAACAAGACTTGGAATATCAGAAGACCAACTAAAAATGGTGAATTACGGAGAGCCTTTTGTTTTTTGGATGAAGCAGGGGATAGAATTACAGCAAATTCGAAGGGTTCTCATTGTCGAGAATCTATCTTTCTTCCATACATCTATTAAGTTATTGGAAGCTGATTTACTAGACTATGAACCAGAATTAATTATTTATGGTGAAGGAACAAAAATTGAACGTAGCTTTTCATACTTCTTTCAAATGTTTCCAACTAAGCCGTATTTATTCTATTATGCTGGAGATTTAGATGCAGCAGGATACGGTATCCTCATAAGGTTGATTGAAAAATATCCAGAATGCTCCATTCAGCCCGCCTTGAAGATTTATCGCAAAATGCTCGATTGCTTTGAACAAAGGAATGATCAAAAACAAGGGCAGTCACAAAACCTCAGAATACGTGATGCTTTTTTTCAATGGTTTACGGAAGAGGAACAAGCATTATTAATCCAGTTATGGGAGGAAAATAAACGAATTCCGCAAGAAGTACTAACAAGCGAAACATGGAGGAGATGGATGTGAACGAGTCATGGGAAGGGTTCGCCCAGCGAATGCAACGATTAAATCCTTTGTTTGAGCTCGGGAGGGGAATGGATGTAGGGGAGTTAAGACCCCATCTGCAAACTATACTCATGCACGTCCTCCTCACCATTTTTTATCGAGAATTAAATGATGATGACAATCGACGTAAAACGGATATTAAGTATATGGTAGAAGACTCGATTAAGGAAATGAAACTATTAGCAGATGAAAGGCAAATCGATCGGATTACGAGCGGTCTCCTTTATCAAGGTAGAGAAGAGTTTAGCAAACCGTTCGAAGCATTGTATTACGATGAAATAAGAGGAACTTGGGAGACGCAAACTTTCCGTTATCTCACCATGGATGAACTGTATACGAATTTAGAAATAGGTGGATCGATTGTATATAAACTCACTGAGATTGCTCAAGAAATGATCTTTATGAGTCGAGAAATGGCAGAGGAATTTTCAATCACGATTGAGCAACTGTATAGTATGCAGCTTATTAAAAATGGGAATTTCAGAAAAGCTACACGAAACCTGGATCACCTTATTTCTCGAGTAAACCGGTTAATGTCAAGGGAGTTTTCTTTCCAGAAGGAAATGATTAATAATCCCAAAATTCTCCTAATGGAGGAAGAATGGCAACGGGCAAATAACCGAGAAGAAATCGAAAAACAGTTTGAAGAAGAAAAAAACCATTTCCGTACGATCACAAGTATGATTGAAAAAACGAAACGTAGGAATGAGGCTGATGATCCTATCCAGAAAGAACTAGTTCTACTTCAGGAGAAAATTGGCCATACAAGACAATTACATGATCGTTTCGCGAAGCTTGTCATTCAAAATATCTCCTATGAGATGAAGCTAAAGGTAGAGAATCCTTCACTGTTTTGGGAAAACAGCCTCGTATCATTCCGAGAGCATTTTTATGAAAATTGGTTAATGAAAGATGGATTTAGTCATTTTGAGGAAATTGAAACGATAATGTCTTCTTTATTTTCGCCGAAGAATGAGTTCATTTTGCCACTAGACTGGATCTGGGGAGAACAAGAATTTAATGAAAAACAACAGTTAACTGATGCTGAAGAAGAGGAACCAATTGAGAGCATTACCCATCAACGCGTGACAAATTGGGATTCTGTTGTGAAGGCTTGGAGTTATGTTTTTCAATATTTACAAACATACCGTGAATTTTCGCTAGCTGATTTAAAAGATTTACCATTAGAGGTGCAGGATTTGTGGCTAGAAGAATCAGAAACGATAGATTTATGGATGATGTTTGATAAAAAGCCATTAAAAATTCAAGTGATGTATCGGAAAGAAGAAACACTTAGTGATGAGAGGGAGATTCTTCTTTTTAAATTGATGAAGGAATATCCTCAATTTCAAATGTTTGAGGGGATGAAAATTTATACAAAATTTGATCATAGAGCAGAACCGCTTCTTTGGCATCGAATGAAGATCACCCCATTTAAAATTTGTATACAGGAGGAGAAGCGATGAATACAGATACCATAAAAAAAGCATCGGCTGTTTATTTTACTCTTCTAAAAGAGAAAGTGATCGATGAAAATAGTGAACACTTTCAGACATATTTTGAGCCAGAAGTAAGGCAGACTGTTCTAGTATTAGCAGATGAATCTGGTACATATATAATTGAGGCTCCAAAACGTATTCACTTAGTTGTTCAGCCTACAGGGTCTGTTTTTGCTACGAACTTCACCCACATGAAAGACAAGCACCGACAAGTTGAAACGAAGAAACACTTCCATCTTATGAGCATCATTATCATGTCCTTTTTAGCAAGCATTGACAGGAACCAAGCTGCTAAAGTCCGTACGAAACGGGAAGGTATAAGCTATTACGCAATAGAGCGGCACGTCAATGACCTTATGAAGAATTGGGATAGCATGCTAAAAACAAATCCTACCTTTGGAGAAGAAGAACGAATTGATATGAAGGAAGTTGTGGTAGCTTGGAAGTATATGGAGGTAGATACAGACGATTACGGAATAAAGAAAGGTAATCGTAGAACGAGAATTGGTTTAATTGCGAGCAGTATGCGGATGTTAGAGACAGAAGGTTTAATCGTTATTCTTGATCGCGACGACATTCCAAAAGTGATTCCGAAGAATGAACTATTTGAACGGATTGAATATCTATATCATGATTATGATCGGTATGAAATGTTTAAAAAATTAATGACGAAAGAGGAGGACGAGCATGCCGAAAATTCACCGAATTAGAATTGTTGGCCTTAAGTATGATGGCATGCAAAAGCAATATAAGGACACCACATTTAACTTCCATAATGAGAGAACATCTTCAAATGGTCTCATTGCAATGATGAACGGTGGTGGAAAAGGGGTATTCCTGCAAACGATCTTCCAAATCATTAAGCCAGGAACTGCATGGGGCAAACAAAACAATCGATATTATCAGCAGTTCTTTTTCAATAATAAAGAGCAATTTATTCCATACACCTTCCACGTTGCCATTGAGTGGGAATTGGATGGGTCTGACCGTAGGCATTTGATTACTGGAGGAATGTTCTCGGCAGAACAACGGATTTCCATGAGTGATGAAGGTGAAAGTGAAAGGAAGTCCTTGGAGCAAGAGGCGAAAATTATTCCGAATATAACCTTTTATACGAGAGAATTTGAACAGAATGAAGTCGCTGCTCTTGAGCATATCCCTTTATATGAAAATGACGAAGTCTCAGATACAGAAGAATTAAAGGATTATCTGAAATGGAATGGCTATGATGTATATCGAGATACGAAGAAGCATTATCGAATCCTCGATACTTATGGAATTAACCGTAAAGACTGGGACATTATGAAGGACATTAATAAAGATGAAGGTGGAGTTGGAAAATACTTTGAAGGAGCCGAGGATGACCATTCCTTGTTCCAAAAAAGAATTATTCCAACCGTTAGTCAGGTGTTACATCGAACTGAGCATCAAAAGAATGACCTCGTAGAAATCTTTAAAAGTCAGGCAAGCATTGCGAAGGATTTGCCTGTTCTATTAAAAAGAGAGCAAGCTCACAAAGAATTTCTAGAGGATATTGTCCCTTTTGAAGAGCACCTAGCAAAAGGAATCGAACATAAGGAAATAGTTGAAAAGAGTATTAAGGTAGGAAGACAATTACTTGGAGCGTTAGAACATCTCAAGAAAACGGAAGAAGAAACACAGCTTACATTAGAACAAGACATGGAAAAGTTGCTGGAAAAGCAAGCCGATTTACGCTTTCAAAAAGACAACTTGGAATATGCAATGGCCCATCGAGAAGTACTTGAATGGGAGAAGAAGCTAGTTGATGAAAAAGAAAAGCATGCAACTTTAGAAGAAAATGTTCTAAAAAAGCAGGAACGAAAAGAAGAACTCTCATTTCAACTTCTCTTAAAAGAGTGGCATGAATTTGAACAAACGATTCGTTCTCATTCACAGCAGATTGAAACACTGGAGCAAAATAGTGGTTTAGAGCAAGTGAATCAACGAATGGATGAAATAAAAAAGAAGGTAGAAACCGACTGGGAACAAGCCTTCCAAAAGGTACAAGAAGCGGTGAAACAGCATTTTGGGTATCAGAAATATTTAAAGAAGCAAGGAACAGAGCTTTCCCGTCAGGATAAACAAAAAACAAAGGAAATTGCTCAAGCATCTACAGAAATTGATTTCCTCTTTACTCAAATTCAAGCCTTTGAAACAAAAGAAGAGGCGCTAATTGAGACATATGGTGACCGTTTAACATATGATTTAAATGGTTTTATCGGTAGTCTTAAAAATCAAATAGAAGAACGACAAACTAGACTTTTAGAGTTGCAAGCAGAAGAAAAGGCTTCTAATGAAAAACAAAATCAACTTGCAGAAGCACAAGGTACACTTGCTCAATTGATTCAGCATTCAGAGGAAAAATGCAAAGAATTAGAAAAAGCGAATGAGGAACAGAAGCAGAAGGAAGCAAAGCTTTACGAGAGGCTTCATGGGGTGTTACCTGAAGTCACAATCCCGTTTACACATTCTCAACTATCGAATTATTCCCTGCAACTTGAAGATATGCTTGAACAAAATCAACAAGATGCGGAGCAACTCAAAAAAGAACTTTGGGAATCCCAACTCGACCATACATTAAATGATGAGCCTTTTTGGGTTGCAAATAAAGATGTGAAGGAGCTTAAGGAGTGGATTGATGAAAAAACAGGTATTGATGTGTTTTATGGTTCACAATTCCTTCAATCGTTAGATACTGAGGAGATGGCTTATCATCTGAATGCATACCCACTACTTCCATTTGGATTAGTCGTCAACCAACATCAGTGGCAGAAAATTAATCAGCAGGTTCTTTCAGTAAGAATGTTTAACAGCCCTGTTCCGATATTTTTACGGGAAGAAATGAAAAGCAACGACAATATCCATGGCTCTTTTGTACTAGTAAATGGTACGGAAAGGGAACTATTAACAGATAAAAACCTGTTTAACAATTGGAAAATAAAGATTGCGAAACAAATAGAAGAAAAGAAAGATACTCTCATTGAGATTGGAAAAACAGAATCCTCACTGCGTGCGATGTTAAAAGAGATTGATCGATTCGTCTCAAACGATCTATCTATTGATATAGAAAAGACAATTGCTCAAGAACAGAGTGCACTTCAAGTGAAGAGAGTAAATCTTCAGGACATCACAAAACAGACGGAAAAAGAAAAAGAGTTACAGCTTCGGTTAAAGGAGCAGCTAGATAAAACCGTTAGAAAAATAGAAAAACTGTCAAAAGATGTAGAAGTATTAGAGGATTTTCAAAAAGAAAAGATTATTAATGAGGAAAACAAACGTGTTAAGTTGGAAAAAGAAAAACAAAAAGAAGCATTTGTTACCAAGCAGCAGGAAATCATTAAAGAGCATGAAACGATTGTTGGCTTAGAAGCACAGTGGAACCAAACGTATTTGGAGTGGAAACTGAAAACAGAACAAAATATAAAAGAGATTGCGATTTTTATTGAAGGAGCAACTTTTCCAACTGAAGAGAAGACAGACCCTTGTGATGAAATACCAAATCTATCTCCACATCTACTAGAAGAAATCAATGGGAGAATGGAAGAGTTAAAGCAACTTCAAAAGTCTAAGGAAGAGCAGGCGAGGGAACTACTCATAATCCAGGCTAAGAAAGAAGCGGAGCAAAAGCAGCAAAAGAAATTAGAGAAAAAGCTGAGTGCCCATAGCCAGGATTGGAAAGAAACGCCCGAGCCAAATGAGCCAATCAGTATATTAGAAACAATGTTACAAACAGCTCAGAAGGAAGCAAGACAGGCAGAAAAAGAAGAACGTCAACAAGGAACCGCTGTGACAAAAGCTGAAACAACTCTTGAGCATGCAAAGGAACAACGTGGTAAAGCAGCGAAAAAGATTGCCAAGCATGAAACAGAGCCTCAAGAATGGGAGGATCTTGACTTAAATATAAAAGAAGTCGAAATAAAAGACCTTACTAAGAAAACAAAAGAGGAAATCAAACAGACCGAGAAACTACAAAAAGAGGCTGAAACAACAATCGCTAGCTATGAGGGAGATTTGTTAACTTTATCTGTTATCCTCAAAGAGGAAGCGACCAGTTTCACGAATGATGAGATCGAAAAGATTAAGAGCCAAGGTAAAGCCTGTATTTTAGCCTGGTGTGAAGACCATCAAGCAATCCAGGAGGAAGGCCAAGAAAGGCATGCCAAAATTGAGCAATCATTACGTAATTTAAAACTTACAATTGAAGGAAAAGATTGGGAGATTCGCTTCAAAAATGAAGTATTAACGACACTCGATCATATGGATACAAGGCATTATATTCACATAGAAAGCGTCATACAAAATATGAAGCTATTCTCACAAAGTGGTTTAGAGCAATTAGAGCGTGATAAAGAAAGAGCTGAAAGGGCTCAAAACTTCTGGGCGAGTCGTGCGAGTATGAAGGTTATGAGTATATCTGAGGCGATTCGATCGATGATTGCAAAAATGAAACTGAAAAATGAGCTTGGCTCATTCCCACTTGTTCAGCTAAAAGAGGATATATTACCGAAACGACCTGAAGATGTTGAACCACTATTAAAGCAGCATTTCGTATCGGCCATAAATAAAATTACAAATCAATTTGATCTGATAGATGATAATAACCGGGCATTAGAACAAGAAATAAAAGAACTCATCAGTGATGAACAAATTTTATTTGTATCCTTACGGAATCGATATCCAGAGTTACTCGTATATAACATGAGAACAGATAATGCTTTTATGTACGGGAAACCACAAAAGGAACATTATTCAACATGGCAGACGATCAATCAAGGTTCGAAGACGAAATCCGACGGCAGTGGTGGGCAAAAACTATCAGCCCGTATGGTGATGATGATGATGCTATTATCGGTTAAGAGTGAAACCGATCAGAGTTGGGTCCCGTTGGTTTGTGATAACCCATTTGGACAAGCGGCGTCAGCCCATGTCCTTGATCCAATTTTTGCTGTTGCTGACAAACTTAAATTCCAATTCATTGTCGTAACGCCACCAGAGTTGGTGAAGACAGAAATTAGCCAAAGATTTGATGCTTACTACAAATTGGATTTCATTCGTGAAAAAGGAAAAGAAATTGTTTCTGACACAATTGTTCCAGCTTTCCGAATTTATCAGGGGGAAGAAGTGCATCAATAAAATATCTC
Source organism: Bacillus nitroreducens (assembly GCF_964021195.1). Classification (NCBI taxonomy): domain Bacteria; kingdom Bacillati; phylum Bacillota; class Bacilli; order Caryophanales; family Bacillaceae; genus Bacillus; species Bacillus nitroreducens. Next base: position 358,831 of record NZ_CAXHYI020000003.1, on the reverse strand, counting down.
AATAGAAGGTACGACGATTGAATAATTTTTAGTTAATAATAAAAGGTATGCTGCAAGTATAGTAGAAACTCGCCCAAGGTATGATCGGACGAGTTTCTTTTTTTCAGCTAAATGGCTTACGTTTACCTTCTAGTATAAAATATTCCTGCTCACCTATTGCCAATCAGTTTGAAGAAGTAGCGGTAGGGCATATAAAAGTTCATAGAATAAGAACTTCGAATCAAAAAAGCACTCAACATCATTTGTTGAGTGCTCATCTAACATGCCTTACTTGTATTATTTGCCAATAAACATCTGAGTCCAATAATTACCTTCTACATGACCTACACCAATATGAGTAAAGTTTGAACTTAAAATATTTTTACGATGTCCTTCACTGTTCATCCACGCGTTTACAACTTCTTGTGGAGAACGTTGACCTTTTGCAATGTTCTCACCAGCTGCTCGGTATTGAATACCAAATTGATTCATCATTTCAAATGGTGATCCGTATGTTGGACTTGTATGGGAGAAATAGCCATTACTTTTCATATCAGAAGATTTTGTTCTTGCTACTTCACTTAATTTTAAATCTACTTTTAGTGGCTGTAATCCATGTTTTGCACGTTCATTGTTCGTTAATGTCACAACCTCTTGCTCAAACTGACTTAATGAATAAGTAGCCTGATTAGGTGTTTCACTTTTTGGTTCAGCAGGCTTCTGTTGTACAGGCTGTTGAACGACAGGTTCCTGAGCTGGCTCTTCAACCTTTGGTTCAGCTGGTTTTTCAACTGGTTGTTTAGGCACCTCAACTTTTGGTTGAGATTGATAATGCCCAGAATAATACTTATTTAGTATGTTTTGAATAATCTTATTCCAGTCTGAATCGTTGTTAACAGATATAACGTAACGATTTTCATATACATTATTTGAACTATCTGATTGTGCTGCAGAACTTGCTAATGGTCCTGTGACTAATAGCGCACCTGCTACTAGAAAAGAAAATACTGTTTTCTTCATATTCAATCCTCCTCGTTTTGTGTACCAAAGATACACCGATATCATAGCATGCGAATTTTGTAATATTTGAGGAAGACTTTTCCTATTGAAACTATTCTACTATTTATAGTTTCATAGGTAGTTGATAATTAAAAGATTACTATTTTTCACATTGGAAATAGAGGATGAAAATACTAGGATCTTCCTATTGACAGATTTTTAAGGAGCTGTAATTTATGACATATATTAAAAGAAAATGTCAAATGTGTCTACAAGTTACAAAGCTTATTATAAGTAAGCTGAGGGGCTAAAGTTTCGTGTATGACCAATGGAAAAGGCCATGGAAGTTATCCATGGCATGTGTGTTAGTTCTTTGATTGTAAATATGATAGTGTAACCTTTAAGTTTGCGTTTCTTTCACGTATTTTATTTAGTAAATCGTGATCCCTCGTTGATAGCTTATTACGAATGGCAAACGTATATAGAATCATCGTGCCAAGATTAGTCGTTTCAACTTGACGTAAAACGTGGTACTCCGTATATTTATCTAAAATATCCTTGAATAAATCCTCATAGTTTAAGTTTTCAGGTACAGTTATTTTTAAAATCTGAGTGTCCTTGCCTCTACCATAATCAAATTTATACAGGAAGTACAACACAAGACATGAGAAAATCGTTAATAAAATAGCCAAACTAAATTGATATAATCCTGCAGTCATCCCAACACATAAGCCGAAGAAGATATAGGCAATATCTTTTGCATCCGTAACTGCACTTCGGAAACGAATGAGTGAAAAGATTGCGAATAACCCAAAAGCAACTCCAGCATTATTACTAACGACATTCATTACCACTGAAACGACTACACTCATGATAATGATTGTATGCACAAAGGATTGTGAATAACGTTCACCGTTGAATGTGATTTGATATACTTTTGTAATGGCTAGACTCAAAATTGCTGCTGTAGCCATTGCGATGATTGTCATTAAAATTGAAAATTCTCCTGATTGTCCATTAAATAAAAAATCCATTTTTATCCGACTCCTATCATTACTTTTTCATTCATTGTCTTGTTAGGGATAAATTCTCCCCTTAATAACTCCAAACTCGTGCAAAATTTTGAAGCACTTCTTTGTTCACAGTCTAGATCTTGGAGAAATCGTGTTAACCATAATGGCACACTATGTGTTACTTTAACTTCAAGCACAACTAGGTTGGGGTCAATAAAGTGTTCACCATACGGTCCGTATTCGATGTTTAGGTCCGTATTGCGGCACCGTAAATTTAAGTCAAAGGTTACCCGTAAATCAGGATCAGTGACGCAATGGAATGCATGTCGGTCATAGCTTACTACCATTTCTGGTTCTAAACGATAGAGTCTACGAAAATAGTCAACTTCTTTGAAGATTTGTGAATTAGAAGTTTGATAAGTACTAAGATCACTGTCTGGTTTATTGATATAACGGTATGCATCTAGTAGCGGAATGGTCGTTCTTCTTTTATTGACGACATTGTTATGCTTTTGCTTAACCTCGAAAAAAGCTGTTCCATTAATATCTGTTTCATCATAAATTCGTAATCTAAGTTTTTGTCTAAACTTTAGCTTGTTCTTTGTTTCAAAATAGATATCCCTTTCTTCGTTATCAAAATATAAACTCGTCACGGTATACCGTCCTGCATCACCAAATTTATCATAGCGCATATAGGGATACATCAAATCAACTAGCGCTTCATATTGATATCTGGTAATTAGATACTTTTGTTCCCTTCGGCTGAATATTTCAATAGCCAAGTTTCTTACCGCCTTTCTTGTTCATTATTCGTTGTTTAACGTTATCTTAATAGTAAATTTACAATCTTAAAGAATGCTTAAAGAAAGATGAGAAAATGATGAGAATATGAGAAGAATAGTTAGAGAGGAGGAATATGGATCCATCATTCATGAAAAGTTTATAGAAATAAATAAGAGCAGGAACCGAATAAGGTTTCCTGCTCTGTCTATATATGAATAAAATTAATTTGTACTAAAAAGATCGGTCATGATTTTCTCAGCAATTAGACGGTATTGACCTGGTTTAAAATGAACGCCGTCCTTTAAATTACCTCTAATTGGAGTATCAGATCCGTTTACATAATGAAAATTATCGTCTTTTAATAAAGACTTTATAGCATTTGTATACTGTTCCTGATTTAGATGCGCATTATTTTTTTTGCTCGTAAAGGTGGTTGGAGAAACAATGACGACTTCGATTCTTTTTTCATTCAGCTTATGTAATAATTGCTGAACGTTTTCTTTATATTGGTCAATAGGTATCGGAAGTGCATCTGGACTATAATTCTTATGACCTCTAGCATCATTTATTCCAAACATGGTAATAACAAGGTCTGGGTGATAAAGAAGAACTTCTTTCTCGAGATTTTCAAGTGCCTGAATCGAAGTCCAGCCAGGATGACCTCTATTGATGATGTTAATATGCTGATAGTCATATTTTTTTTTAAGCATTTTTTCAAGTTCACTTGGGTAAGGATTGGTCACTTGACTTATTTCTCCAGTTTTTAAATCCCGTTCATATCCCCACGTAATGGAGTCTCCATAAGCAACAATGGTGACTGGTTGTTTATTTTGAAGTTTTTGAATGATTGGCAACTCATCATTGGACATTGTGTCAAGATTAGCTGCATGGCTTTTTTGTTTACTAATAATGGTTTCCGTTATTCCATGTACTCCAAATAACATCAACACACAAATGAAGAGTAACATAAAATATAGTATAGGGATCATTCGGGGGTTTTTCATAAGCAAACCTTACTCCTTTTGGAAACGTAGCATCCTCGCTAGCTGTAAATTTATAAACGTTAAATCAGGGAAAAATAGTTATTCATAAGTTTCATTTGATCCCACTATCATCGAGAAGTTAAACACCTACCTAAAAATGAGAAAGGTCGGAGAAGATAGGGGATAGCGCTCGTAAAGGTCTGAAATATTGAAAAAGACTAAGGAGTGGCGACGGATTTTTGCCACATTTTCTGGCCCTCAATCAAAAATCAGTTGAATAAGAGAAAATCCCAGCGTACTAAGGTTTTCACTATATATATTGTTCTGTTGTTTAGTATACCTATTTTTTTATATTTATGCTTGCTAGTTTGACATGTTCTTATGGTAATATATTAGTATATATTCTTTCAAATCAGAGTCTTTATACAATGACAACTGAAGCGCAGAATTGACTTTACTATTTACTGCGATTTTATTCAACGAATCATGCACGGTAAATATAAAGATATGGTTGCCTTTTGTACTCTTTGATCATAATTATTTTGGAGTATTTAGGACCATACTAATATAGGGCATTAACCAGTAATAGGAGGCATCATATGGTACAAAACTTAAAACAACCGAATTTAGAGGTGCGAATCAAAAACATCATTGAAGTGGATGATTTGCAATTTAAGGATTTAAATAACAATGGAAAGCTCGATCCTTATGAGGATTGGCGCTTAAGTCCAAAAGAACGTGCTGAAAACCTAGTATCGTTAATGAACATTGACGAAAAAATCGGTATGATGCTAATCAATACCCGTAGAATGGGTCTTTCACAAAAAGATAAAAGTAAGACAAGTCATGATGGTATCATAGACGAGGCCATTGTTGAAAAGGGCGAAAACATTTTTGCTATTGCTAAGCTGTATGGAACAACACACACCATTACAAACATGCATTTACGTCACTTTATCTTGAGAGACAATTATAGCCCTGCTGAAATGGCAGAGTGGATCAATAAAATGAATGAAATCGCAGAAGGAACACGCTTAGGTATTCCTGTTCTTATCGCTTCGAATTCTAGAAATGAAAATGCTGAACCTGTTTTCGGTATGAATGATGCAGCGGGGATTTTCTCAACATGGCCAGGAACTTTAGGTCTAGCAGCAGCAGCTAAAGGAGATATCAAAAATGGCGGTGATGCTTCCTTAATTAGTGAATTTGCTAGAATTGCACGTAAAGAGTGGGATGCGACTGGTATCAGAAAAGGCTATATGTATATGGCTGATGTTGTGACAGATCCAAGATGGCAACGTACATACGGAACATTTGGTGAAGATCCAGAATTTATTTCTGATGTCATTGGTCGTATTATTGACGAGTTCCAAGGTGAAGAGTTAGGAAAAAATAGTATTGCCATGACAACGAAGCATTTCCCTGGTGGAGGAGCAAGAGAAAATGGATTTGATCCTCACTATGAAGAAGGAAAGTGGAATCTGTACCCAACTTCAGGAAGTTTAGAAAAATATCACTTACCACCATTTAGATCAGCAGTTGAACACGGAACATCATCCATCATGCCATATTACTCTATCCCAAGCATCAAGAAGAGCGTGGTTCAGGAGTTCCAAGGTGAAGACATTCCATTTGAAGAGGTTGGATTTACGTTTAACCATTATTTCTTACAAAAAATTCTCCGTGAAGAGCTAGGATTTAAAGGATATGTAAATAGTGATAGTGGTATCGTCAACAAGATGAGTTGGGGAATGGAAGATAGCAGTGAAGCTGAACGCTTTGCGAAAGCAGTCAATGCAGGAACTGATTTAGTGGCTGATACAAATGATATTGAAAACTTGAAATTAGCGATTAGCAAGGGATGGATTAGTGAGAAACGTATTGATGAAGCGAACGTAAGGCTTCTAACAGAAATGTTTACTCTAGGCCTATTCGATGACCGTACGTATAATGCACCAGAAAAAGCTACAGAGGTCATTTCTACACCTGAGCATTGGGATGCTGCATATGAAGCACACAAAAAATCTGTCACGATTCTAAAAAATACAGATCAAACTTTACCATTAACAGGTGATAAGCTAAATGGCAAAAAAGTGTATGTTGAAGTTTTCCATAAAGAGTTAGAGAAAGCTGCTTCATTCACTGAACAAGCAAGAAGCCAAGCGAAAGAACTTGGATTGTTTACAATGACAGAAAACTATGAAGAAGCAGATACAGCTATTCTTTTCTTAAATCCAAAATCTGGAGCTTACTTCGATGCAACACCAGGTCTCTTGGAGCTTAACATTTGTGAAGATAAAGTAAACACTGCATTGGATGGTGCATTGTATCAAGAGACAACATTAAGTAATATGAATCACTTAAAAGAAGTTGTAGAGAGCATTCATAGCCGTGGTGGAAAGGTAATTATGAGTGTAAACTTTGTATTACCTTGGATTCTTGGTAATGTTGAACCATTAGCTGATGCATTAATCGCTGGATATGATACTTTCTTTAATGCGCAGTTTGAGGTGATGGCAGGAAATCATAAGCCAACAGGTGTATTACCGTTAACATTGCCTGCGAGTGATCATGTCATTGCTGTAAAACTTGATGGCGAATGTGTATCACCAAATGACGTGCCAGGGTACGATAAAGACAAATATATGCCAGAAGGTCTAAGCTACGCATACAAAGATAGCGACGGCAATATCTACAAACTTGGTCACGGCCTAACATATTAAGACAAGGGGACAGAGATTCTGTCTCTCTCACATAATAAAAATCGTCAAACCTATTTCCTTAGGTTTGACGATTTTTTTATCAATAAATCTAGTATCCAACTTCAACTGATGCGACAACGATATACATTAAATCATTTTGATCGCCTTTTTCTTCAATCATGATACCACTTGTTGTTAACATACCGCCATCCATCACTTCCACTGATTTTTTCCCAAATGGAATCGTCGCTTTAACTGCCTCGATATCAAGCAATTCTTTATCACAAGGAACAGCTAGTTTTACATTTACAACCATATTATCTAAGCTATTTCCCGGTAGCACAGAGCGAATACCTGGCATTGAATTAAAGTGAATCGCATTCTTCACAGCACGAACAGCGGCTTTTGTGATATCTTGGCCGTGAACATCAATTCCCATCCCAGTTTCAATAAACATCAATTTCTCCATTATAGACACTCCTTATTGGTTAGTCATACAACCTATTTTACCAAAAAAAGAAGTGCTTAGCTTTCCTTATTAGTTGTAAAGATATCAATTAGAAAATTGTAATAGCAGCTGATTAAGCTTGTCACGTTCCTCCCAGAATGGACCATGCCCACTATATTGGAATGGAACAAGCTGTGAATTTCTTATTTTTTGATGTAGTTCCTGAGCTTGTGAATAGGGGATCACTTTGTCATGAATACCGTGAATGATTAGTACAGGGACTACAATTTTGTGCAAATCTGGAGTGAGATTTTGATCTCTTAATAATTCAATTATCGCTGCAGTAGACCACCCAGCTGCTTGAAGTCCCAATTGGAAAAACCAATCTGAGAAAGGGGGGAAACATACTGAAAGAAAAAGGTGTCCATAATTTCACGCAGCATCTTAGGCCGATCATTTAGTGTCGCATCTAAAAGGTGAGCAGCTGTCTCTTTTGTAAACCCAGTAGGGGCAGCTGCATCAATCAGAGCAAGCTTTGAAACCCCGTATCCATTGTGCCTAGCCATATAATGAATGGCAATGGCTCCGCCTGTTGAGTGTCCCGCAAGTATGAAATTGTTTAGTTGAAGTATATTCACTATAGCTCGGATATCATCTGCCAGTTGGTCATAATTATAGCCGTTTGCTGGCTTATCTGAATTCCCGAATCCTCTCCAGTCAATTCCAATACACCGGTACCCTTTTGAAGGTAGAACATTAAATTGATATTCGAACTGTTTATGACTAAACGGCCACCCATGTAAAAACACAATGGTTTTTCGTCCGCTTGGGTTTAAATCCTCTACGTATAAATTTACCCCAGGTTCAACATTTACAAAGTACCCCATACCATTCCTCCGTTTCCATTATTGTGGGTGAAGGGATCGCTTAAAAAACCCACATAATTGATAGTAAAAATTGAATCTTCAATTGTGTTATGATGGCAAAATTTCAAAAACCGTACCTTGGTGATAATCAATCACGTTCATCGAGTAATACGTTCCTAAGTATAATCTCGATTGGTTTTGGTTTGACCCTAGGCTAACGTAATATGCAGATTGAGATCCAAAAGGATCATCGGTTTCAATTAGTTGATAATCATTAGGTTTACCGTCTGTTCGTCTTTTGGTATATGCTAGAACCCCTCTAACTGGAGTGAGTGTATCTTCTTTACGTGCAAAATCAGTAAACACAACACTTCCTGTTAAAGCTGATATTCTATTCCCTATATATGCTTGCACTCCTGTAAGTGCAGTTCCCCTAAACGTATTTGGTCGGGAGTCCTGGTGATAATAGCTTGTTAGAGGATGTATTCGCTGGACTGCAGTTTCAATTGTTTCATTGTAATAGGCTATCGTTTTTTCATCTAACGACTGAGTTGTAGAACATTTCTTTAGGATTGTAGTAGGCAAGTCACCTTCCCACCCTCGCCAACCAAGGTTAATAAAGCCGTCTTGATTGGTTGGGCTAGGAGTCTTTCTCTCTATGGTAGAGGGAATCATAGAGCTGGATCCCACAAGTTGATTTACTGGTATTGGTTTATATTGTTTGAATGAAAAAATCGACTCTACTAGTCCCTGTCCGACATTCCCTACATATTTAGTAAATTGATTATGAGATGGTTGAAATGAAATCCCAGGTATATTACGAATCCCTTTAGCCATTACCATAAGTGTTTCTTGAATCGAGACTGGAAGTTCGTCAAAACGTGTGACAACTGGGGGATTACTAATACGTGTATTTTTATCTACATCAATTTCAATAATTTTCCCGCATATCTCCATATCATTTTGGCTCAAATTAAATGGATCATAACCTGAACCACCATCTCCATTTGTAAAAATGAGTTTCCCCGTTTCGGGTGAAAAGTGTAGACTGTTAACACCATTATGATTAGAGAATGGTCTTTTTAAGTTAAGTAAGGTCCGACGTTTTTGCGGCTGACCATTATTTTGTAAAATCCATTCCTCAACTGTATCAATGTGATCATATTGAGTATCTCGATTTCTCCATTTAAGATTTAATGTTTTGGAATTGCATGGGTCAGGAGTAAAGGATTCAGAAAGTGCACCTGGACCTTGTGTTCCAGCTACTGAATAATGAAGATAAAACAAACCGTTATAATAAAATTGTGGATGGAATGCTAGTCCTAATAATCCTCGTTCATCATATCCGCTAGAACCGCCAAGTTTTATTATATTAGAGCGAATATCTAAAAATGTCCGTATATCTGAGTTCCTGACGTAGAAAATCTCCCCCACTTGAGTTGCAATAAATAATGTTTCAGTGACATCACCTGGAAGGATGGTTGTTTTCAATACTGTGGGTAAATTTAACTTCGTTACAATGGGGCGTAAACGAACCTTTACTTTCGCCAAAATAGTTTACCCTCTTTCTAATTGCGTTTGTATAAGAATATGTTACGTGTTTTTTTATTAGTACCCCGGGATCTTTGGAACCTTCAAGGACTATTTTGGAGTACCTTGTATATAACTCAATACATATAATATTGAAAGATTAAGAGTTGAGAGTGGAATCAAAAGATTGGATAAAACCTTCTCAACAAACACCTTTTTAGGGGGATGTTAGGTGCGGTCTATTTACAAAATGCTAAAACCGATGGTTCGGGACAAAGAGTTCATTCCAGTTGTTGAGAGTGCTTCCAAGACGAAGAGGCTTGTAGTTGGTGGATTATTAGGTTCACTAGCCATGCTGCTTCAATCCGCCGGAGTGTTTGCGGGTTTGGGGTATGTCTTAAGCATGATGAGTACTGGTCCGCTTGTGATTGCTTGTCTATTGTCAAGTAGGATAGGGGCAATGACATATGTTGTAACTATAATATTATTGTTTATGTTTCAACCGAGCGAGCTATTGATATTTACATTCACTACTGGTTTATTAGGACTGAGTATGGGTATAGGTTTGAAGTATTTAAAGAAAAACATCATGATTATTTCATTTTCCGCTTTATGTCTGTCACTAGGAATTGCTGTTTTGCTTTACGTCGTTAAATTCTCTATTTTAGGGCCAGCGGTCATGACGGATTTTAATGGCATGCTTTTAATAGGAATCTATCTATTTTCTTTTGTGTATAGTTGGATTTGGTTAAGAATAAGTATTTTTGGTTTTAAAATTTTTGGCAAAATATCAACTCGACGATAAGGGAGATATGGACAGGTTCTTTGTCTTGTTAATATTAGATCAAACAGGACTTGTCTCCATATGGTTTATCTCCACTCTTATGGATAAGCACTACATAACCAGATTCTAAAATTTATTTTATTCATTTGGGAATGATTAATGAGAACGAAAAATGAATTTCTATTTTTTAGAATTATGTGTTATATTTAAAAAATATGTTTAAGTAGATACCAGAAATATGTGCATAAATAGCAAAGTTTATCTGGATATTTCAGAAAAGGGGGAATAGTCAAATTGCCAAAATGAGAATGATATATTCAACGTTTTTCAAGTAAGGCTTATATAGTAGAAAAATAGTTACATAAAAAAGAGAAGGACTGAGAGAAATATGAACAAACCTCTAAGAGATAGCATAATTATTGGACTTGCATTATTTGCAACATTTTTTGGGGCAGGGAATTTAATTTTCCCACCATTACTAGGGTTACAGTCGGGGACAGATTGGTTTAGCGGAAGTATTGGTTTCATTCTTTCAGGAGTCTTTTTCCCAATCATAGCGATTTTAATAATTGGTTATGCTGGGGGAACTGTAAATCAACTGACTCAAAAAGTACATCCTAAATTTTCACAGTGGATACTACTAGGTATCATGTTATTTTCAAGTTTTATTGCGATCCCAAGGACAGGAGCTGTAACCCATGAATTAGGTTTTCAGGCCATTTTCCCATCTATTCCAGCTGCACCGATTTTCATCATTTTCTTTGTGTTAACTTATTATTTTGTGAATGACAGGAATAATGTAATTGATAAAGTAGGAACTTTTTTAACTCCTGCATTAGTTGTCATTTTAGTTGCAATTATCATAAAAGGAGTCATAACGCCAATTGGCCAACCAATTGACACAGATATTTCAAGTAGTTTTGTTAATGCTTTTCTTGGCGGATATCAAACAGGGGACTTATTAGTAAGTTTTATGGTTGCAAGTGTGTTTATTTCACATATTGTTGGAAAAGGGTATACGTCTGAAAAGGCAAGATATAAAATGACAGCATTTGCTGGACTTGTTGCTTTTATCTTTCTAGTTCTGATTTATTCGGGACTTTTATATTTAGGTGCTTCTGTTAGTGAGATGTATCCACAAAATATAGACAGAGCCGAATTATTATTAGGGATTGTAGAATCGATCTTAGGTAAAACTGGTCTTTATGGATTAGGGATTGTGGTGGCATTAGCATGTTTGACTACTGCGATTGGCTTGACCACAGCTGTTGCTCAATTTTTTGATAATTTAACAAATGGAAAGTTAAGTTATAAAACAACAGCGGCCATCGTATGTGTCCTTGGCATTGCCATTGCTTTATTAGGAGTAGATCGAATCGTATTTATAGCCACACCGCTTTATTTGGCAATCTATCCAATTTGTATCGTGGTCATCTTGGTGGGGATCTTCCATAGGCATTTACCAAACACTGCCTCTTATCAAGGTGCCGTGCTATTAACAGTGATCATTAGTGTAGCAGAAGCTGTAACATCAGCCGTAAATATCCCATTTTTATCACGTTTAATTGGAATGATTCCGTTAAGTAGTAATGGATTTGCATGGTTAATTCCAGCGGTAATTGGTTTCATCGGTGGTGCAATAATTGGAAGTTTTAAAGAAAAGGAGAAAGCGACAAAACATTCGGTAGCTAATTAAGTCCGATCCTTGTAAATAAAGGTTTCTAAACTAAAACACACGTCCCACTACTCAATTCTTAAAGGAGGTAGGCGACGTGTGTATTAGGTTTTATACCTACATTTTTATAGCCACTCTTTTTGTCATGAAACGAATTATCCAAATAGATAGTAGAATGAGAACAACTATTCCTAAAATTGCGATGCTGAACGGAAGAAAATCAAGCATGGAATACCAACCTGGTATAGGTAATTCAAGAGAGATTCTAAGTAGAGTATCCTTTAACATTTTTATATTAAGCCCGATAAAAATAAACCCTATACTGACTGCAACATCAAAACGATAGAAACTGGAGCCTATTAACCAGCCAATCAAATAATTCACAAAAATGTTGAGACTAAGTACTACGATTGCAAGTATCCAATTATTTTGAGGGTCGACGTATGGAGAGATGATCGCTGACTGTATAATATCTCCAATGATATTCCCATCAAGATCTACATTATTTATGGTTTGTTCCTTATAACTTAGGCCAACGATATTTAAAATGAACTTTTCTAGAACTGTTATGATCATCGTGATGATGGGAATGACGATGGATATGCCAATAGAAGCTAATACAGTTCCCTTAAAATAATCTTTTCTTGTCACACCATTTCCTACAAAATGTGGAAGAAAGTAAATAGAAAGTATGCCTAAAACAAACATGTAGATACCGCCAGCAACAAAGAGAGAATTAAAAAATCCTTCCGCAAGATTACCTTGATTTCCTGCGATGATCAGTTTAACAATGTTAACGATAAGCATGATTCCTAAAAAACCAGCTGTCCAGATTAATTGGACCATAAACATATCGGTAGCAACTTTTGGGAAGTTTGCTGTTTGTTTCATCCTTCGATTCCTCCTTGCGTTAAATGAACAAATAAATCATGTAAGGAAACTGGGGCTATTTCTAGTCCTTTGTCGAATGCAGTCTCTCTCTCTCGTTCACTAAGTTCTCCATAAATCGTGACCGATTTTGTATTTCCTAGTTGTCGTACATTTATCTGTTTCATTGAACGCACAAATTCATTAACCAATTCTACATCTCCAGTAATCGTAGCTCCTTTGGAGAGAAGTGAATCCACTTCTTCTTGGAGTAGGATACTGCCTTCGTTTATTAAAATCACTTCATCAAATAAATAATCCATTTCGGATACAAGATGAGTTGACAAGATAATCATTCTTGGATGTTTTTCCTGTTCCGCCAACAGTTCTTTATAAAAGATTTCCCTGGAGGGTGCGTCCATTCCTAGATATACCTCATCGAGAATCGTAAGAGGTGCTCGACTCGCTAACCCAATAACTACATTTAAAGAAGATTGCATTCCCTTTGAAAATTGCTTAATTGGTTTCTTTTTGTCAAGATTAAATCTCTCTACAAGTTGAGTAGCATAGTCCATGTCAAAGTTTGGACGATAACGTTGGACGTCTTTAAGCATATCTATCACATTGTCAGATTCATCTTTATAATCCTTGTTATACAGAAAGGCAACTTGTTGCATAATGTTAGGATTTTCAAATGGAGTCTCACCATTAATGGTAATCGTTCCAGAAGTGGGTTCACGGAATGATGCCAAAATAGAGAGAAGAGATGTTTTCCCAGCCCCATTTCTTCCTAGCAATCCATATATTTTATTACCATTTAACTCAAATGAAACATCTTTAAGTGCTGAATGATTCCCGTATTTTACTTGAAGCTTTTCCGCTTTTACATTCATTTACGTCTCACGTCCTTTTACATTTTTTATATACTCAATCATTTCATTTTCCGTAATACCTAACTTTTTGGCTTCACGAACTAATTTGACAACATAATCATCTATAAAAGTTTCCTTTCGTTTTTGAATTAATTTTTCTTTAGCACCTGGTGCAACAAACATCCCAATACCTCTTTTCTTAAAAAGAATACCTTCTTCAACCAGTTGATTCACACCCTTAGAAACGGTGACATGGTTAATCTTGTAAAAAGTAACGAGTTGATTTGTTGAAGGGGCTTGATCTCCTTCTTTTAACTGGTTATTTAAAATTTGGTCCTCAATCTTTTCACGTACCTGCAAGTAGATAGGTTTATCCTGATCAAATGTTTTCTTCATAAGTATCGCCTACTATTCGTTATATACTTAACTGGTTATATAGTTATGTATATAACCATAAAGGTTATTCATAAAAATGTCAATAGGTTTATACATTGTTTTCTCGAATAGGATAATAATGGAAAATTATGGAGTGTTGCATCCTTGGGGGCACAGTAACAAAGTGGGTAAAGGGACAGTGAGCAATGCAGCGGTAACGCATAAATGGATGTAGAGTTTGAGCACACTAATATTTGAGGGAAATGCGAAGTATAAAGTTTTTCCCCACAAGGAGGTGTGAAACTTGGCTGAAAATAAACGAAATCGTGAAGATGTTACTGCTGGTGAAGCACTTGGAACAGGTACTGGTGCGGCAGCGGGTGCAGCCGTAGGATCTGTGCTAGGTCCACTTGGCACAGTAGCAGGAGCCATTGCTGGCGGTGCCATGGGCAAAAAAGTCGGTGAAGGCGCTGAAGAGGCTGTCGATCAAGAGGAAAAATAAAATCTCCACTTACTTAATTTACCTTCTACAGAATTAGACCCTAGGAACAAACTGGGCTAAATGTTTTTAGTAGGTAAGAAATAATCAAAAGGGGCTGTCCAAAAAGTCACTGAAAAATGACTTTTGAGGACAGCCCTCATTTTTTGTTTTTTTGGTTTACTAAAAAATCTGGTGTTGATTTCCGCTGCAGGTACTCGCTTTCCGCGGGCGGTCCGGGAGCCTCCTCGTCGCAAGCTCCTGCGGGGTCTCCCCTGGCCACGCTTTTCCCGCAGGAGTCTCGTACCTTCCGCTACAATCAACAAGGTTACAAAATTTAATAGTATTGACTCGTAACTTTTAAAAAAACACACAAAAAAATCATCCTTTTTAGTAAAATGAAGTTTTAGGTGATCGTAATAGTTATTCTAAAACGGACAAAGATGCCACCTTCATGCGTATGAAAGAAGATCATATGAAAAATGGCCAACTTAAGCCAGGATACAACGTACAAGTAGGAACAGAAAACCAGCTTATTCTATACTATACAATTCATCAACGCCCAACAGACACTCGGTGCTTCATCCCTCATATGGAGAAACTGGCAGCTTCTTCTTTACCAATACCCAAAACGGTTATTGCCGATGCAGGATATGGTAGTGAGGAGAATTATGTTTACGCTGTCGGAGATGAGAAAGAGCAACGATTCGAGTTTCTTATTCCGTATGGAAGCTATGTACAGGAACAAACCCGTAAATATAAAAAAGACATCAAAAACGCAAAAAATTGGACTTACGTGGAAGATGACGACTATTTTATTTGCCCGAAAGGAATGAAAGTAACGTTTAAAAAATACCTGAATAAAAAGAATAAATCTGGCTACGAGCAAAGTTTCAAAATATATGAATGTGAAGATTGTACCGATTGTCCACTAAAAGCACAATGCACAAAAGCAAAAGGGAATCGTCAGATTCATTGGAATACGATTTTTGAAGAAATGAAAGCCAAGGCTAAAACAGCCCTTGAATGTGATGAAAAGTCGCTATCTACGCTCAACGTAAAGTTGAAGTAGAAAGTGTGTTCGGTCACATCAAGGGCAATAGGTCGTTTCGCAGATTTTCTCTGCGGGGGCTCGACAAAGTATATGTTGAGTTTGGAATTGTGGCATTAGCCCACAATATATTGAAAGTAGCAGGCATACGCCAGCTGCTTTCAGTGAAAAATCGAAAAAAAAAAAAGGCAAGGGAGAAAAACGGTCATTTTTCTCCCTTGCCTTTTTTTTTAGGACTTATCGGACAGCCCCTTTTTTATCTTTCCATGAATAATTGAAGATTTGTTTGAAATAAGACCATAGGCTTAGATAAGATTTAGTCTCAAGTTGGTTAAAAACAATCCTTAGCCTTTGTATGATTATCTTAGATTTTAAATAAAGACATGAGTTTTCAAACGACTGTATAAATAGGGCTAAGGGGAGTATGACTATGATCGAAAAGAAGGTGTATATACTTTTAACAGATACAGGTACAATTTTCACAAAAATGATTAAACTATATACTAAAAATCCATATAATCATGCATCAATCGCTTTTGACTCAGAATTGTCGGAGGTTTATAGTTTTGGTAGAAAGAGTGCGAGGAACCCATTTATTGGTGGTTTTGTTAGCGAAAATGTGAAGAAAGGTTTATTTAAACGAGCAGACTGTGCCCTCTACTCGATTACAGTAAATGAACTAGATGTGCAAAAAATGAGACAATATATTAACGAAATACAGGCGCAAAAAGATGATTACCGTTATAATTTTTTAGGCTTATTTGGATTCTTATTTAATAAACCACTGAAAAGATCTAAGGCTTTTTTCTGTTCACAGTTTGTTGCATCTGTACTAAACGAATGTAACGAAATTAAATTTGACAAACCACTATCACTCATTGCACCTAATGATCTCAAGAACATAGAACCACTACGATTTGAGTATGAAGGGAAACTTTCGAATTATCCGACGATACAGGTAGAAGATACACAACGGAAGTGGGTTCCTTTTCCGACCACTTTTTGACATATAACTTTGGACAAATGACCTGTCATTTTATTTCCAAAAAAGTGTTTGTATTTAAGGCGAGTTCCTGATATTATAATAAAGATTAATATGAAATGGAGGTTTTCTTTGTGACAGCTTCAATGAGATTGCGATTCCTAGCTTCATCCGTTAACTGAATACGATGAGAGCTCTGCCTACTTTGGAGAGCAAATGGGATTAGTCTGTCTAATTTTAAGAAAACCTATATTTGACGGTTATTTAAAAAAAGAGGGGGCAATAATTCCCTCTTTTTTGTTGTCTAAAAATATAGTTAGGCAAAAACGAATAAATGTAGGTGGAAAAATAAAAAACTAAATAGAAATGAGTTGTTACTTTATGAATACGGTAGAACATAAATTCAAGGAGAAGTGGCTTAAGAATATTATTCTGTTTTTAAGTAGCCAGACGATTTCCTTATTCGGATCGTCTTTGGTTCAATATGCTATTATGTGGCATATCACTTTATCAACAGAATCTGGATTAATGATGACGTTGTTTATCATTTGTGGGTTTATTCCAACCTTTATTTTGTCACCAATTGCTGGAGTGTGGGCGGATCGCTATAACCGTAAAATGTTGATTATCTTAGCAGACAGCCTTATTGCAATCGCAACATTAGTCCTTGCTATTCTCTTTTTAATGGGATTTGATTCAATCTGGCTACTCTTTGTAATGGCAGCGGTTCGTGCTTTTGGAACTGGAATTCAGATGCCAGCTGTGGGTGCAATTTTACCGCAAATTGTACCGAAAGATAAACTAACGAAAGTGAATGGAATAAACGGTAGTATTCAAGCGATTATCATGTTTGTGTCTCCGCTAGTTAGTGCTGCATTACTTGGATTGACCTCGATTGAATACATCTTTTTTATTGATGTTATTACTGCAGCCATTGCGATCTTTACATTACTTTTCTTCCTAAAGATTGCTGTGCATGAGAAGGCGGCAGCAGCACAATCAACAAGTTACTTTGGTGACTTTAAAAAAGGTTTACAATATGTGAATAACCATGCATTTCTGAAGAGATTCTTCATCTTCTTTGCTATTTTCTTTGTATTAATGGCTCCGGCCTCATTTTTGACGCCACTACAAGTTGCTCGAAGTTTTGGTGGTGACGAAACGGAATTAGCTGCTATTGAAATTGCATTCTCCATCGGCATGATGATAGGAGGAGGAATCATAGCTTCCTGGGGAGGATTTCAAAATAAAGTCAAAACAATGGCCTTTGCCAGTGTCATAATGGGAGCCTGTACATTTGCACTCGGTATCGTTCCTAACTTTTGGATTTATTTTGCCTTCATGGCGTTTTTCGGTGTAGCCATGCCGATATTTAGTACTCCTGGTACCGTGTTATTACAGGAGAAGGTAGAAGAAGATTATTTAGGTAGAGTTTTTGGGGTAATGGGTATGATCTCAACCTCAATGATGCCGCTTGGAATGCTGATTTTCGGACCAATTTCAGATTATATTAAAATTGAATGGCTACTAGTAGGAACGGGAATATTTATTATCTTACTTGCTATTTTTATGGGAAGAAATAAAGTGCTAATCGAAGCAGGGAAACCTGTAATGAAGGAAGCAATAGAATAAAGATACAAAAGGACCTGCCCTTAGGATTTGCTTATCCTAAGTGGGAGGTCCTTTTGTATAGGACATTTTTTGGAAGGGGCGTGGACAGGTACCGCGTCCCTCTTTTTGTGTTTAGGAAATTATAAATTAGAATATTTACGTCTAGCACAAGCCCCCTCGAGGTTAGAAGTCAGTCCGTCAAGAAGGTCAAAGAACACGTCTTTAGCCGTATCGTCTTATCTTTATCGGACTTACATAGGACAAGGAAGGATTCGAGAGCGTTAGCATCGCACGAAAGCATTTACGAGGATGTTTCACTTTCAAGGCGCTTCCCGCATTTGTTCTTACAGTCAGATTTTTCAAATGCCACCGAAGGTCTATTACTTGAGTTGAGTGTTTGTAAAGGTACGTTAAGTATTTCAATTAAATGTTAATGTTTGTCAATTTTCTGTAAATCCGCTTTTTTTTCACCTTGAATATGTTTAAATAGTTTTGTAATTAGAAAGGAGGCTGGCCATGAGTCGAGTTGAGTTGGCTGACATTACGAAATCATACGATAAACAAAAAGATGTTTTAAATGGGATTGATGTTTCGATAGAGGAAGGTGAATTTTTCGTTCTTGTCGGACCTTCAGGTTCAGGTAAGAGTACGTTGCTTCGCATGATAGCAGGGCTTGAAGAGATTACTGGAGGAATCCTCAAAATTAACGATAAAGTGGTAAATCATCTACCACCAAAAGATCGAGATTTATCAATGGTCTTTCAGAATTACGCATTGTACCCACATTTAACAGTTGAGCAAAACATTCTGTTTGGTTTAAAAGCCAAAAAAGTGGATAAACAAGAACAACAAAGAAGGTTAAAAGAAGCAGCTGAGATGTTAGGGTTAAGTGAATTATTAAAGCGTAAACCAAGGGAGCTATCTGGAGGTCAGAGACAGCGTGTCGCATTAGGACGTTCTGTTGTCAGCCATGCCCCATTATGCTTAATGGATGAGCCGTTATCTAATTTAGATGCAAAACTTCGTGCAAATATGCGGGTTCAAATTAGAAGGCTACAAAAACGCCTTGGGTTAACCATGATTTATGTAACACATGATCAGGTTGAGGCGATGACAATGGGTGACAGGATTATGGTACTAAATGATGGGAAAATTCAACAAGTAGGTAAACCAATCAACTTATATAATGAACCAGAAAATCTATTTGTTGCATCATTTATCGGTTCACCCAAAATGAATTTAGGGAACGCTGTGTTGTCAGATGATTTAACACAGTTAATCATAGAAAATCAATTAATTATAAACGTAGATCCAATGATGGTAAGGGATTTACCAAAAGATCGAAATCTAGTGGTTGGCATTCGAGCAGAGCATTTATTTTCTGGTATGGAAAAAGATGAACATATTTCATATTTAGAAGCTGTGAATGTTGAACAATTAGGAAATGAAACATCCATTGCATTCGATGTTGGAGATGAATTATGGACTGCAAAATGGCCAGGACAATGGAATATCCATTATGGGCAAATGATTCCTGTACAAATCATGCCTAAATATCTACTATTCTTTGATGGCGATACTGGTAAATTACTAAAATCTGCTGAACTTGGGAAGAAGCAAGAGGTTGTAGCGGTATGAGTACAGTTAGTCCAATCATTGAAAAGAAAGAAGATTTTGCAGCTCAAATTAATAGAGTAAAAAAACAAAAACGGATGACAGGCTTACTTAAAGGGATTTTATTTTTATTACCTTCTATTATTTTGTTTGGTGTTTTTGTGTTTTACCCCCTGTTTAGGACTATGTATTTGAGTTTCTTTTTGACAGATGCAAAAGGTGCTACAACAGTATTCGTTGGTCTTGAAAATTATGTTTATATGTTCTCAGATCCTATTTTTCTAAAAAGCATTAAAAACACGTTTCTGTTTGTCATTTATACGGTACCTGCAACAGTCATCATTAGTTTATTTTTAGCGGTCATTTCGAATGAAAAGCTTAAAGGAATTGGCTTATTTCGCACAATTTTTACATCAACGATGGGAATTTCAGTTGCGGCAGCTTCCGTGTTTTGGCTCTATTTATTTAATCCAACCATGGGGTTATTAAATCAAATACTTGAAGTCTTTGGTGCAGAATCGATTGGATGGCTTACAAATCCAAAGTGGGCCATGATTGCTATTGCCATTACAACGATTTGGATGAATATTGGATTTACGTTCCTCATATTGTTAGGTGGCCTACAATCGATTGATACTTCCTTATATGAAAGTGCTGAAATTGAGGGTTCGGGTTATTTTTATAAGTTACGTAGAATTACAGTTCCGATGCTTTCACCCACATTGTTCTTTGTTATAACTGTATCAATTATTAATTCATTCCAAACGTTTGGTCAAATTGATATTTTAACACAAGGCGGACCTGCAAATGAGACGAATTTAATCGTATATTCCATTTACCGTGAAGCATTTGTGAATTATCAGTTCGGATCGGCCAGTGCTCAGGCTATTGTGTTGTTCATCCTCATTTTATTGATGACAGCATTGCAATTTAAGCTTGGGGAAAGGAGGGTCCACTATCAATGATGATGTCAGTGGGAAGAAAGGTCATTTTCTATGTACTATTGATAATTTCAGCGGTACTTGTGGCAGGTCCAGCAGTAATGGCAATTGTGATGAGTTTTATGACAAACCAAGATATTTTAACGGCGAGTATGCCGACCACATTGTCATTCGATAATTATGTGGCTGCTTTTGAACGCTTTCCATTATTTAATTTCTTACTTAATAGTTTCATAGTGTCCGTTGTGATTATGCTTGGACAATTGGCGCTATCGAGTCTAGCTGCATATGCCTTTGTGTTTTTGGAGTTTAAGGGACGAGATGTATTATTTTATCTTTTTATAGCGACAATGATGGTCCCATTTGAGGCATCGATTATTCCAAACTTCCATATTATCCGAGATTTAGGTTGGATAGATAGCTATGCTGGATTAACGATTCCGTTTTTTGCAACAACTTTTGGAACATTTTTATTGAGACAGAATTTCAAACAAATTCCAAAGGAATTAAGAGAAGCAAGCCATATTGCAGGGATTGGAGATTTTAAATTTTATTTAACAGTTGTATTACCAATGTCAAGGACTAGCTTAGTTACATTAGGGGTTTACGGGTTTTTAACGTCATGGAATATGTATCTATGGCCGTTATTAGCTACCACTAATGATACAGTTCGAACTGTGCAAATTGGCTTAAAGCAATTACAAACACAGGAACAATTAAATGATTGGGGTGTCATTATGGCAGGGGCTGTAATCGTGATTATTCCAACATTGATATTACTATTCCTTGGACAAAAGAAACTACAAACAGGTTTAACAGAGGGAGCTGTAAAATAACAGATTCCTCGAAATTATATTAATTTAAAGGAGCAATAATAATGAAAAAAATCATGATGATGCTTGCGCTAGGTATTGTTTTACTATTAGCAGCTTGTGGTGGAGACTCTACATCTGGAGATAGCTCCAATAACACGGGATCTGATAGCAATTCAGGTTCTGAAGATAAGAGTGAAAAACAGGCTGTTACCTTCTGGCACTCTATGGGAGGAGCGGGACAAGAAGCATTAAACAGTATTGTGGAAGACTTCAATAACTCACAAGACGAAATTCAAGTAAATGCGGAATATCAAGGTACATATGATGAGTCATTGACAAAATTTAATGCTGTTGCTGGAACAGATAGTGCCCCGACTATGATTCAAACGTTTGAAATTGGAACAATGTCGATGATCAATAGTGGAAATATCAAACCGATACAAGATTTAATTGATGCAGATGGTTATGATATGAGTGGATTAGAAGAAAACATTGTTAATTACTACTCATTAGATGGAACATTTTATTCAATGCCTTTTAACTCATCAACACCAGTGATGTATTATAACAAGGATGCTTTTGAAGCAGCAGGATTAGACCCAGAAACACCACCAGCAACTTATGAGGAAATCGAAGCAGCTGGTAAAGCAATTGCTGAGTCGAATCCAGAAATGAAAGGCTTCGCTTTACAAGCATATGGTTGGTTATGGGAACAATTATTAGCAAACCAAGGTGCATTATTACTGAACAATGACAATGGTCGTACAGAAACACCAACTGAAATTGGTTGGACAGAAGAAGAAGGAAAATCTATTTTTGAATGGGTTAAACATATGGTAGATAACGGTACATTTGCGAATTATGGAACAAATGGGGATAACATGGTTGCTGGTTTCTTAGCAGGTGACGTAGCAATGTTCTTACAATCATCAGCAAGTGCGAGAGATGTAATCGATAATGCTCCTTTTGAAGTAGGAATTGCGTTCCTTCCACATCCTGAAGATAAGGAACGAGAAGGGGTAGTCATTGGAGGAGCTAGTCTTTGGATGATCGATGGAAAACCAGAAGCAGAAACAAATGCTGCATGGGAATTTATGAAATATTTACAAACACCTGAAGTTCAAGCAAAATGGCATGTTGGGACAGGCTACTTCGCAATCAACCCAGATGCATACGAAGAACAACTAGTAAAAGACGCACATGAGGAAAAGCCACAATTACGCGTAACTGTAGAACAATTACAACAAACTAAATCATCATTTGCTACACAAGGTGCATTAATGGATATGCTTCCACAAGGAAGAAAAGTAATGGAAACAGCTCTTGAATCAGTATACAATGGCGGGGATGTTGATGAAGCCTATAACACTGCTGTTGACCAATTTAATAAAGCAATCGAACAAGCTAATAAAGCAAGAGCGAAATAATTTGGATGGGACGCGGGGGATAGGTACTGCGTCCCATATTTTTCCTAAAAAATCTATCTTGGTCACATAGATGTGACGTTGCGTAGTCTATTGACTTAGAAATCATATCGAAAGGAAGGACTTAGGATGACAAAAATTTATGGGCACCGCGGAGCTAAGGGAAGCTATCCAGAAAATACATTACTTAGTTTTAAAAAAGCAATCGAACAGGGTGTTGATGGATTGGAACTAGATGTCCATTTGACAAAGGATGGAGAAGTTGTTGTGATACATGATGAGGCCCTGGACCGCACGACAAACGGTTCTGGTTGGATTAAAGATTTGACCTTGGCTGAAATCAAACAATATAGTGCTGGAAAGAAGTTCACTCATCTTGATAAATACGAAAAATCTTGGGATAGCGAGCAAGTCCCAACACTACAAGAGGTTCTAGAGTTATTGGCTCCGTTTCAAATCGAACTTAATATAGAACTAAAAACCTATTTAGAACCTTACATTGGAATTGAGGAGAAGATCCTAAAAATTGTTGAACAATATGGAAGGGAGCAAAATGTAATTTATTCTTCGTTCCATTTGCCTTCGATTTTACGAATAAAGCAGCTTGCTCCGAGTGCCCAAATAGCTTGGTTACTGAATGATGGTGTTACACTTCCGCATGATTATATTAATATATTAGATCTGGAGGCTTTACACCTCAATAAATCAATTCTTTTACCGAATAAAGAAATGTTTCAGCAACTGCAACAATGTAACAAGCATTTTCCGATGAACCTTCAAGTAGAGGTAGAACATATTTTGAATAAGCTGGTAAATGTTGACTATGAAACATGTTTGCAAGGTCTTCACGATAAAGTGAGGGTTTGGACAGTCAATGAGCCACATGAAATTGAGAAATTAGTAAGGAAACAAGTTGAAGCCATTATTACGGATTTTCCAGAAAGGGCCATCCTCATAAGGAATGAGCAGATGAAACTAGTATAGTTTGTGGGACACGGGTGAAGAAACCGTGTCCCATTATTCTTTTACAATAATGATTTAATGCTCCTGTAAAAAAGAGACTAGACTAGGAGATTTATCCTAATAATTACTTGGAAGTAGGTCGAAGAGATTATTTCTTCAATGCTTACATTCTTTTATAATTGAAATATTATGGAAAGTTTTTCAAACTACAATAAATTAGGAAAGAAAGTCAGTAAGACTACAGAGATATATTCATTCATTTAAGTAAAGGAAGTGAAATAAATTGTCCTCTAAAATTGTGTTTAAAACCAATGCAGTAAATAGTACAGTTGGCGATTTAACTAGTGTTCGAACAAGACTATCGAGTACACAAAATAGTATTGCAACAATCCGAGCTAGCATTGATCCGCAAATTTTAAGTAGAAGTGGAATAGCATCTAGATTAGCTGGAGTTAATCGTGATCTAGAACACGTAGAGAACATGGTAAATCGGGTCAAGAATTTTACATCTAGTGCAGTCGCAAAATACTCTTCAGCCGAAGGGCAGGTCAACAGACAAGGTCAAGCACTCATTGCAGACTCTAATCTAATAAAACAGGTACTAGATGCACGTATGCCAAGTGACTTATATGAGTTTTACAATAATACAGTAGGTCGAATTGGGGATCTTATGCACGGCCTCCAATATTCCGCAGGTGCTGGAATCATGCACCTTCTCGGATTCAAATACACCCAAATGGACGGATTACTACGTAGATTTGACCTTGTTGACGATGTGTTAGTTGGAAAGTATAGAATTCCAGTAGGTAATGTAATAAAAGGGATCGAAAATTCAAAGTTTCACACGTTAGCAAGATTAATGGTTAGTCCTTATGGAGCTCTTAGATACGCAGATAAACCCCTATCAGAACTCATTTATAAGAAGTTTTCAAGTTTTTTTCCAACAGATATTGCGAACTTCGGTAATAGTGTAACGAAATTGAAAGAGGCTCTTAGACAGAACGGGTTAGGATTTTCAGTTGTCAAAGAACATGCTGGAGGCATTTTAAAAAATGGACTAAAAGTGGTTAAATCAAACGCCATTTTAGCAGGTGTCATTACGGCTGGAACAGAGACAGTTGGTGCAGCTCTTAAAATCAGTGAAAACTATTCCATTTATGGTGGAGATATTGAGAAATTGAAAGAGGAAAATGCAAAAGTGGTCGGTGAAGCGACATGGAAAACAGGCGTTGTAACAGCTACATCTGTTGGAGGAGCGGTCGTTGGAGGTGCTATAGGTTCTCTTGCTGGGCCAGTGGGAACTGTTGTAGGTGCCACGGTCGGAGGCTTTATCGGAAGTTGGGCTGGAGATATCATCGGAGGAAAAACGTCTGGCTGGGCACAGGATGTTGCTGTTAAATTTAAAGATCAAATTCATACAGTTACGGAGGGCGTTCGTTCAGGTATTGATAAAGTAAAAGAAGGCTTTGAAGATGTAAAGAACTTTGCTGGAAATTTACTAAGTGGCTCTAAAAAGCTGTTTGGGTTCGGAGGTTAGGAGTTACTTATCGAAACGTCTGAGTAAAGAAATTAGGAGGACTTATGGAACAAATTTCACTTTCAATCGAAGAATTAATTTATTGTTTTTATAGTGAAGGATACTTTGAACAAGGGAATGCACTTAAACAGGTTTATTTTGGAGATCTTGATGACGATAAAATGGATTTATTACTACAAATCACATGTCGCTCACTTTTGGCTAAGAATCTAGTAGATTATCAAAATCATAAATTTACTTTGTCAGACGAATTGGCTCAAATTATTTCGACTTTAAATTATTCGGAACAATCGATTAAAGCTTCACGCCACGCGGCTAATGGTAAAGGAGAGGAACAGTTATCCTTTCACTTTGGGGTAAAGGGCATTATTAAACATGAATTGATGTTTGATGAAATGGTTCATGTGTTTACTAAAGTAACAATGGCGGATGTAAGTAAAACGATATCTGAATACTATTGCGTTCCTGAAAGTTTGGAGACCACTTACAATCCTTTGAAGTTGACACAGTCAGAATTTGAAGAATTACTGTTAGATCTTAACGATAATAAAACTAAATTTGACCAACCATCATTTAAAAATGAAAAGAAACTTTTTAATGATGTGTTAGAAGAGACAGAAGGATTGTTAAACACATTGCTATTTTTGAAATTTGATGAGAACAAAGAGCCGTATGCAACAAATATTGTTATGTTTACTAATCGTGACAAAGATAATTGGATCATTGAAAAAAAGGATGACCAATTTGAAATTCAACCTTGTACCACAAAAAGTATTGATCTCCTCTTAGAAAACAACTTATCTGTTAAGGAACAACGAGAGGAGTCAGCAAATGGAAAATAATATTAAAGTATCTAATGATAAAGTTGAAGTGGTCTATCTATCATCTTGGGCTGGTTGCATGGTATTTGGTAGTGGATTGATGACAGCTGCGGGGTTATTCACGCTTTTTTATATTGTACCAAATACGGGTTTTCTAAGAGGATTTTTTGGGATCATTATTGGCATAATTGCTACATTATTTTTCGGAAGTGTTTTTTTGAGGATTTTATCTGTTGTACTCAACGGAAAGACATTATTTACTGTGGAAGATGGGAAATTGAAAGGTCGGAAAAAAGTTATCCCGATTAGAGAAATTAAAGATATCCACTGGGGCGGGTCTTCATTTAGATATATTTTGGTTAAAACCCAAAATAATAAAAATATAAAGCTCTCTACCTACAATTTAGTCAACGAACAACCAGTAAATCATGTAATTGAAACCTATGTCATTCCGTATGCTAATCCTGAACTCAAGAACAATTGGGAAAAAAGAAAAAAATAGGACATGAGTAGGGACGCACCGACAGGTACCGCGTCCCTCTTTGTGTTTTTCCGAAGTACTTCTAACTTATTCAGATTTCAGCTGAAATCAACAGTGATTCCTATCACATAATCTAGTATCTATTAAGAGTATGCTATTGAAAGAGAGTTTCTTTCATTGCGCATAAATGAGGAAGAAAGATGGGGATGACATGAGTATAGATGACCCAAAAAGAAAATTAAGCGCTCCATTGCAACAATTAATGGACGAACATATTTCGTTAAGGGACGACATGGACCGTTTTTATGAGATTGCTGAAGAAATAGAATATGAATCTGGTCCTAAGGTAGTTGAACAGTTTAATGAATTATATCATCTCGTTTCGGCATTCAATGGTAAACTCGCTAAACATTCTAAACGTGAGGATGATGGCTTGTTTCCAATGATGTCCCGCCACCTTGGAGAAGAGGATCGGACAATTGACACAATGGAGTATGAACACCAAAAGGCAGAACAGCATTTACGAGACTTTCTTGACAAAGCTGATCAAGCAGGAAAATCCATAGATGAAGATGATGCGCAAATAATTACTGTAAATGCAGTCCAAGCTTATGCGACTTTAACTCAACACTTCGCGAAGGAAGAAACGAAGTTATTTCCATTGGCAGATACAATACTTTCGTATGAAGAAAAGGAAGAGCTTGACCGTTTATTTCGAGAAAATTAAAATTGTATGCGATTTGCAAACCCAAGGATTATGGGTCATTGGACCTGTATCTATGTTCGAGTTGAAAAGTTCATAAGAAAGTGATTGACATATATGAAAATTCAGTGTAATTTAAGTACTACAAACATCTAAAAATGAATATTGATTTTTTTTCTTATCCAGAGAGGTGGAGGGACTGGCCCGTTGAAGCCTCGGCAACAGACAATTTGTACTGTGCCAATTCCAGCAAGCTTAAAGCTTGAAAGATAAGAAGAGTGTATTTGAAGTATGTAACTATGCCCTCTTCTTATTAGAAGAGGGCTTTTATGTTCGCCCAGCATGGGCGAACTCTAACGGGTGAAAGTCCCGAGTGCGACCTTGTAGCGGTAAGCACATAGCCAAAAGCAAGGGTGTTCATGGCGACGTGGAATCTGAAGGAAGCTCGAGGCAAACCTCCGGTCTGACGAACAGAAACCATATAGGAGGCAACGTATGAGGATAAGACTGCATAAGAAGTTAAAGTCCAATAGCTACATTAGTTTCATACGTTGTAAATATGGCAGATAGATGGAGGGAAAGAGTTCGTACCTTAACTGGGGAGGTCTCACTAGGCTATACCAAAATCTTATAGAGATATAAGACTGGATAGTGAGAAGTCAGCAGAAGCCGTAGTAGTGAAGATGTCTAATGAAAGTTAGAAGGAGCGAAGGGCTGAACAATTTTATCGTTATAGAAATCTCGATTGGAAGAGGAAATAGACCACTGGCACATAAGCGACAAAGTGGATACCGCCTTCACGAGACAGAAAGGAAATAACAAGCATGTACGAGGAAAAACTACTGGATAGAATTCTAAACAGGGATAATCTTAACCTGGCATTCAAGCAGGTGAAAAAGAATAAAGGTGCAGCTGGTGTAGATGGAATGACCGTAGAGGAATTAGGGGCATATATGGCATTAAATAAGGATGAAATCATCTCACAAATTCGCCAAAGAAAGTATCAACCCTCTCCCGTATTAAGAGTGGAGATTCCTAAGCCAAACGGCGGAGTTAGGCTCTTGGGAATACCAACGGTCAAAGACAGAGTCATCCAACAAGCAATTGCACAAGTACTTACACCCATATTTGATAGGCAATTTAGTGAATATAGTTATGGATTCAGACCACGTCGGTATGCAGAGATGGCTATAGTACAAGCTTTAGAATTTCTAAACGAGGGTCACGATTGGATTGTAGATATTGACCTAGAACGTTTCTTCGACACGGTCAACCATGATAGACTAATGAACCTTGTATCAAAAACAGTAGACGATGGTGATGTCATCTCACTAATTCGTAAGTTCTTAGTGAGTGGAGTACAAATCAACGAAGACTATAAAGAAACAGTCATAGGAACTCCGCAAGGAGGAAACTTATCACCCTTACTCAGCAATATCATGCTTAACGAGTTGGATATGGAACTTGAAAGAAGAGGTCTCCGTTTTGTTAGATATGCTGACGACTGCATTATTATGGTCAAAAGCGAGATGTCTGCGAGACGAGTGATGAGGTCAATTACGAGGTTCATAGAAGAAAAACTAGGCTTGATTGTTAATGCCAGTAAAACGAAAGTGACAAGACCAAATGACCCCTCCATGAAATTTCTAGGATTCGGTTTCTTTAAAGATTATCAAATGGATTTGTACAAAGCAAAACCACATCAAAAGTCAGTAGAAAACTTCAAGTTTAGGTTGAAACAACTAACACGGAGAAACTGGGGTGTTGATACGAAGTATCAGGTTGAAAGAATCAATCAACTAACACGAGGCTGGGTGAACTACTTTAAAATTGGCTATATGAAAACATTGTTAGGTGATATAGATTCACACATTAGAGTACGATTAAGAACTTGCATTTGGAAGAAATGGAAAACAGCCAAAAATCGCAGGAAAAATTTAATCAAACTTGGAATGAACAAACATAATGCATACCAATATAGCCATACAAGTAAAGGAGCAGTCCGCATTGCCTATTCGTGGGTGCTTACTACAACTATAACAAATAAAAGATTAGCCCAGTTTGGGCTAATCTCGTGTAGAGAACACTACATGAAAGTACATGCTTAGTATAAAATTGAACCGCCGTATACGGATCCGTACGTACGGTGGTGTGAGAGGTCGGAGGTTAATCACCTCCTCCTACTCGATTTTTCCAAAATGAACAGATTACCTTACTGGTCAACCAGAGGTAATGAAATATTAGATGACTAACAAGGAGGGGTAACGTGGCGAAACTTGATGAATCGAAAGTGAAACATATTTTGTCTGCCTTGGAGAACCTGGAATTTGGATCAATTGTGATTACCGTGCACAACGGGGAAATTACCCAAATTGATGCAACGGAAAAGAAACGCTTTGCATTGCAAAAATCTACATCAACTCATAATCAACCAATCCATAAAAAAACGATATAAATTGCCGATTAGACAACTAAAGGCATCTTTATTCTATATACGTCCAATCTGACGTTTTAGATAAAGATGCCTTTTTTATTGGACTTTTTTTAATTGGGGTTGAACATAACAATCGATTTAAAGCAGGCAGTACTTAACAGGGCCTTATGTATGTTAAAAAAAATAATAGATAGTAGAAAGGATGATAAAAATGAGTGAAATTATCATTTTGTCAGGAAGCCCTTCAGAAAATTCAAGAACAGATTTGGTTCTACAATATGCTGGTAAAAAGCTTAAACAAGAGGGTTTTACTGTAAAACAAGTATCTGTTAGAGATATTCCATACGAAGACATTTTCAATCTGAGATTTGACAGTCCTGCTCTTGTAGAGCTCACTCACCTTATTCAAGGCGCAGATGGAGTAATCGTCGGCTCACCTGTTTATAAAGCAGCTTACACGGGGGTACTGAAAGCATTACTCGATTTACTTCCTCAAGACGTGTTAGCACAGAAAACAGTATTACCAATCATGACAGGGGGAAGTCCTGCTCATTTACTTGCGATAGAGTACAGTCTGAAACCTCTATTGTCTGCATTAAAGGGGCAAAGCCAACAGGGAGTTTATTTCCAAGATTGCCAAATTGATAAAACGAAAGGAAATAACCCGATTATTGATGTAAATGTTTTAGAAAGACTGAAAAAGGAACTTTATTACTTTGTAGAATCAGTAAACAGAAAAAAAGCTATTGTATGATAGAGTTTTTCGTTGGTCCTGAATGTTCCAGTGGTGTGCTTGGAATGTCATTTATGGAAATTTGTAAGTCCAGAATTTCTCTTAGATTTGTTCGAAAGGTCTTTCATCTAGGGCGACGAAGTCCCGGCTGTCTTTATGATGAGCGACACAATTAAATATCTTTGAATATGAGCGAGAACAAACTTCCACGACATTTGATACCAGTTAAGAAACACTGTAACTAGCCAACTCAGCTGGCACAAATACGTAAAGTTTATTCAATATAAAAACATTTTTTTAAAAGGAGCTACCTACAATGACAAAGAAAAGAATCTATTTAAATGCGTTCGATATGAACTGTGTTGGACACCAATCTCCTGGTTTATGGTCACATCCAGAGGATCAATCTCACCGTTATAAAGATAGCGAGTACTGGATAGAGCTTGCAAAGATTTTAGAAAAAGGGAGATTTGATGCCATTTTTCTTGCAGATGTACTTGGGACCTATGATGTTTATCAAGGTTCTAGAGATGCTGCTGTTCGTCAAGGTGCACAGTCACCTGTTAATGACCCATCACTTGTTGTGCCGTTGATGTCAGCTGTAACCAAACATTTAGGGTTTGGTGTAACTGCTTCTGTCACTCATGAGCATCCATATACATTTGCTCGTCGTATGTCAACACTCGACCATATTACAAAAGGGCGTGTCGGATGGAATATCGTCACATCATATCTGAAGAGTGCTGCTGTTAATATGGGGCTAGAAGATCAAATTAAACATGATGAGCGTTATGACATTGCTGATGAATATTTACAAGTTTGCTATAAATTATGGGAAGGAAGCTGGGAGGATGATGCGGTTTTACTAGACAAAGAGAATCGAATTTTTGCTGACCCAAGTAAGGTTCATGATATCAACCACGAAGGGAAGTATTTTAAGGTCCCAGGTGCCCATTTAAGTGAGCCATCACCACAAAGAACGCCTGTACTTTACCAAGCGGGAACTTCGTCTAAAGGTCGTACTTTCGCTGGAAAACATGCAGAATTAATCTTTATTGGTTCACCAACGAAGAATGCAGCGAAACATTCTGTGAAAAAACTACGTGAAGAAGCTGTAAAGGCTGGAAGAGCACCAGAGGAAATTAAAATACTAGCTTGCATTACTCCGATTGTTGGGAGAACAGAAGAAGAGGCACGGGAAAAGTTTAATGATTATCAAAAATATGTAAGCTATGAAGGAGCACTCGCACTCCTAGGTGGCTGGACGGGTATTGATTTTTCAGAATATGGTCCAGATGAAAACCTTAAGTATGTAAAAAATGATGCGATTCAATCAACAGTAGAAAACTTTACAAAAATTGATTCAGACAAAAACTGGACGATTGAAGAAATTAAAAAATACACAGGAATTGGTGGCTTAGGTCCTGTAACTGTTGGAAGCCCTGAACAGGTTGCAGATGATTTAGAAAGTTGGGTAGATGAGACTGGTGTTGATGGATTTAATATTGCATACGCTATTACACCTGGTACCTTTATCGATTTTGTAGAACTAGTCGTTCCAATTCTACAAGAAAGAGGCCTAGTCCGAAAAGAATATGAAGGTGACACATTACGAGATAGCTTATTCGGAAAAGGCAATCAACTACCAGCTCACCACATAGGTAAACAATATTCAATTTCTAAAGCACTCACAGTAAAATAACAGCTCTTATGATTCTTTAACAGTAACCAAACGAAATTTTTCCGTCCCATTTAGCTTTTTGTACCATCTATTAAGTGATTAAAATCATAACAAAAGCATCCAAATGATGGTCTAATAAAGGAAGAAGCTAATAAGTGGAGGGTGGAAATATGGCTACGATCAAAATCGAAAAAAATGATTTGATCCTTGAAGCGGGATTGGAAGACTTAAAGACAATTTTAGATGAAGCGATAGCTAATATTGATTTATATAAAGAAGAAATTGCTGTAATCTATGAGAAAATGCCAAAGTTTGATTATGTATATTTTTGTTTTTATGCATATTCCACGTACCGTTTGCTAGAAAATGCCTTGCATTTTAATACAGATGAAGTTGGTCATTTTCGGCTTAATGCACCAGAGTCATTTTATTATGCATTTTACGGCATGATTGCGACATTGCACACAGAACATAATAAAAAAAATGGAGAGTAATATGTAAGGGTGATACTTTAAAAGAGTGTCACTCTCTTTTTTTTACCTTTTACTCAATTTTTATAAAAAACAAAGTTTGGGGTTTTTTATTCTTACGTAAAACCAAACAGAAATTAGGTTGAAATGGGTGGAACCAAAAGTTCCATCCTATTGTTTTCACTTTACATAAAACGCTTGATTTGGTTCGTTTTTGGAATGTGGGTATAATAACGAACAGTGGACTGTACTACCAGTAACCAGAGGGAATTTGGGATATATACTATAAGAAGAGGGATATGATTTTTGGGGGAAATGGAAGTCTTAAAATGCTAAGTTCTAAGTTGTAATAAGCAAAAATGATTGGGATGTCCCGTTTTTGATAGTATAATAAAAATTGATGTAATGGATGTGTCAAAATACACACTAGATAACTCGTACATGTGTTATTCTTACTATATATAACTGTTGGAGGTTTATGAAAATGCAACGAACTATAGATGATGAAAAAAACCCGAAAAAGCCTATTCCTACAACTTATTCTAGAACGAATCCTTTTCCAGCAAAAGTGCTTAAAAACATTAATTTAAATGGAAAAGGTTCGAATAAGGAAACAAGGCATATTGAATTATCATTAGAAGGATCTGGATTTTCGTATATTCCTGGTGACACACTCGGCGTTGCACCTTCAAATGATCCTGAATTAGTCGAAGCTCTTCTTAAGGAAATGAAGTGGGATGCAGACGAAGTAGTAACGGTTGGACGTAAAGGTGAGTCAATGCCTTTGAAGGAAGCGTTAGAGACATACCTCGATATTACCTTGCTTTCTAGAAAAATCTTACAAAGCGCGGCAGCATTCACAGACAATGAAGAACTTCAGAAACTAATAGAAGATGCAGTGGCTGTTAAAGAGTACATTGATGGTCGTGATTTACTTGATATGCTACGTGATTTTGGACCATGGAAGGTACCAGCGCAAGAAATCGTTGCATTATTAAGAAAGATGGTTCCTAGACTTTATTCGATTGCTAGTAGTTTAGAGGCACACCCAAATGAGGTTCACCTGACAATTGGTGCTGTACGTTATACAGCACATGGCCGGGAACGCAAGGGAGTTTGCTCTGTTCAATGTGCAGAACGCGTTGAAGTAGGCGACACACTTCCTGTCTTTGTTCAAGTTAATAAACATTTCCACTTACCAGAGGAATTAGATAAGGACATCATTATGGTTGGTCCTGGAACAGGAATTGCGCCATTCCGTTCATTTATCGAAGAGCTAGCTGTGAAAAACGCAACAGGTCGTTCTTGGTTATTCTTTGGAGACCAGCATGAGGCAACTGACTTCTTATACCAAGAAGAGTTGGAAAAATATCAACAAGACGGCATTCTAACAAAAATGGATGTTGCTTTCTCAAGGGATTCAGATCAAAAAGTATATGTACAGCACAAAATGCTTGAACATAGCAAAGAATTATTTGAGTGGATTGACAATGGTGCCTATTTCTATGTTTGTGGTGATAAGGATCATATGGCAAAAGACGTGAACGAAGCCCTTCTAACCCTCATTGAAAAAGAAGGTGGCATGGATAGAGAAGCTGCGGAAAACTATCTAAAAGAAATGAAAACACAAGGTCGATACTTACGTGACGTGTACTAAATAATTCTTACAACCCTTTCGCATCAGGCGAGGGGTTTTTTAATTGAAAATTTTCTCGACATACTAAAAATATCTTGGTGGTGTTACATAGTGGATGTTAAAATATGGTTAAGTAACATAAAAAAATAGGAGGAAAATCCTATGGAGTACGTCGACCCAATTAAAAAAGTTGCTGATATTAAGGCGATGAAGCAACTATTAAGACAACATTCACAGCGAGATTTATTATTTTTTGTTTTTGGTATTAATACAGGAATGAGAGTTAGTGATTTGCTTACCTTGAAAGTGGAGGATGTATGGGATGGAAAAAAAATAAAAGAATTTGTTTCTCTTAAAGGTGCCCAAACTGATGAAGCAACTGACTTCTACATAAATCATAGTGTGAAGACAGAACTAAAAAAATACTTATCACAAGTTGAATTAGAGGAAAACGATTATCTATTTAAATCGAAAAAGAATAATAAGCCAATTACTCGTCAGCAAGCATATCGAATCATTAATCAAGCAGCAAAAGAGGTTGGGATTCCTGGGAAAGTAGGTACCCATACATTAAGAAAAACCTTCGGATATCATGCCTATCGAAAAGGGATAGCCGTCTCGATTCTTTCTAAGATTTATCACCATCAATCCTCTGCCGAAACCTTACATTATATCGGTATTGATAAAAATGAAAAATACACTATAAAAGTGGATGTTAATTTGTAGTAATGAGATGTTTTTGGAAGTTCGTACTTACATACTAACACTCTATTAAAATGTGAAATCGCCAACTTATCGCCCTCTTTATCAATTAAATATAGAAAGGAATGAGTAAAAGTTGAATGTTTTAGTTTCGAAATTAGTAGAAGTTTTGTATGCTGTTCTCCCTATTACTTTTATTGTTTTACTATTAAATTTTACTCTAGTCCACTTAGAACCCTCACTCATTATTCGGTTCATCATTGGTGCCTTATTTATCATCATTGGATTATCGATCTTTTTATTTGGAGTCGATATTGGGATTACACCAATTGGTCAATCTATGGGGGCATCTATTGCAAAAACAAATAAAATCTGGATTGTCGGGACCGCTGGATTAGCTCTCGGTTTTTTCATTTCCATTGCTGAACCTGATTTACATATCTTGGCTGGACAGGTTGATCTTGTAACCTCTGGACTAATCTCTAAGTTTAGTCTGGTTGTAATTGTTTCGATTGGAATTGGGGTTCTCATTGCGATTGGTCTCGGAAGAATCGTTTATAACTTTCCCTTATATAAACTATTATCCATTTTATATTTGATAATCCTGATACTGGCTTTATTTACTTCTCCAGAATTTTTAGCAATATCCTTTGATGCGTCTGGAGCAACAACAGGTGCCTTGACAGTTCCGTTTATTCTAGCGCTTGCTTTAGGGGTTTCTGCACTTAAAAAGGATAGTAAAGCGTCCGAAAAAGATAGCTTTGGATTAGTTGCAATTGCCTCAACGGGAGCTATCATAGCCGTTATGATTATGAATATTATTGCCAAAACCGATAAAATATCAGGTAGTTTAGGTGAACATGAAATTTCAAACTCGATTATTGGACCCTTTTTAAAAAAGTTTCCAATCGTGGCGTTTGAAATAATTGTTGCGTTACTACCCATTCTAATCCTGTTCCTTTTGTTTCAAAAAGTTTCATTTAGGAAGTCTAAAAAAGCAGTCCGTAAAATTTTGATGGGGATCTTATTTACCTTTATAGGACTCGTCCTCTTTTTGGTTGGAGTAAACGCTGGATTTATGGATGTGGGTACTGCAGTAGGATATAGTATTGCATCTTTAGAGAATAAAGCATATGTTGTTATTGTGGCTTTTATTTTGGGGCTAGTGACGATATTGGCAGAGCCTGCGGTTCATGTATTGACACATCAAATAGAAGATGTTACAAGTGGGTATGTACAAAGAAAGATGGTTATGTTTTCTTTATCAATTGGGGTAGGTCTTGCAGTAGCATTGTCAATACTAAGAATATTAATTCCTGAATTACAGCTATGGCACTATCTTTTACCTGGATATATTATTGCCATTGCGATGACGTATTTTGTGCCAAAGCTGTTTGTTGGGATTGCCTTTGATTCAGGTGGAGTGGCATCAGGACCAATGACAGCTACGTTTATCTTGGCGTTTATCCAAGGTGCAGCCGAAGCAATAGAGGGGGCAAATGTCTTAATTGATGGATTCGGTATGATTGCAATGGTAGCGTTAACACCATTAATTACTTTACAGGTATTAGGATTTGTTTTTAAACTAAAATCAAAAAAAGGAGGACTGGAGAAGAATGTTGGGTAATTCTGAAACAGCCGACTTTGAACTGATTTGTATAATTGTCAATCTCGGTCAAGGAAGCAAAATCTTACAAACGGCTAAGAAATACGGGATATCAGGCGGTACCGTTTTATTAGGAAAAGGCACAATTAAAAATCGTCTCTTGGAATTATTAGCGTTAAACGATATAAAAAAAGAGATTGTAATAATGGTTTCTACTAGTAAAACAGCACAACAAGCATTAGTTCAGCTTGATAAAAAATTTAAATTCTCTAAACCAAATCATGGCATCGCATTTACCACTTCAGTTGGTTACATTATGGGAACAAGTAGTTGTAAAAGTGAGGAAATTAAAGAAGAAAGAGGTGCAGAAAATACAATGTATCATGCGATTACAGTGATTGTCGAAAAGGGAAATGCCGAGGACGTTATTGATGCAGCAGTTGAAGCGGGTTCCAAAGGTGGCACAATCATCAATGCGCGTGGTTCAGGAATCCATGAAACAAGCAAACTATTTTCAATGGAAATTGAACCAGAGAAAGAGATCGTACTGATTTTATCTGAAATAGAAAGCACCGAAGCAATTGTAGATTCGATCAGGGAAAAAATCAAAATTGATGAACCAGGAAATGGGATTATTTTTATTCAAGATGTAAAAAATACGTACGGAATCTATAAATAAAGAGTTAATTGAGGGACAGGAAAACTGTCCCGATTTTTTATTTTTAGGACATTTAATAGTTTTTTTAAGAAAAGTTAGTTGTTTCACTATACAAAGTGCTTCTAATGTGATATTAATAGTTGTGTAAGGATCATAAAAGTTATTGGAGGCTGTTATGATGAAAAAAGTAAAACCTAATGAGCCAATTGTTACACATATTTATACGGCAGACCCATCTGCACATGTTTTTGAAGATAAGCTTTATATTTATCCTTCACATGATCTCGAACACGATGAACCGTCAAATGATAATGGGGATCAATATAAAATGGAAGATTATCACGTTTTATCAATGGAGGATATCGAAGGTCCTGTTATAGACCACGGTGAAGTTCTCCATATCAAGGATGTTCCGTGGGCAAGCAAGCAAATGTGGGCACCTGATGCAGCTTATAAAAATGGTAAGTATTATTTTTACTTCCCAGCTCGTGATAAGGACGGTATTTTCCGTATAGGGGTTGCAACAGGAACAAGTCCTGCAGGTCCTTTTACACCTGAGGAAAATTATATTCCTGGAAGTTTTAGTATCGATCCAGCTGTGTTAGTAGATGATGATAATCGGGCATATATGTATTTCG
Source organism: Bacillus nitroreducens (assembly GCF_964021195.1). Classification (NCBI taxonomy): domain Bacteria; kingdom Bacillati; phylum Bacillota; class Bacilli; order Caryophanales; family Bacillaceae; genus Bacillus; species Bacillus nitroreducens. Next base: position 320,976 of record NZ_CAXHYI020000003.1, on the reverse strand, counting down.
GTGGCCTTTGGGGTGGTCAGTTAGAAAAATGGCAAACTGGCACATATAAGGCTGAGGTTACAGAAGGACCTGCGCCAAATGAACCAGCTTTAGGACCAATTTTTGCCGAATTAACAGATGATATGCTTACGTTCAAAAGTGAGCCTAAAGAGATTTCGATTGTAGATGAGGATGGAAATCCAATTTTAGCAGGTGACGAAGACCGACGATTTTTCGAAGGTCCATGGGTTCATAAATACAATGGGCTATACTATCTCTCATATTCAACTGGTACAACACATAAAATTGTATACGCTGTCAGCGAAAACCCTCAAGGACCATTTGTTTACAAGGGGACAATTCTTAAGCCGGTTATTGGTTGGACAACCCATCATTCGATCGTTCAATACAAAGAGAAATGGTATCTCTTCTATCATGACTGCTCTTTATCAAATGGAGTTAACCATAAGCGCAGCGTGAAATTAACAGAGCTAACATACAATGAAGATGGAACGATTCAAACAATTGATCCATATGAAAATAAATGAAGAGAAATCGACAGGTAAAACCTGTCGATTTCTTTTTATAAAAAAACCTGCTTCATCTCTGAAGCAGGAAAGACAAATTATCCTTTTATGAAGTTATCAACGACGAATGCTGAGACGCCGAGGGATGTCGAGTATTTCCCTAGCTTTGAAAAGTGAAATTGCAGATCATTTTGGTGGAAAGCGAGTGTATGTTTTTCAATTGTATTTCTAATTGGTGCCTCGAGCCAATCCTTAGCCATTGCAAGACGGTTTCCAATGATGACTTGTTCTGGATTAAATGTATTAATGATATTATTGATGCCAAAACCAAGATAGTTCCCGATCTCTTCAAAGAGATGCTTTGCTTTTTCATCACCGTTTTTTGCAGCTTCAATTAACATGTCGAGTGATTCAATGCTTGGATCTGACATTTCGAGCAGTGCTTGTTCTGAAGCATACGCTTCCCAGCAGCCACGACTCCCACAATTACAACGTTTTCCGTTCATGTCTATAATCATGTGTCCCATTTCTCCAGAAAACCCGTTTTTTCCTTTATACAGCACATTGTTTACTATAATTCCAACACCTATTCCAATTCCAGCGCTGATGTAGAGAATATTTTTATGGTCTTGCCCAGCACCAAATTGATGTTCACCGACTGCCCCAGCATTAGCTTCGTTTTCAATAATAACAGGAACATTGTAAAGTTTTTCGAGCTCCTCTTTAAATTGTATATTGCTCCAGCCAAGATTTGGTGCAAGGAGGATTGATCCTTCTTTATTTACAATGCCTGGTACTCCAATTCCGATACCGACTATTCCGTATCTGCTTTTTGGCATTTCATCCATTAGAGACTGAATCATACTTTGCACAATGTTCATGATTGTCGCATAGGTGGTTCGGCTTACTGGTTGACTTTTTTCAATTAGGATATTCCCTTTTAAATCGGTGAGGACAGATAAGACATAGTTCACACCAATATCAATTCCAATTGCATAACCAGCATCTTTATTGAAGTGAAGAATTACGGGTCGGCGGCCACCACTGGAGACACCTGGTCCCGATTCGAATATCAAATCCTCCTCCAATAACTCAGTAACTAAAGTAGAAACTGTAGTTTTATTTAATCCTGATGTCTGAGCAATGTCCGCACGTGAAATCGGCTCGTTTTCCATGATTAATTGAAAGACAAGCGCTTTATTATTCTTTTTTACAACTTGTTGATTCCATGTCATCGTTCTCACAGATAAAATCTCCTTATTTTGTATTATCTCTATTTTATCATAAAACTTAGTCTGATGAATATACGAATGTTAAATCTATTAAAATTAAAGGATAGAAGGGATAATGAACATAGTAATCCATAAAAATAAAAAAAATCTGCAAAACTTAGTTTATTGTATAGACAAACTTGTTTTGCAGTGCTATAATCTGATTATAAAAGCTTATTGATTTAGGCTTTTGACTATTTGAAAGCATTTTCAATATATAAATTAAACTATAAAAATACTAGGAGGAATAACCCGATGGCTTATTTCGAATCAGTGAACAAAATTAAATATGAGGGCGCTAAATCAACGAATCCTTTTGCATTTAAATACTATAACCCAGAAGAAAAAATTAATGGCAAGACAATGGAGGAAATCCTTCGTTATTCTGTTGCATACTGGCATACATTTACTGCAGATGGAACAGATCCATTTGGTGTGGGCACAGCAATCCGTCCGTGGGACCACCTAAAAGGTTTGGACTTAGCGAAAGCTCGTGTAGAAGCATCATTTGAGCTATTTGAAAAACTAGATGTTCCATTTTTTGCATTCCATGATGTTGATATCTCGCCTGAAGGAAGCACATTAAAGGAAACAAATGAAAACCTTGATGTAATTGTAGCGATGATCAAAGATTACATGAAAACAAGTAAAGTTAAATTACTTTGGAACACTGCTAACATGTTCACAAATCCACGTTATACACACGGTGCTGCAACTTCACCAAATGCAGATGTATTTGCTTACTCAGCAGCAAAAGTGAAAAAGGGATTAGAAGTAGCAAAAGAGCTTGGTGCAGAAAACTATGTGTTCTGGGGTGGACGTGAAGGCTACGAAACACTACTTAATACAGACATGAAGCTTGAAATGGACAACTTAGCTCGTTTCTTCCATATGGCAGTAGATTATGCAAAAGAAATTGGGTTAAATGTTCCATTCTTAATCGAACCAAAACCAAAAGAGCCAACTAAGCATCAATATGATTTCGATGTTGCAACTGGACTAGCATTCTTACAAAAATATGACTTAACAGATTATTTTAAGTTTAATATTGAAGCGAACCATGCAACACTAGCTGGACATACATTTGAGCATGAACTAAGAACCGCACGTATTAACGGAATGCTTGGTTCAGTTGACGCTAACCAAGGCGATACATTACTTGGCTGGGATACAGATGAATTCCCAACAGACCTATACACAAACACATTAGCAATGTATGAAATTCTAAAAAATGGTGGACTAGGCAAAGGTGGTCTGAACTTCGATGCGAAAGTAAGAAGAGGTTCATTCGATACTGATGATCTGTTCCACGCACATATTGCAGGAATGGATGCATTTGCAGTGGGCTTAAAAGTTGCAAATAAATTAATTGAAGATAAAGTACTTGATAGCTTTGTAGAAGAGCGTTACAGCAGCTATACGAAAGGAATTGGCTTAGATATCGTTGAAGGAAAAACAAACTTCCGTGAACTAGAAGCTTATGCACTTGGTTTAACGGAAATTAAAAATACTTCAGGTAGAACAGAACGCTTAAAAGCTTTAATTAATCAATATTTATTAGAAACTCTTAATGATTAATGTATAAGAACCAAAAATGTGCTGGAAGTTTGTGATTCCAGCACATTTTTATCAAGCTATAACGGGCAGTAAATGCATATATTATTTTGTGGAAAAGTGAATAATGACTATCCTTAATGGCCCAATTGGTTTAACTAAAATCAGTGGGATACCCATAGATTGAAGTTTCACTTTATAGAAAAGGATGATACGGATGAAATATGTAATTGGTGTAGACCTCGGAACAAGTGCTGTAAAGATTTTACTTGTGAATCAATATGGTGAAGTAGCAGGCGAGGTCTCAAAATCTTATCCTCTTATAATTGAAAAGTCAGGCTATAGTGAACAAAATCCAGAAGAATGGGTTGAAAAGACAATTGCAGGGCTGAAAGAGCTTGTTGAGAAATTTGATGGTGACGTCAATGACATTGAAGGAATCAGTTTTTCTGGACAAATGCATGGACTTGTTTTATTGGATAAAGAACACCAGGTATTACGAAACGCCATTTTATGGAATGATACAAGAACGACAAAACAATGTGAGGAAATCTATGAAACTTTCGGGAAAGAACGCCTTTTAGAAGTAACAAAGAACCCAGCTTTGGAAGGGTTTACACTACCGAAAATCCTTTGGGTGAAAGAAAATGAGCCACAGATTTTTGAACGCTCACATACATTCGTGCTTCCAAAAGATTATTTGCGTTTCCGCATTACTGGTGCACTTCATATGGAGTACTCGGATGCAGCTGGAACCTTGATGTTAAACGTTGCTCAGCGTGAATGGAGTAATGAAATTTTAGAAACATTTGGCCTAACTCCTGATTTTTGCCCACCGTTAGTTGAATCACATGCATTTGTCGGTGAGGTGACAACTGAAATTGCTGCAGCCACTGGTTTACAAGAGTCAACGAAAGTCTTTGCTGGTGGAGCAGATAATGCTTGCGGTGCGATTGGTTCAGGTATTTTGTCAGAAGGAAAAACCCTTTGTAGTATCGGAACTTCGGGAGTGGTGTTGTCATATGAAGAGCGTAATGACCTAGATTTTGAAGGTAAGGTTCACTATTTTAACCATGGTGAAGAAAAGACGTATTATACGATGGGTGTAACTCTAGCAGCAGGTTACAGCTTAAGTTGGTTCAAGGATACTTTTGCAAAAGAAGAGGCATTTGGTCAATTCTTACAAGGGATCGAGGAAGTCCCAGCAGGCTGTAATGGCTTATTATTTACACCATATATTGTTGGTGAGAGAACGCCGTATGCGGATTCAAATATACGCGGTAGCTTTATCGGTGTTGATGCATACCATGAACGCAAGCATTTTGCACGCGCGGTTCTAGAGGGGATTACTTTTTCATTAAACGAGTCAATTGAGATCTTTAGAAATAGTGGCAAAACGATTGATACTATTGTTTCAATTGGAGGCGGTGCAAAGAACGAAACATGGCTTCAAATGCAGGCTGATATTTTTAACGCGAAAATTGAAAAATTAACTTCTGAGCAAGGACCTGGAATGGGAGCAGCGATGCTTGCTGCATATGGAAGTGGCTGGTTTGAATCATTAAAAGAATGTGCAGAAACATTCCTGCAAACCTCCAAAACATATGAACCAATTCCTGAAAATGTGGATGCCTATAAGAAGTTATTTGCCATGTATCAACAAGTTTATACACAAACTAAGACTCTTAATGAGCAGTTAAGAGAGTTTAGGAAATAGTTAGTAGGAGTAGATTGCCATTTCTATAGGACCATACTTATTGAGGTCTAAGCATTCTACTCCATTTTTCAAGTGTTATTTACTCGCACCTGATATTTTTTTGTTTACTTTTTAAAAAGGGAGGAGACATTGTATGGATTACATAAATAATCCAATATTGCCAGGATTTAATCCAGACCCTTCGATTATAAGAGTCAATGATGATTACTATATAGCTACATCAACTTTTGAATGGTTTCCGGGTGTACAAATCCATCATTCAAAAGATTTGAAGAACTGGCGGTTACTGACGCATCCTATAACCGAGAAGCGACAAATTGAAATGCTAGGGAATCCAGATTCAGGCGGTATTTGGGCACCGTGCCTGTCTTATCATGAAGGAACTTTTTATTTGGTGTTTACAGATGTTAAAAGTCATATTGGACCTTTTAAAGATACGCATAATTATTTAATTACAGCCGAAGACATCATGGGCCCATGGTCAGATCCAATTTATCTAAATAGCAGCGGATTTGACCCATCACTATTCCATGATGATGACGGAAAAAAATGGGTTATGAATATGATTTGGGATTATCGAAAAAACAAAAATTCATTTGGAGGAATCCTACTCCAAGAATATTCACCAACTGAAAAAAGATTAATAGGTCCAAAGTATAATATCTTTAAAGGGACAGAATTAGGATTAACGGAAGGTCCTCATATCTATAAACATAATCATTATTACTATTTAATGACTGCAGAAGGTGGCACAAGAGAGAACCACGCTGTAACAGTTGCACGTTCTAAATCTATTCTTGGTCCGTATGAGCTAGATCCAAAAGGTACTGTTCTTACGTCTGCTGGAAAACCAGAATTACTACTTCAAAAGGCTGGACATGCCAGCATTGTTCACACTCAAACAAATGAAGTTTATTTAGTTCATTTGACTGGTCGTCCATTAAAACCGTCGATGAACTGCAACCTTGGAAGGGAAACTGCCATTCAAAAGATGACTTGGACTGAGGATGGGTGGTTAAGACTGGCAAGCGGAGGAAATGAACCTGAAGTTAAGGTCGAGGCACCGAACTTACCTGTGTTTCCATTTAAAGAAGAGAATGAAATCGAGCATTTTAATAATGAAAAATTAAGTATTCATTTTAGCTCACTTCGTGAACCATTTTCCGAAGAATGGATCTCACTAAAACAACGACCAGGTTTTTTAAGGTTAATAGGAAGAGAATCCCTGAGTTCAACTTTTAGACAAAGTCTTGTAGCGCGTAGACAGCAAGCTTTCTCTGTTACAGCTGAAACGGTCATTGAATTCGAGCCTAGTACATTCCAGCAATTAGCAGGGTTAATCTACTATTACAATACTCGTAATTACTATTATCTATATATAAGTCATGATGAGGAAATAGGAAAATGTTTAGGGATTATGTCTTGTAACAGAAGGCAGTACGATGAGCCTCTTGAAAAGCCAGTTTCTATAGAAGGATGGGATCGAGTTTATCTCAAAGCGGATATCCATTACGATAAGCTACAGTACTATTACTCTAAGGATGGAGAAACCTGGAATCCTATTGGGCCCGTTTTAGATGCTAGTAAAATTTCTGATGATTATGTTGAGTACAAAGTAGAGGGAATTTTGTTAGACCAAGGATTTACCGGGGCGTTCATTGGAATTTGTGTGCAAGATCTTAGTGGGGAAAGAAAACATGCCGATTTTGACTATTTCTCATATCAAGAACGGTCATAGGTTGGTCATTCTATAAAAAAACTGTCTCTTTGCCAATTTTGATTTGGTATTAGAGACAGTTTTTTTGCTGGAAATGCCATGCTATGGCTCACTTGTAAGTGAGTATTTTTTCGTGAGGGTATAACTCCCGTGAGATTTTCTGCCATCGATAAGTTTATTGAAGGATTCCCTTTACTTTTTCATAGACAAGCTCTGCTAATTTATGATGCCCTTCTTCGTTAAGATGAATATAGTCATAATCGTGCATATGGACAATTCCTTTAGTATCGAGAAATTCAAAACCGTTTTCTTTTGAGAATTCCTCTAGATAAACGGGGAACTCTTCTGATTTTATATCGCAATTCTTACCAAATGTCTTCCCTAACTGAGTTGTATAATACTTTGCTCCAATAGGTGGTGGAGCAATAACAAGAACCTTTGGGAAGGTATTATCTTTATTAACGGGTGTATTTTTTGCTAAAACTGCAAGCTTTGTAATGCCTTGGGCGATGTTAATAGAAGATAAATGTATTCTTTCCTTCGTGTCGTTAGTTCCTAGCATAATAATCACAAGCTCAAGTGGAGAATGACTTAATAGACAAGGATGTAGATAATCTAAACCTTTACGACCTTCAAACAGGGGATCATCGACTATAGTTGTTCTGCCAGAAAGCCCTTCTTCAACTACATCAAATTCTTCACCTAGAAACTGACCTAGTAGGCTGGTCCATCTGATGTCTTCTTGGAATCTTTCATTTTTTTCTGCATTTAGTCCCCAAGTATTAGAGTCACCGAAACATACAATTCTTCTCTTCATAAATTTTCCTCCAGTTCTAATCATGGTCCCAAAATAATATGTTTATTTCACGTATTCGCTTTAGAAAAAGTGAACAACAAGGTCAAAAAATAAATTGAAGTAAACACAGTATGACTTGCTTATAATTCTAAACTCATTAAAATCATATTAGTTAATAAAAATAGTATATTAGTTAAAAAATGGTTTGTCCATTGGATGAACTAAGTGTATAATAATATATAAATAAACCCTTATCAGGAAGGAGATTGATTAGTAGAGAGAAATGGAAACGTTTTAATAAAAAGAACAGTAAAAATTACAGAAAATATCTTGGGGGGTAATGTAGATGAAAATAGGTGTTATTGGTTTAGGAATTATGGGTAAACAAATGGCTAAGCACTTAATTAATAGTGGCTATGAAACGTATTTATTTGATATTAATACTGCTGTAGTGAATGAGCTAGCCACATTAGGCGGGCATGCTTGTGAATCGAACAAAGAAGTTGCAAATATATGTAATGTCATTATTACCATGCTTCCAGCTGCGAAACATGTCCAAGAAGTGTTATTTTCTGATGAGGGTGTTGCGAAAAACGGCAATCCAAATTCCATTATTATTGATATGAGTTCTGTATCGCCTGAGGAATCTAGGACCTTCGCCGCTGGGTTAAAGGAATATGGCATGCACTTTTTAGATGCTCCTGTTAGCGGTGGAGAGCCAATGGCAATCGAAGGAAGGTTGTCAATCATGGTTGGTGGAGAAGAGGAACATTTTAATAAGGTATTGCCACTATTCAAAGCTATGGGTGAGAATGTTGTTCATGTTGGGCCAAACGGAGCTGGATCTGCAACAAAACTGGTCAACCAAATTATGGTGAGTGCTCATCTTGCAGCGTTATCTGAAGCATGTGTATTTGCAAGTAAATCAGGTATTGATTTAAATAAAATGTACCAAGCAATTCATGGCGGTTTAGCTGGAAGTGCAGTTATGGATGCAAAAATGCCGAAAATTATTAACAGAGATTTTGAGCCAGGTGGTCGAATTGAAATTAACTACAAGGATTTGCTAAATGTGCAATCCTCTGCAAATGCTATTGGTGTGCCATTACCAGTTACAAACCTTGTTAAAGAGATATTTTCATCTGAAATTGTAAATGGAAATAGTAAAAAAGATCATTCACATATTATTAACTTTTTCGAAAAAATGGCAAATCATCAAATACCTAAAAAGACAACTACAGAAGTTAAATCCTGACAATTATCTGAATTATGAAGATAATTGTCTATTGACACATCTAAAACGGAATAATACCATAAAGTTAGTTAGTCCATTAGATAAACAAACAGGATAAATATATTATTAAACATTTTGTGAAAGCGTTATCCATACTCTGAGGACCTACTAAATATGGTAAAAGAGTTATTCATATCTTGGAATTCATTTAACACTCTACGAATCATGATCAAGAAAAGTAAATCAATCTACTTATTAACAGAGAAAGGGTGACAAATGTGAAGAAAGTACACATTACACTAATGAGCTTATTTGTTTTACTTGGGCTAGTATTAGCGGGCTGTGGCGGAGAAAAATCCGAAACATCCAAGAAAGCTGGAAGTGGTTCAGGCGATGAGGCTGTACTAGATTTATGGTATTTTGATGCAGGTGCAAGAGAAGAAGTTTATAAAGAAGCAGTTGAACGATTTGAAGCCGAACATGATGTAAAAGTTAATATGTTACAGGTTACAAATGATGATTATAAACAGCGTGTAGTAGTAGGAATGTCTGGTGGAAATCCTCCTGATGTATTTGCAAGCTGGGGTGGAGGATGGTTAGAAGAATTCGCTAATTCAGGAAAACTTCTAGACCTGACAAATGAGGATATTGATTATAGTAGATTCGTAGACGTTGCGCTTGAAAACTCTACATATGACGGTAAGGTTTACGGATTACCATTAGGTATTGCACCATATACCTTCTATTATAATAAAGAAATTTTTGAGAAATACAATTTAGAAGTTCCAGAAACTTATGATGAATTGTTAGCAATTATTGATGAATTAAAATCTAATGACATTATTCCAATTGCATTAGCAAACCAGCCTAAATGGCCAGGTGCTTTCTATTTAATGTATTTTGCAGATAGAATCGGCGGAGAAGAAGTTTTCCAAAATGCATATCGCAGAACTGGCGGTAGTTTTGAGGATGAGGCATACGTAAAAGCTGGTGAATACATTCAAGATTTAGTGAAACGTGATGCATTTAATCCTGGTTTTAACGGCATACCTTACGATTCTGGTCAAGGTAGACAATTGATGTATACGGGCGAGGCGGCAATGATGCTCATTACTTCTGGATTTGTAAACAATGTTAGACAAGAATATCCAGAGTTCGAGGAAAAAATGGGTGTCTTCCCATTCCCTGCTTTAGAAGAAGGAAACGGTGACCCTTCCAATATTGCGGCAGGAGTATCCCCAGTTTGGTCTATTCATAAGGACACAAAACATCCTGATCTAGCAGTCAAGCTAATTGATGAATTATCGAGTGTTGAAACTGCACAAGGTTATGTTGATAAATCAGCAACTCCTGTTGCAGTAAAGGGCGTTACATTTAACGACCCATTTGTAAATACATTCTCTGAGTGGATCAATAATGCTAACTCCATTCAGTTCCCATATGATCAAACGTTACCACCTGAATTAGGTGAACTTCATAAAAATACAACATTTGATTTATTCGGAACAAGCATGACTCCTGAAGAAGCAGCTAAGGCTATGGAGAAATTAGCAAAAGAGCTCTTAGATAAGTAATTTTCCAGTAAGTAAGAGAAGGCTAATTTGCTTTCTCTTACTTATTAAAATCAAAGCAGGGGATGTGATCGACATGTCATCAAATAGCGATTTGGCTCTTACGAATCGTGAAAAGAATAAGAGCATTAATACCAACAATATAACCCCGTTAAGTAGACAAAAAAAGGAAAAAAGAACCCAGTCACTGACGATTCTATTATTCTTATTACCAGCATTAGTCATATATTTGATATTTATTCTTTACCCAATTATTGCAACGTTTAATTACAGTCTTTATAACTGGAACGGAATGGGTGAGAAGGTCTTTATAGGTCTTGAGAATTTTAGCAGATTATTTTCAGATCAAATATTTTGGACTGCACTTAAAAATAATTTATATCTCGTAGGAGTGTCCGTTTTTGTACAGGTTCCGTTAGGACTTGTAATGGCGTTAGTTCTATTAAGTAGGATAAGAGGGAAAAAAGTACTTAATGTTATTTATTTTTTACCGTACTTAATGTCTTCCGTAGCAATTGGCTTACTTTGGGTATTCATGTATGACCCAGTTAAAGGTCCTGTCAATCAATTACTTAACATATTTGGAATAGATTCTGTACATTGGTTGGCTTCTAATCAAATGGCTATTGTTGCCGTTTTGATTGTACTAGTTTGGCAATTCGCCCCATTTTATATGATTCTCTTTAAAGCATCATTGGTAGGTATACCAGAAGAATTATATGAAGCTGCAAATATTGATGGAGCAAACTCCATTCAACAATTTTTCTATGTTACACTCCCATCTTTAATGCCAACCATTGTGAGTTCTTCGATACTTGCAGTAGTTGGGTCTCTAAAAACATTCGATATGTTCTATGTAATGCTTGGCGGTGGGTCTGGAAGTGCAACCGAAATATTAGGAACCTATATGTATAAACAAAGTTTTATCAACTTCAATATGGGTTACGGTAGTGCGATAGCATCCATGATGTTCATCCTGGCTCTAGTAAGTACCATAATCATTCTATTTTCAGACAACAAACGAGTGAAGCGTGGTGAATCAAAATGAGACTAAAAGCGGTAAGTCAACAGTCATTCATCTATATACTGGCTTTAATCTTATTAGTTTTTACAGCCTATCCGTTTATCTATATGATAACAACTTCGGTTAAAACGATGGGAGAATTCTTTGAAAATCCCTTTTCTATTATAGCTAGCTCCATTACATTTGAGCAGTATGCATCTGTCTTTGAGATGGGTCTTACAAATTACTTTGTAAATAGTATTTTGATTACAGTAATATCCGTTGCAATCGTTGTTTTTATATCTGCTCTTGCAAGCTATCCATTGAGCCGATTAAAATTTCGTTTGAATCGTCCGTTATTCGTCCTTTTCCTAGTAGGAATGATGATACCAGTACACGCATCGTTAATTCCTATATTTGTGATGTCAAATGACATGGGACTTTATGATACTTTATTTGCTCTTTTAGGACCATATGTGGCTTTTGCCTTACCAATATCCATTTTTATCATGACTCAATTCATGTCAGAAATTCCTGTAGAGCTAGAAGAAGCGGCCAAAATTGATGGCGCAGGACATTGGAAAATTTTTTCGAAGGTAATGTTCCCAAACATAAAACCAGCCATTTCAACAGTAGTTATCTATAACTTTGTTCATATTTGGAATGAATTTATATTCGCATTAATTTTAATCCAAAGTGACGAGAGCCTGACGTTACCAGTTGGACTTCAAAAGTTCTACGGGGAATTTTCTGTAAATGTACCTGGACTGATGGCTGCATTGACTCTAGCAAGTATCCCGGTAATCTTTATCTTTATTATTGCTCAAGAAAGAGTTGTTAAAGGATTAACAAGTGGTTCTGTAAAAGGATAATGAAAATAAATATTTAGTAGGTTCACATTAAAAAATCGGAGGTATAGAAAAATGACTATAAAATTTGGCTGTCAAGGATCAACATGGGTTTTAGATTATGATATTGAAGCAGATATCCTGGATCGAGTAATGGATAATGTACAGAATGCTGGATTTAAAGGAATAGATATTCAGGTAGCGTTATTGGGGAGATATAAAAATTCTCCAGAACTCCTTAAGGAAAAACTAGACATGAGAGGGCTGGAATTAGCTGCATTAACATTGCCGACGAGTTTCATAGGCGGAGAAGAATCTCCTGAGGAAAGAGAAGCAAGTGATTATTATATCGAATATTTAAAACGCTTTCCAGGCGCTAAATTAAACGTACCTTCAAGAGTTGGACCAAATCGTGATAATTTACTTCAAAGACAAAAAGAAATCGTTGCTGGTGCAAATAAATTAGGAAAACGCGCATATGAAAATGGAATTACTGCTTCCATTCATCCGATCTCCTATAAAACCTCTTATTTTATATTCAAGGAAGATTATGAAGTTCTTTTAGAGGGGCTAGATCCAAGATACATGGGCTATACACCAGATGTTGGTCATATAACTTTTGGTGGGATGGATGCAGTTAAAATCTTTAAAGACTATCTCCCACTTATCAAACATGTTCATTTTAAGGATGCTTCAAACAATTGTGAGTGGAAGAAGATGGGTGAAGGTGATATCGACTTCCAAGGTTGTGTTCAAGTCCTCGTGGATGGGGGATATAAGGGCTGGATAATGGTTGAAGAAGAAACGCCAGAAGCACAATCTAATACAGAAGAGGTTCTTGTTGATATTAGTAAATATGTGAATAAAAATTTAGTTCCAATTATTAAAGGTGAAACAAAAGTTAGCATTTAATGAAAATAAAGTAGTCTTAAAAAACGTGATATTACTGGGGTCTTAAAATGATTGTCTTTTCATTTTGATTGTACCCCTTTTTCTATACTACCAGATAAGGAGTGTATCCATTGAAAAAACTATTAAATAATCCAACTAATGTAGTAGAAGAAATGATTGATGGTTATTTAAAGGCACATCCAACTTATGTAAGAAGGTTAGAAGAGAATGATAGAGCTGTCGTTACAACTCGTAAAACGCTAGATAATAAGGTTGGTATTTTGATTGGTGGGGGATCAGGACATGAACCTGGATTCTTAGGCTATGTTGGAGACGGAATGGCTGATGGCGTTGCGGTCGGAAATATCTTTGCATCCCCACCGCCTGCTCCTATCTTGGAAGTAACAAAAGCAATTAATAAGGGTGCTGGTGTCGTTTACCTATATGGTAATTATGCTGGTGACGTTATGAACTTTGGGATGGCGGCAGAATTGGCTGAAATGGAAGGGATTGAAGTAGAGATGGCCCTTACTACAGATGATGTAGCCTCTGCTCCTAAAGAGGAAAAAGAAAAGCGACGTGGAATTGCAGGAGAATTTTTCGTTTTTAAAACAGCAGGTGCTGCAGCAGATAAAGGGTATGATTTAAAAAATGTTGCACGAGTTGCTAGAAAGACAAATGAAAATACAAGATCGATGGGGGTTGGGCTGACTCCTTGTTCATTACCTCAAACAGGAAAACCAAGTTTTGAAATTGGTGATGATGAAATGGAGCTAGGCCTAGGACATCATGGTGAGCCAGGTATTAAAAAGGCCCCACTTGATACAGCGGATAACGTAGCAGATGAACTATTAGATCATATCTTTGCAGATATGCCTTTGAATGCGGGTGATGATGTAGCCGTCCTAGTAAATGGATTGGGGTCTACTCCAAGAATGGAATTGTACATTATGTTTAGAAGAGTAGAACAGAGATTAAAAGAAAAAGGGATTAACATTTACCGTTCCTATGTTGGGGATTATATTACATCTCTAGAAATGGGTGGGTGCTCTATCACTTTAACAAAGCTCGATGATGAATTAAAGACTTTTATAGACCATCCTGTTGATTGCCCAATGTTCACCCAAGTTAAGGAGGATTAACTAATGAAAATTACTTCTATAGACTTTTTGAATTATTTTAAACATGTTGTTGATGTTATCGAGAAAGAGAAGGATTACCTTTGTGAACTCGATCGAAAATTAGGGGATGGGGACCACGGAGTTACCATGTCGATCGGATGGCAGAGTGTAAATGAAAAACTAAATAATGAGCTAGCAAATGAAACAGATTGCGGAAAGATTAGTTCTGTCATCGGTATGACATTTTTAAATGCTGTAGGTTCGTCCGTTGGTCCATTATATGCCTCTGGGTTTATCAAGGGCTCCCAAGTAATAAAAAATAAAGACGTGTTAAATGATGAAGACCTTACAGAATATTGGATTGCTTTTGCACAAGCTGTGAAGGATCGAGGGAAAGCAAACGTCGGTGACAAAACCATGATCGATACCCTGGAGCCATTTGGGGAAACTTTAAAAGAAAACTTTGCAGAATCAAGTGACTTTTTAACTTCATATCAGAAAGCAGTATTAGCTGGTAAAAAAGGAATGGAATCTACGAAAGATCTACTTTCCAAAATTGGCCGCTCAAGCCGTTTAGGTGAAAGATCTTTAGGTGTACAAGATCCTGGCGCAACTTCTGCCTATTTAATCTTAGAAGCATTCCTAGAGGTATGTAAGTCAAAATCAAACAATTAGGGAACATAGTCATGTAAGTAAAAATGGAAATGAGATTAGAAATTAATATTTCTCTTTAGGAGGATTTGTAATATGAAGCTTGCAATCGGTTGTGATCATAATGCATTTCATTTGAAAGAAACAATTAAGGAATTTTTGGCGAATACAGAGCATGAGATTATCGATTATGGATGTTATACGACAGAGGCAGTCGATTATCCTGATGTTGCATTTGAGGTTGCTCAAGCAATTAGTGAAGGAAAAGCTGAACGGGGAATACTTTTATGTGGTACTGGTATTGGTGTTTGTATAGCTGCTAACAAGTATCCTGGAATTCGAGCCGCTCTTACACATGATGTATACTCTGCTGAACGCGCACAATTAAGTAATAATGCCCAAATTATTACACTAGGCTCTCAAATAGTTGGTCCTGAACTTGCTAAGAAAGTTGTTTCGGCATACTTAAATGTAGAATGGGCTGAGGGATCTAAAGTGAAGGTTGATAAGATTATACAGAAGGAACAAGAAGTATTATTGAATTATAGTGGTAACTCTGGCTGTTAGTAATGGATAGAGTGATAGCTAATCTATTAAAATAGTATAAAGATGAAAGCATTTACGTAACCCCACGACAGTGGGGTTATCTTTGCATAACTGTTCTCTATTAAGATTAATGAAAAAGAGAATGGGGAATGGTTACTCCATGTAGTAAGAAGAATTCCGATGCAATAATAATAGGAGGGAAAATAGTGAAATATCGTAAACTTGGAAACACTGGATTAGAAATTAGTGAGGTTAGTTTTGGAACTTGGGCGATTGGAGGTGCGTGGGGGAAAACCACTGATGCTGAGAGCTTGAGGTCTTTGGAATATGCTATCGACCAAGGTGTAAATTTTTTTGATACTGCCGATGTATACGGAGATGGTCATAGTGAAGAGTTGTTGGCAAAAGCAACGAAGGGGATGGAAGATAAAATTCATATTGCGACAAAGTTCTGTCGTCAAGGTGACATCGCTGATCCGCAAAATTACAGTTATGAGCAAGTTAGCCGCTATTGCGAGGACAGCCTTCGTCGTTTAAATCGTGAGACAATCGATTTATATCAAATTCATTGCCCTGCGACTGAAATTTTAAGAGATGGCCAAGTGTTTGAAGTACTTGATCGTTTACAAAGTGAAGGGAAAATCCGTCATTATGGAGTGAGTGTTGAGACTGTAGAAGAAGGACTTATTTGTTTGGAAAATCCTAACGTGAAGAGTCTCCAAATCATATTTAATATGTTCCGTCAAAAGCCGCTAGAGACTCTAATTCCAGAAGCTTATAAAAAGGGAGTTGGAATACTTGTTAGATTGCCGCTTGCGAGTGGATTATTAACAGGCAAATTCACGCCAGACCATGTGTTTGAGGAGGATGATCACCGTCGTTTTAATGAAAATGGTGAAGCATTTAATGTTGGGGAAACCTTCGCAGGACTTGGTTTTAAAAAAGGTGTAGAGCTGGCTGAACAACTAAAGTGGATTGCGGATGGTAGGAATACAATGGCAAGTGCAGCTCTTCGTTGGATTTTAGATTATGAGGAGATATCTTGTATTATTCCAGGATTCAAAAATGTAAGACAAGTTCAAGAAAACCTAAAAGCGCTTGAAACAAAATCATTTACAGCTGAAGAAAAGCAAAAGATTCATCGCTTTTACATGGAAAATGTCAAAGACTTTATTAGAGGTGCATATTAATAGAGGGACGAGCACAGCTCGTTCGGAGACTGTTGACAAACGCTCGCATACTTCGTTGCTTGCTTCACTCGTCCGCTCATGAAGACAACTTCTATTCGCGTCTTCGGTCGGCTTCGCTCCTCGTCTGAGAAGCGTTTTTAATACAGTCTGAGAAAGTGAATCTTACTAGTGTTTCTTATAAAAATGGGTGTAGACAAAGTTAAATTTGACTTTGTCTACATTCTGGGACGAGCACAGCTCGTTCTTTTTTTAGGAAGAACTACAAATGTAAGACGTTCATATATAGATAAATTGAGTGATTTGTAAATTTGTTACAAGATTTAAGAATTTTATGGTTTAATTATGTTAAAGGTATTGTGGGATAATTATTTATGCGGGAGGTGATAGGATGGGTAAAACGGCTAATCGAGCTTATGCTGCTACAATATGGATCACAAAATTCGCCTATTTAAATTTACTTTGGTTAGGCTTTACTTTAGTAGGACTTGTTTTGTTAGGGCTATTTCCTGCAACGGCGGCAATGTTTGCAGTCATTCGTAAATGGTTCATGGGGGAGACCGATCTTCCAATTTTTCGTACATTTTGGGGTAATTTTAGAACAGAATTTTTGAAAAGTAATGGTGTTGGGTTAATTCTCGTCATTGTTGGTGGACTGATTGTACTCGACTTAATTTTCGTTAAAAATTCAAATGGTGGTTTTATTCGTTTAATTCAAATCCCCATCTATTTATTTAGTTTTGCAGCAGTGATGACAACACTTTACGTTTTTCCTGTATACGTACATTATGAGTTAAAATTGATTCATATTTTTAAAAATTCATTTTTGATGATGGTAATCAATCCACTTGAAAACCTTGTTATGATTATTAGTTTGATTACTGTATTTTTTGTCTCGAAATATATTCCAGGACTAGGCTTTTTCTTTGGCGGGAGTTTATCTGCGACAATCATTATGGCAGCATGCTACCGGGCTATTCAAAAAACGGAGAATAAAAGGAGAGGTTAGAATGAAGGCCATCAATAAGGCTTTTCTTTTAGAACTAAGCTCTTCAATCGATTTTAAAGTGGTAGGATTAATAAATGAATAGTCCTTCATCAAGCATATGAAGGACTGAACGGATCTCATCCACTAATCTTCAAAGTTAAAAATTGTCAAAGATTCTGTCAGTGCGGCACTTTCAGTTCTTTTACTGTTTCTCCCTCAATTAATTTGGGTTGATAAAAGGTTTCGTTAGGTAGATCTTTTTTACCTTGTAATTTTTTTATGACCCAATCCGCTGCATCACGCCCCATTTTTTCTTGAGGATGTGTCAAAGTAGTGAGCTTGATATTTGCATTTTTGGCAATGTATGAATTGTCTTGACCAATAATTGATAAACTGTCTGGAATAGAAATATTAAGTTGTTTGCATACATTTGCCACTTCTAATCCGACCTCATCGTTATAACAAACAAGTGCAGTTAAAGCATCCTTATTTTTACTTAAGAATTCCTTCAGATTCTTAGACAAATCTGGTTTTGTTTCTGTGTCATACGAAAACACATGATCGGGTATAAAACGTAGTTTAGCTTCACCTAGTGCTTTTATATACCCCTTCATTCGGTATTTTCCTTGTAAATCATCTGTTTTTGAAATAAGTCCAATTTGAGTGTGACCTTTTGAAATCAATTCTTTTGTTGCAAGATAACTCGATTGCACATCATCGAGGCATAGGAACGGAACATCTAGTTCTTCATAGTATGCATTAATCATGATGAAAGGCACATCCTGTTCCTTGAAAGATAAGTAGTAAGCAATGTTAGGATTGTATAAATTGCTTTTTGTAGGTTCCACAATTAATCCGTCTACGCCGTATGATAGCATCATTTCTAGAGCTTTTTTTTCTTGTTCAACATCGTTATTTGTGCTGGCTAAAAGTAAGGAGTAATTATCCTCATTTAATCTACTCTCGATTCCACGAATAATTGAAGGGAAAATATAGTCGGAGATATAGGTCGTGATTACACCAATCGTTTTCTTATTAGAGATTACTGGTGATCTAAATTGGTTCGTTACATAAGTTCCAGATCCCTTTTCACTTCTTAAGTAACCCTCAGTTGAAAGTTCCATTACAGCCTTACGGACGGTGTGTCGGCTAACATTATATTTTTTTTGCATGGCAAGTTCTGTAGGAATTTGTTCTCCAACGTTATAATCTCCAGAAAGAATTTTACTTTTTATATCTTCAACAATGATCTGATATTTTGGTTTCATCTGCCTCACTACTTTCCTATCTGTTCATAAACATAGACTACCAATTAAATAGTTGTGCGTACATATTTTATCATAGATTTTATTTAGTTGAAAGTTTGAAAAAATGTACATTTGTTAGGTAATAGATCTTTTATGAGATAAACGTTAGCTAGTAGAGGAAATATAATTGACTGCACTATTTCTTAATATGTTGACAAATGTACGTACAAAAAATATACTTTATTTGTAAGCGTTATTAAAAATATAAGTCTATCCTTAATAGATATTGATACTTTTGCTGGAGAGGAGAAATTAGGTGGAAGCGAATCAAGTAGACATTAAACAGGTAATTACCCGAGGAGAAACCTCACTTGGAATCGAGTTCGGATCCACTCGCATCAAAGCAGTCTTGATTAATAGTCAATTTGAGACAATTGCATCAGGAAGTTATGAGTGGGAAAATCGTTTGGAAAATGGTTTTTGGACGTACAACTTAGCAGATGTTTTGGATGGTTTGCAAACAGCTTATCGAGAAATGAAACAACAAGTTGAACAAGAATTTGGGATTACCCTTGAAAAAATTGGTTCTATTGGATTTTCTGCGATGATGCACGGGTATATGGCTTTTGACGAAAAGGGTGAGCTACTTGTTCCATTTCGGACTTGGAGGAATTCGACAACAGGTCCAGCGGCAAAAGAACTTTCGAACCTATTTCAATTCAATATTCCCGAACGGTGGAGTATTGCACATTTATATCAAGCAATCTTAAATGACGAGGAACATGTTCCGAGAATTCATTTTATAACGACTTTAGCTGGTTACATTCATTGGATGTTGACTGGAAATAAAGCGATTGGAATAGGTGATGCATCTGGAATGTTCCCAATAGATGAAACAACAAAAAATTACAATGAAGAAATGATCGAACAGTTTGATGAACTTATCGCTGAAAAAAAATACCCTTGGAAGCTTAAAGAAATTCTTCCTAAAGTGTATATTTCGGGCGATCAAGCAGGGGAATTAACAAGTGCTGGGGCGAAAATATTAGATCCATCTCTACACTTACAGCCTGGCATCCCAGTTTGTCCACCAGAAGGTGATGCAGGAACAGGAATGGTTGCGACAAATAGTGTGAGGAGACGCACTGGAAATGTTTCGGTTGGAACATCTGTTTTTGCAATGATTGTATTGGATAAAGAACTATCAAAAGTATATCCAGAAATCGACTTAGTCACGACACCTAACGGAAGTCCCGTAGCCATGGTCCATGCGAATAACTGCTCAAGTGACATTAACGCTTGGATAGGTTTGTTCCGTGAGTTCTCGGAGGCGATGGGGTATGAGGTTGATACCTCTGAATTATTTCGTGTGATGTTCAACAAAGCAATGGAAGCAGATCCAGATGGCGGTGGACTGCTAAGCTATGGATATTTTTCAGGAGAAAATATTACAGGTTTAATAGAAGGTCGACCTTTGTTCGTTCGTTCACCTGAAAGTCATTTCAATCTAGCGAATTTTATGAGGGTTCATCTTTTTACGGCATTTGGTGCGTTAAAAATTGGGATGGATCTCTTGACAAAAGAAGAAAATGTATTGATCGACAGCATTTTGGCTCATGGTGGGTTATTTAAAACACCAGTAGTTGGCCAAAAAATTATTGCAGCTGCGATGAACGTTCCTGTTTCTGTTATGGAAACAGCTGGAGATGGCGGTGCCTGGGGAATGGCGATTCTTGCATCCTACATGATGAGTAAAAGCGAGAATGAAAGTTTAGAAGATTTCCTTACTGATAAAGTTTTTGAGGGAATTGATGCCCAAGAGATTCATCCTGATCAAAGTGATGTAGAAGGATTTGAGGTATTTATCGAGCGTTACATAAAAGGACTGAAAATTGAGCGAGCTGCTGTCGAATATTTACTTCCATAACGAGAAGGAAGGAGAGATTAACATGTTAGATCGACTTAAGGAAGAAGTGTATCAAGCAAATTTGGAATTACCTAAACATGGTCTAGTCAAATTCACTTGGGGGAATGCCAGTGCGATTGATAGGGCTAGTGGGTTATTTGTGATCAAACCAAGTGGTGTTGATTATGAAACGATGAAACCTAGCGATATGGTGGTTGTAGATTTGGATGGGAATGTTGTAGAAGGCGAGTTAAGACCTTCATCAGATACACAGACACACGCAGTATTATACAAGCACTTCCCAGAAATTGGCGGAATCGTTCACACACATTCTACTTGGGCGACGATATGGGCACAAGCAGGACTTGATGTTCCAGCAATGGGAACGACTCATGCAGATACTTTTTATGGTTCAATTCCATGTGCTCGATTTTTAACGCAAGAGGAAATCGACAGTGGGTACGAGGCCGCAACAGGACGCGTCATCATTGAAACATTCGAGGAGAGAGGACTCGATGTTCTAGCTGTACCAGGTGTTTTGCTTCATGGACATGGCCCCTTTACATGGGGAAAAGATGTGAATGCTGCCGTGGTGAATAGCGTTGTGTTAGATGAAGTTGCAAAAATGAATTTGTTCACACGTGGGTTAAATAATTTCGCTGTAGAATTACCGCAACGTATTTTGGATAAACATTATTTACGGAAGCATGGGAAAAATGCATATTACGGACAAAAATAATTCTAAACTATGAAACTAGGAAAAGGGGATTATGATGGAGAATAAAGAGTTTTGGTTTGTTGTTGGCTCCCAGCATCTATATGGGGAAGAAACGTTAGCAGAGGTTAGAGCACACGCAAAAGAGATGACCGAGTCATTGAATGCAAGTGGTGTGTTACCATATCCACTCGTATTGCAAGATTTAGCTGTTAGTGCGGAAAAAATTACTAATATTATGAAAAAAGTTAATTATCGTGATGAAGTTGCTGGGGTCATAACGTGGATGCATACGTTCTCGCCTGCAAAAATGTGGATACGTGGTACAAAATTATTACAAAAACCGTTATTGCACCTAGCAACCCAATATAACGAAAGTATTCCGTGGCAGACGATTGATATGGATTTTATGAATCTAAACCAATCCGCTCATGGTGACCGTGAATATGGTTTTATTAATGCTCGTTTGAAAAAACAAAATAAGGTAGTAGTCGGTTACTGGCAACGCCCTGAGGTTCAAAAGCAAATAGCCGATTGGATGGATGTAGCTGTTGCTTACAATGAAAGCTTTAATATAAAGGTAGCTCGCTTTGGCGATAATATGCGTAATGTTGGTGTAACAGAGGGCGACAAGATCGAAGCTCAAATTCAATTCGGATGGACAGTTGACTATTTTGGTATTGGAGATCTTGTTCAATATGTGAAGGCTGTTACAGATGAAGAGATTGATGCATTGTTTGCGCAGTACGCAGAAGCCTATGAATTTGATTATGGTAATTATAGTCAAGCAGATTGGGAAGCGAGTGTGAAGGTGCAAGCTAGTTATGAAATTGCCATCAAGCGTTTCCTTGATGATGGCGGGTACACAGCGTTCACAACTAACTTTGAAGATTTGTATGGCATGAAACAACTTCCAGGTTTAGCAGTTCAACGATTAATGGCACAAGGTTATGGTTTCGCGGGTGAAGGGGATTGGAAGACTGCAGCTCTCGATCGTTTACTAAAGGTCATGAGTCATAATCAATCTACTGGATTTATGGAAGATTACACATACGAATTAGCAGCAGGTAGGGAAGCTGTGCTTCAGTCACACATGCTTGAAGTCGATCCAACATTAGCGAACAATCGCCCGAAGATTGTAGTGTCTCCATTAGGTATTGGTGATCGGGAAGATCCAGCACGTTTAGTATTTGACGGCAAAGCGGGTGAAGGAGTTGTTGTTTCAATGGCTGACTTTGGTACCCATTTCAAATTATTAATCAACGAAGTTACAACATTTGAACCAACCGTACCTGCTCCAAACCTTCCAGTTGCACGTGTACTTTGGGAGGTGAAGCCGAACTTCCAAGAAGGAGTGAAGGCTTGGATTGAAAATGGTGGTGGTCACCATACTGTAGTTTCACTGAATCTAACAACTGATCAGATTATAACCTTTGCAAAATTAGTAAACCTCGAATATGTCTTAATTAATTAGCTAATAAAGAAAGTCTAGATACCTCTTGTATCTAGACTTTCTTTATTTTGGGGTTCTTCTCAAAGTGGTTGTAGTGATTTGAAAAAACAAACCTAGTTATAGAAGTGGAAAGCATCTCACGATCAGAAATCTATTGTGTCATAAGCAATAAATTTTGCGAAATGCCTTATTTTTTAATGTGATTTATACATGACCCTGCTAAATATATAAGCATTGTTTTATGTATCAAAATGGATACGAGGTATCAATTTTTAAGCATTAAATTTTAGCTTGATTCTTAAGGGCTATTGATTAAACAAATATTTCATATTAATATTTAAGTAAATGGTTATACGTACAACTTATGTGCAAGGAGGTTCTTGATAGAAAAGTTATTGTCAATGTGTTATTTTATACAACATAAACTTATTAAAATTAGATGGAATACTGAAAAGATCCTCACAATATATGGGTAGGGATATTATAGAGTATAAGAAAAGCCACTATAAAAACAGATAATCAATCAATTTTTACTACAGATGTATGGATGGAGTGTTATTGAGTGAATGAAACAAAATACGGTATGGTAAAAAGTTGGATCAAGTCCAAAATATTAGATGGTACCTTTTTGCCTAATAATAAGATTTATTCAGAAAGTGAGTTAATGGAACAATTTCATGTTAGCAGACATACGGTTAGATTAGCATTAGGGGAATTAGTAAGTGAGGGATGGTTGTATAAGGAACAGGGGGCAGGAACATTCGTTTCGGAACAAAACGAAAAATCAGTAGGCACTCCTGGAACGACAAATAATAAGAGGATTGCTATCATTGTTACCTATATCTCTGACTACATTTTTCCTTCAATCATTCGAGGGGCTGAAGGTATTTTGAGTCAGGAAGGATACCAAGTTAGCCTGTTCAGTACAAATAACGATCATGATAATGAACGTAAAATACTAGAAACAATCATTACTCAAAAATTTGACGGAGTCATTGTAGAACCTACAAAGAGTGCAATATCTAACCCGAATATTAATTATTATTTAAACTTAGAAGCTTTAAATATCCCTTATGTCATGATTAATGCTGCATATGATGAACTAGAACCAATCAGTATTGTTATGGATGACGAAAAAGGTGGATACATACAGGCTGAACATTTGATTAACTTAGGACATCAGAATATATTAGGTTTCTTTAAAAATGATGATTTACAAGGTTTGAAAAGAATGAAAGGATATTTTAAGGCTCATCGTGAAAATGGAATTCCGATTAATCCGAATAATGTTGTAACCTATACGACTATGGAAAAATCTACGAAACCAGTTGAGGCGTTAGAAGATATATTGAGTACCAAAGAAAATCTGCCAACTGGAATTGTTTGCTATAACGATGAACTTGCAATGAAATTACTTGATGTTCTTAGACGAAAAGATTTATGTGTGCCAGAAGACATCTCCATTATAGGTTTTGATGATTCCTTTTTTGCTGATATATCAGAGGTGAAACTAACGTCTGTCAAACATCCTAAAAGTGAACTAGGTGAAATGGCTGCTAAGAAAATCATTAAATTAATTAAGAATAGAAAAAAACAAAATGGGAGTGACACCTATGAATCATTCTTGTTTGAGCCAATCATTACTTATAGAAATTCAACAAAGGATTTAGTAAAGGACTAAACGGCTTCTTCTATTTTTCTATCAAAAAAAGAATTGTGGTACAAGTGTGCAACAAAACTTCAGTTTTCAAAGTGATACGTACAACATAATATACTTAAGAATTTGTCATACAAATGTCTTAAAATTCTATACATTATTCGTTGACATGTACGTATAAGGTGGATATAATAAAAGTGTAAGTTGAATGCGTTTTCAAACATTTTCAAAGTTCTTGAAATCGCATTAACTTTACATAGACTATATTAATTAGGAGTGATAGTTACCAGATTAATAACTTACCTTTTTAGCGAACTTAGTTTATTAGTTGGATAAAGAAAGTACAGGGGGAATGAATAATGAAAAAGAAGAGTCTTTCGTTCTTTAGCGTTCTACTTTTATCTTTTGTGTTATTATTGGCTGCTTGTAGCGGAGGAGGAAGCGAGGCGAAACCAACAAACTCTGATGATGTAAAAACCGCTGGTTCTGATATTGAAGACGCAACAGAATTAAGTTTTTGGACTTTTGCTGGGACACACGCTGATTTTTACGCAAATGCCGCTGAAAGATGGAATGAACAAAATCCAGATAAACCAATTAAATTGACAGTTGAAAACTATCCATTCGATCAAATGCACAACAATTTATTAATGGCCTTGCAATCTGGATCAGGTGCACCTGACTTGGTGGATATTGAGTTAGCAAAATTTTCGAACTTCCTTAAAGGTGATGTCCAATTAGAACCTCTGAATGATTTAATTGAGCCTGAATTAGATAAGTTTATTCCAGAAAGAGTTAGTATTTATGAGAAAGATGGAAACTATTATGGTGCTCCAACCCATCTAGGTGCTTCAGTTGTTTATTATAATATGGAAATTATGGATGAAGCTGGTGTAGATATTGATGAAATTAAAACTTGGGATGATTATGTAGAAGCAGGTAAAAAAGTGGTGGAAGTGACAGGGAAGCCGATGACCACCATTGCAACTAACTGGTACGGAATATGGCCTTTTGCAGCTCAAAGAGGATCAGATTTCTTTGATGAAAACGGCGAATTAACACTAGATAGCAAAGAAAATATTGAAACATTAGAATTTGTTAATGCTTTAGTTAATGAACATAAAATTGCAGAAATCGCTCCAGGAAACGGCTATCATTCTGAAGAATTCTATGGCTTCATGAATGATGGTGGCCAAGCATCTTTAGTTATTCCTATGTTCTATATGAAAGATTTTACAACTTATATGCCTGACCTAGAAGGAAAGGTTCAAATTCGTCCGATGCCTAAATGGTCTGATTCAGAATATCAATCCGCAACGATGGGTGGAACAGGTACTGCTGTTACTAGCCAATCAAAACATATTGACTTAGCGAAAGAATTTTTATACTTTGCTAAATTATCTAAAGAAGGAAATATCCAACTTTGGACAGAACTAGGATTTGATCCTCCTCGTTGGGATGTCTGGGAAGAACCAGAAATGAAAGAGGATAATGTTTATTATCAATATTTCCATAAAGATATTTTTGATATCTTACTAACTGTAAAAGATAATGTTGCGGGAATTCAGATATCTGAATACACTCCAGATGTTCTATCAGAAATTGATTCAAATATTATGCATAAAGTACTCAGGGAACAAAACGCTACCCCAGAGGAAGCATTAAAAGAATCAGCAGATACTATTAGACAGAAAATGGGAAGTAATTAATAGTCTATAGGTATGGGCAGGATGTATGTAATCCTGCCCATACCTCTAATTTTAATATGATAGAAGGGATAAAATGTACGAAGTAAATGTAAAAAACAAAAGAAATCTTACCCCTACACAAAAGCCCAAAAATGAAAACAGTATTATGAAGTTTCTTAACTCAAAAAAAGTTGTACCATATGTTTTTGTTTTTCCATTTATCGTATCCTTTACAATACTTACCTTATATCCTACGATTCAAGCTTTTATGATGAGTTTCCAAAGAATCTTACCTGGACAAATTGAATTTATAGGATTACAGAATTATGAAAGGATTTTCAATCAGACATTTTATAAAGCGCTATTCAATTCAACAATCTATACAATACTAACCGTTTTAATTCTAGTATCAGTACCCATAATTCTTGCGATATTATTAGATTCTAAATTAGTTAAATTTAAAACAATTTTTCGTTCAGCATTGTTTATTCCTGCTCTGACTTCTATCGTAGTCGCTGGTGTCATTTTTAGGTTAGTTTTTGCAGGGTCAGAAAATGCGATTGCGAACCAAATAGTAGGCTTCTTTGGTTTTGAACCTGTTAGTTGGCAATTCACTGCATGGTCAGGAATGTTTTTAATGGTAATTATGGCTTCTTGGAGATGGATGGGAGTCAATGTTCTTTACTTTTTGGCAGGTTTACAAAGTATTCCTAAAGAATTGTATGAATCAGCTGAAATTGATGGTGCCAACCTATTTCAAAAGTTTAGAAATGTGACACTACCATTCTTAAAACCTATTATTATTTTTGTAACGACAATAAGTATTATTGGTGGCTTTAGAGTCTTTGAAGAGAGTTATGTTATTTGGCAAGGAAATTCACCTGGAAATATTGGATTGACACTTGTTGGATTATTGTATCAAGAGGGTATTCAACAAAATGATATGGGCTTTGGAGCAGCGATAGGTGTAGTGCTCTTAATCCTTATCTTTATCATCAGTATTATTTATTTATTATTGACAGGTGCATTTAAAAGAGGTGATGAGTAGCATGAAAAAAACGAATACTCTAACAAAATGGATTGTAAACATATTTTTAGTAATCGTGGCGCTTATTGCTTTATTTCCATTAATAAGCCTCATTATCTCATCGTTTCGTCCATCATCAGAACTAATGAGAAACGGGATATCATTTTCAATAAATTTCAGTGAACTTTCACTAAAAAACTATGCACATATCTTTACTGAATCGCCTGCATATTGGAAATGGTATAGTAATAGTTTAATTATTTCAGGATTAACGATCGTCTTATCGTTATTTTTCTCTTCTATGGTTGGTTATGCACTTGCAGTATACAACTTCAGAGGTAGAAACCTGCTATTTCTCTTTGTGTTAGTCATTATTATGATCCCATTTGAAGTGTTAATGCTACCACTCTATCAATTAATGATTAGTTTTAAATTGATTAATACGTATACGGGAGTAATGTTACCGTTGATTGTTGCACCAACTGCTGTATTTTTCTTTAGGCAATATGCTTTAGGGCTACCTACAGAATTGATGGATTCTGCTAGGATTGATGGCTGTACTGAGTATGGAATCTATTTTAGAATAATGGCTCCATTAATGTTACCTTCATTTTCAGCTATGGCTATCTTACAAGGGTTAGGTAGTTGGAATAATTTCTTATGGCCATTACTTGTCATACGATCAAGTGACTTGTTTACATTGCCAATCGGATTGGCGACATTATTGACGCCATATGGAAATAACTATGATACGTTAATTGCAGGATCTGTAATGACAATAATACCTATCATTATCCTGTTTATTTTCTTCCAACGATACTTTGTTGCGGGTCTAGCTTCAGGTAGTGTAAAAGGATAATTAAATTTAAAAAAGATGAGCGAAAGGTGTTAGAGGATGAGTAGCCAAAACATTGTTAATTCTCTGGATAGACTATTTACTTGGATAACTCGTTTAGTGGTCTTAAACTTATTATGGATTTTTTACACGATCATTGGACTAGTAGTTGGAGGGATCTTTCCAGCAACATTGTCCGTTCTAAAGATATTTAGAAAGTGGATTATTGGTGAAGAAGAAGTACCACTTTGGAGTACATTTAGACAAGAATATCGGAGAGATTTTATTAAGTCTAACATAATAGGTTGGATACTTACTCTTTCAGGAATGATCCTTTTTATGAATTATCTAGTCATTAAAAGCACAGAAAATATTAGTGTTTTAATTCCTGTAGCCTTTTATATTTTAATTATCCTTTATATAAATGTATTGATTTGGTCCTTCCCGCAATTAGCGCATTATAATGGTGAAATTAAAGTTTTCTTAAAAAATGCGATCATTTTGGGATTTGGTAAATTACACTACACAATTGCTATAATCATCTATTTATTTATAGTAATGTATATTTCATTAAGTTTTCCTGGAATTCTTCCTTTTTTTACAGTTAGTATAGGTGCGTTCGGTTGGATTTGGTTATCAATGAACTTGTTTCAAAAAATGGATTTAAAAAGTGAACAGACTACAATGCTTTGAGAAAGGTGAATAAAATGACTTTGAACGTTGTTAAGGCGAAAATGGTTATAGATAAGACATTTAAGATAGCAGAAATAGATCCAAGGATTTACGGTTCTTTTATAGAGCAACTAGGTCGTGCTGTATACGGTGGAATCTATGAACCTACTCATAGTACTGCTGACGAAGAGGGGTTCCGCCAAGATGTTATGGAATTGGTAAAAGAATTAAAGGTGCCAATTATTCGCTATCCAGGTGGGAATATGGTTTCTGCATATAATTGGGAAGATGGAGTAGGACCAAAAGAATTAAGGCCAAAAAGGTTGGAGTTGGCATGGAGTTCGTTAGAAACAAATGAAGTTGGAACAAACGAGTTTATCTCCTGGGCGAAAAAGGTAGATGCTGAGGTAATGATGGCTGTAAACTTAGGTACACGAGGTATTGATGCAGCTCGAAACTTGGTTGAATACACTAACCATCCAGGAGGGACATATTGGAGTGATTTGAGAAAAAAACATGGGTATAAAGATCCTCATCAAATCAAAGTCTGGTGTCTCGGAAATGAAATGGATGGACCTTGGCAAATAGGGATGAAAACAGCATATGAATATGGTCGGCTTGCTGCTGAAACTGCGAAAGCTATGAAATTAGTTGACCCGACAATTGAGCTAGTTAGCTGTGGAAGCTCAGGTTCAGGTATGCCAACATTCCCTGAGTGGGAAGCAGAAACGCTTGAACATACATATGAATATGCTGATTATATTTCTCTACATCAGTATTATGGAAATCGTGATAATGATACCGCTAACTATTTAGCAAGTTCGTTAGATATGGATAATTTTATTAAAACTGTCATTGCAACATGTGACTATATAAAAGCGAAAAAACGTAGTAAAAAAACAATAAATTTAAGTTTTGATGAATGGAATGTGTGGTACCACTCAAATGCTCAAGATAAAGAAATTGAGCCTTGGTCTGTTGCACCACCATTATTAGAGGACATCTACACATTTGAAGATGCACTCCTTGTAGGAAGTATGCTGAATACATTACTAAAGCACTCAGATCGAGTAAAAATGGCTTGTATGGCACAATTGGTGAATGTTATCGCGCCAATTATGACAGAAACAGGTGGTGGTGTCTGGAAGCAAACTATTTTCTATCCATATTACTATACATCTGTTTATGGACGTGGAACTGCGCTTCATTCTATCGTTGATTCTCCTAAATATGATAGTAAGGACTTTACGGATGTTCCGTATCTAGATCAATCGGTCATTTATAATGAAGAAAATGATGAACTAGTCATATACGCAGTGAATCGAAATTTAGAGGACGCGTTAATAGTGGATGTTGATATTCGTTCATTTGAAGGGTACAAATTAATCGAGCATGTTACGCTAGTAAATGAAGAAGCAAAAGCTGTAAACTCCATCGTGAGCGAACAAGTTAAACCTAGTATTTGTAATGATTCTTATATCGAAAACGATACTTTAGTAGCTGTATTGCCTAAGATGTCATGGAATATGTTACGTCTAAAGAAAAACAATGAATAATAAAGATACGAAAAGAAAGGGGCTGTCCAAAAAGTCACTGAAAAATGACTTTTGAGGACAGCCCTCATTTTTTGTTTTTTGGGTTTACTAAAAATTCTGGTGTTGATTTCCGCTGCAGGTACTCGCTTCCTTACCTGTAGTCAAGTGTTTTTCTTACCTGTAGTCAAGTGTTTTTTTAAAATTGTTTTTCTGTCATAAATAATTTAAATAGTTTAAAGCTGCCGACAGGCCGTTACTCTCCGTTCCGGCGCTCCGCTTTCCGCGGGCATGGCTTGAGCCTCCTCAGGAGCGAAAGGACTGCTCCCTGCGGGGTCTCAAGGCTCATGCTATTCCCGCAGGAGTCGAGCGCCTGCACTACTAGGACCAGGTTTGGATAAAATAAAAATGTGTATACCAAATAGACCTAGCGAATATTTGTTTTTTTCACAAGGTCTTATGTGATATAGTGGAGCTATCCTGTTACGAAGCTTTGGCTGATTCGTAATCATACAGGACATCATGTTGAATAAGGTGAAATGCGACTTTCAAGAACTTATTCACACATGCAATCATCGCAACCTTATGGGGCTTACTCTGGGGTTGCTTTTTTAATTGGTCGTAATAATCCACAATCGTATTTTTAGTTTTTGTCCTTAATGAGATCATTGACATCACCATGAAATAAAGGATCTGCCTCAACCTTCGGTTTCCACGTTTATTTATCCGATCCTGGTACTGAAGTTTACCTGATTGGAACCGTTGGATATCAATCCCTACGTATGCATTGACCTGTTTGTGATTTTTAAAGCGGCGGATGTCGCCTAACTCGCCAATTATTCTAACTGCTGTAGATTCCCCAATTCCAGGAAATGACACGAGAACTTGAAAATCAACACGATCTTTCGATAGATCCACCATCTGTCTAATAATATCCTTTTTCTGATCCACCAGTTCCAAAATGCGTTTGGCATAGTGTCGTAGATGTTGGCAGCGTACGTCTTCCGGCCGAATTGCTGAATAGGAATTTTCTGCAGCGTTGATTAGTAATGCCGCTTTTTCCTCCGCTTTTTGATTAGATATATTCTTACGGGTTGCTTGTTTGATTTGGTTACGTAAATCCTCTTTTGAAAGCATATGTAAGCATGCAGGATGGGGATAAAGCTGAATGATATTTAAAAACAGGACTGAGCTCTTTGTAAATACCTTTTCAAGTAGCGGAAAGCTTAGTTGTAGGAAAGAGTGTAGCCTGTTATAGTGATGCCTTATCTCCTTTTCTATATCTTCATAGTAGCGTCCCAGTGCACGCATTTGTTCAAAGTATTCTTCTTGTACGTATGTTTCCTGCCGGTCCAATCTGAAATGGGATTTAGCCAATTCATGTGCATCACTAATATCTGTTTTATGTCGGCGCATGGCTGCCATCTGAAGCTTAGCCTCCAAAGGGTTCAAGCGAATATAGGGATATTGGTGTACCTGCAGGAAGTTCTCAAGCCCTTTAGAATAGACACCCGTAGCCTCAAAGACAATGTCAGGTACTTTGCCGTCCTGTTCCCTAAGTGATTCAATACGTCCTTTTAATGATTGGAATCCAGATATCGTGTGTTCTAATTCCCCTTCATATTGACAGCGTTGATAGCAGTCGTATATTACTATTGTACTTTTTCCCATACTTACGTCAAAAGCAATTACATGTTTCATAATTCTTCCCCCTGTTTACATCACATAGAAGTTCTTCACAGTGCCTCATCGATTCCACTTTCTTATACACGATCTCGAAGATCCAACATACTAAACTGATTCTAATAAGGGTGTGAAGCGTGTCGGTTTCCTTATACGGATTCTTAGATCCCAGCGAGTACACGACTTCACTTCACTTCTACTAAAAAAATAGTAGCACAAACCGTGGCCTTGGTCTGTACTACTAATGTTAGTATGTTTCCGCGGGCGGTCCGGGAGCCTCCTCGTCGCAAGCTCCTGCGGGGTCTCCCCTGGCCACGCTTTTCCCGCAGGAGTCTCGTACCTTCCGCTACAATCAACAAGGTTACAAAATTTAATAGTATTGACTCGTAACTTTTAAAAAAACACACAAAAAAATCATCCTTTTTAGTAAAATGAAGTTTTAGGTGATCGCAATAGTTATTCTAAAACGGACAAAGATTCCACCTTCTTGCGTATGAAAGAAGATCATATGAAAAATGGCCAACTTAAGCCAGGATACAACGTATAAGTAGGAACAGAAAACCAGTTTATTCTATACTATACAATACATCAACGCCCACCAGACAATCGGTGCTTCATCCCTCATATGGAGAAACTGGCAGCTTCTTCTTTACCAATACCCAAAACGGTTATTGCCGATGCAGGATATGGTAGTGAGGAGAATTATGTTTACGCTGTCGGAGATGAGAAAGAGCAACGATTCGAGTTTCTTATTCCGTATGGAAGCTATGTACAGGAACCAAACCCGTAAATATAAAAAGGACATCAAAAACGCAAAAAATTGGACTTACGTGGAAGATGACGACTATTTTATTTGCCCGAAAGGAATGAAAGTAACGTTTAAAAAATACCTGAATAAAAAGAATAAATCTGGCTACGAGCAAAGTTTCAAAATATATGAAAGTGAAGATTGTACCGATTGTCCACTAAAAGCACAATGCACAAAAGCAAAAGGGAATCGTCAGATTCATTGGAATACGATTTTTGAAGAAATGAAAGCCAAGGCTAAAACAGCCCTTGAATGTGATGAAAAGTCCGCTATCTACGCACAACGTAAAGTTGAAGTAGAAAGTGTGCTCGGTCACATCAAGGGCAATAGGTCGTTTCGCAGATTTTCTCTGCGGGGGCTCGACAAAGTATATGTCGAGTTTGGAATTGTGGCATTAGCCCACAATATATTGAAAGTAGCAGGCATACGCCAGCTACTTTCAGAGAAAAAATCGAAAAAAACAAAAAGGCAAGGGAGAAAAACGACCGTTTTTCTCCCTTGCCTTTTTGTTTAGGACTTATCGGACAGCCCCTTCTTTTATTGTACCTTCAATTTCATTGGAGAAAAATGTTTATTATGATTCACTCTATATCTAGTAGGTGATAAGTTCGTAATTCTTTTAAAATTACGGTTAAACGATCTGAGATTGTTGTAACCACAATTAAAGGCTATGTCGCTTATGGACTGGTCACTGTTTTTAAGTAGATAACAAGCTTGGGTAATCCGATAATGATTTAGGTATTCAGTAAAGGATAATTTGGTCATTTGAACAAATAGCTTCGATAGATAGGCATAGTCATATTGTAATTGTTTTGCGATTACTTTTAAGGTGCACTCTTCACTGTAATGACGATCTACATATAATAAAATTTTGTGTAATACTTTTGTTTTTGTAGAGTATTCAACTGGAGTAAATTCTGTTTGATCTACCAATGTACCGCACACATCATAAAGAAAACTTTTTTGTCGATAGATTGAATTCAAGTTCGTATAGTCAGGAACAGATTTTAGGCGAATAATATTGTTTTCTGGTACAAATCCCTTATAATTCATAAAAAAATGTCCAACAATCTCTGGTGAAAAGATAATAATGGAAATATCGGATTGATAGGGCGTCTTAAATTCGTGCATTTGGTTATTAAAAATGAAGGCAGCATCATTTTTATGTAATACGTATTCTTTTTGATCAATTGTCACGGCTATCTCTCCGTCGTTTACAATGATAAGTTCATATGCATGATGATAGTGGAGAGGAAAGCTAAAATTATATAGATGAGAAGTGTGAAATAATTCATTTTCCTCAACGCCATGATGTTCAAAAAAAGCCATAAATAATCCACCCCTAATCAGATAAAAAAACACTAATATTGTCTTTAATTATACTATTTTTTGAATAGAATACGTATCGATTTACCTCCTATAATAAACATATAATGACTAAAGGAGGAAGTGGAGTGGCATACGTATATCATGTAGCAAAGTCTGGTTCTGACCTAGCAGAGGGAACCAAACAAGATCCTTTCTTAACCATAAATAAGGCAGCGTCGGTTGCCGTAGCAGGGGATACTATTATTGTCCATGAAGGAGAATATCGGGAATGGGTTAAACCGAGAAACGGTGGATTAAGTGAAAATAGAAGAATTACTTATCAAGCTGCCGAAGGAGAAAAGGTTGTTATTAAAGGTTCTGAGCAGATAAAAGAATGGGAACGAGTAGAAGGAACTGTTTGGAAAGCAGTACTCCCAAATGAGTTTTTCGGAGACTATAACCCGTATATAGAAAAAATCTTTGGGGATTGGGTTGTGTATAACCCTGGCAGACATTTAGGTGATGTTTATTTAAATGGCATGTCCTTTTATGAAGCTGAAAATCTAGAACAATTACAAAATCCTGAAGTGAAAACGGAAGTATTAGACCATTGGACACAAACGATTGTACCAGTCATTAACCCAGAGCAAACAAAATATCTTTGGTTTGCTGAAGTGGATGAAAAGAATACAACCATCTATGCTAACTTTCACGAGTCAAATCCTAATGAAGAATTAGTAGAAATAAATGTAAGGAAAGCTTGTTTTTATCCAGAACAGATGGGGATTAACTACATTACGGTGAGAGGTTTTGAAATGTGCCAAGCGGCAACTCCTTGGACTCCACCGACAGCCGATCAACCTGGATTAATTGGGCCGCATTGGAGTAAAGGGTGGATTATCGAGGACAATATTATTCATGACTCAAAGTGTAGTGCTATTAGTATCGGAAAAGAGGCTTCAACTGGAGATAATTTCCGAAGTAAAAGAAAAGATAAGCCAGGCTATCATTATCAAATAGAAACTGTTTTTCTAGCAAAGCAATCTGGTTGGAGTAAGGAAAAGATTGGTTCTCATATTATTAGAAACAATATCATCTATGATTGTGGTCAAAATGGAATTGTAGGTCATCTAGGCTGTGTATTTAGCGAAATCTATCAAAATCATATTTATAATATAGGCATAAAGCGTGAATTTTACGGACATGAGATAGCTGGTATTAAGTTGCATGCTGCCATCGATGTGCAAATTCACAATAATCGGATTCATGATTGCTCTTTAGGAACATGGTTAGATTGGCAGACACAGGGGACAAGAGTCAGCAAGAACTTATATTACCGTAACAGTCGTGATTTATTTGTAGAGGTAAGTAGTGGTCCTTATATCGTCGACCACAATATTTTAACAGCTGACTATGCTTTAGATAATCATGCTCAAGGTGGAGCTTATATCAATAACCTGATTGGTGGTAAAATGGTACACCGCAAAATGCTCGATCGTGCCACACCGTATCACGTTCCACATAGCACTGAGATAGCTGGATTCGCTGTTACGTATGGTGGAGATGATCGCTTCTTTAACAATATTTTTATCGGTGATGATGGGTTAGAAGATGTAGGTACTGTGCATTACAATGGATACACCACTTCACTTGAAGAATACATTGAAAAGGTACATGAACAAGAGGGAGATCATCAAGCATTTAATCAAGTAGAGCAGCCCGTTTATATTAACAATAATGCTTACTTTAAAGGTGCAAACTCCTTTGAAAGAGAAAATGAAAAACTTGAAGATCATAACTTCAATCCGAACCTAGAAATTATTGAAGAAGGGGACGAGATATATCTGTCACTTGAACTGCCTGAAGGCTTTGGTAGATTCCTAGGAGAGATCCATTCTACAAATACGCTGGAGAGGGTTCGTATTGTAGATGCGGAATTTGAAAATCCAGATGGAAGTGTTTTATCATTGGAGACGGATTTAGTAGGAAATCAAAGAGAAGAAAAAAGTGTAATAGGACCAATCGCCCAATTAAAGGAAGGAAAGAATTATATTAAGGTCTGGGGTTAATCTTTAGAGAAATTTTTTTCTTATTGCAAAAAAACTGCCACAGTTGTCCTGTGGCAGTGAAACTATTTTTAATCGTATCTTTTTACAAGGGTTATTTTAAAGGCTTTATCCTTTCACAGACCCTGCAGCCATACCCTCAACAATCTTATCACTTAAGAATAAGAAAGCAAGAAGGATTGGTACAATACTGATCACAAGTGTGGCACCGATTGCGCCCCAGTCTGTTAAATACTGACCAACAAAGTTGTTAATCCCAACTGTTAACGTCTTCCATTTATCAGAACTGATGAATGTATTGACAAATACGAACTCGTTCCAGTTATAGATCATGTTGATAATAGCAGTTGTAGACAAGACAGGGACTGTCATTGGAAGTGTAATTTGGAAAAAGATTCGATGAACGGAGCATCCATCCATAACTGCTGCTTCTTCAATTTCTCTTGGAAATGTTTTATAAAATCCAAGTAATATCATGATCGTTAATGGCAAGTTAAAAGCTGTATAGGATAAAATAAGGGATAATGGATTATCCGTTAAGTTTGTACTGTTATACATTTTAAAAAGCGGTATTAAAGTTGAATGTAATGGGATCATATAAGCGACTAGGAATAATCCAAGGACTGGTCCGCTAAGTTTCCAATTCATTCGTGTAACCGCGAATGTTACTAAGCTAGCGAGAATGACAGTTAAGATGACCGCCGAAATAGTAATCCAAACACTGTTAAAGAAGTAGACTCCAATATTTCCAGATGTCCACGCTTTCGTATAGTTACCCCATTGTGGGTCTTGTGGTAAAGAAAAGGGAGACATACCAAAGACTTCTTTATTGGTTTTCAGGGAAAAGAACAACAACCAAATCAATGGATAGATTTGAACAATGGCAAATCCCCCGAGTAAGAGATAAAGAAATCCAAAGCCAATTTTGTTCAAGAAGGATTTCTTTGGTTTTTCCGTAGATAGGCTTGGTGTTACTTGCTGTGTTCGTACCTCACTCATTATGATTCACTCCCCCTTAAAATTGAACTTCGTCTTTGGATTTTGTCAATTGTGATGTTAACCATGTCATTACTAGACAGATAACTAAAAGTCCAAATCCAATTGCACTACCGTATCCAAAGTTATTTAATTTAAATGCTTCTTTGTACATGTATGAGGCCATTACTTCACTTGCACCGTTTGGCCCGCCACCAGTCATAACATAGATTAAATCAAAATATTTCAATGAGCCCACTACTGCAAGCATAATCGTTACTTTAAATACACCTGAGATTAGTGGCAATTTAATTTTAAAAGCAATTTGTAGTGGGTTTGCACCATCAATTTTTGCAGCTTCAATGACTTCATCTGGCACATTCTTTAATGCTGCATAATAAATCAAAATGTAAAAACCTGCGAACTGCCAAATGATTGGGATAAAAATTGCATACAGTACAATTTCTGGATCAGCTAACCAAATAGGTGGATTTTCAACACCAAAGTATCCTAGTAGAGTATTTAACATACCATTTGTAGGGTCGAAAATTTTCATCCAAAGTTGAGCGATTGCAACTGATGATAATAACATTGGAATTAAATAAATCTTACGTAATAGGTCAGACCCTTTAATTTTACTTGCTAAGATAAGTGATATAGCTAAATACAGTAGTAAGCTAGCGGTTGAAAAGATAGCTAATAAAAATGAGTGCCATGTACTGGACCAGAATACTTTATCTTGAATTAAGGTAATGTAGTTGTCTAAACCGATAAACTTCATTTCACCAATTCCGTCCCAATCCATGAGACCGTAGTATCCAGATAATCCAATTGGGATATAGATAAGGACTAGAATGAGAAGTAAAGCAGGGAGTGTATAAAGGGCGATAACGAATTTATTTGACATCACACTTTTCATAATGGTTTTGCCCCTTCCTTTCTATTAAGAAGAGGGCATATTTTTGAGTAATATGCCCTCTCATTGTATGCCATGATTATTTTTCGGCAGCAAGAGCTTCCTCTTGGGTTTTTGCAAATTCTTCTGGAGTTGTTTGGCCACCAAATAAAGCTTGGATTTGGTTTAAATGAACATCAGCCACGCCCGCAGACATTTGAACATCTGCATAAAGTGTTAGGTTTGTTGCATTACTTAAATCGTTAAGAATATCAATGTACATTGGGTGAAGGTCGCCACTAGATGTATCCACAATTGTTGCAGGGATTACACCAGCGTCTTCAACTGAACGTTTACCCCATTCTTCAACAAGGTAAGAAACAAAATCTTTTGCTTCTTCTTTTACCTTTGATTGTTCAGATACGAATAGACCAATACCAGGGCCACCTACAAAGCTGTCAACATCACCTTTACCACCTTCATAGATTGGGAATTTGAAGTAACCAATTTTGTCCTTAAACTCTTGTTCAACTTCTGGACTTGTTGTGTAGTTTGGTAATTCCCAAGTAGCCATCAAGTACATTCCTGCTTGTTCATTCATGAAATAACCTTTAGCTTCATCATTGGATAATCCGTTAAATCCTTTTACAAATGCATCCATGTTTACAAGTTTCTCAATTTCCTCTGCAGCTTTCACCAATGCTGGGTCTTCAAAACTTCCTGTACGGTTAATTGCATTGTTTAAAGCATCTTTTCCACCGATTCTGTCTGCAAGGTACATGAACCACATAGATCCAGTCCAACGGTCTCTATTACCTAACGTAATTGGAGTGACACCGTTATCCGCAAGTGTTTCCACTACATTTAGGAATTCATCATATGTTTCTGGTACTTCTAAGTTATATTTTTCAAAAATTTCCTTATTATAATAAACGGGTGTAATGTTTAATTCTAATGGTAGACCGTATGTTGTGTCATCCACAGAAAATGCATCTAATGTGCCAGCTACAAATTTATCCTTTTCAACGACGTCATCAAGTGGTGTGAACATATTTGCGTCAACGTAAGGCTTCATATAACCAGCAGCCCATGTCACACCAACATCTGGAAGTTCATTAGATGCTGATAATACTTTAATTTTTTCTTTGTATTGCTCGTTAGCTAAGATTTCAGTTTGAATATCTACATCAGGGTTCTCTTCCTCGTAAGACTTAATAATGTCATCAACGATTGTGTATTGTGCTTTTGAGCTACCCTCAGACCAGATATGCATCATTTTTACTACGGTTTTGTCACTGCTAGATCCATCAGAATCTTTTGCGGTATCATCAGAAGATGAGCATCCTCCTAAAATTAATCCGCCCGCAATTGCCATGGACATAACAGCGGTAAACGCTTTCTTTTTAATCATTAAAAAACCCCCTTATTTGTTGTCCTCAATATCTTACACTTAAAGTCTATCATTGAGAAACGTATCAAAAAAGGGGACGATAATTGGGAATAATACTACTATTTTTAGAAAGCCTTTTCATTGCTTGTTTTCCGGTATGCAGTAGGTGTCATTTTCTCATATTCTTTAAAAATTTTTATAAAGTACTTTGTAGTGTTATACCCTACTTCTTCGGCGACTTCATTGATCGTAAGTTTGGTTGAAAGGAGTAGTTCTTTGGCACGCTGAATTCTCCGTCTAGTTATATATTCACTAAAATTTAATTTAATTTCATCTTTAAAGAGTACACTAAAATAACTTGGATTTAGATGAACATGAGCTGCTACTTCTGTTAGGGTAATGTCATCCTTAATATGTTCATCTATATAGGTGACAGCTTCACGGATTGTGTTAGATGTTCCATCGATTTTTGTTGTAGCATCAACAATCTTTTTGTCAACCACCTTTTCTATTATTCCTGCTCTAAGTTTTTTTTCTAGTATTTGTACCGCATCTTCAACCGCTTCTATTAACGTACTCTTGCTAATAGGTTTTAAAAGATAGTTTACAACACCGAGGCGAAGTGCCTCTTGTGCATATTCAAATTGAGAGTATGCAGATATAACGATAACAACAGGGGACAACCCTTTATCTCTAATGTTTTGTAGAAGTTGCAACCCAGTCATCTCTGGCATGCGGATATCAGAAAGTAAAATATGAATTGGTTGTGTTTTCGCAATTTGAAGAACTTCCTCACCACTTTCAGCAATGAGGATTTTAAATTCGCCATTATTCCAGCTCTCTAAGGTTCTTTGTAAACCTTGTCTTGTTCTTGGCTCATCATCAACAATCAAGATATTTTTAATTAACATATTATTCTCCCCCAATAGGTATTTCAAACGAAATCCGTGTCCCTTTAGTCGGTTCACTTTCAATTAATAGTTCTGAATACAAGTTTTCGTTGTAGTAGAGTTTTAAGCGCTTATTTACATTTGAAATAGCAATCCCTTTACCTTTTGTAGAAGTGACACCACTCGTTTTCATCGCTTGTACGATTTGATGGACGCGCTCTTGGTCCATTCCAGGGCCATCATCTTGAACTGAAATTCGAATCCGATTGGTATTAACTTGTTCTACTGTGATCGTTACAAGACAGTCGCCGATTTTATTTCCAGCACCATGTAGGATCGCATTTTCAACAAGTGGTTGAATAATGAGTTTTGGAATTCGTACATGCATACATTCATTAGGGATTGTAACTTTCCATTGTAGGCGGTCACCAAATCTCATTTTCATAATTTCCATATAATCTTTAATGTGTTTGATTTCATCCTTTAGATATACCCAATCATCATCAGTCTCTTTTGTGATGGTATATCGGAATAAATCAGACATTGCAATCACAATATCAGATAGTTCATCTTCATTTTTTTCTTCTAATGACCAATGCAAGGCATCTAGTGTATTAAAAAGAAAATGTGGGTTGATTTGTGCTTGAAGTGCCTTTAATTCACTACGACTACGTAGGATCTCTTTCTGATAAACCATTTGGATTAAATGGTTTGTTTCCTTCACCAACTGATTGTAAGTACTGTTTAGTTCATTAATTTCATTGACTGAAGGAACATTTGGATTTAAGGTAAGAGTTCCTTTTCCCGCAAGTTGCATTGTTTTGGTTAAGCGAACAATTGGTTGTGTGATGATTGTTGACAGGAATAAGGAGAAACTCATAAAAATAACTGCACCAACTACACCAGACAGAACGATACCTCTCCGTATTCCTTCGATTCCTTTAGTAAGTTCACTTATTGGGGTTAAAATAAATACTGTCCAACCTGTAAGAGTTGAGGTTTCCCTTGAGACTATAAATTCTCCTTCCTCAAGTTGAAGTGTACCTTCTGGATTTGAAATGATTTTTGTGAGATCCCCATCGTAATTCTGAATAATAGGCTGCTCATTTTTGTCTAACAGGATGGAAAATTGGTTGTTCGATTTTGCAAACTGAAAGTGATTACGGTCGATACTAATTAGTAAATATCCTCCATTTTTATACGTACGGTCGATTAAACTTATTCTTCTTATGGCAAGGAAGTTATTTTTATCTTGTGGATCATCTCCAACCCAGACCAACCTACCTTTTGCTTGGTCTGCTTTTTGAATCCATCTAGGATTAATTCGGTCTTTTAATAAGCCTTCATCAAGAGGTATCACACGATGTTGTTGCTTAGAAAAAATTTGATATGAAAAAATTCCATCGCTATTCCCTAAAATCCGGTTAACACTTCCCATTAATTGCTGGCGTTCTTGAAATGAGATTTCTTTCCCATCATAGATTTTTGTAAGTATATGTTGCACTTCTTCATCTGTAATCACGAGTTTTGAGGACATGTTGATTTGTTCGAATAACGATTCAAATCTAGCATTTGTTTCAACAGCAACCTGATTAATTTGTTTCTCTGCATTGCTTTTTAAAAGAGTAGAAACCTCGTTCAAAGTTAGTAGTCCCACAATTACTAGAACGATGATCATAACAAACAAGAAGATAAATAAAATTTGATTTCGTAATGTATTCCATTTTCTTAGTTGCTTAAGCATAAGAGTCGCCTCTCAATTTTGACGTAAGTAGATTACAAAGCAATAGTGTAATCGCTCGCATGTTAAATTTGGTAATTGTAGGGAGTTAGTCCCATTCCCATTTTATCATCTACTCAATAAAATGAAAACGTTTGTTTATTAGTTATACTAAGTGTGGAGTACA
Source organism: Bacillus nitroreducens (assembly GCF_964021195.1). Taxonomy (NCBI): domain Bacteria; kingdom Bacillati; phylum Bacillota; class Bacilli; order Caryophanales; family Bacillaceae; genus Bacillus; species Bacillus nitroreducens. Next base: position 278,721 of record NZ_CAXHYI020000003.1, on the reverse strand, counting down.
TTAAATGTATTTTTGGGACTTTAATTTTTAAAATTTTTCGTTAAGTATTGACTAAATTATCTAAAATGTATAACATTTATTCTAATAGTTAAATAACGCAATTCTTCTTATCACGAGAGGTGGAGGGACTGACCCAAAGAAGCCTCGGCAACCAGCTAGTCAAAGCCCGGTGCCAAGTTCAGAGGAAGTATTATTACTTTCGAAGATGAGAAGGTGGACGAATGTAAAAGGATGTTTATATATTCATGTGCCCCTTCTGTTATCTTACAGAAGGGGTTTTGTTTGTTTCCAATATGTAGAGAGGCTCTATGCGGAATCTACAGAACATTCTTGATTAATATGGAAGAGATTTAAAGGGAATCTTAAGAATATCAGCATTTTTCAAAAAATATATTGACTATATTAATAAAATATTCTATAATCCTTTATGTAGATGAAGTGTTAATACGTTAATACGTCAATTTAATAAATATTTCTTATCCAGAGTGACTGAGGGAACAGGCCCGAAGAAGTCCAGCAACCTTCAAGTGAAAGCTTGAAAAGGTGCTAATTCCTGCAGGTGCGTTAAGCGCCTGATAGATAAGATGAGGCCCCCTCTTCTTATATTGAGGGGGCTTTTTATATAACCATAAAATGAAAAAACGATTATTCTAATAATCTTTTAAAAATGAATTCGGAGGTATAAACAATGACTACACAATATAACACGTATGATGATGAGACGATACTATTACATGGGGGCCAATCTCCTGATCCAACAACGGGTTCACGAGCAGTTCCAATCTACCAAACGACTTCATTTGTATTTCATAATACAGATCATGCTCAAAGTCTATTTAGCCTTGATGAGTCTGGGAATATCTATTCTCGTATTGGTAACCCGACTGTTGATGTACTTGAAAAGCGAATTGCGTTATTGGAGGATGGCGTCGCTGCCGTAGCAACATCGTCAGGAATGGCTGCAATTGCTTTAGCTATCATGAACGTAGCGGAAGCAGGAGATGAAATTGTAGCAGCTTCAAATTTATATGGTGGAACTTACAATCTCTTCGCTGTTACGTTACCGAAATATGGAATTAAAACTCATTTCGTTGATCCAACAGACCCAGAGAATTTTAGAAAAGCAATTACGCCTAAAACAAAAGCTGTATTTGCTGAAACAATTGGAAACCCAAGCTTGCATGTATTAGACATTGAAGCTGTTTCGGAAATTGCACATGAGAATGGTATACCTCTCATTATTGACAATACGTTTGCTTCACCATATGTTTGTAAACCAATTCAATTTGGAGCAGACATTGTTGTTCACTCTGCAACCAAGTGGATTGGTGGACACGGAACAACAATTGGTGGACTAGTAATTGATGGTGGCCGATTTAATTGGAACAGTGAAAAGTTCCCAGGTTTTACAGAGCCAGATCAAAGCTATAACGGCATATCTTATGCAAATGAATTTGGTACTTTGGCATTTAGTACAAAACTCAGAGTTCAGCTTTTAAGAGATTTTGGCTCTTCTTTAAGTCCACATAGTGCGTTCTTATTACTACAAGGACTTGAAACATTACACTTACGAATCGAAAAACATAATGAAAATGCATTACAGGTTGCAAGATTCCTACAAGAACACCCTGCAGTTGAATGGGTTGCTTATCCAGGTCTTGAAGAGCATCCAGCACATGAACTAGCAACTAAATATTTACGTTCTGGATTTGGTTCAATCGTAAACTTCGGAATTAAGGGTGGCAGAGAAACTGGTAAGAAAGTAATTAATAACATTGCGCTATGGTCACATGTAGCAAATGTTGGAGATGCAAAGTCACTAATCATACACCCTGCGTCAACGACTCACCAGCAATTAAGTGCAGAAGAATTAAAATTAACGGGAGTAAGTGAAGAGTTAATTCGTCTTTCAGTTGGAATTGAATCATACCGTGATCTAGTCAATGATTTAGACCAAGCTTTTTATGAAGCGACAGGAATCTCATCAAAAGGTGAGCAAAAAGGTGAAACAGCTGTTAACGATGAGGGAGTCATTCGTTGGGCTCTACAATCTACATTTATTCGTGAAGAAGTTGATGGGAAGGAAATTCAACGTGCCAAAACAATTGCAGTTGTAGGACTAAGTGGTAATCCAGCTCGACCAAGCTACAGACTCGCACGAAAAATGCAACGTCTCGGCTATAAAATTATTCCTGTTAATCCAAGAGAAACAGAAGTATTAGGCGAGCAAGCTTATCCAGATTTAGCCTCTATTCCAGTGAAGGTAGATATTGTTCAGGTATTCCGTAGTCCTGAAGCAGCGATTGGTGTTGCAGCAGAGGCAGCTAACATCCAGCCAAAAGTGTTCTGGCTACAAGAAGGGGTTATTTCTCCGAGAGCTGTTGAGGTAGCGAAAGAAGCGGGTCTTGAAGTTGTTCAAAATAGATGTACTTATAAGGAAGCACAACGACTCAGGGGTGCAATTGTTACTTACGCTTGCGAAATTTAAGACTAAAAGTCAGATAATGACTTACAGTTTTTACATGGTAGATTTATTAAATAGTAAAAGATAAAAGCATGAGCTGACGGAAATTTTAAAATGGTTTTTGTTAGGTGACTGGTGCAGCGAGGGAAATGCTTTAATTTCGATAAGGGAGGAAGAAAATAATGACAACACAACACAGTTTACTAGAATCTAATATTCTGTGGGAGCCAAGTGAAACTTGGGTCTCACAGTCTAATTTGATGAATTTCTCACAAAAGGTCGGTTTTCCGCTTCTGCCTTATGAGCGTTTTCATCGCTGGTCTGTCGCTGAGCCTGAAAACTTCTGGTCAGCAGTATGGGATTTTGCGAATGTTGTAGGAGAAAAAGGTACGAAGATAATGATTCCACCAAGTGATGGTGGGATGCTTGGTACTCAATGGTTTCCAGATGCCCAATTGAATTTTGCAGAGAATCTTTTACAAGGTGAAGAATGGCAGACAGCCGTTATCACAGCAGATGAAAACGGAGTCTCTCGTTCAGTAACATTTGGAGAACTACGTAGCATGGTGGCTACTGTTCAGTATGGATTAAAAAGTTTAGGAGTAAATAAGGGTGATCGTGTTGCAGGTGTTGTTATAAATGGCCTTGAAGGCTTAGTGGCCTTGTTAGCAACCACTTCGCTAGGCGCTGTATGGACATCATGCTCTCCAGATTTTGGTCCAAAGGGAATCATTGATCGGATTGGGCAAGTTCGTCCAAAGGTATTAATAGCCACTTTGGAATACCAGTATAACGGAAAGTTCTTTGATATTCGAGATAACATTTCAGCAGTTAGTCAGGTACTTAAGGATGTTTCGGCTATCGTGACTTTATCTGAAGGAACTGATTTAGTAGTAAATCAAGACACAACAGTGTTAAGTTGGCAGGATTTATGTCAAGACAGCTCATCTCAGCTGGAGTTTACTAGAGTTCCTTTTAATCATCCACTATATATCCTATATACATCTGGAACTACTGGACTACCAAAAGCGATTGTTCACTCGGTAGGAGGTACATTGCTTCAACACTTAAAAGAACACCAGTTGCATTGTGACGTGAAAACTGGAGATGTAATGTTTTGGTACACAAATACTGCATGGATGATGTACCCATGGCTTGTTTCAGGATTAGCAAGCGGTGCTGCAATTCTTCTCTATGATGGGTCACCCATTCCTAAGAAAAATAAAGGCATCTTATGGGAGATTAGTGAAAAAATTGGACTCACACATTTCGGAACAAGTCCAAAATATCTAGAAACTTTGATGAAGGCGGGCTATCAGGTAGGGAAGAAACATGATCTATCTAGTTTGCGTAGTGTTCTTTCTTGTGGAGCACCTTTAGCAGCTGAACAATATGATTGGATCTATAACGACATCAAGACGGATATTATGCTAGCTTCTATTTCAGGTGGAACTGAAATTATTGGATGCTTTGTGATGGGTTCCCCTGTACATCCAGTTAGACGAGGAGAAATTACATGTAAAGCACTCGGTATGGCAGTGGATGTACTAGATGACCGTGGAGTTTCGGTGATCAATGAAAAAGGTGAATTAGTATGTACAAAAGCATTTCCAAGCATGCCAATTACATTCTGGGGTGAGGACGGAGACGAGCGCTACTATTCTGCTTATTTTGCTGAACGTCCTGGTATATGGTCCCACGGTGACTTCGCAGAACAGACAGTTGAACAGACGCTTGTCATTTACGGTAGAGCGGATACTACACTTAATCCTGGTGGGGTTCGAATTGGAACTGCGGAAATCTATCGAGTTGTTGAACAAATTCCTGAGGTACATGATTCAATCGTTTTTGGTTTTCCTGTAGATAATGATGAAGAAATCGCGTTGTGTGTTGTGACAAAAGATGGAGAGCTCGATCAAGCCTTAGTTGATTACATTCGTAAGGAAGTTAGGAAAAAAGCTTCACCACGTCATGTACCGAGACGTATTTACAGTGTAAAAGAGATTCCTTATACAATTAACGGCAAAAAGGTTGAGGGAGCGGTGCGTTCAACAGTACTTGGACAGCCAATAAAGAACAAAGGTTCACTTGCAAATCCCGAATGCCTTGAAGAATATAGCAGCTTGACTGAAAGGAGTTTCTTATAATGGTTAGACGCCAACCTAAAGGTGCAATTATAGGGATTGGAGAGCTTACTCCAGTCCGTTATAGCGAGGGTGCAACCACTCTTGGGTTAATTGCAGAGTCAGCAAGGCTGGCTATTCAAGACGCTGGTATTGTAAAAGGTGAGATTGATGGTTTATTAATTGGTCCACAAGTAGGAGAGACTCCGCAACATGTGCCAGCTACAGTTGCAGAATACCTTGGTCTAGAGCCAACAATGTCAAATGTGGTAGACCTAGGAGGTGCTACTGGTGCGGGCATGATCTGGAGAGCTGCTGCTGCGATTGAAGCAGGTATGTGTAAAACAGTTCTATGTGTTCTTGCCAATATCAATGAAAAAGGTAAAACCTTACGTTCTCCGAACCGTAACCCAATTCGTGAATTTGATGTTCCATTTGGCGCTTCAGGTGCAAATACTTCTTACGCGTTGCTAAAGCAACGTCACATGGCGGAGTATGGTTCGACTCAAGAGGAATTTGCACTTATTGCTCATTGGGCAAGAAAAAATGCACAGCTAAATCCTAAGGCGATAACGTATGGTAAGCCTGCTTCTGTTGAGGATGTGTTAAAATCTCCATTAATTATCGATCCTTTGCATTTATTCGAAATTGTAATGCCAGTCGCTGGTGGAGCGGCAGTCATTGTTACCTCAGTTGAAAATGCCAAAAGAGGAGTACATTCGCCCGTTTATCTGCTCGGAGCAGGAGAGAAAATCACCCATAGGGCAGTTAGCCAAGCACCGTCATTGGAAAATGCACCACTAAGTTATGCCATTCCAAGTGCACTAGATCAAGCAGGTTTAACAGTGCACGATATGGATTTGCTTTCTATATATGATTGTTATACGAGTGTAGTTGCACAAACATTGGAGAATGCAGGGCTTTGTGAACCTGGAAGGTTTGGTTCCTGGATGAAGGAGCATTCTTTCGGTCATGATGGGGATTGGCCACTGAATACACATGGGGGTCAATTAGGTTTTGGTCAGGCAGACCTTGCTGGAGGTATGTCACATGTTATTGAAGCTGTACATCAATTACGACATGAAGCAGAGTTGAGACAGATTCCGAATGCACGCCACGCGCTAATAACAGGGAATGGGGCAACACTAAGTGAGGCTGCAGCATTAATCCTGGGGGTGGAATCATGATAGAGAAAATAGAAAATTTAACGGTTCCAGGTCCAACTGTGACACCAACTACAAAACCATTTTGGGATGCAGTAGCCCGAGGTGAATTTATCCTACAGAATTGTTGTGATTGTAGCAAATGGGTATTTTATCCTCGTTCCCACTGCCCGCATTGCTGGAGTAATCAACTTGAGTGGGTACCAGCTTCAGGGAAAGGCAAGTTAAAAACGTGGAGTGTTGTACATCGACCAGGTCACCCAGCTTGGGGAGAAGTTGCACCTTATACATTAGGAGTTGTTGAGTTAAAAGAAGGTCCAACAATGCTTACACATTTGTTGGTAGAACCTAATCAAGAATTAAAAATTGGATTACCATTGCAAGTTAAACCAGTTAAAGTTAATAATGTTTGGTTGCCGTTTTTTGAGAATACAGAAGAATAATTGATGAAATACATTACATCATCTCAATAAAGGAGGGAAATTGATGTCTACAGCCCCAGTCAATCATGAGGAAATAAATACAGATAACAAAGGTTTCTCTAAGGAACATCGCAAGGTCGGTTTGGCCAGCTTTATTGGTACAACTATTGAGTGGTATGATTTTTACCTATACGGTACAGCTGCAGCTTTAGTATTTCCAGCATTATTTTTTCCAACATTCGATCCACTTTATGGAACTCTAGCTGCATTTGGTTCCTATGCTGCAGGATTTATAGCTCGACCATTAGGAAGTGCAGTATTTGGTCATTTCGGTGATAAAGTTGGCCGAAAGAAAATGTTGACATTATCTCTTTTATTAATGGGAATAGCAACATTCTTGATGGGGCTCGTTCCTTCCTATCAAACCATTGGATTGCTTGCTCCACTTCTAATAAGTCTTCTTCGAATTGTACAGGGATTTGCAGTTGGCGGTGAGTGGGGTTCAGCGGTGGTGATGTCTGTTGAACACGCACCGAAAGGAAAACGGGGGTTATATGGAAGTTTTCCGCAAATGGGAGTTCCAGCTGGTCTTCTTTTATCCACTTTCGTATTCTCAATGGTAAATAATAGCATGTCAAATGAGGCTTTCCTAGCTTGGGGTTGGCGAATTCCATTTTTACTCAGTGCTGTACTTGTAATCATTGGACTTTGGATTCGATTAAGTGTGAGTGAATCGCCTGTATTCCAGAATTTAGCAGAAAAGAAGCAGATTGAGGAAAAACCAGTGCTTACTGTATTACGTACTCAAAAAAAGCCATTATTCTTAACAATTGGTATGAAGTTAGTACAAAATGCAACATTTTATATTTATTCTGTATTTGTCCTAACGTATCTTGTGGGGACCGTTAATGTTGATCGCTCCATTGGCCTAAATGCAGTGATGATATCTTCAGCTGTTGGTTTAGTAACAATGCCTTTATGGTCATATTTATCAGATAAGATTGGACGTAAACCTGTTTATTTGGGCGGTACAATTGCTACGACACTCTTCATATTTCCATTTTTCTGGCTAATGGACACAGGCTCGGTCCTTTGGATAACAATAGGAATTGTGCTCGGTTTAAATGTTATCCACGATGCGGTATACGGTCCACAGGCAGTATACTATTCTGAACTTTTTGGGTCACAGGTTCGTTTAAGTGGTGCTTCCATTGGTTACCAAATTGGGGCAATTCTAGCTGGTGGATTCTCACCTCTAATTGCAACGTGGTTGTTAGCAGAATACGATGGACAAAGTTTGCCAATCATTCTATATCTAGTCGCACTAGGTGTGATAAGCATTATTTCAACGTTATTTGCACGAGAAACGTACCGTGATTCTCTAACCTAAAGGTTTGTTCAAAGGTTAGGTAAAAATGACTTCATAATAGAAGAGCCTCGGTAAAATACGACACGGCCTATGTCTAACGTCGGCGTCACCATATCCTGTATACGTTGGTTGGTTTACATTTGAGTTACTAGTAAAAAATAATTTTTCCTATGTGCGGAGAATAGCTACTTGGTTATAAATAGCATTCACTTCTCAACTCAAAGATGTTTCCCCCTAAAACTTTCGACGTACAGGATGTGCTAGTGTCGACACTCAAGACATGTGGACGTGTTTTTTTGTTCATGTTGTCGTTTTTTTATCCTATTTTTTGAACGCAGAAAATGAGAAGGATAGGTGATTTCATATGAAAAAGACGGTTTTAATTGATGGAGTTCGTACACCTATTGGACGATTTAAGGGAAGTTTAAGCAGAAAAACTGCTACAGAACTTGGAACAGCCACCCTTTCGGAGCTGATTCGTCGTGTTCCAGAAACAGCTCAAGCAGACGGTGTGATACTTGGTCAAGTAATACAGGCAGGCCAAGGCCAAAACCCAGCACGTCAAGTTGCATTTGATGCGGGTGTGGATATCCATACTCCTGCTATAACGTTAAATAGTGTTTGTATTGCAAGTATGGCATCTATATCTGATGCTGCTCGTCGTATAAAACTAGGAGAAGGCGACCTTTTTGTTGTTGGAGGCTTTGAATCGATGACCAATGCCCCTCATGTTTCTAACCTTAGACGTGAAGTCAAAATGGGCGCAGTCGAATTCTACGATACATTAAACGATGGATTATGGTGTGCACTTTCTGAACAATCAATGGGTGGTTTATCTGAGGTTACGAACCGAGAGTTAAATATTAGTAGAGAAGAGCAAGATGAATACGCTCTAACTTCTCAGTTGAGGGCAGCAAACGCGCAGAGTGCTGGAATTTTTAGAGAAGAAATCGTGGGAATTAATGTTGCAGGGCAACTCATTACAGAGGATGAATGTATACGACCTCAAACCTCGATTGATAAACTGCAACAACTTACACCTGCTTTTGAAGAGAAAGGAACGATTACTGCTGGGAATGCTAGTCAGATGTCCGATGGTGCGAGTGCAGGGATCCTCTCTAGTTTGGATGCATGTGAAAAATTAGGAAAATCACCACTGGCAACAATCGTTGACTGGGCTTATGTGGCAGGACCAGATCCATCCCTACATCTACAGCCAGCAAATGCGATACGTGCTTTATTGAAAAAAACAAATTTACAAGTTTCAGATATTGATTTGTTCGAAATCAATGAAGCTTTTGCTAGTGTAGTTCTTGCAAGTCAACGTGAATTAGGGCTACCATCTGATGTTGTTAATGTGAATGGCGGGGCGATTGCCCTTGGTCATCCTCTTGGCGCCAGTGGCTTCCGTCTAGTATTAACTCTTGCTCGTGAACTCAAACGACGTGGGGGCGGCCGAGGCATTGCATCTATGTGTGGTGGTGGAGGGCAAGGAGCAGCAGTCCTAGTAGAAGTAGAATAACAGACATCATATTATAAGAGTTGATGTCTTTCGTTTCGCAAGGCGTTTTACCTTTAAAGGTCAAAACGCCTATTTTTTCATGCTATTTTAACAAAGAATGATATAATTGAATGATATTTTTAAATATTTTAACAAAGAGGTGCAGCATGACAAAACGTATAGGAATTTATTTAGGTGGCCTCTCGCTTACTGCACTAGGTATTGCACTTATTATTTCATCATCAGTTGGAGCTGGGCCGTGGGATACGGTGGCTGTGGGATTAACTAAGCATTTAGGACTGACGATTGGAACGTGGTCCATTTTTAGCCAGGTAATGTTTATTTTAATTACTTGGATTCTAGAAAAGAGTAGATTCAGAATTGAATCGGTTATCCCCATTTTCATAAGAAGTGTTTTTGTTGATTTTTGGTACTATATTGTATTAGGAAATGTTGAATTAACTTCGTCTTGGGAGCTTCAAATTGCCAGTTTCCTTACAGGCATCATTTTAGCAGGAATCGGGATTGGCATTTATATGGAGGTGAATTTTCCTAAGACTCCGATTGATGGCATGATGGTGGCAATCAGCAATCGATTTGGTTGGAGTTTTAACGTAGTAAGAATGGGAATTGAATGTACAGGTACTTTTCTTGGGTTTGTATTAGGGGGACCTGTAGGGCTTGGTACTTTAGTGATTGCATTGTTTTTAGGAAAAATTATTCAAATTGTCAATACTAGAATGAAGAGAATCATGCAGGTATCAAACGCTACTCAATCTTTTTAAGTATACGGATATTCAAATCAGCTGCAATTTGGTAAAATGAAATGAATCTAAAATAGAGGTAATGGTATGGATCCTTTTACAAACTACATCGAATTTAATAGAGAAAAATGGGCTTTATTACGTAATAAGACGCCTTTGTTACTCACAGAGGAAGAGTTAGATAGCATTCGAGGGATTAATGAAGAAATTTCCCTACAAGAAGTTGAAGAGATCTACTTACCTTTAACACGGCTGATTAATTTAAAAGTTAAAGCTACTCAGCAATTACAAGGTGCAACCAATTCATTTTTAGACTATAAAGCAAAAAAAGTTCCATATATTATTGGGATTGCTGGTAGTGTCGCGGTCGGAAAAAGTACGGCAGCAAGGGTTATTCAAACCTTGCTTTCACGATGGGACAACCATAAAGAAGTAGGTTTGGTTACGACTGATGGGTTCTTGTATCCTAATGCTACCTTAGAAAAGAAGGGTCTAATGAGTCGAAAGGGCTTTCCTGAAAGCTATGATACTCAAAAGTTAATTCATTTTATGATGAAAGTAAAGTCTGGTAAATCAAAAGTCGAAGCACCGTTATACTCACATTTAACGTATGACGTGCTACCTGATAAAGAGGTTATTTGTAATCCAGATATTCTAATTGTTGAAGGAATTAATGTTCTGCAAGTTAGTAAATCACATTCTGTATTTGTCAGTGACTTTTTTGATTTCTCCATCTATATTGATGCAGATGTTGCAAATATCAAGAAATGGTATATAGAACGATTTTTAACGCTGCAAAAAACAGCCTTTCAAAATCCAATGTCATACTTTCATCGATATAAGACTCTGTCAAGGGCAGAGGCTATCCAGAAAGCAACTAACATCTGGGAAGAAATCAATGCTAAGAACTTGCGCGAAAATATCCTCCCTACACGACTTCGAGCGGATATCGTATTAAAAAAGGGTGAGGAGCACCTGATGGAAAAAGTGTATTTGAAAAAGTTTTAAGCGATTAGTGTGGGTCACAGGAGAGTTCCGTGACCCATGCTCATGTGCAGTTGATTCAATAAATATAATCTTATTATTTTTTAGTGCAAGGAATAATTATAAATCAACCCCTGTACTACGAATTGAATGTGAGAGATATTCCTGTTTCTCTAGATGCTTTGCTGGACAAGCATAACATTCTTTCTTATCCTTATATGTGGAAAATAGGAAAGAATGAGGGATGAAAATGGAAATAAATAAACCATATCTATCAAGAAGAGATGGTGACCTTTGGCTTACGGAAGATGAATATAATAACCTAAAAGTTAGTTATCGGATAAAGGATATCATTTTTGATCAACAATCTTCTTTCCAGGATGTCATGATTCTGGATTCATATCAGTTTGGAAGAATGCTAGTGCTAGACGGGATTGTTCAAACTACTTCAGTTGATGGGCATATTTATAACGAGATGATTTCACATGTGCCAATGGCGATCCACCCAAATCCGAAGAAAGTCCTAATCATTGGTGGCGGGGATTGTGGAGTCGCGAGAGAAATTTGCAAATACGATGAAGTTGAGCACATAGATATGGTAGAAATCGATGAGCTCGTTGTAAAAGCAAGTATTGAGCACTTGCCTGAGGTATCAGGACGTATTGAAGACCCGCGTGTTCATTTTGTTTTTGATGACGGGGTTAAATTTGCCGCTAATAAAAGTAACGAATATGATTTAATTATCGTGGATTCATCTGATCCAATCGGCCCAGCAGAGGTCTTATTTGAAATGGACTTTTACCAAAGCCTACGTGAGGCATTAAAAGAAGATGGAATAATGGTTTGCCAAAGTCAATCACCGATTTTCCACTCAGAAGTGATGAGACAGTCATATACAAGAATTATGGAACTATTCCAAGAGGTCAAACTGTATACAGCAGTTGTCCCAACTTATCCTGGCGGGCTATGGAGCTTCACGATTGGGTCAAAAAAATATACTGAGGCCGACCCAACTAAAGTGAATAATAAGAATACGAAATATGTGAATGGGAAAATTGTGGAGAGCTGTTTTACACTACCAAAGTTCATAAGTGACCTATTAAAATGAGGCGGGTTGTGATCAGCTACCCTTACCTATTAAGAATAATTGTTACTGGGCTTAGTTCTTTACTTGAACTAAGCCTATTTTGTTATAAAGTATGTAAAGGTTCCTTTACATTATAAAAAATATAAGAGATGAAGAACGGAGTGAAAAATAAGGTTTCAGAATTTAAGAAAAGATATGGTTTTTCACAAGATCGTTTAGCAGAAAAACTAGGTGTTTCCAGACAAACAATAATCTCAAACGAAAATGTGGTCTATTCGAAAATATAGTAGAACACCTTGGTGTTCTACAATCACGCTTGCTGCTCAAAATATAGTGCAGTTTTGTTTACGCAAAATCAGATTGATACTCTATGAAACAATTCTAAAGGGCAGTTCGTATAATTAGAAAGGAAAAATGTTAGGTAGCATGTAAGACGGTTCCGTGAAACAAAAAAGGAGTGATGAGGATGGATGAAAGAATACAGAGTTTGTTAGATTATACAAGAGAAAAATATGGTCTCTGGGACTATTACCTCGAAAGATATAGCTTCGACCGAAATGTAACTATCTTTAATGAAACAGTTTATACGTTAACAATGGAATGGTTTCCTAACCATATAACAAATCAAGAGAATGAGGATGAGAATCCAGAAGGTACGGCAGTAATCACAATGGATGTGAAGAGTCGTAGAATTGAAAGTGTTATTTTCGTGATGGGTCAAACATTTGCAAAGAATGGTATTACCTTCTCAAGTAAACTTGACATCATTAAATGGATTGAACAAGAAACGGGATTAACCTATGGACAGCAATTCAAACTTAGTAAGGAAGCTGAAGGGGCAATCCATTTTAATGAGTGTATCGATGGTGTTGATGTCTCCCCATCTGGATCTATCGAGGTGAATTGGAATCATCATGGCGATCTTACCTTATTCACAGTCCATGGTCATTTTCCATCACATGAGATCATCAAGGTGGAACCATATACATTAAGCTTTGAAAAAATAGAAGACATCGCAAGAGAACAACTGAAAATGCTTGAATTTCCCGATTTTGAAAAGCAACAACTAGTGACTGCTTATGCAGTAGAAGAAATCTATGTCAGGAATGATCTTACATCAACAATACCATTTGAAGTCATTGTTGATGGACAGGGATATTTAAAGATTGATGAAACATTGTATTGGGACGAGTCTCTCTCGACACCCTTTGATCGAAAAGAGATTATTTGGCGTGATGAGATTACCGCTGAACAAGCATTTTTATGCGAACTTTCGCCTGACTCACTCCCGATTACGAAAGCTGAGCAAGAGAAATGTATTGTAGCGGTTCGGGACTTTTTACGAAGTGAATATCCAGATGATTCTGGGATCTGGGTTTTAAAATCACTTCATCGAGAATCGGGATATATTCATGCGATTCTAAGAACAAATCAGCAGAATAAGCGTGTTTTTCAACGGAAATTAACTATCATGATTCGTGTAAATAGCCTTCAAGTTGCGAATTATATAGACAACCAGATGATGTTAGAAATGTTTGATGAGTTTAAGGCAAGTGGTGAAATATTAATTAGTAGGGAAGAGGCATATTCGAAGCTAAAAGAAAAGTATGATCTAAAACCTGTTTATGTGTATGATTTTGACCAAAAGCAGTATGTCCTGTGTGGGAAAATTGATTGCCAGTTTGCAGTTCACGCATCAACAGGTGAAATTCTTCCTTTAGATGAATTATAACTATTACAAAGTGACAGGTCTCCAGTTTCGTTTTGCTAGGATGACCTGTCACTTTGTGATTTTATTTCAATTATCTGCGATATTTTTCAGTGACTTCTTTTGTGAGAATTCTAATTTGTTAGAAGTGATTTACATAAACAAAAGCGAGCATTTCTTTTTCATGGTAATCTCCATTTTCGAAAGGGTATGATTGATCATTTCCTTTAATTCCTCAGGAATGGCGTACATGGTATTCCATTGTTTTGAAATATTCCACATATCAGCAAGTAGTATCTTAGTTAGACAGGATTTCCTAGTTTGAGATGATTTATTAATGAATGCAAGAATGCTCGACCAGCGGTTTCTTATATCCTTCGTGAAACTGCGACCTGTCCCAATGGTGGCAAAGGATCAATTCTTGTTCAAAAAAAACCGACACTTTTGTGACTTTTATCACACGAATATAGTACAAAAGTATTAAACGTTATATAATTACGGAATAATAATATATTTAATTCAAGATAATTTGGGGGATATTATGGTGAAAAAAACACTAACAGGACAACTAGGTATCATTATTATCGCAGTCATATTTATGTCTATGATTATCTCCACCATATCAAATTACTGGGTAACATATCAAAAGACATATGAAGCAGCGGGAATTGAAGCTTATGGTTGTGCGAATATTACAACTGGTTTGATAAGTCCAAAAGAAGTTCAAGCACTATTTGAAGGAAAGAAGGATCCTAAAGAATTTAAAGAAACGTTAGACTGGACGACTGATCACAAGTCAATATTTGAAGGACAATACATTCTATCCCTTGATGGTACTCTTATGGCTGTGGATAGTAATTTGGAACAACAGGGATTCAAGGCGGGAGATACGTACCATATTGATCAAACAGCTTTAAAGAAAATCCAAGAAACAAAGCATCCTCAGTATTCTGAAATTTATAAATATGAAGGGGTGAAGCGTATTACTGGGTATGCACCAATATTTAAAGATCATGATCCAACGAAAGAAATCATAGCTTTAAATGCTATTGATTTTGATGCTCAGATTGTAAAGGATAGGACTTGGGATACTGTAAAAGATAGCTTTATTCTTGGTCTGTTACCTATGCTGCTAGCAGGTATTCTCACGATTCTTATCATTAGAAGAAAGACGAAACCTCTTACCACGTTAATCCATCATGCACAACAAATAGCGGCAGGAGATTTAACAGTTGAAAATGTGGTGATTCGAAATAAAGATGAAATTGGAGAATTGGCGACATCATTTAATCAAATGGCAAAAAATCTACGTCATCTTATCGAACAGGTAAGTTCTGTTACAACGTCTTTAGCTGCTTCTGCTGAAGAGTTAACGGCAAGTTCAGAACAAACTAATGAAGCTACCAAACAAATTGCTGAGACGATCCAGCAGGTAGCGTCTGGTGTGGATCAACAGGTAAAAAGCGTTGAGGAAACGTCACAAACTGTGACTGAAATGTCAACTGGTGTTCAGCAAATTTCGAAAAATACTCAAGTGGTTTCAGCTTCAGTGGTTGATACAGTTGAGAAAGCTTCAGAAGGTGGAGAATCAATTCGAATTGCTGTAAATCAAATGAATTCTATCAATCAAACATTTAAAGATTTATCCGAGAACATTAAAGGATTAGGTAATCGTTCAGAGGAAATAGGTAAAATTATTGAGGTCATTACTAATATTGCAAGTCAAACCAATCTCTTAGCATTAAATGCTGCAATTGAAGCTGCAAGAGCCGGCGAACATGGACGTGGGTTTGCTGTTGTTGCAGATGAGGTACGAAAATTAGCAGAACAATCTGCTGGAGCTTCCAATCAAATCTCAGAGCTCATACTCGATATACAAAGTGAAACAAAAAAGTGCATACAAACAATGAAAAAAGCTACAGAGGAAGTTAATTCAGGAATTGGAATTGTTCACACTGCTGGGACCAACTTTGATCAAATAGAAGGATCAATTCAAGAAGTTACAACACAAATCCAGGAAGTATCAGCAGCTATTCAGCAAATGGCAGCAGGAACTGAACAGATTGTTCAAGCCATGCGCTTAATCTCAGAAGTTGCGGAAGAATCAGGTGCAGGTACACAGGAAGTATCTGTAACAACTGAGGAACAGATGGCATCAATGGATGAAATATCTACTTCTGCAGGCTCATTAGCAAACATGGCTGAAGAATTACAGGGCATTGTCAATAAGTTCAAAATATAAAATTTTGAAACACTTACAAGGAGACATAATAGCATGGAGTTGAATTTAGAGAATAATCCAATACTCGAGAAATTAAGTCCTGAAGATCAAAAAGAACTTAAAGAGATACTGAAAAAACTTTCCGCTGTAAAGTTTGCGTTAGACCAGTCATCGATTGTAGCCATTACAGATAATAGAGGAAGAATCACGTATGTGAACGATAAATTTTGTAAGCTATCTAAATATACACGTGAAGAATTAATCGGACAAGACCATCGGATTGTAAATTCAAACTACCATTCCCGGGCATTTTTCAAAGACATGTGGGCAACCATTGGCAGAGGCAAGGTTTGGCGAGGGGAAATGAAAAACAGGGCAAAAGACGGTAGCCACTACTGGGTAGATACAACAATCGTTCCATTTCTAAATGAAAAAGGGATACCTTATCAATATGTTTCGATTCGTAATGATATTACATTTAGAAAGAAGATGGAAGAGGAACGGGAAAAGTCAGAACAAATGATATACAGGTTAGCTTACTATGATACGTTAACCGATCTACCAAATCGAAGGTTATTTACAGATCTTCTAACAAATGAGGCCCAAAATCTTGGAGAACAGAATGCAGTAATGTTTTTAGATATTGACAAATTAAAAAATATCAATGAATTTTGTGGCCATGAAATAGGAGACCTCATTTTAATGGAGGTATCCCATCGCCTTAGTCAATGTCTTCGTGAATCGGATGTACTCTCTCGGTTTGGTGGAGATGAATTTACCATTTTATTAAAAAATATCTCTGGAAAATCTCAGGTGGAACAAATAGCTCAACAAATGCTTGAGAACCTTGAGAAAACAGTTATTTTAGGGGAACGCACCTTTAATATTACCTGTAGCATTGGAATTGCATTGTCACCATATGATGGCTTAGGATCGGAAATTCTATTAAAGCGTTCAGCTATTGCGTTAAATACCTTAAAAGAAAGTGGTGGAAATGGCTTTGTATTCTTTGACGTGAATATGGAAAAACGTGCTATGGAAAAAAATCTGTTCGAAGCTGATTTACGAAATGCGATCCAATTAGAAGAATTCTTTCTTGAATATCAGCCGAAAATCGATTTATTTTCCGAGAAAGTCATAGGGCTAGAGGCACTGGTTAGGTGGCGGCATCCTCAACGGGGATTGATTTCTCCAGCTAAGTTTATTCCAATTGCAGAGGAAACGGGACTGATCATCCCATTGGGAGAATGGATTTTACGCAAAGTTTGTGAGCAAACGAAACGTTGGCAACAAAAAGGGTTGCCTCCATTACGGGTTTCGGTGAATCTTTCGGTACAACAACTGAATCAACTTAATTTAGTTGATAATATAAAACAAATTTTAATAGATACCGAGTTGAATCCAAGATGGCTTGAGATAGAGATAACCGAAAGTATTTTTGTGGAAATTGACCGTGTTTCTCCTGTTTTGGAGCAAATTAGAAATCTTGGGATTAAGATATCAGTCGATGATTTTGGGACAGGGTATAGCTCATTAAGTTATTTGAAAAACCTTCCTGTAGACATCTTGAAGATTGATGCTTCTTTTATTAGAGATATAACGTATGATCCTGGAAGTCAGGCAATTGTAAAAGCCATTATCACTTTTGCAGAAGCTTTTAATCTAGAAGTTATTGCCGAAGGAATTGAAAACAGAGAGCAGTTAAATGTATTACTAGGTCAGGGCTGTATCCAAGGACAAGGATATTACTATAGCAAACCACTTCCAGTGCAAGAAACTGAAGAATATTTGAATAAACCCGTTATATAATAGAGAGCGAGAGACAGGTTCAATTGTCCACTGTTAACAAACAGTGGATAAGTGAACCTGTCTTTTTTTGTCTACAGGGTTACACTCATGCCTAAATATGCATACGATAATTTATTATGAATGGGAGGGAAACGAAAGATATGTATTATGTACCGTATGTATATCCATCTCACTATCACCAACATTATCAACCATATATGAATGTCCCGATGTATCACTGGAACTATTCGAATTATTTTCAATCACCGATGTCTAGAGAAAAAGTGGTATTTAAGGATCAAGGAAGACAACCATTTGTTGTGAATATTAATGAAGCCTCAAAGCAAAATCAAAATTATCGTACATCGATTTGGACAGGAGACCATTTACAGGTGACATTAATGAGTCTACAAGTTGGAGAAGATATAGGTTTAGAAGTGCATCCAAATGTTGATCAATTTTTACGACTCGAACAGGGGCATGGGCTTGTTCAAATGGGAAAACGAAAAGAGAATCTGGATTTTGTTCGTGAAGTGAACGACGATTCGGCCATTATTATCCCAGCGGGAACATGGCATAACCTTACTAATATCGGGAATGTGCCGTTAAAACTCTATTCCATCTATGCACCACCAAATCATCCATTTGGCACGGTTCATAAAACGAAAATGGAAGCAATGGCAGCTGAATCCGAACATCACGAATAACAAATAGTCAAAAAAAGGCAGTGTTTTACAGCACTGCCTTTTTGTTTATTTGTCTTTTTCTTCAAAATGAGCATCAATTGGTCCATTTTTTTCTTGTTCAGTTTGTTCCTGTCTTTTTGATTTTTTCTTTCGACGCAAGCGTTCGAGTATCTTGCGGTAATTTAAGGTAATTGTTTTAGGTTCATAATAATCGGATACCATGATGTCCCGAGTTGATGCTTTCATAAATGACCAGCCAAGCATGACCATGATGAATAAAAGTGGAAAACCACCAACAATACTTGCGGTTTGAAGGGTTCCAAGTCCGCCGATGAACATCAGGGTTAGAGGCATGATACAAAGAGCAAATGCCCAGAAAAGACGATTCCATCGTATTGGCTCATCTTCAACTACCTTTTGTACAACAGACGCTAACACAAAGGAACTAGAATCGAATGTTGTAGCTAGAAATACAATGGCAAGAACGGTAAAAACCAAAATAATAAACCATGACATAGGCAGGCTGGACATCACATCTAATATAGCGACAGGTGCTCCTTGCGTATTCAATGTGTGAATGATGTCCATTTCTCCCGTGAGCTGCAAATGCATTGCGTAGTTTCCTAATACACCAAAAAATAAAATACTTCCAATCGTTCCATAAATCATAGTACCAAGCACCATTTGTTTGATGGTACGACCACGGGATATTCTAGCTACAAAAAGACCTACAAACGGTGCATAAACTAACCACCATGCCCAGTAAAACACCGTCCATGTTTCAGGGAAAGAGGTTGATTCAAAAGGACCTAATGAATTAAAGGGTTCAGTCCAAGTACTCATATGAAAGAAGTTATCCAATAGGAGACCGATACTATTAACAGTTGTTTCTAATATAAACAGTGATGGCCCAAAAATAAAAACGAAAGCCAATAAAAAGAAGGCGAGATATAAGTTTACATCTGATAGTACCTTGATTCCTTTTTTTAATCCTGTATAAGAACTAACTGCAAAGACGACCGTTACGAATAATAAAATAATTGTTTTAACGGTCATATTCACTTCAAGACCTGTTAGTCGGTTGATCCCTTCCGCAATCATCGGGGTTCCTAGAGCAAGAGTAGTACCTGCCCCACCGATCAGACCAAACATAAATAAAATATCAATAATAGTTCCAAAAGGACCATCTGCAAGCCTACCAATTAATGGTCTTGTTGCCTCACTAATTTTTAAGACTGGCTTTTTTCTAACATAGTAAAAATAGGCGATTGGTAATGCTGGTAATGTATAAATCGCCCAAGCAATTGGCCCCCAATGAAAAATACCATAGGTAGTCGCCCAAGCAATAGCTTGCTTGGTTCCAGGTGGAACTCCGAATGGAGGTCCTTGAAGGTAATAAGCCCACTCGATGGTTCCCCAATATAAAATACTTGAACCAATTCCAGCACAAAAAAGCATGCCAGCCCAAGAGAAATCATTAAATTCTGCTTTTTCTCCTTTATCTCCGAGCAAAATCTGACCATTTGCACTAAATGATACATAAATAAGAAAAAAGAAAATCATAATCCCTACTAATAAATATAAAACTCCAAAATTTGTTGTCACATAGGCATTCGCGGCATTAACTACCTCTTCACCAGACTCTGGCCAAATGACAAGAGGGATGGTCACCAATAATAGTAATGTGAAGGCACCAATAAATGTCGGCCAATCAATCACTTTATTTTTCATCTGAAGAAAACCCCCTTCTTTTTCTGGTAGTTTTTACAACTAATTAGGAAATATGCAATTCGGAATTCTAATTCATTTAGCGACTAAGAGTATAACAGCTTTCGCTCCTTCATATTATGTATCGTGAGAGGGGGCATGATGATTTGAACGATGAACGTAAGACGAACCGTAACACGAAGGATGAGCAATTAGAGCAATTCCGTGTGGATGATAAGGGAAAGAAACTTACAACGAATCAAGGATTAAAGGTGTCAAATGATGAATTTTCGCTAAAAGCTGGAATCCGTGGACCTACTATTATGGAGGACTTTCATTTTCGTGAAAAAATGACACATTTTGATCATGAGAGAATTCCAGAGCGCGTCGTTCATGCCCGAGGATTTGCGGCTCATGGTGAATTTCAAGTATATGATACGAGTATGAAACCATTCACAAAAGCAAAGTTCTTGAATGATCCAACGGTAAAGACCCCTGTGTTTGTTCGCTTTTCAACAGTTGTAGGCTCACGAGGATCTGCTGATACAGTGCGAGATGTACGTGGTTTTGCCACTAAGTTTTATACAAACGAGGGTAACTATGATTTAGTAGCGAATAATTTTCCCGTCTTTTTTATTCAAGATGCCATAAAATTTCCAGACATCGTACACGCAATCAAACCTGAACCAGACAATGAAATCCCTCAAGCATCTTCGGCACATGATACATTTTGGGATTTTGTCGTTAATAATCGAGAAACTGCCCATATGGTTATGTGGCTGATGTCAGATCGAGCTATACCAAGAAGCTTTCGTATGATGGAAGGATTCGGGGTCCATTCATTCCGTTTGATTAATGATGAGGGGAAATCTCATTTTGTTAAGTTTCATTGGAAACCAATGTTAGGAGCACATTCTCTCGTTTGGGATGAGGCACAAAAAATTTCAGGAGAGGACCCAGACTTTCATCGACGTGATTTGTGGGAGAACATTGAAAAGGGGAATTTCCCTGAGTATGAATTAGGCGTCCAAATCCTCAAAGAGGAAGATGAGTTTAAATTTGATTTTGATATTTTAGATGCAACCAAAATTTGGCCAGAAGAAGATATACCAGTTAAAATTATTGGAAAAATGACTTTAACACGAAATGTGGATAATGCTTTTGCAGAAATTGAACAAGTTGCCTTTCACCCTGGTCATGTGGTCCCTGGGATTGATTTTACTAATGATCCGTTATTACAGGGACGTTTGTTCTCTTATACAGATACTCAATTGATTCGACTCGGTGGACCAAATTTTCATGAGATACCAATAAATCGTCCAGTTTGTCCCTTTCATAATAATCAGCGTGATGGATATCATCGTCAGACAATAAATCGTGGTAAAGTAAGCTATCACAAAAACTCGTTAGCAGGGAATACACCTACTCCAGCTAGTGTCGAGCAAGGTGGTTATTCCCACTATCAAGAGAAGGTAGAAGGGAGAAAAATCCAAGCTAGAAGTGAAAGTTTTAAAGATCATTTTTCACAGGCAACACTTTTCTGGAATAGTATGCGCCAACCTGAAAAGGAGCATATAATTGAAGCATTTCAGTTTGAACTAGGTAAGGTCAAGAGTCAATCTATTCAACAACAAGTAGTTGATATGTTTGCCAATGTAAATGTAGATTTAGCAACAGAAATAGCGAATTATCTTGGTGTTCGGCCACCAAAGGCTGGAGGGTCTAACGTCAAAAAGTTCTCTCCTGCTTTAAGTCAGCTCAATACAACATTTAGTCCAAATACTCGAAAAGTTGCTGTAATCCTTACCGATCATTTCAAAGCTCAAGACGTAAAGCATGTACTTGATCAATTAAAGACAAGTGGTATTCAACCCGAAATTATTAGTGAGAGACTGGGAATAGTAAAAGGTTCAGATGGTACTGACTTGAAGGTTCATCATACCTTTTTAACGACTGAATCTGTATTATTTGATGCGGTTTACATGGTGAGAGGAAGTAGACGGAGTAAAAAGTTTAATAAAGATGCTGCTCATTTTATACATGAAGCCTTTATACATTACAAGCCGATTGGTGCAACTGGTGAAGGAAAGAAGTGGATGGAAGTAAACAAAATCGAAAATGCTCCTGGAGTGGTCGTGGGAGATGATCTGGATAGCTTTGTAAAAAAGTTTATCCAAGCGGTTAAAGCCCACCGTCATTGGGACCGTCAGCTTGTATAAGATTGTTAAAAGCAATAAATAAGGGGATGAGTACTTTACAAAGGTAAAAGTAAATCATCCCCTTCTATACAATCATAGTCGTTAATTAAACAAGTATCCTACTTTAGTACATGGTTTAAGAGTGATTATGAAAGGTTTTACTATATAACATAAAATCCTCAATTAGTTCTCTGTTTGGTTCAAAACCAATCCCAGGTTCTGTTGGAACTTCAATATATCCATCTTTCATTGTTACTTGAGGAGTAATAATATCTTGTTTCCAGTAATGGGACGATGGTGCAGTATCACCTGGTAAAGTAAAGTTTGCTAGGCTAGTGATTGCGATGTTGTGAGCACGTCCAACACCTGCTTCAAGCATTCCCCCACACCACATCGGGATCTTGTTTTCCACACAGAGTTTATGAATTTTTAACGACTCGGTAATCCCGCCGACACGACCAATTTTTAAATTAATGATTTTTCCACTATTCACCTCAATTGCTTTACGTACGTCTTCCACCGTATGGATAGATTCATCAAGACAGATTGGGGTTTTGAGCTCCTTTTGTAATCTAGCATGATCAATCAAATCATCATAGGCAAAAGGCTGCTCAACCATCATTAGATCAAAATCATCTAATTGTTTGAGATACGAAATATCATTAATGGTATATGCACAGTTTGCATCCGCCATAAGTGGTATTTCTGGGAACTCTTGACGGATTGCTTTTAAAATATTCATATCCCAACCTGGCATAATTTTTACCTTAATGCGTTTATAGCCTTTGGTTACAAAGCCATCAATTTTTTGTAATAGTTCTTTTTCTGACTTTTGGATACCGACACTTACTCCTACTTCAATCTTATCCTTTACACCACCAATAGCTTTAGCTAGAGATATACCCTGTTCTTTTGCATATAGGTCCCAAATCGCACCATCTAATGCAGCCTTTGCGTTATAGTTTCCACGTAGCTCCTTGAAGGTCTTTGATACATCATCAGGGTGCTTAATCTCGGTTTGCATGAGCTTTGGAATCAAGATATCCTCCAGCAAATGCCAATTGGATTTGACGGTTTCTTCATGATAAATAGGGATGGCATCTGAGACCGTTTCTGCCCAACCAGAAATACCACTTTTCGACTTTACTTCCACTAAAATAAAGTCTTTATCTGTTAACGTTCCAACACTTGTCTTAAAAGGATGAAGCAATCTCATTCTCATATATCGTAGAATTATACTTTTTATCTCCATATTTGGTTCTCCTCATTTAAACATTCTTTTTTAAAAGATACATATAAAGCTCGTGGTTGTCAGAGGCTTTTATTAAATCAGTAACGATCCAATCTTGATTTAGATAATGGGTAAACACCTGCTTTGTCTTTTCTCTCCACATAACTGCAACTTCAAAATTCTTCTTCTTTATTTCTTGAAAATTACCAGGTACAGGAACTAACAAGATTTCTTTAGATTCCTCGAGGTTAATCGTTCGTGGTACAATACCTTCGCTATTAGTTTCCGTATCGATTAAAATAGGAGCATTACGTAAATCATCGTTTCTTGATGCTTGTCCAGTATCTTTGACAGACCATTTTACAACGAAACGATCGGTAGAAATACCATCGTTCATGCCATCTGTCATTTCCCCATAGGCATTTTCAATATACGAGGTACAAACTGCGCCTAATTTATGTAAATTTAAATTTCCATTTACCGTTTCAAGTGGATCATAGGTCCAAGAAATTAAATCATAGCCCATTTTTAAGGCTAATTTACGTTGTTCATGCTTTAATTTCTCACCAATACCAAGTTTGCGGAAGTCGGGATGAATTCCTAGACTATGAGAAACAAGGTATGGCTTCCTTCCGTCAAAACCCGGAAAGCTATATTGGAACCCAATTAGTTGTTCTTCATAGAATGCACCTAAAATAAAACCGCCGTTTTTTATCGTTGCGGCTGTATGGCTGATAGGTACAGTGTCTTCAGGACTCCAAACGATTGATTCTAACTTGTGAACTAGTTGTAATTCTTCTATTGATTTTATGTTCTTATATGTTATGGATGATAAAATTTCTTGTTGCATTATGTACCTCCTAGTAGCTCGAATACATCTCATTATAAAATGATTAGAACACGAGCACAAGGTAACAGGTCCAACTACCTTCGGAGGAAAGAGGACCTGTTAGTGATACCTATAATATTAATAGGCCGATAATGGTAGATATAATTAATCCAATCGAAACAGGAAGAAAGCTTTTTCGGACGAGTTCGATGACGGAAACTTTTGCAAATCCTGCGACTGCTATGAGTGATGACCAGGCAATTAACGTTCCACCACCTACCCATATAGAGCCCATTTGCCCAATAGCGGACAATGTTTCAACATCAACACCCACACTTCCACCTAAAGCACCAGATAATGAACCAACTAAAGGAAGACCTGAGAATCCAGAACCATCTAATCCTGTTATTACTCCAGTTAAAAGGATTCCAAACCCAGCAATAAAGGCATTTTCAGGGATGAAATGTTGACCAGATACAACTAAATCAAATAAGAATGAAGGTGAATCATCAGGATTCGTTCCAAATATTTTGCTGGTTAATTCACCACTACCTAAAAAGAAGAATCCAGCAATCGGAATGACAGGGCCCATCGCCTTAAAAGCAAAAACAAACCCCTTTACAATATTGTCGCTAACTGCAGTTAGGGATGAACGCGGCTCCTTAAATGTTGAAGCAGCAATAAGGAGAATGGCAGCAGCTCCACCAATTAACGCAGCACCCGTTCCACCTTCGACTGACGGAATGACATCGGAAAACTTTGCTAGGAACATGTAGACAATAATAATTAAAAACGTAATCGGAACAAGTATTGAAAAGAGTAGACTATATTTGCTTTTCTTTGTTTCGTCATTCGAAGTTTCAGTGTTATCTTGTTCAAAATCAGCATCACTGTTTTCCCAAGCCTGTAAGTGATCATCAGATGGACGTAAAATGTATTTTCTCAAGGTTAGATAGGCGATAACAATTGCCGTGACTCCTGTTATGATGGATAGTAACATTGCTCGGTCTGCCACAATGCTAACATCTGCTCCTGCAGCAGTTGCTGTTAATGTTGGGGCAATTTGAATGACATAATCTGAAGATAACGCCATACCTTGACCTGCAAGGGAAATTGCTATTGCGGCACCAATTGGGGGAAGACCGGCTCGAACGGCAACGGGGATAAGTAAAGCTCCAACAAGTGGTACAGCAGGTGTCGGCCAAAAGAACAAGGAAATAACATAGGTTACAAAGATAATAACCCAGAAAGATATATGACCGTTTTTCATCAACTTCTGGAATGGTGTGATCATTTGTTTGTCAGAACCTAATGATTTTAGGGAGTGTAAGAGAGCGGTCATAATAGAAATGATTAGAAAAATGTTAAATAATTCTCCAGCTGCTACCAAACTCGCATTGAAAATAGTCTGAAGACCTGATGAAAATGAACCTGTAAAAATCCAACCAACCAAAAATGTAACAATAATTGAAGGGACCACAACATTTTGTCGAAATAGCATGGTAAAAATGATGATACCGGTCCCAAATAAATACATCCAATGAGCCGCAGTAAGTTCCATTTATATAAAACCCCCTTAGAAGTCGAATAGCAAAAGATATTCGCTCAATATTTTATGCATTTGTGTGGGCTTAGGTGAAAGGGCAGGGGGTCCATATAAAATTTTAGTGCGATTGTGATGAAAATCCTACTAAGATAAAAAAATGCCTGTGTCTCATAGGTAAACCTAAGGCACAGGCACTTCTATTACATGTGACGAAATTTTACTTTAAGAAGAACATACTGAGTTCTGGAATAAAGCTGATAATAATAATATCCACAATCAACATGATAAGGAACGGAACAATGGCCCGAACTATTTTTTCTAGTCGTAGGTTTGCAATATTGGATGCGACAAATAGATTAATACCAACTGGAGGTGTGATAAACCCAATCGCGAGGTTTACAACCATTATAATACCAAAATGAACAGGGTCGATACCAACAGCTGTTGTTACTGGTAATAAGATTGGCGCCATGATTATAATTGCTGCAGAAGTTTCCAAGAATGTACCAACAATTAATAGAATGACGTTAATAATAAGTAATACAATGATTGGATTTTCAGAAATAGTAAGTAGTGCATTCGTGATTGAAAGTGGAATTTGCTCTCTTGTTAATATAAAACCAAAAATCGATGCACACGAGATGATAAACATAATAACCGCTGATGTAACTGCCGATTGAATAAAGACTTCAGGTAAATCCTTCCACTTAATTTCACGATAAATAAATAGTCCAACAATCAATCCATAAACAACAGCTACAACAGAAGCTTCAGTTGGCGTGAATACACCACCATAGATTCCGCCTAGTATAATAACGGGCATTAATATAGCGAGAATCGCTCTATTAAAAGACTTGATAACATCAAGAATCGAGCTCTTTTCACCCTTACCATACCCTCTTTTTCTAGAGATAAAGTAAGCTACAAGAATGAGTGAAATACCAACGAAAATACCTGGTAATATACCTGCTATGAATAAATCACTAATTGATGCTCCAGCGATAACACCAAATAGTATTAAAGGAACACTTGGTGGAATCATGACACCGATTGTTCCACCAGCAGCTTGAATAGCGGTCGAAAAGCTCTTATCATAGCCTTTTTGAACCATGGCAGGAATCATGATTGCACCAACTGCTGCAGTTGTTGCTGCACCCGACCCTGAAATTGCAGCAAAGAACATACATGTGACGACCGATACCATTGCTAGGCCCCCGTGCATTCTTCCAACGATTGTCATTGCAAAATCCACGAGTCTTTTTGAAATACCTCCAACTTCCATTAACTTACCTGCAAGAATGAAGAAGGGAACAGCCATTAACGTAAATGAATCTGTTGAAGTAAACATTTTTTGGACAACAACCATTAATGGCACATTGTCTTGAATCATAAGTACAATCATAGAAGCGAGTCCAAGAGCAACAGCTATTGGAATGTTAATTAAAAAAAGAACGATTAGTAATCCAAATAATAACCAAGCCATTAGTTCTTCGCCTCCTTATTCCATTCAGTAATCACGACATAAAGTAGATTGATAATAAAAAGTACACTTGATATCGGAATTACTGTATAGATGTACCCCATTGGGATTTGAAGGACTGGAGACTTCTGAATCATGCTTCGATCAATAAAATCTAAGCTATGAACGATAATCTGCCAAAAGAAAAAGATGACAAGAATCGAAATAACGACATTGAGTATTTTTTTAACTTTTGGTCCGAAAGCATCATAAAGTATTTCGACTCCAGGATGTGCATTTATACTCATTCCATATCCAGCACCGAGGAATGTAGTCCACACGAGTAAATAACGTCCTAGTTCTTCAGTCCATGCTAGCGGTTGTTCAAGGACGAAACGGAAGAGGACTTGTAAAAAGACAACGACTACTAATACAAAAAATAAAATGATCAGTACCCATTTAAAAAATCCATTTATTATATCTACTACCTTTTTTATCACCTGATATTACCCCTTATGGTAAAAAAACTTGGATTGTGCAAGGCACTCACCAAGTTTTTTTAAGATTAGTTTCCGTTCAAGATTGCTTCAATGTTTTCTTTACCAAAGTCTTTTTCATATTTTTCAAATACAGACTGAAGTGCGTCACGGAAAGGTTGTACATCAACATCTTCGATTACTTCCATACCAGCGTCTTTTACAACTTGTAAAGAATCAGTGTCCGCTTTTGTGCTAAGTTCACGAACTTTGTCACCTGCGATTTTTGCTTCTTCCTTGAGTATGTCTTGGTATTCTGAAGGAAGTGTATCCCAAACAGATTTACTGAACATAACCACTGCAGGAGAGTAGATATGTCCTGTTAAAGTCATGTATTTTTGGTTTGAATCAAAGAGCTTGTACGTATCTGCAATAATTAATGGATTTTCTTGTGCATCAACAACTCCTTGTTGTAGGGCGGTTAATGCTTCATTCCATGCCATAGGTGTTGGTTGAGCACCGAGAGCGTTAAATGCATCAAGGTGAATTTGGTTTTCTTGAGTACGGATTTTTAATCCTTGTAAGTCTTCTGGTTTTGTGATTGGATGTTTACTGTTTGTAATGTGGCGGAATCCATTTTCTGCCCATGCAAGACCCATAAGTCCAACTTCTTCCATTCCAGATAGAAGGTCTTGACCAACTTGTCCATCAAGAACGCTGTATGCATGTTCTCTTGATTCAAATAAGAATGGTAAATCAACAATACCGATTTGTGGATAAAAGTTTGCAATCGGTGCTGTTGATGAAATGGACATATCAGCTGTACCGAGTGTAAGAGCTTCTGTCAATTCTCTCTCTGCTCCCAATTGGTTTAATGGAAAAATTTCAATCGTAACTTTACCATCAGTACGTTCTTTCACGTTCTCAGCTAGATCAAGAAGTGCAAGATGATAAGGATGTTCTTCAGTTTGAGAATGTCCTGCTTTAAAAGTATATGTTTTTCCTTCGTCTATCGCGTCATCTGATGATGAGTCGCTTTCTTTACTAGTATCAGTACCTCCGCATGCTGCTAAAACTAAAGCAAACACCATGAAGAGTACCATCCAGGAAAGTTTTCTTCCTTTCATGATAATGTCCCCCTTATTGTCAGAAAATTTTATATGATATTGAACATTATAACATCTTTCGAACATTTTTCTACAATATTTTTTATTTTTAGATATTATTTTTCTTTAAAGTGTAAAAGGGGTTCATAATGTTATATTCACTGAGCGATAAGCAAAAAAAGGAATCGTTGTATACTAACGATTCCTTTAAAACATTATTTTCCTAGACTTTGTAAATATTCAATTAGTACATCAATTTGAGCATCGCTTAAACTGTCCTTAAATGGAGGCATTCCAGCGCTACCATTTTTGATTTGATTAATGAGTGTTTCTCTATCTTCAAGCATTGCACTACGCTGTAAACTTGGTCCATTATGGCCACCTACACCGTTGTCTCCGTGACATGCTAAACAGTTGTTTTTATATACATCTTCACCTTGATGTACAGTGGATTTATCACTTTCTTCAGCATCTTGTTTCTTATCAGTAGCTTCAGGGTCATTAGCGGTTGGTGAAACATTGATTTGATCTTCAGGTATATCTTCTAAAGACGCATAGCTTCCTTCTAGAGAGAATGTATAAACCTTGTCACCATGAGTGGTTCCTGCAAGTGAGTTACCAGCAGCAAAAATAGTGATATACTGCTTACCATCAATTTCATAGGTGATAGGAGGTGCATTCGCTCCTGCATCCATTTTAAACTCCCATAATTCATTGCCATTTGTTGCGTCATATGCAATGATTCGGCCATCATTATGACCTGCAAACAAGAGATCACCTTTTGTTGTTAGAAGGCCACTATAAGCAATCTGGTCCCAATTTTTTTGCCATACAATTTTATTCGTTTTAATATCTAGTGCCGTTACGGTACCACGACCAGGTGCGTACGGTACAGGCTCCATTAAACTTCCTAGCCATACTTCACCTTCTGTGTAAGTGTTTGCTTCATCATCTTTATCATGGGAGAACGAATAATACGTATCATTCGCTTGTACGTAGAAAAGTTCAGTATTTGGGTTATATGCTGATGGCGGCCAGTTTGCTCCACCTTGTGGTCCTGGTTTTACTGTAATTGGTTCATCCCAGAATGGTGTAAATATATCACCTATTTTACCTTTCCATCCTTCTGGTAAGTCTCTTTCAACATCTTTTTCTGTTACAGTTTGAGGAATAAAAGCATCACCAACAGGGAATGGCTGAGTAGGTGATGTTTTTTGTCTTTCATCCTGAGGAACAGGCTTTTCTTCAATACCAATAAGTGGCTCACCATTTGTTCGGTCCAATATGTAGACCCAGCCTGTTTTCCCAGCTTGTGCAATCCCTTTTCTCATCTTTCCATCCATTTCTACATCAAATAAGATCACTGGGTTTGGTGCATCGTAATCCCAAATATCATGGTGAACTTCTTGGAAATGCCATTTGTATTCACCTGTTTTAGCATCAAGTGCTAGGACTGAATCGGCAAATAAGTTGTCTCCTTCACGTTTACTTCCATCTAAGTCGGGAGCTGTGTTGCCAGTAGAAAAGTAGATAAGTCCAAGTTCTGGGTCGATAGCCGGTGTTTGCCAAACCGGTGCTCCACCTTTTTTCCAGGCGTCATTATCCTGTGGCCATGTGTCATGTCCTACTTCTCCAGGTCCTGGAATAGTGTAGGACTTCCACTGTTCTTCGCCTTTCTCAGAGTCATAAGCGGCAACAAATCCACGTATCCCGTATTCACCACCGGCAATCCCAGTATATACCATTCCGTTATAATAAAGAGGAGCGCTAGTAATGGTATATCCTTTTTCCCAGTCTTCAACTGTGGTTTCCCAAACAAGTTCACCAGTTTTTTGATCTAAGGCAACTAATCTCGCATCTAAAAGTCCGACAAAAACCTTTCCGTCGCCTAATCCAACACCTCGACTTGTCCATCCACAACAGACAGTATCTAAATTTGCTGCTAATTCAGGGCGATATTCCCAAATTATTTCACCTGTCCTTGCATCGATTGCTTGAACATCGTGAGCTCCAGTAATAGTGAACATAACTCCGTCATAGACAATGGGAGTTGCTTCACCTGAATATTTAAACTCATAACCAGAGCCGAGACTTGTAACCCATTCGGCTTTTAATTCCTTTACATTCGATTTATTGATTTTATCCAGCGGTGAATATCTACTATTAAATATGTTTCCACCGTTTGTGATCCAATCTCCTGATGGTTCGGCCGTTAAATCCTCAGCACTAAACTTCGGCGCCATTTTTCCAGGGTAGTCCTTATGCTGAACTGAAAAGTGCTTGTTATTGTCTACTTTTTTGTCTTCTTTTTCCTGGTTTTCAATGCCTTGTTCAGCCTGTTCTTCACCGATATTTTGAGAAATCATTATACCAGCTCCAACGGCAAATATAACTAACAAGGTGATAATCAACCATCTGAACTTTCTCATCTTTAAAACTCCTTTCAATGATGATTGTTACTAAATTTGTAATAATTTCCCCTTTAATTAGCAAATTCATTCTTTTATTTCATTAGTGGTAAAGAAGATGGATAAAAGTTTGTTTGTATAGTGAAAAAATTCAGTTCAATATGTATGCAAGAATCTTGTCATGTTACTTAATGTGTGTTAATTTTAGTTTATGTAACATTAACGGGAGGATAAACGAATGGAGTTTGTCGATCCAATTAGGGAAGTAAGTGAGATAAATGCGATTAAAGAAGTATTAAGAAAACAATCGCAAAGAGATCTCTTGCTTTTTGTATTTGGAATAAATACAGGAATTAAGGTGAGTGACTTACTTTCATTACGCGTCGGGGATGTATGGGACGAGTCGGGAATGAAGGAGTTCTTGTATGTGAAAGATGTAACAAGTTCAACAGTAAAAGCCTACTATTTAAACAACATGATTTATTGTGAGTTAAGCAACTATTTACAGAACCAAAATTATAAAGAGGGCGACTTTCTATTCAAATCAAAGAAGGACGATCAGCCTATTTCTAGACAGCAGGCCTATCGCATCATTCACAATGCGGCAAAAGAAGTTGGAATTTCTGGGAAGATAGGAATGCACACACTTCGAAAAACATTTGGATATCATGCCTATTTAAAGGGAATTGCCATTTCTATCTTAATGAATATATATAATCATCATTCACCATCGGAAACGTTCAAATATATCGGGATAAATAATGAAGAAAAGCAAATGGTAAAAGTGGACGTTAACCTATAGGTTAAATCGTCGTCACTAGGGTGATACAAAAACACAAAAAAACTCCGCGCAAAAAGCGGAGATTATAAGAAGTCATCATCGTCTATATTTGTATTCATTTCTACATTCGTTAAATCAGTTACGATATCCTCGTTCACTTGGACCTGTAGTGTCTTTTGGTCTTTCATAAATTTAAAAATTCCATTATTAAAGTCGGTACCGAATTCTTTGAAAAAGATTCCTTCGTAAACAACGTTTCTTGTATGTTTAAAGATAAGACGATAATGTTCATCTTCTTTTACAAGATAAGCACGAACTCCTTTGTCAAAATGCCCTTCAGTGTTTTTAAGGAAGCGGGCAACTGAAATAATATGAAGGTCAACAAAAGGTATTTCTTTTAATAATGAGTTTATAATGGACCCCTTTGTCATTTGCTCCCAACGACTTTGTGCTGTTTGACCTAAGATGATTTGCGTAATATTTTTCTGTCTAGCAACATCAGCAATTACTTTCGCAATTGGTCTTTTCTCATTGTCTTTCATAATAAATGCATCCGCACTATGTTGGTCAGCAATTTCCTTCCATCTCGTAATGTAGGAAACTTTCTCAGGGTCTAAGTCATCGAAAGGCTTTGGATCAACAGTTAGAATGTACAATGGACAGTCTAACATTTTTGCTATGTTGCAACCACGTTGGATGAGACGTTCACCATTAGGACCATAATATACACAGACGAGAATACTTTCGTCCATTCGTTCTTTTTTCATTTTCATTAGCAACTCACCTCAAAGCTTGATGTGAAATCTGTGGCAGGGCCATTTATCTTAATAATAATTAGTAATAAAATATGGAACCACTATAGATAGTCCTTCAACTAAATGGGAGCTCTCATGTATCAAACCACCTGAAAAATGTAATTATAAAATGTCAATTAGTTATAAACTATGTATGACTATATCGCATGCTACAAAATGAGTCAATCTATTAAACTAAATTGTAAAAAATATCCTTATAAAGGAGGCGATTCCATTGTATTGGTTTCATCTTTTAATTATGTTGCCTTTTCTATTCGCCGTGTTTGTTCCTATATTATATAAAAAATTCTCTTCGCGAATTCATACAGGTTGGTTCGTTTTCTTCGTGCCACTCTTGATATTCGCCTATCTTTTAACTTTTATTCCCACAATTTCGGCTGGGAATACAATCATCACAACTATACCTTGGATTCCAACCTATAATATTGATTTTTCAACTTATATCGATGGGTTAGGTCTGACATTCGGATTGCTAATTTCAGGCATTGGTGCCTTAGTCATCTTATATTCAATTTTCTATTTATCAAAAGAACGTGAAGCACTTCATAATTTTTATGTGTATTTACTTATTTTCATGGGTGCGATGCTTGGTTTAGTCTTTTCTGATAATGTCTATGTTCTATATGTGTTTTGGGAAATCACGAGTGTTTCTTCTTTCTTATTAATTGCGTATTGGTATGAACGTGAAAAATCACGATATGGAGCACAAAAATCAATGTTGATTACTATTTTTGGCGGGCTTGCCATGCTTGCTGGTCTCATCATGATTTCAAGTGCTTCAGGAACGAATAGTATTCGTGAAATGTTACTACATGTTGATGCTATTACCTCTAGTGCATTATTTATCCCAGCAATGGTGTTAGTTTTACTTGGTGCTTTTACTAAATCAGCTCAGTTTCCATTTAGCATTTGGTTACCTGATGCAATGGAAGCTCCAACACCGATAAGTGCCTATTTACATTCAGCGACGATGGTTAAGGCAGGGATTTATTTAGTTGCGCGATTAACTCCAATTTTTGGGGGTTCATCTACTTGGTTCTGGCTTGTAACAGGAATTGGTTTAATTACATTATTGTATGGTTCAGTAAATGCAATTAGACAGACAGATTTAAAAGCATTATTAGCATATTCTACGATCAGTCAATTAGGACTAATCATGAGTCTTCTCGGTCTTGGATCAGCTGCTATGTATTTCGATTTAGGTAATGAGACGACTTTATATGGAACTGCGATATTTGCTGCAATCTTTCATTTAGTCAACCATTCAACGTTTAAGGGAAGTCTCTTTATGGTGGTTGGTATTATCGACCATGAAACAGGGACTCGTGATATTCGAAGACTAGGTGGATTAATGAGTCTTATGCCTATTTCCTTTACACTCACAGTAATAGGTAGTTTTTCAATGGCTGGATTACCACCATTCAATGGCTTTCTAAGTAAAGAAATGTTTTTTACAGCTGCAAAAAATGCAGCAGGGATGGACTTTTATAACATGCAGACCATCGGAATTCTTATTCCGATAGTAGCGTGGGTTGCGAGTGTCTTTACATTTATCTATTGCATGATTCTCTTATTTAAGACATTTAGAGGGAAATATAAACTTGACAATGATCGAGTTGTTCATGAAGCGCCATTGGGAATGTTGATCTCTCCTATTATATTGGGATCACTTGTCATTATTGGTTTCTTTTTCCCAAATGTACTCGCGGATAATTTATTAAAGCCAGCACTGACATCTATCTTACCAGTACTTTCAGAAGCAGCCGTATTAGATCTTAAAATATCAGCATGGCATGGGTGGAATCTTGAACTATGGATGACCATAGGTGTCATTGTTCTTGGAACCATCCTTTATCTAAATTTAAGAAAATGGTATCGAGTGTATCACCTATATCCACAATCATTAACGATCAATAATATTTACAATTTATTTATCAATGGAACAGAGAAGTTATCTGGCAAGATTACAAATGTTTATATGACTGGGTTTATTCGGGATTACCTCGTTTATATTTTTGGTTTTATGATAATTGCTGTTGGAGGGGGAATATGGCTGTTTGGCGGAATCTCTTTTGATTCCTCCAATGACGCAGTAGCAACACCTTTTGAAATAGCGATGATGATTTTAGCTTTAGTTTCTGCAGTTTCCGTTATTTTTTCAAAGTCGAGGATTACTTCAATTGTAGCGGTGGGAGCACTCGGATTTTTCGTGGCATTCTTCTTTGTCTTATTCCGTGCACCAGATTTAGCGCTAACTCAACTAGTTGTTGAAACGGTAACTACAGTGCTGTTTCTGTTATGTTTTTATCATTTACCAAAAATGCGCAAGGAAGTTAGTCGTATACCGTTTAAATTAACGAATTTGATTATTTCAGTGGGAGCAGGGGCTGTTGTCACAATCGTTGCATTAGCAGCGAATGGAAACCGACTGTTTGACTCCATTTCAAGTTATTATGAAAATTCATATGAACTAGCAGGAGCGAAAAATATCGTAAACTCCATTTTAGTTGATTTCCGCGGTATAGATACGATGCTAGAAATCCTTGTCTTAAGTATTGCTGGCCTTGGGGTTTACTCATTAATAAAATTACGTTTAGCGAAGGAGGGATCAGATGAAAGAGCCGAATGATGTCATCATCAGAAGTGTCACAAAGGTAGCTGTTGTTATTATTTTTACCTTTGCCATCAATTTATTTATTTCTGGACACCATAATCCAGGCGGAGGTTTTATTGGAGGGCTGGCTTTCTCGGCAGGTCTGGTTCTTCTATTCCTCACGTTTGATATTGAAACAGTTCGGAATAACTTGCCCTTAGATTTCAAAGTAGTTGCTGCAATTGGTGTACTAATTGCAGTATTAACGGGGGTAGGTGGGATGCTTTTTGGCAAAGAGTTTTTGACACAAGCATTTGGATATTTTGATATTCCAGTTTTCGGAAAAACTGAGCTCGCTTCAGCGGTTTTATTTGATGTAGGGGTCGCCTTGGCAGTCATTGGAACATCGCTCACAATTATTATGAGTATAGGTGATGATCGATAATGGAAACATTAATGTCAATTCTAGTAGGGATTTTATTTGCAATCGGGATATATCTTATCTTATCAAAAACATTATTTCGGATTATATTAGGAACTTCCATACTTGGCCATAGTGTGAACCTACTTATTATCACAATGGGTGGTCTTGAAAAAGGTGGACCTCCATTGTTAGGAATCAAGGGATTATCTTATGTTGATTCATTGCCTCAGGCACTTCTTCTAACAGCAATCGTGATCAACTTTGCAACAACAGCATTATTTTTAGTGCTAAGTTACCGTGCTTATAAGGTATTAGGCACGGACGATACTCAAGCAATGAGAGGTAAAAGCGATGGGTAATTTAGTTGTTTTTCCAATTATCATCCCCGTCATTATCGGGATGATTATGGTTGTTTTTCGAAAAAACATAAGATTGCATAGGGCTCTTAGTCTAACTGCAGTCATTGGTGTATTTATCATCTCATTGATATTAATGCACCTAAATAAAATAGAAGGGATTCAAGTTCTTCAATTAGGTGGTTGGGCAGCGCCATTTGGAGTGAGTATGGTTGCAGATATGTTAGCGGCCATATTAGTCATGGTAACAAGTATCGTAGCACTTTGCTGTCTCTTGTATGCTTTTAATAGCATCGGGAAGGAAAGGGAGTTATTTTATTTTTATCCACTTTTCTTGTTTCTCATTACGGGTGTGAATGGTTCCTTCCTTACAGGAGATATTTTTAACTTGTTCGTTTGTTTTGAAGTGATGCTTGTTTCATCCTATGTATTGATTTCTTTAGGCGGAACAAAAATTCAGTTACGAGAATCAATCAAGTATATATTAGTGAATATGATTTCGTCATTCCTATTTTTAGTAGCTGTTGCGTATTTATATGCAATTACAGGTACCTTGAATATGGCTCACCTTTCAGCTCGCATTTCAGAGGTAGGTCAAGATGGTGTCATGACTACCGTGGCGATTTTGTTTTTGATAGTGTTTGGGTTAAAGGCAGGATTGTTTCTTTTCTTTTGGCTTCCAGGATCTTACGGTGCACCCCCAACAGCAATTGCAGCTATTTTTGCAGCTCTTTTAACAAAGGTTGGAATCTACGCAATTATGAGGGTCTTTACGCTAGTGTTTTACCATGAGCCAGAGATTACCCATTTACTAATCGGAATTTTAGCAGCTGTCACGATGATACTTGGAGCAATTGGTGCAGTGGCATATTGGGATATTAAACGAATCATTACCTACAATGTGGTTGTGGGTGTCGGTTTTATTTTAGCTGGGGTTGCTTCTCTTACTACAGAAGGAATCACTGGTTCTATTTATTATTTAATGCACGATATGATTGTGAAAGCACTTGTCTTTCTTTTAGCTGGAACGATTATCTATCTTACAGGTACGAGTAACTTAAGAGAATTTAGCGGACTGATGAGGCTACAGCCAAAATTCGGTTGGATGTTTTTTATTGCAGCACTATCGCTTGCAGGAATACCACCGCTTAGTGGATTTTTAGGAAAAATATTTATCACTGAAGGAACATTTGCTTCTGATTATTTTTGGCTAGGCGGTATAGGTTTATTGACGAGTTTAATGGTGTTATTTTCAATCATGAAGATTTTTATGAACGGCTTTTGGGGATATACCGATGTACCAGAAGAAACAGAAACACTTGATTTAAAAGGCCTGCTTTTACCAATGGGAATTCTTACAGCTTTGACGATTGTACTTGGTCTCGGGGCACAGGGCATCAGTGAATATGTTGATATTGCAGTTGATGTAATTATGAACCCAAGCATCTATATCGAAGCGGTCTTAGGCAGTGCCGTTAACAGGTAAATTTAAAGAATGTAGTAATGATAAGAAGCCCACTGTTGTTCATAATCAGAAAGGGGTGGTTTAGAGATGCCCATGCAGGTTTTAATCAATTTGCTCATCAGTTTTATATGGATGTTCCTCCAGGATAGCTGGACTTTTCTAACCTTTTTAAGTGGCTATTTGTTCGGATTGATCGTGTTATTTATCCTGAGGAGATATTTTTCAAGTCAATTTTATGCAGAGACTTTACTCGCCATTATAAAGTTATTTCTAGTCTTTATATATGAGTTATTTACTTCAAGCGTCTTAGTTGTAAAGCAGGTTATGCGTCCGCGAATTAATATTACACCAGGCATTTTTACTTTGGAAACAGAGCTTGAAGGGGATTTGGAAATCACATTGCTTGCGATGCTCTTAACATTAACTCCAGGTTCGGTTGTTGTTGAGGTTTCACATGATCAGAAAAAGTTTTATATTCATGCTATGGATATTCCAGAATCTAGTGACGCAGTGTTGCGTTCAACAGCTAAATTTGAAGAGGCTATTAAGAGGGTGACGCGTTAATGATAAAAATAATTTTACTCATTTCATTATGTTTTCTAACGTTTGCTGTTTTTGCGACAATCTATCGTTTGGTGAAGGGTCCGTCAGCCTCTGACCGAATTCAAGCCCTTGATGTATTAGGGATTAATATTCTCTCAGGAGTAGCGATCTTTTCCGTGTTTTTGCGTAATACCGGCTTTTTTGAAGTGATTTTACTAATTGGAATCCTCTCTTTCATTGGGACGATAGCCTTCGCGAGATTTATTGAAAGAGGTGTTGTTATTGAGCGGAATAAACAATCCGGTTGAAGTAATTGAAGTCTTTGCGGTTTTATCTATTTTAGTAGGGACCATCTTTAGTTTTTTTGCTGCAGTTGGGTTGATACGGTTACCTGATGTGTATTCACGGGCACATGCTGCATCGAAAAGTTCAACGATGGGAGTACTGTTTATCTTAGTCGGAACGTTTCTATTTTTCATAATGGAAGGTACATTTAGCATTCGTTTATTTCTAGGAATCTTTTTTGTCTTCCTTACTGCCCCTGTGGCAGCACACGTTATCGTCCGCTCTGCATACCGTTCAAAGGTTCCCCTTGCTGAACAAAGCGTTCAAGACGATCTCAAAGGAGTTATTGAAATAGGAGAACAGGGAGAAGGATCTTCTGGTTCTGAGAAATAAGGGAGCAAATGAGTAGCATACGGATTAGTGGAACACGAGATATTCTAAAGGTTCGAGTGAGATGAAGGACATCGCGGATTAAAGGTGAATCTGAAATGTCCTTCATAATCACTCTGGATGATAAAACATGTAGAAAAAATTAGTCAGTTTAAAATGACAAAACTTTTTAAAAGGTTACTTAGTGTCGCTGACAAACTGGTTTAAAAAGTAGCTGGAATGTCTTTGATAGGTATTTTGAAAGACAAATCAGATTAAAAATCAAACTAATATGTCCTATTTTGTCAGTGTGCTAGACAAAATGGATAAAAAAATGATCTAATAAATTGAACCTCATCAACTAGCAGTAGTTCTATAATATGGGACCCATAGACAAACTTCCCTTCAAGGATGTCCTCAAAAAATTTAATTGTGAATCGGCTAATGTGCCG
Source organism: Bacillus nitroreducens (assembly GCF_964021195.1). Classification (NCBI taxonomy): domain Bacteria; kingdom Bacillati; phylum Bacillota; class Bacilli; order Caryophanales; family Bacillaceae; genus Bacillus; species Bacillus nitroreducens. Next base: position 239,398 of record NZ_CAXHYI020000003.1, on the reverse strand, counting down.
ATCGCAACATTATAAGCTTCCTCAGTACATATTACTGTGGTTGGTATCATTGCCAAAGCTTTCGAAAATCAAACTTTGTTATCTCAATAACAATTTCCCCTTCTGAGAAGTAATTATCATTTTTCTCTTTCCATTAGAAATAGCTATATATCAGACAACCAATTTTGTACCAAATCACCAATTAGTACACATAATCCAGTTTTCGGTCATAAAATATATAAAAGACTGGAAAGTTGTGATATGAATTTATGAGAAACAATTCAAACAATCACTGCTTATTTAAAAATTTAAAAGAAAAACGGATGTCATTTGAGCGGGTTTTTGAACATATAACTGAGTTTATGCGTTCTCAACCAACTGGGAAATTCAGGCTCATTATTGGTACAGACTCTCAAGTGCATCCAAGGCAAACTACCTTTATCACAGGTATTGTCATACTTAATGAAGGAAAAGGTGTGTGGGCATGTATCCGAAAAGTGGTTGTTCCAAGAAGGATGGAGCAATTGCATGAGCGTATTTCCTATGAATTATCATTATCAGAAGAAATTGTCTCGTTGTTTACCGAAGAGAAAAAGAATCAACTCATTGAAATAGTACTCCCACATATCTACGATGGCGCATCATTTACAATGGAAGGTCATATTGACATTGGAGCAGGAAAGAGAAACAAGACGCGTGAATTTGTCAATGAAATGGTAACACGAATGGAAGCAATTGGTGTAGAACCAAAAATAAAACCAGATGCATTTGTCGCATCATGTTATGCAAATCGTTATACTAAGTAATTAAAACACTACGAGTTAAAAGAATCGGTGCCCGTCATCAGTGAAGGGAGAAATTTCGCTGTTGTCGGGTACCGATTCTTTGTTGTGACTTCAGAATAATATGTGGAGTAAAGGAAAAAATGAATGTGAAATTCCGCTCAAATCTTTATCATCCTGGTAAAAAGGAAGAGGGGGAGGAATTTGTACAGAATCTTCATCATAAGAGAAGTGATGTATCCTCATAAAGTCCTTCATAAAGCAGATGAAGTTCCGAATTATATGAAGTATTCCTCACAAAGTAGTTCTTCTGCAAGAACATCCCTTGCAAACCTAATTCTTCTCCTGAAAGTCCCCCGTATAATAGACGGATCTGATCAATTCATTTGAATGTTGTTGGACAAGCATACCCCTTATTCAATCGTCTGAGTTTATTCCCTCAAAGAGCCAAAAAATAAAAAAAACCCAAGAATAACTAAAATACATCAGAAGTGTTCGTTTTTATAGGGTGCTAAAATAAGATTACTAGTTATTGAGAATATAAGGTGAAATTGAAAAGAGGAAAGGTTGGAAAGAGGAGGTTGTGTATTGGCTTTTCGTTAACTATCTGAAAATGTGACAAAATCGAAATGATTAGGGGGGAAGTAGATGAAGGGTTCAGTTGTAACTGAAGAGAATACTAGTAATAAAGAGATTCGTTACAATCACAAAACAAGTTTTCGAAGAAGATTAGGTTTGCTGAACAAGCATAAAATGCTTTACATCATTTCTATACCAGGAATATTGTACTTTATTATCTTTAAATACATACCACTGATAGGGTCGGTCATCGCATTCAAGGATTATAATATCTTTATGGGAATATTTGAAAGTCCGTGGGTTGGTCTAAAACATTTTGCAGGATTGTTCCAAAACCCTGACTCTATTCGTGTATTAAAGAACACTCTATTATTAAGCTTTTATGATATCATCATTTTCCCTGCGCCACTGATTTTGGCATTACTATTAAATGAATTAAGATTAATCATTTATAAACGCATCATTCAAACAATTGTTTATATGCCTCATTTTCTTTCTTGGGTAATTATAAGTGGGTTGTTTATCGGTATTCTTTCTCCAACAACTGGAGTTGTTAATCACTTTATTGGATGGTTAGGATTTGAGTCAATTTATTTTATGGGTTCGGAAAAATATATTCGTCCAATCCTAGTGTTAACGTACCTGTGGCAAAGTGTTGGTTGGGGAACGATTATTTATTTAGCTGCCCTAGCTGGAGTCAATCCTGAGCTTTATGAAGCGGCTAAAGTTGATGGAGCAAATCGATTCCAACAAGTATTAAATATTACACTCCCAGCTATTTTGCCTACGTTTAGTATATTGTTTTTACTTCATATTGGTAATTTTCTAGATTTTGGTTTTGAAAGGGTTTACGTTTTTCTAAATCCACTCAATCAAGCAAATGGAGATATACTAGATACCTATATTTACGAAGTAGGTTTACTAAATGCACAATATAGTTTTACAACAGCAATAGGTCTCTTTAAATCGATTGTAGGTCTTATACTTTTAGTTTGTGCAAACTTTTTTAGTAAAAGGCTCACTGGAAATAGCTTGTATTAGGAGGTAATGACATGAAAAAAAACGTAAGTCTAGGATCTAAAATATTCGATATATGTAATGTATTATTTTTAGCGCTTATTTCTTTGACGATGTTACTCCCTTTAGTTTCGGTCATTGCAAAATCATTTAGTAGCTCTAATGCCATAACAAAAGGGGAAGTCTTCTTTTGGCCAGTTGAATTTACATTAATGAATTTTCAATATGTGTTTCATGATGCATCAATATGGAGAGCTTTCTTTATCTCGGTTCTTATAACAGTAGGAGGAACTTTAATAAATTTACTTGCGACAACATCTCTTGCTTATCCACTCTCCCGACCAGAGTATCAGGGAAAAAAAGTTATTCTATTACTTGTTTTATTTACAATGATTTTTTCCGCACCATTAATCCCTTCATATTTGGTAGTAAAGAACTTAGGGATGGTTAACACCCTATGGGCATTAGTTATACCAGGTATGATAAGCGCATTTAACTTTTTTGTTATGAGATCGTTTTTCTTGAATATTCCTAGCACAATGATAGATGCCGCACGTATTGATGGGTTAAGTGAGTTGGGAATATTATTTCGAATCGTTTTACCTCTATCAAAACCAGTATTAGCAACGATAGGGATATTTTATGGTGTGAATCACTGGAACAATTACCAAACTGCTTTATATTATTTGAATGATCCTAAGTTATACCCGTTACAAGTAAAATTGAGACAAATGATCGTGAACGATGAAATGAATATAGAAGCCAACTCAGTATTTTCATCAATGGCATTAAATTCACCTGAAGGGATTCAAATGGCAACTGTGGTTGTAGCTACAATACCAATCCTGGTGTTGTATCCATTTCTACAAAAGCATTTTGTAAAGGGAGCAATGTTAGGTTCAGTTAAGGAATAACACAAAAAAACACCAAATCTGCCTAAAGATAAACCATGTTGAGGCGTTTATTTCAAAATATAATTTATACAAGCGAATGAAAGCGCTTAATTTAAAGAGGGGGCTGGATAATGAAAAAAGGATTCTATTTGTTAGGGATGTTATTACTCTCGATGATCGTAATGATCGGTTGTCAAAGTAAGCAAACCGCAGATGAAGAAAAGCCAAAAGAAAACACAAATGATGCAACAGAAGAAAATGACGAACCTTTGAGTTTTTCGATTTCAATGCGTACTCTAGCGTTTACTCATGTTGAAAATTCTCCTGATATTAACAAGGATGAGTATGTACTAGAGCTAGAAAAGTTAACGAATACTGATTTAGATATTCGACTTTTACCACACAAAGAATACTCGACTAAGATGGACCTAATGTTTGCTTCTGGGGATATACCTGATGTAGTTCAGACATCTGGTGGTTTTGGAGAAGGAAGTGGTCAATCTTTACAGCAAGCTGTACAAGCAGGAGTTTTTCTATCACTAGATGATTTAATTGAGGAGTATGGACCTAATTTGAAAAAATATATTCCTGAAGCTGCGTGGGAGCAACAAAGATTTACCGATGGGAAAATATATTCAATACCTGAGTTTTTATCAAACCCATCACGTAGAGCAACTTGGATTCGAAAAGATTTATTGGATAAGGCTGGATTAGAAGTCCCAACTACCGTTGAGGAGACAATTGATGTATTACGTGAGTTTAAAAAGATGGGAGTACCGCAACCATATGGTGGACGTGCAGAATTTAAGTACTCAGATACATTCTTTGGATCCTACGATGTTCTACCATATCAAAGTATGTGGGAAATAGATGAAGATGGAAATCCTGTTCCTAAGTTTTTTGATAGTGAAAATATGCAAGCAGCCCTTCAGACATATAAGACAATGTATGATGAGGGATTGTTACACAAAGAGTTTTTAACAATTGATTCAACTCAATATAAAAATGAAGCAATTAATGGAAATATAGGAATGTGGGTCATGAATGCAAATGAGTTATTACAGTGGGAGCAGCAGCTAAAGGAAAATGTACCTGATGCTGAAATTGCACTTGTACCTTCACCAATTGGTCCAGACGGGAAGGGTGGATATTACCTATATGGTGATGTCACTCGTGCATATGCTATTAACAAAGATGCTAAAAACCCAGAGAAAATCATTCAATTCTTCGATTGGATGTTATCTGAAGAAGCAGAGAAATTCTTTACTTATGGTATTGAAGGAAAAGACTATACAGTAGAGAATGGCAAAATCAATTATAATCAACCTCAAACAATAGATGAAGTAAACATTGAGCGTTATCGTACTGCATTCTTATGGATGGTGCAAGATACAACATATATCAAAGGGTTGTTAGAATTGACTCCAGAAGGCCAACAACTTATTGAAGTATATGATACCATCCTTGCAAATGAAGGTAGAGATGGAATTAGATTTGAACCACCATTACAATCCTTAGATACATTACCAGATTTACAACCTAAATCAGACACTCCACCGAAATTGTTAATGGGGCATATGGCCAAAATGATTACTGGAGCAGAACCAATTAGTGATTGGCCAAAAGTGGTTGAAGAATGGAAAGAAAGAGGTGGAAATAAAGTTCTAGAAGAGGCATCTGAGCGGTACAAGAGTGGGGAATATTCAGCCCCAAGAAAATAGGTAGAAAGACGGCTGTCCTAAATGCAAATTTGGGGTGGCCTCTTTGAATTTATTTTTTAATCTACGTTCTATTATTTTCTAACCCTCACTGAGAGTAAGCATATTAAATTGAAGGTCCTATCATTTGTGTAGTAGAATAGTTTAAAGATTCAAAAAATAGAGAGGGGAATAGCATTGAAAATTTTAGTGATTGAAGATGAACATATGGTGCGGAAACGTATATGCTATTTACTTAGGCAATTGAATTTCGGTGTGAATACGGATGTAGAAATGTATGAAGCCGAAGATGCTTTTGAGGCTGAAGAACTATTAATCACTCACTCCTTTGATATTGTTTTGTCAGATATTAATATGCCTGATAGGGATGGACTATCTTTACTCTCAAAATGGTACGAAGTGTACCCACATACTCAGTGGGTTATTATCTCGGGCTATGATTCTTTTCAATATGCCCAGAGAGCAATGGTTTATGGTGTAAAAGACTATCTATTAAAACCAATTTCAAAGGATAAACTGTCCGAAACGGTGGATCGACTAGTAGAAAATATAAAGAAAAAGAATAACGATTTTATAAAAATTAGTGAAATCGAGAATATTTTAATAAAACTTGAAGAAGTCATATGGTTTATGAACGAAGAATTAGTACAAAAAACTGTAAACGAGTGGGAAAATGAAGTCGAAAAGAAAGATTTTGGTACACATTATTACCGCAACCTTATGAATCACTTGATAAATACATTGAGTAATCGAATCAATCAAAAAGGGAGTATTCAACTGGACTGTTCTTATATTCTAACTGGCAATAATATCGAAAGTATTACAAGAGAATTTGTACAAAGTTGTCATAAAATAATTGATGAAATTCGCATCCAAAGAAAAGGAAAATTGATTGACCCAATAGAGGCAGCTAAACAATACATGGAGAAGAATGTTTGTGCGAGAGTGAATCTAGATGATGTGGCACAAAGATTAGGACTTAATTCATCCTATTTTAGTCAATTATTTAAGAAAGAAACAGGTCAAACATTTGTAGAGTATAGGACTCAACTAAGGATGGAAACCGCAAAGCGACTTCTTGAGAGTAGTGATTTACGGATAATCGATATATCAAATGAGATTGGATACGATGATGCAACACATTTTACAAAAATGTTTAAGAAGCATACTGGCTATTCTCCAAAAGAATATCGAAATTTATTAGGGATTAAACAATGAAAAAGTGGTTACTGAGTTTAAATTTATTTCAGAGATTATTGCTCTATTTTTTAATTATCATGATCGTACCATTAATTCTAGTGTCTAGTATCATCTATATCCAATCTTCTAAACTACTTGAAGAACAAACAGAAGAGTATCTAGAACAGGTGATTACGAATCTATCTTATCAATCAGATCGTTATATAAGAAATTATGAGTTAGCAACTTTGCCCCTGGTTTCAAATCCTAATGTGAAGTATTTTCTTGATTTAAACGATGACAATACCAAAGAACATATCAGATATCAATATTATGAATCAATTTGGTCAATGATGGATCAAATCGCCATTCAGCATCCAGCAATAAATCGAATGTACATTATTGGGGATAATGGTAGGCATATCGCTTCACAGGATAATAGTACTTTTCCGCGAGAAGAAAAATACAAAAATCTTCATCCCATCACGCCAGAGAACGGAAAAATTATCATTCAACCTTCTGATAAACATGATGATATTTCAATAACGATTGCGAGAAAAATTAGGGGGATGGAATCATTTTCTCCTAATGGAATTTTAGCCATTGAAGTAAGTATTGAACAACTAGGTGAATTGTGGAGGAAAACAAGGCTCGGTGATAATGGATTTTTTATGATAACTGACACAAATGGGAAAGTTATTTATCATCCAGATTTCAAGTTTATCGGTGAAACATTAAATGAAGTTGGGCGTATGCAAGTCAGTGAATTTAATCAGGGAACATTTTTTGAAGAGTGGGACGGAGAAGATACCTTTTTTCGGTTTTTAACTTCAGACTATACAGGATGGAAGTTAATTGCAGGGGTACCCGAGTCTCAACTACTTGCTCCAATTGCAGGTGTTAGACAAACTGCGTTGATATCGGCAGGGATTGTTGTATTAATTGCGTGCTTGTTGGCCATTAGTTTTATCAAACATATTGTACATCCGATTCGATTAATCGAACGTACTATGAAATCAGTTGAGCAAGAAAAATGGGAAAAGGTTCCAAATTTCTCCAGGAATGATGAGATCAAGAGTTTGGTTAATAGTTATAATACAATGGTAGATAAACTCTCAACACTAGTAGAACAAGTCTATAAAGCAGAATTGAAAAATAAACAAGTAAAAATCGAACTACAAGAAAGGGAATTAGAAAAGCAAAAAATCGAGATACAAGCTCTTCAATCACAGATTAATCCTCATTTTCTATATAATACTTTAGAAACAATGGGAGGTTACGGTCTAATAAATGGGATAGAGGAGATTTCCGACATGGCTGAAAGTTTAGCTCACATGTTTCGGTACTCTATTCGAAACCTCGAAATCGTAGAATTATCAGATGAAATTGAACATATTAGAAATTATCTTACCATTCATGAATGTAGAATGAAAAAACCTATCTCTCTAAATCTAGAAATTGAAGAAGAAGTGTATCATGCACAGATGGTTAAATTAAGCCTGCAACCTCTTATCGAAAACGCGATTGAGCATGGTCTTAAAAAGACAATGAAAGAGTTGGAGATTACAATACGGACTTTTATTCAAGGAACAGATCTCCATGTTTGTGTAATTGATAATGGCAAAGGGATCTCAGCAGAAAAACTAGAGGAAATCAAATGGACTTTGAAAAAGGACAATCGAAATAACCATAAATTTAGTGGTGATCTAGGGATCGGTGTTACAAATGTAAATAGAAGAATTGAATTACTTTTTGGTGAAAAATATGGGTTAGATTTCGAAAGTAAAGAAAATGAAGGGACAACTGTTTCAGTTATTATCCCCTATAGGAAGAATGAAAAATGCAAGCCAGCATAAGTCTATCAAAATCAAAAAAAGACAAAAAATAGCATGTATCAACCTCAATGCTAAAAATTCCATAATTCAATATAAAGAAAACACCAGAAATAAATTTACTCTCTATCTATAATGAAAAAAATGATAGCGTTTTCATTACTATTGATAAAAGGAGTGAGATTTAAGTAGGTAGTGGTTGAATATTGTTTATGTTGAAGGAGGAGTACGATGAGGTTTAAGAAGAAAAAAGTACCATTTATTTTGTATTTGCTGTTAACGATTATTCTAGTTATTCCGGGCTTACCAGTTTTCTCAGAAGATATACAGCCTATTAAATTAGAAATTAAAGAGGTTACAGCAAGTGGACACGATGGAAATTTTCCTGAAAATACATTAGATGATAACTTAGAAACTCGATGGTCATCAGAAGGTTTGGAAGAATGGATCTTATATGACCTAGGAAAAATACAAGCCATCGGATATCTAGGTCTAGCTTTTCACAAAGGAGATCAAAGAATATCGTTTTTTGATGTCCAAGTGTCTGTCGACGGTGAGAATTGGCAAACGGTATTACAAGATGGTAAATCGAAAGAAGGAGAACTCGGGTTAGCTGCCTATGATATTGAAGATGCTAATGCCCGCTATGTAAAAATTATTGCTAAAGGCAATTCGTCCAATCTATGGAACAGTATTACAGTCACGCACATATATAGTCCTTCTGAGACTGGTGAGTTAATTCTCGAAGAACTTGTCCCTCCAGAGCCCGAGGAGCGAGAGGATATAACATATACTGAACCAGGACTAATAAATACGGATGGAACGAAGCATTCCATTCATAAGCCAAATAAAGTGACAGGTCAAACGTTAAATGTAATAGATTTTGGTGCAGACCCTGCAGATAATGAAAAGGATGATCTTCCAGCTATCCTATCAGCAATTGAAGCAGCTAATCCTGGAGATGAAGTATACCTACCAAAAGGTACCTATAATTTAAAAAGTACTTTACCAAACGATGGATCGTCCCATATTGGATTAAAGTCTGGAGTGAACATTCGTGGGGAAAGTCAAGAGAATGTATTTCTTGTATCTGTATTTGGTGCTGATGATCCAAATGGTAAAGTGATTCGGGCATATGGATTAACGAATATTGTGATATCAAATCTAACAATAACCTCTACCTTTAGTGGTAGTTTTTCAACAGATTCGAAGCAGAATAATCCAGACCGTGGGGGACCCACATATGGAATCTATATTTCAGACGGATTTGGCAGTATGCCTTCATCAAATATTCTTATTGACAAGGTAACAATTGAAAAGTATCAAAGAATGGGAGTTCGTATAGAAAATAGCCATGATATAGTTGTGCAGCATGCCCTATTTCAGAACGCAACAGATGTGGGTGGTGGAGGCGCTGGTTATGGGGTCACGATTCAGGGAATTCCGAAAACTGACCGAACTGGATATAAGAATGATACTCGGTATAACGTAATAAGAAACAGTGTATTTAAAGGTCCCTATCTCCGACACGGTGCATTGATTCAATATTATGCACATAATAATGAAATCTATAATCATACATTTGAGAGCACAGTGTTAGATGCTATAGATTTACATGGAGAAGATGAGTATTTAAACGAGATTTATAAAAATGAGATTTCAAATATTTTAACTGGTGCTGGAATTGGTGTTGGTAATACTGGGGGATCTGCTCCTAGTAATCATGATGCTTCAGGCCCATACAATTATATTCATGATAACAAAATAAGTAATTCTCGTGAGGGTATTAAAGTCCACATGGGATCTCCTAATACCATCATCGAAAAAAACACAATAATGAAAACAACCCAACCTAGTAATGCAAAAGGGATCTTCATTCAAAATGCCCCAGGAACAATTATTCGTGATAACAAGATTATGAATAATACAGCTACTGGGTTTGTAGGGATTATACTTGCATATGATAATGGAGATAGCAATGCAGGGAATATTGGTGCAGGTAACCCCAAAAATATCGAAATAATAGGCAATAAAATTAATGGGAATATGAATGGTCTACGGATTGAAGCAGGTACTGATATTAGAATGCATAATAATGATGTGAAAAATAGTATCGAGAATGATTATTATATTAACTTTACAGAAATAAAGCATGGAGAACCTAGTGAACAAGAAGTGCTTATTCCTATAGACGATGCGTTAGTAGATATTGAAAAACCAGATTCAAATTATGGATTAGAAAGCCCTGACCTAACTGAAGCTGGAGCGTCTGATAGGAATTACTTTAAATACTTCAATATAAAAAGTAATTCAGACTACAGTAAAGGTAGAGTTGGTTTTTACAAATTTGATATTTCTAAGAATGTAGATATCGAGAAAGCGCTATTTGAAATAACAGGAAAAGTAGGAAGTAATACTACGAGAGTTGAACTTGATGTGTATGGATTAAAAAATGATAACTGGGATGAAGAAACCATTAATTGGGGAAACTCACCTAATCTTGAGTCTAATTCAGTAAGTATAAAAGGAGTGGGGGATTCAGCATTTTATCTAGGTTCAATTACGGTAGAATCTGTTGATGAATCAAAATTATATTTGAATGTAACGGACTTTGTAAAAGAACAAACTGATGGAATAGTCACTTTTTTGATTATTGACACACTTGGGCAGAGTGGAAATGTGAATATATACTCTAAAGAAGAAGGTAACGCCACAAGGTGGCCATCCCTAAAGATCGGAAAATAGCAATCTGATGATAAAGGACTTATCCAATTGGATAAAGTCCTTTATTTGTTTTATTTTGCATCTAAAAAAAAGCCAACAATCACTAAAATAATACCGAGGACCGATATGGTCAAAATGATACGATTTATTTAATCAACTAAATTACAAATGTAGGAGGTATAGACTTGGAAATCAACTTAAATGGAAAGGTAGCATTAGTAACGGGGGCTAGTGGGGGGATTGGTCAATCGGTTGCTCTTGAATTAGCATCGAATGGAGCAAAAGTAGCAGTGAATTATTTAACAAATAAAAGAGGTGCAGAAGAGACTGTAAAATTAATAGAAGAACAAGGTGGAAAAGCAATTATGATTCAAGCAGATGTTACTGACCTTGCTCAAATCGAATCTCTAGTGAACGAAGTTGAAGACAAATTGGGGAAAGTTGATATTTTAATAAATAATGCTGGTAACTTAGTAGAGAGACGACCAATTGCAGAGATGACAGCAGATTTATGGAAGAAAGTAATGGATGTCAATGTTACTTCTGCAGTTTTCGTAAGTAAAGCTGTCCTTCCAGGAATGAAAGATAAAGGGTCAGGTTCTATTATAAATCTTAGTTCACTTGCAGCCCATGATGGAGGCGGACCAGGTGCTGTACCTTATGCAACCTCAAAAGGGGCAATCTTAACATTTACAAAAGGTTTGGCAAAAGAACTTGCTCCTTTTGGAATCCGAGTAAATGCCATTTCTCCTGGATTTATTGATCAAACAAAATTTCACACTGTATTTAATACGGAAGAAGGAAGGAAAGCAGCAGTTAGTAAAATTCCATTAGGTCGTGGAGGAGTTCCGCAAGATATTAACGGTGCTGTCGCTTTCTTAGCTTCAGACTTTGCTTCCTTTATTACAGGAGAAACAATTGAAATTAATGGTGGAGTGTTTATGAAGTAAAAAGAACCCAAGTCAAAAAGGGGGAGATTTGATGCGGTCTATCTATCAACCGATTAGTGGGGTTTTAGATGTAAAATATGCACCAGATGAAAACACAGATATTATAGAAAATCCCCCACGTTTTACGTGGATGCCAGTACAATTAGAAAATGATCAATATTGTTTACAAATCTCAACGAGTGAAGAATTTTTACCAGAGCAAACAGTAACGATTCACAATATCCCATACAATTTTTACACTCCTAATCAAGTAATGAAACCAGGTACATATTATTGGAGATACTCACTTGAACAACCTAATACTAGTACAGCAACTGATGCTTGGAGTGAGGTAAGAAGTTTTAGTGTACCTGAAAATGCAACAGAAACACCACTTCCAAGTAGGGAAGAACGTTATGAAAAGGTAAATCTTGCACATCCTAGATTATGGTTAGGTCCAGAAGAGCTTGAAACATTTAAGCAAGAAATAAAGAATAATCCTTCACATTGCAATTGGAATGTTTTTTATAAAAAATCCGTAAAACCTTGGCTTGAAAGAGATTTTATCCCTGAACCAAGCCCATATCCTGAAAACAAACGTGTTACAAAACTTTGGAGACAAATGTATTTGGATTGTCAGGAAACACTATATGCAATTCGTCATTTAAGTGTAGCGGGTGTCATCCTAGAAGATGCTGTCATCTTAAATCGTGCGAAAGAATGGTTAATCCATGTATCAAAATGGGATACAGAAGGCACGACTTCACGTGACTATAACGATGAATGCGCTTTCCGAGTAGTTGCTGCTTTGGCTTGGGGATATGATTGGTTATATGATCATTTAACGGCAGAGGAAAAAGGCTTAGTCCGACATTCTCTTAGAAGAAGAACGGAACAAGTTGCTGAGCATGTCGTTAAACGTTCAAAGATTCATCAAGTCCCATATGATAGTCATGCTGTCCGCTCTTTATCTTCGGTTCTTATACCATGCTCCATCGCGTTACTAAATGAAGTAGAAGAGGCAAAAGATTGGCTAGATTATACACTCGAATACTACGCTTGTCTCTACACGCCTTGGGGAGGAAAAGATGGTGGATGGGCCGAAGGTGGAATGTACTGGACGACTGGTATGGCTTACCTTATCGATGCATTAAACTTGATTAAAAAATATATGAAACTTGATTTCTATCAACGTCCATTTTTTCAAAAAACAGGGGATTTTCCTTTATATTGTTATAGCCAAGATACACGACGAGCAAGTTTTGGTGATCAGTCGAACCTAGGTGAACGTCCAGGTTTGAAAACTGCCTTTAACATTCGTCAGTTTGCTGGTATTACAAATAACGGTTGGTATCAATGGTATTATGAACAGGTAAAAGCCTGGGATACAGAGGCTGATACAAAGTTTTATAATTATGGTTGGTGGGACTTTCCATTTGATGACATGGTATATTTACATGACTATCCTGAAGTTAAGGCAATTCCACCTTCAAATATTGACAATGTGAAGTGGTTTAAAGATATAGGATGGGTAGCATTTCATCATAAAATGGACCAGCCGAATGACCATATTATGTTGTTAACAAAAAGTAGTCCATATGGATCCTTAAGTCATAGTCATGGAGATCAAAATAGTTTTCTCATTCATGCCTATGGTGAACCACTTGTCATTAAATCAGGTCATTATGTAGGATTTTTTAGTTCCATGCACAAAAAGTGGAGAAGACAAACCCAATCTCATAATACGATTCTTATTGATGGCATTGGCCAATACGCCGATTCTAATAAAATTCTTAATAAACAAGCAGAAGGTAAGATTCTTGAGGTCGGGTCTACCGATGAATATAGCTTTGTCCGAGAAGATGCAACAAAAGCTTATTCTGAAACGGTACCTTATTTGGAAAAATTCGAGCGAGAAATCTATTTTGTTAATCAGTCGTATTTTGTAATCGTAGATTATATTAATTTAAAACAACCAGGTAGGGTTAATTGGCTTCTACATTCCTTGCATAAATATGAGATTGAGGATCAGGTGTTTAGAATTAAGGGTGACAAAGCGAATCTTGAAGGACGCTTTATCTATAGTTCTTCTGGTGATTTATCGATAAGTCAAACCAATGAATATAAAGATGTAGACCCAGCAGAGATTGAAGGGTTGCCGAAAGAATGGCACCTAGAAGCAACAAGTAAAAAGTCTAACCGACATCGCATTGTTACGCTACTTACGCCAAATCGTAAAGATGAAAGTAAATATGTTTCTTTCTTCATGGATGATCAAGATCATGGTGTCCATCTCTATTTTACCGAGAATGGAAAGACATTTCGAGTTGAAGTGTCTAAGGCATATTAAATTACGTGAGTAGCAGTGGTTGAGTGCGAAATGTAATTCAAAAAGGGCATCCAACAGTCATTTAAACGTGACTAGTTGGATGCCTTGCTTTATTAATTATTAATATACTTTTCAAAGACCTCGCCAAAATCTTTTTGGAGGTATTGTTCACGCGCTGATGAGAGCCAAGAGAAGCCATATTCCGTTAAATGTTTGTATTCGTCAGAAAGGGTAACATCTGATGTTCTTGAATTGTGTAAGACAGATACAGCTTTATCTAAGCTAGTGACCGCCATATCATACATAATACTATTTTCGTGAATGACCTCAGAAATATAAACGAGTGCTTTATATAAATCATTTAATTTATCAATTTGTCTTTTATCTACATCAATACTAAATGCTTGGTTTCCGAGAGTGAATTTAATTTCAATATCTAAGTCGACTCTACCAGCCGTCTCAAGAAAGACATTCGAAATTTTATGCTGTGAATATGGATATCGTTTTAACATCCTCTTAGACGAAACCGCATTCGCACCATCGACATGAATGAATGCAATATTGGTAAAGCAGTACTCGTCTGCTTTTGTCTTAATTAAGAAATAAATCTTCTCGTTGTCCTCATGTCTTATGTAATCATCCGCGTCCGTTTTATCATAATCTTCAGGACCAATAATTTTTCCGATATCAGATAAACCTAAAGCATCTGCTGCGAATTTTTTTAACAAGTTAACTTCCCCTTCCAACCTAATATTTTTGCTCCAAATTCATTATATCGTGTATCTTACGGAAGTATAACCAGCAATTCCTAGAGAACAAGACCTAAAAAATGCTTTTATGATTGATTTCTAATCTAATAGTACTAGACAAGAGTGCATGTGAATAAACAGAGGTAACGTCATTTTCTAAAAAAATGACAACCCATCTAAAGTTACGACATGGTCATTTATGAAGACTAGTGCTAAACTTGAAGCGATTGTTAAACCTTTTTTTTGGAACAGAAAAAAAGTAAACGATTTCATATAATTGAAATCATCTAAGGGTTTAGTGCGGTATTTTTTTGATATGGCCATAAGGGAGGAGAGATAGATGATGAAACAAGTCAGATTAGGAATTATTGGCGTTGGGGTGCAAGGGAAAAACTATGCCCGATTTGTAAAAGAGGGAAAAGTGAAGAATATGGTGATTGGAGCGTTTAGCGATATTGATTCGTCCCAACAGGAATATGTCAATGAGAATTATCCAGGTGTGCCTTTTTACTCAAATTATATTGACATGTTAGAAAGTGGTGATGTTGATGCAGTTGTAACAACAGTTCCTCATTATCTCCATCCAAAGATTGCGATGGACGCATTAGAACGTGACATCCATGTACTTGTTGAAAAACCAGCAGGCGTATACACAAAACAAGTTAAGGAATTGAATGAATTCGCAGCAACCAAACCTGAATTAACATTTGCTGTTTTCTTCAATCAACGAACGAATCCACTTTACCAAAAGGTAAAACAAATTATTGATGATGGAGAAATTGGTGAAATTCGGAGTTCAAATTGGATTATTACAACATGGTGGAGACCACAAGGATATTATGACCAAAGTGCTTGGAGAGCGACTTGGGAAGGTGAAGGTGGCGGAGTTCTTGTGAATCAAGCACCACACCAAATTGATCTAATCCAGTGGATTTGTGGAATGCCTAAGAAAGTATTCTCAAATTTAAAATATGGCTTTAAACGTAATATTGCAGTTGAAGATGATGTAAAAGCAATATTCGAATATGAGAATGGTGCAACAGGATTCTTTGCAACTTGCACCCACGATGTGTTAGGTACTGATCGTTTTGAGATCTTAGGAGATAACGGGAAAATTATTGTTGACGATAGTAGAAAGTTGACGGTAAGAAGACTGCATAAATCAGAGCAAGAAATGAGCGCTACCCTTGGCATGGGAGAATTAACCAAACTTGTGAAAAGTAATGGCACAGAGCAAATTTATGAAGAAGAAGTTATTGAGTTCCAAAGTGTATGGGGTGTCCAGCATTGTACGATTCTCGAAAACTTTGCAGCTAATATTTTAGATGGAACTCCATTAATAGCACCAGGTCGTGATGGAATACATGGTGTTGCATTAGCGAATGCTATTCATCTTTCTAGTTGGTTAGGTAAAGAGGTTGAACTTCCACTTGATGAAGAACTCTACTTAACGGAATTGAACAAAAAGATTGAAGAAGAAAAGAAAAATCACTTAGTAAAACAATAGAATCTAGTAACCCCCTTTACTATTTAAAAGCGGGCGAGATTATCCTCAATGAGTTGCTCACAATGATAATCGAACAACAGGTTGAAACAAATAAAGAGGAGGTTTTTTGGAAGATGAAAAAAGGTAAAATCGCAGTTCAAATGATGACAGTTAAATCCACGGTTGCTGAAATTGGTGTCTATGAAACAATGAAAAAGCTACACGAGCTCGGATATCGTGCAGTAGAAGTATCTCAAATTCCAATGACCGTTGAAAATGTAGCTGAAATCAAAAGAGCTTCAGAGGATTTTAATATTGAAATCGCAGCATTATCTGCACCAATTGAAGCAAAACCTGGAACAACAAATGAGAACTTAACCGATCATTTTGACAAAATTGTAGACGATTGTAAAACATTAAATAGCAAGTATTTACGAATCGGTATGATTCCAGTTGAGATTCTTGGAGACAAAGGAAAAATCATGGAGTTTATCGATAAATTAGAAACCTTCACAAATAGACTTGAACAAGAGGGAATTCATTACTATTTCCATAACCACCATATTGAATTCCAAAAATATGATGGAGAGTATTTACTAGACATCATAAAAAATAATACGACAAAGCTTGGCTTTGAAATCGATGTGCATTGGGTAGCACGAGCAGGAATTGAGCCTGTGAAATTTATGGAGGGGTATGCTGGTAGATTAGGATTACTACATATTAAAGATTATCGTGTTGGAGAAATCGACTTCAGCAAAATAACAGATCGTGCATCTTACGTCCAAAATGTTCATCATAATATTGAGTTTGCAGAATTAGGAGAAGGAAATTTAGATATTAAAGCAATCATGGACGCTGGACTGAAGTATGGGGCAGAATACTTCATAATCGAACAAGATAATACATACGGTAGAGACCCAATTGAAAGTCTTGATATTTCTGCGAAGCACTTAAGAAAGATCGGATACGGGGATTGGTTTTAATCTTATAGTAGATGAGTATGTTCAAATAGGTCCGTGAGAGAAAGCTCAAAGCTCAACCTTGTCCAGGTTGAGCTTTCTCTTTGTGTTTCTATGCGGACTTATTTTTTTTGATAAATTGACGAATGAGACTGATGATAAATAGAAGTGGGATATAGCCAAACATGAAAGCAGTGCTACTATAGGTAACCAGTTCTTTAATAAGGTGGGTGTAAAAGAGATCAATGAATCGACTATTTACAATTATTTTAATAGCTAATAAAAAGAGCAGAATATACGTCGGTTTAAATTTTGGAAACGTAACTTTAACTGCTCGAACAGCTGACCATAGATAGATGCACATAACTGGCATAATCACTAATAGAAAAGTGAAGATGAATATAAACTCAAAGCGCTCAAGAAATGGAAACTGTATGATTTTGATCATTGTTAAAGTAGGCCATGTTAAGTGTGTGATCTTACCTTGGATAAAGAACATAAATGTAATAAGTGTAACTAACATATACAAAAGTGTTGTTGCCAATAAACCCAAATGCCCCCATTTGCTCGCCTTTTTTCCATTTTTAATGAAAGGAAAATAGACAAGAACAGTTTCAAAACCTACAAACAATGGGATTGCTTCTTTTCCAGAAATAAAATAGTCTTTCATACTATGATCGAAAAGTGGTTGAAGATATGAAACCTCTAAATAGTTAACGATATAAAAGAATGAAATTAATAAAGTAGCTGGAATCACCACACCCCAAAATGCAATCCCTGTAATAACTCGGAATCCTCCTGAGACGAGATAATAAATGAGAATCCCAATTAGTAGAGCATACTCCCAGCTAGGTATTCCATCGAATACCCAAACTTGGAGTGCATCAATATAATCATATACTACCGCTACTGCAGATAAAGTAAAATAACACGCCAATATTAGATTTAAAACTCCTCCTAGTTTCTTTCCAACCAATTCTTTATGATACGATAGAATATCTCCTGCAGTAGACTGTTTTAAGATATAGAGTATCATTAAAAAGAAAAGATGAAAGCTTAAACCCAGAGCAAGTATGGGCATCCACGCTTCACTACCAGCTCCCTTACTCACATCCCCTTGAAACCGTAACATTGTCATGCTCGTTTGGGAGCCATGAATTAAAAAGAACAAGAAATAGGGGGAGACTTGTTTATTTTCACTAATCTGACTGTTCATAATTGACCATCCTAGTCTAGCCCTGAAGGCCAGAATGTATGATTTCTAAATCTAAATTTATATTGATTGGAAGGGAAGGGTATTGTTGATCATAAAACGATTTTTGATCCCAATTTCGGTCCTGGGAACGAACGATATTGCCAATACCAAGTGGATCAACCCCATTTTCTTTGAACGTATTTAACAGTTCGTCAATGTCTTTACTTATATTTTTTTTAATCATTCTTTTTATCGTCTCGAGATCTTGTGGATTTTCTAAATTAAACCTGTCTGGATGGTGCATAATTGACCAGGTTAGATGTAAGGTAAGGTTTAATTGCTGCTCTTCTTTTACCCAATCCCATTTACTCTTACTTCGAAATCCTTGAACGATAATGACATCTTTTCGACTTTCCTCATCTAATACAATTTCATAAACTCCTTGAGTACGCTCATCCTCTAGAATTGAGAAAATAAACGTTTCTGTGTCATTCAAGTGAAGTTTAAGTTTATCGTCTTTAAATATACCAACCCTATCTACCTGAATCTTATTATTTTCGTCAATGGTCAGCATAGGTACATAGGGATCTACTCCTTCACCGTATAAGTGGTTTAAGTATACATGTAGGTTCGTTCTTGGTATTTGTTGACCTGTCATATTTTGCTTAATTTTATCATCTAAAGTTAAATCGGTTTTTTGTAGGACTTTAAGCGTTTCTTTAGCACTCTGGGTAGAAACGGCAATCTGTATATTAGTGGCGATTTGTGGTGTCAAAAGCAGACGTTCTATGACATCACTTACTCCAGATTTTGCAAAATCATTACCGAATACTATTACATTAATTTTTGATAGTGCAACTGGCATAACAGTGTGTGTGGACATTTTTGGCCTTTGTAGACCAACTGCGTCTGTTTTTTGTTCAATAAATTGACTATTATCACTCGATTTACTTTTGGTGTATTCTGGGAATAATGCGGTTCCAATTATATTCCCCTCCTCATCTTTATCAAAACCAAAGACATGGATAATACTCAATTTATCGACATACTTCGTTCTCGCACAGCCTACTAAGCTTATGATAATAAGCAATAACATGATAACGATTAAACCTTTTCTCCATTTACCCATACAATCTTCGCTTTCCTTTGCACGTGTTTTTATTCTGAATCTAGCCCTTCCTCTGGATTTTTATTTGTAGATGGATTATACCTTTTTTTATGTAAAGGCCGAACGATACTTGGTCGTTTGCTGAGATTTGTAAAATTAGGTCTTATAAAGGAACCGAGTGCCAACCCTTTTCTATATGGATAGAGAGGAGCCATATATGGTGCTCCCAATGATTTTAGTCTTAATAAATGTCCGATAATAAATAGGACGCCTACATAGATCCCTAACCCGCCCCAAATAGCTGCAAGAATGATAAAAGGATATCGCAATAATCTAACAGCATTCGACATTTTATAAATAGGTGTAGTAAAAGAAGCTAATGCCGAAAGGGCGACTATTATTAATAAAATATTACTTGTTAGTGCTGCTTCAACAGTTGCTTGTCCAATAACAATTCCACCCACAATTCCTAGTGTTTGACCAATTTTTGTTGGCAGGCGCGCACCTGCTTCTCTCAATAGATCAATCGTTACTTCCAGGAATAAAACTTCAAGAACAGGGGGAAAGGGAACATTTGCCCTTGAGTTAATAAGTGGACCAAGTAAATCCTTCGGGATAACCTCGAAGTGGAAGGTTAAAATGGCTACATAAAAAGAAGTAGCAAAAATAGAAAATAACATTCCAAATATCCGAATTAATTTAAAAAAAGATGCCACCACAGAAGGAAGATAGAAATCTTCTGGATTTGAAAAAAAATCCATAAGGCTTACGGGTCCTATTACGGCATAGGAGGATTTGTCGCTAAGCAGTACAACTTGTCCTATTAAAAGAGAAGCTACCGTTCGGTCTAATCTCTCTGTCGATACAAATAATGGAAAAGGAGTTCTTGAATGATCAGAAATAAATTGTTCAAGTTGAGTATTATCAAATACAACATCTACATCGAGATCTTGTAACCTTTGTTTTGCCGTTGTGACAAACTCAGGATTCGTCACGCCGTCTAAATATGCGATAATAACTTTCGTTTGACTTCTCGTTCCAACCACAAATTCTTCAATAATTAAGTCTGGTGTATCTAGATGCTCTCTTAGCATATGAAGATTGGTATCAATATCTTCAATAAACCCAACCTTTGGGCCAAGCACACTAAATTCATTTTGTGTATCATTTGTTTCTCGTTGACCTAATCTTGAATCACCTATATTAATTAATGCAAACTCATCCAGTTTATTTTTGAAATAGAGAGCAATTACTCCTTGATGAAATGACTTTTCAATTTCGTTAGGATCCTTTGAGATTTTAATATCAACATTTGGAATAATGCTTCTCAAATCCGAGAGTTGTTTTATCTCAGTAGCTGGTTGTAAATAGGGTAAGATAAACTGTTGTAATAGTTTTTTATCTATTAATGTTGAAAAAAAACTCACTTGTAAGGAATGTTTTTTTTCAATAGGTGAAAATGTTAAAAAATCACTCGATTTTTTTGCTTTTTCAAAAACTTCTTCAATGGTTTTTTCTTGTGTGTCATAATGTTCCACAGACTTAGTCAGTTTCTTCTTTCTAAACATACCTCCACCTATCTCCACAAAAGTTACAATTTCTTTCAACTAGTATTTAACAACAAAAAAGGAAATATTCGTCAGAATGCAAATCCTTGCCGAGAACGCAAATTTCGTGTAAACGGCGCAATTCTTGTGTTTGACGGCGCAAATCCCGAGTCGGGGACGCAAATCCCTGGCCGATGACGCAAATCTGGTGTGCACGGCGCAAAAATCCCGAGCTGACGGCGCAAATCCTGTGTTCGATGACGCAAATCCCGAATCGATGACGCAAATCTGGTGACGACGGCGCAAATCCCGAGTCGGGGACGCAAATCTCGTGCCGATGACGCAAATCTGGTGTGCACGGCGCAAATCTCGTGCCGGGGACGCAAATCCCTGGCCGATGGCGCAAATCCCGAGTCGGGGACGCAAATCTCGTGCCGAGGACGCAAATCTGGTGTGCACGGCGCAAATCTCGTGCCGGGGACAGCAAATCCCTGGCCGAGGACGCAAATCCCGTGTCGAGGACGCAAATCCCTGGCCGATGACGCAAATCCCGAATCGATGGCGCAAATCCCGAATCGATGGCGCAAATCCCGAGTCGAGAACGCAAATCCGAGTCGAGAACGCAAATCTGGTGTGCACGGCGCAAATCCCGTGTCGAGGACGCAAATCCCTGGCCGATGACGCAAATCCCGAATCGATGGCGCAAATCCCGAATCGATGGCGCAAATCCCGAGTCGAGAACGCAAATCCGAGTCGAGAACGCAAATCTGGTGTGCACGGCGCAAATCTTGTGTCGGGGACGCAAATCCCTTGCAGATGGCGCAAATCCCTGGCCGAGGACGCAAATCCCGTGTCGAGGGCGCAAATCCCGAGCTGACGGCGCAAATCCTGTGTTCGATGACGCAAATCCCGAATCGATGACGCAAATCTCGTGTTGACGCCGCAAATCCCGTGCCGAGAACGCAAATCCCAAGGTGAAGACGCACACCCCGCGTCAAAACAAAAATCTCGTAGTGGAAGGCGCGAAAATCAGTTACGAAACCCAAAACTGAGTTAACAAATGTTAAATGCTAATACTTTCTAGGTAGTTGGGAATTCCAAAATTGCAGTTTGTGCTTTATACTTGGTTAGGATGTTGTAAAATAGGATAGAAATGGACTATACTTCTAAATTTAAAGACCAAAAAACCACTTAAATAAAACTATGTATAGGTATCTAGCTTTTTTCCGAGGGAGGAACATGATTTGGCAGTAACAAAACCTGAAACAATGATTGTTGATATAAAAAAATTAGATGAAAAGGGTTCTGGCCAGGCAGTTGTTTGGCGTGAGAATGAACATGGCAACAAAAAGAAGTTAAAGCTCACGATTCCACAAACCTTAATTGGAGAGAAAGTTCGTGTAACGGTAGACCAGCCAGACCGTAAGAGAAGAAAGGTCGCGGCTGAAGAAATCCTAACATCAAACGAACAAAGGGTTGCACCACCTTGTCCACATTTTGAAAAATGTGGTGGCTGTGTGTGGCAGCATTGGGATTATCAAGGACAACTTCAGTACAAAACCGAATATGTGAAACGACAAGTGGAATCACAAGGGTTTAATCCAGATCTTGTGAAAGAGACGATCGGAATGGATAATCCTTGGCATTATCGCAACAAAATGGAATTTACCTTTTCACCTGAAGGTGCACTTGGTTTGCACGAACAAGGAAATTTCCGAAATATCATTTCTCTTGAGACCTGTCTGATTGCAGGTGAAGAAATGGTTGAAGGTGCAATGGAAGTAGCAAGATGGGCGAAAGACCATCAGCTACCAGGATATAACAAAGACCGTCATGAAGGACTTCTTCGTCACTTAATGGTTAGACAGTCTTTTGTAACGGGAGAAATCATGCTAGCACTGTTTGCGACAGAAGCTCCAGAGGGAAATCTAAAGGAAGCAGCAGATGATTTAGTAAAACGTATTGAAGAAAAATTCCCAGAGGTAAAAAGCCTATTATGGCTTGAGAACACAGACTGGGCCGACAGAACTCAATCAGAGAAAACGCATGTCTTAGCGGGTCGTGACTTTATATATGATGAAATGGATGGGTATCGTTTCCGTGTATGGTTTGATACATTCTTCCAAACTAATCCAACACAAGCTCAAAAATTAGTCGATCTTGCAGTTGATATGGGAGAACCGAAGAAAACAGAAAAGGCGATTGATCTTTTCTGTGGTGTTGGCACATTTTCTCTACCATTTGCAAGCCGTGTTGAAAAGCTTGCAGGGATTGAAATCGTTGAAAGCTCTATTGAGTCAGCAAAACGAAATGCGAGTGACAATGGTTTATCAAACACGTATTTCCTAGCGAAGGATGCACGAAAAGGAATTGACGAAGTGCTTGAGAGTTTTGGAAGACCAGAGCTTCTCTTACTAGATCCTCCACGCTCAGGTGCTGGTGGTAAGGTGATGAGAAGAATTGGTCGCTCACAGCCTGAACGCATTGTTTATGTTTCTTGTAATCCAGAAACTTTTGCAACTGATATTAAAGAACTTGAACCATTTGGATATACTCTAAAAGTTGTACAACCAGTGGATTTATTCCCACATACGGTGCATGTTGAAGCAGTTGCGCTACTCATTAAAGAATCATAAAAATTGTCACCTGCCCCAAAATACGGGCAGGTTTTTAATTTACTTGAACCTATAGTTGGGATATAGGTCATGTAAAACACGTGTTTAGTTGCCTTATACATGTGTTTGATTAACTTGGGTCAGGCATTTTTAAATTCAAGAGTAGAAGAACAAACTTACTAATTCTAATTTCCTCCAATAAATTTTTCAAAAGTAATAAATACTACAAGTATTACTAAGAATGTTTGATGGAGGACACTATGTCAAAAAAACAGAGTTTATTAAGAAATGGAAACAAGTCTTCACTGATCGCTTCAATCGTAAATACCATCATTGCAATCATTAAGGGAGTCGCCTATTTCTTCACAGGTAATGTTGCGATGTTTGCGGAAACGATGCACTCCTTGGGTGATGCGGCTAACCAGTTTTTTGTCTATATTGGCAGTGCATTAAGTAAAAAAATGCCGACAGAAAACTATCCAAATGGTTTTGGCCGACTTGTAAATCTGGTCTTACTTTTTGCTGTACTTATCGTAGGGATTATGAGTTATGAAACCATTAAAGAAGGATATCATCATATTATCCATCCAACCGAATCAACTGGAATAGCCATTAGTCTTTCTGTTTTGGGATTGGCAGCAATCTTAGAGATGTACGTTCTATTTAAGGCAATGAAGGAAGTTCTTCATGAAGCAGGTGTAGAAGCAAAGGGGTTTGGGATTGTTCGTAAAAGCTTTGTGAATTTAAAAAGGGCTACCCCTGCAACAGAGCTTGTTTTTATGGAAGATTTAGTTGCAACTCTTGGTGGTATCATAGCAATTATAGGTATTTTACTTTCTTATTATGCCAGGTGGCATGCCGCAGAAGGAATTGCTTCTATTATTATTGGTCTGATGATGTTTTATGTAGTGGGAAGAGTGTTTTTAGACAATGCGAAAGGAGTGTTAGGTGAAGCAGACGAAGAATTGGAAAATAAAATTGCTGAATTTATTTTTACTAATCCTGAAATCAAAGATATACACACCTTGTATGCAATGTCAGAAGGAGAAAACTTTCACATTGAAATGAAGCTTGTCATTGATTCAAATTTAACTGTAAAAGAAGCATTTGAAATAAAAAATCGAATCGAAGAAAAGATACAAGCCATCAAAGGAGTGACAGATGTCATTATTGAATTTGTAGAGGATGATGGTGTAAAGACATGGACACAGGGACTTATAACAGAATAAGAAGTGTTGCGAAAGCTTCACTAAAAAGGGCAGTTTACCATGTGGTGAGTTGCTCTTTTTTTATAAAGGAAGTAGGTAAAATAAGCAAAAAGTTCGTGGGAATTATGATATTATAATCATATCCATAATAAAAATGTCGTTTTTTATCTTACAAATTAGTTAGGGGAGACTTATGATAGGATTTATACCTACGAAAAGTAAACAAAATATCGACAGGATCCTATTAGCAGCCCTAATGGGATTGGTTTTATTAGCCTCTCATTTTGAACTTTCTCTCTTGTATGGAATTACATTTACTTTTGCTAGTATCTTTATGTTCTTAATACTTCGTATTTTTGGCTATGTCACAGCCATTATAACGGGTCTTATAACCATCTTCTTTAACATAACTTTTTCCGATAGTTTTTACCTTACAGGCATCATGCTTGTGGAAGTTGTTTTTGTTGGTGCTTTTTTCTTACGAAGGAGAAAAGCAAAAATGTTTTTCGTTGATGTATTTTTTTGGTTGTTAATCGGAATTGCATTATTGTATTTCAATTTCCGAGAATCTATATCTGGTACGGCACTCTACTTTCTAATATTCAAAGATGTTACAAATGGTCTTTTTAATGTATTAATCGCAGATATGTTATTAGCCTATTTACCATTTTATAAATTAGTAAAGAATAACCGAGTGAATAAAAATAATGTCTCTATCCACCAATTTCTATCTCAAATTACCATCTTTACAATCCTTGTCCCTTTTTTTATCAGTGTGATTACAAATACTCTCAATATATTCGAAGATATTAAAAAGGATGTTGTAAAAGCAGGTGAAGCAAGAGTCAATCGGATTGAAAATGAACTACATCGATTGGAACATGGCAATACAATTGACATAAGCCAGATTGTTGAGATGATTTGGAGAAATAAGAATCCAGACAGTAACATTTATATTCTCGATAATGAAGATCATGTGATTGCATCAACATCCTCTCTTAATCTTGATCTAAAACAATATCGGATCAGGGAAATATCACCTAATCTGTTTGAGGCATTCCCAGTCAGAGCAGGGGATGTACATCCTGTTACGAAATGGAATGATGCCTTTTATTTTTATACAAGGAACACGGACACTTTTCAAATCATGCTGCAATATCCAATTGGTCAGTATCAGCAAGAAATCTTTGAAATATCGCTTGATCAGCTTAAATATTTACTGCTACTTGCCGTTGCGGCCATCCTATTTATTATGATGGTAAGTCGCTTGCTCACCAATCATTTGAAGCTACTCACACAGATTACAACAGGCCTACCAGAAAAGCTTCATTCATCTGAAAATATCCAGTGGCCACAAGGATCGATTTCTGAGCTTCGTGTGCTAAGTAATAATTTAAAAGAGATGGGGAATAAGTTAAAGGAACAATTTCAAGAGAGCATTGAGATGAACAAAATTTTAAGAGAGCAAACAGCGAGATTAAAGGAATCCGAGGATAAGCTCCATAAACTAGCTTTCTACGATAGCTTAACTTTTTTACCAAATCGCTATTTTTTCCAGAAATATGTTCGAGAATTGATTCGTAAAGAATCAGGACAACAGATAGCCATTATCTTCCTTGACCTAAATCAATTTAAACAAATCAATGATACGTTGGGACATGATGCTGGTGACATGCTTCTAAAATTGACAGGAAGAAAGTTAATGAAGTTGCAGGAAGAATATAGGCAAGTTTTCAGACTTGGCGGAGATGAATTTGTTGTTGTACATACCGCAAGAAATAGGGAAGAAATTAATAAAACCTTGCAGATGATTGTCAAAGAGTTTTCAACTTATTTTACAATAGCGGGTCAAGACCAATATATTACAGCAAGTATTGGGGTAAGTGTATACCCTGATGACGGAGAAGACCTGGATACATTAGTGAAATATGCAGATATTGCTATGTATATGTCCAAAGACAAAGGTGGAAATACTGTTCAATTTTTTGATGAATCCATGAAATATAAATTCCAAGAGCGCCTAGTGATCGAAAACGCATTACGGACTGCTTTGAACAATGGGGGATTCGAACAATATTATCAGCCAAAAGTTTCAAGAAGTACCATCACTGGGGTTGAAGCATTGCTTCGCTGGAATGACCCACAGCTAGGAAGTGTATCTCCAGCAGTTTTTATCGAAGTTGCAGAGGATATTGGGCTCATTTCGCAATTAGATGAGTGGTCGCTTGTAAGGGCTTGTAGACAAAACAAACAATGGCAAGAGGAGCGTTTTCTAAAAGTTCCAATCTCTGTAAACTTATCCGCGAAACATTTCCAACAGGATTATGTCGTTTCGATGGTTAAGAAGGCGTTGGCAGATTCTCAATTAGAGCCAAAATATTTAAAGCTTGAAATAACTGAAAGTGTGTTTATTTCCGATCAACAACTGGTTGCTGATCGAATTCGAAAACTTAAAGATCTAGGTGTTCAAATTTCAATAGATGACTTTGGAAAAGGATATTCTTCTCTCTATCAATTACTACAGCTTCCAATTGACGAGATCAAAATTGACAGACAGTTTATACATCATATTGATCAAGATGATAAAAAGGCGTTAATGGTAAAATCAATTTTTGATATTGCCCATGGTCTTCAATTGAATATCGTTGCAGAAGGAGTTGAAACTTGGGAAGAATACAGCGT
This sequence comes from Bacillus nitroreducens, assembly GCF_964021195.1. Classification (NCBI taxonomy): domain Bacteria; kingdom Bacillati; phylum Bacillota; class Bacilli; order Caryophanales; family Bacillaceae; genus Bacillus; species Bacillus nitroreducens. The sequence goes on along the minus strand of NZ_CAXHYI020000003.1, from coordinate 211,885 downwards.
CCTTGTGAATATGGGGTGCGATGAAGTTCAGGGCTATTTATTCAGCCGCCCATTAAATAAATGCGACATGACTGAATTCATGCTTGATGATAGGGAATTGAAGGACAAAGAAACAGTCTAAATGGAAAAGGAGGTTCATAGACACAGAACCTCCTTTTCTCTATAGGGTAATATTCACATCTCCATCCTCTGTAATTTCTACTGTTGTGTAGCTTTCAAATGTGGACATTTCTGTGATTTCCCGGTCTTCATTACTTGCAAAGCTCTCCATGTATCTTTGATATGTCTCTGGGTCCTTGACAATATGGTAATAATAAGTCATTTTACCGTCGTGATCATTGTGAGTTCTTAAAAAAAATCGATCTTTAAACTCATTTTTAAACCATTCCCTGGCTTCCAAATGATTCGTAAAATCCGGCATGTTCTCATAAATAGATGTGATATCGATGTTCAATTCTAAACACCCCCAATAGATTCTCCACTTAGTATGTGCTACGCTTTTTAAAATATAATAACAGCTGACAAGAAACACCGCTTTTCATTAATCAAAAAACAAACCATCAAAAGGGATTTTGGTCTGATATCAAGAATAAGTAATACAAGCAGCGAAAAGAGTTGCATCCTTGATATTTTTGAAATGAGGTGGATAGGATTGGAACACGTAGTAGGAAAGTTTATTGAAGTAGACAAAGGTGTAGAATTGTTTGTTCAAGACGTTGGTGAAGGTGAGCCACTTGTGTTTATTCCAGGGTTTACTTTTACAACCGAAGTTTTTACTAAGCAGGTTGAGCATTTCTCTAAAACAAATCGAGTCATTGTTTTAGACCCTAGGAGTCATGGGCGTTCGACAATTGCTTTACACGGAAATGATTACCAAACACATGGGGCTGATTTAGCGAAAGTATTGGAAGCATTGAATGTAACGAACCCGACGCTTGTAGGGTGGTCATTTGGTTGTTCCACCGTTTGGGCCTACATTAGACAGTATGGATTGGAAAATATTAAATCCTTTGTTTTTGTTGATATGCCCCCAAAAGCATTATCAACGAACCATGAAGATTGGGTGGAAGGACCACTAGACACAATAGCTGCGATTCATACGACATATTTACGTAACCCATCTGGGCAAAGAGAGTTTATGACAGATTACACAACCCAGGTTATGATTCAGAGGGAGCTTGCAAAAGAAGAATTAAATTGGATCGTTGATCAGTCTATGAATACTCCGTATTACATTGCAGCTAGTTTGTTTGCGGATGGGATGTTTTCGGATTACCGTGAAGAAGCAAAGAAAGCAAGTGAGACGCTTCCAACCTTAACAGTCATTGCAGAGCATTGGGCTGAAACAGCCGTTGCTTATACAAAGAAACTTACACCTAAATCGGCGATCGAAGTACTTGGTGGGCATATGATGTTTTGGGAACATAGTGAAAAATTCAATCGCATTCTAGAACACTTTTTGAAAAAAGCATAAGTTTGAGAAAAGACTGGGGGGATTAAGCCCCCGGTCTTAAATTGTTTTCAGCTTTCATTTTCTTTTCGAAGTCATTTCGTTCGATTAATAGGGAGACAATAACACTGCCAACAATCGCCCATAAAGGTGCACCAATGTTAAAGTAGTTCACGCCAGACATTCCGATAATAAAGGCAAAAAAGGCACCCATTTGAAATTTAGAATCTGAAAAAGCAATTTTCAGAGATGATAAAAGTACATTTAACATAGCCAGGCCAGCAATTGTACTCACAATAACACTTGGCATGGCAATAACAAAGGGAACGACAAATGCTGCAAATAAACCAAAGCTAACAAACAGTACACCACTAACAGCAGAAGCAGCATATCGGCCATCCTTTATTCCAGATTCATCAGAAGCGCAAATAGCTGTCATAGGACCAGCAGTATTAACGGCATGTCCTCCGAAAAAGGATGCAAAAAATCCAAAAAATGAGCCGAAAACTGCCATTGCACTAATTGGAGGTTTATACCCTTTTGACATTAAGATTCCTGTTGATTGAGCATTTTCTGTACAAATAATTACGATTGCAAGAGGGATAGAAAGTGAAAAAACGGCATGTAAACTAAAAGTCGGTATTTCTAGGTGAGGAAGTACAAACGAACTTTGGACATTTGAAAAATTAAATTCATTCAACACAAGAGCAAGTACGACTGAGACCACTAATGCTGATAACACAGGAGGTATCTTCTTAAATAAACGTGACGATAGTAAATAAACTAAAATAGCCGAACCAGCTAAAAAAGGAGACACTTCTACAGATGTAATCATCTCAATCGCAAATCGCATCATAATACCTACAATCATTCCCATCACAATAGGAATCGGTATCCAATTCATCACCTTATTAAGTAACCCTGTGATACCGAGGATAAAGACGATGAGATTTGAAATTAGGTAGGCACCAATCGCTTCTGGTAAAGAAAAGTGTAACAAAGCGCTTCCAACTAGCACGGCTCCAGCAATGGAATGTGCTCCAGCAATGGGGAGCCTATATTTTAAAGATAAAACTAGACCTAATAGACCTCCAAAGAAATAGACGGCAAATAACCAGCTAATGGTTTGGGCATGGGTAAGACCGCCGCTTGAAGCGCCTCCGATAATAATAAGGGCAGGACCTGTACAACCAAAAATAGCAGCCACAATTCCAGAACTAACGGTATTCATGTTAAGATTTTCATTTAAATCTTTTAATATACTATTTCCCTTCATTGGTACCTCCTACAATTTAACCATTTTCACATTATTAATAGAACATATGTAATTAGGTACATAATAACACAAATTGAAACGTTAATTATGTATTTTTTCCGAGCGGTTAAAAAACGACAAAAAAGATAGAATAGAAGAGTATTTTAGAGAAAAAAGAGTATTTGTTAGCAAAAATGACCAATTTGTAGATTTGATAATAAAAATAATATTCAGTATATTTTAAATAAATTACGAAAGTTTTAAAAGCGTAATATATGACTCTAGGAGGTAATGAAGAATGACAACTACAGTAAACGAAACAAAAACATTAACAGTAAAAAAAGCTAATGGAATTGCAGAAATCCACATGCATGTGAACAAAACAAATGCCTATGACCTTGAGTATTACAAAGAATTAAATGCAGCAATTGATGATATTCGTTTTGACAATGATATAAAAGTAGTTGTATTAATGAGTGATATGCCAAAGTTCTTTTCAGCAGGTGCAAACATCAATTTCTTAAAATCTGCTGAGCCACGCTTTAAAACACAATTCTGCTTGTTCTGTAACGAAACATTAGATAAAATTGCACGTTCTCCACAAATTTGGATCGCTTGCTTAGAGGGTCATACTGTTGGAGGCGGCCTAGAAATGGCTCTAGCATGTGATTTACGCTTCATGGGTGACCAGGCCGGAAAAATTGGTTTACCTGAAGTTTCGCTAGGTGTATTAGCAGGAACTGGGGGTACACAGCGTCTAGCTCGCCAAGTAGGACACTCTAAAGCTCTTGACCTAAATATAACAGGTGAAACATTAACCCCGCAAGAAGCTTTGGATATTAATCTAGTTGACCGAGTTTATCCACAAGAAGAAATAAGAGAGAAAACATTAGAATATGCGCAGAAGATTGCCAACAGTGCAACTTACGCCACATCTAATATAAAACTATCAATTATGAATGGTAAAGAAATGCCACTTAACGTAGCCATTCGTTATGAGGGCGAGCTTCAGAACCTACTATTCCGTTCACAAGATGCACAAGAAGGGCTGAGCGCATTCATTGAAAAGCGTGAACCGAACTGGAGTGGACAATAAAATAACAGGCTATGATCTCTCACATGAATGACGGTTTGAACAGAAACTATGCTTCTTAGTCTTGCTCATTCCTAATTGATTATAGTTGAGGCCACATGATGTGACGTTCTTTATCTTAGTTAATGTAGTCGTGTTTTTACGCCCCACTTATCCAATTAATACTTTGAGGTTCTTAAGTAGAGGGACTGTCTGTTAATGCGGGATATAGTCAACTGAATGAAAAGCGATATCGGAAATTCCGATATCGCTATTTTAAAATAGTTTATATATTCTAATGGATTTAAAAAGGTTCGGTGAACTTTCCCGAGCCTTTTTAACACTAGGAGGATTGTATATGAGGTCAAATACATTTCAAGTTATCGTGAACTGGGGGGATACGGACAAAGCAGGTATTGTCTACTACCCTAACTACTTCAAATGGTTTGATATTGCAGGTCACCAATTCTTTAGAAGTTGTGGATTATCGCCTAATAAGCTGGAAGAAGAACGACAAATCATTTTACCAATGCTTGATGCAAGATGTATTTTTGAAAAAACATTATTTTATGATGATATTATCACCATTCGAACAGAGGTCGAAGAAATAAAAACGAAAACCATTCAGTTAAAACACGAGGTATTTAGAGGAGAAACAAGAACAGGACATGGGTATGAAATCCGAGGATGGGTCAGACAAACACCAGATGAGATTAAAGCGGTACCAATACCAGAAGACGTGCTTTCTATACTAAGAGAAGACCTTCATACAAATGAAACAGGGAAAAGACCACTTTTTAATGCATAAATTCCAAAATCCTCTATAATAAAAGAAACAAACAATTTCAAAAAATAATAAATCATAGGTGTGTGACTAAAGATGAAACCAAGATCCTTAATGTTTACGCTATACGGTGAGTATATTAAATATTATGGAGGAGAAATTTGGGTTGGCAGTTTAATTGAATTGATGAAACAGTTTGGTATATCCGAATCGTCAGTTCGAGGAGCTATTTTTAGAATGGTGCAGAATAACTTACTCAAAGTACGAAAAGTTGGAAAGAAAAGTTATTATTCACCAACTTCGAAAGGCCGTGTTGATGAAGGGGTAAGCAGAGTATATGCAACACAAAATCACACATGGGATCAAAAGTGGAGAATTCTCACATACTCATTTCCAGAGGAAAAACGTGAAATTCGTAATAAAATCCGAAAAGAACTGATTTGGACGGGGTTTGGTAATCTTACAAATAGTACGTTGGTATCACCAAATCCAGTTGAGGAACAGGTTCTTGAAATGATTAAGGAATATGAGATTGAGGAATACGCATTTTTATTTACATCATCTTCTATCGTTTCACATGATAACCAAAGCATTCTTGACATCGGGTGGGACTTAAATATGGTGAAAGTAGAATATCAAACATTTATAGAAAAATTCACTCCTAAATTTGAGTACCTACGTGAAAAAGCATTAAATAATACGTTAAAGGATGATGAATGTTTTATTGAAAAAACAGTTCTTGTCCATGAATATCGGAAATTTCTCTTCCAGGACCCGGGCTTTCCAAGAGATTTACTACCAGAAGGCTGGATTGGTATTAAAGCTCGAGAATTATTCTGGAATATACATCAGCTATTATCAATCCCGTCAATCCGTTACTTTGAATCTGTTTTTGAAGGTGCTCCAGATCGTGAAATTCAAATAGAACGAGATAAAGCAATTAATCCATTCGGAGAGATCTACATTTAACGTTTATAGAGGTGAGCCATGAATATTGAAAAAATAGAATTTGGTGGCTATCGAGTGGGAATTCCAGTCCCGTTCCCAATGAAGTATGTGTATTGTTATCTTTTTAAACAAGATAATGGCTATGTGATGATTGATGTAGGGTTAAATTATAAAGCAGCTCGAGATGCATGGCAGGTGGTTTTTGACCATTTAGGAATAGCACCTAAAGAAATTCATACGATCTATCTTACACACTTCCATCCAGATCATTCAGGGCTTTCTGGTTGGATGCAAGAGTTAACTGGCGCGAATCTTTATATGCATGAAATAGATGCAGAAATGATTGAACGTGTCTGGGGAAAAAATAGCACTCAAGTTTCAAGAATGCATGAAATGGTAGTAAAGCACGGAGTTCCTGAAGATTTAGCAGATGGAATCTCTGAACATATGGATAAATTACATAAGAATGTGCTTCCGTTGCCTGTTGTAAAACCAATTGAAGACAAGGTTGTGTTTGGCGAAAAACATTGGTCAGTTATCCACACGCCTGGACATAGTGCGGGTCATATTTGTTTTTATCAGCAAGAGGAAGAGATTCTAATTGGTGGAGACCATATTCTTGAAAAAATTACACCAAATATTAGTGTATGGCCAGGTGCAAGTCAACATCCATTACATGAATATATAGACTCCTTACGAAAATTGAAAAAGTATGTCATAAAGAAGATTTACTCTGCCCATCATGCACCTGTTCTGAATGTAAATGAACGAATCGATGAACTGATTGAGCATCATCACGAACGACTAACCTATATTGAACGTTTAGCGGATCAAAAAACAACCTACGAAATTGCAAAAGTACTGTTCGCTTATAGGGAACTTAATCCGCATCAGTGGCGTTTTGCAATTGCTGAAACAATTGCTCACCTAAACTACTTAGAACGTGAGGGACGAATAACAAAGCGAAGCGGCGGTACATTTGTTTATTTCAGGTCGCAGATAAACTAGGAAAATAGCAATAAAAGAATTGGTAAACCCAAGATGCTAGTATTCTTTACTAGCAATCTTGGGTTTTTTTAAATATGAATTTCCACTGTTGAAGCCCCGAATAAAAAGGTCGGACCTGTAGAAAGTCCCACATCCACCAATCTATAAATATCTCTAAAACAAAGAATGTATTATGATTTTTAAATTAACGTCTAAAAAACATTATAAACATATTGACAAACAATTTTTAATATTCTATATTACAATATATAGACGATAGTTAAAAAAACGTAATACAAAGAGGTGTTCATTGATGAGTTTAAAAGAAGCTGAGGTATTACTGGAAAAAGTTCAGAATGGTTTCATTGTTGAACGCATGGAGGATATGAATGATGAGTATTTGAAAGCGTTAAAGCAAACACTTGTGATTGTAGGAGATACTGAATTACTTAGCGTGCCACCACTATTGACTGTCTACGATCAAGCCCCAAACTTAAACTATAAAATTACCGCTCTAGCCGTTATGCAAGATGAAATTGGTCATGCACATATCGCTTACCGCTTGTTAGAAGACCTTGGCGAAAACACAGATGAAATGCTCTACCATAGACCGGCAAATAGATGGAAAAATCCATATGCATTCGACTTCAAATTAGATAACTGGGTTGAACTAGGTGTCTTTAATGGACTGTTTGATCGTTCAGGATACACACTTTTAGGTGATGCATATGAACATACTTCTTACGGACCTTGGAAACGTGCTCTTGTAAAGGTAGATAAAGAAGAGTTATTCCACCTTCGCAACGGTGAGATTATTATGAAAAATGCAATGAAGAATCCAGAAACGGCAAAGCAAGTCCAAGATGCTGTGGATTGGATGTTTTTAATGGCACTTGAATTTTTCGGTGTTGCAGATAACTTAAAGAGCCGTTCGGCACAATTAGAGTATCGATTAAAAGGAAGAAGTAACGATGAACTAAGACAAAAGTGGTTATCAACGGCTGTCCCATTCTGTGAGTCAATTGGAGTTAAAGTACCCGCACATTACGACGAAGACCAAGGCAAATATGTTATAGATGTCCCATTCCCTTGTAAATTTGATGCAGAAAACAAGAAGTGGTTAACAGATCAACCTGATACATGGGAAGGAGCGATTGAACGCTTTAAACAAAGAGGCCCTCAAAATAAAGAGTTTGTGAATAGAATTCAAAAAGGGGCTTGGGAGTTAGAAAAAATGAGAGCAGAGGAGGCGTAAACATGAGTGGAATCATCCAAAACGTACAACCAACAACCACAAAATATTGGGATGCACTTAAGGAGGTTATGGACCCTGAGTTTCCTATAAGTGTAGTGGACATGGGATTAATTTATAATATAACCCAATTTGGAAGCGTTTTAGAAGTGGTGATGACTTACACATCTACTGGATGTGCCTGCATGCAATGGATCGAAAACGATATTAGAGAACGTTTGTTACAAGAAGAAGAAATAGAGGATGTAAACATCCAAGTTGTTTGGGATCCGCCTTGGACTACAGCGAACTTAAGTGAAGAAGGAAAGAAAAAATTAAAACACTGGGGGGTAAGTTCATGACAGTTGAAGTAGCAACCAAACAAGATTACCTTCTTTTCACTCGAATTAATCGAGGGGATGAACTAACTCATGTGGGAACCTTTAAAGCGGTTAATGATGATTTAGCAAAAATTTATGCTCAGTATATTTACGATGAAGAAGACTGGGTTGAGATGTATGTTGTGAAAAAAGAAGCACTGGTGAATGTTCGAAGACCAGAACCATTATTTGCAAAGGAGTGGGACCGATGACTAAGGAACATATATCGTTAATAGAACTAGGCGAAACAATAGCTGATAATAAATTCATTTTAGGAGATCGTTTAGTTGAAGTTGGAATTAGTGGTCCCAATTTGGAAGCTACACTGTCATCGATTGCGATGGCGCAGCAGGAATTAGGACATTCTAGACTTCTGTATCGTTGGGTTTCTGACCTAACAGGTATTAGGAAAGAAGTTAAACATCAGACAGGAAAGGCCTTCCAACAGAATGTTAATATCGCAAATTGGATTGAACTTATCGCTGGTCTTTACGTAACCAATGTTGCCATTGACCTAGTAATGCGAACAATGATTGATGCAAACAACCCAAATGTGAAACCACCTTTTACAAAATTGCTAAAGGAACAGCAGGAGCATCTGATCTATTCGAAAAACTGGTGCCAGCAACTATTGCTCGATAAGGGATCCATTCCAAGAAGATGTCGAGAAGCCATATCAAAAACAGCCCAAGAAGCGAAGGAATGGTTAATTAAGGTAGAGAATGATTTGTATCTCGTTACTGAGAACATTATTCCAAAGGATGCAAGATTAGTAGAGCAATTTGAATCTCAAATTAGCGAAGTTTCAAAGGATGTGGCGAAAACAAATGTCGGCTAATCATGAAACTGTTCAATGCTCGTTTTGTTCATCTGAGAATGTAAAGCGGATTTCATCCTTTGGTACTGCCCAATTAGTCAGGCAATACTATTGCAATGATTGTAAGAGTGTATTCGAATATATTCGATGGCAGAAAGAAAATGCGGCTAAGTAGAATACATCCTCCAGAAAGGATTAAAAAATGATGCAGCAAATTAAAAAAGTAGGAGTTATCGGTTCAGGAACTATGGGAGCAGGAATAGCTCAACTACTTGTACAAAATGGGTATCCCGTCATTCTTTTTGATATTGATGAAGTAACGGTCACACGTGCAAGAGAAGCGATAGAATCAAAGTTAGATAGATTAGTAGATAAAGAAAAAATGAGTATCGAAGCATCACACCAAGCAAAAAAGAACTTGGGTATTACAACGGATATGGTTTCATTTGCTGACTGTCAGTTGGTCATTGAAGCAGCGCCTGAAAAACTGGACATTAAACGTTCCATTTTTACACAGTTAGAAGAAATCTGTTCGAAAGATTCGATTTTGGTGTCGAATACGTCCTCCCTTTCGATCACAGAAATCTCTGGCCAGAGTACAAATCCAGAAAGAATCGCAGGTTTGCACTTTTTCAATCCAGCACCAATCATGCCACTAGTAGAAGTGGTAAAGGGTTTAAAAACAGCTACCTCAACTGTTGAAACTCTTACTCAGTTTGCAAAAACAATTCATAAAAGCCCAGTGACGTGTAAAGATACTCCTGGTTTTATTGTTAATCGTGTGGCAAGACCATTTTACAATGAAGCATTACGTATTATGAATGATAAGATTGCTTCAGTCGAACAGATTGATCGAATTATGAAACGTGCAGGAAATTTTAAAATGGGTCCTTTTGAATTACAGGATTTAATCGGAATTGATATTAATTTCGCAACTACAAAATCGGTATATGAAGGGTTCCACGGAGAAAGTAGATTCCGTCCACATTACTATCAAGAGCGTATGGTGCAATCAGGTAGCCTAGGAAGAAAAACAAAGGGAGGGTTCTTCGAATATGACAACTAAATCCGTTCTCATTGTTGGCGATAATTTACTAGCAAAAGAACTCTCTAGCGTGTTCCAGGTTAACCCTCAAGTAAATTTGGTAGATTCGCAGTTACAAAATACCAAAGTCGATGTTGTGATTGAAACAACAAATATGGATAAGGAAGAAAAGAAACGTCGAATCCATGAAATTGAGGCCATTGTTCCACAAACTACATTAATTTTAACAACAACACTAGGCGTGACAGCAACGGAAGTGGCATCCTGGGTAACCAATCCTGATAGAGTCTTAGGATTTGGAACTTTTGCAAATTTTAATGAAGGTAGCTTAATTGAAGTGGCGGTGCCAATACAGGCTGAACCAGGTTATGTGAAAGATGCTGAAACTATTTTTACAATGATTAATCAGGAGATAGAACTTGTGGAAGATGAGGTCGGACTCGTTTTCCCGAGGATTTTTTCAATGATCGTTAATGAGGCCGCTTATGCTTTAACAGAGCAAACAGCAGAGGCGGAGAGTATTGACTTAGCAATGAGGAAAGGCACCAATTATCCAAAGGGTCCACTTGAATGGGCCGAGGAAATCGGTCTTGACGATATTTATGCAGTTTTAAGCGGATTGTATCGTGAAATAGGAGAGGAGCGCTATCGACCAGCTCCCCTTATTCGAAAACTTGTATATGCTGGCTGGATTGGTGGGGAAAAAGACAAATGCTTTTATCATTATCAAAACCGCACAAGGAGCTTTCAGTATGAGAGAAGCTGTCATAATTGATGCTGTACGAACACCTATTGGAAAACTAAATGGTTCACTTACAAGTATACGACCAGACGATCTTGCTGCACATGTAATCAAACAGCTAATGGCGCGTGTTGACCTAGATTCCACTCTGATTGAAGATGTATTTTTCGGATGTGCAAATCAAGCGGGGGAAGATAATCGCAATGTGGCGAGAATGGGCTTGTTGCTGGCTGGTTTGCCAGTTTCGATACCAGGTGTAACGGTGAATCGTCTTTGCGGTTCTGGACTTGAGGCAGTAAATCAGGCTGCTGCTGCAATTAAATCAGGATTAGGTGATGTCTTTATTGCAGGAGGAACAGAAAGCATGACTCGTGCTCCTTATGTAATGATGAAACCTCAAGTGACAAATGCTAAAGGAAATCAAACCTTACATGACACGATGCTTGGCTGGCGCCTGATTAACCCAGAGATGAATGAAATGTATCCTCCGATTAGTTTAGGAGATACGGCTGAAAATGTCGCTGAAAAATATCGTATTTCAAGGTCGGAGCAGGATGAGCTTGCATTTCTTAGCCAGCAAAAGGCAACTATAGCCATTCAAAGCGGAAGATTCAATGATGAAATCGTGCCAATTCAAATTCCACAAAGAAAAGGAGAGCCTCTTCTTTTTAAGGAAGATGAACATGCACGCCCAGAAACTACTTTGGAAACCCTGTCAAAGCTAAGGCCCGTTTTCCGAAAGGATGGGACAGTTACTGCTGGGAACTCATCAGGGATCAATGATGGTTCTAGTGCGATTCTCGTAATGGAGAAGAATCTTGCAGAAAAGCTCGGGTTAAAACCAATCGCACGAATTGTAACCTCTGCAGTTAGTGGAGTTCATCCAGATTATATGGGAATTGGTCCAGTACCAGCGACAAGAAAAGCATTACAAAGAGCAGGTCTAACTGTTCAGGATCTCGATTTAATTGAAATAAATGAGGCATTTGCAGCACAATCAGTTGCATGTATGAGAGAGCTAGAACTTGATATGGATAAAGTGAATGTCAATGGTGGTGCGATTGCATTAGGGCATCCATTAGGATGTAGCGGTGCACGAATTGTGACTACACTGGTTCATGAGATGCAAAAACGAGACGTGCGTTATGGATTAGCGACCATGTGTATCGGCGTTGGTCAGGGAATCGCAACAATTATAGAGAAAATGTAGGGAGTGAAAACGACATCTATGGTTGAATTAAAAGAAACATACCAACTATTGATTAATGGAGAATACTCAAATAGTAGCAATAATGAATACTTTGAAACCTTTAACCCTGCAACTGGTGAAGTGTTAGCAAAAGTAGCAAAAGCAACGAAAGAAGACGTAGACCGCGCTGTTGATGCAGCAAGGAACGCATTTGAAAATGGAAAATGGCCCAAAATGCCACAAGCAAGAAGAGCGAGGGTTCTAAACAAAATAGCTGCAATTATGCGTGAACGCTTCGATGATCTAATCGAGGCCGAAGTATTAAACAGTGGAAAAACGGTCGCCGCTGCAAAGGGACAAATAGGTCAAGCGATCGAGGATTTTGAATTTTATGCAGGTGCCATAACAACCTTTGGTGGACGTACAAATCCTGTACCGAATGGTTTTTTTAACTACACTGTTAAAGAACCTGTTGGTGTCTGTGCACAGATCATTCCGTGGAACTATCCATTAATGATGGCCGCTTGGAAAATTGCACCCGCAATTGCTGCTGGATGTTCGGTCATCCTCAAGCCTGCTTCACATACTCCAATTACAGCCTATATGCTTGCTGATATTTGTCACGAAGCGGGAGTTCCAGCTGGTGTGGTGAATGTCATAACAGGTAGTGGTTCAGTAATTGGTCCATACTTAACGACTCACCCTGGTGTGGATAAAGTAGCCTTTACAGGGGAAACAGAAACTGGTAAAGACATAATGGCAAAAGCTTCAACAAACTTAAAGCGTGTTACTTTAGAATTGGGTGGAAAATCCCCGAATATTGTATTTGATGATGCTGATATTGATGGGGCAGTAGCGGGCTCAATCTATGGAATCTTCTATAATACAGGTCAATCCTGTGAAGCACGCTCAAGATTATTTGTTCATGAAGAAATTTACGATGAATTTGTGGAGAAATTTATTGAAAAAGCGAAAAGGCTTAAAGTTGGAGACCCTTTTAATAAGGAAACACATATGGGCGCCCTTATCTCTAAAGAGCATGAAGAGGTTGTCGATAGCTATGTTAAATTGGCAATTGAAGAGGGTGGAGAAATTCTTTATGGAGGAAAAAGACCAGAAGGTGGCGAATTTGAAAAAGGATACTGGTATTTACCGACGATTATCGGGAATGTAACAAATGATATGCGAATCTCTCAAGAAGAGGTCTTTGGGCCAGTCGTCGTCATTATGAAATTTAAAGATGAAGAAGATGTGTTAAAACAATCCAATGATTCTATTTTTGGACTTGGATCAGCAGTATGGACAAAGGACCATGGTCGAGCACATCGGATTGCTGAAGGTCTTCGTGCAGGAATCGTCATGGTAAACTGTCCAATTTCAGCTTTCCCAGGAACGCCATTTGGTGGCTATAAGCAATCTGGCTTTGGAAGAGAATTAAGTGTGGAAACCCTCGATTTGTATACTGAAACGAAGAGTGTTGTCTCGTACAATGGTGAAAAACCATTAAATATTTTCAGAATATAGTATATATAAATAATTTTCGAATAATGGAGGAGTGTAATAATGACAATCAATCTAGAAACGAAAAATCTGACCGTGAAAAAAGTAGATGGAATTGCAGAAATCCACATGCATGTGAACAAAACAAATGCCTATGATCTTGAGTATTACAAAGAATTAAATGCAGCAATTGATGATATTCGTTTTGACAATGATATAAAAGTAGTTGTATTAATGAGTGATATGCCAAAGTTCTTTTCAGCAGGTGCAAACATCAATTTCTTAAAATCTGCTGAGCCACGCTTTAAAACACAATTCTGCTTGTTCTGTAACGAAACATTAGATAAAATTGCACGTTCTCCACAAATTTGGATCGCTTGCCTAGAGGGTCATACTGTTGGAGGCGGATTAGAAATGGCTCTAGCATGTGATTTACGCTTCATGGGTGACCAGGCCGGGAAAATTGGATTACCTGAAGTTTCACTAGGTGTATTAGCAGGAACTGGGGGAACACAGCGTCTAGCGCGCCAAGTAGGACACTCAAAGGCTCTAGATTTAAACCTAACTGGTGAAACATTAACTCCACAAGAAGCATTGGCTATAAAATTAGTTGATCGTTTATATCCACAAGAAGAAGTAAGAGAAAAGACATTAGAATATGCGCAAAAGATTGCAAACAGTGCAACATATGCTACATCTAATATTAAACTATCAATTATGAACGGTAAAGAAATGCCACTTAATGTAGCCATCCGTTACGAGGGTGAGCTTCAGAACCTATTATTCCGTTCACAAGATGCACAAGAAGGGTTAAGTGCATTTATTGAGAAACGCGAACCAAACTGGCAAGGTATATAATATTGTTTTACTAATGAAGATGGCACAAATGCCATTCTATTATTTGGTTAAAAAACACTATTTATATAGTGCTAATAGTTATAAACACTTGCACTAAAAAATATTAAACTTCAATCTATGGGATTTTTCTTTATCGCTGCTATAGCACTATTTATACAGTGCCAATATCTACTATCATCTATGAGTAACTCCAAACATGTGGAGGTAATCATTTACCTCCACTATTGAAATGTACCTATCAATCATGATAGATAAGGAGGAAAATATGATAAAATTTGCTTCGGATTTAAAAGGAATTACCTCGAAGTATAATGCAGCCGACCGATTTATTGAAGAAAATGTACGGAATGGCCTTGGGAATAAGGTAGCCATTGTGTGTGGAGATGAACAGGTCACTTATCAAGAGTTATTATATCGCGTCAATCAATTTGGAAACGCTCTCAAAGGATTGGGTGTGGAAAATGAAAACCGTATGCTAATGGTTATGCACGATACCCCTGAGAATATAGTAGCCTTTTATGGTGCAATAAAAATTGGTGCACTTCCCATTCCAACTAATACCATGTTACAGCCTGGGGATTATGAGTATCTATTAAACCACAGTCGTTCGAAGGTACTGGTAATTCATGAGGATCTTTGGAGCAAAATTAAGGCAAATAGAGAACGATTTGTCTTTCTTCGGCATGTTATTGTCATCACAGAAAACACATCTGTGGAAGAAAATGAAATTGATTTCCATGAACTGATCAATCATGCATCACCAAATCTTGAGTCATTCATGTCAGTGAAAGATGACCCCGCATTCTGGCTTTATAGTTCTGGTAGTACTGGAAACCCAAAAGGTGTCATCCATCATCAACGAAGTATGGAAGCAGCTTATAACACATATGCAAAACAAGTTTTGGGGATCAACGAAAATGACATTACCTTCTCTGCTTCGAAACTCTTTTTTGCCTATGGGCTTGGAAATGGCATGTATTTCCCATTAGGAGCTGGGGCTACAACCGTTCTATTAAAGGAACGTCCTACACCTGAAAAAGTGTTTGAAACACTTGAAAAGAAAAAACCAACGGTCTTTTTTGGAGTTCCAACACTCTACGGTAGTTTAATTAACTATGTAGAACGTATAGGTAAGATACCTGACTTATCATCAGTAAGAGTGTGTGTATCTGCTGGTGAAGCATTACCTGAAACATTTGTGAACAAATGGAAGCAAATCTTTAATCTTGATATCTTAGATGGGATTGGCCTAACTGAAGCCCTACATATTTTCATTTCGAATCGAGTTGGCGATATTCGTCCAGGAAGTACTGGGAAACCTGTTCCAGGATACGAGGCAATCATTGTCAATGACGACTTTAAGGAACTAGGACCAAATGAAGTTGGTGACCTAGTGATAAAAGGCGAGAGCCTAACAGGTGGTTATTGGGCGAACATTGCTGAAAATCAGAAAAAACTCAAAGGTGAGTGGATGTATACAGGCGATAAATATTATAAAGATGAAGAGGGCTATTTTTGGTATTCAGGTCGCTCTGACGACATGTTGAAAGTAGGCGGAATCTGGGTATCTCCTGTTGAAGTCGAGGCAACCCTACTTAAGCATGATGCCGTTCTTGAAGTGGCGGTAGTGGGTGTTAAGACGGAAGAAAATCTAGACCTTCCAAAAGCATGTATTGTTTTAAAAGAAGGGGTTGCCCCATCTGAAGAATTAGAAGCTGAATTAAAAGCATATGTAAAAGCAAATCTAGCACCATATAAGTATCCTAGAATAATAGAGTTTATGAGAGAAATTCCTAAAACAGCTTCTGGTAAGATGCAACGTTTTAAACTGAGAGTATAAAAAGTTGTATCGAATACGGAAGGAAAAATAACATAATATACTATCTCGTTCGAAATGACCTAAAAACACGTTTGTGAATAGAAGAAAAATACATTGAATATAGAATATATCGAGGTTTTGATTAACTAAAGGTTCGGCGTTTGCTGAACCTTTATTTTAAGACCCCCTCATTTTTTTATGTAAATAGATAAAATTTATTACGTTTTTTTGATGAAAGTTTTAAATGTGTATTGAATATTCTAATAGTAATAACTATAATAATATTCAAAATATTAAAAAGTTTGAAAGGAGTGATCCGTACATATACAATTCCATAATTGTTTTTTACAATTTTCGTACCAAAAGAGGGTCAAAAATGAATGCGTTTTCAAAATGAGGGAGGGTAAACATGAAACGAGTAAAAAGAAATTGGTTGATCATGTTGGCGTTTGTTCTATTACTTTCAGCATGTAGCTCAGGGGCAATTAGCACTACAACTAAAAATAGCGAAAAGGATGAGAATAGCGAACCAACAACTTCTGATCCTTCAAGTGACGAGCCTATTAAGATTGGAGCTTTGTTACCATCAACAGGTGTATATGCATCACTTGGCGAAAATGTGATGAATGGGATGGAACTTTATTTTGAGGAAATCGGCTGGGAAGTAGCTGGTAAAGAAATACAAATCATACATGAGGATACTGAGGCGGACCCACAAGTATCATTACGCAAGCTTCGAAAATTAATGGAACAGGACAAAATTGACATTTTAACAGGTCCAATTAGTACTGCAGTTGCATATGCAATCCGTGATGAGGTCGATAAAAACAAATTACCATTCCTTGTTTCACATGCAGGTGGAAATGATTTAACTAGATCAAAGCGCAGTGATTATATTTGGCGTTCATCCTTCTCTTCCTACCAAATTGGACACTCTATGGGTCAATGGGCATATGACAATATTGGTGGAAAAATCTATTTAACAGCTGCTGACTATGCATTTGGTCATGAGGCTACAGCAGCGTTTAAAGATGCGTACACCGCAGCAGGTGGAGAAATTGTTGAGGAAGTATTTGCACCATTAGGGAATAATGACTTTTCGTCTTACTTAACTAAGATGAATCGTGATGATATCGATGGTGTCTATGCATTCTTTGCTGGTACCGATGCAATTCGCTTTGTTCAACAATACGAGCAATATGGATTAAAAGGAAAGATACCGTTAATCGGTTCTGGTTGGTTAACAGCCGAGGATACTCGTCCACAGCAAGGAACGGCCCCTGAAGGAATCATTGCTTCTATCTTCTGGGATTACAGCCTAGATACTCCAGAAAATAAAAAATTTGTTGAGGCATATGAAGCAAAATACGATGCTAGGCCAAGTATTGAATCCGCAGAAGGATATGATGCAGCAGCAATAATAGCAAAGGCAATTGAATCATTGAACGGAGATGTTTCAGATCCTGATAGATTAGTAGAAGAAATTTCAAAAGTAGAGCTTAATAGTCCAAGAGGTCCAATCAAGTTTGATCAGGAAACACATCAAATCATTCAAAATCTTTATATTGTCGAAACATATCTTGATGGAGATAAAACTGAAAATAAAGTCATTGATACTGTACCAGAAGTAATAGACCCAGGAAAATAAGGAATCAAAAAAAGAAGGAGGCAAATCTTACATAATTTGTTGCCTCTTTCTTTTCATCTGTTAGGGGGGATTAAGGAATGGATACTTTAGTCTTACAATTGATGAATGCACTGAGCTATGGGTTTCTCCTTTTCATTATTACATGTGGAATCAGTCTTGTTTTCGGTATATTAGGAGTATTAAATTTAGCCCATGGCTCTCTCTATTTATTAGGGTCCTACCTTGGTTATTCCATTGTAGTTAAGTCAGGTCTACCGTTTTGGGTTGCACTGTTAATTGTGCCGTTTGTCATTGCCATTATCGGTTTGATTTTAGAAATTATTTTACTTCGGCCTACCTATAAGCTAGGCCATCTTTCACAAGTATTATTAACATTTGGTCTTGCTTACATCTTTCATGATCTCTTCGCTATGATTTGGGGTAAAAACATCATGACCGTAAACCCTCCAGCATTCCTAAGCCATTCAGTTGAAATAATGGGGAATATGATACCTTCCTACCGTTTAGCTTTAATTGTTGTTGGTATCATCATTGCTGCTGTTCTTTGGTATACACAAGAAAAAACGAAATGGGGCGCTGTCATACGTGCTGGATTATCGGATAAAGAGATGGTCGGTGGGCTAGGAGTCAATATTCATCTTGTTTTTACACTCGTCTTTTTCTTCGGTAGTTTGTTAGCTGGAATTGGTGGAGTACTTGGTTCACCTATACTAGGAGTTGCTCCTGGAATGGAATTTAATATCCTTATCTTGTCACTCGTTGTTCTAGTAGTTGGAGGACTTGGTTCTGTGTCTGGCACAATTTTAGCCAGTCTTCTAGTCGGGATGGTCGAAACATTTAGCCGTTTTTATGTACCTGAACTTAGCTTAATCATTACATTCGCGTTAATGGCCACAGTATTAATTATCCGTCCGCAAGGATTGATAGGGAGGAGGGCATAATGGGCAAACAATGGGTCAAAGGTAGTCTCTTGTTCTTCTTAATGGTTGCTGCACCATTTTTCGTTTCTCTTTACTATGTAAATATTTTTACGGAGATTTTAATCTTTGGGATATTTGCAATTAGCTTGAATATCTTAGTCGGTCAAACTGGATTGGTTTCGTTGGGGCATGCCGCATTTTTCGGTGCAGGGGCTTATGCAACTGGTCTTGCAGCAACACATCTTTCTACAAATGTGTTTCTAACGATTGTAATTGGCATGTTGCTCGCGTTTTTGCTCGCGATTTTGATTGGTTTTGTGTCTACTAAAGCACATGGATTTTACTTTTTGATGTTGACACTTGCTTGCTCTCAAATGGTGTATTCCATCATTTATCAATGGACTGATGTAACTGGTGGGTCAAATGGATTATCAGGAATTCCTGCTCCAAGTCTATTTGGGGATTTTATCCTTTCTAACCAAGTGTTTATCTACTACTTTACTTTAGTTGTGTTCACGATTGTCATATTCGCCGTTAATAGACTCCTACAATCTCCGCTAGGATATGTCTTCATTGGGATAAAAGAAAATGAAGATCGAATGAAATCAATTGGCTACAACACTTCGCTATATAAAAATATTAGCTTTTTGATTGCAGGTACTTTAGGTGGATTAGCGGGAAGCCTTTATGTTTTTTTCAATGGATTTGTTGCCCCAACAGATGTGTATTGGACTGTCTCTGGTTCCGTACTGATTATGGTGCTCGTTGGTGGCGCTGGAACATTATGGGGACCAGTTATTGGCGCAGCCTTTATTGTTGTGTTAGAGACCATTATTAGTTCGTATACGGAAAGCTGGATGATGATTATTGGTACCGCCTTTATCTTATTTACCATTTTTGCACCAGCTGGAATTGCAGGATTATTCTCTCGTCTCACACGAAGTATTTTTAAAGAAAAACCCCATCCAGTAGAGAAGCAATATATTGAGGACGCGATTAAACCAATGAAGCGGCAATCAAAGATAAATGGTTAGGTGGGATATGA
This sequence comes from Bacillus nitroreducens, assembly GCF_964021195.1. Taxonomy (NCBI): domain Bacteria; kingdom Bacillati; phylum Bacillota; class Bacilli; order Caryophanales; family Bacillaceae; genus Bacillus; species Bacillus nitroreducens. Next base: position 192,195 of record NZ_CAXHYI020000003.1, on the reverse strand, counting down.
AATGACGACAATTCTTTCGATTCAACATTTATCAAAGCATTTTGGAGGATTAAAAGTTATTGAGGATATTACATTAGACGTTTCGGTTGGAGAACGAGTTGGATTAATTGGTCCAAATGGTGCTGGGAAAACAACCTTTTTCAATATGATTGCAGGAGATTTAAATCCGACTAGTGGGTCTATCTCATATTTTGAACAGGATATAACAAAGGTTCCTAATTATAAAAGGACGGAAAATGGAATTGTTCGAACCTTTCAGAAGAACAATTTGATGTTTGGATTAACAGTAAGGGAAAATGTTTTCCTCGTTTTGCAGAAAATGAGAAATGAGCATATTCAATGGTGGAAGAAGGTAACTCAAAGAAACTATCGTGCACTTCATGAAGAAACAGAAACCTTATTGCAAGAATGGAACCTTGAAATGTATAGCGATACAAAGGTACAAGAGCTTTCATATGGTGTTCAAAGGCAAATTGAAATTGTAATGGCTATTGCAGGCAAACCTAAGCTCCTTCTTCTAGACGAACCAACGGCAGGTATGTCACAGGTCGAAACGGATCAAATCATTGCCCTGATAAATAAGCTACCAAAAGAAGTTACGATTTGTATGATTGAACATGACATTGATGTGTTATTTGGAAACATGGATCGTGTAATTGTACTCCACAGTGGAAAATTAATCGCGGATGGCACACCAGAAGCAGTTCGAGAAAATGAAGAAGTGAAGGAAATATACTTGGGTCGGGAGGAGGCTAGGTATGCTTAAACTAAAGGATGTAAATAGTTTTTATGGTTCAAGCCATATCCTTCATGGAGTTAGCCTTGAAGTAAAGGAAGGACAGGTGGCTACTTTACTTGGAAGAAATGGTATGGGAAAGACAACAACAATAGGTTCTATCATTGGTTTTGTTGATAAAGTTCAGGGGGACATCCTCTTTGAAGGGCAAAATATAGCTTCACTCCCTAGTCATCAAATTGCCAAAAAAGGAATTGGAATTGTCCCTCAAGGAAGAAGAATTTTTCCGAACTTAACCGTAACTGAAAATCTAACCGTTTTTGCTGACCACAAAAAGGGAGAATGGAATCTAGGGAAAGTTTTTAATTATTTTCCTCGTCTAAGAGAACGTGAAAAATCCTATGCAGGGACATTAAGTGGAGGAGAGCAATCAATGTTATCCATTGGTAGAGCATTAATGCGAAATCCCAAAATCCTGTTACTCGATGAGCCTACCGAGGGACTATCACCATTAATGGTAAGTGAAGTAATGGATGTTTTATTAGCTTTGAAAGAAACAGGAATGTCGATGCTACTTGTCGAACAAAATATTTCAACGGCCTTAACTTTTGCTGATGATGTATACATTTTAAGTAAAGGAAAAGTCGTTTACCACGATAATCCAGAAAAATTAAAAGACAATATGGATATCGCCTATCAGTATCTGGCATTAAGCAGTTAACAATAGCCCTTCCCATTCTCGGGAACGGGCTATTTTTTAGCATTCATAGTAGAAAACTTTTTCGTATATACTATTCATGGTGATGAAAATGCCTTGTCAATCAAATGATGAATTGCTTGATCTCGTAAATATTGCACGTAATGTTGCAAAGCAAGGGCGTGTAGCAGACTACATACCAGCACTTGGTAAAGCAAACCCGAATGATTTGTCAATTGCCCTTACCTTTCCAGATGGGAGGTGTTTTTCGGCAGGTGACATTGAAAAGAAAATCTCTCTACAAAGTATTTCGAAGGTAATTACGCTTGCCCTTGTTTTAATGGATAGAAGCAAAGAGTATGTCTTTGAACGAGTTGGAATGGAACCGACAGGCGATCCGTTCAATTCAATTGCCAAACTTGAAACCCATGTACCATCCAAGCCATTGAATCCGATGATTAATGCAGGTGCCCTTGCTGTGACTCATATGATAAAAGGGAACTCTGTTCATGAGAGGTTTCAACGATTAATAACCTTTATACGAGACTTGTCGGGTAATGATGAAATCCAATATAATGAAGAAATTGCCCGCTCAGAATTTGAAACGGCTTACCTTAATCGTGCCCTCTGTTATTTCTTAAAGCAGCATCAAATTATCGAGGAAGATGTAGAAGAGCTAATGGATCTTTATACAATGCAGTGCGCGATTGAAATGAATTGCCTTGACTTATCTCGGATTGGTCTTGTATTTGCATTAGATGGAAAGGATCCTCTAACTGGAAAACAATTGATGTCACAAGATATAGCACGCATTTGTAAAACTTTTATGGTAACGTGTGGGATGTACAACGCTTCAGGTGAGTTTGCAATTAAAATAGGTATCCCTGCAAAAAGTGGTGTAGCAGGTGGGATTATGGGGGCGGTTCCTGGTAAATTCGGTATTGGTATATTTGGTCCTGCATTAGATGATAAAGGGAATAGTATAGCGGGACTAAAATTACTAGAACTTTTATCAAAAAACTATCAATTAAGTATGTTTTAAACCATTCTAAATCTTTTCTTTGCAATCCTAAAACCCATATTATAAGATATATCTTATGGCGATATAATTTAGTGAACTAAAATGTAAACGGTAAAATATGGGGGAATGTAGATGGATTTTTCCGAAAAACAAATACGACCTAACTATGGAATACTTACGGTTCTGATGGTTGGGGCTTTTATTTCATTCTTAAATAACACTTTATTAAACATTGCATTGCCTTCCATTATGACTGAATTAAAGGTTGATGCTCCGACAGTCCAATGGCTAACGACTGGTTTCATGCTTGTCAACGGAATACTGATTCCGACGACAGCTTTTTTAATTGAAAAGTTTACAGTTCGCCGTTTATTCTTAGTAGCCATGGGATTGTTCACAATTGGGACGATTCTTTCTGGTACGGCCCATGTCTTCTCTATCTTACTGGCTGGGCGGATGATTCAAGCAGCGGGCTCAGCAATCATGATGCCGCTTTTAATGAATGTCATGCTTATCAGTTTTCCAGTTGAAAAAAGAGGAACAGCAATGGGGGTTTTTGGATTAATCCTCATGTTCGCACCGGCTATTGGTCCGACACTATCAGGTTGGATCATTGAACATTATGACTGGAGAATGCTTTTCCATTTTATCACACCAATTGCAGTGTTGGTGTTTATCCTTGGGTTTATTATGCTTAAGGATAAAAAGGAAAGGGTTTTCATAAAGTTAGACTTCTTCTCAGTTATATTATCTTCAGTAGGGTTTGGTGGCCTATTATATGGATTTAGCTCTGCTGGAAACATGGGCTGGGGCAATCCACTTGTCTATGGAACGATTATTATTGGGATTCTCTCTTTGACTTGGTTTATTATCCGACAGTCAAAACTTGAAGTACCTATGCTGAACTTTGGTGTCTACCGTTACTCAATGTTTGCCTTAGCATCTGTGATTACGATGGCTGTCAATATGGCTATGTTTTCAGGCTTTTTATTATTGCCCATTTATGCCCAGACGATCGTAGGGATTTCACCGATGGAAACAGGGCTTATGCTCTTGCCTGGGGCAATCCTAAATGCCTTTATGTCACCTGTCAATGGTCGACTCTTTGACAAATTTGGCGGACGGATTTTAGCTGTAATTGGGTTAACAATTACAACCGTTACAACGTATCTTTTTAGTCAATTAACATTTGAAACTTCTTACACGTATTTAACCGTTTTACATGCAGTGAGAATGTTTGGAATGTCAATGGTATTCATGCCAGTCTCAACAAATGGGTTAAACCAACTACCAAGAAATCTATATCCTCATGGAACAGCTGTAAACAATACATTAAATCAAGTTTCTGCAGCGATTGGTACTGGATTATTAATTACTCTCATGTCCATTAAGGAAACAGCTTCTAAAGCGAATTTATTAAAGAATATCGAGGGACAACCAACACAAGCCCAAAGCTTACAAATTCAATTGCAAGCTATGCTTGATGGGATTAATTTTACATTTTTCGTTTCCACCTTCCTCATTGGTGCTGCTCTCATTCTCGCATTCTTTATGAAACGCGCGAAACAAGAAGAGGATATTACGGGGAGGCAAAAGCCAAAACAAAGTGTCAGGCCAACGCTAGCAAAAAATTAACAAAAAGGAGAAATCGACCAACATGGGTGATTTCTCCTTTTATATTTTTATTGCAGGAATTTTAATTTTAATTGAAAATTCTTGATCCTTGTATACAAAGTCCAAAAATCCATTGTATTTTTCGACGATATCATGAATAATCTTTGTGCCAAGTCCTTCGTGTCCGTCTCCTTTTGTTGTCTTTCCAGAGCGAATAAATAGATGATCAAGGATTGATGGTGGAATAGGGAGTGTACTGTTTTTACATTGTAATATATACAAACCACTTCGCTTGTAAAACTGCAAGGTCAAGAAGGCTTGTTTATTATACCTTTTTTGCCATTCTTCACAAGCTTCAATACTATTGGATAAAAGGTTTCCAACTAAAGAAATGATTTGTTGGTCTGAGAGTGGTAAGCTCGACAGGGGTAAGTCAATATCATAAATAATATCAATATCGACCGTTCTAGCTTTCCTATACATTTGGTGGAGGATGCCAGCAATTACTCCGCGCTCTCCTTTAATCGAAAGGTTCGTTTCTTTATATCCTTCAACTAATTCATCTAAATAGTGTTTCGCTTCCTCGTTTTTTCCGTTTTCAAGCATAAAGTGGATGGTGGACACATGCTTTAAAAAGTCATGGCGTTCACTCCGAACGACTCGGAATGTTTCATTAAATTGAGCACGTTGCTCCTCAAACCGTTTGTTCTCTTCAGTGAGAGTTTTCATTTTTCTCGAAATCGAAAGTCGTGATAGAAATGCGTATAGGCATAAAACACCTAATATCGCAATGATTCCCCAATATAGCATAATCAAACTTTCCCGCCACCTTAAAAATAGTTTTCTTGTAAAAATTCTACTTTTTCTTTTGTAATCATTGCTTGTTCATCGATGCCATCAAATGTGACAATATATGAATTCTTCGCATAGAGAGAAAAGTTTTTCACATAGTGGATATTGATGATGAAAGAACGATGTGACCGAATAAAATCCCTCTCTCGTAATTCCCCCTCTAACTCATTTAGAGTTTGATACGTTTTAATCGGTCCTGTTTTTGTGTAAATAGTAGTTGATCTTCCTGAGCGTTCAATGAAAATAATGTCCTTCTTTTGCAAGATATGAATTTCATTTTTTTGTTTTAAATAGAGTCGGCCATGAATTTCCGCTGACTTTGTTTTTTCAAGCAAACGCTCGATGGATTTCACTAAACGTTCCTTCGTATAGGGCTTCATGATATAATCATGAACATTTAGTTCAAATGCATGTACAGCATATCCACTATTTCCTGTTACAAAAATGACAGAAATATTGAGGGCATGAGTATGGATAATATCAGCAAGCTCGTACCCTGATAAATGGGGCATCTCAATATCAGCAATCAATAAATCAATTTCCTCTTTTTTGATTTGATCATAAGCTTCTTCGGCAGATAAGGTGGAAAAAACAATCTCAACACCTTGGATTCCACTCACAATTGCTTTTAACTTATCCAAATCAATTATACGGTCATCCACAAGACCAACCTTCATTTTCAAATCGACCTCACATCATTACTACAAAATTCCAAATATAGTATTCATCTATTTTAACACCTTTATAGGGAAAATTGGCCTATTCACGACAAAAAGTGGAACATTCACGACATAACTACAGATTTTCAAGAAAAGGTTGGCTAAGATATAGACATAAGAACAGAACAAGTCGAAGAGGTGGAAAACATGATTGAGATAAATGAAGTGACTAAAAGATTCAAAGATAAAAAGACTTCTATAACAGCTTTAAAACATGTGAAATTTACAGTTGAAAAAGGACAGGTGGTTGGATTATTAGGTGAGAATGGAGCAGGGAAAACAACTCTCCTCCGAACCATTGCAACTCTCCTTACTCCAACAGACGGTAGTGTAAAGGTAGCAGGTTATGATACTCAAAAAAATCCCGCAGAAGTCAAACGAAGAATTGGAGTTTTATTTGGAGGAGAAACGGGATTATATGATCGCCTGACAGCACGTGAGAATCTCGAGTATTTTGCTACCTTATATGGATTAAGTAAACATGAAACGAAAGTCCGTATTGATGAATTAGCCAGGATGTTTGGAATGAGAGATTATTTAAATCGAAGAGTAAGCGGGTTTTCAAAAGGAATGAGACAAAAGGTTGCAATTGCAAGAACCTTGATTCATAATCCAGAGATTATCCTATTTGATGAGCCGACAACAGGTTTAGATATTACGTCTTCCAATGTGTTTAGACAGCTAGTTCATCAATTAAAGCGTGATGGTAAGACGATTATTTTTTCAAGTCATATTATGGAGGAAGTTTCCATGCTTTGCGATCACGTTGCAATGATGCACAAAGGTGAGTTAGTTTATCACGGAGGTTTAGAAGAGCTATATAAATCAGAAGGAAGTCAAGATTTGAATTATATTTTCATGAGTAAACTTGTTAGGGGGAACGAGACTTATGCTTCGTAAAATATATGTAAAAGAAATAAAAGATTGTTTCCGAGATCGCAGAACTTTAATCCTTACGGTCATCTTACCAATTATTATGATGTCCGGAATGGTGTTCTTTTACGAGAGTATGATTTCAGATGGTGAAGGTGAAACCTATCAACTTGCTGTTAAAGAATCGTCTATGAAAGAAGCTGAATTGATTTTTTCAGGAGTAGAAAATGTGGAACTTATTGAATCTTCTAATCTAGAACAAACGATTAAGGACGGAAATGCACAAGTCGGACTAGAATTGACACCAAGTTTTATTGAAGCTACCCAAAATGGAGAGGAAGCAACCGTAACAGTACTAGGAGACTCTTTTAGTCAAAAGTCTACTCAATTAAATGCCATTTTGATTAACGCATTGACCGTTTTTGAGAAGACAGTTGTTGCAGGAAACCTTCTAGAAGGTGGAATTGATCCTTCGATTATGCAGCCATTTACGATTAAACACAAAGAATTGACCAATGAAGATCCAAGTGTGGATATGATTGCATTTTTAATCCCATTAATTTTATCTGTTGCAATTGGAGTTGGTTCTGGCCCAGCCGCATCTGATTTATTTGCTGGGGAAAAGGAAAAGAAAACGATGGAAGCCCTCTTAATGACACCAGTAAAAAGGTCCACCTTGTTGCTTGCGAAATGGCTAACCATTACAACAATTGGGTCAGTGATTGGAATTATCACATTAGGTGTGGTAGCACTTGAGATTAGCTTGTTAACAGAAAGTCTAAAAAACTCGGTATCATTTGGAAATGATGCTTATCTAATTATTGGAATTGCGATTTTATTTTCAATGATCTATGCTGCATTTACTGCATCATTAATCATGATTACAAGTATTGTTGCAAAGACAATCAAGGAAGCTGGAAGTTATAGTAGCCCAGCTCTGATGATCCCGATGTTCCCAGCCATGATTATAGTAGGTATTGGAATTAATGAATTGACAACATTCCATTTTGCAATGCCGATTATGAACCTATACACCTTGTTTAAGGAATTATTATTTGGCATCGTCAACTTCGAACATATTTTAATTGCATTCGGCAGCAACATTGTATGTATGCTCATCTTCTTTGTCATTGGCCGTATTTTATTTATGAAAGATAAATGGGTCATGAATTAACAAAAAGGGACCTACCACGTTGGAAAAACGATGGTAGGTCCTTTGAATTTTATTTAGATATTCCAACATAGTCTTAAACGTCTTGTGCGTATCGATCATCTGGTATCTTGGTTAGAGTCACATATAAACTTACATTTTCAGTACCGTCATTAACGAAACTTAAGTTTTCATCTCCATTACAAACAACAACGTCATTCTTTTTTACGTTTACCTCTTTTTCATCAATTGTAAAGGTACCTTCACCAGTTAGAACAAGTAAGTATACAATAGATCCTGGGTGTTTATGGGCGGGCAGAGTTTGGTTGGGCATAAAGTTTAAGACAAATACAGTACTTCCGCCTTCCTTAAAGATAACCCGTTTTGTAAGTCTTTCTTCATTATATTCAATAAACGTATCGAGCATTTCTTTTTGCATATGAATCGCCCCTTAATTGTTTTCTTCTTTATATCTATCCCCATTATAAGAGAGGATTAGAAACAGTACTGTGATTTATCTCATTCTCACCAGTGAAAACAAGTAAAAAAGCATGTAAGCCAGATGATTTTCCAATTACTCTTTAAAAAGAATTCAAATCTATCTCATTCTAGTTTAGAATGAAAGGTATACACTAAATGAGCATGTATAAGGAAGGTCTAATATGTCTGAAGAAAATATTACAAGGATCGAATTAGATGGTAAGGAATACATACTAATCGGAACTGCACATGTATCCAAGCAAAGTGCGGAACAAGTAAAGGAAGTTATTGAAGCAGAGAAACCAGATTCAGTCTGTATTGAACTAGATGAACAAAGATATCAATCCATGATGGATGGCAACAAGTGGAAAGAAATGGATATTTTTAAGGTCATTAAAGAGAAAAAAGCTACATTGCTTCTTATGAACTTGGCAATCTCGTCTTTTCAAAAAAGAATGGCAAGCCAATTTGGAATCAATGCTGGCCAAGAAATGCTTCAAGGAATTGAGTCAGCAAAAGAAGTAGGGGCTGAATTAGTTTTAGCCGATCGAAATATCCAAATCACGTTTGCGCGCATTTGGAATTCAGTTGGATTTACTGGGAAAATGAAAGTTTTAATGTCGATTATCTACAGTATTTTCAGTAATGAAACAATAACCGAAGAAGAGCTTGAAAAAATGAAGTCGAAGGACATGCTAAATTCGATGCTTACTGAATTCTCGACGAGCTTTCCGAAATTAAAAGAACCTCTCATAGATGAGCGGGATCAGTATTTGGCACAAAAAATCAAACATGCTCCTGGACAAAAAATAGTCGCAGTACTTGGGGCAGCACACGTACCAGGAATCAAGGAAGAAATAAAAAAGGAGCATGATTTAAAGAAGTTAACTCAGCTTCCTCCAAAATCAAAGGCTCCGAAAATTATTGGCTGGGCGATTCCAATCCTTATCGTGGCAATCATTGTTTTTACCTTTTTTGCTAACCCAGAAGCTGGTATGCAACAAACCTTAAGTTTAATTCTATGGACGGGATCTTTTTCAGCTATTGGCGCGGCCATTGCACTTGGGCATCCCCTTACGATTGTGACCGCCTTTTTTGCAGCACCTATTGGAGTCATGCATCCATTAATTGCAGCTGGTTGGATTGCTGGCTTTGTTCAGGCATTCTTACGCCGACCAAGTGTAAAGGACTTTGAAACACTTTCAAAGGATGTATATAGTGTTAAGGGGTTCTGGCACAATAAAGTAACACGAATTCTACTTATTATCGTCCTTTGTAACCTTGGTACAACACTCGGCCTGTTCATAGGTGGTGCCGATGTTGTAAGGTTGTTTATACAGAATTTATAATAGATAAAAGTGGCCTGTCGCGTTGACAGGTCTTTTTGGTTTGGCATGGCGAGCGGAAAATGTTCTGTAGGAGAACGTGATGGGACGGATTCTGACAGCCATTGTGAGTTAATTAGTATGTGAGTTCAAATGAAGGAATGATTTGTGATTTGGCCAGCCAGAGTGGAAAAATCTTCGAGTGAGTCCGAATGAAGATATGATTTGGACATCCACGGTGAGAACCGTAGCAAGTGAGTCCGAATGGAAACCTGATATTGACAGCAGTAAGAAGCAATACTATAAGTCAGGAAACAAGTCTAAATGTCAGTCCGATAAACAAAAAAAAGGGGCTGTCCGATAAGTCCTAAAAAATAAGGCAAGGGAGAAAAACGACCGTTTTTCTCCCTTGCCTTTTTGTTTTTTTCGATTTTTCTCTGAAAGTAGCTGGCGTATGCCTGCTACTTTCAATATATTGTGGGCTAATGCCACAATTCCAAACTCGACATATACTTTGTCGAGCCCCCGCAGAGAAAATCTGCGAAACGACCTATTGCCCTTGATGTGACCGAACACACTTTCTACTTCAACTTTACGTTGAGCGTAGATAGCGGACTTTTCATCACATTCAAGGGCTGTTTTAGCCTTGGCTTTCATTTCTTCAAAAATCGTATTCCAATGAATCTGACGATTCCCTTTTGCTTTTGTGCATTGTGCTTTTAGTGGACAATCGGTACAATCTTCACATTCATATATTTTAAAACTTTGCTCGTAGCCAGATTTATTCTTTTTATTCAGGTATTTTTTAAACGTTACTTTCATTCCTTTCGGGCAAATAAAATAGTCGTCATCTTCCACGTAAGTCCAATTTTTTGCGTTTTTGATGTCTTTTTTATATTTACGGGTTTGTTCCTGTACATAGCTTCCATACGGAATAAGAAACTCGAATCGTTGCTCTTTCTCATCTCCGACAGCGTAAACATAATTCTCCTCACTACCATATCCTGCATCGGCAATAACCGTTTTGGGTATTGGTAAAGAAGAAGCTGCCAGTTTCTCCATATGAGGGATGAAGCACCGAGTGTCTGTTGGGCGTTGATGTATTGTATAGTATAGAATAAACTGGTTTTCTGTTCCTACTTGTACGTTGTATCCTGGCTTAAGTTGGCCATTTTTCATATGATCTTCTTTCATACGCATGAAGGTGGCATCTTTGTCCGTTTTAGAATAACTATTACGATCACCTAAAACTTCATTATGTTCCTTATATTTAGTCATACGAGGTATAAAATCCTCACGGATTTGCTTGATTGATTTCTTTAATTGACTCCGTTCTTGCCTTTTTTCTTTTCGAACGTCTTTATCTGTTTCGCTATCAATTACCTTTGTTAATGCCTCAACTTTTTCCTCAAGTTCTTCGGCAACTTCTACTAATTCCTGTTCAGTGATTTCTTGTTCCTGATTTATTAATTCTTCTGGTTGTGCTTCTGCCCTGGTTATTTCATGGATATGCTGAAGGGTTTCCTTGATTTTTTCTTTTAATTTCTCTTCAAAATTTGAAGTAGCACGTTTCCATACAAAACTATACTTGTTGGCGTTGGCTTCAATCTTGGTGCCATCCAAAAAGTAGCTTTCGAATGTTATGTAGTTCTCTTCAATCAACTTGTGAATCATTGCTTCGAATAGTTCATCCATAAAGTCTTTCATGCGTCCCCCACGGAACTCATTAATTGTACGGAAATCTGGTTGTTGCATCGCTGACAACCACATAGCTGGGATACTTTCATTTGCTAATTTTTCTATCCCTCGGCAAGAATAAACCTTCTGGGAATAACCATAAAGGATAATTTTAAGCATCATTTTGGGATGGTAAGAACTTCTGCCACCGCCTACATAGTATGAAAATAGATTTTCATCAGGAATAGCTTCAACCATTTCGTCTACTACACGGGCCTCGTGATGTTGTGGAATAAGAGATTCGATATCATAAATCATTTGAATTTGTCGATTATCGTAGGGTTTGAAAGTAGGGGCTAATTGTCTTGGATTAGGTTCTTTTTGTTTTTCTTCATTTTGAACTTCTAGTTTCTCCTCTTCGAACTCTGGAAAAAGGGAAGTTTGCGTGTTATAATTTTCATTAGTAATCAATTGATTGCTCATAAAAAATCATCCTTTCTGGAATGTTGTGTGGTAACTTCATTTTACTAAAAAGGATGATTTTTTTGTGTGTTTTTTTAAAAGTTACGAGTCAATACTATTAAATTTTGTAACCTTGTTGATTGTAGCGGAAGGTACGAGACTCCTGCGGGAAAAGCGTGGCCAGGGGAGACCCCGCAGGAGCTTGCGACGAGGAGGCTCCCGGACCGCCCGCGGAAACATACTAACATTAGTAGTACAGACCAAGGCCACGGTTTGTGCTACTATTTTTTTAGTAGAAGTGAAGTGAAGTCGTGTACTCGCTGGGATCTAAGAATCCGTATAAGGAAACCGACACGCTTCACACCCTTATTAGAATCAGTTTAGTATGTTGGATCTTCGAGATCGTGTATAAGAAAGTGGAATCGATGAGGCACTGTGAAGAACTTCTATGTGATGTAAACAGGGGGAAGAATTATGAAACATGTAATTGCTTTTGACGTAAGTATGGGAAAAAGTACAATAGTAATATACGACTGCTATCAACGCTGTCAATATGAAGGGGAATTAGAACACACGATATCTGGATTCCAATCATTAAAAGGACGTATTGAATCACTTAGGGAACAGGACGGCAAAGTACCTGACATTGTCTTTGAGGCTACGGGTGTCTATTCTAAAGGGCTTGAGAACTTCCTGCAGGTACACCAATATCCCTATATTCGCTTGAACCCTTTGGAGGCTAAGCTTCAGATGGCAGCCATGCGCCGACATAAAACAGATATTAGTGATGCACATGAATTGGCTAAATCCCATTTCAGATTGGACCGGCAGGAAACATACGTACAAGAAGAATACTTTGAACAAATGCGTGCACTGGGACGCTACTATGAAGATATAGAAAAGGAGATAAGGCATCACTATAACAGGCTACACTCTTTCCTACAACTAAGCTTTCCGCTACTTGAAAAGGTATTTACAAAGAGCTCAGTCCTGTTTTTAAATATCATTCAGCTTTATCCCCATCCTGCATGCTTACATATGCTTTCAAAAGAGGATTTACGTAACCAAATCAAACAAGCAACCCGTAAGAATATATCTAATCAAAAAGCGGAGGAAAAAGCGGCATTACTAATCAACGCTGCAGAAAATTCCTATTCAGCAATTCGGCCGGAAGACGTACGCTGCCAACATCTACGACACTATGCCAAACGCATTTTGGAACTGGTGGATCAGAAAAAGGATATTATTAGACAGATGGTGGATCTATCGAAAGATCGTGTTGATTTTCAAGTTCTCGTGTCATTTCCTGGAATTGGGGAATCTACAGCAGTTAGAATAATTGGCGAGTTAGGCGACATCCGCCGCTTTAAAAATCACAAACAGGTCAATGCATACGTAGGGATTGATATCCAACGGTTCCAATCAGGTAAACTTCAGTACCAGGATCGGATAAATAAACGTGGAAACCGAAGGTTGAGGCAGATCCTTTATTTCATGGTGATGTCAATGATCTCATTAAGGACAAAAACTAAAAATACGATTGTGGATTATTACGACCAATTAAAAAAGCAACCCCAGAGTAAGCCCCATAAGGTTGCGATGATTGCATGTGTGAATAAGTTCTTGAAAGTCGCATTTCACCTTATTCAACATGATGTCCTGTATGATTACGAATCAGCCAAAGCTTCGTAACAGGATAGCTCCACTATATCACATAAGACCTTGTGAAAAAAACAAATATTCGCTAGGTCTATTTGGTATACACATTTTTATTTTATCCAAACCTGGTCCTAGTAGTGCAGGCGCTCGACTCCTGCGGGAATAGCATGAGCCTTGAGACCCCGCAGGGAGCAGTCCTTTCGCTCCTGAGGAGGCTCAAGCCATGCCCGCGGAAAGCGGAGCGCCGGAACGGAGAGTAACGGCCTGTCGGCAGCTTTAAACTATTTAAATTATTTATGACAGAAAAACAATTTTAAAAAAACACTTGACTACAGGTAAGAAAAACACTTGACTACAGGTAAGAAAGCGAGTACCTGCAGCGGAAATCAACACCAGATTTTTTAGTAAACCCAAAAAACAAAAAATGAGGGCTGTCCTCAAAAGTCATTTTTCAGTGACTTTTTGGACAGCCCCTTACTATGTCCTTATACTTTGATTCAACATCACAAATGATAATTAATTTACGCCCTTCATGAACTTTTGAATTTTTGGTGATACCAATAATAGAATGATACCTAAAACAATTGATGTTCCACCGATTACTCCAAAGTATGTCATCTCATTTTCAGGTGTATAGAATTTTACGAGCTGTGCATTTAGTGCTTGTGCAGCTGCGTTTGATAACATCCACAAACTCATCATCTGTGCAGTGAATGCGGCTGGAGCTAATTTTGTTGTCGCAGAAAGACCAACTGGTGATAACAATAATTCCCCAAGTACAACGATAAAATAACTTAACACCAACCATAATGGATTAACTAGTGACTCAGTTCCACCAAAGTATCCTGGTAAAAGGATGACAAGGAATGAAAGCCCAGCGAATAGCAATGCCATTGAGAATTTTTTCGGAACAGAAGGTTGACGATTTCCAAGTTTAACCCAGAACCAAGCAAAAACAGGAGCTAGGATGATGATGAATAATGGGTTTAACGATTGGAACCACGCAGGAGAAATTTCAATACCCGCAAAGTTTAATTGTGTTCTCGTATCTGCATAGTTTGCAAGTATAGTTGCCCCTTGTTCTTGGATGGACCAGAACATGACAGCAGCTAAGAATAATGGAATATATGCTAAAATTCTTGAGCGCTCAACATCAGTTGTTTTTGGACTACGGTACATAACTACAAAATAAGCAGTTGGAATTAGGAATCCAAGAATACCAATTAATGCAATAAAGGAATCAAATGTAAGAATACCCGCGGGGATAGTTATGGCTACTAAAACAGCAATTACAATAGTTCCTATGGCAATTTGAGTATAAACTTTTTTCTTTTCATCTTTAGCAAGTGGATTTGGTACAATTGTTCCAGCAAGTCCAAGATTCTTTTTCCTTGTTAATACAAACATGACTAACCCAACAAACATACCGACCGCAGCTATTGAAAATCCTAAGTGGAAACTATGCTTCATTCCAACTTCTCCAACGATTAACGGAGCGAGGAAACCTCCAAGGTTGATTCCCATGTAGAAAATACTAAATCCAGCATCACGTCTTGCATCTTTTTCACTATAGATTTCACCGACAACACTAGATACGTTTGGTTTTAATAAACCTGTACCAAGTACGATTAACACCATTGATACAAAGAATAGGCTAATACTTCCAGGGATTGCAAGTGCAATATGACCAAACATAATTAAAATTCCACCGTAGAACACGGCTTTTGAGGTACCGAAAATTCGGTCTGCTAACCAACCGCCAATAATCCCTGACATATAGACAAGGGATCCATAAATGGACATTATAGCCATTGCGGTGTGTTGACTAAGTCCAAGCCCACCTTCAGTTACTTCATAGTACATATAAAAGAGTAGGATTGCTCTCATCCCGTAATACGAGAATCGTTCCCAGAATTCTGTGAAGAAAAGAGTGAATAAGCCTTTCGGATGTCCGAAGAACCCTTTTTGAGGGACACTGTCCACAATTTTCTGTCTATTATAATCTGACATATTAAAACCTCCAAAATAATATAGTAATATAGTAATTTAAAAAGTTTTAATATGTCAAACAAATGAAAATTCTGATTTAGATGAATGTTTTACAAGGTTTTTAATTTTGTGTTAACTATAAAGATAATTCAGGTTGTTTTTTTAAAAAAATAAACAGAATGCGTATGCAATCTGTTTAATATCTCCAGTATTGGGTAGTTTTAAATTTATTTTTGGTGTGAATTATATAGTATGTATAATAATACCAATAGCACAATATCGAGTCTTGCAGCAAATGCAAACTGTAGAAAACCTGAATGTAAGACTGGAATCTTTGTTAAAAGGATTGCTCCAATCATGATGGCAAGTAATGGTATTGTTGCCTTCTTAACTTGTTTATTCATGATGAGAAGAATTCCGCAAATGATTTCAAGTATTGCGACAATATACATAACCGTCCCTGGTGCTGGTATTGGAAGTTTCATAAAGGCCCCGCTTAATTCAGTACTAAGAAGCTTCAACGCTCCAGATGTAATAAATACATAGGCAACAGCATAGCGAATTAAGCTCATAGTTGAGAATGAGTTATTCATGATTTGTCACTCCTTTTTTCTATAACTCTATGTCGGGAAGGACAAACTATTCTCCTGATAAAAACTAAATACTTTTAAAATGGTAAGCTGAACCCATTTCAAAAGTGGAGAATAAAATAGGCAAAAGACATCTATAGATAGGGGGAATGTTTTTTGTCTTATTACAGAGTACGGCAAACTGGCATGATCGCTTTTACGGCAATACGTGGTGGACATTATGATATTTGGTTATACAATGTCCAGAACGGAAGTAGGCTGCAGCTTACAAACCGTTTAGCTGTTTCATTTTCTAAGCCTGTGTGGTCAAGAGATAATAGCAAAATTGCTTTCGTCGGGAAAAATCAGATTGTGTACGTGATTTATCTTACAACGGGAAGAATAGCAGCGATTGATCAAATTGGAATTGATGATGGTCTTACTTTGGATTGGTCTCCAAATAATCGGACGTTAGCTTATACTACGCGAAATCAAATCATCCTGTATGATGTATTATCACACCAATCAACAAGTATCCTTGCTCCTGATTCATCTGATGTACAGTGGTTTCCAAGTGGTAGAGAACTACTTTTTCAAGGTGTAGATTCTACGGGCAATCAGCAATTATACCGTATTGATACAAACGGAACGAGGAGAAGACAAATCACGAATAATACTGAAGGCCCATTAAATGAAGTATCACTTTCACCAGATGGAACATTTGCACTTTATACGACTCCTGGAGCTAGTATTTCACTTGTACGGACAGTTGACTTGTCAACTGGTGATGTGTACGAAATTACTGGTGGAGAACAAGCAAAAAATTACTATCCAACGTGGTCACCGAATGCTAATCTGATTGCATTTAGTGCAACAGCTTTCCGTGAAGATGTTGGGTATTATAATGAAATTCGAGTTGTTGGAAAACGAGGGGGCAATGAGCGAATCCTAGCAACCTCTTCATGCTTTGCAACTCCAGTTACTTGGTCTCCAGATGGTCGTTCTATAGCTTATTTATCTGGTTGTTCTGAACAAAATTACGCTACTGAAATGTGGTTGATCGAAGTTCAAAATCTGATACCTATGTTGCTTGCACGAGACACCCAAATCGGAAATTTGAGTTGGTCTTCAAGGAGTGTTCTAGGTTAAATAGGGAATCTATACTTGTGAAAAGTTTCGAATTCGATTCCATTATCTTCTTGATTGACTTCAGATAGAACCTGATTAATATGATGGAGTAGATGGTTATAGGTGATGAAAATATACATGAATGTGTGGAGAAAAGAAGCATTTTGCGAATTGATACCTATGGTTCACTCCCTCGAATTTTCGAGACTAGAATTAAGATGTTTACTTTTCTCAAAAAGGCTTTTGTTTTCAAGTTTAAGGCGTCCAAAAAAAGAGTTGCAACACTTTGGTTGCAACTCCTTTTTACATTTCGCGCAGTTTTCTAGATAATGTACTGATCTCTTTCTCAATTTCTGCAATTTGGCGTTCAAGTGGAGCGATGTTGCCATTTACAGAATCTAATTTTTCTAAGTCATTTTGAAGGCGGACATAATCTAATTTTAGTTCGCGAATTTGGTATTCTAGGTTCTTTTTATCCATTCCATTGTCCTCTTTCATTTTTTCTACATTATAACATTGCATAAGAGGATTTACCTTATTTTGCTTCATTTGGTTCAGGAACACGAGTTAATACAATAAAACCGATGATGAAGAGAAGCACTAAGCTAAAAACTCCCATATTAGAATGACCTGTAAGTTGTGCAGTCGCACCAACTAATAACGGACCCATAATGGAGGCAAACTTTCCAAAGATATTATAAAAACCGAAGAACTCGTTTGCATTTTGTTTTGGCACAAGTTTTGCAAAATAAGAGCGGCTCAATGCCTGTATACCTCCTTGTGATGTTGCAACAAGCATAGCAAGTATCCAAAAATCAAGGGTCGTTTTTAAGAAAAAGGCATACACACAGACAATAATATAGACAAAAATGCCGACATAGAGCATCTTTTTACCTGTGAATTTTTGCGCTAATCTCCCATAAAGAATGGCAAAAGGAGCTGCTACCACTTGTGTAACGAACAACACAATTAATAGATTTGTAGCACTTATTCCTAGGTCCGTTCCGTATGCGGTAGACATTGAAATAACGGTACCTACACCATCGATATAGAAGAAATAGGCGACTAAGAACAAAAATACAGCACGATACTTTTTAATTTCTTTAAAGGTCTTGCCTAAGCGTTTGAAGCTGTTTACGACAGGATTTGGTTCCCGTTCGATGTAGTAGCGTTGATGCACATTTTTAAATAACGGTATTGAAAAAAGGCCCCACCAAACGGCAGTGATGAGAAATGCAATTTTGCTAGCTACGGTTGCTGATATAGGAAGAATTTCTTGTTGTGCAAGTAGGATAATTGCGATTGCAAGTAAGAATGGGATTGTACTACCGATATAGCCTAAACCATACCCACGTGCAGAAACTCGGTCCATTTTTTCTTCTGTCGTGACATCTACGAGAAAGGCATCATAGAAGACGTTTGCTCCAGTTGATCCTAATGCTGCAAATGTATAAACAATTAATAAGAGCAGCCAATTATCACTAGGTATAAACGCTAATAATGCAGTGGCCAACACACCAAGTGCAAAGAAGAAGGTGAAAAATTTCTTCTTGTAACCCTGGTAATCTGCAATTGTTCCTAAAATGGGTCCAATCATGGCTAATATAAACGTAAATATGGCAATCGTATAGCCGAGATAAGCAGTTGAATCCGCTGCATCCACACCTGCATTTGTAGCTGCAGCCTTATAAAATATCGGAAAAACAGCAGTTGTAATAATGATTGAATAAGCAGAATTCGCCCAATCATAGTACATCCAACTCGATTCCTCTTTCGTAAATCTCTTCATAAAACTTAACCCCCTTCTCTATAGAACCAAAGTCTATATTTGACAATCGCGAGTCCAGTGGAAAAACTGGACTTGTGGTCAGGTACCTGAAGAACTGTCCCCTATATCTTCCAAAATCTCTTCAATAGCACGGCCGTCTGTTTTTCCAAGATTGAGACCTAGGAGTCGAGCGAAAGTTGGTCCTTCGTCAACTAAATGCATAGAAGGAATCTTGATGTTGGGCCGAATACCTTTTCCAGAGGCAATGAACACGGTTGTGTAGTTTTCCTTTTCTGGTGAATATCCGTGGCTAGCGAAGGTATATCTTTTTTCTCGTACATCTTCAACTCCAATCTCATCGATATATTCCCCATCGTACTGTTCCTTGAAATAGTAGCCAAGCCGTGCTTCAATCATAAAGGCACATCTTTCATCGGCACCTTTTTTTCTTGCCTCTTCACTTGAGAGAATTCGTTCAATTCCGTTAGTTTCATGAGCTAAAAGTTGTTCTAAAAGAGTTTTTAGTTGTTTCTTTGTTTTTGTATCGTTTTCGTCTTTCATATAAATATATGCAGATCCATCACAGCTTTTGCAATAAGCCTTCCAATCTATTATTTTTCCAGTTGTGTTCACAGAAATAAGTCCTGCATTTTTTAAGAGTACATTTAATTTAACGGCCTTAGACTCATCCAAAGCACTGTGATCACCCAAGGCAATGATAGTTGTTTGTTCAAAGATCCCACTTTCCTTTAACGCAGTCATAATTTTACCGAGTCTCTCGTCGTGACGAAGTAAAGCTGCCATTGCTTCTTTGGATGAAAAACCATGATAGTGACGCTGTGAATCTAAATCGACAAAATGAACAAGCATGAGATTGGGTTTTCTCGTTTTAATGGTTTCTACTGTCGACTCAAGCACAAAATCATCGAGTTGTGGTTGATTGAGTCCATTACGGAGATGCCCAAATTTACGATTCATATCCAACTGGTAGAGTGGACTTCCATTAAAAAGGGAAACAAAAATTTGATTATGCCAAGGACGGTTTGCGAAAATCTCTGGCATATTATAATCAATATTTGCCTTTGCCGTCACAGGCCACAAAAGTGCAGCCGTTTTCAACCCTGCCTTCTTAGCCTCATCGTAAAGTGTAGTTCCCTTTATATGGCGCCTGTGCCAATACCAGTCTGGTGAAGGACGTCCAGGCTGAAGAAATGTATTGTTCACGATTCCATGATTCTTGGGAAATCTCCCTGTCACAATCGTTGCATGGCATGGGTACGTTACAGAAGGATAGATGGTTTCAACGTTTCGGCAATAGGATGCGTGCTCTAACAACTTTTTAAAATTAGGTAGCTCTTCAATAATCGGAAAATCAAGTGATGATAGGCAGTCGAATGAAATAACAAGTAAATGGTTAGTGAGTCGAGACATATTTGGCCTCCATCCTAGAAAAATATAGCAATCTAGTTCAAATATAACAGAAAATTCGTAATTAAAATATGAAATTAGTGTAAAGGAAAGATTAAAGTGTTCATTTCAATTGGAGATGGAATATAATTAGGGTTATGCGAATTTTTTACTAAGGAGATAGCATCATGTACGAAACAAACACCATTAGAGAAAAGGTAAAATTAATTTTTGTGATGTTGATTCCTATTTTAATCACGCAGTTAAGTATGTTTTCTATGGTTTTTTTTAATACCATTCTGACTGGTCGATTTAACTCATCAGACTTAGCTGGGGTAGCGATTGGATCGTCGATATGGAATCCGATTTTTACAGGAATAAGTGCAATTCTACTAGCTGTGTCGCCCATAGCCGCACAAAGATTTGGTCAAAAAAAAGGGAATGAAGTTGCAACGGTTGTTTCTAGTGGAATTTATGTAAGTTTCATCATTGGGTTTGTTGTTATTTTAGCAGGGGTGGCCTTTTTAAATCCTTTGTTAACCATGATGAATTTACCTGAAAATGTGCATCAGACTGCACATGATTATTTGGTAGGGCTAAGCTTTGGGATTATCCCACTGTTTGTTTTTAATGTATTGAGGTCTTTTATCTATGCATTAGGAATTACTAGAGTTGTCATGTTCATTTTATTGGTATCTGTCCCAATAAATCTACTATTAAACTATGTACTCATTTTTGGGGCTTGGGGATTTCCATCATTTGGTGGAGGAGGAGCGGGGCTAGCAACCTCTATCACCTATTGGATTATCGTTGGAATTACGGCTTTTATCATTATGACGAAAGAGCCGTTTACTTCGTATAAAGTGTTTGTAGGATTAAGAGGGTTTACGATTAAAGAAAGTAAAGAACTTTTGAAAATTGGCATCCCGATGGGGCTGTCCACCTTTTTTGAGACGAGTATGTTTGCCGTTGTGACCATTTTAATAAGTAAATTTTCTGTCACAACTGTTGCAGCTT
The DNA here is from genome assembly GCF_964021195.1 of Bacillus nitroreducens. Classification (NCBI taxonomy): domain Bacteria; kingdom Bacillati; phylum Bacillota; class Bacilli; order Caryophanales; family Bacillaceae; genus Bacillus; species Bacillus nitroreducens. Next base: position 171,052 of record NZ_CAXHYI020000003.1, on the reverse strand, counting down.
ATCAGTCTGCTCTTAACATTGTTTCATTTTTATACATGATTCCAGTGAGTATTTCAATGGCGTTGACTGTATTAGTAGGATTTGAGGTAGGGGCTAAGCGTTATATGGATGCAAAAATTTATAGCTGGTTAGGAATTGCTTTATCTATGCTCATTGCACTTGTAACTGGTTTATTGGTGATTCTTTTCCGCTTTGAGGTAGCAGGACTTTATTCAACTGAAACGGCGGTTATCACATTAACAGCACAATTCTTGATATATGCATTGTTTTTCCAAGTCTCTGATGCGATCCAGGCAACCGCACAAGCCGCATTGAGAGGATACAAAGATGTTAACATCGCGTTCGTCATGACATTAATAGCCTACTGGCTCATCTGCTTACCAGCAGGATGGGGGCTTGCTCATTTTACAGACCTAGGAGCAGCAGGTTACTGGCTAGGACTAACATTTGGCTTACTAACAGCAGGCGTGGGATTGTCTGCAAGACTTATCTATATTCAACGGACAAGGTATGCGGAGGAAAAGATAGTTGGATAACGTTGAGAATTGTTTGACTATGAAACTTTAGTTCTCAAAAATATATAAGGTTTATAACTCAATATACGCCAGGATTCTTGAAAAGAAGGGAGCCCCTTCTTTTTTTATTTTATCTATACCAAAACTTTACAATACTTTAACACTGGCTAAAGAAAATAATCGCAATTCTTCGATAAGATGTAGAAAAAGGCGATGGAGGGATGAAATGAAGATTACGGTAGCGGGTGCAGGATATGTAGGATTAGTTACAAGTGTTTGCTTGGCTGAACTTGGTCATGAAGTCATTTGCATTGATATCCAGTCTGACAAAATTGAGACCTTGCAAGAAGGGTGCTCTCCAATCTATGAGCCAGAATTAGAACCACTCTTACAAAGAAATTTAAAAGCAGGCAGGCTTTATTTTACAAAAAATTCACGTTATGCGTACTCAGATGCAGACGTTATTTTTATAGCAGTTGGAACTCCTCAAGATGAGGATGGTACTGCTAATCTAGACCAAGTGTACGATGTTACCGAAACGATTGCTCTCCATATTGAGAAAGATGTCATCATAAGTACGAAGAGTACAGTTCCTGTAGGAACAAATGAAAAAATAAAGCGAATAATTGATTCGAGAAAACTTCCAAAATTACAAATTGATATCGTGGCAAATCCTGAGTTTCTTCGAGAAGGGTCTGCTGTGTTTGATTTCTTTTATGGAGATCGGATTGTATTAGGGGCAGAAAACGATGAAAGTGCGCAAGTACTTGAAAAAATTTATCTCCCTCTAAAAATTCCAATCATCAAAACGGATATCAGAAGTGCTGAGATGATTAAATATGCTTCCAATGCTTTTTTGGCGACAAAGATAAGCTTTGTGAACGAGATTGCCAGAATGTGTGAAAAAGTAGGAGCGAACATTGACGATGTCACGTATGGGATCGGAAAGGATCAGCGAATTGGACCTTATTTTTTAAAAGCAGGATTAGGTTATGGGGGTTCTTGTTTTCCTAAAGATACAAGAGCGCTGATGCAAACTTCAGGTAGTTTAGGTCATCATTTTGAATTGCTTGAAGCCGTGATACAAGTGAACAATCGCCAAAAATCGTACGCTGTTATGAAAGCAAAGGAGATCTTACCGTCCATAAAAGGTAGTAAGGTAGCGGTCTTGGGTCTCTCTTTTAAACCAAATACAGATGATGTCAGAGAGGCTGCCTCCATTACAGTCATTAAAGAACTGCTTGAAGAAGGGGCAACTGTTATGGCTTATGATCCGATAGCTATCAAAAATGCCAAAAAGATTTTTGGCAATGCTATTGACTACACAGATCATATTCAAACAGCGATTCAGAAGGCTGACTTAACAATCATTACAACAGATTGGGAACAAATTAAACAATTCCCGTTAGACCAATATAGTCTATATATGAGAGAACCAAGAGTCATCGACGGAAGAAATTGTTATCGTCTTGAAGAGGTTAGGAAACATCCATTGATCTATGTTTCCGTCGGAAGGCCTACAGTAATTACTACATTAACAAGTAGAATGTGAAAGTAAAGAGAGGAGGTTTTGAAGCTGAATTTGAAGCTTTTGCTTTCATTCTATCATGCTGATTGTCGAATCTTTCAAAGCATAAACCAGCATTATGATCAAAGAATTTTACAGTTGTTTTTCTCGAGAATTACTCATTTAGGTGGCGCAACTTTTACAATCTGTACCTGTCTTATTTTAGCCTTTTTGACTACAAATCTAACAAGGCAAACAGCCATTGCAAGTGCAATTTCCCTTGCAATTAGTCATATACCCGTACACTTAATCAAAAAACTTTATCCAAGAAAAAGACCTTATTTAATCATCGATAAATCTAAGTTTCCTATAAAAGCGTTACGAGATCATTCATTTCCTTCAGGACACACAACGGCCATATTTTCAGTTATTATTCCGTTTGTCTTATATATGCCAACCCTGTCGATCCTGCTAATCACCATTGGTCTCAGTGTAGGCATATCTAGAATATTTCTAGGATTGCATTATCCTTCTGATGTGATGGCTGGTGCATTATTAGGCACGACATCTGGAATGATCAGTTATTCTTACGTACAGCAAGTAACAGAATCTACCTTAAGGGGGATACTATGAAAATAGCGATTTTTACAGATACCTATTACCCAGAGGTTAACGGCGTAGCTCGTACATTAAAAAGATTTACTGATTATTTAGAGGAACAAGCTATCGATGTGAAGGTGTTTGCTCCGATGTCTGACTCGAATGAATATGTATCGAACCATATACACCGATTTAAAAGCTTATCATTTTTTCTCTATCCAGAGTGTCGGCTTGCTTTTCCTAAGATGCATCAAATTCGAGACGAACTAGAAAAATTCTCACCTGATCTCATCCATGTCGCAACACCTTTCAATCTTGGATTTTGTGGAAGCTATTATGCAAAGAAGCTAAATATTCCACTTGTAGGCTCCTATCATACGGATTTTGACTTTTATTTAAAATATTATGATTTGCAGTTCTTATCCAATCCATTGTGGTCTTATATGAAATGGTTTCACCGTCCATTTCAAAAGATATATGTTCCATCACTGGTGACAAAAAAACAGCTTGAGGAAAAAGGGTTCGCTAACATAGAGATTTGGACACACGGAGTGGATTGTGAATTATTTAGTCCATACTACAATAAAGAAGAGGTTCAGAAAAAACACCAACTTACAAAGAAATTCACGCTCACATACGTGGGGAGGCTAGCTCCAGAAAAAGATGTAGATATGCTGCTAGAAATTGCAAAATTGTTACCAGTAGAGTGGAGTGAACAAATCCAATGGGTAATCGTAGGTGACGGACCACAGAGGAGCAAGCTGGAGGAAGAGGCACCAGCAAATATGAAGTTTACTGGATTTTTAAAAGGAACGGAATTGGCGGAAGTATATGCAGCATCTGATCTTTTTGTTTTTCCGTCCTCATCGGAAACCTTTGGTAATGTCATTCTTGAATCAATGGCTAGCAGTACACCAGTTGTCGCGGTAAATGCAGGGGGAGTTCGGAATATTATACAAAATGAAATCACTGGATACCTATGTGAGCCTGGTCATACACAGGAAATCACGAATACCATTCTGCATCTCTTAAAAAATGACGGGGTTCGCAATCGAATGGGAATGGAAGGACGAAAATATGCATTAACCCAAAAATGGGATGTGATTTTTGAAAAACTATTATATAGTTATTCAACTGTATTAAAGGAACCAAATAAACAGAAATATGCATAATAAGAGGAAGGGACATCCCTTCCTTTTTAGAGTTTATTCACCAATAAAGTGAATAAACTCACTTCCAGTTAGCTTAAGATCCTTGGGAACACGAACAATAAGAAATTCATAATTTAATGGTTTGTCTTCTTCAAACCTTCTATCAAAATCCTCCGTGATTCCACCGCCTCTAAATTGAGATACCACAAAATCATTATGAAAGCTGTGAAGTTTAACTTGATAGTTCATTGGCGGATACGCAGTCAAATGATTACCTTCAATGGAGATGCTAGGTAAAGGGATTTCTTCAAAAAAATCGTACCCATTAAAATTCGTGTTCGCCACATAAAAAATAACTTCTATGATTTTATCATCATCATTTTCTTTGCGATCAAATATCGTGTATAGGTTATTATCTTCGAGGTATTGAATATTTAATTCATCTTGTTCGAATGGAATATTCCATCTTTCTTTTTCGTGAATCGCTTCTACAGTTTCAATTTTTCCCTGTTCAATCGCCTGATGAATTTGCTCATAAGTCAAACTCTCGGTATGGCTCTCTGATGCAAAAAAACTAGATTGTGGGATGAAAGAATAAACAATCACGGACACTATTAAAACGAAAGCATACGAACCGAGTAAAAGCTTTGTGATTTTAACACCCGGGTACCTTTTACCGATAAATATAGAAGCTAAAACTATCACTATGATAAACAAAATAATCACAGGAAGTATGAATGTACCGATTACCGACATTATTTTCGAACCTCCAATCGATTCGTTGCAGCGATAACAGCTAACACCATTAGGGCAACTGTAGCGACAACTTTAATTGTAAAAATAAGAATGGATGTTTCAGTGAAAAAGAAAAGAATGTAACTAACGGTATCATTTGCACTGACTTCATAAATAGCCCAGCCAATGAATAGCGCAGGAATGACAAAGGCGAACAGTTTGCTAATCTGTGTAAACATTCCAATGAAATAACCTAGTGTTGCGAATAAAAGGAGATATAAGGTACCAATATAAATTCCCACTAATAAATCAGAGAATGAAAGAAAGAAATGATCAGCAATGATCTTTGTGCTACCATCCTTAAAAAACAGGATAACTCTTAAAAGAATCCCAGCAAAGGTTGAGGTGGTACTGGCAATAAATGAATAGACCACTAGCATCCCAACTGTTGAAAGATGACTGCTCAATCTGTTTGTCACAAATGAAAAGTCGATATAAAAATACGGCTTTGTTGTTAACGTGACGGCCGTGATAAAAGTCCAAAAGATTGTAAACACAAATATCGTGCTTCCAGAATAAGTAGAAATTGAAATATTTCCGAGTCCCATCTGCCCAACGCCATTAAAAGAAAATAAAAGGGCAATGACCTGGACAGTGATAAGGCTTGTAAACGTACCATAATATGACCGTACTTTAAAGAATATCTGTTTTTTTACGACATCAAGGAAACTCGCATTAATTAAAGACATCGTTAATACCTCCTTTATTCTTTGAAGTGAGATACACGCAAAGGTCTTCTGTTGAAACAGGAGAGAGTTCGATTCCTTGCTTTTTTACTTCAAGCCATGTTTCCTCTGGATAGAGATCTTTTACGACTGTATAAGTGTAGGAATCCCCGAAGTCCTCAGCATAAATGACTTCCATTCCATTGGTGACTTGTTCAATAATGTGTGTTTTCCCCCGAAGGCCAACTGCATACTCTTTCAAATTGTCAATCGGCTCATGAAGTGCAACACTTCCATTCCGAATGAGCAGTACGTTTTCTAAGATGCTATCAATCTCATTTAGGAGGTGGCTCGAAAAAAGGATGGTTCTTGGATGTGAGATATAATCTTTCAATAAAGCTTTATAGAAATCCTTCCGAATGGCTGCATCCATTCCAGTTGTAGGTTCATCGAAGATTGTAATGGGACAGCGGGAACAGAGTCCAATGATCATGTTAAATGTACTTTTCATACCTTTTGAAAGATGATGATGTAGTTGCTTTGGATGTAAGTCGAAATAATCAAATAGTCGTTTTGCCAATTGATCATCCCAATTCGGATAAAAACGTGCACTAGTTTGTAAAACTTCAGATAAAGTTATCCAAGGTGGAAAGGCCATATTGTCATCCACAAAAACAAGATTCGAGGATACTGTTAAATTATTAAATGGGTTTTCTGAAAATACGCGTACCTCTCCAGAGGAAACGGAATAATACCCAGCTATTGTTTTCAAAAGTGTTGTTTTTCCAGCCCCATTTCTTCCAATGATTCCCGTTATCGTTTTTGGTTCGATTGTAAAAGATAGATTCTCAAGAGCCTTAAAATTCCCGTAATGCTTAGAAACATGTTGAAACTCAATAACGCTCATCTCGATTCCCCCTTTGCTTACCTTTCTCAGCTTTAATCAAGTTTATTAATTCCTCTTCACTTACTCCTAGACGCTCCGACTCCATTACAAGTTCACTTACGAGATTTTTCATCATTTGACTTTTCCTTTTTTCTAAAATAAATTCTTTAGCATTTGGTGTCACAAACATGCCCAAGCCTCGCTTTTTATAAAGAATATTTTCATCTGCAAGGAGATTTAGTCCCTTTGCAGCAGTAGCAGGATTAATGTTGAACATCTCAGCAAGTTGATACTGAGAATATACTTTCTGATCCTCAATAAAAGCTCCACTGATTATCTCGGTTTCAATCCACTCTGAAATTTGTACATAGATCGGTTTTGAACTATCCTGCTTAAACTTCATATAAACACCTCCTTAGGTGATTATGTACATTGGTGCATTAGTGATATAATGTACTATACTACATGCTATGTTGAATTGCCAGATTATTTACTATTATTTTTAAAAATGACTATAATTAGGTATTAGACAGCTGTTTACGTCTGCTATCAAAATACGCCTCAAGTCTTAGATTTTTGTAATGACTAGGTCCATAGTTCGAATAAATATCTTATTGTATAGTTAATTTGAGGAAAACTTTATAAAGGGGTTTGTGTGATCTCTTCTTGAACTCCACCAGCTAGTAGATATAGATGGAGATAAGTGTATGCTTGAGCAATCCCGCCACTAAAGTGGGGGAGGGATAAAAATAAGCGCGAGTGCAGGAGAAATCTCGTTCATCAAGGATATGAAGAGGGAAAGGTGGCTCTCCAGCCACAGCAAAGCTCATCATCAAGCGAATGAAGAGGAAAAAGTAGCTCTCCAGCCGCAGTAAAGCTCATCATCGAGGGGATGAAGAGGGAAAGGTGGCTCTCCAGCCACAGCAAAGCTCATCATCAAGCGAATGAAGAGGAAAAAGTAGCTCTCCAGCCGCAGTAAAGCTCATCATCGAGGGGATGAAGAGGGAAAGATAGCTCTCCAGCGTCAGAAAAACTCTTCATTAAGCGAATGAAGAGGAAAAGATAGCTCTCCAGCGTTAGCAAAGCTCTTCATTGAGCGAATGAAGAGGAAAAGATAGCTCTCCAGCGTTAGCAAAGCTCTTCATTGAGCGAATGAAGAGGAAAAGTTCGCCCACCAGCGTTAGCAAAGCTCTTCATTGAGCGAATGAAAGAGCAAAACGCCGCTGCTCTTCAACCTAAAGTAACAAATTTCGTAGGACAGAGTTACACACTAAAAAACAGAAAAAACCACCAAATTTTCCCTTATAATTTTTTGAAACCAATGTTCGCTTTGGTCCGTATATAATAGTAAGACTTAAATGTTAGGAGTCGATTAAATGAATTCATTTCTCGCTTTTATTGTTAAAACGTTCATTTCAGTACCGACAACGGTTACTGTTTGGTTAGTAAGTTTTTTTGCATTTGATCAAACGTTTCTCCTTTCGTCTGGATATGCGTTATTAGGGGGCGGTATCGCCTACTTCGGAACATCTGTCATCATGAAACAGGCTTTTTTACGAAAACATCGTTTAACAAGGAAGGAATATCAATATATTGAGAGAAATTTAAAAGAAGCAAAGAAGAAACTTGCTAGACTTAATAAATCCCTTTTCGCCATTCGTCATATCCCGTCATTAAAGCAGAGAGTAGATTTGCTTCGTGTTACAAAAAAAATCTATCGCTTATCTAAAAGTGAACCGAGACGCTTTTACAAAGCAGAAAGATTCTATTTTTCTCATCTTGATTCAGTTGTGGAGTTGTCGGAGAAATATGCTTTTCTTTCATCACAACCGAAGAAAAATAGTGAGCTTGAGCGGACACTACATGAAACGAGAAGAGTACTTGAAGAATTAACGCGTACTATTGAAAAGGATTTACACAAAATGCTCTCGAATGATATAGATGACCTACATTTTGAAATTGATGTAGCCAAAAATTCGAATAAGCAAGCGAATGAAACACAGTTTATTGATCAAAACAGGAGGTAAACGAGTATGAGTGAACAGAATTCTCGCAAAGCCGAAGAGACTGCTAATTTAATGGATGAATTACTTGCAAATCCATTTGCTGAGACTAAAGAAGAACAAGAAAATCCTATAATCTTAACACAAGAGGAGAAAAAGGAGCCTGTTCGTTTAGTAGATGTGCTGCCTGAAGAAAATAAAGAAAAAGCATTACAGCTTGCGAAACAAATCGATCCAACGAATCACCAAGCCATGATTTCATATGGAACACCAGCTCAAAACAAGCTACTGTCTTTTTCGAATACCATGCTAGAGCATGTGCAAAAAAATGATGTGGGCGAAGTAGGAAAAATTATCTCAGACCTCATGAAGCGTCTAGATGATATGAAGCCTGAAGAGTTAAATATGGAAAAACGTTCTGTGCTAGCAAGAATGTTTGGTAAGATCTCAAATTCTGTTCAAGAGGTATTATCTAAATATCAAAAAACAGGGGCACAGATTGATCGAATTAGTGTAAAGCTTGAGAGAAGTAAAAATGTATTACTTTCAGACATTGCCATTCTTGATAAACTTTACGATAACAATAAGGACTATTTTGATGCGTTGAATGTATACATTGCAGCGGGAGAACTAAAACTTGAAGAGATGCATCAAAAACTTATTCCTGAATTAAAAAAACAGGCAGAAGCTACGAATGACCAAATGAAGGTGCAAGAAGTAAATGACATGGTCCAATTTGCAGATCGTCTTGAGAAGCGGGTACATGATCTAAAACTAAGTAGAGAAATCACGATTCAAAGTGCACCGCAAATTCGTTTAATACAAAACACAAACCAAGCACTTGTTGAAAAGATTCAATCATCCATTATGACGGCGATTCCGTTATGGAAAAACCAAGTGGCAATCGCATTAACCTTAATTAGACAACGTCATGCAGTTGAGGCACAAAAGCAAGTTTCGAAAACTACGAATGAACTCTTACTTAAGAATGCTGAAATGCTTAAGAGTAATACGATTGAAACAGCACGGGAAAATGAACGTGGTTTAGTGGATATAGAAACACTGAAGAGAACGAAGGAAAACCTTATTTCCACATTAGAAGAGACGCTGCGTATCCAGGAAGAAGGACGAAACAAGCGACGTCAGGCAGAACATGAGCTAGCCTCAATGGAATCTGAACTACGTCAAAAACTATTAGAAATCAAGACAGACTAAAAAAAGGCTCTATAATATTTGTTGGGGTTTAAACAAAATTTTGTGTGCATAAAAAAACACGCAAACTCCTCATTCTTTTATACTTGAATTGTCGAGAAACAAGTCTAAAGAATGGAGTTGCGTGTATATGGATTTTACCATGATTATTCCTGGATTAAAAGGGTCTATCCTAACCAATGTTGAAGAAGTGGGCGAAGTTATCCGCCTGTACGTTGAAATGGAGCGAAAAGTACATCGGTGCCCTAAATGTAATCAAAGGACGAGTAAAATTCATGACTATCGTATACAAAAAATTCAACACTTAAAGTGGTTTGAAAGAAAAACCCAAATCTTTTATAAGCGTAGACGATATGTCTGTGAATGTGGGAAACGTTTTTCAGAGAAAAATCCTTTTGTCATGCGTTATCAACGTACCTCAATAGAATGGAATCAAGCTATATCAATTAAAGCAATTAAAGGAAAAACATTTAAGGAAACAGCTGAAATCTACGGGTGTTCATCTTCAACCATTATACGTCGATTCGATCAAATTTCACGAAGTGAAATTCATCCGGTGGAAGAATTACCTACAGTTATAGCTATTGATGAATACAAGGGTGATACCCGCGAAGGGAAATACCAGTTAATCATTGCGAATGGGATAACAAAAGAACCGATTGATATTCTACCAAATCGTTATAAACGTACGATAAAAGACTACTTAAGAAAGCACGGATCTAGAGTGCAAATAGTCATAATGGATATGAATCATTCCTTTAAAGCAGCCGTTCAAGAGGCATTAGGTAAACCTGTTATTGTAGCTGATAGATTTCATTTTTGTCGTTACATCTATTGGGGGCTTGATGGAGTAAGACGTCGAGTACAAAACCAATTTCATGGCTACGACCGTAAAAAGTGTAAACGTATGAAACATGTCTTTCATAAAGACTGCCAACGCTTAACTAAGGATGAGAAATGGCATTTAAATCGTTACTTGGAGATGTCGAATGAACTCAAACAAGCATATGAAATTAAAGAGGCATATCGTTCTTGGTTTTTACGTGCCAAAGAAAACGGAAAAAACAGTATCAGTATGGTTAAAAAGGAATTGGAAGAACTATATAAGTTAATTGAGGATTCAAAGATACCTGAAATGATTAAAGCAATAAAGACCATACAAAATTGGCAAGTTGAAGTATTAAATAGCTTTGCCTATGAATATTCAAATGGGTTTTTAGAGGGAATTAATAATTCAACCAAAGTTCTAAAGAGAAATGCTTATGGATTTAGAGTTTTTGAACGCTTTAGGGCGAAGATTTTATTAACACACAAGTATAAAAGAATTGGGGTACATATTGGTTAACCGAGTTGGTGTGATTCTCCTCTATAAAAAATGATGAATGGTACCATCCATCATTTTTTATAGAGGCCACCAAGCGTAGCGCGGTAGCCTAAAACCCCAACATTTGATTTAGAACCTAAAAAAAGGATAGGTACCCAAGGGTGGAATCTATCCTTTTTACTTTTATTGTAAAACTTTTATTTAACCATTACTTCCTTTTTACTAAATCGACTCAGCACAAGCCCTAAAGCTGTTCCCAGAAGGGCAGGTACAATCCATTCCAACCCCACGGATGCTAGAGGTAACATGTTTTTTACATCTTGAATAGGTCCTAGTGTAAGTCCAAATGCATTTAAACCACTGATAAGTGCAAATACTCCAGTAAAAACAAAAGCTGAGCCATATACGGCTTTTACATTTCTATAGTAACGATTAAAGAAAGTTAATACAACCAACATGATTAATAGAGGGTACGTCATCACCAAGAATGGAACCGATATTTTTAAAATCTGCGCTAATCCAAGGTTTGAAAGTGTAAAACCAACTAATGTTACAAGCAGTACAACTGTTTTATAGCTTGCCTTTGGGATTAAATTTGAAAAATACTGTCCACAAGCAGTTGTTAATCCAACAACAGTTGTGAAACAAGCTAAAGTAAAAATGAGGCCAAGCAGAACAGTTCCACTTTTTCCAAAAAGAAGAGTAGCTGCAGATGACAAAATGTCTGTTCCATCATCAAATGTGGTGAGCCCTGCCATTTTGGCACCAATTAATCCAATTCCAACATAAATTGCTGATAACAAAACTCCTGCAATGATACCAGCTTTAAACGTATATTTTGTTAACTGTGAACGATTTTCGATTCCTCTTTTTTGAATGGAGTTTAAGATTACAATTCCAAAAGCTAATGCAGCAAGAGCATCCATCGTATTATAGCCTTCAAGGAACCCAGTGAAGAATGCACCAGTTTGGTAACCTTCTGTTGGACTTAGTAACGAAGTATCGATTTTAAATAGACCAACTACGATTAAAATGACAATCGCTATTACCAAGGCTGGAGCAATTAGACGTCCCATGTATTTTTCCATTTTGCTTGGATTTAAGCTAATAAAATATACAACCCCGAAGAAAATAGCTGAAAAAAGCAAAAGAACAAGAGCAGTATTAGATGACTCAGGTACAAATGGGGTAATGCCCATTTCAAACGCAACATTTGCATTCCTAGGAATGGCAAGGAATGGTCCGATACATAAATACACGGCTACCATAAAAGCAGTACTAAAAATTGGATGAACACGATTCGCCATTGCCACAGCTCCACCTTTTACAAGTGAAACAGCAAAGATCACAATAACTGGCAATCCTACACCTGTTACAATAAATCCTAGCATACCAGCCCAAAAGTTCGTACCTGCACCAGCCCCTAAAAACGGAGGGAAAATTAAATTACCAGCTCCAAAAAACATTGAGAATAACATAAACCCAATAAATAAAGTGTCCCATTTCTTCATCTGAATCCTCTCCTTGAAAGTTATTTTAAAATAATTAACCCAGGCAGCTCTTTTTATTTACAAAAACAAAAAACCTCGCCCCTATAAAAGGGACGAGGTTAACTCGCGATACCACCCTGATTCCATAGTCGAATGAAAATAGACTATGACACTCACTAACGTACGATCATACGTGTTCCTTGTAACGGCGGACTCCCGTCAAAGCTTACTTTCTTCAGCTTTGCACCTCGGAGATGATTTTCAGATAAGCTCTGAACATCGACTTTCAGCAACTGTCGACTCTCTGGAGAACAGACTTCTTATCTTACTCTTTCTCGTCATCGATTTTTAATATATTGGTATAATAGCAGAGAGAGGTAAAATGGTCAATAAATATTTTGATAGTTTATATAATTTTGTAAAACCCTTGGTAATTAGGTTAGGTTCCTTGTTGAAAAATCTGTTTCGATAACCACTGTAAGTTAGTTGAGCTCACTCTCAATTCCATTTTTGCAAGCGAGTACATTCTCGATAATTTGTTGAATAAATTCATCGGTGATTCGGTATTTTGGAACACTGACACTGAATGCTCCGTGGTTTTTTCCATTAACTGTGATACTTGCTCCCACACAAAAGACATCTGCCTCATGCTCTTCATTGTCAAAAGAATATTTTTTTTGGCGAATGTCATTGATTTCCTTCATAAAGTCTTCTTTATTTGTTATGGTGTTCTCCGTCTTTTTTTCTAATGTAATGCTGTTTAAGTACTCTTCAATCTGCTCATCTGTCTGTTCAGCAAGTATGGCTTTCCCCATAGCTGAACAATAGAGCGGGATTGATTTTCCGACGCGTGAGTATAATGAGATAGGATTAAAGCTCTCAAGTTTGGTTATATAAATAATGCTTGTTTGATCGAGAATCCCTAGATGTACAGTTTCCGTTGTTTCTTTTCTAAGTTTCTCTAGATAGGGTTGTGCAATTTCTTTAATTTCAGTTTGATTTAATGCTTTGTTTGCATACGTTATGATTGATTTACCTAGAAGGAATTTTTTCGTTTCCGTGTCTTTTTGTACATAGCCTATTAATTGGAGTGTGTCTAGAATCTTTAAAGCTGTCGAACTTGTTAATTCTGTTGCCTTTGCAATTTGTTGAAGGCTTTGTGGCCTGTCAACTGAGGAAAGATACTTTAAAATGTAATCGGCTTTTATTAGGACGGTCCCATATGGCTGTTTTTTTTGTGTCAAAATAATCAATTCCTTTTTATAATTTTTGAAATAATTAATATATCTATTGAAATCCTTTTCATGATTTTATATAATAGCTTTAAAGTTTCTATATAATAAATTTAATTTCCAAATAGGAAATTGTCAAGGGGTTTTGAGTCAACCATGAAAAAAATAAATGTACTCTCAAAAATTGCAGATTGCGGAGTTGTCGCTGTTGTTCGAGCGGACTCAAAAGAAGAAGCAGTTAAAATCTCAGAAAGCTGTGTAGAGGGGGGGATCATTGGAATTGAGGTGACGTTTACAGTTGCTGGTGCTGATGAAGTGATTAAAGAACTTACATCCATCTACAAAAATAGTGAGGTTGTAATTGGTGCAGGGACAGTTCTTGACGTTACAACAGCTAGAATTGCAATCCTAGCAGGCGCGCAATTTGTTGTTAGCCCAAGTTTTGATGAAGAGACTGCTAAACTATGTAACTTGTATCAAGTTCCCTATATGCCAGGTTGCTTGACTATTACCGAAATGAAACAAGCCCTTGAATCTGGTGCCGATATTATCAAGCTCTTTCCAGGGAATGCATTTGGGCCAGATTTTGTGAAGGCGGTTAAGGCGCCACTTCCACAAGTAAATATCATGCCAACAGGTGGAGTAAGCCTAGATAACATTGATCATTGGATTAAAAATGGAGTCGTTGCTGTTGGCGTAGGTGGGAATTTGGTTGCTCCTGCCAAAACAGGAGATTACGCGAAAATAACAGAATTTGCAGCACTATATGTTGCGAAAGTCAAAGAAGCAAGAGGGGCGTAACATATGAAAAAAAAGATTGTTACATTTGGAGAACCCTTACTTCGTTTTTCAACTAATTTGGGCGAACGCCTTTTTCAAGCAAACCAGCTAACTCTGAATTACGGTGGAGCTGAAGCAAACGTAGGAGCATCCCTTTCAAATTTTGGTTATGATGTCTATTTTGTAGGTAAAGTACCAAATAACCCGCTTGGTTATGCATATGAAAGACATCTGCATTCATATGGCGTTCATACAGATTACCTTTTAAAAGGTGGAGAACGTTTAGGTACATACTACCTGGAAACTGGTGTAGGAGAAAGAAGTGCGCAGGTCACATATGATCGTAAAAGTTCCAGTTTTGCACAGCTTTCAGCCGAAGAAATTGATTTTGCTAAAATTTTGCGAGGTGCAGAGCTTTTTCATGTAACAGGAATCACACCTGCACTTTCACCAGTCTTGCAGCGTTTAACATTAGAAGGCTTAAAAATGGCAAAGGAATTAGGCGTACAAACTAGTTTTGACTTTAACTACCGGGCAAAATTGTGGAATTTAGAGGAAGCACGAGATGCAATCCAACCCTTCTTACCATATGTTGATATTTGTTCATGTGGTGAATTGGATGCACACAATCTATTAGGAATCGAAACAGCGGATGAAGATTTAGATCATTCAGGGAAACTAACCCACTATTATGGAAAAATATCTGAGATGTATCCTAACATCCAGTTTATGTATTCGACTACTAGAAAAGTAATTTCCGCTTCACATAATACATTACAAGGAAATTTATATGTGAATGGGAAATTGTATCAATCACGAGTACACGATATCAACCCTATCGTTGATCGTGTTGGAGGCGGAGATGCCTATGCTTCTGGAATTCTATATGGAATTTTAGAGGGAAAAGAACCCGAGCAAATTGTTACCTTTGGTACTGCAGCTTCTGCATTGAAACATACCGTCCATGGAGATAGCAATGTCTTTTCGGAAGAAGATATTAAAGCGTTTTCTGAAAGCGCTACAGGTAAAATCGACCGATAAGATATTCAAATATTAATTATTATATTAGGAGGAATATGAAATGGAAGAAACAAAAATGGAAACACGTTATGCAAATCATCCCGAGGAAATCAAGAGATTTAATACAGATGAGTTAAGAAAACAATTTTTGGTGGAAACTATTTTCGAGCCTGGTGAAGTGAAATTAACATATACACATAATGATCGCATGATCTTTGGTGGGGTAACGCCTATTGACAAAGAATTAACGATTAAACTAGATAAAGAATTAGGGGTAGAGTATTTCTTAGAACGCCGTGAATTAGGAATTATTAACATCGGTGGCGAAGGAATGGTCATCCTTGATGGTCAAGAGTACAATATGGTTCGTCGCGATGGACTATATGTTGGAAAGGGAACGAAAGAAGTTTTATTCACTTCTAAGGACCCAAACAATCCAGCAAAGTTTTATATCAATTCAGCGCCAGCACACCACAAGTATCCAACTGTAAAAATTGATATTAATGAAATTACACCATTAGAAGCAGGCGAGCCTGGAACATTGAACGAGCGTAAAATCTATCAATATGTGCATCCAAATGTATGTGAAAGTAACCAACTACAAATGGGTCTAACAATGCTTTCACCAGGAAGCGTTTGGAATACAATGCCATGTCATACACATGAGCGTAGAATGGAAGTTTACTTATACTTTGATATGGAACCAGAAACTCGTGTATTCCACTTCATGGGTCAACCAAACGAAACAAGACATCTTGTTATGAAGAATGAACAAGCAGCTATTTCTCCAAGTTGGTCAATCCATACTGGTACTGCTACAAGCAACTATACATTCATTTGGGGTATGTGTGGAGAAAACATCACTTACACTGACATGGATGTAGTACCAATGGAAGACTTAAGATAAGAGCGTTATTTAATAAAATTCCATATTTATAATGTTAGAGAAAATATAAAAAACACATTATTTCAGTCGGGGACCAACCCCGACTAAATGATGTTAGCCTCTGGCTGATGCACTGATTTTTAAATTTATGTCTAAAGACTAACAATCACTACATGCAAGCTTGTCTTTGTGATAAGTATCGCGTGGACCTGAAAAAATCTGAGTAGGCATACGCCAAGGCGCACCTGATAGGAGGCTTATCAACATGGCAACTCAATTATCTGATTTCTCGTTAGACTTTTTCTCGCTTACTGGAAAGATTGCGATCGTAACTGGCGGAGCTACTGGACTAGGTCAAGGCTTTGCGGTTGCCTTAGCAAAAGCAGGAGCAGACTTGTTCATTACGACACATGGCACTAGCTGGGATGAAACTAGAGAATTAATTGAAAAAGAAGGCCGTCGTGTCGAATTTTTTCAAACAGATTTATCTAAACGTGAAAATGCAAAAGAAGTAGTAGCAGCATGTGTGAAAGCATATGGAAAAGTTGATATATTAGTAAATAACGCAGGCACAATCCGTCGTTCGCCAATCCTAGAGTATAAGGAAGAAGACTGGGATGCAGTTATCGACCTTAACTTAAATTCTTTGTACTTTTTAAGTCAAGAGGCAGCGAAAGTAATGGTCGAACAGAAAAGTGGAAAAATCATCAATATCGCTTCTATGCTCTCATACCAAGGAGGAAAATTTGTACCTCCATACACTGCAAGTAAGCATGCTGTGCACGGTCTTACAAAGTCATTTGCAAATGAGCTTGCTGAGTATGGAATCCAAACAAATGCTATAGCACCAGGATATGTAGCAACAAACAACACGAAACAAATCCGTGCAGATGAAAAACGCAATGCAGAAATCCTATCCCGAATTCCTGCTGGCCGCTGGGCTAGCCCAGCAGATTTAATGGGAACAGTTGTATTTCTAGCAAGCCGTGCATCTGATTATGTGAACGGTCATACACTAGCTGTTGATGGTGGCTGGTTGGCAAGATAATATAAAAAAGCTGAATCGCTCATGTGATTCAGCTTTTTTTGGGGATCAAAGAGGACAGGCTCTCTCCTCGATATTTTAAATGAACTAACACTCTGCAGTTGTAATTTATATAAAATGTATTATTATGTAAATATTGGAAGTATTTAATATATGTTAGGAGTGTTTAGAATTAAACCTTTTCGATGGAATATAGTCTATTTTTTAGGGATATATATCATTTTAATATTTTTCGATTATTTAAACCACGGTTCATTCGACTTTCTAGAAAATTTTATACAGGCTTTTTGCATTGCTACTATATTTGCAGTTGGAATGTGGTTTTTCCATTACAGACATAACAAAAATGAAGTGTAGACAGAAACAAGAAACTTATAGGAAACACCATCTATTAACAGAAAATATTTTTTGATAATAGTAGTGTTCCAGCGGTTCTGGAATACTACTATTTTACAGAAATTAGGGAATTGGATGTACTCTAGCGACTCTGGAGTATCACCAGCTTCCAGTAAATAGGAGGTTGATTGTACTCCAACGACACTGGAGCAACATCAAATTCCAAAAAATAGGAGTTTGAGTGTACTCCACTGACTCTGGAGTATCTCCATCTTCCAGTAATTAGGAGGTTAAATGTACTCCAACAACTCTGGACTACTACCATCTTCCAGAAAATAGGATAGTGAGTATGCTCCACTGACACTGGAGTATCACTAATTCCCAGTAATTAGGATATCGAGTGTACTCCAACGACTCTGAACTACCACCATCCCCCATAAATTAGGAGGTTAAATACATTCCGCCAACTCTTGAATACCACTATTTCCTAGAAATTAGAAAAAAGGGTATACTCTACACCAGTTAAAGCTATCTCACTGATCTCCTTATCGTAAACCACCAAAACAACCTCCCTGTTCCCGGTTAATTTTGCACTTTAACCAAAAGATAGTTAGAATAAAAACTAACCCAATTAAAAGTGAACTTAGTAAGGAAGGTACATAACATGTCAAATTGGTCTCAATTAGAAGAAATGAAACCTTTTATACAGAAAATCTGGCAGGAATCTGGATTTGAAGCACCAACAAGTATTCAAGAAAAAGCGATTCCAGCAATCCTGGAAGGGAAGGACGTCATTTGTGAATCACCGACAGGAACTGGTAAAACTCTTTCCTATTTACTTCCAGCCATTCAAAAGCTTGATGAAACAAAGAACGGCATTCAAATTATCATCTTGGCTCCATCCCGTGAACTTGTCATGCAAATTTTTGATGAGGTAAAAAAGTGGACGAAAGGTACAAATATAGTAAGTAGTGCCTTTATTGGAGGTGCCAATATTAAGAAGCAAGTCGAGAAGTTGAAGGAGCGTCCTCAAATTGTTGTTGGAACAACTGGACGAATTATTGAACTTATTAATATGAAAAAAATGAAAATGCATGAAGTGACAACTGTCATTGTCGATGAAGCAGATCAACTCGTTTCGAATGAGCATCTTTCCAATCTTCAAAGCATTATCAAATCAACATTAAGGGATCGGCAAATTTTATTTTTTTCTGCGACAATCTCGGAGAAAACTGAAAAAACAGCTAAATCCTTAATGAACAATCCAGAGACGATTAGAATTCAACGGAAGCTCAATCTGGAAAACATATCGCACATTTACTTCCTATGTGAGCAGCGGGATAAGATTGATGTACTTCGTAAAATAATGTACACCGAACCTGATAAAGTAATTGCCTTTATTAAAAGTCTCGATAAGGTTGAAGAAATTGAGGCAAAGTTAACCTATAACCATATCGACGTAGCGGTACTTGCTGGAGAAGCGAAGAAACAAGAACGTCAGCAATCGATGAAAAATTTCCGTGCTGGAAAGATTCCGTTATTGTTAACAACAGATGTAGCAGCAAGAGGTTTAGACATTCAAGATGTTACCTATGTCGTCCATTTTGACTTTCCAAAAACAGTTGAACAATATGTTCACCGCTCAGGCAGGACAGGCCGGATGGGGAAAGAAGGGGTTGTTATTTCTATTGTTAATGCCCGTGAAGAAAGCTTCCTTAAAAAAATGGGCTATGACCTAGGGATTACGTTCACTAAAAAGGACTTTTATAAAGGTGAAATTGTGGACGCACGAGAACAGAAACAAAAACCAAAGGCGCTAAAATCGAGAAATCCTAAAAATAAAACAAAAAAATAAGTATCAAAAAAAGGATAAACAGTATTGGTGTTTATCCTTTTTTATATGGAATGACACTTTAGTTTCCTACAATTATTGATAGCATCCTTTTAGTTTGGGAGGTATACTAAATGTACTAGCCTATTATACTTATCATTTTAAGGGGGACAAAATATATGTTTCTTTTAACCAAAAAAAAAGAAGAGACGAATAAAGAGGAAGCGTTCACAAAATATTTAGTAGAGGAATTACAACGAGTATATAAACAAAATGAAAACTATGATGGTTTATCAGGTGAAGTTCCTTATTTATCTGGTGATAGTGAAATAGAAGTGTGGATCAATAAACTACTTGAGTTAAAAAATTCTCAAATTAGAGCGCAATTCATGAAAAATATTGAAATAATAGAATTTGTGACTCAAATGGATTACGTGAAAGACATGGTAGATCATATTTCTGTGCAGAAGTCATCGATGGATGATGTGGCTGCAAGCAGTGAGGAAATGAGTGCTTCAATCGAGCATATCTCTAATTTTGTTCAAACCTCATTAAATACAACAAATGAGACGATTTCTATTTCAACGAGTTCACTTGATACGATTAATGGTTCCTTTACATATATTAATCAATCATTTGAAGAGATAAAGGCAGTTCAAGATAAAATGCAGAATGTAGTAGAAGTTACAAAGGAAATTGAGAATGTTGTTAATATAATCAATAATGTGGCGGGACAAACCAATCTACTTGCATTAAATGCGAGCATTGAGGCAGCACGATCAGGAGAGGCAGGTCGTGGATTCTCGGTGGTGGCTGAGGAAATAAAAAAATTAGCCGATAATACGAAACAATCGGCCAACTATATTAAGGATATGGTGACCAAGTTAAGAGGAGAAATTGGAGTATCTGAACAAACAATTACTGGGGCGGTTACTGTTTTTTCAAAAGGGAAAGAGCAAATTAATCAGGCTGTTCTATCTATGAATCAATTAGAAAAGTCATTAGGAAACATATCAACAGTTTTTGAGGAAATCTCCGCAAATGTCGAAGAGCAAACAGCTACTACTCAGGAAATCACCAGTAGGCTTTCTGAAATGAACATTCAAACTCAGGCCCTAAATGATGCATGTATAAAAACAGGTCAGGGGATATACGATGTAAGTAGTATGCTTCAGGATTGTAAAGAGATGGCTCTCCCTTATTTTAAAGATTTAAATGGTGAACATATTAAAGAAGTAACGGCAGTTGACCATCTTCTATTTAAATGGAAAGCATACAATGCGGCTTGTGGATTTGTGAAACTAAATGAGCATAGTTTAGGTGAACACACTACTTGTAATATGGGAAGATATTTGGAAAATATAAAACAAAAAGATCTTTCACATGAGGCAGTACGGACAATGTATGAACCGCATCGAAAAATACACGATCTCACGAAAGAGGTCATTCAGGCTGTTAATAGTGGCAGTAGAAATAATAATGTAAATAGTATAATAAAAGAATTAGATGCAGCGACAAATGAGTTTTTACAAGAATTGAGATTGATGAAGATGTGATTGCTAAGAAGGTTTAAAAAAGAGGAAGTTCTCATAGTAGAGAATTTCCTCTTTTTTTAGAATATGTAGGTACTCTTTTTATCGTTTTATACACTTTTGCTTGGCTTCAGTACGATTTCATGTTTACCTGAAGGTTTATTGGCAATATAAACTCCAAATAAAACAAGGAGTCCACCAACAATTTGGCGAGCCAAAATTGGATCCCCTAAAATAAAATAGGCAGCAAGAATTGCAACAAATGGTGGAATGTTCATGAACATTGATGCCGTTCCAGCACCGACTTCTCCGACAGATTTATTCCACAAAAATCCAGCCATACCTTGAGTAATAATAGCCGAAGATATTAATAATAACCAAAGCAATATGGAGTAGCTAATTACCGTTTCACTAATAATTGCTTCAACACCTGCAGCTGGAATCATAAAGAGACTACCAAGAACAGTAGCAAAAACGGTTATGAAAAAAGAGTTCATATTTTTAGAAAGGGCTCGTATAAATAAGATGCTAATAGATAAAGAGAACATCGCTATTAATATATTTAAATCCCCCCATGATATTTCTAGTGATCTGCTTGTTATACCGATTATCGAGAACACTCCTACTAAACTGATCATGGCACCAATAATTTTTTTATATGTTAATTTCTCTTTAAACACAATGCGCTCTAAGAAAATCGTTGTGATGGGGGCCAATGCGATAATTAGTGACGCATTTGCTGATGTTGTATGCTGTAAGCCTGTAAAAAAGAAGATTTGGTTTATTAAAGTACCAAAGATTCCAGCACCCAATAACAGTTTCCATTCTGTTACTGTTGGACGTCTTATTCCTTTCTGGCTAATCGCAATTAGGATTAGAATAATAGATGTGCAAGAAATACGTATAGTAGATAAAAAAACAGGTGAGAAACTTTGAAGCAGAAAAGCACTTATAGGATAATTGATTCCCCATAAAATGGATATAAAAGTTAAAGTAATAAAAGCCTTATTTCTCATTTAACCAAAAACCTACCTTTCTTTATGACCGTGGAAACTGAATATTTTCAAAAAAGTTAGCTTCATCCTATCCTCCATTTGGGACTAGGATGAAGCTAACTTCACATCAAACAAATCTTTTATTTTCCATATATAGTTAACATTAAATTTAAACTCCATTACTCAATTGTTCTTGTTTCTTAGCCACTTTTTTATACGCGAGATTTGCGGAAGAGAGAATCACAAGACCCAGCAAACTCATACTAAAAAAGAATCCTAAGCCAGATACGTTAGTCACAGCAAAGTATACGGCAGCAAAGCCAAAAATAATGAGAAGACTTGGTACTGGACTGTAGATTGTAATAAGAAAAGCATTTTTTAGATGAGTTCCTAATGATTGTTCAAATTCAACATAGGAAGCCATTGCATAGCAAATGATGAGAATATAAATACAGCACATGACTAGACTTGAATAAAAAAGGAAACCAGACATCTCGCTAGATGTAGATTGTAAAAAACTGATATTCATATACAAAATCAAACCGATAACGCTAATGATTAAGCCTAATTTATTACTACCTAAAAACTCCTTTTTATAATAAGTCCAAAAGGTCTTGAACACTGGTGGTTCATTCTTATTTATGAATTGTCGTAATGTAGCTAACATTGCAATGGTAGCTGGAAAAACTCCGAAAATCACTAAACCACCTATCGTAAATAGAATCCATAAAATATTTAAATAAGCAAGTCTTGCTACCCATTCACAAAAGGTAAAAACTGAGCTTGAAAATGACCCTAATTGCATAATGATCCCTCCTTATCAATAATATATCACGCAATAAATAAAAGCGTTTTCTTTTTTGGAAGAAGGTAAAAATATTTCTTTGAAAGTAAAAAATAGGTCAATTTCGAATGAGGTTATCGATAATAAAGTAAGAAAATTACAAAAAAAGTGTAGAGAAGGTAAAAAAAATACCAGTAATGTAAAAATAGTTAATTGTTGAAAGCGATTACAACCACTATACTTAGGCTACGACAAAAGTTCTAAATCTTCAAAAAAGGAGAGGTGGAAACCATGAGTAGCGAAGCGAAGTTCGGGACAGAGCTCGTACAAAAAACTAGTAATCAAGTAAACAAAAGAACAAAGAAAAAGAAGAGTGGTCCGTTTAATGGATGGAAGGAGATTCTTGCAGGCTATGCATTTATAGCCCCGATGTTTATTGGAACATCCATATTAGTATTATTCCCTATCCTCGCATCATTTGTTTTAAGTTTCACAGATTGGAATTTTGTGGCGGGGTATGCAAATGCTAACTTTATAGGGTTTGAAAATTTTTCGAAACTACTAACCAATGCCTTATTCATTAAGGGATTAATCAACAATCTGATCCTAATTCTAGCGATTCCAATAACGTTAACGCTTTCTCTAGGATTAGCAGTCATCATAAACAAATATGTGTATTTAAAGGATTTGTTTAAAGTTATTTACTTCATGCCGTTTATCTCGAGCGTGGTTGCGGTAGCGGTTGTGTTTCAGGTGCTTTTCCACCCAACTAAAGGTCCGATTAACCAATTATTGATGACACTTGGGATTGAGAATCCGCCTGGATGGATTGCGGACGTATCCTTTGCCCTTCCATCCGTTATGTTAATTATGATTTGGACGGGAATCGGCTTTAATTTAATTATTTATCTAGCAGGCTTACAGAATATACCTAAAGAACTCTATGAAGCTGCACAAATGGATGGAGCCAGTGCCTGGTTACAATTCAGAAAAATTACGATTCCACTCGTGTCACCTACAACTTTCTTATTGTTTGTGACAGGTGTTATCTCAAGCTTTAAAGTGTTTGATTTAATCATCGTTTTAACAAATGGTGGACCAGCTAACTCAACCATCACACCGGTGGTGTATTTGTATCAACAAGCATTCATTGAATTAAGAACAGGATATGCTTCTGCGATTTCGTTAGTGATGTTTATCATCATTTTAATCATTACGTATATTCAATTTGTTGGACAGAAAAAATGGGTGAACTATTAAAGGGGAGGGAGCAGTCAAGATGGTAGCACGATTAGATATGCGAAAGTTAATAATGACAGTAATTATGGCTCTAATAGGAATTGCTTTTCTAATGCCATTTTTGTGGATGATCTCTGCTTCTTTAAAAGTGGAAGAGGATGTTTTAACTTTTCCAATCCAGTGGATTCCCCAAACGTGGAATGCGA
This sequence comes from Bacillus nitroreducens, assembly GCF_964021195.1. Taxonomy (NCBI): domain Bacteria; kingdom Bacillati; phylum Bacillota; class Bacilli; order Caryophanales; family Bacillaceae; genus Bacillus; species Bacillus nitroreducens. Next base: position 147,018 of record NZ_CAXHYI020000003.1, on the reverse strand, counting down.
TTGAGAACTATAAAGAAGTGTGGACAGGCTCAATGCCGTTCCTACTTTTATACTGGAATTCAATTAAGGTTACGGTACTGACCACTTTAATCTCATGTACGGTTTCGTGTTTAGCGGCTTATGGATTTGCGAAAATCAATTTTAAAGGAAGAGATTTGATCTTCTTAATTGTATTGGCAACATTCATGATTCCACCTCAAACACTGTTAGTTACACAATTTCTATTGTATAGATGGTTAGGTCTGTATGATACGCATACTGGTTTGATTTTATTAAATAGTTTTAGTGTGTTTGGAACGTTTATGTTACGTCAATTCTACCTCGGTATTAGTAATGAAATCATTGAATCAGCGAGAATGGATGGGGCAGGACACTTTCGAATTTTTGCATCGATTGCATTACCGTTGGTAAGACCTGCGATTGCAACTTATGCGATCTTACGATTTATTTGGACATGGAATGACTTCCAAAACCCACTAATTTTCTTAAGAACAAAAGAGCTATATACGATTCAGCTAGGTGTACAGAGCTTTGCGGATGAACATGGAAGCGTTTATTCGTTAATGATGGCAGGAGCCGTATCTGCGATTCTACCACTACTTATCATCTTCATAATCGGACAGAAAAACGTTATTGAAGGGATACAACTCGGTGGGGTTAAAGGATAGGAAAAGGATAAGGTATCAACTCTTCTCCTTGTAGTAGAGTTGATATTTTTTCCATAAATTAAGGGGGGCTATTAAATTGAAAAAATGGATGTTCTTGTTGTTGGTTGGACTTTCGTCCATGTTTATGTTAGTAGCTTGTGGAAGTAGCGATGATGCATCAAACTCATCTGACGGAGAAGTTACGCTAAACTTTGTCCACTGGATTAATGAAGATGTTGGAAAATGGGAAGAAGTGATTGCGAAATATGAGGAAGAAAATCCTGGTATTAAAGTAAACTCCATGCCACTTGTGGAAAATATGAACTCTTTAGATTATTATAAGCAATTAGATTTAATGTCGTCAGCAGGCGATAAAATTGATGTCATTTTACTTAATAATGTGAATGAATATGTAAAAAGAGTAGATGCAGGTCTAGTAGAGCCACTCACTGAATTTGTTGAATCAGAAGGAATCGATATTAATGAAGTATACAATAACAGTTTACCGACTATTGATGGTAAGCATTATGGATTACCGATGAAAAACAACACAATGTTAGTGATGCTTAACAAATCGCATCTTGATGAGGCAGGTTTAGAGATTCCGACAGAATGGACTTGGGACGACTATGCAGAATATGCTAAAAAGTTAACGACTGATGAGCACTATGGATCTTATTTACACTCTTGGCATCACTTCCATTCTATTTTGAAACTGATGGGGAAAGAAGATACTAACATGATTTTAAAGGATGATGGTTCATCGAATGCGGATGATCCGATGTTACGTGCATCAATAGAATTCCGAAATCAATTAGAAAATGTGGATAAAACTTCCGTACCATTTACTGAAATTTTATCTCAAAAGCTAGATTATCGTCAGCAATTCTTTAGCCAGTCGGCATCAATGGTTCCAGTCGGTACTTATATGGTAACGGAGTGGGGGCAATTTAATCCTGAATTTGAAATGGCATGGGCACCATGGCCAAAAAACAATGAAAGTGATAAAAATCTTGCACCAATGTCTGGGGATGTCATTTCAATTGCTAAAAGCTCTAAGCATAAACAAGAGGCATATGATTTCATGCGTTGGTTGTCAACGGAAGGGATTGTAGAACAAGGAATTTTTATGCCGTCATGGAAGGAAGCAGATTTAGATAAGGTGCTAGAAACAATGGTAAATGGAACTGCAAAACCAGAAGCAGTTCATATGGAATCTTTGAAACATGCAATTTCTTCAGTAAATCCTACTAATGTATATGCACCAGCATCATACATTACGGAAGTATATACCGAATATGGAGCAGAGGTTGAACTCTATCTTCTTGGTGAACAAGACCTTGATACAACGATGAAGAATATTGAAAAAAAGGTACAAGCTATCGTAGATGCCAATAAATAATTAGAATACACAAGTTTGAAATTGAGAGAATATCCAATCTCTCTCAATTTCAAACACTAGTACGATTTCTTTTATATATTTTAATCGGCTAATTAATCTGGTTACTCCAACAATACGACTATGAATGGGGTTAATTTTTCCAACTAATATGGAGGTAAACAAATGAAAAAAGGTAAAATTGGTGTTCAAATGATGATGCTTAAGCAAAAAGTAGAAGAGCTTGGCGTCTATGAAACAATGAAAAAGCTTTATGAGCTTGGATTTGGTGCAGTTGAGGTGTCCCAAATTCCAATGACGGAAGAGAATGTAGCGGAATTAAAAAGAGCAAGTCAAGACTTTAATATAAAAATTGCAGCTTTATCTGCAGCATTAGAGCCTATGTATGAAAATGCACCTGGAGAGGCACTGACCACTCATTTTGATAAAGTCGTAAATGACTGCAAAACTCTCGACTGTCATTTTGTACGGATTGGAATGCTTCCTTTTACAGTAATGGGTGACAAAGATAAAATTATGGGCTTTATCGGAAGAGCAGAAGAAATGGCGAATCGTTTAGCAGAGCATGATATTGAATTATATTATCATACTCACCATGTTGAATTTGAAAAATATGACGGAAAGTACTTACTAGACTTAATGAAAGAAAACACTTCTAAACTTGGATTTGAGCTTGACGTTCATTGGATTCAGCGTGCTGGTGAAAATCCTGTAAATATTATTGAACGCTACAAAAATCGTATTTCATTACTGCATTTAAAAGATTATCGAATCACTTCGTTCGAATTTAATCCAGAAGACGTTAAAGATAGAGAAGTTTTCAGAAACAAATTTAATAACATTATAGAATTTGCAGAACTTGGTGAAGGAAATTTGGATATTGCTGCAATGATAGAAGCAGGTCTTGGTAGTGGTGCACAATACTTTTTAATTGAACAAGACGATACATATGGACGTGATCCATTTGAATCTCTTGAGATTTCAGCGAAATATTTAAGAGAACTTGGTTACGCTGATTGGTTCTAGTAATGGCAAGCATCCCATGAAATTAACATACAAGCTAGATCATGAATTGAGCAACTATACAGTTTGCAGAAAGCTGTACAGACATGTGGAATTAGAGACTATTCAGGTATTTTCTCCACCGATTAGGAGGAGTTAATATAAAACCTAAATTAAAGGGAGGCTTTTATAATGAAAAAATGGGGGTTCATGTTGCTTGTTGGTCTGTTGACATCGTTTATGTTAGTCGCTTGCTCAGGAAATGATAATGCTTCAACAGATGGAAAGGACTCTGGGTCAAAGTCATCTGATGACGAAATCACATTAAAATTTGTGCACTGGATCAATGAAGATGTTGGAAAATGGGAAAGTGTTATTGCGAAATATGAAGAACAGAATCCAGGAATCAAAGTGGATTCCATACCGCTTGTAGAGAATATGAATTCTCAGGATTACTTCAAACAATTGGATTTAATGGCATCTGCAGGAGAAAATATGGACCTGATTATGTTTAGTAATGCTCAAGACTTTGCAAAACGTATTGATGCTGGACTTGTTGAACCAATCACTGAATTTGTTGAAGCAGAAGGTATTGATGTTACGGAAGTATATAATTATGGGTATCCAACATTTGATGGTGAGTACTACGGTTTACCAATGAAGTCTGTAACGAACCTTGTAATGATGAATAAAGCACATCTAGATGAAGCTGGCTTAGAGATTCCAACTGAATGGACTTGGGATGATTACGCTGAATATGCTAAAAAGCTTACGACTGATGGGCACTATGGTTCATATTTACACACATGGCACCAATTTCATTCTGTATTAAAAGTGATTACTAAAAAGGATGATAACTTATTATTAAATGAAGATGGGACTTCTAATGTAAGTGATCCTATGGTACGTGCATCACTGGAATTACGAAATCAATTAGAAAACGTGGATAAGTCATCTGTACCGTTTTCTGAAATATTATCTCAAAAACTAGATTATCGTCAGCAATTCTTTAGTCAATCAGCATCGATGGTTCCTGCTGGTAGTTTTATGATTACAGAATGGGGGCAATTTACACCTGATTTTGAGATTGCTTGGGCTCCATGGCCAAAAAATAATGAAAGTGATGAAGCAACTGCCACTATGGGAGGCGATATTGTTGCTATCGCAAAAAATTCAAAATACAAGCAAGAGGCTTATGAATTTATGCGTTGGTTAACTACAGAAGGCATTATAGAACAAGGAGTCTGGGTTCCTTCATGGAAGGAAGCAGATTTTGATAAAGTGTTGGAGAATGTAGTTAGTGGAACAACAAAACCAGAAGCAGTTCATATAGAATCATTGAAAAATGCACTTACAGCAGTAAAGCCTAATAATGTATTAGCACCTCCTTCTTATTATACGGAAGCAATTAGTGAATTTGGTGCGGAGGTAGAATTATATCTCCTCGGTGAACAGGATCTTGATACGGCAATGAAAAATATTGAAAAAAGAGTACAAGCAATTGTCGATGCGAATCAGTAAATAGAATATGCATGTTGAAAGAGAGTACACTCGTGTACTCTCTATTTTTTTGCTCTAGTGACCATTAAACCTCCAAGATTTATCTTGCAACTAGTTTTGGAAAACGCTATCATACTTTGTAAGGAGTGAGTAGAATGTATAAAGTAGTCTTGGTAGATGATGATGTGTTAGTTATTGAATTTTTGAAGAGGTTCATTCCATGGGAGGACTATGGTTTCAAGGTTGTTGCACATTTTAATGATAGTACTCTTGCATTAGCATATTTACAAGAAAATCCTTTTGATGTTTTATTTACCGATATTGGGATGCCAAAATTAAATGGAATCGAATTAATTGAACATCTGAAAAAATCAAAAATAAACTCAAATAATATTATTCTTTCCTGCCATGATGAATTTCACTACGCACAACAAGCATTAAAATTAGAAGTTTTTGATTATATATTAAAAGAAACAATAGAAGAATCGAATATCATTGCTTTACTGGAAAGACTAAAGAATAAGCTAGATGAAGAGAGATATACAAATAATCAGCAGTTAATCGTAACGCATTTTTTAGAAAAGAATAATCTAGCATTAAAATCAAAGTTTATCGAAAAACTAATGAAAGAGCAGGAACTAGAAACAACATCTTGGTTTAAAGAACAAGAAGAACTCTTAGGAATGGACTTTTCACACGAAAGATATACACCAGTGCTTTGCTTTATTGATCACTATCAAGAAGCAATCAATCACTTTGAAAATGAAACATCACTTCAATTTAGTATAAATAATATTCTTGAGGAAGTATCCACTAATGCTCAACGAGGGGTACAAATTTTCTTTCTGCACAATCAATTTTATATACTTATCCGAGATAACAAGACGACAGATACAAAAAGTATGGTTGAATCCATACTGAAAGCTATTCACTTTAAGTTACGCACTATCTTGAAAGTCTCTATTACATCAGTTATCGGAAAACAAAATGTAAGGGGCCAAGAATTGATTGAAAACATGAGACTTTTACTTAACAACAAAGAACAGCGATTTTATTATCAGTATGATAGTATTCAATACTTCGCTCCGATTGTATACACGAACGAATCAATTTTTCAGAATTATGTAGAGATCTCATCTAAAATACGGGAGTTAGTCTTAAAAGATAGAAAAGATAAGCTCATGGAATGTATTACTCAACAATTGAATCTAGTAAAAGAAAAGAAATATTCTCCCGCGGTCATCAAAGATTGGGTCATTAAATTAATCTATGATATTAAACTCTCCTTAAATGTTCTCAATCATTTTGACGGTCAATCGCCCGAAATAAAAGATCATGACATTCAACATGTCGAGACCATAGAACATTTAGAAGGTGTTTTAGAAGTAATCTTCCACAAGTTTTGCGAACATTTGCAATCAAGTGATTTATCAAGTAGAAATGAAGATATTTTAAAAGCACAAAAATATGTTCAAATACATCTTAGTGAAAAAATTTCTTTGAAAGATGTAGCAGATCATTTACATTTAAATTCAAGTTATTTCAGTAGAATGTTTAAAAAAGAAACGGGAGAAGGCTTTGTTGAATATGTAACAAAGGTAAAAATGGCAAAAGCAACAGAATTACTTGATCATTCGTCAAAGTCAGTAGAACAAATCGCATACGAATTAGGCTTTGACAACAAAAGTTATTTCTTAAAAACATTTAAGAAATTTTATGGTGTGTCTCCAAAATCATATAGGTATAAAGATAAGGAGTCTGTATAAACCTGCATAGATAATTTGTTAACTAAACAAAGTATTTTACGAAATATGTAAAAAAAAGACCATATAACAAAAATAAAAGATAGGATGTCCCTGTCTTTTTTTGTTTTTCTACATTTCTTTATAAAAATGCACAAAACGTGTAAAAAAAGGTAAAAAATTTGTCAATTATGTAAAAATACTTGATTGTTGAAAGCGGTTTCTGAAACTATACTTAAAAGCAATCCTAGATATTACAAAAAGAAGAGGTGAAACCATGAGTAGCGAAGCGAAGTTCGGGACAGAGCTCGTACAAAAAACTAGTAATCAAGTAAACAAAAAAACGAAGAAAAAGAAGAGTGGTCCCTTTAATGGATGGAAGGAGATTCTTGCAGGCTATGCATTTATAGCCCCGATGTTTATTGGAACATCCATATTAGTATTATTCCCTATCCTCGCATCATTTGTTTTAAGTTTCACAGATTGGAATTTTGTGGCGGGGTATGCAAATGCTAACTTTATAGGGTTTGAAAATTTTTCGAAACTACTAACCAATGCCTTATTCATTAAGGGATTAATCAACAATCTGATCCTAATTCTAGCGATTCCAATAACGTTAACGCTTTCTCTAGGATTAGCAGTCATCATAAACAAATATGTGTATTTAAAGGATTTGTTTAAAGTTATTTACTTCATGCCGTTTATCTCGAGCGTGGTTGCGGTAGCGGTTGTGTTTCAGGTGCTTTTCCACCCAACTAAAGGTCCGATTAACCAATTATTGATGACACTTGGGATTGAGAATCCGCCTGGATGGATTGCGGACGTATCCTTTGCCCTTCCATCCGTTATGTTAATTATGATTTGGACGGGAATCGGCTTTAATTTAATTATTTATCTAGCAGGCTTACAGAATATACCTAAAGAACTCTATGAAGCTGCACAAATGGATGGAGCCAGTGCCTGGTTACAATTCAGAAAAATTACGATTCCACTCGTGTCACCTACAACTTTCTTATTGTTTGTGACAGGTGTTATCTCAAGCTTTAAAGTGTTTGATTTAATCATCGTTTTAACAAATGGTGGACCAGCTAACTCAACCATCACACCGGTGGTGTATTTGTATCAACAAGCATTCATTGAATTAAGAACAGGATATGCTTCTGCGATTTCGTTAGTGATGTTTATCATCATTTTAATCATTACGTATATTCAATTTGTTGGACAGAAAAAATGGGTGAACTATTAAAGGGGAGGGAGCAGTCAAGATGGTAGCACGATTAGATATGCGAAAGTTAATAATGACAGTAATTATGGCTCTAATAGGAATTGCTTTTCTAATGCCATTTTTGTGGATGATCTCTGCTTCTTTAAAAGTGGAAGAGGATGTTTTAACTTTTCCAATCCAGTGGATTCCCCAAACGTGGAATGCGATTGAGAACTATAAAGAAGTGTGGACAGGCTCAATGCCGTTCCTACTTTTATACTGGAATTCAATTAAGGTTACGGTACTGACCACTTTAATCTCATGTACGGTTTCGTGTTTAGCGGCTTATGGATTTGCGAAAATCAATTTTAAAGGAAGAGATTTGATCTTCTTAATTGTATTGGCAACATTCATGATTCCACCTCAAACACTGTTAGTTACACAATTTCTATTGTATAGATGGTTAGGTCTGTATGATACGCATACTGGTTTGATTTTATTAAATAGTTTTAGTGTGTTTGGAACGTTTATGTTACGTCAATTCTACCTCGGTATTAGTAATGAAATCATTGAATCAGCGAGAATGGATGGGGCAGGACACTTTCGAATTTTTGCATCGATTGCATTACCGTTGGTAAGACCTGCGATTGCAACTTATGCGATCTTACGATTTATTTGGACATGGAATGACTTCCAAAACCCATTAATTTTCTTAAGAACAAAAGAGCTATATACGATTCAGCTAGGTGTACAGAGCTTTGCGGATGAACATGGAAGCGTTTATTCGTTAATGATGGCAGGAGCCGTATCTGCGATCCTACCATTACTTATCATCTTCATAATCGGACAGAAAAACGTTATTGAAGGGATACAACTTGGTGGAGTTAAGGGGTAACCCGAATCAAATATCGTTTACAAGGTAGGCATAGATTTAATAGAAGAAACCTTCTATATAAGATTGAAAAAATAGTGTAATCGCTAAAGGGGTACTTATATAGTTTTCACCACTCACTTTTATTTTTAGAGAGAGTTTATATACAAATTGTATAAATTACAACTAAGAGAGGAAGTAGTTTATGATGAAAAAATGGGGCATATTGGTACTAGTTGGGCTTTTATCAATGTTTCTGTTAGTGGCATGTGGAAGTAGTGATGATGCTGCGACAGAAGGTGAGTCATCAGATGGTGATGTTACGTTAAAATTTGTCCACTGGATTAATGAGGATATTGGTAAATGGGAAGAGGTTATTGCAAAATATGAGAAAGAAAATCCAGGAATCAAGGTAGAGTCCGTTCCACTAGTAGAAAATATGAATTTTCAGGACTATTTGAAACAGTTGGATTTAATGGCATCAGCAGGTGATGACTTAGATCTCATTATGTTTGCGAATTCTACAGATTTAGCAAAACGTATCGGTGCTGGATTAGTTGAACCCATTAATTCTTTTGTTGAAGCAGAAGGAATTGATATTCATGAAGAATACAACTATAGCTATCCAACTTTTGATGGTGAATATTATGGATTACCAATGAAAAATAATACAATGCTCATCTTACTGAATAAAGCACACCTAGATGAGGCTGGCTTAGAGATTCCAACAGAATGGACATGGGATGACTATGCAGAATATGCGAAAAAGCTAACGACTGATGAACACTATGGCTCTTATTTACACTCTTGGCATCACTTCCATTCAGTTTTGAAATTGTTAGGGAAATCAGAAGGAAATATGATTTTAAATGAAGATGGTACATCGAATGCTGATGATCCTATGATTCGTGCATCACTAGAATTTAGAAATCAATTAGAAAATGTGGATAAATCATCTGTTCCATACACTGAAATTTTATCTCAAAAACTAGATTATCGCCAACAGTTCTTTAGTCAATCTGCTTCAATGATTGCGAGCAGTAGCTTTATGATTAATGAGTGGGGCCAATTCACACCTGAATTTGAAATTGCATGGGCACCATGGCCAAAAAATAATGCTAGCGATGACGCATATGCTCCAATGGGTGGTGATTTACTTTCAATCGCGAAAAACTCTAAACATAAGCAAGAAGCATATGACTTTATGCGTTGGTTGACGACAGAGGGAATAGTGGAGCAAGGTATCTGGACACCAGCATGGAAGGGTGCAGATATTGATAATGTGTTAGAAGAGATTGTAAATGCTACTCCTAAACCAGACGCAGTTCATATGGACTCATTGAAGAATGCACTTGGTTCAGTAAAGCCTACAGAGGTTATTGCACCACCTTCATATATTATTGAAGCAAATACGGAATACGCTGCGGAAGTAGAATTATATCTTCTTGGAGAGCAAGATCTCGACACAACTTTGGAAAAAATAGAAGAAAGAATACAAGCTGTTGTAGATGCGAATCAATAGATAGAATTTACGTGCTATAATAGGGGGTAAACACTCGTTTACTCTCTATTTTTACATTTTTTATTAATTGAAGCGGTGATTAATGGTGAAGAACTTATGGAACATGATAAAACAGATGTCACTCAGAACAAGATTAATCATTTCAGTCATTCTTTGTATTCTCATTCCGTGGGTGAGTACCTATATCGTTTCAAACTATTTTACGAAGGATGTATTAGAACAACGTGCAGCGCAACAATCAGAAGATGATTTACGTATGATTGAATTAGGTATAAGGAATATGTTCGATGATATTATGTATACTTCAAATTATATTCAATTCTATTCAAACAGCCAGGTACTAAAAGCACAAGAGTTAATTGATGCGAATTCTCCGACTGTAAAGGAGGAAATTGCCCTTAACTATATGAAGTTGTCAGAAGAATTGACAGGAATAACGGATTTATTAACTCCACTCTATATGACCATTTTGTTTAATAATGATTTATTCTACACGAATTATTCTCGAGTAGACTTTAATCCGATAGATTTTAAAGATAAACCATGGTTTGAGACGCTGAAAAGTTTAAACTTTTACGAAACGTTATGGTTAGGGGCGCATCCTACCTATATTCAATCTGAAGAGGATGACTATCCATATTTAATCACCGTTGGTAGAAGAATTCAAAAAGCCAATTCTTCAAACATTTATATGATTATAAGTTTAAAAGAAAATGAGATAAAGAGGCTATTTAGTCAATTTCAAAGTGATAAGCGTGCTAAATTTTATTTGACCAATAGGGAGGGAGAAATATATTCAAGTTTAAACACGGATGAAATTGGAGAGTTTTTACCATATGATATAACAGGCTCTAGTTATCAAATTGTCGACTATGAAGATGAAAAGCATTTAATGGTTTCATATCCTGTTTCTTATTCAAAATGGAGTTTGGTCAGCCTTGTTCCTTATAATGACACCATTGGATCAATTAATACAGTAACTAGAACAACTATCTTAATACAAGGTGGTTTTTTAGTCATATTTTTATTCGGGCTTATTATACTCGTTCGGGAATTCACAAAACCGATTACGCAACTTAATAATGTTACAAAAGCGATTAAAAAAGGAGATTTATCAGCACGGACACGAATTGCGGGAAGTAATGACGTTGCCGAATTAGGCCACTCATTCAACATGATGTTGGATACGATTGAGGACATGATCAAGCAGATTAAACTACAGGAAGAAGCGAAACGGAATGCTGAATTAGACATGCTTCAAGCACAAATTAACCCTCATTTTTTATTTAATGTGTTAAATGCCATCCGTTTAAAAATAAAAATGGGTGGTGATAATGACAGCGCTTCACTCGTCTATTCTTTGTCAGCATTGCTAAGAATGACGATAAATCGCAATAATGCTTTTATACCGTTGGAAGAAGAGATCTTAATTGTAAAACATTATGTAGAGTTGATGAATTTTCGCCACCAGCATAATGTAGAACTAAGTATTGATTTAGTTGATACGGCTTCTAGTATCGAGGTACCAAGGTTTTTCTTGCAACCTGTGATCGAGAACTCGATTATACATGGAAATAATAATAGACACCAAAGAATTGAAATAGTTGGTAAACAACATCCAGATACACACTACCTACAGTTAATCATCGCAGACAATGGAAAAGGAATGGATAAATTCACATTAGAAAAATTACAAGAGAAAGTTTATCATTCTGCTAACGGTAATGTTGATAAAAATAAACACTCGTTTAACGGAATTGGACTACAAAATGTCTATCAACGAATGAAATTGATATATGGAGAAGAATTTCAAATGGACATTGATAGTAAAGAGGGAGAAGGGACAACTGTTTCTTTTCAAATCCCAGTTCCTAAAGAAGAAAGATAGGGAAAAGTTGTCTATATAGCTGGTTTGTCGTATAAACTGTGTTCAAAAAAACGTTAAAAAGTATTACGCAATCAATCTAGGGGAATATAAAGATAAATCGTAAAATAAGGTATGACTACATCAAAGATATACTTATAGTTTTCTATGTCTGTTCCAGGTGCGCCATCGACTTAGGCCAAAAGTCAATCGCTTTCAATGATAAAAGGAAACTTTTGTAAGCGCTCGTCTTATGCTTGTCGCCTAAAGCTGAGCACCTTCTCCTTTTCCTATATTATCTATTGAAAGTAAAAGCGTTTTCTCTTATTATTAAGTTAGGTTAAATAGTTTGTTTACTAGCCTAATTAATTATTATATAGTAAAGATAGTATTATTTTTATCACCTAGATCATGCTATATATTTGGAAAGGATGAATGAAATGAAAACATTTATTAATGATGATTTTCTTTTGTACAATGATACCGCGAAAGAGTTGTATCATAATGTGGCGAAACACTTGCCAATTATCGACTATCATAACCATTTAAACCAAGTTGAGATTTTGGAGAACAAAAACTTCAGTAACCTAGCGGAAATTTGGCTTGGCGGAGACCATTATAAATGGAGACTGATGAGAGCAAATGGTATTAGTGAAGATTATATTACAGGAAACAAATCAGATTATGAAAAATATATGGCTTGGGCAAAAACCGTACCAAATACGTTAGGAAATCCACTCTATCATTGGACTCATTTGGAACTTTTACGCTATTTCGGTATTGATGATCTATTAGATGAGTCAACTGCACCTGCTATTTGGGAAGAAGCAAATGCAAAGTTAGCAACACCTGAGTTATCTGTTCGCTCAATCTTTGATAAATTCAATATTGAATTTGTAGGAACGACAGATGATCCAACAGATGATTTAGCAAGCCACATTAAGATTAAGGATGAAGGCTATAAAGTACATGTATCACCTTCATTCCGTCCAGATAAAGGATTAACAATTGAAAAAGAAGATTTTGTAGCATGGGTTGAAAAATTAGGACAGGTTACCAACCAAAATATTGAAACATATGAAGCTTTCCTAAGTGCACTTGCAGACCGCGTAGAATTCTTTGATGAACAAGGCTGTAAGAGCTCTGACCACGGTTTAAGTGTATTATTCTATGAAGAGGCAACGAAAGAAGAAGTTTCGGCTATCTTTGCAAAAAAATTAAAAGGTGAACAGCTAACTCAGAAAGAAGTTGACCAATTTAAAACGTATACGTTAGTAACTTTAGGCGAACTTTATTCTGAAAAAGGCTGGGTTATGCAGCTTCACATTGGTGCAACTAGAAATAATAACACTCGTATGTTTAATTTACTTGGCCCAGATGCTGGATATGATTCAATTGGAGATATTATGATTGCTGATAAATTATCCAGACTTCTAGATGCACTTGAAGTACAAAATAAATTACCAAAGACTGTTTTATATAGTTTAAACTCAAATCATAATAATGTATTAGCTGCTATGGCTGGAAACTTCCAAAGTTCAGAAGTTCCAGGAAAAGTACAATTTGGTACTGCATGGTGGTTCAATGATACATTAGATGGCATGGAAGACCAAATGAGAACATTGTCAAGCATGGGATTAATCAGCAACTTTATTGGAATGCTGACTGATTCAAGAAGTTTCCTCTCATTCACAAGACATGAATATTTCAGAAGAATTCTATGTAATCTAATAGGATCATGGGTAGATCAAGGAAAAGCGCCAAAAGATATGGCTCTATTAGAGAAATATGTGCGCGGAATCTGTTACGAAAATGCAAAACGTTATTTTTCAATCTAAGAATTGAATTGAATTGAATTGAATTGAATCGTTTTGATTAGTGAAATGGTGGTTTTTGAGAAACTTTCAAAAACTGCCATTTTCTTTTATCTTTACATTTATTGTAGAATACAATGGGGGGGAGTGAGAGAGATGATTGAGTTTTTAAATATACTTAGGGAAATCATTTTACCGATCTTTATTATTATTGCGATTGGTTATATTCTTCAGAAAAAATTCCATATGAATGTACCTACTCTAGCCAAGATTAACATGTATTTTTTGGTGCCTTCCTTTATTTTTGTCCGATTATATAGCACGGACTTAACGTTCAAATTATTTGGTTTTGTTCTATTGTTTTTTATCATAATGGTTGTAGTCCTTTATGTCATTTCGAATTTGGTAGCAAAGCTGATTGGCCTGAAAAATGGAGAAAGGATTACATTTTCGAATAGTACGATCTTTTTTAATTCAGGAAATTACGGTGTCCCTGTGAATGACCTTGTTTTCAAGGGAGATCCTTTTGCAATGTCAGTACAGGTTATTGTGTTAACCTTACAAAATATCTTAACCTTTTCGTACGGTGTTTTTTCCCTCCAAGCTGCTAAAGTAGGAAAATTAAAGGCCATGCAAGGGTACTTAAAAATGCCTGTGTTGTATGCGATGTTAACTGGTATTCTATTAAACTACTTTTCTATTCCGCTCCCCTCATTTGTATGGGTTCCAGCGAATTATATTGCGGATGCGATGGTTGGAATTGCCTTATTTACATTAGGGGCTCAGGTTGCTGAAATTGATTTTAAAGTGGGACTAACGAAGGTATATTGGAGTCTTTCATTTCGACTACTAGGAGGACCAGCCATTGCATTAGGCCTTATTTTTCTTTTTCAACTCGAAGGAGTTATTGCACAAGCGCTTTTTATCGCTTCTAGTATGCCTACCTCTGTTAATAGTGCAATAATTGCTGAAGAGTATAATAATTATCCTGGATTTGCTGCTCAAATTGTATTATTTTCTACTATTTATAGTTCAATTACTGTTTCAATTATGATCTATTTGTCGCGGCTACTATTTTAAGATTATGAAAGGCTCTTCTTTAAAAGTTTAAGTTAAATAAAACAAATTTATTGAAACTAGCGCAAAATCGTCTACCTGAAGCGGAATATAAGTGTATCAATAACAACAAAATTTGTGGATACAGCCTTATAAAAAAAGGTTCTAAATCAAATGTTGGGGTTTTAGGCTACCGCGCTACGCTTGGTGGCCTCTATAAAAAATGATGGATGATACCATTCATCATTTTTTATAGAGGAGAATCACACCAACTCGGTTAACCAATATGTACCCCAATTCTTTTATACTTGTGTGTTAATAAAATCTTCGCCCTAAAGCGTTCAAAAACTCTAAATCCATAAGCATTTCTCTTTAGAACTTTGGTTGAATTATTAATTCCCTCTAAAAACCCATTTGAATATTCATAGGCAAAGCTATTTAATACTTCAACTTGCCAATTTTGTATGGTCTTTATTGCTTTAATCATTTCAGGTATCTTTGAATCCTCAATTAACTTATATAGTTCTTCCAATTCCTTTTTAACCAAACTGATACTGTTTTTTCCGTTTTCTTTAGCACGTAAAAACCAAGTACGATATGCCTCTTTAATTTCATATGCTTGTTTGAGTTCATTCGACATCTCCAAGTAACGATTTAAATGCCATTTCTCATCCTTAGTTAAGCGTTGGCAGTCTTTATGAAAGACATGTTTCATACGTTTACACTTTTTACGGTCGTAGCCATGAAATTGGTTTTGTACTCGACGTCTTACTCCATCAAGCCCCCAATAGATGTAACGACAAAAATGAAATCTATCAGCTACAATAACAGGTTTACCCAATGCCTCTTGAACGGCTGCTTTAAAGGAATGATTCATATCCATTATGACTATTTGCACTCTAGATCCGTGCTTTCTTAAGTAGTCTTTTATCGTACGTTTATAACGATTTGGTAGAATATCAATCGGTTCTTTTGTTATCCCATTCGCAATGATTAACTGGTATTTCCCTTCGCGGGTATCACCCTTGTATTCATCAATAGCTATAACTGTAGGTAATTCTTCCACCGGACGAATTTCACTTCGTGAAATTTGATCGAATCGACGTATAATGGTTGAAGATGAACACCCGTAGATTTCAGCTGTTTCCTTAAATGTTTTTCCTTTAATTGCTTTAATTGATATAGCTTGATTCCATTCTATTGAGGTACGTTGATAACGCATGACAAAAGGATTTTTCTCTGAAAAACGTTTCCCACATTCACAGACATATCGTCTACGCTTATAAAAGATTTGGGTTTTTCTTTCAAACCACTTTAAGTGTTGAATTTTTTGTATACGATAGTCATGAATTTTACTCGTCCTTTGGTTACATTTAGGGCACCGATGTACTTTTCGCTCCATTTCAACGTACAGGCGGATAACTTCGCCCACTTCTTCAACATTGGTTAGGATAGACCCTTTTAATCCAGGAATAATCATGGTAAAATCCATATACACGCAACTCCATTCTTTAGACTTGTTTCTGGACAATTCAAGTATAAGAGAATGAGGAGTTTGCGTGTTTTTTTATGCACACAAAATTTTGTTTAAACCCCAACAAATATTATAGAGCCTAAAAAAAATCCCTGTTATTTCAACAGGGATTTTGGCTTTTCGATTAATGTTTCTGGAAGAGGGAGAAGGAGGTTCTGAACTTCTAAAAACTGTTGAACTCCTAATGCACATGCGCCGAGCACACATGAACGATTCCCTAGATCAGAAAGGACAATTTCTCCATACTCACTTACAGAAGAAATTAAATGTCCTTTTAATTTTTCAATAGAATCTGGGTAAATCTTTAATAATTGGCTATTCATCACAATTGTTTCAGGATTGTATAAATTAATAATGTTGTTAAGTCCAATTGAGACATATTGCAGATATCTGTCCATAAAACTTTTTACAATGATATGATCTGTTTCTATGAAATTTTGAATATCCGATATTGTTAAGTTAGTAAGTTGAAGTTCAGTTTCCAGTCTCTTTAATAATTTTGGTTCAGATGCATAAAGCTCCCAACAGCCATGGTTTCCACATCTACATGGATCCCCATTCGGGAAGACAATCATATGTCCCATTTCTCCAGCATACCCATGAAAACCTTTATGCAAGTCCCCATCAATGATCATACCCGATCCGATCCCAGAGGTTAAAATGATTGTAAGAAGGTTATTGCTGTGATGGTGCTGATACACTTTTTCTGCATATGCAGATAAATTTGCATTGTTTTCAATAAATACTGGAATACTTAATTCTTTTTGTAAATCATCTTTTATGCTTTTTTGGACCCATTTATATCTTGGATTAAAACGAATGCTTCCATCCTTTTTATTTACTGTTCCATGAACCCCAATTACAGCATTTACAACACCATATGGACGATCTGAAAAGCGTTGTTGATACTGTTTTATTCTGCTAATCATCATCTCAATGATAGTTGAATACTCTCCAGTCTCGAACTGTTCTTCACTTTCATGGATCGGTTTTCCTTTAAGATTTGATATTGTGTAAGTAATCGATTTATAATCTAAATCGATTCCCAATACATAGCCAGCATCTTCATTAATGGAGAGCATAATAGGTCTTCTTCCGATTGTATGATGCTCAATTTGCGTTTCACAAATTAATTCTTCTTGTAATAAATCTGCAACTTGGACAGAAACAGTTGCTTTGTTTAAACCAGTAATTTTTGATAAATCAGCTCTTGATATGAAATCATTCTTTAATATTTTTCGCAATATTAAACTTCTGTTTATTTTTTTAATATAGGAACTATCTCCTGTGACCATATAAATTACCCCTTTTATGTTCATTTCGACAAAAAACTCATCGTAATGAAAAAATATCTGTATTTTTGTAAAGGCTTACATTAAATTAGTTGGTTGAGTAGATAATCTAATTATAACAGATAATAGTAGTTAGGAATACGAAAAAAGAATTTTTTAATCAAAATTTAAATCTTCCTAATTAACCAACATATAAAATGATACAATACCTAATTCTCTTCTTTTAAAGAATTTCACTAAAATGTCATACAAAAAGCAGTCTCAGTCAATTTTGTGCCGAAAGTAAGTGTTTACAGTCAAAAAATTTCATTTTTATTGTGATATGATTAGGTTAACATCAAGAATGAAAGGATGGTAGTAGTGAAACACCCTATATTGCCTAATTATCGATTATCTCCTAGGCAAGAATTCATACTAGACTATCATTCTCATCAAGAATATGAAATTTATTTTTTTCATAGTGGTTCCTGCCGTTATTTGATAAAAAATCAGATTTATGATTTGGAACCTGGTGATATTCTCTTGATGGATGGAAAAACATTACACAAACCCATTGTTTCACCAGATAAAGAGTATATTCGCAGCACAGTTCATTTCTCGCCACAGTGGATTGAAACCGTTTTAAGAGCATTGAATGCAGAATATTTACTAGATGTATTCAAGAAATTACACCATTGCTTAATTCGGACAAATGAAAATCAACAATCCAAGAAATTAGAGGAATTAATTTGTCAACTTGATGAATTATATAGGACGTCAAGTAACAATCAATTTTCTGATGCGGAAGTTGAAATGAAAGTCATCCTGATCGAATGTCTAATTCTGCTAGATAAGATGGGAAGCGAGAATTCGTATAAAAAGCCTGAAACAAAGGATGACAAAATAGATTATGTTGAGAATATCGTGTCCTATGTTCAGGAACATTATATGGAGAAGTTAACGATTGACTCGATTGCGAAAGCTCTAAACCTAAGTAAGTCTTATTTGTCACATTTATTTAAAGAAATAACTGGGTTTACAGTAATGGAATACTTAATGGCAACAAGATTATCACAAGCAAAATATATGCTTGCGTTGGAGCCAAATAAACCATTGAAAGATGTCTCCTTTGATTGTGGTTTTGAAAGCGCCTCTCATTTCAGTCGCTATTTTAAAAGTAAAGTTGGAATGACTCCAAAGGATTATCGTAAATTACAAATTAAAGAAGAAGGGAAGTAAGAAAATGAAAAAAGTAAGATTAGGTATTGTTGGTTTAGGAGCACAAGGTGGAGCTTATGCAGGTTTTATTGCTGAAGGAAGAGTTCCAAACATGGAAATTGGAGCGATCTGTGATATCGATCCTGCAAAAAAAGCGGTTGTTGAGGAGAAGTACCCTAACGTACCATTTTATGAAGATTACATTGAAATGATGGAAAGTGGAAATGTAGATGCAATTGTTACAACTGTTCCACATTACCTACATCCTGAAATGACAATTGAAGCACTTAAAAGAGATATCCATGCATTAGCTGAAAAGCCAGCAGGTGTTTATACAAAACAAGTAAAAGAAATGAATGAATTCGCTGCTTCAAAACCAGAACTAACATTTGCTATCATGTTTAACCAAAGAACAAATGAACTTTATAAAAAGGTGAAAGAAATTATCGATAACGGAGAAATTGGTAATATTCGCCGTACAAACTGGATTATTACAACTTGGTGGAGACCACAAGGTTACTATGACCAAAGTGCTTGGAGAGCAACTTGGGAAGGTGAAGGCGGCGGAGTTCTTGTAAACCAAGCTCCACACCAATTGGACCTACTTCAATGGATTTGTGGTATGCCGAAGAAAGTTTACTCAAATGTAAAATACGGTTACCAAAGAAATATTGCAGTTGAAGACGAAGTTACAGCATTACTAGACTATGGTAACGGCGCTACTGGAGTATTTGTAACTTGTACACATGATATTGTAGGTACTGACCGTTTTGAAATCCTTGGTGATAAAGGGAAAATCATTGTTGACGATAGTAAGAAGGTTACAATTAAACGCTTAACAAGATCTGAAAGAGAAATGAGCGACAGCATGAGCATGCAAGATGTTATGAAGATTTTCATGGGTCAATCTGATGATAAAGTGTTCACTGAAGAAGTAATCGAATTTGAAAGCGTATGGGGTGCTCAACACTCTGCAGTTCTGGAAAACTTCGCAGCAAACATCCTAGATGGAACTCCATTAATCGCTCCAGGTAGTGACGGAATTAACGGTGTTCAATTAGCAAATGCGATTCACCTTTCAAGCTTCTTAGGTAAAGAAGTAGAAATTCCAGTAGATGAAGAAGTTTACTTAGCAGAGTTAAATAAACGAATCGAAGAAGAAAAAAAGAATCCAATTAAATAATAAATCTAAACAATACTAGAAATCGGCATTTGCCGATTTCTAGCTTGATGTCTAGCTCTAATCGCAATCGGCTATTCAAATTAATATTTTTTCTTAAAATAGGTGACTTGCGACAAACATTAGCATTCGCTGATTTAAATGTGCCTTTACCCCTTCGAAGTTACAGGTCAGACCTGATTTTAGCGTTGATTGGTTAGCACTTAGAGCTTTTCATTTCATCTTCACTCGTAGAGGAGGAAGTAGACGATGCTTAAAGTAGCGGTAGTTGGTTTAGGGGATATTTCTAAAATTCACATCCCTGCCATTCAAAATAGCACGAAGGCTGAATTAGTAGCTGTTTGCGATACAGATGAAGAACTGCGCAACACTGTTGACAATGTCAATTTCTATACGGATCTGGAAGAGATGCTTGAAATAGAAGAATTAGACTGCGTTCATATTTGTTTGCCGCATTATGCGCACTACTCTGCAACAAAGACAGTTGTGGAAAAAGGCGTACATGTCTTTTTAGAAAAACCATTAGCAAGAAGTGCAGAAGAAGGAATGTTTGTAGTTGAATTAGCTGAACAACACCCAGAAGTAAAAATCTGTGTGAGCCTTCAAAATCGTCTAAATGAAACATTTGTTAAATTAAAGGAAATTGTAGATAGCGGTGAATTAGGAAAAGTAACTGGAATCAAAGGTTTAGTTACATGGTTTCGTCCAAAATCCTATTATGATGTAAAACCGTGGCGCGGCAAAATGAAACTTGCTGGCGGAGGAGTTATGATCAATCAATCGATTCATACACTTGATTTGATGCAAATCATCGGTGGAGAAATCGAAACAATTCGTGGTTCTGTTGATCAATTACTTGATTATGGATACGAAGTAGAAGATACAGCGGTTGCCAATATTAAATTTAAAAATGGTGCAACCGGATTGTTTTTCGCAACAACAACGTATGCAACGAATTCTTCAGTAGAGTTTCAGGTTATCCTTGAAAAAGGAAAACTAACGATAAAAGACAGTGTACTCACTATCACAAATAATGAAGGTGTCAAAGAAAAGCTTATTGAAGACTCTAAGCTTCCAGGTGCTAAGTTTTACTATGGGGCAAGCCATGATAAGTTGATTAATCAATTCTATGACGCAATTATTAACAATACAGAAGATTATATACATGTACAAGATGCACAAAAATCAATGGAAATGATTAGTGCCATTAAACGATCGTCTGAGGTAAAAATTCCAATTAAAATGGAGGTATACAAATGACAAAAGGTAAAATTGGCGTTCAAATGATGATGCTTAAGAATAAAGTAGAAGAACTTGGTGTTTATGAAACAATGAAAAAGCTTCATGACCTTGGATTTGGTGCAGTAGAGGTTTCTCAAATCCCAATGACTGAGGAAAATGTAGCAGATCTAAAAAGAGCAAGCAAAGATTTCAATATAAAAATTGCTGCATTATCTGCAGGATTAGAACCAATGTATGAAGGTGCTCCTGGTGAAGCATTATCAACTCATTTTGACAAAATAGTTAATGATTGTAAAACACTAGATTGTAATTTTGTGCGCATTGGTATGCTTCCATTTTCAGTTATGGGTGATAAGGAAAAAGTTTTAAGCTTTATTGATAGAGCTGAACAAATGGCACACCGTTTAGCAGAACATGGAATTGAGCTCTACTATCACACACACCATGTTGAGTTTGAAAAATATGATGGCGTTTATTTACTAGATCTTATGAAGCAAAACACAACAAAATTAGGATTTGAATTGGATGTACATTGGATTCAACGTGCTGGTGAAAATCCTGTGAAAATTATCCAAGAATACAAAGATCGTGTTTCACTCCTTCACTTAAAAGACTATCGTGTTACTAAGTTTGAATTCAATCCAGATGACATGAAGGATATGGCAGGATTTATGAACAAATTCTCTAATATCATTCAATTTGCGGAACTTGGTGAAGGAAACATGGATATTGGGGCTATGATCGAAGCAGGTAAAGAAAGTGGCGTACAATACTTCCTAATTGAACAAGATGATACGTATGGACGTGATCCATTCGAATGTCTAGAAGTTTCAGCTAATCACCTAAGAAAAATTGGATACGCTGACTGGTTTTAAAAACAAATGCGTAAGCGCATTGAACAGCCCCGACAAGCACAAGACGAGCCGGCCAGAAGGTTGCTCTCTTTGACCTTCTTGTGACGGATTGGCTTGTGACCTCGAGGGGCTAGGCGCTGAAGCTGAACGCAAATAACACAAAATAAGCAGGCACCTGGTGAATTTTTAAGTTCAGGTGCTGTTGCATTTTTTCTTAATTTACAAATAGGAGTGATTTTTCAATGAGTAGTAGCGATGGAATGAATTATGCACCAAAGGGAAAACCAAATCCAGTTGTAAAAGAAGGAGAATTCCCGATTGCTGCAGTTGCACTTGATCATGGACATATTAACGGAATGTGTAATGGATTAATCGAAGCTGGTGCAACACTTAAATGGGTCTATGATCCAGACCCTGAAAAAGTAGAGAAATTTATTGAAGCTTTCCCTGGGGTACAAGCTG
The DNA here is from genome assembly GCF_964021195.1 of Bacillus nitroreducens. Classification (NCBI taxonomy): domain Bacteria; kingdom Bacillati; phylum Bacillota; class Bacilli; order Caryophanales; family Bacillaceae; genus Bacillus; species Bacillus nitroreducens. Next base: position 124,636 of record NZ_CAXHYI020000003.1, on the reverse strand, counting down.
CAGAATCATTAGAGCAAGTATTAGAAGATAAAGAGATAAAATTAGTTGCTGCTGCAGCAATTCCAAATAAACGTAGTGAATTAGGAATAAAGGTAATGGAGGCAGGAAAAGACTACTTTACAGATAAAACTCCATTTACTACTTTAGAGCAGTTAGAGGAAACGAAAAAAGTCGTAGAACGTACAGGTCAAAAATATATGGTCTATTTCAGTGAAAGACTCCATGTTGAAGCGGCGGTTTTTGCAGGTGACTTAATTAAGCAAGGTGCTATTGGTCGAGTGATTCAAGTAACAGGATTTGGTCCACACCGTCTTAATGCTGATAGTCGTCCTGACTGGTTCTTTAAGAAAGAACAATATGGTGGTATTCTATGCGATATCGGAAGCCATCAAATCGAACAATTTTTATACTATACAGGAAACGAAGATGCAACAGTCCTTCATAGTAAAGTAGGAAATTATAACAACCCAGAATACCCTGAGTTAGAAGACTATGGGGATGCAACTCTTGTAGGTGAGAACGGTGCGACTTTCTACTTTAAAGTAGATTGGTTTACTCCTGATGGTTTAGGCACTTGGGGAGATGGACGTACGTTTATTACTGGAACAGAGGGTACGATTGAATTAAGAAAATATATTGATGTTGCTAAAAATGAAACAGGTGATCACCTCTTCTTAGTAAACAAAGAAGGCGAAAAACATTATGAGTTAAGAGGCGAAGTTGGATTCCCATTCTTCGGTCAACTCATTTTAGATTGTGTAAATCGTACTGAAAAGGCAATGACTCAAGAACATGCATTTAAGGCTGCTGAGCTATGCTTAAAAGCTCAAGAACAAGCAATCGTTGTAACTAAATAACAAAGAGTAACTGGTCAAACTAAAATGGTTTGACCAGTTTTTTTGTTTTATATTTATGAAAGTTTTTGAAAAAATAATTTTATTTAAAAAATATATTGCAATTTTAAACGCTTACATTTATTATAGAGTCATAGATAGTTTGAGTGGGAAACAAATTAAAAAACAAAATTTCCTAAAGTAGAACTAGAGTTTTTAATCAATTTTTTAAAAGAAATGAAAACGCTTTACTTATTTAAGGGGGATGATGCACGAAAAGTCTAATTTATAAATGAATATCGTGAATATTTAGTTTGTATGTTAGACAAATTCGAAAGAGTTATAGTTTCAGTGTATCCAAAATAGAATTATTTTAGTGTAATGTTTAAAGGGATGATTAGTAAAAGAAATGTAGTAAGAGTAGGTCTTTTAAAAAGGGGGAAAAATCATGTCAACTTCAGTACAAGATATTCAGTATAACAAGGCGAAATTGTGGCAAATTGGATTTTTTACATTTAATAATACTGCTACGAACTTATATTTATTCTTAATAGGGTTTCTATCATATTATGCAGCGGGGATTGCTGGACTAGCTGTAGTATTAGTTGGTACATTGCTAGGTTTTGCTAGATTCTTTGATGGATTAATTGACCCAGCAATTGGTTGGATCATTGATAGAACAGAGTCTAAATTCGGAAAGTTCCGACCACTCATGGTTGCAGGTAATTTTGTGACAATGCTTTCTGTCGTTTTAATCTTTATTACTCACTTAATGCCTGAGCCTACGCGTATTGCTTTTATCATCTTTGCTTTAGTTGTTCATAAGATTGGATATTCTTTGCAAACATCTGTAACAAAAGCTGCTCAAACAGTTATAACAAATGATCCAAAACAAAGACCCCTCTACATGGTTTTTGATGGCGTTTACAACGCATTACTATTCACTGGTGGACAAATTTATGTATCGAGCTATATGATTGCAAAATATGGTGACTTTACGCTTGCATTATTTACTGAACTTGTAATAACAATTATCATTTTATCGGCGCTATTAACAACTTTAGCTGTTATAGGAATTGCATCAAAGGATAGAAAAGAGTTCTACGGTTTAGGTGAAGAGACAGTTGAGACATCATCTCTTCGTGATTATTGGAAAGTCATTAAAGGAAATCGCCAATTACAATTACTTACATTGTCTGCTTCAGCAGATAAGCTTGCATCTTCAATTTCAAGAGACCAAGTAGTAACAGTTATGTTGTTTGGAATATTGCTTGGAGATTACGCATTGAGTGGTTCGATTAGTGCAGTAGTTTTAGTTCCAGGAGTGCTGGTAACATTTTTAGTAACATGGTTAGCAAGAAAATATGGTTTGAGAAAATCTTATTTAATATCTGCTTACCTAGGTATGTTTGGATTCTTAGCATTTATACCATTCTTCATGTCATTAGATGATCCAACTACTGCAATTTCAATGGAATCTATTGGGTTTGTAGCCATTATGTTCATGGTGTTACGTATCGTTTCTACTTCGTTTGGATCAGCACCTACAACTCTAGTAGTTCCGATGATTGCCGATGTATCAGATTATGAAACTTCTAAATCTGGACGTTATGTTGCTGGTATGTTTGGTACAATCTTCTCATTTATTGACCAATTAGTTTCATCTTTAGCACCAGTCATTGTTGGTTTTGTGGTTGCAGCAATTGGATTTAAAGATGCATTTCCAACAGTAAATGATACGTTAACATCATCATTATTTACTGCAACATTAGTCTTAGCATTCGGAATTCCAGCACTTTGCTTGCTGATTTCAATCGTTACAATGCACTTCTACAAACTAGATAGTAAGACAATGGAAGGTGTACAAGAAAAAATTGCTAGCATTAAAGCAAATAGTAAAAATAAAACAACTGCATAATAATCATTTGTAATGTAAGGGTTTACGTAAGTTTGAAAGGGGCTGTCCAAAAAGTCACTGAAAAATGACTTTTGAGGACAGCCCTCATTTTTTGCTTTTTGGGTTTACTAAAAAATCTGGTGTTGATTTCCACTGCAGGTACTCGCTTTCCGCGGGGGCTCGACAAAGTATATGTCGAGTTTGGAATGGTGGCACTAGCCCACAATATATTGAAAATAGCAGGCATACGCCAGCTACTTTCAGAGAAAAATCGAAAAAAACAAAAAGGCAAGGGAGAAAAACGGTGGTTTTTCTCCCTTGCCTTATTTTTTAGGACTTATCGGACAGCCCCTTTTGATTTAAGTAATAGTTGATCAGTGATTAACGATTATTCAAAGGTAATTGTTAGGGCAATGGAAGTACAATGTAAAAAGTGGCTGAAAGCTATCACATAAAATCTATGATGTATCGGTTTAGCACTGATTCGTTATCCAACATACTGTGGGATTTATCTATAGCTATGTTTCATGATAGTTTAGTTTCTATAGCAACGGGTTGAAATTAAAGAATGAATATAAAATATATAAACATTGAGAACTCTAGTTATGAAGTGATTTATTACTAGAGTTTTACTTTTTTATTTAGCTAGTTCAATAGTCATAAAAATAATAAAAATTTGTAGAAAAATGTCTTGCAAATAAAAACGGTTTCATATATTATGAGGATACAAAGTTAATTTGTTGGCCAAACAAATTATATAACATCCGATTTAGGATATGGCAGATTATTTTATGATTAGTTTATTTGACTGAAAAATTAAAGCGTTATCTGAAAACGTTTAATAAAGTTAGGGAGGTTATCTTTATGACAACAGCAGTTATGAATAATGAGCAATACAACAGAGCTAAACTTTGGGAAATTGGTTTCTTTGCATTAAATAATACTGCAACTAATATGTACATGTTCATCTTGGCTTTTGTATCCTATTATGCAGCTGGAATTGCAGGTATTGCCGTAGTGGTAGTTAGTACAATCTTAATGGCAATGCGAATTTTCGATGGGATTACTGATCCAATTGTCGGATATTTGGTGGATAAAACGGAAGGTAAGTTTGGTAAGTTCCGACCGTTTATGATTGTCGGAAATATCATTCTAGCAATCTCCATACTTGTTATGTATAATGTAACACATTTAGTCCCTGAATCTTTTAGACTTCTGTTCTTTATACTAATTTACGCTGTTCATATTATTGGTTATACATGTCAGACTTCTGTAACAAAAGCAGCACAAACAGTATTAACAAACGATCCTAAACAACGTCCTTTGTTCGCAATTTTTGACGGAATTTACAACACATTAATTTTTACAGGTGGACAAGTTTATGTAGCGTCATACCTAGTTAAAAAACATGGCGATTTTAATATGGCTTTATTCACTGAGTTAAACACTCTAGCAATCATTCTTGCAGCTGTATTCACAGTTTTAGCAGCAATTGGACTTTCAAGTAAAGATAAGAAAGAGTATTTTGGTTTAGCTGAAGAGACAGTTGAAACAAAATTCCGTGACTTCTGGCCTATTCTGAAAAAGAATAAACCATTATTAAAATTGATCACTGCTGTAACCGTTGACAAGTTAGCGTTTTCACTTCTACGTCACGCAGTAGTTGTCGTTATGTTATTTGGAATCTTAATCGGTGATTATGCACTAAGTGGTACAATTTCAATGATTACAATTGTTCCAACATTATTAATTACATTCTGGGCAGTTGCGAAAGCAAGAAAAACTGGAATGAAAAAAGCGTTCTTATTCTCAACTTGGATTGCATTAGGTACATTCGTTGCATTAATAGCAATGTTTTTAATCATTGATGGTTCATCTGTCTCAATGAGTAACTTTGGAATCGCTACACTTTTATTCATTGTTTTATACACAATGGCAATGGGCTTTGGTCAAGTACCTTCAACTCTTGTGAATCCAATGATTGCAGATGTATCGGATTATGAAACTTCACAATCAGGAAGATATGTACCAGGCATGATCGGCACATTGTTCTCTTTCATTGATAAGCTTATTACATCTCTAGCACCAGCGATCGTTGGTTTTGCTGTAGCACTTATTGGATTTAAAGATGCATTCCCATCTGTTACTGATACGTTAACACCAGAACTTAAAGCGGTAACAATCATCTTAGCATTTGGTATTCCTGCTTTAGCATTACTTATTTCAGGATTAATTATGAGCCGTTACGAGCTAAGTGCTGAGAAAATGGAAGAAATCCAAGCAACAATTGCTGAGAAAAAATCTAAGGGTGCAAAAAAAGAGGAACAAAAATTAGCTAACTAATGCAAACGTTTAATTCAAGCTCCTTTGTTGAAAAACAAAGGGGCTTTTCTCGTTCACAGTTAACATGATGATTCGTTCTTTTACATCAGCATATATACCTTGTTATACTAAGTGATAATGAATGTTGATAGAGAGAGGTAAGGTTTGAATGGATAAAAAGTTACCACCAAATCATGAGCATGTCGACGACGAAATGCTCAAACTTGAAGTAAACCTTGATAATATGTCGGGTGAGTGGTTAGGGTATGTCATGGACTTGTTGTTTGAGGCAGGGGCAAATGATGTATATTATACCCCCATTTATATGAAAAAAAATCGGCCAGCTGTTCTTTTGCAGTTGCTATGTTCCAAACGTAAATTGGAAAAAATGAAGGAAATACTATTTTCTGAAACAACGACACTAGGAGTACGTTATTACCCACTTACTGTACATAGACTAGAACGAAGATTTACAGAAATAACAACGAAATGGGGCAACGTGACGATCAAAGAAGGAATATTTGAAGGTGAAGTGATACAAAGGTCCCCTGAATACGAGGATTGCCGCCAAATCGCTGAAAATCATAGCATTCCACTGAAAAAAGTGTATGAAGAAGTTTGGAAAGTGGTTCATCAACACTAAAAATTAATGAATTGAAGTGAGAACGAACACTAGCCTACGCTGACTTAGAAATACTGTCACTATGGGGAAATTACTGTCACTATCCCCAAAATACTGTCACTATGGGGAGATTACTGTCACTATCCCCAAAATACTGTCACTATGCGAAATTACTGACACTGTCCAAGAAATACTGTCACTATGCGAAAAATACTGTCACTATTGACGAATTACAAAACCCACTGAAATACAGTGGGTTACATATCATTTAGTTCCAACTGTATATATTTCTTCGTTTGTGGACCGTATATCCCGTCATTAGCAAGGGCCGCATACATTGATTGGAACCTTCGTACTGCATCTTCCGTTAAAGGTCCATAACTACCATCAATCATTTTGGGATCAAAGTGAATATGCTTTAACGCACGTTGGATCATCCGAACTTCTTCACCTGTATCGCCTCGGCCCCAAACCCCATCAGGAAGTGGGAACTCTTCATCCATTGAATGATCTTGTTTTAATACTTCTTCAAGCTTTCTTATCGTAGCTGGGCCAACTAATCCATCCACAACGAGTCCATATCGTTTTTGGAATCTCATAACTGCACGCTCTGTGGCTGGACCAAAGCTTCCATCGGCTCCGTAACCAGGCATTGGGAAACCTGCTTGGATTAAATCTTGTTGAACTTCTTTTACAAATGGCCCAGTATTTCCTCGTCGTATTGGTAGTCGAACAGAAACTCCAGCAACAACGGGTTTTGTATTACTTGTAGGAATTCCTTTGAAATCACGATTATAAGATTCTTGTACGTCATTGATAAATTCTTCCCATGAGATCCCATGCGGGCGTAATGCACTTTGAGGATCCGATCTTCGAGAAGGATCTAAGGTACTATGTGCGACAATATGTCTTCTTGGGTCTAAATTAAACGTATCGCATAAATAAGCATGGTACCATACGTACCGATTATATGCCTCTTGGAAATTAATCTTCCCTCCATGGCAAAGCTCAACCCCAATTGCTGCATCATTCGCATTATCGCCAAATCGCTGGTTATCCGTATTGACGCTATAGCGAACATGCCATGCTTTTTCTGTAAGAGGGATTATTTCTAACACGTATTTATCATCAATAAATGTATGGGCAGAAGCACTCGGTTGAGAGCGATCAAAATAATTTCGGTTCGCATAAGCGGTTGACCCCGGGTTACCTGTATCATGGCACACGATAAAGCGGACCTTTGAAATTTTTTGCCCTGAACGTGAATTTCCAAAACGAATATAATCTCTTGTAATTGGATACTCCATTTCATTCACCTCCATGAAAAAATGAGTAATCGTTCCATCCTATGCGTGTTAAGGTAGTACCGTTCCATAATTATTTTTAGTATCAAATAAGGGTAGGATTAAACAATAAAAAAACCGAAGGAGATTTCCTTCGGTTTCGAAATGAAAGTCTTATTTCTTTTTTCGTTTTTTTGCACGAGCATCTGCAGCGTTTGAGCGTGCTAGAGCTTCTAGGTCATCCTGGTCGGCAAGTTCACGTGAAAACTCGACATCACGACCATCTGATTTCATATTTTTAGGAACTTGAGGTAAGCTCCCTTTGTTTTTATCGCGTGTTTTTTGTCCCCTAGATCTTCCCATTATCAACACCATCCCGACTTAATAATGGAGAGGCTACATATTTGTAACACTCTCTATAATTAGGATGACCTTGATAACCTTCTTCATAAGTGGAAGATACTGATATGTATGAAAGTCGAGTCTATTTTTTCGTATAGCCGCCAGCACGATCTGCCATTTTAAATTCCCGCGAATAAGTAACTTCCTGCATGCTACTTAATGTGCTTTTTGTCTTATCCCGTCTTTTCTCTTTCGCCATCGAAAATACCTCACTTTCTATGTAATGTAGTATTATTTTATCCAACCTAAAAAAATCCAAACAAAAAACCGATCAATTGCGTTTTGGCGAAATTGATCGGTTTTTTAACTTTTCAGGAGGCTGTTGGAAAACGGATATTTATCTATGCCTCTTTTAAATGCTCTTCATCAGATGAATGTCCAACACGTAAGGTGTGCATCGTATATAAGTCTTTAGATACTTCAAAAAGATTATAAATATCACCATTTGCATTTATTTCATCGAGTAATGATTTCCGTGTTTCATTCGCAAAGGTGACAAATGGAAGTTTACTTACCGCCTTTGTTGAGCGAAGGTTAACTTTCTTTACCCTCATAAATATCGTTTCAATGTTAAGTTCATAAAAGAGTTCAGTAAAAAACGCATCCTTGGCAATTTGATTATAGCCTTTTCCATGATATGGCTTACCAAGCCAGGTCCCCAGGAAACCAGCATTTTCTTCAATATCATATAAATTTATTGTGCCAATAGGAGAGCCCCATTCATCTAAAATGGTACGTGAAATCAATTCACCACGCTCTTCTGCCTCAATTGTTTGCTTTGTAATAAATAAAAACTCTTCATACGAATATGCCTTTTGACGCACAAATGGGAAGACATCCGGGTGCACCAGTAGGTCATAAAGAGCCTGACAATCCTGTAGCTCACGCTTTTTTAGCATCAGTTTCCCCTCCAACTGAGGACAGACCGGACCTGTGGTATATCGATCTACCCTCGAAATTTTTTGTTAGGATGTCAAAAAGTCACCAAATGATAAGCTGCGAACCTCGGCGTCACTCGCTCTCTACCGTTCCTCACGTATAAAATGCATACGATATTGGTCTTCGAGCTGCGAGTTACCTTGATCTTCCTGCTTCAGGTTTGTCGACTTTTTAAACACGCACTATGATATAAAAAATTTCGGGGTGGGAATCGAACCCACTAGAACCAGTGAAACTGGTGGCGCACCATTTGCCTTCCCTAAAGTTAGCTAACTAAAATTAGCCAAATTTAAGTTTGTATTATGTTATTGTAGTTTTGTTTTTTTACTTCACTCTAGGTATCATACTCGAAACTTTTGTAAAAATAAATAGGTTTTTTGTGAAAATTTTGTATCAAATTATTGGTAAATTCGACGCTTTTATTTGAATGATGGAGAATGATGTCGAATCATCATTTTAAGATGTGACTGAGTGCTTTCTCAAGGGAATCATAGGTAAAAGTAAACCCGTGGCTCTCAAGTTTTTTAGGTAATACCCTTTGTCCCTCCAATACTAAAATGCTCATTTCACCAAGTAAAAGCTTTAATGCAAAATCAGGAACTGGGAGCCAATGTGGTCTATTCAGGACTTTTCCGATGGTTTTTCCAAAGTTCATCATTTGCATTGGATTTGGCGCGGTGAAATTAAAAGGTCCGCTTATATTTTCGTTTTGTAAAAGAAAATCAATACCGTTTATCACATCATCAATATGAATCCAGGAAAGCCATTGTTTCCCTGAACCAATCGTGCCTCCAATGAAAAAGTGATAAGGGAGAACCATGCGTGAGAGAGCACCGCCTTTTTCACCTAAGACAACACCTAGCCGTAAGAAACACGTTCTAACACCTAGGTCAGTTGCTTTGCTGGCTTCCATTTCCCAATCGACAACAGTTTGTGCTAGAAAATCATTTCCATGTCGTGTATCAAATTCCGTAAAAGTCTGGGTGGTAGAAGTACCGTAAATTCCAATCGCACTTGCATTTAATAACACTTTAGGCTTTTTCTTGAGCCTTGCGATGATCCGTAAGATTTCTTTTGTTGCAGACAGCCGGCTATCCACGATTCTTTTTTTGCGAATTTCTGTCCAACGTCCACTATTTAATGATTCTCCAGCAAGATTAATGATTGCATCTACTTCCTTTAACTTGTTTTCAGGCGCATTGTTAGTCCCAAGCCACTCAATATATTGAAGGTTGGGATGGTGACTTTTTTTCGCAGCGTTCCTTGTTAAAATAAAGACCTCATGTCGTTTGCTTAAAAGAAAGTCTGTAAGATGTTTCCCCACAAATCCAGTTCCACCTGTAATCGCAATCCTCATGTAGTTCTTCCTTTCCATTCTCTTTTTGTACATAATTCAATACGTTTTTCATATATCCTTTAAATTACTTGTGCTACTATAATAGAGAGGTGTAATTCAAATGGCGATTATAGCAAAAATCACAACTCAAAAGAAAAATAAAGAGCGATTTAATATATTTCTTGATCATGGCAAGGGTGAGGAATATGCGTTTAGTGTAGATCAAGATGTCCTTATTTCCTTTCAATTAAAAAAAGGAATGGAGCTTGATGATCTAGATATATCTGAAATACAGTTTGAAGATGAAGTGAAAAAGGCCTTTAATTTGGCTTTAAATTTTTTATCTTATCGAATGCGTTCGACGAAAGAAGTCAAGGATTACCTTAAGAAAAAAGAAGTAGATGCCCCGATTATTCCAGACGTCATTCACAAGCTGGCGGGCTATAAATATATAAATGATGAAGAATTCGCGAAAGCGTATGTCCAAACACAAATCAATACAACATTAAAAGGTCCTGAAATCATTAAACAAGAGCTTATTGAAAAAGGAATCGAACAAGATATACTGTTGAAAAGTCTGGAGCTTTTTACGATGGATGAGCAGATTGAAAAGTGTATGAAGCTTATTACAAAAACAATTCCAAAGAATAATAAAGTATCTGAACGCCAGACAAAACAAAAGCTTGAGCAAACTCTTCAGAGGAAAGGCTTTACATGGGATGTCATTCAGATTGCGATGGAAGAAGCGACTATTGAGAAGAAACCTAGTGATGAATGGAAAGCTCTCGAGCATCATGGAATGAAAGCCCATCGTAAATATCACACACTTGAAGGCTGGGAATATGAACAAAAAATGAAACAAACATTATTCCGGAAAGGTTTTGAATTAGACTTGATTGAAAAGTTTATCAATCAAATAAAGGAAGGAGAGAATTAACATGCAAGAAAAGCGATATAGCCAAATGACAGAATTTGAATTAAGACAGGAAATAGCTGGCTTGAAAGAACAAGCAAGAAAAGCAGAACAGCTTGGGATTGTAAATGAACTAGCTGTACTAGAACGTAAGGCAGCAATGGCTAAAGCGTACTTATTAAATCCTAATGATTTTAAACCTAATGAAATATATGAAATTGATGGAGACCCTGGTACTCATTTTAAAATCAACTACATAAATGGAGTTTTTGCTTGGGGGCATCGAGTGGGGCAAGAAGATAAAGAAGAAGCACTTCCGATTTCATTACTTATAAAAGATTCATAAAAACCAGAGAGCGAGTACTCTCTGGTTTTTGTCATTTAAGACCGTTTTCGTGTTTGGTGTTCCAATATAATGAGGTTTTGTGTACGTCGTGTTTCTCCATTCACCTGTGCCCAAGCATGTTTTGGATTCGCCCATGCTTGTTGGAAAGGATTATTATATTCGTTTCTTTTATACCCTTTTTTACCCATTACACGCACCTCCAAGGTCATCTCGATTCGATTTTTTTACCCGCCTAAGTGGTTTACAAAGACGATTGCTTACGTAAAAGCGCAGTACGTCGTCATCTTTGCTTTTTTAAGCTGAATTAAAAATCGTTTCGTTCACTTGAAGCTTTCATTCTTTCCTGTGGATGTGTGTTAATGGAACCATCTGCTCTTGTTGAAGCGTATTCTGCTTTTGCTCTAGGTTCACCCTGAAACTTGTTACGATTCTGGTTAGGGAATCCTTGTTTCTTGTTTCGCATGCGAATACCTCCTGTAGAAGCAAAATTGGATATCGTGTAAAAAGGATGAGTAGATCATCCCTTAAACACGTATTAGTAGTATGGTGTTCTTCACCTTTAATCATGTAAAATGAAAGACGTGAAATAATGGTAATCCAAATGGGATAGGAAAAAATAATACCCATAACAATCGTTGTTATGGGTAAAAGGTCAGTTAGGAACTAATTCTAACTTTTTACGCAGTTTTTCTTCACTAAATATCCAACCTGTATAAGATGTAACAATATTTAAATCGAGGTCTAATTGTACGACAGCAATAAATGGGTAATGACCTTTACTTCGATATCTCAGGTCAATAAAACGAACCTCATAATAATCATCATATTCGTCTATTTCCCAGCGGAAAACAGGAGAGAAATGAAGAAAAGCTGCCAAGTTTCTATCTTTTTTAGCTGCATTTATGACTGGTGTATCTGGTATTGGTCGCTTGGCAAATTGATCATGTATGATAATCTCATTATCTTTAGCACGAGCAACATAAAAATAATTATCCGTTACAACCGCAATATGCCATTGGTTAAACCGATAGGTCGGTGAAATGATAACTTCCTTAATGTTTTCATGAATTTTATTCCGAATGGCCGTTTCTACTTTATTTCTCATTCTAAACCGAATGGTATAATAAATAAAAAGGATGGCGTATACGGAGAAAAAAGTAATACCTGGGTGCAAACCGAGCTTCCATATAATAATTCCCACTAAATGGATTAAGAAGATAAAAGGGTCAAACGTATTAATGACGCCTAATGCTACCCATTTATGTGAAAAAGGTCGCAATGCCTGTGTTCCATAGGCATTGAAGATATCAACAAAAACGTGAAGTATAACACCGATAAAGGTCCACATCCATAGATGAAAAAGATTTGCTTCAGGGAAGAAGAAAAAAAGTGCACCCGATATCAATATTGGCCACAGCAACACAGCTGGGATGGAATGTGTAATTCCTCTGTGATTTTTTATATAATGAGCATTGTTACGTAATTTAAGTATGGTATCAAGGTCTGGTGCCTGTGACCCAATTAATGTACCAAAAATTACAGCTTGTGTTGTAGCGGGATTAACTGTTACAACTGGATCTAGTGTGGCAATCCCACCTAAGGCAAGACCCATGACCACATGTGTGCCTGTATCCAAAAACTAAGACCTCCTTTTCCATACGTGTCTTATCATTAATGTATCCAACAATCATAATTTCAAAAGTCACCAGCGTGAAAATCTGAGATGCCCCTTTTAGAAAATAAATTATTTATATTTTAACACCTGGGGAGAAGGAATGGTATGAATAAATGAAAATGTTAGAAAAATTTAAGATAGATGAATTTCAAAGAGATTTAATTGAATGGTTTGAAAAAGAACAGAGGGATCTTCCGTGGAGAAAAGATCAAGATCCCTATAAAATATGGGTTTCTGAAATTATGCTACAGCAGACGAGGGTTGACACTGTTATTCCGTATTTTAATAATTTTGTTTCAAAATTCCCGACTGTTAAGGATCTTGCTGAAGCAGATGAGGAAAAGGTACTCAAAGCGTGGGAGGGACTGGGTTATTACTCAAGGGTAAGAAATCTTCACTCTGCGGTCAAGGAAGTTACAGAAGTATATGATGGAAAAGTCCCCAATACAGTTAAGGAAATTTCTAGCCTAAAAGGAATCGGGCCATATACGACTGGAGCCATTCTAAGCATCGCATATGGAATTCCAGAGCCAGCGGTAGATGGAAATGTGATGCGTGTTCTTTCAAGGATATTATCGGTTTGGGATGATATAGCGAAACCAAAAACTCGAAAGTTATTTGAAGACATTGTTAGAGAAATCATTTCTAAAGAAAATCCATCTGCTTTTAATCAAGCATTGATGGAGTTGGGAGCATTAATTTGTATTCCAAGTAACCCAGCATGTTTATTGTGTCCAGTACAGGAGCATTGCAGGGCTTTTGCAGAAGGAGTTCAGAAGGAACTTCCTGTAAAAAGTAAGAAAAAGGCGCCAACAGCAGTTTCAATGGCAGCAGTTGTCTTACAAAATGATGACGGTAAATTCTTAATTCATAAACGGCCTGAAAAAGGATTGTTAGCAAATCTATGGGAATTCCCTAACCATGAAACAATAACAGAACTTCAAACTCCGAAAGAACAACTTAGTGAATTTTTAAAAAGTGAATACAAGGTAGAGGCAAATATTGGACAGGCATTCACAACTATTCAGCATGTGTTCTCACACCTAATATGGAATATCACAGTATTCGAAGGAAAACTTACTGGTACTGTCCCTCAAACAGACCATCTAAAGTTAGTCACGCTAGAAGAACTGGAAGAGTATACTTTTCCAGTTTCCCATCAAAAAATTCTAAGAAGCTTTCTCGAAAAATGAGAAAGCTTCTATTTAACTGAAACGAAGGTATAAATTCTTAAAGCAAGTTGGTTCAATGTCTAGCTCCAGATGCAAATTCCTCAAGGTCATAAGTCAATCACTCTGGAAGGTAAATGGTGCCTTCTGCTAGTGCTTGTCTTACTATTTTCATCAATAAGAAGGACATTGCGCTCTTTTTACTAATATGGATTATCGTACGATAAACGAATATCACTTGTGTAGTCATGGTTACGATGAAAACCGCCTCTAGCTTCTATTTCTTGGACAATTTCATTGTGAAGGGATTTGCCCTCTGCATTCAGATATGGAACAATTTGTTGGAAGGAATGGTGGAAAAAAGCAAGCTCACTTTCCTTCCATTCAGATTTTGGGATCATTGATAAATGAGTCATGTCTCGACCAGCATACATCTTCAATTACCCTCCTTTGATTTTCACTTTGTTCAATTAATAAGATTATCCATTCGTTGAAAAAATATCCATTAAAAATAAGTAATTATATATAATGTTTTTTAGGGATAATTAATTCATTTCTGGGACAAATTAATTGTCGTGGAGGTGATAATAATGGCTAAACAACCAAACAAAACACAAGCGGGTACTAACGTACAAAAAGTAAGACAACAAAACGCTCAATCTCAAGGCCAAGGTCAATACGGTACTGAGTTTGCTAGCGAAACAAACGCACAAGAAGTAAGACGTCAAAACCAACAGTCTCAGGCTAACAAAGGCCAAGGCTAATATAAACTAGACTCAAATACTTAACAGAAAACACTTCCATGCATCCGCTGGAAGTGTTTTCATGTATTAACTTCTATAATGTCTTCAGTTAAGTTTACTATATTCTTTTTTACAATGATTGAGACAGAGCGAGCGGTCAGACCATTTGTTTGAGTCAGAAACAGTGGTGGATTGCGACAGAGTGAGTGGTCAGACGATAGTTTTAAGTCAGAAACAGGGAGAAATTGCGACAGAGCGAACGGTCAACCTACTGTATGTGTCAGAAAGAAACTCTAAAGGTGAAAATCATCAATAAATATTCCTCCGAAAGTCTACTCCTATTGTTTTGACAAAACCTCCTATAACTCTACATACAAAGACAAAGGAAAATGGGTCTATTTACAGAAATATAAGGTTATAACATTAATAATGGTTCATACACTAATAGGAGGATAACAGGATGAGCAATTTTAATGACCTTGTTGGTGAACAGTTAAAAACTATGGACAAGTTACTTTTCATTCAATCCGAAATTGAAAGATGCCAGGAATTAGAGAAGCAGATTTTGGAACTTCAAAAAGAAACAGAGCTTAAAACTTTAAAAGAAGAGATCAAACAAATGCAGGAAGAGTTAGCTCAAATTCATGATTTATTCCAGCAACAAACCGAAGAAGTCATCCGATCCTATAAAGGAAAAATCCACCAAACCGTGTAATATAAAGGATCGTGACCAGAGTCATCGAAATTTCGGTGGCTCTTTTATTTTCCTTATTAGCCTCTATGGTGGAAGTCTTTTAATTGAAGTTATTTTACAGTTAAATCAAAACGAAGCATTTGAGAGACAACATCTTTTTGTCTTCCATCAGAGCCCTAAAAATCCGCCGAAAATTTGTCAAGCCGAATTTGATAAAATAGTAGTTGAACCGTTATAATAGTATAAAAAGGTTTTTCTTTGTTTTTATACTTTCGATATGGGAGTTCTGTAAATTAATTCACTGTATTGTACAAAACATAAAGATTTAGAAATGTATAAGACAAAGCTGCCCAAAAATGAAAGTAGGGAGAGAGAATGGTTATTCCCATGGAAGGAGACAAAATACAAATCCATAGTTATAAACATAATGGTCATATCCACCGTGTTTGGGAAGAAACGAGAGTACTGAAAGGTACGCAAAGTCTTGTAATTGGAGGAAATGATCGGACAACGGTGACTGAATCGGACGGTCGGACTTGGATTACACGTGAACCAGCTATCTGTTATTTTCATGCGCGCTATTGGTTTAATATTATTGGAATGATTCGTGAGGATGGGGTGTACTATTATTGTAATATCAGCTCACCCTTTATTACCGATAATGAAGCTTTAAAATATATTGATTATGATTTGGATATCAAAGTATTTCCAGATATGACATTCATTCTATTAGATGAAGATGAATACGAAAAGCATCGTCGCGAAATGAACTATCCTGATGTAATTGATAAAATTTTAAAAAATAATGTAGACAAGCTAATCCAGTGGATCCGTGGACGGAAGGGTCCATTTGCACCTGACTTTATTGATATGTGGTATGAGCGTTATTTAACCTATCGAAGTTAACAAATTACTCAAAAAACCTGTTGAAATTAAAGCAACAGGTTTTCAATTTGTACAAAGCAACACAATTTGAAAGAAGGTCAGATATTTGGGGAGTACTAGACGTTATATGAAATTTGTGAAACCATACTGGTTTCAAATCTTGATTACAATCATAATTGGTATTATTAAATTTACAATTCCGATGCTCACTCCACTATTATTAAAATATATATTGGATGATGTCATTGCAGCCGATCTTGCACAGGACGAAAAGCGAACTAAGCTATACATAGCGATGGGTATCATGTTTTTTATATTTCTAGTCTTACGGCCACCTGTGGAATATTTCCGCCAGTATTATGCGCAATGGGTTGGTAGTAAAATTTTATATGATATCCGTGATCAGCTATTTGATCATATTCAAAAACTGAGTCTAAAATATTATGCGAACACTAGAGCTGGTGAAGTCATTTCAAGAGTCATCCATGATGTAGAACAAACAAAAACTTTTGTAATTACAGGATTAATGAATTTATGGCTCGATCTATTTACTATTTTTATCGCTATTGCCATTATGTTGACTCTTGATGTGAAATTAACAATCGTTTCTATCATTTTGTTTCCACTCTATGGATTTTCAATTAAGTATTTTTACGGGAGACTTCGTCACCTTACAAGGGCTCGTTCTCAAGCACTTGCAGAGGTGCAAGGCTATCTTCATGAACGTGTTCAAGGGATACCGGTTATTCGTAGTTTTGCAATTGAAGACCATGAACAAAAGTTATTTGACAAACAAAACAGTAATTTCCTAAAGAAGGCATTAGATCATACAAGCTGGAATGCGAAAACCTTTGCCGTTGTTAATACGATAACGGACCTTGCACCGTTACTAGTAATCGGATTTGCGGGTTACCAGGTAATACAAGGGAATTTAACAGTGGGAACACTTGTCGCTTTTGTCGCTTATATTGATCGATTGTATAATCCTTTAAGGCGACTTGTAAATTCATCAACAACATTAACACAAGCCCTTGCATCAATGGACCGAGTATTTGAATTTGTCGATGAGAAATATGATATTGAGGACAAACCAAATGCGGTTGAATGTAAAAATGTAGCAGGAAACGTGAGCTTTGAAAATGTCTCTTTTTCCTACGGAGATCATGAAAAAGATCAAGCGGTATTGAAAAATATCAACCTACATATACAAAGCGGAGAAACAGTTGCCTTAGTTGGGATGAGCGGTGGAGGAAAATCTACACTGGTGAGTTTAATACCAAGATTTTATGATGTGACTGGAGGAAGGATATTACTAGATGGAACTGACATACGTTCCTATAAAGTTCGAACACTCCGTGACAAAATTGGAATGGTTCTTCAGGACACCTTTTTATTCAGTGAATCTGTAAAACATAATATCCTTCTTGGAAAGCCAGATGCTACAGATGAAGAAATTATTGAAGCAGCTAAAGCTGCCAATGCCCATGAATTTATTGAAAAACTTCCACAAGGTTATGATACTAAGGTTGGCGAAAGAGGAGTAAAACTTTCAGGTGGTCAAAAACAGCGTATTGCAATCGCACGAGTGTTTTTAAAAAATCCACCACTATTAATATGGGATGAGGCTACTTCCGCATTAGATCTTGAAAGTGAACACCTCATTCAGGAATCACTTGAGGAACTGGCGAAAAATCGAACTACGTTTATCGTGGCGCACCGTCTATCTACGATTACACATGCGGATAAAATTGTCTTAATTGAACATGGAGAAATTGTAGAGATAGGTACACATGCAGAACTGATGAGCAGTAAGGGAAATTACTTTAACCTGTTCCAGGTTCAACAACTAGATAATTAAAGAGAAAAGACATGGGATTCAACATTCCATGTCTTTTTTTGTCTAAAAATTATGCCCTGATAATGGTTGTGCATACGGTGTGTTCTATTTAATATTGAAAATTCAAAAATAAGATTTATAATGAATAGATAAAGATTTCTAAAAAATCAAACAAATTTCCTGTTTAGAAAAAAAAGAGGGAGAGAGTATGAAAAAGAAAAACTTTTTTAGGCTATTGTTTTTTTCGTTTTTAATCATCATACTCGTTTATACAGTTGGTGTGACAGGTGTTTACTTTTTTAAAAATGATCAATTAAAGGATCAAGAACGGCGAAACAACCACAAGATGATGCTAGTTCAAGTACAAAAAGCAATGGATAAACGGATTCAAGCTGCTTTAAGTGGAATTATTCAGCTTCAATCTAGTGAAGATTTTATCCAGTATAGTTTGAATAAGAACGAGAGATTGAACTATTATTACATGAATGAAGTATTTAAAGAACTTCGTAAAGATTCTACCGTATATGCAAATTATCAATTTAACATAGGTGTAATGAAAACGAATAGTGATATTGTCATTACTCCAAACTATACAATTAATCGAGAAGATTATTACAAGGAATTAGGACTAAATCGTCAAAATTTAAAAGAGCTTCAATCGTTTATTGATGATAATACCTGGATAAGTATGATTGAGACTTATCCGCTTGTTACAAAGACGAAAGATCAAAATTTAACATTTGTAAAAAAGTCCAGAGTGGGAAATGGAAATACGTTAATTTTTGTTACATTCCATCATAATGACTTACTTCTTGAACAGAGAAATAATTTGATAGGAGATGGAATTGCCATCCTTGCAGATAATCAAATTCTGATGAAAGATACGTCCTTTAATGAGAAAACAAGTAAAACTATATTTGCCTCTGATGCCGTAAACTTGATAAGCGCAAAAAACGAACTGGACCCCTCGCACATTACGTATGATGTATCCAATTATACTGTTCATTCGATTGGCTCAGAGATCATGAGGGATTGGCGTTATCTTTATATCGTACCAAGCAAAATTGAACATCCCATTTCTGGTATGGAGCTAATTCAATCAATTTCCATATTATTGGGGTTACTTGTGATCGGTGTACTGTTAACATTTTTGATCGCAAATTATATCTATCGACCAGTAAAAAATATTGTAGGTATTTTGAGAGAAGGACAAGACCTCGATACTGATGATGAATTCTCATTTATTCATCATAAAACTGTAAAAATCAAATCGATTAATGAACAGCTCCAAGAAACAATAGAGGAGAGTAAATTATCACTTAAAGTGAAATTCTTAAGGGAGTTACTCTTGGGGATTGCTCATAAAGAGTCAATCTCTGAAATTATCGAGCAACTAAACTTGGATGTTCTACAAACAGAGATTACCTTAATCCTTTTAAGTATTCGAAAGAACGGTGACGTAAAAGAAAAGTTATCTCAAGATGGAATTAATAAATTAAAATCACATGCAATTAACTTTCTAAAGGAATTTATTACGAATCATAATTTGATTTGTGAAGTAATTGAACTGGATTCGGAAAAAATAGCAATCTTTGTGAAGGTAAAGGATGTAAATCAGGTGAAAGATGTCATCGAGGAAATGATGAATCAAGTAGAAGATGAGATTCGATCAAACATTGTAATGGCTGTTGCGAACCCTGTTACTTCAGTGCATCAAATCGAACAAGCCTATAATCAAGCAAGAAACCTCTTGGAATATCAATATGTGTTTGATAAGAATACGATTTTAACAATGAAAGTTCTCGAAGATATTGAACATGACGGTTATTTTTATCCGATGGACGCTGAAGTGGATCTTATCCAATTAACCCTGGGAGGAAAAAAAGAAAAAGCAGTTTCTATTCTTAAAAACATCGTGCAAGAGAATCTGCAAAAACGAAATCTAAATAAACAACTTCTTTCACAATTTGTGTTGGCAATAGTGGGGACAGTGAATCGTATTTTACATCATGTAAACAAAGCGGAAAAGGACTTATTTAAAAATGAAATTGATTTATATAATGAACTCTTAGAATTTAGTGATAAAGAGGAACTTGAAAACAGGATATATGATATTTTTAACTTAGTTTTCAAAGAGTTCGAAAAAGAAGAAACTGAAGACAAATCGATTGGTAATCAATTAGTTGACTATATTCAACAAAACTATACATCGGATATCTCTTTAAATGATTTATCGGATAAGTTCCAGTTGTCAACAAGTTATATAAGTACCATTTTTAAAGCGTATACAGGAACGAATTTTAAAGAATTTCTAAACAGGTATCGGATACAAAAAGCAAAAGAAATCCTCTCATCTAACGATATCATGGTGAATCAAGTCGCATTATTGGTTGGGTATAATAATGTAAATACATTTATTAGGTTATTTAAAAAATATGTAGGTCTTTCTCCAGGACAATATGAAAAAAATATAAATGAAAAATGTACCGATCTATAATACGGTACATTTTTTCTTTATTTTGGACTGCAATCGTTCATTAACCTATCAATAATTTTTCAAAAAAGAAGAAATGAAGATTACAAAATAAGTGAATATTGCATTTCGTAAGTTTTGTAGATGATTGAAAGAAATGATGATTGTCATTTTAGATTGGAAAATTTACATTATTGGTAAGTTATCGAGAAGATAACGTATCGAATTAATATGTAAGCGTTTTAAAGAGAGGTTTAGAGTTTATCAGATTTCTATATAGAAGGTGGTGGTCTAAGACTCGTTACGTACAAAATGGATTAAATAAAATAAGAAGAGGGGTATGGGGTATGAAGAAACGATTGCAATTACTATTCTTGCTAGTGGCGGTAGCACTGATTGCATTTGGATGTAGCAAAGAGGATACAAAGGAAGTAACAGCACCTTCTGATTCAAAGAATGAGACGGAAGGAACATTTGTTAGCAAGGATCCACTTGAATTATCCATTCATCTTCACTACGCAGATAAATACATATTTGATGATGAGTGGCTGGTATTTAAGGAAGCTGCTAATAAGACAAACGTCACATTAAAAGGAACGGCTTCAAAAAATGCAACAGACAGTAATGAGGTATTTAACTTAATGATGGCTTCAGGTGATATACCTGATATCGTTCATTCAAGTGTTCAAAATCTAAATCAATTTGGGGCAGAAGGTGCATTTATCCCATTAAATGATCTAATCGAAGAACATGCACCAAATATCAAAAAGGCATTTGAAGAAAACCCTGAAGCGAAGAAATATGTAACTTCAACCGATGGAAATATTTATACCATTCCTTTTATTCGAGACGGTAATCCTGAAAAAGGTTGGTACATCCGTTATGATTGGCTGGAGAAATTAAATCTGGAAGTACCCGAAACAACAGAAGACTATTACAATGTTTTGAAAGCATTTAAAACACAGGATCCAAATGGTAACGGAAAGGCAGATGAAATCCCTTATGCATCAAGGGGAGGAAGTAGAGGAATTGAATACTTCACTGATTTAATGTATCTATGGGGAGCATATGATGGAGCTTTCTTGAAGGATGGGGAAATTAAATATGGACCATTGGAAGAGGAATATCCGATTGCAGTAAAGAATTTAGCAAAATGGTATAAAGAAGGCCTTATAGACCAAGAAATCTTCACACGTGGAAAAAATTCAATTATTGAATTAGCTGGAAATGATACATTGGGGGCAGCCCATGACTGGTTTGGTAGTACAGCAGGTGTTAATGCCCTCTATAAAGATCAAATTCAAGGATTTGCTTTCAAGCCATTCGCACCTCCAACAAATACAAAAGGTGAAAAATTTGAAGAGTCATTGAGAGATCCAGTGGGAAGCGTTGGATGGGGAATTGCCCATAGTAATGAAAATCCAGTTGAAACCATTAAGTATTTTGATTTCTGGTTCACAGAAGAAGGTAGAACACTAATGAACTTTGGTGTTGAAGGTGATACTTACACAATGGTTGACGGAAAACCAACATTTACAGATGAAATTTTAACGGCTGGAAACGTAGCTGACTATTTAAAGTCTACATACGGAGTACAAATGGAGATTGGCTTCAAACAGGATTTTGCGTATGAAGAGCAATGGGTAGATCCAATAGCTTTCGAAGGTATGGAACTGTATGAGGAAAATGGATATTTTATCGATAAAGAAGATGATTATCCTTTACTATCCTTTAGCCCTGAGGAACAAGAAGAAAGTAACTCCATAAGAACTTCTATAGAAACGTATATCGATGAAAATCTACAAAAATGGATTCTAGGTGCATCAGATGTTGAAAAAGACTACCCTGCATTTAGAGAACAATTAATAAAAATGGGTGCTGAGAAATATTTAGAAATTCAAAATAAAGCTTATAAACGTTAAAAAAGTACTAAGGGCAGCCATTCCAAATTGGGTTTAAGCTGCCCTTATTTTTTCAAAATCTAATAATACAAAAGGAGGCATATTATTTGGCGTCTAATGTTGAAATGGTTAAGTCGAAGAAGCCATTACAAGAGAAATCAAAATTTCAAGCAAATATTGAAGACTGGAAACTAAGTTTTAAGAAATATAAGATACTCTATCTTTTGCTTATCCCGTTTATTACTTGGTATATTCTTTTTCAATACAAACCAATGATGGGGTTAATCATTGCTTTTCAAGATTACAGTGTTTTTAAAGGGATTGCTGGAAGTGAATTTGTTGGCTTTAAAAATTTCATCGACTTCTTTGGTGGCGATTACTTTTGGAGAACGTTTAGAAATACATTATTGATTGGCATCTATGGATTAATTTTTGCATTCCCAGCGCCCATTCTGTTAGCACTATTGTTAAATGAGGTGAAAAATAAATATTTTAGAAGTACTGTACAAACGCTTACCTATCTTCCTTACTTTGTTTCAACTGTCGTTGTTGTTGGAATCGTAATTAACTTTTTATCCCCATCTACGGGTGTAGTAAACATGTTTATCGAAAAGCTTGGTTTTGAACGGATTTATTTCTTAACACAGCCTGAATATTTTCGGACAATATACATTTTAACAATGGAGATTTGGAAAACTATTGGCTATACCGCAATTGTTTATATTGCAGCAATCGCAGGGGTTAATCCTTCACTATATGAAGCAGCAACGATGGATGGTGCAAGTCGAATCAAGCAGATGTTCCACATTACAATCCCCTCCATCCTGCCAACAATCATGATTATGCTAATTTTAAATATTGGAAATATATTAAGTGTGGGTTATGAAGCTATCATTTTATTATATCAGCCATCTACTTATGAAACTGCAGATGTAATAAGTACATATGTTTATAGAGCCGGGCTTCAAAATGGTCAATATGATATCGCAACCGTAGCCGATTTATTTAATGCAGTTGTCGGCCTTATTTTGGTAATTGGGGCAAATAAGTTAAGTAAAAAACTAACCAATAATGGTTTATGGTAGGTGACTTAAACTGAAACTCACAGGAAAAGATCGCATATTTGTGACTACTAATTATATACTTCTAGGTATTTTAGCCATTCTTTGTTTTTATCCTTTTGTCTATGTTTTTTCAGCATCATTCAGTTCTGGTAAAGCTATTGCAGAAGGTAGTGTCTGGTTATGGCCAGTGGACTTTAATATTGAATCATATAAGCAAGTGTTTACGCACCCAGGTATTTGGATAGCCTTTGGGAATACAATTTTTTACACAGTTGTGGGTGTTGCTGTAAGTTTATTTTTTACCATATGTGGTGCTTATCCATTGTCAAAACGTGACTTGAAGGGGAAGGGATTCATTGCATTCTTTATCGCCTTAACGATGTGGTTTAATGCGGGGATGGTTCCAACTTATTTAAATTTTGTCGGATTGAATCTTCTCGATACACGAACGGGGATCATTATTGGATTTGCACTTAGTACATTTAATGTATTTATCTTACGAACATTTTTTCAATCCTTGCCTGAATCTTTAGAGGAATCGGCTAAGATGGATGGAGCAAATGATTGGCAAATTCTTTGGAAGATTATTCTGCCTTTGACAAAGCCTGCTCTAATAACGATTGGTTTATTTTACGGAGTTTCAAGATGGAATGGTTATTTCTGGGCAATGGTTCTATTAAAGGATGAAAATAAGATACCTCTGCAAGTTTTATTACAAAAACTTATTATTGAAATGAACATTGAACAGCAATTCTCGATTGTTAATGCAGGTATTTACTCACAAGAGACTATCATCTATGCAACCATCATTTTCTCAACATTACCTATCGTCATCCTTTATCCGTTCTTACAAAAACATTTTAAAAAGGGTGCAGTGGTTGGTTCGATTAAAGAGTAGTCCAGCAGACATGATCAAGTCCCTCCTTACTAAAATGTTTTATACATTTTAGTAAGGATTTAGATATTAAACTGCTGCTTTTTTACATTGTTAAGAAGGTGATATGATGGGAGAATCAAGAGGTATATTTCGTTTTATGGAGTTTCTAAATTGGCTCGTCCAATTAGCCTATGTCCAACTTCTATGGGGGTTATTTACCTTACTAGGAGTAGGAATAGTTGGATTATTCCCTGCAACAAACGCCATGTATTCAATAATTCGCAAATGGTTATCAGGAAATACAGATGTCCCAGTCTTTTCATTTATGTGGAATACCTATAAAAAAGAATTTATTAAATCTAATCTTTATTTCTATTCGTTCGTTTTAATCGGTATGATATTTTATTTTTATTTTAAACTCTTTCAAAGTCAAGAAAGCTTATTGCATGCCATTCTAACTATCGTTTTATTCATTGTGCTCATATTCTATTGCATAGGTTTTATGATTGCGATACCGATATATGCACATTTTGATTTAAAATTACGCTCTTTCTATAAAATGACGTTGTATACTATTTTTAGTTTTCCGTTTCATATGATTACTATTATTGTGATTCACGTTCTCTTTTATCTATTAATTTCTTATATTCCAGGATTAGCACCGTTTATAAGTTTTAGTATATTAGCATTTGCAGTAACAGTGATCATGAGACTTGTTTTCACAAAAATGGATGAAAAACAAATTGTAGTGGAACAAGGAAATTAGAGTAGTAGACACGGTATGTAAAACCGTGTCTTTTTTTGTATTTCCATGGAAATAATTTACGTGAGTATAGACATATTTCTACTTGAAGGCAAGGCACAATTCCGTCTACCTGGACGCAAATCGAGAGCGAGGACGCAAATCAGGAGTGAGGTCGTACAAAGTCGAAACCACTCAAAAAAAGCACCCTCTACAACAGTAGAGGGTGCTTATAACTATTAAGCTTATTTTGTAATTACTACATCCTTGAAGAATGGAGTTCCACTAGAGTTTACAAATAGTCCATCGATACCGTTCATAGCATGAACGAAATCAGGGTGTTGTAGGTAAACCATTGGAGATTCTTTGATTAGGATTTCAGAAATTTCTTTGTAAGCTTCGTTACGTTTTTCTTGGTCAGTTTCAGTACGAGCTAAATCTAGTAATTCGTCAACACGATCATTCTTATAGAAAGAACGGTTTCCTGCTTCACCAAACATACTAGAGTGGAATAGAGCATATAAGCCGTAATCCGCATCACCAGTAACTGTAGTCCATCCAAGAATGAATAACTCATGTTCACCAGCTGCAGTTTTCTCTAAGAAAGTTCCCCACTCGATAAGGTCAATTTCAACTTCAATTCCAATTGGTGCTAATTGAGCTTGGATTAATTTTGCAATATTTTCGCGTTCTGCATTACCTGTGTTAACTTGAAGAGTTGTCTTGAAGCCATCAGGGAAACCAGCTTCAGCTAATAATTTTTTAGCTTCTTCAACATCATGTTCTAGTGGTTCTAATTCTTGAGAGTTTCCAACAACTGTTGGAGCTAATGGTCCAATAGCTGCAAGTCCTTGTCCATCTAAGATACCATCTACAATGTCTTCTTTGTTAACTGCCATTGCAATTGCTTGACGAACTTTTTCGTTGTCAAAAGGTTCTTTTTGCATGTTAAAACCTAGGTAGTCCATACGTGTACTGCTTACACGGTCAAGTTCAACACCTTGCATTGCTTCAACACGTTTAACGTCTGAAGATCCAAGTAATAGCGCGTGTGCTTCACCTGTTTCGATCATTGCTACACGAGTTGATTGGTCAGGAACAACCTTGAAAGTAAGAGTGTCTGCTTTTGCTTTTTCTCCCCAATAATCTTCAAACTTAACAAACTCAATGCTGTCTCCAGTATTCCATTTCTCAAGTTTGAAAGGGCCTGTACCAATTGGGTTTTCAGTTACTTTTTTACCACCATTGTTTTCTTCTTCAATTGCTGAAGGAGCAATAATTGATCCAGCATTATGTGCTAAGTGAGCTGGAAGTGGAGCAAAAGGTTTTTCAGTTTTAATGTGTACAGTGTACTCATCTACAACTTCAACCTCTGAAATCATGTTAACAACAACGATTTTTGGTGATGCAAACTCAGGGTCTAAAATGCGGTCTAGTGATGCTTTAACAGCTTCAGCATTAAAGTCAGTTCCATCATGGAACTTAACACCTTCACGCAGTTTGAATTCCCAAGTTGTGTCATCTACTGCATTGAATTCAGTAGCTAATAAAGGAACAATGTTACCGTCTTTATCAAAATCTGTTAGACGCTCAAAAATTTGTGATGTCGCATTGTTTGATGCGGTATCGTTGACACCATGTGGGTCAAGTGTAGGTGCGTCTGCAGGTGTTACATATACAAGATCTCCACCTTCAGTTGCCGCAGGTTTATCAGAATCTTTATTTTCTTCATCTGAAGAATTATTATCGCCACTACAAGCAGCAAGTGCTAATACTAATGAAAGTAGAAGCATAAGAAATAGATTCTTTTTTGTCTTCATTGAGTATTCCCCCTCTATGGATTGTATGTAAGCTTGGCCTACAATGATTTATGATAATAAAGAAATTGTAAATAATCAATAATAATTTTCAAAAAATATTTTTAAGTGTAAAAATTATAATTAAATTTTTTAAGTGATAATAATTGGAAGGGTTTACTCGATTATGACTAATTAGAATATTTAGATAGATAAATCCCTTTATTTTAGCGGTTTAATCCGTTAAACTATTAAAAGTGTAATTAGAAAAATAAACTATTGTAACACCTGAAAACATTTTGATATGATAATAAAAACTGCGAATATAAAAACTATATTACAATATCAAAAAATGGACTGATAAACTGAAAGGATGAGAAATGAATGAGTTCACCACAGCTTCAACCGAACGGAGCTTTTGTAGAAGTAGAAAAGACTCGACCGGCACGTTGGTCTGCTTTCTATAAGAAGCTTGCAAAGAATAAGGCGGCTATTGCAGGTGCGATAATTGTATTTGTATTTATAATTCTCGCAATCTTTGCTCCATTAATTGCACCGCATGATCCCAACCTACCAAATATTAAAAATAAATTACTTACACCTTCGTCTGAACATTGGCTTGGAACCGATGATTTGGGTCGTGATATTTTAAGTCGTATCTTATATGGGGCAAGAATATCATTAATTGTTGGAATTTTATCAACAATCTTAGGAGCAATCGTCGGTATCATTTTAGGTGTTGTTTCTGGGTATTATGGTAGATGGGTAGATTCATTAATTATGAGAATATGTGACGTCCTTCTAGCATTTCCAGGGATATTATTAGCATTAGCTATCGTTAGTGTGTTAGGTTCAAGTACAACAAATGTTATTATCGCAGTTGCATTTTTTGCTGTACCAACCTTTGCTAGAATTGTGCGTGGGTCAACATTGACAGTTAAGAAATTGGAATATATCGATGCAATAAAAGCGATGGGAGCGACTGATTTTAGGATCATTTTTAAACACATCCTACCTAACATTCTCTCGCCAATTATTGTACAAGCTACGCTTTACATAGCGTCTGCAATTATAACAGCAAGTGCTCTATCATTCTTAGGAATGGGTACACCACCACCTGCTCCAGAGTGGGGGACGATGTTAAGTGAAGGTCGTTCGTATGTTTCATATGCACCACATCTCACTTTGTTCCCTGGAATTGCAATCTTATTAGTAGTAGTTGGATTTAACTTATTTGGAGACGGGTTAAGAGACGCATTAGATCCGAAATCAAATAAATAACACAAAGGATGGTGACAATCATTGTTAATATATACAGTTAGAAGACTCTTGCAGATTATTCCAGTAATGATTGGTGTTACATTAGCCGTTTTTCTAATGATGCACTTAATCCCTGGTGATCCTGCTCGTATTATGGCTGGTGAAGGTGCTGATCCAGCCCAAGTGGAACAAATGCGTGAAAATTTAGGATTAAATGATCCCTTGTATGAACAGTATTTTCGTTATGTAGGAAATGCGATTCAAGGTGATCTAGGTACATCTATTAGAACGAACCGTGATGTAGTTAGTGAAATTTTTGACCAACGTTTTGGGATTACAGTTCAGCTTGCCCTTATTGGAACAGCGTTATCGGTACTCTTTGGGTTAGTGGCTGGTATTATTTCAGCAACAAGAAAATATTCATTTATCGATGTTTCGGTCATGGTTGCAGCATTATTTGGATTATCAATGCCTAACTTCTGGCTAGGAATTCTATTAATCTATTTCTTTGCAGTAAACCTAGGTGTATTACCTGTTGCAGGATGGGGAACTTGGCAGCATATGATTTTACCAGCAATCACCTTAGGAACTGGTGGAGCTGCAATTATTGCCCGTATGACTCGTTCAAGTATGCTAGAAGTTATTA
Organism: Bacillus nitroreducens; assembly: GCF_964021195.1. Lineage (NCBI taxonomy): Bacteria > Bacillati > Bacillota > Bacilli > Caryophanales > Bacillaceae > Bacillus > Bacillus nitroreducens. The sequence continues at coordinate 95,981 of NZ_CAXHYI020000003.1, read as the reverse complement.
ACCAGGACTATATCCGTACAGCTTATGCTAAAGGTGTAAGTGATAAACTTGTCATCTATAAACATGCTCTTCGCAATGCCTTAATTCCTGTTGTAACTGTTGTTGGTTTACAATTTGGTGGTTTATTAGGTGGAGCAATTGTTACAGAAACGGTATTTGCAATTAACGGTTTAGGTCGACTTATTATTGACTCTATCCGTGCTCATGACTTTCCGATGGTACAAGGTACAATTCTTGTCTGTGCGGTGCTTTTCGTAATGGTCAATTTCTTGGTAGATATTACGTATCGATTAATAAATAAACGTGTAGATTTAAACTAGAAGCAGGGACGGTGAAAAACGATGACTACATCAAATACTGAAAAAATCCTTGAAGTTAAGGATTTACGTACATCATTCTTCACGGATGAAGGAGAAGTGAAGGCGGTTGATGGAGTAGATTTCTCAATCGAAAAAGGAAAATCAATTGGTATTGTTGGGGAATCAGGGTCAGGAAAGAGTATAACTTCATTATCAATTCTCCGTCTCCTACAAGAACCAATCGGTAAAATTGTCGGTGGAGAAATACTTTTCAAGGGTGAAAATCTTTTAAATAAATCAAAAAAAGAAATGATGGGGATTCGTGGAAATAATATCTCAATGATTTTCCAAGAACCTATGACATCATTAAATCCTACACTAACTTGTGGAGAACAAATTGCTGAATCAATACGAATCCATCAAAAGTTAAATAAAAAAGATGCATGGGAAAAGGCAGTGGAAATGCTTACTTTAGTTGGTATTCCATCGCCAGAAAAACGAGCTAGTCAATATCCATTTGAACTGTCTGGCGGTATGAGACAGCGTGTAATGATTGCGATTGCCTTAGCTTGTAATCCTGAATTGTTAATAGCGGACGAGCCAACGACTGCTCTTGATGTAACGATTCAAGCACAGATTCTTGAGTTGATTAAAAAGCTACAAAGTGAGCTTGGAACATCCCTAATGATGATTACACACGATTTAGGTGTAGTGGCCGAAATGTGTGATAAGGTCGCAGTTATGTATTGTGGTAAGGTAGTTGAATATACAGATGTAAAAACGCTTTTTACAAATCCAAAGCATCCGTATACGGTCGGTTTATTAAATTCAATTCCGAAGCATGACCAAGATTATGAGGGCGATTTAGCTGTAATCGAGGGTTCAGTACCAAGTCCATTTAATTTACCAAAAGGTTGTAGATTTGCTCCACGTTGCCCGCATGCAAGAGAAATCTGCCATTCACAGTTACCAAGCTTAGATTCTAATGAAGCTGGTGACCAGGTTCGTTGTTGGATGTACACAGACCAATGGGAGAAACAAGAGGAGGTTGGCGTGCGGAAATGAGTAAACAACCATTATTAGAAGTGAAAAATCTAAAGCAATACTTCCCGATTAAAGGGGGAGTATTTGGTCGAACTGTCAATCATGTAAAAGCGGTTGATGATATTAGTTTTTCCGTCTATGAAGGGGAGACTGTAAGTATTGTTGGAGAATCTGGTTGTGGTAAGTCTACAACAGGTAGGGCAATCCTTCGATTGGATAATCCATACGGTGGCGAAATTAGTTTTGAAGGCAAAGATTTACTATCATTAAGTAAGTCTGAAATGCGTAAAAAACGTAAGGACCTGCAAATTATTTTCCAAGATCCGTATGCTTCATTAAATCCAAGACAAACGGTTAGTCAAATTTTGGAGGAGGCACTAGAAATTCAAAATGTTGTTCCTCCAAATGAAAGACGACAAAAAATTAAAGAACTTCTTGAGACTGTTGGAATTGGTCCACACCAAATGGATCGTTATCCACATGAATTCAGTGGAGGTCAAAGACAACGTATCGGTATTGCTAGAGCATTGTCAGTAGACCCTAAATTGATTATTTGTGATGAGGCAGTTTCTGCTCTTGACGTATCCATTCAAGCACAGGTACTAAACCTATTGAAGGACTTACAGCGTAAACTTAATCTAACCTATTTATTTATTTCACATGATTTAGGTGTTGTACGTCATATCTCTGATCGAATTATCGTCATGTACCTTGGTAAGATTGTTGAGATTGGTGACAAGAAATCATTATTTGAAAATCCACAACATCCTTATACAAGAGCACTTTTATCGGCGATTCCAAGTACGAACATTGAAGAAAAAAAAGAAAGAATCATCTTAAAAGGAGATGTCCCATCTCCAATTAACCCACCAGCTGGTTGCCGCTTCCATACTCGTTGTCCATATGCTATGGAGCGTTGTAAAACGGAAGAACCAAGTCTTCACAGTGTGCACGGAGAAGATTACAAAGTAGCTTGTCATCTCGTAGAAGATGGGGTTGTAGATTATAAGGAACTTCAAACGATTTATTAATCGTTTCGAAATGAAAAGGTGCCAAATCGCAATGGTGAATGCGGTTGGCACCTTTTTTTATTCTTTATTTGTTTCTTCAACGATTACTTCATTATGAAAACTTTGAAAGCTCTCCACTAATGTATCTAAACGTTCTATGCTTTCTGCATATTCGAGAATAGATGATACGATTGTAAAGAGTTGATACCAACTATCAATATCTTCATCACTTGAAAGGTGCTGATATTCGATAAAGGTATCTATGACTTTTTTACGGTCAAATATAAAATCAAGTTTTAATTCTTCTGGTGCTTGAACTTTCACCTTACCAACAAACTTTAATAGAACCTGCTCGTGGGAATGAATAAGATCATCAATTTCTTTTACAAATAATTGTTGAGCAGGGATAGGCATGTCATGAAGCTCATTTTCATGTCTGTGTATCTTTTTCAACATATCCAAAGCACGATTTGTACATGTAATCATTTGTCTAAATAGAACAAGTTTTCGAGCCTTTTCATACTCGACCTTTTTAAAATAATTTCTTTCTTCTTTATAAAGCAAAAACAGCTGGTCTATTTGAATGATATTTTCTTTTATTTTTTCAATATCATCTTTCAGGATATTGTATTCAGATGCATGTCTCGTACTAATCCGCACCCATTTAAAAATTTCTTCGCATTGTTCCACAATTCGATCATATAATTTCTTCTCGTATTTTGGAGGAAGAAAGACAAGATTTACCACAAATGCCGATAAAATTCCTAGTAAAATGGCAAGAAATCGAAGGCTCGCAAACTCAATAAACTGATCACTAGGACTTTCCATAATTGCTATAATCGTTACAATCGCAACTGGAATATTCTTCTCCATCTTAAATTTAAGAGTGATTGCGATGACAAGAACAACAGTAAGTCCAATAATAAAGGCATTGTTACCAAAGTACATCCCAAATAGAACGGCAAAGAAGGCACCTATAAGGTTTGCCTGTACTTGCTCGACCACTGTTAAATAGGAACGGTAAATGGAAGGCTGAATCGCAAATACCGCTGAAATCCCAGCGAATACCGGAGAAGGTAGTTCCAATAACTTCGCTAGCAATAACGCTAGTGTGATGGCAATTCCCGTTTTTAACATGCGGGCACCAAATTTCATTTTTTACGAGTCCTTTCTATAAAAAAGCTAGTTTTATCTAATATCTATATATGTTCAAAAAGCAAGTTGAAAAGGGCAATGCCGTCAAGTGTGCAGTCCGTGTTACATTGCTGACATTCGTACATCCAGTGAGACGAATGTTCAAATCGATGCATTTTTAGTTCCAAAGCGCCGTAACAATTTGAATTATGTGAGGAATTTGCTTTGTGAAGTTAGTAGACGGAAGCGCAAATCCGTTAAAATCTAGAAACTTTTGGCAATGTTCCCGAAACTCGATGTGTCATTTTTCGCAGTCTTTTTGAACATCCTATATAATTAGCTTTTTCTTCATAGTCTAAACCAATACAGTATCATACAACGATTTTATGCTTATAGCAAGAGAAACATGTCCTAGTTGGAAGTACGTTGATTTTTAAGGGTTTTTTGAAGAAGTATTCTTAATTAGGTATGGTTTTTAATTGATATTGAAATACTGCCACTAGTTATAAACAAAAAGAACCTGCCACTTTGGCAGGTTCTTTCAATCATTATAGATTCTTAAACGCATATTCGACAGCAGCTAGCGTCTTTTCAATATCTTCTCTAGTATGTGCAATCGTGAGGAACCATGCTTCATATTTGGAAGGGGCAAGATTAATTCCCTGGCTAAGCATTAATTTGAAGAAGCGACCAAACATTTCTCCGTCTGTATTCTCAGCTTGCTCATAGTTTTCCACTTTCTCGTCGGTGAAGAAGATGGTCAAAGCACCTTTTAATCGGTTAATCGTGATTGGAACATTGTAATTTTTAGCGTGTTTTAAAATACCATCTTCAAGTATTGCGCCAAGTTGATCCAACTTTTCATACATGCCTTCCTCTTGGAGTACTTCTAGGCAAGCAATTCCTGAGAGCATAGATGCTGGATTCCCAGCCATTGTTCCTGCTTGATAGGCTGGACCAAGTGGAGCAACTTGTTCCATAATTTCCTTTTTTCCACCATATGCGCCAATTGGAAGTCCGCCACCGATGATTTTTCCAAGGGCTGTTAAGTCTGGAGTGATGCCTAATAGATTTTGAGCACCCCCATACATAAAGCGGAAAGCTGTTATGACTTCGTCAAAAATGACTAGTGCACCTGCTTCATGAGAAAGTTCTAATACTTGTTCTAAAAAGCCTTCCTTTGGCTCAACAATACCGAAGTTCCCAACAATTGGTTCTACGAGAACTCCAGCAACTTCTTCACCCCATTTTGCAAGAGCTTCTTTAAAAGGCTCAATGTCATTAAAGGGGACGGTAATTACTTCTTGTGCGATACTCTTTGGTACACCAGCAGAATCGGGGGTTCCTAATGTTGAAGGACCAGATCCTGCAGCCACTAGTACAAGGTCTGAGTGCCCATGATAACAGCCTGCGAATTTAATAATTTTCGTTCTATTTGTATACGCTCGCGCAACACGAATGGTTGTCATCACAGCTTCCGTTCCAGAGTTCACAAAACGTACTTTATCCATACCTGGGATAGCTTCTTTCAGCATTTTTGCAAACTTCACTTCATGTTGAGTTGGTGTACCGTATAAGACACCTGTTTCGGCAGCCCTAGTAATCGCCTCGGTAATATGAGGATGAGCATGACCTGTAATGATCGGTCCATAAGCCGCCAGATAATCTATGTATTTATTTCCGTCAACATCCCAAAAATAAGCACCTTTCGCACGCTCCATTACAACTGGAGCTCCACCGCCTACCGCTTTGTATGAACGGGAAGGACTATTTACGCCCCCGACGATATGTTTCAATGCTTCGTTATATAATTCTTGTGATTTTGAAAAATCCATTATGTCGTTCCTCCTAGATTTGAAATCAACTATTCTATTTTAGCATGAAAGGACATAAAGGGAAAAATCGTCATTGTCAGGAAGTAAACTAGCTACTTACATAAGGTGCTTCATTTGTATATCAGACTAAAGTTTTGTACCATTTAATTAATAGGAAAAACAGGAGGTAATCAAAATGACAATTGAAATCGGACAAAAAGCACCTGAATTTACAGCAACAGCCAGTAACGGAGAAACGGTCTCCTTAGCAGATTTTAAAGGAAAGAATGTCGTGCTGTATTTTTATCCAAAAGATATGACCCCAGGATGTACAACAGAGGCTTGTGAATTTAGAGATGCGCACGAAAACTTCAGTGGATTAGATACCGTTATTCTTGGTATAAGTACGGATTCACTTGAACGCCACAAAAAGTTTATTGATAAATATGACCTCCCATTTTTATTGTTAGTGGATGAAGAACATGAAATAGCAGAAAAATATGGGGTTTGGAAGCTAAAGAAAAACTTTGGCAAAGAATACATGGGAATTGAGCGTTCAACCTTTATTATTGATAAGGAAGGGAATCTCGTAAAAGAATGGAGAAAAGTAAGAGTCAAAGGTCATGTAGAAGAAGCTTTGACGTACGTAAAAGAAAATCTCCAATAAATAGGTGTTGATTATCAGATAATTTGTGAAGTTTTTGTGAAAAAGTAAAAAAGAAACCCTTCGTTTTTATGAGTGTGGGGTTATAGACCTAATGAGGACAGAGGCTTAGGGCTATGGAGGGTGGTAAGTTTGAACCACCCGTTATCTCTATTTATAGGTTGATTTTAGACTATTCTTTACTTATAATGAAGATAATAGTAATGATAATCGTTTTCAACTATCATTCTAAGAATATACACGTTATGAGGATTGTCAAATGAGACTATGGATGTTAATAATCACTGCCATAGTTCTTTCCTTCGTATCGCTATTTATTGGAGCTATTAATATTACACCGATGGATCTACTTAATTGGGAGTCTGATGAGACTCAAATATTTCTTATAAGTCGGGTTCCTCGATTAATGGCAATCATTTTAGCGGGAGCAGGAATGAGTATTGCAGGATTGATTATGCAAAGTTTAAGTAGAAATAAATTCGTATCACCAACGACTGCAGGTACTTTAGATGCAGCAAAGCTAGGGATACTTATTTCGATGTTGTTCTTTACGAATGTAACTTATTCACAACAGATCATTTTTAGCTTTGCATTTGCTTTAGCAGGAACGTTTGTATTTATGCAAATTTTAGACCGAATTAAATTTAAGGATGTTATTTTTGTTCCATTAATCGGAATTATGTATGGTAACATTCTGTCTTCGATTACTACATTCCTGGGTTATGAAGCAGACCTTCTACAAAACATTTCATCGTGGTTGATGGGGAGCTTCACATTAATCATATCTGGTCGTTATGAGTTATTATACATCAGTATCCCAGCGGTTATATTAGCTTATCTGTTTGCAAATAAGTTTACTGTTGCAGGTATGGGGGAAGATTTTGCGAAAAACTTGGGATTAAGTTATAAGATGGTCCTAAATATTGGCCTTACTCTTGTGGCTATTATTTCAACTACAGTGGTATTAACTGTTGGCGTTATTCCGTTTCTTGGGCTTATTGTCCCAAACATTGTCTCTCTCTATTTAGGGGATAATTTACGTAGGACGATTCCACATACTGCAGTTTTAGGGATAGTGTTTCTATTAATCTGTGACATTATTGGAAGAGTCATTATTCACCCATATGAAATTCCTGTCAATGTGACGGTTGCAGTTATCGGCAGTGCGATCTTCCTGATTATGTTATTTAGGGGGAGAGCATATGCGAAATAGTACAAAACTTATCATATTAGCAGTTATTTCAATTATTTGTATATTGTTATATGGTTTTTATGATATTAAGGGTGGCTTTGATTATGCTTTTCCTAGACGTATGATAAAAATTACAGCAATGGTTGTGACTGGTGTAGCAATTGCGTATTCGACAGTAGTATTCCAAACAATTACACAAAATCGTATTTTAACACCTTCTGTTATGGGACTCGATTCAATGTATGAGGTTGTTCAAACATTAATCTATTTCTTTGCAGGATCTATGTCTGTTTGGGTGTTAAATAAATATTTGAATTTTGGTGCTGCGATTTTTGCGATGGTTCTATTTGCACTCATTTTATACCGATTTTTATTCCGATCCGACAAGCATCCAATCTATTTGTTGCTCTTAATAGGTATGATTATCGGGACTCTTCTAGGAAGTCTAGTTACCTTTTTACAGGTATTGATTGATCCTGTAGAATATTTAAGTCTTCAAAATCGCTTATTTGCAACTTTTACGAATGTGAAAGCTGAGTTATTATATATTGCAATTGGGATCCTATTAATCGCGTTCATATACGGATACCTCATTATGGATAAATTAGACGTAATGTCATTAGGACGAGAAAATGCGATGAACCTTGGTGTTAATTATGACCGTATGGTGATGAATGTCTTAATTTTATCTTCGGTTCTAATCGCAACATCAACTGCATTGGTAGGTCCGATTACATTTTTTGGATTAATCGTAGCAAACCTTGCCTATCAATATTTGGTCACATATAAGCACTCCGTGTTAATTCTCGGTGCAAGTTTAATGAGTATTATCGCATTAGTAGGTGGGCAGTTCCTAGTTGAACACATTTTTGAGTTACGTACAACACTTAGCGTAATTATCAACTTTATTGGCGGAATTTATTTTATTTACTTATTACTAAAAGAAAGTAGGGCAGCAGGATGATTGAAATCAAGGGATTAACAAAACGATTTGGGAAAAAACCTGTTGTGGAAGATGTATCTGTTACTATTGAGCCGGGTACCATTACATCGTTTATCGGACCAAATGGTGCAGGTAAGTCTACACTTCTTTCCATGGTTAGCAGATTATTAGATTCAGATACTGGAGAAGTTCTACTTGATAAAAATAATGTAAAGAAGTGGAAGTCATCTGATTTCGCTAAGCGAGTTTCCATCTTAAAACAATCAAACTTTCTAAATGTAAGATTATCTATTCGTGAACTCGTTGCATTTGGTCGTTATCCATATTCAAAAGGACGATTAGATGAAGAAGATGAAAAATTTGTTAATCAAGCACTTGAATATATGAATTTAGTAGATATTCAAGATAAATTTTTAGATGAATTATCTGGTGGTCAAAGACAACGTGCTTTTATTGCAATGGTTATTGCACAGGATACGGACTATGTCCTGTTGGATGAGCCTTTGAACAACTTAGATATGAAACACTCTGTTCAAATCATGAAGATTTTACGTAAACTTGTGGATGAGCTTGGAAAAACTGTTGTCATTGTGTTACACGATATTAATTTTGCTTCCGTTTATTCGGATCGAATTGTTGCACTAAAGAATGGACGTCTTGTAAAAAATGGTCCAACTCATGAAATTATTAATTCTGCTGCATTACGAGAAATTTATGATATGGATATTCCAATTCAAGAACAAAACGGATGTAGGATTTGTGTCTACTTTAATTCTCATGCGTAATAATAGGAAGACCTAGAGACTACTGACTTTAGGTCTTCTTTTTTTTAAGTGAGAATAGACATCATATTTTTGGAGAAGGTAGACATAAAGAGCGAGAAGTAAGTTCCTTTGTTCACGTACTTAAAGTAGGTCAATATATGTAAACATTATATAAACACAGAGTAGTTCTGGTTTTTGAAAAAGTTTTAAAATAATTTAAATTTTATATTGACGTTGATAATAAATGGACTTATAATGAGAATAGTTATCAATGAAAATGATTATCATTGTTAATCATTACATACAACATGTTCTAAGGAGAGGAATACAGAAATGAAAAAATGGAAGTTAGCTATTGCGTTTTTAGTATTGACACTAATGCTTGCTGCTTGCGGATCAGACGAAGAAGCAGGAAGCAATAGCGGAGCTAAGGAAGAAGATAAGCCGAAAGAAACTGAAACAGCAACAGATGGTTATCCAATGACAGTATCTTCAACTGTATCTTCCACTGAAGACGAAGAAACAGGAACAATTAGTTATGAAGATGTAACATTTGATGAAATGCCTGAAAAACTTGTGGTGTTTGACTATGGTTTTCTAGATACATTAACTGAACTAGGTGTTGAAGGTGTAGTCGGTGTAGCTAAAGACTCAAGTTTACCTGCGCATTTAGAAAAATATTCTTCTGATGAATACGAAAATATTGGTACATTAAAAGAACCTTTACTAGAGGATATTGCTGAAATTGGTCCAGATGCGATTTTTATCTCTGGTCGTCAATCTGTCTATTATGAAGAATTAAAGGAAATTGCTCCTGTGGTATTTGTTGGAACTTCTCAAGATGACTACTGGAATACTTTTTTAGCATCAGTAGATACTGCTGCTAAAATGTTTAACAAAGAAGATGAAGCAAAAGAATACTTAGCTAAATTTGATTCTGCATTAGAAGAAGTCAAAGCACTAGCTGGTAACTTCGACTCAACTCTAGTAACTATGTACAATGAAGGTAAATTATCTGGTTTTGCAACAAATTCACGTTTTGGATACATGTACGACGTTTATGGATTTAAACCTGCAACAGAAGATATCGAAGCATCTTCTCACGGTTCAAACTTCGGTTTCGAAAATATTTTAGATATTAATCCAGAAGTATTATTTGTAATTGACCGTACAGCAGCTACAGGTGGAGAATCTAATATCCAAGCTGATATGGAAAATGACATCATCAAGAAAACAAAAGCTTATCAAAACAATCGAGTTATTTACTTAGATGGTCCACTTTGGTACCTAAGTGGTGGAGGTTTAAAATCTGAGCTTGCAAAAATTGAAGAAATTTTAGCTGAATTAAAATAAACAAGAAAAAGCTAACCAGAAACTCAGTGAAAACTGATTCTCTGGGTAGCTTTTCTTATTTAATCAATGATTATGTTTGTCTAGGTTATGTAGGGGCATCTTATTCGGAATTTTACTAGATGATGATTAGTTTTAGATACTTCAAATGGACAGAATAAAAAGGAGCCTATTTTAAAAAGACAATGTCAAACGTCTATACACTTTAACTACACCGGACGTATCTTATAAGTGTAGGGCATACCTCCTCAGATGTTAGCGAATTTTGTGCGAGAGAAATCTCGCACCTTTTTTGTTATCGAGGGGGCTACCCATTGTGCTTTATACATTAGAAATTTTACTACCACCATCCTTCGAAAGTTGATACTATAATAAATAAGACAAGGAGGCGTACTGATGCGAATTCTAACAACATTTATTCCCATTGACGAAGTTATTGATAACATGAAAATGACGTTTCCAGACGAAGATTTTATTTATTGTAAGGATATTGAAGAGGCAATACCAGAACTACATAATGCAGAGATATTAATTACATTTGGAGAGGATTTACTCCCTGAACATATTCGAATAGCGAAAAATTTGAAATGGATTATGGTGATATCAGCGGGACTAGAACTAATGCCTCTAGAAACCATAAAGGAAAGAGGAATACTTGTAACAAATGTCAGAGGCATACACAAAATACCAATGTCAGAATATACATTGTCTATGATGCTACATGTCACTAAGAAAAATAAGAAAATTATTGAACAACAAAGAAATAAAAACTGGGATCGCCTTACTCATTTTCCAGTAGGTGAACTTTATGGAAAAACAATTGGAATCTTAGGTGTTGGTGCGATTGGTGGAGAAATAGCTCGACTGGCAAAAGCATTTAATATGAAAGTAATTGGACTAAACCGAAGTGGTAATCAGCATGAATATGTAGATGAAATGGTTCAGTTTGATGGTCTCAATTACATTTGTGAAAATGTAGATTACCTAGTTTCAGTCCTACCGAGTACTGATAAAACAAAATATATTCTTAAAGATCACCATTTTGATCTAATGAAAAAAGAAACGGTTTTCATCAATATTGGTCGTGGTGATCTAGTGAGTGAGGAAGTAATTTTGAGGGCTATTCAATCAAATAAGATTTCACATGCCGTACTCGATGTTTTTGAACGGGAACCTCTCCCAGCTGACCACCCATTTTGGACACTCGAAAATGTAACAGTTACCCCACATATTTCGAGTAGAACAAAATATTATCAACCGAGATCATTTGAAATCTTTGAACACAATCTTCATATATATAAACAAGGTGGTAGTGATTTTATAAACATTATTAATTTAGACCGGGGGTATTAAGAAATGAAAATCTATACAAAAACAGGGGATAAAGGGACAACCTCATTAGTTTATGGACAAAGAGTATCAAAAAATGACATTCGTGTTGAAGCATATGGAACATGTGATGAAGCAAATTCCATGATTGGATTAGGTTTAAGTCACCTTCATGCTACTACATTTGAGGGAAAGGATGAGGTTGAGCAGGTTTTTAAAAAGGTACAAACGACCTTATTCCATGTTGGAGCTGAACTTGCCACTCCTGTAGGCAAAGAGGTTAAATGGAAAGTTTCCGAGCAAGATCTTTCTCTTTTAGAGGCGACTATTGATAAATGGGATGCCCAAATTCCTCCACTTACTAATTTTGTTTTACCTGGTGGTAGTCAAGCGGGTGCTGCTTTCCATGTAGCAAGAACCATTGTTAGAAGAGCGGAAAGAAAAGCCGTTGCAGTAGGAGAGGTAAATTCACTTGTAAACTCATATTTAAATCGACTTTCGGATTTCCTGTTTGTCGCAGCACGTTACATAAATCATAAACTTGGGCAAAGTGAACCAACTCTCCACCAATAAAAATCTAAAAAAGTGCGTAATTCAATGAAATTAGTCATATAGTAATGGTAGAAATGTTGACAAAAATGGTCGGAGCAAGATACACTAATTATAAGGATTATAAAGTAATAATGTTTACTAGAAAAGAGGTGCATGGCGGTGTCTGAAAATCTTTTGAAAGAGGCGCTTGATACGTTGAAAGAAACCGGGGTTCGAATTACTCCGCAACGTCATGCGATATTAGAGTATCTAATTAATTCTATGAGTCACCCGACAGCGGACGATATTTATAAAGCACTTGAAGGAAAATTTCCCAACATGAGCGTAGCAACAGTGTATAACAATCTACGTGTCTTTCGAGAAGTTGGCTTAGTTAAGGAATTACCTTATGGAGATTCATCAAGTCGTTTTGATTTTATCACTACACAGCACTATCATGTGATTTGTGAAGAATGTGGTAAAATTGTTGACTTCTCTTACCCTGGATTGGATGAAGTAGAAGCATTAGCAGCACATGTAACAGGCTTTAAAGTTAGTCATCATAGAATGGAAATTTACGGAACGTGCCAAGAATGCCAAAAGACAGCGCATTAAAAAAGCTGACAAGTTTAACTTGTCAGCTTTTTTATACTAAGTCAAGACACTATTGGCTATGTGTACGATGGCTTTGTTATATATAGCTTTCACCAAATAAAGCACTTTTATCTTTCTACTTTACTATATTTCTTACTATTGTATTTCTCATCAAACTCTTTCCCTTCAAGTTCAGGATCAAGAGTTAATGGTTCTTTACAATACATACAAACATCTACTCGCCCCAACATCTTAGTCTGCTTTTGACATGATGGGCACGTTACTTGAATAGTACGAGTAGAAAGCATACCAATCCAGAAGTAGACAACCGTGCTTAATAAAATAAAAATTAGACCTAGTAACATAAAGATTGTCATTAGAACAACATTTTCTTTGAAGAAGATACCGCCGTACATTACGATAAACCCGATGAAAATCAAAGCTAGAGCAAAAGAACGAATTTTATTAATTTTACTTGAATATTTTACACCCATTTTTCATACAACCTCCTTCATATACTATACAATATATAAAAGAAAGAGAAAAATAAAAATAAAGATTCTGCATAAAATGTGCAGGGTTTTATTTTTTATGCGTCGAAATATATACCAATGGATTTGAATGGAGGAAATCAAAATGGAAGATTTACTTCGACCCCTTTACCTAGAAAGAGCAGGTCAACCCAATACTCTAGGGATCTTATTAATTGAAAAGGGAAAGGTAGCTTTTACTCATATAGATTATTTTGACGTAGCTTTACTCGTAATCGTAAAAGAGTCTGATAAAAATGTGTTCATCAAACATTATAACTATAACAACCAGAAAGCATCCTTATATACAGTTAAAGAAAGTCAATTAAAGGAATGGTTATTTTTTGGTTCTAATCGGAAAATTGTCGATTGGGTTTTAAACGGTAAAGTACTATATGATCGAAATGATTATATTATTAATTTTAGAAACAGATTACATGAATTTCCCACGGAGGAAAGACAGATAAAAATGGGAATCGAATTTGCTAAACTAATTCGACGCTATCAGGATGGCAAAGCATTTTTTAATGCAAAGCAACATCTAGATGCATTTAATTATGTCATTCATGCACTTCATCATTTAGCGAGGCTAGCAATTATCGAAAATGGATTCCATCCTGAAGTAACTGTCTGGAATCAAGTGAGACAAATTGATCCGCAGATTTATAAATTGTATACTGAACTTCTGGAAAGTGAAGAGTCGCTTGAGAAAAGACTAGAGCTCTTATTTTTAGCTAGCGAGTTTCTTATTCATTCTAGAGCCAAACGTGGAGCTATTCATATTTTAAATGTTCTGTCTAGAAGAGATGGTTCGTGGACATTTGGAGAAATCATGGAACTTCCTGAGTTAAAGGTATATTCAGTAGATCTTGAAGTCTATCTAGAATTCCTTGTAGAGAAACACTTTATAAATGTAGAAAAGCAAGAAACAAAAGGGAAAGGAATATTCCATAGAACATATCACGTCACTAAATAGATTACTAAAACTCCTTCTTTCAGGGGTTTGTTTAGAAGGAGTTTTATTATTTTAATAAAATATTCACGAAAGGTGTTGACGAATTATTTACCCCATGTTATATTAAATTTCGCCGCTGAAAAATACAATTCAGTCGAAAAAAAGTTTTTTGAAAAACATGTTGACACTAACGAAACAACATGTTATATTAATAAAGTCGCTTCTGGGCGATGAATTAAAAAGTTCTTTGAAAACTGAACACAATACAAGCGTCAACGTTAATTCTAAGTAACAAAACTTATTGAGCAATCAATACTCTATTGGAGAGTTTGATCCTGGCTCAGGATGAACGCTGGCGGCGTGCCTAATACATGCAAGTCGAGCGAATCTAAGGGAGCTTGCTCCCAAAGGTTAGCGGCGGACGGGTGAGTAACACGTGGGCAACCTACCTGTAAGACTGGGATAACTTCGGGAAACCGGAGCTAATACCGGATAACATATGAGACCACATGGTCTTATATTAAAAGATGGCTTCTCGCTATCACTTACGGATGGGCCCGCGGCGCATTAGCTAGTTGGTGAGGTAACGGCTCACTAAGGCAACGATGCGTAGCCGACCTGAGAGGGTGATCGGCCACACTGGGACTGAGACACGGCCCAGACTCCTACGGGAGGCAGCAGTAGGGAATCTTCCGCAATGGACGAAAGTCTGACGGAGCAACGCCGCGTGAGCGAAGAAGGTCTTCGGATCGTAAAGCTCTGTTGTTAGGGAAGAACAAGTATCGTTCGAATAGGGCGGTACCTTGACGGTACCTAACCAGAAAGCCACGGCTAACTACGTGCCAGCAGCCGCGGTAATACGTAGGTGGCAAGCGTTATCCGGAATTATTGGGCGTAAAGCGCGCGCAGGCGGTCCTTTAAGTCTGATGTGAAAGCCCACGGCTCAACCGTGGAGGGTCATTGGAAACTGGGGGACTTGAGTGCAGAAGAGGAGAGCGGAATTCCACGTGTAGCGGTGAAATGCGTAGAGATGTGGAGGAACACCAGTGGCGAAGGCGGCTCTCTGGTCTGTAACTGACGCTGAGGCGCGAAAGCGTGGGGAGCGAACAGGATTAGATACCCTGGTAGTCCACGCCGTAAACGATGAGTGCTAAGTGTTAGAGGGTTTCCGCCCTTTAGTGCTGAAGTCAACGCATTAAGCACTCCGCCTGGGGAGTACGGTCGCAAGACTGAAACTCAAAGGAATTGACGGGGGCCCGCACAAGCGGTGGAGCATGTGGTTTAATTCGAAGCAACGCGAAGAACCTTACCAGGTCTTGACATCCTCTGACACTCCTAGAGATAGGACGTTCCCTTCGGGGACAGAGTGACAGGTGGTGCATGGTTGTCGTCAGCTCGTGTCGTGAGATGTTGGGTTAAGTCCCGCAACGAGCGCAACCCTTGATCTTAGTTGCCAGCATTCAGTTGGGCACTCTAAGGTGACTGCCGGTGACAAACCGGAGGAAGGTGGGGATGACGTCAAATCATCATGCCCCTTATGACCTGGGCTACACACGTGCTACAATGGATGGTACAAAGGGCAGCGAAACCGCGAGGTTAAGCCAATCCCATAAAACCATTCTCAGTTCGGATTGCAGGCTGCAACTCGCCTGCATGAAGCCGGAATCGCTAGTAATCGCGGATCAGCATGCCGCGGTGAATACGTTCCCGGGCCTTGTACACACCGCCCGTCACACCACGAGAGTTTGTAACACCCGAAGTCGGTGGGGTAACCGTAAGGAGCCAGCCGCCTAAGGTGGGACAGATGATTGGGGTGAAGTCGTAACAAGGTAGCCGTATCGGAAGGTGCGGCTGGATCACCTCCTTTCTAAGGAAAAAGTCGAAAAGCGAAGGTGACTGATCAGCCTCGACAAGTGCTGGAACTTCTGAAGGAAAAGTCAGCAGACTTTGACAGAAGAAGTGAAGCAACCTCGAGAGGCTAGGAACCGTAGCTAGACAATAGAAGTTCTACGAACTTCATAAAAAGACGTTTCGTATTGTGGTCAGTTTTGAGAGTGCTTTTTCTCTCAAAGGTCGATTTTTGCCTTTCGCAAAAATCAATTGCGCTTGCGTCTGCAAGATTAGTCAATGATGATTAATTCCTCATCGCAAAGCTGCATGGAGACTATTCACTGATGTAAATCACGATGTGATTGAAGTCAGTAGCTTCGTTCCTTGAAAACTAGATAACGTAACAAAACATTCATTGTAGTAATAAAAGTTCTTATAACTATAGGCGCACGAGAAGCGAAAAGTTCGAGGAACTGATGGTGTCAGCACCGGAGCGTACTTAACGGTACGTGAGGATGCTGACGAGAGCAGTGACGAAGAAATTTGAAGCTTATCGAAGCCGAACAGGTTAAGTTATAAAGGGCGCACGGTGGATGCCTAGGCACTAGGAGCCGATGAAGGACGGTACTAACACCGATATGCTTCGGGGAGCTGTAAGTAAGCATTGATCCGAAGATTTCCGAATGGGGAAACCCACTGCTCGTAATGGGGCAGTATCCTTACCTGAATTCATAGGGTAAGCGAAGGTAGACCTGGGGAACTGAAACATCTAAGTACCCAGAGGAAGAGAAAGCAAACGCGATTTCCTGAGTAGCGGCGAGCGAAACGGAAGATAGCCCAAACCAAGAGGCTTGCCTCTTGGGGTTGTAGGACACTCTATACGGAGTTACAAAAGAGCGAAGTAGACGAAGTGACCTGGAAAGGTCCGTCAGAGAAGGTAACAACCCTGTAGTCGAAACTTCGTTCTCTCTTGAGTGGATCCTGAGTACGGCGGGACACGTGAAATCCCGTCGGAAGCTGGGAGGACCATCTCCCAAGGCTAAATACTCCCTAGTGACCGATAGTGAACCAGTACCGTGAGGGAAAGGTGAAAAGCACCCCGGGAGGGGAGTGAAATAGAACCTGAAACCGTGTGCCTACAAGTAGTCAAAGCACATTAATGTGTGATGGCGTGCCTTTTGTAGAATGAACCGGCGAGTTACGATTACGTGCAAGGTTAAGTCGAAGAGACGGAGCCGCAGCGAAAGCGAGTCTGAATAGGGCGAATGAGTACGTGGTCGTAGACCCGAAACCAGGTGATCTACCCATGTCCAGGGTGAAGTTCAGGTAACACTGAATGGAGGCCCGAACCCACGTACGTTGAAAAGTGCGGGGATGAGGTGTGGGTAGCGGAGAAATTCCAATCGAACTTGGAGATAGCTGGTTCTCTCCGAAATAGCTTTAGGGCTAGCCTCGAGTATAGAGTCTTGGAGGTAGAGCACTGATTGGACTAGGGGCCCTCATCGGGTTACCGAATTCAGTCAAACTCCGAATGCCAAAGACTTGATTCTCGGGAGTCAGACTGCGAGTGATAAGATCCGTAGTCAAGAGGGAAACAGCCCAGACCACCAGCTAAGGTCCCAAAGTATACGTTAAGTGGAAAAGGATGTGGAGTTGCTTAGACAACCAGGATGTTGGCTTAGAAGCAGCCACCATTTAAAGAGTGCGTAATAGCTCACTGGTCGAGTGACTCTGCGCCGAAAATGTACCGGGGCTAAACGTATCACCGAAGCTGTGGATTGTTCTTACGAACAATGGTAGGAGAGCGTTCTAAGTGCAGCGAAGTCAGACCGTGAGGACTGGTGGAGCGCTTAGAAGTGAGAATGCCGGTATGAGTAGCGAAAGAGGGGTGAGAATCCCCTCCACCGAATGCCTAAGGTTTCCTGAGGAAGGCTCGTCCGCTCAGGGTTAGTCGGGACCTAAGCCGAGGCTGAAAAGCGTAGGCGATGGACAACAGGTTGATATTCCTGTACCACCTCTTTACCGTTTGAGCGATGGAGGGACGCAGGAGGATAGGGTAAGCGCACTGTTGGATATGTGCGTCCAAGCAGTTAGACTGGTAAGTAGGCAAATCCGCTTACCGTAAGGTTGAGCTGTGATGGCGAGGGAAATATAGTACCGAAGTTCCTGATTCCACACTGCCAAGAAAAGCTTCTAGCGAGGTAAATGGTGCCCGTACCGCAAACCGACACAGGTAGGCGAGGAGAGAATCCTAAGGTGATCGAGAGAACTCTCGTTAAGGAACTCGGCAAAATGACCCCGTAACTTCGGGAGAAGGGGTGCTTTTTAGGGTGCATAGCCCTGAAAAGCCGCAGTGAATAGGCCCAGGCGACTGTTTAGCAAAAACACAGGTCTCTGCGAAGCCGCAAGGCGAAGTATAGGGGCTGACACCTGCCCGGTGCTGGAAGGTTAAGAGGAGGGGTTAGCGCAAGCGAAGCTCTGAATCGAAGCCCCAGTAA